>CAWDXW010000001.1:0-825865 GCA_963806375.1 uncultured Pseudomonadota bacterium
CCGATTTCAAAGTCCGGCTCCTGGCGGTTGGCCCGACATCTTAGTGCCAACAAACACTGCCGAAAATCGGATGGCGTTTCCGAAGAGTGCGCAGCGGAGGAAAATCTAACGTGGTCGTGAACCAGCATCTAGACGCGTGTGAGCTAGTCTGTGCGAGAGGCGTGTTATCGCTGGTCGAGAATCAATCCACGCGCTGATGTCGTTGTCCAGCCAAGCCACAGAGTTGCGACCGAGCCTGCGCCGAGCCGGAAACTCGCCAGCCCGCTCAAGGCGGTAGATCGTCATTCGCGAGAGCCCCGTGGCGTGTACGACCTCGGCAATCCTTAAAAGTCTCATTGTCCTGACACCTCGAGCGTTGGAACCCTGGCTTCCCTATGATCAGCGCGCGCGGATAGAAATGGCATCCGGGGTATTTAGGGAATTTGGGCCAATACCTCACAAAGTCCTCTGCGCAGGCGCAGCCGTTGCGTCGAGTCCTACGAAGTATTGGGCTCAGGCCCCTCAATACTCCGTATTGCACTGCAGCGGCAGACTCCATGGATGTGTCCGGGATTTCCTAGGGTGCCTACCTCGCGAGCGACTAAACGCATTCGAGCGATTCACACATTCGAGCGCGCCGTGATGAGCTCACCAGTCAGTAACTGAAGCGCGCGCAAGTGGGCGTCGCGCACCTGACGCGCGTCCGGGGTGCTCGCGCTAAGCAGCAATTGGCGCCAGACGATCGGACGATCCTCCCAGCGCGGTCGCACGTTTCGAAACCGGCGCTCCGCGATTCGATCGAGATCCGTGAGCGAAAAGCTGGCAAGTGTTGCCGCAACGCCAGCGCTGATCCCCAGCAAACAGCTGGCGTTGACGTCGGCTCGCACGCTATGCCAAGCGAGCATCAGTGTCGCCCGCCCAAGGTGGACCGCGGAGGTGCGCGGAAAGTGGCCTGGGCCGCTGGGTGGAGGCGACGGCCGGGCGGGGTGGCTCTTCAGCTCCTGCCACCACGCGTCGTTTCCAAATTGAAAATCAACCAGGAGAAACGGCTTTCCCGCGGCGCGTGCACGGTTCTCCGGCGTTAGACGAGTGAGCACTTCGCGCAGCTGAGTGACGAGGGGGTGGGCACGTTTGTCGTTGTCACGTGCGGCCTGCACGAGCATTTCGATGCAGCGCTCGTTGGCGTGCTTCAGCGGCTGGAGGATGCGTTTGCGGGCCGCTTCGAGTTCGTTCAGGAACGATGCAATGCTGTATCCGGTGTCTGGCTCGAGCCTTGCGTCGATGCCGCCGTTCTTGGGTACCTGCGCCCGCTTGGGTGTGCTTTTCATGCTGATGGTCGCGCCGGTCACTCAAGTCCGTGAGTGGTCTTAGGTCCCGCTCTGCGCGTGGATTCTGCGATTTATTTATGTTGTATTATTAACTACAATAATTGTAGAATAAATATCATATCGACAGGCGCCGGGCAAATTCTGGTCAACGGTGCCCGCGCAAGGCTCAAATCAATGAGTGAAACGCTCAAGAGTGCGATTCAGGCGGCGCTGCTGCGCTTGCTCCACCCGCTCGTCAAGTGGCTTCTGGAAGCGGGGATTGGGGTGGCCGACTTCCTCCCCCTGGTGAAGGTCGCGTATGTGCGCGCCGCCCGCGAGCAGGGGCTCGCCTCGGGTGCGGAACCCAAACGGCCCAACGTCTCGCGCATCGCGGTCATCACGGGACTTACTCGAGGGGAAGTCGCCAGCATCTTGGCCTCGGGCGCGGCCGATCGGCCCCATGAGCGGGGCCGACAACGAGCAGAGCGGGTGCTCTCCGGCTGGTGGAACGACCCGAGCTTTCACGATGACTCGGGAAGTCCCGCCGTTCTGCCGATTCGTGGGGGCCGTCGTTCCTTTGCCGCGCTCGTTGAGCGCTACAGCGGAGAGCGCTGGCTCGTGGCGACGATTCGCGATGAGCTGCTGCGCGTAAAGGCGATCCGAAGACTCCCCGATGGACGGCTTCAGGCCGTGAGCCGCTCTTATGCCACGGTGCGCTGGACCCCGGACGGCATCGCGGCCGTCGGAGAGCAACTGAACGAGCATTGCGAGACGCTGCTGCATAACCTGAAATATCCGTCACGTCCACGCTACGTCCGCCGCATCGTGAACGCGCAGCTGGATCCGCGCTATGTGCCGATGCTGGCGCGAGACCTGGAGCAGCACGCCGCGGTCCTCGCCGACTCATTCGACGACGCGCTGAATGATCCGAAAGCCACCCTACCGGGCAGCCCGAGTGACACGGGAGCGGCTTCGTTGGGATTGGCGCTCTATATTTTTGAGACTTCGCCTGAGGAGCACACGGCAGGGCCCTCCGAGGATGAGGGGACCAATCCCAGCCGGGGCAGAAAGGCCGCCCAGCGCACCGCGCGCCGTCCTGCGCGCAGAAAGCGGTAGGCAGCAGTCATGGGCGCAACGAGTCGCGCGAGGACCCTGACACACGCCGTCACGGAGACCGCCTACTCGCGTGAGTTTCTGGAGCGCATGGCCCGAATCTTGGTTCACAGCGGACACTCTCCCAGGCAGCTCGTACGCGAGTTCCGCGGCATCTGCGGCGCTCTCAAAGAACCCCAGCACCGCTGGGATCCCAATCAGCTCGCTTATTTTGCCGACCTCCCGGAAATCATTGCGCTTTGGCATGCGGATCCACAGTATCTGGATAACCGGGGACGGCCGATCGCGCTCGCCTTGCGCGGTCGCGGTCCTTCCCTCTCGACGCTGATAGAGCGTGTGCTGCCCGACGAAGATCCGACCCGGGTAACGCGCTCCTTGATGCGCACCCAGGGAGTGCGAAGACGAGGGCGCCAATACCTGCCCACTGATCGGTACTTCTCGTATCCGGGTGGTAGCGGGCACGTTCACGGCCTCACTGCGCTTCTGGGAATGCTGCGGACAGTCGAGCGCAATGTCTCTGGGTCGAAGAAGTTCGCGATCCTGGAACGCACGGCTCTGAATCCAAACTTTCCAGTGAGCGCGTTGCCGGCCTTTCACCGGCGCCTGAAGTCTCAGGCCGCACACGTATTGTGGGGGCTCGATGGCGACATGCGCCGCCAGGAGGCGAAGAACTTGCCGGGAGCGCGCGTGCGACTCGGTGTCGGGATCTTTGCGTTCGAGGAGCCAATTTCCCAGCCGCGAATCGGACGTCGCTCCCGAGTCCGTGGGCGGCGGAGCGGCAGGGCAATTCGGAAGAGAGGCCCCTAAGTGCGCGGCGCGTCCTCGAAACGAACCACGCGGCGCAGAATTCGAGGCGCTCCCTCGTCGACGCTCGATCCACGTCCACGTGAGGCCGTGGAGCGCTTCGTAAGAGTCCTTGCGCGCTGCGGCGTGACCTCCGAGGACATTCACCGTGAGATGGCCCGAGCGTGCCGGCGGGTGCCGAAGTCCTGGGCGCCAAAGGCAGTGGCGGCGCAGCGCGAAGTGGATGATGCGGCACACGTTCTGACACTCTGGTTCTCCGACCCCGTCTATCTGGATCCCAGAGGCGACCCCCACCCGTTACCGCTGCGAGGTACCACGGCGTCCCTTGAGGCTTTGACGCGTCAGGTCGATCGCAAACTCGAGGCCGCTGAGGTGCTGAGGTACCTCTTACGGCACGGCTCGTTGCGACGCATCGGAAAGCGCTACGTGCCGCGCGATCGGATGCTGTTCCTGCGCGGCGGTACGGCCGACTTCCAGAGATTACGCAGCCTTTTGGGGATGCTGCGAAGCTTAGAGCACAACCGGCAGCCCAAGCGACGCCGGTCCGGTTGGTTTGAAGCGTTCGCGGAGAACCCCCGCTTTCCCGTAAGTGCCAGGGCCGGATTTGATCAACGTCTGCGGGTGCGCGCCAATAAATTGCTGCAGCACCTGGACGTTGACATGCATCGCCAGGAGAAGGCTCGGAACAGTGGTGAACCCACGATTCGAATCGGCGTCGGCATCTATCGCTTCGAAGACGCTGCCTCGACGCGCATCGATCATGTCGTTTCTCGTCGCAAGCGTTCGCGGTGACTTTCGGACAAGAAGGCACGCCATGCGAGTCTCGGACGATCGATACAGTCGCGACTTCCGTAGCTTCAACCTGGCGCTTCGGATGCTGCGCTTCGAAGCGCGGACGCACACGATTGTGACCTGGACCGGGATCTCCGCCGAGCGCGTGCGCAATCTCTCGAAGTCTCACCGGCGCCAGCCATCCGCTCGGGAGACCGAGCGTCACCGCGGTCCGTCTCCGAGCCAGTTGGGCCTGCTCTTGACCAATCCCGGGTTGCGCAGTGAACTCGCGGCGCTGGCGGGACTGCTCCGGGTACTCGGCGTGATCCCGGATCAGCCGATTGCGAACCCGCGTGAGCGGCTGCCGAGCATCACCAACGGGGAGCGCCTGTGCTTTGCGCTGGAGCTGTTTCGGGAAGTCGTACCCTCGGCCCGACTCTCCTTTGAGCAGGCAGTGCTCCTCGTCTATGCCCTCGCCGAAGGCACGCGATGGCACCTGGATCATTGCACCGGCTGCCATGCGTTGATCCTCATGGACCAGTTGTCCCTCCACCGTCGGGTCTGCGTCCATTGCCAGCGGGACGACCGCGCGCGCAAGAGGGGGGACGTGCTCATTGAGGAGCCGATCGTGGAGGCTGATGAGGGGGAGGAAGCGAGGGTCATCCAGCCCGATCTCTTTCCTGAAGCTGTGCACGTGAACTCAGGCTGAGAACAGGCGGACGAAGGCGTAGTACAGCGCCAGGATCCCGACCGATGCGATCGCCACGCAGAGCATGCCCCAGAAAGGGAATGCCGAGAGCGGCCGCAGACATGCGAATAAAAGCGCCGTAAGCGTCATCAAGAGCGCGAATCCGGCGAGAACTACTCGAACCACAGGCTCGAGGATCACCAGCAGCGCAAGGATCGGGAGGCGAACCGTCGTCCAGGTAGCGCGTGCCAGGGCGAGTCCCACACGGGCCGCCATTCCCGAAAATTCGATCTGTCCTTCGTACTGAGCCAAATGGTCTCTCCCAAGAGGGGAGAAGAGGGCTCTGAGCCTATCGCTTTCTGCCGGACCGGTGCGCACGAAATTTCAATCAGCTGAACGACTTCTGTGATCGGTGGGCGCGGGTGAGACGACGCTGCGCACTTTAAAAATTTCCGGAGTATTGAGGGTCTAGCCGGGTAATTGGCCTCAAAAAAATGTGAGGTATTGGCGCAAATTCACTGAAAACCGCCTCTGCCCACACGCTGCGCTTCGTGGTGCCATGTCATCCACGTTCTCCAACCACAAACAACAGGGGAAGCGCGATGACTCCACGCACTCACACGACCGATCGATCCACCGGGACGCTCGTACTCCTCGCAGCACTGTGTCTGCTGCCGGATCTGGCGCTTGCCCAGGCGGCCTCACCGTTCATGACGGGGGCCACGTCGCTCCAGACGAACATCCTCGCGTGGCTGACGCCCGTGGCCGTCATTCTCGTCATGGTCCTCGGCGGCATGGCGATGGCAAATCGCATTTCCTGGGGATGGTGCATCGCGGCGATCTTAGGGATCGCGATCTCTTTTGGCGCGCCGCAGATCGTGGCCTGGGTGCGCGGCATGTTCGCCGTCTAGGTGACCCATGAGCGAGGCCAACCCGGGACTGACCGCCGATCCGCTCTTTGTCGGGGCAACGCGTCCGCCCATGCGCTGGGGGGTGACGTACTCCGCGCTCCTGGTGAACGGCGTGTTCACGATGGAAGTGTTTCTTCTCACGAAGAACCTCCTGACCCTGGCTCTGGCTTTACCTGTGCACGGCATCTGCGCGTTGCTGTGTGCGCGCGATGCACGCTTTTTTGATCTCTTACTCCTTTGGGGGCGCACGCGAATCCCGGCGCTGCTCGCAAACGCTCGGTTGTGGAAGGCGAGCACCTACACACCGTTGACGCTCGACCTGCCGAGCGCGCGTGGGCAGCGCCGGACCTTCGTGCCGTTGGCTGGATTTCGATGCGCGGGAGTCCGACGGCGATGAACGCCCTACCCAAAGAGGCGCAGCTGCGCCGGGAAGCCTCGCCTGCCGAGCGCATCCCGTACCTGGCCCACGTCTCGCCGCACCTTGTGAAGACCCGCTTTGGGGACTATGTGCAGGTGTTCCGCCTCGCGGGTGCGAGCTTTGAGTGCGCGGATGATGAGACGCTCAACACCTGGCACGAGCGTCTGAACGTTCTGTGGCGCAACATCGCGAGCCCCCAGGTGGCTCTCTGGGCGCACGTCATCCGCCGGCGGGAGATGACCCCCATCAAGAGCGGCGATGCGCATTTCGCGGGAGCGCTGGAGCACAAGTACCGCGGCCGACTCGCCCACCAGAAGCTCATGGTCAATGAGCTTTACCTGAGCACCGTCTACCGCCCCACCGCGGGCCTCGCGAGCGGGCTTGCGTCAAGACTCCTGAACCACACGCAAACGACGGGATCCAGATATGAACTGGCTGATGCCCTCGATGCCTGCGAGAAGCTTCGCGAGACGGTGCGGGCATCGCTATCCCGCTATGAGCCGGAAGTGCTCGGCCTCTATGCCAAGGCGGGGAGAGCCTATTCCGGACCACTTAACTTATTTTCTACTCTTATTAATGGGGACTTCCGCGAGGTGCCACTGCCAGGGGCCCCGATCAACGAGGTGCTCAGCACCTCCCGCGTCTTCTTTGGGACCGAAGCGCTGGAGTATCGCTTACCGGCCGGCACACGGGCGGGCGCGATGCTGGGCATCAAGGAATACCCGACGCCCACACACGTCGGCATGTTTGATGAGCTGCTCTCGGTGCCGTTCCCCTTCGTACTCACCCAGTCCTTCGTCTTCCTGACCAAGGGCTCGGGGCAGGCGCTCCTGCAGCGCCAGTTCAATCGGATGGTGAACGCCGGGGACTTTGCGGTCTCCCAGGCCGAAGAGCTGAAAGACGCACTCGACGCACTGACCAGCAACGAGTTCGTGATCGGCGATCATCACTTCTCACTCCAGGTGATGGCGGATGATCCGCCGCTCCTCGCCAGGGCGCGCTCCTGGGTAGAAGAGAGCGAAGAGGCGAACGAGCGCCGATCAAAAGCCGTGAGTGACCATGTCGCGCTCGCCCGCGCGCGCCTCGCTGATACCGGCATGACAGTTGCGCGTGAGGATCTGGCACTGGAAGCCGCGTTCTGGGCGCAACTGCCCGGGAACTTTCCGATGCGGCCGCGCAAGGCCGCCGATGACCGTCGCGCAACTTCGCCGCCATGGTTCCCTTTCACAACTACCCGGCAGGACGCGCGGTGGGGAACCACTGGGGGGAGGCACTCACGGTGCTCGTGACGAGCGCCCGCTCAGCCTTTCACTTTTCACTCCATGCCAGTGACCCGACGGATCCGGAAGGCGGGTCGCGCAAGGACACAGGACATACCCTGATCTGCGGCCCGACCGGCTCCGGGAAGACCGTCTTCATCGGCTTCCTGGTCGCGATGCTCAGCCGGCAGGGCGCAGCCCAGGTGATCTTCGATAAAGACCGGGGACTTGAAATCCTGGTCCGTGCGCTGGGCGGAGAGTACTGCCCATTGAAGAACGGCGAGCCCACGGGCTTCAACCCCTTAAAGCTCCCAGCTACGCCTCTCAACCTGGAGTTCCTGAAGAGCTGGCTGCGGGTGCTCGTTCGGCCGGTGACCGGCGCGCTCACGGTCCGCCAACAGGCAGATCTGGATCAGGCCTTGCGCGGAACTTTGGCACTGGATCTCTCCGCGCGACGGCTCTCGCGCCTCATGGAGTTCCTCGATGCCACGGATTCCGAAGGGTTGTACGCAAGACTGACGCCCTGGTGCGAGGCGGCCGGCGGGGACTACGCCTGGGTCTTCGATAACGCCGACGATGTCGTGGTTCCGCGACTTGCCGCGAAGCGCCATCGTGGGGTTTGACGTTACGGACTTTCTCGATCACGAGATCACCCGCACCCCCGTCACGCTGTACCTCTTTCACCTGGTGCGCCAGCTCCTGAACGGCCAGCGGCTCGTGTGCTGGATGGATGAATTCTGGCGGCTGCTCGCGGATCCGGCCTTCGAGTCCTTCGCTAAAGACGGACCTAAGACCTGGCGGAAGTTAAATGGCGTCATGGCGCTCGCCACCCAAAGTGCGAGCGATGTCTTAAGCAGCCCCATCAGCCGCACGATCATCGAGCAGACGCCAACCAAGGTCTTCTTCCCCAACGCGGATGCGAACGCTCAGGACTATCGGGAAGGCTTTGGCCTGACCGAGCGCGAGTTCCATCTCGTCAAGGAGGAGCTCGAGCCCGGCTCGCGTCGCTTCCTCGTAAAACAAGGTCACCAGAGCGTCGTGTGCGAGCTCGACCTGAAGGGCTTTGACGCGGAACTCGCGGTCATTTCTGGACGTCGCAGCGCCGTAGACGTCCTGCATCAGCTGATCGGGCGTCACGGACCCCAACCGAAAGCCTGGTTACCCGATTTCTACGCACAGGTGCTGCCTTCAGCGCCCTGCACTCAACCGCAAGAGGTGCCTCATGGTTTCTAGAATGACTTTCACTTTGTGCCTGCTGGCGCTGTCCGCCTTGGGCGCCGTGCGTCCGGCCCACGCGCAGTTCGCCGTGATCGATGTCGCATCCATTGCGCAGCTGGTGCAAGAGGTTCAGCAGCTCCAGCAGCAGGTGGCGACCGCCAAGAGTCAGCTCGCTCAGGCGCAGAGCGAATACGCCGCCATGACCGGTCCGCGCGGCATGCAGCTGCTCTTAAGCGGCACGGTGCGCAACTACCTGCCGACGGACTGGACACAGGTGTCGCAGGTGCTGTCGGGCTCCTCGGGAAGCTTCCCGGCGCTGGCAGGCGATGTTCTGAATATCGTCACTTCGAACGCGTTGCTCACGCCGGCGCAATTCGCGAGCCTTTCCGCGGCAGAACAAGCGCAGCTCACTTCAGCTCGCCGGTTGGCAGCCTTGTTGCAGGCGACCTCACGGGCGGCACTCGCCAATTCCAGCGATCGGTTTGCATCCTTACAGCAACTGATCGGTGCGATCGGCAGCGCCACGGATCAAAAGGGAGCCCTGGACCTGAATGCCCGGATCGCCGCCGAGCAAGGGATGCTGCAGAACGAGAGCACGAAGGTACAGGTGCTCTACCAGATCGCGCAGTCCGAGGAATGGGCTAGAGCCCAGCGGGTGCGCGAGCAGGCCCTCACGGACCAGGGCTCGCTGCGCCAGTTGCCCGCGATGGGACTTTAAGAGCGCACGGCCATGGGGTTCTTCGCCGAATTCAGTGCCTGGCTCAATACGCTCCTCGTGGGCTACATCGGGGACAACACGGCGCGGATCGCGGGGGCGCTGGAGCCGGCGATCGTCACTCTCGGGGTCATCTACGTCATGGTCTGGGGGTATCTCGAGCTGACCGGGCAGATCGAGGAACCCTTTATCGGTGGGGTCAAACGGATCATCACCCTCGCCGTCATCTTGGGTTGTGCGCTTCAGCTGTGGCTCTACAACAGCCTCATTGTCGATACGTTCTTTAACGCCCCCGCGCAGCTCGCAGCCGTCGTGGTCGGGGCGTTTGACTCGGTCGGGATCGTCGATCAGATCATCTTCGACGGAGGGGATGCGGCCAATCTCCTGATCCAGAAGGGTGGGATCCTGGATGGGAATTTCGCTTACTACCTTGCTGGGTTCGGGGTCTACCTGATTGTCGGACTGACCGCGATCTATACGATCTTCCTCCTGGCGCTCTCGCGCATCGCGCTCTCGGTGCTCCTGGCCCTTGGCCCGCTCTTTGTCGCGCTGCTCCTCTTTGCCTCTACCAAGCGCTTCTTCGAAGCGTGGCTTGCGCAGCTGGCGAACTACGCATTCATCACGATCCTCACCGTCCTGGTCGCAGCGCTGATGCTGCGCGTCGTCACGGTTTCGGCGCAGCAGGCGGTCAGCACGGGTGGGGGTATTCAGATCGCGAACGCCGTGCGCGTGTGCATGGCGGCGGGTCTCACGTTTCTCGTGATGCGCCAGGTCATGCCGATGGCGGCGGGACTTGCGAGTGGGCTCGCCTTGAGCAGCTTCGGCGTGGTCAGCGCGGCGCTCGCCTGGGGCTTTGGCGGTGCCGTGCGCAGCACGGGACAGTTTGCGCGCGGCCTGGTCGATGGCCAGACGAACCGCTGGGATCCCTTGAGTCGCCAGGCCGGCTATCGCGTGCGACGAGGCGTCTTCCGTGCCGCAGCGATGGGATTCAAGCGGGACAACCAAGTCAGAAGGAGTGCCTGAGAGCCATGAACATTCTTAAGGTCAGCGTTCTCGCATTCATTCTTGCGGGCTGCAGCTCGCACCCCATCCGGGTGGACTGTGAGGGGCATTTACGGCCCATCAACGCCCCGGCACGGGTGACATCCTCAGGGACTGTCCACCCATGAAGGCCGATCCAGAACTGAAAGGGTACTTCGCCGAAGCCGCATCGTGGGATGCGGATCGCGCGGCGCAGGGCCGCCGCACCGTCCGTCTGGCCTTAAGCGTCGCAGGCGCAGGCTGGATCGCGACGCTTGTATTGGCGGGAGCTTTGATGCTCCTCATGCCGCTAAAGCGCGTGGAACCTTTTGTGGTGCGCGTCGATAACGCCACGGGGGTTGTGGACGTCGTCCCGGTGTATTCCGGGCAAAGCGGGGTGCCGGAAGCCGTTACGCGGTATCTACTGACTCACTACGTGACGGTATGCGAGCGGTTTAACTACGCCACCGCCGAGAGTGACTATGAAGAGTGCGGGGCATTCCATACGGCCCAACGCAACCAGGCCTGGTACGCGCTCTGGAATCCTACCAATCCGGCCTCTCCTTTGAATGCGTACAAGGGCGGCACGAGCGTGCGCTCGCAGGTGATCTCGGTCAGTTTCTTCAAGCGTGCGAACGGTGTCGGGGACTTAGCCCAGGTGCGCTATGTGAAGGCCAAGCGCTCCGCGGGTAGTGCGAACGAGGAGACGACGCACTGGATCGCGACACTCCAGTACGCCTACACCGATCCCTCGTCCGATCCCAAGATGCGCGGCTGGAATCCACTCGGGTTCAAGGTCGTGGATTTCCGCCCGGAACCGGAAGTGCTGCCCGAGGGCACGTCCACGCCCGCACTGGCTGCAAAACCTTAACGGAGTGACACCGTGAGAGTCACAACGCTCATCCTGCTGGTCAGTCTGACGTCTCAGGCCTCTGCGGAAACCGTGCCGTCCCCGGGGCTTCAGGACCCCAGAATCCGCACCAGCCCCTACAGCGCCGAGGAGGTCTACCGATTGACCGGCTTCGTCGGGTATCAGACGGATCTGCAGTTCGAGGCTGGCGAGACCTTCGTGGGTCTTGGCGCCGGTGACATCGAGGGAATCTCCTTCGTGGCGCAGGACAATCACCTTTTTCTGAAGCCCAAGGCTGCGAAAGTGGGGACCAATCTCACCATTCTCACCTCGCGTCGTACCTACCAGGTGGATTACTCCGCAGCCGTCTCGCGTCCGGATGCCACGGAAGAGGTCACGTACGTCTTACGCTTCACTTATCCCGCAGCGAAAGAGGCCGCTGAGGCCAGCAACCGCGCGCTGGACGCAGACCCGCACCGACCACGCAACTTCGACTACTGGTTCTGCGGCAATCCCGCGATTCAGCCGGTCGCCGCCTCTGATGATGGCGTGCACACGCGACTGACCTTCGCGCCGAGGGCGGAGCAGCCGGCGATCTTCCTCCAGAATGAGGACGGAACGGAGTCGCTGTTGAATTTCAGCATGGATGAGGGCGACGTCATCCTGCATCGGGTAGCGCGGCGTTTCGTCCTGCGACGCGGGAATTTGGCCGGCTGCGTCGTCAACAAGGCCTTCGTCGGGTCCGGGGAGCGGTTGAAGTCCAACACCGTCTCTGCGGATGTGGAGCGGGAAGTGCGGGGAGCGCGTCCATGAAGATTTTCTCACGCGATCGCGTCCAGGAAGAGGCCGAAGGCGCACCGCCCCCGGTCAAGGAAGAGCCGATTGACGGGGACCGCGGGATCCCTTCCATCAATCGCGCCCGCTCGGTGCAGTCCCGCGTGAGCAGCCTGCTCGCCATCACACTGATGTCGACACTCGGCTTGGGGCTTCTGACCTGGTACTACGCCAAGACCCTCACCCGGCCCAGCCAGGTGCAACACGCCGCGCAGGCAGCGGCCAAGACTCGTGCGCAAGGAGACATGCCGCTGCCGCCTTTGGGTCCCATCGAATCGCCCTTCGCTCGCAAGGCGGCTCCTGTCGCGTCACCACCGGGAGACCCCACCGCAGTGGAGAGAATGCTGGGGCCTGCGCCGCCCCTGCCGGTGGCCGTCGGCACGCCCGGCATGGCGCCGCCGGGCGCGTCGCCTCCGACTGAGGTCTCGCCGGTGAAGTCCGCCGGCGAACTCGCCTTTGAGCGTCGTCTGGCCGGTCCCGCTTTTGCCAGGAGCTCCAACGAGGATGGCGGTGCGAGCAACCCGTCTTCCGCGCAGTCCATGGATGCGGGGAGCTTCTCGGCCGCCCACGCCCGGGCGGGGGAGGAGACGGGGGAATCTGGCCAGGCCTTGAACACGCTCTTGCGACCCACCGTCATACCGGCGGTTGCAGCGTCAGCTCTTACCCACGCGCCGGTTCCTGCTCTCCAAGGGGGCATTCATCGATTGCACGCTGGAGACCGCGATCGACTCGACGCTCCCCGGGATGACGACCTGCATTACGGCGACGGACACTTTCAGCGCTGACGGCACGATCGTGCTGCTGGAGCGCGGTACCAAGCTCGTGGGCGAGACGCGCGGCCAGGTGCAGCAGGGGGCGGCGCGCATCTTTGTCCTGTGGACCGAGGCGCGAACGCCCACTGGGGTGGTCGTACCCTTAAGTTCCCCGGGGACGGATGAACTCGGGCGGTCGGGACTTCCGGGAGAGGTGAATCGGCACTTCTGGGACCGCTTTGGCGCGGCGATTCTTCTGACCGTGATCAACGGAGCCGTCCAGGGGGCCGTGAATTCCCAAAATAGCGGCGGATCTGTCGTCGTAAGTCCCTCGAGCTCCACCGATGTGATGACGGAGGTGCTGCGCGGCACGATCAATATTCCGCCGACCGTGACCAAAGCCCAAGGCGATCGGATCCAGGTCTTTGTGGCGCGGGACGTGGATTTCCGTCCGGTCTATGAGCTGCGCGTGGCAACCACGGCCGTGCCCGCGGGGACCACGCCATGACGGGAGCAGCGCAGACCTCAGAAGCGTTTTCGGGCTCGGCGCTTGAGCTCACCTTACGGGCGTTGCGCCCCATCTTGAGCGATCCGCAGGTGACGGAACTGTGTATCAACCGACCGCGGGAAGCCTTCGTGGAAACCCGCCGGGGCTGGGAGCAACGGCCCCTCCCATTTGCCGATTTTGCCTGGTGTCAGCGACTCGCCAAGCTGATCGCGAACTCGACTCGGCAGAGGGTCGATGAGGCGAGCCCGCTTCTGTCCGCATCCCTCCCGAGCGGCGAGCGGGCGCAGATCGTTTTGCCGCCGGCGACTCGCACGGGCACCGTCGCGATCACCCTGCGTCGCCCTTCCGAACAGGTCTGGTCGGTGGCAGAACTCGCCGAGCGGGGCATCTTTCGCGCCACACGCCGATCCAGTTGCGAGCTCGATGAGACTGAGCGGGAGCTTTTGCGCCTCCTGGGCGCGCACGATTACGAAGCGTTCATGCGACTCGCCGTCATCTCACGCAAGAACATCCTGGTCTCAGGTCCGACCGGATCGGGCAAGACCACCTGGACCAAGGCGTTGATCCGGGAGATCCCGGCCGCGGAACGCCTGATCACCATTGAGGATGCCGCGGAGCTGGTCCTCGACGGACACCCGAATCACGTGCGTCTTTTTTACTCCAAGGACGATCAGGGATTAGCGCGCGTAACTCCGAAGCAGCTCCTGGAATCGTGCCTGCGCATGAAGCCCGATCGGATTCTCCTGGCGGAGCTGCGTGCTGAAGAAGCCTTCGATTACTTGCGGAACGTGAACTCCGGTCATCCGGGGTCCGTTACGAGCATCCACGCCGGTAGCTGCGAGCTCGCCTTCGAGCAACTCGTGCTCCTGGTGAAGCAAAGTCCCGGAGGCCGGGAGCTCGCACGGCGGGACATCAAGAGTCTTCTCTATCTCCTGGTCGATGTGGTGATCCAGTTCGGTGTCGAGCGCCACGAGCGCTTCATTAAGGAAATCTGGTATGAACCCGAGCGTCGGCGTCGCGGTCTGGCAGAAGCCGGGTAAGCCGAATTCAGGCCGATTTCTCAAGGTGGCCGCCGTCGGTTCGGCCGCAGTGGTGCTCGCGAGCTACCTCGCCGGGTTCTTTTTCCTGTGGTCGATGCACGCGGATCCGCGTCAGGCGACGCCGCTCACCGTGAGCCAATATGGCTACTTCTACGGGGATCGTGCCCCGATCCGACACCGGCTCCTTGGTTCTCTGGCGTTCGCGGGGGCATTCGTCTTCTTAGGCTTAGGGATGTGCCTTCTTCCACGCCGCCGCGCGCTGCATGGAGATGCGCGTTTTGCCACGCGGGCGGAGATCGCTGCGGCCGGACTTCTCGGGCGGGACGGGATCATCCTAGGCAGAAGAGGGCGACGGTACCTCATGCTCGCCGGCCAGCAGGGCGTGGCGCTCGCCGCTCCCCCGCGTGCCGGCAAGGGGACCGGGATCGTGGTCCCCAATGCCCTGAACTGGCCCGGGTCGCTCGTGTGCGTGGATATCAAGCGCGAGAACTGGACCATCACGGCGGGCTTTCGCCGCCACGCGGGCCAGGCGTGCTACCTCTTTGATCCCTTCGCCGAAGACGGCCGTACCGCGCGCTGGAATCCCTTCTCCTACGTTTCAACCGATGCGCAGCGGCGCCTGAACGATCTGCAGCGCATCGCCGAGATGCTGTACCCCGATCCGCCGAATGTGGATCCGTTCTGGACGGCCTCGGCCCGTTCGCTGTTCCTAGGCATCGCCCTGTATCTCTTTGAGACGCCATCGCTCCCAAAAACGATCGGGGAGGTGCTGCGCCAGGGCATGGCGAGTGACGATGAAGGCTTCGGTCAGCACTGGAAACGCCTCATCGAGGGCCGCAACAGCGGCACCCGGCCCCTCTCGTCCCAATGCGTGCGCTCGCTCTACGACGTGATCGATCTGGCGCCCGTCACGGCGAGCTCGATCCGTAAAACCTTCACCAGTCGCCTGGATCTTTGGCTCAATCCCATCCTGGATGCGGCAACCGCTGAGAGCGACTTTGATCTACGCGAACTGCGCCAGAAGCCCATGTCGATCTACGTCGGGGTGAATCCCGATGACCTGCATCGCTTACGTCCCGTGCTCAATCTATTCTTCCAGCAGGCCATCGGGCTTCAGACCCGCGAGCTTCCGGAGCGTAATCCGACCCTGAAGTACCAGGTCATGATGCTGCTCGATGAGTTCACTGCCCTGGGGCGCATCCCGATCATCGCGGAAGCGATCAGCTATCTCCCCGGATACAACGTGCGGGTCGTGCTCGTGATCCAGGCCCCGGCCCAGCTGCGGGAGGTCTATGGCATCCACAACGCCGAAACGATGCTGAAAAGCCTCGCGGCCCGCATCGTCTTTGCGCCGAAGGACTTCCCCGACGCCCGAGAAATCTCGGATGAGCTCGGATTTACGACGGTGCCTTCGAAAACGGTGTCGACCCCCATAGGGGCCCCACTGGATAAGCGCGGACAGCGATCGCGCAGCCAGAGCGTCAGCCACCAGCGCCGGGCACTGCTCCTGCCCCAGGAGGTGAAGGAGCTGGGACCGGAGCAGGCCATCGTCTTTTATGAGGGGTTGCGTCCCATCCGGTGCCGCAAGATCCGCTACTTCGCGGACAAGCGATTTCGAAGGCGTCTTCTACCCGCGCCGAGCGGACCTGTGCCCTTTAGACGGGCGCCGCCAGTGCCCGGTGCGCTTCGCGTTGCCGCGACCGTCGCCGCTGAGCCGGAAGCGCAGCTCGCGGGCGAGGGCCCGACACCGAGAGTCGAGAAGGAGTCGGTCGTGATCCGGGAAGCCACCGTGGAAGACGTCGAGCGCATCGAATCGCTCACGCTCGAGGATTTCGCGACCGATTTCTCGAAGGTACCGATTCCGGATGGAGAAGGGCCGATCGCTGAGCCGGAAATGAAGACGGCCGTTGACAACTTCCTGAATTCGCTCGAGCGAGGATAGGAGAGCGCCATGGCGGAAGAAGACGACCCGCGTCGAAGTAACGGGCACGACCAGGGGTCAAGCCCCGGGCGTAGTCGACGGGCCGGTAAGGAATCTGATGAACGGGACGCCCCGCGCCGTCGGCGCGTAGGCGCGGAACCGCCAGTTAACGCCATCCAGGCGACCCGGAAGCCACGCAAAAACCGCAATGTGGCCGAGGCGTTAGCCGCCCAGGCGGGGCGAGCGGACTCACAGGCTCCGGGCGAGGCGGCGGCAGCGGCAACGCCGGCGGGTCCTCCGCGTGGGGATTCCGATCCCTGGACCGTACCGGAATCCGTCCGCAACCGGTTCGTCCAGGATGGGCGCCGTTTCTACTTCCCGGACGGCGCACCGGCGTTTAAGGACCAGGGGCGTCGGCTCACGACCCCGAGCGAGAACACCCAGGTGGTCCATAGCCTGATCGAGATCGCGCACTCGCGCGGATGGACCGAAGTCACAGTGACCGGAACGGAGCGCTTTCGCCAGGAGACCTGGCGCCAGGCCCGAATCGCGGGGCTTAACGTTCGAGGGTATCGCCCGACGGACGTCGAACACGCCCAGCTCATTCGCTCGCTCGCGAGAAACCGCACACAACCGAGCGAGCGGCTCGATTCCGTCTCCGCCGAACCAGAAACGCCGAGACCTCCGAGTGCGCAGGTCTCGGAATCATTCCGTCCCGCAGCGTCTCACGGGAGCTCGCGCGAGCGGGTTGTCGGGAAACTCCTGGATCACGGGCGCGACGCCTATCGCCATGATCCCGACGAGGATCCGTCTTATTTTGTGCGGCTTCAAACCCGCGATGGGCCGCGGGAGATCTGGGGTAAGGACATCGAGCGCGCAGTCGTAAAATCCCTGACGCAACCGCAAGTCGGTGACGAGGTGATCCTGCAGCGCAGCGGGCGCGATGCGGTCACCGTACAACGGCGCACGCGCGACTCCGACGGACAATCGAAAGAGAAGCCGCTCGAGGTCTATCGAAACCGCTGGGTCATTGAGAAGCGGGAATTCTTCGAGCAACGCGCTACCGCTGCTCAGGTGGTCCGTGACGAGGCGATCGCACCGCGCGAAGCCGTGCGTCAGCACCCGGAGCTCACGGGCACCTACCTCAATCTACGAGCCGCCGAGCTCGCCTCAAGAGCCCTCCGTGATCCGGAGGATCAGCGTCGATTTGTGTCTCAGGTGCGCGGCGCATTGGCAGATCACGTTGAACGGGGGGAGCCGTTGCAGCCGGTTAGGCTTCGGGACCGTGGAGCTCAAACACGGGAAAAGTTTGGATCCAAGGATAGCCGTGCCGGGCCGACCCGGTGATGGCTCCATGCCTCGCAGACAAATATGCTGACTGCATGACATCATGCAAGCCTATGAATGTCCCTGCCGACATCGCCAGTCTTCGGGTCGAAGACTTGGTTGCACACATCAGTAGCGGCACGGTATCCCCTGGAGCCGGTTCCGCGGGTGCAGTCGCCCTGGCACTCGCGGCTGCTTGCGCAAGCAAAGCCGTATCCATCACTTTGAAACATCGGCCGGACGACCTTGAGCTGCGTTCAGCGCTAGCGTCCTTTGCAAAAATCGCCCGCTTCGCTTTGATCGATGCAGAGTGTGATTCTGAAGCGTTTAAGGACTTCGTTCGAGAGAGAAATTCGGCCGCGGTCGAGCGACTGGTGTCCGAGGGCGAGAATGTCGCCCACCTGATTGCCGCATTGGAGACGGCTGTCGATGAGATCGATGCGAGGATTATGCCCAATATGACTGGCGATCTCGTCGCGGCTAAGGCCCTGATGGCCGCCGCGCGTCGCATTCAGGAGAGCAACGAAGGCGAGGCCTTGCAACTTCGCTGATGAATTCGCCGCAGTGGGTGAGCTATCCGCGCGCCGGTACGTAATGAGTTTGACCCTGAGTCGCCGGTCGCGAGCGCCGGCTATCTCGCGCAGGAACACTTTGTAGCGCGGCTCACCCTTAAGCTTCGTCATTCGGATTGAATGAGCCTGGGCCCCCAATAGACGACGACTGGAGCCCGGCGTATGGCCTGGCTTCGTCCGTAGGGTCGGGGTGGGAGAGTTCCGGTATTGCAATCCCCACGAATAGTCGTGTCCCCTGCCTCGCTGGACGGCTGTGCACGGTCCTGTCGGTCACTACACTTGTCTGCCGCGGATGACCAGGACTTTGGCGACTTATGGAATTCGTTCTGTTTGATATCGGTGCAACGTTCGCGTTGCTACTTAGTTACTTGGCTATTGTCGTTTGGAGCGATCTGGCGAGCTCAGAATCAGCTCCATGATTGATCCCAAGCCTCGAGGAGCGATCGTGAAAGCTTTTCGTGGTTTAAGATCTCCACCCAGGAATTGCGTGCTTTAAGGAGATTTCCATGTCTCGAATCGTTCGCTTCCACCGAACCGGTGGTCCCGAAGTGCTTCAGATAGATGAGTTGGACGTCGGACGGCCGAACGCGGGAGAGATTCGAATTCGAGTTCGGGCGCTTGGCTTAAATCGCGCCGAGGCGATGTTCCGCTCTGGCGCATACCTTGAGAATCCGAACCTGCCCGCCAAGCTCGGCTACGAAGCGGCCGGCGAGATCGAGGCCCTTGGCGAGGGCGTAACGGGCTTTGCATTGGGCGATGCAGTAAGCACGATCCCGGCTTTTTCCATGAACCAATATGGCGTTTATGGAGATGCCGCGATCGTTCCGGCGCACGCCGTTGTGAAGCATCCCGCGAATCTATCCTGGGCCGAGGCGGCCGCGATATGGATGCAATATCTGACGGCTTATGGCGCGCTAGTTGAAATTGGTGGCCTCGCGAAGGGCGACGCGGTGGTAATCACGGCGGCATCCAGCAGCGTCGGTCTTGCGGCAATCCAGATCGTCAATAGTTTGGGAGCCGTGTCCATAGCGGTGACCCGTACTGGCGCCAAGCGGGAGGCCCTGCTCAATGCTGGAGCACAGCATGTGATAGTGACCGCGCAGCAGGACCTTACAAAGGAAGTAATGCGCGTGACAGCCGGCCAGGGTGCACGATTCGCATTCGACCCGGTGGCTGGCCGTGGCGTCGAGGCTTTGGCCGCTGCCATGGGCCATGGCGGCACGATTTTTCTTTACGGCGCCCTGGCTGGGGAATCGACGCCATTTCCGCTGTTCCCGGCGCTCGCGAAAAATCTGATCCTGCGAGGCTATACGCTGTTTTCCATTACTGGGAAACAGGAGAGCCTGGACCGCGGGAAGCGCTTCGTAATCGACGGCCTTGCCGCCGGGCGCTTGAAGCCTTTGATCGCCCGCAGCTTCTCGCTACAAGACATCGTTGAAGCGCATCGGTTTCTTGAGTCGAATCAGCAGGTCGGCAAGATCGTCGTGACGGTCTGATTTTGGGTAACCGGCATCGCCGCGCCGAGACGTCGCTCAGGGTCCTGGACTGCTTTTGGTCGCGTGCGGCCACCCGACGTCCGGGTGCACTCGCCCACGCGAGGGACGTACGTCAATCACCGCAAAAAGCCCCGCCCTCTAGGGCGGGGCACCGAGATCGCCACGACCTCGGCGCCCTTGGTCCCGCACTTTAGGCACCGCATCCGCTGCCCTACGGATTCGAGCGTTGCCGAGCTTCCGCACAGACGCGCCAGTAACTTCGGATCTGCCGTGCGGTCCGCTCCACATTTGCAGGAAATTCGGAGCAGAAAATGTCCGAATGCGTCATCCAGTTTCTTGATGTGTGAAAGCGTGCCCAAGCTTCCAAGCCTGCCGCGGGGAAATTGCATCGTCCATTCAGTGCCAATGCGTGCGCGATGCTGGATGTCGAAGTTATTGTATGAATTGACCAGAAACGCAACTCGTCGGAGCCTTTCTCGAGGGCTATCGTCCAGGCATGCGAAGCGAGCCAATCGATTGGTTGATTTCAGCCTTGTGCGACTGTAGCGCGGAACTTTCGTCCTCATCGAAAGGCGCACCAAGTCAGCAGGTGCAAAAGGCTTCAGCGAAGAGTCCGATGCGCCAGAAGGAGGAGGCCGGCCTGAGGACCGCCATCATGGGAGGGTCGGGATTGCGGTGCCTTATCAGCGTATCACGCCGTTCTCGCCGTCAATGACGCGTGCGGGAGTCACGCGCCGCCTGCGGCGGTCTTCGATCATTGACGGCTGCGCTGCGGCGTGAGGCGCGGGCACCGGGCAATCCCGCCCGGCATACCAAGGCGAACCGCCATGACCACCCTTTATGTGCGCGATGAATCCGGATTTCGCGAAGCCCAAGCCACGGATGTCCTTGGCCGAGCGCAAGCGCTCCTGGCTCAGCGTTACCGGACCGGCTCACCCGTTCTTACCGCTCCGGCGCTCACGCGTGACTTCCTGCGCGTGCATCTGGGTGCCTGCGACCACGAAATCTTTGGCGTACTGCACCTGGACAGCCGACACCGGCTCATCGCGGTTGAGAATCTCTTCCGCGGAACAATCGCCAGCGCATCTGTTTATCCTCGCGAAGTCGTCAAAGCGGCGCTAGCGCACAATGCGGCAGCGGTGGTGCTCTTTCACAACCACCCTTCGGGACAATCCGAGTGCAGCGCCGCGGATGAGCTCATCACGCGACGTCTCAGGGAGGCGCTCGCACTGATCGACGTGCGCGTACTCGATCACCTGATCGTCGCGGAGTCGATCTATTCCTTCGCAGAGCACGGGCTTTTGTAGCCTGTACGCGGCGGCTCGGTGACTACCAGACCGGTGGTCACCGAGTTCTTTCCGGTGCGGTTCCCCTCCGCTAACACAGAGGGCTCCCATCGCTCACCGGGACGTCCACAGAGGCCAGAACGATGGCTCCGTCCTCACGGGCAAATCCCGTCACGAGCACCTCGGATTTGAAGCCGGCCACCCGTTTGGGAACCAATCCCGTGGCGCAGACCACCTGCCGTCCTAGAAGCATCTCGGGGCTGTAAAGCGCGGTCAGCTGAACGCTCGATTGCTTCACACCGAAACCACCGAAATCGATCCAGAGCTTATAGGCGGGTTTGCGAGCCTCAGGGAATGGCTCGACACGCCGGATCGTGCCGGCACGCAGTCCGACCCGTTCGAAATCGGCCCATGTCGCGGACTCCACTGTGGCACTCACCGGGATCTCCTCTGTTGTCACTTGAAGATTTTTTTAAAGGATGCGACCGCTGCCCTGCGCCTTTTGAGCGTATCACGCCGTTCTCGCCGTCAATGACGCGCTCGAGGAGTCGCGCGCCGCCTGCGGCGGTCTTCGATCATTGACGGCTGCGCTGCGGCGTGACCGCCGGGAGGCGCAGGCAGCGTCGCCTGTGCCACTTCCGAAGGGAGCCGATCATGAAAAGCACGATCGGCCGGCCCCGCAAGCTTACTGATCGACAGGTCAAGGTCATTCTCGCGTGGCACGCACGGTTTCTTCTGTGGCGTGCCTTGCGTCTGACGCTCAAGTCCCAGCGTCAGCTCGCGAAGGAACTGGGGGTCTCGCAGGCCACCATCAGCCACGCAGTTCGCCTTCAGGGCCGCTACAAGAAGGCCGCACCGGGCAGACCGACAGGGAAGCGACTTCGATGCTGATCGGATCCGTCTCTTATCGGCGGCGCCTCCCTGACCTGATCAACAGTGGCGCAAGGACAGGCGGAGGGGCAGCAACGTCGAGCGCCCAGGGGGTGGTCCTGCCTCCGGCGGCCTGACGAGGCGCGTCAATCGGGTTCTCTTCACGCAGCCCGAATTCAGGAAATTCCTCTTGGCTCTATCCGTCAGTTATTGGCGCGCGCCGTCACGAATGGAGGGGGGCGGCCTTGCTGTGTCCGCGCAGGGTATCACGCCGTTCTCGCCGTCAATGGCTGCGCGCGAAACGCGCTTGCGTCCCTGCGGGCCGGCTGACGCCCATTGACCGCTGCGCTGCGGCGTGAGGCGCCCTGCGCGGGCAATCCCGCCCCGTTTGACGCCTGCAGGAGTTCGATCATGAACACCCTTACCTTGACTCAACCTTCGCATAGCACAGCCTTCCTCGGTGCCCTGTCCGCGGATGCTCTGCGTCAGCGCGTACCGGCCGTTTATGCGCCATGCGCTCATGAGAGCCGCAGTGCCTCTTACACCTTCATCTCCACGGCCACGGTGGTAGACGCCCTTGGATCGGCGGGTTTCTACCCGGTCGAAGCCCGGCAGGCGCTGCGGGCGAAGAGTGCCCTGCATGCCCGGCACCTGATCCGGTTCCGCCGGCGGTTCGAGACCGTGGCTCTGCGCGATGCGGTGCCAGAAATCCTGTTTCTGAACTCCCATGACGGCACCAGCGCGTACCAGCTTCGGGTCGGTCTATACAGGGCGGTCTGCACCAACGGACTGGTTGTCTCCCAGGGGACCTTCCCGGTCTTCCGGGTCGCGCATCGGGGCGATGTCGTGGCGGACGTGGTCCAGGGGGCGCTTCAGATCAGTGAGCGCTTCGAGGTCCTGGTGGCTGCCGTCGAGCGCATGGAGCGTACGCGGCTGGACCAGCTGGAGCGGCTCGACTTCGCCGGTCAGGCGGTGGCGTTACGCTTTCGGGGAGGTTCTGAGAGCGGTGTTGAACCGGCCCGTCTCTTGGTACCGCGCCGCCTTGAGGACGCCGGAAACGACCTCTGGCGCACGTTTAACGTGGTGCAGGAGAACGTCCTGCGGGGCGGCATTCCGCGGCGTTCGGCGACTCATCGGCTGACCCGGACGCGGGGTATCACAGCCATCAGGGAGGACGTCCGGCTCAATACGGGCCTTTGGGAATTGGCCCTCGCACGGGCGGCGTAGCGAGGTGTGCAGGGGAGGGGGCGCTTCGGCGTCCTCTCCCTTTTTGATGCCGGAGGCGATGGCGGTTTACGCGTCTCGCCGGAGGGGGTTCGGGGGCGGCAACTCACTGATTTCGCGCGATTGGGGCTCAAAAGATTCGGGAGTATTGAGGACGAGCCGGGCCAAATGCGGGGAAAAAAATGTGAGGTATTGGCGCAAAAAACATAGAAACGCAGGATAGCCTCGCGGCCGCTGTTGTCACACGATCACTCCACGATGGCTCACGAGGCGTTCGTTCAGTGTCGGGTGTCGGGGGAGACGAAAACTCTTCTGAGGACGGTCGCCGCCCAGAAGGGTCTGCCCGAGTCGGTTGTCCTCAGGCAGGTCATTGAGGCCGTGCTCGCGGTGGCGTCACCAGCGCCCGTGGTTACAGCGGCATACAAGGAATCTCGGGCAACGAGACTTTATGTCCGTTTGCGCTCAGATGATCGAATCCTGCTGGCCGACCGGGCGGGTAGGCGGGGTCTGCCTTCAGCTACGTACGTGTCGGTCCTGGTGCGGTCTCATCTGCGGCAGCTATCGCCGCTCCCCAAGGACGAACTCGCCGCCCTAAAGCGTTCTGTTGCAGAGCTGGGATCGATCGGGCGGACGCTCAACCAGATTGCCCGGGCAGCGACCCAGGGCGGCAAGGTGGCGGGTCCGGGGCGCGACGATCTCAGGGGGATGCTCAAGGTCGCCGAGGGTCTTAGAGATCACGTGAAGGGGTTGATTCGGGCCAACCAGATCAGCTGGGAGCAGGGCGATGTCAAAGACACTTAGTGACAGGGGGACAGCCGGTCCGCTCCTGGACATCGTCAGTTACGCCCGGCGTGGGCCTGGGCAGCGGGATCGACTCTCTCCCGAGGAGATCCAGCTGATCGAGCGGACCGTCCGTCGGACGCCGGAGGTCATGGTCAAAGTCCTCAGCCGGGGAGGGCAGGACGCGAAGTCGGTAGGGAGGCACTTCGCCTACCTGAGCCGGAAGGGGAACCTCGAGATCGAGACGGACGACGGGCGACATATCGAGGGAAAGGGGGCGGAGGCAGAGTTGCTTGAAGACTGGGATCTGGATATCCAGGAGCAGCGACCGACGTCAACGCTCGGCGCCGGGCTTAGTCGCAAGCTGCCCAAACTGGTCCACAAGGTTCTTTTCTCAATGCCACCCGGCACGCCGCCGAAGAAGGTCCTGGAGGCGGTGAAGGTGCTTGCCAGGGAGGAATTTGGCGCAAAGCATCGCTACGCAATGGTCGTGCACACTGATGAGCCGCACCCGCACGTGCATATGGTCGTGAAGGCCGTGAGCGAGGATGGGTTTAGGCTCAATATTCGGAAGGCGACCTTGCAAGATTGGCGGCGCGAGTTCGCGCGACACCTTCGAGAACAGGGAGTTTCGGCCAACGCCACTACGCGGGCAGTGCGCGGCGAGGCTCGAGCGCACAAGCCACAGGGTACTTTTCATGCCGCCCTCCGCGGGGTTTCCAGAGTGAGTAGCACCGGAATGAGCCCCCACTCCGGAAGTCACATGGCGGTCGCCCGACTACGTGAAACACGGAAAAAAGCTGTGAAGATGTGGTATGCACTGCGCAGTGTTCTGGACGATATGGGGGAGGCCCGACTGGCTGGCGAGGTCGAAAGATTTGTGTCGCGAATGCCAACTCCAAGTGCCGACCACCGAACGGTTGGGAGATAACATAGATGGTCAATCCGCGCTTCTCCAAACTGTAGGCATAAGTCAGCCCCGAACAGCTGAAACAAATAGAACCAGGAGGGTGCATGCGTATCAGCCGGGTCGTCATCAAGAACTTTAGATCTTTCGAGCTGCTGGACGCAGCCCTGCTCGAAAACACCACTTGCGTCATCGGCGAGAACAATGCGGGGAAATCAAATCTCCTGCAGGCAATTCGCCTCTGCATCGATTCCGGCCTGTCATCTACCTATCGGGCGCTGCAACAAAACGACATCCACTCCGCAGCCGTTTTCACAAGTGCAAATCAGGTCCTCGTGGCTCTTGAAATCGTCGATTTCAAGGGCAAGGTAAATGAAGAAGCGCTAGTTGGCGCTTGGCAGACCAAGCCGGGACTTGCACGACTGATTTACCGCTTCCGGCCGAAGCTCGCGGTACGGGAAGACATTACATCCGGCGAAATCGCCGACGGAGAGCTAACGTTAGAGGACTATCACTGGGAGCTGGCTGGCGGTGGAGACCCAGCAGTGGACCTACCAGATATCGAGTGGGACACCGATGTCGGTTCCTCAATTCGATTTTCGGACCTTCAGGCCTTTCAGGTCGTGTTCCTGCCTGCGCTCCGGGACGTGGAAAGCGATCTTCGCCAGTTCCGCAACTCGCCGCTGGCCCGCCTTATTGAGGCCATGAATATTGCGCCCGCCGAGAAGGAGGCGCTTCTCGACAACCTCCGCGAGGCAAACGCCGAAATTTCGAAGGACAAGACCGTCAAGGAGATTGCTTCGGCGGTGGACAAATCCTTCAAAAATGTCGCCGGCCCTGCGTTCGAAATGGACGTTGCCGTGGGCGTCGCGGAGCCCTCATTCGCGGCGATCATTCGCGCTCTCCGGATACTCATGTCCAATGGGGCCATGCAGGGCTTCGACCCTTCCAGCAACGGTCTGGGCCTCAACAACATCTTGTACGTCTCAATTCTGATCGAGTACTTCCACCGGCGACTAGCGCTAAAGAAGTCGGCGGGGCAGATCATCCTCTTCGAGGAGCCTGAGTCGCACCTTCATCCGCAGCTTCAGCTCTCCCTGTTTTCGGCTCTCAAATCTTTGCCGTTTCAGTCGATCCTAACGACCCACAGCACGCATATCACTTCCAACGCTGCACTTAGCTCCTACCTCGTGTTGACGCCGTCCAGCGGGGCGGCGGTCGCGTCAGCAGTGCCCGCAAACGGCGGCTCATTCGAGCCGAACGAGATCGACGACTTGGAGCGATACCTGGACGTTACCAAGTCGAGCCTGCTCTTTGCCCGAAAGGTCATGCTCGTCGAGGGACCGGCAGAGCTCTTCCTGATTCCCGCAATCGTGAAACAGGTTATGGGCATTGACCTCGGGCGCTCCGGAATCTCCGTGATACCAATTTACGGCGTTCACTTTGACGTTTACGCCAAGCTCTTCGCCGTCGACGTACTTCCTAAGAAGTGTGCCATTGTCTCTGACGGAGACCTGAGACCAAGCGACGCAGACCCCGATATAGAAGGCGAGGACGAGCTGCCTGGGCCTATTGACTTAGAAGACCTTGAGGGTGACTACGTCAAGGTATTTGCGTGCGCCACGACGTTTGAACGCGCGCTGACCCTATCGACAACGCTGGATATGTTTGCCGCAGCGGCCGACGAGATCGGGGCACCCAATGTCGCCAAAAAGCTGAGTGCAGGCAAGAAAGCGTTGGCTGACAATTCGCTGACAACCGACCAACGCAAAGCGATTTTGGAGCCCTTGAGAAGTTCGGTGCTGGCAACCGCCAAGCGGTTTGGCAAGGCCCGCTTCGCTCAGATTTCAGCGCGTCACGTTGATAAAATCACCGGAATTCCAAAATACATAACCGATGCCGTGAAATGGTTGACCGCTCCGTGAGATTGACCGACGAGCAGCGCAATGCCGTGCATTGCGACGATCACTTGATGTTGACGGCATGTCCGGGCAGCGGGAAGACACGTGTCATCATTTCCAAGCTGGCGCGGGTGCTTGATGAGGTAAGGGAAACGCCACGTGCCGTTGGCTGCATTACCTATACCAATAGCGGGGTCCATGAGATTGAGGCGAGGCTCCGGCATCATATTCAGCCGGGAGACGAGAACCTCTTTGATGTCGGGACAATCCATTCGTTTTGCCTAAATCACATTTTTAGACCGTTTTGCTATCTGATTAAGGGCTACAAGAAGGGTTTTAAGGTTCTGACTCCAGATAGTGAAGAGTTTCAAAAGCAAATAGAAGCCGTCTGCGCCAAGCACGGTCGTGTAAATCTCGGATTTAAAGACTACGAGGAGTTCACCCAGATACGCGTGGATCAGAACGGAAATCCGGTCGGGGGCGTATTCGAGCGCGGCGCGATCACGGCAGAGGTGGCGTCCGAATACTGGAAGCGCATTCGGGAGGCCGGTTACATCGACTTCGCGAACATTGTCTATTTCTCGTTTCTCCTGCTAAAGAAGCGCCCGGAAATCCTTGGATACGTTTCAGCGAAATTTGCGTGGATTCTGGTCGATGAGTTTCAGGACACCACCGACCTTCAGGTGGAGATACTCTCCCTCATTGCATTGGCGGGTCGCACCAAGTTCTTTCTCGTTGGCGATCCGTTTCAGTCGATATTTCATTTTGCCGGGGCCCGGCCCGATTTGGCCGACTCGTTTGCGGCGACAATACAGGCGGAAACGAGATTCGTGCTCTCGGGGAATTTCCGATCAAGCGCGCCCATCGTCGCACACGCGAACCTGCTGTTTTCAAGGACGCCTGCAATGAGCGCCGTGGGTCCGGCGGCGTCATTTACCGAGAAACCTACTCGACAACACGGTTCGTCCAGCTTTGAAGTCATCATGGAGCAGTTTCTTCCTCTCCTGGAACAGCTCGAAATCCCGCTGGGCGAGTCGGCACTCCTTGCCCCGAGCTGGTTTCCGCTGTTTCCTCTGGGCCGAAAGCTGCGGGAAGCAGGCGTCAGCATTGTCGGGCCGGGCGCGCGACCGTACAGGCGAAACGCGCATTTTGCTCCTTTAGCAGAACAGGTCTGCGGCTACTTGATGGAGCCGAAACCGGATTCAATCGCGACAATCGAGCGGGCACTTTTTCACACGGTCCTTAACATCACAGGGAGGGCGCATTTTGAGGTGTTCTCCTATGAAGGACGTACCGTGGTGTTCCAGTTGTTGGAACAGGCCGAGATTCTTCAGGCAACACACACGGGAGCCGTCGCTTGGATGGAAGCGGCAGCAAGCGCATTTACTCAAATCCTAATGGCCGCGGGCTTCTTCGGCCCCTCTGATGCGGAGATCTTTTCGATGTCTGTGGAGGAGATGAAGGCGGATATCAGGGCAAAGAGGGTGGATGTCGCGCAGCTCGCAATCGCGGATCTCGGCATCTACGCTAGTCCGGATTCTGCGTTGAAACTCGCAACGCTCCATTTTTCAAAGGGCCGAGAATACGACGCTGTCGCAATGATCGACATGCACGAAGGAAAAATCCCATTCTACCAAGCAACGACGGCAGAGGAGATTGAGGAGGGGAAGCGCCTTTTCTACGTCGGAGCAACGCGCGCGAGGCGGCTGGTCATGTATGTAACAGATGACTCAGACCGTCGAAACAAACCGACCCGGTTTATGCAGAAGGGCATCGGCGTCGGATTGTGCTAGTCAGTAGTCTTTCTCTTCGGCGGGAATTTACGCCGCTTCCTAGAGCGAAGTCGCAGCACTACTTACCGACGGCTAGGCTGCGAACGGCGTAGCATGGTTACCCGACTTAAATATTGGCTCGGACCTCCTTAGCGGACGTTGGTAGAGCGGGCGACCCGTTCTCGCCAAAGAGCTTCTCGAGAAAGCGTGGCACGAACTCGCTGAGAAACGAGAGCGACTCAGCTATCGCCGTCGGGTTTGAGATTCCGTCGTGAAGAAGTTCACTGCGGCAACTATATGCTTTCTTCAGACGAAGACTGACGTCCGCGGGGTCGCCGAGTGATGGATGCTGCGCGATTATCGAGGCGGCGTAGGAGCGCATGTTCATGCCGATCGACTCGCTGCGCAGACTGCCAATGCGAGACTGAAGGCGATCCAAGTCGGCGCGGTCGGTCGAGTTGGGCGCCGTTTTCGCTCGGAGCCCATCCACCGCCGCGATCGCCGCTTCGAGAGCAGTCTGCGCAGTTGTGGTTACCGTGGAGTCAGGCAACAGTGCTTCGAGTGAAGTAACGAGCGTTATGAGGCGGGCGTTGCTTGCGGGCTCGAAGCCGTGACCGGCGTATAGCTCGATAGCCAATACAAGTTTTGCATCTACGGTGCCACCGCCGAGATTGGCGAGAACAGGCACGGTGCTCAGATGCTCGAAGAAGTTATCGGGGTTAAGCCCGTGGATCATGCTCGCATGCCCACCTTGAAATCTTAGCAGTCTCTTGTGGTCCGGCACCGCAACGGCATCGACGCAGTCATAATCCCCGTCTACTGCGGTCCATCTCATAAGCGCGGCTAGAGATCCTGCGGGCTCTATTTCCTTCGGGGGTGCAGGCACAGGTTGATCATACAGGGTGACTTTCCCTACAAGCGGTGTGTATCGAACGCCGACCCGAGTCCTAATAGAAAACCAAAGTAGGCATGCCCGTAGGCCGTCAAGTGCGGAAGTCGCAGCCCCTTCGGACGAAAATCCGCGCGCTGTCAGCGTGTACAGGCCGTCCTCTAGCTTCTCCAACCGAAAGGTCGTCGCCCCCACCGTAGTTTCGCGCGGCTCTTTCAAGTTGAAACTAAGGCCTGGCGCCAGAGTGAACGGGAGATAGGCATCAAAGCGCGGCTCGCCGACGCCTGCCGAGCCTGGAGACATGGCAAATAGCATGGTCTTCTCACTCTGCGAAGTGCGGTCAGGGAGGAGATCGGTGACATGAGATCATAGCTTGCGCGACCACGATTGCTGCCGGTCGGATCGACTTCGCCATTGTCACCCTGAGGCCCAGCAGCCATAGCGCGGATCGTAAAAATTCAGCGAACAGACGTCTATACAGTCGCGCCAGTCACCAGAACTGTATGCCGCTATCCCGCTTCCGCTTCAACACGCAGCTTGTCTTCCATATCATTTTTAAGCTCGTTGACTGCATTGAATCGGTGGTTCAATCCCTTGACATCCGGCTGTGTCTTAACTGACTGGACGTTTATATACGCGATTGCCAGTCCATAGTCGGCGCATGCTAAGAGCGCGTGCTTTATCTCAAAGCTGGTCTCGTTGTAGACGGCAGTGAAAGAGATGGCTACTTTGCCGTCACTGCGATTAGCGTCAACGTCGATGTGCCGAAATACCGAGGAAGGATTCGGGTGCGCTCCGAAGGTTAGAGATACGTCGTAAAGATGTTGAACCTGATCGGCCATCTCAGGCTGAATGGTTCGCAATGCTTCTGACGTCCTCTTCACCGCGGGGCCGAACGTCGTGCGACATAGCCGATTTTCGGCTTCCCCTTTCTCACGATCCATCCAGATTTGCAGCAAGGCAGTATCTTTTGTGAGCAAGAATGCGTAACACGCGGATTCGAGCGATGCACGCAGCAACGGAAACATCGGAGAAACGTGTCCGCAGACGACGCAGCGAACCGCAGCAAGAAAGGAGTAGTAGGCATTCATGTTAAGGAGCATAGAGATAGCCTCCACAGCCCCTGAGTCCTTCAGCACGTCGCGAATTAGAGAATCCACCTCTTTCGCGAGAGTGAAGATCTCGGGAGGGGCGGCCAGGAACAAGCGCTCCCGCTCTCCCGTGAATGCCAAATAAGCTTCCAGGTCTTTTTCGAGCACCAACTGTCCGCGACTTGGAACGTCAGACATGTTTACTGCCTCGTGCTGCTAGGTACCTACGAGATGTATGTCTCTATTCCTTTGGGTTCGGGTCTTGTGCCGGCAGTCCAGCGTTGGGGTCTAGATCCGCCATTTGCCAGCCGCCCACTAGTCATCGATGGTAGATGACGAGTACTAAAGTTAGTACCAACATCGTTATCGCCCAACCAGTGTACTTTTGCATCTTGTCCAGCTGCCGTTGGACTCCGGCAAGGCGAACTTCGAGCACCGTGAGTTTTTGTTGCTCCTCGCTCGGGGCTTCTATGACGTCGTCGAGCAGTTCAATGCCTGCTTGTGACACGGGCCGTGGGTCGAAGTCTTTGTGACGCGCGTTCTTTTGCTTGCACCTGCGGTAGTAGAAGCGCCGGATGTGACCTCGCATTAGCTCTTCAAGCTTGGCGCGCGCTTGTGTCGAGTACATGCGATCGTTGCAAAGAGCCGCGAGCATGAATGCATCACCGTCTCTCTTTGCAGCGAGGTCCATCTGCGTCGCCGTGAGATCAGCGTGTCCGTAATACGCGCAACGCAGTAGCTCGTCCGGGTCATTCAAGCTACCCAGGTACTTGATCTTCATCGGAGTAACGCCCGGCTCGCTCCAGGCCCCGAATACGGCGGCCATATAACAAAGGAATTCTTGCCCGGTTTCCAAGGAATGGGTCCAGTAGCCTTTCGGAAACCCGTGTAGATCGTCGTCTTTAGTCTTCTCAATCGGCAGTGCTCTCCAGCGGTTGAGCACGATCATCGGATCGGAATCCGCGAACGGTGCTCCCTCCCGGCCGAGGTTATAGAGAAGTCCAAAGAGTACGTTGGCCCATTTTTTCTCTACTGGAACGGTATTCAGTAACTTGTAGATCCCCTTTCGGATACCCCATGCATCCAAGTCCGGTCCGAATCTATTGCTATCGTCTAGGCTGAGACCAGGGTTTTCTGAGGCATACGCAACCAAGGTCCTTAGCCGGTCGTTCGGCAAGTCGTTGAACGGAGACTCCTGGTTGAAGAGCTTGTCTAGCAGGCGACGCTGGGAAGGATTACCAAGCAGCAGCGACACCTCGTCACTTTCCAGAGCCAACTGTCGGATCTCACCCTCATCGAGAACTTGGTCTCTCCCAAAGATTCTTTGTGGCCAGACCTGGTTGCTGAGAAAGGCAAAGCGAACAGCTCTATCGTGAATGGGGTCGCCAGTTCCTGCCTTGGCTTGGGAATAAAGGAGTCGCACTACCGCCGGAGAACCTCCAAATTGTGCGAGACCGAGGTTAATTAGTTTTTCCGCTCTGCCCAATAGAGCCTTTTCTAGCTCCTCATTTCTCCGTGCAGCAAGTTTGTCCTTACTAAGACTTTCACCGTAGTCATGCAATTCCCGATAGACCGACTCGGGGATCAGGGCCATCAGACGCGCAATGGTTATGCTCTCATTTGCGCCAGCGTTCGAGGTCATGGTGCGCCTCCCGTGATTTGCATGTCAGCGTCCGCCTGGCAAAGACGGAAGCAGTGAGATCGATTCGGATGTCAGCGCCTTACTGAGCTTGTCCCAATGAGGGCAAGCGTCCTTACCCGCGAATGCACTCGTCCCGGGATACCTCGAATGCGAATCTCAAGACGTCGGTGCGGGTCAAAGGATCTCCGCACTCTGCGCTAATCAATCAATCATTGTGCGTTGCGACAAAGCGCGTAGATTCTATATGTGGTTACCGTCAGCGGGGGCGTCGAGCCAATCGACGGACTTTAAGGGATGGCGGTCTTGATTGTCTGCTGAATTGGGTTGATCAACATTTGAAGCTCATAATCCGAGGGTCACGAACGCGAGGCGAGCCAATATGCCACTCGTTGCGCTGAAGCGCTTTTTGATCAAGATTCCAAGGCAGGCATGGGAGCGTGCTCCCGAACTCTTTGGCGGGGAAACAGAACCTCTTTTTGAAAACGAAGGACGGCGTGGTGAGGGCTCGTTAGTGCCGCCGGAGTGGTTTCTAAATACTCCTTCGCCGCGTGACTCTGTTGAGGAGCATCCGTGGGAGAAAGCCCACGCAATAGCTGGCCAGTTGGTGGGACGTCTGCGGGCCTCGGCGCTCGAAGGTGGCGCGCGCGTTTATGTCGAGCCGGACCTCGTTCATCGCCGCCTGATCGAAACTACGCACCACGGCGCGGTGGGGAGATCAAGGGGTGAGGGGTGGCCGGCGCTTAAGGGCCTAGACCCCGACTATCCTCCTTCCGCCACAGACGATTTCGAACTCGAGTGGCACCTTAAGTACGCTGGCTTTCGAGACGCGTGGGCCATTAACGACGGAGCCCGCGCGCGCATCGCCCACCTAGACACGGGCTACTTCCCCCGTCACCTCTCCACGCCTGTCAACATGAAGGAGACGGAAGGTCGGAACTACTACAAGGGTGACCCCACGAACGTCGTAGATCCCGGAAATCATCTGAACGCCGGTCACGGCACTGCAACGCTTGCCCTGCTTGCGGGCAAGCAGGTGGACTTGGCGTACCAGGCGAGCAGGACCTCACCGGTTCATCGGTACACTGGAGTCATAGGCGGCGCTCCTGGGGCGGCGGTCGTCCCGGTCCGCATTGGCGGCGTCGACGGGTCAGTGATTCACTTGTATAGCAGCAGCATGGCGAAGGGACTCCATCACGCCCTAGGAGATGTTGACCGTGCTCCGTGCGACGTGGTTTCGCTGAGTCACGGTGGGCTCCCGACCAAGGTTTGGGCAGAGGAAGTCAACCACCTCTATGACCACGGCATCGTCGTCGCGGCGGCTTCCGGGGATAACTTCAATGGATACGTCCTCGACATCGCCACCCACTTCACGGTTTATCCAGCGGCTTGGTGGAGGGTTATTACGGTAACCGGTGAAACCTTTGCACGGCGGTCATATACAAGTAAACACTTCAGGGCCTTGCAGGGATGCTGGGGTCCAGCCCCCCTCATGAAGAAATCGATGGGGGCCTATACGCCCAACGTGCCATGGATGAGGTTGGGCTTACCGACGGCTTGGGAGGTGGACGGGAGTGGGACCTCTGCGGCTACGCCCCAGGTGGCTGCCGCCTGCGCTTTGTGGCTTTCCGAATACAAACACCAGCTTCCCAATGACTGGCGACGGGTCGAAGCCTGCCGCACAGTGCTTTTCCACGCGCTTAAAGATCGGGGTCGCGACACCGTGAAGATTGGGGTGGGGGCTTTGGATGCGGCCGCCTTGCTCACGGACAGGAAGTACTCCAGTCAGGTCGTGGAGGACGCGAAGCGGGCTAAGCCCAAATTGTTTAACCGAACGCCGGCGGACCGGTGTTCATGGCCACTATTGAGGCTACTGCTTGGCCTGCCGCCTCCGGATGGCGGAGTCGGTGAGATGCTGAACGTGGAGGCACAGCAGGTCGCTTATCGGTCTAGGAACCCAAAGATCCAGCGATATATCGAGCCTCCTGTAGGTGTCCGCAATACCGCTGCAAACTTGTCAGCACCAAAGAGTTCCGCTCCAAGCTTCGCAGATGAGTTCTTGAGAGAACCAGATATCTCCAGCGTTCTTCGGGAGCATATCCGAGCTCACATTCAGCGGCCGCGGCGCACAGTGCACAAGGCCAAGCAACGGCCCAGCACCTCATAGCTCACCACATTCGTAAGGCACCCGTCGATGTGCAATCCCTGTCTCCGCATCGCGTCGAGGGCTAGCGCGCTCAACAGACATCACCCCGTAACAGCGCTTGTGTGGGTAACTATGCGGGTAACTGGTCAACAGCGCTCCGAACAATGCTAATCCAATCAGCGCGTTAGTAGCGCACTTGGATTCCGTCACGCCCCATATCCTTAACGCTTGACGTTAATAACGCGTAACGTTATGGTTATGGCGTGATCCGAACCTTCCGGAACAAGGACACCCAAGCGATTTTCAGCAACGGGCGCGCGAGAAGCTACAGTATTTAGACAGGGCTAGAGTGAGAAGAGACTATGGCAGCTAAGAAACTGCGCCCAGTTCATCCTGGTGACATCTTGCTCCACGACTTCATGCAGCCCCTTAAGCTGAGCTCTTACAAGTGGCAAAGGAACTCGGCGTTGCCGCGCCAACGGTCAATGAGATTGTGCGGCGTCGCCGGGCGACGCGAAGGGATGCTAGTCGGTCGAGTCTGCTGGCGCTTATGCCGCCGCGGACCGGGTGTTGGCATCACCGACGCACGTTGGCTGCGTGCGGTCGCGCGAGTGGCTCACGGCACTCTTTACGTTCTGCTGCTCGTCGTTACACCGTTGGGTTGGGCGGCTGCTTCGGCACGCGGCTGGCGGGTCGCGTTTTTCGATCACCTGGCTCTGCCGGCATTGCTGCCGCTCGGTTCAGCGGCAGCTTCTCTGGCTGGCGATGCGCACGGTTTCCTCGCATATCTGCTGCTGGCGCTGCTAGTTTTTCACGTCTCCGCGGCCCTCTATCATCGGTTCATATTGCACGACGAGGTCTTGGCGCGAATGCTTCCGAACGGACGACGGCCGCCGCGGGGATACCGATAGCGGAAGCAAACCTTCCGTTCGTGTCTTGGCGAACGTTGTGCATCTGCTGTTGAGCCGAATGATTCCTCGTCGTGCATTGGTCACAGCTTGCGTGGCGGGATCACTCGGCGCACGGGTACTTCAGTGTCAAGGCGCTCCCGAGGAGATCCAGGTCTACATCGACGATATGAGCGCGCCGGGCCATTTCGGCGTAGATGTCCACAACAATTACGTGTTTTCGGGTTCGGAGGTCCCGACCTACGTCGGCGAGCAGCCGCCAGACCATGTGTACCGGCTGACGCCAGAGTTCTATTACGGGCTCAGCAAGACATTCGAATTAGGCTTGTATGTACTGTCAACTCACACCGCTAGTGGTGACTTGAATATGGACGGTGCCAAGGTACGCATCAAGTTCATCGCACCGCACGATCCGTCTGCGGGCCTCTTTTGGGGCGCGAATCTGGAAATCGGCGACACAAGTCGACGTGTCTCCGAGACTCCTTGGAATGGCGAATTGAAGGGTATTCTCGGATATAGAGTGGATCGCTGGCTCTTCGCCATAAATCCGAATCTTGACTGGAGTCTTTCCGCTCACGGGGGCGCCATGACCGTGGACGTCGATGTTAAGTTCGCCTATTCATTGGGCCCGAACACACAGATCGGCATGGAGTCCTACAATGACTTGGGTCCGGTGAGCGGGTTGCAGCCATTCAACCAGAACAGCAAAACGCTCTACCTAGCCATCGATCAGGATCTTGGCAAATTTGATCTTAACGCGGGCCTTGGACGAGGTCTGACGAGCGACTCCGACCGTTGGATCTTTAAATTTATTGTCGGTGCACACTTCTGATCGCCGGGCCTCTTCACCCCCATGTGAGGGGTAATCGCAGACGTGGGCGTTTGCGCGTCCAACTGTGGGAATCAGCAACCGGCGTAATTCATGACCTTCGGCGCCAAGCGTGCAGGGCGCAGGGCAACCGTGCCCTGCGGCGCATCGTCCGCAGCGAGTGCCCGATATGGCACGGAGCGACGAGACCAAATGCAGAAAAAATGTGAAAGTCCGCTGCTCATTCGGTGAAAATTCGGTGCAGTGACTAACTCCAGGGCACTCGCATGCCCACATAGGCACACATCGAGCCACCATGATAAGTAGCGTAAACTCAAGGAGTTACGCGGAGTGCTGCGGTGTCGCTGGGAGTCGCTCTGAGTAGGGCGCACGACATTTAATCCGCTGGTCGACGGTTCGATTCCGTCACGCCCCATGTCCTTAACGCTTGACGTTAATAACGCGTAACGTTATGGTTATGGCGTGATCCGAACCTTCCGGAACAAGGACACCCAGGCGATTTTCAAGGGTGAGTTCGTACGGACACTCAATCGCCAGATCCAGCAACGGGCGCGCGAGAAGCTGAAGTATTTAGACAGTGCCATTGATCTGCGCGATCTCATGATTCCGCCTTCGAATCAACTCGAAGCGTTGAAAGGCGATCGTCAAGGCCAGCACAGTATCCGCATTAACAAGCAATGGCGCGTGTGCTTCAGGTGGAAGGAGGGAGACTCGTTCGATGTTGAGATCGTCGATTACCACTGAGTATTCTTCAAGAGTGAGAAGAGACTATGGCAGCTAAGAAACTGCGCCCAGTTCATCCTGGCGACATCTTGCTCCACGACTTCATGCAGCCCCTTAAGCTGAGCTCTTACAAGGTGGCAAAGGAACTCGGCGTTGCCGCGCCAACGGTCAATGAGATTGTGCGGCGTCGCCGGGCGATTACGGCAGAGATGGCACTGCGGTTGTCCCGGTATTTTGGAACGAGTGCACAACTTTGGCAGAATCTACAGACGCAGTACGACTTGGAGATTGCCAGCAAAAGAATTGGCAAGAAGGTTGAGCGCGCAATCCAGCCCTTAACGCGGCCGGATCTGACTGATAGGCGTACCTCTTCATAGCAAATTGTTGCATCCGGCAGTAAATCTCCTCGCATTTGAGCCGCGCTGCACCGAAAATGCACCGAGCTCATCTGGCCAGTTCAAGAACTCTTTAGACACAGTGGCTTGACGCGCGCGCAGACGGATACGCAATCCGATGCTACATAGTCCTTCTTAATCGCCAAATGTTCCGCAATGTCCCATTAGAAATAAGCGTTACCTGGCAGAAGCTCGTTAACCCTGATGCCCTGGATGATGCTCGATCACGCCCGGCCAGAGCGAAGCCGAGTCCTAAGCCGTAGCTCGGGTGCCGGAATAAAGCCTCCGGCGCAGTCCGCTGTCATACGCTCGATTACGTCTTTGCCGCCGTAGGACCTGAACCCGGAGACCTGTGTGGGAGGTCGGCAAGCGTCGACCGGTGCCTCGATCATGGGAACCCGAGCCGCGTTTCAAAAGGGCGCAGCAGCGGACTTCGAGGCGAGGAACTCGGTCGCTTGCCTCGTGAACGACTCGTGAAACTGAAATAGGGAGCCGTGTCCAGAGTCCGGGTAGGTCAAGAGGACGGCATTGGCGAGGTTCTCGCCTAGCCAGTATGAATTCCGGACAGGAATCATTTTGTCTTGGACACCATTCACGACGAGCGTGGGTTGAGGGATTGTCTTAAGAGCGCCGAACCGTTCTCCCGTAATTGACTCCCATTCGCGAAAGGCCGCCATCTGCGCTTGTGCGACTCCGGGTCCGGAAACGGGCTCGCGATCCTGCGTGCGTTCCATGAGGCGCTTAATGAACGCATCAGCGGCGGCCTGGCTTGATTCGGTGGGTGCAAAGAAGATCTTGCCTAAGATCGCGTAACCACGAAGCTTCGGATCGCTGAGATGAACCTGCAACGTCGGCTTTTCGAGATGCATGATGTCTTCGCCGCCCCGAGGCGCCGTTCCTACCAGGACCATTCTGCGAAAAACTGTGGGTCGATCCACCGCCATTTGCTGGGCGATCATTCCCCCGAGCGAGTAGCCCAGAACGTCGCAGCGGGCAAGCTCCAGCGCATCGAGAAACGCAAACGCATGCTGTGCCATGCCGGCGATCGTTGTCGGAACTGAACCCGTCGATCGTCCGACGCCTGCGTTCTCAAAAAGGATTACCTCTCGTCCCCGTGCCAACGGGTCGGTCACAGCCGGGTCCCAGTTGTCGAGTGTGCCAGTGAAGTGCTGCAAGAAAAGCAGCGGGTGGCCCGGTCCGTCGCCGAAGCGGCGATAGGCGTAACGCTGCTGGCCGACTTGGAGAAATCGCGTGGGTGCCGTGATGTTGCTGGATATCATAAGGAGCTCCGAATACGTGTCAGATCGTTATGTGTGCCTTTGATCCTTGCGGCGTCCCTTGTCTGATGTCGATTGGGCCGATTACGGCCACCTCTACTTGCCGAGTTGCTCCAGCGCTCCGACCCAGTTTTCAACGTGATAGGCCGATGCAAGTTTTCCGCCCTTCACAGTGAACACGTCGATCGACATGGTTTTAAAGCTCCTGCCGGTGGGCTTCGCACCAAACAGCTCGCGCTCAGGTGTCCCGGTCGCTTCCCCCCGCACTACGATCTGATCGCCCGAAACCAGAATGTCTTTGATCGACCAGTGCAGATCCGGGACGGCGGCGCCGATCATCTTGAAGACTTCCGCTAGCTGGTGGCGGTTAAGCCAGTTATCGTTAGTCGAATACGATCGATAGTCGGGGTTGGTCGCTCTAGCCAGGAGATTTACAACATCCTTCTGCGCCGGTTTATTCAGTGCGTCATAAAGAGGCGCGACAATCGTTCGCGCCTGTTCCGGCGTCAGCGGTGCGCCAGCGAGCGGCTCGGGAAATGCATTGCCAAACATCGGTCGACCACTCAGTGACTCCGCACGCGTCGCTTCATCCTGTAGGACATCCCAGTGTTCCATGAGCACCCCGTTCTTCATGATCAGGACGTCAGCGGCGACCCAGTTGTGCGAGCGGCCGTTACCGGAAAAGCGGCCGTGCAGCATCACAAGGTCATCTTGGGCGAAGATAAGGGAGTTGTCGTAGTGGAGAGTGGGCGGGGCCGCCCGGACGAGGGCGAACAATCCGTCGCGGCCGGGCGGGATGTGGGCGCTGTGCTGGATGTAATCGGGCGACCAGAATTTCTCGGCTGCCTGGTAATCGCGTTTGTTGAACAGAGTCTCGAACGCTTCCAGGACAATCCTCTTGTTCTGTTCAGGAGAATTGCCACTCATACAGGGCCTCCGTTTGGCTCGTACATCTAATGGCATTGCACGGGTCAAAGGGCCCGTCCGCGAGGGTCCTTGCCCCGAGGTCGCCTTCTGGAAGCGCAATGCCGACTGCTTACTTATTTATAATATGACCGGTCGTCTTGGTAGGCAAGATGATTTTGGACACACTGCTCGCTGTAGAAGCGCGATCGACGAGCTCTTACCCCAGTCCTACGATAGTTCGCCTATGAGGAACGCGGACGACTCAGGCAATGATGCTCGAGAACACAACCTTCACGAAGTACTTAAGTGCTCTCGGCTTCTTTTCGAGGCGCGTTCGCAATATCGCGCCCTCGTAAGCGTCGATCAGAAACGCAGCTAGGTCGTCCGCCGGCAGATCCTTACGTATAGAGCCTTGGCGTTGCCCCTCGGCGAGGGCGGAAGATAGCTGCTCTCCCCAGATATTCAACACTCGACGGAGACTCTCGCGAATCTGGGGGGTATCGGCGGATACCTCGGCCATGAATTTCCCAACCAGGCAGCCGTCTTTGCAGCTAGAGAAATACGCATTGAGAGCTGCGAAATGCTTCTTGAGGCGAATAAGAGGTGCAATCGCGGGGTTGATTAGAACACTTCGATCAGTCGTGCCCTTGCCGTACTCGGTAACGATCTCAGCTGCCAAAGATTCTTTACTCTTGAAGTGATTGTAAAAAGACCCTTTGGGAACGCCGGCCGCCTTGGTAATGTCCTCGACACTGCAGGCACTGAAGCCTCGCCCGATGAACTGCTGCATGGCGGCTTCGAGAATGGCATTACGAGTGGAGCGGCGAGGCAACGTATTTCCTTTGGCGGCTTGTCTTGTCCGCGGCACGTCGGAGTTCAGCGGCCTCCGCCGGAATTGAAATGCCGGTATAGGGCGCGAATGTTGGGCTCACGCAAAGAGTTGCGGTGGAGAAGTCATCATTCACGCCGTGCGGAATATGATCGATCAAGCAAACTCTGAAAGTCTCGTCGGCTGCGTTGGGCGTGTCTCACAGAACCTTGTACCATCTGTGGAAATGTAACTCTAGGGGCCTCCGTGGAGACGATAGGCGAAGACCTGCGCCAGATGATACGCACACCACTTGCCTCCTCGCATGTGGAGGCATTGCGGGCGGCGGGCAAAGTGGTGACATATCCCAAGGGCACGATCATGGCGCAGCCGGGCGAAAAGGCGAACCGCTTCGTGTACGTCGAGGAAGGCGAGATTGAAGTAGTCAATCCGTTCACCGGCGAACGACATTATCCGTCGACCATTGGGCCGACGCAGTTTATGGGGGAGATCAGCCTCCTGTACGGCGGTACCGCCTCCCTGCCCCTGCGCACGGTAGTCGATACGCGAGTGATTGAGGTACCGCGCGAGACCTTCCTTACGCTCATGTCTCAGATCCCCGAGATGTCGGACATCATCATCACTGTGTTCGCTGCCCGACGCCGCCGGCAACTCGACGACCGCCGCAGCGGCCTTTACCTGATCGGCGAAGAGGCCGATCGCAATGTGCGTCGCATCGCCGAGTTCGCGAGTCGCAATAGGTTGCCTTACGTGTCGGTCCCCCTACACAGCCCGGAAGCCGAGGCATCGGCTAAGAGTTGCGCAATCGATGCCAGAACGCCCGGCAGTTATTTTCGGCAGCAAAGTACCGATCACGGATGCGACGCCGGATAAGATAGCGCGGCTCCTCGGGCTCAATATCGACTTCAGCGGCGATGAGCATTTCGATGTGCTGATCGTCGGTGGGGGTCCGGCCGGCGTGGCGGCAGCCGTCTACGCCGGCGCCGAAGGTCTGCGCGCGCTGGTCGTCGAGGACATCGCTTTGGGAGGTCAGGCGGGAACGTCGAGCCGAATCGAGAACTACATGGGTTTTCCAACCGGCATCTCGGGCGCGGACCTCTTGTGGCGCGGTGAGGTGCAGGCCATGAAGTTCGGCGCCCGATTTGCGATCCCGCGCCGAGTCACGGCACTCGAGGTGCAAGAGAACGGGCGCCTTCTGCGCGGTCTTCGAGAATGGCCAACGTGTCCGTGCCGGTGCAGTCGTGGTGGCGAGCGGCGTGCAGTATCGGCGACTTCCCTTGGAGCGGCTCGCCGATTTCGAGGGCTTGGGAGTGTACTATTCGGCCACCGAGATGGAGGCTCGCTATTGCAAGGACACCGAGGCCGTGATCATTGGCGGCGGCAATTCTGCCGGCCAGGCTGCGATGTTCCTGTGCCGCTATGCGCCGTGCGTCCGTGTGCTGGTCCGGGGTGCCTCGCTCGCCGATTCGATGTCGAGTTATCTCACCAGCCGGCTAGAGGCTGATCCAGGTATCGCGATCGAGTACAACTGCGAGGTCACGGCACTGGAGGGTGGCGAGCACTTGGAAAGCGTCACGATCCGCAATGCAACAAGCGGGCAGTCGCGGAAGGTTGCGACGCGGGCGCTCTTCATCATGGTGGGTGCCGCGCCGAACACCGAATGGCTTTCTGGTTTGGTGAACCTCGACGACAAAGGGTTCGTCATCACCGGCGTCGGCTCACCGCCTTCGCCGTTTGCGACGTCCTACCCCGGCGTTTTTGCTGTCGGCGATGTGCGTAAAAATGCTTCCGCCTTTACGGGACGTGACGTTGCATCGTCGCCCCAACAGCACACAGGTCATGGCGCGGCGATGCCGCACAATACATCGATCGAATATTTTCCCGCACCAGTAACGTACAACAGCAAGAAGCCTCCCATAATGCTGAGGTTTTTGTAAAAGCCCTCTATGCTCGCAAGTTCATCCGCGCCTGTCATCGTCCAATAGCGATGCTCAATAAGCGAAGTTCCCAGCGTGTATAAAGCCATGAGGACAGCCGAGGGGCGTGTAAACGCGCCAACAGCGACCGCGAACGCAACCGGAAGCTCCATGAAGATCGCAACGGCAGCAGCCAGTACCGGCGTCGGAACGCCATCCTGCACCATCTGCCTTACCGTGCCCGAATAGTCCCTCAGCTTTCTCCAGCCGAAGATCAGAAACAGTGTCGCGAGAAAAAGACGCGCCGCGAGAATGACCACATCGTTGATGGCGTTTTTCACAGCGCTACCGTCGCTCCCTGTTTTTTTTCCGATGCCTGCCAGGAAAAAACGGTTGCAATCAGCGCGCGCGCCACGACAATTGTCAAGTCATTCCTAAGCGCGATCGATCTGCTCGGTGCGACACGCGGCATAAGGCGTCGACAAATTCGGAGGGCCCCCGGCGGCCTAGTGTGCCGATGAAGTCATTCCGACACTCAAGTCGGTGATTGCGTGTCTATCGTGGCTGTCGCCCTCACGGGTTACCATTTGCCAACGTGCGCACCGCCATCCACGTGCAGCACCTCCCCCGTGACTTCACTGGCTTCCGTCAGGTAAATGATTGCGTCCACGATGTCTTTTACTTCGGGAATCCGTCCCATCGGTTGAAACGTCTTCACAAACCCCTTCCAATCGTCCTTATACGAGGGTCTATTGACCACGCTCGGCGCGACGGCATTCACGCGTATGCCCTGTTGCACGTACTCCATCGCCAGGCTCTTCGTGACGGCTTCGAGTCCGCCCTTCGTCAACATGGGAACCGCAAGGTGAACTCCTGCGATCGGGTGGTTCGCCGTCGATGCCGTGATATTGACGATGCTTCCGCCAGTCTTCTGGGCCAGCATCTGCTTGACCGTGAGCTGCGTGATGAAGAGAAAACCTTCGATGTTGACGGAAACGACGGACCGCAGATCTTCAATCGTGTAATCGGTGAAGTCCTTTCGCAAATTGATGCCGGCGTTGTTGACGAGTACATCGATCCCCCCGAACCGGGATACGGCAGCATCTGTGATCCTTGCGGCCGTGCTCGGGTCCGCGATGTCTCCGGCGACCAGTGCAAGCTTCGTCGACGCTGGGAATGGATTTCCTTCTGTAATGTTACGTGAGTTTGCAACTACGCAGTAACCACGCTGCGAGAGTGTCGCGACGAGGCCGGCGCCGATCCCCCGTGAGGCGCCCGTAACGATGGCTGTCTTCTGTGATTCTGGCATCTGCGGACTCCGTTGCCGATCGAATCGCTTGCCACGAGGCTCGAGTTCACAGTCGCGTTCCAGTTGCTACTGTTGTCCACTCGCCGGCCGAGCGCACATTATCTTGGTTGGTTGCTGCGAGCTGCGGAAGCCGTGACCCCGCCGCTTGGCAAACCTCAGTCGTAGAATGCAGGAAGCAGCTTAAGCGTGTCGGTTTGCTTTTTGTCATGATTGATGAACAGCGTCGCCTTGTACCTTGCGATCAACTGCCTGACTCGTTCCATCGACGCGATTGATTCTGCCTTACTGGTGTTGAGGGACGGAACTATGTTCTTCTCGAAATTCTCTTCCAAATGAACGACGTCGCCGGACAGGACAATGAAGCCGGAATTCCTGAGATGGACGAGCAGCGACTGGTGGCCCGGGGTGTGCCCTGGCGTGGAAACCAAAGTGACGCTCCCGTCGCCGAATACATCGGTATCACCATCGATCAGCTGAAGGTTCTTCGGGGTGCCCAAGAGCTTACGCGCCAGCGCCATCAGTTGATTTACGTTCTCGTTCGGCCCGTTGGGGGAATGTATCCAGCTGTACTCAGCCTGCTGCATCAGAACCGTGGCGTTGGGGAACAAGCCCATGTTACCTATGTGGTCTCCATGCGTGTGCGATATGGCAACCCGAGTGATGTCGCCTGGCTTCAGCCCGACTTCGGCGAGTTGATCTGTCAGTGACTTGTCAAGGTGATAGACGATCAATTTAGGTAAAGTGGACCAACCTCGAGGGTCGTTGAGCGTGCTTTCAGGAACACCGGTATCCCAAAGCAGCCATTCGCCTCTATGCTTTATAAGCCAGCAAGTAGACGAGAATTCGATACTGCTTCCGACGTTCTCGCCCGGCGTCCATACCGACTCGTCGTTTGCGACGGAGTGACCGCAATCCAACCTAAAGAGCTTTTCGGCGACACCGGCGTTGGTGCGATCTGGTAGTTTGGAGCCTGCGTTCGCATCTGGCGGGCCTTCCATCATGAGCAAGAAGGCAAGCGGGACCAATGTTACCGCGACTCTTGTTTTTCTCGACATGACCATTCCTCCCCTGGGAAAACGCAACGCTTACGGCAGCGACTCGACCTGAGCCGCGTAAGTCTAGGTCTCGGCGTCCGCACTCGGCTATACCATCATGTAATCGGAGCGGCACGAGCGCTTGGGGTTTGATCTGGCGCACAACCGGTGCCATGCGAGGGCATGGTGCCTGTCGAGCGCGCATCGCTGCCCGACCAAGGATTCAGTGTTCGGGCTGATGGACGAGGGCATGGCAGTGTTGGAATGCCTCCATAAAGGTCTCACCGCATCTGATAGGGGTGGAAGACGTAATCCTTTGCCTTCACTGCCACATGGCAAACCTGCCCGCAATTGGGGGTGCCGGCTTTATCGGCCGAGAAGGTGGCTGACACCGGGTCATAGTCAAACTGGGCGTATCCCCATCCGCCGGTGTCCGGAAATCTCTTGCTGTCCTTCTCCATGAAAAAAAGGTCTGCCAAAGTGTCCGGCACGTCCACGGCAAACGGGGCTTCTGTGCTCTTCTTCGGTTTCCACTGAACCTTTGCGATCTTGGAGCCCTCGGGGAACGGCTTGCCGTTACCCGGAATACCGGACTTGAAAGCCGCAATTATCATGGGATTACCCAGGATCACTTTCATCCGGTCGTCGGTCTTCGAGCTGGAGATAAGCTGCCAGTCCCCGTAGCCCTTCCAGTCAGAGAAGGGGAGTCCGTTCGGTAATTTCAATGTGTACCTATCCTGCGCGGAAATGGCCACGCCGCTCACGACCGCGAGCACGAGCACCATGGTGCCAACGATCAGCGTGCTTTTGCCGTTCATCGTCACGCCCTCCTCAGTCTGTTCCTTAATCGCTGTTTCATTCGTCGGACCGCATCGGACGCCCGAGGACAATCGACATGCCCTGCCATTAAGTTTGAGCGCACCGGTGATGTATTCGGCTTGTTTTAGAGTTTGTAGGCAGTTCTTTTGCAAGAGTGTGACAGAAGAGCGCAAGCGTGGGCAAAACACTGCGCGAACAACTGCGCCTGAAGCGAAGCATCGATCGGGGGACAACAATCAACAGGCTTCGAGGGTGCAATTTACTAATCCGCGTTTCGCCACTACTGTACCGACTGTCGGCCACTGTGAGACACCGGTCGGGTTATTCCGCATTGCAGCGAGCACTCTATCGGAATTGGAGTCGTCAATGAACAGCGTACAAATCGAGCAGAAGAGCTATGAGATGCCCCCGCGAGAGGGGATCAGCATCGCGCATTTTCTCACCGTCGCCGACATCAAGCGATCGGCTCGCTACTATGAAAAGGTCTTCGGCGCTCGCATTCTGAGCCTGGGTGACGGCAACGCGCCTGGGTACCTTCAGCTTGCGAATATCTGGATGATTCTGAATGTTGGAGGCGGCCCAACCCCGGATAAGCCGACGGTAACGCTCAGCATTCCCGACCCGAATCACATCAACAGCTTTATGAATATCCGCGTTGCGGATATTCAAGCGTGCTATGAACTATGGAAGAGTCGAGGGGCCCAGTTCATCACGGAGCCGATTCCCAAGTACGGCGAGACGCGGTGCTACATCCGCGATCCTGATGGATATATTATCGAGGTCGGACAGAGCACCGATCTTACGTACGGTTGATGCTCGGCCCGGATTGGCTCCGGTCAGCGGTCCGCGCGATGTAATTGCGGACCAAATCTATCGACACCTTAGGCTCGGCTTCGCGACGGTCTCGCGGACGCCTCCCTGCGAGCGTCGCCACCGACGCTTTGCGTGGCGAGTCGTGCACCCCCGAAGCTGGTTTGAAATGCACAGATATCGTGGAGAGCTGACAATTATTTGTCAGGTGAGGTCTCGAACTGAGGCATTCCATCAGGAAGGATTAGCCAGGAATGCTTGTCCTTGGTCCACACCGACTGTTGCGGTGACGAAAAGCCGGGATCAGCAAATGCTCCGACCGCAATGCCAATCAGATGCGGCAGACGCGCCGGTTCCCATTAGACATTCGATCCGCAGTTCGCACAGAAGTGAAACGTTACGGGGAAGCCACTTGTGGACTCTCGCTGGTAGCTTCTGGTGGTCCCCTTTACGACCTTAACCAGATCGCGCTCGTGGAACGACGCAACACTGAACGCGCTGCCAGTTCGCCGCTGGCACTCCATGCAGTGGCACATTCTGACTTTCCGGGGAGCACCTTGGCAAACCAACTCAAGTTGCTCGCAATGACAACGCGCAGCTCGCTGAGGCATGGGATGCCACCAGTTACTTGGTCCTAATAATGAGCATCTGGAAAAAATCAGCCACCCATGCTTGGTTCGAGACACCTCGCGACCCACTGGTGACACTCACCAGTGATGGGGCTTCGGATCGCTACTCCTTCTGTGCAGAGGGCGTCCTCAGGGCGCCAGGCTTATTCCAGCCGTGGAAGCGCGACCAGTCACCCGCGTTTCATGCTTCGCGGAGTCCAGGTGTGCTCAGGTCCCAGTCTGGACGGATTTCGCTCGTCACAACGCGCAGATCGTGCCAAAGATCGATGACCGACGGACGGCCCCAGAACCAGTAGCCGTTATAGATCCTGTAAATCACGAGACGTGGCTTGAGTACGAGCGTGTGCGGAATCATTGGATTGTGTTCGGGGTCGGTATACTCCTGAATGTCGAGGTCCTTTTGAAGTTTTCGCTCAGGGTCGGAGAGAAAGGGCCACTGGGCGCCGACCGACGCACGGAATTCCTGAAGAGTATGGTGATCGTCGGTGGCGATCGTGGCGATCTGAGTGTAGGCCACCGCGATCTTGGGGTAGAACGCGGCGAGTTCCAGATGCTGCTGGTGTTCCTTCGGGCAGTAGTGGCCGCGCGCGAGCGTGAGGATCAGCGGGTCGTCGCCCTGGAGTTCGCTAAGTTTGCGAAGTGTGCCCGTATGGTCGGGCAGTACGTAATTGGGGAAAATGCCTCCGGGCACAATATCAGAACGCATGATTCGGCTCCTCTCAAAGACCCAGAGTGACGCCTCAAATACCCAGAGTGACGCCCGCCTTTGACTGGGAGCATCATACGAGCACGTTGCCGGGAGCGGGCCTCTCCAGCGGCTCACGGTTATAACAAATCGATCCGCGAATCAGACCAGTCATAGGGGTGCGACAGTCTCTAACACGACCATCTGACCGGAACGTCGCACGCTTCCGCCAGTTCAAGTAAGCTCGCGAACTTCGAATCCCAAGCGGCGGCAATTCCGCTACGCGCGAATGAGCCTTTTTCGTACGCGCAGCAGACTCGGCTCATTGGATGTCTTCATCCTGCCATCCAATCGGGCGCGGCCCCATTTCCACAATCGTAACTTCACTTCCGAAGTGGCGGTCGATCTGCGCGAACTCCAGCCTGATATAACTTCCGCCGAGGATGATGAAATGTTGGGGCAGGAAATTGATGTCGATCAGCGACGGGAGCTTCATCCCCGTGGCCGCACGTCCGCCTCGCGTGAAGAGCGGATAAATCCTTGCACGAACGCGGCGATCTGATCTGCCGCCGTGTCTAACGCGAAATGGCCTCCGTCGACGATGTGAACCTCAGCATTCGGCACGTCTGTGCGATAGCGCTCCGGCTCGCCCGGGTCGAACGAAAGCTCATATTTGCCCCATATCACTAGCAGTCGCGGTTGCTTCTCGCGCATCCACGATTGCCACTTCGGGTAGGCGTCCACATTGGTTCGATAGTCATAAAACAAATCGCTCTGGATCTCGGCCTGGCCGGGCCGATTAAGAAAATAGAATTCATCCGTCCAGAGATCTGGGTCGTAGCGTTCTACGTTGGGATCGTTGCCGATATGACGAGTGCGGGTCGCGGACAGCGAGAGCAAGTTCTCGCGCAGCGCACTTTCATTGGTCGCGCGATCAACCCAAAAGGCTCGCCGCGTCTTCCAATTCACGCCCAGCCCCTCGTTGTGCGAGACGGCGTCTTGAACAATGAGAGCTTCCACGCGCTGTGGGTGCGCCAGGATCATCCGAAAGCCCACCGGACCACCGTAATCCTGCATGTAGAGCGTGTAGCGCGAGAGGTCCAGCGCCTCAGTGAAGTGGTTCATGATCTCAGCGTAATTATCGAAGGTGTATGCGAATTTCTTCGGATCCGGCCAGTTACTGTGTCCGAAACCGGGGTAATCAGGCGCTATCAGGTGATAGCGATCGGAGAGCCTTGCGAAGAGCGGGTCAAACATCCGCGATGAAGAAGGAAGTCCGTGCAGTAGGAGAAGCGCAGGCGCATTTTCAGGTCCGGCCTCTCGGTAGAAAATCGACAGACCGTCGACCTGCAGGGTGCGATAAGCGGTGGGGTAGTTCATCGAAGATTCCTTTTGGATCATGCCGAAAAAAACACCGGCCCAGGCGAAGCAAGGGGCACCGATTACAGTGCGGCCATCACGAGATAAAGTATGGAAGCGAAAGAATTGGACGAGAGCACCGGCGATAACTTACTGGAGCGCAGATAGAGTAGTCTGGGCGGGGCTCTGTCGCGTTGAGGCGCGCTGCCAATCGAGCTGATGCCGTAATCGTAACCAAACGCCGTTTCTCTTGGTCGATAGCCGGGGACCGTCCATCAATTCCGAATCTTCCAGCCAGTCCTCGGCCGAAGCCTGGGTCTGCTCTGGGCCTACCAAGTCCGTCACAACGCCGAAGGTTGAAGTCCGCCCCTCCCACCCATCGTGCTTTTCGCTGGGCGGGGCAGCCTCACTCGTTTAGTAGCCAAGACCTATCCAACGGAGGATACGCGAGCCCCCTCACTTTTCCTCTCGCTGAGTGCCGGTAGAAGAAGTTTCAGAAGCGCTTCGTCCGAGAACGGGTTCTGACCTGAGATCAACTCGCGATCTTGAAGGACGTAGCTCTTCCATGGAGCGAGCACACTTACGTTACCGCCGGCCGTACGTAAGGCGAAGTCCGGGTAGAAGAGCACCTTACCACCAATCTCAAGCGGCTCCCGCTGCTGCTCTTCGGCCGTCGAAAAGATGGTCATCTTATAGCCAGAATAAATCCATCCTTCAGCCTTCGCCCGCGCTCCAGCGACATCGTCCGCCACCAGCGCTGCGACCACCTCCGTCGAGTTCGGAAGTGCCGAGAGAAGTGAAATCGGGCCATGGCACAGCACCGCCGTAGGCTTGGATGTTTCATGAAAGTGTCTCATCACAGTGCCAGCGTCGGGATCATCGAGGAGATCCATCATCGGGCCATGGCCGCCGGGGACAAAAACAGCGTCATATTGATCCAGGCCCGATGCGATGACACCCGAGATGCGAGTTGGATTTTTGAGCCCAGTCAGGGTGTCGCGAAATTTTAGATAGTCCTGAAGTCTGGCCTCGTCCCCGCCGAAGAAATCGGCTACAGCTGAATGGACATCCAGTTGCGGCGTATTGCCTTTGGGATTGGCGAAAGTGATTTCGTAGCCTTCCTTCATCAAGGCGCGGACCGGAACCGTCAGTTCGTTGAGATAGTAGCCAGCGCCGGTATAAACCTTGCCATCTTTCAATGGCAAGCCATGACCGCTCGAGACTAGCACCAAGACTTTGCCTTTCGTTGCCATGTTGCTCTCCTTTCTGAAATCGAATCTGTCTCTCGAGATCCTAGCTTGTACCAAGCAACCACTTTGCGAGAGCCTCGGCCTCAGCCACCGCCATCATTGCATTCACCAGCGTCGTTAGCGGATCAGAACATCGTGTTGTTGTTCGCAGCCGTCTCCGGGATCGGCTGGATGACATCCCAGTGCTCGACTACCTTGCCGTCTTCCGACCCATAGATGTCAACGACCGCTTCGCCACGGGGATCATCCGACAAGCCGTGCCAATGGCTGTGGAGAATGACGTAGTCCCCGTCGGCGAAGACTCGCTAGATCTCGCCATGCGCGTCCGGATGACTGGCCATGATCCGGGCGATGAACTTGCGGAGCCCTTCCATGCCATCCTCGATGAGCGGATTGTGCTGGCGATAGACTGCTCCGGCATACATGCGGAACGCGTTCTCAACGTCGCCTTCGAGAACCGCGATCTTGTGGAAGGCAACGGCGTTGGCTTTGTTGGTTTCAGACATGCACCTTCCCTTCAGGCCGGAGTTAATTGAAGAACCCTACTAAAGCATCACACCCGCGGGGGGCGGATCACAGCAGATTCGGACATCCGCTTCAAGGACAGGACGGTACCAAGTTGGGCTCGGCCGCGTACTACGAACAGGCCAAGTCTGAGCTGCCGGTTTTCATCGCCCCGCGATCGACTCCCGCGGCGCGATCGATGAGTAGGAGGACGTTGGTATCGTTGAGGCTGTGCTCAAGGACCATGACCAGCACGAGCGTGCCCCAACTCGGGGGACCATGATCGCTTTCGGTAAGTTTAGCGGACCATCCTGAGGGACCGCTCCTGGCGTGCGCCGTGCAAAGGCGGCGCTTTCCCAGTGGGTGAAAGTCCCACCCGGCGACAGCTCCAGCCGGAAGCAATCGGAGCAACTGTGGAGGTAACGAAACGGTTGAAGTCTTCGGTGATGCGTGCCACGAAATACGGCGGCAGCGCGAGTGTGCGGGCCGTAACGCAAGTGAACGCCGGACGAACTCAGATTGGATGTGCCTTGATTGTGCCTTGGTGTGGCTGGGAACGGGGCGGTTCTGGTGCATTAGCAGTTCGGCCGTGATATTCACGGCTTTTGCCTGGAGCCGGCCGTGACCCAACCAATTGAACGTGATCCAATTTACCGGCGCCGGCGGTTCCCTCGCGATGTGATCGAAACCTGCGTCCGCTGGTAGCTCACCTACCGCTTGAGCTATCGCGACCTCGTGTCTTTGATGGCGGAGCGGATCGAGGAGCGGAGTGGTCTTCATGCGTTCGAGATCAGGCTCTCGACCGCGATGTCATGAGTCGCCTAGTGCGTTGAGCACGACTTTGCCGGCCGGCAGCGGCCGCAGACCCTCCGGCGATAGGTCGTTGTCGCTGATGTCGACTCTAGTGGAGCGCCTTGGGCTATGGTGACCATTGTGACTATCAAAACTGATAGCGAGTAATCGACTCAAAAACATCTAGCAGCTGAATCTGGGCCGACGGTTCATCTGCGCCCGCCAGCAGCATCGGATCCGCCCGAACCTTAGGATAACTTCATCCCGGCCAGAGCGGATTTGATCGGATCAAATGCATAAATATTGTGAAAGTCCGCTGGTCATTCGGTGCAAATTCGGTGCAGTGACTAACTCCAGGGCACTCGCGCCCCCACATAGGCACACACCGAGCCACCTTGATAATTAGTCCAAACTCAAGGAGTTACGCGGAGTGCCGCGGTGTCGCTCGGAGTCCCTCGGAGTAGGGTGCACGACTTTTAATTCGGTGCCCGGTACTACTCGTAGACTCGTAGTGGCGCCGAGTGCGATGCCACCGAACTGATGATACGAAACACCGACCTGTGCGATGTGTGTGACGACGGGTAAAGCGGAGACCGCTAAGTGGATCTCAGGACGCCGAGAATGAGAGCTCAACAGATATCACGCCATAACAGAGCTAGTGTGGGTAACTCTGCGGGTAACTGGCTCAGCGCTCGAAAGGAAATGTTCACTCGAGCAGCATGTTAGAAGTACGATTCGATTCCGTCACGCCCCATATCTTTAGCGCTTAGGGCTTATGAGTACCGTGGTGCTGTCAGGAAAAACAGAGTTCCTGCGTTGGGTGAGGCAACGCATAAGCTGCCTCGTGGCAGTGCTTCCCCTTGTAGCGTGGAACGCTCGGGCGGCCGATTACCCGCAAGTAACACAGCTACGCGATGGTAGTTGGCTCCGGACCGGCATAAAGCAGTTAGAGCGTTTAAACGCGCACGAGACATTGTCAGAACAGGAGACCAACGACGCGCTGGTCGTGAGGTCTTATGTCTGTGCAATCGTCGACCTGGAAAGGTACCTGGTGCTGAGAGCCGACTTGCTGGCTCGTGCGGTGGCGGAGGGAGGGAAAAAGCACCGTGCAAATGTGGAGAGGCTCGCGGGGATGGCTGCAGCTGTTCCCATACTTGTGCCGTTGGTGCAGACCAAGTTTTCTGCGGATGGTGCACCTTGTGACAGCGTTGTTCTCACGGTGCGGGACTATCTGAACAAGTACCCTGAGGTGCTCACCAAGGATGCGGGGGTGATCATCGACAGGGCGCTGCTTGATGCTTACTCACGGAATACCGAGCCGTAGTATCAAGGGCGCGTCGCGTGTGCGCCGGCACCCACCCCGCGGAACGACCCGGATCCCTGATCGGCAAGGAACTTTGCAGTTCTTAAGCTTAAGTTCTCCTTAAGCGCAGGCCGGCTAAGATTGCGATCTCGCCGTACTGGTGCCAGTCCATTGGAGCGTCTTCACCAACCATGAGGCGCATCCGGCGTACTGCGCGAATAAAGCGCCTGGCAATTGGCAGGTGGCGGCTCAGGCAGTCGCTGAGTCACCGCCAGACTTGAGACGTAACGCGTCCCATTGGGCTTCGCTCCCGTCTGCGAACACCCGAGTTGTAAGAATTTGCTGAAATCTTCAGATCTGGCCCACTGTGAGCCTTCTGTCGAAGCGCGCCGGTGGCTGCTCGGGCTATCGGGCGGCATCGTCGTAGCGTATCTGGCTCTGTTTCTCAGTCTTTTGTGGAAGATCGGGCCGATGGACCAGGATCAGTTTCTGGTCTTCCATGAGCTGCAATCCTGGAACAGCTCACTCTTCGGCATGGCCAAACAGTGGACTCCACTGATGTGCGGCGGCCTCTCTCTTGCGGGCGAGCCGCAAGTGCCCTTCATGTCGCTCAGCATGATGCTCGCCTACCTGTGCGGCGCGTTCTGGGCCCTCAAGATTGCCACGGTGCTTTACTTCGTCGCCGGTTGGATCGGGGCTTATCTTTATGCGGGACTCTGGCTGCGCCGGCCCGAGCCGCGCTTCCTCGCCGCGTCCTTATTCATCGGCAACGGGTTCTTCATATGCCGTTTCGGCTACGGGCATGTCGATTTCATACCGTTTCTTACGCTGCCTCTTCTGTTGTGGGTACTTCATCGGGTCAGCAATAGAAGCGTTGCCGGCTCCGATGTCCCCGGGCCCGTGCAACAGGGCACGGTATTGGTGTTGACGGGTGCTTTGATTGCGTTGGCCATCGACGGGTCGCCTGTCGCGATCATTCATCTGTTGCTGTGGGTCGGCCTGTATGCCGCGGCGCTGGGAGTGGTCTGCCGTTCGTGGCGGCCGCCGGGATTCTTTGTATGTGCCGTCGCAGTCGCAATGATCCTCGACGCGGGGTACCTTTGGCCGATGCTCAGGGCGCAGTCGTTCCTGCCCCGGCACACACCCGATCGTTTCACCAGTTTTCTCTCGTTGCTTTGGTTCGCGCTCATTCCCATGCGCGGCAAGGTGTTGCCGGCTAACGGACTCGGGCACGAGCTCAGTGTCTTTATCGGGCCGGTTCTAGCATGGCTTCTGTGGCGCGACCGCGCGTGGCTACGCGCGAACGTGCCGGATTCGTTGCGTGTGCCGCTCGTATTTGTAGCCTGCGCCTCCATCGTATTGGGAATGGGCAGTCTTCGACCATTACATGTGCCCACCATATTGAGTCCGTTTGATTTGCTGCGACCGCTGCCGGGATTCCGTTCGCTCGGCGTGACGGGGCGATATTGGGGATTTCTGGCGTTGCCGCTCAGTTTGTGGGGTGCGGCCGCACTCTGGAGATTCGGTGCTCAAGAAATCCCCACCTGGCGGTTGCGCGCACTCCTGGGCCTGATGACTGTGTTGCAACTCGGATTCCAGCTCGAGACTGTGCTGGGCCACTGGCTACCCAGCCGTACGTACCATGCTGACAGCGCCTCGCCTCGCACCTTTCTCGATAGACCGGAACGCATCCGGTACGTTGCCCGTGGAGCCCAAATGCAGGGCGAACTCATTAGCCCCACGCAAGGCGTGCTCGACTGCTACGACATGGATGAGTTCGTGCACGCGGAAATGGCGCCAGGGTCGACGCTAATCAAGGCAGCACAAACCAATTGGGGAGCCATCCCTCCACGTTCATTCTCAGGTCAGTTTGTCACGTGGAGTCATATCATCTTGAGTCAAACCCCTGGCGCCGGGTTGCCGGGAGGAACTGTGCGACTCGTTCTCTGGCAGGCGTACCACCCCTATTGGCATGCGCAAAGCTGTACTACAGAGGCTGCGGAGACCGGTAATCTCGTTTTGAATTGCCCTGCTGCAGTGCTAAAAGCCCAGGTCGTGAACCTTCGCTTTAACGATGGTCTGAGTGAGTTCGCTGCAGCGGTCTCACGATCAGCGTGGCAGGCATGGACGTGCACGCTGGCGTTGCTAATGTTGTTCTTGGTGGCGCGCGCCAGGTTCGGACGGATCGAGTTGTCAAAGGCGGTGCGACTGGCCGAATAGTCGCCGCGCAGGGTTGTGATTGTGCAACGCCCGAGCCCTCGTGGTTGGTAGATACTCACCGGCTCGCGGGCTCATGTAACTCGCTCCGGGAGCACTGCGGCGAACCATGACTTTCCGGTGAGCCGTTTGGACTCTGCGCCAAGGCGAAACCAGTATGAAAACTTGTCGTCCGCCGGGAGTAAGATCAAGTCTCCTGGTAAGGGCAAGGACTCTTCAATGATCTATCTTCTGGTGCTGCTTCCTGCGACCGCATTGACGATCGGCGGATACTTCGCCCTGTTCCTATCTGGCCGCTCTGAAGGTGGGATGCGGACCTTTGGAAGATACCTCGGATACTGGGCTATTACGCTCGCTGCGCTGCTAATCCTCGGGGCCATAATCGCCGCCGGTCATCGCGGCCGTCAATGCCCGATATGGATGCATGGCCTGCACAAGCAAAGTTCTCCGCGTGACTTCGGACCGCCCTCTGATGCGCCGTCCGAACCTCCGACTGCCCTGCCTGGTGCCGCCCGTGGCTAAGAAAATGCTCCACGCCAAGTAGACGGAGCCCAACGGGACGCGCCGATTCCCAAGGTGTCAGCGCTCAGTCGCCCGGCACCTTGCGTGAAAGAACTTCTTCACTTCATCGAACTGAACAATCGCTGAACGAGAAAGCACGCAACCGTCAGCCTCGGCCGCAACCACGACATACCGAGCATTCATAGGCAATGGACTACGTGGGAATGGCCTGCATGTGTACGTGAAGTTAAGACTCTGACTGTGACGCGGCTGCCTTTGAGGAGGTTATTGTCGTTCTCACTACCTGACAGGGAGTTGGAATGCCACTAACGGAACTTGAAAGAAGGCTCAGGGGCCTTGCCCGTGGCCGCATTGAGCGGGGAGAGTTGCCGTGCCTGTCGCCGCCGCTGCGTATGTGGGGCGGCTATGGCTCCGGCAGGCAGTGCGTCGTGTGCGACAGCGTGATCGCGTCTGCCGAGGTGGAACTGGAAGTGGAAGAGACCGTCGAGGGAAGAGTCACGCTGATGTGGTTTCATGTGGTATGCCAATCGATATGGCTGCTGGAGTGCGCCCGGGCTGCTTACTTGAGAAATCAGCGGTCGGATGCGAAGGACTCTTAGGGCTGCGCACGCCTCAGGCGAGAGCCGCTGCGTGATGAGAGTGTTCCCCGTGGAAGCAGGTAAGAGTGAGCCTTCGTCGTCACACGTCGGCCCGATTGAGTCTTCACGCTTCGGCGCATCAGGCGTTATGCTGCCGCGACACGCCATCGTTTGCTGGAGCGCCGAATGAACCCTGATACGGGCGCGTGGCCCGAGCTGTCCTACGCAAGCTGGCGCGAAGCACTGGTCACGCTGCACCTTTGGACGCAGATTGTGGGCAAGGTCAGATTGTCCCTGACGCCTTGGGTGAACCACAGCTGGCAGGTCCCTCTGTACGTCACGGCGCGCGGCCTTGGCACATCACCCATGCCGTATGGATCCGAGCTTTTGGAGATCGAGTTTGACTTCATCGGTCACCGCTTGCGCGTGCGCACGAGCCGGGGTGAAGAAGGGGCGCTGACTCTCGAGCCCCGAACCGTCGCCGACTTCTACCGGTGTGTTATGGGGCTGCTCGGCGGCGTGGGGGTATCGGTCGTGATCAACGAGCTGCCAAATGAGCTGCCGAACCCGGTGCACTTTTCGAGCGATCGCGTTCATCAGTCCTACGATCCGGACGCTACCCATCGCTTCTGGCGGGCGCTGGTGCAGATTGATCACATTTTCAAGCTCTTTCGCACGAGTTACCTCGGCAAGGTCAGCCCCGTGCACTTCTTTTGGGGAAGCTTCGATCTGGCGGTCACGCGGTTTTCCGGACGCAAGGCCCCCTTACATCCGGGCGGGGTTCCGGGGTTACCCGACGCAGTGGCGCGCGAGGCCTATTCCCACGAGGTCAGCAGCGTCGGTTTCTGGCCGGGCAATGCGGCATTCCCGCTCGCCGTGTTTTACTCGTACGCGTACCCGGAGCCGCCTGGCTTCCAGAATCGGCCTCTCCCCGCGGGTGCTCGTTACGACGAGACGCTTCGGGAGTTCGTTCTGCCGTACGACACGGTGCGGGAATCGGTAAACCCGGAGGGCCTACTGCTCGACTTCCTCTCGACCACCTACGCGGCGGCAGCGGACGCGGGCAATTGGGATCGCGCGGCCCTGGAATGTCCCTTGGGCAGTCCAGCTCAGGTGCGGCGGCTGTGAGTAATCCAACGACCAGGCACTGAGGCGTTTCAAGCCACCTGCAAGTCATTGCTAAAGCATGGGGCTCGTGCGAGGCCTTTCTGTCTTAGGTCGGTGTGGGAGTCTCCGCCAGCCTCTGGTGCGGGTCGGCCTTATGTTCCTGCCCCAGGAAGAGGTACATCGCGGGCACCACGAAGAGCGTGAACGCAGTACCGATAGAGATCCCGGTGAAGATAACCAGACCCATATGGTACCGGCCCACCGCGCCGGCTCCGGTGGCGATTAGGAGCGGCACCACCCCGAACACCATGGAAGCCGTAGTCATAAGGATCGGACGCAGACGGATGGTGGCGGCTGCCTCGATGGCCTCGCGCTTGGACTTGCCCTCGCGCTGCTGCTCGTTGGCGAACTGCACAATCAGGATGCCGTGCTTGGCGATGAGGCCGACCAAGGTTACCAGGCCCACCTGCGTATAGACGTTGAGTGTCGCGAAATCGAGAAACAGGAATACCACCGCGCCAAAGATCGCCATGGGCACGGACATCATGACAACCAGCGGATCACGGAAACTCTCGAACTGTGCCGCCAGAACCAGAAAGATGATGATGATGGCGAAGCCCAAGCGTTGCCAAAAATCCACCGGACTCCTGCAGGTACTGCCGCGACTCGCCGGCGTAGTCGATGACGTAGCCCTGGGGCAGCGTCTCCTTGGCGATGCTGTGCAAGAGCGCCAGCGCCTCCCCTTGGGTACCACCGAACACACCCTGAATCGTGGCCGAGTTGAGTTGCTGGAAGTGGTTAATGGATTCGGGAACCGTCGCGGTCTGGAACGATACGACGGTGGAGGCCGGCACCACACCGCCGCTCGCGGCGCGGATGTAATAGTTGCCGAGTTGGTCGGGATTCAGACGATCACTTGCAGTACCTGTGGGATAACCTTGTAAGAGCGGCCAGCGATGCTGAAGTAATTGACGTAGCCTCCGCCCAGCATGCTGCTCAGCGCCCCGCCGATATCCTTCATCGTAAGCCCGAGAAGCGCCGCCTTGTTCCGATCGACCACCACCGTAGTCTGAGGCTTGTCGATCTTCAGGCTGTTTTCGATAACCCAGAACTTGCCGGTGGCCTGGGCCTTTGCCAGTACCGCCTCGGAGACCTCGTAGAGCTCATTAAACGGGGCCGCGGTCTGGATCACGAACTCGACCGGATAACCGCCGTTAGAGCCCGGGAGCGAAGGAGGATTAATCCAGAACACGTTGGCACCGGCGATCTGGTTAGCGCGATTCTGCAGGTCCAGCTGGATCACGGTCGCGTTGCGCGTGCGCTGCACATAGTCCTTCAGAACGATGCCGCCAAAGCCGGGTTGTTTGTGCCCACGCCCTGGCCGGCGAACTGGAAGGAGTTCTCGTACTCGGGCAGAGCGCTCATCGCCTGAAAGCCTGGCGCTGGTACGGCCATCTGCTGGATGGAAGCATCTGGCGCGCCGGTGCTCGATGTAGAAAAGGAAGCTCTGGTCTTCCGCCGGCGCCAGCTCGCTCTTCGCCACGACGCCTATCGACCGGGAACGCCAGCATCACGGCGATCAGCGCGATGACCACCGCGCCAAAGATCACCACGACCTTCCACGAATCCAGCATCGCCCGCAGGATCCGGTGGTAGTGGTCCGTGAACGATCTCAAAGTTGCGGTCGATGATCCGCACCAGGCGGTTGCCGCCGCATGCTCCAGCTTAAAAAATCGAGCGCACATCATCGGCGACAGCGTCAGTGCGATCAGCGCTGACACTGCCACCGCGCCGGCCAGAGTGAAGGCGAATTCCGAGAACAGCGCCCCGGTGAGGCCACCCGGAATCCGATCGGGACGTAGACGGCGACCAGCACCACCGAGATGGCAATGATCGGTCCCGCCAGCTCCCGCGCCGGCGAGCAACGCCGCCTGCCTCGGCGCCTGTCCGAGCTTCATGTGTCGGTCGACATTCTCGACCACGATGATGGCGTCGTCCACGACCAGGCCGATCGCGAGCACGAGTGCCAGCAGGGTCAGCAGGTTGATGCTGTAGCCGAGCGTCAGCATAATGAAGAAGGCACCGATGCAAGGACAGCGGCATGGCGATTACCGGGACGATCACCGAGCGCACGACTGCCGAGGAACAGGAAGATCACCAGCGTGACGATCACCAGCGTCTCCAGCAGGGTCTTCACGACGTCGCGGATGGCGGCATTGATGTAGCCGGTGGCGTCATAGCCGATTTCCCCGTGCAGGCCGGCGGGCAGCTGGGCCTGGATCTCAGGGAAGATCTTGCGGATGATCGTCCATCACCGTGAGGATGTTGGCCTCGGGCGCGACGTTGATGGCGATGAACACTGAGCGCTTGCCCTTGAAGGCGACATCGGAATCGTAGTCTTCGGCGCCGAGCACGACGTTGCCGAGGTCCTGCAGTCGCACCAGCGCGCCGTCCTTTCTGCTTGACGACTAGATTCTTGAATTCCTCTGCGGAATGCAGATCGGTGGCGGCGGTGAGGTCGACGCTCACCATCTGGCCCTTGGTCGTGCCGAGCGCCGAGAGGTAATTGTTGTCCTGCAGGGCACTGGAGACGTCTGCCGCCGGTCACGCCGTTGGCGGCAAGTTTGCGGGGATCCAGCCAGGCGCGCAGCGCGTACTGCCGCGCGCCCGAGCAGCTCGCGCCTTCTGCACCCCCGGCACCGCCTGCAGTTTCGGCTGTACCATGCGGATCACGTAGTCGGTGATCTGGTTGGCCGGCAGCGTCTCGCTGTTGAACCCGAGGTACATGCCGGCGACGGATCGCCGACCTGCACGGTGATGACCGGCTGCTGCGTGCCGCGTCGGCAGCTGATTGAGTACCGAGTTGACCTTGCTGTTGATCTCGGAATGCGCCCGGTTTGAGTCGTAGTTGAGGCGCAGGGTCGCGGTGACGGTCGAAGCGCCGGTTGCTGCTGCTCCGAAGTCAGGTAATCGATCCCCTGTGCCTCGGCCACCGCGGCCTCGATCGGCGTTGTGATGAAGCCCGCGACGAGGTCAGCGCTAGCGCCGTAGTACTGCGTGGTCACCGTGACCGTGGCGTTCTCAGTCTTGGGAAACTGGCGTATCGGCAGACTGACAAGCGCGCGCAGCCCGAGCACCAGGACCAGCAGGCTGACTACCGTGGCCAGCACGGGCCGGCGGATGAAGAGGTCAGTGAACGTCATCATCGCTCGGCTGCCGTTACTCGTGTCCGGCAGCGGCGTCCGGGGCGGCTTCGCTGGGGGGCTGCACGTTGTTGTTAATCGTGACAAGCGCGCCGTTCTTGCAGCTTGATCTGTCCGCTCGTAACTACTTCATCGCCTTCGCTGATGCCTTTGAGGATCGCCACCTGATCCCCGCGCGTTGCTCCGGTGGTGACGAACACTTGTTTTGCCACGAGATTTGAGCGTCCTTGCCCGGAGCCGGAACCTGCTGCGTGGAAGTGCGCTTCGCGGGTGTCGGAGGTTTGCCGGCATCTTTTTCTGTCATGGGACTCTGGGGCGCGACGACGAAAACCGTCGCGCCATAGGGGTTGTAGGCGACCGCGGTCTGCGGCAACGTCATGTAGCGTGCGGCGCTGCCGATCTCGACACTCGACATTGGCATACATTCCCGGCAACAGCTTGTGTTCGGGGTTCTTGAGAGCGGCCCGCACCTGCACGTTGCGCGTGTCGGTGTCGACCTGCGGGTCGATTGCCGCGATGCCACCCGTAAAGCGCTGATTTGGGTAGGCATCGGAGCTGGCTTGCACATTCTGGCCGACGGTTACTTGGCTGAGTGCCTGCTGCGGCAGGAAGAAATCGATGTAAATAAGATCAAGCTGCTGCAGGGTCGACGATCTTGGTGCCGGGTGACAGGTACTGTCCGAGATCAACCGCGCGAATCCCAGGTTGCCCGCCAAACGGTGCACGGACGAATTTCTTATCCACCAGCGCTTGCTGCTCTGCGACCTGGGCCTTGGTGCTGCGCAGGTTCGCCGCATCGGAATCGAGGGCGGCCTGGCTGATAGCCTGCGCCGCGAGCTGTGCCTGGTCGCGGCGGTAGCTGGTCTCGGCCAGTGCGGCATTGGCCTTGAGAGATTCGAGGTGGGCAACGTCGTCCGCAGAGCGCAACTGCAGTAGCAGCTGGCCGGGCTTGACGTCGTCCCCCGACTTAAACTGGATAACGTCGACGATTCCGGCTACTTCTGCGCTGAGATCAGTGCCGCGCTCGGCACGCACACTACCGACGGCAGTCAGTTTCGGCTGCCAGTCCTGGTAGCTGGCCTTGGTAGTGCTGACCGTGAACTTCGGTGTACCCTGGGCGGCGAAGCCCTGGATCATTTTGTAGACGCCGAAGCCCTTGATGCCCCCAATGACCAGTACAAGGGCGATCACCGCGATGATCAGATGGCGCCAACGTTTCATGCTTGTCCGTTCCGACCTAAGTTCTTGTAACGATCGTGAATGCGGTCTCAGTGGGTCGCGGCCGCCGTGGTCGGCGCGCTGCCCGGCGGCCGATTCCACCACCCGCCGCCGAGTGCCTGAAAGAGCGCGGCAGTGTCGGCATAGCGTGCCGCCTGCGCCTGTACCTGAGCGATGCGGGCCTGCTGGTAGTTGCGCTGCACCACCAGCAGCTCGAGCGCGCTTATTGAGCCCAGTGCGTACCGGGTGCGTGACACGCTGAGGGTGTCCGCGGCCGACTGCGTGGCAAGATCCTGCTGATTCAAGGCGTCGGCGTCGGCGTTGAGCGCGTGCAGTGCGTCGGCAACATTGCGAAACGCGCCGAGAACGGTGCTGCCATAGTGGCCGGCGGCCTCGTCGTAAGCGGCCACCGCGGCGCGCTTCTTGTGCAGCAGCGCGCCGCCATGGAAGACAGGTTGGGTGATGCCGCCGCTCAGCGTCCAGACATTGCTGCTGCTCTTCAGGACATCGGACAGCGTCGTGCTGGTGCCGCCAATATCGCCGGTAATGGTGAGCTGGGGCAGCATGTTGGCCGTCGCCACGCCGATCTCGGCGCTTGCCTCATGCAGCAGTGACTCCTGCGCCCGCACGTCGGGCCGCTGTTCCACCAGCTGCGACGGCACGCCCAGGGGTAGTTCCTGCGGTAGCCGCAGATCATCGAGCTCAAACTGCGCCGCCGGCTGCTGACTTGGGAGCTGGCCAATCAGCACGGCAAGCAAGTCCCGATTTTGCTCGAGCTGCTTCTGTAGTGGCGGCAGCGTAGCGAGCTCGTTGGCGAGCTGACTCTGCTGCAGCAGGACGTCCAGCTGGGACGCGCCCCCCAGGGCTAACTGCTGCTTAACGGTTTCCAGCTGCTTGCGGTCGGCGTCGATGATTTGCTGTGTGGCAGCGATCTGCGCGCGCAGGGAGGCTTCCTGGATCGCGGTGGTGACTACATTCGCCGACAGGGTTAGATACGTGCCCTCCAGCTGAAATTGCTGATACTCGGCCTGTGCCCGTGCGGCCTCCACGCCGCGACGCACGCCGCCCCATACATCCAGCGTATATGAAACATTGACGGTAGCGTTGAAAAGGTTGTAGATCGAAGTGCCAAGCGCTGGCTGTCCAAATGAAGCGCCGGAGATCTTCTGTCGCGACGCCGAACCGTTGGCGTCAATCGACGGATACAGGCTGCCTTGTTGCGCCAGCAGGTTCTCGTGCGCCTGGCGCAACGCGCCTTGGGCGGCGACTACGTCCGGGCTGGATTTCAGCGCTTGTGTCACCAGCGCGTCCAGCTTCTCACAGTGAAACAGCAGCCACCATTGCCCCGGAATGTCGGCGCCGTTGACGAACGTCTGCGCCGCGCCGGCTGTATCACCCACGCTTTCAGCAGTTCTGGGGGGAAGCGGGGCGCCGGTGTAACTGTCGGTTTGCGGCGCCTGCGGCCGCTGGAAATCCGGGCCGACTGCGCAGCCTCCACACAGCGCCGCAACCAACGACAGGGTCGCGGACGCGCGCAGAGCGCGGGACCGTGCGAGTAGGGGCCGACCGCCCTTTTTTGCAGGCAATGTCATTTCATAACCCTGAAACTTCAAGGTGGTCCAGATTGACGTCAATCGGTTGCGCCGCGCCGATGCTTCTGTAGCTGCGCCAGGCGGCCGATCCGTGGATCAAAGTACTCGGGTGGCAACACCATAAGGCTGTTGGGTAACCCGTGCCCGCGGCCGCAGTCGGTTTCCTTGGCAGCCGCGGGAATGATTAGGAGCAAGAGATTACGGCGGCCGGGTAATCGATCGCAAGATCAGTCGCGGCCATAGCGGATACTCTAAGGGTTTGGCGATGAGAATATCCCGCCAAGTCTAAGCGGAGCGTGGCGACAGAATCCTATCCCTGAAGAGATAGCGTTGCCGGTACCATTTGGGGCCTGTGGTAGGCAGCAGTCAGGAGCGGCGTCGCGGTGGTTCACGTGCGCGGACAGTCAACGGGCTGTCCAGGCGCGCAGCCCATGAATCGCATCAGAAAGGAAAGTCGATGATCCAGGAAAGTGGCTCTTCGGGGACTGGACCGATTCAATTCGAGCGTCGCTATGACAACGCCGCAATTGAGGATTTGTGGGACCTATGGACCACCAAGGAAGGCTTTGAGTCTTGGTGGGGACCTCAGGGTTTCCGAGTCGCAGTCCACAGGCTCGACGCACGACTTGGAGGCGAGTTGCTGTACGACATGATTGCCGAGGCGCCGGAACAGGTCGAGTACATGAAAAGAGCGGGCATGTCCGTCTCGCACGGGACTCGCGGGCGGTTTACGCAGATCACGCGCCTGTGCAGCCTGGAGATTGTTCATGCGATCGACTTCATTCCCGGCGTGAAACCCTATGAAAATCGAATGTGCATAGAATTTCTTGCGGAGAAGGGCGGTGGCGCACGAATGCTCGTCACGGTCGAGCCGCATCCGGACCCCGCCTGGACGCGGTCGGCCAGTCTTGGCATGGAAAGCCAGCTCACGAAGGTTGTAAGCGCGCTCGCCCAGCAACGTACCAGGCCCTCAAAGGGTGGGTGACCGCGCGCCGAGCGGGTGCTGTTAGCACGAGTTTCACCGCCGGTGGCAAGTCAATGCGCGTGGCAGAGGCCGTCTTGGTGCTGCGCCGGCAACGCCCGTGAGGGACCTTTTCTGGAGTATTCTCCCTGCCCGCGACGCCTATCCCACGCGCCCGTGGGCATTCGGTATCCGATGAAAGAGAAAGCCATCACACTGATACAGGTTAAGGTCAAGCCCGGTTCCCGCAGGAGTGCACTCGAACCCGCGGAGGGAGGCACTTGGCTCGCCCGGCTCAGGTCGCCACCGACTGACGGCAAGGCAAATAAAGAACTCATCGCGCTCGTCGCTGACCATTTCAAATGTCGCAGGTCTGCAGTGTCGATCAAGCGGGGAGCATCGGGTCGAAGCAAATTGCTGCGAATTGACCTCGCCTAAGCGGGGCGATGAATTTCCCGGCGCGCTGAACGCGGAGCCACCGTGCCCCCGTGTCTATTTGCGCTCGGGCGCTCGCGTGCTGTGAGCCTCAGTGACCGCGTGGTCGACCGAGCGCGCGAGGGCGCTCAGAATTCCTTGAAGTATTCGCGTGGGGTTCGGTGGGCAGCCCGGGACAACCACGTCAACCGGAACTACTTGCGACACCGCGCCGCGGCTTGCGTAGTTTTCCCCAAAAACTCCCCCGTTGCAGCCGCAGTCACCAATCGCGACCACGAGCTTTGGGTCCGGTGTGGCCTCGTATGTACGGCGTAAAGCGACTTCCATGTTCGTTGAAACCGGTCCCGTGACGAGTAGCAGGTCCGCGTGCCGGGGGCTCGCGACGAAGCGGATCCCAAGTCCCTCAATGTTGTATAGCGGATTATTGAGGGCGTGAATCTCAAGTTCGCAGCCATTGCAGGAGCCGGCGTCGACATGTCGGATACACAAGGCGCGACCGAGGACCGCGCGGATCCGATCCTGGAGGCCGGCGCGAATGCGCAGGGCCTCGTCCGCTTGAGGCGGGGGCTCGGAAACGATTCCGACCGATGCGATCTGGCGCAGAGTCTTTAACATGGTGAACGGCTAGAGGTCGTGCCCACTATAAGAAAGGTTGAAGGATTTATTGATCAGGGGGAAATCAGGGACGATATTACCGATGATGGCGTGCTCAAGCGCCGGCCAGTTCTGCCACGATGGGTCATGCGGGTGACAGCGGCGGATTGAACCCTGCGGTCCTGCTTCCAGTGCAACGAAGACAGGGCCACGCCAACCCTCGATCAAGCCCGCGCCGAAGGCTCCGTCACGGGGCATCTCTATCGGTACGGCGTGGGGTCCGTCCGGTAAGGCGGCGAGGAGACGATGAATGAACCCAACTGAATTCTGCAACTCCTCAAAACGCACCGCGACACGTGCAGCGACATCCCCGTCGCTGCGTACCACCTTTGCGGGGGCGAAGACCGAATACGGCTCGCACGGCAGATCAGTGCGCAGGTCAAATGCCTGGCCGCTCGCACGGCCGGCCAGCCCGATGAGCCCGAGGTGTGCGGCCAATTTCGTACCAATGGTCCCGGCACCGCTGAATCGATCGCGCAGGCCTTCGTGTTCGTCATAGATCGTGCGTAGGGTCAGCACTTCGCGCTCGATCTTCTGCAGGCAGGCACGAAGCAGTGTTCCGCCCGCCGGCTCCAGATCGTGCCGCGTTCCCCCCGGCACAATGGCATCCAATAGATAGCGTTGACCGAGGGCCTGGTCACTGGCGCGCAAAAGCAGTTCTTTCAGGCGCGCGAACTGTGAAAGCCCAAACGCAAAGCCGGCATCGTTACCGAGCGCTCCAAGATCACCCAGGTGGTTTGCGGTGCGTTCGAGTTCGAGGTAAAGCGCCCGCAAGCAGGCGGCGCGCGGGGGAATAGCAGTGCCTGCCAGCCCCTCAAGCGCCTGGCAATACGCCCAGGAGAATGCGACCGCCGAATCGCCGGAGACGCGCGCCGCCAGCCGGTGCGCCTCGAGAATAGGCAGCTGCGTGAAGCGCTGCTCGATTCCTTTATGAGTGTAGCCCAGCCGTTCTTCGAGCCGCAGAACCTTCTCGCCGACGACCGAGAATCGAAAATGCCCGGGCTCGATGATGCCGGCGTGCACCGGGCCGACCGGAATTTCATGCACGCCGTCCCCTTCCACACGAACGAACTCGTACCGGTCGACGAGTGGTTCTGAGTGCGGCGCCAACCGCGGGGTATCGCTCAGCGGCAGATAGTCTCGGGGCCACGCTGCATGGCGCAGCCAGGGGCGATTGTCCGGCCCGGTCGAGCGTATCCCGCCGAGGTCGGCAGCCGCCCGCTGCATGCGCGCGGCTGCGGGAAACGGGACTTCGATTCCCGGGTAAGTCGAGTCATTGCCGTCGAGCGGTAGACTCAGGACAAGCCCTGCGCCTTGCGTCAGAAAGGCCGCACGAATCGTGCGGACGCCCGCAGACGAGCTGCCCCAGAGCGCCAGCAGTCTTGAGCCGGCCGCGGCAAGATCGCCGGTTGTTTCCCCCCACTGCAACGGGGTGACGGCGAGGTAGCGCAAACCCGGTGCGCCGGCGATCACTTCGCCGGTCTCGAAACAAGCGGGCAGCGGCATCTCATTCACCTCCGATCATGCGGGCCGCCGCCCGATACCAGTCGGCTACGTAGGGCGGTATGTAGACTCCGAACAGCAGCACGATCGCCAGATGCGCAAACACCGGCAGCAGGGCCGGGGGATGCGATAAGCGCCGGACGGTTGTCTCACCGAACACCATCGGCTGCACGCGGCGGAAGATTGCGGCGAAGGCAATTCCAAGTGCCGCGAGCAAGATCGGAATGGCCCAGGGCTGCTCGCGCATCGCGGTCGTGAGGATCAGGAACTCACTCGCAAAGACACCAAAGGGTGGCATGCCCAGAATTGCGAGTGAGCCCATCATGAGACCCCAGCCAATCGTAGGACTCAAGGTAATCAGCCCACGAATGTTTTCCATCAGCTGCGAACCGGCCTTTTGCGCTGCGTGTCCGGCTGCAAAGAAGATTGCGGACTTCGTAAGCGAGTGCACCGTCATATGCAGCAGCGCGGCGAAGGTAGCGACTGGGCCACCCATGCCGAAGGCAAAGGTGATAATGCCCATGTGCTCGATGGACGAATAGGCGAAGAGGCGCTTGATGTCTCGCTGCCGCCACAGGAAGAAGGCCGCTAGCAACACCGAGAGCAGTCCAAAGCCCATGAGCATGCGGGCGGGCAATTGGGAATGCAGGGAGCCCTCGACGAGCACCTTGCAGCGCACCACCGCATAGATGGCAACATTCAGCAGAAGCCCGGACAGGACTGCGGAGATCGGCGTGGGCCCCTCGGCGTGGGCGTCGGGCAGCCAGTTGTGCAGCGGCGCCAGTCCCACCTTTGTGCCATAGCCGACGAGCAGAAATACAAAAGCGAGCCCGAGAACGCGCGGTTCAAGTTGTCCCTTGACAGCGTCCAGGTGCGTCCATAAAAGTGCGGTAACACCCTCCGCACCCAAGACCCTCTCGGCGGCGAAGTAGAGCAGGATCGTACCGAAAAGCGCTTGGGAAATCCCCACGCCGCAAAGAACGAAGTACTTCCAGCCCGCCTCGAGGCTTGCGGGGGTCCGATAGAGCGTGACAAGCAGCACAGTGGAAAGCGTGGCCGCCTCCATCGCAACCCACAGAAGTCCCATGTTGTTTGTTGTTAGCGCTACCAGCATGGTCGTCATAAAGAGCTGATACATGCTGTGGAAAAGGCGCAGACGGGGGGCGCTTACGTGACCGTTGTGCAGCTCCACGCGCATGTACGGCCGCGAGAAAAGCGATGTTGTGAGCCCGACAAAGGCGGTAAGCGTGACCAGGAAAACATTGAAGGGATCTATAAAGAACTGCTCATGCCACACGACCAGCGGTCCGCCGCTGACCACCCGTACCGCCAGTACGCAGGCGGCCAGGAAGGTGCCAAGGCTAACGGCTACGTTCAGTTCCGGGGCCCAGCGTCGCGCGCCGAAAACACCGAGTACGAGAGCGCCACAGATGGGAACACCAAGGAGCAAGATAAACGCCACCTAGGTCCGCTCCTCGATCGACGGAAGCGAGCCGGATGGCTCGCGCTCATTGAGCGACTCCAGATGGTGCAGATCGAGACTGTCGAACTGCTCGCGGATCTGGAAGAAGAAGATCCCCAGAACGAGCACGGCGACCAAAACGTCCAGCGCCACGCCAAACTCGACGATCATGGGCATGCCATAAGTGGCGCTCATGGCACCAAAAAACAGTCCGTTCTCCATGGAGAGAAAGCCGATCACCTGCGACATCGCTTTACGCCGCGTGATCATCGTTATGAAGGAAAGCAGGATCACGGCGACCGCGATGCCGATGGCATTGCGGGTGGCCGTGCTCGCAAGTGCGGCGATGGGCTGGGCCAGGCCAAACGCAAATACAACCACCAGAAGACCAACCAGCATTGTGCCGGAGATGTTAAGGAGCGGCTCGCTGTCCCAGTAAACCTGCAAGCGACGAATGAGCCGTCGAAGAAGCCAGGGCAAGAACAGAACCTTCAGAGCCAGTGTAAGTCCCGCAGACAGGTATAAATGGCGCTCTCCGGTGCGCCAAGCGAGGAGCATCGTTGCGAGGAACAACAGCGCTCCCTGGGTTGCCAGCAGATTTACCAGCGTGACGATGCGCCGCTGTGCGAGCATTGCAAATGACAGCAGCAACAACAGCGCGGCACACAGATTCAGTAGCTGCAGGTCGAAAGAGGTCCCAGTCATAGCCTAGGCTCCGAGCAGCAAGTGCACGAGCAGACCCAGAACCGCCAGGAGAAACGCCGTTGCCAGAAATTCCGGAGCACGAAAGACGCGCAGCTTGGCAGACACGGTTTCAATGAAGGCAACGCCTGCGCCCGCAATCGTGAGTTTGGCCCCTAGTAGCGGAATCGAGTGCAGGAGGCCGACCGGACCGGCTTGATCAGTTGAGACTCCCCAGGGAATGAACAGCGCGAAGCCAATGCAGGCGTAGTTGAAGAGCTTCAGGGCGGCCGCCCACTCCATCAATGCAAGGTGACGCGCCGAGTACTCCAGGATCATCGCCTCATGGATCATCGTGAGTTCGAGGTGCGTGGCCGGGTTGTCGATGGGGATTCGCGCATTTTCTGCGAGCAGCACCATGGTGAACGCGACCGCCGTGAATGCCAGACTCGGATACAAGCCAAGAGTTTGGGTGGCAAGGTGTTCCGTAATGGCCGGCAACGCGGTCGTCGCGGAGATGATCGAGGCAACGAAGATGATCATGAGCAGCGCCGGCTCAGCCAGGAATCCCACCATCAATTCACGGCGTGCGCCGAGAGTGCCGAACGCGGTGCCGATGTCCATCGCCGCGAGCGCCAGAAAGACGCGCGCCATCGCCAATAGACCCACAAGTGCGATGGCGTCGGCCGCAAGGGAAAAAGGCAAACGCGTGCCCATCGAGGGAATGATTCCGGCGGCCACTACCATGGCTCCGAACACCACGTAAGGCGCGATTCGAAAGAGCGGCGATGCGCGCTCGGCAATAACCGCGTCCTTATGAAGCAGTTTATGAAGCCCGCGATATGGCAGCCAGATGCTGGGTGCTGTTCGATTCTGGAGCCACGCGCGACACTGGTTTACCCAGCCCAGAAACAGCGGCGCCGCTGCAATAGCGGCTATCAGCTCAAGCGCCTGCGTCAGGATCTCCATGACGGTCATAGCATGAGTGCCAACAGCAGTATGAGCGTCACGAAGCTATAGAGCAGATACGTCGCGATGCGGCCCCGCTGCAGCCAGGCGCAGGCATCGGCGATACGTTGCACCATATCCCCGAGGGGTACGTAGAGTGTTTGCCAGAAACGGTCTCCCACGCTGACGCGGTAGATCGGGGCTGTGTCAAAGGCCGACGGTAACTCTCGCTTCATAGCGAAGAAGGCGCCAAAGATATGGCGGATGGGCTGACCGAATCCTTCGGCTGTATCCTGCATGCGTGGGGTCAGGCGGTCGGCACCGCAATCCCAAGGGGCGCCTCGGCGTGCGCGGCGGTGATAGAAAGCGCGTACCAGGAATACGCTGAACAGCATGCACACCACCAAGGCGATGAGTAAGAGCGGTGCGGAATATGAGGCACCGCGTCCGGCCAGCGGCACCAGAAGCCACCAGGGCGCCTCGGCGTTTGGCAGCGTGTCGCCGCTGAGCTGCTCGACGACGGTCCGCAGCGCGCCGATCACCCGGGTTGGCATTAGCCCCAATGCGAAGCAGCCAAGCGCGAGCCAGACCAGGCCGGCGCGCTCGAGCACGCTGGCGTCCTGAGCACGCTCCAAGCCCGGCTCACGTGGCTGACCGAGGAAGATTACGCCGAAGAATTTGACCATGAGGTAGGCGGTGAGCGCGGCGCAAAGCGCGACCACCGCCGCGCCCACGGGGAGCAACATGTTGACGAAGGTACGTGGCACTTCATGAGCAAACAGAAATGACTGCAGCAGAAGCCATTCCGACACGAACCCATTCAGTGGCGGCAGACCGGCGGTGGCCAGTGCGCCAACTAGAGTAAGCCACGCGACCCACGGCATACGATGAATCAGGCCGCCGAGGCGGCCGAGGTTGCGTTCCCCGGTCGAGTGAAGCACCGCTCCGGTCCCCAAGAAGAGCAGGCTCTTCATGAACGCGTGGTTGAGGGTGTGATAGAGCGCCGCTATCAAGGCGAGTGCGCTCAGTGAGCTCATACCCACGCCGTGGAATACGATGGCGAGCCCGACGCCGGTGAAGATGACGCCGAGGTTCTCGATCGAGGACCACGCGAGGAGCCGTTTCATGTCGGTCTGCACGGCGGCAAACACGACGCCATAAAGCGCGCTGAACAGCCCAATCGCGAGGAGCGCCATGCCCCACCACCAGTCGGGCTTGCCGAGCAGATCAAAGGTGACGCGCAGCACTCCGTAGACAGCCATTTTCAGCATGACGCCACTCATCAGAGCGGAGACCGGGGAGGGCGCTGCGGGGTGGGCCTCGGGAAGCCAGACGTGCAACGGCACCAGTCCGGCCTTTGCTCCGAAGCCAAACAGAGCAAGAAAGAATGCGCCGGCGGCCCAGTAGGGGTCCAGGTGGGCGCTGCGCATCGCGTCGAACGTAAAGCGCCAGCTGCCGCCCTGCATGACTCCGAAGCTGAGGAGAATTGCAAGCGCACCGACATGGGCGATGAGCAGATAGACAAACCCGGCGCGTCTGATGTCGGGAATGCCATGTTGAGTCGTGACGAGAAAGTAGGACGACAGAGCCATGGTTTCCCAAGAGACCATAAACGCGTACGCGTCATCGGCCAGTAGTACGAGGCCCATGCTCGCGAGGAACAAGTGGTACTGAAGGCATAAGAGCCCCGCGGCGGTTCCGTGACCCTTGCGAAAGTAGCCTGCCGCAAATGTGGAGATGCCCGCCGACGTGGCCCCCAAAAGAAACAGGAAGAGGCTCGCGAGCGCATCGCGTCGCAGGTGCACGGGCAGATCGGGGAGTCCGATGGGCAGGACCATCTGCTCGGAAGGAGTCATCAGAGACGTGGCGGCGACGGCAGCGAGGGTCAAGCCACAGATGGCGCCCAGGGGGAAAAGCGTACGTCCGACGAAATTAATGCTCGTCGGGCGCAGCAAGCCCGCAAGTCCGATGAGGCCCCAAGCCGCGATGAGCGCGAGGCAAGCACTCAACGAAGAGCCTATAACTGGCGTCACAAAGGGTGCTACTCCGACGTGTGTTTGATTATAATCCCATGCGACTACCCATGTCTCACTTAAAAAGGACGCCCGTGTCTCTGGAAGTTCGCACTGCTCGACTGACGATCCTCATCGATCCGCGCAAAAAGGCGGTCTTCGAACGACTGTGTGCCGAAGACGACGTGACGCCCTCGCAGGCCGTGCGACGTCTGATCCGCGGTTATATTGAGGAGCGCACCGGACAGCCTTGGGCGCCTGCGGAAGCGGCATCGAAGCGGACGGCGCGACGCCCGGCATAAGGAGCGGGCAGCCAGCTCGTGTACCTCATGCGCGGTCATGCGGAGCTAATCTCCTACGCAAACCGCATGGACCCCCCGTGCCTCGCAGACAAATCCGTGGCTCTCCCATTTCGGTAGATCAACAAGGGTAGGACTGGGATCTGAGTCCGCGGCTTCGCCCTAGATCGCGGTCGTTTGGCTACTTGGTTGGTTCGCAGGTGACAGGTGGTCACCGAATCGCTATTGTCCCCACGATCCGCAGCCACTTCGGCTAGCGCCAAGGAGGGCGCGTGGAACGCACCCACCGGCAATGCATTGCTTTAGCCGCATACATGCGGCAGTCGCGTGAGAAGCTATTGGCCGCCTGGCGTCAGCGTGTCGAGCAGGATCCGGAGCTGACCACGGCTACCTCCATCACCCGCTCGCAATTCACGGACAGCATTCCGAAAGTGCTCGATGCGTTTGAGCAGGCGTTACGGGCGGATGACGTCATTCGAGAAACACGGGCGGACATGGAGCAGCGAGAAGGCGCCTCCGAGCATGGACTGCACCGCTGGCAACAAGGGTATGACCTGCGGGAAACGCTGCGCGAGTGGGCGCATCTGCACCAGTGCATCCTTGGGGAATTGGAGTCCTATTCAGAATTGGCGCCGGGGCTTGCACCGCAGGTGACGCGCCGCGCGCGCGAAGTGCTGGTAAGACTCTGTGGAGAGGGTGCGTGCGAGAGTGCGGCGCGCTACAACCGCCTGCAGCAGGCCGAGGCTGCGGGTCGCATGCGCGACCTCGAATCCGCAGTCAAGCAGTTGCGCGCCCTGGAGAAGGAGCGCGCTGATATTCTGCGCCAGGCTGCACACGATCTGCGCGGGTCGGTGGGCGTCATTACCAATGCGACGGCGGTGCTGGCACGCACGACCTCGGAGGAAATGCGCACGGACTTCTTCCGAATCCTCGATCGGGCCATCGGGTCAACGCAGTCATTGCTCGGCGATCTGATTGACCTGAATCGGCTGGAGGCGGGCCAAGACCGGGTGCAGATCACAACCTTCGACGTAAGCATCGTGTTGCGGGACCTCAGCGAGTCGCTGCGGGCCGAGGCAACTGCCCGGAATCTGTTCCTGAAAGCGGAGGGACCCGAGTCGTTATTGGTCCACGGGGATAGGGTAAAGTTGCAGCGCATCGTTCAGAATCTGGTACTCAACGCCGTCAAGGCTACGGATGTGGGCGGCGTTCAGCTCCTCTGGCAAGGAGCGCCGGGGAATCCCCGATGGATCCTCACCGTGGAGGACACCGGTCCTGGACTGCGCGGCACTCATGCCACGCCACTCACTCGGGCCATGCGCGAAGCCACCGACCAGGCGCACGAGAGCGAAGCCACTCGGCACGCGCAAGACGTTCCGGGTGAATGTCCAAGTCATACCACCGTGCCAAGTACGATTGCGGGCGGCGATGGGCCAAACCGGCCAGCGGCCGTCGTGTCGCGGGAGCCCGGAGAAGGCATCGGCCTGTCGATCGTCAAGCGACTCTGTGAACTGCTCGGAGCTGCAATCGAACTTGAGACCGAGCCGGGCCGGGGCACGCGCTTTCGATTGACGTTTCCGACCGACATGCCCGCTCCGGGGGCGAACTAGCCGCGCGAGTGGTGTCTATGGCGCCGAATCAAGAATTGCGAAATCGTGGGCTCCGAGGCCATTAAAGTCGGTGATTAGGGGAGCCGAATACGCGCCCATAGATTCCAGATATAGCCAGTCACCCTCGCGAGTGTTTTCGGGCACTTCGAAAGGCACTGGGCTCGCATCAAATGAGTCGCAGGTCGGTCCGAAGGTTCTGAAACTCCGCAGCGGTCCCGTACGCTCTTCGCCTTCACGCGTGTAGACGCGCGTAGGGGGCTGGAGCTTTGAATGCAGCAGCTCTGCCAGTGCGCCGTAAATGCCGTCGTTTAGGTAGATCGAATGTTCCTTGACAAGAAGAACTTGTGTCAGGACAGCACCGCCGCTAGTCACGAGCGCACTGCCCGGTTCGCAGTGCAATGGCACGCCTGTCAACGCAGCCTCAGAGGCGTGTGCTCTACTGATCGCTGCGAAGAAATCCTCGATGCGCAAATGCGCTGGCATCAGCAGACTGGGAAAGCCCCCGCCGACGTTGAGGTAGTGCGGTCGGACTCCAGCCGCCGCGGCGACCGTTGCCAGGAGATGGACTGCCGCAGCGAACGCCTGTGGATCGAAAGTCTGCCAGCCCACGTGCATGGTCAAGGCCGGAATAGCGCCACGTTCCTTGACCGCGCGCAACAACGAGGCCGCCTCAACGGGCGAAGCACCGAATTTCTCGTTGAAGCTTACTCGGGCATTCGAATTTGGGGTGACAACTCGCACCTGCACCACGATGTCGGAGTCGAGCTCTTGGAACAGCTTCTGGAGTTCCGCCGCGTGGTCAACGACAAAGTCTCGTACGCCCCAATCCTTGTATGCAGTGGCGAGCGCTACCCGCGGCTTTACGGGATGGTTATACGCGCAGTGGGCATTCGAGACGACGCTCTTCGCTAGAGCAATTTCCGGTATGGACGCGGTATCGAAGGCATCGATACCGGCTTGCGCAATCCAGCTAAGAACATCCCGGTCAGGATTTGCTTTTACGGCGTACATCACTTTGCCGGGAAAGCCCGCGCGAAAACGCTGGGCTGCCAACTGAATACGATGGGGAAGAAAGCAGAACACCGGGAGATCATCGGTCTTCTGACGCAGTAACTGCGAAACGTCGGAATACCGCGCGCGCACTGAGACCCCCGTATGGCCTGTCGCCCGGCGCGACGCCTCCACGCTCAAGCTTAACAGTCTACAGCCGCCGTTTGCAGCCAGCGGCGCGGCGGATGGGTCGTCCTGAAAACGTGAAGAGCGGGCGAACTCTGATGGATGCGGGGGGCTAGAAGGCTTCCCAGTACTGTGGCGTCAGGCAATAGTCGTACATTGCCGCACAGAAGCGCCGGCGCGTGGCCGGGGCCGCCGCTCTGGGGACGTGCGAACTGCGCTGGTGTTCGGCAATTGGCTCGCGCGCCCAAGCTTGCGGGAGAATAGGTGGCTCTTGGCTCGGGCCCGAGTCGGTGGGGTGCATGTGCGCGACTCCGTTTAATACCACCGAATGATCGGATCAGCACGGCAGCCTCTGAATAGTCCCCTGTCCTGTGGGCCCGTAGGACAGGGAAGCTGTCTGCGGACAGGGAAGCTGTCTGCGCATGCGATTGTTGAGCTGCAACCACGCAATCTCCCGCGCTAAAAAAGTATGCGACGCGCAAGTCGGTTACTCCGTGATTAAGAGGCCCTGACCCGCCGATCTGTAAGCACTCTCCTACCGTCGTTGTAGTCTCAGGCTGCGAGACAGGCGCGGGGTCTCTTGGGAGGCTGCAGTTCGCAAAGCCTTCCCGAAGCACGGGAATGAACGACGAAGCCGAACCGGAAATTCTTACTTACCGCGCATATCGGCAGCGCCAGACGCTTCTTGCCTGGCGGAGGCGCCGCCTCTTATATGAACTGTCGCGCGTTTCGCGGGAGACAGAACTCGGTGACCCAGATCACACCGTTCGGATTACTGACAAAAGCGCCTCGGCGTCGCCATCTTTGACCACGTAAGCGGCCGCTCCTTTGCGCTTTGCATGTGCTGCGAGGTCGGGGGACGCATGTCCGGTGTGGACAATCACCTTCGTTTTACAGGCATCCGCCTGCAAGCGATCGAGAACTTCAAAGCCATGACAATCCTCCAGCCCCAGGTCAAGGACCAGAACATCCACGGCTTCGCTTTGCGTCCGGCGAACCGCAGCCGCACCTGACAGAACAAATCCCATGAATTCCAGGTTTTCATCCATTCGGATGATCTCGCCGAGCACTTGCGCGAGGTCCGGATTACTGTCGACGATCAGCACTCGTCGACGTGTAGCATCGGTTGCGAGAGGCATTCTTCTACGACCGCGATTTTCCAAGGGAAATTGCCTTGCAGTGGATTCTACACTCACCGCGCAGCGCCCTTTCGAGGGTAAAGGATACAACCTTCATGAGCGACTGCCTGTAGGCTTAAGTAGATCGATACCGTGAGGAATCACGACGCGTTATCGGCCAAGCCCGACCAGTTGGCGCGCTACCTGGAGCGCCGTCTGGATGAAGAGCGTGCAACTGTTGCCGAGGAGCTGCACGACGGCTTGGGTGGGCTGCTAGTCGCGGCGAAGATGGATCTTAGCCATATCGAACACGCTTTGGGCGCAGAGCGTACAGAGCTTCGAGCTCGGTTTGCGCAGATGCGGGAAAATCTCGATGCCGCAATCGCCACCGAGCGACGAATGGTCGAGCAACTGCGCCCCGGGCTGTTGGTGCATCTGGGGCTGTTCGCGGCTCTGCGCTGGTATGTCGAGGATCTGTGTATCCGCACAGGGCGTGCATGTTTGGTGCGGGTCCCCGATGAGGAATTATCGCTTTCACAGGCGACACGCGTGTCCCTCTATTGGGCGGTGGTTGAGACTTTCGCTCTGGGATGCGGCAATACCGAGCTAGAGGCGGACGTGGTTGACGGCTCACTGCGTCTGGCCGTCACCCGGCTGCGGCTGGCACCGGAAGCGGCCGCCGATGCCGATCTCAGGCTACTTGCGATCATGCACCGCATCACGACGGCGGGGGGTAATTTGACGGTTAAGACCGAGCCAGACGGATCACTCAGCCTGACGGCCCTCAGTCCCGTGGCCGCAAGCCGGCTTGAAGAGATCCTCGGGTAGGGCCCGGCGCCCGGCAAAAGTAGGCGGCGTCTTACAGCAAGCGACATGGCGAGAAATTTATTCTGACGCCGCGTGCACGGGCTGAGCAGCAAGCGACTCCCGTGACACGCGACAGGTCCCCGGCGAAGTGCCGCCGACGTTTACCAGACGGGAGTCCGTAGATGCAGTCATCCGAGAGCATGCAGGCACGGCGCAAGGCCAATGCGGGCACCGCGGACTCCGCTTTTAACCTAAGTAAGCTGCTGCAAGCGCTGCAGAGTGTGCGCGACGGGGACTTTTCCGCGCGCCTGCCCAGCGATCAAACCGGCCTCGCCGGAAAAGTGGCAGACACATTTAACGAGATCGTCGCTGCCAACCAGCGCCTGGCGTTCGAGCTCGAGCGTGTTGGTCAGATCGTGGGCAAGGACGGCAAAACCCGACATCGCATGTCAAGCGAGCGACGGTCGGGTGCGTGGGGTGCGATGGAGCACTCCGTCAACACGCTGATCGACGATCTGTTGTGGCCGACGACCGAGGTGACCCGCACGATCGCAGCCGTGGCCAAGGGGGATCTTCAACAGGCGATGAGTCTTGAGGTCGATGGCCGCCCACTTAAGGGTGAATTCCTCCGCTCAGCGACCATTGTTAACACCATGATTGCGCAGATGAGCGCCTTTACTTCTGAAGTGACACGTGTCGCGCGCGAGGTCGGCACCGAAGGAAAGCTTGGCGGGCAGGCTGCCGTGCATGGGGTGGCCGGAACGTGGAAGGACCTCACTGACAGCGTCAACTCGATGGCAAGCAATCTGACCGGCCAAGTCCGCAACATCTCCGAAGTTACGATAGCCGTTGCAAACGGGGATCTGTCACGCAAGATCACGGTCGATGTGCGTGGCGAGATTCTGCAGCTGAAGGAGGCCATCAACACGATGGTCGATCAGCTACGCTCATTTGCCTCGGAAGTGACTCGGGTCGCCCGCGAAGTGGGCACGGAAGGCAAACTGGGCGGCCAGGCAATCGTTTCAGGTGTCGCAGGCACGTGGAAGGATCTCACCGACTCAGTCAACGCGATGGCGACTAACTTGACCGGCCAGGTCCGCAACATTGCGGAAGTAACCACGGCCGTGGCGCGCGGTGATTTGTCCCGCAAGATCACCGTCGACGTAAAGGGGGAGATCCTGGAGCTTAAGAACACCATCAACACGATGGTGGACCAGCTGAATAGTTTTGCAGCCGAAGTGACCCGCGTGGCTCGCGAAGTGGGAACGGAAGGTAAACTCGGCGGCCAGGCAGTAGTGCCTGGCGTTGCCGGGACATGGAAGGATTTGACCGATAACGTCAATTCCATGGCCGGAAATCTCACCGGCCAGGTGCGTAACATCGCAGAAGTCTCTACCGCGATCGCCAGCGGAGACTTGTCACGCAAAATCACCGTCGACGTGCGTGGTGAAATCCTGCAGTTGAAAGAGACCATAAATACGATGGTCGACCAACTGCGTTCGTTCGCTTCGGAAGTGACGCGCGTCGCACGCGAAGTTGGTACCGAGGGCAAGCTCGGCGGCCAAGCGGTTGTCCCGGGAGTCGCGGGGACGTGGAAGGACTTGACGGACAGTGTGAACTCCATGGCCGGGAATCTCACCGGACAGGTGCGCAATATTGCCGAAGTGGCTACTGCCATCGCCAATGGTGACCTTTCACGCAAAATCACCGCGGACGTCAAGGGCGAGATCCTGCAGCTGAAGGAATCGATCAATACGATGGTCGACCAACTCAATGCGTTTGCCGCGGAAGTGACCCGGGTCGCGCGTGAAGTGGGGACAGAAGGAAACCTGGGCGGGCAGGCGGAAGTGAAGGGAGTCAGTGGTGTCTGGAAGGATCTGACCGATAACGTAAATTCGATGGCAAGCAATTTGACCGATCAGGTGCGCAATATTGCCGAGGTCGCCACAGCCATCGCGCGCGGGGACCTCTCGCGCAAGATTACCGTCGACGTGCGCGGCGAGATTCTGCAGCTGAAGCAGACCATCAATACCATGGTGGATCAGCTGAATGCTTTCGCGGCAGAAGTCACTCGCGTCGCGCGCGAAGTCGGATCGGAAGGCAAGCTGGGCGGACAGGCGGATGTGAAGGACGTCAGTGGTGTGTGGAAGGATCTTACGGATAAGGTGAATTCGATGGCGAGTAACCTTACCGGTCAGGTCCGCAACATTGCCGAGGTTGCAACCGCCATCGCTCGTGGCGACCTCTCGCGCAAGATCACCGTCGACGTGCGTGGGGAGATCCTGCAGCTCAAGGAAACCGTCAATACGATGGTGGATCAGCTCAATAGCTTTGCCGCTGAGGTGACCCGTGTCGCTCGTGAAGTGGGTACGGAAGGGAAATTGGGTGGCCAAGCGATCGTTCCGGGGGTCGCCGGCACCTGGAAGGATCTCACGGACAACGTGAATTCGATGGCCAGAAACCTGACCGGGCAGGTACGCAATATCGCGGAAGTGTCCACGGCAATCGCCCGCGGAGACCTGTCGCGGAAAATCACCGTAGACGTCAAGGGAGAGATTCTACAGCTGAAGGAGACCATCAATACGATGGTGGACCAGCTCAATGGGTTCGCCGCCGAAGTAACACGCCTGGCCCGGGAAGTGGGAACGGAGGGGAAGCTGGGAGGGCAGGCAGTCGTGCCCGGTGTCGCTGGTACCTGGAAGGATTTGACCGACAACGTGAACGTCATGGCCAATAACCTGACCAATCAGGTGCGCGGCATCGTCAAGGTAGTCACGGCGGTGGCCAACGGCGACCTCCGTCAGCGCTTGACGGTGGAGTCAAAGGGCGAGGTTAATGCCCTCGCCGACACTATCAATAGCATGACCGACACCCTGGCGATCTTTGCGGACCAGGTGACAAGCGTTGCGCGTGAAGTGGGCGTGGAAGGAAGGTTGGGCGGCCAGGCGCACGTTCCGGGTGCGGCGGGTACCTGGAAGGATCTGACCGCGAATGTGAATTTGCTAGCGGCCAATCTCACGAACCAGGTGCGCGCGATTGCAGAAGTCGCCACCGCGGTTACCAAGGGTGACCTAACCCGATCGATTCAGGTGGAAGCACGCGGTGAGGTGTCGGAGCTCAAGGACAACATCAATGCGATGATTGGCAACCTGCGTGCAACTACGGAGCGCAACAACGAGCAGGATTGGCTGAAGACCAATCTCGCGAAATTCAGTCGCATGATGCAGGGTCAACGAGATCTCGTAACCGTCGGGAAGCTTCTACTCTCCGAGCTTGCGCCGCTCGTGAATGCCCAGCAAGGAATTGTCTACGTCATGGGGGGTAGTGACGACTCCTCTGGTCTGCGCGAACTGGCCAGCTATGCCGACGAGGGTTTCGACAACCGTGAGCCGCGTCGCTTCGCACTGGGTGAGGGCCTCGTGGGGCAGGCCGCCGCGGATCGTCAACGACTATTGATCACGGACATTCCAGAAGGCTCTGTACAAGTGCGTGGTGGGCTTTTGCGCTCACGCCCGCGCAATGTCATCGTGCTGCCGGTGCTGTATGAAGGCCATGTAAAGGCGGTCGTCGAACTGGCGTCCCTCGGAGGCTTCACGGCATCGCACCTCGCATTTCTCGAGCAGCTGACGGGTAGCATCATCGGCGTGGTGCTGAATACCATCGAAGCGACCATGCGCACCGAGGGTTTGCTGAAGCAATCGCAACAGCTTGCCGGTGAACTACAGGCGCAGCAAACGGAGCTTCAGCAGACGAACGAAGAGTTAGCGAATAAGGCAAAGTTGCTCGCGGAGCAGAACGCCGAGGTCGAGCGCAAGAACCAAGAAATCGAGTTGGCGCGGCGCGCTTTGGAAGAGAAGGCGGCAGAACTCGCGCTGACATCGCGCTACAAGTCGGAATTCCTCGCGAATATGTCGCATGAGCTGCGGACACCGTTGAACAGCATTCTGATTCTAGGGCAACAGCTAGCCGAGAATGCCGACGGTAACCTGAGCAATCGGCAGGTGGAGTTTGCCAACACAATCCACGGCGCGGGTACGGACCTCCTGAATCTCATCAGCGACATCCTCGATCTGTCAAAGATTGAGTCGGGGACGGTTACGGTGGAATGCGAAGAGCTCCTGTTTACACACCTGCGCGAAACCATCGAACGAAACTTCCGGCACGAAGCGGAAGCACGCAAACTTTCGTTTACGGCTGATTTTGATTCCCGCTTGACGCGGGCGATCACTACGGATTCGAAGCGGCTTCTGCAGGTTCTGAAGAATTTGCTTTCGAACGCATTCAAATTCACTGAACGCGGCGGCGTGCGACTGCACATCGGCGTTGCCACCGGGGGTTGGTCGCCTGAGCACCCGACCCTTAGCCAGGTTCCCTCGGTCGTAGAGTTCTCGGTCAGCGATACCGGCATAGGCATTCCGCCGGAGAAGCAAAGGATCATTTTTGAGGCATTTCAGCAGGCGGACGCCGGCACGGCTCGCAAATACGGCGGGACGGGCCTGGGACTTGCCATCAGCCGTGAGCTCGCTCATCTATTGGGCGGGGAGATTCGCCTGAGCAGCTTGGCGGGAAGTGGTAGTACGTTCACCCTTTATCTACCGCTGTTGTACGTGGGTCCGGCCTACAACCGTGCGGCAATGCAAGGGTCGACCGCGCCCAGTGCGGCGCCGGCCTTTCAACCGGCGGTCTTGCCCGTCGCCCGGCAGGAGGAGATTGTGGATGACCGGGAGGTCCTGGACATAGAGCGGCCGGTGCTCCTGGTGGTAGAGGATGATCCGCATTACGCGCGAATCCTCCTGAATCTGGCACGCGACCGCGGCTTTAATGTGCTGCTGGCCCGTACCGGTGCTGACGCATTGGCCCTTGCGCGCAAGCACAAACTCTCCGCCGTATCGCTGGATGTCTTTTTGCCGGACATGCTCGGGTGGACGGTGCTAAACCAGCTTAAGCGCAGCAGCGCAACGCGGCATATTCCGGTCCAGATTTTGACCATCGAGGACGAGCGTCAATACGGGTTGGAAAGGGGCGCGTTTTCCTTCCTGACCAAGACGGTGACCACTGATGAACTTGAGATCGCGCTTGATCGGCTGAAGAACTTCACCGCGTCGCGTATGCGCCGACTGTTAGTCGTGGAGGACGACCCTGCCGAGCAACTCAGCGTTTCCGAATTGCTTGGGCACACGGATATCGAGATCGCGACCGTCGCCACGGGTGCCGCGGCGCTCGAGTCACTGCGCGCCGAGGCCTTCGACTGCATCGTCCTCGACCTGCGCCTTCCGGACATGTCGGGATTCGAACTGCTCGAGGAGATTCAGACCGATCCGGCGTTCCGACAGATTCCCATAATCGTATTTACCGGCCGCGACCTTTCTGACAGCGAGGAAGCGGAATTGCGCAGGAATGCCAAGAGCATCGTGCTGAAGGGCGTGCGCTCGCCTGAGCGCTTGCTAGATGAGACCGCATTGTTCCTGCATCGTGTTATTGCCGACCTGCCTGACGCCAAGCGCAAGATGATCGAAGCCCTGCACGAAAGTGACGAACCACTGACGGGTCGAAAAGTCCTGGTCGTCGATGATGATATCCGGAACATCTTTGCGCTCAACAGTCTCCTGGAGCGCCATAACATGGAGGTAATCACGGCCACTAATGGCCAAGAGGCAATTAAGTTAGTGGAGAGCACCGAGAATCTGTCACTGGTACTGATGGACGTCATGATGCCGGAAATGGACGGATACGAAACGATGCGGCGCATACGTACCCGGCAAGAGTTTCGAATGTTGCCGATCATTGCGCTGACGGCGAAAGCAATGAAGGGCGATCGCGAGAAGTGCCTAGAGGCAGGTGCGTCGGACTACGTGGCGAAGCCGGTAAATACCGATCAATTGCTGTCGTTGGTGCGCTTGTGGCTCCATCGGTAACCGGCGTGGCCAGTGGTATGAGTATGGACGCGGGAGAAAAGGTAAATATATTGCTGGTTGACGATCAGCCGGCGCGATTGCTGACGTACCAGTCGGTCTTGCAGGAGCTAGATCAGAATCTCGTGTCGGCGCGATCAGGCGTGGAGGCGCTCGATAAACTGATGCGCCAGGAATTCGCAGTGGTCCTGCTCGACGTAAGCATGCCGGACATGGACGGCTTCGAAGCCGCGCGTCTCATCCACGATCATCCACGCTTTGAACGTACGCCAATTATTTTCGTTACAGGCGTGCATATGTCGGAGCTGGACCGGCTTAGAGGCTACAAGCTTGGAGCCGTTGATTATGTTTCAATCCCTGTGGTACCCGAGATTCTCCGCAGCAAGGTGGCGGTGCTAGTCGAGCTTTATTGCAAACGTCGTGAGCTGAGTGATCTCAATCGCCACCTTGCAGAGGCCAACAGGCGGCTCGCAAAGGCAAACACTGCGCTGGAGGCTCAGAAAACCCTCGAGCTGGAAAGCCTGAATGCCAGCCTGCAACGTGCAAACGCGGATCTGGAACGCGCAAATCGCGCGTTACAGAGTGAGGTGGGTGAGCGCGCACGCGCAGAGCAGGCTCTGAAGGAGGCAGACCGACATAAAGATGAGTTTCTGGCCATGCTGGCTCATGAGTTGAGAAATCCCTTGGCGCCGATACGCAATGCGGTTCATCTCATGAAAATGAAGACCCTTGATGACCCGCAGGTCGGCCTGTCGCGCGACATCATCGAACGACAACTGTCTCATCTAACGCGCCTTGTGGATGATCTGCTGGATGTGTCGCGTATTACCCGAGGAAAGATCAATCTAACGCGACAGAGACTGGAGGTTGGCGATCTGATCGATCGGGCGGTGGAGACCGTCGAGCCGGCGATCCAGGCCCGTAGACATCGTCTTTCGGTAGAAATCGTGGACCGAGCGCACGCCATTTATGGAGACCCACTGCGACTAACACAGGCGATCGCGAACATTCTTGGTAACGCGGCGAAATACACGGAATGCGGCGGGGCTATTGACATTCGATGTCGTCGGCGCAACCGCGACGTCGAGATTTGCGTGCGAGACACGGGAATCGGCATCGCGCCGGAGGTGCTGCCGCGGATATTTGACCTGTTCACCCAGCTGGATCATCGCATGGAGCGTTCGCAAAGCGGGCTGGGTATTGGTTTGGCACTGGTGCGTCGCTTGGTAGAAATGCACGGGGGAACAGTTACGGCCCATAGTGAGGGCCCTGGATGCGGAAGCGAGTTCGTGGTCCGATTGCCGCTCTCCATTGAACGTACAGAGAGTTCGGGAGGCGACATTTCTGCAGCAGACCCGCGGCCGATGGTTGCAGATGGGCGTCGCATATTGATCGCGGACGACAACGCGGACGCTCTTGAGAGCCTCGCGGCTCTCCTTAGCCTAAATGGGCATCAAGTATTCCGGGCGCCCGACGGTGAGGCCGCCCTGCGCGCTGTCGAAGGCCTTAGACCGGAAATTGCGCTGCTGGATATTGGCATGCCACAGGTGGACGGATACGAAGTGGCTCGTCGCATCAGGGCGTTGGAGGGCGGCCAAAACATCATGCTCGTGGCGTTGACAGGTTGGGGGCAGGAGTCGGATCGAAGGCGGGCCCAAGAGGCTGGATTTGATGCCCATCTGACCAAGCCAGTTGATCTTGACAGACTCGGGCAGCTCTTGGGCGAAGGCTCCGGGCATGGCCGATCTCGAGAACAAGGAACCTCCGCGAGTATCGCGGTTACACATGAGCCGTAGCAGCGCGAGCTAGAACCCATCGCGATAACAGTCGGAATCGGAAAACTGTAGCCAGCGGCCTACGCGCTCTTAATCTGCTGCCTGATCGTTTTCCCAACGACCAGCGGGGATACTGCGCGCCTTTCCGGTTTGGATATAAATTTCCCAATGATTGAACCGAGCAGGAAGGCACGACCCGCGCTTGGCAGTTTCTCCCCTTGGAGCGCCTCCCCAGCGTCGTCCAACCGGTCACTGAAGAAGTTAGAGGATCAATCTAAAGTCCGTCCGCCGCTCATATTGCGGAAGCGACCAAAGTGGATTGACCGCGATACATGACCGTGTTGCTGGCGGAGCGGCCGCAGGACCAGCTTTAATGATGTGAGCACATGGCCAGCAGCAGTATCACGGGGATGGGAACACCCAGAAGCCATAAGAGAATGCCGCGACCCATGTTACCTCCCAATTAGTTCGGATTCCTGAGGCCAAGTTAGTTCCATTGGGGTCGGGTGTGCATTGCCAATGTGCCAAAAGCACCGTCGGTGCTGACCTACCTTTGGCGCCTGCCGATCGCAATGGAGTGTTACCTTAAGCGTAAGTCGTGTATGCGGGCCGCGATGGAAAGGATGGAGCGAAGGCATGTCAAAGCGACAACGCTTGAACTGGAGACGTCACCCGGTCGCAACGGACCTCACGGCGGCGAGCAGGTTCCTGGCACTAGTCAACACACCGTCACAAACCACGGATCTTCTCAGAGCCCTGAGACGAAGCGAGGTGGCACATCATGCTGCGAAGGACCTGCTGCGAGCGAGCCGACTACCCTTGCTTCCAAGAGATGAGCCGCAAGTGGCGGCCGACCTGAAACGAGTTCGCAAGGGCAAGGCGTTGTCTCCGGTGCTTCTGGTGGCCGGCGACATGGCTGCGGGAATTCCGCTGACCGTAGCTGACGGGTATCACAGAATCTGCGCCGTATGCTACTTCGATGAGGATGCACCGGTCGCTTGTCGGGTTGCCCAAGCTAAGAGTGCCAGTCGATAGATGAGGTAGGCGGTATCTGTGCAGCCTCTCGCGAGCGCGCGACGCGTGTACGCGCCGTCGGCGGGGTCCGACCGCGGCTGTCGGTGCTCGGTGGGTGGTCACACTCTCCATAAAGGGCAGATCGGTATCCGTCCACCCCCGGAGAGGCGCAATGAAACGAGCCACGTTAATCACCCTGCTTGCGACGGCGTCTTTGTCCTTAAAGGCGTCCGGCGTCTTATTCGCGCAGACCCCGTCTCAGTCGATGAGCCCCCCGCCCGCTAGCTCTCCGCCGTCCTCTGGGTCCGATCCGTCATCCACGACGAACTCGCCGGCGCCGTACGGCAGTTCATCCTCATCGCAGGGGTCGATGAGCGGTGATGCCCGCTCGCAGCTCAAGTCCTGCATTGCACGGACCCGGGCCCAGAATCCAAACATGTCGGAACACGCCGCGAAACAGGCTTGCAAGGCGCAGATGAACAATAGCGACACGCCGCACTAGGTTCGCATAGCGGTGACGGTCCCGTCCCCACCGGCGGCCGTTGCGGCCGCCGGTGGCAGTATCGGGCTTCAGTCCTCGGGCGGTGGCCGAGAACCACCGCACGGGCGGGGTCCAAAAAGTGCCTAGCGTCGAAAATCGGCGCTTTCCCGAGCCGGGGAGGGGGCTGTTGTTGGCTTGCACCGTGAAACCTGTTGGATCTTCCAGAGTTTCTGCGGGTGAGTATTGAATGCCGCCCCCATCGGCGTTAGCTTTCCAAGCATGGCCAAGCCACTCGACGCGCGCTGGCACGCGGTATCCATTGTCACTGCGCGGGGAAGTTGCGACGCAGCGCGGGCGCTTAAGGATAAGCGCTTCTTGAGCGCCGCGGCGCCACGGCTTCCACTGGCAGAGTGTCCCTCGCCCAGTACCTGCACTTGCGCGTATCGGAAGTTTGCCGACCGACGTGCCGGCCCGCGCCGCGAAGAAGAACACAGTGGTCTGCGTCGCGCCGGCACGAGCCCGGAGCGTCGTACGGGGCGCGGGCGCCGCAGCATCGACGAATGAGCTGAGGAAGTCGCTATAGCCTGCAGGCGGGCTTCGCCATCCTAGCCTTTCTGCTACACATCCTTGCTTCCGGTGCGCGGGTCATCTAGCGTCGCAGCGATGTGCGCTGTTACCTGGCCCGTAGTCCTTGCCATCCGAGTTCTGGCCGTTTTCGCCGCGGCGCTGGTGGTTATAGCGCCGACGGCGGTTCAGGCGGCTCAGACGGCACCCCTGATTGATCTTCCGCATGGTTACTACTATCGGGAGATGTACCTGCCGCAGCTCACCAGTGGACCAAGCTCGGTGGCTTGGTCTCCAGACTCGCACGAACTGGTGTATTCAATGGCGGGTTCGTTGTGGCGGCAAAGGATCGATTCCGATAGCGCACAACAATTAACAGAGGCGCCTGGCTATGACTACCAACCGGACTGGTCACCCGATGGACGATACGTCGTGTACACCTCCGGTTCCGGGGAGGTGCTGGAGCTGTGGATTCTGGACTTGCAAACCGGTCGGGCGCGACAGCTGACCCATGATGCGGCTGTGAACCTCGAGCCACGTTGGTCACCGGACGGCAAGCGCCTGGTGTACACCTCGTCCGCCTATCACAGACACTTTCACATGTTCGTTGCAGATGTACGTGACGGCCAAATTGTCACTACCGTGCGCCTGACGGATGAGGCCAAAAGCCCGTTGCCGCGGTATTACTACAGCGCCTTCGATCACGAGATTAATCCGACGTGGACGCGCGATGGAAAGTCGATCGTCTTCGTCTCCAATCGGGGACGCATCCACGGGACAGGAGGAATCTGGCAGATGCCCGCGGTGCCCGGGGCTCCGGCCACTGAGCTCAGATATGAAGAGACCAACTGGCGCGCCCGGCCGGAGTTCTCGCCCGACGGCGGACGCATCGTCTACAGTTCCTATCTAGGACGCAATTGGCTACAGCTCTGGCTGATGCCCGCTACGGGCGGCGAGCCGTTCCCTCTTACCTACGGAGATTGGGACGAGAGCAATGCGCGCTGGTCACCGGACGGAATGCTGATTGCCTCAATCTCCAATCGAGGGGGAAATACCGAACTCAGACTGATGCAAATTCCCGGAGGCCGTTCCAGAGCACTCCCAAGCCCGGACCGGCACTACTTGCAGCCGATCGGGACGATTCACCTGACCGCACTCGATGAGTCGGCGCGGCCCACACCGGCACGAGTGACGGTTACCGGGCCGAACGGTCGGTTCTATGGACCGCGGGACGCCTGGCTGCATCACGCGGAATTCGATCGAAACGAACACCCCTTCGACGCACGCTACTTCCACACCGGTGGTGACGACGACATCGAGATCCCCGCCGGCAACGTTAGCGTTGAGGTTATGAAGGGTCTGAGTCGTACTCCGATACGCCGCGTAGTCACGGTGACGGCCGGCGCGACCAGCCAGGTGGCCGTTACGTTGCCCGCTCGTGAGTGGCCTGACGGCTCCGACCGCCGGTGGGTGAGTGCTGACGTCCACGTCCATATGAACTATGGAGGGCAGTATCGAAATACTCCGCGCCACCTGATGCTGCAGGCGCAAGCGGAGGATCTGGATATCGTCGAAAATCTTGTCGTAAACAAGGAGCAACGTATACCCGATATTGCTTACAGTGGCGGTGGGGTGGACGCAGCGTCTTCTGCGCAGACCCTGATCGTCCATGGGCAAGAATTTCACACGAGCTACTGGGGTCATCTCGGTCTGCTGGCGATCGGCGGCAACATTCTGCTGCCCGGTTACGCGGGTTATCCGAACACGGCAGCGGCCAGCCTTTACCCGACTAACGCTGCAATAGCCGATCTCGCCCATGCGCAGGGGGCCGTGGTCGGATACGTGCATCCGTTCGAGGAAGAGCCGCTGCCGCTCAGTAAGCCCGCCCATACCGATGCCGATGAATTACCCGTGGACGCGGCTCTCGGGAAGGTTGACTACCTGGAGGTCGTAGGGTTTTCCGACCACAAGGCAACGGCGGGCGTCTGGTATCGCCTGCTGAATCTGGGTTTTCGCATCCCCGCCGCGGGGGGCACCGACGCAATGGCAGACTACGCAACTTTGCGCGGTCCCGTTGGCCTGAATCGGGTATTTGCTTCGGTTGCCAAAGGAACATCTCAACAGCGACGAGTGGCTCGAGTCATTGCGCGCAGGACGTACTTTCGCAACCAATGGACCGCTGCTCGCCTTCTCTTTGGGCGATACGAGGCTGGGCGGCACTTTGAAGCTCGACAAAGCGGGCCCCGTGAGCTTCACGGCAGGTGTTAGCTCGCTGGTTCCCGTCGAACACGCTCAGATCGTCTGCAATGGTCGTGTGGTTCGAGAATTGGGACTCAACAAGGCACACGAAGCCCTTGAGACTCGCGGGGAGTTGCCTATCGAGAAGAGTGGGTGGTGCCTGCTGCGTGCCTTCTCTTCTCGGGCGGAGTACCCGGTCCTCGATAACTTTGTCTATGCAACGACGAGTCCTGTTTACGTGGCGGTTCGTGGCTCCCAGCTCCGTTCAAGCGAGGACGCACGTTACTTTGTGGCGTGGATTGAGAATCTGACGCATCGGACCGCGCTATATCCGGACTTTAACTCGCAAGACGAAAAGGACCTCGTCCTGGCGACGCTGGAGAAGGCACGAGAGGTTTATAAGAACCTGGAGTAACACCGCGCGGGCAAACACGCCTAGACGCGGTAGGCGGACAGTGCCCTCGGCCCGAACCGGCTTATCGGGAGCCCGACCCCTGAATCAAGCGACGGCTGCTGGATGATTGCGCTTCGCCACTGCGAGAAGTTCATCGATCGGACGCGGCTTGCGGGGCTCGAAGTGTGCTACTCCGATACTCAGGGCCAAGCTTGAGCTGCGACCGGCCAGCAGGTCCTGGACACGTGAGACGACCCGGTCGCGCGCAAAGAAATCTGAGCGCATCGTCAGCGCGGCGAATTCATCGTTAGCCATTCGCCCCAGCACCTCGTGCACACCGTAATTCGGGAACAAATCCCGAAGCAGGTTGCCGCAGTCCCTAATGAGAATCTGCCCGGCATCTCTGCCGTGCGCCTCGCAGACCCGCTCGAGATGGTCAACACTGAAGTACACGAGGTGGGCCGGGCGCGCATCACCCGCCGCAAAATCGAGCACCCGCGTGCCCACCTGAACAAACCCGCGGCGATTGTTCAGGCCGGTGAGGTCATCGTTGAGAGCGGCAGACCGAAGTGACTCTACGAGGCTCAGCAAGGCTCGTTGCTGCAAGGCAATGCGCTGACCGCGCGAAAGGCCCTTGCATCTCAAAAGTTCCGAGACTAGGCGCGCAATCCGCTCATCGTCTCCGGCCGCCGCTGCGGCGCGCAATTGATTGGCGAGTTCAGCGTTAGCCACCTGCGGCGGGTGGAATTGCGTACATTTTGCGACGGATCCGCCCTGCGACATGGAACCTCCCGACTTTGAAATTTCTTAAAGCGATGTTGGGATTTAATGAGCTTCAGACTAAGGCAGCGGCAGTCGCGAGAAGCTGTCAGCTCACTCCGAATACGGGCGTCGGGAGGGTCTTACGTCCGTCTGGTGAAAATCATGCATCACGTGAAGCCGCGCAACGTGGCGCATCGCAGCAGCGATTAGCGTTCCGACAGAAAATACAGAAAATTGCGTGTATAACCGACAGAGTCCGCTGCAGGCCTCAGTAATAGTACGGCAATGGGCTGGGAGCCCATCAGGAGCTCGGTATGTCATCAGAAACCCAACCGATTCCGCGGAATGGTGGCCAGCGAGGGAGGCAGCCGTCAAATTTCGGTACAGGAGAGGAGGAACACGTTACTGGCGTGCACGTTCTCCCTCCGCTGCCTTACTCCGTGAATGCGCTGGAACCGGTGATCTCGGCAAAGACCCTGACGTTCCATTACGAAAAGCATCACAAGGCATACGTTGACAAGCTGAATGCTCTCGTGGCCGGCTCGCCGCTCGCGGAGTTGACGCTGGAAGCCCTTATCTTGCAAACCGCGGGCGTCCATGATCAGGTGGAAATATTCAACAACGCCGCACAGGCGTGGAACCACACATTCTTTTGGCACTGCCTGTCACCGCAGGTCGAAGGAAACATGCCTGCCACCTTGCAGAAGCGCATCAGGGACTCCTTTGGAGATGTTGGGGCGCTCAAGAGGGAGCTTGCCAACGCGGCTATTGAGCAGTTCGGTTCTGGCTGGGCTTGGTTGGTCGTCGACGGAGCGAAGCTGCGCGTGGTGAAGACGGGCAATGCCGATGGTCCGTTGCCCGTGCATCTGCGGCCGCTATTGACGCTGGATGTCTGGGAACACGCCTACTATCTTGATTATCAGAACCGTCGGCCCGACTACGTCCATGCAGTGATTGACCGACTTTTAAACTGGGAATTTGCAGCCTTTAACTTGGGTTAAACGGAGGCAGCAGGGACCCATCTGGGGTGTAGCCCGAGTCCTACAACGGCACAGCTTCGTCCCCGACCGACCCAGAAGTGTTGCCAAGCCATAGTGTGTTGTGCCGCTTGCGCGTGAATCGTGGTTCCTGACAGGAGAAGGCCGTGGAAGGTTCAACAAGAGATTTCAGCAATGACATGCGCGCCGGGCGCGGCAGAGTGCAGGAGGCAGGCGCTGCTGCCAGCTCGGAGGTGCAGAATCTCATTGCAGATGTGGAGGATTTGATCGAGCGGGTGGGAGAGGCGGCAGATCCCGAGGTTCGGCGTTTGCGTTCCAAGGTCGCGAGCGCGGTGACCTCCGCCAAGCGCTCACTCGCGTCAGGCGCGGAGCAAGTGCAGCAGCAGGCTCGAGATGCCTTCGAGGCGAGTGATCGCTACGTGCGCAACCAGCCATGGGAGGCCATTGGTATCGCCGCGCTCGCGGGCATCGCAGTGGGGTTCTTGGTGTCGGCGTCCCGACGGTAGGGGCGTTTCCAGGAGTTTCGGATGACACGATCTGTGTCAGCCGCGGCAACTGTCGCGGTACGCCATATCAGTGCCTATCTGGATCTTCTGCAGAGCGATCTCGATATTGGGATCGGTTTGGCACGCCGTCGCTTGGTTGCTGCGTGCGTGATGGGGGCCGCGCTGATCATGGCCGCCGCGCTGCTATGTGCCTGGGTGATCGCGGAAGCATGGAATACCCCGGAGCGGTCATGGGTACTCGGAGGGCTGTTGGGGCTCTTGGTCACGATTGCATTGATCGCCTTCTGGCGAATCCGCGTCTTGCGGTCGGCGCCGAGGCTTTTCTCACAAACGACGGGGGAGCTTTCCAAGGACCGCACTATGCTGGTGGCATTTCTGGAGCGCGATAAGGATCTGGAGCGATGACACCGGCGACCAAGGCCGAAATCGCCAAGGCGACGTTGGCACAAGATCGTGAGGAGTGGCGCGCCACTTGGCTGTCAGTGGAACCACGGCAACGGGCGTTCCCCAGGAGCATGACATTTCGCTGGCTGAGCGCGCATTTGAATCCTGGCGCCATTGTCTCCGCAGCATTCACAGCGCTTGTCTGGCGGCGACCCATATTGGCGTCCTTGCTTCGCACATTCGCGACGCGTCGCTGAGGGAGCTCCGCGAATCTGCAGGGTACACGTAGGGCTACGGAGAAGGCAGTGGAAGACAAAACAAACGGGAAGTCACTGAGCAGCATCGCGACCTTGCGCGCACGCGCGCGCGAGCACTTGGAGAACGGAGCCGTGACGGAAAGCTACGCAGCGGACCGGACCACCGTTTTGCGGCTCTTGAACGAAGCGCTAGCGACTGAGCTGGTGTGCACCTTACGGTACCGCCGGCACTATTTCATGGCCAATGGCGTGCACGCGGAGGCGATCAAGGAGGAATTCCGTACGCATGCCGAAGAGGAGCTTGCGCACGCCGACAGCCTTGCAGCACGGATCGTGCAGCTCGACGGGGAGCCGAATTTCGACCCACGCGGGCTTGCGGAACGCAGTCATGCTGAATATGTTTCCGGGAGCACGCTCAATGACATGATTCGCGAGAATCTGGTCGCGGAGCGCGTCGCGATCGACTCTTACAAGGAAATGGTCGACTACATCGGACCACGTGATCCGACCACACGGCGACTGCTTGAAGAGATCCTAGCGAAGGAAGAAGAGCATGCCGAGGATCTTTCCAGCATGCTCAGTGCCGTTGCTCCCGTGACACCCGCCGCAGGGCAATCCACCACCGAGCCTGACAGACGATGATTTCGGCGTACTTAACGCCAGCAGACGCGTCAACCCCCCGGCTGACACCGACCCCCCGGTCACGCCCGCGACGCGTCTGCTTTTTTTTACCCTCTGCGGTCTGCAGTGACGTACGTCGGGGAAGAGTTTAGGTGGCACGACCCACCATAGTTCTCGCGGCGGCCCTAGTCGCTGTTGCGGCATCCGTGGCGCTATACCGCACGCGGCGGCGACGGTCCGGCAAACTGACGCAGAGCTCCGCGAACGAGCGCTGGGAAGGCGAAGGCGGGGCGATCCTACCCGGCGACATCGGTCACGACCGGGTTTGACTCATTGCCGGCGGGGACGAGTATCATCTCGGCGAGGTCACCGCGCAGCGGTTGCCGCGCCCACGATGACCAGCCCTGCTACCGACGCGCGTGACCTCAGTGAACCCCGCTGTACGCCAATTCTTCGTCCTGGGCCTGCTGCTTGCAGCCGTGGCAGTGCTGTTCATTGCGGCTGAGTCGGGCCAGCGTCAGCTCGCGGCGGCAAGCCGCCGCGTGGAGAAGGCGGCGGCACGAGAGCATGCGCTCGGCACCTTGCAGGATATATTGAGTCGGGCGGAATCCGGCCAGCGTGGATACATTTTATTGGGGGACGATGCGTACCTTACGCAATACCAGGATGGCCTTCAGAAACTGCCGACGTCGTTGGAAGCCGTGACCCGCGAGTTTGCAGACGCAGCCCCAGGCGTGCGCGCGGACGTCACAGAGTTGGCACGTCTCAGTCATCTCAAGTTCCAGGAAATGAGCGATACGCTGAGACTTTACCGGGACCAAGGGCGCAGTGCGGCAATTGCCTTAATCCGCACGGACTTTGGACTTCGGACGATGCGGGAAATTTCCGCTCGTCTCGGGCGCGTGGAGGCGGCGGAAACCGAGGACATTCTGCAGGCGAGTCGCTCGTGGCGCAGTGATCGTTGGGAGAATCTGGGGATTCGCGTCGCCATCGGGGCGATCAGCTTTTTTCTGGTGCTTGTGCTTGGCCGCCTGGTGCTTACCTATATGCGCTCGAAGGAGCGAGAGGTCAAGGAGTTTGCCGAGCGCGAAGCGACGCTGGAGCGGATAGTGAGTCGGCGGACACAGGACCTCTCGGCGCTGACGACACAGCTGCAGACCATTGCGGAGAAGGAGCGTGAGGCGCTCTCGCATGAGCTGCACGACGAACTTGGTGGTTTGTTGGTAGCAGCGCGCATGGATATATCTTGGCTTGAAGAAAATGTATCCGTGACTGATCCTGCAGTGCAGGCGCACTTTCGGCGGGTGCATGAAGCACTGCAGGCCGGGGTAGAGCTCAAGCGTCGCGTCGTCGAGAATCTTCGTCCGACGCTGCTCGATAACCTCGGTCTATTCGCGGCGCTACGGTGGCAGGTCGCGGATTCCTGTGGACGCGGAGGACTTCGCTATGAGGAGCGATACCCGGCCGCGGAGCTGAGATTGGTTCCCGAAGCGGCTATTGCGATTTTTCGCATCGTGCAAGAGTCAATCACGAATGTCCTGAAGCACGCGCATGCCCGCAACGTTGAAGTGGCGGTAGACACGCAGGAACAGTGGCTGGTCATCAGTGTCAAGGACGACGGCGTCGGCTTGCCGGCGGACAAGGGGCGCTGCGCAGCGCTCGCACGGCCTAGCGGCCATGCGGCATCGCGTGACGGGGCTCGGCGGCCAATGGCGCATCAGCCGTGGGTCGAGTCGGGGAACGGAGCTGGAGGTGCGGCTGCCCTTGGCGCGCATTACTGCGCTGCAGTCGAACGCTGCGAGCGGTTGACCTAACCTTCAGCTGCTCGCTCGTTCCTTGGCAAAGTCGCGCAACAGCCCGGGAAGTCGAAAGTAGTCCCGGGACTTATCCAGGAACGCTTCGGCCCCGAGGGACTCGGCCTCCCGTCGATACTCTGGAAGCCCGAAGTTCGTCAAGATGATGACCTTCGGCCGCTGGCCCGGTTGCCCACGCTTTAGCCAGCGCAGCACCCCGAAACCGGAGCCGCTGCGCAGATGCAGGTCGAGAATCAACACATGGGGAAGCGAAGTGGTGATCTGACTGAGGGCGTCGCTTTCCGTCTCGACCGTACCGACGAGGTCTACATCCGGAAGCCGCCGTATCAGCTCGGTCAGACGGCCTGCGAGAAGCGACGAGTCCTCGACGAGCAACACGCGGAGGGACGGACTATCCGCCATCACATTCGATCCCACCGGTTTTAAGCTGCAGGCACATGATCGGGCGCCTCCGCCGTCGCCCGTTACAAGCACGATAGTGCCGCACTGCGGCAAGAAAATGCCGGTTTGGACATGAGCGGTCTGTCAGTGACCGCCGACAAGGCAGTGTCACCGCCTATTGGACCAACCCGTTGCGCAGCGCGTACGTCGTCAGGTCGGCATTCGTGTCCAGGTTCATCTTCTCGAGGACCCGGGCCCGGTAAGTACTGACCGTCTTCACGCTGATGAACAGCTCTTGCGCAATCTCGGATACCGAACGCCCTACGGCTAGCTTGCACAAGATCTGGAACTCCCGCTGAGAAAGCGAGGCGTGCAAGGGCTGATCCGTCGGTTCATCGAGCGCGGTGACGAGCATTTCACTCAGCGTCGCGCTTACGAACCGCCGGCCGGCTAGCACGGTATGAACGGCGCGCATGAATTCCTCAGGCGCCTGATCCTTTGCCAGGTATCCGGAGGCGCCCGCGCGCAGCACGTTGATGGCGTACTGCTTTTCTGCGAATCCACTCATTACGAGCACTCGAGTATCGGGGTGACCAGAGCGGATGTGTCGCAAGATGTCTATGCCGCTACGGTCCGGCATGTTGATGTCCAGAATGACGAGATCCCAGCGGTTCTCGCGCAGCTGCTGCAGCGTCTCGGCGCCGGTGCCGGTTTCGCCTATCCGATCGATTGAGCGGTCCTGTTCCAGGTAATGACGCAGGCCGGTCCGGATCATGGCGTGATCGTCGGCAATGAGGATGCTTGGCATTAGCCCTCCAGATTGCGGTGCTTGTTAATTAAGGAGACTCACCAACTACCCGCAGGCGTGACAGTAACTGCTGCCCGCCGGTGTCAGCGTACGCCATTGGCGTGACCGGCTGTAGGCCTATTCTTACTTTGTCCTACGAAAATAGAGGATCGATCGACGCTTCCAGGCTTGGCTTGGACTGGACGGGTCAGGGAGTGCCGACATTACGCGCCTCGGGTGCCTACGCGAGGTCATGTCTTGGGGAGACGGTTTCGCGTCCCGAATCCGCACATCCTCTGATCTGTCGCAGGATCCGGAGGGTCCCATGATACTGAAACCTAGCCTTGCTCCCGTGCTGGCCTACGCACTGTCATTCGCGCTGCCGGCACTCGCACTCGCGGCGGATGCCGCTGGCAGGCCGGTACCGGAGGGCGATCAGGCCATCGCGGCTGCAGTCAAGACGAGGCTCGCGGCTACGCGACTGGACAGTCTTGCGGCGCTTGAAGTCGAGGCGGACCGAGACGGAACCGTCTGGCTCAGCGGCACCACCCCGACTGAAGAGGCCGCGGAACGGGCAGTGGACATCGCCCGTAACGCTGATGGGGTGATGCTGGTAAAGAGTCACATCAGTGTAGGGGGCACCGCGCGGTAGTTTCCGCGGTAGTTTTCGCTGGGAGCGTCTCAAAAACAACGTGGGTAGTCCGGAACGAAGCGAAAACGACTCGAGCACCGAACGAAGGTGGGGTGAGGTAATACGCCGCTCTGAAACGCATGATGCGAATCGCGGCTCCGAAGCGTTGCGGGGCGTTGCCCGCCCGCTGTGGATCCTGGCTGTTTGTGCCCTAGTTGTCGTACTGCGCCAAACGCGCGAGGCGTTGATTCCTCTGGTTCTGGCAATTCTTGTCACGCTGATATTTTCCGGCGTGGTGGAATGGCTGCGACGGCTTCATATCCCCAGAGCCGTAAGCGCACTCGTCCTGGTGCTGATAGGCGGCTTTGCCTTGGGCAGCGCGGCAAACGCGCTGTGGACGCCGGCTCAGGAATGGCTGCAGAGTGCGCCCAGAATACTCAAGGTGGTTGAACACAAGGTCCGGCCCGCCCGCGCGATCATGCTGCGACTCAACGACGTCGCGGCGCGAGCTTCTTCCTTGGGCGCTAGCGGTACTGAAACCCGAGCGCCTCAAGCGACCGCCCCCGCGGCGCAGGTCACCGCAGCGGACCTGATTACGGAAACCGGGTGGTTGGTTGCGGGGTTGGTAACCGTTGCTGCCCTGACCCTATTGCTGCTTTCCGCGGGACCGCCCGCTCTCGCCCGGATGACGGCGGCGCTGGGGGGCAACGTGCCGGCCGTTCACGTGCTGCACACCATTGATGCGATTCGCCTTGAGGTCAGCCGCTACTACGCAACCTTGGCGCTGATTAACCTCAGCCTTGGAGTGGCGACGACGATTGCGATGTGGCTGCTGCACATGCCGACTCCGGTGCTCTGGGGTGCCATGGCGGCCATGCTGAATTTTATTCCGTACTTGGGGTCCGCAGTGACCCTGGTGACGGTCACCATTGTCGCCCTCGTGACGTTCGATTCGACCCCGCATATCCTTCTGGTGGGGGCCGCCTATCTGGGTCTTGCGACCATTGAAGGCCAGCTGATTGAGCCGATTTTCTTCGGTCGTCGCTTGCAGCTAAACCCAGTGATCGTTTTCGTTGCGTTGTGGCTCGGCGGATGGCTTTGGGGAATTGCCGGAGTTCTGCTGGCCCTGCCGGTCCTCGTGGCGACCAAGGTTGCCGCATCGCAGCCGGGGGGGAATGACGTCGTCCTGCGCTTTCTGGGGCCGGCGGCTCACAAACCTCCCGAGGAGCCGGTGGCAAAAGCTGGCGAGAGTCGCACCGAAGTCCCGACGTTACGTCCCCGGGAGTCTCATTAGACCTCCCGCGAATCACCCCTGTGGTTCATCGAGGCTAAGTGCCGCACTGCGGATGGCGGCAGACTGGGACGGGTATGTATGAATCACTTTCGCGAGTCGGCGCAAGCCGATGCCACTATGCATCGCGACACATACCTCATTAATCATCTCACTCGCCCGCGATGCCACGATGGTCGCTCCTAGTATCCGGTCTTTACCTTCGGCGACGTGCAGCTTCACAAAACCGTTATCCTGGCAATCCGTAATCGCGCGATCGATATCGTGCATCATTACGGTGTAGGTCTTAATAGGGATGGATCGCTTGCGCGCCTCCCACACCTGAAGCCCCACGTGGGCAATCTCTGGCGCGCAGAATGTGCACCACGGAATTGTTAGACCCGAGTGCCGTTGCGCTGCGCGGCCGACCGCATTGTTCGCGGCGATTCGCGCAGTACTTTCCGCGACATGAGTATATTTGTGCGGCATGCATACATCTCCGGCAGCGAAGACGTGTGGGTTGCTGGTCCGCAGGAAATCGTCGGTCTTGATGCCGCTGACGGGATCGGAGCGGATATCCGCAGCCTCCAGCCGCAACGATTTCATATTCGGTATCCGGCCAACGCTCACCAGCACGCAGTCCGCGGAAACGACGCTCTTTGTCTTGTAGCTCTGCGTGTCCAGGAGAACGTTGGCGGCTCAAGCCGTGCGCGGATTACGCGCGTGTTGAGGAGTATGTTGACGCCGTCGCGCGCCATCGCTTGCGCGAGAATTTGCGCGGCATCCCGTTCCTCCCGCGGCAAGAACTTGGCTTCGTCTTGCACTATGGTGACGCTGGAGCCCAGACGGCAGAAGGCTTGCGCGAGTTCGCAGCCGAGGGGGCCGCCGCCGACAACGGCGAGCCGCCCCGGCAATTGCGTGAGACCAAAGATAGTTTCGCTGGTGACGTAGCGGCGCCGCAGCCCGGGAAATTGTGGCGGGGCCGAAATGGCGCCCGTGGCCACGATAGCCTTGTCGAAACGCACGTGTAAGCCCTCAGCGATGAGGGTGCGGCGATCCGCGAACTGCCGCGCTGCAAAAGCGCGTCTCGATTCCGAGGCGCGAGAGTCGTGCCAGGGAGTTATACCTTCCTATGCGCTCCTCGATACGCCGCAGCCGGGTGGCGAGGCGGCTCAAGTCGGCGACGGGACTTGCGGCCTCTGAGCCCAAAAGGCGTGAGGTTTCCCGAACCGCCGCGAACAGGGTCGCGGAACGGATCAATGCCTTTGAAGGGACCGATCCGCTGTTCAGCGATGTGCCCCCCAGGCGCTGAGCCTCAAACAGCACGACCCGCTTACCGGCGCGTGCCGCCAGGCGGGCGGCCGCGAGGCCTGCAGGACCGGCGCCGATGACCGCAACGTCGCAGTCGTAGGTTCGCTTATTAGCTGCGGTGCGCTGTCGGGTTGAGCGTGACGGATGGCGTTGCGGGGGACTCATCGGGCGAGCCATCCGCCGCGGAAGCCGGCGCGGTGCAACCCTCGCCGCACGATTTTGGATTCCCGCAGTAGCGACCAGATAAGACCTGACCGGGCATTTTCGATCATCAAGACCAACAGACCCTGATCGAGGCCGTACCAGCCATCGGATACCCAGCCGCCGGCCTCAGGGCAAACGCTCGGATTGAAGCCGCTGACAAAGCGGTCCTCGGAACAGACCTGAGGGTATCGACTAAGGAGCTCGCGGGTACCGGTCAATGCTGCCTGCGCTGTAACGGGGAGCGTAGCTAGCATCGCCCAGGGGCAGAGCGTTCCGTCGTCTGGGCCGAACGGGATTCCTCGGGCCATGTAGCCAAGACGGCGCCGGTGGGCCGCACATTCATCCGTGCCCTCACCACGTGGGCCGTCTCCGGCGCTAATACCCCAGAGGTCGCGACCGTAACCGATCCATTGGTAGGGGTTACGCTCACAATATTCCCGCTGCAGTGAGACGGTGCGCCGGCTGTTCTCAAAGTAGTCGCTGTGCTTCTCGCGCATGAACGCATCGCGGATACCGCGCAAGTCCAGCCACGCGTGCGAAAACAGGTGCGTAAACAGCGGACCCGAGTAGAGCACGTCTTGCCCGAATATCCGTTCCCACTGGTAAGTGACCGTCCAGCCTGCAAACGTGCTCGGCGCGAGAGCGCGTGAGTCGGCACCAAGGCCAAGGACGTAGAGGATCAGCGCCTCGTTGTAACCCTCCCATCCATAGTGGAGGAAGCCGAACTCGGGCAGCCAGCCCTGCGACAGTGAGGGTGCGTCGTTTTGCGCCCAGCGCCAATCGACGCGTTCATAAAGCGCAGCGGCAATCTCACGTATTTCATTCTCGCCCGGTCGGTCGAAATACAAAGCCGCGGACAAGACACCGGCAAGCAGCAGCGTCGAATCGATGAGTGAAAGCTCGCTGTGCCAAACCCGCGCGCCAGATTGCATGTCGAGAAAGTGAAAATAGAATCCCTTGTAGCCACTAGCACTAGGGGAACTACGTTGCTCGCTGGCCAGGAAAAAGCGCAGCGTAACCAGGGTGCGTGCGGCCGCTGCGGGGCGCGGGAGCCAACCGCGTTCCACGCCAACGATATAGCTCGTCAACGCGAAGCCGACTACGGCGATGCTCGCTGGAGCGCCGGGACGCGAGGTGTCCGCGACCAGACCATTCAGCGGATTCACGTACCTGAGGAAGTAGGTGAAAGCTCCTCTGTGAAGCCGCTCAATCAGCGTGTCATCTGACTCGGGCACGCTACCTGTGCCACTCAAACGGCCGCCTTGGTGCTGGGGACGCCTCTGTTGCTTTTGCAGCATTGCTGCAGAATACGAGTGCCGCAATGCGCGTGCCGTAGGAAAAGCCCGGCAGACATCCCAATTGCGCGTATGCTGCCATGTGGCGCGCTACGCTAGGGCGTCGTGGTGTGCTGTCAGTCTCTGGCGGTGCAGTCCTACAAGCTGCTGCAGACCAGCCACCCTAGACTTGCTGGCGATGCAGCACAGGTCGCGCTCCACCCAACACGACGTCACGAGCTGCGAGCTGCGCATTCTTGAAGGGTGTGACTGGTCCGGTGCTGACGCAAGCCCGACCTGAAACGGAGCGGCGAAAGATGGAGCAGGTCGCGCTGCAAGAGCCGCGGGTGCGGCGGTGGTTCGATCTCGGCTTCGCCGCTGAGTCGCCTGAACCCGGGCCGATTCGCGCTGAGCTCATGAGCGTGGAGCGTCTCGAGCAATTCGCCGAGACGCTGGCACGCAGCCATGGCGTCCGCGCCACCTCGCGCCATGGAGCTTCGATGCTCGCGCGCACTCGACAGAACGCGCGCGTGCTGCGCGCACACTTCGAGACCGTCGCGCGCACGACGTCCAGCCAACGCAGCGTGTCGCCGGCAGCCGAATGGTTTGTCGATAACTACTACGTGGTTGAGCGTCAGATTCAGCTCATTCGCGACGACCTGCCCGTAGGCTACTATCGTCAGCTGCCAAAGCTTGCCTCCGGACATCTCGCCGGTCTACCTCGCATCGCGGGGATCGCGTGGAGCTACGTGGCCCACACGGACAGTCATTTCGAGGCGCAGCTGCTAGTTCGCTTCGTGGCTGCCTACCAGAAGGTTGAGACTCTTACGATCGGTGAGTTATGGGCACTGGCGAGCATGCTGCGCGTGGTGCTCATCGAGAACCTGCGGCGCTGTTCTGATCGTATAGTCAGTGCAAGAGCGGAGCGTGAGCGGGCCGATACGCTGGCCGATCGGCTCCTGGGTTCACCGGCGCACCCCGCAGAACCGGTGGAGAGGGTTCTCGGAGCCTACCGCAAAAGGAGACTTCCGAAAACTCTCGCGGTCCAACTGGTGCAGCGCCTGAGGGACTGTGATCCAACGGTTACGCCCGCCTTTCAGCATCTGGAAGAACTGCTTCGCGCCGCTGGTGTCAGCGCCGATGAGGTTGTGCGTGATGAGCTGCAGCGACAGGGCGCCGCCAACGTAACCGTGCGCAATATTGTCACAAGTCTCGTGCAACTGTCGGCGCTGGATTGGGCGGATATCGTCGAACAACTCAGCCACGTGGATGCATTGCTCGGGTCAGAGACGGATTTTGCCGGGCTGGATTTCGCGACACGTAATCGTTATCGAAGCGCCATTGAAGAAATCGCGCGTGATTCGCGCTGTGGTGAAACGGAGGTGGCGCGGCGGGCGATTACGGCCGCCTTGAGAGGCGACACTAGCAAGGCCGCGGCGCAGGAAGTGGGTTATTACTTGATAGGCGCCGGGACGTCGCACTCTCGAGGCCAACGTAGGGTATCGGGCCCCGCTGTCGGAGGCACTGGGAAGGGGCGCGCGCCGCGCCGGCGTTGCCGGCTACCTGCTGTTAGTCGCGCTCGTAACCGCGGCAGCGATGGGGATCGTAGCCTACTTCCTGCGGGAACTGCCGACGCCGCAGAAACTGCTGTTGCTCATGACACTATTGTTGCCGGCGAGCGAAGTCACGCTGGCGCTCGTCAACAATGGCATCACGCGCGCGCTCAAGCCGGTGACGTTGCCGGCGCTGGACCTCGCGGGCGTGATTCCGGAGGAATTCCGCACGCTGGTGGCGGTCCCCATCATGTTGAGCACGCAGGCGGATATCGAAGAGGCACTCAACAATCTGGAGAACGAGTATCTGGCTGGCGCGCGCGGTGAACTGTACTTCGCTCTACTGGCAGACGGAGTGGACGCGCCGCAGGAGGTGTGCGACACGGACGAGAAACTGAATGAGATCGGCCGGCGGGGAGTGGCCGCGCTCAACGCCCGCTATGGACGCGGCTTAGCCGGTGATCGGTTTCTGTGGCTGTGTCGAAAGCGTAGTTGGAATCCGCAGCAACATTGCTGGATGGGATGGGAGCGTAAGCGCGGGAAATTGCATGAGCTGAACCGATTGCTCCGCGGTGCAGTTGATACCAGCTTTACGGTGACTGCCGCGCAGCTGCAGGCGCTGCCGCCGCGCGTGCGCAACGTGCTGGTTTTGGATGCTGACACGCAACTGCCCCATGGAGCGGCAGAGAAGCTGATCGCAAAAATGGCACACCCGTTGAATCAGCCCCGAACCGACGCGCGCAGCCGCCGGGTTATCGCGGGCTACGGCATTCTACAGCCGCGGGTAACGCCATCGCTGCCCAGCAGCGAGAGCGGATCCCTGGTGCAGGCAATCGTTTCCGCGACCCCGGGACTGGACCCGTATGCATTCGCGGTATCGGACCTCTATCAGGACTTATTTGGCGAGGGGTCATTTACCGGCAAGGGCCTCTATGACGTCGACGCCTTTGAAAACACACTACTGGGACGCATCAATGAGAATGCCGTCCTGAGTCACGATCTACTAGAAGGAATCTTTGCGCGTGCAGGGGTGGCCTCGGACGTCGAAGTGATCGAGCCATCTCCGGACCGCTATGACGTAATCGCGTCCCGCGAACATCGGTGGGCACGCGGAGACTGGCAGCTGCTTCCGTGGCTGCGGCCGACGGTAAGCCTGCCGCGCGCAGACCGCGCTTGGCGTGCCGCTTCCGTCTTAGGCCGGTGGAAGCTATTTGATAACTTGCGCCGCACCGCGGTGCCGATCGCCACCCTGGCTGCGTTGGCTCTGGGGTGGCTTATCCGGGCGCCCTACAGCGCCATCTGGACGGCACTTCTGATCAGCGGGATGGGCGTGTCACCGCTCCTGCCAGTGTTGTTTGCGGTACGGGACCGTCCGCGGCATTTGCGCCGTGAAAGCGAGCGCCAGGCGCTGCGGCAGGATTTGCGCATGGCGTGCCTGCGCTGGTTACTCGCCGTCACCTTTCTGGTTGATCGCGCCTGGTGGATGGCTGACGCCATACTGCGCACTCTTTACCGACTGTGTGTGAGCCATAAGCAGCTTCTAGACTGGACAACCGCGGCGCAATCGCGTCGTCTGAGCCGCCTGGAGCTATTCAGCTACTTTTCTCGAATGCGCGGCGGCGTCGCGGTCGCGCTGGCGATCGCTGCGCTTGTCTTCGTCGCGGCGCCGGAGAACCTTTGGCTAGCGGCGCCGTGGCTGCTTTTGTGGATCACCGCACCCGCAATAGCACGCTTCATCAGCACGCCGCAGGCGGACCATCCGACTCTGAGTCTGCGTGAGGCAGACGCCCGCGAGCTGAGGCTCATCGCCCGACGCACCTGGGCCTTCTTCGAGCACTTCGTAACGGCAGAAGATCACTATTTGCCCCCGGATAACTTCCAAGAAACGCCAGTCCCGGTGCTAGCGCAGCGCACATCGCCGACGAACATTGGCATGTATTTCCTGTCGTCAGTGGTCGCTCTGGAGTTTGGATGGGTAGGCTTGCTCGACTGGGTCGAACGCCTTGAGAACTGCATGCGAACGCTGTTGGGGCTGGAGCGCTTTCGCGGGCACTTTTTCAACTGGTATGACACCCGCACGGGGCAGCCGCTGCTGCCTCGCTATGTCTCCTCGGTGGACAGCGGCAACCTGGGTGGCCATCTTCTAACCTTAGCCAACGCCGTCGAGGCTGCCGCGCTGATACCGCTGTGGAGTCCCGAACGCCTGCATGGCATTGCTGATGCCATCGCTCTTATGCCGCGGAGCGCACGTGTCGCCGGCCCGCTACGCAGCCTGACTCAGGTGCTGGGCAGCGCAGGAGACGTTGTCTCGCGACTTCGCGCCTGCGCCAGCGCGGCAAGTACGGAGTGGGCGGCCGCTGAGGCGAACGCGCAGGGGCCGGAATGGGGGGTGATCGCCCAAGCGTGCCTACAGAGTCATATGCGCGACGTGGCGACCCTGGCCACCGATCTGCCAACGGCATATGCAGCTGGGAAGCCGGATTCCATGACACTCAGGGAAGTGGCGGCAGGCGGTGCCGGCTCTGTGGCTGCCGCTGCCGCCGTGGCGCTCATGGCGCGGCTCGCTGCACTGGCAAACAATGCGCGGGAGCTTGCTTATGGCATGGACTTCGCTTTTCTTCTGAAGCCCCACCGAATGCTCCTGTCGATTGGCTACAACGTGACCGAAAGTCGCCTGGACAGCGGAGACTACGACCTGCTCGCCTCAGAGGCGCGTCTCGCGAGCTTCATTGCCATCGCAAAGCGAGATGTGCCGGCGCGCCATTGGTTTCGGCTCGATCGACATTCCGTGGCCGTGGGCAACAGCACGGCTCTCATGTCCTGGTCCGGCTCGATGTTTGAGTATCTGATGCCGGCGCTGGTCATGCGCGCTCCGAGCGGCAGCCTGCTGGAACGTGCGCAGCGCGTGGCGGTGCGCGCCCAGCGTGATTACCTATCTGCGCGCGGCCTTCCGTGGGGCATCTCGGAGTCCGCGTACAACACGCGCGACCTTGATCAGACTTATCAATACTCCCCCTTTGGCGTGCCCGCGCTCGGTCTCAAGCGGGGCCTCGCCAACGACACCGTGGTTGCGCCGTATGCAACCGGTTTGGCGGCCATGGTGGATGCACCGGCAGCGGCGGCCAACTTTCGGGATTTAGATCGTTGGGGCGCGCGTGGCCACTATGGCTATTACGAAGCGCTGGACTTCACGCCAGACCGTTTGGCTGAGGGCGAGCGCGTGGCGGTCGTGCGTGCCTACATGGCGCACCACCAGGGTATGACGCTCGTGGGCATAGCAAACGGGCTGCGCGGCGGTGTCATGCAAGGCTTCTTTCATGCGGAAGCAGCTGCACGGGCGACGGAGCTGCTTTTGCAGGAACGGCCGCCACGTTCGGTGGAATCGCCGCCGGAAGGAAGTGAGGCAGAAGCGCGCGAAGGGCGGCTGCCCGTGCTGGCGGGCCGCCGGCGGTTGCATACCTGGCGGCCCCGCACGCCACATACGCAGCTGCTGAGCAACGGTCGCTACGCCGTTATGATGAACGCTGGCGGGGCCGGCTTTAGCCGCTGCGGCGACCTTGCGGTGACTCGCTGGCTCGGGGACCGTACCAGTGACAGGGATGGCCAGGCGATCTACCTGCGCGACTGCGAGAGCGGGGCCCTTTGGTCCGCAGGCTATCAGCCGACCGCCATCGAACCGGACTCGTACCGGGTGACATTTACAGAGGATCGCATCGAAATCATGCGGCGTGACGGCCCATGGGTCACACGTTTGCAGGTGCTGGTGTCGGCAGAACACGATGCGGAGGCGCGACGCGTGTCGATCTCCAATCAGAGCGATCGGGCGCGCGAGATCGAGGTGACATCCTACTGTGAGATCGTGCTCACCACCGCGGCGGCTGACCAGGCCCATCGCGCCTTTTCGAATCTGTTCGTGCAGACCGCGTTTGAGCCCGAACTCGGTGCTCTCGTGGCTGGCCGTCGAGCGCGCTCAGCTGACGACGCCGGGGCCTGGGCCTCGCACCTTGGCGTGGTGGAAGGTGACTTCGTTGGCGATTGGGAATTTGACACCGATCGCGCTTCGTTCCTGGGTCGCGATCGAGATTCCCGCGTACCCCGCGCGCTGATCGAGCGTGGCCCGTTAAGCGGTTCGACGGGGATTGTGTTGGATCCCGTATTCAGCTTGCGCCGGCGGGTGCGAATCGCCCCTGGCGAGACGGCCCGCATCACATTCTGGACAGTGGTTGGTGATTCGCATGCGGAGGTGCTGCGGGTGGCTGATAAGTGTCGCGAGCCTGCTTCGTTCGACCGTGCGTCGACGCTGGCCTGGACACGTGCGCGAGTACAGCTGCACTACCTTTCGGTCGATCCGGATGAGGCAAGCCTCTTCCAGCGCCTGGCGGCCCACATCTTCTACCCGAATCCGGCGTTGCGGGCCGGCCCGGAGGCGCTGCGGCGCAATCAAGCGGGGCCAGCCGCGCTGTGGGCGCACGGGATTTCAGGCGATCGGCCCATCATGCTCGCTGAAATCGACGATGCGGCACATCTGGCGCTCGTGCGGCAGCTCCTGCGGGCGCATGAGTATCTGACGCTTAAGAACCTGCCGGTCGATCTCGTCGTGATAAACGAATCTTCGACTTCATACGTACAGGACCTGCAGTCGGCAATCGAATCACTGGCGCGCGCAGGCCAGCAGCGTTCGCAACAGGGTAGCCACCGGGATCAGGGCAGCGTCTTCACGCTGCGTGCGGAGATGATGTCTGCCGAGTCGCGGCTGGCGCTGCAAGCGTGCGCGCGTGTCGCGCTCATCAGTCGCCGTGGAACGCTTGTGGAACAGCTTGATCGTCTTGAAGATCCGGCTGCGGAGACGCGATTGCCGGAAGCTTCGTCGGCCGGCCCGACCGAAGCGCGACCTGCCGGCAGACGGTCCGACACTGGAGATGTTCAACGGAATAGGGGGCTTCGCGGCGGACGGAGCTGAGTACGTTGTCGTCCTGGGTCCCGGCACAACAACGCCGATGCCATGGATCAATGTGATCGGTCAACCCGATTTCGGATTCCAGGTATCGGCAAGCGGCGCGGGCTTCACCTGGTCGATGAACAGCCGGGAGAATGCCCTGACACGGTGGTCAAATGACGCCGTCAGCGATCCCGTCGCGGAAGCGTTTTATATCCGTGACGATGCGACCGGGGAGCTCTTTTCCCCCACGGCCTCCCCGGTGCGCGACCCCGACGGTACTTACCTTGCCTGCCACGGGCGTGGCTATTCGCGCTTTACCCACACGAATCAGAATCTCGGCATGGAGTTGCTGCAGTTCGTGCCACGAACTCGCAAAGTGAAAGTATCGCGGTTGACGATCCGCAATTTGGGTGTCAAGGCGCGTCGCCTGAGTGTCTGTGCATATGTGGAATGGACCCTGGGGGTTTCGCGAGCGGCAAGCGCACAGTACGTTCTGACCGAAGCATGTTCCGACACTGGCGCGCTATTGGCACGTAATCCCTGGAATACATCGTTCGCTGCGCGGACGGCTTTCTTTGATCTGGCCGGAGAGCAGACGCAGAGTACCTGCGACCGCAGGGAGTTTCTCGGCCTGGATGGCGCGCTGGACGCTCCGAGCGCATTGCGATCCGAGATTCCGCTGTCCGGTCGCAGCGGCGCCGGATTAGATCCCTGCGCGGCACTGCTTACGGAATTCGAGCTAGCGCCCGGTGCTGAGCGGCAGCTGCTGTGCTTTCTGGGGCAGGCAGAAGATCCGGCGAGCGTGGTCACCGATATAAAGGCAGCACGTAACCTGCACGTGGAGCAGGTATTCGCGGAAATCAAGGGCAGCTGGGAGAAGATGCTCGGCAGGATACAGGTGACGACCCCGGACCGTGGGTTCGATGTGCTGCTTAATCGCTGGTTACCGTATCAGGTGCTCTCGTGCCGTGTCTGGGCGCGAGCGGCGTTCTATCAGGCAGGTGGCGCGTTCGGGTTTCGCGATCAGTTACAAGACTGCATGGCACTTACGACGTTGGCGCCGGCAATTGCCCGCGCGCACCTGCTGCGCGCGGCCGGACGGCAGTTCGAAGAGGGGGATGTGCAGCATTGGTGGATGCCCGAGAATGGACGCGGAGTACGTACCCACATCAGTGACGATCGTGTCTGGCTCGCCTATTGCACGGCGCACTACGTGGCCGCGACCGCTGACAAGGCAGTACTGGATGAGCCGATCTACTACCTCTCGGGGCAGGCAATCCCGGATGGGGCCAGTGACCTTTATTTTGAGCCGCAGCAGTCATCGAGGCTGGGGTCCCTTTACGAACACTGTGCCGTGGCCCTCGATGCGAGCTTAGCCGTGGGCGCGCATGGGTTGCCGCTCTTCGGCGGCGGCGACTGGAACGACGGCATGAATGCGGTGGGCGTACAGGGACGCGGGGAGAGTGTGTGGCTCGGATGGTTTCTATGTGCAACCCTTGCCGATTTTGCAGAGATTGCTAGCGCGCGACAGGACCTGGAGCGCGCGATGCGCTGGCGCGCGCACGGCGACGCTCTACAAGGAGCGCTGGAAAGCTCCGGCTGGGACGGCGACTGGTATCGGCGCGGGTACTTTGATGACGGTACGCCGCTGGGCTCGGCCGCGAATAATGAGTGCCGAATCGACTCGATTGCGCAGGCTTGGGCGGTACTTTCAGGCGCCGCGAGTCCAGCACGTGCGGCGCACGCAATGGCAGCGGTGGCGGAGCATCTCGTACGCAAGGAAACTGAGCAGCTGCTGCTGTTTACCCCGCCGTTTGTCGATTCTGAACCGAGTCCCGGATACATCCGGGCCTATCCTCCCGGCATCCGCGAAAACGGAGGCCAATATACCCACGGCGCGATCTGGTCACTCATGGCCTGGGCACAGCTTGGGGATGGTGACCGCGCTAAGGAACTTTTCGACTATTTCAGTCCAATTCACCACACCCGTGACCCGGTGCGGGTGGCGCGCTACAAACTGGAGCCCTATGCGGTGGCTGCCGATATCTATGCAGCGCCCGCACCAGCCGGTCGCGGAGGCTGGTCCTGGTATACGGGCGCCGCGGGCTGGCTTTACCGAGCGGGCCTGGAATCCATTCTCGGCATTCGAATCGCTGGCGATCAGCTCCTGATACGACCGTGCATTCCGCGAGCCTGGCGCCGCTTCGACGTGGACTACCAGTTCGGTCGCACTGTCTATCACATTACGGTCACGAATCCATTCGGAGCGACCAGCGGAATCAGTCACGCTGAATTGGATCACCTCACCATACTGCGCCCCCCCATTCGAATCACGATGTTCGATGATCAGACGGAGCACACCGTGCGCGTCGTCATGGGCTAGGAGCCCTCCACTGTAGGGCGCGACTTACAGGCGTCAAATCGCCGCTCCGATATACAGGCCAATAGGCTCGCGGCAATCTTCTAGCTCGAGCTTGTTGAGGTGTAAGGAGAGACTTTCCATGGAAATGCCATGTGTCACGGTGCGACGCGTCGGGGATCGCTGGGGCGTTACCCAGAAGGGGCTGGATTGGTTCTTGGCCGAGTTCGTTCTTTGGCAAGATGCCATTGACTATGCGCGCGGCCTGGCGGCGGCGAGCGAGAATTCAATTGTGGAAGGCGAGGATTTTCAGGGGCGCCTCGCGCTGCGGCAGGTATTTTCCACCGACGCGAGTGGCGTGATCCACGTCCAGTCGCAGAATTGCTGAGGCGGAAGCGAACGGCGTCGAGGCCCGCCGCCCTCATGCGGCCAAGCGTTCCCGCTCGCTACCCTGAGTGATGGTCGCGCCACTCCCAATAGGCACGCTGCTCCTGAGGAGTCAGAGTGCTGAAATCGCGATATCCCAGGTTCTGATCAGCAAGGTAATGTCGATAGGCCGCATTCTCGCGCGCATTCCAATGATGTTCAGGCGAGCCCTCCTCGTAGGAGCGCGTCACGCATCCGGAGAGCATCGAGGCACCCGCCATGGCTGCCGCCAGGACGAGCGCGGCACGATAATTCACTGGCTTTCTCATGATGTGAGTCCCTTTGGTCCTGGAGCTGTTGGGAAGTGTGCGTCTTGCGCCACGCACTGCCAGCCGGCTGGAAGAAGCTCGCATCGTCGGAGGGCGCTTACTCCCTGTTGTGTTGTCGGGCCGTGGCGACGGACGGACTGAGCAGTTGGTTATTTTGCAATCTAAGGCCAGCAAGCAGCTGAGCGGTATGGGTACGCGTGTTCTCCACGCCTAAGCCTGCTCGGGCTGCTGAGTTCCGGTGCGACCTGATGCAACCGGCGGAGCAGCTGCCCCACTTCTGGGAACACACAGTGGGCAGCTGTCATGCCACCCTGGCGCTGCGCGCCGACTGGCAAACACAGCTCGCGCGTGCCCACCGGGAGTTAGGTTTCGCACACGTTCGGTTTCACGGGATCCTCGATGACGATATGGGCACGCTCATTTGTGAAAATGAGCGGCTGCTCTATTCATTCTTCAACGCCGATCAAATCATGGACTTTCTGCTTTCGATCGGCATGCGACCGTTCGTTGAACTCAGCTTCATGCCGGCGGCCCTGGCTTCGGCCGGCAACAGCGTGTTCCATTACCGTGGAAACATCAGCTTGCCGCGTGACCTGGGCGCCTGGGAGACGCTGATCGCGCGACTCGTGGGCCATTGGTTCGAGCGCTACGGTCGCGACGAACTGCGCAAGTGGTACTTCGAGGTGTGGAACGAGCCGAACCTGCCCGCGTTCTTTACCGGCCGCAGAGAGGACTATTTTGCGCTCTACCGTGCGACCGCCCGGGCCATCAAGTCCATTGACCCACAGCTGCGCGTGGGCGGCCCCGCTTCCGCGGCCAACGGCTGGCTTGCCGAGTTCCTAGCGTTCTGCGAGGACCGAGGAGTGCCTGCGGATTTTGTGAGCACCCATCACTACCCCACGGATGCCTTCGGACGTCCGGGAGACGATACCGAGGCTCAGCTCGCGGCAACTCCGCGCAGTGTTCTGCGGCGGGAGGCACAGAGGGCACGGGCTCAGGTGGGGGAGCGACCGCTGTATTACACCGAGTGGAGCACTTCATCCAATGCTCGCGACCCGTTGCACGATGAGCCATACGCTGCGAGTTTCATAGTCAAGACGGTGATGGAGGCGCGTGGACTTGTGCAGGGATACAGCTACTGGACATTCACCGATATCTTTGAAGAAAACTACTTCCCATCGCGTCCCTTTCACGGCGGGTTCGGGTTACTCACGCTGCACGGAGTCGCGAAGCCGGCGTATCGCGCGTTCGAGTTGCTGCATCGAGTGGGCAGTGAACTGGTGCTGGTGTCGGGCGGCCACGCGACGGTGGATTGCTGGGTCATACGCGATCGGTACTCCATAGCCGTGCTCCTCACCAACTTCGCGCAGCCGCGCCAGGCAATCGCCACCGAGACGGTTGCTGTATCGCTTGTTAACTGTAAGGGGCACAGCGCGCGAATTCGTCGCATTGATGACGAACATGCCAATCCGAAGCGTCTGTGGCTGGACATGGGCTCTCCGGAATACCTCAGCGAAAGGCAAGTCAGGGCTCTGCACGCGGCCTCCCGATGTACGGCCCGCAGGCTGCAGCTGCAAGCCGCCGGTGCCAATGTCTGCAGCTTCAAGGTGACTTTGCCCCCGCTCAGCGTCGCCTGCGTCAGCCTAGAGATGCACGACTAGGACACGCTCCGAGTAATTCGGAGAACTGTCACGTGACCGGCTGCTTGATTGGCCGGCGTGGCAAGCGCATCCGTCGACGTCGCGGCCAAAGGCGCAGCTTGCGCACCATGATCACGCCCGCAAAGACAATGAGGGAGCCGATTAGCTGGAGCGCATCAAGCCGCTCATCGAGCAGCAGCCAACCGGTGAATACGGCCACGATGGGATTGACATACGCATAGGTGCCAATTCGCGAAGGAGTCTCGTGCAGCAGCAAATAGGTGTTAGGCGACGAAGCCTAGCGTGGAACTGAATACCGCGAGAAAGACGATCGAGATCAATCCAGATGGCGCCCAATCCCAGCGTGCCGCGTCGCCGCTCATGAACCCCAGCGCGGCGAGCACTGCACCCCCGAACAGCAAATAGCAAGCCGTAAAGGCAAGCGGGTCGCATTGGGCATTGGACTCCCGGATCACCATGGTGGCTAACGCCCAGCAGAGTGAGGCGAGCAGTACGAGAAGTTGCCAGCCGACCTGAGCATGCGGGCCGAAGCCCTTAGCGCACACCAGCACGGCAACGCCGATAAAGCCGAGCGTGAGTCCGACCCAGGTGCGCATACTCACCGGCGCGGCGCGGCGGCCGTACATGCCCACCCAGGCGATCCAGAATGCCGAGCTCGAACTGGTCAGCGCAGCCTGGTTTGACGCGATGTGACGCAGCGCGTGCACGGCCAGTCCGTTGCTTAGAACGATGCCGAGGACGGCCGCGGCCGCAACCGAGCGCCAGTCACGCAAGTTGCTGGGCATGCGCAGGTCACGCCAGTGTGCGATGGCCGCGAGGAAGGCCCCCGCAAGCAGGAAGCGGGCGCCGGCTGCGAGGAAGGGTGGCAGCGCAAGCGCCATGATGCGGTTGACGGCATACGTGACGCCCCAGACGAGGTAAATTACCGTGAAGGCGAGTTGGATCTTCGAGCGGGTTCTGGTTACCAGGAGAGATCCGCTCGCAAGCGGGGCCACTTCGCTGTTCACCGCAACCCGAAATCTGCCGCGATGGCTTCGATGAGCGTGGGGCCGGGCCGCAAAAGTGCCTGACGCAATTCCCGCTGCAGTGCATGGGGATCGCGGATGCGGACGGCCGCGGCACCGCAGGCGCTGGCGAGAGCCGTGAAGTCTGGATTGCGACCTACGACGCCAATGGGGGCGATTCCGGCGGCCTGCATGTCATCGCGAATCTGCCCGAGGGCCTCGTTGTTCCATACGACGATTGGCAACGTGAGATCGAGCTCCACGGCAGTCATCAATTCCTGATGCGTAAGCTGCCAGCCGAAATCCCCGGCGAGCGCCACGACAGAGCGGGTGGGTTGGGCGAGCTTGGCGCCAATGGCCGCAGGCAGTGCAAAGCCGAGCGCTCCGTACCCGGAAGGGTGGAACCACAGGCCCGGACGCTCTGCCGGGAACGCATAGTTACCCAGGTAGGCAATCTGCGTCATATCGCTGAACACGACGCCGTCGGAGGGTAGGGAGGTGCGCAGGGCCCGTAGCGCCGCGAGGCGCCCGTGGCTATGAGAATCAAATTCCTGCGCAATCCGCGCGTGGAACGCGCCGGCAGGTCCGGATGCGGTGCGCCAGCCGGCACGTGGCCGCACGCCGCTCGCAAGCCTCTCTAAGGTTAGCGTCGCGTCAGCGTGGATACGAACCGCGGCACCAAACTGATCCGATAGCTTTTGAGCGTCGACATCGATGCGCACCAGATGACCACCAAGCGGCAGCCGGGTAGTCGTATACACGTCGGTTTCTGAAAGCTCGGTACCGGCGGCTATGACGACATCGGCGGCGGCAATCATCGCCTGTGTCGGGCGGTACGGCAGGCTGGCCCCGAGATTTGCCGGATGCGTTTCCGCAAGGACTCCCTTGGCGGCCACGGTGGTTACCAGGTAACCATCGAGTGCCTCGAGGAGCTGCCTGAGCGCGGCACCGGAGCCTCGGGCACCTCCGCCGGCGATGATGAGTGGTCGACGCGCCGCGGCGAGCAGCTGCTGCGCTTGCGCAAGATCCGTCTCATCGGGAGCTTTGGCAGGCGAAACCGCGGCGAAGCGTTCCGGCTGCAGGGTCGTTGTCTCTGCAAGGAGATCCAGGGGAATGTCCATGTATGCCGGGCGCGCTCGCGGCGCGCGCAGGGTCGCGAAGGCAGCGCGAAGCTGTTCGCGTACCTCTTCGGGCGTGCGGGCGCTCGCGGCGTAACCGGTGACGTGGGCTGCGAGTCCGCACTGGTCGACCAGCTCGTGTAATACGCCCCATCGCTGCCCCAGCGAGGCCCGAACCGGGCTGCTAGCGATAACGAGTATCGGCACCGAGTCGGAATTGGCCTGGGCAACAGCCGTGAGGATGTTAGTTACGCCGGGACCGGAGATGACGAACGCGGCGGCCGGCCGTGCGCTCACGCGTGCATAACCATCTGCCGCAAACCCGGCGTTCTGTTCGTGGCGCGCGAGTACATGGCGCACGCGGGAGAATTCCAGCCCGCGATACAGTTCCAGATTATGCACCCCGGGAATGCCGAATACGGTGTCGATGCCATTGGCGGCGATCGTTTCGACGACGTAACGTGCGACGGTCCAGGGAGCCACGCTCATGCGCTTGAAATGTTAACACTGGCCACGCACAGTAATGACATGAACTTTTCCGCGCTCGTGAGCCGCATCAAAGACGCCGGTGCTGATGCCTGGCGCACTCACTACGAGGCCGTCGCCGCCTGCGAACGTGGCGAAGACGTACTCATTCTGAGCATCGGGGATCCGGATCTGAGCACGCCGGCGCCGGTGATCCAGCGGGCCATTGAGTGCCTGCAGGCCGGCGACACGCATTACGTGCCTGCGGCGGGTCGCCCCGCGCTGCGCGCGGCGATTGCCCGGCTGCATGCAGGGCGCTGTGGTCAGCGCGTTGGCCCACAGAACGTCATATGCCTCTGCGGCGCGCAGAACGCGCTCTTCGTGGCTTCGCTGTGTCTCGCCGGCGCGGGCGATGAGATAATTACCTTCGAGCCGCTGTACCCGACATACCCTGCAACCATTGAACTGTCCGGTGCGCGCTTGGTGCGCACGCCCGCCGCACGCGACTGCCGGCCGGATCTCGAGGCGCTAGCGAGGCAGGTGACACCACGAACTCGGGCGATCCTGTGGGCCACACCGAACAATCCGAGCGGCGTGATTCTCAACGAGAGCGAACTGGAGATCATCGGTGAGCTCGCGGAGCGCCATGACCTGTGGCTGATCTGCGACGAAGTCTACGCAGGGCTCGCACCCAGGGGCCGGGTCCCAAGCCTGGCCGCGCGCCTGCCGGAACGTGTCGTGACGCTAGGAAGCTTGTCGAAGACGCACGCGATGACAGGTTGGCGCGCCGGCTGGCTGGTCGGCCCGGAAGCACTCGTGGGCCACGCAGAGCACCTGGCGATGTGCATGCTGTTTGGATTACCCGGCTTTATCCAGGAAGCGGCAGTCACGGCGCTCGCGGAGGCGGCCGAGGCAGAGGAGCGCGGGCGTAATTTCTGCAGCGCTCGCCAGCACCGATTCTGCGCTGGCCTGCGCGGCATACCTCTGCTCCGTGGCTTGGAGCCGCAGGCCGGGATGTTCATTCTGATCGACGTTTCGGCGACCGGGCTCTCCGGAGGAGAGTTTATGCGCGCACTTTACGCGAGCCGACGGGTCTCAGTCATGGATGGAGCCGCGTTTGGGGACGCGACGGCACATTGTGTGCGCGCCTGTTTTGCGGTCGATGAGTCCACCATCGACGTGGCCTGTGGACGGCTGCGGGACTTCTGCGACCAGGATCTGCCGGCCCTGCGGGCTACGCGGCGCCGTCGCTAGCGGCCAGGTTGCGGGTGACTGGACGCCAACGCGAGCCAGAACAATTCGTCGCGCCTATCGGCTGCGATGAACGGGCGGAAAGGGTAAACACGCCCGTCGCCGCGGCTTCGGGCCCGCAGCCTCGCGCGGAGCACTCCGGGTCCGCAGTGTTAGGCGGTCTTCTGAGGAACGGCGCCGTTTGGCGTCAGATGGTCTATGGCTGCTGGCAGGTGCTGCGCCAGCTTCTGCGTCAGTTCCTGCGGAGTCATGCCGGTCTTTGCGGCGATCTGATTGATGACGCCACCGAAGGCCGAACTCACCTGTTCGGCTGAGATGGGTTGATTCGGTCCGGTGGAGACCCAGGACCGCACCGTATTGCCAAGTCCCTGCTGTTCCAGTTGTGTGACGACACCCTGCACACCGCCGTGTTGCTGAATGAACGAGTTCAGCGCGGTGACTACGCCGGCCCCCACTGCGCCGCCCAACAAGCCGTCAAGTAGGCCCATGATTATTCCCTCCCCCGTGTGATCCGCTATCTGGCTCAGCGATTCTGCGGCAAGTTGCGCATGCCGCTCAAGCCGCCGGCAGCGCCCGAGCGCCCGGCCACATTCCGGGCGGGGAGGCTTCGCAGCCACCCATTTTATATATTATAATGACAACATTATAAAAACGTCCCGCGACCGGAGATAGCCCGGTCTGCGGCGCCTGGCCGACAACGAGGATGCGCAAGCCATGAGAAAAGTGAAGACACTCGGTCTTCTGGGCACCGGAGTCATTGGCGGCGGTTGGGCCGCGCGGGCGCTGCACTTCGGGATTGATGTGTTCGCCGCGGACGTCAAGCCCGAAATGGAGGCCTGGATCCGCGGCGCGGTGGATAACGCCGAGAGCGCGCTCGCAAGCCTGACGCTGGCGCCGCTGCCGCCCAAGGGCAGGTTGTCCTTTACGACCGACCTGAATGCGATGGCGGCACAGGTGGATTTCATTCAGGAGAACATACCCGAGCAGCTCGAGCTCAAGCAGCGCGTGCTCGCCCAGGTGAGCCGCCACGCACCCGCGGACGTCATCATCGCCTCAAGCACCTCGGGGTTAGTTCCGAGCGAACTTCAGCGTGACATGGCGCACCCGGAACGCTTCCTTGTCGCCCATCCGTTCAATCCGGTCTACCTTCTGCCGCTCGTCGAGCTCGTCGGCGGTAGGCAGACCTCCGCGCAGACGCTTGCCGCGGCCGGGCGGTTCTTCACTTACATCGGCATGCACGCGCTGCAGGTGCGGCGTGAGGTGCCGGGGCACCTTACGGACCGCCTACAGGAGGCGCTGTGGCGCGAGATTCTGCACATGGTCAACGAGGACGTCGCGACCACGGGCGAGCTTGATGACTCCATCATCTACGGGCCGGGGCTGCGTTGGGCGGCGATGGGCACGAATCTCATTTACCATCTGGCGGGTGGCGAGGCGGGCATGCGACACATGCTGCGTCAATTCGGGCCTGCGCTTAAGTGGCCATGGACCAAGCTCGAAGCGCCGGAACTCACCGAGTCACTTATCGACAAGATGGTCGCCGGCACCCAAGCCCAGGCCGGCGGCCGGTCAATCCGTGAGCTCGAGCGCTTGCGTGACGGCTATCTGGTGGCAATCCAGCAGGTCCTCAAGCAGTTCAATATCGGCGCCGGAGCCACGCTTCGCGCCCTTGAAAAGCGCCTATACGAGGAATCCGCCGGCGTAGCGGGTCAGCGAATTCGGGAAACCCTGCAGGGGGGCGCGCTCCTGCGCCTGATGGAATTCGAGGTGCGGCCCGAGTGGATCGATTACAACGGGCACATGACCGATTCCCGTTACCTGCAAGTGTTTGGTGATGCAACCGATGCGTTGTTGCGCTATGCCGGCGTGGACGATGCCTATCGCAATTCCGGGCGTGCGCTCTTCACGGTCGAGTCACACGTGAGGCACGTCGCGGAGGCACGGGCGCTCGAAGCACTGTACGTGACCACGCAGGTTCTGGAGCTCGATGAGAAGCGATTGCGGCTGTTTCATAGCCTTCACCGGCGGCGCGACGACGCTTTGGTCGCCACCGCCGAGCAGCTGTACCTGCACGTCAATGGCGGCAGGGCAGCAGCACTCGATGCCGAGGTGCACGCAAGCCTGCAGCGGGTACGTAGCGCCCATGCCCGGTTACCGTTGCCGCCGCATGCCGGGCGGGTCGGCACCACCACTATGACCCCCTGAGGCGTGCTCAACTGCATGCCCAAGATCGTCGATCACGAGCAGCGCCGCAACGAGATCGCCCTCGTTGCCTGTCGCGTCGTGGCCGAGCACGGCTTCGACCAGGCAACGATCGTGCGTATCGCCCGCCAGGCGGGGTACACGACCGGAATGGTGGCGCACTACTTCGACACGAAGCAGGACATTATTATCGCGGCCCTGCGCCTCATCCTGCGCCGCATCGAAGAGCGCCTTAATCCGGACTCTGGCGGCAGTGAACCGGATCTGCTTATGCTGCTGACCGAGGCTCTGCCGGTGGACGAGACGCGGTACATCGAATGCGCCTTCTGGATCGCATTCTGGGGCCAGGTGCCGGCGGACAAGCGTTTGAAAAATATTAACGCCTGGCTGCACCAGGAGTACCTGCGTCTGTTCGAACGGTGCCTCACGCGGGGGTGGCCTGACTGGTCCCGCTGGCCGAGCAGCATTCGTGAGCAGACGCTGCGATCACTCCTGACCTTCATCAACGGTATCACGGCCAGCACCGTGGCGAGCCGTGCCGATTGGCCGGCAGAACGACAGATAGGCCAGCTGCGGCTACAGCTCGAGCTGTTACACGGCTGGGCCGTCAGTGGCGCCCGAGCGCCGTCTGTCAAGGCACGAAGGCTTTAGTCGTTAGGGGAACTGCGATGGACTTTTCGCTCACCGAAGAACAGCAACTTATCGTAACGACGACGCGGGAGTTCGTGCGCGCCGAACTTGTCCCGCATGAGCAGGAAATCGAGGACACCGGGATTTTGCGGGAGGATCTTTATCGCGAGCTGAAAGCCAAGGCCATCGATGCCGGACTCTACGCGGCCAACATGCCCAGCGAAGTCGGCGGTGCCGGCCTGGACGCGGTCAGCTGGGTGCTCTACGAGAAGGAACTTGGGTATACCGGCTATGCCCTGCAGTACTCCTGCGTCGCGCGCCCCTCAAACATTTTGCTGGCCTGCGCGGGCGAGCAGCGGGAGCGCTATCTGCTGCCCACGGTGCGCGGCGAGCGCGTCGACTGTCTGGCCATGACCGAGCCGGGAGCGGGCTCGGACATACGCGGCATGAAGACCACGGCGGTCGCCAAGGGCGGTGATTTCATCGTCAACGGGACCAAGCATTTCATCAGCCATGCGGATCACGCGGACTACGTAATTCTCTTCGCGGCCAGTGGCGAGGAAGTTTCTCCCCGTGGCAAGAGAAGACTGATTACGGCATTCCTCGTGGACAAGGGCACCCCAGGCTTCGAGGTGCGTCCGGGTTACCGCAACGTTTCCCACCGCGGCTACAACAACTGCATACTGGAGTTCAACGATTGCCGCATCCCGAAAGGCGCGGTACTCGGCGAGGTTCATCAGGGTTTCGAGGTCGCCAATACTTGGCTCGGAGCAACCCGCCTGCAGGTCGCGGCCACCTGTCTCGGTCGCGCGGAGCGCGCGTTGGAGGCTGCCAAGGAATGGGCGGTGCAGCGCGTGCAGTTCGGCCAGCAGATCGGCAAGTTTCAGGGCGTGAGCTTCAAACTGGCCGATATGGCGGTGGAGTTGCGCGCGGCAGAGCTGCTGACTCTGCAGGCCGCCTGGAAGCTTGAGCAGAAAGCCGCGACGGACATGGACATGGCCATCGCAAAGCTCAAGTCGTCAGAAATGTTGCAAATGGTGGCGGATGAGGCCCTACAGATTCATGGGGGCATGGGACTGATGAGCGAGCTGCCGCTCGAGCGAATCTGGCGCGACGCGCGCATCGAGCGCATCTGGGACGGCACGAGCGAAGTGCAGCGGCACATCATCTCGCGCGCGCTGCTGCGACCGCTGGGTGGCTGAGGCCTCAGCCCTACTTACCCTTCCACTGCGGCGCGCGCTTCTCCGCGAAGGCGCGGGCGCCTTCCTTGAGGTCCTCGGACCGGATCACCTTCTGCACCGCGTCGAGGCTGTCGTGCAGCTCAAACGCCGCTCCTTCTGCGACCACTTCCGTGTGACGCAGCAGCTGCTTGATCGCTGGAAAGAGCAGCGGCGGTCCTGCGGCGAGCTGCCGGGCAATTTCCCGCGCTTTGGCCAGGCTCTGGCCCTTGGGGACGACATGACTGGCGAGCCCCCAGTGCTTGGCTTCCGCCGCGTCCATCCAGCGACCCGTCATCAGGAACTCGACCGCCACGTGATACGGGATCCGGCGCCGCAGCTTGATCGTGCCGGCATCCGCGAGTACGCCAACGTTGATCTCGGGCAACGCGAATTTCGCGTGCTCCTCCATGACGATAATGTCCGTGCCGAGCACGATTTCGAAGCCGCCGCCACAGGCAATGCCATTGACCGCCGCAATAAGGGGCTTGTTCAGGTTGCGCGGATAATTCAGGCCGCCGAAGCCGCCGACACCCCAGTCAGAATCCGATTCTTGGCCGGCGGCGGCGGCCTTAAGATCCCACCCAGGGCTGAAGAACCGCTCACCACTGCCGGTGACGATTGCCACCCGCAGGGCGGGGTCGTCACGAAATGACGTAAACACCTCATTCAGGCGGCGGCTCGCAACTAGATCGATGGCGTTGGCCTTCGGACGATCGATCGTCACTTCAAGAATCGGCCCGTCGGTGCTGGTCCGGATTCCGTCAGACATCTTTAGTGCTCCTCGCGCAGACGAATTAGTGCGTCGACTGCCACGGCGCCGCGCCCTTGGGGACGCACAATGACAGGGTTCAGATCGAGTTCGGCGAGTCGTTCGAGATTCGCGGCCGCGTAGCGCGTGCAAGCGAGTATCGTTTGGACGAGAGCGGCGACGTCGCCCGCTGGTTTGCCACGGTAACCCTGGAGCAGCTGCCGCACGCGCAGGCGCTGCAGTGCCGCCTCGATGGTCGGGGCGCTGAATGGGGGCAGCAGGCTCGCACTGTCGCGCAGCAACTCGGTCAGCACGCCACCGGCACCCAATACCAGCAACTGTCCAAACTGTGGATCGACTGACACGCCGACGAGGACCTCCGCGACACCGTCGCTAACCATTTCTTCGATCAGCAGAGTACCTGAGAGTCGCGCGAGGCGCTGTGCTGCAGCGGCCGCGTCCTTCACGCTGCGCACGTTCAGAACCACGCCGCCCACCTCTGATTTGTGCTCAAGCGCTGCATCGGCAGCTTTGATAACGACCGGGAAGCCGAGCGCCGCGGCTGCGTCGGCGGCGTCACGCACGGACACTAACGCCGAGCGGGGCACCGGAACGCCAAACGCTGCGAGTGCGCTCTTGGCCTCGTGCTCGGCAAGTGCGTGCACACTGTGGCTTGTCCGCTGCGGGATCGAAAGCTCCACGCGCGTTCCCTGTGCCCAGGTTTCACCGACGCGGCCTGCGAGGTCGAGTGCCTCGAGGGCTTCACGCTGGCCCTGCAGCGGGACGATGCCGGCGCCGAGGCACAATGTACGGGTGGCCGGGCTCAGCGATTCAGGAAGCGAGGAGACGACGGCGCCGCGCGCGTGCGCGCCGTGAAAAGCTGCAGCAAATTCCCGCACGACGTTGACATAGGCAGTGTCGTCCGCGGCGTCTTCGGGCGGGCAGTCGAGCATGAAGGCCACCGCGTCGTAGCCGGCGCCCTGCACAAGGTCGAACATCGCCCGCTGGCGCGGCCTGTCGAACCAGATGTGCGTGTGGAAGTCGAATGGGTTCGAGATGTGCACACGCTCGCTCAGGATCTCGCGTAGTTCGAGCTGCGCATCGGCGGGAAGGGGCGCAAAGTTCAGGCCGAGATTGCGGGCGGCGTCCGCGGTCATGGCCATGTCGCCTCCCGAAGCCCCCATCGCGAGCACTCGCCGCCCGGGCACGGGACCGCCAACGTGAAAGATCTTCAGGGTCTCACACAGGGTTGCAAGCGACTCACAGCGGGCAATTCCGGCCTGCGCGCAGAAGGCGTCGAAGGCCCCGTCGGCGCCAGCCAGGGCGCCGGTGTGGGTACGCACGGTCTCGGCGGCCGCAGCGGTGCGACCGGTCTTGATGAGTGCAATTGGCTTGCCCGCCGCACGGGCGCGTGCGGCCGCCGCCGCGAAGCGGCTGACGTCCTTGATGCCCTCTAGGTAGAGTCCAAACGCCGTCACGCGCTCATCCTCAGCCAGCAGGTCCAGCAAATCCTCGGCAGCGAGTCGCGTCTGATTGCCCACCGTGAGCACCGCGCCGAGCGGCAGGGAGCGATCATTGAAAAGGAGGTTCAGTGCGATCGTGCCACTTTGGCAGATGAGTACCACTCCGCGGTCAACGCGGCCACCCACCAGTTGGTCAGGCCAGAGCGCGACTCCATCAAAGAAATTGATGAAGCCGTAGCAGTTGGGCCCCAGAAAGGGCAGATCCGCGGCGCCAGTCTCGAGTTCGCGCGTGAGGCGCGCTCCCTCCGCGGTGGCCGTCTCGGAGAATCCCGCAGCGAAGCACACGAAACCGCCGGCATCGCGGCGGGCGAGCGCGGTGGCGATGCCGGGAACATCGCGGTTGGGAGCGGCGATGAAGGCGGCATCGGGGGCTGCCGGCAGCTCATCGATGCTGCGGAAATAGTACTGTTCCCGCGTCGAGGGCCGGCTCGGGTGGACCCGCCAGATCTCGCCCGAAAAGCCGATCACCCGGCTCGCAGCGTGCACGGCGTCTGCCCATGCGCCGCCGATCAGCGCCACGCTGCGGGCTGCCAGCAGGCGCTGCAGGCGCGCGGCGCTCATGGCGCGCGGGCGGGACGCAGCTCCATGCGTCGTGAGCCCGGTACGCCTGCCTCCATGCCCGCGCCTGCGGTCTGCAGGGCAGTAAGGGCCGCGCTCACCTGCGGCGGAAAGGGTGCGGTGGCGACCTTGTCCCCGTGCTGGCGCACGTGCAGCAGCATGACCTCGGCTCCGGCCGCGATGTCCGGACTTGCGGCGCGGAGCAATTCGAGCGAAACGTGAATGCGCTTGGAGTCGGCACCCAGGATCCGCAGGGTCACGATCGCAGTGTCCGCCTGCTTGACCTCATGCAGGTAGTGCAGGTGCATTTCCACGGTGTAAAGGGTGCCACCGGTGCGTTGCCGGTAGCCGGCGTCCAGACCGATCCGGTCCATGAGTGCATCGATAGCCTCACTGAAGATTACCGCGTAGTAGGCGTCGCGCAGGTGCCCGTTATAGTCGATCCACTCGGGGCGAATCGGCGTTTCAAAGATGCGTATGCCGGGCACGTCAGTGCAACTGTAGGCGTTCGCGTGTCTGCGCCGGAGTGAGGATGCGTGCACCCATCGCTTCGATGATGGTGCGTGCCTTCTCGACCAGTTGCGCGTTGCTTGCGTATACGCCACGGCTCAAATACAGGTTGTCCTCCAGGCCGACCCGCACGTTGCCGCCGAGCAGAATGGATTGCGCCACCCAGGGCATTTGCATGCGACTGATCGCGAACGAGCTCCACACGCAATTCGCGGGCAGGGTGCTCACCATCGCAAGCAGATGGCCGACGTCGGCCGGCACGCCGTAGGGAATGCCGCTGCACAGCTGGATCATGGCCGGATCGGGAATCAGGCCCTCCTTGACCATCTGCCTCACAAACCAGAGATTGCCCGTATCGAATACCTCCAACTCCACCTTCACCTTGAGGTCGCGCAGGATTGCGGCGCCTTGGCGGCAGTAGTCGGGCGTGGAGATGTAGGCGCGATTGCCGTCGCCGAAGTTGAGCGTGCCGCAGTCGAGGGTGGCGATGTCGGGGCGGTACAGGCCCTCGGCACACAGCTCAATGACGTGGCGCATGCGTTCCTGCTGGGTCACGAAGTCGGAGCCTTCGGCCGGGGTATCCTGCAACCCGTTCTTGCCGATACAGATATAGCCGCCCATCCCGCAGGTGAGGTTCACTAGCACGTCCACCTTGCTCTCGCGAATGCGCTTGACGACCTCGCGGTAGTGTTTGGTCGCCATGCTGAAAGCGCCAGTCTCGGGGTCGCGGACGTGGATGTGCACGATGGCAGCGCCGGCGCGCGCCGCCTCAATGGCAGAATTGGCGATCTGCTCGGGCGTCACCGGGCAGTGCGGGCTCTTGGTAACCTTGGTGTCATCGCCGGTGATGGCGCAGGTAATGATGACGTCCGAGTTCATGGAAGCCTCGCGGGTGGATCGCCAGACGTGATAATATTATGGCTACAATAATATAACGCCGCAGCGCCGGGCAGCAAGCCGGCCGTAGGAGTGACTCATGCATACGCAGATGTTGATCGCAGGTGCGCTGGTCGGCGGCGAGGGGGAAGTCGAGACGATTCTCGATTCCGCCAGCGGGGCGCCGATCGCCTCGGTACCGTCCGCATCTGCCGCGCAGGTGCACGCGGCGGTCGCGGCGGCAGAAAAGGCCTTCACCGGTTGGGCGCGAACCCCGCCCCGGGAGCGCGCGACTTTGATGCTGCGCGTCGCGGAGCACATCGAAGCGGATGCCGCCGAATACGCGGCGCTCGAGTCACGCAACACCGGTAAGCCCCTCACGGCGGTACTGAACGACGAGCTGCCCTCGATCGCCGATATCTTCCGCTACTTTGCCGGTGTGTGCCGTGCCCCCCAGGGGCTTGCCGCCGGGGAGTACCTGGCCGGACATACCAGCATGATCCGGCGCGATCCGGTGGGGGTCGTGGCTTCGATCGCTCCCTGGAACTATCCCCTCATGATGCTTGCCTGGAAGATCGCGCCGGCCATCGCCGCCGGCAACACTCTGGTGCTGAAGCCCTCCGAGCAGACTCCCCTCACGGCCCTGAAGCTCGGCGCCTTTCTGGCCGAAGCGCTGCCGGCGGGAGTGGTCAATATCATCTGCGGTCGCGGGGAACCGGTGGGGCGGCTGCTGACCAGCCATCCGCGCGTGCGCATGGTGTCGCTGACCGGTTCTATCGCCACCGGACAGAAGATCCTGGCGGCCGCCGCCGACAACCTCAAGCGGACGCATCTGGAACTGGGGGGCAAGGCGCCGGTGGTGGTCTTTGACGACGCGGACGTCGAGGCGCTGGTGGCCGGCGTACGCACCTTCGGTTTCTACAATGCGGGACAGGACTGCACCGCCGCCTGTCGGCTGTATGTGGGTAAGCGTATCTACGAGCGGGTGGTGGCCGATCTCACCGGGGCGGTGCGCAGTATCAAGGTAGGGACGCAGCAGGAACCGGGCGTGGAGATGGGTCCGCTGATCTCGGCGACCCATCGCGAGCGCGTCACGGCGATGGTCGCGCGCGCCGCGGCGACCAAGCATGTGGAACTGACGACCGGCGGCAAGGCGCGCGCCGGCAGCGGCTTTTTCTTCGAACCCACGATCATCGCCGGGGCCCGCCAGGACGACGAAATCGTGCAGCGCGAGGTGTTCGGCCCGGTCGTATCGATCACTCCGTTCAGCGACACTGCAGAAGCGGTGCGCTGGGCGAACGACTCCGAGTACGGTCTTGCGTCCTCGGTATGGACGCGCGATGTCTCGCGCGCCATGGACGTCGCGGCGCAGCTGCAGTACGGGTGCACCTGGATCAACACCCACTTTGCGACCGTAAACGAGATGCCGCACGGCGGCTTCAAGCGCTCCGGCTACGGCAAGGACATGTCGGTGTACGCGCTCGAGGACTACACCGTGGTGCGTCACGTGATGGTGAAGCTGTAGGCGTGCGACCCATAACGTGTGCCGCTGCGCTCGCGGTCGTCGCTGCACTTGCAGCTCTGCTCGGCTGTGGTCAGCGGACGCCGGCTAGCGACGCCGCGACCGCAGAGGCCAAGGAACTGCACATCTACAACTGGGCCGATTACATCGGCAAGGACACCATTGCGCAGTTCGAAGCCCGCACCGGCATCAAGGTGGTCTATGACACCTATGACGCGGACGAGACTCTGGAAGCCAAGATGATGGCCGGTGATTCCGGCTATGACGTGGTGAGTACCTCGAGCGATTTCTTCAGTCGCCAGATCAAGGCCGGAATTTACCGCCCGCTCGAGAAGCGCCTGCTCACCAACTGGCACAACCTTGACCCGCACATCCTCGCACTCGAGGGGCAGGCCGATCCCGGCAACCGCTACGCCATGCCCTACCTCAGGCACGTCAATGGCTTTGCCTATAACACCGCCATGATCCGCGCGCGCATGCCGGATGCACCTGTCGACAGCCTCGACATGCTCTTCAAGCCCGAGGTGCTCCGTCACTTTGCCGATTGCGGTGTGACGTTCGTCGACGCTGCCGAGGACGTCCTGCAGCTGGCGCTCAACTACCTGCACCTCGATCCGAACAGCACGCGGCCCGAGGACTATGCGCAGGCGGAGAAATTGCTGCTCGCCGTGCGGCCCTACATCCGCGCCTTCGATTCCACCGAGTACATGAACGGGCTCGCCACCGGGGATTTCTGCCTCTCGATGTCCTGGTCGGCGGACTATGCGGCCTCGCGGGCACGGGCCAAGGCCGCGGGCCTGGACGTGCCGCTCGCCTTCACGGTGCCCAAGGAAGGGGCAAACTTTGCCTTCGACGCCCTCCTGATTCCGGCGGACGCGCCGCATCCGCGCGCGGCACACGAGTTCCTGAATTACATTCTCGAGCCGAAGGTGATCGCGGCGATTACCAACGAGATCCATTACGCCAACGACAACTCCGCCTCCGACCCTTACGTCGATCCTGCGATTCTCGGTGACCCGGCGATTTACCCGCCACCGGCCGTTGAGGCGCGTCTGTACGTCTCCGCGGAGGCTTCCCCGGCGCTCGAGCGACTGCGCACCCGCACCTGGACACGCATCAAGACCGGGCTGTAGGTTTTCAGACTCCCTTGGCGGCGAGCTGCGCCTCGAGGGCGCGGCGCCGGTCGCCGCGCATCATGAGGTACCCGGCTGCGAGCACGCATGCGCCTACCGCGCAGACGATCACGCTCGCGAGCGCGTTGATGTCAGGGCTGACGCCCGAGCTTTACCTTGGAATAAATGACCATCGGCAAGGTACTCGCCCCGGGTCCAGCCACGAAGCTGGAGATCACCAGGTCATCGAGCGAGAGCGTGAAGGACAGCAGCCAGCTGGAGATGATCGCCGGCGCGATGATCGGCAAGGTGACTTCGAGGAACGCCCGCGCCGGACTTGCCCCAAGATCCATCGCCGCCTCCTCGAGCGAGCGGTCGGCGGCTGCCAGCCGTGACTGCACGGTGACGGTGACGTAGGCGGTGCAGAACGTCACGTGCGATATCACGATGGTGGTGAAGCCGCGGTGCGGCCACGCAAACAATTGCATCATGGAGACGAACAGCAGCAGCTGCGTGATGCCGGTAATGATCTCCGGCATCACGAGCGGCGCGTTCACCATGCCGGTGAGCAATAGTCGCCCGCGAAAGCGTCGCAAAGCGCACCAGCGCGATGGAGGCGAGCGTTCCGAGCACGACCGCGCCGGTGGAGGCCGCTACGGCGACCTCCAGCGACAGCAGTGCGGACTCGAGCAGCTGGCGGTTATGCAGGAGCTCCGTATACCAGGCGCGTGGAAAAGCCGCTCCATACGTTTACCAGGGGCGAGGCGTTGAAGGAGTAGGCAATCAGCACCAGGATCGGCAGGTAGAGGATTGCGATGCCGCCGAACAGCACCGTCTGCAGAGACGCAGGAGAGCGTCGTTCCATGCGTCCTAACTCTCGATCTGGCGCACGTTGTAGTACTGGTAGATCGCGATCGGACCTGCGAGCAGGAGCAGAAACGCGATTGCGACGGCGGCGGCTACCGGCCAGTCGTGGTTGCCGAAGAACTCATCCCACAGCACCCGCCCGATCATGAGGTTGTTGGGTCCGCCCAGCAGCGAAGGAATGACGAACTCACCCACCGCGGGGATGAAGACCAGCATCGAGCCGGCGATCACCCCGGGGACGGACAGGGGCAACGTGATGTCGAGGAAGGCGCGCCGCGGCGTACTGCCCAGATCGCCCGCGGCCTCTAGCAGGGTCGGCGTCGAGCTTCTCCAGCGTGGCGAACAGCGGCAGCACCATGAAGGGCAGATACGAGTAAATGATGCCTATGTACACCGCTAACCCGGTACGCATGATGTGCAGTGGCTGGCGGATCAGCCCGAGGTGCAGCAGCAACGTATTGAGAAAGCCGTTGTCGCGGATGATTCCCTCGAGCGCATATACGCGCAGCAGGAACGACGTCCAGAACGGCAGCATGATCACCAGCAGCAGCAGGTTCTGCGTTGACTTGGGGCTGCGCGCGATGGCGTAGGCCATCGGATAGCCGATCAGCAGGCAGATCAGCGTCGAGAAGAAGGCCGTGCGCAGGGAGTACAGGTAAGCGACCCCGTAGACCTCATCGGTCAGCAGGTAGCGGTAGTTGCCGAGGTGGATCGCCAGCTGCAGATGATGATCGCGGGCGTGAAGGAGATTACGTCCGTGAACGGCGGTACGCGCGGGACGGCCTCGGCGAAGCTGATCTTGAAGGCGAAGGCAAACGGGATGAGAAAAAATATCAGCAGGAAGATCAGGGGCGGCAGGATGATCAGCCAGCGGCCCCCTCGCCAGGTCGGTTTCATGTCAGGTGCTTTGCCGGTGCCTGCGGGCTATTGTGCGCGATAAACTGAGCGAACGGTGATAACTATTGCCCCGGCCGACGCGTGCGTCGGGCGCGACTGCGGCAGGCAACGTGGCGATCGCAGAGAAGCATTCGACCGATACACCCCCGGCAGCGCTGGCCGATGGCGGCTCGCGCATTCGCCAGCGCCAGCGCCAGCGACTGATCGACGCCTGTATCTCGGCGCTGCATATCTACGGCCCCTCGCGTACCACGGTGGAGAAGGTGGTGGCACTGGCGGACCTGTCGCCCGGGATCGTGCGCTTCTACTTTGATTCGAAGGCCGCGATGCTGGTCGCCTCCCTCGATTATCTGGCGCGCGAGTTCGAGGAGCGGGTACTCGCGCCGGTTGGCGCAGCTCAAGGACCAACCGGTGCAGGCGCTGCGCCTGCTGGTGGAGCTCTACCTGGATGCCGACATCGCCAGTCCCCGCAAGGTCTCGGTGTGGTACTCGTTCTGGGGCGAGGCGAGCTCGCGCCAGGAGTACCTCGACATCTGCGGCAAGAAGGACGAGGACTTTGCGGTGCTGGTGCGCGAGCTCATGGAGCGGCTCATCGCCCAGACGGGAGCGGCACATCTGGACGCCGACGGCGTGGCGCTGGGCCTGATCGGGGTGCTGGAGGTGCTGTGGCAGGGCATCGCCTTCCAGAGCGAGGCCAATATCGATCGGCACGAGGTCGTCAATCGGGCGCTCGCGTACCTGCGTTCGGTGTTTCCCGGGCGAGTTCGCGCCGGCGCCGCTCGGCGGCTGGGCCGCAGCGAAACCGCCCGCCAATGCCGGGCGCCTGCCGGCGCGCGCCTACGCCGATGCGGCACTGCTTGCCGCGGAGCGCGAGCAGCTGCTGCGCCCGGCCTGGCAGGTGCTGGGCCACGAGGCCGAGCTGCGGGCCGCGGGCGATTACCTTACCGGCGACCTCGGGCGGCGAGCGAGCGCTGGTGGTGCGTGCGTGAGCGTGACCGTCTGCACGCGTTCCGCAACAGCTGCCGCCGCAGTCCGCACGCGCTGGTCAATGCACGTACCGGCCAGCTGCACAGCGCGATCCGCTGCGCACCCACGCGACTCACCTACACCTTCGATGGGCAGCTGGTGGAGGGCAAGACACCAGGCGATCTGACGCCACTGGAGCTGCTGCATCGTGAGCGCATCGTGCTGGCGCGCGCCGCTACGCCCGGGCAGTGATGAGCCGGGCCGTCACTGCCGTGGGAGGCATTTGCGGCGCTCGTGCCGCGTGCCGTGACGGATCTGGAGGTGGCGGCAGACTGGAAGGTGATCGTGGAGCAGTGGCTGGAGAGCCCGCAGCCGCACCAGCACTTCCTGCCGCCGAATCAGTGGCTCGATGTTCGCGGCGCAGGGCGCCGTGATCCTGCAGGTGACACCGCTCGCTCCCGGACGCACGCGCCTGCGACGCTTCGATTTTACCACCGACAAGGCGGCCGGAACGCGTGGCGCGCGCGAAGCCTGGCGGCGCGAGATCGATCGCTGGCTGAGCTCGCAGGTCGCCCTGGCCGAGTCCACGCAGAGCGGCTATCTCGGCGCGGTCCCGGAGCCGGGCGATGTCGGTCCCATCAGCGCTGCGCTCGCGCAGTTTCGCGGCGCGATCATCCCGCTGCTGCACGCGCCGCTGGCCAAGGCACCGGGCTAGGCAAAGCGCGCTGGCGGACGCGGCAGGCGTGCCTCCGGGAATGCGCTCGCGCAGCAGGTCGTGGAACTCGAGCATGCAGTTCTCCAGGCGCGACAGCGGCCCGGGCTCATAGCTCGGTGAAGCCAGGCCCTGCTGCACGCGCTTGCAGAGGAATTCATCCTCGCGCTGTACTTGGCGGTTGATGCTGCGTCGACAGGTAGCGCGCGATGCGCATCTCGCGCCGCTCATCGGGCAGCCCATAGGAGGCACCGCGGATCGTGCACTTGCCGGGACCGCGCGGCAGCACCTGGAAGAAGTCCATCTGGTCCGGAAACACGTCGATTCCAAGGTTCGGCAGCGAGCTGTAGAAGCTCCAGCGACTTGCCGATGTGACTCGGGCAACTCGCTCGCCACCTTGCCGATCAGTCCCTGATACATGCGCTCGCTCCAGCGCGATGAGGGCCGCTCGCGCATCCAGCTGATGCCACGCGCAAGACCGGGGAAGTTCTTCTGATCATCGTAGTCGGGCGTGAACATGCGGTTGAGTCCCGGGTGCCCGATCGGCACGTGATAGGACTCGAGATAGTTGTCCATCGCGATCTTCCAGTCGCAGTCCCAGTGCTCGATGTACGCGCTTGCCGATCAGCTCCATGTTCTCGAAGCGGTGCGGAGCGAACTCCGGCGCGACGCCGGCGAAGATCTCCTCCAGCGGCTCGCGGCTCCCCGCTCAGGCAGATGAACACGAACCCGAAAAGCGCCTGCACGCGCACCGGCTTCAGCCCGAGCTGCGTGCGATCCAGCGGCGGGAACGTCTCGCGCGCACTGATGGCGAGCAGCTCGCCGCTGAGCTTGTAGGACCAGCCGTGATAGGGGCAGGTCATCGCCCCCGGGCAGTTGCCCGCTGCCATCGAGGATGCGTGCGCCGCGATGGCGGCAGACGTTATGGAAGGCGCGGATCTGTCCGTGCGAATCCCGCAGCGCCACGACGCTGTCGATGCCACCCAGGTCCACGGTCACGTAGTCCCCGGGCTTCTTCAGCTCGCTGACGTGGCAGAGGATCTGCCAGGCCGGCCGCAGAATCCGCTCGTACTCGAGCCGCGTCATCTCGGGATGGTTATAGACCCAAGCCGGCAGGGCGCGGATCACAGGGGCGGCGTTGCGTCTCGACCGGGCGGGCGGCGGTGGCATTCATGGAGGGTGCGTCCGGTGGGGTATATGGTCATATAATTCTACAGTAAAAAATTATATGATCATATAGACTATGCGTCAGCTGGCGTGCTAAGTACCCGTGCAGACTGACTTTTTTAAATCGCACTCAGGAGAGCGCCCCCATGGCGAGAAACACTGACCCGGAATCATGAACATTACCGGCAAGGCGCTGACGCGGCTGCCCCTGGGCGTCGCCTCGAATTTCCGGTTCTGGGGCGAGGACCGCACGATCTATGTGAAAGAGGGCCGTGGCGCACGCATCACGGACCTCGATGGCAACGTGTACGTCGATTACCGCATGGGTTACGGCCCGGCGATCCTCGGCTATGCCGATCCGCGCGTGGATGAGGCGGCGAGGCGCGGGCATGGAGGTGGGTGGGGTGTTTGCGCTCTCCACCGAGCGTGAATACAGCGTCGCGGAGCGCATCTCGCAGATGGTGCCGGCGGCGGAGCTCGTGCGCTTTTCAAACTCCGGCACCGAGGCGGTCATGGCGGCGCTGCGCCTCGCGCGCGCCTACACCAAGAAGGACAACTACGTGATCCTCGAGGGCAGCTACCACGGGCTGTTCGATGCGGCCATGTGGTACACGCCGATGGAGAAGTGGACGCAGGTGGGCGACCCGCAGGTGGTGCCGTACAGCGAAGGTGTGCCGCTCGCAACCCGCAGCTTCGCCCATTTCGTGCAGGCGAACGACGCCAATCAGCTGGAGGACGTTCTCAAGCGCCACGGCGACTCCATCGCCTGCCTGCTGATCGAGGCGATCATGGGCAACTGCCTGGGCATTGCCGCGGAGCCGGCGTACGTGCGCGCCGCGCGCGAACTGTGCGACCGCTATGGCGTGGTGCTGATCATCGATGAGGTGAAGACCGGCTTTCGCGTCGCGCGCGGCGGCGTGCAGGAGCTCTACGGCGTGCGCGCGGACCTGTGCACGTTCGCGAAGGCGGTCGCCAACGGCTATCCGATCTCCGTGCTGGCGGGGCGCGAGGACATCATGCGCAAGCTCGGCAAGGGTGTGGCGCACGGCGGTACCTACACCGCCCATCCGGTGTCACTCGCGGCCGCCGAGAAGACACTGGAGATCCTTGCCGAGACCGACGCCCTGGAGCGCATTGCCGCGTACGGCACGCGACTGCGCGCCGGCAAGAGTGCCATCCTCAAGGCGCGCGGCATCGCGCACAGCTTCGTCGGACACCCCTCCATGACCGGCCTGTATTTTGCGCAGAATCCGCCGCGCACCTATCGCGACTGGAAGGGGAGCGATTACAGCTTCTACGACGCCGTCGCCAAGGAGCTGCACGAAGAGCTGATTCTGTGCGAGCCGGACTCGCGTGAGCCCTGGTTCGTATCCGCCGCGCACGATGAGTCGTGCCTGAAGGACACCCTGGCCGGCTTTGAGGTCGCGATCGATCGCACCCTGGCCTCGCTCGGGACCAACCGCCGGGTACCGGCCTGAACTTCGTGGCGGCAGGGGGCGAGGGCATGAGCGGCACGGCGGTGAACCGCTACGACGCCGTCGTCGTGGGCGCGGGCCACAACGGGCTGGTCAACGGCTGCTATCTGGCGCGGGCCGGCCTGAAGGTGCTGGTGCTCGAGCGCAACTCCGTACATCGGCGGCGCGGCGGTCAGTCGCAGTCTCTACGACGGCTTCACGTACTCGAACTGTTCGTACGTGTGCAGCCTGCTGCGAACCGAGATCATCCGCGGCCTGGAACTGCCATCCTACGGGCTGCAGATCATCCCGTACGAGGGCGGCTGCACTCTGATGCGCGATGGCGGGCATCTGGCGGTCTACGACAACCATGACGCCATGCGACGCGAGATCGCCCGCCACTCGCGCCACGATGCCGAAGCCTACGACCGCTACGTGCGCGACATGCTGCGGCACTGCCGCTTCATCAAGCCGCTGCTGCTGCGCGAACCGCCGGACCCGACCTCCTTCAAGCCGCGCGATCTGCAGGAGCTGCTGTTCCTCGGCAAGCATTTCCACAAGCTGGGCGAAGCGCGCATGTACGACACGCTGCGCTTCTTCACCATGAGCTGCGCCGACATGCTCGATGAGTACTTTGAAAGCGAGATCGTCAAGGCGCATCTGTGCGGGCAGCTCGATCATCGGCACCGCCCTCGGACCGCGCTCGCCCGGCTCGGCCTACGTGTTGCTGCACCACTATATGGGCAGCATCGACGGGGCGGTCGGTGCCTGGGGGTTTGCTCGGGGCGGCATGGGCGCCATCACGCAGGCGCTGGCGGCTTCCTTCCGGGCGAGCGGCGGCACGGTGCGGGCGAGCGCACCGGTGGATCAGATCCGCGTACGCAACGGTCGCGCCACGGGCGTGGTGCTCGAGGGCGGCGAGGAGATCTCGGCGCCGGTGGTCGTGTCGAATCTCGACGTCAAGCGCACGTTCCTGAAGACGGTCGCGCCGCAGCACCTGGCGCCGGAGTTTCTCGACCAGGTGCGCAAATTCAAGATCCGTGGCTCCTCCGGCAAGCTCAACATTGCGCTCGACGGCTTGCCGCGCTTTCCGGCCATTCCGCCGGGCTCCCCCGCCACGCGCGGTGACATGCACATCACGGATACCCTCGAGATGGTGGAGCGTGCCTACGATGACTGGAAGGAGGGACGCTGGTCGCGCGAGCCGTACGTCGACATGCTGATCCCCACGCAGATCGATCCGACCATGGCTCCCGATGGCAAGCATTACATGTCGGTTTTCGTGCAGTACTGTCCCTATCAGCTCGCCGATGGCCCGTGGACGCCGGAGAAGCGCCAGGCCTTTGGCAAGACAGTCATCGATGCCATCGGTCGTCATAGCCCGGATTTCAAGGATCTCATCCTGCACGCCGAGATCCGCACGCCCTGCGGATATCGAGAACGAAGTGGGGCTGACTGAGGGCAACATCTTCCAGGGCGAGCTGACGTTTGATCAGCTGCTGTTCAACCGGCCGATTCCCGGCTATGCGCAGTACCGTGCACCGCTGCGCGGGATGTATATGTGCGGCTCCAGCACCCATCCGGGCGGCGGGGTCATGGGGGCGCCCGGGGCGAATTCCGCCAACGCGATCCTGCGCGATCTGGGGCGCTCGCCGTGAGCCCGCACGTACGACAGCATCGTCATCGGCGGCGGCCACAACGGCCTGGTGTGCGCCACCTATCTGGCGCGCGCCGGCAAGCGGGTGCTGCTGCTGGAAGCCGCGGACCGCCTGGGCGGGGCCGCGACGACGCGCGAATTCGCACCGGGATTCAAGGTATCGGCGTGCGCGCACCTGCTGCATCTGATGCCAGCCGGCCCTCATGCGCGAGCTGCGCCTGTCGGAGCACGGACTGAAGCTCGCCGCCGCGTCACTGCCTACCGTCGCACTCTCGCAGAACGCGCAGCACCTGAGCTTGGCTCGGACGACCTGACGGGGCTCGCGCAGACCAGTCCCGCAGACGCGGCGGCGCTGGTGGACTGGCAGGCGCTGCTGCAGCGCTTCGCGCGCACCCTGCATCCGTTGCTCAACGCAGACGCCGCCGCGTCTGGGCACCGAGGCGTGGCGTGATCGCGCTGCGCTCCTCGGGCTCGGCTGGCGCATTCGCCGTCTCGGTCGCAAGCGACATGCGCGAGCTGCTGCGCATGGGCGGCATGTGCGTGCACGATCTTCTGGAGGATCGCTTCAGCCTGCCCCTGCTCAAGGGGGCGCTGGCGCTGGATGCGGTGCTCGGCACCAACTATGGCCCGCGCTCGCCGGGCACCGTGGTCTCGCTCCTGTACCGTGCCGCCGCGTCGCAGGGGGTGGATGCCCTGGCGCTGCCGCAGGGCGGTCTCGGGCGCACTGGCGGACTCGCTCGCCGCGCTGCGCGGGCCGCCGGGGCACAGTTGCGCCTGGCGGCACCGGTCGAGCGCATCCTGGTGCGCGAGGATCAGCGTTGCCGGGGTCGTGCTCGCCTCCGGGGAGGAAATCACGGCCGCGAGCGTCGTCTCGAGCGTCGATCCCAAGAGCACCTTCCTCAGGCTGCTCGGGGCGCAGCATCTGGATGCGGGCTTCGTGCGCCGCGTGTCCCAGGTGCGCTCACGCGGCCTGACGGCGAAGCTGCACCTGGCGCTGGAGCGGCTGCCCGCAGTTCCCGGGGCTTACGGAGCAGGCGCACAGTGCGCGCCTCCTGGTTGCCCCGTCCGCGGACTACATCGAGCGCGCCTACAACCATGCGAAGTACGAGGAATTCTCCGCAGCAGCCGATGCTCGAGGTCACGTCCCGAGCCTCGTCGATGCGAGCCTGGCACCCGCCGGACAAGCACGTCATGTCGGTGATCGTGCAGTACGCGCCCTATGCCCTCAAGGGCGGCTGGGCGAGCGCAGCGGCAGGCTTTCACCGAACGCATCCTCGAGACACTCGCCGCCTACGCACCGCAGCTGCGGGGCTCGCATCCTGCGCGAGCGAGCTGCTGACGCCGCCGGATATCGAGCGGGAGTTCCGCATCACCGGCGGTCACTGGCACCACGCGGAGCTGGCGCTGGACCAGTTCCTGATGGTGCGACCCGTGCCCGGGGCGGCGCAGTACCAGACCCCGCTTGCCGGGCTCTTCCTCTGCGGCGCCGGCTGCCACCCCGGCGGTGGCGTCATGGGACTTGGCCGGCCGCAACGCGGCCCGGCAGCTGATCCGCGAGGCCGCCTGAGAGCCATGCTGACCGAGAGCGAACCGCACTACCGCCAGCCGCTGCTGAAGACGCCGTTCCACGAGCGTCAGCGCGCGCTCAGCCAGCTCGACAGCTTCGTGCCCTGGGCCGGCTACACCACGGTCGATGTCGTTCACCAGCGTCGAGCAGGAGTACTTCGCGATCCGCAACGCAAGCTCCCTCTACGACCTGACGCCGATGGTCAAGTACCGGATCGTCGGGCCCGGACGCGCTGCGCTTTCTCAATCGCCTGGTGACGCGCGACATGCGCAAGGTCGGCCCGGGCAAGGTTGCCTACGCGGTCTGGTGCGACGATGCGGGCCAGCTCATCGATGACGGCACGGTGTTCTGCATCGCCCCGGATGAATACCGCATCTGCACCGCCGAGCGGCAGCTCGACTGGTTCCGCGCTTCCGCGATCGGTTTTGACGTCGAGATCCGCGAGGTTACCGAAGAGGTTGCGGCGCTGGCGGTGCAGGGACCGACCTCGGCGAAGGTGCTGCGGGCCTGGCGGGCATTCCCGGCCTCGAGCGACTGAAGCCCTTCGAGCATGGCGAGTTCCGCATGGTGCGCAGGCGGCGGTGGCGAGATCGTGCTGATGGTCTCGCGCACCGGGTTTACCGGGGATCTGGGCTACGAGCTGTGGATGCAGCCCGCAGGACGCGGAAGCCGTGTGGGACGCGCTGATGGAGGTCGGCCGTAGCCGCGCCGTGCGCCCGATCGGCTCCAAGGCGCTGAACATGGCGCGCATCGAGGCCGGCTTCGTGCTGCCGAACCTCGACTTCGTCTCCGCGGCGCACACGTTGTATCTCGGCACCGAGCGCTCGCCGATCGAACTCGGTCTGGGATGGCTGGTGGACTTCAAGAAGGGGCACTTTACCGGGCGCCGGGCACTGCTGGCCGAGGTCGCGCGTGGCGCCGCGGCGTCAGCTGGTGGGGCTGGACATCGAGGGCACGAAGCCTGCCCACAATGCGCTGCTCTACACCGAGCGCGCGGGCAAGAAGGAGGCGGGCAGTGTGACCTCGGCCACCTGGTCGCCGACCTGCAAGCGCAATCTGGCGCTGGCGATGGTCGATGCCCCCTTCATCGCAGTCGGTTCGACCCTGTGGGCGGAGATCTACCTCAATCGCGAACTCGTCTGGGAGCGGCGCATGGTGCGTGCCCGGGTGGTGGAGCGACCCTTCTTCGCGCCCGCGCGGCGGCGGGCCACGCCGCCTGCGGATTTCTGACGCATAATCCCATCAGCGGCCGATGATCGCAACCCAGTCAAAACCTCTCGCCGAGCGGCCTTGGCTTGATCCGTGCGCCAACGCGCAGATCCTCATCGAGGGCGTGACCAAGACCTACGGCGCGCATACGGCGGTCGATAACGTCAGCCTGAAGATCTTCAAGGGCGAGATGTTTGCGCTCGTCGGTGCTTCCGGCTGCGGAAAGACGACGCTGTTGCGCATGCTGGCCGGCTTCGCGCGACCCGAGCGGCGGGCGCATTCTCATCGATGGCGTGGACATGGCGGCGGTCCCGCCGCATCGAGCGTCCCGTGAACATGATGTTCCAGTCGTACGCGCTGTTCCCGCACATGACGGTCGCGAGCAACGTCGGCTACGGCCTCAGGCGCCTGCCGCTCGATGCTAGGGCCAAGCAGCAGCGCGTCGCCGGAGGCGCTCGAGATGGTGCAGCTCGGGGCTCTTGGCGAGCGACGCCCGCACCAGCTTTCCGGGGGCCAACGCCAGCGCGTGGCGCTGGCGCGGGCACTGATACGGCGCCCGAAGGTGCTGCTGCTCGATGAGCCGCTTTCGGCGCTCGATAAGAAGCTGCGCGAACAGACGCAGTTCGAGCTGATGGATCTGCAATACAAGCTCGGCATCACCTTTATCGTCGTGACACACGACCAGGACGAGGCCATGGCGCTCGCCAGCCGCATCGCGGTGATGAACAAGGGACAGGTGGTGCAGGTGGGCACGCCCGCGGAGATTTACGAGTTTCCCCGCAGCCGCTTCGTCGCCGATTTCGTCGGCACGACCAACTTCTTCGAAAGTACGGTGATCTCCTGCGAGCCGGGGCTGGTGCGGGTGCAGTGCGCGGAAACCGGGTGCGAGCTGCTGGTGGACGACAGCGGCAGCTTTACGACAGGGCAGCGGGTGTGGGTGGCCTTACGCCCGGAGAAGGTGCGCCTAGGCAAGGAGCCGGTGAGCGCCGCGCGCGTCAACCAGCTGAGGGGCATCGTCTGGGAATTGGGGTACCTCGGTAACCGCTCAACCTACCAGATCAAGACCACCTCTGGGAAGGTGGTAACAGTGTTTGCCCAGAACGAGCGACGCACCTCGCAGGCGGCCATCGACTGGAGCGATGAAGTGTTTGTAAGCTGGAGTGCCGATGCAGCGGTGCTGCTGCAGTCCTAACAAAATTGCCGGGTCGGAGTCTAAGGGAGAGCATCATGGGTAACGCCGGTGGCATGAAACTAAAATCATGGCTCCTTACGGGGACGCTGTGCATTGCCGCACTCGCGAGCACGCCGGCTCAGGCGCAAACCGCGCCGGCCGATAACACCACCGCGACCGAGACCGGCCGCGGCGGCCTGCAGGAGGTCGTCGTGACGGCGACCCGGCGTGAGGAATCCCTGAGCAAGGTGCCGATCAGCGTGACGGCGCTGACCCAGGAAGACATCGACCAGAGGGGCATCAAGGATTTCCAGGACATCGTGCGCTTCACTCCCGGTGTGAGCATCGACAACTCCGGCACGAACGCGATCTCCATCCGCGGCATCTCCTCCTCGGGTGGCGCCGGCACCACGGGCATCTACATCGACGATACGCCGATCCAGATGCGCTCCCTCGGCTTCAACCCGGACGATACGCTGCCGAAGACCTTCGACCTGCAGCGCGTGGAAGTCCTGCGCGGGCCGCAGGGAACGCTGTTCGGCGCCGGCGCGGAGGGCGGCGCCGTGCGCTACATCCTCACGCAGCCGAGTACCACGACGACGGACAGCTACGTGCGCAGCGAGCTGTCCTATACCCAGTATGGGCAACCGAGTGGCGAGCTTGGTATCGCGCGCGGACAGCCGGTCATCGATGGCGTCCTGGGCGTGCGCGCCAATGTCTGGTACCGCTATGACGGCGGCTGGATCGACCGCGTGGATCCGGGCACCTATCCGCCCACGGCGGCGGTCATCAATCACAACGTAAACTACAATAACTCGATCATGGGGCGGCTCGCGGCGGCCTGGACGCCCAACGACAAGATCACCGTGACGCCGAGCATCCTCTATCAGCGCCAGGACAAGCACGACGACTCCACCTACTGGCCGGCGTACTCGAACCCCGGACAGGGGCAGTTCAACACGGCCACACCCGAGCGTGTGGGCGGACCCGACACGTACTATCTGCCCGCCCTGAAGGTGCAGTGGGACCTCGGCAAAACGCAGCTGATCGCCAACGCCTCCTACTTCAATCGCAAGCAATACACGGCTTACCAGGGCACGGTGTATGACCTGAGTTACTGGAACACCATCCCAACGCCGTACGCCTCATGCCACCGGCAACTGGCTGCACTTCCAACACTGACCCGGGCTGCTCGTGGTACCCGCTGATCGATGCGGGCGGCATTCATCTGCCGGCGAGCCTCGCCGGTACGCAGACGCCGAACAAAATGACCAATACCCAGGAAAGCGAGATGGGGGAGCTGCGCTGGCAGTCGGTCGACTCCGGCTCCCGGTGGAACTGGACCGCCGGGGTGTTCTGGCAGCTGGCGAAGGAGGGCAGCATCGAGGAGCTGAATTCCACCAACATCGATCAAGTGTTCAACACGCTCTTTGGCTTCACGCCGGACTCTTACTACGGGGGAACGTTCTACTCGTGTCCGACGAATGCGGCGTACCCCTCGATCCCGGCGTGCGACATCTACTACAACAGCAACACGACCTTCGATCGGCAGATCGCAGGCTACGGCGAGGTGGGCTATGCCATCACCGAGCGGCTGAAGATCACGGTCGGCGAGCGCGTGGCACACACCGAGTTCTCGTTGAGTCACTTTGCCGACGGCTTTGAGAACTATGGCCCGGGTACGGCGACGGCAAGTCAGTCGTCGACTCCAAACACCCCGAAGGCCGTGCTCTCGTTCCAGGCCGATCCGAAGAATCTTTACTACTTCAGCTGGGCCAAGGGGTTCCGCGTGGGCGGCGGTAATGCGCCGCTACCGTCGTATTGCAATGCGGACCTGGCCGCGGCCGGGTTCCCCAACGGCGCGCCGCTGACCTACGGATCAGACAATACGCAGAATTTCGAAGTCGGCTCGAAGAATGCCTTCGGCAACTGGCTGCGCGTCGCCACCAGCGTCTACTACATCAAGTGGAACGACATCCAGCAGAACCTTTACGTTGCCGGCGCCTGCGGTCTGCAGTTCACGGACAACCTGGGCACGGCGGTCGCCAAGGGTGCCGACGTGCAGGCGGAGATGCTCTTCGGACCCGTCAATATCGACCTGGCGGCGGGTTATACCAGCGCGCGCTTCACCAAGAACGACCCGGCGGGCTGCACGCCCGCGACAGCGGGTACGGGCGTACCGTGTCTGGCGGTGAATGGCGATGCCATCACCGGTCAGGAAGGCATCAACTATGCCCCGGGCACCAACCCGCCCTGGACGGTGGCGCTCGGCGTCGCCTACAACTTCCGGCTTACCGAGCGGGATGCCTTCGTGCGTGCGGACTGGACCTATACGAGTCGCAATCCGTGGCTGGCGGCGGTGCAGGACCCGAATGCCGGTGCGGTGTACAACTTTGGCTTCTCTTACACGCTGCCCTCGACCAGCTTCACCTCGGTGCGCGCCGGCATGGACTTCGGCGACATGCAGCTGTCGGCGTTCTGCGAGAACCTGTTCGACTCGCACACCGTCAACAACTACGCCCTCGGCCAGACCGATGGTAACTTCACGCCGCAGCAGAACGCCTACACGTTCCGTCCGCGCACCGTGGGGCTGACACTGACCTGGCACGGCCACTGATTCGCGCGGGGCGGGTGCGAATGGTAGCTTGAGGGCCCATGCCCTCAGGCGAGACACCGGCGGCGTCCGGAGCCAGCGGCCGCGCAGAACGGCTGAACACCCGCGCCGCCGGCGTCGTGGGGCTGGCGGTGCTTTGCAGCCGCGTCCTCGGCCTCGCGCGCGAGCAGATCTTTGCCGCGCTCTTTGGCGGCGGGCGCGTCATGGACGCGTTCACCATCGCGTTCCGCATCCCGAACCTGTTGCGGGACCTGTTCGCGGAAGGGGCACTCTCCACCGCCTTCGTGACCGTCTTTACCCGCACCGCGGCGGTCGAGGACGAGGCTGCCGCGTGGCGCGTGGCGAACAAGGTCGCGACGCTGGCGGTCGTTACCCTGAGTGTCATCACGGTCGTGGGCATCCTCTCGGCCCCCTGGCTGGTGGCTGCCCTCGCGCCGGGGTTCGACGCCCCGAAAGCGCTGCTTACCGTGACGCTGACCCGCGTCATGTACCCGTTTATTCTGCTGGTCTCGCTCGCCGCGCTCGTCATGGGAATGCTCAATTCCCGCAACGTCTTCGGCGTGCCGGCGATGGCCTCGAGCTTCTTCAATCTCGGCTCGATCATCACCGGTGTCCTCATCGGGTACGTGCTCGACCCGCACTTTGGACCCCGCGCCATCCTCGGCCTGGCCATCGGCACCCTGGTGGGGGGTGCACTGCAGCTGTGTGTACAGCTGCCGGCGCTGCGGCGGGAGGGCTACCGCTACCACGCGGATTTCAACTGGCGCAGTCCGGGCGTGCGCTCGGTGCTGCACCTGATGGGCCCGTCGGTGATTGCCGCCAGCACCACGCAGGTGAACGTACTGATCAATTCCGTCTTCGCTTCCGAGCTGGGCGATGGGCCGACCTTCTGGCTGACGGTGGCGTTTCGCCTCATGCAGCTGCCACTGGGCATCTTCGGCGTCGCACTCGGTACGGTTTCCCTGCCGCTGCTCGCGCGCATGGCGGCGTCCAACAACATGCCGGTCTTCAGGAGCGAGCTGGCCCGCGGCATGCGCCTCGCCTTCCTCCTGACGATCCCGGCCAGTGTCGGGCTCATCGTGCTGGCCGAGCCGATCATCTCGGTGCTCTACCAGCACGGCCGCTTCGGCGCCTATGAGACGGCGGAGTCCGCCGGCGCACTGCGCTTCTATGCCATCGGCCTGTGCGGCTACGCCGCCCTGAAGGTGCTCGTGAATGCCTTCTATGCGGTTGACCGCCGCAAGACTCCGATGGTCGTCAGCTTCATCGCCGTGGCCCTCAATCTCGGCCTCAACTACTTCTTCACGCGCCGGCTCGGCTGGGGGCATCGCGGGCTGGCCTTCTCCACTGCCTGCGTCGCCACCAGCAACTTCCTCATCCTCTACTTCCTGATGCGCTCGCACCTGGGGCGGCTGGAATCGCGCGCCATGCTGCAGGCTGCTCACGAAGCTGGCGGCCGCCTCGCTCGTGCTGCTGGCGTGCTGCTGGGCGGGCGCGCACTACCTGCTCGCGGACTGGGCCACGCAGGGCTTCTGGCCGAAGAGCCTGAGCCTGCTGCTGGTGATCGCCGTGGCGGGGGCCGCGTTCTTCGCCTGTGCGAACGCGCTGCGGATCGCCGAGGTTCACGAGATCGCCGCGGCGCTCGCGCGCCGCCTGCGTCGGCGCGGCTAAGCCCCGCTGGCAAACTCGATGCAGCCGGCCAGCACACGCTCCAGGGTGTGGCGCAGCGGCGTCGCGAACGCCTCGTCCCAGGGCGGGGGCCAGTTGTCCTCGTGGACCTCCCCCGAAGGCTCGCGCACGTAGCCGCGGCAGGCGAGCTCCATCTGCACCGCATGGACGCCCTGCGTTGGTCGCCCATAGTGGCGCGTCGTGTAGCCGCCCTTGAAGCGGCCGTTAGTGATGCGCGAGAAGCCGCTCGCCTCGCACAACTCCTCGATGCGTGCGCTGAGCGCGGGGGCGCAGCTCGCCCCGGAGAAGGTGCCGAGATTCAGGTGCGGCAGCACTCCGCTGAACAGGCGCGGGATCTGCGAACGTATCGAGTGGCAGTCGTAGAGGACGATGTGCGCATGGCGCGCGCGCAGCCGGGCGATCTCGGCGGCGATGGCGTCGTGGTAGGGCGCGAAGTAATCGCGCCGGCGCCCGGCGATCTGCGCGGGCCCCGGGGCGAGGTCCTCGCGGTAGAGCGGCTCACCGTCAAAGGTGGTCGTGGGGCAAAGCTCCGTGGTCGCCTGACCGGGGTAGAGCGAGGCACCGGAAGGATCGCGGTTCGCATCGATGACCGAGCGGGAAATCTCGGTGCGCACCAGGGTCGCGTCCAGGCCCGTGGCGAAGCCATACAGCCGGTCCACGTACCAGTCCGTGTCACGGCGTGCCAGCCACGGCGAGCGGAACAAGGGCGCGAGGGCCTCCGGGAGCTGCGTGCCCGTGTGCGGCATGCACAGCAGCAGCGGTGCCTTGCCACGGCGCACGCTCAGCCACGGGGGACTTGTTACCTCGGTCATCCGGGACTCATCTGCCTGGGCTGCGCTCATTGTGCCAATCATCAATAATGCACGCCATGAGTGGCCTTTGGTTCGAAGCGGCGCTGTTGCCCGGGGGTTGGGCCTCGCAGGTGCGTATCAGCGCCGTCGCCGGCCGGATCGCGGACCTCGCCAGCGGCGTGCCGCCGCAGCCGGAGGACGAGCGGCACGCGATCGGACTGCCCGGACTGCCGAACCTGCACAGCCATGCGTTCCAGCGCGGACTGGCCGGGCTCACGGAGCGCAGGGGCGCAGAGGCGGACAGTTTCTGGAGCTGGCGCGAGCTCATGTATCAGTTCGTCGAGCGCATGGACGCGGATGACTTCGAGGGGCTGTGTGCCCTGGCTTACGCGGAGATGCTGGAGGCCGGCTTCACCCACGTGGGTGAATTCCACTACCTGCATCACGACCGCGGCGGCGCCCCGTACGAGGATCCGGGCGAGCTGGCCACGCGCATGGCCGCCGCCGCCGGTGAGACCGGCATCGGGCTCACCCTGCTGCCGGTGTTCTACGCGCACGGCAGCTTCGGCGGTGCGCCCCCGGCGCCGCGGCAGCGCCGTTTCACCACCGACCCGGCGCGCTTCGCGCGCCTGCTGGAAGCGAGCCGGGCTGCCGTGCGGGCGCTGCCGGGCGCCTCGGTCGGCGTGGCGCCGCACAGCCTGCGGGCGGTGACGCGGGAGGAGCTGGCGGCAGTGCTGGCGCTCGCGCCGCAAGCGCCGGTGCACATCCACATCGCCGAACAGCTGCGCGAGGTGGAAGACTGCCTGGCCTGGAGCGGGCGGCGGCCGATCGAGTGGCTGCTCGAGAACGTCGAGCTCGACGCGCGCTGGTGCCTGGTGCATGCCACCCATGCGACGGCGGCCGAACTGCAGGCGATCGCGCACCGTCGCGTGGTCGTCGGGCTGTGTCCGATGACCGAGGCGAGCCTGGGCGATGGGATTTTTCCCGCCAGCGCTTTTAACGATTACCACGGGCGCTTCGGCATTGGCAGCGACTCGAATGTGCGGCTGGATGCGACCGAGGAACTGCGGCTGCTGGAATACGCGCAGCGGCTGGCGCACCGGGCGCGCAACGTGCTCGCCGGCGGCCCCGGCGTCTCCACCGGGCGCAGCCTGTTCGATGCGGCCCTCGGCGGCGGCACGCAGGCGTTGCACGGCCCGCAGGGGACCGCGGGCCTGCGCGTCGGCGGCTGGCTCGATCTGGTGACGCTCAGGCGCGATGATCCGTCGCTCATCGCCCGTCAGGGCGATGAGATTCTGGACAGCTGGATCTTTGCCGCCGGAGGCCGTGCGATTGACTGCGTCTGGCGTGCGGGTGTGAAGCTGGTGACGAACGGGCAGCACCGTCGGCGCGAGGCCATCCGCGCACGCTACGCCAGGATCCTGGAGCGGCTGCTGGCGAGTACCTGAGGGGAGGGGGAACATGCTGAAGAAACTGACGGGCGTGCTACTGGCAGTCATCGGAGCCTTCGCGGTCGGCGGGATTGCCCTGCACCGGCACGAGCCGATCAATGCGCTGTGGATCATTACCGCAGCGATCTGCATCTACCTGCTCGGCTATCGTTTTTACGCCGCCTGGATCGCAACGCGCGTGCTGCAGGTGGATCCGACGCGGGCGACCCCGGCGGAGCGGCTGAACAACGGGCGTGACTTCGTGCCCACGCACCGCGCGATCGTCTTCGGACATCACTTCGCCGCCATCGCCGGGCCCGGACCGCTGGTCGGGCCGACCCTCGCCGCCCAGTTCGGCTACCTGCCCGGGACACTGTGGATCCTCGTCGGCGCGGTCTTCGGCGGTTGCGTGCAGGACATGACGGTGCTGCTGCTGTCCACGCGCCGTGACGGCCGCAGCATCGGGCAGATGGCGCGCGATGAGTTCGGGCCCTTCGGCGGCTTCGCCGCCCTCATCGGCACGCTGCTCATCATGGTCATCCTGTGCGCCGTGCTGAGCCTCGTGATCGTGAATGTCATGAAGCACAGCCCGTGGGCGAGCTCGACCGTGTTTGCCACCATTCCGGCGGCGATCATCGTCGGGCTGTACCTGCGCGTGTGGCGCCCGGGTCGGGTGCTGGAAGGCACGGTGCTCGGCGTGGCGCTGGTGCTTGGCGCGCTGGTCGGCGGCGGCTGGCTCGATCATCAGCCGCAGCTGCGCGTGCTGTTCGATTATTCCGCCCTGGCACTCGCCGGGTTCGTGGTCGTCTACGGCTTCCTCGCCGCGATCCTGCCGGTGTGGCTGCTGCTGGCGCCGCGCGACTACCTGTCCACGTTTCTCAAGCTCGGCACCGTGATCCTGCTGGCGATCGCGATCATCATCACGCATCCGCAGATCAAGATGCCGGCCATCACGGCCTTCGTCGACGGCACGGGCCCGCTCTTTGGCGGCAAAGTGTTTCCCTTCGTGTTCATCACCATCGCCTGCGGCGCGATCTCCGGGTTTCACGCGCTGATCGCCAGTGGCACGAGCCCCAAGCTCATCAGCAACGAGGCGGATGTGCGCCTGGTCGGTTACGGCAGCATGGCGCTCGAATCGTTCGTGGCCATCATGGCGCTCATCGCGGCAACGCTCCTGGATCCGGGCGTGTTCTTTGCCATCAACGCGGGTGCCGGCGTCGTCGGTGCCACCCCGGAGGCTGGCCGTGCACACCATCAGCGGCTGGGGCTTCCCGGTGACGGTCGAGCAGATGCGCGACCTGGCGCACGCCATGGGCGAGCAGACGCTGTTCGCCCGCACCGGCGGGGCGCCCTCGCTCGCGGTCGGGATGGCCAGCATCTTCGGCTCGACCTTCGGCCAGGGGCTGCTGGCGCTGTGGTACCACTTCGCGATCATGTTCGAGGCGGTGTTCCTGCTCGCGACCCTCGATGCCGGGACCCGCGTCGGCCGCTTCATGGTGCAGGATCTGCTCGGCCGGATCTGGGAGCCCCTCGGACGCACCTCCTGGTACCCCTCGGTACTCTTCTCGAGCGCCGTCATCGTCGTCGCCTGGGGTTATTTCCTCTACGTCGGTGTCATTGACCCCAATGGCGGCGTCAATATCCTGTGGCCGTTGTTCGGGATCTCGAACCAGATGCTGGCGGCGATCGCGCTGTCGATCGTCACCGGGATCCTGGTGAAGTCGGGCAGGGCACGCTACGCACTCGTGACGCTCGTGCCGCTGGGCTGGCTCGCCGTCGTGACCACTACCGCCGCCTGGCAGAAGATCACCAGCGCTGATGTGCACATCGGCCTGTTCGCGGCGGCGCAACGATCTTGCCGCCAAACTCGCCGCCGGCGCGCTGCCGCCCGAGCGCGCGGCGGTCGCCCCGCAGCTGATCTTCAACCAGCGCCTGGATGCCTGGCTCGCCTTGCTGTTCACGGCGATTCTCTGGTTCGTCATTCTCGACATGGTCCGCATCAGCATGCGCCGGCTGCGCGGCCAGGCGGTCCCCGCCAGCTCGGAGGCACCCTACCGCGCCACGCGCATGAAGACGCTCATCCTCGGGGGTGCCTCGTGAGGACGCTGCGCGCACGCCTGGCTTTCCTGTGGTGCTGGCTGCGGCGGCTGAGCGGGGATGACGCCTTCGAGCGCTATCGCGCCCATCAGCTTGCCTGCCATCCCGGCGCCGCCCCGATGAGCCGCGGCGAGTTCTACGCGCACGAGCAGCGGCGCAAGTGGAGCGGCGTGAACCGCTGCTGTTAGGGGCTACGCTGTCGGCGCGCGCCGACCATGGCCCACCGAAGTCACGGAAAATGCTAAACTTGTGGGCTGAGTTTTTACGGCGGATCGGCACGATCGGCACTGCGGAAGGACGCACATGTCACTGAAAATCATGATTCTCGGCGCGAACGGCTTCATCGGCAGCGCGCTCACCAGCGCGATCCTGAAGTCGCGTGACTGGGACGTGTACGGCATCGATCTGTCGGACAACAAGCTCGGGGATTCGCCGCAGAACAGCCGCTTCCACTTCGTGGAGGGCGACATCACCATCAATAAGGAATGGGTCGAGTATCACGTCAAGAAGTGCGACGTGGTTGTGCCGCTGGTGGCGATTGCCAATCCGGCGCAGTACGTCACGCATCCGCTGCGCGTATTCGAGCTCGACTTCGAGGCGAACATCGACATCGTGCGCCACTGCGTCAAGTACAACAAGCGGCTGATTTTCCCGTCGACCTCGGAAATCTACGGCATGTCCCCGGATGCCGTGCTGGATGAGGAGTCGAGCACGCTGGTCTACGGCCCCATCAACAAGCAGCGCTGGATCTACGCCGCCTCCAAGCAGCTGCTCGACCGCGTGATCTATGCCTACGGCGTGCGCGATAACCTCGACTACACGCTGTTTCGCCCGTTCAACTTCATCGGACCGAACCTCGACAACGTGGAGGAGCCCAAGGAGGGCAGTTCGCGGGTGTTCACGCAGTTCCTGTCGAACGTGCTGTACCGTCGCCCCATCAAGCTCGTCGACGGCGGCAGCCAGAAGCGCTCCTTCACTTTCATCGACGATGCCATCGAGGCCCTGCTGACCATCCTCGAAAACAAGGACCAGTGCGCCACGCGGCGCATCTTCAACATCGGCAATCCGGCGAACTGCATCTCCATCCGCGACCTGGCGCAGCGCACCATCCGCATCGCCCAGGAGTTCCCGGTGCTGCGCGAGAGTGCCAAGGCCACGGAAATCGTCGACATCTCCGCCGGGGACTACTACGGCAAGTACTACCAGGACATCCAGGTGCGCGTGCCGAATGTCGCAGCGGCACGCCGCGACCTCGGGTGGCAGCCGAGCACCGACATGGACACGGCGATCCGCAAGACCATCGCGTTCTACGTGAACCAGGAAGGCTTCGGCACGCGCGCGGCGGCTATGGCGGCCGGCATCTAAACGGGCGCAGCCGAAGGGTTTATGGGCACCGACACGGGGCAGCTGCCGGGCGCGGTGCGGCTCGGGTGGCTCGCCTGGACGCTGCTCGCGGTGGCCTGGTTTGCCAGCGTGCCGCTGCGGCCACTGTTCGATCCGGACGAGGGACGCTACGCCGAGATCCCGCGCGAGATGCTCGTGAGCGGGGACTGGGTGACCCCGCGCTTCAACGATCTGAAGTACTTCGAGAAGCCGCCGCTGCAGTACTGGGCGACGGCGGCGACGTACGAGCTGTTTGGCGTGCGCGAGGCGACCTCGCGCCTGTGGGCCGTGGGCCTCGCCTTTGCCTGCCTGCCGCTGATCTACCGTGGACCCGGCGCCTCTATGGGGTGCGCAGCGCGCTCGCGGCGCTGGTGGCGCTGGCCGTGAGTCCATTTTTTGTCATCGTCGCGCACCTCAACCTGCTCGACCAGGCCTTCACCTTTTTCCTTACCGCCGCGGTGCTGGCCTTCGCCTACGCCCAGTGCCGGCCCCCGCGCTCGACCGAGGAACGGACCTGGATGCTGCTCGCCTGGGGAGCGGCCGCGCTCGCGGTACTGTCCAAAGGGATCGTGGTCGGGGTGCTCGCCGGCGCGGCGCTCATTCTCTATACGCTGTTCGAGCGCGACACGCTCACCTGGAGGCGCCTGCACATCGCCCTCGGCCTGCCGCTGTTTGTGCTGATCGCCGCGCCCTGGTTCGTGCTGGTGACGCTGCGCAATCCGAGCTTCCCGCAGTTCTTTTTCGTGCACGAGCACTTCGCACGCTTCCTGACGACGGTGCACAGCGGGTGGAACCGTGGTGGTTCTTCCTGCCGCTGCTGCTGCTCGCGGTGCTGCCGTGGGGCGGCAGCTTCGTTGGCGCGCTGCACGCGCGGGTGCCCGCTGAGCGCGGCGACCCGGGGGCCGCCGCGCCTTTCAAGCCGCTGCGGTTCCTGCTGATCTTCTCGCGGCGTGACGCTCGTATTCTTTTCGGCCTCCGGCTCGAAGCTCGCGCCCTATATCCTGCCGATGCTGCCGTCGCTGGCCGTGCTCGCCGGAGTGACGGCGCCTGACCCGCAGGCGCTCACCCGGCAGGCGGCGCGCATCGGGGCCGCCCTCGTGGCGTTCGTGGGCCTGGGGCTGCTCGTCTACAGCGCGCGCCACAACAGCTTCGTGCCGCGCGCCGCCGCCGCCTGGACGGCCGCGGGCGATCGTGCTGGCGCTGGCCGCGGTGTTCGTCACGGCGCGACCGCTGCGCACGACGGCCACGCGCTCGGCGCTTGCGACCGCCCTTGCCGCGGTGCTCGCCTGGCAGTGCCTCATGGGTGCGTTCGCCCTCATGCCGCCGGCGCGCTCGGCCCGCGACCTGGTCCGCAGCGTGCGGCCCTTTATCAGTGCGCACACTCCCCTATACAGTGTCGGCCAGTACCGCGAGACCCTCTCGCCGTACCTGGGGCGCACCCTGCAGCTGGCCGGTTACGAGGGCGAGCTGCAGTTCGGTCTGAGCGAGGAGCCGCAAAAACGTATGACACTCGAACAGTTCACCGACCGCTGGCGCAGCGGCGGAGCCGCCGTGGCCTTCTTCGAGCCGGACGTGTGGGAGCGCTTGCGCCGCGCGGGGCTTCCCGGGCGCGTGCATCGCCTTCGATTACCACACCGTCGCGGTGAGCCGCCTGTGAAGCTCGCCGACTTCGCGGTGCTCTTCTGCGGCGTGCTGTTGAATGCGCTGGCACAGCTGGGCCTCAAAGCCGCGACGCGCGTCAGCGGCCCTCTCATCGCCGGGGATAGCGGAGTGTGGCAGCGGGGGCTGCAGCTGCTGAGCGTGCCGCCACTGTGGTACGCGCTCGTGCGCCTATGCCCTGAGCGTCATCGTGTGGCTGGTGGGGCTGTCCCGGGTGCCGGTCAGCCAGGCGTATCCCTTGCTGTCGATCGGCTATGTCATCAACATCGGACTTGCCTGGTGGCTGCTCGGCGAGGTACCGAACCTGCAGCGCGTCGCCGGCATTGGTGTCATCGTGGTTGGCGTCATTCTGGTAGCCCGCTCATGAACGACGTACACAAGCCCCCCAAGCCGCTGCTGCCCTTTACCCGGCCGAGCATCGACGAGGAGACCATCGCCGCCGTCGCGGAAGTGCTGCGCTCCGGGTGGCTCGCCACCGGGCCCAAAGTGGCGCAGCTCGAGGCGGAGCTGTCGCGCTACTGTGGTGGCCGTCCCGTTCGCACCCAGACCTCGGCGACCGCCGGGCTCGAGATGGCGCTGCTCGCCTGCGGCATCGGCAAGGGCGATGAGGTGATTACGCCGGCGCTGAGTTTCGTGGCCACGGCCAACGTGATCCTGCGCGTCGGGGCGCACCCGGTATTCGTCGACGTGGGCCTGGATTCGCGCAACATCGACCTCGACCAGGTGCAAGCGGCCATCACCCCTCGCACGCGTGCGATCCTGCCGGTGCATTTCGCCGGCCTCCCGATTGACATGGAGCGCCTGTACGCGCTCGCGCGCGCGCACCGTCTGCGCGTGATCGAGGACGCGGCGCATGCCATCGGCTCCTCGTGGCGCGGACAGCGCATCGGCAGCTTCGGGGACCTGGTGTGCTTCAGCTTTCATCCCAACAAGAACATGACGACGATCGAGGGTGGTGCGATCTCCGGCGGCAGCGCCGAGGAACTCAGGTCGATCGAACTGCATCGCTGGCACGGCCAGGTGAAGAGTGGCCCCGATGGCTTCGACACGCTGCTCCCCGGGGGCAAGTCGAATCTCTCCGACGTCGCCGCAGCGGTCGGCCTGGGACAGCTGCGGCGGCTCGAAGAATTCAACGCACGCCGCCGGCGGCTGGTGGCGCGCTACTACGAGCTGTGGGGCACGGGGGCGCCGCTGCGCCTGCCGGAGCGTGGCGATGACGGGCACAGCTGGCACGTCTTCACGCCGCTCCTGCCGCTGCCGCAGCTGTCGATCACGCGTGCGCAGTTCATGGAAGCCATGAAGGCGCGCGGCATCGGCGTCGGCGTGCACTATCCGGCCATTCATCTATTCAGCTGCTACCGGGCGCTCGGTTACCACGACGGGCAGTTTCCGCACGCCGAACGCATCGGCCGTGAGACCGTCACGCTGCCGCTCTTCCCGGCGATGGAGCTTGCGGACGTCGATCGCGTCGTTGCGGCCACGAACGAGATCCTCGCGGGGGCGCGCCGATGAACCCGGACCTCTCGGTCGTCGTGCCGGTTTACAACGAGGAGGAGGGGCTCGCGCTGCTGTTCGAGCGGCTGTACCCGGCGCTCGATGCCCTCGGGCGCTCCTACGAGGTGGTGTTCGTCGATGACGGCAGCCGCGACCGCTCCGTCGCGCTGCTGCGCGAGCAGTTTCAGAAACGCCCCGAAGTGACGCGCGTGGTCGTACTGGCGCGCAACGCCGGGCAGCACATGGCGATTCTCGCCGCCTTTGCCCAGACACGCGGCACCTATGTCATCACTCTGGATGCGGACCTGCAGAATCCGCCGGAGGAGATCGCCCGGCTGGTCGCCGCCCTGGATGCGGGCGCCGACTACGTCGGCACCATCCGCATGAGCCGCCACGATGTCCTGTGGCGCAAGGCCGCCTCGCGACTGATGAACCGCGTCCGCGAGGGTACCACCTCCATCCGCATCACCGACCAGGGCTGCATGCTGCGCGGCTACCACCGCAGCGTGATCGACGCGGTGAATCACTGCACTGAAGTGAGCACCTACGTGCCGGCGCTGGCGTACACCTTCGCCCGTCATCCGGTGGAGATCGAGGTGACGCATGCGGCGCGCACGGTCGGGCAGTCGAAGTACTCGCTCTACCGGCTGATCCGTCTGAATTTCGACCTGATGACGGGCTTCTCGGTGGCGCCGCTGCAGTTTTTCTCGATGTCCGGGGCTTTCATCGCGCTGATCTCGCTCATCCTCGTGGTCGTGCTGCTGATCCGCCGCGTGATCGTGGGCCCGGAGGCCGAAGGTCTGTTCACGTTGTTCGCGATCGCCTTCTTCCTCATCGGCGTGACGCTTCTCGGCCTCGGCGTCGTGGGTGAGTATGTCGGGCGCATCTACGAGCAGGTGCGCCAGCGGCCGCGCTACACGATCGCCGCAGTACTCGAGGAGGGCTCGGACGCAACGCTGCGCATGCTGCCGCGCGTCGTAGCACCGAGCCTCGAGCGGGACCCGACGCCCACTCTCCCGGTGGCGGGGCGCCACGAGTGAGCCAGGCGCGGGCCGTCGTGTTTGCCTACCACGACGTCGGCGTGCGCTGCCTGAAGACCCTCCTCTCGGGCGGCATCGAGGTGCCGCTGGTGGTCACCGTGCCCGATGATCCCCACGAGACGCGGTGGTATGGGAGCGTCGCAGCGGCAGCCGCTGATTACGGTCTGCAGTGCATCGCGCCTGCAGATGCCACTGGCGTGGAACTTGAGCGCACGGTGCAGGCGCTCGCGCCGGATTTCATCTTTTCCTTCTACTACCGCGCGCTGCTGAGCGCGCCGCTGCTCGCGGCCGCGCGTCGCGGGGCGCTGAATATGCACGGCTCGCTCCTGCCGCGTTATCGCGGGCGCGCCCCGGTCAACTGGGCGATCCTCAGGGGCGAGCGCGAGACCGGCGCAACGCTGCACTACATGGTCGAGCGCGCGGATGCGGGCGACATCGTCGATCAGCAGGCGGTCCCCATTCTCGGGGACGACGATGCCCGCGAGGTGTTTGCCAAGGTGAGCGTCGCTGCCGAGATGATCCTCGCGCGCTCGCTCGGGCCGCTCGTGCTCGGGCGCGCGCCGCGACGGGCGCAGCCCATCGAGCCGGGCCAATACTTCGGCCGCCGCCGGCCCGAGGACGGGCGCATCGACTGGCACTGGCCGGCACGGCAGATCCACGATCTGGTGCGGGCGGTCGCGCCGCCGTTTCCGGGGGCCTTTGCGAGCGTGGGCGCCGAGCGCTGGCAGATCCACCGCACGCGCCTCACCGCAGCGCGCGCCGCGGGCGGTGGGCCGCCACGGCTCTACGGCGCACAGGGGCAGTGCCTGGTGGCGTGCGGGGACGGCCAGGTGCTGCACCTGCTTGCGGGCGCCGATGCGCGCGGTGCGCTCGATCTTGAGCGCCTGGCGCGAGAGCTGACGCTACGGCCGCTCCCACTCGGGTGAGCGCATGGCACTGATTGCCCTGAAGATCGACGTCGACACCTATCGCGGCACGCGGGAGGGTGCGCTGCGGCTGGCCGACGTGCTCGAGCGGCTCGGCGTGCAGGCCACGTTCCTCTTCAGCCTCGGCCCCGACCACACCGGTCGCGCCATCCGCCGCGCGTTCCGCCGGGGGTTTCTGGGCAAGGTCAAGCGCACCTCGGTGCTGCAGCACTACGGACTGAAGACCCTGCTCTACGGCGTGCTGCTGCCCGGACCGCGCATCGGCAAGCGCGCCGGTGCGGCGATGCGTGACATCGGGCAGCGCGGCTTCGAAGCGGGCGTGCACACCTGGGACCACGTGCGCTGGCAGGATGGTGTCAGCACGGCGAGCCTGGCGTGGACGCGCCGCGAACTGCGGCTGGCACGCGATGAGTTTGCCGACGTATTCGGCCGCATGCCCGTGGTGCACGGGGCCGCCGGGTGGCAGATGAATGAGTTCGTACCGCCGCTGGAAAAGGAACTGGGCTTCAAGTACGCCTCCGATACCCGCGGCCGCGCACCGTTCCTGCCGCTGCTTGGGGCGCAGGTGGTCGGCGTCCCGCAGCTGCCCACCACCCTGCCGACGCTGGATGAGCTGATCGGGCGGCCCGAGCTCGGCAACATCGACCCGGTGGAGCACCTGCTGCAGCTGACCGCGGCCGCCCCCGCGCGCGATCAGGTGTTCACGCTGCACGCCGAACTCGAGGGCGGGGCGTACGTCGAGGGGTTCGAGCGGCTGCTGCGCGAGTGGCAGCGCCGGGGCTTCGAGCTGGCCGACCTCGCCACCTATGCCGCGCGGCTGCACCTGAAGAGCCTGCCGCCCGCCGCCATCGCTACCGGCACGGTGGACGGGCGTTCCGGGACACTGGCGGTGCAGGCCGCGTAGGGCGCTGCTACCCTGGCGCGACCATGTCCGCCTCCGGCCTCCTGGTTTTTTCCCTGATCTACGCGCTCGCGATGGCCACTCCGGGTCCCGGAGTCGCCGCCATCCTTGCGCGGGCGCTCGGCCGCGGGGTGGAAGGGGCCCCGGCCTTCATCGGCGGCTTCGTCGCCGGGGACCTGCTGTGGTTCACGCTGGCGGCGCTCGGGCTGGCGGTGCTGGCACAGCAGGCGCACGCGCTGTTTGTCGGGCTGCGCTTCGCCGGCGCCGTGTACCTGCTGTACCTGGCCTGGCGGCTGTGGCGCGCGCCGCCGGGCACCATCGGCACCCTGGCGCCGCCGCGGCGCGAAAGTGCGCCGCAGCTGTTTCTTGGCGCACTGGCGCTCACGCTCGGCAATCCCAAGACCGTGGTGTTCTTCCTGGCGGTGCTGCCCACGGTCGTCGACCTTGCGCACCTGAGGCTCGGTGGGTTCCTGATGATCGCTGGCGTCATCGTGGTGGCGCTGCCGCTGGTGCTCGGCAGCTATACGGTGTTTGCCGCGCGCGCCCGCGCCCGCCTGGCGCGCCCGCAGACCGTGCGCTGGCTGCAGCGCGGCACCGGCGCGGCGATGGCGGCCGCCGCCGTCGCGGTCGCCACGCGCTAGGCGAGCCGCGCCGCGCACCGCGGTTGACGGCGGCTGCCGGCGCCCGCCAACATCCGCAGCACGATGCTCCCCGCGACCATGACCGCCATCGAGATCCGCGAGCCCGGACCGCCGCAGGTGCTGCGCGCCGTACAGCGGCCCGTGCCGCAGCTGCAGCCGGGTGAGGTGTTGGTGCGCGTGACCGCCGCCGGCGTCAATCGTCCGGATGTCATGCAGCGCAAGGGCAACTACCCCCCGCCGCCCGGCGCGAGCGACCTGCCCGGGCTCGAGGTGGCCGGCGAGGTGGTCGCCCTCAGCGCCGGGGTGCGCGAGCCCGCCGTGGGCGCGAAGGTGTGTGCGCTGGTCGCCGGCGGGGGTTATGCCCAGTACGTCAACGTGCCGGCCGTCCAGTGCCTGCCCGTCCCTGGCAAGCTCAGCCTCGAGGAGGCCGCAGCACTGCCCGAGACGTTCTTCACCGTGTGGATGAACGTGTTCGAGCGCGCACGCCTGCGGCGCGGGGAGTCGCTGCTCGTGCACGGCGGCTCGAGCGGGATCGGTACGACTGCCATCATGCTCGCCAAGGCCTGCGATGCGCGTGTCATCGTGACCGCCGGCACCGCCGCCAAGTGCAGCGCCTGCCGCGAGCTTGGTGCCGATGTCGCCATCAACTATCGTGAGACCGACTTCGTCGAGGCGACGCTGCGCGCCACGGACGGCAAGGGTGCCAACGTCATCCTCGACATGGTCGGGGGCGATTACCTCGCGCGCAATGCCGCCGCCGCCGCGCTCGACGGTCGCATCGCGCTGATCGCCACCCAGGGCGGAACGAAGTCCGAGCTGGACCTGCGGCAGCTGATGCTCAAGCGCCTGACGATCAGCGCCTGCACGCTGCGTCCGCAGAGCGTCGAGACCAAGGGCCGCCTGGCGCAGGCACTGCGGGAGAAGGTGTGGCCGCTGTTTGACTCCCGCGGGCTGAAGCCCGTGATTCACGCACGCTTTGCGCTCGCCGATGCGGCCGGCGCGCACAAGCTTATGGAGTCGGACACCCACATCGGCAAGATCGTGCTGCTGGCCTGAGGCGGCGTACCGCGCTGCACCCGCCGCGTCGCCGCCGCACGATTACCCCCGGCAAGGATTTGCCGTAGGCTTGCGGCTCGCTGGCGTGCAAGCAGGAGGCGCGTCCGGATGAGTCTGCTGCCGTACGGCCTGTTCGAGTTGCCCTGGTGGGGCTACGTGCTGGTCACGTTCCTCACCATCGAGTCGATGTTTCTGGGCGTCACGCTGTACCTGCACCGCGACCAGTCCCACGGCGGACTGATACTGCATCCGGCGCTGCGCCACGGATTCCGCTTCTGGCTGTGGTTCAGTTCCGCGGCCGTCACCAAGGAGTGGGTGGCGGTGCACCGCCGGCACCACGCGCATGCGGATCAGCCCGGCGACCCCCACAGTCCTGCGGTGTTCGGCCTGCGGCGCGTGCTGCTGGAGGGCTACGAGCTCTACGGCCTCGCCGCGCACGATCCGCACACCCTGAGTACCTATGGGCGCGGCACGCCCGATGACTGGCTGGAGCGGCGGGTGTACGCGGCGCACCCGTATGCCGGCATCACCGTGTTCGTCAGCCTGCACCTGCTGCTGTTTGGCGTCCCGGGCATCATCATGATCGCCGTGCACCTGGCGGCGCAGCCGTTCTTTGCCGCGGGCGTCGTCAACGGGCTGGGCCACGCCGTCGGCTACCGCAGCTTCGAGATGTCCTCCACGGCCACGAATCTGCTGCCCTGGGGCTTGCTGCTGGGCGGGGAGGAACTGCACAACAATCATCATGCCTTTCCCCGCTCGGCGCGCTTTGCCGTGCAGCGCTGGGAACTTGACGTCGGCTGGCTGTGGATCCGGCTGTTCCAGGGGTTGGGCCTGGCGCGCGTGCGCTGGATCGCGCCGCCGCCGCACTTCACCCGCCATCGCGCGCTCGAGGAGAAGACGCTGAACGCGCTGTTCAGGCACCGCCTGCACGTGCTGCGCGCTTATGCGCGCGAGGTGGTGCGGCCCGTGTGCCGCGAGCTGGTCCGCGCCGAGCCGCGCGGGGCGCTGCCGCGCGGCATGCCGCGGCTGTTCATGCGCCACCCCGCCGTGCTGGCAGAGGGAGCGCGCCGCCGTCTCAACGAGCTGCTACAGCGCTACGCGGTGCTGCGGCGGGTGGTCGAGGACCGCGAGTCGCTGCAGCAACTGTGGAACGACGTCGCCGCCAATCCGGCACGCGCCGCCGCGCAGCTGCGCGACTGGTGCCGGCGTGCCGAAGCCAGCGGCATCGGCGCGCTGCAGGACTTTGCGCACGGCCTCGCGCCCTACGCCCGCTGAACGCGCGGCTAGCGCGTTGGCAGCGAACTGGCGCGCGTCACGGTGCGCACCGCGAAGCTCGAGTGCACGCGCGCCACGCTCGGCAGGCGGGTGAGATGCTGGTTGTGGACGCGCTCGAAGTCGGCCATGTCCGCCACCACCAGTCGCAGCAGATAATCGTGCTCCCCGGTCATCAGGTAGCACTCCATGACCTCCGGCACGCGCCGCACCGCGCTCTCGAACGCTTCCAGGCCCGCCTGGCTTTGCCGATCGAGCGTGATGCTGACGAAGACGTTGACCGGAAAACCCGCCTTCTGCTGATCGATGAGCGCGGTGTAGCCCTGGATGAGCCCGGATTCCTCCAGCGCCCGCACGCGCCGCAGGCAGGCCGATTCCGAGAGGTTGACCTTCGCCGCGAGCGCGGTGTTGGTGATGCGCGCATCCTGCTGCAGCAGCCTGAGGATGGCGCGATCGTAGCGGTCTAGATCCATTGGCGCAATAATCCGTCTCTGATTGCCGTGGTGATCGCAGATTCTGCCATAAACCCGGGCCCCGGCGCGCCCGATTAGCAAAGGACCGCCGCCGCGGCGCTCCTAACCTTGGCGCCAACAAAAGCGGGAGGATTCGCGATGCGCATCGGTGTTCCCAAAGAGATCAAGGTCCACGAGTACCGCGTCGGGTTTGATGCCCGCGGGCGTGCGCGAGCTCGTGGCGGCCGGGCACGAAGTGCTCATCGAGAGCAGCGCCGGTGACGGCATCGGCGTTGACGATGACGCAGTTCCGCGCGGCGGGGGCGGCGATCGCGGCCACTGCGGCCGAGGTCTTCGAGCGCGCCGACCTCATGGTGAAGGTCAAGGAGCCGCAGCCGCGTGAGTGCCAGATGCTGCGCAAGGGACAGGTGCTGTTCACCTACCTGCACCTGGCGGCCGATGCCGCACAGGCCGAGGGCACTGATGAAGTCGGGCGCCACCGCCATCGCCTACGAGACCGTGACGGCACCGAATGGCTCGCTGCCGCTCCTGACGCCGATGAGCGAGGTCGCCGGGCGCATGTCGATCCAGGTCGGCGCGGCGAGCCTGCAGAAGGCCAACGGCGGCTTCGGCGTGCTGCTGGGCGGCGTGCCGGGCGTGCGCGCCGGCCAAGGTGGTGATCCTCGGCGGCGGTGTTTCCGGTACGCACGCCGCCGAGATGGCGGTCGGCCTGCGCGCGGACGTCACCGTGGTCGATCGCTCGGTGAATCGCCTGCGCGAGCTATCCGCGATCTTCGGCTCGGCGCTGCGCACGATCTACTCGACCACCGAGACCATCGAGCGCCTGGTGCGCGACGCGGATCTCGTGGTCGGGGCGGTGCTGGTCGCCGGCGCCGCGGCGCCGAAGCTGATCACCCGCGCCATGGTGAAGACCATGAAGCCGGGGGCGGTGCTGGTGGACATCTCCATCGACCAGGGCGGCTGCTTCGAGACCAGCCGGCCGACCACGCACGCCGACCCGACCTTCGTGGTCGATGGCGTCATCCATTACTGCGTCGCCAACATGCCGGGCGCGGTGCCGCGCACCTCCACGCTCGCCCTGACCAACGCCACGCTGCCCTACGTACGCGCGCTGGCGGACCTGGGCTGGCAGGCGGCCCTCAGGCGCGACGCCGGGCTTGCCGCGGGCCTGAACGTGCACGCGGGCGAGATCACCCACGAGGTCGGTCGCCCGGGCCCTCGGTCGCAGCGCGCGCCCCTACCTGCCCTGATGGCGCAGGACAGCCGTCCCCACAAAGGAGGGTGGCCGCGCCGATGCCCGGCCGTTACCCTACGACCACCCCGCCCACGAAACTGGAGAAGCTTCCGTGATGAAGATTGTGTTGCCGACCGCGATGCTCGCCCTCGTTGCAGGTGCGGCGTGCGCCGATCCGGTGACCTACCAGGTCGACCCGGGCCACACCTATCCGAGCTTCGAGGCCGATCACTTCGGGGGCATGTCGGTGTGGCGCGGCAAGTTCGACAATCCTCCGGCACCATCGTGCTCGACAAGGACAGGGGCACCGGTACGGTCGACATCACCGTCGACGTCAGCTCGATCAACTTCGGTAACCCGAAGCTCAACGAGCACGCCAAGTCCGCGGAGATGTTCGACGTGGCGAAGTATCCCGACGGCGACTTACAAGGGCACGCTGAGTGGCTTCAAGAACGGCGCGCCGACCGAGGTCGACGGCACCTTCACGCTGCACGGGGTGAGCAAGCCCCTGAAGCTCACCATCGATTCCTTCAAGTGCATGACTATCCGCATGGACAAGAAGGAACATTGCGGCGCCGATGCCACCGCCACCTTCAACCGCGCCGACTACGGCATCGCCTTCGGCGACAAGTACGGCTTCAAGATGGACGTGAAGCTCGCCATCCAGGTCGAGGCGGTGCGCGCCAGCTAGCGGCTGCCCGGGCCGACGCGACCTCGCTGGCGAGCGCCAGCGAGGCGGTGAGGCCCGGTGACTCGATCCCGAAGAGATTGATCAGGCCCGGCCACGCCGTGCACGCCCGCATCATCGATGCGGAAGTCCGCCGCGCGGCTCGCCGGGACCGACGATCTTCGGACGCACCCCGGCATAGGCTGGCGTTAGGGCCTCCGGCGCAAGTCCGGGCCAGTAGGCGTGGATCGCGCTGATCGAAGCGCGCCGCGCGCTGCGGGTTCACGTGGTAGTCGGGCTGCTCGAGCCACTCGACGTCCGGGCCGAAGCGCGCCTGGCCGGCCAGGTCGAGCGTCAGGTGGATGCCGAGGCCGTCCGCGCTCGGGCAGCGGATAGATGAGGCGGCGGAACGGCGCGCGTCCCTGCAGCGCGAAGTAGTTGCCGCGCGCGAAATAGGCCTGCGGCAGCCGCTCCGGCTGCGCGCAGTCCTTCCATGCGGCGCGCCAACGCCGGTGCCTCGAGGCCCGCACAGTTGACGAGCATGCGCGCGCGCAGTGCCGGCTCGCAGCCGTTGACGCCCAGGACGATGCCGCGGGACTCGAGCACGATGCGCGTCACTTCACTGCGGGTAGCTGAGTGTGGCGCCATGCGCTTCCGCCTCGGCGAGCAGCGCGAGCATCAGACCCTGCGGAGTCGATGATCCCGGTGAGCGGGGAGTGCAGCGCCGCCTCGCAGGCGAGTGCGGGCTCCAGGCGCCGCGCTTCACTGCCGCTCAGCGATCAGCAGTTCCACGCCGTTGCCGTGCGCGGCTGCGGGCGATCGCCGCCAGTGCCGGCCGCTGCGCCGCCTCGGTCGCAACGATCAGCTTGCCGCAGCGACGGTGTGCCACGGCGTGCTTGCGGCAGAACGCATACAGGCGCTCGCGCCCGGCCAGCACAGGCGCGCCTTGAGCGAGCCGGGCGGGTAGTAGATGCCGGCGTGGATCACCTCGCTGCTGCGCGCGCTGATGCCCGAGCCGATGCGCGTCGGCGGCCTCCAGGATCAGCGTCTCGCGGCCGCTGAGCGCCAGCTCGCGCGCCACCGCCAGTCCCACGACGCCGGCGCCGATGACCACCGCTTCGATGTCTTCCATAGCCGCCGCAGTGTAGCCCGCGCACGCGCGCCGTGACCTGCGGCACGTACAATGGACGCGGTGCAAGCGGTCAACAGTCGGATAGGGGGGCGTGGTGGCGGGCGTGAGTTATCGAGTCGAAGGGGGGATTGCCGATCGTGATCCTGGAGAACCCCCCGGTGAATGCCCTGAGCCTGCCGGTGCGCGCCGGGCTCACCGCCGCGCTCGGTGCGTGCGCAGACAGCGCGGACGAGGTGCGCGCCCTGGTCCTCGCCGGGGCGCACGGCGCTTCTCGCGCCGGGGCGGACATCGGCGAGGTGGTCAGCGGTGCGGCGCTCGAACCACCGCTCGCCCGCGACGTGCAGGATCTCATCGAGGCCTCGCACAAGCCCATCGTGGCGGCGATCGAGGGCGTTGCGCTCGGCGGCGGATTGGAGCTGGCGCTCGCCTGCCACTGGCGGCATCGCCGCGCGCGACCGCCAGCGTCGGGCTGCCGGAGGTGAAGCTCGGATTGATTCCCGGCGCCGGCGGCACCGTGCGTTTCACGCGCCTCGCAGGCCCCGCAGGCGGCGCTCGAGGTGCCTCACCGCCGGCGCGTTGCTGGCGGCGGCGCGGGCGCTCGAGCTTGGCCTGCGTGGATGAGCTGGCCGACGCGGTCCTGCCGGCAGCGCTCGCAGTTCGCGGCGCGCGCAGCGGCGCAGCAGCGGCCGCTGCCTCGGGCCAGCGAGCGCACCGAGCGTCTGCAGAACCTGAGCCCGGAGCTGTTCGCCGCCTTCCGGCAGAAGATCGCGCCGAAGGCGCGCGGGCAGCTGGCGCCCTGGAAGGTCATCGACTGCATCGAGGCGGCCGCGACACTGCGCCGAAGGAGGAGGCGCTGCAGGCGTGAGCGCGCGGCATTCGTCGAGTGTCGCGACAGCCCGCAGTGCGAGGCGCTGGTGCACGTGTTCTTCGCCGAGCGCGAGGCGCGCAGGATCCCCGGCATCGCCGCCGACACGCCGACGCTGCCGATCCGGCGCGCGGCCGTGATCGGCGCCGGTACCATGGGGGGCGGCATCGCGATGAGCTTTGCGAACGCGGCTCTGCCGGTGACCGTTCTGGAGACCGTCAGCCCAGAACCTCGAACGCGGCCTCGCGACTCATTCGCAAGCACTACGCCGGCTCGGTCAGCCGCGGCAGTCTCACGAGCGAGCGTGCCGAGCGCGCGCTCGGCGTTCATTCGCGGCGTCAAGCGATTACGCCGAGCTCGCGCAGGCCGACATCATCATCGAGGCGGTGTTCGAGGACCTGGCGCTGAAGCAGCAGGTGTTCGCGCGCCTCGACCAGGTGGCCGCACCGCGACGCGATTCTGGCCACCAACACCTCCACGCTCGACATCGAGCGCATCGCCGCCAGCACCTCGCGGCCGAGCTCGGTGGTCGGCACGCACTTCTTCAGCCCCGCGCAACGTCATGAAGCTGCTCGAGAACGTGCGCGGCGGCGCAGACCTCACCGACGGTGATCGCCACGGTGATGGCACTCGGCCGGACGCCTCGGGAAGGTGCCGGTGCTCGCCGGCAACTGCGACGGTTTCATCGGCAACCGCATGCTCGGCTTCTACGGGCTCGAGGCCGAGTTCCTGCTCGAGGAGGGCGCCACGCCCGAGCAGATCGATCGGGTCATCGAGGGGTTCGGCTTTCGCGATGGGGCCGCTCGCGGTGCGCGACCTCGCGGGCAACGACGTCGGCTTGCTGATCCGCAAGGGCCGCAGGCTGCCCGCCGATGAGCGCTTTTCGCCGATCCTCGAGCGCCTGGTGGGCGACCGGCCGACTCGGGCAGAAGGCCGGCAGGGGCTTCTACCGCTACGAGGGGCGCACGCGCATCCCCGATCCGCAGGTGCTGGCACTGATCGAGGGCGTCTCGCGCGAGCTGGGGATCTACGCGCCGGCCGCATTGCCGACGAGGAGATTCTCGAGCGGCTGCTGCATCCGCTCGTCAACGAGGGCGCGCGCATCGTGGAGGAGGGCATCGCGCTGCGTGCCAGCGACATCGATGTCGTGTACATCAACGGCTACGGTTTTCCGGCCTGGCGCGGCGGGCCGATGTACTGGGGCGCAGCAGCACGGGCTCGAGCGCGTGGTCAGGACCATGGAGCGGCTCGCGCCGACGCACGGCTCGCGCTGGGGGCCGGCGTCGCTGCTGAAGCGTCTGGCTGCGAGCGGCGCAGGGCTGGGGGCGCTGATGCGCCGAGGCCGCGCGCTTGCGGCAGGCGGCCGCCCTGGCGGCGCTGCTCACCGCGCGCGTGGTGGCGGGCGGCAGTGCCGCCCCGGCGGCGCAGCCGGCCCACGAGGCCTCACACGTACCGGCGACCGTGAGCGAAGTGGGCGCAGCGGTGCGCAACTGTACGAGGGGCTGGGTCGATTTCCATCGCGCCGCGAGCACCCGCTCCCCGCAGGCGCAGGCGTACTTCGACCAGGGCATGCGGCTCCTGTGGGCCTTCAATCACGATGAGGCGACACGCTCCTTCGCCCAGGCCGCGACTCTGGATCCGGAGTGTGCGGCCTGCTACTGGGGCGTGGCACTCACCGTGGGCCCGAACTACAACCTGACGAGCGTGGATGAAGTGCGCGTGCGCGTCGCCGTTGCAGCCCTGGGTGAGGCGCGCGCGCACGCTGCCGGCGCCTCGCCCGTCGAGCGCGCGCTGATCGAGGCGCTGGCGTGCGCGCTATCCCGACGACGCAGGCGCCGGCGTCGGGCGCGGGGGAAGCGCTCCTGGCCGCCTATGCGCAGGCGATGGCGGGTGTCGCGCGCGTTTCCCCGACGATGATGACGTCCAGGTGATGACCGCGGAAGCCGAGATGACCGTGCACGCCTGGAGGCTGTGGACCCCTCAGGGGCAACCGGTGCCCGGCACGCTCGCCATCGAGGCGCGCCTGGAGGCGGTGCTCAGGCGCGATCCGGATCATCCGGGCGCGAACCACTATTACGTGCACGTGATGGAGGAATCCCCGACGCCGCAGGCGGCGGTGACGAGCGCGCGAGCGCCTGCGCGGCATGATGCCGGGGGCCGGACACCTGGAGCACATGCCGGCGCACATCCTGCAGCGGGTGGGTCGGTACGAGGAGGCTGCCGAGGCCAACCGCCGCGGCGTGATCGCCGATCGCGCGTACCTCGCGCGTACGAGGCCGCCGGACTATTACGCCATGTACCTCGCCCACAACAGCGCCTTCCTCGCCTATTCGGCGGCCATGGAGGGGCGCAAGGCCGAAACGCTGGTCGCGGTGCAGGACCTCTCCGCCACGCTCCCGGAGCCGATGCTGGTCATGATGAAGGATTCCGGCTGGGCGGTCGCGGCGCAGTACGCCGCGCTCGTGCGCTTTGGCCTGTGGGATGAACTGATCGCGCTCGAACCGCCGGATGCGCGCCTGCCCGGGGCCACCGCGGCCTACCTTTACGGGCACGGCGTCGGGCTCGCGGCGCGCGGACAGCTCGAGCCGGCGAAGCAGGCACTCGCGAGGCTGCAGCAGCTGGCGAAGACGCTGGACCCGTCCCTGCAGGGCGGTTTCAACGCGCTCACCGACCTGATCGCGGTCGCGGAGCCGATCGTGGCGGCGCGCCTTGCGGCCACCGAGCAGACGTGACGCGGATGCGATCGCGCTGCTCGAGCAGGCCGTGTCGGCCGAAGATGAGCTCGCCTACGACGAGCCGGCGGACTGGTTCTTCCCCGCACGGCACCTGCTGGGGGCTCAGCTACTGCTCGCCGGCCGGCCCGCGGATGCGGAGAAGGTTTACCGCGAGGACCTGAAGCGCAATCCCGACAACGGCTGGGCGCTGTTCGGCCTCTCGGACGCGCTGCGGGCCCAGGGGCACGGTGCCGCAGCGACGCGCGTGGCGCGCCAGCAGGCGCGCGCCTGGCAGCACGCCGATGTACGGCTGCCGGCTTCCGCGTTCTGGTATGCAGGCGTGGACAGCGCGAGCTGCGAGTGCCAGCACTTCACCTCACAGAACCGGCAGCCGGGTGGTGAACTTCTTGGTGCGCAGCACGAAGCTGGTGTTCACTGAGCGCACCGCAGCGAGCTGCAGCAGCTGCGTCGACAGGAAGTGCTCGTAGGCCTCCATGCTCGCGGCCACGATGCGCAGCAGGTAGTCGTTGGCGCCGCGACATCGAGTGACATTCGAGCACCTCGGGGCGCTCCCTCACCAGCTGGTCGAACTGCCGCACCGACTCCGGGTGGTGGTTCTCGAGCGACACCAGCGCGTAGGCGAGGATCGGCAGTCCGATGGCCGCCGCCCGCAGTAGCGTCGCGTAGCCGTCGATGAACCGCCTCCTCCAGGCGCCGCAGCCGCCGCCAGCAGGGCGCCGGCGGACAGTCCGACGCGCTTGGCGAGCTCCTGGTTGGAATGCGCGCATCGCGCTGCAGTTCCTCGAGAATGCGCCGGTCGAGGCGGTCGAGGGCCCTTGGCCATGGATTTTCCTTGAGTCTCGAACGGCAATAATATTGCCAAAAAATGGCAATATCGCAGGCAACGAGAGGCAAGATAATTTCCAAGTGAGGGGCATAAACTGCGCCGGAGCCTCCCGCGATGCCGAGACCGCCATGGCCGCACCGAGTCGCCGCGATCGCAGCCCGCCGCGCCGTGGCTGCTGTCCCGGGGGCGCCGCCGGACTGGCGCCGCGTGGCTTCCCTGCTGCAGGCCTCGCGCGCGCTCGATGAGATCGAGGAGACGCGGCTCGTGCCGCAGCGCAAGGTGCTCTACCAGTTCTCCGCGCGCGGGCATGACCTCGCGCAGATCCTGCTCGGCGGCTGCAGCTCACCGATCCGCACGATGCGGCGACGGTGTACTACCGCTCGCGTCCGCTCATGCTCGCGCTCGGCGTGAGCCTCGAGGACGCGGCCGCCGGCCCGCTCGCGCGCTCGGGATCCTTCAGCGACGGCCGCGATATCGGCGTGGTGTTCAACCTGCCCGGGCGCGGCGGGCGTGAGCGTGCTGCCCGCCTGCGGCGGCGTAGGCGCGCAATACACGCCCGCGGCGGGCTGGGCGCAGGCGATCCGCTTCCGTCACGAGACCCTCGGGGATGACCAGCTACGCGCGCAGCATCGCCGTGGTACTCGGCGGAGATGCCTCGACGGCGACCAACGGCTTCTGGTCGGCGCTCAACATCGCCACCACGCTCAAGCTGCCGATGCTCTTCTACATCGAGGACAACGCCTTCGGCATCTCCGTGCCCTGCGCACCTGCAGACCCCCGGCGGCAACATCGCCGCGAACCTCGCCGCGTTCGGCGGGCTCACGATCCTCGAGGGCGACGGCAGCGATCCGCGCGAGGCCGCCGAACTCACGCAGCGCGCCGTGGCGCCGGTGCGCGCGGCGCGCGCGCCGCATGCTGCTGCGGCTGAGGGTGCCGCGCCTTTCCGGCCACTCGGGCCAGGACACGCAGGCCTACAAGTCCGCCGAGATCGCTGCAGCGAGGAGCGCGCGCGCGATCCGCTCGTGCGGCTGCACGCGTATCTGGTCCCCGAGCGCATGTCCGAGAGCGCGTGGCAGGAGCTCGCCCGCGCGGCGCGCGCCGCGAGGTCGAGGCCGCCGTCGCGCGCGCGCTCGCGCGCCCGCCGCCGCGATCGCGCAGCGAGCTCACGCGCCACGTGTTCTCCGAGCCCGAGCAGCCTGCAGGAGCAGGGCGGGCTGCGCCCGGAAGGGTATGCAGCCTGCCCGCGGCAGCGGCGCAGCGCAGCCGCAGGGCACCCGCATCAACATGCTGACCGCGATCCGGCGCACGCTCGATGACGGAACTCGCCGCGAATCCGCGCCTGCTGGTGTTCGGCGAGGACGTGGGACCGAAGGGCGGCGTGCACGGCGCGACCCTCGGCCTGCAGGAGAAGTACGGCGTCGCGCGTGTGTTCGACACCAGTCTCTCCGAGGAGGGCATCATCGGGCGCTGCCGTCGGCATGGCGCTCGCGGGCCTCATGCCGGTGGCCGAAATCCAGTTCCGCAAGTACGCCGATCCGGCCGCCGAGCAGCTCAATGACTGCGGCACGCTGCGCTGGCGTACCCACAACCGCTTTGCCGCGCCGCTCGTGGTGCGCATGCCGGGCGGTTTCTTCAAGTGCGGCGATCCGTGGCACAGCCAGACCAACGAGGTGGCCTGGGTGCACGGCATGGGCTGGCAGGTCGCGGTACCCTCGAACGCCCAGGATGCCGTGGGCCTGCTGCGCGCAGCGCTGCGCGGCAACGACCCGGTGATCTTCTTCGAGCATCGCGCGATGCTCGATGGCTGCCTGGGCGCGCCGTCCGTATCCGGGCGATGACTACGTGCTGCCCTTCGGTGTTGCGAGCGTGGTGCGCGCCGGGCACCGAGATCACGCTCGTCACCTGGGGGGCGATGGTTGAGCGCTGCGAGCAGGCGGCGGCGGCACAATCGCACGTGGACGCCGAGGTGCTGGACCTGCGCACCCTCTCGCCCTGGGACAAGGCGGCGGTGCTCGCTTCCGTTCACAAGACGCGCCGCTGTCTGATCGTGCACGAGGACAATCTGACCGCGGGCTTCGGCGCCGAGATCGCCGCACTCCTCGGCGCAGGAGTGCTTCTTCAGTCTGGATGCACCGATCGAACGGCTCGCGATGCCCGATATACCCAGTCCCCACAGCCCGGTACTGCTCGAGGCGGCCGTGCCGAGCGTCGCGCGCATCACCGCGCAGCCTGCAGCGGCTGGCGAGCCTGTGAGTGCGCCGGACGAGCTCGAGGTACGCGCGCCGGCGGAGCAGACCGAGGGCACGCGCTCGCAGCTGCTGCGCTGGCTGAAGCAGGTGGGCGAGGCGGTAAGCGAGAACGAGCCGCTGATCGAGATCGAGACCGACAAGGTCACCGTCGAGGTCGCCGCGCCCGGGGCGGGCGTGCTGCAGCGAGATCCTCAAGCAGGAGCAGGAGGAGATCGCACCCGGGGAACTGCTCGGCGCGCATCGAGGCGCGGCGTCGAGCGCGCCGCGAGCCGCGCCGGCTGCTTCTCAGCGTCACGGCCGCCCGCGCCGGTGGCCGCACGCCGCCGCCCGCTCGCGACGGCGCCGCGCCGGCGGGCAGGCTGAGCCCGGCGGTGCGGCGGCTGCTCGCCGAGCACGGCCTCGAGGCTGCGCACGTACCGGCAGCGGACCTGCTGGGCGCATCATGGTGGAGGATGTGCTCGCGGCGGCGGCGGCGCGCGCGCGGCGGCGCCGGCATGGCAGCCCAGCGCCGGCCGCCGCCGAAGCGAGGCGCCCGAGCGTGTGCGGCGCGTGCCGCACACGGCGGTGCGGCAAGCCGCATCGCCGAGCACATGGTGCAGAGCCTGCTGCACACCGCTCCGCACGTAACGACGCGTATTCGAGGCCGACATGAGCGCGGTGCTCGCGCACCGCGCGCGCGCAGCCGCGAGGCGTTCGCCCGCGAAGGCGTGCCGCTGACCCTCACCGCCTACTTCGTGCAGGCCGCGGTCGCCGCGATCCGCGCGGTGCCGGAGGCCAACAGCCGCTGGACCGACAGCGCGCTGGAGATCTACGAGGCGATGCACATCGGGCATCGCAACCGCGGTGGAAGGCACCGGGCCTCGTCGTGCCGGTGCTGCGCGATGCGCGGTGCGCGGGATCTGTTCGAGACCGCGCGCGGTCTGGAGGATCTGGTGCAACGCGCGCGCGCGGGGCGTCTGAGCCCGGCGGACGTGCGCGGCGGGACCTTCACGCATCTCCAACCACGGCGTCAGCGGCAGCCTGTCTGGCGGCGCCGATCATCATCAACCAGCCGCAGTCGGCGATTCTCGGCATCGGCAAGCTCGAGCGGCGCCCGGTGGTGGTGGAGGAGGGCGGCGTCGAGGCCATCGTGGTGCAGCCGCGCTGTTACGTGACCCTCACGCTCGATCATCGCGTGATGGACGGCCATCAGGCCAACCGCTTCCTGCGGTGCTTCGTCGGCACGCTGACCGCCTGGCCCGCCTAGTGGGATGATGCGGCCGTGCCTGCACGCGCCGCCGTCCGCGGCCCTGGAACCGATCGAGCGCGCCAGCGAGGATGAGCTGCGCGCGCTGCAGCTGACGCGCCTCAAGCACGTCCCTGCAGCACGCCTACGAGCACGTCGGCCCCTACCGGCCGAAGTGCGAGCGCGCCGGGGTGCACCCGCAGGACCTGCGCTCGCTCGAGGATCTGCAGGCACTTCCCCTTCACGACCAAGGAGGACCTGCGCGAGCACTACCCGTTCGGCATGCTGGCCGTGCCGCGCACGCAGGTGGCTGCGCATCCACGCCTCGAGCGGCACGACCGGCAGGCCCACGGTGGTGGCCTACACGCGCGCCGATCATCGACACCTGGGCGGCACTCGTGGCGCGCTCCATCCGCGCCGCCGGCGGCATGCCGGGCGACGTCGTGCACATCGCCTATGGCTACGGACTGTTCACCGGGCGGACTCGGCGCGCACTACGGCGCGGAGCGCCTCGGCTGCACGGTGGTGCCGATGTCCGGCGGCCAGACGCAGCGACAGGTGCAGCTGATCAGCGATTTCCGGCCCGACATCATCATGGTGACGCCCTCCTACATGCTGGCGATCGCCGAGGAGTTCGCGCGCCAGGGCCTGGATCCGCGCCAGACCTCACTGCGCGTCGGCATCTTCGGCGCAGAACCCTGGACGCAGGCGCATGCGCGCCCAGATCGAGACGCGCTTCGCCCTCGATGCCGTGGACATCTACGGGCTCTCCGAGGTGATGGGGCCCGGTGTGGCCAGCGAGTGCCTCGAGACCAAGGACGGCGCGGTGATCTGGGAGGACCACTTCTAGCCGGAGATCATCGATCCGCACACGGCGGTGCTGCCTCGCGGACGGTGAGCCGGGAGAACTCGTCCTCACGACGCTGACCAAGGAGGCGCTGCCGATGATCCGCTACCGCACGCGCGACCTCACCACACTGCTGCCGCCCACGGCGCGCTCCATGCGTCGCATGGCGAAGATCACCGGGCGCTCCGACGACATGCTCATCATTCGCGGTGTCAACGTGTTCCCGAGCCAGATCGAGGAGCTGCTACTGAAGCTCCCGGGCCTCGCGCCGCACTACCAGCTCGAGGTGAGCCGCACCGGCCACCTGGATCACCTGCTGGTGCGCGTCGAGTGCCACGCGGCGCACGCCGGCGACCCGCAGCAGCTGGCGCAGCTGCAGGGGACCCTGGAGGCCATCATCAAGGGGCGGGTGGGGATCTCCGCCGCCGTTGCGGTCGAGCCTCCCGGGGCACTCGAGCGCTCGGCCGGGAAGGCGAAACGCGTGATCGATTCGCGCCCGCGCTGAGGCGCGCGCGGATCCCGCGCGGCGCCAGTCCGCCAAAGCGCGCCACCGCGGCGGCCGAAGCGGCGGGCAGCGGCGCGTGCAGCCGCCGGGCGCTCGCCGAGAGGTAGGCTTCGGCCGCGGCAAACACCGCCGCGTAAATGCGCCGCGTGAGTTCGTAGGCGCGGGTTCCCACCCAGCCCGGCGGCAGCAGCTTGGCCGGCAGTAACGGGTCCTGCAGGTGGATCTTGCGGTACTCGTGGATGAGGAGCGTGCGCACCAGGAACGCGGCCTCGCCGGACAGTCCCGGTCTGCGTGCCACGGCCTCGAGCGCGGCAAAACGCTGCACGAAGCGCCGGTAGCGCTGCCCGAGTTCCGCCAGGTCCCAGCCGCGCGCGGCGAGTTCGCGCTCGCCAGCGGCCTCGGCGGCGCGACTGCTGAGCAGCAGCGCGCCCGCGGCCCCCGCAAGCGAGCGCAGCCACTCGCGCGACTGCGCGGCGGTCGCGCCGGGATGGGCAAAGACGTTTGGCGACAGCTGTCCGAATCCGAGCCAGCGCAGCGCTTCGCGCACCTGCTTGGGACGGCGCCGGCCCGCCGGCAGCAACAGCAGCGACCAGCAGCCGTCCCAGGCCGGGTGGGGCATGCCGTAGATGCGCTGCGTGGCCTCGAGCGAAGCGGGCGCTGCCCTGGGGACTGAGCCGGTACTCGCTGCGGCGTCCGTGCCGCGCGGCGCTCAGCCAGCCCTGCCGCGCCAGGCGCGCCACCGAGGTGCGCACCAGGCGCTCGGTGAGCCCGAAGGGGGCGGCAAGGCGGATCAGGCTCCCGAGCGTGACGGCGCCGCCGCGGGGCGCGATTGCATCGCCGAAGATCGTCACCAGGAGCGAGCCGCCGCGCAGCGGCCGCTGGGCGCGGAAGTGCCGCAGCAGCGAGCGCAGTGGTGCGGGCGTCGCATCCGGACGGGCCATCCGAAAATTGTGACACAGAAACCAGAATTGGATGTGCTAATCTTGTGTCACATTGGGCAGCATCCGGAGCGCTTTGCCATGTACACGCAGGGGCTGGACAGCCAGGGCAGCGAGCCGGTTGCGCAGGAGCACGACACCGCCGGCCGCGCCACGCGCTTCCAGGCGCGCATCGATGCGGAGGAGAAGATCGAGCCGAAGGACTGGATGCCGGAGGCCTACCGCCAGACCCTGATGCGGCAGATTTCCCAGCACGCGCATTCGGAAATCGTCGGCATGCTGCCGGAGGGCAACTGGATCACGCGCGCGCCGTCGCTGCGCCGCAAGGCCGTGCTCATCGCCAAAGTGCAGGACGAGGGCGGCCACGGCATGTACCTGTACAGCGCCGCCGAGACCCTCGGGGTGGCGCGCGAGGCGCTGGTCGCGCAGCTGCTGTCGGGCGCCGCCAAGTACTCGAGCATTTTCAACTATCCGACCCTGACCTGGGCCGACATCGGCGCCATCGGTTGGCTGGTGGATGGCGCGGCGATCATGAACCAGATTCCCATTTGCCGCTGTTCTTACGGGCCCTACGCGCGCGCCATGGTGCGCATCTGCAAGGAGGAGAGCTTTCACCAGCGCCAGGGCTTCGAGATCATGCTGACGCTGGCACGCGGCAGCGACGCGCAGCGTGCCATGGCGCAGGATGCGCTCAACCGCTGGTGGTGGCCCTCGCTCATGATGTTCGGTCCGAGCGATGCGGAGTCCAAGCACAGCGCGCAGTCGATGCGCTGGAAGATCAAGCGCTTCAGCAACGATGAGCTGCGGCAGAAGTTCATCGACACCACCGTACCGCAGGCGCACTTTCTCGGCCTGGCCGTCCCCGACCGCGCGCTGCGCTGGAACGCCGCGAGCGAACACTACGAGAGCGGCCCGATTGACTGGAGCGAGTTTCACGCGGTGCTCAAGGGCCACGGGCCGTGCAACCGCGAGCGTCTCGAGGCGCGGCGCGCCGCGCATGAAGCGGGCGCCTGGGTGCGCGAGGCGGCGGCCGCGCACGCCCGCAAGCACGCCGCGCGCGCGGCGGCCGCCTGAGGCGCGTGGGGCGCCACGGGCGATTTCGGCACATCATCAGGGATAACCCATGAACAACGACTGGCCCTTGTTTGAGGTCTTCATCCGCTCGCGCGCCGGACTTGAGCACAAGCATGTCGGCAGCGTGCACGCGGCCGATGCACGCATGGCGATCGAGCACGCGCGCGATGTTTATACCCGCCGCCAGGAAGGCGTCAGCATCTGGGTGGTGCCGTCGGCGCAGATCACCGCTTCCGACCCCGGCGAGGCGGAGGCGCTGTTCGAGCCGGCGCGTGACAAGGTCTACCGCCACCCGACTTTCTATGAGATTCCCGAAGAGGTGAAGAACCTGTGAGCACGCGCGTCACCGCCGCCACCGAGGCGGACGCGGCGCTGCGCGCCGCGCACCTGGGCTACGTGCTGCGCCTTGGCGATACGAGCCTCGTGCTCGGCCAGCGCCTGGGCGAGTGGGTCGGGCACGCGCCGGAGCTCGAAGAGGATCTTGGGCTTGCGAACCTGGCGCTCGACCTGATCGGCCAGGCACGCCTGCTCCTCACCTACGCCGGGGAGCTCGAGGGCCGCGGGCGCGACGAGGATGCGCTGGCGTTACTGCGCGATGCGCCGGAATTCATGAACCTCACGCTCGCCGAGCAGCCGAACGGGGATTTCGGCCAGACGATCGTGCGCCAGTGGCTGATCGACACCTGGCAGCTGCAGGTCTACCAGGGCCTCAGCGTCTCCGGAGACGCGCGCCTGGCGGCCATTGCCGCCAAGGCGCTCAAGGAGACGCGCTACCACTATCGCTTCAGCTGCGGCTGGCTCACGCGCCTGGGGGATGGGACGCCCGAGAGCCGCCGCCGGATGCAGCGCGCGCTCGAGGAACTGTGGCGTTTCACGCCCGAGCTGTTTGCGCCCGATGAGGTGGATGAGCGCGTCAGCCGCGCCGGCATCGCCCCGGGTCTCGCCGCCCTGGAGCCCGGCTGGTCGGCGCAGGTGGAGGCGGACCTCAGGGCCGCGACCCTCGAGCGTCCGGCGACGCAACCCTACCCGTGGCACGGCAAGCGCGGTGTGCACAGCGAGTACCTCGGACACCTGCTGGCAGAGATGCAGCACCTGCCGCGCACCTATCCCGGGGCGCGCTGGTGATGAGCGCGCGCAGCGTGGTGGGCGATACGGCCGCGCCGGCGCGCGAGGCGCGCGCGTGGGCGGTCCTGCAGGCCGTACCCGACCCGGAGATTCCGGTGCTGAGCATCACCGACCTCGGGATCGTGCGTTACGTGCGCTGCGATGCCGAGGGAGGACTGCACGTCGGGCTCACGCCGACCTACTCGGGATGTCCGGCGACAGAAGTCATCCGCCAGAGCGTACGTGCGGCACTGCAGGCGCACGACTTGGGCGATGCGCAGCTCGAGGAGGTACTCTCGCCCCCCTGGAGCAGCGACTGGCTGAGCGAGGCCGGCCGCGCCAAGCTCAGCGCCTTCGGCATCGCGCCGCCGGCCACGACAGTGTCCAGCCCGCGCCAGCTGCGGGGTACGCCGCGCATCGCCTGCCCGCGCTGCGCGAGCCTGCTCACCGAGCGGGTCAGCGAGTTTGGCTCGACGCCCTGCAAGGCGCATTACCGCTGCGTGAGCTGCGCTGAGCCCTTCGACTACTTCAAGTGCATCTGAGATGCTGAAATTTCATCCGCTCAAGGTGCTGCAAGTGGTCCCGGATGCCGAGGACGCGATCGAGATCGCGCTCGAGGTTCCCGAGGCGCTGCGCACGGAATACCGCGGCGTGAGCGGTCAGCACGTCGTGGTGCGCGCGTTCCTGGAGGGCGAGGAGGTGCGGCGCACCTATTCGCTCGTCAATCTCCCCGGGGAATGGCCGCTGCGGATCGTGCCGCGCGTGCATGCGCACGGACGCCTCTCGCGCCACCTCGCCGAGCAGGTGCGTGCCGGGGACGTGCTGGACGTGCTACCCCCCAACGGCAGCTTCGTCGCGCGCGCGCCCCTTCAATCCGGCGGCGCCTACGTCGCCCTGGCCGCCGGCTGCGGAATCACTCCGGTGCTGCCGCTGGTGCGCACCCTGCTCGCCGGCGGCGCCGCGCGCGTGCTCGTCTTCTACGGCAACACCGGCACGGCCCGCGTCATGTGCCTGGAGGAGCTGCTCGCCCTCAAGGACTGCCACCTTGGTGCCCTGTCGCTGCACTTCCTCATGAGCCGCGAGCCGCAGGAGGTCGAGCTCTACAACGGCCGGATCGATGCCGCGCACCTGCGCCGCTTCGCCGCGAGCCTGTTCGCGCCCCAGGCGGTCCAGGAGTATTTCATCTGCGGTCCCGGGGACATGATCGAGAGCCTGAGCGCGACGTTGCGCGAGCTCGGGGTGGAGTCCGGGCGCATTCACGCCGAGCACTTCGCGCTGGCGGGGGTTGCCGCCGAGGCGGCGGCGGTGCGCCCGGCGTCCAGCACGCCGGCCAGCGGAGAGGGGGAGGTCACGATCCTCATGGACGGGCGGCGGCGCAGCTTCATGATGAAGCTCGACGGGGAGACGGTGCTCGACGGGGCGGCGCGCGCCGGCATCGAACTGCCATTTTCCTGCCGCGCCGGCGTATGTTCCACCTGCCGGACCAAGGTGGTGCGCGGGGCGGTGGCCATGGCGCAGAACTACGCGCTCGAGGACTGGGAGGTGGAGCAGGGCTACGTACTCGCCTGCCAGTCGCACGTGAAGCGCGCACCGCTGGAACTGGATTACGACGAGCGCTGAGGGCGGCGGCCCGCCTGGCAGAAGGATCGGACGTGAGCTACCAGAACATACTATTTGAAGTGCGAGACGGCATCGCGCGTCTGACGCTGAACCGGCCCGAGCGGCTCAACAGCTTCACCACCGAGATGCACGCCGAGGTGCGCGCCGCGATCGGCTCCGTGGCCCGCTCGCAGGCGCGCGTGCTCGTTATCACCGGTGCGGGACGCGGCTTCTGCGCCGGCCAGGACCTGAACGACCGTGCCGTCGCCCCGGGCGCGGCGGCGCCCGACCTGGCGCAGTCCATCGAGGAGAACTACAAGCCGCTGGTGCTGGCGCTGCGCTCGCTGCCGCTGCCGGTGATCGGTGCCGTCAACGGCGTGGCGGCCGGGGCGGGCGCCAATCTGGCGCTGGCCTGCGACCTCGTCATCGCCGCGCGCTCGGCGGTATTCGTGCAGGCCTTCGCCAGGCTCGGCCTGGTGCCGGACTCGGGCGGCACCTGGTTCCTGCCGCGGCTCGTGGGTACCGCCCGCGCGCTGGGACTTGCGTTCCTGGGTGACAAGCTCGCCGCGCAGCAGGCGGCGGACTGGGGCCTGATCTGGCGCTGCGTCGAGGACGCCGAATTTCCCGGCCTCGTCGAGGACCTGGCGCGCCACTTCGCCGCCGCGCCCACGCGCGGGATTGCGCGCACGAAGCAGGCTATCTACGAGGGCCTCGGGCGCACGCTCGCCGAGCAGCTCGACATCGAGCGCGACTACCAGGGCGAGCTCGGCCGCTCGGCCGACTACGCCGAGGGCGTCGCTGCATTCGCCGCCAAGCGGGCGCCGCGTTTCAGCGGGCACTGAGGGCCGTGCCGCCGCCATGAAGGACACCGTCGCTGCCCAGGAAGCGCAGCTGCTCGCGGAGCGCGCCGCCGCGGCCATGTTTGAGCGTGACCGAGCCTCCCAGGCACTCGGCATGCGCGTCAGCGTCGTGCGGCCCGGCTTTGCCCAGGTCATGATGCCGGTGCGCGCCGACATGGTGAATGGCCACGGGATCTGCCATGGCGGCCTGCTGTTCGCCCTCGGCGACAGCGCCTTCGCGTTTGCCTGCAATTCCTACAACGAGTCCACCGTCGCGGCCGCCGCGTCGATCGATTTCCTGGCCGCGGCCCGGAGCGGCGACGAACTCACGGCCGAGGCGCGCGAGCTGTGGCGCACTCGGCGCAATGGCCTTTACGAGATCGTCATCTTCAACCAGCACGGCCAGCGCCTGGCGCTGTTTCGCGGCCGCTCGTACCGCATCGACGGCCAGGTGGTGCCGACGGAATGAACAACATGCAGCTGGAAAGCTTCATCGCCGGGCGGTGGCAGGCGGGCAGCGAGCCGGGTACGGCGCTGCGGGACGCGACCACCGGTGAGGTCATCGCGCACGCCGGCGCGGAGGGGCTGGACGCGGCGCTGATGCTGCGGCACGCCCGCGAGGTCGGCGGCCCGGCGCTGCGCCGGCTCACTTTTCACGAGCGCGCCGCGCGCCTGAAGGCGCTCGCGAAGCTCCTCAGCGAGCACAAGGAGGAGTTCTACCGCCTCTCCTACGCCACCGGGGCCACCAAGAACGACTCCTGGATCGACATCGACGGTGGCATCAGCACGCTGTTCGTCTACGCTAGCAAGGGCACGCGCGAGCTTCCCAACAGCCACGTCTACGTCGACGGCGCCGTGGAGGCGCTCTCCAAGGGCGGCACCTTCCTCGGCCAGCACATCTGCGTGCCGCTCGAAGGCGCGGCGGTGCACATCAACGCCTTCAACTTTCCCGTGTGGGGAATGCTGGAGAAGCTCGCCCCGACGCTGCTCGCCGGGGTGCCGGCGATCGTCAAGCCCGCCACGCAGACCTGCTACCTCACGGAAGCGGTGTTCCGGCGCATCGTGGCGTCCGGCATCTTCCCGGACGGCTGCGCGCAGCTGATCCTCGGAAGCGTCGGTGACCTGTTCGAGCACCTCACCTGCCAGGACGCGGTCGCCTTCACCGGCTCGGCGAGCACGGCGCTGAAACTGCGCCAGCACCCGGTGGTGCTCGCCAACGCGGTGCGCTTCACCGCCGAGACCGACTCGCTCAATTCCTGCATTCTCGGACCCGATGTGACGGCCACGGCGCCGGAGTTCGAGCTGTTCGTGCGCGAGGTGGTGCGCGAGATGACGGTCAAGGCCGGGCAGAAGTGCACGGCGATCCGCAAGGCCCTCGTGCCGGCAGCGCGTGCCGACGAGGTGACGCAGGCGCTGCGCGCCGCGCTGGGCAAGGTCGTGGTGGGGGATCCACGCCTGGAGAACGTGCGCATGGGGCCGGTGGCCTCGCTGGCGCAGCGACGCGAAGTGCTCGGGCAGCTCGGCAAGCTGCGGCGCGAGGCGCAAGTGGTCTTCGGCGAGGCTGGCCGCACGCAGCCCGAGGGCGTCGATGCGGAACGCGGCGCGTTCGTGGCGCCAACGCTGCTGTACTGCAAGGACAGCGCCGCCGCGCGCGCGGTGCACACGGTGGAGGCCTTCGGCCCCATCTGCACGCTCCTGCCGTATGGTTCGCCCGCGGAGGCCATCAGCCTCGCGCGGCGCGGCGGCGGTAGCCTCGTCGCCTCGATATTCAGCGCCGACGACGCCATGGCCGCGCAGCTGGTGCTGGGGCTTGCGCCCTATCACGGCCGCATCGTGGTTGTGAACCGCCACTGCGCCAAGGAGTCCACCGGTCACGGTTCCCCGCTCCCGCATCTGGTGCACGGCGGCCCGGGGCGGGCAGGCGGGGGCGAGGAGCTGGGCGGCATCCGCGGTGTCATGCATTACCTGCAGCGCACGGCGGTGCAGGGCACGCCCGACGTGCTCACCGCCGTCACCGGGCGCTGGGTGCGCGGGGCGCGCGAGCTCGACCCGGGCACGCACCCGTTCCGCAAGCCCTTCGCAGCCCTCGCCATCGGCGACACGTTCCATTCGGCGGAGCGCGAGGTGACGGTCGAGGACATCGAGCGCTTCGCCGCGCTCTCGGGAGATCGCTTCTATGCGCACATGGACGAGGCCGCGGCGCGGCGCAACCCGCTCTTTGGGGGGCGCGTGGCGCATGGCTACTTTCTGGTGTCGGCCGCCGCGGGACTGTTCGTCGACCCCCCCTATGGCCCCGTGCTGGCCAACTACGGTATCGACGGGCTGCGCTTCACCAAGCCGGTGAAGCCCGGCGACCGCATCAAGGTGCGCCTCACCTGCAAGGAAAAATCGCTGCGCACGGGCGCCGATTACGGCGAAGTGCGCTGGGATACTGCCATCACCAACCAGGACGGCGAGCCGGTCGCCAGCTACGACGTGCTCACCATGGTGAGCGAGAAGGCCGTGCCCGACGCCTGAAGGTCCGCCTCAGCGGTGGCCGAAATCCTCTAGCACCAGCCGCAGCGGCTCGCTGTCGATGTGCACCGGTCCCGTGAACGGATGGTTGATCGAGACGATCACCAGCAGTCCCATGAACACGATGAGCGTCAGCGCGCCGGTCATGAGCACCTGTGCCTCGAGGTTGCGTGTCCCGAAGAAGAAGGTGAAGCCCACCGTGAGCACGCCGCCCAGGATCAGCACCGCCCACAGCATCGGCGGGACGATGCCGTGCGCGAGATGCAGTCGCGTGCGGCGCGCCTCGGTCACGAGGTCCAGCTGATGGAATATCTCCACGAGCACGGCGGGCGGCCGTGTGCCGCTCTGCGCCACCACCAGCGTCGCGGCGTACAGGTCGCTCAGCGCGCGCGTGGCCTCGGGGCTCGCCCGGTCGCGCGACATCTCCGGCCAGTCGCGCGCAATGGCGATCTGCAGGTAACGGTCCAGCGCGTCGCGCATCGCCGCTGACTGCGGGTCGGCGGGGGCGGCGAGGCGGTACAGCGTCGCAGCAGCGCCGCCTTCCTGGACGACGGTAGACTCCGCATCGCTGAAGCGCTCCCAGACGATGATGACCGCAAAGGCGAGCAGCACCGCGTAGATCACCCCGACGGTGGCGAACTTGAAGCCGGCGATCTCGTTGTTGGTCGTCAGTCGCTCGAGGCTGAATCGGCGGCGGATCAGCACGGGGCCACACATGGCTACAGCGGTCGGCAGTCCCACGATCAGGGCGGCCGAGATCCACAGCGGCAGTGAGGCGAGGAAGCGGGACACCGGAATTACCTTCGGATCCTGATGGCGCTGAAGGCTGCCACTGTAGGGGCTGCACACGAGCTGCGCAAACCAGGACCCGCTCAGAGGCCGCTCCGGCAGATCGTTCGCCCCCGCGATCGACGCATCGCCCTTGAGGCGCTGCGATCGGGAAGTCTCGCGCCTATAATCAATATCCCACGCCACTACAGGAACCGGGCAAATGGCTGACACTGCGGGCTCGCCGACTAAGTTCCCGCGAAGCGACCTGAGCGGGCATGATCGACCGAAATGCCGGGTGATCCTGCCAGCAGTGAAGGGCGGTTGGTCCGAGCCGGCACTGTTTGAGTGGGAGCTGACCGCGGAGTCATGGACCGATGAACATCCGCACAGCGAGTACAACTTCGTGATTGCCGGTGAGCTGTTCGTAGAATCCGGCGGGGTAACCGTTCAGGCGCAGGCGGGTGACGTTGTGCGGGTTCCCGCCGGGGCAGTTGGCCGGTACTGGGCACCGAAGTACGCGCGCCTGCTGGCGATCTATGGACCCAGTCAAGGCGCGGCTAGCAGGTCCCTCGGCTACGAAAAATTGAGCAGCCTTTAGGTAACCGGTGCGTTGGGCCGGCGCGGGCGCGATAGGAGCGTTTGGAGTGGTTGTGTGGCAGTGCCGGCGAACTCAGCCGATCCTGCGCCAGTGATCGGCGAACTCGCCCTTGATGAGCGCAACGAACCCGTTTCTGCTGTACGTCGTCGTTACCGACTCGACCGGCGGTGACAATATGCGCTGGTCGCCCTGATGGACGTGCAATGCGAAGCCACCGGCGGGGCCTTGTTGGTGATGCCGGCCGCGTCGCGATGGTTAGCTCATGCCAAGCGGTATCAGCGGGCGCACAGCCGGGGAGTCGCGCGCTGCGCGGGAAATGGCCGACCCGCAAGGAGAAAACCCCGGCATGCCGGGGTTTTCCGAGCAAGCGTGTGCCCCGGCCGTCACATTTTTAACGGCGAGTCCTGCGATGAAACGCACTGCCACTTTCCGCTGGGCATCTTTACCCATACATCGGTGTAGCGCGTACGCTCATCGAGCGGCTTGCCCGACGCGGTCGTGCCTTTACCCTTGAATGTGCCGGTCACGACGACCGTATCGCCGTACACCGCCACCTTTACGTCCTCGTTTGCAGCGCTGCTCCACTTGGTCGCCTTTGCCTCAGCCAGCAACGCGGCCCGATCGCCGACTTTGCCGTCGCTCCCGGTGTAGACGAATTTGTCGGCCAGCAGCGGGGCGACCAGGTCGGCATTGTTGGTCCTTTGCGCCTGCGTCCACTGATCCTCCAGCGCCAACACCGCCTTCTCGGACGCACCGCTGGATTGCTGAGCCTGGGATAGGGCCGCGCCCCCCAGAGAAAGTAAACCGAGCAGACACCATACTTTTGCGAACTTCATAGGACCCCCTGATTTATTGATTCTGCAGCACTGGGCGAACGGACTTTGGGCGCCATGAGCTGAGTTGTCCATGGCACGTGTGACAGCACCGTTGTCACCGAATGCACATTCTCCGAGATTGCGCACCGCGGCAACGTTCGCCGCGCGAACGGGTACATCACGGAAGCGTGATGCGCCTGCCCTCGAGCGGCGTTGGACTGGTGGGCCCGTCAGTCCGGGTGCCGTTGGCGTCATAGGAACTTGCGGTGTCTGTTCCGCTGAAGGTATCGGCATTGACCTTGATGTCATAGGAGATTTCCGCGTGGCCCGTAAACTGATGCGAGTCACGATCCGCCATCACCTCCACCCACTTGCCCCTGATCCTGTCGCGGTCAGCGACCCAAATGCCCTTGCCGTCGCTGTCGCTACCGTGAGGATCACCAGCGTCCGGGTTGGCCTGCTGCATCGTTCCGTCGGCATTGAATACATACATATGATAGGGGAACGGTGCGCCGGGATCCCTGACGTACCATGCTCCGACGATCGGACTGACCCTGCGGTCGGTGCCTTCGTGTGTGCAGCCCGGCAATCCCAGTGCAGACAGCGTGGATAACATGAAAGCAAACGTCGCGCCGCGGTCATTCATGAAAATTTCCATTCCGGTGTTCTTGGGTTATGGGCTTTGATGACAGACTATCAGCGTTTGTCAGCTGACTCGGGTGCATCTAGCGCAGCGCAGCACGGCTATTGCGCCAAGTTACGTCCTGGCTCGTGGAAGCGCGAATTGTGCCGCCGGTGGCGCAGGAGGAGCTCGCAACGGCGAGTTGGCTGCCAAAGCTGCGCGCACGATCCGGACAACCACAGAAGGGCACGGGATTCTAACTATGGCTATGTACATGCTGATGGCGAAGTATTCAGCAACTGCGATGAAACACATCGCCGAGACTGGCAGCGACCGGGAGGCGGCGGCCCGCGCTGCGGTGGAGGCCGCCGGCGGCAAGCTCCACGGTTTCTACGGAATGTTCGGCCAGGAGTACGGTCTGGCGATGATAGTAGAGGCGCCGGGTCACTCCGAATACATCGGGGCGGTGATGCCGGCGATCAGCAGCGGCACCTTTGAGTCCTGGAAGACGATTCCGCTGTATTCCTGGTCGGACATGACGAAAGCGCAGACCATCGCGATGAAAGTCCGCACGGTATATAAGCCGCCAGGCGGTTGACCTGCGAAGCCGCAAGCCCCGGACACGGTGGTGTCTAAACGCCGCACAGCAGACCGTGGCGACCGGCAGCTGCAGCTCAAGAGCGAAGTGCGTGCGGGCGGGGCGCCGGCGCGCCCGGCGACAGGAAGCGGTGCCTATCTGACGCTGTAACCGCGGGCCTCGAGACACGCTGTCTGGGCGCGATTGTAATCGGTTAGGTCGCGACGTACCGTGTTGCCCCCCGCCGAAGTCGGGTCATATCCGAGCTGCGAGACTGCCCAGCGATAGCACTCGTACCGGTCCGTGACCTGTTGATCTTGGTTCTGGCCGTTCCTGGGATAGACGATGAGTTCGGCGGGCGCCTGCGCCGCGGGCTGACCGGGCGTCGCGACCGGCGCCGCCACCGTCTGATATTGACCCACGCCCGGATCCCAGAGGAAGTACGTGTTGTTCGCGTAGTAGTACGGAACGCCGCCGTACCAGTAGGTGGAGTAGTAATAGGGCAGGGTGGGGAAATAAAGACCCAGTCCGAAGCCAGCCCATGCCCAGGGGTAGTAGCCCCCATACCAACCGCCGTAACCGTAATAGCCACGGTAACCGCCGTAGTAGCCGCCGGGATATGCGCCGGAGTACCCACCGCGATAGCCGCCGTAGTAGCCGCCATGGTATCCGCCACCGTAGACGCCGTGAGGGACCGCGGCAACGCCATGCTGCGCGCGCGCCGGGGCAGTGACAGCCAACGCGGCAAGGCTGCAAACAGCCAGCGCGAATGAACGGAGCTTCGTAGGGCCTTGCACAGGATCACCGTTGCCTACGCGTGACGTTGCCATTGTATAGGAGTCGGCGTTTTCGCGGCGGACCACCGCCTCTGCGGCCACGGGCACTGGTTGGGGCCCGCCGGGTTCACGGGTCGGGTAGCCGGAACGCATGGCCGCGGGTCGAGATGGCCTTGAAGAGTGTCCAGGCCGCGTCGCCGGGGCGCAGCTTCAGCGCCGTGGCAGCCTCGCGTGTGACCCGCGCCAGCACCAGGGCGCCGCCGACATCCATGGTGACGAGCACCCCGAACTCATCGTGGCTGAGCGAGGCGACCGTGCCCGGAAGGACGTTGCGCACGCTCAAGCCCTGCACCGGTTGCGTCGCGAGGATCACATCGCGCGCGAGCACCTGCAGGCGCACCCGCGTCCCGAGCGGTACGTTGCGCAGGCTGATCTGCAGCGTGCCACGGCCCACGGCAAGCTGCGCGCTGCCATCCTCGGCATCCAGCCGCGTGACCACCCCATCGAGCACCGCGCCGATGTGGTCCGGGCCGACGATGCGCTGCAGCTGTGGGGCGAGACTGACCGCGCCTACCGAGCCCTGCGCCAGCACTTCGCCCCCCTCGATGAGCACCAGGTGGGTCGCGAGCCGCAGCACTTCCTCGAACTGGTGGCTGACATAGACCATGGGCACTGCGAGCCGGTCACGCAGGGCCTCGAGGTACGGCAGCACCTCTTCGCGCCGTGCGACGTCCACGGAGGCGAGCGGCTCATCCAGCAGCAGCAGGCGCGGCTGCGACAGCAGTGCGCGCGCCAGCGCCACCCGCTGCCGCTCGCCACCGGAGAGCTGGTGCGTGCGGCGCGCGAGCAGTGGCTCAAGACCGAGTAGCGCGAGCACCTCGTCAAAGCGGATGAGGGGGGCGGTGGCGCGTGCGCGCTTGGCGCCATAGCGCAGGTTGCCCGCGACGCTCAGGTGCGGAAACAAGCGCGCGTTTTGGAACACGTACCCGATGCGGCGGCGCTCCGCGGGCACATCGATGCCCGCGGTGGTGTCGGTGAGCACCTCGCCATCCAGCGACACTTCACCGGCCTCGGGGGTAAGCAGGCCCGCGATGAGATTGACGAGCGTGGTCTTGCCACTGCCGGAGCGGCCGAAGAGGGCGATGACCCCGGGAGTGGCCGCCTCGAAGCGGGCGTTCAGCGAGAACTGCGGCCGCCGCCAGGTGAGCGCTACGCGCAGCATGCGGGCGCGCTCAGCCCGGCGCGCGGCCCAGGAGCCGGCGCACGCGCCGCGCCAGGAGTTCCGCGGCGAGAAGTCCCAGCAGCCCGAGCGCAAAGGACAAAAGCGCCAGGCGCAGCGCCACGGCATTGCCGTTGGGAGACTGCATGGCCGTATACAGCGCCAGCGGCAGCGTGCGCGTGACGCCGGGCACGTTGGAGGCGAAGGTGATGACCGCGCCGAACTCCCCGAGACCTGCGGCAAACGCGGTGACCGTACCGGCGAGTATTCCGGGCAGCATCAGGGGCAGCGTCACGGTGAGAAAGCGATCCAGCGGCGTCGCCCCGAGCGTGCGGGCGGCTTCCTCGAGCCCCGGGTCGATACCCTCCAGCGACAGGCGCACCGAACGCACCATCAGGGGCAGCGTCATGACCGCGGTAGCGAGCGCGGCGCCGGCGGTGGTGAAGGCGAGTTCGATCCCCAAGTGGCGCTGCAGCCAGCCGCCGAGCGGGCCGTGGGTGCCGAACAAGAGGAGCAGCACATAACCGACCGCGACCGGCGGCAGCACGAGCGGCAGGTGCACGAAGGCATCAAACAGCGTCCGACCGGGCAGGCGCGCGCGCGCCAGGAGCCAGGCGATGAGGATCGCGAGCGGCAGGCTGAGCAGCACGCTGCGCCCGGCGACGACGAGGCTCAGACGCAGCGCCTCGAGCTCCGGCGGGGTGAGGAGGCCGCTCATCTCAACAGCGAACGTGGCAGCGCGTGGGTGTCACGCCGGCAACTCTCGCACGGGTCACGGGCGCCGGGCCAGCGCCGTGCGCGGCGCCATCAGGCGACCAGAGCCCTCTGCAGCGCGGCCGGGGAGGCGCCGCCCGGTGGCAGTACCGGCGCACAGGCGGCCAGACCCTGCTGCTCGAGCCAGGCACGATTGAAGAGGCGCGACTGGTACTTCGCGCCCCCATCGCACAGCACGGTCACGACGGTGTGACCGGGCCCGAGCGTGCGCGCGACCTGCACGGCGGCCGCGACGTTGATGCCGCTGGTGCTGCCGAGGAACAGTCCCTCCTCGAGCAGCAGCCGGTAGACCACGGTGACGGTGTCCGCGTCCGCGACGTGCACGGCATCGTCGATGGGGGCATCTTTGAGATTGGCGGTGATGCGCGCGATGCCGATGCCCTCGGTGATGGAGCCCGAGCCGGTGGCCTGCAGCACGCCGGTGCGCACGAACGCGTACAGGCTGCTGCCGGGTGGGTCCGCGAGCACGCAGCGTACGCTGGCGCGCCGCGACTTCAGGTACTCGGCGACGCCTGCAAAGGTGCCGCCGGTGCCGCTCGCGGCGACGAACGCGTCCACCGTGCCCTCGGTCTGCTCCCAGATCTCCGGCCCCGTGGTCTCGTAGTGCGCATCCCGGTTCGCGGTGTTGTCGAACTGGTTGGACCAGATCGCATCCGGGAGCGCAGCCGCCAGGCGCTGCGCCACCTTCTGATACTGGTTGGGATTGCTGTACGGGACCACCGGTACCTGGTGCACCTCGGCGCCGAGCAGCTCGAGAAGGCGGTATTTCTCCGGCGACTGGTTGTCCGGCATTACGATGACGCAGCGATAGCCGCGCGCGTTGCACACGTGCGCCAGACCGATGCCGGTGTTGCCGGCGGTGCCCTCGACCACGGTGCCGCCCGGGCGCAGTTCGCCGCGCGCCTCCGCGCGCTCCACGATGGCGCGGGCCGCGCGGTCCTTGACCGAGCCGCCCGGGATTCATGAACTCGGCCTTGCCCAGGATCTCGCAGCCGGTTTCCTCGCTCACACGCTTCAGGCGGATGAGGGGGGTGTTGCCGATCGCCCCGACGAAGCCCGCGACCGGGCTCACGCCACGGTACCGGCCACCGCGGGGCTGGCGAGCGCGGTGAGCGCATCGCTGCTGGCGAGCGCGGCGACCGCGCCCACGATCAGCAGCGCGGGCGGCTCGACGTCCTGCGCCTGCGCGAGCGCGGCGATATCGGCGAGCGTGCCGCGCAGCAGCCGCTCCTCCGGGAGCGTGGCGCGCTCGATGACCGCGACGGGGTGCTCGGCCCGCGCGCCGGCGGCCCGCAGCCGCGCGACGATCGCCGGCAGCTGGGCGACGCCCATATAGAAGACGACCGTGTGCTGCGGATTGGCAAAGTAGCGCCAGTCGGGCGCCGCGCTGCCGTTGTCGTGAGCGGTCACGAAGGTGACGCTCTGCGCGAGCCGGCGGTGCGTGAGGGGCAGTCCCGAGCTGGCCGCGGCGCCGAGCGCCGCGGTGATCCCGGGCACGACGGTATAGGGAATGCTGTGGGCCCGCAGGACCTCCAGCTCCTCGCCCCCGCGGCCGAACACGAACGGGTCGCCGCCCTTCAGGCGCGCCACACGCTGGCCGGCACCGGCGAGCTCGAGCAGCAGACCGTGGATGCGCTCCTGCTGGCCGCGCTCCCCGGACTCCTTGCCGACGAAGATGCGGCGCGCATCGCGGCGCGCGCGATCGAGCACCGCCTCGCTCACCAGGCGGTCATAGAGGATGACATCCGCCTGCTGCAGCAGCTGCAGCGCCCGCAGCGTCAGCAGGTCCGGATCGCCAGGCCCGGCGCCGATCAGGTACACCTCACCGAGCGCGGCGCCCTGCGCCGGCGCGGCCGTGGTGAGCTGCGAGGCGCGCAGCTCGCGTCGCAGCCCCTCGGCGGCGGCGACCTCATCGCCGCGCAGCACGTCGCTGGCGACCGGGCCGCGCACGATGCGCTCCCAGAATGGGCGGCGGCCGCTCTTCGTCAGTGCACGCTGCACGGCCTGGCGATGGCGGCCCATGAAGCGCGCCAGCGCGCCCAGGCGCGCCGGCAGCAGAGCCTCGATCTGCTCGCGCACGCCACGCGCCAGCACGGGCGCCGCGCCGGCGGAGCTCACGGCGACGATGAGCGGCGAGCGGTCGATGATCGCCGGAAAGATGAAGGTCGAGAGCTCGACATCGTCGACCACGTTGACCGGTATGCCGCGCGTGCGGGCGGCGGCCGAGACGGCCGCGTTCACCGCGCGCTCGTCGGTGGCCGCGACCACGGCCACGGCGCCTTCGAGAACTTCCGGGGTGAAGGCCGCGGCGCGGTGCGTGAGGTCGGCATTGACGGCGTAGCCGGCGAGCTCGGCGTGCAGCTGCGGGGCCACCACCGTCACCTGCGCGCCCGCCTTCAGCAGCCACTGCGCCTTGCGCAGCGCGACCTCGCCGCCGCCGACGACGACCACGGGACGCGCCTCGACGCGCAGGAATATGGGCAGGTAGTCCATGCGCGGCCCTAGTGCATCGCGGTCGCTGCCGCTGCGGTCAGATGTTTTGGATGCAGTCCGCATTCGCGCGATTCAGAGTGTTCCCACCACCAGCGTCCGGCCCGACGCGCCTCACCCGGCTGGATCGCCCGGGTGCACGGGGAGCAGCCGATGCTCGGATATTGCTGGTCGTGCAGCGCATTGTACGGCAGCCCGCGCGCGCGGATGTACTGCCAGATCTGCGCCTCGTTCCAGTCCAGGAGCGGGCTGACCTTGTACAGCCCGTAGTCAGTATCCCACTCCTCGGCCTGCGCCTGGGCGCGGCCGGCGGACTGCTCGCGGCGCACGCCGGTGATCCAGGCGGAAAAGCCGCGGACGGCGCGCCGGAAGGGCTCGACCTTGCGCACGCGGCAGCATTCCAGGCGCGCCTCGAGGCTGCCGTAGAAGCCGTTGACGCCCTGGCGGGTGACCAGCCGCTCCAGCTCGCGCGCGTTCGGGTGCACCAAGCGCACCCGGCGCCCGTAGCGCTGCTGCAGCCGCTCGAGCAGCGCGTAGGTCTCCTCGGGCAGCCGTCCGGTGTCGATGCTGAACATCTCGATCCGCGGGAAGTGCGACCAGATGATGTCGGTGAGCACGATGGCTTCCGCACCCAGGCTGTTGGAATACACCAGCCGGCCGTGGCGCTCGAGCGCGGCGCCGAGGCGCTCGCGGGTCGCGCTCGCGAGCAGTTCCAGTTCCGGGGTCGTCGGTGCGCGCATCGTGCCGGGACTATAGCGGGACACCCCGGCGCCGCTGAACGAACGATTGCTTCTGAAGGGTTGCGCGCCGGTTATGGACCGGTTACGGCGGCGCACACCGACGCTGGCGCTTGGGTTAGGCTTACGCGGGCCATGAAGCTGCACCAGTTACGTTACCTCGCGGCCGTCGCGCAGAGCGGACTTAACATCACCGCCGCCGCGCAGAAGCTGCACACCTCGCAACCCGGGGTGAGCAAGCAGATCAAGCTCCTCGAGGACGAGCTCGGCTTCCAGATCTTCGTGCGCGAGGGCCGCAATCTCACCCGCATCACTCCGGCCGGGCAGCAGGTCATCGAGCGGGCGCTGCGTATCCTGCAGGAGGCGCAGAGTATCCGCGACCTCTCGACGGAGCTGCGCGACGAGGGTCGCGGGAGCCTGTCGATCGGCACCACCCACACCCAGGCGCGCTACGTGCTGCCCTCGGTCATCCGCGAGTTCCGCGCCCGCTATCCGCAGGTGCGCCTGAACCTGCACCAGGGCACCTCCGAGCAGATCGCCGAGATGGTGGCGAGTGACCGCATCGACTGCGCGATCGCCACCGGCTCCGAGCAGCTGTTCGGCGACCTCACGCTCCTGCCGTGCTACCGCTGGCATCGTTCCGTGATCGTGCCGCGCAGCCATGCACTCGCCGAAGGCGGGCGGCTGACGTTCAAGGCGCTGGCCGCCTATCCGCTGATCACCTACACCTTCAGCTTCACCGGGCCGTCCTCGCTGCACGAGGCCTTCGCGCGCGCCGGCATGGTCCCGAACGTCGCGATCACCGCACGCGATGCGGACGTCATCGAGACCTACGTGCGCCTCGGGCTCGGGGTGGGGATCGTGGCACACATGGCCGTCGCTGAGAACGATCCGGACCTGAAGGTGATCGACGCCTCGCACCTGTTCGCCGCGCACACCACCTGGATCGGGTTCCGCCGCGGCACGCTGCTGCGCAAGTACATGTACGAATTCGCGCAGCTGCTCGCGCCGCACCTGGAGCGGCGGCTGATCGAACGCGCGCACCGTGCCGGCACCGCCGCGGAAGTGCAACAGATGTTCGCGGAAATCGAGTTGCCGGAGCGCTAGGCGGCGTAAAAGCGCTGGCGCCGCACCGGCACCTGCGCAGCACCCGGCTGATAGGCGACCGGGTAGCGGCTGAGCGCGCGCTGCGCGGCCTGTGGATCCTCCCCGGGGGCAAGTTCGAGGGCGTCGAAGCCGCAGCGCGCAAGCAGGAACACCAGGTCCTGGCGCACGCCGGCACCGAGGGCCCGCAGCTCGCCACGAAAGTCGTACCTCTCGCGCAGGAGCCTCCCCTGGGAATAGCCGCGGCCTTCGCCGGGGCTCGGAAATTCCACCGCCACCAGGTCCAGGCGCGGCAACGCGTCCGCGAGATCCTCGACGCGATCGATCGGGGCGAGGCGCACGCCGAGGCGCCCGTCCCAGGCCCACCAGCGCTCGCGCGCCTGGCGCAGCTCGGCGAACGGCACGATCACCGCATCGCCCGGGACGATCTCCTCGTCCAGATGGCGCCAGCGATCGAGATGCAGCTCACGCTGCCGCAGGATGTGTCGCATACGCGCGCTCCTTGAAGGGCTTCAGTCCGACGCGTCGCACGGTGTCGACGAAGCGCTCGTCCTCGTGCCGCACGCCGCGGTACACCTCGAGGATGCGTTCGAGCGTGGCGGCCACCTCGTGTTTGGGCACGGACGGGCCGATGACTTCCCCGAGCGCGGTGAAGCCACTGGCCGAGCCGCCGAGGGTGATCTGGTACCACTCCTCGCCGTGCTTATCGACGCCGAGGATGCCGATGTGCCCGACGTGGTGATGGCCGCAGGCGTTCATGCAGCCGGACATCTTCAGCTCGATCTCGCCAAGATCGTAGAGGTAGTCCAGGTCATCGAAGCGTTCCTGGATCTGGCGGGCGACGTCCAGCGTGCCGGCATTGGCGAGTGAGCAGAAATCAAGCCCGGGGCAGGCGATCATGTCGGTGAGGGTGCCGATGTTGGGCATGGCGAGCCCGAGCGCCTCGAGCGTCTGCCAGACCCCGTAGAGCTCGCGCTGCGGCACATCCGCCAGCACCAGGTTCTGGGTGTGCGTGGCGCGGATCAGGCCGAAGCTCACGCGCTCGGCGAGCGCGGCGAGCGCGTCCATCTGCGCGGCCGTCATGTCCCCGGGCACCGCCCGGTGCGACTTGAGGGAGACGAACACCGCGCGGTAGCCGCTGCACGCGATGCGCGCGCGTGTTGTAGCGGTACCAGGCCTGGAAGCGCGGCTCGCGTCCCGCCGTGGCGTCGATGTCGGCGAGGATCGTCGTAGGGCTGCGGACGGAAGAAGCGGCGCACCCGCTCGATCTCCTCGAGCGGCAGACGCGGCGCGTGCTCGCGGCTGGCCTGCCACTCCGCGTCCACCAGCTCGCGGAAGCGCTCGATGCCGAGTGCCTTGACGAGGATCTTGATGCGCGCCTTGTGGATGTTGTCGCGGCGGCCCTGGCGGTTGTAGACGCGCAGGATGGCGTCCAGGTAAGCCAGCAGCTGCTCACGCGGCAGGAACTCGCGGATCACCTGGCCGATCATCGGCGCGCGCCCGAGGCCGCCGCCGACGAGCACCCGAAAGCCGAGGCAGCCGGAGGCGTCGCGTACCAGGTGCAGGCCCACGTCGTGGACCTCGGATGCCGCCCGATCGGTCGCAGCGCCGGTGACGGCGATCTTGAACTTGCGCGGCAGGTAAGTGAACTCCGGGTGCAGCGTGGCCCACTGCCGGATGATCTCGCAGTACGGGCGCGGGTCGTCGACCTCGTCGGGGGCGATGCCGGCCAGGTGATCGGCGGTGACGTTACGCACGCAGTTGCCGCTGGTCTGGATGGCGTGCATCTGCACGGTCGCGAGCTCGGCGAGGATCTCGGGGACGTCCTCGAGCCTGGGCCAGTTGAGCTGCAGGTTCTGGCGCGTCGTGAAGTGGCCGAAGCCGCGGTCGTAGCGGCGCGTGATCGCGGCGAGCTTGCGCAGCTGCGGGGCGCTCAGAAGTCCGTAGGGGATCGCGATGCGCAGCATCGGCGCGTGCCGCTGGATATACAGGCCATTGCGCAGGCGCAGGGGCCGGAATTCCTCCTCGGAAAGCTCGCCCGCCAGGTGGCGGCGCGTCTGGTCGCGGAACTCCGCGACGCGCGCATCCACGAAGGCCTGGTCAAGCTCGTCGTACTGGTACATGGCTGAATCGACTATAGGCGGGTGCTCCGGAGGCGCTAAATACCGTCTGGTTTGGTGCACCCCTTTCTGGGGTTATGAGCCTATGCAACACTAGGTGCTTGTTTTTGATGGACGAACGCCGTGCCGGGACTGTATTTCGAGGAATTCACCGTCGGTCAGCGCTTCGAGCACGTGGTGCGCCGCACGGTCACCGAGACCGACAACCTGCTCTTCAGCGCGCTCACCATGAACCCGGCCGCCCTGCATCTGGATGCGGAGTACGCCCGCACCACTGCCTTCGGCGAGCGCATCGTGAACAGTGTGTTCACGCTCGGGCTGCTCACGGGGCTGTCGGTGTATGACACCACCTACGGCACGACGCTCGGCAACCTCGGCTGGGAGGAGGTGCGCTTTGCGCGCCCCGTGCTGATCGGCGATACGCTGCGGGCGGCGACGACCGTCATTTCCGCGCGTGCCAGCCAGTCGCGCCCCGACGCCGGCATCGTGGTGTTCGAGCACCGCGCCTTCAACCAGCGCGACGAGGAGGTGGCGTCCTGCCGCCGCAGCGCCCTCATGATGAAGCGGCCGCCCGCGTGAGCACCGCCGGCGCGGCTGCGCCGCTGCGCTCCTGGCTCTTTGTCCCCGGGGACAGCGAACGCAAGCAGGCAAAGGCGCTCACCGGCGCCGCCGACGCCCTCATCCTGGACCTCGAGGACTCCGTCGACCCCGCGCAGCGGCCGGCGGCGCGCGCGCGGATTGCCGAGCTGCTGGTGAGCGCCCGTGGCGGACCGCAGCTGTGGGTGCGGGTGAGCGTCCTGGGCGGGGAAGCGCTCGCACAGGAGCTCGCGCAGATCTGCGCGCGCGCCCTGCCCGCGGGCATCGTGCTGCCCAAGGTGAGCCACGCCCAGCAGATCATCGCGGCAGCCGAGCAGCTGGCAGGTCTTGAGGCGGCACGCGCTGAGCCTGCCGGGTGTGTGCGCCTGCTCGCGCTGGTCACCGAGACGCCGGCGGGGCTGCTCGCGCTGCCGCAATACCCGCCCCTGCTCGGCGCCTCGGCAGTGACGCGTGCGCACCTCGCCGGGCTGACCTGGGGGGCGGAGGACCTGAGCGCCGCCCTCGGGGCTGCTGGCAAGCGTGACCGTTGCGGTGCCCTCACGTTCACCTTCCAGCTGGCGCGCGCGCACTGCCTGCTCGCGGCGGCCGCGCTCGACGTCGTCGCCATCGATGGGGTGCACACCGATTTCCGCGATGCGGCGGCGCTGCAGCGCGAGCTCGAGGACGCGCGCCGCGATGGTTTTGGCGGCAAGCTGGCGATCCACCCCGACCAGGTCGCACCGATCAACGCGGCCTTCACCCCCACGGCGGCCGAACGCGAGCACGCGCGGCGGGTACTCGCGGCCTTCGCGGCCGCCGGGAACTCAGGCGTCGCGAGCCTCGACGGGCAGATGATCGACCGGCCGCACCTGCTGCAGGCGCAGCGTATTCTGGCGGCATCTAAACCCTAGGAAGCGGACATGAAACTCAGAATCAAGGGCGCCTCGCTGCGGCTGCGCCTGACGCAGAAGGAAGTGCGTGCACTCGCCGAGCAGGGGCAGGTCGAGGAGCACGTGCCCTTCGCGGCGCAGACGCAGCTCATCTACCGCCTCAGTCGCGATGCGAACGTGGCGCAGATCCAGGCACGCTTTGAGCGCAACGTCATCGAGATCCGCGTCCCGCAGGCGCTCGCGGCCGGGTGGTGTGCGAGTAACGAGGTGACGCTGGCGCACAGCCAGAGCGTGCCGCAGGGGCTCCTGCAGATCACGCTGGAGAAGGACTTCGAGTGCCTTGCACCGCGCGCCGGGGAGGATGAGTCGGACAACTTTCCGCATCCCGCAGGCGGTTCCGGCAGTTCGTGTTGAGACCGTGCCTTTTTGGATGGTGCGCGGAACGGCGCGGGTACATCGTCGCGCGTATCGAGGCGCACCGCTCGGATTCTTGACAGTACCGACGGGCGGGTCGATCCTCGATCCGTATTCGGCTTTCACCAGGACAGAAGCACATGATATCCAGAACAGGCGCGTCCGCGGCAGTGGTGGCTTTTCTGCTGCTCGCCGGTTGCTCGACGACTCAGTACATCATCAGTACCAATGACGGCACGATGATTCAGGCCAACGGCAAACCGACGCTGAACACCAAGACCGGGATGTACGAATACCGCGACAGCCAGGGCCGCACCGCCGCGATCAAGCAGGATCAGGTGAAGCAGATACTCGAACGCTGACGCATCGGCGAACGCCGATGCGCAGCGGTTTCCGGCCCATACGCGGGCACTTAGGACAATTCGGAGAATATCCCGCACCTGAAGGCCAGCGCGGGCTACACCGGCTGGTGCGCTGTCACTGCGGGGCGGCGACGGTGAGCAGATCCTCAGGCGTGTCGATGTCGACGGCGGCCGAAGGCATGGGCACGCGCACGACGCGATCGGTGTTACGCCGCAGGAGCGCGCGCGCGCCGGAATCTCCGCGCAGCTGCAGGAGCTCCTGGAACAGGCTGCGCGGAAAGATCGCCGGCACGCCCATCGTACCGGAGTAGAGCGCGGCCACGGTGTACTGCGGCTGCTTGCGCCAGGTGCCGGCGAGGCGCCGCAGGTCATCGGCGCTGACGAGGGGCTGGTCGGCCAGCAGCAGCATCGCACCACTGCAGGTGAGGGGCAGGCGCGCGATGCCGGCACGGATGGAACTTGACAGTCCCTCGCGCCACTCCTGGTTGATCACGATCGAGCCGGGCGAATGCTTCAGCAGCGCCCCCAGCTCGGCCGCGCCGCAGCCGAGCACGACGATCAGCGAGCTGCCGGTCACCTCGGCGGCACGCGTCACGGCGGTATGCAGTAGCGGCCGCCCGGCGATGCGTACCAGCTGTTTGTGCGAGCCGAAGCGGCGCGATTCGCCGGCCGCCAGCACGATCGCAAACAGTGAGCCCGCCCTGCGGCCGGCCGCCGGAGCGCTCATGGGCGTGTGGTCCCGAACGCCGTGCGCGCGGCGGGCAGCTTCAGCCCCGGCGGCAGCGTCGCGTTCACGCGCGCAAAGCGGCTGCGCTCCTCAAGCATCGCATCCGCATCGATGCCGCTGACGGTACGCCACTCGAGCACGTGCCCGCCGGCACCCAGGAGCGCCTCGAGGGCCTCGCGGCGCGCGCTCCACGGCCCGCTCAGGTACTGCACGAATTCCTGCCACCTGGCCGCGCCGGCCGTGGTGGCGGCGAAGGCCGCCTCCAGCTTCTCCAGCGCCTCGCGGCTGCGGCCGGGCCGGGTCAGCCCCGCATCCAGCGCCTCGCGCCGGGGGTCGTGCGGATCGTAGCGGTCCAGCAGACCCGCGAGCCGCCGGTCGCGCTCCTCAAACCAGGCGAGCACGCACACCAGGTAGTCCACGCACGCCTGGCGGAACTGCTCCAGGGGCGATGCGCTGCTCAGGGCCGCCGGGGTGGCCTGCGCGAGCGCTGCGGTGCAGGCGACGGCGATCACCTGCGCACGCTCGCGCTCGACCTGCAGTTGGGCGCGGATCAGCTGGGTCTCGTTCACGCGCGCCGACGCCTACTCGGCGCCCGCGGCGCGCGCGCTGCTGCGCGAGGCGCACCCGGGAGTTGTGCCGGCGTGCAGGACGGCCTGCAGCTGCGCCACGATCGCGAGTGCGATCGCCTCGGGCGTGCGGCCGCCGAGTGGCAGCCCGATCGGAGCATGCAGCCGGCCGCGCAGCCCGGCGGCCTCGGCTCCGAGGTCACCGAGGAGCCTGTCGCGGCGTGCAGCCGGTCCCAGCAGTCCGACGTAGGGGATCGGGGTCGGCGCGAGGCAGCGCAGGTACGCGAGGTCTGAGGGCAGATGGTGGCTCATGATGACGGCGGCGTCGAAGGCGCTCAGGTCGAGCGCCGCGGCGAGTTCCTGCGGATGCACCTGCAGCAGCTGCTCTGCGCACGGAAAGTGCGCGCGGCTGGCATAGGCCGTGCGATGGTCGACCAGCGTCACCTTCCAGTTCAGGCGCAGCGCCAGATCCACCACCGGGACCGCATCGGGGCCGGCCCCGAGCAGCAGGATGCGCGGCGGCAGCTCGAGCGGCAGGATGAACAGTTCCACCTCCCGCGCCGCGCTCGCATACCAGAGGCTGTCGGCTTCCGCCTGGGCGCGGGCGAAGGCGGCCTCCAGGCGCGCAGGCGCCAGCGATGCGGCGGTGGCTGCGCTCTGCGGCAGAACCAGGGTGCCCACGGGTACGTCGCGGCGCGAGGAGTCACACACGATGCCCACGGCCGCCGGCTGATGTGCGCGCTGCGCCGCGGCCAGGTAGCGCAGGGGTTGCCAGTCATTCTCGGGTCCGACGCGCAGCAGCACGATCCGCATGGTGCCCTCGCAGCCAAGCCCGAGGCCCCACAGCAGCTCCTGCGGTCCGCGCAGGTCGTAGCGCACGCTGCGGGCCTGGCCATCGGCCAGCACGCGCCGGGCGTGTTCGTTCAGGTCTGCCTCCAGGCAGCCCCCGGAGATGAGGCCCGCGTACTCGCCGTTGGCGGCGATGAGGATGAGCGCCCCGGGTTTCTGGTAGGTGGAGCCGCTGGTGTGCACCAGTACGCCGAGGACGAGCGGACGCCCGGCGCTGCGTTCGCGCTCGAACAGGGGTAGGAGGGGACCCAGGGTGGCTTGCACGCGTAGCGATTATGCCAGTCGCCCGGGCCCCCTGTGCGCTCGCCGCCACCGGAACGGGCGGCCGCCCGCTGATTTCCCGCCGGCGCGGGGTCCGAAACTGCCACGCGGTTCACGGCGCACACGGGCGCGAACCGGGAGGCCTGCGCCCGCGCCCACGGCTCCGTTGCGCCCGCGGCGGCGCGTCAGTAGAGTCGCACGGCCTCTTTCTGAACATCCCTAGAATTAAGGTCTTAGTCCCGTGGCGATGAGCCAACCCGATCCCTGGGTCGTGCACAAGTTCGGGGGCTCGAGCGTCGCGGACGCCGACTGCTTCCGCAAGGTCGCGGCCATACTCGAATCCGCACCGCCCGCCCGCCTCGCCGTGGTCCTCTCGGCCTGCAAGGGCGTGACGGACGCGCTGCTGCGCCTTGTGGCGCTCGCCGAGCGCCAGGACGGCACCTATCGCGGCGAACTGGCGCAGCTGCGCTCGCGGCATGCGGCGATCGCCCAGGAGGTGCTGACGGCGCAGTCCGCCCAGACGTATCTTGCGGGCTTCGACCGCGACTGCCAGGACCTCATCGGGATCCTGCATGCGGTCGAACTCACCCGCTCGGCGGCCAACACGGTCAGTGACCTCATCGCCGGCTATGGCGAGATCTGGTCCTCGCGGTTGTTCCAGCGCTTCTTCGAGGAGCGTCGCGGCCGCGCCGGTCCCGTGCAGTGGGTGGATGCGAGCCGCGTGGTGCTGGTGGACTGGGGCGCCTGGGGCCCGGGGATCCAGTGGACCGAGTCGCGCGCCAACCTGTCCGCGCAGGTGCCCAAGGACTTCACCGGCACCCTCATCATCACCGGCTTCATCGCCGCCGACCGTCGTGGCGTGCGCACGACGCTCGGGCGCAACGGCAGCGATTTCTCCGCTTCGATCTTCGCAGCTCTGCTGGATGCCTCCGAGATCCACATCTGGACCGACGTCGATGGGGTGCTGTCGGCCGACCCGCGCCGCGTGCCGGATGCGACCGTGATTGACTCGCTCTCCTACAACGAGGCGATGGAGCTGGCGTATTTCGGCGCCAAGGTGATCCATCCGAAAACCATGGCGCCGGCGGTCAAGGACAGTATCCCGATCTGGATCCGCAATACCTTCGCGCCCCACAAGGTCGGCACCCTGATCTGTGCGCAGCCGGATTCGCTCCTGCCGGTGAAGGGCATCACCAGCATCGACCGCGTGGCGCTAGTCAACCTCGAGGGCACCGGCATGATCGGGGTGCCGGGCACCGCGCACCGCCTGTTCGGCGCGCTGCGCGAGGAGGGCATCTCGGTCATCCTGATCTCGCAGGGAAGCTCGGAGCACTCGATCTGCTGCGCCATTCCCCAGGAGGAGGCCGAACGCGCCGCAGCCTGCGTGCTGCGCGCCTTCGAGCGCGAGCTCAAAGACGGCCAGATCCAGAGCGTCGACATCGATCCGGACCTGGCGATCCTCGCGGTGGTCGGCGACGGCATGGCCGGCACGCCGGGGATCGCGGCGAAGGTGTTCAGCTCCCTCGGCGCCGCCGGCGTCAACGTACGTGCGATCGCCCAGGGCGCCTCGGAGCGCAACATCTCCGCCGTGGTCGAGGGTCGCAATGCCACGCGCGCGCTGCGCGCGGTGCACGCCGGGCTCTACCTCTCGCCCCATACGCTCTCGATCGGGGTCATCGGGCCGGGTGCCGTGGGCCGCGTACTGCTCGCGCAGCTGGCCTCGCAGAGCGCGCGGCTGCACCAGCAGGCCAAGCTCGACCTGCGGGTGCGCGGCCTGCTCAGCTCCCAGCGCATGCTGCTCGGGGACCCGGGCATCAATCTGGCCGAGTGGCCCGTCCAGTTCCAGGAGCGCGCCAAGCCTGCCGACCTTGCGCAGTTCCTCGATCACGTGCGTGTGGACTACCTGCCGCACACCGTGCTCGTGGACTGCACGGCCAGCACCGCCGTGGCGGCGCGCTACGCGGACTGGCTGGGCGCGGGCATCCATGTCGTGACACCCAATAAGAAGGCGAACAGCGGCGACTACGCCGCGTACCAGCACCTGCAGCACGCGCGCCGTCACGGCGGCACGCACTATCTCTACGAAGCCACCGTCGGTGCGGGGCTGCCGGTGGTGCAGACGCTGCGCGACCTGCGCGAGACCGGCGATGACATCACCAGCATCGAGGGCATCTTCTCCGGCACGCTGGCGTACCTGTTCAACGTCTACGACGGCGGCGCCAGCTTCTCCTCGATCGTGCACGAGGCCCGCGCCCGCGGCTTCACCGAGCCGGACCCGCGCGATGACCTCTCCGGGATGGACGTGGCGCGCAAGCTCATCATCCTCGCGCGCGAGATGGGGCTCGCGCTCGAGCTGAAGGATGTGCAGGTGGAGAGCCTGGTGCCCCCGGAGCTCGCCGCCGGCTCCATCGAGGAGTTCATGGCGCATCTGCCGCGCTACGATGCGGCCATGCTCAAGCGCCTGCAGCGCGCCCGTGAACACGGCACGGTGCTGCGTTACACCGGCAAGATCACTGCCGCCGGCGAGGCCACGGTCGGCCTGCAGGAGCTGGACCGCGGCCACCCGTTCGCCAACATCGCCCTGACGGACAACGTCGTGCGCTTCGCCACGCGCCGCTACTGCGAGAACCCCCTCATCGTGCAGGGACCCGGGGCGGGGCCTGAGGTCACCGCCGGCGGGGTGTTCGCCGACATCCTGCGCCTGGCGGCGTACCTGGGGGCGCGCCTGTGACGGCGCCGCCGCAGCGCGCCACTGCCTTCGCACCCGCCTCGGTCGGCAACGTCGCCATCGGCTTCGACATCCTCGGCTTCGCCGTCGGCGCCCTCGGGGATCGCGTCACGGTGATGCGCAGCGCCGAGCCGGGCGTGGTGATCCGCGCCGTGCGCGGGGTCGTGCAGGACATCTCGCGGGAAGCGCGCGACAACACCGCCGGCCGGGCACTGCTCGCGCTGCAGGAGTCGGTGCGGCCGGATTTTGGCTTCGCGGTCGAGATCGAAAAGGGGATCCCGCTGGGTTCGGGCCTGGGCGGTTCGGCGGCCTCGGCGGTGGCCGCGGTCGTGGCGGCGAACGCGCTGCTGCCGCGCCCGTGCACGCCGCTGGAGCTGCTCATGTTCGCGATGGCGGGGGAGGCGGTGGCCAGCGGCGGCCAGCACGTGGACAACATCGCGCCCTCGCTGTTCGGGGGACTCGTGCTCACGGTCGGCATCGATCACCCGCGCATCAAGCAGATCCCGGTGCCGGCGGCGATCCGCGCGGTGATCGTGCACCCGCACATGTTCCTCGCGACCGCGCGCGCGCGCGCGATACTCAAGAGGAGCGTCGAGCTGTCGGACTTCGTGTGGCAGACCGCGAACCTCGCCGGCTTCATCTCCGGCTGCTACACCAACGATCTGGACATGATCCGCGCCTCGCTCGAGGACGTCGTCATCGAACCGCAGCGTCAGGCACTGATCCCGGGGTTCCAGGCGGTGCGCCGCGCCGCCATGCAGTCCGGGGCGCTGGGCTGCTCCATCTCCGGGGCCGGACCGGCGATGTTCGCCTGGGCGACGCTCGCGACCGCGCCGGCGGTGCTCGCCGCCATGCAGCAGGAGTTTGCGCAGCGCGAGCTGCGCTCGGACGCCTGGTGCGTCGAGGTCAACGCGGCCGGCGCGCGGGTGCTGCCGTGAATGCACCGCGGCGCATCCTCTTTCACAGCTCGCGCGGCGGCGCCGCGGTGCAGGGCTTCAGCGGGGCCCTCCTTGCGGGACTCGCCAGCGACGGCGGGCTCTATGTTCCCGGGCACTGGCCGCACCTGAGCCCGGAAGCTTTCGCGGGCGCGCAGTCGCTGCCAACGGTGGCCGAGCGGCTGCTGGCCCCGTTCCTCGAAGGCGACGCGCTGAGCGCGCAGGGACCGGCGCTGGCGCGCGAGGCGTTCAACTTTCCGGCACCGCTCGTGCCGCTGAGCGAGGATGCGCGGCTGTCGATCCTGGAGCTCTTTCACGGGCCGACCGCGGCGTTCAAGGACTTCGGCGCGCGCTTCCTTGCGGGGGCGTTCAGCCGGCTGCGCCCGGCCGCGGGGCGCGTGCTCACGATCCTGGTCGCGACCTCCGGGGATACCGGGAGTGCGGTGGCGGCGGCGTTCCACGGGCGAGCGGGCATGCAGGTGGTGGTGCTCTTTCCCAAAGGCCGGGTCTCGCCGACGCAGGAACGGCAGCTCACCTGCTGGGGCGGCAACGTGCGCGCATTCGCGGTGCGCGGTACGTTCGATGACTGTCAGCGCCTGGTGAAGGAGGCCTTCGTGGACGACGCGCTGCGCGCGCGCGCGCTCCTGTCCTCCGCCAACAGCATCAACCTCGGACGCCTCCTGCCGCAGGCGCTGTACTACGCGGCCACGAGCCTTGCGGTCTGGCGCCGCCACGGGGAGCCGGCCTCCTTCATCGTGCCGAGCGGCAACCTCGGCAACGCGGTGGCGTGCCTGTGGGCGCGCCGCATGGGCCTGCCGATCGGCGACATTGTCCTCGCCCACAACGCCAACCGCGGCGTGCCGGACTACCTGGCGAGCGGGGACTGGCGGCCGCGCGCGAGCCTTGCCACCCTTGCATCGGCGATGGACGTCGGCAACCCAAGCAACCTCGAGCGCCTGCGGGCGCTGTTCCCGCAGTTCACCGAACTGCAGGCCGCGGTGAGCGCGTACTCGGTGAGCGATGCGCAGATCCGCGCCCGTATCCGCATCGGCTACGAGCAGTATGGCCAGATCTGGTGCCCGCATACGGCCACCGCCGCGGAGACCTGGGAGCGGCTGCCGGCGGCCTTGCGCGCCGCGCGCCGCTGGGTGCTGGTGGCGACGGCCCATCCGGCCAAGTTCCCGGAAATCGTCGAGCCGCTGATCGGGCGACCGGTCGCGGTGCCGCCGAGTCTGGCGGCGCTGTACGCCCGCGCCAGCGAGAGTACCGAGGTGGACGCCAACCTTAGCGCGCTGCGCGCGCTCTTTGAGGAGCAAAGCTGACGTGGATGAGCTGAGCAAGCTGACCCCCACCGCCTGGGCGCTGATCGGCATCGCGGCCGCGGTGGGATTTGCACTCTCGTGGGCGATTCGCTGGTACCGCCACTACCGCGCGCGCAAGGCGCTGCGCGCGGCGGTGACCGGCGGCACGAGTGAGCACCTGATTGACATGCTGGTGCCGGACGGCATGGGCGCTGGGTTCCACGTCGACTACCTGCTGCTGACGATGCGCGGCGTGGTGGTGATCGATCTGCGTGACGTGAAGGGCAATATCTTCGGCGGCGATCAGATGGCTGAGTGGACGGTGATGGACGGCGCACAGCGCTTCACCTTCACCAACCCGCAGGGCGCCCTGTATGACCGGATTGCCGCGGTCAAGGCCATCGCCGGGGAGGTGCCGGTCGAAGGAAGGATCGTGTTCACGCGGCGCGGAAAATTCCCCAAGGGCCTGCCCAAGTGGACGGTGATGCTCGATGCGCTGCGCGGGGAGTTCGCCTCCCCCGACTTCGACGCTCCCGCCGACGCCGCCGCGCAGTACCGCGAGGGCTGGGAGCGCATCAAGACCGCGGTGAAGCCCAGCTACATGGTCGACATGCGCTAGCCGAGCGTGCGTGCGTGCGCGGCGAGCACCAGTGACACGCAGGCGGTGAGCTTCTTGGCATAGTCGAGGTGCAGGAACTCGTTCGGGCCGTGCGCATTGGCGTGCGGACCGAGCACCCCGGTGATGAAGAACTGCGTCTTGGGGAACTGCTCCCCGAGCATGCCCATGAACGGGATCGTGCCGCCGCAGCCGAGGTGCACCGCCTCGCGCCCGTAGATGGCGTGCGAGGCCTGGTTGATGGCCTGCTCGAGCCACGGGGCGAGTGCCGGGGCATTCCAGCCGCCGGTCGCCGACACCGAATCAAAGCTCACCTGGGCGCCGTAGGGTGGCTCGCGCTCGAGCGCGTTCACCACCGCGCGGGTGGCGCGCTCGGCGTCGCAGGTCGGCGGCAGGCGCAGCGAGAGCTTGCAGGCGATCTCCGGCAGCAGCACGTTGCCGGCGGAGCCCAGCGGCGGCAGCCCCTCGGCGCCGGTCACCGCGAGTGTCGCGCGCCAGGTGTTGTTGATGATGAGTTCAACGGGGTCGTTGGAGAGCGGCTGGACGCCGTCCACCCAGGGGAGCTTGCCGGCCACCGACTCGCCCAGCACTTTCGCCGCCGCCTGTGCCTGGGCGCGCCGGTCGGCGGGCAGCGCGACGTGCAGCTCATCGAGCAGCAGATCCCCGGTCACGGGACTCTCGATGCGGGCGAGCAGCTGCTCGAGGATGCGAAACGCGGTGGGGGCGATGCCGGTCGCCATGCCCGAGTGCACACCCTCGGTGAGCACGCGCACGCGCAGGTTGCCGGTGAGGTTGCCGCGCAGCGACGTGGTGCACCACATCTGCTCGTAGTTGCCGCACTCGGCATCGAGGCACACGACCAGCGAGGGTTCCCCCAGGGCGCCCCCGAGCGCCTTCAGGTGCGCCGGCAGGTCGGTGCTGCCGCTCTCCTCGCAGGCCTCGATGAGCACTACGCAGCGCGGCAGTCTGACCTGCTGTGCCTTCAGGGCGGCGATCGCGGTGAGCGAGCTGAACACCGCGTAGCCATCGTCGGCGGCGCCGCGGCCGTAGAGCTTGCCGTCGCGGATCACCGGCTCCCAGGGGCCCAGGCCCGGCAGCCAGCCGGTGAACTCGGGCTGCTTGTCCAGATGTCCGTAGAGCAGCACGCAATCGGGCAGCTCGCCGGGAATGTCGATGAGCAGCAGCGGTGTCAGTCCCGGCACCCGCCGGATCTCGACCCGCGCCTGCGGCAGCGGCTGCGCGCGGCACCACGCGGCCATCAGCTGCACGGCCTGTTCCATGTAGCCGTTGGCTTCCCACTGCGGGTCGAACATCGGTGATTTGTTCGGGATGCGAACGTAGGCGGTGAGCCGGTCGATGATCGAATCATCCCAGGTCCGCGTGATGAACTGGCTGAGGCGCGTGGCATCCATGGTCTTTTCTCGTGTTTAAGAACAGTAACTTAGCAATAGCACTCGAAGTCAATTCTACGCGGTGTCCGGCAGGCCAAACAGCGCACGTGCGGCCTGCGTACTGGAGCGGGCGAGCACCTCGAGCGGTTCCCCGCGGGCCCGCGCGACGGCGCGGGCGATGTGCGGAAGATACGCCGGTTCGTTGCGCCGGGAGGCAGGTTTCGGCCGCAGGTCGCGCGGCAGCAGGTAGGGCCCGTCGGTCTCCACCAGCAGCCGCGAAGCGGGGATCTGCGGCATGAGCGCCGGCAACTGGGTGCCGCGCCGCTCGTCATTGATCCAGCCGGTGATGCCGATCGCGAGCCCGAGGTCAAGGTAGGCGCTGAGCGCGGCGCCATCCCCGGTAAAGCAGTGCGCGACCCCGCGCCACGGCGCGCCGTGCTCGCGCAGGATCGCGAGAAAGTCCGCGTGCGCATCGCGCTGGTGCAGGAACACGGGTTTGCCCAGCGCGCGCGCCAGCTCGAGCTGGCGGTGAAATGCCGCCTGCTGGGCGGCCGGCGGGGAATAGTTGCGGAAGTAATCCAGTCCGCACTCCCCGATCGCGACCACCTCGCGCGCGACGGCGTGCGCGCCGAGCGCCTCCCAGGCGTCCGCGCCCGGGTCGGCCGCGTGGTGCGGGTGAACACCGGCGGTGGCGAACAGCTGCCCGGGGTGCTCGCGCGCGAGCGCGAGCGCGCGTGTCGAGCTGGCCAGGGATGAACCGGTGACGATCAGCTGCACGACGCCCGCGGCGCGCGCGCGGCACAGCACCGCGGCGCGATCGGCGTCGTAGCTGTCGTGCGCGAGGTTGATCCCAATGTCGATGAGCGGCGGCGGGGCGGTGGCGGCGCCCGTCGCGGCGGCTATGTTATGGTCATCCATCAATGGCGCGCATTCTACTGAATGGAGGAGGGCATTTGCTGCGCCGCTGCGCCCTGCGCGGCGCGTGCCGTACCGCTCTTGCGCTCGTGGCGCTCCTTGGCACCGCGGTGCACGCCGATGACACGCACTGGCGCGACCTGGAGAGCCGCATCCAGTACGGCTACTACACCGAGGATGTCCGCGCGCTGCGCAACCTGCAGGACGCGCTCGTCCAGGATGACGCGCACGCTGCGCTGCGCGGCTATTACGCGGGGCTGGTGGCGTGGCGCCTGGCGCTGCTCACGGCGCAGAACGCGCCCGCCGAGGGACGCGCCGCTGCCGCCCAGCTCGCCGAGCGCTGCGTGAAGGAGCTCGATGGCGTGCTCGCGGCGCAGGCCGATTTCGCGGAAGGCCTTGCGCTGCGTGCCGCCTGCCAGGAGCCCCCGGTGGCCGGCGGCGGACTGCACCTGCCGTTTGCCGGACCCAGTGCGCGCAAGGACATCGAGCGGGCACTCGTGCTCGCGCCGCGCAACCCGCGCGTGCTGCTGATCGACGCGGTGGGTGACTACCTGCTGCCCGGCAATCAGGGCGGCAACCGCGAGCGGGCGCTGGTCAAGCTGCGCCAGGCGGTGGCCGCTTTCGAGGTCGAGCGCAGCGGGCCGGAGCCGGTGCCCGGCTGGGGCGCGGCGGAGGCCTACCTGTTCCTGGCGCGCGATCTTCTGGATCACGGGGACGCCGTCGGGGCGCGCGATGCGCTCGAGCACGCCTTGCTGCTCGCGCCCGATGACCGTCAGGCACGGCGCCTCATGGCAAAAATCGCCGCCGGCTGAGGCTGGCGCGCACGGCCGCGACGCCGCGGATACGGCGTCCGGGCGGCCGACGCCTGGCTGGGCGCACGCGCGGGTGCGCCGCCTGCCTGTGTTATCGTTGCGCGCCTTTGCGGCTGCGGGTTCGTGTGCGGATGTCCTCGGAAAATGACAACAAGGCGCTGCTGCAGCAGCTGCGGATCGACCGCACCGAGTCCGCGGCCCCCACCTTCGCGGCGCGCCGTTACTGGCTCATCGGCGCAACCCTCGCGGTGCTGCTGCTCGGCTTGCTTTGGTTCACCCTCGGGCGCAGCCAGGCGCTGCCCGTGCACGTGGCCGCTGCCCGCCCGATCCCCGGCGGGGCCGCCGCGAGCGCCTCGGTGCTCGACGCCACCGGCTACGTGACGGCGCGGCGCGAGGCGACGGTGTCCGCGCAGATCACCGGCACGATCACGGCGGTGCTGATCGAGGAGGGCGATCACGTCAAGGAGGGGCAGGTCATCGGGCGCCTGGACGACACCGCGCAGCGGGCCGCCGTCACGCAAGCGCAGGCGGGTCTGCATTCCGCGCAGTCGCAGCTCATCCAGGACCAGGTGCAACTGGCACAGAGCCTGCGTGACCTCAAGCGCGCCGAGGACCTGGTACTGCGCAACCTGGTCTCGGCGCAGGCGGTCGAGCAGGCCCGCACCCAGGTCGATGCGCAGAGCGCGCAGGTCGAGGGCCAGAAAAGACAGATTGATCTGGCCACCGCCAACGTGCGCTCGGCGCAGGTGCAGCTCGATTACTGCACCGTGCGGGCGCCCTTCACCGGCGTCGTGATCGCCAAGTCCGCACAGGTCGGAGAGATCGTGTCGCCGTTCTCCGCCGGCGGCGGCTTCACCCGCACCGGCATCGGCACGATCGTCGACATGGACTCGCTGGAGATCGAGGTGGATGTCAACGAGGCGTATATCAACCGGGTGCAGCCCGGGCAGCCGGTCGAATCGGTGCTGAACGCCTATCCGGACTGGAAGATCCCCTCGCACGTCATCGCTATAATCCCAACCGCCGATCGCTCCAAGGCCACGGTGAAGGTTCGCATCGGCCTTGATCTCAAGGACGACCGCATCGTGCCGGACATGGGCGTGCGGGTCTCCTTCCTCGAGGCTGCGGGGAAGGCCGGGCTGGGGCAGGCGCCGCCGCCGGCCGGGGTGCTCGTGCCGGTGGCGGCGGTGCGCACCGAGGGCACGCAGGATGTGGTCTACGTGCTCGCCGACCGCCAGGCGCGGCGGCGCATCGTGGCGCTCGGCGGCACGCTGGACGGCGCGCGCCAGGTGCTGAGCGGGCTTGCGGTGGGCGAGACCGTGATCACCGATCCGCCACCGCAGCTGAAGGACGGCGCGGCCGTGAGCATTGCCAAGTCGTGAGCGCGGCGCGCTACTGCCCGGCCGCGCATCGCCAGTTTTCTGCCAGTGAGGTTTCCATGACCGAACCGATGGTTGAGATCCGCAACGTCACCAAGGTGTATGAGCGCGGCAAGCAGAAGGTGGAAGTGCTCCACGGGCTGCGGCTGGATATCCCCAAGGGGGATTTCGTGGCGCTCATGGGGCCGTCCGGTTCGGGCAAGACGACGCTGCTCAATCTCATCGGGGGGCTCGACCAGCCCTCCGCGGGTGAGGTGCGGGTCGCAGGCAAGCGCATCGATCAGCTCGCCAGTGGCGAGCTCGCCCGCTGGCGCGCGCACAACGTGGGCTTCGTGTTCCAGTTCTACAACCTGATGCCGGTGCTCACCGCCGAGGGCAATGTCGAGCTGCCCCTGCTCCTCACCAAGCTCTCGGCCGCGCAGCGCCGCAAGAATGCCGCCGTGGCGCTGCAGGTCGTGGGGCTCGCGGATCGCGCCAAACACAAGCCGCGGGAGCTCTCCGGCGGCCAGGAGCAGCGGGTGGCGATCGCGCGCGCGCTGGTCTCGGACCCGCAGCTGCTGGTGTGCGATGAGCCCACGGGCGACCTCGACCGCAAGACCGCGGATGAGATCCTGGGACTCTTGCAGTTGCTCAACCGCGAGCACGGCAAGACCATCGTCATGGTGACGCACGACCCGAAGGCGGCCGAATTCGCCCGCCGCACGCTGCACCTGGAGAAGGGGCAGCTGCTCGAGCAGGCGGCGGCCTGAGGGCACGCCGCAGGATGCACTCATGACCAAGAGCGGCTTTGTCATCGCCAACCTGTTTCGCAAGCGCACGCGCACGATCCTCACGCTCCTGTCGGTGATCATGGCGTTCCTGCTGTTTGGCCTGCTGCAGTCGATCAACTCGATCTTCAGCGCCGGCGCGAACTTCGTGGGCGCGACGCGCCTGCTCACCCAGGCGCGCGTCTCCTTCACGCAGGCACTGCCCCTGAGCATGGTGCCCAAGCTCGAGGCGGTGCCCGGCGTGGCACGCGTCGGCTACTCGCAATGGTTCGGCGGGGTGTGGCAGGAAAACACCCCGATTTTCGTGTTCGCCGTGGACCCGCAGCGCCATCACGACGTCTACCCCGAGTACGTGATGCCCGAGGATGAATGGCAGGCCTTCGAGAAGACCCGTACCGCCATGATCGCCGGCAAGCTGCTGGCGGATAAGTACGGCTGGAAGGTCGGCCAGAAGATCCCGATCGCCTCCAACATCTACCCGCAGAAGAACGGCAGCAAGTCCTGGGCCTTCGATCTGGTCGGGATCTACGACGGCAAGGACGAAGCCACGCGCAAGCTCACCAACCAGGTCTTCATCAACCATGACTACTTCGATGAAGCCAACCAGTTCGGCAAGGGGCGCACGAACTTCTTCATCCTGAAGCTGACCGACGGCAGCCAGGCCGAAGCGGTCAGCAAGACCGTGGACGCGATGTTCGAGAACTCGCCCGACGAGACCAAGACGCAGACGGAAAAGGACTTCAACCTCGGCTTCGTCAAGCAGATCGGCGACATCGGGCTGATCGTGCGCTGGATCCTGTTCGCCGTGTTCTTCACGCTGCTGCTGGTGGTGGGCAATACCATGGCGCAGAGTGTGCGCGAGCGCATCCCGGAGCTCGCGGTGCTGAAGACCCTCGGCTTCTCCGACGGCGCGGTGCTCGGCTTCGTGTTCGCCGAGGCGTTCGCGCTGTGCCTGTTCGGCGGGCTCCTCGGGCTCGCGCTGGCCACCCTCGCCGGGGCGGCGGTCGCCAAGGGGACGGGGGATCAGTTTCAGCTGAGCGTGGATGGCAAGGTGTGGCTGATCGGCGTCGCCGCCATCCTCCTCATGAGCCTCGTGGTGGGGTTGCTGCCGGGGCTGCGCGCGCGGCGGCTGAAGATCGTGGATGCGCTCGCCGGGCGCTAGCGCGAAGGAGATCAGGATCGTGTTCGGCCAGGCTCTCGCCATCACCGGTATCAACATCCGCAGCATCCCCGAGCGCTGGACCTCCTCGCTCGTCATCGTCATCGGGCTCGCGGGCGTCGTGGCGGTGTTCACCGCGCTGCTCGCCATGGCGGGCGGGTTCACCAGCACCCTCAGGGCCACCGGCCGCGAGGACGTCGCGATCATCATGCGCGGCGGCTCGGACGCGGAACTCAATTCCGGACTCGACCGCACGCAGTCGGATCTGATCAAGCAGCTGCCCGGTATTCGCGCCGGCGCCGACGCCCACCCCGCGGCCTCCGCGGAGATGATGGTGATCGCCGAGCTGGTGCGGCGCGATGACAAGGTGAACGGCGCCAACATCACCCTGCGCGGGGTGGACCCGGCCGCGTTCGCCCTGCGGCCGCAGCTGCGGATCGTCTCCGGTCGGCGCTTCACGCCGGGGCTGCGCGAGCTGATCGTCGGCGCGGGCGTGCTGCGCCAGTTCCAGGGCGCCGACATCGGCAACGTGGTGCGCATGCGCGGCTCGGACTGGACCGTGGTCGGGACGTTTGCCTCGGGGGATGCCAACGAGAGCGAGCTGTGGACCGACATCAACGTCGCCCGCAGCACCTTCGGGCGCACCGGCTCGAGTTCCATTCACGCCGCGCTGGACGGTGCCGGTGGTTTCGAGAAGCTCAAGGCCGCTGCCGCCGCCGATCCGCGCCTGACGGTCGACGTGGTGCACGAGCAGGATTACTTCAACGGCCAGACCAGGCAGTTCCGCAAGACGATCGGGCTCCTGGCCGGCATCGTCACCGTCATCATGGCACTCGGCGCCATCTTCGCCGCGCTCAACAGCATGTACGCCGCGGTCGCAGCGCGCGGCAAGGAAATCGCCACCCTGCGCGCGATCGGCTTTGGCGGGCTGCCGGTCGTCGTGTCGGTGATGATGGAGGCGCTGCTGCTGGCGCTCGTCGGCGGCATTCTCGGGGCGCTGATCGCCTATCTGCTCTTCAACAATCTGTCGGTTTCCACCCTGGGCCAGAACTTCACCCAGGTGGTGTTCAGCTTCAAGGTCACCCCCGAACTCGTCATCCGCGGGCTGGTGATCGCGCTGATTATCGGCATGATTGGCGGCTTCCTGCCCGCGATCCGCGCGGCGCGTCTGCCGGTGACGACCAGCCTGCGCGAGCTCTAGAGCCGCGCGAGCGCCGCGCACAGTGCGTCCACGTCGGTCGCCGGCTGATCCCAGGAGAGCACCAGGCGCGCTTCGCCGCGCTGCGGCGGCCCCCAGTCGTAGAATTCGAAGCCCGCCGCGCGCAGCTGTTCGCGGCGCTGCACGCCGAGTCTCAGGAACAGCTCATTGCCCTCGACCGGATGCAGCAGGTAGGCCGCGGCGGCCTGCGCCACGCGCTGCGCGAGCGCGTTGGTGCGCTCGGCGTTGCGGCGCCACAGCCCGCTCTCGAGGTAAGCGAGCAACTGGGCGGCGATGTAGCGGGATTTGGAAAACAGATGACCGGCGCGCTTGCGCCGCAGCTCGAAATCGCGCACCAGCGTGGTGTCGAAGAACACCACGGCTTCGGCGGCGAGGGCGCCGTTCTTGGTCGCCCCGAACGACAGCACGTCGACGCCCACGCGCCAGGTGATGTCGCCCGGGTGACAGCCGAGGAAGGCCACCGCGTTGGCAAAGCGCGCGCCGTCCATCTGCACCTTCAGGCCGCGCGTGTGCGCCAGTTCACTCAGGCGCGCGATATCGGCCGCCCGGTACACGGTGCCGTGCTCGGTCATCTGGGTGAGCGAGAGCGCCGCGGGCTGCACGCTGTGCAGACCCACGTTGACGGAGGGGTGATCCGCGAGTGCCTGCGCGAAGCCCTCGGGGGTGATGCGCGCGTGTTCCCCGTCCAGCAGCGCAAGCTGCGCGCCGCCGGAGAAGAACGCTGGTGCTCCGCACTCGTCGGTCTCGATATGCGCCTCGCGGTGCGCAAAGATTGCCCCATAAGGCGGGCTCAGGGTCGCGAGGCTCAGGGAATTGGCCGCGGTGCCGGTGGCGACGGCAAAGGCCCGCACCGGGGTGCCGAAGTAATCCCCGAAGCAGCGCTCCAGGCGCTGGGTCCACTCATCATCGCCGTAGCTGTGCACGCGGCCGCGGTTGACCGCCGCGAGGGCGGCGAGGATCTCCGGGCAGGCGGTCGCGGTGTTGTCGCTGAGGAACTGCAAGCGTGGCTCTCCGAAGCGTTACCGATCAGTCGATGCGCCAGCGGAACGACCAGGCGCCGAAGGCGAGGAAGGCGAGCGCAGTCGCGGCAAGATACAGCAGATTGGGCGCAATGGCGCGCAGGCCCGCCCCATCGAGCATGACGGCGCGCGCCGCATCGAGCGCGTGGGTGAGCGGGAAGATATGCGCGATCCACTGGATCCAGCGCGGCGAGCCTTCGAGCGAGAACCAGATGCCCGACAGGAGCATCATCGGCCAGGTGAGCAGGTTGAGCAGCCCCCCGACCAGTTCCTCGCTGGAGAAGCGCGCGGCGATGGTCAGTCCGAGCGCCACCATCGACAGGGCACTCAGGATCGCCACCAGTGCGAGCGTGAAGAAGCTGCCCGCGTTGTGGAAGCCGATGATGGTGCTGATGCCGACGTAGAGGATCACCGTCACGAAGAGGATGAGGAGTAGCCGCGAGAGCACCTGCGCGCTCAGGAACTCAAAGGCGGTGAGCGGCGTGGCATGCAGGCGCTTGAGGAAGCCGCTCTTGCGGTAGCGCACGACCACGTAGCCGACGCCAAAGAGGCAGCTGAACATCATGTTCATTCCGAGGATGCCCGGGAACAGCCAGTCGACGTAGCGCACGGCCGCCCCGGTCACGGCTTCGCGCTGGGCGTCCGGGTGCTCGGCGCGCAGGAGCTTCTCGACGATGTAGCCCTTGGGCGAGTCGGTGTTGACCCAGTAGTGCATCGGCGAGCGCAGGTCCGCGAGCAGGTCGATCTGCTGGTGGCTGAGTTTCTGCAGGCCGGAGGCGCTGTCCGGCTCGGCGACGAACTCCACGTAGCGCTCGCGCAGGAAGCTGTCCGCCTGCTTGTCGAGGTGCGGGGTGACGATGCCGACCTTGAACAGCGGCCGCTCGGGGCCGCCGAAGACGAACCCCATGCCGACGACCACCATGAGGGGCAGCAGGGTCGTGAAGAGCAGCGTGCCGCGGTCGCGCAGGAACTCGAGGTTGCGGGCGTGCAGGATCGACAGCAGGCGGCGGATCACTGGCGCAGCTCCGTGCCGGTGAGCTTCAGGAACAGGTCCTCGAGGTTCGCCGGCCGGATGCGCAGGTGGGCGAGCGGCACGCGCGCCTCGAGCAGCACGCGCAGCGTGCCCTCCAGATCGTGGGTGCTGATCTCGACGCGCTCCGGACCCTCGATCAGGTTGAGCCTGAGCTCGCGCGCAGCGGCCGGGAAGTCCTGGCGTGGCAGCTCCAGCATCACTTCCGCGAAATGCTCCTGCAGCAGCTGGCGCGGGGGTCCCTTCGCCACGATGCGGCCGCGGTCCATGATGGCGATCTCATCGCACAGGAGCTCCGCTTCCTCCATGTAATGGGTCGTGAGGATGATGGTCTTGCGGCGCGCCTTGATGGATTCCACGAGCTCCCAGAAGCTGCGCCGCGCCTGCGGGTCAAGCCCGGTGGTTGGTTCATCGAGGAACAGCATTGCCGGGTCGTTGACCAGTGCGATGGCGAGCAGCAGGCGCTGCTGCTGGCCGCCGGAGAGCTTGCGGCTGTCGCGCTCGGCGAGCTTCTCCAGCGCGCACAGGCGGATCACTTCCTCGACATCGAGCCCGCGGGCGTACAGCCCGCGGAAGAGGGTGATGCTCTGGCGCACGGTGAGGAAGTCCTGCAGCGCGGTCTTCTGGAAGAGGATCCCGGCCTCCTCGCGGAAGCGGCTGCCGAGCGGCTCGCCGCGGTAGCGCACCTCCCCGGCGGTGGGGGGCAGGATACCCTCCAGGATCTCGATGGTGGTGGTCTTGCCCGCGCCGTTCGGACCGAGCAGCCCGAAGCAGGTGCCCTCGGGCACGCTGAAGGACACGCCGGCGACCGCGGTCGTGGCTGGGTACTCTTTCACGAGGTCGCGGACCTCGAGGATCGTCGGGCTCACGGCGGGTCTTACTGCCTTACAAACACCGGCGCGCGATCCTAGCGGATTCGCTGCTTCCCCGCCTCGCCCTTTGGCGGCGGTTGCCGGGCGGTGTGCGACGTGTACCATCGCAGCCATGAGCACCACCGGTCCGTACGACAAGTCCGAGCGGGTCGAGCTGGCCGACGAGGCCGTGCACTGGGACCTCGGCAACTCGCTCTCCTATGGCGAGTACCTGCATCTGGAGAAGCTGCTCGATGCACAGCAGCCGCTGTCGAGCGAGCACAACGAGATGCTCTTCATCATCGTGCATCAGGTGTCGGAGCTGTGGATGCGTTTGGTGCTGCACGAGCTCACGGCGGCGCTGCGCTGCATCAGCCAGGACGACCTCGACCCCGCGCTGAAGATGCTGGCGCGCATCTCGCGCACCCAGACGCAGCTGATCTCGGTCTGGGAGGTACTCTCGACGTTGACGCCGTTCGAGTACTCGGCGTTCCGCAATGCGCTCGGGCGTTCGTCCGGGTTTCAGTCCTTCCAGTACCGATTGATTGAGTTCCTGTTCGGCAACAAGAACGCCGACATGGTGCGCGTGCACCAGCGCGACGCGCGCTCGTTCGAGATCCTGCAGCGGGCGCTCGAGTCGCCGTCGCTGTACGACGAGGTGCTGCGCCTGCTCAGCCGCCGCGGCTATGAGATCCCGCAGGACTACCTCACCCGCGATTTCAGCCAGCCTTACCGCGCCAGCAAGCAGGTCGCAGGCGCCTGGCTTGGCGTCTATCACAACGCCGGCAGCGGCTGGGACCTGTACGAGCTGGCCGAACGCCTGGTGGACCTCGATCACAACTTCCAGCTATGGCGCTTCCATCACATGAAGACCGTGGAGCGCATCATCGGCTACAAGCCCGGGACCGGCGGCACGAGCGGCGTGTCGTACCTGGCCAAGGCGCTCGAGCTCAAGTTCTTTCCGGAGCTGTGGCAGATCCGCACTTCCATGTAGTTCGTCGCTGCGCGCAGGGGAATGCGAAGTGAGCTCCCCGGACGCGGTGCAGTTCCTGTTTCACTGCCGGGACGTTGACTGGCCGGAGCTGGAGGCGCTGTTCAGGAAGGCCGGCCTGGGCGGCCGCGAAGGCGACCAGGTGCGTCGGGCGTTTGAGCACAGCACGGTGTGTTGTGTGGGCACGGACGGCTCGCGTCTGGTGGCGGCGGCACGCGCCCTAAGCGACGGTGAGTATCACGCCACGATTTACGACGTCGTGGTCGACCCGGATTACCAGCGGCAGGGCGTCGGAAGCCGGCTGCTGCGGGAACTCCTGTCGCGCCTGCCGGTGTGGCGGATCGTGCTGGTGGCCGATGCCGGCGTGCAGCCCTTCTACGGCCGCCTGGGCTTCCTGCCGTACGAGAACGTCATGGCGCTCATCAATCCGCAGCGGCTGTGCGCGCGCGCCTGAGGCGCGCGCGGCTGCCCGCAGCTCAGCGCCACGTTTCCCGGGGAATGCCGTAGCGCTGGGCAGCCTTGCGTGCCGCGCGGCGGCCGTTCACCAGGACCGGGCGCTCCGCCATGCGCAGGTGCGCAATGTCACTGCCCGCATTGCCGTAGGCGGCGAGCAGCCGCCGCGGATGCTGTGCCCGCAGGCGCTCGAGGCAGCGCACCTTCTCCTCGCCGCGCCGGTTCGGTGTACTCAGATACCCGATGAGTACGTCATCGCGCCACTGCAGCCCGGTACAGATCGCTTCCGCAAACCCGAGCGCCGCTGCCAGCTGCGGCACGTACAGGTCCGTGCTCGCGCTCAGCAGAACGAGGTAGTCCCCGCGCAAGCGGTGCTGCTCAATGCGTGTCAGCGCATCCGCGTGTAGCGCGTGCCTGAGCACGCCCTCGAGATACTGCAGCGTCCAGGCCTGCAACGGCGCGCGCGGCAGGCCGCCGAGCGTGGCGTGGATGAATGACGCCTTGACTGCCGCGTGGTCCGCCCGCCCCAGGAGAAAACGTACGCCGGCGGGCAGCGCGCCTAGCAGGCGCGGCAGGCGCCAGGGATGGCGCAGCAGATAGCCCATGACGTAGGGCAGCAGGGTGTCGCGGCGCGTGAGCGTACCGTCGAGGTCGAAGACCGCGACCAGCGGCTCGCGCTCGGCGGCAACGCTCCCCGCCGGCGCCGCGGCGGTTTCGTTCAGGCGGCGCTGCCCGCCGCGGCGAGCTGCCGCAGCACGTACTGCAGGATGCCGCCGTGGCGGTAGTACTCGCGCTCCTTGGGCGTGTCGATGCGCAGCCGGGCGCTGAAGCGGATCGGATTGCCGCCCTCCGGGGTGGCAGTCACGGTGACTTCGCGCGCATCCGGGCGGCTCAGTCCCTCGATCGAGTACCGCTCGCGGCCGGTGAGACCTAAGGAGCTGGCCGTCTGCCCGCTGTGGAACTGCAGCGGCGCGACGCCCATGCCGATCAGGTTCGAGCGGTGGATGCGCTCGAAGCTCTCGGCGATGACGGCCTTGACGCCGAGGAGCAGGGTGCCCTTGGCCGCCCAGTCGCGCGAGGAGCCGGTGCCGTATTCGCGGCCCGCGAGCACGATGAGCGGCGTGTGCTCCCGCTTGTAACGCATGGCAACGTCATAGATCGAGCCCTGCTCGCCATCGGGCAGGTGCACGCTGACGCCCCCCTCGACCCCCGGGACCAGCAGATTGCGCAGGCGGATGTTCGCGAAGGTGCCCCGCATCATGACCTCATGGTTGCCGCGCCGGGCGCCGTAGGAGTTGAAATCCTTCGGTTCCACGCCCTGCTCGATCAGGTAGCGGGCGGCGGGACTGCTCCTGGAGATGTTGCCCGCCGGGGAGATGTGATCGGTGGTCACCGAGTCCCCGAGCAGCGCCAGCACGCGCGCGCCCGCGATGTCCGTGAGCGGCGCCGGCATCATGGTCATGCCCTCGAAGTAGGGTGGGTTCTTCACATAGGTGGATTTCTCATCCCAGCGGTAGAGGTTGCCGGCGGGTACCTGGATGTTGGTCCAGTTGTCATCACCCTGAAAGACTTTCCCATAACTGTTGCGGAACATCTGCGAATCGATCGAACGCTTCAGCAGCTCCTGCACCTCCTGGTCGCTCGGCCAGATGTCAGCGAGATACACCGGTTTGCCCTCCGGGTCGGTGCCGAGTGGATCGCGCGTGAGATCGATGTCGAGCGTGCCGGCGAGCGCATAGGCCACGACCAGCGGCGGTGAGGCGAGGAAGTTCATGCGTATTTCCGGATGCACGCGTCCCTCGAAGTTGCGATTTCCGGAAAGTACGGCACAGGCGGTGAGGTCGCCGGCCTTGACTGCCGCGGAGATTTCCGGCTTCAGCGGGCCGCTGTTCCCGATACAGCTACAACATCCGTAGCCAACCAGATCGAAGCCAAGGGCTGCCAGGTCCTCAAGCACGCCGGCCTTGGTGAAGTAGTCCGTCACCACGCGCGAACCCGGGGAGAGACTCGTCTTGACCCACGGTTGTTGCTTCAGTCCTCGCGCACGTGCCTTGCGCGCGAGCAGCCCGGCACCGAGCATCACGGACGGGTTAGATGTGTTGGTACAGCTCGTGATCGCAGCGAGTAGCACCGCGCCATCCTTGAGCTCGAGTTGTTTTCCGTTCAGCGTGACGGGCGCGCTGCCGCGGCCGCCTCCGGCATGCGCGGCACGCTCCGTGGCCGTCTTCTTGGCGTTCGTCTCGTACACCGTCTTGGCCGACTTCAACGGCACGCGGTCCTGCGGCCGCCGCGGCCCGGCGAGGCTCGGCTCCACGGTACCCAGATTGAGTTCGAGCTCATCGGTGTAGCGGGCCGGCGTTGCGCCCTGGTTGCGCCACATGCCCTGGGCCTTGGCATAGGCGCTGACGAGCTCGATGCGCGTGCGCGGCCTGCCCGAGAGCTCAAGATAGCGCACCGTTTCGCTATCGATGGGGAAGAGCCCGCAGGTGCTGCCGTACTCGGGCGCCATGTTGGCGATGGTCGCGCGGTCGGCGAGCGGCAGGTTGGCGAGTCCGTCGCCGAAGAACTCGACGAACTTGTCCACCACGCCCTTCTTGCGCAGCATTTCCGTGACTGTCAGCACCAGGTCGGTCGCCGTTGCGCCCGGCTGCAGCTTGCCCTCGAGGCGAAAGCCGATGACCTGCGGGATCAGCATGGTGACCGGCTGACCGAGCATGGCGGCCTCGGCCTCGATGCCGCCGACGCCCCAGCCCAGGACCCCGAGACCGTTGATCATGGTGGTGTGGGAGTCCGTACCCACCAGCGTATCGGGGTAAGCGCGGCGCACGCCGCCGGACTCGGCATCGAAGATCACGCGTCCCAGGTATTCGAGGTTGACCTGGTGCACGATGCCGGTGTTGGGCGGCACCACGGCGAAGTTGCGGAATGCCGTCTGGCCCCAGCGCAGGAAGGCGTAGCGTTCCTTGTTGCGCGCGAACTCGATGGCGGTGTTGGCCGCGAGCGCCCCCGGGTAGCCGTACTCATCGACCTGCACCGAGTGATCGATCACGAGCTCTGCGGGGTTCAGGGGATTGACGCGCTCGGCGTCCCCGCCGAGCTTGACGATGGCATCGCGCATCGCCGCCAGATCCACCACGCAGGGGACGCCGGTAAAATCCTGCAGGATGACGCGCGCGGGCGTGAAGGCGATCTCGTGGGACGGTGTCGCCTGCGGGTCCCACTCGAGCAGCGCTTCGATATCTGCGCGGGTGACGCTCACCCCGTCCTCAAAGCGCAGCAGGTTCTCGAGCAGGACCTTCAGCGAGTAGGGCAGGCGTGCGAGCTTGTCCTGCGGCAATGCCGCGAGGCTCCAGATCTCGTAGGAACGATCCCCGGCAGTCAGTGTCGAGCGCGCCCGAAAGCTGTTCGTCATGCGTATCTCCGCTGTGAACCCCCAATTATATCGGGCGCCCTCGCGGGATGCTGCCTGGCGGTTCAGGCGGCGGAGGCGTGCTCCAGCGCCGGCTCGACGCGCTCAATGACGGCGCCCCCGAGGCAGCGCTCGCCCTCGTAGGCGACGGCGTACTGGCCGGGCGTCACCGCACGCTGCACGGCCTCGAAGGCGATGTGCAGCGTGCCATTGGCCTGCGGCTGCAGCCACGCCGCCTGGTCGCTCTGGCGGTAGCGCACCTTCACCCCGGCGCCAAACGGCGCGCGGCGCGGGCTGCTCAGCCAGTGCCAGGGCCCGCTTTCGAGCCCACGACTCGACAGGCGCGGATGATCGTGCCCCTGCACCACGACGAGGACGTTGCGCGCGGCCTCCTTGGCCGCGACGTACCAGGGTTCCTCGGGCCGGCCCGCGCGCCCGCCGATATTGAGTCCGGTGCGCTGCCCGAGCGTGTAGAACGCCAGTCCTTCATGGGTCCCGAGGCCCTCGCCGTCGGCGGATTCGATGGCGCCGGGCGTCCTGGCCAGGTGGCGCGCCAGGAACTCCCGGAACGGGCGCTCGCCTATGAAGCAGATGCCGGTGCTGTCGGGCTTGTCGTACACGGGCAGCCCGGCGCGCCGGGCACGCTCACGCACCTCGCTCTTGTGCAGCTCCCCCAGCGGCATCAGGAGGCCCCCCAGTGCCTCTCGGGGAACGGCCGTCAGGAAGTAGCTCTGATCTTTGGCGGCGTCGCGCGCCTTGAAGAGCCCCGTGCCGTCGGCGGTGCGCTCGAGGCGTGCGTAGTGCCCGGTGGCGAAATGCGTCGCGCCGAGGCGGCGCGCCCACCCGAGGCCGACCCCGAACTTAATCTCGCGGTTGCACAGCACGTCCGGGTTGGGCGTGCGCCCCGCGGCGTGCTCGGCAAGAAAGTGCGCGAACACGCGCTCGCGATACTCGCGCACGAAACTCGCCCGGTGCAGCGGAATGGCGAGCTCGGCGGCCACCGCGCGCGCGTCCTGGTAGTCCTGCGCGGCGGTGCAGTAGTGATCGTCCTCATCATCCCAGTTGCCCATGAAGAGCCCCTGCACTTCCCAGCCCGCCTCCTTTAATAGGAGCGCCGCGACCGCCGAATCCACGCCCCCGGAGAGGCCGACGAGCACGCGGGCTCCGGGGCTGGGGGCGGGGAGTGTCAGGGCCGGCATCGGCAAATTCTAGCGCCCGCAGGCGCGCCGTGCCCGCCTACAGCCGGGCGGTGGGCTCGACCGCGGCGGCGGCGGCCAGGTCCAGCTGCGCGATCCCCTCGAAACTACGCGTGTGGCCGGCGAGGTAGTCCTCGACGCAGCGCAGGACGAGGGGACTGCGCAGGCGCGGCGCCTGTGCCTCGACCTCCTCGGCAGACAGCCACAGGGTGCGCACGATGCCGCGATCCAGGCGGCGCGTCGCGTCGTGCCCACTCACCGTCCCGGTGAAGGCAAAGCGCAGCGTCGCCCGTCGCGCGCTCGGACGGCGCCACAGGTACACCCCGAGGAGGGCCTGCGGCTCGAAGCGCCAGGCGCTTTCCTCGCGGACCTCACGGATCACCGCCGCCAGCAGGGATTCGCCCGGCTCGACATGGCCGGCGGGCTGGTTGATGACCAGTCGCTGGTTGATGCGCTCCTCGACGAACAGGAAACGCCCGGCCGTGGCGGCCACGGCGGCCACCGTGATTTCAGGGATGCGGGTCATGCGCGTTGGATTGTAACCGCCGGCGCGCCGCCGGCTTGCGGAAGTCGGTCAGCCGCGGCGGGCGGCGCGCAGTCCGTGCTCGGCTGCGCTGGCGTTCCACACCTGATCGAACTCCTGTAAGTACAAGCGGGCGGCGACCGGATTGTTGATATCGGCGACGCCGTCCCAGGTATCGGCGCGCATGCGGTAGACGATCGCGCGGTCGTCCGCGATCAGGTAGGTGGAGGCGCGCTGGGGGGCCTGCGCCGCCACGTAGCGGATGTCGATGCAGCTGGAGAGGCGCCGTCCCATGGCGACGAAGCGGTTGCTGTCGCGCATCACCCGGGTCGGCTCGGCCAGCAGTACGCGTACCTTGGCGAAGCTGCGCGTCAGCACGAAGTGCTTGATGACCTCGAGGAAGGCGCTCTGGTCGTAGAGGTCCGGCTCGAGATCGGGGGTATAGATGGAGATCAGGCGCTGCGCGGTCGCGGCGACTTCGTTCACGGCGGCACGCACCTCGGCGAGCGAGGTCAGCACGGCGAGTGTCTCGTTGCCCTGGCGGTTCAAGGCCGGGTTGCCGCTGCCGACGGAGTCGGAGGCATACCGGGCGTTGGCGAGCTGGGCCAAGGCACTGTTGATGTCGATTTCCCCGGTTATTGCCACGCGTGGGCGCCCCGCAATGCCGCCACGAAAGGGCAGGCTGCGGAGGATCTTAGTGACGAAACCTCGAGAATCAGTGCGCAGCGGTTCACGGTTTGTGCCCCAGGCCCCCGCGCGTTAGGTCAAAGCGCGGCGCAGTTCGCACTTTCGGGGCTCAGGGGGCGGGTTTTTCGGCCATTTTTCAGGCGTATGCACGAGCGCTGCCGTTAGCGCCGTCAGCCGCGGAAACCGCTCAGGCGTCGCGCGCGAGCTGTGCGGCGAGCCCGGTATACGTTTCCGGCCTCAGTCCTCGCAGGCGCGCCTTCTCGGCCGCCGGCAGTGGCAGGGCATCGATGAAGGCCGCCAGCGCCGGGCCATCGATCGCGCGGCCGCGCGTGAAGGCCTTCAGCCGCTCATAGCCATCGGCGATCCCGGCCGCGCGCAGCACCGTCTGTACCGCCTCGCCCAGGACCTCCCAGGCACCCTCGAGTTCCTGGGCGAGCCGCTGGGGGTCGGCCTCGACCTTGGCCAGTCCGCGCCCGAGGGATTGCCAGGCGATCAGCGTATGGGCAAGGGCGACGCCGTGGTTGCGCAGCACGGTGGAGTCGGTGAGATCGCGCTGCCAGCGCGACAGCGGCAGCTTCTCGGAGAAGTGCCGCAGCAGCGCGTTGGCGATGCCGCAGTTGCCTTCCGCATTCTCGAAGTCGATGGGGTTGACCTTGTGCGGCATGGTCGAGGAGCCGACTTCGCCGGGTACCGCGCGCTGGCGCAGATAGCCCAGGGAAATGTAGCCCCAGAAGTCGCGGCACAGGTCGACGACGATGACGTTGATAGCCGCGAGCGCATCGCAGTACTCCGCGATCCAGTCGTGCGGCTCGATCTGTGTCGTCAGCGGGTTGTATTCCAGCCGCAGCGAGCGCACGAACGTCGCGGCCACCTGCGGCCAGTCAAGCTCGGGCAGCGCCGCCACGTGGGCATTGAAGTTGCCGACCGCGCCGTTCCACTTGCCCAGGATCGTCACCGTGCTCCAGCGGCGCGCGGCCCGCTCCAGCCGGGCGCTGAAATTCGCGCACTCCTTACCGAGCGTCGTCGGGCTGGCCGGCTGGCCGTGGGTGCGGGCCAGCATGGCGAGCTCGGCGTAGCGCTGCGCCAACGCTTGAAGCTCAGCGATGCGCGCCTGCAGGGCCTCCTGGAGCGTGACGCGCGCCGCACTCAGCAGCTGGGCGTAGCTGAGGTTGTTAATGTCCTCCGAGGTGCAGCCGAAGTGCACCAGCTCCAGTGTTGCGGCCGAGGCGCCCGCGGCACGCAGCTGCTCGCGCACGTAGTATTCGACGGCCTTTACGTCATGGTTGATGCGCACTTCGATCGCCTTGACGGCGGCGGCGGCGCCGGCATCCGGGGCGAGCGCGAGCGCGAGCGCGCGCTCGCGGACGGCGCGGCTGAGCTGGGCCCCCGGCAGGCGCGGCGCGGCGGCCGCCAGGTGCAGCAGCCACTGCGCCTCGATGCGGATGCGCTCGCGGATGAGTCCGCCCTCCGAGAGCGAGGCACGCAGTGGAGCGCTGCTGGCGCGGTAGCGACCATCGACCGGGGAGAGCGCGTCCAGCGCGGAAAGTGGCTCGTCGGGGGACCCAGACATGCGTTGCGCAGGCCCTTGAAGTGCTAGGATTTACATCATAACGCATACGCTCGTCCGGCCGGGCGTACTGAAGTACTTTGCGCGGAGTGCCTGCATGACGAGTTCCTTCCGGGTCGAGCGCGACAGCATGGGCGAGCTGCAAGTGCCTGCGGACGCGCTCTGGGGCGCGCAGACCCAGCGCGCGGTGGAAAACTTCCCCATCAGCAGCCTGAAGCTGCCGCATGCCTTCATCAGTGCGCTCGCCCTGGTGAAGCAGGCCGCGGCCCGCGCCAACACGGCGCTGGGGCTGCTCGATCCGCAGCTCTCGCAGGCGATCCAGAGTGCCGCCGCCGAGGTGGCGGCCGGCCAGCACGACCGGCACTTCCCCATCGACGTGTTTCAGACCGGCTCGGGCACGAGCACCAACATGAACGCCAACGAGGTGATTGCCGCGCTCGCCAGCACCCGGCGCGCCAGCTCGGTGCATCCGAACGATCACGTCAACATGGGCCAGAGCAGCAACGACTCCATTCCGACCGCGGTGCACCTGAGTGCGGCGCTCGCCGTGCAGCAACGCCTGCTGCCGGCGCTCGAGCGGCTGCGCGAGGTGCTCGCGGCAAAGGAGCGGGAGGTCGCCGGCATCGTGAAGACCGGGCGCACCCATCTGATGGATGCGATGCCGGTGACGCTGTCGCAGGAGCTTTCCGGCTGGCGCACGCAGATCGAGAATGGCATTGCGCGGGTGCAGGCCGTGCAGCCGCGCCTGCACGAACTCGCCCAGGGCGGTACGGCGGTTGGTACCGGCATCAACGCGCACCCGCAGTTCGGGCAGCGCTTCTGCGCCGAGCTGTCGGCCATCACGGGCCTCAAGTTCTGCCCGGCGCGCAACTACTTCGAGGCCATGTCGGCGCAGGACACGGCCGTGGAGCTCTCCGGGCAGCTGAAGGTGCTCGCCGTCAGCCTCATGAAGATCGCCAATGATCTGCGCTGGATGAACAGCGGGCCACTCGCGGGGCTGGGCGAGATCGCCCTGCCGGCGCTGCAGCCGGGCAGCAGCATCATGCCCGGCAAGGTGAACCCGGTGATCCCGGAGGCCACGGCGATGGTCGCCGCGCAGGTCATCGGCAACGATGCCGCGATCACCGTGGCCGGGCAGTCGGGTAACTTCCAGCTGAACGTGATGCTGCCGCTGATTGCGTACAACCTGCTGCACAGTATCGAAATCCTGAGCAATGCCGCGCGCGCCCTCGCCGACCGGGCGATTGCCGGCTTCACCGTCAACCGGGCGCGCCTGGCCGAAGCGCTCGACCGCAACCCGATCCTGGTCACCGCCCTGAACCCGGTGATCGGTTACGAGAAGGGCGCCGCGATCGCCAAGAAAGCGTACGCGGAAGGGCGGCCCATCCTGGAAGTCGCCCAGGAGATGACCGACCTGCCGCGCGAGGAGCTCAAGAGGCTGCTCGACCCGGCCGAGCTCACCCGCGGGGGGATCAAGGGCGGCAGCAGCGGCGGAGGCTGACGGGATTTGGCGGGCGAAGAAGCAACGGGTGGCCGCGCGTCCCAGGGCGTGCCGCGGCGCGACTGGGCAGCCGTGATCCGTGCGCGGCTCGCCGGCACACGCCCGCAGCACCGCGTGGAGGAGTGGCGCGTGCCGGGCCTGTCGGCGCAGGACAGCCAGCGCTTCCGGCAGCACTTCCCGGCCAATCCGCGGCCGGCAGCGGTGCTGGTGCCCCTGGTCGAGCGCCCGCAGCTGAGCGTGCTGCTGACGCAGCGCGCCACGCAGCTGCGTAATCATGCCGGCCAGATCAGCTTCCCCGGTGGCCGGATTGAGCCGGCGGACGAGGGCGCGACGCAGGCGGCGCTGCGCGAGGCCTACGAGGAGATCGGGCTGGAGCCGCAGTTCGTGTCCGTCGTCGGTTACCTGCCCGATCACGTGGTGATGACGGGCTTTCGGGTGACCCCGGTGGTGGCCTTCGTACGCCCCGGATTTGAGCTGCTGATCGACTCCGAGGAGGTCGAGGACACCTTCGAGGTGCCGCTGGATTTCATTTTCGATCCGGCCAACCACAAGATGCGCCTGCACCGCTCCGGATTCACCGGCGAGGAAGTGGAGTTCTGCGACATTCCGTACGGGGAGCGCAACATCTGGGGGGCCACCGCCGGCATGCTATTGACGTTGTACCGGCTGTGCATCGCCGAGGATGCCGGATGAGCACCGCCGCCGCCGAACTCGGCCGGCTGCTGGCGCTGATGGCGCGGCTGCGCGATCCGGAGCGCGGCTGTCCGTGGGATCTGAAGCAGTCCTTCACGTCCATCGCGCCGTACACCATCGAGGAAGCCTACGAGGTCGCCGATGCCATCGAGCGCAACGATCACGAGCACCTGCGCGATGAGCTCGGCGACCTGTTGTTCCAGGTGGTCTTTCACGCCCGCATGGCGCAGGAACAGGGCTGGTTCGACTTCGCCGCGGTGGCCGCGGGCATCACCGACAAGCTCACGCGCCGCCATCCGCACATCTTCGCCGGCGCGGAGCTGGCGCCGGAGGACCTGGTGCGGGTGTGGGAAGAGCAGAAGGCGCAGGAGCGCGCCGCGGCCGCGGCCGGCAGGCCCGCGGCGGCCGGCGAGGTGCTCGCCGGAGTGCCCCAGGCGCTGCCCGCGCTGACGCGCGCCCTGAAGCTCGGGCGGCGCGCAGCGCGCGTCGGCTTCGACTGGCCGGAGGCGCGCGAGGTACGTGCCAAGGTCATCGAGGAGCTGCACGAGGTGGATGAGGCGCTCAGCGGCGCTGGGGATCCCGGGGGATCCAGCGAGGCGGTGACCGAGGAGCTGGGCGATCTGCTGTTCGCGCTCGTGAACTGGAGCCGGCACCTGCAGGTGGATCCCGAGGAGGCGCTGCGCAAGGCGAACGCGAAGTTCGTGCGGCGCTTTGAGCGCATGGAGCGGCTGGCGCGCGGGCGGCAACTGCAGCTGCACACGCTCAAGCCCGCGGAGTGGGAGGCGCTGTGGTGCGAGGCCAAACTGAACGGCAGCTGAAAGGCTCGCGGCCGGCGCACGAAGTCGCAACCTAACACATGGATACGCTACCCTTAGCGCGTCATGAACGCCCCGAGCCGCGCGCTGCTGGTTGTGTGCTTCACCGTGCTCGCCGCGGGCGCCGCGCACGCCGCCGCGCCCCCTCCTGAAGTGCCCATGGACCAGGCCGTCAAGAACGTCGAGCGGCAGTACCACGCGCGCGTGGTCAAGGCGGAGACGCAGCACAGCGACGGCGGCCGTACCACCTACGTACTGAAGCTGCTCAACGACGCCGGCAAGGTCTGGACCGTGCGCGTGGATGCCGCCAGCGGCACGGTGCAGTAGGGACGCCGGCAGCCATGCGGATCCTGGTGGTGGAGGATGAGGCGACGCTGCGCGAGATGCTGAAGACGCGCTTTGGGCAGGCCGGCTTCACGGTGGACATCGCGCGCGACGGCGACGAGGGGCTGTTCGCAGCGCTCGAGTATCCGCTGGATGTGGCGATCGTGGACCTCGGGCTCCCGGGGGTGCCGGGGATGGAGCTGATCCGCCGCGTGCGCGCGGCGGCGAAGACCTATCCCATCCTGATCCTCACCGCGCGCGATAACTGGCAGGAGAAGGTCGAAGGGCTGCAGGCGGGCGCGGACGATTATGTCGCCAAGCCCTTCCAGTTCGAAGAAGTGCTGGCGCGCGTGCAGGCGCTGCTGCGCCGCGCGGGCGGCTGGGCGAGCCCGCAGCTCAAGTGCGGTCCGGTGGTGCTCGATACGCGCGCGCAGACGGTCGTGGTGCGTGGCGCGCCGCTCGAGCTCACCACCTTCGAATATCGCATCCTCGAGCACCTGATGCTGCGCGCCGGGGAAGTCGTCTCCAAGGGCGAGCTCACCGAGCGCCTGTACGACCAGGACTTCGAGCGCGACAGCAACGTCATCGAGGTGCTCGTCGGTCGCCTGCGCCGCAAGCTCGACCCGCAGGACGAGCTGCAGCCGATCGAGACACTGCGCGGGCGCGGCTACCGCTTCGCACTCGCGCGCGACGCGGGTTCCTAGGCACGGGCGCCGCACGCTCGTGCACTCCCTCAGCCGGCGGTTGCTGCTCTCGGTCGCGCTGCCGCTGGTCCTGTTCTCCGCGGTCACGATGCTGGTGCTCGATCGCGGTTTTCGCACGCTCTCGGAGCGCTCGTTCCAGGAACTGCTCGATGCGGAGATGGTGGCGCTGATCGCGGCCGCCGACCCGCTGCCCAACGGCGGTTACGCACCGGCGGCGCAGGCGCTCGAGCCGCGCCTCGAGACGCCGCAGTCGGGCGTGTACGCGCAGATCCGTTCGCGCGCGCATGCGTGGCGCTCGCCCTCGACCGCCGGTATCACGGGCGACTTCGGGCCGCTCCTGCCGCACGGGGAGCGCAGCCTCACGTACGCGGACTTCGACCACGACCGCGTAGCGGTCGAGAGCCGCGCCATCCAGTTCGAGGAGGGCGCCGCCGATTCAAGCACGTACACCTTCAGTGTGGCGGTGTCGCTCGCCCCCTATGAGGAGCAATTGTGGCAGTTTCGGCGCCAGCTGCTCGGCTGGTTCAGCGGCCTGCTGCTGGCGCTCCTGGTAACGCTCGCGGCCTTGCTGCGCTGGGTGCTCGCGCCGCTGCGTCGCATGGAGCGCGAGATCCACGCCGTGGAGGAGGGCCGCAGCGAGACGCTCGGCGCCGGCTACCCGCGCGAACTGGCCGGCGTCGCGGGCAACCTCAACGCGCTGCTCACCGGGGAGCGCAAGCGCGTCGGCCGCTACCGCGACACGCTCGGTAACCTCGCCCACAGCCTCAAGACGCCCCTCGCAGTGATGCGGGCGAGCCTGCCGACGGATGCGTCCGCGGCGACGCTCGGCGGCGAGATCGACCGCATGAAGGGCATCATCGAGCACCAGCTCAAGCGGGCCGCTGCCACGGGAGGGGCGCTCCTGGGCGCCGCCCCGGTGGAGGTGGCGCAGGTGGCCGCCGAACTGCGCGGGGCGCTCTTGAAGGTCTATGCCGACAAGGACCTCGCCCTGGAGCTGGTCATCGCGCCGGGCAGCGCCTTCATCGGCGACCGCGGCGATCTGCTGGAGATGCTGGGGAACCTGCTCGACAACGCCTGCAAGTGGTGCCGCGGTCGGGTGCGCCTGTCGGCCGCGGCCGATCCGCGGGCCGCGGCGCGCCAGCGCCTGGTGCTCACCATCGAGGATGACGGACCGGGTATCCCGCCGGGTGACCGCGACCGCGTGCTCGGGCGCGGCGTGCGCACCGATGAGACGGTGCCGGGCCACGGCATCGGGCTCGCGATGGTGCGCGACACCCTCGAGTTGTACGGCGGCGCGCTCGCCATCGAGGCCTCGGACCTCGGCGGCACGCGCATCACCGTGCACCTGCCCGGGCGCTAGCTACGGGGCGACGTTGAACTCGATCCCCTGGGCGAGTGGCAGCGAGCGGCTCCAGTTCACGGTGTTGGTCTGGCGGCGCATGTAGGCCTTCCAGGCGTCCGATCCGGACTCGCGTCCGCCGCCGGTGTCCTTCTCGCCGCCGAACGCGCCCCCGATCTCCGCACCCGAGGTGCCGAGGTTCACGTTGGCGAGGCCGCAGTCACTGCCGGCGCCCGAGAGGAACAGCTCCGCGCTCTGCAGGCGGTCGGTGAACAGCGAGGACGACAGGCCATGGTGCGAGGCGTTCTGGGCCGCAATCGCCTCTTCGAGCGAGTCGACCGGGATGAGGTAGAGAATGGGTGCGAAGGTCTCCGTCTGCACGATCGGCCACTCGTTGCGCGCGCGCACGATGGCCGGTTCGACGAAGTGGCCCGCGCGCTTGAGGACGGCGCCGCCGGTGAGGAGCTTGCCGCCCGCCTGCTGCGCGAGGTTGATCGCGGTCAGGAAACGCTCTACCGCTCCTGCATCGATCAGCGGCCCCATGAGGGTGCCGCTCTCGAGCGGGTCGCCGATGCGCACCTGGCGGTAGGCGTGCAGCAGACGGCGCTCGAGTTCGGCGGCGATCGCCTGGTGGGCGAACACGCGCCGGGTAGTGGTGCAACGCTGGCCGGCGGTGCCAACCGCGCCGAACACGATCGCGGGCACCGCCAGGTCGAGGTTGGCGCTCTCATCGACGATCACCGCGTTGTTGCCCCCGAGTTCGAGCAGGCTCTTGCCGAGGCGCGCGGCGACGCGCTCTCCGACCCGGCGGCCGACCTCGGTCGAGCCGGTGAAGGACACGAGCGCCACGCGGCGGTCCTCCACGAAGCGCGTGGCGAGCTCGGTGCCAACATCGATGAACAGCTGGAAGATCGGCGGCAGCCGCTCGCGCTCCATCACCTTGTTGCACAGCATCTGCACCGCCAGTGCGCTCAGGGGAGTCTTGGGTGAGGGCTTCCACACGCAGGCATTGCCGCAGATGGCTCCCAGAAACGCGTTCCAGGACCACACCGCAACGGGGAAGTTGAAGGCCGAGATGATGCCGATGACGCCGAGCGGGTGCCATTGCTCGAACATGCGGTGCTGGGGACGCTCCGAGTGCATGCTCAGCCCGTAGAGCATGCGCGACTGGCCGAGCGCGAAGTCGGCGATGTCGATCATCTCCTGCACCTCGCCCAGACCTTCGGCGAGGATCTTGCCGTTCTCGAGCGAGACCAGCGTGCCGAGGTCATGCTTGTGGCGGCGCAGCTCCTCGCCGAGCTGGCGGATCGCCTCCCCGCGCTTCGGTGCCGGTACCTCGCGCCATGCCTGTGCCGCGGTGACCGCGCAAGCCATGACCGATTCGTAGTCGTGGGCGTTCGCGGGCCGCACCTGCGCGATCAGCGCCCCGTCGGCCGGATTGCGCACGTTCACCAGGGCATCGGCGGTGCTCTTGGACCAGCCGGCCGAGCCGGACCAGGCGCCGGCATTCATGGCGCTTAAGCCCAGGCGTGCGAGCACGGCGTTGAGGTCGACCTGGCTCATGCGCTGACTGCCTTGCTGCGGCGCTGATGCCCGGCCTTGCCGGCGACCACGACCTCCCCGGAGAGCTGCTTGGTGCCGCCGGAGGCGTAGTAGCGCCCGAAGCGGTTGGCGAGGATGTCGGTGAGGCGCAACTGCTCCTGCGCGATGAAGCCGTGATAACGGCCCTTCTGTTCGAGCACCAGATCGACGACTGCGGTAATGCCGGCGGCGGTCGAGACCTGGATGGCCGACCACAGTCTTCCTGCGATGACCTGGGGGTAGATCTTGTTGACGTAGTTCTCCTCGCGCAGCTCGCCGTCCTGCTTGCCGCTGACTGCGGCATAGACGATGACGACATCCTGCAGCGTCTGCGGCACGGCGTTCTCGAGGATGCGCTTGAGCGTGGCTCGGTCGTGGTTGAGCTTCAGGTCGTTCATGAGCAGGCGCATCTGCTCGCAGTGACCGGGGTAGCGGATGGTCTTGTAGTTCATTGACTCGATGTGCGCCCCGTGCGTTTCGGCGAGCGAACCCAGGCCGCCGGAGGTGTTGAAGGCTTCGTACAGCGTGCCGTCGAGCTCGATCTCCTCGAGCCCCTCGAGCGGGGCGAGCTCGATCAGCCGTCCCTCGCTGATCGCCTGGCAGGGGTTGCCGTATTCGTTGATCAGCCCGTCGGTCGACCAGGTGAGGGAATATTTGAGCACGTTGTTCGGGTGCTGGGGCAGCGCGCCGACCCGCAGCTTCACCGCGCGCAGCTCATCGAAGTGCGTGATGAGCTCTGCGGCAGCGATGCTGATGAACCCGGGCGCGAGCCCGCACTGCGGCACGAAGGCCTGCTCCGCGCCGACGGCGATGGTGCGTACCGCGCGCGTCACTTCTACGTCCTCGGTCAGATCGAAGTAATGCGTGCGCGCCCTGCGCGCGGCCTCGGCGACCGCGACGTTGCAATAGAAGGGCAGGCTCGAGATCACCGCGTCCGCCGGGTGATCAGCGAGGTGGCGGGCGAGGGCGGTCGCATGGCTCGCGTCGAAGGCGAAACCGGTGAGGTTGCCGGTCCCGTGCGCCCGCACCACGCTTTCCGCGGCGGCGCCATCGACGTCCGCGAGATGGACTCTGTAACTGCCGGATTCGGCTAGTAATCCTGAGATCAGAGCGCCGATCTTGCCGGCCCCGAGAATCAATACGCGATGCATACGGTCCCCTCGAAAAGTGGCGCATTCTGCCCTCGAAGCGCCCCCGGCGCCAGCCACCACGGCGGCGGCCCTGCGGGGGCGTTCCGGGACGCCGGCGAGGGCCCCGGCAGCGCGTGCTACGATCCCCGGCAGCTATGCGCTCACCCGAGACTACTTCCTGGCACAGCGCCAGCTGGCAGAGCCGGCCGGCTCAGCAGCAGCCCGTGTACGCCGACCCCAAGGCGCTCGAGCGTGTGGTGGCGCAGATCTCGCGCCTGCCGCCGATCGTGGTGTCCTGGGAGATCGAGGCGCTGCGCGCGCGCCTCGCGGCCGCACAGCGCGGGGAAGCCTTCGTGCTGCAGGGGGGCGACTGCGCTGAGGTGTTCGCCGACTGCGAGTCGGACTTCATCACCAAGAAGCTCAAGATTCTTCTGCAGATGAGCCTGGTCCTGCTGCACGGGCTCAAAAAGCCGATCGTGCGCATCGGGCGCATGGCCGGGCAGTACGCCAAGCCGCGCTCGACCGACACCGAGACGCGCGGCGCGGTGACGCTGCCGAGCTACCGCGGCGATCTCGTCAACCGCCCCGAATTCACCCCCGAGGCGCGCGCCTCGGATCCGGAGCTGCTGCTGCGCGGCTATGAGCGCGCCGCGCTGACGCTCAATTTCGTGCGCGCGCTGGTGGAGGGGGGCTTTGCCGACCTGCACCACCCGGAGTACTGGGACCTCGGCTTCGTGCATCACGCGCCGCTCAAGGACGCGTACGAGCGCATCGTGAGCTCGATCGGCGATGCACTCGATTTCTTCGAGGGCATCAGCGGGCGCCAGGTCCACGAGGCGACGCTGGTGGATTTCTATGCGAGCCACGAGGGGTTGCACCTGCATTACGAGCAGGCGCAGACGCGCTTCATCCCGCGCCAGAACCGCTGGTACAACCTCTCCACGCACATGCCCTGGATTGGCATGCGTACCGCCGCGCTCGACGGGGCGCACGTGGAGTACTTCCGCGGAATCGCCAATCCCGTGGCGGTCAAGGTCGGCTCCGCGATGGATGCCGCGTGGCTGCAGGGCCTGGTGGGCACCCTCAATCCGCAGAACCAGCCCGGGCGGCTGACCCTCATCCACCGCTTCGGCGCGAAGGACGTGGCGAGCGCGCTGCCGAAGGCGATCGAGGCCGTACGCCAGACCGGGCAGACGGTGCTGTGGATGTGCGATCCGATGCATGGCAACACCGAGACCACGACCGGCGGACTCAAGACACGCCGCTTCGAGAACATCCTGAAGGAACTCGATTTGGCGTTCCGCATCCACCACGACCTGGGATCAACCCTCGGCGGCGTGCACATCGAGCTCACCGGCGATGACGTCACCGAGTGCACCGGCGGTGCCCGCGGACTCACCGACCACGATCTGCAGCGCGCTTACCGCTCGAGCGTCGACCCGCGCTTGAACCATGAGCAGGCGCTGGAGCTGGCCATGCTGGTGGCCGAGCGCAGCCAGACCCGCCGCGCGCATAAGCGCGCAGCCGCGGCCGCCGCCGCGCCGAAGCCCTGAAGAGTCGACGGCGCGGGCGTGGCGCGCCGTCATCCGGTGGCCGGATGAGCCGAGAATCCTACGACCCGGATTGCACGCGCTGCCCGCGCCTGGCGAGTTTCCTCGAGGAGACGCGCGCGCGCCATGCAGACTACTGGGCCCACCCGGTCCCCTCCTTCGGCGATGCGCACGCGCGCCTGCTCATCGTGGGGCTCGCCCCGGGCATGCATGGGGCGAACCGCACCGGGCGGCCCTTCACCGGGGACCACGCCGGGATCCTGCTCTACCGCAGTCTCTTCGAGGCCGGGCTTGCGAGCGGGCCGGAGTCGCTGAGCAGCGAGGATGGCCTGGAGCTTAAGCGCGCCCGCATCGCCAACGCGGTGAAATGCGTGCCGCCGCAGAACAAGCCACTGCCGGCGGAGGTGCGCACCTGCAACGCCTACCTGGCCGCGGAGATGCGCGAGCTGGGCACGCTGCGGGTGTTTCTCGCCCTGGGGCGCGTGGCCCATGACGCGGTGCTTCTCGCGCAGGGCCTGCCCCGGGGACGGCATGCTTTTGCGCACGGACGCGAGCACCGCCTGAGCGCTGCCCACACCATGATCGACTCCTACCACTGCAGCCGCTACAACACCCAGACGCGGCGCCTGACCACGCCCATGTTCCGCGCGGTGCTGGCGCGCGCCTGCGCGCTCGCCGGGCTCACCCTGCCCGCGGCCCTCACGACCTAAGGAGCTGCCGGCGTGAAGCCGAGCGGGTTCGATCACAAGTCCTACCTCGCGGCACTGCCCAAGCGTCCGGGCGTCTACCGCATGTTCGGGGCCGAGCAGGAACTGCTGTACGTTGGCAAGGCACGCAGCCTGCGCGACCGCGTCAGCACCTACTTCGCCGCCAGCAACGTCGACCCCAAGGTGCAGGCGCTGGTGCAGCAGGTTAGCGCGATCGAGGTCACGGTCACCAACTCGGAGACCGAGGCGCTGCTGCTCGAGTACAACCTCATCAAGGCGCACAAACCGCGCTTCAACATCGTCCTGCGCGATGACAAGAGCTTTCCGTACATCCAGCTGTGCGACGAGCACCGCTTCCCGCGACTCGCCTTCTACCGCGGGCCGCGCACGCAGGGGCAGCATTACTTCGGCCCGTTCCCCAACGCCGGTGCGGTGCGCGATACGCTCGGCCAGCTGCAGAAGCTGTTCCGCATCCGCAACTGCCGCGACAGCTTCTTCGCCAATCGCAGCCGCCCCTGCCTGCAGCACCAGATCGGGCGCTGCTCGGCCCCCTGCGTCGGCCTGATCACGCGCGAGGCCTACGCCCAGGACATGGCCGCGGCGATCAAGGTGCTCGAGGGCCGCAGTGAGGAGGTGACGGCGGAGCTGCAGGCACGCATGGAGCAGGCCGCAGGGCGGCTCGACTTCGAGCGCGCCGCGCAGATCCGCGATCAGCTCGCCGCCCTGCAGCGCATCCAGTCACAGCAGTTCATCACCGCAGAGGGTGAGGGCGACGTCGACATCTTCGCCATCGTCGGGGACGCGGGCGGGTTCTGCGTCAGCGTCATGCTGGTGCGCGGTGGGCGCAACCTCGGTACCACGAGCTACTATCCGCGCGCGGCGCTCGCCGAGCGGCACGAGGCGCTCGCCTCCTTCGTCATGCAGTACTACGACCAGGACGTGCCGCCGCAGGTGCTGCTCGGCAGCCGCATTGAGGAGGCCACGTCGCTCGCCGAAGCGCTGAGGGCGCGCAGCGGGCACGCGGTGCAGGTACGCCACCCGGTGCGCGGTCTCGCGCTGCGCTGGGTGCAGCTCACGCAGGAGAACGCGGCCCAGGCGTTGCGCATGCGTTTCGCGCAGCGGCAGGGCATGGAGGAGATGCTGGCGGACCTCGCCCGCGAGCTCGACCTGCCGGAGAGCCCGCAGCGCCTGGAGTGCTTCGACATCAGCCACACCGGCGGCGAGGGCACGGTCGCCTCCTGCGTGGTGTTCGGCCCCGATGGGCCGCTGAAGAAGGAGTACCGGCGCTTCAACATCACCCGGATCACTCCGGGTGATGACTACGCTGCACTGCGCCAGGCGCTCGAGCGGCGCTACCAGCGGGTGCGCGACGGGGAAGTGCCGGCGCCGGACGTGCTCCTGATCGACGGCGGCGTCGGCCAGATCAGCGAAGTGCATGCGGTGCTCGCCGAGCTCGGCTTCGCCGACCTCACGCTCGTGGGGGTGGCCAAGGGGCCCGAGCGGCGCGCGGGCCAGGAGCGCCTGTTCGTCTACGGCATCGAGCGCCCGGTCGCGCCAACGGCGCACGGTCCGGCTTCGCGTCTCATCCAGCGCATCCGCGACGAAGCCCACCGCTTTGCGATCACCGGCCATCGCAAGCGGCGCGCGCGCCGCTACCACGAGTCCGTACTGGAGGCGATCCCGGGGCTAGGGCCGGCCAAGCGCCGTGCGCTGCTGCAGCACTTCGGTGGCCTGCAGGGCGTGATGCGCGCGGGCGTCGCCGATCTCACCCAGGTGGGCGGCATCGGCGCCACGCTTGCGCGCAGCATCTACGAGCACCTGCATCCGGGTGCCTGAGGCGCGTTGCCCTTACAGCGGCGTCGGCAGCGCGACGTGTACCGCGGACAGGTCCTGCGTGCTCCAGCCCCCGCCCAGGGCCTGGATGAGAGTCGCGCTCGCCACCAGCCGGCTCTGGCGGATGGTGAGGAGCGACTGCGCGTCCGTGAGCGCGGTGGCCTGCGCGGTCACCACCGCGGTGTAGGCCACGATGCCCGCCCGGTACTGGTTCAGCGTCAGGGTCACGGCGAGGTTGGCATCCTTGACGGTCTGATCCGCCACGGCGTACTGCTGCTCGAGGATGCGCAGCGCCGCCAGCTCGTCCTCGACCTGCTGGAAGGCACTCAGCACGGTCTGCCGGTAGTTCGCCACGGTCGCATCGTAGGCCGCGCGCGCCGCGTGCACCTGGTAGCGCCGGGCACCAAAATCCAGCAGCGGGTCACTGAGGCCGGCGCCGACCGACCAGACGTTGTTCGGCGTGTGCAGCAGGCCCGAGCTCACGTTGCTGGCAAATCCGTACGTGCCGCTCAGCGTCAGGTCGGGGAAGTAGGCGGCGACCGCGACCCCGATCTGGGCGTTCGCGGCGGCCATCTTGCGCTCGGCCTCGGCGATGTCGGGGCGACGCTCGAGCAGTGCCGAGGGCACTCCGGTCGGCGCGACCGGAATGGTGGCGCCGAGGGTCGCGGGGGCGATCGCAAAATCCGCCGGAGGCTTGCCCACGAGGACGGCGATCGCATGCTCGAGCTGGGCGCGCGTCACGCCGAGGCCGATCTGCTGCGACTTCGCCCCATCGAGCTGGGTCTGCGCCGTGATCACGTCGGCCTTGGCCGCCACGCCAACCTTGTACTGGTTCTGCGTGATCTCGAGCGAGCGCTCGTAGCCCGTGATGGTGTCGGCGAGCAGCTGGCGCTGCTCGTCGGCGACGCGCAGCTCGACGTAGTCGATGGCGAGGGTGGCCTGGGCCGAGAGGCGCGCGGCGGCGAGTTCCGCCTGGGTCGCCTTGGCGCTCGCGACGTCGCTCTCCACCGTGCGGCGGATCTTGCCCCAGATGTCCAGGTCCCAGGAGGCGCTGCCGGTGAGGGAGAATTCGTTCACCGCCGGCGGGCGCACTCCGGTGCTCGTGCTGCCGGTTGAGGTGTTGGTGAAGGAACTCGCCGTGCCGCGGGAGCGCTGCGCGCTCGCACTCACCGCGGTGGTGGGGTAGAGCTGGGCACCAGCGGCCTGGGCCACGGCCACTGCCTCGCGCCACGCGGCCTCGGAGGCCTTCAGCGTCTGGTTCGAGACATCGACCTGCTGCTCCAGGGTATCGAGCAGTGCATCGTCATAGACCGACCACCAGGTGGTGCCGCTCGCCGCCTCGCGCGGCTCGGCCGGCTTCCAGCCATCCGATTCCTTGAAGTGCGACGGCACCGCTGCCGGCGGCCGGTGGTAGTTGGGGCCCACGGCGCAGGCGGTCAGCGTGGCGGCGGCAAGGGCGAGGAGGGTCTTACGCATGGCAGTCATCAGCGCACATCCGTGGCGGGGGTCAGACCCGGGGGCGCGGCGGGCGTACGCCGCAGCAGGCGCGCCCACAGCGCGCTGCACCAGTGGCCGAAACGATCGAGGTACACGTAGACGACCGGGGTCGTGTAGAGCGTGAGCGCCTGACTGACGATCAGCCCACCGACGATCGAGTAGCCGAGCGGCTGGCGGATCTCCGCGCCGTCACCGGTACCGAAGGCCAGCGGCAGGGCGCCGAACATGGCGGCCATCGTGGTCATCATGATGGGCCGGAAGCGCAGGAGCGCGGCCTGGAAGATGGCCTCGCGCGGCGGCACCTGTGCCTCGCGCTGCCGCTCGAGCGCCACGTCGATCATCATGATCGCATTCTTCTTCACGATGCCGATCAGCAGGATGACGCCGATGAGCGCGATGATGCTGAACTCCTTGTTGAACAGCCGCAGCGCCAGCACCGCCCCCGTGCCGGCCGAGGGCAGCGTCGAGAGAATCGTGATGGGATGGACGTAGCTCTCGTACAGCACGCCGAGCACGATGTAGACGGCCACGAGGGCGGCGAGGATCAGCAGCGGCTCGTTGCTGAGTGAGGACTGGTAGGTTGCCGCGGTCCCGGCGAAGGTGCCGTGGATGTCCGCGGGCATGCCGATCTGCGCGGAGGCTTCCTTGATCGCCATCACGGCCTGGCTGAGGGAGGCGTTCGGCGCCAGGTTGAAGGAGATCGTGGTGGCGACGAAGGTCCCGTGGTGATTCACCGCGAGCGGGGTGCTGCCGGGGGCATGCCCGCTGATGGAGGCGAGCGGCACCATCGGCTCGTAGGCGGTGCTGTCGGCGGCGCCGGTGGACACGCCGCCGCGCCCGGTGTTGGCGAGCGCATTGGTCGCCTGGTTGATGGCGGTGTTGGTCGCGAGCGCCGCCGCGGTGGTGCTGCTGGCCGTCCTGGCCGAGGTCACCGTGCCGGCTACCGCGTTGCTGGCCTGAGTGCCGTTCACCGTGCCGCCGGCGGTGCTGATCCACAGGTTGTTCAGGGTCTCCGGGCTCTGCCAGTACTGCGGCGCCACCTCCATGACGACGTGATACTGATTCAGCGGGTTGTAGATGGTGGAGACGTCGCGCTGCCCGAAGGCATCGTAGAGCGTGTTGTCGATGGAGGCCGGGTTCAGCTGCAGTCGCGAGGCCGTGTCGCGGTCGACCTTGAGGTCGATCTCCAGGCCGTTCTGCTGCTGGTCGGAGTTGACTTCGGTGAGCAGCGGCACGTGAGAGAGAGCGTCGACCAGCTTCGGCGCCCAGTGGTAGAGTTCCTGTACGTCATTGCCCTGCAGCGTGTACTGGTACTGGGCGTTGCTCTGGCGCCCGCCGGCGCGGATGTCCTGCACCGCCTGCAGGAACAGGCGCGCACCGGCCACCTGGCTGAGCTTGGGGCGCAGCCGTGCGATCACCTCGTCCGCGGAGAGCTTGCGTTCACTCTTGGGCTTGAGCGACATGAAGACGAAGGCGCTGTTGGTCTGCGCGCCACCCTGGGAGCCGCCGCCGGTGAAGCCGACCACGGTGTCGACGGCCGGGTCTGACTGCAACAGCTGGATGAACTGGCGCAGCTTCTTCTCCATGGCCTGGAAGGAGATCGACTGATCCGCCTGGATGCCTCCGGTCAGTCGCCCGGTGTCCTGCTGCGGGAAGAAACCCTTGGGGATGTGCCAGTACATGTAGACATTGAAGACCACGATCGCGAGCAGCAGCACCATCAGCAGCGCGCCGTTGCGCAGCGCCCAGCGCAGCGAGCGCTCGTAACCGTGCAACACGCGGTTGAAGGCGTGCTCGCTCAGGCGAAACAGCCGCCCCTGCTCGGCTGGACGCACCGCGCGGATGAAGCGCGAGCACAGCATGGGCGTCGTGGTCAGCGACACCAAAAGCGAGATGAGCACCGCCATCGACAGCGTGACTGAGAACTCGCGGAACAGCCGGCCGACGATGCCGCCCATCAACAGGATCGGCAGGAACACCGCCACCAGCGACAGGCTCATCGACAGCACGGTGAAGCCGACCTCGCGCGCCCCCAGCAGCGCCGCCTGGAAGCGCGGCATGCCCGCCTCCATGTGGCGGGTGATGTTCTCCAGGACCACGATGGCATCATCGACTACGAAGCCGGTCGCGATGATGAGCGCCATCAGGGAGAGATTGTCGAGGCTGTAGCCAAGCAGATACATGCCGCCGAACGTGCCGAGGATCGAGATGGGAACGGCCACCGCCGGTACCAGCGTGGCGCGGCCGTTGCGCAGGAACAGGAACACCACCAGCACGACCAGCGAGACGGCGATCAGGAGCGTGCGCTCGACATCGTGGAGCGAGGCGCGGATGGTCGTGGTGCGATCGATGGCCACCTGCAGGGCGATGTCGCTCGGGATGGAGACCCGAAGTTCCGGCAGCAGCGCCTTGACCCGATCGACGGTCGCGATGATGTTGGCGCCAGGCTGCCGATACAGAATGACCAGCACCGCGGGCCTGCCATTGGCGAGGCCGAGGTTGCGCACGTTTTCCACCGAATCCTGGATGTCGGCGACGTCGGACAGGCGCACCGCGGCGCCGTTGCGGTACGCGACGATGAGCGGCCGGTATTCCGCGGCGTGGCTCGCCTGGTCGTTGGTGTAGATCTGAAAGCGCTGGCCGCCGACGTCAATCGAGCCCTTCGGCGTATTGGCGTTCGCCGAGGCGAGCGCGGCGCGTACGTCCTCGAGCCCGATCCCGTACTTGAACAGCGCGGTCGGGTTGAGTTCCACGCGCACCGCCGGGAGCGAGCTGCCGCCGATCTGCACCTGGCCGACGCCGCTCACCTGCGAGAGCTTCTGCGCGAGGATCGTGTCGGCGGCGTCGTAGAGCTGTCCGGGCGAGAGGGTGGACGAGGTCAGCGTCAGCACCATGATCGGCGCGTCGGCCGGATTCATCTTGTGGTAGGTCGGGTTGCTGCGCAGCGCCGTGGGCAGATCCGCGCGCGCCGCGTTGATGGCGGCCTCCACGTCACGCGCGGCGCCGTCGATGCTGCGGTTGAGGCCGAATTGCAGCGTGACGCGACTCGAGCCGGTAGAGCTCGATGAGGTCATCTCGGTGACGTCGGCGATCTGTCCGAGGTGGCGCTCGAGGGGCGTCGCCACGGTGGCCGCCATGACATCCGGGCTCGCGCCCGCCATGCTGGCCATGACCGCGATGGTCGGGAAGTCCACCTGCGGGAGCGGGGACACCGGCAGGCGGAAATAGGCGAGCGCGCCGGCGAGGGCGATGCCGAAGGTGAGGAGCGTGGTCGCCACCGGGCGGCGGATGAAGGGCTCGGAGAGGTTCATGAGGTGCGCGCGGCACTCGGCAGCGCCGCCGGTCCGGTGCGCCCGGTGACGCGGCGCTCCAGCCGGTCGAAGTACAGGTAGATCACCGGCGTGGTGAAGAGCGTCAGCAGCTGGCTGACGATCAGTCCGCCGACGATCGTGATGCCCAGCGGGTGGCGCAGTTCCGAGCCGGTGCCCGTGCCGAGCATCAGCGGCAGAGCGCCGAGGAGCGCCGCCATGGTGGTCATGAGAATCGGCCGGAAACGCAGCAGCGAGGCGTGATAGATGGCCGCGCGCGGATCCATCCCCTGTTCGCGCTCGGCGACCAGGGCGAAGTCGATCATCATGATCGCATTCTTCTTCACGATGCCGATCAGGAGCACGATGCCGATGATGCCGATGACGCCGAGGTCATCGCCGGCGAGCAGCAGGGCGAGCAGCGCCCCGACGCCTGCCGAGGGCAGGGTCGAGAGGATCGTGATCGGGTGGATGAAGCTCTCATAGAGAATACCGAGCACGATGTACACGGTGACGAGCGCGGCGAGGATCAGGAACAGCTCGTTGCCGAGCGTGGCCTGGAAGGCGAGCGCGGCGCCCTGGAAGGTGGTCATGACGCTCGGTGGCAGGTGGATGTCCTCCTCGGCCCGCGCGATGGCGTCGACCGCGGTGCCCAGTGCCGCGCCGGGGGCGAGATTGAACGACACGGTCGTGGCCGGGAACTGGCCCAGGTGGCCGATCGACAGGGGCGCGGTGCGCTCGGAGACCTTCACCAGCGCCGACAGCGGGACCTCCCCGCCGACTGCGGTCGAGGAGGGCAGGTAGATGGTACCGAGCGCATCCAGGGAGGCCATGAGCGAGTCGTCCGCCTGCAGGATCACGCGGTACTGGTTCGACTGCGTGAAGATGGTGGAGACGATGCGCTGGCCGAAGGCGTCGTAGAGCGCATTGTCGACCGTCGCCGGCGTGATGCCGAAGCGCCCGGCGGTGTCGCGGTCGATGGTCAGGTAGGCCGACAGGCCCTGGTTCTCCTGGTCGCTGGCGACGTCCTCCAGCTGCGGCAGCGTCTGCAGCTTCGTCACCAGCTTCGGCACCCAGGTGTTGAATTCCTCGGGGTTCGCGTCCTCGAGCACGAACTGGTACTGCGTGCGGCTGACGGTATCGGCGATCGACAGGTCCTGCACCGGCTGCATGTACACGCTGATGCCGGTCACCTGCGCGGTCTGCCGTTGCAGGCGGCGGATGACCTCGCTGGCATTCTGGGAGCGCTGGCTCACGGGCTTGAGATTGATCAGCATCCTCCCGCTGTTGAGCGTGATATTGGTGCCATCGACGCCGATGAACGAGGACAGACTGACGACGTCCGGATCCTTGAGGATGGCGGCCGCAAGCTGTGCCTGCCGGCGCGACATGTCGGCGAAGGAGACCGACTGCGGCGCCTCGGTGATCGCCTGGATCACGCCGGTGTCCTGCACGGGGAAGAAGCCCTTGGGAATGAAGACGTAGAGGGCGATGGTGAGCGCAAGCGTCGCCACGGCCACGAGGAGCGTGAGCGGCTGCCGCTCGAGCACCCAGTTAAGCGCGTGGCCGTAATGATCAATGAGCGCCTGGAACTTCTCGTTGGACCAGCGCGCGATGCGCGACTCGCGCTCAGGCTCGGTTTGATGCAGCAGCTTGGCGCACATCATGGGTACCAGGGTGAGCGAGACCACCGCGGAGATGATGATCGTGACCGCCAGCGTGATGGCGAATTCGTGGAACAGCCGCCCCACCACGTCGCCCATGAACAGCAGCGGAATCAGCACGGCGATCAGCGACACGGTCAACGACACGATGGTGAAACCGATCTCTCCTGCGCCCTTGAGTGCGGCCTGCAGCGGTGCCTCCCCCTGCTCGATGTAGCGCGAGACGTTCTCGATCATGACGATCGCGTCATCGACCACGAAGCCGGTCGCGATCGTGAGCGCCATCAGCGAGAGATTGTCGAGACTGAAGCCGAACAGGTACATCACCGCCAGCGTGCCGACGAGTGACAGTGGCACGCTGGTACTGGGAATGATGGTCGCCGGGATGCTGCGCAGAAACAGGAAGATCACCATCACGACCAGGGCGACCGCGAGGCTGAGCTCGAACTCGACGTCATGGACCGAGGCACGGATGGTGTTGGTCCGGTCGGTGAGCACCGCCACCTCCACCGCCGCCGGCAGGCTCCCGGTCAGGCTCGGCAGCAGCGCCTTGATGCGATCGACCACCTGGATCACGTTGGCGCCGGGCTGGCGCTGGACGTTGAGGATGATGCCCGGGCTGTTGTTTACCCAGCCGGCCAGGTAGGTGTTCTCGGCACCGGCGATGACGTCGGCGACGTCGGACAGGCGCACCGGATTGCCGTTCTTGTAGGCGACGATGATGCTCTTGTACGCCTGCGGATCCTGGATCTGATCGTTGGCGTTGAGGGTCCAGGAGCGCGCCGGGCCATCGAGCGTGCCCTTGGGCGAGTTGACGTTGGCATTGGCGATCGTGGTGCGCAGGTCATCAATGTTGAGTCCGTAGGCCGCGAGCGCCCGCACGTTCGCGACCACGCGCACCGCCGGGCGCTGGCCGCCGCTCACGCTCACCAGGCCCACGCCCTCGACCTGGGAGATCTTCTGCGCCATGCGCGTGTCGGCGAGGTCCTCGAGCTGCGTCAGTGGCAGCGTCTTGGAGGTGATCCCGAGGGTGAGGATCGGCGCATCCGCGGGGTTGACCTTGGCGTAGATCGGCGGCGCCGGCAGGTCCGAGGGCAAGAGGTTACCGGCCGCGTTGATCGCCGCCTGCACTTCTTGCTCGGCGATATCGAGGCTCAGGTCGAGATTGAACTGCAGGGTGATGACCGAGGCACCCCCGGAGCTGGTCGAGGACATCTGGTTCAGTCCCGGCATCTGCCCGAACTGCACCTCCAGCGGCGCGGTGACCGAGGACGTCATGACCTCCGGGCTCGCGCCCGGATAGAAGGTCTGCACCTGGATCGTCGGGTAGTCGACTTCCGGCAGCGCTGAGAGCGGCAGGAAGCCGAAGGCGACGATGCCCACCAGCAGGATCGCCGCCATCAGCAGCGTGGTGCCAACGGGCCGCAGGATGAAGATCCGGGACGGATTCACGCCGGGATCCTAGTGCGCTGGCGCCTGACCGCCCTGTCCGGCCGCGGGGCCGCGGTTGCCACGCCGGTGCTGCTGCTGTGCGGGCGCGGAGCTTCCGGGGGCATTGGCGCCTGATCCGGGCGCACCCGGTGCGGCGCGCTGCGGGAGCCGGACCTTGGCGCCCTCCTTGAGCCGATCGGCGCCGTCGATCACCACGGTCTCGCCGACGGACAGGCCGGAGGTCACGACGATGCGGCTGGCATCGCCGGCGCCCAGTACGACCTTGCGCACGCTCACCGTCTGATTGGCGTTCACCACGTAGACATAGGTGCCCGGGGCACCGCGCTGCACCGCCGACTGCGGGATGAGCGTCGCGCCCTGCAGGGTGCTCACCAGGAGGTCGACGTTGACGAACTGGTTCGGGAAGAGCTTCTCGTCCTGGTTGGGAAAGATCGCTTTGAGCTTGACGGTGCCGGTGGTCGTGTCGATCTGGCTGTCGACGCTCTGCAGGGCTCCGGCGGCCAGCTGCGTCGTATGACTGCGATCGAATGCCGTGACGGCGAGCGTCTGACCGGCGTGCAGCTGCGCGAGAATGGGCGGAATCTCGTCCTCGGGTAACGCGAACACCACCGTAATCGGCTTGACCTGCGTGACCACCACCAGGCCGTTCGGCTCACTCGGCGTCACGTAGTTGCCGAGCGTGACCTGCTGCAGCCCGGCGCGCCCGTCGACCGGCGAGGTGATGTGGCAGTAGACCAGATTCAGCTTGGCGGCATCGATCTGGGCCTGGTCCGTCTTCACAATGCCGACGTCCTGCTCGACGAGGGACTTCTGTGTCCTCAGCTGCTGCTCGGCGATCGAATCCTGCGAGAAGAGCGTGGTGTAGCGCTCAAGATCAACCCGGGCATTCGCCAAGAGCGCCTTGTCGCGCGCCTGCGCCCCTTCGGCCTGCTCGAGCGCAACCTGATAGGGGCGCGGGTCGATCTGGATCAGAAGATCACCCTTCCTGACCAACTGGCCTTCCTTGAACGCGATCCGGGTGATCTGGCCGCTGATCTGACTTTGCACCGTCACCGTCGTGATCGGCGTGACCGTGCCGAGGCCGCTAACCAGGATCGGCATCGTGCCGCTTTGGGCGCTCGCGGTGGCCACCGGCATCGGCGCTCCGGCGGGTCCGAAGCGGCCTGCAGGGGTCTCGGTCGCGCGCGGCTTGAGGATCCAGCCGAGCAGGACCAGTGCTGCCAACGCGCCAATCAGGATCAGCCAGCGCCGTGTCAGGAGGCGGCGCCATCCGGTGACGGGAGCGGCAGAACCCAGCCGGGTCTGGTCGTCCGGCAGAACGGGCGGCTTGCTGTGGACGTCATTCATGGAGGTTTTGTGGCGCTAGGTACCGGCGCACAGCGACCCTCGGCACCGCAGCGCCACTCTAGGCTCGCGATTAAATCCAATCCAGCCACTGTATCCTGTACCAGTGTCAACGAATCTTAAGATTGCGGGGGCAATTCTGTCCTTCTGTGCAGCACCCAGCCGGGAAAGCCCGCGGCGACAGGACTTTACGCTCATTCCGCGCAGCGCCCCGGGAAGCGACTCATTATGATCAGCGCCTCACATTTCCTCAGGCGCCGCTGAATGCCCTGGAGTCTGCCCAACACACTCACGTGGGCGCGGATCGCCGCGATCCCCCTCATCGTGCTCCTCTTCTATATGCCGTATCCCTGGGCCGATCCAGCCGCCGGGCTGCTGTTCGCCGCCGCCGGGGTCACGGATTCCCTGGATGGCTATTTCGCCCGGCGCCTCGGCCAGATCTCACGACTGGGGGCGTTCCTCGACCCGGTGGCGGACAAGCTGATTGTGGCGGTGGCGCTCGTGCTGTTGGTCAGCAGGGACTCCCGGGCACTGATCGTCCTGACGGCTGCGGTGATCATCGGGCGCGAGATCACCATCTCGGCACTGCGGGAATGGATGGCCGAGATCGGTCAGCGCCGCAAGGTGGCCGTGTCGCAGCTCGGCAAGTACAAGACCATCCTGCAGATTGCCGGGCTGTCGATGATGCTGTATCGAATTCCGTTCCTGGGGCTTCCGATCTACTGGATGGGCGTGGGGCTTACGGAAATCGCCGCCGCCGCGACGCTGCTCTCGATGGTCATGTATCTGCGCGCGGCGTGGCCCGAGCTGCGACGTTAGATATAACAGATTGATTTATATGTATATTTCAATCGGAACTTGGCGCGCGGAATGGCTCGAATCACCTTGACTTCCCAAGGGGTGGCCATAGAATCTCGCCCTCCTCGGATGCGGGAATAGCTCAGTTGGTAGAGCACGACCTTGCCAAGGTCGGGGTCGCGAGTTCGAGTCTCGTTTCCCGCTCCAAATTCAACACGTTGCAAAGGTGGGTGCGCTGGGTTGGCACGCACTTGGCACGCAGTAAGCCTGAAAACGCATCATCCGGCGGCGGTTGATCGGTCCATTCGAGTCCCTTGAAGGGTTGCTCGACGAACTCGCCCAGGGCCCTGAACAGGGCTTCGATGCCGTCAATGACGCCCCGCAGATACTCCGGCCGCCGATGGATGTAGCGCTTACCCGTCGCGCTGCCTTCGGCCTTGTGACCCATGAAGACGTCGGCCTCCGCGTCAGGGACACCCGCTTCCGCGAGGAAGGTGCGCACGGTATGGCGAATCACATTGGGTCCGCCGGTGACGCCCGCGATCTCCGCAAGACGATCGAAGAACTCGCGCGTTGAGAGCGCCTTCCCGTAGTAGGTGATCACATGCGCGCCGTCCCGGGTCCAGGAGTCCAGCTCCCGGCCGAGCGTCGGTGATATCGGCACCGTGGGGCGTCGCTTCTTGGTCTGTCGTCGCCCGGCGGGATTCAGATAAATGCGCCCGAGCTTCAGGTCCACCTGGTCCCAGGTCAGTTCACGCAGCGCGGCCTCGCGCGAGGCGGTGCCGACTGCGAGCACCAGAAACCGCCACCAGTGCTGACGGGTGTAACGCAAGTCAGGAGTCTGTGAGGCGGCGGCGTTGAACAGCGCGCCGAGTTCCCGAAGAGAGTACGTCTTGTCGTTGTCCTGCAGAACCGGCTTCCAGTCGGCAGCCGTGATGGGTTCCGGCACCTGCAGGTCCGGGTTGTCGCGCTTGAACCAGTTCATCGTGGCCCAGATGCGCCTGAGGCGCGTGCTGATAGTCCAGTCAGCCAGACCCCGCGCTCTCATGGCTTTTACGAACTCGAGCTGCCTGCGCCGGTCGAGCGCACGGACGGTCACGTCGCCCCAGATCTCGAGCGCATCGCGCTGCGCCGCCAGGTGCGTGTGGGCGCTCGGCAGGTGCTGGGCGTAGCTCACCCAGCAGGTCTGCATCACTCGGGCGAGTTGGGCGTCAGGCTGGGCGTCGACCCGATCGTGCCGGAGGGCGTGCTCATAGAGCGCCTTGCGCGCCGTCTCGAGGTCGCTTGAGCCAGTTGAAAGACGCTCTGTCTGTCGAGAGTCACCGCTGTACCAACAGATGTACCAGGTGCCTTGCGGTCCGCGCTGCTTGAGGAAGAATTTTCCCGCGCGTTCTCGTTGAACTTGCATGTCCCCTCCCGCAGAAACCTCTGCAGATCCTCTTCCGATACCCGGGGCGAACGTCCGAAGCGAGTCACCCTTAGCTTACCTGACGCGATGAACCGCTTGACGGTCCTCGGGCTGATACGCAGATAACCCGCCACTTCTTCGGGCAGATAGAGCCGCGGCAGGCTGTCGAGCGGCGGCGCCGTGCCATACCGTGGCTTGCAGCTCATCGTGTGTACTCTTGTGCGCGATCGCGCACGCGCTCGGCGGTAGCGCGTTTCCTGGACCGCTCACGGTTTACGTAGGTGATGAAATCCGCCGCGAGCCGCTCACGATTCGTGAGCACCCGGGGCATCTGGCTCACGAAGTAGCGCACATCGCCCGCAAGCTCGATCTCGCCGTGGGAGTCGAGCGCCCGGGCGATGCTTTCCCAGCCGGCGACTACGGTCTTGCGAGACTCGATCAGCTTTGCCCGGGCCGGATCCCGGAAGGTGCCGGTGCTTTTGATCTCGGGAAGAATCTCCCGCATGTGCGTCGCCACGACAGACGAGCGACCGTTGCGCTCAGCCCAGAAGGCCCGGTCAAGTGTTGAGCGCTTACTCTGGCCACGCCAGGCGCGTGGAGTGGCGTTCGCCGCAATTCCCTGAGCGCGCATTGCCTGGGCGAAGTCCTCGCGCCATTCGCGGAGCATCGCTTTGTCGATGCGTAACCGTTTTCGGCCATCCTCGGGCTCGGCCTTGATGACGAGATGCACGTGCGGGTGCTGCTGGTGCGTATGCAGCGCCATGACGTAGCGGTGCTGTGCCCCAAACTTCTCCCGGGCGAAGTGGCGCGCCGCAGCCAGGACCGCCTTGGCGGGAGTGGGAGAGGGCATCGACAGCACCACGTTGTGGACGAGCTTGATCCGCCGAGCCCGACCCTCCGCAGTTCTGGTGGGCCGATACTGGCCGGAGGAAAGTTCCAGATGCCACTCCTTCAGCAGCGCCTTCTGCTCGGACTTCTCGATCGAGCGACCCCGATCATCCTCAAACTGCGCTTCGCCATCGTGGCTGATATACGCAAGAGTCGCGGCGACGCCCTTACTGGTTCGGCCGCCGCCCGTGACCTTAACCATGACTTCAGTCGTGCGCCGTACAGTGCGCCGGATGTGCTCCAGCTGTATGGCTGTGAATCGATCCCGTCGCCCGAGACCCGGGCGAGCGGCACTGTAAAGATCCAAGAGCGGTTCTCGCCTGGGAGAGAGAAGCGACGCAGGTCTATTCAACGCGGCTCTCCCAGGCGATCAGGGAGGCTTTGGCAAAGTCCTGCAGGTGCTTCTCAACCGCGGCGACCGCCGCGCGAGTGTGCTGCAGATCATCGCGCGTGAACTGGGTTGAAGACTTGTTGTTCACGATCCGGCCCATCTCGGCCAGAACCGAGACGGCCCGCTTGAGGGTCCGGACTTCGTCTTCTGGCAGCGGCGGGTGGCGTGAGACGTGGGCGCGAACGAGGGCGGCAATGTAGGCCGAGCTCTTCATTCCGCGCTCCGCCGCCCGACGCGCGACCCAGCCGCCGTCTCCGGGGCGCAGTCGGATCGTGATCCGGTCCGTCGCCCGTATCCGGGCATCGGGTCGGGTATTCGACGCTACCGGAGCAAAACTCAGGTACGTGCGGATGGCTTTCAGCGCCAGGGCGGACTCCGTCAAACCCCGTGCCACTGCGACACTGACGAACTGTGCCTTCTCCGCCGGGGATGGACGGGCGGTAATCGAGGGCACGGATTCAGCGTCTGCTCGAGAGCTCACTAGAAGATTCCCCGGACCGAAGGCGCACAAAGCGATGCTGGTCGATTGTTCTCGCATGTCGCCTCGGCCGATAGCCCGCGAAGGGCCCAACAGACCTCGTTGCGCACGTTGCAGGTCATGCACCGCATGGCGACATCCATTCGATCCGACGTACCCATCGCGGGTGGCTAAATCTTGAGCCCGTCGTCTCTCGAAAATCAGCCGAGGTATTGCGCCAGTTTTGGTAAAAACTCGAAACTGTTTTGGCGCAACCGTCGTCGAAAGGCCCCAATACTTCGACAGCGCATGGGGTCCGGCTGCTTGGCATATGGGTGCTCAGGGCTGGCATTAGACGCATCAATGCCGCGGTGCTGACCGGGAGTTGCTGCAAACGCGGACAACCCGCTATCCGGCCAACTACCGTGTTTTCGCCGCTCTTGTCATACGTAAGGCTTCCGTATCGTCAACTCATGGTCTAAATGGCGGACTTCCTGCCGCGGCTGGCGGACACTAGCGGTGCGCTGGTGGAGAATCTGGAAAGCGTGTACCCGTGGTACGTGGATCACGCCAGCACGACGCTCAAGGGCCGAAAAGCCGGGCCCTACTCGTCCCCCAGGGGGAGTTTCTTACAGCTCATTTCGAGCTGGAGAGCAGCCGGCTGCTGGCGGCGGCCGACGCGAAAATAAGTGTGGTAGGGGCCTGATCCCGACTAATAGCACGACTATCGTTCCGTTCTCGAGCGCTGACCGCCGCCGCAAGATTGCCTCCAAGGAGGTTCCCGATCAATGTGGTAACGGCCATCGACTCACGCCTGACAACGTGCGTATAGACAGGCGAGAGGGCCGCTGGCGGTGCCGGCAGTGTGGCTGCGACCGCGCTGCTGCATTTAGGCATCGGCGACGGACGGGCTGAGTGCGCTCGCATAGCCACGAGCATGCCCCAACCGAACCGGTATGCCGACTTTCGCAGCGGATGAAATCGCTTGGACCCGATTGTCCCCTGCGAAGTCCGCTCGGGGTAGCAGGAAGTGACGCAACGACTTGCAACGATCTGCGCCGAAACGCCTCGTCCATGGCGATTGCGTCCGCAGCTAGTCGTCGGGCTGCCACTTGCACACGAAGCCCGGTCTAAATAAGGCGCAAGGGTCCAAATATGACGCGCATAGTGACAGTTGTCTCTCTCATGCCTTTGGCATGGAACGTACCTCTGCAGCAATTGCCGCCCCCTAACAAGGTGCTCTGACTATGAGCGAGACCGTACGCGAAGAAATTACTCAACTGACCGGATCAATCCGCGCCCTGGAAAGGCAGCTCGAGGCGGCGCTCGCCAAGAGACGCGTGGAGCTCAACTACGAGGTGCGGGATGGCGTCGTGCGCTTCGAGCAGGCGGTGGTTGCAAAGCACCGCCTCCTTAAAGCGAAGTTGTTGAGCTACATATTCGGGTCGCGCCCGGCCATGATTCTGACTGCGCCGGCGATCTATGCACTCATTATGCCGGTGCTTCTGCTCGATTTATTCGTTGTCGTGTACCAGACGGTGTGCTTTCCGGTGTATGGGATTCCGCGCGTGCGTCGGAGCGACTATCTGGCGTTCGACCGTGGGCAGCTCGCTTACCTCAACGCTCTCGAGAAGCTTAATTGCGCGTACTGCTCCTATGCGAACGGCGTATTCGGGTATGTTCGGGAGGTCGCGTCCCGTACTGAGGAGTACTGGTGCCCAATCAAGCACGCGCGACGTGTGCTCGGCGTGCACCCCCGCTACGGCAGCTTCATGGACTACGGTGACGGTGACGCCTATCGACACTAGCTCGAGCGTCTTCGGGAAGAGGCGCGTTCCGCCGAGCCGCCCTAACCGAGACCGGGCGGAGATTCTTCCGCGTGCGTCCGGTCGCGCGCGGGCCGCCTTTCGGTGGCGTCGCACGCGACCGTCGCATTTCTGGGTTCAGCTGTAGACAGTTCTTGAATATGTGTCGGACAACTCTCAGAACGTAACTGTCATGTTGTCTCTCACATAATTGACCCCGGGCGCCGCCCAGGCGGAGCTCACAGCCAGCTGGCGTTCTGACCAGCTGTTGACCGTCCCTGTCAGCGTTACCTCGTGTCCCTCGACATCGACGGCAATCTGCTCTGCATGGCTTTGAGCGCGACGCTTCAAGGCAGCTTCAATATCCGCCTTAACGACGCTCGAGGACGCCTTGGGCTTCAGAACAATCTCGTCACTGACTCCGGTGACGCCCATGAGATGACGTACCGCCGCTGCCGCATCCTGCCTCTGATAGTCCCATTCGACCTGACCGGACAAACTGACCCAGCCATTTTCAACCTTGACCTTGATGCTGTCCGGCGGCAGGTAGGTTGTCCACTGCAATACGTCCTGCGCGGTGCGGGCGATGTCCCGGTCCGTGCGCTTGCTCGTTCCCGAAAGCGCTACGTCCAACTCAACCGCCAGCGCCTTTACGCCCGCGACGCGTTGGGCGGCGCGCTCGGCGTTGAGCTTTTCGGCATACGTTCCCACATGGCCGGCCAGCGTCACGATCCCATCGGAAACTTCGACGCCGATCTTCGCAGCATTCACCGAGGGCTCCCAGCCTAGCTCGGCTAGCACGTCCTGCTGTAATTGTTTGTCGGTCTTCATTGAATCTCTCCGTTTTCCGTTGGCGTAGTTGGAGCATGCGCGCTCGGCGCTCGGCGAACCGTTCGGTAGTGCGCTTATGAGCAACCGTCAGCGGCTCCGCTCTCGCCTCGGATCACTGCGAGAACTTAAGTGGGGTGCGGCGGCGCGCTTGAGACGACGTAGAACCTGACATGAGCGGCACCCGCTGGCAGTGGTTTCGGTGCACACGCGGCCTCCGGTTGCCACGGCCAATGGAGCGGTCGGGAAGGGCTTGTCGGAGAGGGCCGAGCAATATGCACCGGCGGCAACCGGCCAGAAGCGGAAATTCGTCGCACGAAACTGTCTGCTGCAGAGCAGACGTTCAGGTGGCAGACGTTCGCGAACTCGTGGCAACAGGGCCGAAAGGCGCCATCTTGAATGGTCGCTCACAGTCCTATCGACTCTAGCTTAGGCATGGCTAGCCTTTGCGCATACTGATGCGTAGTCAGGCGCCTCCCCGGCCACACAGCGCCGTTTTGAAGCTACTGACTGAGAACTTGGTGCGACCAAGGTCCAATTGGTCCGCCCGGTTTCATACTATAGAACGATGCTGCTGTGTCTTCGGCAGACCATAAATAAATACAGTGCCAGGGAGAAATTCGATGAAATGCATCGTCAAGGGATGGATATTAGCGGCAGTCCCGCTCTGTTGCATGCTTGCGGCGGCGCCGGCATGGGCGCAATCGAAAAAACCCAATGTCGTCATGCTGATGACAGACGACACGGGCTGGAACGACTTCGGGGCCTATGGTGGTGGCGCGAATCTCGGCCATCCGACCCCGAACATCGATCGCATCGCCCAGGAAGGCGCGGTCTTTACCAGCTGGTACGGGCAGGCGAGTTGCACCGCAGGCCGTGCCTCGTTCATGACTGGACGCATCCCGATCCGCTCGGCGCTATCGGTCGTGGTGGTGCCTGGCGACCCGAACGGCCTAAGGAAGTCCACGCCGACGATCGCCGAGTTCTTCCAGAAGAACGGCTACACGACTTACTTCTCCGGCAAGTGGCATCTGGGTGATCAACCCAAGTTCTACCCGATCGAACATGGCTTTGACGAAATGAAGGAGTTCGCCGCTTACTATCCGGGCGTCTATACCTATGACGACACGGACAGCTTCGCGCATCCGTGGTTCCCGAAATATAACCCCGCCTACTGGGCCGAATATCAGAAGATCGTCAACTTATACGAATGGGAAGGCACCGTCGGCAAACCTGCGACCAAGGTGGCGCGTATCGACTACGACTACCTGCATGAATTCGACGTCCGTCAGGCCAATTCGGCGGTTGAATACATCAAGGCGCACGCCAAAGGGGGCAAGCCGTTCTTCATGGATGTCAATTTCATGAAGATGCACAACCCGAACATTCCCGCTAAGGCATTCATTGGCAAATCGCATCTCGGCAATTATTCAGATGCCATGATGGAGCTCGACTCCAACATTGGTCGCATTATGGACGCGATCCGGGCCGAGGCTCCCAACACCATCGTCATCATCACCGCCGACAATGGCGCGTGGCAGGATGCATGGCCGGACGGCGGCACCGTTCCGTTCCGTGGGGAAAAGGGCTCGCCGTTCGAGGGCGGTTTCCGCGTGCCCGGCATCATGTGGTGGCCCGGTAAGATTCCGGCCGGCGCACGTTATGGCGAAATGATGTCGCACATCGACCTCTGGTCAACGCTGGCGACGATGGTCGGCCTCACTCCGCCGCCTCACGGCGCATGGAAGGACAATGACGGCAAGCCGATCTATTTCGACAGCATTGACAACAGCGCCTACATTATCGGCAAGGAGAAGCATTCCGCACGCAACGGATGGATCTATATCGACGGTGAAAGCTTCGCCGGCGCTCGCGCTGACATCGGCGGCGATCCCACGAATCCCGATCTCAAAATCGCCTGGAAATACCTGTATACGTCCAAGGACACCTGGCTCGGTCCCAAGCAGGATCTCGGTGCCATCGGTTCGGCGTACAACCTCACGATGGACCCGTTCGAGAAATACGACATGACGTTCAACGGTGCGGTGAGCACGCGCATCCCGACGACGTCGCCCGGACGCTATGCCGGCTATGACAATGGCTGGGTTCTTTCGTTGATTGCGGTGCCGATCGGGAGTTTGACAAATCCATCGTGGACTTTCCGAACATGAAGCGCTTCCCCGGCGGAGCATCAAATGATACGAGTCCGAATCTTCAGGATCCGGACAAACCCGTTGCCTTTGATGGATATCAAGAAGCGTCGTGCAAGTCATAGGCGCAGCCGACTAGCTGTTAAGTTTGATCGTGAAGCACCCGGGCCGTGTCTCGTCCGAGCTGGCCCGGGACGTCACCGATGAATCTCAGAACGGCGCGCACATCTTCGTGACACTTTCCTGGGAGCAGCGCCGGCAAGACGGGCAAATAAGGGTAGTGGAATCCCCTTTGATACGCTTGTTGACACCCCCGTGATACCCCAGCGATAGGGCATCGATACCCTTGGGAATACGTGCACGAGGGTTATAGGCGCCGCAAGCCACCTGAGCACTCAAGCTACGGCCCCCCCTGCGCCGCCAGGCATTGGCACGATCGGCCCCGCATTGACGGCAACGCCAGCGGGCGCCGCGCTCAGCCACCACAAGGTTGTCGGGTGTCAGTTCGTGACCGTTGCCGCAGCGGCCTAGGCAAGGAAGGTAGCCGGATCGCGACCGCTCCACGCCGAGGCTTCTTCGCGGTCCTTAGGCTCTACGGCCCTCCGAAGCCGCGTTAAACAAGATCTGGAAGCCTGGCGACATCGAAAAGCTTAAGTGAGCCGACATAGAACAACAGAACAACCGGTGCACAGAGAATCGGAGGCAAGTGGTGTGGCGATCTGCTGCCCAAGTTGCGAAGGGTGCCGCGCAAACCCCACTGGACGTCTCAAGCCACTGACTGGTCTGCCCGACAGCGGACGTTGTGCGTCCAGCGAAGGCTGGCGCGTTCTGTGGGAGACAGTCCCACCGGGGTAAGAGTCGGAGCCCCGTAGCTAGGGTAGCAGGATCAGTAGGGAAACCGTGATTCTGAAGCCTACCGACAACGTCATCGTAAGGGTGACGGCGAGTCACCAGGCCGTAGCGCAAGCGAACGAGAGGTGGCCTCGAAACTTTCAGCCCTGGAGGCCGAGCCGGCACTGTCTAGCGGCGAAGGCAACATGGACCATCGCGACACAGACTGATGCGATGGGACACTCCGGCGGGGTGGTTATCGACGGCATGGTGACAAGGACGTGCTGAGCAACTGGAGAGACCCTCCTCGTCCCGGTCAGAAATGAGCGGAGCAAGGTAGGCCGTATAACCGGGGACACCGGGAAAGCGGACCGAAGGCGAGAGGGAGTCGGATGGGTCGGAAGTAGCGATGAGGCGGAGTAATGCCCGCGGAGCGAAGCGGCCCTGCTGTTTGTAATTCTTCTGACCGTATGGGAGGCAAGGGCGAACTGATAAACGCGCCCGGTTATTTGCAAGACCAGAACCGGAAGATATGCGCTGTGGCGAAGGCTGGAGAGGCTGAGCGAGGTGGAGTAGGCAGCCGTTTTTTTGCTCTGCGGAAAGCCTGCTCGGTCGGAAAGGTCCCATAAGCCACGGCCCGAAGCAAACAGGTGAGCGTAGTGCGGGAAATCCGCACGCTACGTTCGATGTGGCGGGGGCTGGAAACGTGATGATGGCAGCCGGACTGAGGGCCACCGCGAAAGCGGTGGAACACCCACCGGCGCCTAAAGTCGGCGCGCCAGTCCTCGACCCAACGACGACCGTCGCATAGGGGTCAACTCCGGAAATTCGCAGTAGATCGACCCCAACGGCCGGTTCCGGGAAGGGCATCAGGCGCTTCCCGGCCAATTCCGGTCAGTGAGCACTTAGAAATGGCTGCCCCCAAGCGGCCGCTCGACAAGCAGACAGCACGTAGGGGACCTCGCGATACGTGCTTTCCCTTAGGTACATAAGCCGGTTGAGTATTTAGAGTCGCAGCGTTGATCATGCGCTGCCCGGCGCCGCGAGTATTTGTGTGTTCCGGCTAGCCGGGGGCGAGTTTGTGTTTGCGCACAGAATGGGCATCCATCTCAATCCCATCTCTCGGTCGCTAATTCGCCTCGATCGACACAACGCGCCCGTCGTTGCGGATGCTGTCGACCACTGCCTGGCAGCGCTCGGCCGGACCAGGCCCCTGAAGCTGAAGGTTCACGTGCGTATCGTCCACAACCTGCAGCAGGAGCAACTGGTATCCGGCGTGATTGCCGAGAAGGGAGCTCAGGAATGCGCCATCGCTGGGGTTCGGCACATCCGGCGTCACCTCGACCGAAAGGCGCATCGAGCACTGAGGTGGTGCGATCGGCTCGTCGGCGTCAACCGCGCCCGTTTGCAACAGTCCGAGAACGGCCGCAGCCGCGCTCGCAGCCAGATGCGTGAGCGGCCGAGAGCGCTTTGTTGAACTGCAATTCATGGTGACCCGCTGACAGTTGAGTGATGGGCAGGGACGCCGGTGATCGGTCAGTTCCCAGTTGGCAGCGTGACGCTAACGCCTTCGTTCTTGAGTTGGTTCCGAAGCCACTCAAACTTATGGTAGTTCGAGATAGTGACGGGGCCGTCGTAGCCCAAACTTTGCAACTTACGAGGAGGATACTTAACAAAAGTCTTCATCACCTTTTGCAATTCTTCGCCCATCAGAGGCCCCAACCACGAACGCTCGGTGAAGTTGTTCATGAACAGATCGTAGCGCTCTTGTGGGTCAGCCCACAGGTCGAGATTGGCGGCATGGTTGCACATACTGCTGAGCACCTAACATTCGCGAGTTACAAGACGTTGCCGATAGCCACCTAAACGTTGCATGCGCCGTTACCATCGGTAGAGGCCACCAATCATCGGGCCCGCGACACTCAGATCCGTCAGCCCAGATGAGTTCACGTGATAGTTGATTTTTCGATAAAGCGCGCCGACTTCCCATGCGCCGAAGTGATAGCCAATTCCACCGGCGAGCTGCCAGGTCAGCTTGGAATCACCTCCACCAATATCGGCATAGAAGGGCAGCGCCCAGGCGTGATTGTCGCCGAACATCCATTGCCCCTTGAAGCCGACGATGCCATCGACTTTGTCCCCGCTGATCGAGCGTTCCGCCGCGCGTTATCCCGGGGTTGTTCACCAGGCTGGCGTTGAAATACCAGCTGAGCGAGTTCTTAATGTACAGATAGCGTGCGCCCACCAAGGTGCTCATGGCGAAGTCGGGAGCTCCACGACTTTGTATTGGAAGGCCGACGTCACGATCCAGGTCTTAACGGTGAGGTTGATGAAAGCGTTGAGATTGCCGGGTTCCTGATTCGGAAGCGTGAAATCCTTATATCCCGTCTTGGTGTGACCCAAATTCATGTAAAGCGCGTCGGTAAAGAATCCCCAGCGGTTGTACATGACACCGAAGGAGCCCATGAACGCCAGGTTGAGGTTGTTGAAGATGTTGTTGGGGTCCGCCGTGATGCTGCCACCGGTATTGGCGATCGGGAAACTCACCGACCCCTTTATGGTCGGCACCCAGCCATAGGCCAGGACTGAGAATTGCCATTTGTCGGGAGTGGAAGTCATCACCACGTCCTGGGCGCTCGCCGCTTCGGACCCCGCGAGCACAGCAATGATGACCAGGATTTTCTTGGCGCCAGGTGAGGTCTGACGCTGGTTGGCATGGGTTCTAAGGAGTGATCCTGCCTTGTCTCGCCAGTTGTCGATGGCCGGCGGCTCAATAAACTTTAAGAATCGGAGTTCCATCCCTTTTTACTCAAAGGATCAAAGATAAAGAGGTACCGTCTTATGTTCGACAGACGGCCAGCACGCTGCGGCTTTCGATTTTTCAAAGAGAACCGTGGGTTGGTCGGCCCACCATTGTTATTCCTACAAGTTAAAGAACAGTATTGGACCAAAGGCCAACAAGTTCTCACTGACATAGTGCAACACCCACCCGAGATTATGATTGTCCGGTTACAGGCGGTTACAGGCGGTTACAGGCGATCATTTTCGGCACTGCATCTGACTGGAGCTGGGCCCCCGCCATGCTGAGCCCAAGGTCCAATAGGACCGCTATGGTCCGCCGGCGCCAATGCTCGTTGATGGGAAAGTTTGGCATTTCCTTGCTCGGAAGAGGCCGCTCGCCGCATGACAGCATTAAGCGCGACCGTCGGCTTTGTTCGACGCTGAAAGTATTGCCCTAAGGTCCAATTGGTCCGCCCGATTTTCTATGATTAGTTCAGGGGGCAAGCAGATGAGCACGTGCTTCGTTTTGTAGTTCAGAACACGACAACTCTCATTTCTAGAGCCGTACAACAAGGTGTCAACATGAAGCGCTCAATCAATCTGTTCGCGTTTGCCTTGCTCGCTTGCATGCTCTTAAGTGCAGCCGCTTCGGTCCAAGCACAGGACAAGAGACCCAACATCGTTATGCTTATGACCGACGACACAGGCTGGGGCGACTTCGGTGCCTATCCGGGGGCGGCGTGGCCTTGGGCCACCCGACTCCAAACATCGACCGCATCGCCAAGGAGGGTGCGGTATTCACGAGCTGGTATGGCCAGGCGAGCTGCACGGCGGGCCGGGCTTCGTTCATCACCGGGCGCATTCCTATCCGCACGGCGCTCTCCGTCGTGGTGGTCCCGGGTGACGAGAATCACCTCCGGAAGGAAACGCCGACCATTGCCGAGTTCTTCCAGAAGAACGGTTATTCAACCTACTTCTCGGGCAAATGGCACCTGGGCGACAAACCGGATGCCTACCCGACCGAGCATGGTTTCGATGAGATGAAAGAGTTCGCCGCCTACTATGCCGGCGCTTACACCTGGGAGGACACCTCGAAGTGGTTTCATCCGTGGTTCCCGTCCTATAACCCGGAATTCAACGCGATGTTTGATGACATCGTGAATTTGAGCGAGTGGGAAGGGGTGGCCGGCCAGCCCGCAAAAAGGGTCGCCACGATTGACTACGCCTACATGGCGACAATGGACGAACGGCAGGCCGACTACGCCGTGGATTACATCAAGCGGCACGCGAATAGCGGCAAGCCGTTCTTCATGGACATTAACTGGATCAAAATGCACAACCCGACCCATGCCGCGCCGGATTTTGCCGGGAAGTCGCATCTCGGTGACTACTCCGATTCGCTCATGGAAATGGATGCTGACATCGGCAAAATCATGGATGAAATCCGCAAGGATGCGCCCAACACGATCGTCATCCTGACGGCCGACAACGGCGCGTGGCTGGACGCCTATCCCGATGCCGGAACCCAGCCCTTCCGTGGTGAAAAAGGCACTGCGTTTGAAGGCGGTTGGCGTGTGCCGGGCATCATGTGGTGGCCGAACAACGTTCCCGCCGGGGCGCAATACCGCGAAATGATGTCGCACATTGACTGCTGGTCAACGCTGGCCGAGATGGTTGGCCTCACGCCGCCGCCGCATGGCGAATGGAAGGACAACAACGGCAAGCCCATCTACTTCGACAGCATTGACAACAGCGCCTACATCCTAGGCAAGGCACAGCACTCCGCACGCCGGTCGTGGATCTATATCGATGGCGAAAATCTCAACGCTATCCGCGTTGACCTCGCCGGAGATCCCAAAGAGCCGTGGGTGAATGTCGCCTGGAAATTCATGTGGACGGCGAAGGAGGCCTGGCTGGGACCGGAACAAAACCTGTCTTTACCGGCGACTTATAACCTCACCATGGATCCGTATGAGAGATACGACATGGTCATGAATGGGGCCGCGCCAACCCGTGGACTTACGACCTCACCGGGAAGGTATTCCGGCGAAGAAAACTCCTGGGCTGGGGCGCTATATGCGCCGACGCTCGTCGAATTCGACAAGTCCATCATGAAGTATCCGAACATCAAGCGCTCCCCAGGCGGTGCCTCAAACGACTTGATTCCGGATCTTCAGCATCCGGAGAACCCGGTACCTGCGCTGGATCCCAATAAAATGCCGAAGGCCGTGCCTGGCGGCAGCTAACCGGGTGATCCCATTGTGAAATACGCGGGCTGCCTCAACGTGCGGCGGCCCGCGACTTCACCAGTGAAGCTTCCGCTGGTAACCAGGTGAAATATTACTGCGCCATTCCGAGAAGCCTGCGCGCCGTGAGTTGCGCCACTTCCACCAGCAGAAAGCGCAACTGCGAGTTACCGCAACAATGACGTCGGCACGCTCGATGTGATGGGGGGGCTGCGCTAGACGAGCCTCAGGATCTCACTCGCCTACGAGTTTACCGCCCCGCCGCTCCGGCGGGCGGCCTGCTGTTCTTTGGCGATGTGGGCGGCAACCTCTACGCGCTTGATTCCGCGACCGGGCAGAAGCTTTGGGGTGAGGCGCTTGATGGCGCAATCGCCGGGGGCGTGATTACGTACGTGGCGAACGGTGCGCAGAAGGTAGCCGTGGCGGCTGGCTTTACGCACCCCGAATGGCCAACGATTATCAGCCGCAAAGATTGTGGTACTGGGGCTCGACGAAGGAGCGATCGCAAACCGTGGCCGGCGGCCTCAATGAACTTCCAGGAAGCGGACGTTCACCATAGGCAGCTGCGGGTCAACAGGAGTCCTTGACTCGCGGCCTAGCACGACCGGCTCAGATCGGTCTATTTTGTTGAAAAACTATTGAACGGTGTCTGTGTTTTCAAGGTCTTAGTTAGCAGGAGCGGCGGAGGGAGCGCACCGGCATGATGGGAGAACACAGCGGCAACCAAGACCGACTGTTTTATTCCTTCAACCTTGATGAGCACGTACCGGCGGATCATCTTCTGCGCGGCATCGATCGGTTTCTCGATCTTTCAGATCTGCGCCAACACCTCGCACGATTCTACAGCCACACGGGACGACCCTCAGTCGATCCGGAGCTCATGATGCGGATGCTGCTGGTCGGCTACTGCTTTGGTATCCGCTCTGAACGGCGGCTGTGTGAGGAAGTGCATCTGAACCTGGCGTATCGCTGGTTCTGCCGACTGGGACTTGAAGACACGGTTCCCGATCACTCGAGCTTCTCGAAGAACCGGCACGGCCGTTTCCGCGAGAGCGATGTGTTCCGGCACGTGTTTGAGGGCGTGGTGCAGCGATGCATGGCGGAAGGCCTGGTGCGAGGCGAAGGGCTTTGCGATCGACGCGAGCATCGTAAAGGCCGATGCCAACCGGCAACGCGGTGTCCCGAGCAAGAGAACATCGACTGGAGCAGCCCGGAGCTTGGTACACGTGCGGTCCACGAGTATTTGCAGGCACTGGAGCAAGACGGCCAGATGGGTATAACGCCGTCGAACATCTCACTGACCGACCCGGCGGCGCGCTGGACCGCGGCGCCTGGAGGCCCGGCATTTTACGCCTACTCGACCAATTATCTCGTCGATATCCACGCCGGCGTGATCGTCGATGTCGAGGCCACTCCGGCATATCGCATCGAAGAGACGCAGGCGACTAAGACCACGCCTCGTGCTCCCAGCGCGTGATGCGCCGGTAGTCGCTTGTCGTGCACTGGGCCTTGATCGGGCAGCGTGGGCAGGCGGAGGACCAATACCGATGTAGCGTCTGGCCGCGTTCGATCGTTGTCATGCGCCAGATCGCCCGTTCTCCAGCAGGGCAGCGATACTCGTTTTTCTGGGATGTAGTGGAAGTCGCGCTTGTCGAACTGTCCCTTGGCTAGATTGTTGGAGGTATGCGATTTAGGAACGAGCGCGTTAATGCCGGCTTGTTCGCACTTGAGGATCTCGGAGCCCGAGTAATAGCCGCGATCCGCCAGAGCGGTGAGATCTTGCGTATCGAGAGCTTCTTGCGTCTTCTTGCCCATTGAAGATAGCTGCGCCAGATCGGTGCCCTGGTTGGTCACCTCGTGCGTCACCACCAGGTGATGCTTGGCATCCACCGCCGTCTGAACGTTGTAACCGACCACCCCGGAGCCTCGGGCACTGGTGGCCATGGAGCGGGCATCCGGATCGGTGAGCGAGATCTGCTCATCGGGAGTCTGGCTCATCTGCTCGCCGAGGTGCTTGAGCCGCTGCATCTGCGCCCGGACCGTCTCGACCTTCTCCTTCAAATGCTCCACCCGGGCTTCGGTGACGGTGCTCGGATCCCGATCCGCCCGATCCAGGTCCGCTAAGTACCGGGCGATGCTCTCCTCGAGCTGCTGCATCCGTGCCTTGAGTTTATGCTTCGTGAAGTTCCGGTCGCGCCCGTTGACCGCTTTGAACTTGCTGCCATCGATGGCGACCAGCGCATCGGAGAATAGGTTCAAGCTGCGGCACAGAACCACAAACTCCCGGCACACCCGCCGGATCGCCTTACCGTTGTCGCGGCGGAAGTCGGCAATCGTCTTGAAGTCCGGGCACAGCCTGCCCGTCAGCCAGATCAGTTCCACGTTACGCTGGGTCTCGCGTTCCAAGCGGCGGCTGGACTGAATGCGGTTCAGATACCCATAGATGTAGAGCTTCAGCAGCGTCGCGGGGTGATACGCCGGTCGACCCGTAGCTTCCGGCTCGGCCCCTTCAAACCCCAGATCTTTAAGATCCAGCTCATCGACGAATACATCGACTACCCGAACCGGATTGTCCTCGGCGATGTAATCGTCCAGCACTTCGGGAAACAACGTGCTCTGAGATCGGTCCTGGCCCACCACGTATCGCTTCATGGCACGCTCGCGAGGCTACGTTGCTGCTATTTTATAGAATGCAGCGATCAAGCAATGCGTTTTCACACAACCTAAGTCAAGAGCAGGCAAAACCGTGGCGACCGTCGCTGCCCGGCTCTCGATCCGTTCGCGCGCGACGAGACGGAGTTCCGTTTCAGGCACGGCGCTGATTCCATAGACGAGCCCAGCCTGAGGGGTCCGCGTGTCAGTCGAAAGCCTGGCTGCGCGTTCGCGGCTGGGAACTCGCGGCGTCAGGCGAACGCAAACGGATTGACGATCGTAACTCCGGCGATTGTCTGGCCGGCGTTTAGATCCTCACTGTAGATTTTTGAGGCCTGCACCTGCTCGGCTGACGCCACGATCAGGGCGTCCCAAAACATGATCTGTGCCATTGCGGAAATATCGATCGCCCGCGTGACGGTTTCGGGTGTCGTCGGCTCGAGTACCCACGCGCCGTAACTACTGATCACCTCACGGGCCGTTGATCGAGAAACTGGCGTCGCCAGCTTTTTGGTTACGTTGACATAGAATTCCTGGAGTACCTGCACCGACAGCCGTCCGGCGCCCGACTCCCATAACAGTCGCAATTTCTCGACCGCTCGGTCGTGCTTCGAACCGGCGTCTGCGTCGTGTGCATAAATCAGGACGTTGGAATCAACGAATACGACGTCGCTCATGAAGTTCCTCGCGGCTCAGCGGCGTGCCTCCAAGAGGCAGGGGGGTAGCAAAGAGCGCCAACGCTCGTTTGCGCGCCGCGGAGTACCGCGCATCTTCGGCGACAAGTTCCCGCAACTCATCCGCGAGCAGTGCGCTCACGCTCCGCCCCCGGCGTGCCGCGACTGCGCGTGCCTTCTTGAGCAGCGCGGGCTCGATCGCGACAGTAATATTGTGCTTTATTGCCATCTGTCACGTAAAATACGTGAAGGCTAGTGCCGCGTCAAATTGCGTCTCCCGAGGCGAGGGGCAGCCTCAAACTCGTGGAGAGCACGGAAGCGCGTAAGCGACCCGTGCATCCTCGAGGCTTGGCACGCAGTTGGCACGCGCGGCGTGGCAAGTTATTGATTCCAATGGCCCGAACCGGCCGGCTTTGTTAGGCCATGTCTATGATTTATAAAGGTTCTTCAGGTCTTGCCAAGGTCGGGGTCGCGAGTTCGAGTCTCGTTTCCCGCTCCAAATTCAATACGTTGCAGATGCGCGTGTCCGAGGCTGGTGAGTAGTTGGCCAGTTCCCAAGCCTCCATCGCTCGACCCGGCGCTTAGGGTCCGACTCCCGCGACGAGCCGCCTCCAGATCGCCCGAACTGCCACCAGGGTGGCGCTGCCAGCGGCCATCGCCGCTGTTAGATGGCGACACCCATATCGCCACCTGCTGATCGCACCCACCAAATTTCCCCGACAGATCGTAAGCTGTACCTTCAGGCAGCCGCATACCGCGATTTGTTGCCGCATGAATCTACTGGGGAGGGTGCAGTGTCGAATTCACAGGAACAGCGACTCCAGGCCGCTGCGGACCGGGTCGAGTTGGGCGAGCTGCTGCATCGCTACTGCTGGGCGATCGACAAGTGGGAGTGGCAACTGCTGGACCAGGTGTTCACGGAGGATGCCGAAGTCGACTACTCGTCGGTCGGCAAGTACGTCGCCGGTGACACGGTGCTGCGCGGGCGCAAGGCCATCGTCAACTGGCTGCGCGAGTCAATCAAGCCGTTCCCCGATATCCTGCATTTCGTCACCAACCAACTGGTCACCCTGCACGCAGACGAGGCCACGGTGACCACGTATATGCAGGTGCTGCATCTGCCCATGGGCGGTATCTATCACTCGGTTGCCGTTCGTACCGCTGAGGGTTGGCGGATTCGCCGTTTCCGGCTCGAAGAGCGCACCTTCGACGAGGCGGCCGAGCGGCTGCAACGCTACATGAAGTCGATGGCGGGTCACTGACTGCGAGTCGTGAGCCAAGTTCTGGCTCAAGCGCAGGACCCCATGTGCGCAGGGTAGCCCGGCACCCCGCACTAATTCAAACGGGACGGGAACTGCGGAGGACTGTCATGGCGGAGCTCTGGGACAACAGCTGGTTATGGGCCCTGCCACTCATCGTGCTGACGGTCATGCTGCACGTGGTGGCGCTGGGCGGGATCAATGCCCAGGTAGTCAGGGAGCTGCAGAGGCTGCGCACTCACCGCCGGTTCCTCTTGCTGTTTGTGGTGGTGATGGGGATTACCACTCTGCTGGCGACGCTGCTGCATGGCGTCGAAGCCCTCATCTGGGCGTGCGCCTATCACGAGCTGCACGCGCTGACGGACTTCAAGGCCGCCATTGTGTACTCCCTTGGGGCGCTCACGACGTATGGGCATGCCGACCTGTACCTGGCGACCCACTGGCGCCTCATGGGCGCGCTGGAAGCTCTGAACGGGCTGCTGCTCTTTGGATTGACGACCGCGTTCCTATATTCGCACGTGCAACGAGTCTGGCCGATCGAGGTGAAGCAGTCACCCAAGACCGCGGTGCATGAGCCTCAGCAATAGGAACCGAGCCCCCGCCGCTGCAGCGCAGGGTCGCATTCGCGGAAGGCAGCCATGGGGGCGGCCCGCGCGCTGCTCAGAGCAGTGCCGCGGCCTTCTGTAGGGCGATATAGAGCCCGATCAGGAAGGGAATCCCCACCGCAAACCACGCGATCCACACGGCAGGGCCGGCCGTTGCTGCGCTCACGGTCACTTCGGCAGTGCCCGCCTCGCGACGCTCGCGCTGCAGGGAACGCTCGTGCGCCAGCTGCTCAGCCGTCATATAGCGGCTCGGATCAACCGGGCGCACAAGCAGATTGCAGAGAAATCCGACGAAGAGCAGCGCGGCCATGATGTAGAGCGTGCGATCGTAGACCAGATTCTTCGGGACGCCGTTCGCGAGCTGCGCTTCGCGCAGCTTGGCAATGACTGCCGGGCCGACGACGCCAGCCACCGACCAGGCGGTGATCAGGCGTCCGTGGATTGCACCGACCATCTGAGTCCCGAAGATGTCCGCCAGGTAGGCCGGTACGGTCGAAAACCCGCCGCCGTACATAGTGAGAATGACGCACACGGAGGCGACGAATAGGCCGGCCAGCCCGAGGTGTCCCCAGGTCGGGAGCAGGGCGTAAAGCAGCATTCCAAGCAGGAAAAACACGAAGTAGGTGTTTTTGCGCCCAAGGTAGTCCGAGGCGGACGCCCACATGATTCGGCCGATACTGTTGAACAGGCTGATGAGACCGACAAGACCCGCGGCCGCGGCGACAATGGCCGCCTTGTGCGCATCCCCCAGACTCGCGTGAGCATCGAGGCCCAGCAACTTGGCACCAAAGACCTCTTGAAACATCGGACTGGCCATCGAGATCACTGCGATGCCCGCCGTGACGTTGAGGCACAGTACGCCCCAGATGAGCCAGAACTGGGGTGTACGCCACGCGACATTCAGGTGCACGTGTTGATTCGTGATCATGCCGCCGTCGGCCAGGGTCGCCGGCTGCCATCCTAGTGGATGCCATCCTGCCGGGGGCACGCGAAAGCCGAGTGCGCCGAGGCTCATAGCCACAAGGTAGATAACGCCCAGCGCTGTAAGCGTCATCGCGACGCCGGAGATGCCGTCGTGCGCGAAATGCGCCATCAACCACACCGCCAGCGGCGAGCCGATCATGGCGCCGCCGCCGTAACCCATGATCGCGAAGCCGGTGGCCATGCCACGGCGGTCGGGAAACCATTTGATCAGGGTCGATACCGGCGTGATGTAGCCCAGACCCTGGCCAATGCCACCGATGAATCCGCATCCCAGAAATACGAGCCACAGTTGATGGATCGAGACACCGTAGCCGCCTAGTACCAGGCCGCCCGCCCAGCAGGCGGCGGCAATGAGGCCGGACTTGCGTGGCCCGGCATGCTCAAGCCACCCTCCCCAGATCGCCGCCGAAATGCCCAGCATGGCGATGAACGTTTCGAAGATATGCGTAACCTCCGCGACGCTCCAGTTGCAGTCCGTGGCGGTTAACGTGGCAATGAAACCGTTGGAGCAAACCGCCGCTCCGGGGATCAGCTTGCTCATCGGCAGCCAGAAGACGCTGAATCCGTATGCCATGCCTATACATAGGTGGATCGCGAGCGCTGCCGGTGGAACCAACCAGCGATTGAATCCGGGGCGGGCGATGATGCGTTCTCGATCCAGGAAGCCGATCGCAGCGGGCACGTTTGCAGCGGACATTAGGTGCTCCTTGTTCTCATTAGCCTCGAACTCGCCGTCGAGGGCGAGCCATCGACCCATTGTCACCTTTTTGCTACGATCGCTCTAGCGCACCCGAAGCGAAGGCCGCGCTGGTGGTTACCGAGTTAGGTTCAGACCATAGGACCTAGTCGCGCTTCGTTCACGCCTCCGGCTAGGTGGCAGAGTGGTCATGCAGCGGCCTGCAAAGCCGTCTACGCCGGTTCGATTCCGACCCTAGCCTTTTCCGGAATCTAATTCGCCCGTGCCAGCATGCCGTCGCTCGGCGGGGCAAATGTGCGCAGCGCGAAACCGTGCGATCGCTCGTGAGCTGTTCGACGAACGTGGTCTATTCCTCTCCTTCTAACGCCGACCGGAGTGCGGCTGTGGCGCCTGCGCTATCGGATTGGCAGCTGGCTGCTCGATCATGCTTTCTTGCTGGTGCCCGCACCGGCGTATGTCGGTCAGTTCCTGGCGACGTTCAAGGACTACCCACAGCGGCAGAAGGCGGCCAGCTTCAACATGGACGAAGTGATGGAGAAGCCGAAAGACAGCGGCGGGTCGAAGTAGCGGTGGCGATTAGGGCTACGCTGAAAGCTTGGCCTTACCGGAACTGTTAAGAGCGACCGCCTCGCGAATCAGTGCCTTGAAGGCGGTTTCATTCACCTGCGCTCCTTCGGGAATGTCGATCGCGCGGCGTGTGTTTCCCTCGAGGCTCGAGTTGAAGAGGCGGCCGGGGTCCTTCAGAGACGCGCCCTTGGCGAAGGTAAGCTTGACAACTTTCTTGTAGGATTCGCCGGTGCAGATGATGCCATCGTGCGACCACACGGGAGTGCCGCTCCACTTCCACTCCTCGACGACGTCCGGGTCTGCTTCCCTGATGAGCTTGCGCACGTTGCCGAGAGTTTCTCCGCGCCAGTCACCCAGTTCGGCAATTCGTCTCGAGATGAGCTCCGATGCAGACTGGACCTGGCCCGCGCTCGATTTTGTCATGCACTAATCCTAGCCTCCCATTCCCTGCCCAACAAGCTCTGACCGGAAGGGCCGGCAGCGACGAGAGGCGGTAATCAAACATTCTGCTAACGGAGGTCATAGCCGTGTTACGCCCGCTGGGAAAAACTGGACTTGAAATTGCACCGCTCGTGCTTGGGGGGAATGTCTTTGGCTGGACAGTAGACGAGAAACAGGCATTTAGCCTCCTCGATGGCTTCGTGGATGCGGGCCTCAACGCTATCGATACGGCCGACAGCTACTCGACCTGGGTCGAAGGTCATAGGGGAGGGGAATCTGAGACGATTATCGGCAACTGGCTGAAGGCCAATCCCGGCAAGCGCGACAAGGTGCTGATCTTCACCAAAGTCGGCTCGGATCTCGGCGATGGCCGCAAAGGCCTCTCGGCCCGCTGGATAGCGCAGGCCGCCGAGGATTCGTTGCGTCGCCTGCAAACCGACGTGATTGACCTGTACCAATCCCACTGGCCGGACCCCGATACTTCTCTCGAAGAGACACTGACCGCGTATGACAGGTTGTTGCGTGCAGGGAAGATTCGCGCCATTGGCGCTTCTAACCTGGATGCGGCGCAACTTCAAAAAGCCTTGAGCGTTGCCGGGGAGCGCGGGCTCCCACGCTACGCGACGCTGCAACCGGAGTACAACCTGTATGAGCGCGAGGGATTCGAAGGTGGACTGCGTGATCTGTGCATACGCGAAGGGCTTGGCGTCATCACGTACTTCAGCCTCGCCTCGGGCTTTCTGAGCGGCAAATACCGTTCCGCTGCGGATCAGGGCAAGAGTCAACGCGGCGCTGGCATCGGAAAGTACTTAAATCCGCGCGGCGCCCGCATTCTGGAGGCGCTGGATCGGGTGGCTACGGCAAACAACGCAAGGGCCGCCGAGGTTGCCTTGGCGTGGCTCATCGCGCAAAAGGGCGTGACCGCCCCCATCGCCAGCGCGACGGACCGGCGGCAACTCGCAAGTCTCGTGCGCGCCGTCGCTCTCAAATTGTCGCCGCAGGACCTTGACCTCCTCGATGTCGCGAGCGCCTGATCGAGCGGACGTTTTACGGTTCGCTCACGTGTCGCGTGAACTGGCTCGCGAACAGATCATCCCAGATCCGCGGCTGCTGGAATGCGCTGTTTACGGCTTGCCGACTCGGCCAGCTGTGGTGTTTGAGTCGGGTGTTCCCTGCCGGGAGCCGATGTTGTTAGATGCCAGTTTCCTTACCGGGAGGGGGAGGGTCGTCACTCCGGAAACAGGAATTGCACCAACAATTCCAGAGTCCAACGACTGGTGCCTGGAGGTGTGACTACGTTGTAGTAGCTCGTTCCCTGAACATTGATGGACTGCCCCCCGACCTTGAAGAGCTGACCGACCCCGAGAGAAACCGGCACGGTCCAACGTTCATCGCCGCTCACTTCCCAGTTTGCGGTAATTGTCGGCGAGAAGCTCAGATAACGGTTTGGATTATCCTTGAAGGTATAGTTAACCGTCGGCTGCAGCTGCATTTCGTTTACGGGCGGTCGATTGGAGTCCCCGGCAAACGACCAGATGTTGAGCAGCACGGCGCCGAAGGTCCACCGGGTGCCGGTCCACTGAACTCCGGCTGCGGGCCCCGCACCCCACTTCCCCTGCCCGAGCGCATTATTGCTCGCGGTTGGAAGCTGAAACACCGGGCCAACGCCCCAGGCCAGGCTCCCGACCCGGGCGGGGGAGAGGAATGCGGCAAACTGGGTATCCCCCACACCCCGGACCCAGTCCTCGCCGGCAGAGGCTCCCGGCTGTTCAACGAACGGCAGGATCGTGCGCGTAATGACAATCCAGTCGCTGTTGAGATGGAATGGGATGAGCGGCTGGAGGGTCAGTACTTGCTCCGTATTCTTGGCCGGTGCCACTCCAGGGTAGACGTCGTAGAAGAACTGAAGGTTGATCAGGTCGGAGAAGGGGTTTTTGGCTTCCTTCGCCAGCGAACCCGCCTCCTGGGCAGGAGCAGGCCGTGCCACGGCCGCAAGGAGCGTGAGGGTTGCAGCGCGAATAAGTGTGCGGCCGAATCTCAATCTGAAAGCCCGCTTTCGCCGTCAGCTTGGCGATTGCGGTTTCATTGTACCTGACTATTTCCGATCGAAGCCGGGACGCGCTTAGGGCGAACGCTGCCGACTACAGCTGTGGTTGCTCGCGTCTCAGCTTTCAGCCGCCGCGGGGCTTGGCCACCCTATTCGCGCGTATCCGGCGTGTGCCCCGGAACGGCCATAGGCGAATTCGCACCGCAACGGCGCGTCGGTCCCCATGGAGGACGCCAGCACTGAACTCATGTGCAGCCCACCGGCCACTGCCTTACTCGTGAGACTTTCTTCGCGATTGCAGGTTTGAAACAGATTTCAGAATTTGTAGCGCATGCCGATCGTGGGGTTGATATTGGTGGTATTAAGGTAGCCGCTGGCCATGCCATTGTGCACACCGCTGTACATGGCCCCCAGGTACGCATCGCAGTGCACGTTGAAGCGGTAGTCGGCGTCGATAGAGAACGCCTCGAGCGTTCCGCTGCAAACGCTATGCGCGGATGTCGAGCAGGCCGCCTGGGTTCCCGTCCCGTACGCATCCTGATGGACGCCATAGTACGCGGCGATTACGTCAAGATGCGGAATGACCGTGTAGCGGACACCCGTCCAGTAGACCTGCACGGTCTTCTCATTTTTGTAGGCAGTGTTGGTGACGAAGGCCAAAACGTAACCGCCGATGTCGATGAAGCCGGCACTCAAGGGCGTATTCGGATTGGCGTACTTGATGTGCTCGTAGCCGGCGAAGAATTTGAACGGATCGAAGTTATAAAGCCCCATGAGGGCGTACGCCGTGTTGTCTGAGATGGTACCGAAGAGGGAGTTAGAAGCGGAATAGCCCAGCCCCGGAAGCGCAGCCACCTGAGCGGTGGTTAAGGAGCTGGCCGTGATGGCGCTGTTCACCTTCGAGTAGTACGCATCCAGCGATGCGCCCGCGAACTCTCCGCCCAGATCCGCCTGTACCGCCGTGTTCCCCGGGCCATTTGACCCGTTGAACTTGTACAGGGCGCCCAGATGCACGTGGTTCCAACTCACGGCGTACTTTGCCGTCTGATCTAGGCGGTTATCCTCGCTGCTGCCGGCGCCGGAATACGTGTTTGAGGCGCCGAGCAGGCCGAAAGCGGTGGCATGGTAATTCGGGTCGTATTTGATGGTGCCCTCGGACAAGAGGGTCACCTGGCGACCGAAAGTGAGGGTTCCAAAGCGCGGCGACTTCAGTCCGACGTAGGCGGTCTGGAAAGCCTGGCCGGCCGAGCTGCCATCGACACCGACGCTCTGCGCAGCGAGTGCCCTACCGTTGTTGACCGCCAACGATTTAAGCGAATCGGCGATCTCCCCGGATTGCGGATTGAAAAAGGTCTCCACCTGGAACACCGCCGACCAGTCCTCGTTCAGGCGTTCAAGACCCTGCAGACCGACCCGCGACTGGCCCATGTTGCTGGGGGTAAGTCCGGTGACGGACTGACTGCTGTTCTGTCGCACGATGTTCCCACTGGCGGACGGCCGGTAAGGGGTGAAGGGTGCGCTGTGGGTGTCATATTGGAGTCCGATATCGATGACGCCATAGAGCGTGATGCCGTTCCAGGTCAGACTCTCGTCACCGGTAATACCGGGGCCGGTCTTCTGCTGCGCCAATGCGGGGACCGCACCGGTCGCCACGCACAGCCACAGGGCGGCGTACCAACGCAGTGGCCGACGGTTCGCATCCGTTAAGGGCTTCTGCTGAGACATCTACTCGAGCTCCGATTTGTTGTAGTCCGCGAGTAAGCGGGAGGTAAGTCTTGGGGTTTGGCGGTTATGCCGTCAGTCGAACAGCAGTCACAGACCGGTAGCATTCGGGTTCCACGACCGCGCGCTTGTGCCGGCAGAACTTATTGGCAGCGAGCGGCTTTTGCTTCCCGCGGTGATCGGCCCGCGATGGCGACCGGTGAGTCACCAGCGCCCCGGGTACTGCGCATTGTCCGGGGGGCGTGGCTTCGCTGAAGTCCAAGTCCACAGGGCGACGGCGATAGATACCGTATGAGTCAATTGACGAAGCGACCGGCGCGCCGTTCAATTTACTCACGCGGCCGCCGGCCTCGCGTGCCGCAAGCGTGCGCGCGCGCCTGAGTCCAACACCTAAGCGAGGGAGTAAACATGATTCGCAAGGCGAGAGCGGTTTGGCGCGGCACTGGTCGCGCAGGTGACGGTCAACTTTCCACGGAATCTGGCGTGCTCGAAGCGACACCGTATTCCTTCAGGACACGGTTTGAGAGTGAAAAGGGTACCAATCCGGAGGAACTCATCGCCGCCGCGCACGCCGGCTGCTTCACGATGGCATTGGCCTTCCAGCTGCAGGGCGCGGGCTATACGCCGACCGAGCTGCGCACCGAAGCGGCGGTCAGTCTGGAGCCCGAAGGCCAGGGATTTCGCATCAGCAGGTCCGCACTCACTCTGCGTGCGGTAGTACCGAAGTTGGATCAGGACGCGTTCGCGCGAATGGCCAGGGACGCCGAGCAGAACTGCCCGGTCTCCAAGGCCCTGCGGGTCGAGATCACTCTGGACGCCAAGTTAGGTTGAGCACTGCGCCCTGGGCCTGGTCGCGGAGAAGTCAGACTGGGGTAAGCCGCTCGCGACGGTGGACGTACGGGTCGCGGAGTCGAGGTCCAGAACGCCTTCGGCAGCTTCATAGCCGCGGTGGCCGAGGTGATAGTCGACAAATATGGCGAGGTGCGAGTGCATCGCGTTATTCTGGCCGTCGACACGGGAATCGTGATCGATCCCGATACCGTCAGAGCACAGATGCAGGGCGGTCTCAGCTTCGGCATCACGGCGGCGTTGTACGGTGAGATTGCGATTGAGAGCGGCCCGGTGCAGCAGAGTAACTTTCACGACGACCGCATGTTGCGTATGAACCAGACGCCGGAAATACAGGTGCATATCGTTAAGAGCGCAGAAGCTCCCGGTGGAGTCGGCGAGACCGGAACTACGGCAGCGCCGCCGGCCTTGCGCAACGCAATTGTTGCGGCGACCCGGATCCCGCTGCGGCCGCTGCCCTTCGATCGCGGTGTGCTTGCGGGCCGGAAGGCAAATCCGGTGCCGCGCTAGGCGCTGGCGCATCCGGGGAGATGGACATGGCCGGATTTTCTGCACTGAATCCCGCGGCGCGCATCGTTCTCGTGGCGCTCGCGGGTGTCGTCCTAGTCGCGGCGGGCTATGCGCTTTGGCTGCTGGCGGGTCCGGGGCCGATGGATTTTGCCTCCGGGCAACGGGCATTGCCGGCAGCGCCCCGCCCGGCGGCGATGAACCCTTCAGGGGTGCCGGCGCAGTTAGCCGGGGCGGACCTCGTGGCGCGGGGAGAGTATCTGGCGCGCGCCGCGGACTGCTCGGCCTGTCATACGTCGGATCGCGGCCAGGCCTATGCCGGGGGGCGCGGATTTGTCCTGCCCTTCGGAGCCCTCTACTCGACGAATATCACGCCCGACAAGGAAACGGGGATCGGCAATTACAGCGACGCGGATTTTCTGCGGGTCATGCACGAAGGTGTGGCACCGGGCGGCAAACGCCTTTACCCCGCGATGCCGTACCCCTCATACACCTATATGACCGACGCCGATGCGCTGGCCATCAAGGCATACCTTTTTTCACTGCCGGCCGTGCGGGCGACTGCGCCGCCCAATACCCTGGCCTTTCCTTTCAACCAGCGCTGGCTGATGGCGGTGTGGTCGGCGGCGCTGTCTCCCGATAAGCGCTTCGCGGTAAATGGCGCGCAGTCCGCCCAGTGGAACCGCGGCGCCTATCTGGCCGAAGCGATGGCCCATTGTGGCGAGTGCCACACTCCGCGCACGCTGGCCTTCTCGCTGGATCACCGCCGCAAGTATGCCGGATCCAAGCAGGCCGGCTGGCGCGCCTACAACATCACTGCGGACCAGGAGACCGGCATCGGGACGTGGTCTTCCGAGCAGATTGCTCAATACGTCAGCCACGGGCACACGAGCGGGCACGGTACCGCGGGCGGTCCGATGGGGGAGGCGGTTGATCAGAGCCTGCGCTACCTGACGCCGGACGATATTGAAGCGCTGGTCACCTACGTCCGGTCCGTGCCTGCCATCGTTGCACCCGACCTGCCGGCCGTGAAGGCCGCGCCGGCGCCGGCGCTTCACAGTGAGGGGCTCGCCAGCGCCTATGATCCACGCGGCAAGCAGATCTTCGAAGGCGCATGCGTCAGCTGTCACGGCTGGTCGGGCCTGAGCCCGCTGCTGGAGAACGCGACGATCGTCGGCGCACGCGCGGTCAATGACCCGTCCGCGGTCAACGTGGTGCAGGTCGTGCTCGCGGGAACCAACCGCCCCGGGGTCCATATGCCGGGTTTCGGCGCCGCCTATTCCGATGTGGAAGTCGCTGCCGTAGCGAACTACGTAACGGCCCGATTCGGCGCACGGGCATCCACCGTGACGGATATGGATGTGCGGAAGCTGCGGCTGCAGGCAGCGAATTGATCTTCGCCGCGTAGTTCACGACTGGGGGAACCGCAATGGCAAGCGATGAGAATTTCTACGCGACCTGGGCACCGCGTGCGCAGGGGGCGCTTCGCGTAATGGTCGCATTCCTCTTCCTGCAGCACGGCACTGCGAAGCTCCTGCACGTCCCCCACGTCGCAGATTTCGATCAGTTACCGGCGCTCTCTCTGGTCGGGTTTGCCGGGATGCTGGAGATCGTCGGAGGCCTGTTGCTACTGATGGGGCTGTTTACCCGGCCGGTCGCCTTCCTGCTGTGCGGGGAAATGGCCGTCGCTTATTTCATGGTGCATGCGCCGCAGGGGCATTTCCTCACCCCCGCCCTTAATCAAGGCGAGGAGGCAGTTCTGTACTGCTTCATCTTCCTGTTTTTCTCCGTAGCCGGCGCCGGCGCATGGAGCATCGACGCGGGCCGCGCGCACCGGTGAGCCACCTGGCGCGGCCCGGGCCGCCGTACACCGGCGCTGCTGACCGGGCGCGTCGCGTACTTCAGTGGGCCTTGCTGTCGTCGTACCACACCGCCTCGATATTATTCCCGTCGGCATCGAGAACGAACGCCGCGAAGTAGCCCGGCGAGTAGTCGCGGTAGCCCGGTCCGCCGTTGTCCTTGGCTCCCGCAGCCAACGCTGCCTGGTAGAAGGCCTCGACCTGCTCGCGGCTGCGCGCCTCAAAGGCCAAGTGAGTCGGGACCACCGTGGATTCCTGGTGGATCCAGAAGTCCGTGTTCTTGCCATCGTTAAATCCGGCGGCCTCGCCGAATTCCATGTTGTTGCGATACCCGAGCGGCGCAAGCGCAGCGACATAGAAACCTTTGGCCTTCTGGAAATTCCGGACCGCTAGCGAGGTGTGGGCAATCATGAGGGCCTCCTCAGGTGACAGGGGCAGGGAAAGGCAACCCTAGCAGCTTGGCCGGCCCGCGAAAAAATCGCATGGCGGTGACTTGGCCTGCAGCGTGCGGGGAGCCGAGCGTCGCCTCGGTGCATGGCTCATCTGTCCTTACCCTTAACTTGACCCGTTCGTTCGAACGAACTATTGTGAACTCATGCCACGGCAGGCGCCAACGTCTCCCATAAACCACCGTTTGCTGGACACGGCCATCGAGCAGTTCGGGCGTCAGGGGCTTGAAGGTGCCAGCACGCGCGCCATCGCCGCGGCCGCCAAAACGGCGATGTCCTCGATTACCTATCACTACGGGGGCAAGGAAGGGCTGTACCTCGCCGCCGCACAGCGCATCGGGGAGCAGATCTCGGAGCGTTTCGCGACCACGATGGCTGCGGCGCCCGAGCCGGATTCTCTCGATCCGCGCGCGGCGGTTGAGCAGGTGATCACGCTGGCCGATGCATTCCTCTCGATGATGCTCAGTCCGGTCTCGGCACCCTGGGCGCGGTTCATCGTCCGTGAGCAGATGGAGCCCACGGAGGCCTTCGAGGTCCTCTGGAGTCAGTTCATGAGCCGCCTCAGCGGGCATTTTGTGAAGCTCGTCCTGCGCGCCGGTAACGGTCGGTGGAAACCGGCCGAGGCGCGCGTGCGCGCCGTGGCGCTGGTCGGCCAGATCCTCGTGTTTCGTGTTTCGCGCGCAACCGCGCTGCGCATGACGGGATGGGACGACATCGGCACGGCTCAGGCGGCCGAAATCCGCCGCGTCCTGCATGCGCACATCCGACTTCTCCTTAACCCGAATGAAGTCCGCGTGTCATGAACCGGCGCCTCTTAATCATCGTGTCCGCCCTCGGGGTGCTGGTCGCTGCGCTCGTGGCGTACCACGTTTTTTCGAGCCGCAAGGCCGGGGTCTTGAAGCTCTACGGCAACGTGGACATTCGGTCGGTGGACCTGGGCTTCCGGGTCCCGGGCCGGATCGCGGTCATCCCGGTGGATGAGGGTGCCCGGGTCAAGGAAGGCGAGGTGCTGGCGCGCCTGGATACCCAGCCGTTGGTGGATGCGTTGAACGCCGCGCAGGCGCAGCTGGATACGACGGCGGCCGAGCTCAGCAAGCTGCGCAACGGCAATCGCCCGCAGGACATCGCCCAGGCCGAGGCACAAGTGGCCGACCGTACCGCGACCGTTGCGCAGGCGAAGGCAGAGTACGAAAGACGTTCCGAGCTGGTGCAGACCGGGGCGGTGAGCCAGGCCCTCTTCGATGCCAGCAAGGCGCAGTACCTGGCCGCGCAAGCACAGCTGCGCGCGGCAGAACAGCTGCTCTCGCTGCAGCAGGTCGGCGCCCGACACGAGGATATCGCGGCCGCCGAGGCGCAACACGCGGTCGCCGTGGCGCAGCGCGACAGGGCGAAGACCGATCTGAACGATGCCACGATCCTGGCTCCTGCCGCCGGCACGATCCTCACCCGGGCCCGCGAGCCTGGCGCAATCGCGCTGTCCGGCGAAACCGTTTTCGTGCTCACCATCGATCGCCCGATGCGCGTGCGTGCCTACGTCGCCGAGGAGGACCTCAGCCGCATCTCTTCCGGAATGGCGGTCCGCGTGGGCGTCGACGGCAATGCGAAGGTCTACCACGGCACCATCGGCTTTATTTCGCCGACCGCGGAGTTCACTCCCAAGACCGTCCAGACGGAGAGTCTGCGCACAGAACTCGTATACCGGCTGCGCGTCATCGTCGACGATCCCGACGAGGGCCTGCGCCAGGGACAACCGGTGACCGTCACGGTTGCCGATGCGCGCGCAGTGCCGGGCCAGCGGTGAGTGCGGCGATCGCCAAAGCCTGCGCGGTCACCAAGCGGTTCGTGCCGCAAGGTCCGCCCGCCCTGGATGCGGTCGATATCGAAATCGCAGCGGGATGCATGACGGGCCTCGTCGGCTCGGACGGGGCCGGCAAGACGACCCTGATCAGGGTGCTGACAGGTCTGGTGGTGCCCGACGCGGGCACGGTTGAGGTATTGGGCGCCCCGGCGGCTAAGGCGGATCGCGAGTTCATCGGCTACATGCCGCAGCGCTTCGGCCTGTACGAGGACCTCAGTGTCATTGAGAACCTCTCTTTATATGCCGACCTGCGGGGGCTCGCCCCCGAGGCCCGGGCGGAAACCTTCCAGCGCTTGCTCGACTTCACCGATCTTGAGCGTTTCCGGACCCGCCTGGCGGGAAAGCTCTCGGGCGGGATGAAGCAGAAGCTGGGACTGGCCTGTGCGCTGATCAAGACGCCCCGGCTGCTGCTGCTGGACGAACCTGCGGTCGGCGTCGATCCGATTTCGCGCCGTGAGCTGTGGCGCATGGTCACCCACCTGACCGGGGAGGGCATCGGGGTCCTCTGGTCCACCGCCTACCTCGATGAGGCGGAGAAGTGCGACATCGTGTTCCTGCTCAACGAGGGAAAACTTCTACATGCCGGGGCGCCGCACGAGCTGACCGACACCATGCGCGGGCGCATCTATCGGGTGCACGCCGAGGCGTCCGGTCGCCGCAGGCTGCTCGAGCACGCTCTGCAGCGCAACGACGTGACCGATGGCACCGTGCACGGGGCATCCCTGCGGCTCGTCATGAAACGCGGCGCGGCGCCGCCGGCAGCCCAGACGCTGGGTGCGGCGCACGACGTGCGCGTGGAACCGGTGGCGCCGCGTTTCGAGGACGCCTTCGTCGATATCCTGGGCGGAGGTCCGCATGGGCGCAGCGTGCTGGCCGCGGGCTACCGGACCATTCCTGAGACCGCCGAGCCGGCGATCATCGCCGAGGGGCTTACCAAGCGCTTTGGCGACTTCACCGCCGCGGCGGACATTTCCTTCACCGTGCCCCGCGGCCAGATCTTCGGACTGCTGGGACCGAACGGGGCGGGAAAGTCCACGACCTTCAAGATGCTGTGTGGCCTGCTCACCCCGAGTGCGGGCAGCGGTCGCGTGGCGCAAAACGACCTGCGCACCGCGCGCGCGGATGCGCGCCAGTCGCTGGGCTACATGGCACAGAAGTTCTCGCTCTACGGCGACCTGAGCGTGCAACAGAACCTGGATTTCTTTTCCGGCGTCTACGGCCTCAAGGCCGCGGCGCAGCGCAGCGCCATCGAGCGCATGGTCGAGGTGTTCCACCTCAAGGACTACCTCGGGACGAACAGTGGCACTATGCCGCTCGGATTCAAGCAGCGGCTCGCGCTCGCCTGCGCGGTGATGCATCAGCCGCCGGTGCTGTTTCTGGATGAGCCCACCTCGGGCGTCGATCCGATCGTGCGGCGCGAGTTCTGGACTCATATTAATGGCCTCGTGGAGCGCGGCGTGACGGTGCTGGTCACGACGCATTTCATGGACGAGGCCGAGTACTGCGACCGCATCGCGCTCATCTACCGGGCACAGCAGATTGCGATGGGCACGCCGGAGGAGTTGAAGGCGAGCGCGGCCAGCGAGGCCGGCCTCAAGGATCCGACCCTGGAGGACGCCTTCATCGCACTCATCGAGGCGTCGGACCGGCAGCGACAGGCGGCATGAGCGCGGTTTTCTCCACACGGCGCTTGCGCGCCATGCTGCTGAAGGAGTCGCTGCAGATCCTGCGCGATCCCTCGACCTTTCTGATCGCCTTCGTGCTGCCGATGATCATGTTGTTCTTTTTCGGCTACGCCATTTCACTGGATCCGACGCGCACGCGCATCGGTCTTGCGCTACAGGACTCGAGCGCCCCGGCCCTCAGCCTGGCGCAGGCTTACGAGAACTCCAGGTGGTTCGAGGTTTCCGGCGCACGCGACGTCGCGACCCTGAAGCGTGAGCTGGTCGCGGGGCACATCCGCGGCATCGTGGTCATTCCGCAGGACTTCAGCCGGCAGTTGCAGCTTCCAGGCGGCAGCGCGCAGGTTCAGGTGATCACCGACGGCGCACTGCCGAACGCCGCCGGCTTCGTGGCCGCGTACGCCGAAGGGGTGCGCGCCACCTGGGCGACGCGGCAGTCAGCGGGCGACGGCGCCGCAAGCGCGCAACCGCTCGAGCTCGTGCCGCGCTACTGGTTCAATCCCGGGCTCTCGAGTCACTTCTTCCTCATCCCCGGGTCGATCGTCATCGTGATGACGATGATCGGCACGTTGCTGACCGCGCTCGTGGTGGCGCGCGAGTGGGAGCGCGGCACCATGGAAGCGCTGCTGGCAACGCCGCTGACGATGACGGAGTTTCTCGCGACCAAGGTGCTGCCGTACTTCCTACTCGGTCTTGGCTCGATGACGCTGTGCACGCTGCTGGCGGTCTTCCTGTTCGGAGTGCCGTTCCGGGGTTCGGTGCTGGCGCTGTTTGCGATCTCGTCGGCATTTCTGGTGCCGGCGCTGGGGCAGGGCCTGTTGATCTCGGCGGTCACCAAGAACCAGTTCGTCGCGAGCCAGGTCGCGCTGCTGTCGGCTTTCCTGCCTTCGCTGATGCTGTCGGGATTTCTGTTCGAGATCTCCTCCATGCCCCGCATTATCCAGTGGATCACCTACCTGGTGCCGGCGCGCTACCTGGTGCCCTCGCTGCAGTCGGTATTCCTGGTGGGCGATTTGTGGCACAGTTTCCTGCGCGACATGGCGATCATGCTGGCGTTCGGTGCGGTTTTCTTCGTCCTGGCGCTGCGCGCCACCCATCGACGGATTGCCTGAATGCACGGCCGCCTCTACGCCATCATCGTCAAGGAGATGTGGGCGCTGCTGCGTGATCCGCGCTCGCGGCTCATTCTCGTCGTACCGCCATTCCTGCAGCTGTTCCTGTTCGGCTTTGCGTCCACCCTGGAAGTGAAGAACTTCGACGTGGGCGTCTATGACCGGGACGGCGGACGCTGGAGTCAGGAGTTCATTCAAAGACTCGGCGGCAGTCCGAACGTGGGCCGCCTGGTCAGCCTTGCTTCCCCGCAGGCCGTGCGGGCCGCGATCAACGACCGCGTCGTGATCGCGGTCGTCATGTTTGATCAGAGATTCAGCGCCGATGTCAGTGCACACCGGCCGGCCGTGATCCAGGCCGTGCTGGATGGCCGCCGCTCCAATGCGGCCCAGATCGTCGCCGGCTACCTGGGGGTGATTGCGGCCGGCATGGGTGCGGAGATGTTCGCGGACGTTGGAGCGTCCGCGACGGGACCGCATTCGGAGACGGTCACATCGCACTGGTATAACCCTAATCTCGACTACCTGTGGTTCACCATGCCGGCACTGATCGTGGTCCTCGGCACCGTCTCGGGGCTGGCGATGACGGCGCAGTCGGTGGCGCGCGAGCGCGAACTCGGGACTTTCGACCAGCTCATGGTTTCGCCGCTGCGTGTGCACGAGATCCTCATCGGCAAGATGGTGCCGCCGCTGCTCATCGGGCTGCTCAACGCCGCCCTGTACGTGATCTTGATACCGACGGTGTTTGGGGTACCGCTCACCGGCTCGGTGCTGCTTTATTTCGTTGCGCTCGTGGTCTACCTGTTGGCGCTCATCGGCGTCGGCATGCTGGTTTCGGCGGTCTCACTCACCCAGCAACAGGCCTTCCTCGGCGGCTTCCTGGTGACGGTGCCGATGACGCTGCTTTCCGGGTACGCGACTCCCGTCGACAACATGCCCGCGTGGCTGCAGGTCGTGGCGCAGGCGGACCCGTCGAAGCATTTTCTGGTCATCAGCGAGGGCGTCTTTCTGAAGGCGATGCCCGTGGCGGAGATCCTGCTGAACACCTGGCCAATGGCCGCTATCGCTCTGGTCATGCTGAGCGCCGCATCCATTCTCTTCCGCTCCCGCATGGAGTGACCGAGATGTCTACTTTCAAGAGATTCGTTCCCGTGTCGCTGCTGTTGCTCGCCGCCTGCGCGGTAGGACCGAAGTACGCCGCACCGAAGGTTGCGGGGAGCAGCGACTGGATCGGGGCGACCGTTACCGCGCCGGTCGACCTCACCTGGTGGCAGGCGCTCAATGATCCGACGCTCGATGAGCTGATGAACACGGCGCTGGCGCACAACCTCGACGTCAAGGAAGCCGAGGCACGTCTGCGCGAGGCGCGCGCCAACCGGGATGGGGTCGCCGGCCACCGGCTGCCGCAGCTTGATGCCAGCGCTTCGGTGACCCGCAACGCGTGGAGCGAGAACGGCCCGATTCCCGTGCAGCGGGTGCCGGGATTCGAGCGCGACTACAACCTGTTCGAGGCGGGGTTCGACGCCTCCTGGGAGATCGACCTGTGGGGACACAGCAGCCGTGCGCTCGAGGCAGCCCGTGCGCGCGCCGAGGGCGCCGATGAGGCCCGCCGCGAAACTTCTATGCGGGTCATCACCGAGGTCGCGCGCAGCTATGTCGATTTGCGCAGCGCCCAGCAGCAGCTCGCGAGCGCGCAGGCCGACGCCGCCGCACAGGCAGAGGTGGCGAATCTGGTCGCCGAGCGCTTGAGCCAGGGTGAGGCCTCGCGCTTTGATTTCCTGCGTGCCGATGCCCAGGCGCGCAGCGCCCGCGCCGAGCTTCCGAATCTGGATGCGGCGGCCCATGCGGCCGTATACCGCCTGGCGCTGCTGACCGGGCAACCCCCGGAAGCGCTGGCCCAGCGCCTGTTGGTGCCAGCGCCGGTGCCGGCCTGTCCGGCGGTGATCGCCGCCGGCATGCGCTCGGACATGCTGCGGCGCCGTCCGGACGTGCGCCAGGCGGAGCGCCAGCTGGCCGCCGCCACGGCGGACGTGGGCGTGGCTACGGCGGACTTGTTCCCACGCGTATCGCTGGTGGGTTCGCTCGGACAGCAGGCCCTGCAATCCCAGCAGTTCGCCTCCTCGAGCAGCACTTATTTCTCCCTCGGCCCGAGCCTGCACTGGCCGCTCTTTGCCGGCGGTTCCCTGCGGGCCAACGTCCGTGCGGCGGACGCGCGGGCTGATGCGGCCGGGGCGGCGTACGAATCGGCGGTGCTCACGGCGCTCAGTGACAGCGAAACGGCGCTGAATCGGTTCGCTTCGGCTCAGCAGACCCGCGAGGACCGTGAACTCGCGCGACAGCAGTCCGAGGCTGCCTTGAGTCTCGCCCGGCAGCGTTACCGCGCTGGTGAGGACGATCTGATCGTGCTGCTCAACGCGCAATCGGCCTACAGTACCTCGGAGCAGCAGAGCATTGCGGCCGAGGCGGGTGCGCTCAATTCGATGGTGTCCCTCTACAAGGCTTTGGGCGGAGGCTGGGAGGCTTTCGAGCCCAGGGTAGCCGGCAACGCGGCGGCGGCGCGGTAATGCCTGGCCGCGTGCGAGCGCGCCTATCAGCCGTATCTTACCGCGCGACGCGCCATGCGCTGCTGACCCCGATAACGCATCGCGGGTAGCCTACCCACCGTGGAAGCGAGCTTCGTCCCCGTGACGAAAACTCAACACCACGTCCGGGGTCGCGCAAGCGACCCCGCCTCATTTGGGAGCCGCCCGGCGCGGAGGTGCCGCCGAAAATGCCGAAGCGCGCTGACAGGGGAACTCAGGCGGGGAAGTGGTCGACCCGGGTCATGCGCACCAGCAGCGCCTTGGACCTGGAGGCGGGTGTGTTCAGGAAGGGCAGCGCCCGCCAGATTGCACTTTCTCTCAAGCGCTCCGCCGAGCGCAGTGATCGGCGCAAGTCCGAGCCGTTTCGCGCGGCGATGTCCATGCTGAACTTCCATATCAATCGTAGTGGCGCCAAGCTCCCGCAGGCACGCCGCCAGGTGCTGGAACGGGCCAAAGAGGAGCTGCGGCGAGTGTTCGGCCGTCCTGGCTGATACGGGGCCTGATTTGCATTGGCACAGCACGGTGCGATCCTAGGCACTCGTCCCCCGCAGGGTCAGAGTGGCATCCCATGACGAACCTGGTCGTCCGAAGTTTTGCGGTCTCCATTGATGGATATGGGGCCGGTCCGCAGCAGGATCTCGCGAACCCGCTGGGCGTTCACGGCCCGGAGCTCATGGAGTGGTTCTTTAATACGCGCGTGTGGCGGAAAATCCACGGGGCTGGCGATGGCGAGAGCGGTATCGACAATGCCATGGCCGAAAGGGGCTTTGCGGGCATCGGCGCCTGGATCCTGGGACGGAACATGTTCGGGCCCGTGCGCGGACCCTGGCCGGATGAGAGCTGGAAGGGTTGGTGGGGCGATGAACCCCCATTTCACACCCCGGTCTTCGTGCTGACGCACCACGCGCGGGCTCCTCTGAAGATGCAGGGCGGCACGGAGTTTCACTTTGTCACCGACGGGATTCAGGTCGCCCTGCAGCGCGCTGTGGCGGCCGCTGGCGGCATGGACGTGCGCTTGGGAGGCGGCGTGGCAACGATCCGGCAGTTCCTGCGTGCCGCACTGATCGACGAGTTGCACCTCGTCCAGCGCCCCGTGGTACTCGGAGCGGGGGAGAATCTGTTCAGCGGCATCGACCTGCGCGCCCTGGGCTACCGGGGCGACGCGGTGGTGCAGGGCGAGCGCGCCACGCATGTCCTTGTGCGTCGTTCCGGGTGAGTCCCGCGCACCCGCGTCGCGGGCGTCCACCAGCTGTCGGCATGAGGCAAGCGTGGCCGCGGCCGCAGGCGGCAATGCGCTGAATATTCTTCGTAAGTCAGCCTGCGTCTGACTGCGCTTGCCTGCTGGCAGGCGCTAAATGTGCGCCTCAATCAACTGGAGCAAGTCAATGGCGTACGAACCGAATAGTCCTGAATCGACCCGAGCCTCCGATCCCACAGCGGGAATGGGAGAGAAAGTACTGGAATCAGCCGCGGAAGCGAAAGGTCGCGCCTCTGAACTCGGCCGGCGCGCATCGCAGAAGGCTGAGCAGGTGCGCAATGCCGCCGCCGGGCGCCTGGATTCCGCCGCCAGTGCCGTACATGAACGCGCCGACAGCCTTCCCGGCGGCGCGCGTGTTGCCGGCGCCGCACATGGCGCTGCCGATGCCCTGCATTCAAGCGCCGATTACCTGCGCGAGCATGACATGGGACAGATGGCGGAAGACCTGCGGGACGTCGTGCGCAACAATCCCGGGATGGCGCTGCTCGGGGCGGCGGCGCTCGGGTTTCTGGTCGGACGCGCGATGTCGCGCGACTAGGTAGCGGGCGTGCGAGAACGACTCATCCCCGGCGAGCGCTCGATTTCTGCCGTGCTGGCGGACATCGTCCGCAACATGCAGGAGATCGTCCGCGGCGAAATCCGGCTGGCCACATCGGAGGTGCGCGAAGAGCTGCGCAGTGCGCGTGCCGCGGCCTTCCTGCTCCTCGCCGGCACGGTGGTGGGGGCGTTCAGCGCGTTTTTCCTGCTGCTCGCCGCCTTCACGGCTCTGAGCCGCGTCATGGTCGCATGGGCGGCGGGCGTGTGCATCGCCGTCCCGCTTGCCGTCATAGCGCTCGTGTGCTGCGGCATGGGCGCGCGGCGTCTCCGGAAAGTCCAGCCGACCGTGAAGGCGCTGGCCAGCGCCAAGGAGAACCTGGAATGGGCGAAGCAACGCACCAGATAGAAACTCACCTCGAAACCAAGCACGACGATTTGCGCGCGAATCTCGAGGAGCTGGAAGATAAGGTGAAATCCGTGACTGACTGGCGACGCCAGTTCCGCAGCAATCCGGGGCTCCTGCTGGGGCTCGCCTTTGGTGGCGGCATGCTGCTTGCGGGGGTATTGCGTCGGCCCCGAAGGCGCACGCGGCCCCGCCTGAGTCCGGCAGCGGCCCCGAGCCGCGAGCCACGCCGCCTGGACGGCCACCGGATGCAGCTGCGCCAGGTGTGGGATGACATTCAGGGCGCACTCATTGCCGCGGCAACCTCGAAAATCACGGATACGCTTACCGGCGCCGTCCCCGGGTTTCGGTCCCGTTACGGTCCGCCGCGGTCGGGTGCGACAGGGCGCGGCGGTGCGGCTTCGAATGGCAACGGCGTGCAGGGTGAAGGCGACTACGAAGCGGCGCGTCGCTATCAGGCTGACGTGGGGAGTTTCGTCAGATCGGCGAACATCGAGCGAGCCGCGCGTGCAGCGGCCCCGCGGACCGAGGACGAAGCGCGCGAGCTTGCCGAGGCCGAAGCCGCGGGGCGGCAGCGTGCGAAGCCTTCGTGACCCGCCTGACCGGCGCGCCCGTTGAGCAGCGCGGCACGCTTGGCACTCTCGCGGCGGCGTGAGCCCCCGCAGGTTCAGGGCGGTCGCGCCGCGCGGGAACCGGAAGAGATTCCTGCGCGGGGTTGGCGCGACGTTGCCTGGCGGGTCGCCAAGCGCTCCGGCCCCGATAACGTCAAACTCGTGGCGGGCGGCGTTGCCTTCTACTCGCTGCTCTCGGTGTTTCCTGGGCTGACTGCCGTCGTGTCCGTCTACGGACTCTTCGCATCACCGGCCACGCTGCGTGGGCCACTGCACGTGTTCGCGGGGCTACTGCCGCCGGGCGGGTGGGAGCTGCTGAACGCGCAACTGCAAGCCGTAGCCCACCATGCGTTCGGCACGCTCACGGCCGCGGCGGCGTTCGGTCTGCTGGTGGCCCTGTGGGGCGCGCATTCCGCCATGGCCGCGCTCATGACGGCTACGAACATTGCCTATGGTGAGCGGGAGAAGCGCGGCTGGATCGGCACACTGTTGCTGTCGTTTGCTTTTACCGGTGGGGCGATGCTTGGGCTTCTGCTCATGCTGGTGCTGAGCGTGGCCGTACCCGTGGCCCTGCACGCGCTTGGCGTTTCCGCCGGTCTGCGGCTCAGCGTGCACGTGCTGCGTCTCTTGCTGCTGTGGGCGACCGCCATCCTGGCGCTGGCACTCATCTATCGCTACGCGCCCGCGCGGGCGCACGCGCGCTGGAAGTGGGTGACCTGGGGGTCCGTGGTGGCGGCCACTTGCTGGCTCGGCGCCAGTGCCGTGTTCGCCTTTTACCTGCGCAGTTTCGGCAATTTCGGCAGCAGCTACGGCGCCCTGGGCGGATTCACCGCGCTGGTGCTGTGGTTCTACATCTCCAGCGTCATTGTCATCCTGGGGGCACAGATCAACGCCGAAATGGAGCGACAGACGTGCGAAGACACTACCGTGCGCGGGGACGCTCCGCTCGGGCAGCGCGGTGCGTACGCAGCCGACAGCGTCGGCGCGGGAGTTGGCGAGCCCGCGGGTCCGCGGCCGGCAGCGCTCGGAGCGAAGGAGTCTGCGCTCGGCAAGTGATGCGGGGATCGAGGGCCGCAGCAGGCCGCGCCTCAGCGGGATCTCCCCGGACGCCGCTCAAGGTACCTGCAGCACCACCTTGCCGTGCGCATGGCCGGCTTCCACATAGCGCATGGCTTCGGCAGTCGCCGCCAGCGGATACTGCCGGTCAATGACCGGAGTGAGCTTTCCGGACTGCATGAGTTCGGCGAGAGTGCGCAAATCCTGGGGATTGAAAGTGGCGAGGAAGGGCTCGAAGCGCTGCGAAACAAAAGGCGTCAGCAGGAGCGCCTTGATGGGTGTGATGAGGGGTCCGATAAACGCGCCATTAGTCGGCCCGCCGACGATCACCAGGATGCCGCGTGGGGTCAGCACCCGGCGGTACTGCAGTAGTGAATGGCTGCCGACGGTGTCCAGAATCAGGTCGTAGCGCTGTGGTTGTTGCGTGAAGTCCTCGGCCGTGTAGTCGATCACATGGTCCGCGCCCAGGGCGCGGACCATGGCGAGGCTCTTCGTGCCGCATACCCCGGTGACCTCCGCCCCGTAGGATTTCGCGATCTGCACCGCGAAGGTGCCCACGCCCCCGGAGGCGCCGTTGATCAGTACTTTGTCTCCCGCGCGGATGTGCCCCTTGTCGCGCAGCGCCTGCAGCGCGGTGAGCCCGGCGATCGGCACGGCCGCCGCCTGCTCAAAACTCATGTCCTCCGGCTTCGGTACCACGGAGCGGTCCGCGCGCACCACAACATACTCGGCAAACGCCCCGTCGCGACCGCCGAAAACCGCATCCCCCGGCTTGAACTGCGTGACCTCCTTGCCCACCGCTTCGACCGTCCCGGAAAAATCGACTCCGAGCCGGATGTCCTTGGGTTTTCCAATGCCCGCATCGAGGCGCACGATGAAGGGCGTCCCGTGCATGAAGTGCCAATCCAGGGGATTGACCGAGGCGGCGCGAACCTTCACCAGCAGCTCATTGGCGCGCGGCTGCGGTTTGGCGATTTCTTCCAACCGCAGCACGTCGGCAGAACCGTAGCAGCGGTACACCACGGCCTTCATGGACGGGCCGCTCGCGCCGGCTGCCGGCGTAGGGTCACACGCAGAATCGTGCTGCAGTACCAGGCCGAGCGATGCCAATGCGATCACCACCAGAACCAGGATCACGGCGAGGGTTCGGTAGAGGATTCTCAAGCTGATTCCCCGCTTCGGGCTGGAAGGTAACCGCAGTCTAATCCCCTCCGGGCGCCGCGGCCGACTCCTGCGGCCGCGAGGATCCTTCGCTTGGCGGCGGGCCACGCGGCGTTCGCACCCCGGCCACCTCGGGCGCATTCCCGCTGGGCTGCACGCCTCGATGGCTAACCTTTGACACCGGTCTCCGGGCGATCGTCCCCCGCGGCGAGCTCTTTGTGCCAGTGGCCCGCGCTGTCCTCCCAGGAGATGAGCGTGGAGTCCCCGGGCTGGCGTTGTTCCTGCGCGGCCTGCGCGGCAGCCGCCCGGGCTTCGTCGTGGGTGGCAAAGCGCTCTGAGTAGGTGCCGTTCACCCGATAGGCCCAGCCGCCGTCGTGTTGCACAATCTCGTAGATAATTTTACTCATCGTGCGTCTCCCGTGATGGCCTGTGCGCCGCAACCGCCAGCTTGAGCGCGTAACTCCGCGGAGCCCTTCACGAAGCCGTGGCCCGTGCGATTATGATGCCGTGATACCGCGTTAAGCGAGCACGCTCGAGGAAGGGGAGTATGAAGGCAGTCGTGCTACAGGAGCGCAGACGCAGTCTCGGAAGCTTCGAGGTCGGACGTCTTTTGCCTCAGCCTGGCCCGCGCATGGTTGGGCCGTTTATCTTCTTCGATCACCTGGGCCCCGTGGCACTGCCACGGGGGCTCGGGCGTGAAGCCGACGTACGGCCGCATCCGCATATCGGGCTCGCGACCGTCACGTACTTGTTCGAGGGCGAAATCATGCACCGCGACTCCACCGGGGTCGAGCAGGCGATCCGCCCCCACGAGGTCAACTGGATGACGGCCGGCCGCGGCATCACGCATTCGGAACGCTTCGAAAAGGCACGCCGTGAGGGCGGCCCGATGCACGCGATCCAGGCCTGGGTAGCGTTGCCGGACGAAGCCGAGGAGACCGCGCCCACGTTCTCGCATCACGAGGGGGGTGATCTGCCGGTGCACTGTGCTGAGGGCCTGTCGCTGCGAATATTGGCCGGGGAGGCTTTCGGGCTGCGTGCCGCCGTCAAGACGCTCTCGCCGCTGTTCTACCTGCACGCGGTCCTGGAGCCGGGTGCCAGGGTCGCAATGCCGGCCGGTTACCCCGAGCACGGCGCCTACGTGGTCTCCGGCTCGATGCACGGCGACGGGATTGAGGTCGCGCCTGGGCAGATGTGGGTGGGCACCGGCACGGCCGGCGCAACCTTGACGGCGGCCTCGCGCAGCGTGGTCATGCTTTTGGGGGGTGAGCCGCTCGGACAGCGCTTCATCGAATGGAATTTCGTAGCTTCCTCGCAGGCGCGGATCGATCAGGCGAAGGCGGACTGGCGGGCGGGACGGATGAAGCTCCCCGATGCCGATGACCGCGAGTTCATTCCGCTCCCGCCGGATCCGCCGCCGGGGGCGAATGCCATGTCCTAGGTCCGCCGCCGGCGTCGATATTTCCATGGGTCTCACGGCGCGCGCAGGCGTTGCGGATCGACGGCGAGGGCCGTGACCCCTTCGGTGGCGATGGCATCGGGAACCGGGCGCTCCTGGGCGAGGGCCGCCGCGAGCTGCGCCACGGCTGGTGAGGTCTGAATGCCGTAGCCTCCCTGACCGGCACACCAGAAGAAGCCGGGAACGGCGTGCTCGTATCCAATCACCGGTTCGCGATCGCGGGCAAACGTGCGCAGGCCCGCCCAGCTGCGGTGCACGCGCGCGACGTCGATTTCGAGTGCGTTCTGGATGCGATCGACCGCGAGTGCAATCGTGAGATCCTCGGCATAGGCATCGCATGGCGCCACGGGTTCCTCGTCGGCGGGGGAAATCAGCAGCCGTCCCGCCTCGGGCTTCAGATAGAACTGCTCATCGATATCGAACACGGCCGGCCAGCCGGCAACGTCCATGCGCGGCGGCGCATCGATCACCGCGGCGGAACGCCGCAGCGCCTGCAGTCCGAGGGGCTGAACGCCAAAGAGCCCCGCGACCTGATCGGCCCAGGCGCCGGCGGCGTTGATGACGACACGTCCTTCGAGCTGCCGCTGGCCCACGGACACCCGCCAGCTGCCCTGATGCCAGCGGGGCACGCCGAGGCGTGTGCTGCTGAAGAGCTGCACGCCCGCCGCCCTGCCGCGGCGGATGAAGGCCTGAAGCAGCGCTTCCACGTCGATGTCATGGACCTGGGGCTCGTAGGCCGCCGCGGCCACGTAGTCGCGACGCAGCGCCGGCACCAGGGCGCGCGCGGCCTGCGGCGACCATGATTCCACTTCGGCGCCGTTGCGGCGCATCTGCTCGATCTCGGCGTGCAGACGCGCCACCTGCCCCTTATGGGCCAGATACAGTGCGCCGCGCCGGCGCAGTATCGGAGAGGAAGCGAAGCCTTCGGGCGGCGCGAGCAGGAAGGCCGCGCTCGCGCGCGTGAGCGCGGTGAATGTGGCGCTTCCGTAGCTCGGGGCGAACAGCGCGGCGGAACGCCCGGTGGAGTGGTAGCCGGGATGCGCCTCGCTTTCCAGCAGCGCGACGCGCGCAGAGCCGGCCAGAGCATCGGCGACGCTCACCCCGGCCATGCCGGCGCCGATGACGATGAAGTCAAACGACAAGCGGGCGGATTCCGGTGGACCTGCGCGTATTAAACGCAGCGCACGGCGCCGGTCCGTGAGCCCAAGCGTGCGTGAGCCCGGTGCCGCAGTCGCGGCCGAGGGTGAAGCGGGTCATGGGTTTTGTGCTCGCTGATCCACAGGGCCGGCAGCCTGTTATGGCCCAGAATATCAGTTCGCCCTCGGGATCGACGCCGAGGCTCATCCGCGCCGGGCGCGCGCGGTGGCGCTGCCGTCAGGGAAATTCCGCACCGGCATCGACGGCAGCGAGATAGCCGATCGCGGCCCAGTCGAGGTGCCCGCGTTGGTGCGCCGCCAGCGTCAGGAACCGGTCGCGCAGCAGGCTGGCCACGGGCATGGGCACGGCCAGTGCTTCGGCCGCCTGCAACGTCAGGCGGATGTCCTTTTGCCCGAGCGGCGCCGCAAAGCCCGCCGGGGTGAACTTCCGGCCGGCCAGCAGCGCGCCGTAGGTGTGGAACACCGGAGCACCGAACAAGGTCCCGGTCAGGACTTCCAGGTAGCGGTGTCGGTCCACGCCGCCCTTGTCAGCCAGCGCCATGGCCTCGCCCAGGATTTCGATCACCGCGGCAATCAGGAAATTACCGCTGAGCTTGATCAGATTGGCAACGTGCGGCTCCTCGCCAACCACGAACGTGCGTTGTCCGATCGCCTCCAGGAGCGGCGTGAGCAGCTCGAGCGCCTGCGCGCGCCCGGCGAAGAGGACAAACAGACGGCCGCTGGCGGCGGCGTCCGGCCGACCGAATACCGGCGCGGACACGAAGCCGCGGCGCGCGTCGGAGTGTGACTGCGCCAGGCGCTGCGCCAGACTCACGCTGACGGTGCCCGAGGAGACGTGGATGGCGCCCTCCGGCAGGGACTCGAGGATGCCGTCGGTGCCCAGCGTGGCCTCTTCCAGCGCCCGATCATCCGCGAGCATCGTGAAGACGACGGGAAACTGACACGCCTGGGCAATGCGGCGCACGGCACGCGCGCCAAGCTCGGTGAGCCGCTGCGTCTTCGCCGGCGTACGGTTGAAGACGGTCACCTGGTGTCCGCGGCGCAGCAGGCTCTGGACCATGCCGCTTCCCATGTTGCCGGTTCCGATGAATCCGATCTCCATAGGTACCTCCGAGTTGGCTGAAGTCACGTGACCCGATGTTCAGGGGCCGCTGCCGTGCGCCGCAGGCGCAGGTGCGGCCTGTGCGGTGAGCGCGGCGCAATCGGCATTATGGGCCAGCCCCGGACTCACGAAAGCGAGTACGCCCGCGACCGGCGTCAAGAGGACTGCGAGGGCCACCGCTGCGGCGGTCTGACCGGCAACGTTGCCGCCAGCCACGCTCAGGCGCGGGTGCGCCAGGCTTCCCTGCAGGTGCAGCGCGGCGTGCAGAGCGAGGCGCGGCTTCTTGGGCCTGCCGCGCACGGAGAGATCGAGCGAATCGGACGCCAGATTCACCGTGCCGTCGCCAGTCAGCAGGGCGTCGTCGGTGTCGATGACCAGTGTACGCACGGTGCCGATGCCCTCGTGCACATCGAGCTTTGCCACCGCGCAGCGGATGTCGGTCTCCTTGCGGCTGGCGCGCAGCCGCCCGAGTAGCCCATTGAGTTCCAGGCTCGCCGCCTGTATGAGCGAGTCCTGCACCTCTCCACCGGGCATGACCGCCGCGATCGTGCCATCGGCCGCGGCCGCCAGTTCCCGCAGTGTCCTGCCGCTGCCGCCGAGGTGTACGCGGCCGCTGATGACGCCGCTCGCCGGCGCAGGTGCCGGCGGCGCGCGGCGCATGAACTGCTCCAGTTGCAGCTGCTCGGCCGTCAGGTCGAGCTGGCCGCGCGCCACTACGGAGCTGACATCCAGGCGTGCGGTGGCGGTGAGTTTCCCCTGGGCCAGCGATGCGTTGAAGCCCTCCAGGTTGAGGACCCCCTGCTGCGCCCGGAGGGTTGCGGACACCTGCTGCAGCGATCCGGTACCGAATTCGAGCTCATCGGTCCGGAGCGTGACCTTCCAGTCCGTGCGCAGCAGTCCTGCGGTGCGCAGCGGGACGTCGACAAGTCGCGGCTCGGTCTCGGGTCTCGCGCCGGATGCGGCGGAGCCTGCGCGGGGCCCCAGGTCCGACATTCGCACCCGCCTGGAGCGCAGCGTTCCCTCGATCGCGGTCCGCGGTTGTGAGCTATCGACCACCACGGTGCCGCGCAGGTCGCTGCCGCCGCAGACGAGCACCAGGTCGTCGTATTGAAAACGGTCGTCCTTGCGGTGCAGGGTAACGGAACCGTGGAATGCTGCGGTGTGCGGCCAGGAAAGCCCGACCAGCAACTGAAGCTCCTGCAGATCCGGCCCGGATGCCGCGAAGCTTGCCTGCAGGATACGAAAGTCAAACGCCCGGGCCAGGAAGCCCTCGCCGCTTAAGCGTGCCGTCCCGGAGCGCTCGAGCACGGAGAAGTGATAGGGGCGGTCGCGCCGCGCCTCGGCCAGCGGATCGGCCTCGATGGTCAGGCTCGCCGCGCGGCCGTTCAACTCGCCCTGTGCTGCGATGTGCAGGGGCGGGGGCCGGGCGCCCTCCTGCACGCCGTCACCGGCGGAGACGCGTCCGTGAAACAGCAGATGCCAGCGGTCATCACGCAGGTCGACGCTCGCCGCGGGCATCGCCAGGCTCTCGATGAGCGGCGGTCCCTGGCCGGCGCCGTCGGCACTGGCGTACCAATTGGCGCGGCCTTCCGCATCGCGCTGCAGGTGCAGCTGCGCCTGCTGCAGTTCAAGGCGCTGGATACGCAGTGGCGGCATCGACAGCTGCCAGCGCATGAGGAGCGTGACCCGCCCGATCTCGGCGGTGAGTCCGGGGGGCATCCACGGCGGATTGGCGATCACGACGCTGCCGGCGCTGATGCGCGGATGAAGGGTGAGCCAGTGCACGTCGAACGGCCCGTTGACCCGAACCGGGCGGCCACCGCTGTCGGCGGAGAACGCCTGAAGAATCAGACCTTCGAGCCGGTGATCCACGACGCGGACGACGCCGATCAGCACCCCGGTCACGATCAGTAGCACGAGCGCCGCCGTCCTGAGCCTGGTTCGTGAGAAGCGGGTTGCGGAGCTCAAGATGACGACAATCGCTCCGTTAGGACCGGGCCGCGGCGTGCGCCGGCATGCACCGCACAGTATCCAGCGGAACCTGCGGCGCGGGCATCCGCAGAAGTCCTCCACCGCGGGGTGCGGGAGGCGGTAAAGACCCGTAGGAATTGTCCGGCTGCGGCGGATGTCCAAGGTGGCGTCCGCTGCCGGGCGCTGGGCCTCACAGGCCGATGCCCGCGCCGCTGTGCGGACCTTGGCCCACATGGCAGCTGTCGCAGCCGGTGGTGGGACCGTGCCGCGTCAGCGGGGCCGGCGGATCGCGGTGGCAGCCCAGGCAGAAGTCGTGGAAGCGGGCTTCCGCGCTCACCCGGATTGCCGGACGGCTGCTGCGGTGACAACTGATGCACGAATCGGCGCCGGTTGCGTCCCGGAAATTATGGTGGCAGAGGATGCAGTTGACCGCCCGGTGCTTGTCGTGCGGGAAGTCGAGCGCCAACGTTTCTGCGCGACGCCCGAGGGGTGTGCGCAGCGCCAGACGCACGTCGGGCCGCAAAAGCGGAAGCACCGCCAGTGCGGCAACACTGGCGCAGATCAGAATGAGGGTTGAATGGCGCCCAAAGGCGAGCCGGCTGATAGCTCCGAGGGTGCGCGCCGCTGCGTGCTGGGCACGCGGCCGCAGCAGCGCCAGCAGCGCTGCGATGGAGAGCAGCAGCCACAGTGCGACGCGGCCAGGTCCATGCAGGTAGCGGTTGGTCGTCACGACATGCACGGCAATCAGTGCCACCAGCGCGCAACTCGCGGCGACGTGCAGTGCCTGAAAATTCCGATGTCGCGACCAGAACCGCCGACGCAACGGGCCGGCGGCCGGCACGGTCAGGACGAGGAGGACCAGCAGCGCGGCGATTCCCGCCCACTCGTACAGCGGGGCGGTGAGTCGCAGGTGCTCGATGACCGTTCGGTCGAACGCCAGCGACAGGCTCACATGGCCCACTGCAGCAATGAGCACGCTCCAGCCGAGCCACTCGTGTTTGTGCAGCGACAGCGGCGGCGTGCGCGGGATGCGGGGCCGCACCGGCAGGAGGCACAGCAGCAGACTGCACAGCGCCGCGAGCAGACCGAGCGACTGCGCCAGTTCCCAGCCGATGTGCAGCGGCTGCGCGCCCGCCTCAGCCACGGTGCAGCCGGGGCATCGCGTGCCCTGGGGTGGGGCGCGGCGGCGGAAGCGGCGCGGGGGCACTGCAATTGCGCATCAAGTCCATGAATCCGGAAGGTTTGCGGCGCGGGTCCCGCTTGTGAAATGGCTATTTGCCACTAGAGAGGGAGATACAGCAACATGAGAGACAAGGAGAGCTATCGTGGCAACGGGTTGGGCCGGCGAGAACGCCGTCAACGAGCAGATCGAAGCGACCGTGAAGGACGGTATCCGGCGTGCGCGGAGCCAACTGCCGCAGGGAGATTCGCTGACTCACTGCGCACATTGCGGCGCGGCCATTCCGGAGGCGCGGCGGGCCGCCGTCCCGGGAGTGCGCCTGTGCATTGCCTGCCAGGAGGCGCAGGATCGCGAGTCGAGCCAGCACAGTAGTTACAACCGTCGCGGCAGCAAGGACAGCCAGCTGCGCTGACGCCACATCCGCCAGCCCTCATGCCGGCCGTCGGCGCAACAGCGCATACGCGCTGACTGATGATGCCAGGCAGGCGGCAGCGCACACGAACATCGCCGCGTGGAATGCGCTGAGCAGTGCACCACCCTGGGCTGCCAGCACCGCACCGAGCAGAGCCGTCGCGACCAGGCCGCCGCTGCGGGCCACGGCGCTGTTGAAGCCCGAAGCCGCTCCGGTGTGCGCGGCGTCGGCGGAACTCAAGATCGCGGTCGTCAGCGGCGCCACCGCACCGCTCATGCCGACGGCGATCAGCACCAGGGCGGGCAGCACTTCGCGCCAGTAAAGGGCCTGGGGCCCGATCTTCAGCGTCATCAGAAAGCCGATCGCGACAACCAGGGGCCCGATCGTCAGCGGCAGACGCGACCCGCTCCGACCGGCGAGGCTTCCCATGAGCGGAGACAGTACCGCCAGCACCAGCGGCAGCGGCAGGAGCGCTGCGCCTGCCGCGGTCGCGGAGTAATGCGCCGCATTGATCATGAGGTACGGCACCAGCACAAACACCGCGCCCAGCGCGCCATATAGGAACAGCGTCAGGAGCGACAGACCGACGAAGTCGCGTGAGGCAAAGAGGACGACCGGCATCATGGCGCGGTCGCCGCGCCGGCGCTCAACCACGATGAAGACGAGGAGGGCGAATACCGCCACGAGCATCGTGGCGATCGCGACGGACGTCCATTGGCGCGCGCCGGAACGGACCGTCAGTGCATAGGTCAGCGCGCCGAGCCCTGCGGTCGCCCACAGCCCGCCGGCCAGGTCGAGGGGTTGCTCGCGCTCGGTGCGGTCCACCGGGATGTACCGCCAGGCCAGCGCGATGGCGCCCGCCGCGAGCGGCAGATTGATCAGAAAGATCCCGCGCCAGCTGCCCATGTCGATGAGCCAGCCCCCGAACACTGGGCCGGCGGCAGCGACGGCCGCGCCGGTGGCCGCCCAGATGCCGACCGCACGCCCCTTGGCGGCGCCGGCAAACGTGGCGCCCAGGATGGCCAGACTGTTGGGCATGAGCAGCGCGGCGCTTACGCCCTGAAAGAAACGGGCTGCAAGCAGCACCTGCGGGGAACCGGCGACGGCACACGCGAGTGACGTCACGGCGAACAACGTGGTGCCCCAGATCAGAAGGCGCCTGCGGCCAAAGCGGTCGCCCGCAGCCCCGCCGAGCAGCAGCAGGGCGCTGAGCGGCAGCAGGTAGGCGTTGATGACCCACTGCAGTGCGGCGGCATCCGCGCCGAGACTGCGACCGATGGCCGGTAGGCCCACGTTGACCACCGAGCCATCCACGAAGGCCAGGCTCGAGGCGAGGATCGTCGTTGCGAGGACCAGGCGGGGGTATGCCACGGGCCGCGTCGCGCTCGGCGCGCGTGCCACCACCGCATCGCAGGGGGACGGGACCGAGCTCATGTGTGCCGGACCCGCGGCGGGAACCACGGGCCCATCACGGTCCGCCGTCCAGGTGCTGCACGAAGGCGCGCAGCGCGCCGCGTTCATCATCCCAGAGTGCAAATCCTGTGGGCGTGGCAGCGCTGTCCGAGAGAATCTTCAGGCGATGGGCTTCGGCCAAAAACCGCAGCGTCGCAAGATCGGTCGGGTAAACGAGCGGGCTCGCCGTCGTTCCGGGGGGCGGATGTATCAACACACTCACGCCCTCGTCCCGGGCCGTGTGCGCGCTGCGGCGTAACTCGATGTGCCGATCGTCGGCCTGCACGACCAAGAGCTCCGGCACGGTCAGTGCATCGGGCCGCAGATGCGGAGCCACCGTCGACCAAAAATAGGCAAGCAACACGTAGCTCACGCGGCGATTGCGATTCACGGCCACGGCCGCCAGCGTGACGTAATCGCGTGCATACGCACCAAGGTCGCGCCGCTCGCAGGCGAACACCAGCGGCTCGGCCACGATGGTCAGCGTGGCAGCCGTCTGCTCGTCCAGGTATTCGTCGGGGGGCCTGGCGGCCGCGCACAGCAGCGTTGCCAGAAGCGCCAGCGATGCAGCCCGCAGCAGCCGCGCTCGCGCTGGGCCCATCAGCCGACTCACCTTTGGAAGTCGATGCGATACGACACACTCGCATAGTAGCGCGTCGTGTTCTGGGTCTGCACAAAGCCGCCGCTGGGCAGCTGCAGCAGCGCCTCGCGCTTGCCTAACTCGCCGCCGGCGTCGAATTGGACCAGGCTGCGGCCGTGCTGATACTCAAGCAGGCACGAAGGGATGTAGGTGGTCTGGGTGCTGCCGTCGGCGGTGCCACTGAGGCGGTCGATCTCGAACCGAGGACCCACGCGCCAGGCACCGCCGATGGGAAAGCGCGTGTTGGCACTGATGGAATCGACTTTGCCAATTTCGGTGTTGCTGTGGGTGAGCGTCACGATCTGAAAGTCACCGCTGCGCCACAGGTTGGAGGCGTACAGCTGGGTCTGGTAGGTGAGCTGCGTGCCGGTCGAGGGCGTTTCCGGCACGCCCCCGGAGGCGGGCGTAGCGCCGGTTTCGGTCGCGCTGACCAGCGTGCTCACGACGAACACCTGGCCGAGCGGCTTGGTTGCGGTGAGGGTGTAGTCGTAGGTGACCGGTGTGCGGTCACGGGCCCACTGGTAGATCTGCTCCGTGGTGGCCACCTGCTCGAGCTGCGTGAGATCACTGTAGGGCTGGCCAATGAGTGCGTTGCGGGTCATGAGGACCGGCGAGTTGCGATGCTCGGCGTCAAAACTCAGGTTCCAGCGCGCCGGCAGCTGCACGGTGCCGAGGACGCTGGCGGTGTTCAGCGAGTGATAGAAGACGTCGTAGTCGAGCACCGATACGAGCGAGGCGTTGGAGGTCAGGTAACGTCCCGAGGCTCCGACCGCCTGGCGGTCGCGCAGGTTCTGGAACTGCTGGTCGGCGGCGAATACGCTCGCGTCCCAGCGGGCCCCGGGGGGCGTGTAGTTGAGCGCCAGTGACTCGAAGTGCTCCTGCGTCTGGGGGCTGACGTTGGTCTGTTCGACCGGGTAGCCGGCGGCCGCGGTCACGGCCCAGGAGGGCTGGAATTGCCAGGACATGAACAGACCATCGAAGGTGCCGAGGACCCCGTCCTGGTTATAGGTCTGGCGTCCGACCCGCGTCAGCAATCCGAGCGGGCGATCCAGTACCTCCAGGGATGCGAGACTTACGCGCGTCGGGTCGCCCGCACCGCTGGCTTCCTGACTGAACGTCTTGTCATAGCCGGCGCTCAGTCGCCCGACCCAGTCATAGCTGTCACCGCGTCGGCGCGCGAGCAGGTCAACGTCGGTGAAAAAGGCGCTGTCGCTGATCTGGGGTGCCGGCGGCACGGGGGTGTTGTTGGGGGTCGCGCCGTTGCTCTGCCGCGAACCGTCGTAACGGCCGGTCTGGGCGAAGCCGCCGCTGAGCTCCCAGTTACGCGTGTCCGCGGCGGTCTGCTGCCCCGTGCGGGCCCGGGCCTCCGCGTCGCGCAGGATCCGCAGGCGGAAGGCGACGCGCTCGGCACCTTCCCCCTGCGGATAGCGACGCAGGTACTCCTCGTACTCCGCCTTGGCATGTGCGAGCTGGCCGGAGCGCTCGCGTGCCAGGCCCAACATCTCCTGGGCGCGCGCGCGGTCCGGGTATTCCGGCTGGCGCTGCAGCTTGGTCAGGATCGCGATCGCCTTGGGGTAGTCGTGCGCGTCCATTGCGGCGCGCGCCTCCTGCAGCATCGACTTGAGCGTCTCGGCCGGCAGGGGCGGGTCGGAGCCGATGTGCTCTACGGGCACCGTTGCGGCCGCGGCCGGTGTGGCCGAAGCATCGCTGGTGACCGCATCGTCGCCGATGGCGAGCCACGCGCGTGGGTAGTCAGGCAGGGCGAGGTTCAGCAGTCGGTCCGCTTCCGTTCGCCGCTCAATGGGTCCCACACGCAGCCGATACCATTTCTCGCCTTCGACGGTGGCTTCCGAGACAAAGGCGGGGGCCTTGAGGCGCTGATGCGCGCGCTCGATGTCCTCGGAGGTAAAGGGCTTCGGCTGCGACTCGAGGTTGATCGCGAAATTGCTGACGCTATCGGTCGGCTGCACAACGAGTATCTTGCCGCGATTGTGCGCGCGGTCGATCAGGCGCAGCCGCAGGCCGCGCGGATCGATTCCCTGTGCAATGACGAAGCGCTCGGACGTCTTGAAATCGATCGTGAGGGTGATCTGGCCGGGTGCGAACGACTCGGCACGCGCCGCCCCGATGATGGCGTTGCCCCCGGACAAGGGGGGGATCTCGGGAGCAATCTGCGTAAATGGACCTACGCCGCAGTCTGCCAGCGGCGCGAGCTGCAGATGGACCTGCTTGCCCTCGCTCGCCGGCACACTGGTGACGAAGCGCATCGAGCAGTTGAAGATGATCGTGACGTCCGCCTGGTCCCGATCCTCGCGCTCCGACACCTCGATGACGCTCAGCAGCCGCGCGGGGGTGCCCGGGCTGAACTGTGCCCATGCCTCCGTGGCGCTCAGAAGCGCCAGCGGCAGGACGATCAGGCGGAGTAGCCAGCGCTCAATGCTTGAACGCGGCATCCGAAACTCGGTGATAAGGTCCGGGTAGGCGCTTGGAGAGGCTCGCCTGGGTGGCGTCGCTATAGACGTGGCAGGCGCCGCTGCAGTTGGCGAGCTCAGTCACCGTATAGCTCAGCCCCTTGGCATTCTTCGGGTGGGCTGTGGCCACGAAGTTGCGTGCATGGCAGCCCGCGCACGTCCCGGCGTTGGCGGGCGAGGGATAGGGCACCGCCTCGGTGTTAGCGGTGTGACAGGCGCTGCAGCTCAGCTGGGCGCGGTGGCTCCCCGGGAAGGCCACGCTCGCATGCGTGAAGTGCACTACATCCCAATCCGGATAGGTGTGGCAGCTGCTGCAGTCGTTGCGCAGCCGCAGGTGCTCGGGCGGCAGGCCGATGGCCGCCGCGTTGTCGTGGCAGGTCGCGCAGGCGCCGGTCAGGTGCGTGTGATCGACGCGCGCCGGGCGCCAGCCGAGGGTGCCGTGGCAGGCATCGCAGGACTGCGGGGTCGCGAGGTGCGCGCGTGGCAGTCCGGTCGCGCGCACCGCGTTGTGGCAGCCCGTGCAGGTATGGGGCGCGATCGCCTTGTGATCCACCCGTGCCGGTGTCCAGGCATTGGTGGTATGGCAGCTGTCGCAAGCGGCAGCCGTGGTGAGGTGCTTGGGCGGCTTGCCGGTGGCGATGACGCCGTTGTGACAGCCCGTGCAGGCTCCGGAGACCTGGGTGTGATCCACCGTCATCACCGGCAGCCACGCGACGGTGGAGTGGCACTGCTCACAGCGCCTACTCGTGGCAATGTGCGTAGCCGGCAGCGCTCCCGCGCCGTTATGGCAGCTCACACAGGCGGCGGTACCGCTGGCCGGGTGCACGAGCGGGCTAGCTGCGGAGGGCGGCGCCCCAGGCAGCACTGAGGTCGTGGGTGCGCGCGGGTTGCCGGCCACTGTGCCGCGCGCCGCGGGCACGGCATTGACGGCCGCGGAGGTGGCGCTGCTGGCCGCCAGCGGGCGGACCGCGGCCGGGCGCAGGGCGAACTTGTCGCGTGAGGTGTGGCAGCCGGAGCCGTTGCAGTCCTGTCCGGCGTGGTGACTGGGGCTATCGCGCACCCACAGGCGCACACCGGTGTTGGTCTTCCACTTCATGCCGTACTCGTGGCAGCTCATGCACTTCATCGCCGTCACATACGCGTGCTTCATCACCGTCCCGGAGAAGGTGGTGAAGTTGGAGGGCGAGTGACACAGCTCGCAGGCGATGGTCACGGTGCCATTGGGGGGCACGGCTGGGATGTGGCCGCTGGCGCCCGAGGGCGGGGCCACCAGTGTGGGTGGTGCCATGTTGTAGAAACTCAGTCCGTAGGCGTGGCATTGCGCGCAGTTGTTCGCGATGCCTGCATGCCCGGTCGCACCCATAACGTAGGCCGCGTAGTTGCCCGCCGTGGTATGACATTGCGCGCAGGGCGCGCTGGTTGGGATGTGATTCGTCGGCTTGCTGCCACCGGTGACGTTGCTGCTGAAGGTGGGCGTCGTGGTGTGGCAGCCGCTGCAGTCACCGCTAGTCGGGTGGGCCTTGTCGAAGGCCGTCGGCCGCGAGTCGCCCCCCGCGGTCGCGCTGCTGGGGAGCATGCCGATATACGGCGCCGTCTCATGGCAGGTCTGGCAGGTGCTGACCGCGGCCGCCACTGTCGTGTGGCCGGCGACGGTCAGTGTCGGTGTCGTGAGGCTGGCGGCACCGATCTTGAAGCCGCCGGGGTTGACGTTCTTGGTGGTGTGGCAGCCCGAGCCGCTGCAGTCCAGGCTGCCGATCGGCATGTGGGTGCTGGGCGTGGACACGATGGTGATGTTGGCAAAGGTGGTCGCGACCGCCGGTGCATGGCAGCCCAGGCAGCTCGTCACGCCGGTGTGCGTGCCGCTCACCGAGTACGCCGCGTAGTCGCCGGCCGTCGTATGGCACTGCGTGCACGCGGCCGTGGTGGGGATGTGGTTCGCCGGCTTCGCCCCCGCGGTCTGGTTGGTGGCGAAGGTCGGCGTCGTGGTGTGGCAGCTGCTGCAGTCCCCGCTGCTCGGGTGCGCCTTGTCGAAGGCCGTCGGCCGCGAGTCACCTGCCGCGGTCGCGCTGCTGGGGAGCATCCCGATATACGGCGCCGTCTCATGGCAGGTCTGGCAGCCACTGACCGCCGCCGCCACGGTCGTGTGACCTGCGACCGTGAGCGTCGGCGCGGTCAGGCTCGCGGCGCCGAGCTTGAAGCCGCCGGCGTTGACGTTCGTCGTCGTGTGACACCCTGAGCCGCTGCAGTCGAGGCTGCCGATCGGCATGTGGTTGCTCGGCGTCGACACGATGGTGATGTTGGCAAAGGTGGTGGCGACCGCCGGTGCGTGGCAGCTGAGGCAGCTGGTGACGCCGGTATGGGTGCCGGCCGCGGAATACAGCGCGAAGTTGCCGGCCGTGGTATGGCACTGGGTGCAGGCGGCGCTGGTGGGGATGTGGTTCGCCGGCTTGACGTTGCCGGTCTGGTCACTGGCGAATGTCGGTGCGGTGGTGTGGCAGCCGTTGCAGTCGCCGCTGGTCGGATGTGCCTTATCCAGCGCCGTCGGCCGCGAATCGCCCGCGGCCGTGGCGCTGCTCGCCAGCATGCCAACGTACGGTGCGGTTTCGTGGCAGGTCTGGCAGCCGCTCACCGCGCCGGCGACGGTGGTGTGTCCGGCCACGTTAAGCGTCGGCACGGAAATGCTGGGGTTACCGAGCTTGAAGCCGCCGGCATTTACGTTCGTCGTCGTGTGGCACCCGGAGCCATTGCAGTCGAGGCTGCCGATCGGCATGTGGTTCGCAGGCGTCGTGACGATGGTGACGTTGACGAACGGGCCGACGGTGGGCCCGTGGCAGGAGAGGCAGCCCGTGACGCCCTGATGCACGCCCGTGGACGAATAGACCGCGAAGTTGCCGGCCGTGGTGTGGCACTGCGCACATACCGCGGTGGTCGGTATGTGATTGGCCGGCTTGGGCGCGGTCGGCAGGAGATTGGTCGCGAAGGTCGGCGTCGTAACGTGGCAGTTGCCGCAGTCCCCGCTGGCCGGGTGCTTGGAGTCGAACGCCGTGGGGCGCGAGTCGGCCGCCGCCGTCGCGGTGCTGGCCAGCATGCCCGCGTAGGGGGCCGCCTCGTGGCAGGTGGCGCAGGCGGGTACCGCAGCGCCCACGGTCGCGTGGCCGGCGACGTTGAGTGTCGGGGTGGAGATGTTCGGGTTGCCGAGTTTGAAGCCGCCGGCGTTCACGTTCGTCGTCGTGTGGCATCCGGAGCCGTTGCAGTCGAGGGTGCCGATCGGCATGTGGTTGCCGGGGAGCGTGATGATCGTGACATTGATGAAACTGCTCGCCACAGCGGGCGCATGGCAGGTGAGGCAGGCGGTAACCCCCTGGTGCGTGCCGGACACCGAGTACGCGCTGTAGTTGCCCGCGGTGGTGTGGCACTGCGCGCACGGCGCCGTGGTGGGGATGTGGTTGGCGGGCTTTCCGGCCTGCGTGACATCGGTCGCGAATGTCGGGGCGCTCGTGTGACAGCCACTGCAGTCCCCGGAAGTCGGGTGGTTCTTATCGAACGCGGTCGGACGGGAGTCTCCGGCAGCGGTCGCCGAACTCGCCACCATCCCGAGATAGGACGCGGTCTCGTGGCACGTCTGGCACGCGGCCGTGGCAGCGGCGACGGTGCTGTGTCCGGCAACACTCAGCGTCGGGGTGTTGATACTCGCCGTACCGAGGCGGAAGCCTCCGGGATTTACGTTGCTGGTCGTGTGGCAGCCCGAGCCGTTGCAGTCGAGGGCGCCGATCGGGATGTGATTGGCAGGCGTACCGACGGTCGTGATGTTGGCAAACGACAGCGTGGCGCCATGACAGCTCAGGCAGGTCGTGACGCCCTGGTGCACGCCGGTGAGCGAATAGCTGGCGTAATTGCCGCTGGTATGACACTGCGTGCACGGCGCGCTGGTCGGGATGTGATTGGCCGGTTTGCCGGCGCTCGTCACGTTGCTGGTAAAGGTCGGCGCAGTGGTGTGGCAGCCGCTGCAGTCCCCGGAAGTCGGGTGATTCTTATCGAGCGCCGTCGGTCGCGAGTCGCCCGCAGTCGTTGCGGTGCTCGCGAGCATCCCCAGATAGGGTGCAGCTTCGTGACAGCTCTGGCAGGCGCTCACGGCCGCCGCCACGGTGGCGTGCCCGGCGACGTTCAGCGTCGGTGCACTGAGGCTGGCCGAACCGAGCCTGAAGCCGCCCGGATTTACGTTGCTCGTGCTGTGGCAGCCCGAGCCGTTGCAATCGAGATTGCCGATCGGAATATGCGTGCTCGGGGCGGCGACCGGAGAGACGTTGGCAAACGGACCGACGCCGGACCCGTGACAGCTGAGACAGCTGGTGACGCCCTGGTGGACACCGGTGACCGAGTAGGCGGCATAGTTGCCGGGTGTCGTATGGCACTGCGAGCACGGGGCGTTCGTCGGGATGTGATTGGCCGGGCGCAGGGCGGTGCTGGCGAAGGTCGTCGTGTCATGGCAGCCGCCGCAATCGCCGGTGGCCGGGTGTGCCTTGTCGAGCGTTGCATTCGGCCGTGAATCGCCCGCCGCGGTATTGGTGCTCGGGTGCATCCCCAGATAGGCGGCCGTCTCGTGGCAACCGGCACAGCTGAGGGCGGTTACGGCCAGGTGATTGATTTTCGTGCCGGCAAAGGTCATGAAGTTGGTGTTCGAGTGGCAGCCCTCGCACGGTACAGGCGCCGCGGTGCCGATGGGGATGTGCGTCGGGGGCATGCCCTTCGCTTGCACGTTGTTATGGCAGCTGGCGCAGCCGCTGGTGATGCCCTGGTGGGTGAACACGGCGCCGCCCCACGTGAGCGTCGTGTGGCAGGCGTCGCACTCCAGATCGGTGACGATATGCGTTGGCGGCTTACCCTGCGCCTGCACGCCGTTATGGCAGGTCGAGCAGCTGCCGCGCGCCTGCGTGTGGTCGAAATTTACCGCCGGGGCCCAGGCGATCGGTGCGTGGCAGGCGACGCAATTATCGGTCGAGAGGATGTGGTTCGCCGGCTTGGCCGTCGCGCGAATCGCGGTGCCGACGCCGTGGCAGTCCTGGCAGGCCCGCGGCGTCCCCTTGAAGATGGCGTTCGCGTGGCAGGATTCGCAGGGCAGGTCGCGGTGCTGCCCGGTGAGCTCGAATCCGGTCGTGTCGTGGTCGAAGCTGGTGCGCGATTGCGCGGCAAAGCCGCAGGGCACCAGCAGGAACAGCGAGCGCCAGCGCGCGCAGCAGCGTCCGCGCCGCCGCCCGGCCGGGCGCAACGATGGCGCTGATCACTGCGAGGCGGGTTGGTCGGTCCATCGTGCCGATTCCTATCGCACCCGCGCGCCCTTGAAGCTGAGCGCGGAGTGGCAGCGATCGCACTGCCGCCCGTACTGCCCGAGGTGCACGTCGTCCTTCTCGTGGCACGAGAGGCAGTCCGTTTTCAGCTTCACCTGATCTGCCGGGCGCCGGTGGCAGGACTCACAGGCGAGCTTGGCGTGGGCGCCGGCTGAGCGCGAAACCGGTCTCCTTGCCGTGATCGAACTGCCACACCTTCCAGCCGTTGGGCGAATGGCAGCGGCCGCAGTCCTTGCCGAGGTTGCCGTGGTGCGCGTCGTCGTGCTGGTGGCAATCGATGCAGGCGTGACCGACGTCGCGGTACTGGCGCGTCAGGTGGCACTGCTCACACGGCACGGCCACGTGCAGACCGACGAGCGGGTAGCGCGTGAGGTCGTGATCGAAACTCACGCTCTCACGCCAGCCGGCCGGGGTGTGGCACTGGGCGCAGTCGCGTCCGAGCTTTCCCAGGTGCACGTCGTTCGGGCGATGACAGCTCAGGCACTCGGTCGGAAGCTTCTGGGTGGCGACCTCCGCCGTGTGGCAGCTATGGCAGGGCACTTTCTCGTGACGCCCGAGCAGTGCCCAGTGCGCGTCGCGGGAATGATCGAAGTCCGCGGGTTTCCACTTCTCGTTCCCGTGGCAGCGGCCACAGTCCTTGCCGAGGCGCCCGGCGTGCGAGTCCTGCGCGCGATGGCAGCCGAAGCAATCCTGCGGCAGCTTGTCCTTGAGGTTCCCCGAGCGGTGGCAGTCGTTGCAGGCAATGTGCTCGTGAATCCCCTCGAGTGCGAAACCGGTTTCCTTCTTGTGATCAAACTTGGAGGTCTTCCAGCCCTGGGTGGTGTGGCAATCTCCGCACTTAGTGCCGCGCTCGCCGTGATGCACGTCATCCGGCGCATGGCAGGCACCGCATTCCTTGGGCGTGTCGCGATAGCGGTTGCCAAAGTGACAGGCCGCGCACTGGATCTCGGCATGCTTGTCGTGCAGCGCGAAGCCGGTCTTGCCGTGATCGTAAGAGAGGTGATGCCAGGCGGCGCTGTCGTGGCAGGTGCCGCACTCGTGTCCGAGCCTGCCTTCGTGGGGTTCCTCCTGCTTGTGGCAGGAGAAGCAGTCGGTGGGCGCCTCGCGGAAGCGCTTGTGGGGCGCATGGCAGCTGTCGCACGCCAGGTTGGCGTGCACGCCCTTGAGCGGGTATTCGGTCTGGGCGTGGTTGAATTGCTCGCGGCTGAGTTTCACGATGTCCGCATCGCGGCCCAGATGCTCGGAATGACAGGCACGGCACTGCGAATCCTTGATTCCCGGCAGATGACCGTGAAAACCACGCGCCTGGCGCAGATCGGCGGCGATGTCCTTGTGACAGTCCAGGCACAGCTGCGTCTGACGGTTGCGGTCGCTGCGGTCATGGCACAGCGAACACTGTTCCTCGTACTTCGCATGTGCGGAGGTGAGCTTGCCGGGCATGAGCAGAGTTTCCGGATTGACGGCCTCAGCCGGGCGTGCTGCCAGCAGCCCTAGCAGTAATCCCACGAAGAACGTTGCGCGCCATCGTGCCCCCGGCATGTCGGTGTGTGCGGTGGTGTGGTTAGTAGACGTGCACGGCGATGACGTGCACCACGGCTGCGATGATCATCATGAAGATCAATGGCACGTGCAGCGTGTGCCACAGCGAGAACAGCCGCTCATAACTCTCGAACGCGGCGACGCGGCGCGTCGCGGCAAGCCGACGCTCGATGTAACTGCGCGCCGTGAGCCGCAGCCGCTTGCGCTGGGAGGCAATCACCGCCGAGGTGCGTGCGCTGGCGCGCAACGCCCGGCGCACGTAGGCTTGCAGACGCCAGCGCAGGTGCACGCTGACTATCGCCACCGTCAGCGGCTTGAGTACGCCCAGCAGCGAGACACGCGTGCCGGCGCGCAGCACCTGTTGCTCGGCCGCTTCCAGGCGCGCCGCCAGTTCCGGCAGGAAGCTGATGCCCGCTTGGGCATGCAGGCTGTCCGCACTTTCGCGCAGCTCACCGAGCTCGAGCTTGCGTCCGTATAACCCATGGTGGATGTGGGCGTAGATGTAGCGCCCGATGAGGCCGCTGCCGGCCACGGTCAGCATGCAGAACAATGCCACGTTGCTGTTAGTGGCGCCGGTTGAGAAATTCGAGTGGTAGAGGATGCACAGCGGACCGAGGACCCCGAGCACCATGTGAAAACGGAACCAGCTGGGGGTGGAGCCGAGGAAACCCAGCCATGACCAGCGTTTGCGCAGCGAATACACGAGCAGCAGCAGCATGAGGCTGCCGCCAACGATCCCGAGCGCGTAGCCGACGCCACGGTTGGGGCTGATGTAGCGCTCGGTCGGAAAGCGCCAGCCGAAATACAGCAGCGCACACACAACTACGAACAGCACCTTGTCCGCAGTCAGCCGGGGCTTTTTCGCAGCCTCCGCCGGCGCCTGTGGCGTGCGCCCGGCTGCGGCCTTGGCGGCCGGGGTTGCGCCAGATAAGCGAGGCGCCGGGGCGGTCTGTGGCTCGGTCCGTTGCGGCCCCTGTTGATCGGGCACCGCCGGCGCCGGATTGCCGGCCGGCGCGGGCGGGGCCGGCCGCCCAAGCTTTGCGCCCAGCTCGGCCGGGTCGATGCGCCGCACCTGCAGGACTTCGAGCGGCTCGCTCGGATGGGGCTGGGCGCTCACCGCGAGCCTCTTCAGCCGACTTCCCGGTTGATGACGAGGGCCAGCGGCTTGCCCGCGCGCGGGCTCAGGACAGCGCTGATGGTGAACAGATCGCCGCTGCGCGGCGTGGCCTGCCCGCTGCGCGAGACGCGCGCCTCGACGATGACCCGGTCGAACTGCGAGAGGCGCCGAGACGGGATCATGGCCATGGAATCATCGAGCGTGAAGCGAACCGGCCAGCCACTCACCGCGGTGCGCAGCACGGCAAGCGGGGGACCGGGTGCATCGGCCGCCTTGGCATAGATGAACAGGGTTGCGCCGGGCGCAACGCGCGCAGCGAGCGCGCTGTCGATCGATACGGTGCCACTGAGGCCCGCGCTGCTCGGCGTTAATGGCGACGCAGGCGCGCTCGTCGGGGGCGCGCCGGCGAGCTGGGTGTCTTCGGCGATGTTGCCGTCGATGATGCGCAGGTCCGGGGAATCCGGCGGCAGTGCGGCGCGCAGCTTCTTCCACCATCCGAGGGCTGCGGCGAAGCGCTGCTGCTCATGCGCCTGACTCGCCTTCAGCCACAGCGCCTTGGAATTAGCGGGATCCAGCGCCAGTGCCTGATCAATGGCGTCACCGGCTGCGCCGGCGAGGGAGCCGCGGTTGAGGGATGCGAGCACGTCGGCATAGTCAGCCCATGTCTGGGCGGTCATGGCGTGCAGGGCGATCAGCTGCTGGAGCGCGTCACGGGCGCCGGCGTTATCGCGCGCCGCACGCCGTGCTTCCGCGAGCGCCGCCCATGCGGCGGCGTCGCGTGGATTCTGTTGCACGCGGGCCTGCAGGTCGGTGGGCGGCGTGACGGCTGCCATGTCCGCTCCCGCGGGTGCGCGATGCTCGACTTCATCCGCGGCCGCCAGTAGTGCGGCAGAGCTCATCTGCGCGGGCGCAGCGCTCGGTGCAAGCTGGTGCGCTCGCGCCCGCTGTGCCTCCGCACTGCGTCCTTGAAACTCGTACGCCTGCGCGAGCAGCGTCCAGTCGGCATCCGAGCCGCCACCGCGGGCGAGTCGTGCCTCGAGGGCGGCGACGGCCGCATCCATCGATTTTGCGACGGCGCCCGGGGCGCCATTGACCCCCGCAGCGTCGGCGGCTGCATGTGCCGGGAGTGCGCGCGGGCCGACGGTCGCATACAGCAACAGTGCCGCGGCGGCGAACACCACGGCGAACGCCGCGCCCAGCAGCAGCCGGCGGCGCGTGGCGCTCCCGGTACCCATATGTCGCCACGTCCAGCTCGCAGCGAGTGCTGCGATCCCGCCGACGGCTGCACCGGCTAGAAATTCCCAAAGACCTGTCACGGCTCTCCCCAATACAACACGGCGCGTGTTAGGACGCGCGTTCTCGAAGTCCAACATACAGGGCCGAAACCAACACGTAACCGTGTCTCATCCTCCCGACAATTCCCACATTTTTTTGTCGCTAAATCCCGACGCGAATGCAACAGAATTATGGGGTTACGAGCGCGGCAAACAGCTGCTACTGTGAGGCGCCACACGCCGGTCGGCAGCGGCGCAGTCGCCCGCTTTGCGGCTGTGACACAACTCACAGAGCGGTGTCTGAATTCGCGTGTTCAATGGCACCGCAGTCACTGGCGACAGTGTTATCGGGAAGGGCTATCGGGTCGATGGATGCGCTGACCTACCTCGTGTACGGGCTCCCGGGCGCGGCGTTGCTTATCTGGCAATTCCGGCGGCGGCGGCGCCTGGAGCAGCAGAGCCGCGCGGTACTCGAGCAGACGGGCGCCGCCGAGCCGGCTTCGCTGCATCCGGTCATCGATCCGGCGCGCTGCATCGGTTGTGGGTCCTGCGTGAAAGCCTGCCCGGAGCAGGAGCACCACAACGTGCTCGGCATCCTCGAGGGTCGCGCTCACCTGGTGAGTCCCGGGGATTGCATCGGGCACGGCGCCTGTCGCCTGGTGTGCCCGGTTGACGCGATCACGCTGGTCTTCGGCAGCGAGCGGCGCGGCGTCGATATACCGCTGATTACGCCGCACTTCGAATCAACCGTGCCCGGCATGTTCATTGCGGGTGAACTCGGGGGCATGGGACTAATCCGCAACGCACTCGAACAGGGCCGCCAGGCGGTCGAAGCCATCGCACAGCGCGGCGCCGCCCGGGGGGAGCGGCTCGATCTGGTGATCGTCGGTGCCGGACCTGCGGGGTTCGCCGGGGCGCTCACCGCAAAATCGAAGAACCTGCGCTGCGTGACGCTCGAGCAGGAATCGCTCGGCGGCGCCGTGTTTCAGTACCCGCGCGGCAAGCTGGTGATGACCGCGCCGGCGACCCTGCCGCTGCTGGGCAAGGTGAACTTCCGTCAGACGAGCAAGGAAGCACTGCTCGAGTTCTGGCAGGCCGCCGAGCGCAAGACCGGCGTGAAGATCAACTATCGCGAGCGCGTGGAGGACATCGTGCCCGAAGCGGACGGCTTCCGCGTCAAGACCAATCGCGGCAGCTACGCCACGCGCAGCGTGCTGTTGGCGATTGGCCGGCGCGGCACCCCCCGCAAGCTCGGCGTGCCGGGCGAGGACCTTCCGAAAGTCGTCTATCGCCTGATCGATCCGGAGCAGTACGCCGGCCAGGAGGTGCTGGTCGTCGGCGGCGGCGACAGCGCGCTGGAGGCGGCCGCCAGCATCGCGGAATCCGGCGGCACGGTCGTGCTGTCATATCGCGGTGCTGATTTCGATCGTGCCAAGGCCGGCAACCGCGACCGCGTGCGACGCGTCGCTGACGCGGGCCAGCTGCGCGTCATGATGAGTTCAAACGTCAAGCAGATCGAGCGCGAGGCGGTGGCGCTTGACAGCAAGGGCGAGCTGATCCAAGTGCGCAACGACGCCGTGATCGTCAGCGCCGGCGGCGTCCTGCCCTCGGACTTTCTGCGCCGCATTGGCATCAGCGTCGAGACCAAGTATGGCGCGGCCTAAGGCCCGCTGGTGCGCGGTGGTTGTGCTGTGCGCGAGCGGCGCCGCGCACGCTGCCACCAGCGCGGTCGATCCATTGGAGCCGGTCAAGACCGCGATCCGCCTGAAGAATTTCACCGCGGCGGCCGCGACGCTGCAGCAGCTGGCAACCGGCGGCAACGTCGAGGCGCAGTACCTGCTGGGTGTGTTTTGCCTGAATGGCGTGAGCGGCCCGCGTGATCCGCAGGCCGCCCGCACTTGGTTCGAGAAGGCGGCCGCTCAGGGGCATGCGCGCGCCGCGTTCAGTCTGGCGGCGCTGCTCGCTGAGGCCGACCCGCCAGATCCGGCGGGCGCGCAGCACTGGCTGAAGCGCGCCCACGAACTGGGGTTCACGACGCCGCCGACGCCGCTACCACCGTCGGGCGGTGTGGTCGGCCTGCCCTCGAGCCTCGTGCCAGCGGCGCAGCTCACTGACCCGACGGTCAAGCGCGAGGCATTCTGGCTGGCTTCGGCAAGCGGCGACGTTTCCATGCTCGCGAGCCTTGCCGATCCGGCACTGCTGGCCGCCACGGACGAATTCGGTCGCGGCGCGCTGCATCGGGCTGCGGAGGCCGGCGCTGCTGCCGCGGTCGTGCTGCTGCTGCGGCAGGGCGCGCCGGCAAATGCGGTCGACCGTGAGGGCACCACGCCGTTGATGCTTGCCGCGGGTGGCGGGAATGTGGAAAGCATGGACGCGCTCATTGGCGCTCGTGCGGACGTCAACCTCGCCGACCACAACGGCAACACTGCGCTGATGCAGGCCGCCGCAAACGGGAAGCTGGCGGCGCTCGAGCGGCTCTTGAGCGCGGGTGCGAACGTTGCTCCCCGCAACGTGCAGGACTGGTCGGCACTGGACTTTGCCGAAGTGAACCATGCGACGGAGGTCACGGCGCGGTTGCGCGAGAAGGGTGCAACCGCCCTGCACCGTAGCGCGATTATGGCCGCGGGCGCGCCGACATCGGTGCAGCGGGCGGCGCGCGACTGGTACGTCGGATGGCCTGACGTCGCGGTGGTGGCGACCCGGGACAATCGCCCGCTGCTGCAGACGCTCCTTGCCGGCGGCGCGGACCCGAGTGCGACCACCGGGGACGGCACGCCCGTCCTGACCGCGGCAACCTATAGCGGAAATCTCTCCGGAGTGGAGCAGTTGCTCGCCGCGGGGGCCCAGCCCGTGCAGCCGGACCGCCGCGGGCACTCGGCGCTGCTCGAGGCGGTGCTCAGCGGCCGCGAAGACATGGTGGCGGCGATGCTGTCGCACGGCGCATCCGCCGACGGGCGGCCCGAGGATTCGCAGTCGCCAATCGTTGCGGCAGCCCAGAACGGGCACGCGGCGATTGTGCGCCGGCTGCTCGCGGCGCACGCGCACGTCGAGGCCCGCGACCCGCAGGGCAGCAGTGCCCTGATCGTGGTCGCGCAGTCCGGCGAGCCGCAGCTGCTCGAGGAACTGCTCACCGCAGGAGCGGCACCTGAGGGAGTGGATAAGGCCGGGCGCACGGCGCTCTGGTACGCCGCGCGTAACGGACGTACGGAAGCGGTGCGCGCACTGCTGCAGCATGGCGCGAGCGCCGACCACCCCGATAACTTTGGCGTGACCGCCTTTGCGGCGGCGTGCGGCGCACGCGCCACGCCGAGTGTTGAGCTGCTGTTGGGCCACGGCGTCAAGCTTGATGTCCGCACGGCACGCGGTGACACCGTGCTGCTGCTCGCCAGCAGCGCCGACGCCACCGAGATCGTCGAGCGGCTGCTGGTGCACAAGGTGGACGTGGACGCGCAGAACGACTTCGGCGATACCGCGCTGATCATCGCCAGCCGCAACGGCAACCTGGCGCTGGTGCAGCGGCTGCTGGGCGCCGGAGCGAGCACCCGACTGCGCAACAAGAATCGGGCCAGCGCTGCCGACGTCGCCCAGGCCCGCTCATTCGCGGCGGTTACGGCGCTGCTGAAGCAGTCCTGAGGTCCCGCCGGCGCGGGACCGGAGAGTTTTACCCGCGCAGCCGCAGGCCTCGCGGGTCGTAGAGTGCCTCCAGACGCACCGTGGCGGTGCGCAGTTCGCCGAGGATGTCGATGGTGAAGCGCTCGCCCTCGCGCGCGAGCGTACTGGGGACGTAACCGGCGGCGAGGCTCTTGTCGATGCAGTGCCCGAAGGCTCCGGAAGTGACATAGCCGACGGCGGCCCCGTCTTTCATGATGGACTCGTAGCCGACGACCTCGGCATCCGCGTCTGCGACCTCCATGACCACAAAACGGCGCTTCGGACCGTGCGTGCGCTCGGTGAGAGCGGCTTCGCGCCCCGAGAAGGCCGCCTTGCCGAAGTCGACGAAGCGGTCGAGACCGGTTTCACCGGGCGTGTAGTCGGGGCGGAAATCCTTGTTGAAGGAGCCGTAGGCCTTCTCCAGGCGCAGCGAGGACAGTGCGCGTCCGCCGAAGTGCACCAGTCCCAGCCCGCGGCCGGCTTCCCAGAGCTCGTCGTAGAGCGTTTCGAAGTAGTCCGGCGTCGTCCACAGTTCGTAGCCGAGTTCTCCGGTGAAGCCGGCGCGCGTCAGGATGGCCGGAGCGAAGCCCACGGCGGTGGAGGCGACGCTGAAGAGCTTGAATGCCGGCGCCGACAGGTCCAGGCGCACCAGCGGCTGCAGCAGCTCACGGGCGCGTGGGCCGGCGATCGAGAAACCGCCGAGCGTCGAGGCGGCCGAGCGTACCTGCACATCCGCAGGCGGGTCTGAGGCCGCAAACCAGCGCAGGTGAAACTCCTCTGCGAACCCCGAGCCGACGATCAGGTAGCGGTCCTCGGCGAGGCAGGCGATCGAGAGGTCGCCGATGATCCGGCCGGCCACACTGAGCATGGGTGCCAGGCCCAGGCGTCCCGGCCGCGGAATCCTGCAGGCGAATACCCGGTCCAGCCAGGCACGCGCGCCGCGCCCGCTCACCTCGTACTTGCCGTAGTTGGTGGTCTCATAGATGCCGACGGTCCGGCGCACGGCCTGGCACTCGGCGCGCACGACGGGAAAGGCCTCGGAGCGGCGATAGGTGGGGGTTTCGGTGGGCGCCATTCCCTCAGGGGCGAACCACAGCGCGTGCTCGAGGCCGAAGTTGGCGCCCATCACGGCGCCGGCCGCGCGCAGGCGCTGGTAGATGGGGGAGCGGCGCACCGGGCGTGCGGCCGGAAGCTCTTCGTTGGGATAGGCGAGCCGGAAGCGGCGGCCGTAGTTCTCCGGCACCTTGATGGAGGTGTACTTGGGCGTCGCGAACGCTCCGAAGCGCGCGACGTCCATGGAGATGATGTCCTGCCCCGGGTCGTTCTCGGCCAGCCAGCGCGAGAGTACCAGCCCGATGCCGCCGCCCTGACTGAAGCCGGCCATCACGGCGCAGGCCACCCAGTAGTTGCGCAGGCCACGCACCGGGCCGACGAGCGGATTGCCGTCGGGGGCGAAGGTGAATGGACCATTGACGGCCTTGCGGATGCCGACGCGGCCGAGCGCGGGGAAGTGCTGGAACCCCACCTCGAAGTAAGGCGCCAGGCGCTCGAAATCCTCGGGCAGCAGCTGCATGGAGAAATCATCCGGCGTCTTCAGCGGCGACCAGACGATGCCGTGCGGCTCGTAGGTGCCGATCAGACAGCCGCGCCGCTCCTGGCGCATGTAGATCTCACCGGCGTAGTCGGTGGTGTTCACCAGTTCCCGCTCGCGGCCGGCGAGCTCCGGGATATCCTCGGTGATCAGGTAGTGGTGCTCCATGGCCAGCACCGGCAGTTCAATCCCGGCCAGGTGCCCCACCTCGCGGGCCCACAGCCCCGCGCAATTGATGACATGTTCGGCGTGCACGCTGCCCTTATCGGTGTGCACGTCCCAGCTGCCATCGCGGCGCTGCCTGAGCTCCACGACGCGGGTGAAGCGCTCCAGCTGCGCGCCGAGTTTGCGCGCCGCCTTTACGTACGCCTGCGTGGTGCCGGAGGGGTCGCAGTGACCGCCATCGGCGCGCCACAGAGCACCGATGAAGTGTGACGCGTCGATCAGCGGGTTGTACTCGAGCGCCTGCTCGAGGCTGATCATCTCGGTTTCCATGCCGAGGTAGCGGGCGCGCGAACAGATGAGCTTCAGACTGTCGAGTTCGCCCTGGGTGGCCGCGAGCATCAGTCCACCGTTGGGATGCAGTCCACAGGACTGGCCGGACAGCGCCTCGATTTCCCGGTACAGGTCGATCGTGTACTTCTGCAACCGGGAGATGTTCGCCTCGCCATTGAAGGTATGCATGCCGCCGGCCGCGTGCCAGGTCGAACCGGAGGTGAGCTCGCTCTTCTCCAGCAGCACGACATCGGTCCAGCCGATCTTGGCGAGGTGGTACAGCACGCTGGCGCCCACCACGCCACCCCCGATGACCACGGCACGCGCGGAGGACTTCATGGCGATGGCGATCCTTCTCCACAGAGCTCAGTCAGGGACACTTTCGGCCGCAGTGCCAGGCCGAAGGGCGCGGCGGTGGCCGCAAGCCATTCGCCGAGATGTTGTGCGGTGCTCGCGGGCGTCAGCAGCAGCATGCCGGCGGGCACCACGGCCAGGAACACCGACACCTGCGCCATGATAGTGGCGGCCGCGTAGCCCATCTGAAAAACTTCCGGCGCCAGATCCAGGCGGCAGCCGCGGCTGAGCACTTCGCGCATCCGCGGTCCCCCGAGGAGGAAGGTCGTGAGGGCCGAGGACAGCTCCACCACCGCGCCCTGGCCCGCGCACGCCCGCATCCAGCGCTCGGCGGCGGCGCCCGCAGCTGCCCGCGGGGACAAAAGCAGCCAGCGGCCAGGGCGTGTGCTGAGTGCCAGCTGCTGCGGGCTTGCCACGCAGCGTCCGACGGCCGGCAGGTCGAGGCCCGAAACGCGGCGGCGGGCATCTGCGCTCCCCACGACGTAGGTACTCAGTTCCACGATATCCGCCGGCCAGACGGCGAGGGTGAGGCCGCGCAGCGGCGCGCCGGCAGGCGCCGTGTCAGGCGCGGACACGCAGGTTTTCCGGATCGACCATATGCGGACTGACCAATTCGAGCTCGGTGCGTTCGGCGTGCACGGGCGCGGCGCCCATCAGGCGCGTGCCGAGGCGGGAGCGGCCGGCGGCGACCAGCGCCAGCCCCACCCAGCCTTCGAGCTCAACCGAAGGGGTGCAGGAGGTGACATAGCCGAGACTGACTCCCGGCTGGACGGGGCCCACCAGCTGGGTGCCGTTGCGCAGGCGCCGCGAGCGATCCACGGGTCGCACGCCCACCAGCTGCAGGCGGTCTGCCGCCTTCAGTGCCGGCCGCGCCGTCAGGGCGCGACCGATGAAGTCCCCGTGTTTTTTTAAGAGTCGCTCAAATCCCAGGTCGGCGGCGCTGGTGTTGCCGTTAAGTTCCGCCGTAGTCACGTGACCTTTCTCGATTCGCAGCGTGTTCAGGGCATCCAGTCCGTACGGGCGCAGGCCGTGGGGCTCTCCCGCCTCGAGCAGGCAATTCCAGGCCGCCAGCGCGTGTCGTGCGGGCACGGCAAGCTCGTAGGCCAGTTCACCCGAGAAGGAGATGCGGAACAATCGTCCCGGCACCCCCGCGACGGCGATCGTGCCGGCCGCCATGAACGGGAAACTGTCGTTGGACAGATCCGTCTGCGGCAGCGCGGCGGCGAGTACATCGCGTGCACGCGGTCCGGCAATGGCGAACTGGGCCCACTGGTCCGTCACGTCGCTGAGATTGACGCGCAGTTGCGGGCAGTTGGCCTGCAGCTGGAACTCCAGGTGCTCCAGCACCGCGCCTGCATTGGCGGTGGTGGTGGTGATGAGGTAGTGCTCGGGTGCCAGGCGCGAGGTCGTGCCGTCGTCGAACAACATGCCGTCCTCGCGCAACATGATCCCGTAGCGCGCGCGCCCGACCGGCAGGGTCGAGAAGGTGTTCGCGTAGATGAAGTCGAGGAATGCGGCAGCATCCGGTCCCTGCACGTCGATCTTGCCGAGCGTCGAGACGTCGGTCATGCCTGCCTGGGAGCGCACCGCGCGCGCCTCCTCGAGCACCGCCTCCCAGCCGCCCTGGTGCGCATAGACGAGCGGGCGCAGCCACAACCCCGTCGAGACGAAAGTCGCACCCGCCGCCTCGTGCCACTCGTGCAGCGGCAGGCGCCGCTTGGGCTTGAAGTGCTGGCGCACCTCGGCACCCGCCAGCGCCGCGAACGGCACGCCCTGGGCGTAGGGCCGCGGCTTGGGCAGGCCGACCTGTGCGGCGGACACGCCGCGCGCCTGCGCGAGGATAGCGCTGCCCGTCAGCCCGCCGATGCGCCCCTGATCGGTGGCCATGCCGTGGGTCGTGTAGCGCTTCATGTGCTCGACGTGCTCGTAGCCTTCGCGGTGTGCCAGGCGCACGTCCTCCGCAGTCACATCGTTCTGCAGGTCCACGAAGGCCTTGCCCGGGCCGCGGACCTCCCACAGCGCCAGCAGCGGCGCGCGCTGCGGATCCGGCGGCGTGGGCGGGCATTCCGCCGCGAACGCGCACCCGAGTTGCGCTGCAATGAGAGCCGCTGCCTGCACGCCGTCGGCGGCTGCGGCCGCAAGACCGAACACCCCGCGTGCCGCGCCCGCGGTGGCACCGGCGCTCGCGGGCAGCTCGGCGGCAAAGGCGGCAATGTCCTCGCGCCACGTGCCCTGGGCACCCGCCTGGATCGCGAGCGCCGTGGCCGGCGAGTAGCCTCCCGAGATCAGCAGCCCATCGCAGGGCAGCATCCGACGGTCGCGACCGTCGTGCCGGACCACGCGCACGCCGCGAACGGCATCGCGACCCTCGACCGCCTCGACGACCGAGCCGCCGAAGACTTCGATGCCCAGCGCGCGGGCGCGTTCAGCGGCCGGGGAGTCCTCGCGCACATCGATCGCGGCAGCGCCGCGGATGCCAGCGGCGTGCAGCGCGAAGAGGGCCTCGTAGGCTTCGTCACCGTTCACGAACAGCGCCGGCTTTTCGGCCACCGCAACGCCGTAGCGGCGCAGGTACCCGAGTGCCGCACCGGCGAGCATGACGCCGGGGACGTCGTTGCCGCTGAAGGCCACGAGTCGCTCGGTCGCCCCGGTGGCGATGAGCACGCGCTGCGTGCGGATCACGTGCAGCCGCTCACGCAGACCCCCGTGTCGCAGCGACTCCTCCGGCGTGAGGGTCTCCAGAGCGCCGAACACGCCGTGCCCGTAGGCGCCGAGTACTGCGGTGCACGTGAGGCAGCGCAGCTGCGGCAGCGCTGCCAGGCCCGCGCAGGCGCCCTCACGCCAGACACGCCAGCGCTCATCAAGCAACGTGCCGCCCCCCAGCACCACGTCCTGCTCGATCAGGAGCACGCGCATGCCGGCCGCCGCGAGCGCGCGCGCGGCGCTTAGCCCGGCCGCGCCGCTGCCGATCACCAGCACCTCGGTGTGCAGGTGCACGGTTTCCGCCGGTGTAGCATGCGCACCCACGATCGCACTGACTCGACCCAGGCCCGCGGCCCGGCGGATCAGCGGCTCATAGACCTTCTCCCAGGCCCAGCCCGGGGCCATGAAGGTCTTGTAGTAGAACCCCGCCGGCAGGAAGCGGCTGAGCGAGTCATTCAGCGCGAGCAGGTCAAAGCGCAGCGAGGGCCAGCGGTTTTGGCTCTGCGCGCTCAGGCCCTCGTAGAGCGGCAGCGTCGTGGCCAGCACGTTCGGCTCACGGCCTGCCGCCCCGAGCACGTCGACCAATGCGCAGGGTTCCTCCGGGCCGCAGGTGACCGCGCCGCGCGGGCGGTGGTACTTGAAGCTGCGGCCGAGCAGGCGCACTCCGTTGGCGAGCAGCGCGGAGACGAGGGTGTCGCCGCCAAGTCCCCGCAGCGCCCGCCCGTCGAAAGTGAAATTTACCGTGCGGCCCGGGTCGGTGAGCCGGCCGCTCGTGATGCGCGAAGGCCCGCTCATGCGTCCTCCTCCGCGCCGGGCAGCGGGGGATGCTCTTGGGCGCCGCTGACGCTGCGGATCTCGTGCGTCAGTGTATGGCGCACGACCTTGAGGAGCTTGCGACAGCCACCGACGTGCAGCCACCATTCCAGGTGCCAGCCGAGCGGGTTGTCGCGCGCGTAGACGTAGCGCACGAACTCCTCGAGCGCGGCGTTGCCGTCCGGCCGCGCCGGCGTCGCATCCCCGCGATAGCGGAATTCCGTTTCATCGCGCTCACCACACCAGGGGCAATGGATTCGCAGCATCCGGGTGTGCGCTCAGTGCGCGAAGGGGAAGGGGCCGGCACCGCGCTCATCGATGGTACGGCCCTCGGCGAAGCGGGCCAGATCCAGGTGCGCAGCCACCGGGTGCGGCGTGCCGGTGGCGATCAGGTGCGCGGTGGTGAAGCCCCCGGCGGGGATGGCCTTGAAGCCACCGTAGCACCAGCCGCCGTTGAGGATCAGTCCCGCGAGCGGGGTGTGCGAGATGATCGGCGAGCCATCCATGCTCATGTCCATGATGCCGCCCCACTGGCGCAGGATTTTCACGCGCGCCAGCCCCGGCAGCAGCGTCACGGCGGCTGCGGCGACCTCTTCGGCCATCGGCAGGGTGCCGCGCTGCCCATAGGTGTTGTAGCCGTCGATGCCGCCGCCGAACACCAGGCCGCCCTTGTCGGACTGGCTGACATAAAAATGCCCGGCGCCATAGGTGAGCACGACGTCGAGCACCGGCTTGATGGCTTCGCTGACGAAGGCCTGTAGTACGTGACTTTCAATCGGCAGCGTGAGGTCGGCCATGCGCGCGAGCTGCGAGGAGTGGCCGGCGACGGCCAGACAAACCGTATCGGCGCGGATGGCGCCGCGCGAGGTCTCGACGCCGGTGACCTGGCGGCCGCTGCGCGTGATGCCGGTCACCTCGCAGTGCTCGATGATGTCGACACCGAGCGCCGAGGCCGCGCGCGCGTAGCCCCAGGCGACCGCATCATGACGCACCGTCCCGCCGCGGCGCTGCAGGAAGCCACCGAGCACCGGGTAGCGCCCGTTATGCAGATCCACCAACGGCACGAGTTCCTGCACCTCGGCGGGCGTGACGGCCTCCGCGTCCACGCCGAGCAGGCGCATCTGGTTGGCGCGGCGCGTGAACAGATCGCGCTGCGCCTCGGTATGAAAGAGGTTGAGCGTGCCGCGCTGACTCACCATGGCGTTGAAATTGAGGTTGTGCTCCAGATGCTCCCACAGCTGCAGCGAGAACTCGTAGAAGCGGATGTTGGCGGGTTGAAAATAGTTGGAGCGGATGATGGTGGTGTTGCGCCCCACATTTCCCAGGCCAATCGGTCCCTTCTCGAGGACCGCGACGTCCGTGATGCCGTGCTCGCGCGCCAGGTAGTACGCCGTGGCCAGTCCGTGACCGCCGCCGCCGACGATCACCACCCGGTAAGCGTCCTTCGGGGCCGCCTTGGCCCAGGCACGCCGCCAGCCGCGCTGGCCGCGCAGGCCTTCGGCGAGGAGTCGCAGGGCAGAATAGCGGCCGCTCGGGGGCCGGGGCTCAGCCGTCACAGGCGGCAACGTCGACGGAGGATCCATGTGCCGCGCATCATAAAGCGCATGACGCGGCAGCACACGTCCGCGGAGCCGGCTGCTCCGGGTGCGCTTGACGCCGCGGGCAACAACCGACAACGTGGACTTGCGGACCGGCGGCGGCCGTGCATGCGGCGTCCGTGCTTGAACGCGCCCGACCTCGTACTTGAATCGGCTGCGCTTCGGAAAGGAGGGCATCGTTGTCCAGGACCCTGCAGGCGCTGTGCGCCCTGATCGTGCTGGCGGTGGCGCCCGCCGCGCCCGCCGCGCCCGCCGCCGTCGTGGTCTCCTCGAAGCTGTCCAGCGAATCGGCGATGCTCGGGCAGATGATCCGCCTCCTGCTCAATGCCCACGGCGTGCCGACGCTGGATCGCACCCGCATCGGCGCCACCCCGGTGGTGCGCAAGGCGCTGCTCACCGGGGAAATCGACCTGTACGTCGAGTACACCGGTAATGCGGGCTTCTTCTTTAATGACACGGCCGACCCGGCCTGGAAGGACCTGCAGCACGGCTATGAGCTGGGCGCACGGCTCGACTACGCCGCGAACCGCATTGTCTGGCTCACGCCGGCGCCAGCCAGTAATGCCTGGGCGCTCGCGATCCGCCGGGACCTCGCGCAGACGCATCACCTGAAGACCATGAGTGATTTCGGGCGGTGGGTTGCCGCGGGCGGCCCGGTGGTGCTGGCCTGCTCGGCGGAATTCGCCAACGCGGGCACGCTGCGCTCCCTGGAGGCAACCTACGGCTTCAGGCTGCGAGCGGACCAGAAGATCGTGCTGGCGGGCGGCGAGACCTCGGCCACGATCGGCGCCGCCGCAGCGCGCACCAACGGCGTCAATACCGCGATGGTGTATGGAACCGACGGTGGCATCGTAGCGGCGGACCTGGTCGTGCTCGAGGACGACCGCCACGCGCAGCCGGTCTATGCCCCGGTGCCCCTGATCCGCGAGGCGACGCTCAAGGCGAATCCGCAGATCGCCGCCATCGTAAAGCCGCTCATGGAGAGCTTTACGACGGCGTCGCTGCAAAAGCTTAACGAGCGCGTGCAGATCAACGGCGAGTCCGACCAGGAGGTCGCAGCGCAGTACCTCAGGGCCAAGGGATTTCTGCAGTAGGCCCCGCGCGTGCTGGAAAGCGTTCAACCGCAAGTCCCGCCGGCTGCCGGCAGCGCCTGGGCGTCCCGCCTCGACCGCCTGGGGACGCTGCTGACACTCGTGGGCGCTGCCGCACTGCTGTGGCTGCCGTTCGTGGTCGTCAAGGCCAATCGCATCGTGCCCGGTGAACCGCGGGGACTGTGGGAGGCGCTGCCGGCGCTCGGCGCCAGCGGCTGTGCTGCGGTGCTGCTGCTCACGGGGCTCGTGGCCGTGCTGGTCGGCAATGCGCGCACACGCCTGGGCGTCGCGCTCGTGGGCATCGTGACGGTGTCAGTCACGGTGGCGGCCGCCGCGAGCGCACTTACGCCCCCGGGCAACCGGGTGATCCGGGTCGCGGCGGGCGGCGGTTTCTGGGTGCTGCTGGTGTGCCTGGGACTTCTGTGCACCGATGCGATCACGCGTTTGCGGCCCGCGCCGGCGCGGCGCGTGCTCATGCTGCTCGCCGTCTTGCTCGCGAGCGTCCTCGCCCTGGCTTCCGGGTTCTTTGACCACCTCTCGGTGATGCGCGAGTACGCCGTCAATGCCGAGCGCTTCGCCGCGGAACTGCGTCAGCACAGCCTGCTCGCGCTCGGCTCGCTCGCTGCGGCGGTGATCGCCGGCCTGCCGCTCGGGATCCTGTGCCACCGGGTGCCGCGGCTGCGCGAGGGCATCCTCGGCACGCTCAATGTCATCCAGACGATTCCGGCCATTGCGCTGTTCGGCATCATGATGGCGCCCCTCGGTGCGCTGGCGGCCGCGGTGCCGCTCGCCCAGCGGCTCGGCATCCGCGGCATCGGCGCCGCACCGGCGGCCGTGGCACTGTTTCTGTACTCGCTCCTGCCCATCGTCGCGAACACCGTACTGGGACTGAAGCGCGTGTCGCACGCCGCGGTTGATGCCGCCCGCGGCATGGGCATGACCAACGCCCAGGTGCTGTGGCGCATTGAGCTGCCGCTGGCGCTGCCGGTCATCCTCACCGGCATCCGGGTGGTGCTGGTGCAGAACATCGGTATGGTGACCATCGCGGCACTCATCGGTGGCGGCGGCCTTGGCACCTTCGTCTTTCAGGGAATCGGACAGACCGCCATCGACCTCGTGCTGCTCGGGGCGATTCCGGTCGTGGTGATGGCCTTCTCGGCGGCGGTGCTGCTGGATGCGCTCGTCGAGGTTCTGGACCGGGGCAAACGATGATTACGATCGAGAATCTCGCCAAGCAATATGCGGAAACCCGCGCCGTGGACGACGTGTCCATGCAGATCCCGGGCAACTCGATCACCGTGATCGTTGGCACTTCCGGTTCCGGCAAGTCGACCTTGCTGCGCATGATCAACCGCCTGATCGAGCCGAGCGCCGGCCGCGTGCTCATCGAGGGCAAGGACACGCGCAGCGAACCGGCGCATCTGCTGCGGCGGCGCATCGGCTATGCCATCCAGGGGCACGGGCTGTTTCCGCATCGCACGGTCGAGGAGAACATCGCGACCGTCCCGAAGCTGCTGCGCTGGAGCGCGCAGCGCGTGCGCGCGCGGGTCGAGGAGCTGCTGCAGGTCTTTCAGCTGGACCCGGCCCAGTACGCGCGCGCCTTTCCCCACCAGCTCTCCGGCGGCCAGCAGCAGCGCGTCGGCGTGGCCCGGGCCCTGGCTGCCGAGCCTGCGGTGCTGCTGATGGACGAGCCGTTCGGCGCGCTCGATCCGATTATCCGCGCCAAGGCGCAGGAGGATCTGCTCAGCATCCAGCGCCGCTTCGGCACCACCGTGGTGCTGGTCACCCACGACATGGACGAGGCCTTTCACCTGGGGGACCGCGTGGCCGTGATGAGCCAGGGACGGCTGCTGCAGTACGACCGGCCGGCGGTGCTGCTCACGCGGCCCACGGACCCTTTTGTGTCGCGCATGACGGGCCTCGCCGACCGGGCCATGCGACTGCTGTCACTGACGACGGCGGGGGAGCTGGCGAGTGCTGGCGAGAGCACCGGGCCGCGGGTGGCGGCCAGCGCATCCTTGCGCGAGGTGCTCTCGGAGCTGCTCTGGAGCGGGGCGCAGTCGGCGCTGGTCGTGGAGGCGGACGGCGCGGTGCGCGGCCGTTTGAGCCTCGAGGCCATCCTCGCGCACGGCAGGCCGCGCTGATGCGCGCGGCTACGCTGCTGCGGGCGAGTGCCGCGGCGCTCCTGGTCAGCTTCCTGCTCGTGCCGCAGAAATTCGCGCCCCTGTTCGCGCCGCTCACGCAGTACGGGGCACCGCCGATTTATGATCAGGGAAACCTGCTGTCGCTCGCGCTGGCGCACCTGGGGACCGTGTGCCTGGCTGCTGCGGCGAGCACCGTGGTGGCAGTCGGGCTGGGGATCCTCGTCACGCGTCCGAGTGGTCGCGAATTTCTGCCGCTGTCACGCACGCTGGTGAACATCGGGCAGACGTTTCCGCCGGTGGCGGTGCTGGCCGTGACGGTGCCGCTGGTGGGCTTCGGGGAGAAGCCGACCCTGATCGCGCTCTTCGCCTACGGGCTGCTGCCGATCTTCGAAAATACGATCGTCGCGCTGCAGACCACGCCGCCGGCGGTGCTGGAAGCGGCCGCCGGGATGGGCATGAGCGCATGGCAGCGCCTCAAGTCGGTCGAGCTTCCTTTGGCTATGCCATTGATTCTTGAGGGAATTCGTCTGTCACTGGTGATCAACGTGGGCACGGCGACCATCGGCTCCACGGTGGCCGCCAAGGGCCTCGGAGAAGTGATCATCGCGGGGCTGCTGTCCAATAACACCGCCTTCGTGCTGCAGGGGGGGCTCGTAACCGGACTCATGGCGGTGCTGCTGTACGACGCCATGGCGGCCTTTGAGCGTCGGGTCTGCCGCACGGTGCGCGTCGATTGAGACGGACTCCTCGGAAAGTACCTAGCTGCGGGACAGCGGGAACTTAAACTGGCTAGAATTCATCCACCGATGAATTACCGCGCTCGCGGGCAGCAGGTGGATACCTCAGCCCCTTCAGGCTCGCGCCGCGCGGCCGGGGGATTTCCACCGACATGACGACTCTTGAGCTCACCACTACGACGGCCCCCGCCAACGCGGATGCGGGCACCGTGCGCAGTGCACGGCGCGCGCTGGAAATGCCGACCCTGCTGCTGGTGCTGTGCGTGTACGCAGCGTGGATGGCCGTCACCTTCCAGTACGGCCACTGGTCACTGTGGATTCTCGCCCCGGTGGGGACCGTGATCATCTCGCTCCACAGTTCCCTGCAGCATGAGATCGTGCACGGGCACCCGACGCGATGGTACGCCGTGAACCGCCTGCTCGGCATCGTGCCCCTGTCGCTGTGGCTGCCCTACGATCGCTACCGCTCGCTGCACCGCATCCACCATATCGATACGCGCCTGACCGATCCGCTCGATGACCCGGAGTCCTTCTACTGGTGCCCGGATGAATGGCAGCGGCTGAGCGGGTTGAGCAAGGCGCTGCTGCGCGCGCAGCAGACGCTCGCCGGTCGCGTGCTCCTCGGCGCGCTGTGGCGCATCGGGGCCTTTCTCTACGCCGAGGTGCGCGCGGTGCGTCGCGGCCAGGCGGGCGTGGGCGCGGTGTGGGCCGAACACCTACTGTGGTGCATCCCGGTCATCGTGTGGATCAAATGGGTCTGCGGCATGCCGCTGTGGATCTACTTCCTCGCGCTCGCGGTGCCGGCGAACGGCATCCAGCTGATCCGTTCCTTTGCCGAGCACCGGGCGCGGCCAGAAGTGCCCGGGCGCGTCGCGATCGTGGAGGACTCCTGGATCCTCGGCCCGCTGTTTCTGTTCAACAACCTGCACTCGCTGCATCACGAGTCACCGCTCGTCCCGTGGTACGAGTACCCGGCGCGCTATCGCGTGATCCGGGAGCGGCTGATCGCCGAGAACGGCGGCCTGCTGTACCGCACCTACTTCGAGGTGGCGCGCCGCTACCTGTTTCGCGCCCACGACGTGCTCGTGCATCCCACGGGCCGCGCCCCGGCCGGCGCCGCCTGAGCGGTCGCTACGCCGGCAGGGCGTAGCCCGCCGCGCGCGCCGCCTCGTCCCAGCGCAGCAGCAGCTCGTAGCGGGCGGCGTCGACGGCAGCAAATCCCTCAAGCAGCAGCACCGGTGCCAGCGCGGCAAACCAGGGTCGCTGCGCGGCCAGCACGAAAGCGGCCTGCAGGCGCTGCACCAGATGCGGCGGCGCGCTCGCGGCGGCGACGAATGTGGGGATGGGGGTGAGCGGCGTCGACGCCAGTACGCGCACGCCCCGTGTCAGTTCGGGCGCATGGCGGGCGATCAGCAGGTGCCAGTAGGCATCGAGCGGTCCCACATCGAGGCGCCCGTCGCGCACCGCGTCGAGCACGTTACGCGCGGTCACGAGCTCGCCCTGCATGTGCGCGTAAAGACGCGGGCGCGCAGGCGTGCGGTAGGGCAGCAGCTCGTGCCGAAACGCATTGAAGCCGGACTGCGAATGGCTCACCGTCCAGCCGGCGCGGCCGCCGAAGGTATCCGCGAGCGTGCGGTAAGGGGCGTCCGCGCGCACGATGAGATCGGTGCGGTACAGCGCCTGGCCGCCTGCCCAGGAGGCGCTTGGGATCGGAGCCGCGAGCGGGATCACCGGCGCCAGCCCCAGGGCCAGTGGATAGCCGCACATCAGGACGGCCCCGACATCGGTGCGCGCCCACAGCCGCTCGAGCGGCTGCGGCGCCGGGTAGGGGAAGTAGTCGAGCGCCACGCCGGCTTCGGCGGCGACCCGCCGCAGGAGCTCGCGCCATGCGCTCTCCACCGCGGGCGTCACCGCGTACATGCGCGCGTTGCTGATCCACTGACTCACGGGCGGCGACCGCAGGATCGGGCGCGTGCGCGTCAGGCGGGCGCCGAGAGCTCGGCCGTGCGCCGCGCCACGTAGGCGGCGATCGCTTCCTTCACGGCCGGATCAAGCGGCGGCGGGGTGTATTCGGCGAGCATCTTCTTCCAGATGCCCGTGGCCCGTTCGGTGGCATTGCGCGAGCCCGCATCGCGCCAGTTCTCGAAGTTGGACCAGTCCGAGAGCAGCGGCCGATAGAAAGCGGACTCGTAGCGGGCGAGGGTGTGGCTCGAGCCGAAGAAGTGGCCGCCGGCGGCCGTGTCCTTGATGGCCTGCACCGCGAGGTCATCGTCGCTGAAGCTCACGGGCTTGAGAATCTCGGCCCAGTTACGCAGCAGCTCGGCGTCGACCACGATCTTCTCGAGTGAGGCGGACAGCCCGCCCTCGAGCCACCCGGCCGCGTGATTGATCAGGTGGCTGCTGCTGAGGATCGCCGCCTGCAATGAAAATGCGGTTTCGTAGGTCGATTGGGCGTCGACCACCGGCGAGGCATTCACGGCGCTGGTGCGCACCGGCAGCTTCAGGCGCCGGCCCAGCTGCGCGGTGGCGATGACCGCGTGCACGTACTCCGGGGTGCCGAAGGCCGGGGAGCCGGTGCGCATATCGACATTGGAGGTGAAGCCGCCCATCACGCACGGCGTCCCGGGGCGCACCAGCTGGCATAGGGTCACGACGGCGAGCGCCTCGGCGGTCTGCTGCACCAGGGCGCCCGCGAGCGTGACCGGCGCCATCGCGCCCATGAGGGTGAAGGGGGTGATGACCACGCACTGCCCGTGGCGTGCCATCACCATGATGTTGTCGAGGATCTCCTCGTCCACCCGGCGCGGCGAGTTGACGTTGGTCACCGTCATCAGCGTCGGCCGCTCGGCCAGCTGCTGCACGCTACAGCCGTGCTCGATTGCAGACATCGCGATCGCATCTTCCGCCTGGATGCCGCCGATGCCACGCGCGGCCCAGACGATGTCGGCGCACTCGATGTGCGCCTGGTACGTGGCCAGGTGCCGGGTGGCTACCGGCACGTCCACCGGCTCAACCACGATGCCGCCCTGCCAGTGCAGCACGCCGAGCGCGTGGGTGAGCTTGAGGATGTTGCGGAAGGCCTCGAGGTCGCCGTAGCGGCGGCCGCCCTCCCGGTCGGTGATGTTCGGCGCGCCGTTGACGGGCCCGAAGTTGACCACGTTGTCTCCCACGTGCAGGTCACGGGCGGAATTGCGCGCGTGCAGCACGAAGCGCGCGGGTGCGAAGTTGAGCTGCGCCTGGACGATGTCGCGCCCGATTCTCACCAGCTGCGTCTGTTCGTCGACCGCCGCGCCGGCGCGCCGCAGGACTTCGCGCGCGGCGGTGCTGCGCATCTCCAGTCCGGCTTCCTCCAGGATCTGGAACGCGGCGCCGAGGATCCGCTCCACCTGCTCTGCGTCCAGTACCTCGAGCGGCGCCCAGGGATTGGTCAGTCGCGCCAGCGGCGCGAACGAAGGTCCGATGTTGCGCGGCGCGCGTGCGCGCTCACGGCGCCGGGAAGGGGAGGGAGCATCGGTCATGGCCTGAATGTGCAGCCGAGCTTAGGGGCTGCACGATGCTACGGAGAGCCGGCGCGCTTGTCGAATGGGCATGCCGGGGGCGCAGGCGGGAGGGCCGCCCCCTGCGCTTCCACGGCATGCGAGCGCCTAGCGGCGCCCGGCGTCGGAATCGGCGTCCCCGGACTGCGCCAGACGGCCCGCGCCGTTGAAGACGATCTCCACGCGCCGGTTCTGCTGCCGGCCCTCGGGGGTGTCGTTGGTGGCCACCGGAAATTCCTTGCCGCGTCCCTCCGCGCGCACGCTGTCCGCGGGCACCCCGCGCCGCGTGAGCGCGGAGGCGACGGCGTCGGCGCGCCGCTGGGACAACGCGTCGTTGTACTCCTCCGAGCCGCGGCTGTCGGTAAAGCCCTGGATGAGGACCTTTGACTGCGGATTGTTCTTCATGACGGTGGCCAGTCGATCCAGCGTGAGGTCCGCACCGGGCTTGAGAGTGGCGCGACCGGTGTCGAAGAGCACATCGCCGAGCGTGACGACCAGGCCGCGATCGGTCTGCTTCGCTTTCAGATCTGCGAGCTGGGCCTGTGTGGCGGCGAGTTGCGCCTTGGCGTTATCCGCTTCGCGCGCCCGGGCCTCGAGCAGCACGCGATTGCGCTCCTCCTCCGCCCGCGCCACCTGCTGATGTGCACGGGCGGCCTCGATCCGCGCCTCGCCCGCCTGCGCGTGGCGCTCCGCGAGGTAAGCGAGGTGATCGACTTCCTCCGCCGGGCGCTTGTCCTGCAGCGCCGCATCGGCCTGCTGGAGCCGCTCACGCGCGGCCTCCAGGTCCTGCGCGGCGACCTGCTGGGTCAACGGATCCTGTGCGAGGCTGTTCACTTCCGTGTGCGCGCGATCCAGGCGTTCGCTGTTCGGCGGGGTGGTCGCGCAGCTGGCGAGCGCCAGGGCGACGCTGCCGATGATGAGAAAATTCCGCATGAGATACTCCTTTACTGCGGCGTGGCGGGCGGCGGCGGAGACGGCGCAGCCGGGGTGCTGGCATCGGCAGCGCGTTCGGCCTCGTTACGCAGCGACCTGTTGCTCTGTGTGACCTGATTGGCCGCCTGCTGCTCCTGAGCGGCCGTGGCGCGTGCGCTGGCGAGGTCGGCGTCAACCGCGGCGGATTCTGCCTCGGCACGCGCTTCGTTGAACTTGCGCGCGTCATAGTCGCGCTGCGCCGTCGCCAGTTCATCATGCGCGCGCTGCAGATCAGCGGCCGCATAGCGTTGCGCGTTTGACTTGTCGGCCTGACCGATCAGCGCCTGGGCGCGCGCCATTTCCTCGCGCGGCGCCGGGCCTTCGCTGGCGCAGCCCGCGAAGCACACGCAGGCGAGGGCGGCGAGCGGCAGCAGGGTCATTCGTGGTGACATAGCGGTTCCCCATGGAAAATAAAGAGTGCGCACATGATGGCGTCGCCGCAACAGCGCCTGTGTCAGAGGACGTCGCTCCCGCTCGCGGGCGTGACTCCGATCCCCGTCGGCAATGTCTGACTCGTGCACTGCGCCGTGCAGGCGCGTCCCTGGGCCGCTGTTGCGAGTACACTTCAATGCAGTCGACTCATCCCCGGCCAGGCGCACAGACGCAATCCGATGCACCATTCCTTTCGCCTGCAGCCGCAAGAGGTAGATGCGTTTCGCACCGATGGCGCCATCGTGCTGCGCGGGCTGCTGCGGCCGGCGGAAGTCGAAGGCCTGCGTGCCGGGATCGATGCGAACCTCGCGCACCCGAGCCCACGCGCCAAGGTGGCCAGCCGTCCGGAGGATCCAGGCGGGTTCCTCGAGGACTTCTGCTGCTGGCAGCACAACGAGCACTACCGCAGATTCATTTTCGAATCAGCGCTCGGCGAGGTCGCCGCGGCGCTCATGGGCAGCCGCCAGGCGCGGCTGTATCACGATCACATGCTCACCAAGGAACCTGGCACCCGCGCGCGTACCCCCTGGCACCAGGACCAGCCGTACTACAACATCGAGGGCGAGCAGAACTGCAGCTTCTGGATTCCGGTGGACGCGGTGCACCGCGAGTCCACGCTGGAGCTGCTCGCCGGCTCGCACCGGGGTCCGTGGCTCATGCCGCGCTCGTTCATGGATGCGCAGGCGCAGTGGTTTCCCGAGGGCACGCTCGCTGACCTGCCGGACATCGAGGCGCAGCGGGAACAGTACCGCATCCTCGGCTGGGCCCTCGAGCCGGGGGATGCGGTGTGTTTTCACATGCTGACGTTGCACGCTGCGGCAGGCGTCAGCGTGGGCCGGCGGCGGCGCGTGTTCTCGGTGCGCGTCATAGGCGATGACGTACGCCATGCGCCGCGCCGCTGGCAAACCTCGCCGGAGTTTCCGGACCTCGCGCAGCAGCTCGCTGCGGGTGCGCCGCTGGAGCATCCGTTGTTCCCGCTGCTGTGGCCCGGCAGCCCGAGTGCACCGAATGTGACGCCGCCGGCGTCCTCGCAATGACCTTCACGGCCTGACCGGCGGCCAGCCGCTCGGCCCCCCGTACCACGAGCTTGTCCCCGGGCGCGAGCGGTCCGCGGCGCCCGGGGTTTGAACGCCGCCGCGCGCCCAGGCGTGGGCCGCGCGCGACGTGGCGAGATCCGGGAACGCGCTCGCGGTCAGACCGGGCGCGTGCCGGGCCGGATCAGCGAGGCCGAGCGGTCACCGCGTCCCTCAGTCCGGGGTTTCGCAGGAGCCTTCTTCCTCGATCTGCACCGTGATGTGCTCAGGGCGCAGCTGCTGCTTAAGGCGTGCATGGATCGCCGCGAGGGCCTCCCGGTGACTGGTGCCAGCCTCAAGATGCGCGTGCAGCGTGACGGTTGGGAGCTCGCCCGTCATAGACCAGCAATGAACATGGTGCACATTAATCAGGCCCGGCACGTGGCCGACCAGCGTCGACTCGATCCGTGTCACGTTGAAATGCGCAGGCACGCTCTGCAGCAGTACGTCCGCGGACTCGCGGATCAGCCCCCAGGCCGAGCGGGCGATGAGGATGGAAACCAGCAGTGACAGCAACGGGTCCGCGATGGTCCAGCCGCGGTAGATAATGAGAAGCGCAGCCACGCTGGCGGCACCGGAACCCAGAAGGTCACTCACGACATGGGCGCGGGCGCTGCGCTCGTTCAGTGAGCGGGCACCGGAGAGTGCGAGGAAGGCGGCGAAATTAGCGACGGCGCCGAGGAGCGCCACTGCGAGCATCAGGCGTCCCTGCACCGGCGGCAGATGCACCAGGCGCATGAGCGCCTCGTAGACCACCCAGGCGGTGAGGAGCAGCAGCACCTGGCCGTTCACCAAGGCGGCGAGCGGCTGGTAACGACGATGCCCGTAGGTACGCCGCAGGTCGGCCGGCCGTTCGCTGACCCGGATGGCAATGATCGCGAGCAGTAGCGAAGCGCAGTCCGCCAGCATGTGAGCCGCTTCGGCCAGCAGCGCGATGGAGTTGGCGAGATAGCCGCCGATGGCCTCGACGAGCGTGAAGATGGCAAGAATTCCGAAGGCGATGATCAGGCGGCGCGCGCCGCCCGTAGCGGTATGCGCAGCCGCGCCGTGGGCATGATCCGCACCATGCCCGTGCGCATGATGATGGTGATGCGCGCCGTGATTCCCGTGGTCGTGGTGGCCCGACATGCGCAGATTCCCTCACTGACTCCGGTACGACAGGCCCCGTTCCAAGCCCCGCTGGGCGGCACTGCAGGGTATAATTGTTAACCCTGAAGTTACTTTAAGGTCAAGCCCCATGGAACCGCGACTCAAGATCGGCGAGCTGGCCCGGCGGGCCCAGTGTCAGGCGGAAACGATCCGCTTCTACGAGCGTGAGGGGCTGCTGCCGGCGCCGGACCGGACCGACGGTAACTATCGCCTGTATGCGCGTGCGCACGTCGAACGGTTGGCCTTCATCCGCAACTGCCGCGCGCTGGACATGACTCTTGATGAGATCCGGCAGTTGCTGCAGTTCCGCGATGACCTGCCGCGCAATCGCTGCGCGGCCGCGCACGCGCTGCTGGATGAGCACGTGGCACATGTCGCGGCGCGCATCGCCGAATTGCAGCAGCTGGAACTGCAGCTCAAGGCGTTGCGTCGCCAGTGTCAGCCGACGCGCGGCAAACGCGAGTGCGGCATCCTGGATGGCCTCACGCATTCGGACGGCCCCCGCGCCCGGCGCACCGCGGCACACGTGCGCGGCACGCACCGCAGCTGATGTCGATGACCGCGGCCGCATTGCTCCCCGCACGGACAGGGGAGCTTCCCCGCGCCGTCGCGTGGCGCTGCGCGCGACCGCGGCCGCCGTGGTACACCGCCGCGGTGGGGCTCGTAGCGAGCCTGGTGGTTCACGCTGCGCTGGCCGCAGACCCTGCCGCGCCCACAGCCGCCGACGCGCCGGCGTCGCCGGGCGCGGATTCGGCGTGGCCGACGCTGCTGAGCGCGCAGTACACCTACGTGCACCAGCACCAGACCTCGCTCGATTCCCCGTATGCGGGGCCCCTGAGCCTGCACGCCGATGGCGATACGCAGCCGAGTCACACGATCGGCTTCTATGGCGGCTGGGCGCCGCTGAGCTGGGCTCAGCTGTACCTCGACACGGAGAAATTCATGGGTGCCGGGGTGAGCGGTGCCACCGGCCTGGGCGGCTTGACCAACGGCGACGTGCTGCGCCAGGGCGGCGCCGGACTCAAGAAGACCTTCTACATCGCACGCGCGTACGCGCGGTTCATGCTGCCGCTGGGCCCCCAGGTCGTGCACGTCGAGCGCGCACAGGACCAGATTGCCGGCTGGGAGGCGGCCACCAGGCTGGAAGTCAAGGCCGGGCGGCTGTCCGTCACCGATGACTTCGACCACAACCGCTATGCGGGCCAGACGCGCACGCAGTTCATGAACTGGTCGCTGTGGGCCAACACGGCCTGGGACTACGCGGCCAACACCCGCGGGTACACCGACGGCTTCGTCTTGAGTTACATCAGTCCCGCGTGGGCGTTGCGCTATGGGCTGTACCGCATGCCGACGTATGCCAACGGGCAGACGCTGGAGACGCTCAATCGCGCCCAGGGGCAGAATCTCGAGCTGACGCTGTCACCGTGGATCAGCGGACTTGTCGTGCGCATGCTGGCTTACCGCAATACCGCGGCGATGGGCGAGTACGACCAGGCAATGGCGCTCGCCGCTGCCAACGGCACCGTACCGAACGTCGCGGCGGATGGTCAGAACGGTCGACACAAGTACGGGTTTGGCCTGAACGCGGAGCTGCCGCTGGCGGATGGCGGTAACACGGGCCTGTTCATGCGTGCCGGCTGGAACGATGGCAGTACGGAATCGTTCGTGTTCACGGAAGTCGACCGCCAGGTGAGCGGCGGGGCGCAGCTCTCGGGCGTGCACTGGGCCCGTAAGGAGGATCAGCTCGGGGCTGCGGTGGTCGTGGAAGGACTCTCCGGCCCGCACCACGAGTACTTGGCCGCCGGCGGCTCGGGCTTTGTCCTGGACGATGGCCGACTCGATTACGCGCACGAGCAGATCGCCGAACTTTATTACCGTGCGCAGCTGCTGGATGCGATCGGTAAGCTCCCGGTGCGGCTGCAGGTGAGTCCGGACTTCCAGTACATCCGCAACCCAGGCTTCAACGCCGCTCGCGGGCCGGTGCGCTTCTACGCCATCCGTGTGCACCTCGAATATTGAGCCCGGATACCGCGGTAGCCAGGAGCTGTGAGGTTCCGCGCGGGCGCAATCCTTGACATCACGTAAGTGATAGCTTACCGTAAGTCATGGCTTACGAATCGGCACTTCAGTGCCTGAGTGATCCGACGCGGCGGCGCATCTTCGAGCGTCTTCGCAGCGGCCCGCGTTCGGTCAGCTCACTCGCGCGCGGTCTGCCCGTGACTCGGCCGGCGGTCTCGCAGCATCTGCGCATCCTCAAGGACGCCGGGCTGGTCGCAGACCGCCCCGCGGGCGCCAGGCGTATCTATTACATCGATCCCCACGGCCTCGGTGAATTGCGCCGCTGGCTCGATGGATTTTGGGACGACGCGCTCGCCGCGTTCAAGGACGCGGTGGAGGCTCGAGGTTCCCCCAGCTCAGGAGATGACCGGCAGTGAGCGCTACCATCCAGATTGCCCCCGTCCGCAAGTCGATCGTTGTGGCCGCAAGCCCGCTGCGCGCGTTCGAGGTCTTCACCACCGGCATCGATAAGTGGTGGCCCAAATCCCATGGGATCGGGCGTGCACCCATACGGCGCTGCGCGATCGAGCCCTTCGTCGGCGGACGCTGGTACAACGATCTCGAGGACGGTTCGGACGTTACGGTCGGTCACGTGCGGGTGTGGGAACCCGGGCAGCGCTTCGTCGTGGGCTGGGAGATCAGCGCCCAATGGAAGCCCGAGGCGCGCGTGGAACTCGCGTCTGAGGTCGAGGTGCGGTTCGTGCGCGAAGCCGACGAGCGCACGCGCGTGGAGATTGATCACCGCAACTTTGAGCGCATGGGACCGGAGCCGGGCGAGGCAATGCGTAAGGCGGTCGAGGGCGGCTGGCCGGGGATCCTCGAGCTCTACTCGCGCGAGTGCGGCCGCGAAGCAGGCGCCCGATGAAGGCGCTCGGCCGCGCCTCCGTGTGGCTGCGGTCCGCGGCGGTCATCGCGGCGCTCTACGCCGCCGGACACACCGCGGGCCGGCCGTGGACACCGACGCACGACGCGCTCGCGCAGGGCGTCGTCGTCGCCATGCGCGAAGTGCATTTCAGCGCGGCCGGCACGACGCGCAGCTACTGGGATTTCTATCAGGGGTTTGGGCTGGCGCTCAGCGTGCTGCTGGCCATGGAGGCCATCCTGCTGTGGCAGCTGGCCGCTCTGGCACGCACCGGGGCCGCCTACCGGGCGATGACCGTCACGCACCTGGTCGGATTCCTGGTGCTCGGCGTGGTCGCGAATCGTTTCATCTTCGCGCTGCCCCTGTGGCTGTCGGTGGCGATCGCGGCCTGCCTGGCGCTCGCCTTGTCGCGCCCGCAGCGGTCCTTGGTATCCGCGGGCACGCTCGCTTCCTGAGCGCGCGCTCTGGGCGCGCCGCACCCCACGCGGGCAGTCATTCTTTGTAGAATGGCCTCGATCCGCGCCTGGGTGGCGAAATTGGTAGACGCAAGGGACTTAATGAGGAATTGAGCACTCGGCTCGGAAACGGCCGACGTGAATGGGGTCAAAGTCGGTGGAACAGCCGCACCACGAGGTGTCTGCAATACCGAGCTAAGCCTTGGTGGATCGCAAGTCGGTTGCTATCGGAAGGTTTGCAGCGAGCCAGCGTGCCGACGAACCAGGGAAAGTGTAGAGACTTGACGGCTCCTGCCTAATCCGCGCGCACGGCGGCGTGCGGGACGGCAAAGGTAAAGTCCAGACCACAAATGCATGCCGGGCATGCAGCAGTGAAAGCTGTAGTGGTACGAAAATCCCTTGGGGGCGACCCCGTGCCGGTTCGAGTCCGGCCCCAGGCATTTTCAAGCGGGCGACCGGCGATCCGAACCGTGTTGGTAACTTTGCGCAGCGCCGCTAAACGGGGATGCAACATCCCGTATCGTTCAACCCGCGCCGCAGCGGCCGCGCCAAGTCACCCTTCGCATCCCCCGGGCACGCCAGTCGCGGGATGCATCGGCATCGGCACCGGCACAGGCGCATGGGTGGGTCTGTTGTCGGTCCCAAGCGACGAGCGCCAGCGTAAAGTTTCGACGCACTTCGCAGACAGCAACGCTTGTGGCGCTAACCTGCTGAATTTGCGAGACTCGCGCGCCGTAAGGCCTGCATCTCCCCACCAACGCACCGGCGCTGTACGACAAGCATGTCCACTGAATCTCTCGAGGTTGAAAATCTGCACCTGTGGCGGGGCGAGCGGCACGTCCTGCGCGGTGTTGGTTTTGCCCTCGGTGCCGGTCAGTGTCTGAAGGTGACCGGGGTCAACGGCGCCGGCAAGACGAGCCTGCTGCGCACTCTGGCGGGTCTGATGTACGCAGAGGAAGGCCACGTGCGCTGGTGCGGGATCGACGTACGCCGCGAACTGCGCAGCTTCCAGGGGGCGCTCGCTTACCTGGGTCACGAGCCGCCGCTCAAGGCCGATCTGACGGCGCGCGAAAACCTGCATTACTGGATCAGAAACCGTCGTCGCGTGAGCGCCGCGCTGCTCGCCCAGGCTCTGGTGCGCGTCGGCGCGGATGCCTTCGCCGATCGCCTGGTGCGCACGCTCTCGGCCGGACAGCGGCGCCGCGTCGCACTCGCGGGCCTGGCGCTGTGCGTCGTACCGCTGTGGCTTCTGGATGAGCCCGCCACCAATCTCGACGCGGAGGGGCAGCAACTGGTCGGCAGCCTCATCGCTGAGCAGCTGGCGCGCGGCGGGCTCGCGGTCGCTGCGGTCCATCACGAGTTACCGGCGACTGTTGGCAGCGTGCGCCAGCTCGAGCTCAGCGCATGAGCGCCGGAAACGCCCCTTCCGTGCTCGAGCTGCCGGCCAATAACGCGGCATCGGTGGCCGGTGTCAGTGCGCTGGGCGCCGCACGGCTGGCACTGCAGCGCGATCTCACGCTCGCGTTTCGCCGGCCCGCGCAGCTGCTGCAGCCGCTTGCATTCTTCGCGCTGGTGACGATGTTGTTTCCGCTCGCGATCTCCCCGGAGCTGTCGCAGCTGCGCCTCGTGGCTCCCGGGGCAATCTGGGCGGCGGCGCTGCTCGCCTCGCTCCTGGCGCTCGAGTTTCTGTTCCGGGACGATGCGCAAGACGGTACCCTCGAGCAATACGCGCTTTCCGGACAGTCGCTCACCGCGCTGCTGTTCGCCAAAACGGCCGCGCACTGGCTGCTCACGGGATTGCCGCTCGCCTGTATGGCTCCCATCGCCGCGCTCTCCCTGGGCGCACCGGTCGCCTCCCTGGGTGCAATCACCGCCGCGGTGGTGCTGGGGAGCGTGACGCTGAGCCTCGTCGGCTCCATCGGCGCCGGGCTCACCCTCAATATCAAGAGGAGCAGCGCCCTGCTGTCCCTGCTGACCCTGCCCCTGTCGCTTCCGGTGCTGATATTCGGGGCCCGTGCCACGCAGGTCGCGATCGCGGGCGGCCCGGTACTCGCACCGCTGGAATTGCTGGCTGCGCTGGCCGTGCTCGGCGTGACGCTCGCCCCGCTGGCCGCCGCCGCAGCCGTACGGATCAGCCTGGAGTAGGGTGCAGCACATGAACTTCACCTGGTTTCACCGGCTCGGGTCACCGCCCTACGTGTATGCGCTGGCACGGCGCCTGACGCCCTGGTTCGCCTGGGCGGCGGCGCTGCTGATCCTGGCCGGGCTCTACGGAGGCCTGGTGCTCGCCCCCCCGGACTACCAGCAGGGCGACGGTTTCCGCATTATCTACGTACATGCCCCGAGCGCCTGGATGTCCCTGATGGTGTATACGACCATGGCCCTGGCGGCGGCCGTGGGTCTCATCTGGCGCATAAAAGTGGCGCACGCCGCGGCGGCGGCCTGCGCGCCGATCGGCGCCTCCTTCACGGTGGCGGCGCTGGTGACCGGGTCCTTGTGGGGGCAGCCGATGTGGGGAACGTACTGGCAGTGGGATCCGCGGCTCACATCGGAACTCGTGCTGCTGTTTTTGTATCTGGGGTACATGGGATTGCGTGCCGGGATCGAGGACACACAACGGGCCGATCGGGCCAGCGCCGTGCTGGCGGTGGTGGGGATCGTCAACGTTCCCGTGATCCACTACTCGGTCACCTGGTGGAACTCGCTCCACCAGGCACCCTCGGTCATGCGGCTCGCCAGGCCGACCATGCCCGGCTCGATGCTGGTGCCGCTGCTGTTGATGCTGCTCGGGTTCACGTTGTTCTTCGGGGCGGTGCTGCTGGTGCGGCTGCGGGCCGAGATCCTGACGCGCGAACGCACCAGCCTCTGGATCCGGGAGGCGCTCGGCGCATGAAAGAGTTTCTCGACATGGGCGGATATGCGGCCTTCGTGTGGCCGGCCTACGCGATCACCTTCGCGGTGGTCGCGGCGAACGTCATCTGGGCGCGACGCTCGCTGCGGCAGGCGCAGGCGAGCGCCCGCCGCCGCCTCGCTGCGCGCGGTGAACAGGCATGACGCCGACCCGCAGGCGCCGGCTGATCCTGGTGCTCGGCATCCTCGCCGGGGTGAGCCTCGCCGGGGCGCTCGCACTCAATGCGTTTCGCCGCAACGTCACCTTCTTCTTTGACCCCACCCAGGTGGCGCGGGGCGAGGTGGCCGCCGGACAGGCCTTCCGGCTCGGGGGCATGGTGACGCAGGGCAGCCTGGCGCGCGCACCCGGAAGCCTGGAGGTGCGCTTCGTGGTCACGGACTTCAGTCACAACGTCCCGGTGCGCTACAGCGGCGTGCTGCCCGACCTGTTTCGCGAGGGCGCCGGCGTCGTGGCGCACGGGCGCCTGGATGCCTCCGGCACGTTCGTCGCCGATGAAGTGCTCGCCAAGCACGACGAGAAGTACATGCCCCCGGAGGTGGCGCGCTCGCTCAAGCGCCGGCACGGGGAGTCGCGCGCCAACGCAGGTGATGCGGCCGGCGCGCCCGCACCGCCGCCGGCAGCGCCAGCGGCGTCGGGGTCCTGAATGTTGCCGGAGCTCGGTCATTTCGCGCTGATTCTCGCCCTGTTGCTCGCGCTGCTGCAGGCGTTCTTCGGCATTGCAGGTCCCGCGCTCGGTCGGGAGCGCTGGAGCGGCGCCGTGATTTCGGCGCTGGCCGGTCAGGCGGTCATGGTCGCGACCGCGGTCGGCTGCCTCGTGCATGCCTTCGTCAACAATGACTTCTCGGTGCTGTACGTCGCGGAGAATTCCAACTCCGCACTGCCACTCTTCTATCGCGTCTCGGCGCTGTGGGGGGCGCACGAGGGGTCGCTACTCCTGTGGATCTTTCTGCTGGCGGCATGGAGCGTCGCAGTCGCCATCCGCTCCGCGAGTCTGCCGCCGAATTTCGCGGCCCGCGTGCTCGGGGTGCTCGGCCTGGTGAGCTTCGGCTTCCTCTTGTTCACGCTGGCCACCTCCAACCCCTTCATGCGGCTGGATCCGCCGGCGCCGGATGGCCGTGACCTGAACCCGATCCTGCAGGACCCCGGACTCGCGGTACATCCACCGATCCTCTACACCGGCTACGTCGGCTTCGCGGTCGCCTTCGCGTTCGCCTGTGCGGCGATGCTCGAAGGGCGCCTCGATCAGGCGTGGGCACGCTGGACACGCCCCTGGACCACCTGGGCCTGGGCGTTTCTGACCTGCGGCATCGCCCTGGGGAGCTTCTGGGCGTACTACGAACTCGGCTGGGGCGGCTTCTGGTTCTGGGATCCGGTCGAGAATGCCTCCTTCATGCCCTGGCTCGTGGGCACCGCGCTGGTGCACTCGCTGGCGGTGACCGATAAGCGCGGCCTGTTTAAGAGCTGGACGCTGCTGCTGGCGATCCTGGCGTTCTCCCTGAGCATGCTGGGGACGTTCCTGGTGCGTTCCGGGGTGCTGGTGTCGGTGCACTCCTTCGCAGCGGACCCGAGCCGCGGGATGTTCATTCTGCTGTTCCTGGTCATCATGATCGGCGGCGCACTGGCCCTGTATGCCTGGCGCGCGCCGCTGCTGAAGTCGCCGGCGGGATTCGAGCTGGGGGCGCGCGAGTCGTTTCTGCTCTTCAATAACGTGTTGCTCGTGATCGCCGCGGCAACCGTGCTGGCAGGTACGCTGGCGCCACTGATTTCTGATGCACTCAAGCTCGGCACGCTGTCGGTGGGGCCACCATACTTCAATCCCACGTTCATGCTCTCCATGCTGCCGCTCATGGGGTTGCTCGCGTTCGGTATTCACGCCAACTGGAAGCGTGGGCGGCTGAAGGACAAGCAGCGCACGCTGCTGGTGACCTTCGCTGCCGCCGCGGTGCTCGCCTGCGGCGTGGTGTTCGGGATCTATTCCGGCGCTCACGTCCTGACGCCCGTGGGCATGACCCTCGGCATCTGGATCCTGATCGCCTCGCTGGTCGATCCGTTGGACCGCTGGCGCCGCGGACTGACGCTGCCGCGCGCGGTGCTCGGCATGACCATCGCGCATATGGGTCTTGGTGTCGCGGTGCTCGGCCTGACGACGGTGCAGTCCTTCACGGTCGAGCGGGATGTGGCGCTGGCACCCGGCCAGGTCGCGAAGGTCGGCGGCTACGAGTTGCGCTTCCAGGGGGTGAAGACGGTCGAAGGCCCGAACTATGACGGCATCGGCGGCACGTTCCTGGTCACGCGCAACGGCGCTGCGGTAGCGGTGATGACACCGCAGAAGCGACAGTTCTGGGTGCAGCATCAGGTGACCTCCGAGACCGCCATCACCCTGAACCACGGCAACAACGTGCTCCTGGCGCTGGGCGATGATCTGGGAGCGGGGCGCTGGAGCGTGCGCATCCAGATCCGTCCGCTCGTGTCACTCGTGTGGCTGGCCGCGCTCATTATGGCGATCGGTGGCTTTGTGGCTTCTTCCGACCGCCGCTATCAAAGTGCCAAGGCCGTGACGGTATCCGGCGGCGCCCCGGTTCCCGAAAAGGCCTGACGGTGAAACGATTTCTCGTGCCCCTCGTGCCACTGGCGGTCTTCGCCGTGCTCGCCCTGGTGCTCGCTATCGGCATCCGTCATTCCCCCGACAAGGGCATTATCGTCTCGCCGCTGCTCGGCAAGCCGGCGCCGCGGTTCGCACTGCCGGCGCTGCTTGAGCCGGCACGCACGGTGCGCTCGCAGGATTTCCAGGGGCATTGGTACCTTCTCAACGTATGGGGCACCTGGTGCGGCGAGTGTCGTGCGGAGCACCAGATGCTGCTGCGGGTGAAAGAGTCCCACGCCGTGCCACTCATTGGCCTGGACTGGAAGGACGATGACGCGCAAGCACAGGCCTGGCTCACCCAGCTGGGTAATCCCTATGAAACCGTGGCGGTCGATCGCTCGGGACGCGCGGCCATCGACTGGGGGGTCTACGGGGCGCCGGAGACCTTTCTGATCAGCCCCGCCGGCATCGTCGTCTATAAGCACGTTGGCGCACTCACCGAGGAAGTCTGGACGCGCGAGATCCTGGCGCGTGTGCAGAGCGGGAAGTCCTGATGTGCGCGCTGCAGCGGGCGGGACTGGCGCTCGGACTTGTGCTGTTTGCCCTGTGCGCGACCGCGCTCGATACGAACGTGCTGCCCGATCCGGCGCTGCAGGCGCGCTACGTGGCGCTGACCCATGAGCTGCGCTGCATGCAGTGCCAGAACGAGTCGATCGCAGATTCACCGGTCGACCTGGCCGCCGACCTGCGAACTCAGGTGCGCGAGCAGCTGCTGGCCGGCAAATCCGACGAAGAGATCCGCGGCTGGATGGCCGCGCGTTACGGGGATTTCATCCTGTTCCGGCCGCGCTATTCGTGGCGCAACGCGTGGCTCTGGGGCGCGCCGGCCGCGCTGCTGCTGCTGGGCGTCGCCGTGTGCTGGCGCGTCCTGCGCAACCGCGCGCAGCTGCTCGCCACGGATCAGGAGCCCGTCGAAGAGGATCTGCGAACCTGATGATTGCCTTCGTCGTACTCGCGGCGGCTCTCACCGCCGGCTGCGTTCTGGCCGTGATCGTGCCTCTGCTGCGCCGCGGAAACTCTGCGCCCGCACCCGCTCCCGCGGTGGCGGTCGCCGCGGCCGCAGTTCTGGTGGTTGGTGGCGCGGGCTTATATGTCACCTGGAGCAACTGGAGCTGGCACGCCGCCCCGGCGGCCGACTCTCCCCAGGCGATGGTGGCCCGTCTGGCCCGCCAGCTCGAGGCGGATCCGAAGAATCTGGACGGCTGGCTGATGCTCGGGCGTTCCTACGTCGTCCTGCAGGAATTTCCCATGGCGCTGCGGGCCTTCGAGCGTGCCGACCGACTGAGCGAGGGCAAGAACGTCGAGGCGCTGTTGGGTGAGGCCGAGGCGCTCGCCCTGCAGGACCCCGCCGAACTGACCGGGCGCGCCGGCCGCCTGATCGAGCGGGCGCTGGTACTGGAGCCGGACTCGGCTAAGGCACTGTTTTTCGGGGGCACCGTCGCGGCCCGCCGGGGCGATCTCCCGGTGGCGCGGGAACGCTTTGCCAAATTGCTGACACTGAACCCGCCCGCAAGCGTGCGCCCCCTGATCGAGCAGCAGATCCGCCTGCTCGATGAGCAAGCGGCCGGCACCGCCAGCACGCCGGCCGCCAGCCCGGCAACACCCACGGCCGCTACCGTCCGGGCCAGCGTGCGCGTCAACATCACCGTGTCTCCAAAACTTACTGGTACCAGTAACTTACGCGCGCCGTTATTCGTCTTTGTGCATCGCGCTGGCGAGGGTGGCCCGCCGCTGGCGGCGAAGCGCCTGGAGAGTCAGTTCCCCCAGCCGGTTATCCTGACGCCGGCCGACGCCATGATCCCGGGCCGCACCTTCGCGGCCGGCCAGACAGTGCAAGTGGTTGCCCGCATTGCACGTTCCGGCAATCCGGTGGCGGCCAGCGGGGATCCCTACGGGGAAGTCACCTACCGGGTGGGGGAGGACGGGCTCCTCGATCTGGTGATCGACCACCTGACACCTTAAGAAACCTGTAAAGAAATCTAACATCCGCTGCGGACGGGCCGAAAGTTCGCATTCCTACCCTCCAGTGTCAGATTCCGCTTATTTGAAGCGTCACCGGCCGGGCGTATGCTTCTTCGTGTCGGGTCGATAATCAGTCACGCAGCAACGCCGAGCGCCCGCAACGTGTCGGGTCTTAAGGCGAGATGTAAGGAGCATGAGTGATGGCACAAGGAACCGTTGATGAAGGGCGCACCTCCCACCGCGGCTTTGCCTCGATGAATGCGGAGCGGCAGCGGCAGATTGCGAGCATGGGCGGCAAGGCGGTCCCGGACGAGAAGCGCAGCTTCTCGCAGAATCGCCGGCTGGCGGCCGAGGCCGGTCGCAAGGGCGGCCAGAGTGTCCCGGGCGCGAAGCGCAGTTTTTCCCAGGATCGCGCCCTGGCTGCCGTGGCCGGTCGCAAGGGTGGCCAGAGCGTTCCGGACGAGAAGCGCAGCTTCTCGCAGCACCCGGAGCTCGCCGCCGAAGCCGGTCGCAAGGGCGGTCAGGCGAGTCACGGCGGCGGCAACCGCCCGGCGTAACGGGGAGTCCCGCCACGCGGGAGTCTCCTGTTCCTGCGGTGGGGCGCGCGTGGCCGCAGAGGCTGCGCGCGCCGCGCCGTGCTGCGTCAGGCCCTTAGCGTCACGCACCAGGCGCCGAATGCCACGAGTGCGATACCAAGCCAGTTGACCGGCGCGAGTCGTTCTCCGAGAACACCCACGCCAAAAATCGCCACCAGCACCACACTCAATTTGTCGAGCGGGGCGACGCGCGCCGCGTCGCCCGCCTGCAGCGCGCGGAAGTAGCACCACCAGGACGCCCCGGTCGCGAGCCCCGACAGCACCAGGAAGGCGTAGCTGCGCGGCGAGGCGCTAAAGAGCGCGGGAAATTGCCGCGTGCCAAGGACGAGGAGCGTCATCGCCAGCAGAATGACCACGGTGCGCAGCAGCGTCGCCACGTCCGGACTGACCTGCTCGACGCCGACCTTGGCGAAGATCGCCGTCAAAGCGGCGAATACCGCCGAGAGCAGCGCCCAGATCTGCCAGGAGGCCATGGACGGCAGTCTCACACGCGGACATGGTACCGGTCACGCCTGCCATTGACCCGCGCGCGGCGCCGTACTACTTTGCTTGCGCCTAGGGGAGCCCCGGCAGGGGGCTGAGAGGCCAGCGGGCGCTCCAGACAAGCGCGGCATGGCGACCCTTCGAACCTGATCCAGTTAATGCTGGCGTAGGAAAGTGTCACGGGAGTTTCTTTGCAGAGGTGCTAGCTGAGCCCTGTGCGGGCGACGCGCTCCCGATCACCTGCGGCGACATTGGCTGGCCTTCGACCGGACGTTGAGGAGCCTGACGATGAACGCACAACTGCTGCACGTGGTGTCCGAGGCCTTTCCCGCTTCCCGCAAGGTGTACCGCAGTGGCCGCCTGCACGCCGGACTCAGGGTGCCGGTGCGGGAAATCACGCTGCATCCCTCGGCGGACGAGCCGCCACTGGCGGTCTATGACTCCTCCGGGCCCTATACGGACCCGGAGGTGAAGATCAACATCGAGACGGGTCTGGCGCGGCTGCGCGCGCCGTGGATCAGCGCCCGCGCCGATGTGGAGGCCTATCCGGGCCGCCAGGTGCAGCTCGTGGACAACGGCCTGACGCCCGGGGGCAAAGCGGCGCCGGAATTCCCGCAGCGCCGCACGCCGCTGCGCGGGCGCGCCGGGGCTGCGGTCACGCAGCTCGCCTACGCGCGTGCCGGCGTCATAACCCCGGAGATGGAGTACATCGCGGTGCGCGAGAATCTCGGGCGCGAAGCCCGGGCGGCGCGCGCGGCCGACGGCGAGTCCTTCGGCGCAGCGATCCCGCCGTTCGTAACGCCAGAGTTCGTGCGCGCCGAGGTGGCTGCCGGCCGGGCCATCATCCCGGCGAACATCAATCACCCGGAATCCGAGCCGATGATCATCGGCCGCAACTTTCTGGTGAAGATCAATGCCAACATCGGCAACTCCGCGGTGACTTCCTCGACGGCCGAGGAGGTGGACAAGATGGTGTGGGCCATCCGCTGGGGTGCCGATACCGTCATGGATCTGTCCACCGGCCGCAACATCCACACCATCCGCGAGTGGATCCTGCGCAACTCCCCGGTGCCGATCGGCACGGTACCGATCTATCAGGCTCTGGAGAAGGTCGGGGGCGTCGCCGAGGATCTCAGCTGGGAGGTCTTCCGTGACACCCTCATCGAGCAGGCGGAGCAGGGGGTCGACTACTTCACCATCCACGCGGGCGTGCGCCTGGCCTACATCCCGCTCACGATCAACCGCGTCACGGGGATCGTCTCGCGTGGCGGTTCGATCATGGCCAAGTGGTGCCTGGCCCATCACCGCGAGAGCTTTCTCTATGAGAACTTCGCCGAGATCTGCGAGATCGCGCGCAGCTACGACGTCAGTTTCTCGCTCGGCGACGGACTGCGGCCGGGCTCCATCGCCGACGCCAACGACGCCGCCCAGTTCGCCGAACTTGAGACCCTCGGGGAGCTCACGCGCATTGCCTGGGCCCGCGACTGCCAGGTGATGATCGAGGGACCCGGCCACGTCCCGATGCACAAGATCAAGGCCAACATGGACAAGCAGCTCGCGACCTGTGGCGAAGCGCCGTTCTACACCCTCGGGCCCCTCACCACCGATATCGCGCCCGGGTACGACCACATCACCTCCGCGATCGGCGCGGCCATGATCGGCTGGTACGGTACGGCGATGCTCTGCTACGTAACGCCGAAGGAGCACCTTGGCCTGCCGGACCGCAACGACGTGAAGACCGGCGTCATCACCTACAAGATCGCCGCGCACGCGGCCGATCTGGCCAAGGGTCATCCCGGGGCGCAGGAACGCGACGATGCGCTGTCGCGCGCGCGCTTCGATTTCCGCTGGCAGGATCAGTTCAATCTCTCGCTCGATCCGGACACCGCCTGCGCCTTTCACGACGCCACGCTGCCGAAGGAAGGCCACAAGGTGGCGCACTTCTGCTCGATGTGTGGCCCGAAGTTCTGCTCGATGCGCATCTCGCACGAGGTGCGCGCCGAGGCGCGGGCCGCCGGCATGCATGAGATGGCCGTCAAATTTCGCGCCACCGGGAGCGAACTGTACGTGCCCGCCGCGGTGGCGAAAGAGGGCTAGGCGCGTGCGCGTCTCGGTGATCGGCGCAGGCGTCGCAGGACTTGCCTGCGCGCTCGAGCTCGCCGAGCGCGGCGCGGCGGTCGAGGTGCTCGAGCGCGAAGCGGCCCCGCCGCGCAACTGCTCCTGGTTCGCCGGCGGGATGCTCGCCCCCTGGTGCGAGCAGGAGAACTCCGGCGCGCTGATCGCCGCGCTCGGGGCGGAAGGCCTGCCGTGGTGGCGGGCACGTGTTCCGGGTACGGTGTGCAACGGCACGCTGATCGTGGCGCACGCGCGCGACCGGGGCGAGCTGCAGCAGTTCGCGCGGCGCACGGCGTGCTTCGAGGAACTGGCCGCACCGGCCGTGGCGGCCCTGGAGCCGGACCTGGCCGACCGCTTCGGCGCGGCGCTCTACTTTGCCAAGGAGGCGCACCTCGAGCCGCGTGCAGCGCTTGCCGCGCTGATCGCGCAGCTCGCGGCGCGCGAGGTACCGATCCGCTACTCGGCCGACGCGGCGGCGGCCCCGCGCGCCGGACGCGCGGTGCTCGACTGTTCGGGGCTCGGCGCGCGCACGCAGCTGCCGCAGCTGCGCGGCGTCAAGGGCGACATGCTGCTGTTGCGGCTGCCGGAAGTGACACTGGCACGGCCGGTGCGGCTGCTGCACCCGCGCCTCCCGGTCTACGTCGTGCCGCGCGGCGGGCACGTGTACATGGTCGGCGCCAGCATGATCGAGAGCGATGCGGCGACTCGCATCAGCGCCCGTTCCATGCTCGAGCTGCTGTCGGCCGCCTATGCGCTGCATCCGGCCTTTGGTGAAGCGGAAATCCTCGAGATCGGCACCGGGGTGCGGCCGGCCTTTCCCGACAACCTGCCGCGCCTGCAGTGGCGGGGGAGCACGCTGCACGTGAATGGCCTGTACCGCCACGGCTTCCTGCTGGCACCGGCGCTGGCGCGCCGCGCCGCGCAGGTACTGCTCGAGGGCCGCCACTTTCCCGAGGTGATGCATGAAGATCCAGGTGAACGGCGCCTGGCGTGAGGTCACGGCTACGCAGCTGGCGCGTGCGCTCGAGGACCTCGGCTATGGCGGCAGCGTCGTGACCACCGCGCTCAACGGCGATTTCGTGGCGGCGCCGGCGCGCGCGCGTACGGCGCTCGCCGAGGGCGATCGCCTCGAGGTGCTGGCGCCGATGCAGGGGGGGTGAATGCTCGAACTCTATGGCACCGCGATGAACTCGCGCCTGCTCCTGGGCACGGCACGCTATCCCTCGCCGGCGGTGCTCACGGCCGCGGTCCGCGCCGCGGGCTGCGAGGTCGTGACGGTGGCGCTGCGGCGCGAGTCAGCCGGGGAGCGCGCCGGCCAGGGGTTCTGGTCGCTGATCCGGGAACTCGGCGTGCATGTGCTGCCAAACACCGCCGGCTGCCACTCCGTCAAGGAGGCGGTCACCACCGCCCACATGGCCCGCGAGGTGTTCGCTACGCGCTGGATCAAGCTCGAGGTGATCGGCGAAGACGACACGCTGCAGCCGGATGTCTTCGGCCTCACCGAGGCTGCGCGCATCCTGTGCGCCGAAGGTTTCCAGGTGTTCCCCTATACCACCGAGGACCTCGTGGTGGCCGAGCGATTGCTGCAGGCGGGCTGCCAGGTGCTCATGCCCTGGGGCGCGCCGATCGGCTCCGGACGGGGACTGAACAATCTCCTGGGACTTCGCGCCCTGCGGGCTCACTTTGCGCACGTGCCCCTGATCGTCGACGCCGGCATCGGCGTGCCCTCGCACGCGGCGCAGGCTCTCGAACTCGGCTGCGACGCCGTACTCGTCAACACCGCGGTCGCCCAGGCCCGTGATCCGGTGCAGATGGCGGCCGCGTTCGCGCAGGCGGTGCAGGCCGGGCACGCTGCCCGTGCTGCCGGCCCGATTGAGGCGCGGGACTTCGCCACCCCCTCCACGCCGGTGATCGGCACGGCCTTCCGCGGATGATCCTGCCGCGTGTCTATCCGATCGTGGACAGCGCCGAGTGGATCGCACGGCTCGGCCCCGTCGGCGTGCGGCTCGTACAGCTGCGCATCAAGGCGCCGCCGGACGGCGCGGTGGCCGCGCAGATCCGGCGCGCACAGGGACTGTGCAGCTCCTTCGGCATCCAGCTGATCGTCAACGATCACTGGCAGCTGGCACTCGCAGCAGGCTGCGACTTCGTGCACCTGGGCCAGGGGGATTTGCCGGGCGCCGACCTCGCCGCCTTGCGCCGCGCCGGTGTGCGGCTCGGTGTCAGCACTCACGATGAGGGCGAACTCGAGCGGGCACTCGCGGTAGCACCGGACTACGTGGCACTCGGTCCCATCTATCACACGACGCTCAAAGTCATGCCCTGGGCGCCGCAGGGCCTGGCGCGCATCGGGCAGTGGAAGCGCCGCGTGGGTACGCTGCCGCTGGTGGCCATCGGCGGCGTGACGCTCGCGCACCTGCCGCAGGTGTTCGCGGCCGGTGCCGACGTCGCAGCCGTGGTCAGCGACATTCTTGGCGCGCAGGATCCGCCGGGCCGCGCCCGGCAGTGGCTCGACGTCGCGGCGGCCTGAGCGCGCAGCGATGATGAGCGATCGGTACGCGCGCCAGACGGTTCTCCCGCAGATCGGAGCTGCGGGCCAGGCGCGCCTCGCGCAGGCGCACGTGCTAGTTGCCGGTGCCGGCGGGCTGGGCTGCGCGCTCCTGCCCTATCTGGCCGCGGCCGGCGTCGGCCACCTCGATATCTTCGACCCGGATCGCGTCGAGGTATCCAACCTGCACCGGCAGCCGCTGTATCGCATGGACGACCTGGGCGTCCTCAAGGCAGCGGCTGCGCGGGCCGCGCTGCTTGCCCTGAATCCGCTGCTGCAGGTCACCGCTCACGCTGAACGGCTCGACCCGGCCAACGTCGCTGCCAGCGTGTCCGGCGCGCACGTCGTGGTGGATGCCGCCGACAGCCTAGCGCTCACCTACATGCTGAGCGACGCCTGCCGCGCCGCCGCCAAGCCACTCGTCAGCGCACAGGTGCTGGGGCTCGCCGGCTACGTGGGGGTCTTCTGCGGCGGCGCGCCCAGCTACCGCGCCGTGTTCCCCGAGATGCCGGCGGCGGCTGGCAGCTGCGCCCAGAACGGGGTACTCGGCACAGCCGTCGGGGTGATGGGCACGCTGCAGGCACACCTGACCCTCGCGCTGCTTCTCGGCTTCACGCCGAGCCCGCTCGGGCGCCTGATATCGATCGACTTTCACGCGCTGCATTTCGGCGGCTTCGGCTTTTCCGGCGCCAGCGAGCCGCCGCCCGGGGCGCTGAGCTTCATCGCCGCGACGGACCTCGGTGCGCACGACGTGGTCATCGACCTGCGCAGCGTGGACGAGGCGCCCGCATCGCCCGTGGCCGGTGCGCTGCGCCTGAACGTCGAGACCCTGGAGCGGGTAGCGCCGCGGCTGCCGGTGGATGTGCGCGTGGTGCTGTGCTGCCGCAGCGGGGTGCGGGCCTGGCGCGCCGCGCGCGCGCTGCAGCGGCACGGTTACGACAACCTCGCGTTGCTGGCCCTCGGCGAGTGAGCGCCGTGCTCGTCATCGCGGGGTCGGACTCCAGCGGCGGGGCCGGCGTAGTGCGCGACGTGCGCACGCTCACTGACCTGAACGTGCGGGCACTGTGCGCGGTGACCGCCGTCACCGCGCAGACCGATGCCGCGCTGCTGGCTTCGCACCTGGTACCGGAGTCGCTGGTGCGCGCCCAGATCGCTGCCGCGTTCGCCACGGTCGCGGTGCAGGCGGTCAAAATCGGCATGCTCGCCAGCGGCGCCTGCGTGCGCGCGGTGAGCGAGGGTCTCGCCGCCCATGCGCACGTCCCGCTGGTGCTCGATCCGGTGCTGGTCTCGAGCTCCGGGGGGGTGCTCCTGGACTCCGAGGGCCGCGAGCGACTCATCGCACAGCTGCTGCCGCGCGCCACCCTCGTGACTCCGAACCTGCCGGAGGCGGCACTGCTGCTCGGGGTGCGGCAGGCACAAAATGAGGCCACGGCGCTCGAGCAGGGGCAGGAACTGCTGCGGCGTGGTGCGCGTGCCGTGTTGCTCAAGGGTGGCCATGCGGCCGGCCCACACAGTGTTGACCTGTTCTTTTCTCCGGACGCGCCCCCCGAGCGTCTGAGCGCGCCGCGTGTCACGGCAGACCTGCGCGGCACGGGCTGTGCGCTCGCGTCCGCGATCGCCGCCTATCTGTCGCGTGCAGTCCCGCTGCCAGAGGCCTGTGCGCAGGCCAAGAACTACGTAACCGCGCTGCTGCGGCAAAGCCGCTAAGACACCCACGGCGCCTGTCGCCGGCCGACGACGGTCGCGTGCAGTTTGGCTGCCGGCGTCAACCAATCCCCCGCTCGCTCGCTATGGCCAGCACGAGCCGGGTCGTGCGGCTGTAAGAGTTCTAACAGAGGGATTTGGCTATGCATCGCAATATGTTGCGTCACGCGGTCTCGGCCGCGCTGCTGTCGGGTGTCCTGAGTGCCTGCGGCGGCGGGGGCAGTTCTGATTCCACGGCCACGCCCATGGGCAGCAGCACTGTAGTCATGCCGCTCTCCTTGAGCGACGCCTCCTCAGAGGACTGGTCGCTCATCGGCGTGAAGGTACTGGCAATTGCTCTGGTGCCACAGGGTGGCGGCAGTAACGTGCCGGTCTGGAGTGCGCCGGATCCCGCGCCGTACGTGAACCTCGAACAGCTGGACGATCTCGCGGAGATCATCGGCAACGCCAGCGTGCCGGCCGGGACCTACAGCGGCGCGGTGCTCACGGTGTCAGCCAACCCCGGGGACGTATTGCTGACCGTGGCGGAAAATCCGGAGAGCGGTTTTCCGGTCGCCGCCGGCACCAGCATTGCCTCCAGCCAGATCCAGATTCAGGGGGCGCAGGGCAGCAGCGGCAATCGCACCGTGTCGGTCGATATCGCATTCGCCACGGCCCTCGCGGTGAGCAGCAGTGCGGTCAGCGCGCTCGATCTTGAATTCGACCTGGCCAATCCTGCCTTCATCGTGGGTCACACGCCCCCGGCGGCGATGGGCAGCACGCTCTGGGCGGTGAATTTTCACGGCCCGGTACGCCACCGAGCGGTGCGCGACATCGCCGCCCTGGTGCTGCGGCACACATATGGAACCGTTACCGGGGTGGCCGCCGACGGCAGCTCCCTGGCGATCAGCAAGGACTTCCCCGTCATCCCGGTGACCAATCCGGAAACGGCCGTGAGCAGCGCGCTGATGCTGCAGGTCCAGGCCGATAGTGCCAATGGCACTCTCTTCTACGATGTCGACGCCCAGACGCGCACCGTGGTGCACGACTTCTCCGCCGCGGCGAACACGCTGCCCGGGAAGTACGTGCGCATCGCGGCGCGCTACCAGCAGAACGGCACACTTGTCGCCGTACGGGTGTGGGCCAGCAGCGACTTCAGCAAGGTCTGGCTGAGCCCCGAAGGGCACGTCGCGCATGTGGACGCGGCGAATGACATCATCTACGTCACCAACGAATCCGGACGCTCGACTCCCGTATCTGTGGATGCGAACACGCAGTTCTTCTTCCGCACCCCCGCGAATGCGCAGGCCGATGCGACGCCGATCGCCACCGGCACTGCCTTTCTGGCTGACCAGGATCTGGTGCGCGGCTTCAAGGTGCACGTGAGCGTCGTAGATCCGCTCGCAACTCCGATGGTCGCGCAGACCGTCGATATCGAGAACGCCACTTATGCGGGGCGCATTTCCAACGCGAATGCCACGGGACTCACCTATACCCGCAACTTCGCGCGCGTCACCGACGACTACGCCGTCAGTCTCAGCTACATCGCTTCCGGCACCGCCAACGGCCTTGATGCCAGCGGCAATCCCATCATGGGCTTCAAGTGGTGGGACTTCACCTATCCCACGCTCGTTACCAGTGGCAGCGGCGCGATCCCCGCGTTCGTCGCCGCGACCAACGGCGGCGTCAACTTCGGCGGCAGCGTCGGAGCGGTCACGGCCTGGGGCGTGAGTGCGGCCACCTGGGCCGACACGGCGAACCCGGGCGGCTGGTCGCTGCGCAACGCGATTCTCATGCCGACACCGGTACCGCTGGGCGCCGTGACCACTGGCTTCTCCGGCAGCAGCTTTGCCATGAGCGTGCTGGGTGGTGCGCTGCCGGTGACGGTCGACGTGAGCACCGCGAGCCAGTCGGCGACGCTGGTGTACCAGATCGACCGCACCAATGGCGTAGTGACGGTGAGCCCGATTGACGTGACGAGCACGAGCGGCCAGGCGACGCTGACCTCCAGCCTGCTCGCCGGAGTGCCGGTAAAGGTCTACGGCATACCGCAGGCCGATGGCACGCTGCGTTCGTATGTGCTTGCGTACTTCACCGGCACGCTGCCGAGCGAATAGCTGACTTCGGGCAATCGGACGCACGCAGGGAAGCTGCGTTGCCGAGAACGCGGGGCGGTGCGGGTTTGTTCCGTACCGCCCCGCGACTTTTCTGGCGCCGCGGTTATCATGATCGGATGAATCAAACTCCCCCGCGCCCGGATCCTGGTCTGCCCCAGAACGCCCTGAAGGCCATCGCGCACCGCGCGATGCTCGATCGCGGCTTGCAGCCGGATTTTTCCGCAGCCGTCGGTGCGCAGCTGAGCGCCATCACGGGCGCCGCGACCGCCAGCGGACCGCAGGTGCGCGATTTGCGTTCACTGCTGTGGTGCTCGATCGACAATGACGACTCGCGGGATCTCGACCAGCTCTCGGTGGCGCAGCCGGCGCCGCAAGGCGCGGTGCGCATCCTGATCGCGATTGCCGACGTTGACGCCATCGTCGCGGCGGGCTCCGCCGTGGATGCGCATGCCAGCACCAACACGACTTCGGTATACACCGCGGCCGAGATCTTTCCGATGCTGCCGGAACGCTTGTCCACGGACCTGACCTCATTGGCGCCGGACCAGGCGCGGCTGAGCCTCGTGATCGACATGGCCATCAGCGCTGCCGGCGCCGTGGTGGCCTCCGATATCTACCGCGCGCTGGTGCTCAATCGCGCCAAGCTCGCCTACAACAGCGTGGCGTCGTGGCTGGCGGGGACGGGCGCGGCGCCGGCCCCGCTGAGCGCCGTGGCCGGGATGGATGCCCAACTGCGCCAGCAGGACGAAGTGGCGCAGCGGCTCAAGAGCGTACGCAAGAGCCAGGGTGCGCTGGGGCTCACGACGCTCGAGGCGCAGGCAATCTGCAACGGCGGGGTGCTCGAGGACCTGCGGCCGGATGAGGACAACCGTGCCAAGGAACTCATCGAGTACTTCATGATCGCCGCCAACGGCGTCGTGGCACGGTTCCTGGAGTCGCGCCGCTTCCCCTCGCTGCGCCGCGCGCTGCGCAAGCCCGAGCGCTGGCCGCGTATCGTCGAGCTGGCGCGCGGGCTCGGAGGAGCTCTGCCGGCGGAGCCGGACGCCAAGGCGCTCAGCGAGTTTCTGCAGCGACGCCAGGCGGCAGCGCCGGCGACCTTCCCCGATCTGTCCCTGAGCGTGGTGAAGCTCCTCGGCGCGGGTGAGTACCTGCTCAAGCGCCCCGGGCAGCCGACCGAGGGCCACTTCGGGCTCGCCGTCGATGACTACACCCATGCCACCGCACCAAACCGGCGCTTCCCGGACCTGGTCACCCAGCGCCTGGTGAAGGCCGCCCTGGCGCAGGCGCCGGTTCCCTATGACGAGGACGCGCTGCGTGCACTCGGGACGCATTGCACCCTGCAGGAGGCCAACGCGGCCAAAGTGGAGCGCCTGGTGCGCAAGTGCGCCGCGGCCATGCTGCTGCAGTCGCGCATCGGGGAGCAGTTCGATGCCATCGTCACGGGAGCTTCGGCCAGCGGGACCTGGGTGCGCATCGGCCATCCGCTCGCGGAGGGACGCGTCGTGCAGGGGTTCGAAGGGCTGGACGTCGGGGACCAGGTCCGCGTGCAGCTCAAACACACCGACATGCAGCGCGGATTCATCGATTTCGTGCGCGTGCGCTCCTAAGCTCCTCGCGCTGTCTGACAGCGTCGGATAGCGCTGACGATTTGCGACGCCGATCGCAGACAGATTGCCCTGCCGTACCGGGCGCATTACAAAGGGCTGTACTTCCCGCGTGGGGAGCCGTCGGACAGGGACGTCCAGCGGTTCCCGCGCGGTGAAGTGCTGCTGCCAGGAGATCTGCCGTGAAGCATTCGTGGCTGCTGATTCTGCCGGCTGTCTGGCTGGGCAGCCTGGTGCGTGCGGGACCCTGGGAGTCGCCGACGTTCACCGCTGCGCCCGGTTTCAGGGCGTTGGCGCCGACGGGCGATGGGCCACCTGAATCGGCAACGTCGACCCCGGGCGACAACGCGGCGGACAACGGCCGGCTCGCGGCTGTGCTGCCGCGCGGGATGACCTCGCAGGATGCTTGCCGGGGGCTCAAGAGCCTCGACCTGTGCGCCGCGACGCTCCATGCCGCGCAGAATCTGGATGTTCCGTTTGCGGACCTCAAACGTCAGCTGGCGGCGGGGCAGGGGCTCGACGCGGCGATTCACAGCGTGAAGCCTGCCGCGGACACGGGCGCCGAAGCCACTCGCGCGAAGGAGCAGGCGCTGCAGGACATGCGCGCTCCACGCGGCTGAGATGCACCCGCGGGGGCGCAGGCGCCCCCGCGAGCCGTGGACTTCAGGCTTTCTTCGCCATCGCGTTCTTGATCAGCCCGACGATCAGCATGACCACCACGCTGCCGACCCCGGAGGATGCGACGTTGCCGACCACCGAGCCGCCGCCCGCGCCAGAGCCGAGCACCATATTAAGGATCTCCGCTCCGGCACCACCGCCGACCACCCCGGCAATCGTATTGCCCAAGGGACCCAGGGTCAGATTCTTGAAGACCGCTCCTGCGACGTTTCCGCCGACGGCACCCGTGATGAGACTGATGACCCATTCCATATGTGCTTCCTTTTTATTTGTTGTACGAGTTCTTGTTCTCTAATTCCCGAGAATGCCCTCCGAGCAGAGGCGCCGGGATCCACACTGCCTGCATCGTAGCGAGTCGGTGGGTCACGCGCCACGCTCGCCGGCGGGGTAACCCAAGCATGCGGCCCCTGGTGACCGCCGCAAGCCCTGCGGCCTGCCAGAGCGGCAACTGAGAGGCGCGAGCGGCGCGCGAGTCCTCAGAGGGACGGCTGCCAAGCTTCTGCTATTGTAGAGGCTCGGCCGTGGCGGGAGCGAGCTCCGCGCGGCCGTTATAAACGACAACGATGTGGGAGAGTCTCTATGTCGCTGAGCAAGCGTGCCGCCGCCGAATTCCTGGGAACGTTCTGGCTGGTGTTGGGGGGCTGCGGCAGCGCGGTGCTGTCGGCAGCGTTCCCGCATGTGGGCATCGGATTGCTCGGCGTTGCGCTTGCCTTCGGCCTGACCGTGCTCACCATGGCCTTTGCCATCGGGCCGATCTCCGGCTGCCATCTGAATCCGGCCGTCTCCTTCGGACTGGTAATGGGCGGTCGCTTCAAGGCAGCGGAGCTCATCCCGTACGTGATTGCGCAGGTCCTGGGCGGCATCGTGGCGGCCGCGGTGTTGTACTTCATCGCCAGCGGCAAGGCTGGCTTTGACCTCAGTTCCGGCCTCGCCGCCAACGGCTACGCGGACCATTCGCCAGGCGGCTACGCCCTCGGGGCCTGTCTGGTCACCGAGGTCGTGATGACCTTCATGTTCCTGATCGTGATCCTCGGCGCCACCGACGCGCGGGCGCCGCAGGGCTTTGCCCCGATCGCCATCGGCCTGTGCCTGACGCTCATTCACCTCATCAGCATCCCGGTAACCAACACCTCCGTGAACCCCGCACGCAGCACCGGGCCTGCGGTGATCGTCGGCGGATGGGCGGTCTCGCAGTTGTGGCTTTTCTGGGTCGCACCACTGGTGGGTGCGGCGCTGGCGGGCATGGTGTACCGCGGCCTGTGGGGCGATGGCCGCAGCTGCTAGGCGCGGTTTACCTTAGCTCGCAGGTTCCGTGCGGACTGCGGTCGCCGCAGCGGCGGCCGCGGCCGGCTGGTGCCAGTCCCCGCCGAGCGCCCGGATCAGCAGCACCGTCGCGCCGGCGCGGCGGATCTCGATGTCGACCGCGGTGAGCCGCGCCGACAGGTACGCGTTCTCGGTCGAGACCACCTCCAGATAAGTCACGATGCCGCCCTTGTAACGCAGGTTCGCCTGCTCGAGGGCACCCTGGTTCGCCTTGACCGCGGCTGCCTCACTGACGCTTTCCAGCTGCAGCTGCCGCAGCGCGGCGAGGTTGTCCTCGACGTCCTGGTAGGCGGTAAGCACCGTGCCACGATAGTTGGCGACCTGCTCGTCGTAGGCAGCGTGCGCCTGCGCCGTCTGCGCCCGGTACAGGCCACCGTTGAACAGCGTCAGCACGCCTTGCGGACCGATCGACCAGAACTGGCTGGGCGCGGTGAGCCAGTTGGAGTTCTGCGTGCTCTGATAGCCGGCGGAAGCAAACAGATTGAACACGGGGAAGAAGGCGGCGCGCGCGACGCCAATGTTGGCGTTGGCGGCGGCCACGCGCCGTTCCGCGGCCGCTACATCGGGGCGGCGCTCGAGCAGCTGCGAGGGCAGCCCTGGATCGACGCCCGGCAGCGGCGGCAGGTTCGGCGCCGCACGCGCGGCAAGGCTGAAAGCGCTCGGCTCGCGCCCCACCAGCACCGCAATGGCGTGCTCGGTCTGCGCACGCCGCAGGCGCGTATCCTCGGCCTGGGTCTTGGCGGTTTCCAGCTGCGCCTGCGCCTGCTGTACATCCGAAATCGGCGACGCTCCGCCTTTATAGAGGTTCTGCGTCAGCTGCAGCGCGTGGGCGTAATCGGACACCGTGCGATCGAGCAGTTGCTGCTCGACGTCCAGGCCGCGCAGGGTGAAATAGTCGGTGGCCAGTTCGGCGTGCAGCTCGAGATCGAGGCTCGCCACGTCCCCGGCGCTGGCCTGCTCGCTGTAGCGCGCGTTGGCGACGGTATTGCGTACGCGACCGAAGAAATCAACCTCGTAGGATAAATTGCCACCGAGGGTAAAGAGATTACTGGTCGCCGAGGTGCCGGACTGGTAGGCGGGGATGTTCTTGGATATGCGCTCACGGGTGGCGGTCGCACTCGCGTCCACGGTCGGAAAGTAGCTGGCGCGGGCAATGCGCGTCTCGGCGCGGGCCTCGTCCAGGCGGGCAAGCCCCGCACGCAGGCTCTGATTGGCGCTGCTCACCTGGGCCTCCAGCTCGTTCAGGTCCGCATCCTCGAAGCGGTTCCACCACTCCCCGCGGGGCGCCGCGTCCGCCGGTGTGGCGAGCTTCCAGGCACCGGCGGCTTCCTTGTAGGCATCCGGCGGGGCAGGCATCGTCGGGCGCGCGTAATGCGGCGCCAGCGAGCAGCCGCCGAGCGCGGCCAGCACAGCGGTGACTACCGGCGCTGCACGCATCAGGAGTGCCCGCTCGTGGGTGGGCCTCCCCCGGGCGGCTGCGGAGGCGCGATGCGCACCTGCGCGCCATCGCTGATCGAGTCAGGCGGGTTGGCTACCAGCACATCCTGGGGCGAAACTCCGGAGAGCACCTCGATCTCGGTACCGAAGTCGCGCCCCTGCGTGATGGTCTGCAGATGCACGCGGTGCTGTGCGTCGAGCACGGCCACCTGCAGCCCCTGCGTGCGAAACAGCACGGTGTTGACCGGAATGCGCAGCGTGTTGTTGGCGCCGGAGAGCGTGAAGTACACCTGCGCGTAGGAGCCGGGGAGCAGCTCCCCGCTGGCATTATCGATCTGCAGTTCCACCTGCAGGGTGCGCGAGGTGGCATCGAGCGCATGCGCGGAGTTGGCCACCACGGCTTCATAGGTCTTGCCCGGGCGGTCCGCGAACACCAGCCCGGCGGTGAGTCCCTGGTGGATGGCGGAGGCGTACGGCTGGGGCACCGAGACGTAGATGCGCAGTCGGTGTGTGTCGGCGACCCGGAACAGCGCGTTGCCAGGATTCTGACCGGCGTTGATGAGGGCCCCGACGTCGGTATTGCGCTGGGTCACGATGCCGGCAAACGGCGCCACCACGCGCTTGAACGACTCCAGTTCCTGCAGGCGCGCCACGTTCGCAGCCGCCGACTGGCGGGCGGCCGACTTGGCCGCCGCGTCGCCGGCGCGCTGATCGGCGTCCTGCTGCGAGACCGATTCCGTCGCCAGCAGTCCCTTCCACCGCTCATTGGTCGTGCGTGCCAGCTGGTAGTTCGCTTCGGCAGTCGCCAGGTCCGCCTGCGCCTGGCGCAGTTCCTGGTCGACCTCGGGCGCCTCGATCTCCGCCAGCAGCTGGCCCTTCTTCACCGGCGTGCCGATGTCGGTGTACCAGAGCTTCAGATAACCGTTGGTGCGGGCGTAGATGGGCGCCTCATAGAAGGCCTGCACGCTGCCGGGCAGCACCAGCTTCTCGGCGCCAGGACCGGTGTTCGGTTTGGCAGTCGTGACCGTGGCCACTGCCGCGGTTGCGGCCTGCTTCTCGAGCGCGTTGCGCGCACTGATGCGACTGACGATCCCCCAGACCGCCGTGATCAGGGCAATGGCGATAAGCACCCAGGCGTAACGGCGCGTCCCACGCTCGTCCGCTGGCGCGGCCTGCGGATTCGAGGACTGGTCAGACATTACGGACTCCGGCGCGAGTGGATGAGGGAGAAGACCGTCGGCACGAAGAAAAGCGTTGCCACGGTCGCGAACAGCAGCCCGCCGATCACTGCGCGTCCCAGGGGAGCATTCTGCTCGCCCCCCTCGCCGAGACCCAGGGCCATCGGCACCATGCCGATGATCATCGCCAGCGCCGTCATGAGCACGGGGCGGAAACGGGTCGTCCCGGCCTGCAGGGCGGCGTGCAGGGCGTCATCCCCGCCGTTCATGCGCTCACGCGCGAAGCTGATGACCAGCACGCTGTTGGCGGTCGCTACACCCATGCACATGATCGCGCCGGTGAGCGCCGGGACGCTCACGGGCGTGTGCGTGATGAACAGCATCCAGACGATACCGCCGAGGGCAGCCGGCAGGGCGGTAATGATGATGAACGGGTCCAGCCACGACTGGAAGTTCACCACGATCAGCAAATAGACCAGGATGATCGCACCGGCAAGACCCACGAGCAGCCCGACGAAGGAGTCGCCCATGGTCTTGATCTGGCCGCGTACCGTGACTTTCGAGCCCCGTGCAAGGGAGTGCTTGGAGTCCGCCACCAGCTTGTTGATCTGCGTGGAGATGTAGCCGAGGTCGGCGCCGTCGGCGGACCCGAAGATGTCGATGACCGGCGTGGCGTCGTAGTGGCTGACGACGGCCGGCGTCATGCTGCGGTGAAAATCTGCCAGGTTTGCCAGCATCTGCGACGTCGAGCCGCCGCCATTGGTGATCGGGGTCGTGGTCAGGTCCGTGAGCGTTGTGAGGCGAAACTGCGGGGTCTGTGCGACCACCGGATACTGCGTGCCGGTCTTCGGGTCGATCCAGTACGACAGCAGCGTCTGGCCGCTGCCCGAGAGCGAAGTCAGCATGTTGCCGGCGACGTCGGTCTCGGTCAGCCCGAGGAGCGCCGCCTTGCTGCGATCCACATCGACGTTGAGCGTCGGATAGTCATAGGCCTGCTGGATGCGCAGGTCCACGATTCCCGGGATCTTGTGCATACGGGCGAGGAGGTCATTGGCATAGGTGCGGTTCGCGTTGACGTTGAATCCCGAGACCTGCACGTCCAGCGGGGCCGGCAGGCCGAAATTCAGGATCTGACTGACGATGTCGGCCGGCAGGAAGGCGAAGGTCGTCGAGGGATACAGTTCATTGAGCCGGGCACGCAGCTTGCGTACGTAGCTGATGGTCGGCCTATGGTGTTCGTTGAGGTTCACCAGGATATCGGCGTCACCCGCGCCGATGGGTGCCGAGCTGGAGTAGGCAGTGTTGATGCCGCTGTACGGGACCCCGATGTTGTCGACGATGGTCGCCAGCTCCCGCGCCGGGATCACCTCACGGATCGTGGCCTCCACGCGATCACACAGGGTCGCGGTCTCATCGATGCGCGCGCCGGTGAAGGCCCGCAGGTGCAGCTTGATCTGTCCGGCGTCGACGCTGGGGAAGAAGTCCTGGCCGAGGCCCGGTAGGAAGGGCCCGAGCGGGAACGCCAAGAGCGCGGTCAGCGCCATCGCGCCGAGGAACGGGAAGGCGAAGCCCCGGCCCGCGTGCAGGGCACGCTCGAGCAGGCTGTGATAGCGCTCGCGCAGACCGGCAAACCAGCGCTCAAACCCATGCTGCAGCCGCTGCAGGCTCCCGCTCGCCTTCTCGTGCGCGTGCGGGTCGTGCTTGGAGAGCCAGTACTTCGCCAGGGTAGGTACCAAGGTACGCGAGAGCACGTACGAGGCCAGCATGGCGAACACCACCGCCTCGGCCAGGGGTACGAAGAGGTAGCGCGCGATGCCGACCAACATGAACATCGGCACAAACACGATGCAGATCGCGAGTGTCGAGACGAAGGCGGGCACCGCGATCTCATGGGCACCGTTGAGGATCGCCTCCTCGACGTCCTCGCCATGCTCGAGATGGTAGTTGATGTTCTCAATGGTGACGGTTGCATCGTCGACGAGGATGCCGACCGCGAGCGCCAGGCCGCCGAGAGTCATGATGTTGATCGTCTCGCCGAGCGCGGCCAGGCAGATGATCGAGGTCAGGATCGACAGCGGGATGGAGATGGCGATGATCAGCGTGCTGCGCCAGCTGCCGAGGAACAGCAGGATCATCAGGGCCGTCAGCAGGGCGGCGATGACTGCCTCGCGCACCACCCCTGAGATAGCCCCACGCACGAAGATCGACTGATCGCCGACCAGGTCGATCTTGAAATCCTGGGGCAGCTGCGCCTGAATGCCCGGAATACGGCTCTTGATCTCCTTGATGATGTCGAGCGTGGAGGAACTGCCGGTCTTCAACACGCTCATGAGCACGCCGCGACGGCCGTCGCGGCGCACCATGTTGGTCTGCGGAGGATAGCCGTCGCGCACGTGCGCCACGTCGCGCACGTAAATGACCGAGCCATTGCGGGTCGTGACCGGCAGATCGTTAAGCTCGGCCACCGTACGCGGGTTGGCGTTGACGGAGACGAAATACTCGCGGTCGCCGATCTTCTGAGTGCCCGCGGGCAGGATCGAGTTCTGCAGCCCTATGGCGTTGGTGACGTCGTTCCCGGACAGCCCTTGGGCGCGCAGTGCATCGGGGTTCAGGTCGACCTGGACCTGGCGCTGCAAGCCGCCGTAGGGGTAGGGCATGGAGGCGCCCTGCACGGTAGAGAGACCCGTCCTGAGAATGCTGTTACCGAGGTCGAACAGCGTCGCTTCCGAGAGCGTATCGCTCGAGAGTGCCAGCTGCAGGATGGGGACTGAGGAGGCGTTATAGGCGAGGATGAACGGCGGCGTGGTGCCCGGGGGCGCCTGGCGCAGACCCGTCTGGGAGACCCCCGTGATCTGCGCAAATGAGAGTTCTTCGTTAACGTTCGGCTGAAAGAAGTACTTGACGATTGAGGTGCCGCTAAGTGACTGCGACTCGACGTGCTCGACATCGTTGACGGTGGTCTGTGCGGTGCGCTCACTTCCCAGCACCAGGCGCGTGGCCATCTCATCCGGGGCAAGGCCGCTGTACCTCCAGATGACCGCAACGACCGGGATCTTGATGTTCGGAAAGATGTCCGTGGGCGTGCGCAGGATCGAGAACGCGCCCAGCAGCGTGATCAGGATGGCAAGCACCAGAAAGGTATACGGGCGCCTGAGCGCCAGTTTGACGATCCACATCTGGCCGACAAAGCTAGCCGATCGAGCCGGAGCAACGATTACGTCAGCGCGGGGGCGTGTTACAGGTGAAATGTAGCCCGAAAGCGCGCTGCGACACGCGCCGGGGACATTGCGCTACCCGGGTGTGAAGTTCGTCTTCCGCACCGCGGGCGCACCGATACAAATGGCAGACGCGCACTCAATAGACAGCTTCGACCACTATCGCGATGCGGTAGCCCATGCCGCGCTCCGTGACGATGATCTGCGGCTCGGCGGGATTGACTTCGATCTTGCGCCGCAAGCGCAGGATCTGCACGTCGATCGCCCGGTCGTATACCTCATTGTCGTAGCGCCGGCTAAGTTCGATCAGCTGGTCACGGCTCACGACCCGATTGGCAGTGGCGAGCAGGGCCGCGAGCAGATTGAATTCGCCGTTACTGAGGGTCACCTCGCGGCCGTCGCTGCCGGTCAGGCGCCGGGTCCGCAGGTTCAATTCCCACCCGGGAATCCGGTAGGCGCGACACACGCGGGTCCCGTGGGCCTCATGGCCCACCTGCGTGCGCCGCAGCACCGTGCGGATGCGTGCCAGCAGCTCGCGCGGACTGAACGGCTTGGTGAGGTAGTCGTCGGCGCCAAGCTCCAGCCCCATGACGCGATCGGCTTCCTCCGCACGACCGGTGAGGATGATGACCGGAATCTGCGATTCGGCGCGCAATTGCCGCAACAGCGTCATGCCGTCCTCACCGCGCAGCCGCAGATCAAGCAACACCAGGTCCACCACGCCGCCGCGCAGCGTCTCCATGAACTCGGTGCCGCTGGCAGCGCCGGTGACCCGGAAGTCATTGTGGCCGAGGTATTCGGCGACCAGCTGCCGCATGGCACTGTCGTCATCGACCACCAGGATGTGGGGCACCGGCACGCGGCTCATGGAGCGCGTCCGTGAAGCGCGTGCTGATCGTGGAGCGTGATAGTCTTCACCGCGATCTCATCCGTGAGTGGCTGGAGGAGGGCGGCTTGCAGGCGATCTATGCCGAATCCACGGCGCCGGCCGTCGCGGACATCGATGCAGTTCTGGTGGATGTGTCGTGTCAGCAGCAGGCTCATGCAACCCTTGATACGTGGCGCCGCGCTTACCCGCGTGCCGCCCTCGTGCTCGTCTCCGGGCGGTTCTTCGCCGGCGACATGGCGAATGATGCCATGGCGGCCCGCCTCGGAGTGACACGCATCCTCGCCAAGCCCTTTACCCGCACCGATTTATGGGCCGCTCTGGGGTTTCCGCCGGGTCCGCCCGCCGCGGCATCGCCGCGCACTTGAGCGCGGCCGGCGAGCGGGACGGCGCACGTGGCCGAGCGCTGCGCCTACGGTTGGTATTGGTCGTGGTTGCGGTGTGCGCCGCCGTCTGGCTGTCGGCGCTGTTCGACGCCCTGAGCGACCGTACGGCGACCTTAGCGGGCGCGGAGCGCCAGTACGATAACGTTGCCGGAGCGCTGGCCGAACAGGCCGCCCGTGCCCTGCAGGCGACGGACCTCATCATCAAGCAGGCGGCGTTACTGGATCCGGACGCGCCCGGCGCGACCGCGCCGCGGGCCGTGCTCGCAGAACTGCTGCGCCGCTACATGAGTGGCGTGCCGCAGGTACGTAATCTGTTCCTGTTCGATCCGGCGCGCGATCTGCACGTCAGTTCGGCCATCTCGCCGTTCGCCAACGTGGACCTGAGCGACCGCTCCTATTACCTGGCGCAGCGCGACGACCCGAAGCTTGGACTGTTTGTGAGCGAGCCGTTCGTCAGCCGCGTCACCGGCGATCCCACCTTCGTGCTGTCGCGCCGCCTGCCAGGCGAGGGTTTTCGCGGTATTGCTGGCGCCACGGTCGACGTCGCCTACATTCGCCGCTTTTACCACGCGCTCGATCTGGGCAGTGGCAGCAGCATCGAGTTGCTGCGCGCGGACGGCACGACGCTGGTCAGTCGTGAGCATGAAACCCGCGAGGGTCACGCGTCGGAATGGTCCGGCGCATTGCAGCTGCTCGGTGAGCGTGGCGCGTTACACCTGAGCGACCAGAATCCGACGCTCGGGCGCACGCTCGTGAGCCTGCGTCGCGTGCCGAGCTATCCGGCGGTGGTCATCGTTGCGCGCAGCGAGCGGGCGATCCTCCAGGAATGGCGCGCCAAGACCTGGACCAACGTCATTCGGACGTTCGTCATCACCGCACTCGCAACGGTGCTGCTGGTGGCGTTTCTGCGCCAGCTCGCGCGCCATGAGCGCATGACGACCCAGCTGCACCAGTCGCAGAAGCTCGAAGCCCTGGGCACGCTGGCCGGCGGCATCGCCCATGACTTCAACAACGTGCTCGGTGCCATTCTGGGTTACGCCGAGCTCGGCATCGAACACACGTCCGCGGGCTCCGCGCTGCGGCGCTATCTTGACAACATCCTCATGGCCGCCAACCGCGCCCGCGATCTGGTCGCACGCATCCTCGCCTTCAGTCGTCCCGGTGTCGGCAGCGCCACGCCGCTCGTGCTGCAGAAGGTGCTCACCGAGGTCCGCAACCTGAGCACGGCGGCGCTTCCTTCGGGCGTGAAACTCGAGCTGCACACCGACAGCGAGCCGCTGGTCGTCGCCGGTGACGCCGCCCAGCTGCATCAGATGTTCGCCAACCTCGTAACCAACGCGGTGCAGGCGGTGGGCGAGGCGGGCCGGGTCGAGCTGCGCGCCGCGCGGGTGGAGGTCGCGGATGAGCGGCTGTGCACGGTCGGACGGGTGCAGCGCGGCACGTACGCGCGGGTCGACGTCGCTGACACCGGCGTCGGCATTACTGCCGCGCAGGTCGAGCGCATCTTTGATCCGTTCTTCACGACCAAGCCCGTCGGGCAGGGAACGGGTCTGGGCCTGTCTCTCGTGCACGGTATCGTGCTCGACCACGGCGCGGCCATCGATGTCGACAGCCGCAACGGGGCAGGCACGACTTTCAGTGTCTACCTGCCACTCGCCCGTGGCGAGCCGGCGCAGGAGCCAGCACCCTCGGCGGCCCCGAGCGGTCACGGCGAGACGATCCTGGTCGTTGATGACGAAGAGAGCCTGGTGCGCCTGACGGAAGAGGTGCTCGCCGGTCTGGGTTACGAGCCGATCGGCTGCACCGGGACGGCCGAGGCGCTGCGGGTGTTCAGCGCGGCGCCCGGGCGCTTCGATGCCGTGATCAGCGACGCGATCATGCCGGAGATGCCGGGCATCGAGCTGCTCGCGCACATGCGGCGGCTGCGGCCCGACATTCCGGCGTTGCTCGTGAGCGGCTACGGAGGCCCGGACCTGCAGTCCCAGGCGGCCGCAGGCGGCGTGACGATCCTGAACAAGCCGCTGCACGCAACGGAACTGGCCGCCGCACTCGCGACCGCTCTGGCGGCGCGCCGCACGGATGGCAAAGCTCCGCAGACTGTGGCAAGCGAGTGAGTCTGGCCGCTCGCGATCCTGATCAGGGCGCTGAGGTCTCGGCCGAAGAAGAAAAACCTCCATGCCTGCACCATGGAGGTCGGGTGACCGGCTGTGCACTGGCCGTCTGAGGCCCAGGCGGGGAACGCGGGCATGCCCGGAAGCCGGCCGCGACGGGCGATGGCGGTCCCGGCAACGGCAGGGTAGGCTCTCGCGCCAAGGTACGAGGAGCCGATACATGTCTAAGAGCCTGAGAGCATTCCCGACGGCAGCTGCGGTGTTGTGGATCACCGCGTGCGGGACCACCACCTTCACTTCGACGTGGAAGGACCCGGGAACGCCGACCCTCAACCCGATCGGCAAGACGGTGGCGGCAGTATTTGTCACGCGCGACGAGGCGAAGCGAAGGGCCGGAGAAGATGCCCTGGCGGCCGACCTCACCGCACGGGGAGCGCGGGGGGTACCGGCGTACACCCTGGTGCCGGATTCTGTCCGTGGCGATGGCGACAAGGCGCGGGCCGCGCTAAAGGCTGCGGGCGCCAACGGTGCCGTCATCATGCGTCTGGTGGGCAAGGACCAGCAGATCAACTACACGCCTGGCACTCCCATGCCGGCGTATTACAACGGCTTTGGCCCGTACTGGGGCTATGGGTGGGGTACGGTCTATTCGCCACCGACGGTCACGACGGACACGATCGTTTCGGTGGAGACGCTGGTGTACTCGCTGACACAGGACAAGCTTCTCTGGGCCAGTACCAGCCGCACGACGAATCCCGCAAATCTCGATAAGCTGATCAATGAGGTCGCGGACGCCACCGCCAAGGAAATGGCGAAGCAGGGCGTCCTCGCCGGTAAGTGAGCGAGCTGTCGGCGCCGCGAAGGCATATGCGTCGGGCCTCCTGGTGGTTTGGGGTCACGGTGTTCGGCGCGTCGGTTGCGCCCGCCTCGACGCCGGAGGCCTGGAGTGCCTATCAGCAGGAGGTCGTGAAGACCTGTGTGGCGGCGAGTTCACTGCGCCATGCGCGTGCCGCCGGCGAGCGGGTTGACTTCGATGACGACGTGGGGCTTTCGGCGCTACTGATCGCGGGCGAATATGCGCAGCCGCACCTGAAGGGCCAGCGCGGACGAGAACTGTGCCTGTTCGACAAGCACACGCGCACGGCCAGGATTGCGGACGCCGATCGCCTGCTTCCCTAAAGCTGCGCAGCTGCCGCAACTGCGGCTGCACGACGTCGGCTTCGTAAATGGCCTCGAAGGCCTGCACGCGCGCGTTTGCGCGGTATACGCCATCTCAAGATCAGGCGTGGTAGTCGGCCGGCACCGTCTCGTCGGCCCCGCCGCGATGCGCACTCATCGCGTTGAACAGCGGCGTCAGGAGGAGGGCGAGGAGCAGGTTCAGCACGACCGTGTACATCGCCGAGTAACCCGGAAAGGTCCAGCCGGCAAACGCCAGGGGAAACGTCGGTTTGAGGTCTGCCGCTATGGCCATCCAGGTACCGGTCAGCGTGCCGACGGCCCAGCCAAGCAGCAGCGCCCAGGAGTTGAACCAGCGCGTATAGGCGCCGAGCATGACCGCGGGCAGCGTCTGGATAATCCAGATGCCGCCCAGCAGCTGCAGCTGGATCGCGAACTTTGTCGGGACGAACAGGATGAAGACCAGCGCCCCGAGCTTGACGATCAGCGATACCCACTTGGCGATCTGTGCTTCCTGCTTGTTAGTGGGGTTGGGATTGATGAACTCGCGATGGATGTTGCGCGTATAGAGATTGGCGGCTGCAATGGACATGATCGCCGCCGGCACCAGCGCGCCGATGCCGATCGCGGCAAAAGCCACCCCGACGAACCAGCTCGGGAAGCTGTGCAACAGCAGCGCCGGCACGGCAAAGCTGTTCTTGAACTGCGCGAACCCGGCGGCGTATTGCGGCAGCTTGTCGACGCCGGCTGCGATCGCGAAGAACCCGATTAGCGCCAGTAGTCCGAGCATGAAGGTATAGCCGGGCAGCATCGCGGCATTGCGGCGGATTGCACGTCCGCTGCTGGCACTGAGTATTCCCGTGAGCGAGTGGGGATAGAGGAACAGGGCAAGCGCCGAACCGAGCGCCAGGGTCGCGTAAGCACTGTACTCGCCCGTGCTGTGGGGCCCCGGGGTTGCCAGGATGAGCTTGGCTGGCGGGACTGCGGCGAATATCTTGGCGAAGCCCCCAAGCTGCATGGGGATGACGATCACGGCGGCGAAGGCGGTGATGTAGATCAGGATGTCCTTGACGATTGCGATCGATGCGGGCGCGCGCAGCCCGCTTGAGTAGGTGAATGCCGCCAGCACAATGAAGGCTATGAGCAGCGGCAGCTCAGCCATGAAGCCCGTGCCGGAGATGCCCAGGGCGCCGACCACGACCTGGATGCCCACCAGCTGCAGCGCGATGTAGGGCATCGTCGCAACGATGCCGGTGATCGTAATGGCGAGCGCGAGCCAGCGATTACCGAAGCGTCCCTTTACGAAGTCGCCCGCGGTGATATAGCCGCGCTTGTGACAGACGTACCACAGGCGCGGAAACACGAGGAACAACAGCGGATAGATGACGATTGTGTACGGGACGGCGAAGAACGCGAGTGCGCCGGCGCCAAAGGCGAGCGCGGGCACCGCGATGAACGTGTAGGCCGTATACAGATCCCCGCCGACCAGGAACCACGTGATCAGCGTACCGAAGCGTCGTCCGCCGAGTCCCCATTCGTGCAGCTGGTCCAGATCGCCGCGGCGCCAGCGTGCGGCGGCGAATCCGAGCCAGCTTACGAACAGGAAGAGCACCACGAAGACCGCCAGTGCTACCCAGTTCACTCCTCGCATCTGTCCCCCTGCGCACCCAGTGATGTCGCGCTAATGGCGGGTGGCGAAGTACACGATGGCCGTGAGGGCCGCGCTGATGAGCACCCAGAGCATCTGGTACCAGTAGAAGTAGGGCACTCCCATCCAGGCGGGCTCGACGCTGTTAAAGAACGGCGGCCACAGAACGGCGATGAACTGGACGATGAAAAGCAGGTACCACCAGCTCCAGCCGTCCCGCTTCGCCCTCGTGGTGTTCATCACATCCCCCCTCGGATTCACATCCGGCTTACCGGGATAGTTACTTTACTACGCGGTCCTTGGTCTCCGGCAGGAAGAACAGGCCGACCACGAACGTCATCAGCGCAATGATGATCGGATAGCGCAGACCGTAGTAGATGTCGCCCGTGAGTGCGACCAGCGCGAACGCGACGGTGGGTAGGAACCCGCCAAACCAGCCGTTGCCGATGTGATAGGGCAGCGACAGCGAGGTGTAGCGGATGCGAGCCGGGAAGAGTTCGATCAGCCAGGCCGCGATCGGCCCGTAAACCATGGTGACGTAGATCACCAGGACGAACAGCAACACCCACACCATGAACAGATTGATCTGCGCCGGGTCCGCCTTGGCCGGATAGCCGGCCTCCTTGAGTGCGCCGCTGAGCGATTTGGAGAACTTCTCGGTCGCCGACTTGAGCTCGGCACCCGACATCGGTCCGCCCTCAACCGAGGCAATCACCGGCCCACCGCCGATGCGGATCTGGGCCACGCTGCCCACCGCAGATGCCTCGTTGCGATACGGCACACCCGCCTTCGCGAGGGCGGCTTTAGCCACGTCGCACGACTGGACAAACTTCTTCTTCCCCACCGGATCGAACTGAAAGGAACAGGCGTTCGGGTCGGCAACCACCGTGACCGGCGACTGGTTCGAGGCGTGTTCGATCGCGGGGTTTGCGTAGTGGGTCAGGCCCTTGAAGAGCGGCACATAGGTGATGGCGGCGAGCAGGCATCCGGCCAAGATGATTTTCTTGCGCCCAATCTTGTCCGAGAGAATTCCGAACACGACGAAGAAGGGCGTCCCGATCAGGAGCGCGGCAGCGATCAGAAGATTCGCGGTCTGCGCTTCGACTTTCAGCACCTGCGTCAGGAAGAAGAGGGCGTAGAACTGACCGCAATACCAGACGACGGCCTGCCCGGCGGTCGCGCCGAGCAACGCCAGGATCACGAGTCGCAGGTTTCCCCAGCGCGCGAAGGATTCCGTGAGCGGCGCCTTGGAACTCGTACCCTCGGCCTTCATCTCCAGAAACACTGGTGACTCGGCCAGTTGCAGCCGGATGTACACGGAAACCGCGAGCAGCACGACGGACACCAGGAAGGGGATTCGCCAGCCCCAGGTGTCGAACTCCGCTCCGAGCCAGGAACGGCACAGGAGAATGACCACGAGGCTTAAGAACAGTCCCAGCGTTGCGGTGGTTTGAATCCAGCTGGTGTAGCGTCCCCGCTTGCCAGGGGGCGCATGTTCGCCGACATAGGTCGCAGCACCGCCGTACTCGCCTCCGAGGGCAAGGCCTTGCAGCAGACGCAGGGCGACCAACGCGACTGGCGCGATTACGCCCGCGGTCGCATAGCTTGGCAGCACTCCCACGAGCGCAGTGGAGAGGCCCATGATCACAATCGTGATCAGAAAAGTGTGCTTGCGCCCGACCATGTCCCCCAGGCGCCCGAACACCAGTGCGCCGAAGGGCCGTACGGCAAAGCCGGCAGCAAAAGCCAGCAGCGCGAAAATGAAGCCAGTAGTCTCGTTAACGCCGGAGAAGAATTGCTTCGAAATGATCGCCGCCAGCGAACCGTACAGGTAGAAGTCGTACCACTCAAAGACCGTGCCCAGGCTTGAGGCGAAGATTACCTGGCGATGCGCCTTGTCGATCCCGGATGCAGTTGCAGGCAGAGCATTTGTGGCCACTGGACAGCTCCTGTTGGACTGGTTATGCGTGCGGCAGCGTCGTTTTTGGTTTTTTGCTACGACCTAGAACTACAATTTAGGAAGCTGGGTGAGTATTTCACACCCGGTGATGTGCACGGAAGGGCCGGTCATTCCGAGGACTTAATGTTTCGTCCGCCGTTGTCTTGCCCTATGACGGTTTTATTACACTGCCCGTGGTGCGCCGCCCTCAGGCCGACGTCCTGCCGCGCGCCGGGGATTCGTAGCTGCCGATTGTTTGAGGTTTTCCACAGCCAGACAGAGCGGATGGGCCTGATAACTTAGCTCGCACCGCGGAATCCATAAGGAGGAGATATGCCACCGGCTATAAAGCGCAGACAGGTCCTGGTTTTTGCCGCCGCCTCCGGCATGACGCTGGCGACGGCGGCCATGGCGGAGGACGAAGGTTCGAAGGAAGTGGAGGCGGTCGAGGACCTGATGCGCGAACATGGGGTTTTGCGGCGGGCGCTGCTGGTCTACGCTGAAGCGGCCACACGCCTTCAAAGTGGACACGGCGAGGTGCCGTTGTCCGTACTCGGGGATACCGCGCGGCTATTTCGCACCTTCGGTGAGGATTATCACGAGAAGGCGGTGGAAGAAGCGTACGTCTTCTCCGCGCTTATTAAAGGAGACGCCCCGTACCGCGGTCTGGTGACGACACTCAAGCAGCAGCATGCGCGGGGACGTGAGATAACGGAATACATCAGCGCCACGGCGAGTCGTGGGCGCGGCCAGGTGCAGCCGGAAATCCTGACTGCGTTCGTGCGCATGTATGCGCATCACGCGGCTATTGAAGACACCGTGCTGTTCCCCGCCTGGAAGCGCGCCGTATCAGACTCCCAGTACCGGGAGCTGTCCGAGAAATTCGAGGAGATTGAAAAGCGCCAGCTCGGCCCGGATGGCTACGAGCATGCCGTAGCGCGGATTCACCGCATTGAGGAGGCGCTTGGAATTGCCGACCTTGCGCAGCTGACCGCCGCTGCGCCACCTGCCGTTGCTAGCGGAAGCAATGGCGCATAAGGGTTGATTATGGCGAGCGCCGTGCAGCGGGTGTGGCCGCTCCTTCCCCGAGCACCGCGCTGAGCTCATCCACCATTTCTTCGAGTGAGCCATCCCCGAATCCGACATGTGTTGCGCGGATTTTCCCGTCCGGGCCGATGAGGTACATCCGTGGGATCGCTTTGACGTCGTACAGATAGGCAATCCGTCCACCCGGATCGAGCAGCATGTTGATGTTCCAGCCAGCCTTCTTCGCATTGCTTCTGAGTCTGCGGATGGTCTCAGGCGTGTCTTTGAAGTTGATCGCGAGCACGGCCAGCCTTTGCTTGCCGAGATATCGCTGCAGCTTCTCGAGATTCGGCAATTCCTCGCGGCAGGGGGTGCACCATGTCGCCCAAAACGTCACGATGGCAATTTTCCCGTGCTGCGCACTCAGGTGCACCTTCGCGCCGGTCACGTAGTTCTCGGCGGTGAAATCCGGCGCCCGCGCGCCGATCTCTGGTGCGGCCATGACGGCGGCACTTGTGAAGTACGCGCTCCCAAGAAGCGCCGCGGTTGCAGCCGTTAGCCGGGCAGGCATCGTGCACCGTAGCCTGAAGCAGGGCCCCCACTGTACCCAATCGGGCGAACGCACGCGCGAGGCGCGTCGCGAGTCCTGTCAGTGAACGACTACGAGCGTTAGCTCGCTCGATGATCTTTGCCCGCAACTCCTGACACCTACACTCAATCAAGAGCTGTTTGGAGTTAGTTCTTTGGCTGTTACGAACCCAACTATGGTGCCGCATATGAATTCTCCGTCTGCGTTTGTGCGCAAGGACGAGGCGTTGCTCGGTTCGGCTGCGTCGGCGCCAGCCGTCTCCTGGGGTGCAATATTCGCCGGCGCGAGTGTCGCCGCGGCGGCCTCGCTCGTGCTGCTGACATTGGCGATCGGCCTCGGAATGCTCACGATGACCAGCTGGCCGTATGTTTCGGGCACGCGGGTCGCAGCTGAAGCGGCGATCGCATTAGTTGTAATGCAGTGGGTTTCCGCGGCGCTCGGCGGCTACATTACCGGCCGTTTGCGGACCCGCTGGATCGGTCTGCATCCGCACGAGGTCTTTTTCCGCGACACGGCGCATGGGTTCGTCGCGTGGTCCGTCGCCACCTTAGTGGCGGCTCTCTTTTTTGCCTCGGCCGCAGGCGGGATGCGCAGTGAAGATGCTGAGACGCTCAATCTCGGCCCGCAACGCCATGGTGAAGCCGCCGCCGAGAGTGCTGCTCCTTTTCGGGGGCGAAACGAATTCATGAAGACCGTATCCGAAAAGACGTGGGGCGCGATGACCGTCTCGGTGCGCCACCGGGATGTGGCTCTGCAGCGCGATCCGTCCACTGAGGGCATGCCGGAGGTCGACCCCAGGAGTGCCGCGAAGGGGTCGATCTGGGTGGCGCTCTCGATGCTCATCGGCGCCTTCATTGCCAGCGCGTCGGCCGCCTTGGGGGGCCGCTTGCGGGATCAGCATCCGTAGGCAATGTGAACCTAGGAAGCGAGGCGCTGGTTGCAGCTCCAATATGACATAATATACATTATGCGAAGTAGCATGATGCGCTCCGCGGACCGATAGACGGAAGCGGCATAACGGATGGCAACAATGCGGCTGAGCCGATAGTAGCGAACAGGCACAATAACTTTGTATCGCGGTAGACCCTGGCCTCCTTTGGGTCGACCGGGACGGGTGGTCACGACAATGAATGCTGCCCAGACAACCGGGATCGCAATCTGGGTAACCGTATACCGCACGACTTAGGGCTCCCGGGAGCGGCCGATCGTACGCGTGTGATCGGATGTCCCAACTTGCCAGATAGAATCGCCCGAAGAATTTCAGGTAAAGGGATTTTTCACTCGCACCCCAGTTGGCGCGTAATGGGCGACATTGCGTGAAATGACTTCAAGATCGTGAATCAACGCCGTCGCGGCGATCTGTTTGTCCAGTGGATTCTCGGGATTGGGGACGCGAAGACGGCCCCAGACGTGCGCGGTCTCCTCGTCTAGCGGAAGGATTCGATCGGCGTATGCGGACGTCACTCGCAGCAGCCATTGCTCGAGCCTCTGCGCTTGAGCCTTATCGCCCCGATGGCGAATTCGCTCGACCCCTTGCCGGAGCTCGCCGATCGTTACCGCCGAAAGGTAAAGCTCGGCGCCTTCCTGACTGGCGCGGGAAAAGAATGCTCGCACGCCCGGGTTGCCCTGGTCCCCCTTGCGGGCCTCGCTGATAACGTCGGTGTCGACCAGGTACATGTCAGCACCTGCGGTCGGCTTGTTCGCGCGCGAAATCAGCGTCTGTGCCCACGTTCGGCATGTTAGCGAGCACGTCGGCCAGCGGTTTCCGTTGGGGACCCTTTAGAGCGGCTTTCAGGATCTCACGGTGCTCCTGCTCCGCACTGCGGTTGCGCTTGGCGGCTCGCTGTTTTAGCGCGCGAACCAGCTCATCTGGCAGGTTTCGGACCATCAGCTGCGCCACGGTAGCTACCTCGAATTGCCCACGATGCTAGCAATGCTAGCATCGTGTCTCACGCGCTGCAAGCATTGATAGCACTGCAGCCTTGAGGGCAGGTAGCGCCCTATTCCGGTGCGCAATCACCCACGTCCGGCCGGGCTGTGGAAGTGTTGAAACCCGCAGTGCTCGGATAGTCGAGTCTGATCCGCTCGTAGTCATCCAGAGAACGGGCGCGTTTACTCTGTGAACTCCACGGGAGCGCGTCCCATTTCGCCGATATCCCCGATCAGTAGGATCATCTGGTGGGGTATCCACAGGTCCATCGGTGGCGCTCCCTCCTCGAGGTTGATCGTCAGCTTGGCGTAGATGTTGTTGCTCAAGTCGATCCGCACGCATGCGAGAAGGAGTCGGACGTCATTTGGCGGCTTGCCGGACGGTGGTTTCTTCGCGAATGCTCGGAACTCGCTGGCGATCTGTGGTGACAGGTCCGGCCGTAGGCGGACGAAGTAGCTATTTGGCGGAGGAGCCATCTACGGATTGTACGCTCTTATCGCGCCGCGAGGCTGCCTGCGTAGTGCACCTCAACCACTGCCTTGTCGCATAGGAACCTCGGATCCTGCGGCACAGGATAGGTGCTGAAGCCGTGCAGGTAACTCAAGGGCTGCGTGCGGACGTGATAGTTCGCGGCGATGCGTTCAGCGGTGTCTTCGGCGGACCGATCCTCGCGCACGATGACCCAGCCTTCCTGATTGTCGCGAGAAAAGGCTCCAACGACCTTGGCGGGATTCGGGCACAGCGTCGCATGATGCGAAGCGCACCCTGAGGTCAGCAGCAGGACCCCAGTCACCATCACTACCCGAAAAAAATGGATGCTCTGCATAACCCGAATCCCTGCAGCCAAGGGCGCCGCTATCTTCAGGCCAGGTGCGTATATCCGTCTTTAGTGCGGCGTCGTTTGTGCGGTAGCGGTCACACTCCGGGAACACCGCATCGCGATTACGCCGTCTGTCGGTGATGCGAACGCACCATGCATTGCCACGGCACGCGATACATTAGCGCGAACAGCGAGGTCTCCCCATGCGAAAAGTGGCGTTTGTAACCGGTGCCACCCGCGGAATTGGCAAGGCGTGTGCGCTGAGTCTGGCGCGGGCCGGCTTTGACATTGCGGTGACCGGACGCACCCTCCGGGAAGGCGAAGGCAAGGTACCGTCGGCCGGTGCGAAGGATGCTCGGTATCTGCCCGTCGCCGGCAGCATTGAATCCACGGTGGCGGCGGTGCGCGCCCTACATCGCGAGGCGCTGGGGTTGCCCCTGGACATCCTTTCGCGCGCTTCGATAGATCAAGCGCTCGAGGCGGTGCTCGCGAGCTGGGGCCACGTCGATGTGCTGGTGAATAATGCGATCTACCAGGGACCCGGACTCATGTATCGATTCGCCGAGTTTACCCAGGAGCAGCTCGACGCCTGTCTCCTTGGCACGCTGGTCAACCAGGTCCACATCACCCGGCGCCTTCTCCCGTCCATGATCGCTCGGGGCGGTGGCACGGTAGTGTGCATCGGGTCCGTCGCCGGGGTCGGGCCTCCGCCGGTGTCACCGGCCAAGGGCGGCTGGGGGTTCCTCTATGGTGCGAGCAAGAGTGCCTTTCATCGGCTCGCGGAGTTCCTGCATCTCGAGCACGCGGACGACGGCATCCGCGCCTTCCTCGTCGAGCCGCAAATGACGGTGACCGATACGATGGCTACCGTCTTTGGTGAGCAGATTCGATCCCTCGTTGCCGCCGGCCGGGCCTTCACTCCGGAGGTCACCGGCGACGTGGTGGCGTGGCTCGCGACGCACCCCGAGGCGGACGCGTTTGCCGGCAGGCTCCTGAGCACACCGACCTTCTTCCGCGACCACGGGATACGCGTGCCGGCATAGACCGACTTTCGCGAGAACCTGTCCGGCGCAGCGGTTCGCCGACGTATCAGCGCCCGGTCCATCAGCACAATTTTCCGCGGCCCGGCCGTGATGGCCTATGGCGTCATGCACGGTTCGCGCTACCTTATGCAGGGCCTCGCGGCCATGAACATCTCCGTGGTTGCGCCCGCAAAGGGAGTCTGAATCCATGACCGTGGAAAAAGCCACGATGGCCCTCGGCTCGCGTGTCTACGGTCTCGGCGTGATGGCACTGGCGCTGGTCTGCTTGGCGTGGGCAGACTTCGACCCGGGACAGCCGGTGCCCAAGGGCTTCCCCGACCGTACCGCCCTCGCCTACTTCGCGGCGGTATTCATGCTGGTCGCGGGCGCGGCCGTGGAGTGGCGTCGGACGGTGGCCTCGGGCGCTGCGGCACTCACGGCCTACTACGGGCTCCTGGTCGTCATCCTGATGAACGGCCGCGTGGTGCTCACCCATCCCGCGGAGTTCGGCGCCTACAGCGGCGCTGCCGAGCAGCTCGCACTCGCGGCGGCCGCGCTGATCATCTATGCCACCCGCGCCAATGTCGAGGCCGCCCAGCGGGCACGCCTTGTGCGCCTGGGCCAGAAGGTGTTCGGGCTTTGTGCGCTGTTCTTCGGCGCCGCGCATTTCTTCTATATGAACCTGACCCTCCCGTTGGTGCCCAGATGGCTGCCGCCGACGCAGGCGTTCTGGGCCTATGCGACCGGGATTGGCCACATCGCGGCAGGCATTGCGATCCTCACGGGCGTGCAGGCCCGACTCGCGGCGATCCTGCTGACGCTCATGTTCGCATCCTTCACCCCGTTGGTACACGTACCGACGCTCCTCGCCGATCCCGCGAGCCGGTGGAACTGGAGCGAGAACGCCCTCAATCTCGCCCTGATCGGCGCAGCGTGGGTTGTAGCGGACTCACTGGCGCGCCCGCAGCGCCTCGCGAGCCAATCCAAGGCGTAGGCGGGCGCGATCCTGCGGGCGAGTCCGCCCGGTCTCCCTCGCTAAGGTCCCCAGTATTCCCCGTACTGCTCGTACGTCCCCCAGTAGGACCAAGCGACGTAGGTGACGGTGTAGACGGGCGAACTCGGCGGGATCGTGTAGATCACTTCCGGAGGCTGGGATGCGGGCGCCCACGGACCCTGCGGTGTCGGGGACATAAACCACGCCGAGCGTCGGCTGAGGTAGTACACCCCGCCGATGAGAAGTACCTTATCGGCGGTATTGTTCGCGTACTGCATGGTCGTGCCTTTTACGGGCACGAACTGGGGAGCACCGAGGTAAGTGACGCGCACCTGCGCGGCCGTCAATGCCGGCGTTCTCGGAACCTGCCCCAGGAGCGCGGCGTCCTCAGCCTGGGTCGTGCCGGGTACCGCCGCAAGCACGGCGCTCGCGGGGCTGTCGGGAGGGATCTTGGAGAAGTCCGCGGGCAATACCGACGTCGCATCGGTCCAGGGACCCTTCAGGCTCGGCGCGCTGAACCAGCGACCGGCCGCGAGATAGTAATACGTCGCTCCGGGGTTCAGGCGGAAGACGGGACTCTTGGTGTTAGTGGCCCGCTCCAGCTGCGTCCCCGCGATGGGCGCGTAGCTGGCCGGCCCGTCGAACAGGATCACGTCAGCCGCGGACGTGGTGTAGAGCACCTCGGGCATGAGTGCGTCGCGTACCGGTGGCGGCGGCACATAGCTGCGCACCGGCGCGAAGTGGTCATCGGCGGGCAGGTGACGGAAGTCCTCCGGCAGGCGTGTGACGCGCGCCCAGGGACCTTCCAGCTGGCGAGCCTCAAGCCAGAGGTTATTGGCCAGCAGATAGAAATGCCCTGACTCCTCGAACAGCGGCCACGAGGTGTTGGCGACGACCTTCAGGCGGGTCTTCGGCACCGGCCTCAGGACCGGCGGCCCTTTGACCCGAAGCAGGACCGCGGGTGAATAACTGACGAGAATGACCGGCGGGGCAGCCGAGCTCGGTGGCAGCCTCATGCTGGCCGGCGTACGCATGTAGGTGACGAGGCGCTCGAGGGAGAGATCGAGCGTCGGGGGCATCAAGGAGCGCAGCAGTGCAACCAGCCGGGCCGATGCGGACGCATCGACTCCGGGGAAGAAAGTGCTGGTCACCTTGGTACCCGAGATCGTGATGATCTGCGTATCCGTGTTCGTGCTGCTCGCGCCCTGGAAGGAGGCTGCGCCGAGGGCCATGGAGCCACCGGCGGGCGTCAGCTGGAAAGCCTGACGCCAGACGAGCTCGCTGTCCCAGCTGTCGACGTGGGGCTGGAACAGAACGAGCTTGCCGGCGGGCTGTTCGATGGTGCGCGGCCAGCCCAGATTCTGGGCCCACGCGGCCGAGCCACTGGCCAGCATGCCGAGCAGGAACCCGGCGATGGAGAGGAAGCGTTTCATGAGCGTGACTTTCGCAAGGTGGAGCAGTGGTCCGGCCAGGCCCGAACACGGCATGGCATATCAATGGACGTTTGCGCCGCACAAGCGCGTACGGCACACCACGCCTGGGCGTAACGATGGTGCTCTCCTTGTGGGGGTAGCCCGCGCTTCGTCCTTGACCTCGATCATCTTAGCAGTTCAGCGGCCCGGTGATGCCGCGCGAGGAGCGCACCTCTAAGCAGCGGCGAGCAGTGACTTCTCTGATTCGAGCGCGCGCTGCGCGGCGTTGCGTACGTCTCTTCGGCTTGCTGCCGGGCCGACGCACGGTTTACTGTCCGGGGTCTGCAATCAGGAGACTTACCCTTGTCAAAAACGTTGCCCGCGCTGGTTTGCCTTGCGGCCCTTTGCCTTAGCGCCTGCGGGAGTACCACGTTCATCTCGACCTGGAAGGCACCAGATGTGCACGGGATCGATCCGCTGGGCAAGAAGATCGCGGTCCTGGTGATTTCCAGTGATGCGGCACAACGGCGCTCCGCGGAGGTCTACATGTCCAACGACCTGACGAACCGCGGCGCGCAGGGCATTCCTTCATACACACTGATAGGCCTGGATGATCCCAACGTGGATTACGCGCGCACGCGCTTCAAGGAAGCCGGCGTCGATGCCGTCATCGTCATGCGCATGGTCAGTCGTGATCAGCGCGTCACCGTTGATCCGGGCGGCTACTCGGGCGGCGTGTACCGCTCGTTCGGCTCTTACTACTCCTCGTACTACTCGCCGTACGTGACGACGATGAACTACAGACCCCCGTCCGTGCGCACGGATACCGAGGTTTCAATTGAGACACTGATCTACGCGCTGAAGAGCGACAAGCTCATCTGGGCGAGCACCAGCCGGACCAGCAACCCCGCGGGCCTGTCCGGCCTGGTCGACGAGGTGGCCGACGCGGTTGCGAAGGAAGTGGTCAAGCAGGGACTGGTGGCCCGGTAGCGTTGCCGAGTCGTCGCGCGCCCTCCCCCGCGGTATCCGCGGGCGGTAAGCCCAGGATCCGGGGAACTCAGAACTTGTAGGTGACCTGGCCGCGAACGGTGCGCGGGTCGCCGGGGCGCCCCGCCACGCCAGCCCCGTAGTTGACCGTGCCGGTCACATACTGGCGCTGCGTGAGGTTGAGGCCGATCACCGCGAAGTTCCAGCGGCTGTCTGCGCTGTTCCAGCCGGCGCGCGCCGAGAGCAAGCCATATTCTTCCTGCTGCTGGGGATACCCCGTGACGCCGTTGACGCCATTATTCGCCGGCGTGAAGTAGACCCGCGACTGGCCGGTGTAGTCGGCGCCGGCATACACCGAGCCGAGGTGACCGAGGCCGACCGTGTAGGTGGCGCCGGTGCTATAGGCCCAGTCGGGGGCCTGATTCAGAGTGTTGCCGCTCGCATCAAAGGTCCCAAAGGGATTAACGAACGCCTGCGGGAAGCTCTGGTAGCGGGCGTGCAGGTAGGCGACCGTTGCGTGCAGGTCAAGCGGCGCGATTGGACGTGCGGCGAGCTCCAGATCCACGCCTTTGATGTGCGATGTGGCAGCGTTCTCCGTGATCGCATTGGCCGGCGGTACGAACACTTCGACCTGCATGTCGGAGTAGTCGTAGAAGAACGCGTCGACGTTGACGCGCAGCCGGTGGTCCAGCCAGTCGGACTTCACCCCGGCCTCATAGGCCCAGAGATACTCCGGGTTGTAACCCTGGGTGGCGTCTGCCGCGGTGGGCGAGCCAAAATCGAAGCCACCGCTCTTGAAACCGCGCGTGGCCGATACGTACGTCAGCACATTCTGCACGGGGTAGAAGTTGACGCCGAACTTAGGTGTCCAGGCGCTCCAGGAGCGCGTCGGCGCGACCACGAAGGGTGGCGGGAAAAATGGCGGTCCGATGACCGGTGCGGTCGCGACCTGCGCCGGATCAGCCGAAGCAACCCAGGAGTTCCATTGGCTGTAGTCCTTGCTCTCGTGCGTATAGCGCAGGCCCGCGACGGCAGAAAGCTTGGGGGTGAAGTGATATTCCGCCTGGCCGTAGAGCGCCTCGGACTCATCCACGATTTTGCCGGAGTTCAGATTGGAGACACCGGCGCCCGGGACCAGTACGGTGAGCGGCTCGGCGTCGTTCTCGGTGAAGTAATAGGCGCCCACCACGTAGGTGAGCGCGTCCCAGGTCGCGTTGAGGTTCAGCTCCTCGCTGATCTGGTGCTGGCGGATCGGATTCTCAATCGTGTACAGGATGTTAATGCTGCTCGAGTCGGCGTCGAGGCCCAGCTCGCCCCAGAAGTTCTGGTACGCGGTCAGGGATTTCAGCGTCATGCTGTCGCTGAGGTGCACGACAAGGTCAGCCGACATGCCGTACTGCTTGAAGGTGGAATAGGCCGGCTGGTCGAGCGCGACGGTGCGGTAGTTCCCGAGGATCGAGTCATCGAGCGGCACGCCGATGGGCACCAGGAGTTTCGGGTCACCGCCGAAGGCATCGCTCGAGTAAGCGTAGGTACCGCGCAGCGTCAGGCTCGCCGCACTGCCGAACGGGATCAGCAGCTGCCCGTGCGTCCCGTAATGGTCGGCATTCTCAACCCCGCCGCCGGTGGATACGTTGTCGAGGTAGAAGTCGTGCGTGTAGCGGCTCAGGGCCAGACTGCCGAGTACCCCGGAGTCGCCCAGCGGGCCGCTGATGTAGCCCTTGACGCCGAATTCGCCGTAGTTTCCGCCGGACAGCTGTACCTCGCCGGTCAGCGTCGACGAGGGCGCGCGCGAGATCACGTTGATGGCGCCGCCGACGGCATTGCGGCCATACAGGGTGCCCTGCGGACCCTTCACGACCTCGACGCGCTCGACGTCCAGGAAGTCGGTGGTGAAGGTGAGCGGTCGCGCCTGGTACACGCCGTCGACGTTGAGGGTGGAGCTCGGGTCCGAACCCACATAGACGGTGTTGGAGCCGACGCCCCGGATGAAGAGCTGGGTGTACCCGGACAGGTCGGTCAGCTGCAACCCGGGGGTGTCCTCGGAGATGCCGGTAATGTTCTCGATCGCGTGCTGCGAGAGCTCCTCCGCGGTGTAGACCGTGAGCGCAAGCGGCGTGGACTGCGCCGAGGTCTCACCGGTCTTGGTCGCCGTGACGGTGACCTCCTGAAGCCCCGCGGATTCCTCGTCCGCCGCGAGGGCTGCTGAGGGCATACCGGCCGCCAGAACAAGCGCTGCGGCGAAGGACCCGCTGAGAATTCGTGTCGGAACCATGCTTCCCCCTTCCCGTAGATCAACGCGTTCCTGGAAGAGCGTAATCTACGCACTCATTGCGTAAAAGGCCCCGATGAACCGCGGTCGCGTATCTTGAACCCAAAATACTACGCAATCGGTTGGCTGCCAATCTCTTTTCGGGGTGCCCCACGGGCGTACCCGACGGCTTCACGCACCGGCTGATGAGCGCTCACGCGTCCCAGTGCGACGGGCTCAGGGACCGTGAGACGGGAGACGCTCGTTCAGGGGAGTGCGGCACGAAGGCCGCAAACGCCCTGACGCCTCCGGTTGCTGAGCGCTCCGCAGGCCCACTGCAATTGTGAATATGCACTGCCATGATGATCCTCGTGGATCCTCCACGGAGCTGAAGATGTCCACTAGCGCTCATCGGGTAACCCGGCGCTGTGCCCTCGCGCACCTGCTGACGGGCGCGGGACTGGCCGCGGCGGCCGCATCTCCCCTGTGGCCCACGGTGGCCGCGGCCGCTGCGGAGCCCGAACGGCTCACGGACTTCGGGATGCCGCTCTCGGGCGCCCAGCGGGCCGCCGGAGAAGCATTCCTCAGACATCACGTCTCCGTCGACGTGCACTGCCACCCCGGCCGATTTTTCCTCGAGGGTCTGCCGCCGGACAACGCAGCAGCGGGCGCGCTGGGACCCCCGTTTGCGGATCAGGCACTTGAGGAACTGAAGGCCGGTCACGTGAGCGCTGCGGTCTTTGCGGCGGTCGCCGACATGCGCGTGCTGGAAGTCTCCGCCCAGGGCGTGCACGCGACACGCGACTTTGCCCGCGGCGAAGCCTACGCGGATTACCAGCGGCAGATTGCGGAGCTGAAGGCGATCCTCGGCCGCGACTCCGTTAGCGCGGCTTTCTCACCCGAGGATATCCGGCGCGCCGCCCGGCGCGGGCGCACCGCCGTGGTGTTTGGGGTTGAGGGCGGAGATTTCATCGAGGACCAGCCGCAACGGGTGGCGGCGGCCTTCGCCGACGGCGTGCGCGTCATCACGCTGGTGCACTATCACGTCAACCAGATCGGCGACATCCAGACCGAGCCGGTCGTGCACCACGGACTCACGCCACTCGGAGCCGACATCGTGCGCGCCATGAACGCCACCGGCATCCTCATCGATCTCGCCCACGCGACCCTGGAGGTGACCCGCGGCGTCGTGGAGATCTCCAAGGCGCCGGTCATGATCTCGCACACCAACCTGGCAAGCGAAACGGCCGTTCATCCGCGACTGATTACGCTCGAACACGCCAAACTCGTGACGGACGCGGGCGGACTCATCGGTTCGGTGCCCTGGGGTGTGGGGCAGAACAGCCTGGCCGACTATATCGACTCGCTGCTGCGGCTGAGCGCAGCAGTCGGTGTCGATCATGTGGCCGTCGGCACCGACATGGACGCCACGATCCGCCCCGTGCTGAAGAATTACCGTGACTGGAGTCTGTTGCCGGCGGCGCTGCTGGCGCGGGGGATGCACGAGCGCGAGGTCGCCAAGATCATGGGCGAGAATTTCCTGCGGGTGTTCGCGGCGGCGGTCGCTCACAAAAAATAGTTGGCGCGCAGCTGGCCCGCTGTCCGGTTATCCTCACCACCTATTGAAGTGCTCGTAACAGAAAGCTGTTCGTCGCATTTCAACGTCAGCTAATCGAATAGCCGGAGTAATGCCACAGACTAATGGCGAATAGGATCGTCAGTCCCAGATAGTTGATGCTTCTTGAGCGCACAAACATGAGCGTGCCCGGAATGACGATGAGTGCGCCCCACTGCACCGCGGTGACCACGAGTTCCGGCCGCGGAATGAGTTTCAGCACCGGAGTAAGAAAGTGAATCCCCAGTAGCGCGTAGATGATTTGAAAGATGCTTACCAGCGCCCAGAAGTAACGGCGGTTTTGCTCGTAGTAGCTGCGCAGGTCTACCGGCCCATGTGATTCGTCCGGGAGACTGGAAGCTGCAATCAAAAACAACACGAAGAATGCGGCGACGAGTCCGAGATACAGGAAAAAGTGCCGCACCGATGTCGCGTTTCGGATCCCCCAGAGGTCGAACCACATCCCGATCGCCATCAACAGCGCGAACAGCGCCGCGGCGAGCGTGAGCGGGTCCCAGCGCACCATCTCGCGCTTACGGATCAGCCGGTGCAGGCTGGTTGCGACATCCGCAATCGAAAGGCCGATCAACACGGAGAACAGCCCTAACGCAAACTCGAATGCACGGATCTCTGGGGTCACGGGGGTCTCCGCAGGGGCGAATCCCGCCAATTTAGCCGACATTGCCGCCGCTGAGCGATCCTGCTGGGCAGATCCAGGCTGGGGACGCAATCGCGCGTGGCCGGGTTATGATTTGGCGGTCCGACCGTCCCGGGAATCGAGCGACAAGAGAGTTTTATGAGATCACGATTGCTGAGCGCTGCAGGACTTGCGGCCGCCACCTTGGCCTTGTTCAGCTGTGCGGTGACGGTGCATAAGCCGCCGGTCCAGGACACCCGTACGCTCGACAGCGGGGCCCGCAGCAAGATCGCGTACTACTACAACCTGAAGGCGAACTGCCAGGTCGACGGCGTTCCGCAGATCTCGGTCACCAAATCGCCCAGCAACGGCGCACTGACGATCGGGGCGGGCAATGACCTGCCGCAGTACCCGCCCGACAGCGCGCTGTCGGTCTGCAATCAGCAGCCGGTGGGTAGTGCGCAGCTTTTTTACCAGTCCAACCCGAAGTTTCGCGGTGCGGACGACTTTTCCGTGCAGGTGCGCTATTCCAGCAGCTATACGCAGTCCTACACGTACAACGTGACGGTCCGTTAGCCAACGCCCCGCTGCGACCGGTCGGGCCGCGAGGCGCAGCGGCGCTTCGTGCTCCGGCCCTAGAGTTCCGTGCTGTCTTTCGGCACGGATTTTTCAGGGTGCGTGATGGACTCCGGCGGCGTCATTCCGACGCAGGAGGCGCTGACCAGGTCGCCCTCGCTCGCGAACGGGGTTGCGATCAGCAGAGCCCGGGGGATCGCGTCCTTGCAGGCCGCTTCATCCTTGAACAGGTACGAATCGACGTACGTGACCTCGAGGGTCTTCGGCGCGTAGTAATAAAGGTGCAGAACGGCCGTGTTACCCAAGGTGCGCGGCTCTTTCATGTCGTCCGCCCACGCGGATGCCGCCACTAGCGCGAGCAAGACCAAGATTCCTTTCATGGGTGACCTCACTTCGACGCCGCCGGGGTCCAAAGGACCTGCCTCAATGGCGTCCCGTTTGTGGCAGGCAGCGTACGATCGGGTCTGCCGGCGGGTTGAGCAGTGCCAGACTGCTCCTTTTGTGGGTCTAGGGGAATCCGTGGCTGCTACCGGGGATACTCTAGCCTGTCGGTGCAATCCTTCCCCGCGCATCAAGCGCAACGTTAAGCGACACAATGGGAATGTGATCACTGTGCGGCCCGACGCTTCGGCGCGGGAACGGCAATTTCGCGAGAGGCGCGCCGTGCGATGTCAGTGGCAAGGCGCGACAGGTGTGCGACCCTTACGGCATCCTCCGAACAGGACCTCGCGGGCAGCTGCCCCGGCAATACGAGGACGACGGCGGCGAGACAGTAGCGGCGCGGCGTCCCGCAGCGCTCGAGTCCATGCTTTCACAGGAAGGATGGCGAACGGCCGGCACAAAGTGACCACTGGGTCCATTCGCCGCTGTATCGCCTCCCCGCACGCATTGGGGCAACGAACGAGCAGCTTCAAGCGTAACCTTGACTGCAGTCGGCCTGTGCGGGGTCACACACCACGAGCGAGGCGGTTAAAGTAGCGTCCGTGACTCCCCTGTCCTCGAACCTCTTTGGCGGACTGCGCCAACGTGTCCTCACGATATGGGGCTCGCTCGCAGCCATTCGGCATCCGCGGCGTTCGGTCACCGGAAAGCTGATGGCCGTGGTGTTGCTGACCACTGTAATTGCGCTGTTGGTTGCCGGAATCACGTTGCTGGCCACCGACATCGGCCAGGAGCGTCGCGCGTGGGGCGACAACCTGCGCACTACGGGCGACATTCTGGCGCTGATGATTGCGCCGGTGCTTGCATTCGATGATCGGGCCAGTGCCGATCGCAGTCTCGCGGCGCTGGCCGCCCAGCCGACGATCCGCGTTGCTGCGGTCTACGACTCACATGGTGTTTTGTACGGACGTTTCCAGAGAGCTGATGCCCAACCGGTGCCAGAGCGCGTGCCGGCCCTCGACGAGGGATTGAAATTTGGCGCGGAGCAGACCGAATTGCTGCAGCCGATTTTCCAGGGACATGAGCGCCTGGGCACCCTCTACCTGCGTTCCCGCTATGACGTTTCCGGACAGGTGGCGACTTATCTTGGAGTCCTCATCAGCATCATGCTGCTCGGCTTGGTCGCTGCGATGCTGGCCGCAGTCTGGCTGCAGCGCATGATCAGCCGTCCGATGGAATCGATCACGAGCGTGGCGCGCCAGATCGTGGAAGGACGCGGATATTCGCTGCGGGCGCATAAGACGACGGATGACGAGTTCGGTCTGGTCATCGACGCTTTCAACAACATGCTGGCAGACGTCCAGCAGCGCACCTCGGCGCTGGAGCATTCCAACCGCGCGCTCAAGGAGGCGGCCCTGGTACGCCAGACGGTCGAGCAGGCACTGCGTGCGAGCGAGCGGCTGTACCGGGCCATCGGCGAGTCGATCAGCTACGGAGTCTGGGTTTGCGATGCCGCGGGTCACAACATTTACGCGAGCGACTCCTTCCTGCGCCTGACCGGGCTGACCCTCGAGGAGTACTGCTCGCCGACCTGGATCCGGGTTCTGCATCCGGAGGATCGCGCCCGCGCCGAAATCGCCTGGCAGGAGTGCGTGCGTACCGGGAGTACCTGGTACCAGGAGCACCGCATCCGCGGCGTGGATGGTGAGTATTACCCAATCCTCGCGCAGGGTGTACCGATCTACGACGACCAGGGGCAGATCGACCGCTGGGCGGGGATCCATCTGGACATCGCACGATTGAAGCTCACCGAGCAGGCACTGCGTGAAGCCGACCGTCGCAAGGATGAGTTCCTGGCGACCCTGGCCCACGAACTGCGCAATCCCCTGGCGCCGATCCGCAACGCGGTCTTTATCCTGAATGCCGCCAATGCCGACGCGGCGCAGCGCCAGCTGGCCCGCAATGTGATCGACCGGCAGGTGCGGCACATGTCCTTGCTGCTCGATGATCTGCTCGACGTCTCGCGCGTGACGCGCGGCCAGTTCGAAATCAAGCGCGAGTACGTCGCTTTGCGCTCTGTCTGCGACGTCGCCGTGGAGACCGCGCGACCGCTGATCGAGGCCAAGCGCCATACCCTGCGCGTGGCGCTTCCCGCGGACAGCGTTACGCTTGAAGCGGACCCGTTACGACTCGCCCAGGTGGTGTCGAACCTGCTGACCAATGCGGCGAAATATACCGATGCGGAAGGCCTGATCGAGTTAACGGCTGAAGTCTGCGACTCGGGGCTGCGACTGGGCGTACGCGATAACGGCGTGGGGCTGAGCCCGGAGTCGATTCCGACGCTCTTTGGCATGTTCTCGCAGATTGATTCCTCGCTGGATCGCTCTCAGGGCGGACTCGGGATCGGGCTTGCATTGGTGAAGGGGCTGGTGGAACTGCACGGGGGAAGTGTCAGTGCGCACAGCGAAGGACTGGGACTCGGAAGTGAGTTCGTGGTGCAGCTGCCGCCGAGCCTCGTCTGCCGGGGGGTCGAGAAACTCGCAGGCGCACCGCTAGCCCCCGCGGCACGACAGCACGGCGCCGCCGCTGGGTTGAAGATCCTGGTCGTGGATGACAACCGCGATGCGGCACAAACGCTCTCCATGGCGCTGTGCTTCGGGGGCTACGAGGTGCACACGGCCTTCTCCGGTGCACAGGCATTGCAGATCGGTTCGCGCGAGCACCCGCAGGCCGTCGTGCTGGACGTCGGCATGCCGGAAATGGATGGTTACGAGACGGTGCGCCATCTGCGGCGGGAATCCTGGGGGCGTCACGCGGTCGTGATTGCCGTCACCGGCTGGGGCCAGGACGAGGACAAGCTGCACGCGCGGCTGGCCGGATTCGACGAGCACCTGACCAAACCCGTCGATTTCTCATCTCTGGAGACGATGCTGGCGCGGCTGCTCGCCGCGCAACGTCAGGCCGCGGAATCGCGCCTGCGCGGCTTGGCGCACGGCTGAAGCTGCGGCACAGCGGCGCTCCGCGATGCCGATCGCATAACTGAACCGATGCCTGCGCCGCTGCGCCATGTTCGTGCGTGCGTCTTTGATGCTTACGGGACGCTGTTTGATTTCGCGTCGGCCGCGGCGGCGTGCCGTGACATGCTGGGCGAGCAGACTGACGCCCTGACGCGCCTGTGGCGCGAGAAGCAGCTGCAGTACACGTGGCTGCGCTCGCTGCAGGGGAAGTATGCGGACTTTGCGCAGGTGACCAGCGATGCGCTTGATTTTGCGCTCGACACGCTGGGCGCGAATTCCGCGGTACGCGAGCGACTTCTGCGCTTGTACCGCCTGCTGGCGTGCTTTCCCGAAGTACCCGGCCTGCTGGCGCACCTGAAGGCGGCGGGTATGAAGCTTGCCATTCTCTCCAACGGCTCGCCGGCAATGCTCTCGGCCACGCTGCACCATAACGGCCTGAACGTGATGTTCGACGCGGTCCTCTCCGTGGACGAGCTGCGCCTCTACAAACCACACCCTGCGGTCTACCAGCTCGCAGTGGACCGGCTCGGACTGGCGCCCGAGCAGCTGTGCTTTGTGTCCGCCAATGCCTGGGACGCCTGGGCAGCCGCTGCCTTCGGTCTGCCCACGGTGTGGTGCAATCGCGAGCGGCGGGTGCGCGAGCGCCTGCCTGGAGAGCCCCACTACGAAATTCCCTCGCTCGCGCTGCTGCCACCCCTCCTGGGACTCTAGAGAACCCGCAGCGCGAACTACGAGGCCCGCGGGGGGGGTGATCGGCGCCCGGGCGCGAAGGAGCCCGCGGCGCGCGTCGGTCTGCTTGGTGCGCGGCACAGCATGAGCATTTCGCGATTGAAGGCCGGAAGGTCATCGGGTTTGCGGCTGGTGACGAGATTGTCGTCCACGACCACCTCCTGATCGATCCACTCGCCTCCGGCATTTCGGATGTCCGTCTGCAGCGAGGGCCAGGGGTCATGCGGTAGTTCGAGGCCACGCCGCTCTCCACGATCGTCCAGGGGCCGTGGCAAATGGCCGCCACGGGCTTGCCGGCGTCGAAGAAGGCCTTCACGAAAGCCACCGCCTCGGGCTGCAGGTGCAGTGCATCGGGATTCATGACCCCTCCGGGCAGCAGCAGCGCGTCATAGTTCTTCGGGTCCGCGCCGCTGAGCACCCGGTCGACCGCGAGGTTGCGGCCCCACTCGGTGTGATTCCAGCCCTTGATCTGACCGCCCCTGGGCGAGACGACTTCGGTAGCCGCTCCGGCAGCAGCAAGGGCCTGGCGCGGTTCGGTCAGTTCCGCCTGCTCAAACCCGTCAGTGGCGAGAATCGCGACGCGTAATCCATCGAGCTTGCTGTCCATCGTGGTGCCCCTTGAGCCCAGGTGATCGAGGCGCCCTACTTTTAAGAACTCGGCCAAAGCGTTTCAGCAGCGCTCGCCGCTTTCTGGGGGTCGAAGAATGCTGACCTCCGGCGACCCTGGTGCACGTCCCAATAGATAAGGAGCAACCGCCGTCGGGGCTCCATCGCTCGCACCCGAGCTCTGCGGTCCCGCACACGCGCGTTATGTGCATTGCCGCCGACCGTCCGTACCGCCCTGGCGTCCGCTGGTCGGACCGGAGGTCCGATGTGACGCAGTACCACTTTGCCTGCCGTTCAGCTCCAGTACATTGCCCCCTCATGAACACGTGCCAAAAGGGCTTCACGCTGACCGAGATGATTGTGGTGATGGCGATCGTGGCCATCCTGCTCGGCATCGCCATCCCGTCCTACAAGTACCTCACGACCTCCTACCGCATGTCGGCGGAGATGAACAATCTAGTGGGCGATCTGCAGTTCGCCCGCGGCGAGGCGCTCAAGGAGGGCAATGCAGTCACGGTATGCATCTCCAGCGATGGCGCCACCTGCACCGGCGGCGCCAACTGGAACCAAGGCTGGATCGTCTTTTCCGATCTCAACTCCAGTTACGCCGTGGACAACGCCAACGACCGGGTACTGAAGGTTCAGGCCGCGTTCACCGGCGTGACCCCCGACACCTTCGGCTCCCCGGTCGCCGCGGTGAAATTCAACCGGGAGGGTTTCGCCACAACGGCGGCCGGATTCGTCGCAACGACGCTGACCCTGACGGAATCGACCAACAACAACGCCTATACGCGTTGTCTGCAGCTCTCACCCACCGGGATGCTGACTTCGATGAGCCACGTGAGTGATCCGGCGAGTTGCTGATGAAAACTCCCCACACCTCTGTACTGCACGCGCGCGGCTTCAGCTTGCTCGAAGTCATGGTGGCGGTCGTCGTGATCTGCATCGGCCTGCTCGGCATCGCCAAGATGCAGGCCATGGCGCTCTCGAACACCAATATGTCGCGGCAGCGCTCGCTCGCGGCCCTGGAGGCGGCGAGCATCGCCTCGGCGATGCACGCCAACCGCGTGTACTGGGGCAATTTCCCCGTGGCTTTCAACGTCTCGATTACCGGCAACAACAACACAGTGGCCTCGAGCGATGCGGTGTTGCAAGCGCAGACGGCCGCGTATCTGGCGACGTATCCCAACATCAACGCCTGCCAGGGCATTGGCGATGGTCTGCCGGTATGCAACAACACCACGAATCTTGCCGCTTATGACGTGGCACGCTGGTGGGCCTACTCCGTGTCCCAGCAGCTGCCCAACCCCACGGCCACGATCTCGTGTCCGGCCTCTCCGGTGGGTAATCCCGCGCCGGTGAGCTGCACCGTGCAGATCAGCTGGACTGAGAAAGCGGTCGCCATCAACTCCAACGAAGCCCAGGCGGAGTCCGTTGGCGCGAGCACCAACGAGCTGCCCGTCTTCACGCTGTACGTCGAGCCATGAACACCTACACGCCACGTAGTCTTTCTTCCCGGTCGCCCCGGCAGCACGGCTTCACGCTGGTCGAGCTGATGGTCACCGTGGCCATCGCCCTCTTCCTGCTCGCCGGCCTGGTCACCATCGTGCAGAACGTGCGTATTGCCAACGTCAACCAGACGAAGCTCGCGCAGCTGCAGGACGAGCAGCGCTTCGCCATGACCGTGATCACGGATGCGGTGCAGGCGGCCGGATACTTCGGCGACCCGACGACGCAGTCGAACTCCGTGGTCAGCCTGCCGCCGGCGGGCAACCCGGGCCCGGCCGCCGCATATCAGGCCGGCTGGGTAATCGCCGGCAGCCACACCGTCGGCGCAGCCGATACGGCGGCGCAGGACAGCATCGCCACGCGCTTCCAGACCACGCCCGGCTACGGCCCGATCCTCTGCGACGGCACCGATACCTCACAGCAGGCCGCCGGGATCTATTCGATCCAGTTCTCGCTCAACGCCGCGACCTCGCAGCTCATGTGCACGGTGACCGGCGGCCCCAATAACGGCGTGGCGGTACCGCTGGTCACCGGCGTGCAGGCGATGGCCATCTACTTCGGCGTCAAGCGTGACTTCACGTTCGCCGACTACAACGTCGACACCTATGTGACCTGGGACAAGATGTCGACGCTCAACGGCGCCAATGACTATCTCAACGTGAGTGCGGTGCGCATCGTACTCACCTTCGCGAACCCGCTGTTTCCCCAGGCGAACCAGCCCCAGACCATAACCATGGAGCGCGTCATCGAAGTGATGAACCGCGCGGGGCTGCACACATGAGCCAGAAGCACTCCGCACGCACCGGGCAACGCGGCGTGGCGCTGGTCACGAGCCTGCTGCTCCTCATCATCATTACTATCCTGGCGCTGAGCATGTTCCGCAGCTTCGGCACCCAGGAGAAGATTGCCGGCAACCTGCGCGAGAAAGAGCGCGCGCTGCATGCCGCCGCGAGCGCGCAGCAGTACGCCGAGTGGTGGCTGCTGCAGAACAACAATACCGCCGCGGGCGCGATTGCGTGCGCGGCCTCGGTGGCCGCGACCCCGAACGTAGGGCAGATCTGTAACCAGACACCGCAGCAACAGCTCGGCGCCGGCAACGTGACCCAGGTGCCCTGGCCGATCCAGGTGACCTACACGCCCGAAAACATGCTGCTCGTGGGGCAGCCGCTGGTCGCGGGCAATCCGCCCTATTTCGCAACGCCCGCTTTCTGGATCACCGACCGCGGCGTGGCCGCCGACGGCTCCGGCGAGGCGTATCAGGTTGACGCATATGGTTATGGCAGCGCGGCCAGCACGGTCGCCGTGGTCGAGAGCGCCTATGAGATTCAGCAGGGCGTCGTTAACAGAGGTGGTCTGTGATGAACCGCAACAGCTTTACCGCAGTTCTTGGCGCGCTCGTGGCGCTGGTGCTTCCGTTTGCAGCGCAGGCTCAGTCCTCCGTGGCCGAGGATTTCACCAGGGGGACCACCACCAATTCCTGGTGGTTCTTCAACGGCGCCTGTCTCACGGCCGGGAGCGCGACCGGAGTGGAGCCTTCAACGGGCGCCGGGCAGCTGCCCGGTTGCACCACGATCGCGAGCAGCTATTACAACAAAACCTCCGGTGAAGTGCTCACCGGCGGCTATAACGGCACCTTTCCGGATCCGCTCGTCGGCAACCCGAACCTGCCGGGCGAGGGCGCGCTGCGTTTCACCAATGGTCAGCCGTACGGCTTCCGCGAGAATGGCGGCATCCTCTCGACCAGCCCCTTCCCCACCGGCCAGGGGGTATCCATCACCTTCAAGACCGTGACTTACCTCGGTAACTCCGGTGGCGGCGGCGCGGACGGGGCCGACGGCATCAGCTTCTTCCTGATGGATGCCAGCAAGCTCGTCACCTCCACCATCACCGGCCAGTCGGCCGGCGACGGCAACGGACTGGGGGCCTGGGGCGGTAGCCTCGGCTATTCCTGCTCGAATTCGAACACCCCCTACAACGGCCTGAACGGTGGCTACCTCGGCCTGGGGATCGACGAATACGGCAACTTCCTCAATGGCACGACCAACACGCTGAACGAGAGCGGCACCACGGCCTCGGGTGACAACACCGCCAGCGGTGGTGGCTACAAGCCCGGGCGCATCGGCCTGCGCGGCGCCGGCAGCATCTCCTGGAGCGCGCTGAACGCCGCCTACGGACAAGACCCCGGCAACCCGAATGCGCCGTACTACCCGGCCACCCTGGTGACCGGCTGCGGCGTCAACGGCGGCACCTACGATTCGAACACGGGCGGCTGCATGAGCTGCAGCGCCGGCACCTACAACCTCAGCACCGGCAAGTGCGACACCACGACCTGCAGCAGCGGCAGCTATGACGCGAGCACCGGCCAGTGCGAGAGCTGCCCGAGCGGTGACACCTACAATTCCGGACCCAACAACTGCTCGACCAAGACCTGCTCGAGCGGCACGTACAACTCCACCACCGGCCTGTGCGAGACCTGCCCGAACGGCGGCACGTATACCTCCTCGACCAACAGCTGCTCGACCACGACCTGTTCGACCGGCACCTACAACCCGGGCGCCAACAAGTGCGAAACCTGCGCCTCGGGTACGTATAACCTGTCCAACAACAAGTGCGAGATCTGCATTAGTGTTGGCTATACGAACTACGACTCCAGCACCAACCTGTGCTGGAACAACGCTCATACGTTGAGCAAGAATCCGACGACCGCCAACCCTGCGGCGACCACACCGCAGACGATCACGGCGACCGGTGGTGCTACCAACACCATTTCCCCGACCGCGAGTGCGACCCAGAGCCCGACGCCTACCAACAAGGCGGTCGACTGGTACACCGCGGTGCAGAACACCTGCAGGACCGGATACCTCTGGAACTACGCTACGGCCGCAAGCCCGACCAGTGCCGGCACGGCGAGCCTGACCAATCCGCTCAACACCGCGGGCATCCTCGACTACGGTGCGCTGCCGGGCGGTTACAGCGTGCTGCCCACGGGCACGCAGATCGCGGCCGAAAGCGCCACCACGCGCGGGGCTGCGATTCCGATCTACTACCAGCTGAAGATCTCGCAGAACGGCCTCCTCAGCCTCTCGTACGCGGTCTGCCCGGCGACCGGCTGCGGTGCCTGGCAGGGCGTGCTCACCAAGCAGAACATCACCACGGCCAACGGCCCGCTGCCCGCGAACTTCCTCTTCGGGTTCGCCGGCTCCACCGGTGGCAGCAACAACATCCACGAGATCCTGTGCTTCCGCGCGGACCCGGCTACCTCGGCCTCGAGCTCTGCGGGTGCCAGCGAAAAGCAGTCGGCGAAGCTCGAGACGGGCGTGCAGGCGTACTTCGCCTACTACAACCCGAGCAACGGCTACACCGGCCGCGTGACGGCCAGCAGCCTGGGATTTGATTCCTACGGCAACGTCGTCGTGGCCTCGACTCCGAACTGGGATGCCTCGTGCGTGCTCACCGGTGTTTTGACCGGTTCCACCTGCAGCACGACCGGCGTCGCCGGTCCCACCGCGGCCGAGGCGCCGCTGAGCCCCGGCACCGCCGGCAGCCGGCAGATCCTCACCTGGAACGGCAGCAGCGGAGTGGCGTTCCAGTACGGCAACCTGACCGCCGCGCAGCAGAGCGCGGTCGACGCCGGCGACGGCTCCTCCACCCCCGACCGCGTCAACTTCCTGCGGGGCGATCGCAGCAACGAGATCAACAGCGCGGGCACGGGCGAGTTCCGCCGGCGCACCGGGGTCCTCGGGGACATCGTCAACTCGAGCCCGACCTGGGTCGGTTCCCCCGGCGCGCCCTACACCGCGACCTGGGCGGATCGGCTCAATGCGAGCGCCACCCCGCCCGAGAACGGCTCGACCGCGCAGACCTACCCGGCCTACGCGAGCGCGCAGTTCAACCGCACGCAGGTGGTCTACGTCGGCGCGAACGACGGTCTCCTGCACGGCTTCCGCAGCGGCACCTATAACTCGAGCGTCGGCACCTGCGCCACCACCCCGAGCGCGAGCTGCTTCACCAACAACGACGGCCTGGAGCTGATCGCTTACATGCCCGGGAGCCTGCTGAGCGGCGTGAGCAGCAACCTGATCCATCCGGACACGACCAACCCCATACAACGTGCCGATCGACTACGCCAATCCGCAGTACGGTCACCAGTACTATGTCGACGCCACGCCCGGCGCCGGAGATGTCTTCTACAACGGGCAGTGGCACTCCTGGATCGTCGGCGGCCTGGGGGCCGGCGGCAGCGCGCTCTACGCCCTGGACGTGACCAACCCGGGCAACTTCTCCGAGGTCAATGCCGCAAGCCTGGTCATGGGCGAATGGAACAACACGACCATCAGCTGCGTCGGCAATACCAGCTGCGGCCAGAGCCTGGGCAATACCTACGGCACCCCGCAGATGCGCCGCCTGCACGACGGGCGCTGGGCGGCCATCTTCGGCAACGGGCTGGGCAGCGCTTCGGGCGATGGCGGCATCTTCATCATGACGCTGGACCCGATGACGGGCGCGCAGGGGGCGCAGTTCTACTACCTGAGCACCGGCAGCGGCAGCACCACCAGCCCCAACGGCATCACCTTCGTCACGCCGGCCGACCTCGATGGCGACCACATCACCGACTACGTCTACGCCGGCGATGTCCAGGGACATGTCTGGCGCTTCGACCTGACGTCGACGAGTGAGGGCAGCTGGCGGGTGACCCCGGGCCCGATCTTCAATACCGGCGGTCTGCCGATCACGACCGCGGTCGTGGTCGCCTCCGGATCTCCGACCCCGGGCGCAGCGCAGCAGCTGATGGTGATGTTCGGCACCGGGCAGAAAGTGGGCTTCAGCAACGCCGGGGCGTCCACCTACGCGACCGGCACACAGATGCTCTTCGGCGTGTGGGACTGGAACGTCAGCGCCTCCGACGGCGGCAGCCTCGGGCCCGGCGTGGGCTACCCGGCCGGCTGGGACGGCATCTCGACGGCGCAGTATGCGAGCCTCACGCGTGCTACCGCCGGGCTCGTCACGCTGACGAGCGCGAACCTGCAGTACCAGACGGTCACGATCAACGGGACCACCCAGAACCGCGACATCATGACGAACGCGAGCATCTGCTGGACCGGTGGCTGCACGGGGCAGGCGGCGCGCCAGTTCGGCTGGTACCTGAACCTGCCCGGTTCCGGCGAACAGGTGATCTACAGCCCGGAACTGGTCGCGCAGGCGCTCACGGTGAACACCATCGTGCCGGCGAACAACTCGCCGATCTCCTGCTCGAACACCAGTGACACCGGCTTCACCTATGTGCTCTCGGCGATGACCGGCGGCGCCTTCAACACGGTGTTCCTGCCCGCGAGCGAGGCGGCGAATCCGAACGTGGCCAACCAGGCCGCCTACGCGGACGCGCACGCCATCGCCATGCAGACCAACGCCACCGGCAGCTCCTTCATCACCAGCAACAGCGCCGGTACCAACTACCTGGTCTACGAGACCAACACGGTCGAGAGCGGCGGTAGCGGCACGACGGGCAGCAACAACATCCAGGGCGGCACGCTCGGCCTGAACCTGCCGCCGAACACGACCGGCCATCGCCTGAGCTGGATCGAGCTGCGCTAACGAAAGGGCAACCGAGGGACACCATGCAATCTGCAGCACGCAAGTACTCCCGCGGCATGACGCTCATCGAGCTCATGATCGTGGTGGTGATCGCGACCATCCTGGTCTCCCTCGCCGTCCCCTCCTACATGGCGCAGATACGCCAGTCACGGCGCGTGGAGGCCAAGACGGCGCTGCTGGACATCGCCGGCCGCGAGGAGCGCTACTTCAGCACCAGTGCGACGGGCGCCAACTACTCCCAGACGGCCGCGGATCTGGGCTACCCGGCCCTCCCGGCCGTCGTCGGCAGCGGCTACTACACGGTGAGCGTGTGTGCGGTGGGACCGGGGATGGCCGGTGCCTGCCCGCCGAGCAACCAGGCGGCCCCGGGATTTGCGGTCACGGCGACACCGCTCGGCACGCAGGTTAATGACAAGCAGTGCGCCTCCTTTTCGGTCGACAACACCGGCAAGCAGTGGGCGACCGACAGCACCGGCGCCGACAATACGATTTACTGCTGGTCAAATTAATCGTGTTAATCCGGATAGTTACGATATAAATCTCCTACAGATTCGAGTATAGACCTCAGGGCAGACCCCGGCGCGCACGGTGCTCGCCGTGCCCAAATACTGGGTTTTCAGGCTCTGGAAGCGGTGCGTCTGCACCGGCTGGCGCTCGTGACGCGCATATTTTTTTCTTAGAGTCTGAGCTATATTTCATGCGCAGGCGCTTGAGTGCGCTTGAGTTCCACACCCGAACGGACAACAAGAACTAAAACCGACGCTTCCGCCGTGCAGCCTCTATCCGACCAAGGCCCGCGCATGCGTCACCGAGGTAGCCAATGAGCACTACGTGGGAACAGCTTGAGGGCGCAGCCCTGTCGCTTGCGCGCGCCGGGCCGATCAAGGACCGTCTTGCGGAGGCCTTCCGCAGCCATCTCGCCGAGGTCAACACGGAGGAGCTGCCTGAATCGCTGCGCCAACAGTTTCGTGTGTGCCACGACGCACTCATCCGCGAACGTCCCCAGCCCGGCGAGGACGCCGTGCGCGCCACCGTACGCAAGCTCTCCGCCAGCGAGGCGGACGAGCTGGCCTGCTTCGTCGTACGCCTCTACGGGGCCTACGTGCGCGAGACCACGCGCGAGGCGACGCGGCAGAACGTCGTCGTGAACGGCACGCTGGTGAGTGACATCTCGGCCGCGCGGCCGAAGAAAGGCGCGGTCCCGCAGGTCATCTCGCTCTACGCCCACGAGGGCTAGCGAGACGGTCTAGTCGAGTTTGAACTCGATCGTATCCCAGCGCCCGGTCTTCTCCTGACGGGCGTGGATGCGGATCGCGTCCACCAGCGCCCGCTCATCCCACTGCACGAGTTCGTTGGCGAGATCGAGGATCGCCTTGGGCGGCTCCTTGCCACCACCGAACGGGCGCATCAGCACCACGGGCTTCTTGCTGGCCTGCGCGTAGAGCAGCTGAAAGGTCATCAGGTCCTGGTGCGCCGCGTAGAGGCTCGAGAGCGCGATCACGCACTCCACCGGGGCGATCTGGCGGCGCAGGTCCTCGCGCAGCGCTTCCTTGTCGCCGGTGACCGGCTGGTCCGGCGTGCTGTAGTTGCGATAGAAGAAATTGCGCGCGCTCTCGAGGTACTCGAACACGCGCAGGTAATCATCGCTCATCTCCCAGGCGTGGGTGATGAAGAGCCGTATGGGGTTGGCCTGCGACACGCCCGGAAGTCTGGCACAAGCGGCGCGGCCGGGGAACTTGTGCCCGGCCATCCGGTCGCCGGCGCCGCCGCCCGCGGCCCAGCCGTGCACCGCCGCCACGCAGCCGCGCCGCGCACGCTAGAATGGTCTCTTTCCTCTGGCCCACGATCACGCCCTAGGTGCGACTCCTCGTCTACAACATCCGTTACGCCACCGGCACCGGCCCGGCATTCCACCTGCCGCTGCCCGGGGCGGGCTACCTGCGCAGTAACCGCAAGGTCCTGAGCGGCATCACGGAGTTCATCCGCGCCGAGCACCCGGACGTGGTCGGGCTGATCGAGGTGGATACCGGCTCGATCCGCACCGGCATGCTGAACCAGGCCGACCACATCGCCCGCGAGCTCGGCCATTACTCCACCTACGAGACCAAGTACGGCGCGGACTCGCTCAACCAGTTCATGCCGATCGTGCGCAAGCAGGGCAACGCCTTCCTGTCGGCCCCGACCGTGCACGGGGAGCGTTTTCATTACTTCGACACCGGCATCAAGCGGCTGATCATCGAGCTCGAGCTCTCCGACGTGTGCGTGTTCCTGGTGCACCTGTCGGTGAAGTACCGTCACCGGCAGTACCAGTTGCGCTCGCTCCACGACCTGATCCGCCAGGCGGCGAAACCGGTGATCGTGGCCGGGGACTTCAATACCTTCTGGGGCACGCACGAGATCTACCTCTTCATGCGCGCCGCGGGCCTGCGCAGCGCCAACACGGCCGGCCTGCCTTCCTTCCCGGCACGCATCCCGCGCATCGAGCTGGATTTCGTGCTGGTGAGCGAGGGCATCGAGGTCACCGACTTTCGCGTCCCCGACGTGCGCCTCTCCGATCACCGCCCGCTGGTCTGCGACTTCGAGGTGCAGCGCGGCGCCACCGCGCGGCCTGCCTCGGCTGCCTGAACCCTCCCGAGGGCCGCCATGACCGACTCTGCCCCCGCCTGGAAACTCGAACGCGATGCGCAGGACATGGCCTGGCTGACTCTCGACAAGCCGGGCACCTCGGCCAACGTGCTCTCGGCCACCGTGCTCGCCGAGCTCAACGATCACCTGGCGGCCCTGGAGCGCGAACCCCCGCGGGGACTGGTGCTGATCTCGGGCAAGAAGAGCGGCTTCATCGCCGGCGCCGACATCCGCGAGTTCACCGGCATCCGCGACGAGGCCTCCGGCTACGACCTGATCCGGCGCGGCCAGCAGGTGTTTGATCGCCTGGAGGCCCTGCCCTGCCCGAGCGTGGCCGCGATCCATGGCTTTGCCCTCGGCGGGGGCCTGGAGACCGCGCTCGCCTGCCGCTACCGCGTTGGCGTTGCCGATGACCGGCTCTCCCTCGGTCTGCCCGAAGTGCAGCTCGGGCTCCACCCCGGCTTTGGCGGCACGGTGCGCACCGTGCGCCGGATCGGCGTGCGCGGCGCGATGGAGCTGATGCTCACCGGCAGGCCGGTGCGCGGCGAGAAGGCGCTCAGTCTCGGCCTGCTCGATCGGCTGGTCCCGGCGGCCGAACTGCGCGCCGCGGCGCGCGAGCTGCTCCTGAAGAGGCCGCCGCCCCGCCGGCCGCCCCTCACCGAGCGGATTCTGAGCCTCGGACTCGTGCGCCCGTTCCTCAGAGGAGCGCTCACGAGGCAGGTGGCGCGCCGCGCCCCGCGCGCGCACTACCCGGCGCCCTACGCGATCATCGACCTGTGGCTGCGCTACGGGGCGCGCGGCCGCGCGGCCTTCGAGGCGGAGGCGCGCTCGATGGCGCGGCTGTTCCTCTCGGACACCTCGCGCAACCTGGTGCGCGTGTTCCTGCTGCAGGACCGGCTCAAGGCCGCAGGCGGCAAGGCCGCGGGGGAACTGCGCCACGTGCACGTGGTCGGCGCCGGCGTGATGGGCGGGGACATCGCGGCCTGGTCGGCGCTGCGCGGCTTCACCGTGACGCTGCAGGATCGCTCCGCCGAGCTCATCGAGCCGGCCTTGCGGCGCGCCCGCGAGCTCTTCGACAAGCGCCTGAAGGACCCGGCGCTGAAGGCCGCCGCGCTCGGGCGCCTCACGGCCGACGTGGGCGGCACGGGCGTTGCGGACGCGGACGTCGTCCTCGAGGCCATCTTCGAGAATCTCGAGGCCAAGCAGGCGCTATACGCCAGTCTCGAGCCGCAGCTGAAGGCCACGGCGCTCCTGGCCACCAATACCTCGAGCCTCATGCTCGAACCGCTCGCCGCGCGGCTGGCCAACCCGGCGCGCCTGGTGGGCCTGCACTTCTTCAACCCGGTGGCGCAGATGCCGCTGATCGAGGTCGTGCATGCCGCCGCCACCGACCCGGGAGCGCTCAACACGGCGGGGGCCTTCGCGCGCCGCATCGACAAGCTGCCACTGCCCTGCAAGAGCGCCCCCGGGTTCATGGTCAACCGCGTGCTGACCCCCTACATGTACGAAGCCATGCTCGCCGCCCAGGAGGGCGTGCCGCTCGAGACGATCGATCGGGCCGCGGTCGATTTCGGTATGCCGGTCGGACCGATCGAGCTCATCGACGTGGTCGGCCTCGATGTCGCCGCGCACGTGGGCAAGATCATCGCCCAGGAGCTCAGGCGCCCGGTGACCCAGATCGCGCGCCTCGACGAGCTCATCGCGGCCCAGCGCCTCGGCCGCAAGAGCGGTGCGGGCTTCTATGAGTGGCGCGAGGGCAAGGCGGTGAAGGCCCGGGACACCGCGCCGCCGCCGCCGGATCTCACCGACCGGCTGATCCTCGTCCTCGTCAACGAGTGTGTCGCCTGCCTGCGCGAAGGGGTGGTCGCGGAGGCGGACCTTGCGGATGCGGCGGTGATCTTCGGGGCGGGCTTTGCGCCATTTCGTGGCGGACCTCTCACTTATGCGCGCGCCCGGGGCACGGCCGATGTGCTGGCCCGCCTGCGGGAACTCGCCGCCCGTCACGGGTCACGCTTTGCGCCGGATGCGGGCTGGAGCGCACTGTCCGAGGGCGGAAAAGCGTGACACTCGTCCGGCGCCCGAAACGCCCTGTGCTACCATCCAGACCGATCTGCGCCCGCGCAGGGCGCCGGATATTGCTTTAGTTTTCGAACGCTTACACTTGATTTAGCCGCTGCCTGGAAAGACATGTCCGACGAGCAGGTCGCCACGGTTCAGGTTCTGAAAATGTTCGCGCCGCTCGATGCGATGAAGCGCGAGAACCTGACCGCGCTCGCCAAGAAGGTGCTGGTCAAGACCCTCACCAAAGGGCGGGCGCTTTTCAGCCAGGGTGACACCGACAAACGCACCCTGTGGTTGATCAGCGGTCGCATCGAGGCGCTGACCAACGAGCGGGTGACCGCCACGGTGCGCGGCGGCACCCCCGAAGCGCGCAATCCGCTCTTCCCGAAGCTGCCACGCTCCTGCACCGTGCGCGCCATCGAGGACAGCACCTACCTGTCGATCGACAGCGACCTGCTGGACGTCATGATCACCTGGGACCAGACCGGCAGCTACGAGGTCGAGGAGCTGCAGGCGCAGCTACAGGGCGCCGGTTCTGATGACTGGATGACGACGCTCCTGCAGACCAATGCCTTCCATCGCATCCCGCCTGCGAACATCCAGGCGATCTTCCAGCGCCTGCAGCGTACGCCCTGCCGCGCCGGCGAGGTGGTCATCAAGCAGGGCGATGAGGGTGATTACTTCTACATCATCGTGCAGGGCAAGTGCGCCGTGACGCGCGAGACCCCCTTGAGCCGCGAGGGCATCAAGCTCGCCGAGCTCAACGTCGGGGACACGTTCGGCGAGGAAGCGCTGATCGCGGAGGCCAAGCGCAACGCCACGGTCACCATGATGACCGACGGGGTGCTGATGCGCTTGAACAAGCAGGACTTCCGCGAGCTCATGAACGAGCCGCTGCTGCAGTGGGTCACCCACGAGCAGTCGCGCAAAGTCCTCGAGCGCGGTGGACGCTGGCTCGATGTGCGCCTGCCGAGCGAGCACCAGAACCTCGGCATCGAAGGCGCGCTCAACGTGCCGCTGTATCTGATCCGTCTGAAACTCTCGACCCTCGACCGCACCAAGCCCTACATCGTCTACTGCGATACCGGGCGCCGCAGCTCCGCGGCCGCGTACATCCTGGTCGAGCGCGGCTTCGACGCCTATGTGCTCAAGGGCGGCCTCGGCAACGGTGGCGGTGGACTGCCTCTGACGCGCGGCGGAGCCGCCGACAAGCCCTGAGGCCGTTCCCCACCCGCTGCGTGCGGCCGTATCAATCACTGCCTCGCAAGCCGTCACGGCACGACTTCCGCGGCCCAGCGGCTGTCATCTACGACATTTGTTCTCATGGCGGAGATACCACCCCCTGAATCGCTGCGCGGCGCCGGCTGCATGAGTAGAACTGCCTAGAGCGCAGGCAGGCGCAACGCGCTAGACTCGTAATAACCGCTCGTGCTGCACTGCAGGCCAATCCTGGCGCTGGGGTACCGTGGGCCAAATTGTTCTACTGTCAGGGGAGAAACGGATCATGTCGTTCGCGGGAAATCTGAAGATTGCGGCCCTCTTCGCGGCCGCCACTCTGGCGCTGGCGGGCTGTGCCTCCAAGTCCACCGAACCGAAGTACTCGGGGTGGCTCAAGGATTATTCGGGTCTCAAGGAAGTGACGGACGCCAAGGGCAATAAGCTCGAACGCTTCGTAAGCCCCGATCTGACCCCGGCCAACTACCACGCCGTGATCATCGAGCCAGTCGTCTTCTACCCGGAGCCGCAGACCTCGCCGCAGGTGAGCGCCGAGGCGCTGCACGAGCTCTCCGCCTATATGACGAAGAAGACGAAAGAGGACCTGGAGGCCAAGGGAGTCAAGGTCGCTGACGCGCCGGGCAAGGGCATCGCGCGTGTGCGCTCTGCGATCACTTCCATCGGGGTTCAGGTCGAGGGCCGCTCGGCCTACCAGTACATTCCGCAGGCCTTCATCGTCAGCGCGGCCTACCGCGGCGTCGCTGGCAACCCGTACCAGGGGGCGCTGCGTCTGGAGGTCGAGGTGACCGACAGCCTGACCGGCGAGCGTCTGCTGGTAGGGGTGCGCAGCGGCGTCGGTACGGCACTTGGCCGGGCCCGCGATGAGGCCAACGCACCCATCCTGACCGTGGATTCGATCAAGGCCGTGGTCGACAGCTGGGCGGACGCGGGCTCCGATGCCGCCGCCGACTGGTTCAAAAAAGGCTAATTCGCTTTTCTCAACATCAAAGCACCCGGGCGCCACTCGCCCGGGTGCTTTTTTCTGACCGCTGTGCGCATGAGAGCCCGGATTCCCGGCCGCACGAACTGACTGGGGAGAGTCGTGACGCCGGCGTCGCGGGCAATAGCCCCGCGAGACTTCGCGACTACATGGTGTGCGTGGCGCTGGCCTATAGAATCAATGAGATACAGGCAAAGCGTAACCCCATGTAACCCTTTTGGGTTACAAGCCCAAAGGCTAACGCACAACCTGTGAGTGAGCTCTCCCCGCCCCTGCTCGATTCCTCGGACACATTCGCCGGACCGCCCCGGACCCCCCAGGGCGGCCGGCGTGTCACAACCAGCAAAGAGGTGCTGACCATGACAACCCGAAGTGTACCGAAGAAGTCCCGCGGCGCGGCCCGCGGCATGACGCCCGATGATGCCCAAAAAGTCCTACGCCAGGTGCGTACGAGCCCTCCGCTTTTCACCAAGGAGGTCATGTACAAATTGGAGTCGGCCATCGCGGACGACCGGGTCGACGGCGAATGGCGACGAATCGCGCTCGCCGTGCTGACTCAGTCCGGCGCGGAGTTTATCGACGCCGTTGCCGCCGATCCGGAGTACGCGATCGCGGTCTCGGAGTTGCAGGAAGCTCTTAACCACTACGTGAGGCGCCTAAAGGAGGTGGTCGAGTTTATGGGCACTGCACAGCTCCGCGCTGCTGTCGCCCTTGCGAATCGCGAGGACTATCACGCCGTGGTTCGCGAAGCCAAGAGCGAGAGCGCCAGCAGGGAGGCCCGGCCATGAGCACCGACAACGTCACGCCACGGAAGCCGCGTGCACTGCCACCTGGCATCGCGCAAGCGATCGAGGAACAGCAGTCTCGCGTATGGGACCTTCGCAGCCTGCTTCAGTGCGTCCAGGAGGCCGGGACCCAGGGGCGAGATCGAGGACCACTACGCGACCCTCAGTGCGTTGCTGAAGGTCACCGACGAGATTCACCTGGCTCTGGACGTCGGGGCCATTGGACAGCGCGCCCAGGAGCTCCTGGAGGAGGCGGCGCGCGCCGAGACACTCGATGCGCGCAGGAAGGCGGCGGAGGCTGGCAGCGAATCGCCCGACTCAGGGCCGCCAGCGGCAGTGAACTGACTGGATCTGTACTGAGTACAGAACGCCGCCCGCCGATGGGGCGGCGTTTTTTCGTTTCGGGGTATGCTGACGCCGGTCCTCTCGCCGGAAATGTTGCATGCCAACAAAAAAGAACGTGCCGCCCCAGCGCTGCCAGCACGTGTTCGTCTACGAGCGCCCGCTCTGGGGCGGTGGCTTCAACGTCGTGTGCGAGAAGTGCACTGAGGTCTACGGCTCGAGCGAGTCGGCGGATCCGGAGTTCTTGGCGGGCTTCAACCGTAATACACGTGTACTCGCCCGGCGCACTTCCGCGGGCCGCCGAACCGTGCGGGCGGCGGTCAGGCAGCGGTAAGCCGGCCATCTGACGGAAAGCCAAGGCGCGGAACGTCGCGCGCACTATGAACGCGGACGAGCAGAAGATCCACGACGCGGCGGTGGCCTTCGCCAAGGAGCACAAACGGGACCGCTGTGCGCGATTGACGGATAGAGCCATCTACTTGCCGGAAGAGCATCCGGTTTCGGAGTTCATGGCAGGCTCACCCGGTGCAGGCAAGACAGAGGCAGCAAAGGAAATCATCGCGCAACTCGAGGCCCGGCCAGGCGCGCCAAAGATTCTGCGAATCGACCCGGACGAGCTTCGCGGCGAGTTTCCGGGCTACAAGGGTTCGAATTCCTGGCTGTTTCAGCTCGCCGCCTCAAACGAGATCGACGCGCACGTGCCAGAGCGGTTTGAGAGAACTGAGCTCGAGGCGGCGCTTGGAGTAACGAGGTAGCCATGTTCCGGATCTTTTGGAAGCGCAAGAAGCCAGTTGGGTCGACTCCCTTGTCGGAGTTCGTCCGCAACGCTTCTGCGAAGGAAAAAAAGAAGGTCTATGTGACGGCGCTGAAGAAAGCGTCGGACGCGCAGAATGAGGTTATCGAGCGCAACGAATCCCGGCGAGCCTGCGGCGCCGGAGCGTAGCCGCCCGCCGAGAATTGTCGGGCGTATGCTGCCCCCTATGCGCGCAATCATCCTCACGCCGATCTTTGTCGCGATCGCCGGGGCTTCGTTGCACGATGCAATTGATGGGCCTCACGGTTCGGACCCGCGGCAACCGACTCGCGCTCCGCAGGCGCGGATCGTCGTGTATGTGTCCGTTCAATCAGACAGTCCGGCGGCCCTTGCGGCCTTCGCGGAGAGTCTTCGCCGGCCAACGACGAGCGAGTTGTTCAAGCTGGTTTGAGCTGGTTTGAGCCCCTCCGCCCGCCGAGCCATTAGCCCAGTTCTGCGCGAATGGTCAGCTCTTGAGCAATGTGCAGCGCCGAGCTCACGCGCCTGCGGCGTCCGCGGGCTGCCAGCACAGCACCCCGTGGGCGCCTGATCACGAACGCCGGTAGGAAACAGTCGTCCGTGACTGTAGAGCACACTACGCGCTCTACGCTTCAGCACAATCGCTCATAAGTGGAGCTTGCGGTGCAGCTTGGAGCGTGCGTCACAGCGCCGCCGCATGTTCGCGGGGGCGGCCGCTCGGGCCTGCGTCCGGGCACGGTGGCAGGGAACTCGTAGGCGATTCTGTCTTTGCGTGGGATAACGCACAGATAGCTTGCCCGAGCAGTGCCTAGTGTTCAGCAGTCAGACTGTGAAACATGATGAGTCCCATGCCGGTCCAGAATTGCTTGCTCGAGGAGTTGCCCAGCAGGACATTCAAGAGCGTCTGCGCCGAGTCTCGACTCGTTGAACTGACGAATGGCGATGTTGTTTGCGAACCCGGTGAACGCATTCGCGACGTGTACTTTCCCACGGAGAGCTTTCTTTCGCTGGTAGGGGTGGCCTGGGATGCGTGCCTGGAAATAGTGCTCGTGGGCGATGAGGGAATGGTCGGCGTACCACTACTGCTTGGAGCCGATACCAAACCACAGCGGGTCCTGGTGCAGGGATCTGGCAAAGCGTGGTGCATGAAGGCAGAGATCTTTAAGCGCATGATCGACAAAAATCGCTCGTTGCGGCGCGAACTCCATAAATATGTTCTCTTTCGACTTGCGCAGTTAGAACAGAACGCAATTTGTGCCCGGGTCCATCAGGTTGAAGCACGCTTGGCGCGCAGGCTCTTGATGATGCAGGATCGATCTCATTCCGATCAGTTCCGTGCGACGCAGGAATCTCTCGCAAGCATGTTGGGTGTGCGACGCGCGAGTGTTACCTGCGTGGCGGTCACGTTTCAACGAAAAAATCTAGTCCAATACCGCAAGGGCACTCTCACGGTCCTCGATCGGAAGGGTCTGAAAAGGATCTCTTGCGAGTGCTATTCGGCGGCGCGCGCCTTCCGCAGGCTGCTTCAGTGAACGCACGTATCTCGAGCCAAATTCTCTCGTCTGCATAGTTGGCTGAATTTTCGCGTTCGGTGAGGCGTACACTCGCGGCGTGCTTAACCACGCCATTCACCACGCCCACGCGCGACTGACCGAGGTCGCACCCTGCGACTGCTGCCAGTTCGCCGCGCGCTGCAGCATTGAGCACCTCGCCTGCGCAGCGTTCTCGATGTACTTGGCAAACGAGCCGGCTTCGCGCTGGAGCCAGGTACCGCGAGCGCCGACGACCGCGCGGTATACGGCGCTGATGGGTAGCGCCCAGCGGCGTCCGCAGGCTGCAGCACCGCAACCCACGGGCGCCTGATCACGAACGCCGGTAGGAAACAGTCGTCCGTGACTACCGTAAACGCTACGCGCACTGGCACGGCACGCAATCGGTGATTACACTAGGTCCGGTGCCGCAGCACACGCGCGACCTGCTCGGGCGTGAGCTTGTATTCCTCGCACAACCAGGTCTCGCACCACACCTGCGCGTGCAGGTCGCGTAGCGCGCCGGGCACACAAGTGCCTCCAGATCTGCGACGCAGATACCGGTGCGGGCAGCGATGCCAGCAAGGCGTCCGTGGGGGCTGTCGCCGCAAACAGCCCAAGCCGGGACGCTACCGGTGCCCTCAATCAAGCCGGGCGTTCAGCCCATTGAATTGAATCCCCCAAGAGTGGTCGCTCGCGGTGTGCCTCACGACCCGCGTCAAACGTGTGACCGCCATGCATGGCAGCATGCATGACAGCAAAGCTGTAGCTTTGAGATGGGCAGTCCCGTCTCCCTGACCGGTCAGCATGCGCGAAAGGGCGGCGCAACTGTGACGGCCTGACCATAAATGAGTAGGGCCAAGGTCCCATTGGCTGGCCCAATCGCACATGTTTATGTAAAAGCGATTGCGGAACGAGCAGGTCCAGGGCAGGTGTCTATACGCGTGCTCGTCGAGCAAATAAAAAGAGATAGGGAGCTCACTCGTGAAAATTATCTGCCAGCTGATGCTTGCGTTCGCCGCATGTGTTGCGCTGTACGCCGGTCCCGCGATTGCTCAAGACAAAAAGCCCAATATTGTGTTCATCATGGGTGATGACATCGGCTGGATGCAGCCCAGCATCTACCATCGCGGCTTGATGGTCGGCAAGACGCCCAATATCGATCGCATCGGCAATGAGGGCGCGATCTTCATGACCTACTACGCCGAGCAAAGCTGCACGGCCGGGCGCAACGCCTTTTTTACCGGCATGCATCCGCTACGCACGGGCATGATCCCGCCGCAACTACCCGGCAGTCCGTCATACCTGCGACCCGGCACACCGGCGCTCGCGAAGTTCCTGCGCGACCTCGGCTATAACACCGGCGAGTTCGGCAAGAACCACTTGGGCGATCACACGCAGGCACTGCCGACGGCGCACGGTTTTCAGGAGTTTTGGGGTTACCTGTACCACCTGGATGCGATGCAGGGCGTGAGCTTCCCCGACATCAACCGCACGCCGACGGATCAGGCTATTGCACCGCCGTGCAAGAACACGCCGATCAAGGGCCTCGCCGAAGTTCCGGGCGCTGTCGATCCGAAAACGAGCCTTTGCCTGACTCCCCCGCGTCCAGTCATCTGGTGCCACTCATCGGATGGCACGGAAGCGAACCAGTCGTGCAAGGATCGAGGGACCGCTGACCCTGGAGCGTTCCAAGACCGTGGATGAAGAAATCTCAGCCAAGGTCGTCGATTTTCTCGACCGCAATGATCCGAAGAAGACGAACAAGCCATTCTTTGTTTGGTACAACCCCGCACGTATGCACATCACGACGGTGCTGTCGCCTAAGTACATGGCCATGGTGGGTGAGCCCGGCGGCATGGACTGGGGCGTGAACGAAGCCGGCATGAAGCAGATGGACGACAACATCGGCTACGTCATCAAGAAGCTCCAGGACATGGGCCAGCTCGACAATACGATCCTCGTCTTCACCACCGACAACGGGGCCGAGGTGATCACTTTCCCCGACGGCGGCAACACGCCCTTTAAAGGCGGCAAGCTCACTACGTGGGAAGGTGGCATGCGTGCCCCTTGCGTCATCCGGTGGCCCGGACACATCAAGCCCGGCACTGTCCTGGATGACATCTTCGCATCGCTCGACTGGCTGCCCACCTTGGTGGACATCGCCGGTGGCCCGAAAGGTGATGGGCTGAAGAAGCAGATCGAGAAGGGTGCTTACCCTGGGATCGTCAAGACGACCCTCGACGGCGTGGACCAGCGCGACTATCTCGAAGGAAAGTCGGCGAAGTCGAAGCGCGACACGTTCTTCTACTACACCGGCCCGGTTCCCTCGGCGGTGCGGTACAAGAACTGGAAGCTCTACTTCTCGATGGCAGGCGCCTGTGCGAGCTGCGGGCTTGCCGGGGTCGAGACCTTTAAGTGGCCCTTGGTCGACAACCTCAAGCGCGATCCCTTCGAGGGCTCTGTCGGCGACGAAATGAAGAGTCTCTTAGCGCAGGGCGGCGCACTCGCCGGCCCGGTGACCGCGTACCTCTACGACTGGAACATCATCCCGTTAGGGCAGATCCTGTGGCTGAAGGAGCTGGAGTCCTATGGACCGTTCCCGCCGCTGCAGGACCCGGAGAGCTACAACCTGACCCAGGTCATCCAAGAGGTCAAGAAACAACGGGCAATCAGTCACGCAGGTGACTAGGCGGTGCAGATGTCGACGATCTAAGGGAATTAAAACCGGAGTAGAAATGATGAGAATTTATCGATTCGGCGCAAGTCTCTGGGCGGTCGGCATGGTCGCGCTGGGTGGCTGCGCAGTTCAGGAAAAGAAGGATCTGGCGGCAGCGCAGACAATGCCCGTCAACTGCGCAAGTGCCCCGGGCGACCTGCGCGTGCTCAACTCAGAGAAGGCGACGACCGCATCAAGGATTGGTAATGGCGTCTCGATGATTGCGCCCATAGGCCTTGTTGAAGGGTTGGTCACAGGAACTGAGAAGACCAAGTACGAGGTGACTGCCGGGGAATACAACAAGGCGCTCGACACCAAAATCGCTCAGATCAAGGCAACTTGTCCGGGAGTTCAAGCAAATTAGGGAAGCCGATTCGGCTACGTTTAGCGGGGTAGCTGGATTGGCGGGCTTAATAACTGGGGCGCCATATCTCGAGTGCGTTGATCATCGAGGTAACCTCACGACGTGGTTGTGCGCTCCGCCAGCGTGCCGGCGCCGCGGGTCGCGAAATCGTCCACGTGGTCCGATCTCGCGATGGACTGTCTCGTCGCCCTTGCCGGCCCGCTCGGCGCCAGAGGAGGTTTCCCATCAGTGGGAAGTCTGTGCTCGCGGGCTGCCGCGGTTTTTTCAATGTAGTGGCACTCACGGCTAAGCCACCCGCGCGTTTTGAGCGAGGCGACGCGCGAACGCCCTCAAGTTCATGTCGGAGCCTCAGCCGCCGGCGGGATGAAGGACCGCCGGCGGGCTGCTGCCTTACGTGCGGAAATGCCAGTAACCGCGCGCAAATTCATTCCCCAACGTCCCCGGCGAGCACGGCATCGGTCACCTCGCTCGCCTTCGCGACGTAGTCGCTCGCAGCGGCGGAACTCTCACCGGCCGCGGATGACGTTTCGATCAGCCCACGGGTGCAACGCTCGAGGTCCGCGAGTGCACGAGCGACGTGGGCACCATCCTGGTCGCTCAGGCGGTTCGCCAGGCGCTTGTGCAGGCCGCGCAATTCACTCGCGGTTGCAGCCAGCTTGTCGTGGTGCCGTTCAACGCTGCCCAAGTGCTTCGCGGCCCTTTCGTGGTGGCCTTGCAGCTCCCGAAGTTTCTTCGCGGCCGCGGCAGGTAGTGCACCGAGCGTGGCGGCGCGATCACTGCGCGCGGCACGTGTTTGGATTTCGCGGGCGCGGGCAAGACGGTCTGCACGGCTGGTGTAGGTCATGACGGCGACACCTCTGCTGATGCGGCTGCCGGCGCGGGCGCTTCGGTGGCCTTATCCGCGCGCGTGATAACGCCGAGCAGCTCGATGGCTTTGCTGAGCTCACGGATCATGTCGGCAAAGTCGTCGTCAACCTCCGCATATGTCCGCAGGGTGCCGCGATCGGCGAGCTTGCGCAGGCGCCGCTCGAGCGCCGTGAGGCTCGCGTGCAGATCTGCCCCGTGGTTCAGCGCGCGCGATAGGCGGTCGGCAATCTGCCGGAGCTTGGTCCGGCTCACGACGCTGAGTGCGATAGCGGATTTCTCCGCCAGCCGCTCCATGCGAGCCCACCGGCGACGGACGGCTGTGGCCTGGGCCTTATTCACGCGGCCTCGGCTTCCGCGGGCGCACACAAGGTCTCCATTTGCCTGAGCGCCCGCCCGAGCTCGGCGACCCGGTCCGCCGCGGCATTGCGAGTAGCACGAAGACCTGAAACGGTCCGACGCTACATGGTGTGCGTGGCCTTGTCGCCCGAGAGCGCGCCGGCCAGGTAGGTTTCGATCTTCTTCTGCGTCTGACCGCGATCCTGCTCGGAGAACTGCACGCCGATGCCGGCCGTGCGCTTGCCCTGGTTGCCCTGGGCCCCCTTGGGCGTCACCCAGATGACGCGCCCGGCCACGGGCAGCTTTTCGTCCTCGCCCATCAGATTGAGCAGCATGAACACCTCATCGCCGAGGCGGTAATTGCTGTTGGTGGGGATGAACAGGCCGCCGTTCTTCACAAACGGCATGTACGCGAGGTACAGGGCACTCTTGTCCTTGATGGTAAGGGTGAGAAGTCCCGGTTTGTTGACACCCGCTCTCAAGTTCCTGTCCCCGCCCATGCTCGCCGGCGATGCCGCCATAGTCCAGATGCTCCCCTGCTGACCCGGGCCATTAGGGCACAAGTCGCCTGAACAGATCCTCCAGCGCGACGCCCCGGTTGAGTGGGACGTCGAGCGTGGCGCGTAGTTCCCGCACCTCGTCCAGAAGCCGGAAGAGCTCGCGTATATTCAAGACCGGGACGGGGTCTGACAAGTAGGGGCCAGCGCGCATTTCTGTCATAAAGGTCCCCTGCCGCTCCTGGTCCCGGATCCGTTCTGTGATCCAACTCTCAAAGCACCGCAGGCGCAGCGGCACCTCGGCCCGTGCCCAGCGCTCGGCCGCCGCGACCGGGTCGGCCTGGCCGCCGGCGAGCGCGTCCAGTGTGCTGCGCGCCTCCGCGCCCACGCTGGCGAGTTCCTGCGGGTCGGCTGCCACCGCCAGCAGGGGCGCGTCCCCGAGTTCATCGAGCGCCGCGGCCCAGGGTAGCGCTGCGCCGCGGGCCTCGGCGAGCCACGCGAGTGCCTCGCCCCGCGTCGGCGCGGGCAGCGGCAGGCGCTGGCAGCGGCTGCGGATGGTGGGCGGCAGGCGGGAGGGCTGCGTCGCGACCAGTATCAGCAGCCGCTGTGCCGGGGGCTCTTCGAGCGTCTTCAGCAGGGCATTCGCCGCGAAGCGATTGAGCGCGTCCGCGGGGGAGAGGATGGCGGCCGCGTAGCCGCCGCCGTGACTGGTGAGGGCCAGTTCGGCGGCCAGTTCGCGCACCTGCTCGATGCGGATCTGCCGGCCCTCTTCCTCGGGGCGCACCCACCACAGGTCCGGATGCTGTTCGGCCTGCACCCGGCGGCAGGCGCTGCAGGCCCCGCAGGGCGCGCGGCCAGGCTCCTGGCACAGCACCAGCTGTGCGGTCCACAGCGCGAGCCACTCCCCGCCCGCGCCCGGGGCCTCGTGGATCAGCAGCGCATGCGGCAGGTGTCCGGCGGCGAAGGCGCCCTGCAGCTGCGTGCGCTGGGGCTGCGTCCAGGGGGGCGCGGGCAACGACACGGGTGTGGCGGCGGCGTCGCTCATGTGCCCGGCTGCGGCAGCAGTTCGCGCAGGATACCGGCGAGCTGGCGTTCGACCTGCGCGAGCGGCACGGCCGCATCGATGATGCGCACGCGTGCCGGTGCGCGCTGCGCGATGTCCAGGTAGCCGGCGCGCACCTTCTCGAAGAAGCTCACCGTCTCCGCCTCGAAGCGGTCCGCGGCGGCGCTGCCGGCGCGTGCGCGGGCGCGCGCCAGTCCCACCAGGACCGGCACGTCCAGGAGCAGCGTGCAGTCGGGCACCAGGTCCGCGTGTACCGCCTGCGCCAGCTGCTCGATGAGCGTGCGCTCGACCCCGCGGGCGCTGCCCTGGTACGCGAAGGTGGCGTCGGTGAAGCGATCGCACACCACCCATTCCCCGCGTGCCAGCGCCGGCCGGATGAGATTGCTCACGTGCAGCGCGCGCGCGGCGAACATCAGGAGCGTCTCGGTCATCGGCGTCACGCTCTCCGTGCCGCGCTCGAGCACGATCTGGCGAATGCGCTCGGCGAGTGCCGTGCCGCCGGGCTCGCGCGTGGCCAGCACCGGCAGGCCCGCGGCGCGCAGGCTCGCCACCACGAACGCGGTCGCCGTGGATTTACCCGCCCCCTCGATGCCTTCCAGGGTGATGAACTTGCCCGCGCTCATGGGTGTCCTTGCGCGGCCGGGGTGCGCGTTGCGGCGCGCAGCCGCGCCAGGTAGCCCTGCACGGCGCGGTTGTGCTCCTCGAGGGTGCGCGAGAAGTGGTGCGCGCCATCGCCGGCCCCGGTGGCCACGAAATACAGCGCCTCGGTGCCTTCCGGGTGCACGGTGGCGAGCAGCGCCTCGCGCCCCGGAAGCGCGATCGGGGTCGGCGGCAGGCCCTCGCGCGTATAGGTGTTGTAGGGGTTGTCGGCCTGCAGGTCGCGCGTGTGCACCGAGCCGTCGTACTGGTCGCCCAGCCCGTAGATCACCGTCGGATCCGACTGCAGGCGCATGCCTTTCTTCAGGCGATTGATAAAAACCCCGGCGATGATCGCGCGCTCGCTCTTGAGTGCGGCCTCCTTTTCCACCAGCGAGGCGAGGATCAGCGCCTGGTAGGGCTCAGCGAAGGGCAGCCCCGGCGCGCGCGCCGCCCAGGCGGCGGTGAGCTCGCGCTGCATGGCCTCGTAGGCGCGGCTGAGGATCACCGCATCGCTGGTGCCGGCGGCGAAGCGGTAGGTGTCCGGGAAGAACTCCCCTTCGGCGGCCTCACCGGGATGCCCGAGGGCTGCCATCACCTGCGCGCTCGTCCGGCCGCGCAGCGTATGCGCGAGGTGCGGCTGCGCGGCCAGCACTTCCATGAAGTCCGCAAACGTCGCCCCCTCGACCACCGTGAGCTGCTCGAGCACCACCCTGCCCTCGGCGAAGAGATTCAGGATCTCCTGTGGGCTGGCGTGCGCCGGGATCTCATACAGTCCCGCCTCGACCTTCACGTGCAGCCCCTTCAGGCGCAGGTACCACTGCACCGCACGCGCGTCGGCCAGCGTGCCGGACTGCTGCAGGCGCACGAGCACGGTGCGCAGGCTCGAACCCGGTTCGACCTCGATGCGCGACACCGCAGCGGCCGGTCCGGGGGCCGTAAAGCTGCGCCCGAGCCACAGGTACGCGGCCGCGGCGGCCGTCCCCACCAGCAGCAGCAGCACGAGGAGCACGGCCAGGAGCATGCGCCCGCGGAGCAGGCTCATCGGTGTCCTCACGCGCTTGCGCCTGGCTCGCCGCACAGGAGCGGGGCGAGCGCCTGCTGCAGGCGGCGGGTCACCGGGCCTACGGCGAGGGTGTGGCCGCCGACTTCACGGACCGGTCGGATGCCGATCAGCGCGTTGGTCAGAAAAATCTCCTGCGCCTGTTGCAGATCCGCGGCCGTGAGGCGCCGCTCCTGAAAGTCTATACCGCATTCGGCCGCGAGCCCCCCGACCACGCCGCGCATGATGCCGGCCACCCCGCAGCGATCCAGGCGCGCCGTGGCGAGCGTGCCGCCGTGGACCAGGAAGACGTTGCTCATCGTGCCCGAGATCAGCGCGTCACTCGTGCTGAAGAGCAGCGCCTCGGCGATCCTGGGATCCGACCACTCGCGGCGCGCCAGGACCTGCTCGAGCCGGTTGAGGTGCTTCAGGCCGGCGAGCTGCGGGTTCTCCCCGAGCCGCAGCCCCCCGAGCCGCACGCACACGCCCTCCTGCGCAGCGCGCGCATCCTCCGGCGCCCAGGCATAGCGCAGCAGGACGCGCGTGGACCCCGGCGCGGCGGGCGCGGCGTAGCCGCGCGCCGCCGCCAGTCCGCGCGTCACGATCAGCTTCAGGACCGCGCGCGGCTCGTCCTCGAGCGCCGCGGCGATCTCGGCCTGCAGCAATGCGCGCGGCGGCGGAAAGAGGCCGAGACGCGCGCACCCGGCCGCGAGCCGCTCTAGATGGCGGTCGAGGAAGCGCGGCTGCCCGTTGAGGCAGGCGATGGTCTCGAACAGGCCGTCGCCGTAGTGCAGGCCGCGGTCGAACGCCGACAGCTCCACGCCACGGCGGCCGTCGATCCACGCCCGGGGCGCTGTCTGCGCGTCGCTCATGGCTGTGCGCCGAGCGCGGCCAGCAGCCCGCGCGCCTTGGCGCGCGTCTCCTCGAGTTCGCGCGCGGGGTCGGAGTCGGCCACGATGCCGGCACCCGCATGCAGGCGCACCGTATCCCCCTGCAGCGTCATGGTGCGGATGAGGATGTTCACATCGAGGCGCCCGTCGGGGGTGAGATAGCCGAGGGAGCCGGTGTAGGCGCCACGCCCGGCCCCCTCGAGCTCGGCGATGATCTGCATGCAGCGGAACTTGGGCACCCCGGTAATGGTGCCGCCGGGAAATACCGCCTTCAATGCGCCAATCGGGGTCACCTCGGGGCGCAGGATCCCACGCACGTTGGAGACGATGTGGTGCACGTGCGTGTAGGACTCGATGCTCATCAGCTCATCGACCCGCACCGTGCCCGCCTCGCACACGCGCCCGAGATCATTGCGTTCCAGGTCGATCAGCATGATGTGCTCGGCGCGCTCCTTGGGGTGAGCGGCGAGTGCGGAGATTTCGCGCCGGTCATCCCCGGGCCGGCGACTGCGCGGAAAAGTGCCGGCGATCGGACGCGTGTCGACCTCGCGGCCCGCGACGCGCACCAGCCGCTCGGGCGAGGAGCTCACGATCGCCACGTCCTGGTACTGCGCCAGCGCCGCAAAAGGGGCCGGGTTCGCCTGGCGCAAGCGCCCGTAAAGCGCCGCGGCAGCGGAGACGCCGTTGCCGCAGCGCACGCGCACGTCCCAGAAGCGCGACAGGTTCGCCTGGTAAATGTCGCCGGCGCGCACGTAGGCCTTGGCACGCCGCACGCGCTCGAGGTAAGCCTGCGGGTCCTCCTCCTCGACCGCGAGGACGGCCAGGGTATCGGCGCTGTCGGCCGCAGCGGCCGCGTTGCGGGCATCCGCCTCGAGCACCGCGAGCGCCGCCTCGCCCCCCGGCTCGGCGGTGGCGAACACCCGGCCGCTGCCAAGTTCGTGCACCAGGGCACACGGGGTGCGCAGCGCGAAGGCGACCCAGGGGAGCGGCGTCGCCGGCAGCTGCAGGTTCGGTTCCACCTCCTGCGCCAGCTCGTAGCCCAGAAACAGCGCCCAGCCGCCGTGCAGCGGCGCCGGCGTGCGTGGCGCCGGGGTGCTCTCGGTGCGCCACCACTGCTCGAGTGCCTCAAGAAAGGTTGCGCCCGCCGGGCGCATGCCGCTGCCGGAAAGGACGCCGGCGGCGCTCAGGGTGAGCGCTGCGCGCGGCAGTGCGAGCAGCACGCTCGCCGCGCTCAACGGCCCCTCGGCGGCGCTGTCGAGCAGGAGCGGATAGCGTGCCGGGTTGCGCGCTGCGAGCGTGCGCAGCACCTGCGGCGGGACGTGAAGCTCGCGGATCAGAGGCGCGCGCGTGGGCGGGAACCCCAAGGCGTGAAACCCTCAGGCGCTGAAGCGCTTGAAGATCAGCGAGCCGTTGGTGCCGCCGAAGCCGAAGGAGTTGGACAGGGCGATGTCGATCGGCATGCGGCGCGCGGTGTTGGGGACATAGTCCAGATCGCAGTCCGGATCGGGTGTCAGGTAGTTGATGGTGGGTGGGGCGACGTTGTCGCGGATCGCGAGAATGGAGAAGATCGCCTCGACGACGCCGGCCGCGCCGAGCAGATGCCCGGTCATCGACTTGGTCGAGCTCACCGCGAGTTTCTTGGCATGCTCCCCGAAGGCGCGCTTCATGGCGACGGTCTCGGCCTTGTCGCCGAGCGGGGTCGAGGTCGCGTGCGCGTTGATGTACTGCACCGCGCTGCCATCGAGGCTCGCATCCCGCAGCGCGTTCGCCATCGCCAGACGCGCGCCCTCCCCGTCCTCTGGCGGCGCGGTGATGTGATGGGCATCCCCGGACATGCCAAAGCCGACCAGCTCCGCGTAGATGTTCGCGCCGCGACGCCGGGCGTGCTCGAGCTCCTCGAGCAGCACCGCGCCGCCGCCGTCGGCGAGCACGAAGCCATCGCGGTCGCGGTCCCAGGGGCGGCTCGCCTCCCGCGGAGCGTCGTTGCGCGTGGACAGCGCCTTCGCCTGGCCAAAGCTGCCGAGGCCGCAGCGGGTCGTGGCCATCTCCCCGCCGCCGGCGATTACGACGTCGGCATCCCCGTACTGGATGGTGCGCATGCCGAGCCCGATCGCGTGCGTGGAGGTGGTGCAGGCGGTGACCACTCCGAGGTTCGGGCCCTTGAGCCCGTAGCGGATCGACAGGTGCCCGGAGATCATGTTGATGATGGTGGCGGGTACGAAGAAGGGCGAGATCTTGCGCGGACTCTGCGCCTTCAGATACGCCTCGTAGTCCTGCTCGATCGTCCACAGGCCGCCGATGCCGGCGCCGCACACGACGCCCGCGCGCTGCGCATCGGTCTTGGAGAAATCGATGCCGCTGTCGGTGACGGCCTGCACTCCGGCGGCGACGCCGTAGTGCATGAAGTCGTCCATGCGGCGCGCTTCCTTGGGCGAAATGTACTGCGCAACGTCGAAGTCGCGGACCTGGCCGCCGAAGCGTGCGGGGAAGGCCGAAACGTCAAAGCGCGTCACCGGGCCGATGCCGCTCTCACCGCGCAGCACGGCATCCCACGCGCTGGCGACCGTGCTCCCGACCGGAGAGACGATCCCGAGGCCTGTGACGACGACCCGGCGCTTGCTCACGCGCTATCCGTATGGCGCCCTGGGGAGAGCGTGATGTTTCAGGACTTCGCCCGACGCTCGTTGATGTAATCGATCGCCTGGTGAACCGTGGTGATCTTCTCGGCGTCTTCGTCGGGAATCTCGATCTCAAATTCCTCTTCGAGGGCCATGACCAGCTCGACCGTGTCGAGCGAGTCGGCTCCCAGGTCATCGACGAACGAGGCATCGTTCGTAACCTGCTCCTGTTTGACGCCCAGCTGTTCGGCAACGATGGCTTTGACCTGCTGCTCGACTGTGCTCATTAGCGATGGGTCCTTATGTAGGCTTTTAAAAAATCAGCAATTCCGCGCCCGCCGGCCCGAGGCCCGGCTGCGGGCGCGGTATTGTAGGTGAACACCCCCGCAGGTGCCACTCACGCGAGTGATTGTTTTTACTCGCGAAACTGCCCTCGCGTTCCCCGTGCCAGGCGGTCACTGTCGCGCCGATCCAACGCCGCGGCAGGATCATTTGGAGGGACGGCGCCGCACCGCCCGGTCCGCGGCGCCGCCGGGACGCTTAGGGCGGCAGGCGGACGGCGCCGCAGTGCCGTCGCTTGGGGGCAACGGGGGCGGGGCACCGGCGCTTTCGCGGCGTACGCCCCTAGGGCATGAACATGCCGCCATTCACGTGCAGCGTTTCCCCGGTGATGTAGCTTGACTGCGGGGAGACGAGGAACAGCACCGCCGCCGCCACATCAGCGGGGGTGCCAAGGCGCGCCAGCGGGATCTGTCCGAGGAGCGCGGTGCGCTGCCCCTCGTCTAGGGCGCGCGTCATGTCCGTGTCGATGAAGCCCGGTGCCACAGCGTTCACCGTGATGTTGCGCGAGGCGAGTTCCTTGGCGAGGGACTTGGTGAACCCGAGCAGCCCCGCCTTGGCGGCGGCGTAGTTCACCTGGCCGGCATTGCCGGTGAGGCCCACCACGGAGGTCAGGTTCACGATACGCCCGCGGCGCTCCTTCATCATGCGCCGTACGCTCGCCTTGCACAGGCGGAACACCGCCGTGAGGTTGGTGGCGATCACCGCATCCCAGTCCTCGGGCTTCATGCGCAGCAGCAGCGTGTCGCGCGTGATCGCGGCGTTGTTGATGAGGATCGTCGGGGACTCCCCCGCCTGGTCCAGCTGCGCCATCAGGGCGTCGATGGAGGCGGGACTGCCCGCATCCAGCACCGCACCGTGCCCGGCATAGCCCTTGTCCTGCAGCGCCGCGCTGACCTTCGCCGCCCCTTCCGCGCTCGTGGCGGTACCAATGACCTTCGCGCCGGCCGCAGCCAGGGCGAGGGCGATGGCCTGGCCGATCCCGCGCGATGCGCCCGTGACGAGCGCGGTTTCATTCTCCAGCATGCGTCTCTCCCCGCGTGGCGGCGAGCGCGACATCGATCGATGCGGCATCCTCGAGCGCCAGAAAACTCAGGTTCTCGCGCCGCTCGATGCGGCGGTTGAGGCCGGTGAGCACCCGGCCCGGGCCGCACTCGATCACCTGTGCCACGTGCGGAGTGGCGAGCGCCTGCAGCGTCTGCGGCCAGCGCACCGGGCTCGAGAGCTGGCGCACCAGGAGCGCGCGCAGGTCATCGGGGGCTTCATGTTCGGTGGCATCCACCGCGCTCACGTAACGGATGGCGGGCGCGCGTACCCGCAGGCCCTGGAGCCGCTCGCGCAGCCGCTCCGCGGCCCGGAGCATCAGGCTCGTGTGCGCCGGCACGCTCACCGGCAAGAGCACCGCGCGCTTGGCACCGCGGGCCCTGGCGCCCTGCATCGCGCGCTCGACCGCGGCCACATCGCCGGCGATGACAATCTGGCCCGGGGAGTTGAAGTTGGCCGGCTCCACCACCGCGCCCTGGGCGGCCTGCGCGCAGGCGGCCACGACGTCGGCCTCTTCGAGGCCGAGGATCGCCGCCATGGCGCCAGTACCGGCCGGCACCGCATCCTGCATCACTTCCCCGCGAAAGCGCACCAGCTCGATGGCGGGGACGAATTCCAACGCCTGCGCGCACACGAGCGCGGTGAATTCTCCCAGGCTGTGCCCGGAGAGCACCTGCGGCGGCGCCCCGCCGCGGCGCTGCCACACCCGCCAGGTCGCCACGCCGGCGGCCAGCATGGCCGGCTGCGTGCGCGCGGTGGCGTTCAGTTCGGCCTCCGGCCCCGCGCTGACGAGCCTCCACAGGTCATAGTGCAGCGCCTCGGAGGCCTCGGCGAAGGTCGCCGCCACGATCGGCTCGGCCTGCGCCAGCGCGCCGAGCATGCCCACTGACTGCGAACCCTGACCGGGAAACACGAACGCAAACGACATGGGAACTCCTGTGCGCAGGTGGCCCCGCAGGGGCGCGCCGGATTATAGCGGCAGCGGCCGCAGCGCCAGCGCGGCCGCCGTGCCCCCCAGCACCCCGAACACGTGCGCCGTCACGATGACGGGCCCGCTGCCGGAGAAGGGCAAGGGGCCTGCGAAGTGCTCGTAGAGGAGCTTGCCGGCGAGGATGACCGCGAGCACCCACCCTTCGGGCTGCCGGCGACGCAGCTGGGCGAGCGTGCCGGCCGCCAGGATCCCGTGCAGGACCCCGGAGGAACCGACGTACCACTGCACGGTCGAATCGAGCACCCAGAGGCCGGCATCGATGGCGAGGGCTGCCGCGAGCACGATCGTGAGCCACTGGCGCGCGGAATAATCGCGGGCGAACAGCGCCCACAACAGGGCAAGGCCCAGGACGTTCACCAGCGCATGGCGCAGATTCAGATGGACCACATGGGCCGTGAGGAGGCGCCAGAACTGCCCGGCGCTGAGCGCGGCGCGGTCGTAGCGCAGCGCCAGCCGTGCGGCATCGCCCCACAGCACGGGCAGCAGCAGCGCGAGGCACACCCCGAGCAGGAGCAGGCCCCGGCGGCCGTCGCAATTCAGAGACTCGAGGCGTCCCGACACGCGGTTCACAGGCCCCTCAACCCCCATTTGTTATGATCCGGCAGCGGTTTTGACCCAGCACACAGGCGGCGGCCGCGCCAGCCTTAGCGGACGGATGCATGAGCGAGCGCAACGAGGTTAGCAGACCCCCCTTACCCGCGGCAGCGCGGGGCTTCACCCTGATCGAGATCATGGTCGTCGTGATCATCATCGGGCTGCTCGCCGCGGTCATCGTGCCCACCGTCATCGGCAAGGTGGACGAGGCGCGCGTGGTGAAGGCCAAGCAGGACATCCAGGCGCTGGAGACCGCGCTGCAGATGTTCCGCCTGCAGAACTCCAAGTACCCGACCACCGAGCAGGGCCTGCAGTCGCTCGTGACGCAACCGACCGACCCGACCATCAAGCACTGGCAGCCGGGTGGCTATCTGCAAAGGATCAGCAAGGACCCATGGGGCAACGAATATCAGTACGTCTACCCGGGCTCGCACGGCAAGGAATATGATCTGTTCTCCTATGGAGCCGACGGCGCCCCCGGTGGTGAGGGCATCGATGCCGACATCGGCAACTGGAACATCGGCGACTAGCGCTGCGCCCGCTCGCCGCGCGCGCGGCTTCACGCTGATCGAGATCCTGGTGGTGGTGGCGATCATCGCCGTCGTCTCCGTGGGCGTCATCCTGTCGGTGAATCTCACCGGCCGGGACCGCGAGCTGGAGAAGGAAAGCGACCGCTTCCTCGCGCTGTTCAACTACGCGCGCGAGCAGGCCGAGCTGCAGACGCGCGAATACGGCGTGCTGTTCGATGATTCCGGCTACGAGTTCCTGACCTACGACAACCGCCGCCAGCAGTGGCGCAGCATCACCGAGGACGACGCGCTCAGCGCGCGCAAGCTCCCCGACGGCCTCGACCTGCGCCTCACCGTCGAGGCGCGCCCCGTGGTGCTCAAGCGCCCCGCCGACGCCAAGGACAAGACCCCGCAGGTGACGATCTTTTCCAACGGCGATCTGACGACCTTCGAGGCGATCCTCGAGCGCGACGGCGGGATGCGCAGCATCACGGTGGCCGAGAATGACACCGGCGAGGTCATCGAGCGGCCGATGGCCGAGGTGACCAAGCGGTGAAGCCCGGCGGCAACAGCGCGGGGTTCACCCTGATCGAGGTGCTGGTCGCGCTCGTCATCGTGGCGGTGGGCATGGCCGCGGTCATGAGCACCCTCACCTCCTCCGCGAGCACGCTCAGCTTTCTGCGCGATGAGACGTTTGCGCAGTGGGTGGCGCTCAACAAGATCGCCAGCATCCGCCTCTCCGGGCAGCAGCCGGCGACCGGCACGACCACCGGTGATCTCGACTATGCCGGCCGCAGCTGGCACTGGCGCCAGGAAGTGGTCGCGACCGAGGTGCAGGGCATCGTGCGCATCGACGTGAAGGTGCGTCCCAAGGAAGTGGTCGCCGGCGACGATGCGGCCTGGACCACGACCGTGAGCGGCATCTACGGCAACTCCGTCGGGCGGGCGGACCCCTCCAATCCCAACTGGGGTGCCCAGAACGCGCAGAACATCGGCCCGCAGAACCCGAACCCGCAGTCGACGGTCGGCGGGGCAACCAACATGCAGATCACGCCCCCGGGCGGACTGGGCAGCAGTGACTCGGGGCTGGGCAGTTCGGACAGCGGCCTGGGCAGCTCCGGCTCGGGCCTGGGATCGAGCCTGGGCTCTCCGCCGCCAGCGCAGCCGCCGCCGCCGGATCCGCAGCAGCAGCAATGAACGCCCCGCAGCACCGCGGCTTCACGCTGGTCGAGCTCACCGTGGCGATCATGATCCTCGCGGTGATCGCCGCCATCGGCTACGGCACCATCAACCAGGCGATCAAGAGCCACGCGATCCTGAAGGACCAGCAGACGCAGCTGCTCGGGCTGCAGAACGCGGTGCGCATTCTCGAGCAGGATCTGGTGCAGGCCTCACCGCGCCCGGTGCGCCAGGCGATCGGCGATGAGCCGCCGCAAGTGGCGTTCCTGGGCGCCCCGCCCGGCACCCAGCCGGTGGTCGCGCTCACGCGCGCCGGCTGGTCCAATCCCGCCGGCCTGCAGCGCCCCGGGCTGCAGCGCGTCCAGTACTTTCTCGAGAACGGTACCCTGCGGCGCGAGTACTGGAATGTGCTCGACCCCACCCTCGCCAGCACCACGGTCAAGCACAACCTGCTCGAGCACGTGAAGAGCTTCCAGCTGCGTTACCTCGACGTGAACCACACCTGGCAGATGCAGTGGCCGCCGAGCACCAGCTGCCCGACCTGCACGACCCAGGAACAGGCGCTGCGGCAGCGCCCGCTCGCGGTCGAGATCACCATCGAGACCGCGGACTGGGGCAAGATCGTGCGCATCATCGAGATCGCCGCGTGAGCTGCCGCGTGCGCCGCCACGACGCGCGCCTCCCCGGCGCCCGCCGCCAGCGCGGACTCGCGCTGCTGGTGGCGATCATCCTCGTGGCGCTCGGCACCATGATCGCCGCCACGATCGCCTACGAGAACGCCATGACGGCGCGCCGCGGCATCGCGACGCAAGCGTTCGATCAGGCGATCCTCGTGGCGCAGGGGGCCGAAGCGCTCGCCGCCTACGGGCTGCGCCAGACCGTGCAGAGCGACAACAAGCAGCTCTACATCGGCCAGGGCTGGGACCAGCCGCTCGGGCCCATCGAGATCGTCCCGGGCGTCATGCTCGAGGCGGGGCTCGAGGACCTGCAGGGGCGCTTCAACCTGAACAATCTCGTGCAGCTCGACGGTACGCCCGACCCGGTGATGGTGAAGGCCTTCACCCAGCTGCTCGCGCTCGTGGGTCTGGAGGAGAAGTGGACGGGCTACATCCTCGACTGGATCGACTGGAACGGCACCCCGAGCATCCCGGAAGGGGCCGAGGACAGCGTCTACATGGGGCAGACCCTGCCGTATCGCACCGCCAACCGCTACATCACGAGTGCGAGCGAGCTGCTCGCGCTGCCCGGCTTCGGCCGCGACCGCTACCTGAAGCTCGCCCCCTATGTCACCGCGCTGCCCTACAACAGCAAGATCAACGTGTGCACCGCCAAGGACAAAGTGCTCGACGCCTTCACCGGCAAGAGCGAGTACAGCGCCAACCCGGACGATTTCCAGAAGAACCGCGAGCAGGCCAAGGGCTGCTTTCCGCTCAAGGTGGACTACCAGAAGTCCTTCAGTCCGAAGGACTGGTCCGGCAGCGGTCTCCCCCAGGCGACCCCGGGAGTGACAGCGCCCCTTCCCCTGACCCAGAATCAGCGGCCTGGAGGCGGCCCCCAGGCCCCGCAGGGCGCGCAGGGCCAGTTCGTGCAGACCTCCCAGTACTTCCGCCTGACGAGCGTCGTCAGTATTGGCAGTACGGAATTCAACTTGTACAGTCTTTTGTACCAGGACCCGCAGCTTCAGCAGGTGCGCCCCATCCAGCGCAGCTTCACCCCCGATTAAGGCCCGTGGCCCCCAGGACAGTGACAGGATCGATGCACCGCTTCGCCCTCCGGATGCCAGGATCGCCCCATGGCTGAGTCACTGCTGTTGCGGCTGCCGCGCGACCCGGAGCAGTCCGCCTCCTGGCTGATCGTGGATACGCGCGGCGCGCCGGTCGGGCCACCGCAGAGCGGCCCGCTGAACCTGGCCGCCGCACGCGTCAGCGGGCGCCGCGTGTGCGTGCTCGTGCCCGGCACGGACGTACTGCTCGCCGAGCCGGACCTGCCGGTCAAGGCGGGCGTGAAGCTGCAGCAGCTGGTGCCCTACGCACTCGAGGAGTACCTCGCCGACAACATCGATGACTTGCACTTCGCCCTCGGCAAGCGCGCCGGGCAGTCCGCGCGCGTGCCGGTGGCGGTGGTGGCGCGCGCGCTGCTGAACGAGTGGCTCGCCACGCTGCGCGCCGCCGGCATCAACGCCGATGCGATGTACGCCGACAGCGATCTGCTGCCCGAAAATCCCGGCCAGGCCGTGGTGCTGCTCGAGGAGGACGCGGTGTTCGTGCGCCCGCCGGGCGGCAACGTGGTCACGCTGCCCGCCGATGCGCTCGGGCAGGGGCTCGAGATCGCGCAGTCCGACTCCGGCACCGCCAGCGGCGCGCGCGGCCTGATCCTCTACACCGGCGCGGCGGAGTGGCAGCAGCACTCCGCGCAGGTCGAGGCCGTGCGCGGCGGCTTCGACGGAATCAAGATCCAGCTGCTCACCGGAGGGCCGCTGGCGCTGTTCGCACAGCAGCTCCCCGCGGGCGATCCGATCAACCTGCTGCAGGGGGACTACGCCCCCAAGAGCGCCGCGGCGGAGGGCTGGCAGGCGTGGCGGATCGCCGCGCTGCTGCTCGTCGGCCTCGTCACGCTGCACGTGCTCGGCAAGGCGGTGCAGCTGCACTTCCTCAAGAGCCGCGAGCACCAGGTGGAGGCCTCCATCGTCAGCACCGCGCGCAGCGTGCTGCCCGATGCGGTGAGCGCCGCCGATGCCCGGCGGCGCCTCGAGCAGCGCCTGGTGCAGTATCGCGGCGCCGGCAGCGGCCTGCTGGCGGCGCTGCAGGCGCTCGCGCAGGCCCGCGACGCAAGCCCGGGCGCGGCACTGGAATCGCTCAACTTCCACAATGGTGCGGTCGAGATGAAACTCTCGGCCCCGGATGCCTCGAGCCTGGATCACCTGAGCCAGACACTGCGCAGCAGCGGCTGGCAGGCCGACCTGCTCGGCGGCAATAACACCTCCAAGGGTTACGAGGGGCGCCTGCAAGTGCGCGCCAACGGGAGCTGACATGAAGCTGACGCTGCCGCGCTCCTTCGCCAGCTTCTCGCCCGCCGCGTTCGCGAGCCTCTCCGGGCGCGACCGGCGGCTGCTGCTGCTCGGCGCCGCCGCGGCGGTGCTGCTGCTGATCTTCGGGCTCATCGTGCCGCTCGACCGCAGCGTCACGCGCGAGCGCGCGAAGCTTTTCGGCAAGCGCAACGACCTGGCCTGGGTGCAGAACGCGGCGCTGCAGCTGCGGGATGCGCCGCAGCCGCCGGCCGCGAGCGGCGAGTCACTGCTGGTCATCATCGATCGCTCGGCGCGCGAGTCGGGTCTTGCCGGCGCGCTCGCCGGCAGCGAGCCGGGCACCACCGGGAGCCTGTCGATCCGGCTGGAGAAGGCCAACTTCGAGAAGCTGGTCACCTGGCTCGCACGGCTCTCGCAGCAGAACGGCGTGCTGGTGGACTCGGCCACCATCGACAGGGCAGGCGCTCCCGGGGTGGTGAACGCGGCAATCGTGCTGCACGCGGGCTGAAGTGAAGCGGGCCCTCTGGATCTCCCTGCTCGGGTTCGTGGCCTTTGCCGCCGTGCTCCTCGCCCGCCTGCCGGCGGAGTGGATTGTCCCGAGCGGCCCGCGCGCGCCCTTTGCGTGCGCCGCGCTCGAGGGCACGCTGTGGAGCGGCAGCTGCAGCGGGCTCACCCTGCAGGGGCGCTCCTTCGGCGAGCTCAGCTGGGAGCTGCAACCGCTGAAGCTGCTGCGCGGACGCCTGGGTGCGCACCTCACGCTCAGCGCACCGGCAGCGCAGGCCACGGCGGACGCCGAGTTCGGCCTCGGCGGCAGCGTGACCGCGCGCAACCTGCGCGCCGACCTCACGCTCGACCCGAAGCTGCTGCCAGGAATGCCGCCGCAGCTGCACGGGCAGGCGCACCTGGACCTGCCGCTGGTGCTGGTGAAGGGCGGCGCCCTCACGCAGCTGCAGGGCACCATCGAGGCACACGATCTTGAGGACCGCGCCGGCAACGTCACGCCGCTGGGCAGCTACGCGGTCCATTTCCCCGGCGGCGACGGCGAGCCGGTCGGCGAGATCAGGGACCTCGGCGGCCCGCTGTCCCTGCAGGGGACGCTGCGCCTGCCGCGCCAGGGCGGCTACGACCTGCAGGGCACCCTGGCGGCGCGCCCGGAGGCCTCGCCCGAGCTCATCAGCAACCTACGCTTCCTCGGCTCTGCGGATGCTTCCGGGCGACGCCCGTTCACGATGACCGGGACTTTCTAGAGCTCGCGGAAGGCCTGCAGCAGCGGGAAATACAGCGCCGCGCGCACCGGCTGCGGGCCAAGCGCGCGCGCGAGCTCGACGTACGTGTCCAGCTGTGCGCGGTAGCGCGTGACCTCCTCATCCAGGAACGTCTCGCGCCCGGCCCCCTCGTGGCGGCTGGTCTTGAAGTCGATGACCCAGCGGGTGCCCGCGGCATCGACGAAGGCGCGATCGATGATGACCTCGCGCAGCCGCCCGCCGCTCACCCCGGTGAGTGCGAGCTCCGCGTGCGCCTCGCGGTGCGCCGGATCCAGGATCCAGCGGCCGCGCTCATCGGCGATGGTCTGGGCGATCGCACTGAGCACCACCTGCGCGGCGCGCGCCTCATCGCGCCCGGGGACCCCGAAGCGCCGCAGCTGCGCGGCAACGGCGGCGCGTTCACGCTCGAGTGCCGCCGCATCCGGCCACGGGCTCCCCGCCGCCAGGCGCGCGAGCCAGGCGTGCACCAGGGTGCCGACGTGCCGCTGCGTCTCGCCCACCCAGCTGAACTCGGGCGGCTCGCTGCGCAGGTGCGCCGCCGGCAGGTGCTGCAGGGCAAGGCCTGGCGGCAGCGCCGGCGCCTGCCACGCGCTCACCAGGCGCGTCACCAGGCGCGTGGCGGCGCGCGGCGCGGCTGAGGCGGCCGCCGCGAGCGTGAAGCGCTCCGCGAGCGCCGGCCACAGCGCGCCGAGGAGGCTGTGCCTGGCGGGGCGCACGCCGCCCTTGGCATCCAGCGCAGGCGCCCCCGAGAGCCACAGCGTCCGGCGTGCGCGCGTGACGGCGACATACAGGAGGCGCTTGCGCTCCTCGCTCTCGCGCGTGCGCTGCAGCCCGGCGATGAAGGCGTCGAGTCCCCCCGCTTCCTCCTGCGGGCCGATCACCGGCGTGGGCGCGATCAGAAGCTCGTTGGGTCCGTCTGCGCTGGGCAGGTCGATCCAGCGCAGCAGCGGCCGCTCAGCGGCGCGGGTGAGGCGGTCGAGCGCCGGCACGAACACGTGCTCGAACTCGAGCCCCTTGGCCCGGTGGATCGTCATCACCTGCACCGGGTGTGCGGCGCTGGCCGCGCGGGTGCTGAAGAGGTTCTCCAGCAGTGCGGCAAAATCCGCCAGTCCCTGCCATTCGCCGCTCGCGCTGCGCGCGGCCAGTGCGGCAAAAAACGCCCGCGCATCCTCGAGCTCCCCCGGCGCATAGGCATCCGGGGCCCCAAGCTGCGTCCAGGTGGCCTCCAGCCACTGCGCGAGCGCTGCGCGCGAGGCGCTCAGTGCGTGCGTCAGCGTCGTATGCACGCGCTCGAGGGCCTGGCGATCTTCGCGCGCGCAGCGCGCCAGGCGTGCCGGATCGCCCAGCGCCTCGATGATCAGCTGCGGGTCTTTCGGCGCCGACAGGGCGCTCAAAGACTTCAGGCGTGCGCCGCACCAGGGCGCCCGCAGCACGCTCAGCCATGCGCGCCGGTCCGCCAGGTCAAAGAGCGCGTGCATCAGTTGCACCAGATCGCGCACCACCGCGCGCTCGCGCAGCGGCACCAGATCCACCCCGAGTACCGGCAGCGCGCGCGACTCGAGCGCGGCGATGATCGGCACCGCGTGCGAGTGGGCGTTGACCAGCACCGCCACCGAAGCCTGCGGATCGGCGTTGCGCAGTTCGCCGATGCGCGCCGCCAGCGCCTCGGCCTCCGCGGTGCGGCTGCCGGGAAAGAGCCGCAGTGTCACGGCTTCGATGCCCGTGGGGGGCGGGTGCGCCGCGCGCGCGGGAAGACTCGGCGTGTAGGCGACGGCGCCCGCCTGCAGGTCATCGGCGCGCGGGAAGATCGCGCTGAACAGCGCGTTGCTGAACCCGACCAGTTCCGGGACCGTGCGGAAGTTCTGCAGCAGCTGCTGCGGTGTGAGCACGACACGGCCGACGCCGCTGCTGCGGGCCTTGAGGAACAGGCCCACTTCCGCGTCGCGGAAGCGGTAGATGGACTGCATGGGATCGCCGACGACGAACAGCGTGCGCCCATCGTCCGGCTCCCAGCCGGCGGTGAGATTGCTCAGCAGCTCAAACTGCGCGAGCGAGGTGTCCTGGAACTCATCGACCAGGATGTGGCGCAGCGCGAGGCCACTGTGCAATGCGAGTTCGGTCGGGGCGCCCTCCTCGGTCAGGGCCTGGCGCGCCGCGCCGGTCACGTAGGTGTAGTCGACCCGCTGGGCGAGCGCGAACTGCGCCTGCAGCTCCGCGGCGGCGTGCGCCAGCAGGCGCGCCAGGGATTCGAGCGCCGCCACGTCAGTCGCCGGCAGACTCGCGGGCGGCAGGTCCCGCAGCTCGAGCAGTGCCTCACGCAGGCCCGGCACCCCCTGCATGGCGGCAAGCAGCTCCCGCAGCCGCTCGCGCGGTTCGGGGCGCGCGAAGTCCGCACCCAGCAGATGCGCGCTCAGCAGGCGCCGCCAGTCCTCCTTCGTGAGCGCGAGCTGCACGAGGACTTTCCAGGCGGGCAGCGCTGCGGGATCGCAGCTGAGCTCGCCGACTCCGGGCAGGGCGGCGGCGGCGCGCCGCAGCGCCTCGGGCATCAGCGCCTGCAGCGCCGCCAGATGGCCGCCCACCAGGGCGGCGAGGCTCGTGTTCACGCGCGCACTGAGCACCTGCGGGGCTTCCCCGGCGACGAAGCGCAGCCAGTGGCCGCGCTCCTGCAACAGATCGGCGATGAGCTTTTCGAACTTCATCCAGTGATTGTCGAGGCGCTCGAAGAGCCGCTGCACGTCCGGCGCGAGAGCGCGGTCGCTGTCTGCGAACAGCAGCGTGCGCCGCGCAGCGCGCGCGTACAGCGCGCGCGGGCTCTCGGTGACGTTGAGCGTACCGCCGACACGCGAGGCGACCGGCAGCTGCGCGGCGAGCGCGAAATTGAAGGCATCGATGGTCTGGATCCGCAGGCTCTGGGGCGCGCGCTGCAGGTCCCAGCCGCGCGCCGCCGCGTGCGCCAGTGCCGCGGCGGCGTAGGCTTGCAGCTGCGCGGTGGCAGGATCAGCGGCCGCGAGCTCCCCGCGCAGCGCACCAATGACGCGCGCGCGCATCTCGGCGGCGGCCTTGCGGGTGAAGGTGATGGCGAGGATCTCGGCCGGATCCTCGACCGTGCACAGCAGCCGCAGGAAGCGCTGGGCCAGCACCGTGGTCTTGCCCGAGCCCGCCGGCGCCTGCAGCAGGACCGAGGCGTGTGGTGCGCTCGCGGCGGCGCGGGCGCGCTCATCGGCCGCGCGCAACGCCTCACTCATCGGGTTCTGCCGCCGGCTCGCTGCCCGCGGTATGTGCGCCGATGCGGCACAGCGCACTCAGGTGACAGTAGTCGCAGGCGCCGGGTGCCGGATCGACCCGCGCCTCCCCGGCCAGGAAGGCGCTGATGAGGTTCGCGACGAGCGCGCGCCACGATTCGCGCTGCTGGCGCCAAACCGCGGCGGCATCGCCCGCTTGAGCCGCGGGAAGCAGCGGCACGCGCGGCAGGAGCGCGGCAGCCCCGGCCACGCCGCAAAAGCGCACTTCGCGCGCCGTGAGGTTGACGGTGGCGAGCGCGACGGCGTCCTCGCCCAGGGCGGCGAGGTAGGCGAGCAGCTGCGGATGCGTCGGGCGCTGCCCGTACCAGTCCGGGCTGCCCGCACGGCCGCTCTTGTAATCGAGGACGATGCGTCCTGCGGGGGTGCTGTCGATGCGATCGAGCCGCATGCGCACCCGCCCGCCGCCGAGGGTCAGTTCCTGCACCGCTTCGGTGGCGAGCACCCTGAAGGGCGCGCGCGTGCGCTCCAGCTCACACAGGCGGGCCATGAGCGCTTCCGCGCGCCGGCACTCGCGCACCAGCGCCACCGGGAGCGTCGCGAAGAAATCCAGCTGCGACTCCCCGCCGTGCGGGGGGCGGCGGCGCTTCTTGTGCGACTCGGTCGTGAGCGCCTGCGCGGCCCGCGCGACCGACTCGGCGATCAGGGTGGCCAGGGCGCCCGCGTCCAGCGCCGCGAGCTGCCGCGAGTCGTGCAGCCGTTCCCACAGACCCTGCAGCGCGGCATGCAGCAGCAGCCCCCGCTGGTCCATCGGCACGCCCGGCTCGGCTCCTTCAGGCTCGCTCGCTCCGAGCCGCAGCTCCGCGTAGGCGCGAAACGCACAGGCATTCTGCAGCGTCAGCGCCCGGGTACCGGAGGGGAGCGGGCTTAGCGGGTTCCAGGACTCGCCCGTGACATCCTCGAAGGACTCGGTGAGCCCGGCGCGCCGCAGGCGCTGCGGCAGCCACAGCGAGTGAGGCACGGCAGCCGGCGCCGGCCAGGGACCCACGAGGGGCGTGGGCAGCAGCTCGAGATCCTTCTCGCGCGCGGGCACCGAGAGCACCAGCTCGGGGCTTGCGCGCGCCCAGGCCGCAAGCAGCCCGAGCCCCCCGGCCGTGCGCGCCGGCGCGCTCGCCTGCGGCACGCCCGCGGCCCGCTGCGCGCGCAACGGCACGAACGCATCGGGGGCGATGGGCTGCGGCAGGACCTCCGCACTCAAAGAAGCGACCCAGATACCGTCGTAGCGGATGACCGGGTCCACGAGATGGGGTGAGAGCGTGACCGGCGCATCCTCATCGTGTGCAGCCGCCGGCAAGCGCAGCGCCAGCGCGCGCAGCAGTCCGATCGCCTCAAGGCGCGTGCGCGGCGCGAGGATGGCCTCGAGTTCCCCGAACTCTTCCAGCAGCTCTCCCCAGCGCAGCCACGCCTGCTGCTGCGGGCCGGCCGCCGCGAGCGTCCCCGGCCACGAGAGGGCCTCGAGCGCCGGCGCGAAGCGCTCGCACCAGCACCGCGCGGATGCCGCACCGCCGCCAAGACGGGTGGCCGCCGTACGCAGCTGGGCATCGAGGGCGCGGGCCGCCGCGCGCAGCTCGCGCGGGGCGAGCTGCAGGATGCCCTGCAGCTCCCGCAGCGTGAGGCTGCTCACGCCGCGCTCCTGCACCAACAGGGCGAGCGCGGCGCGCCGCGGCGCGCTCGGCCGGGTCCATTCGGGCGCCATCAGCCAGGACCGCACGGCGTCGACCTCGAGGGACTCCCCGGACAAAAACGCCAGCCCGCGCAGGGCCTGCACGGTGAGCGGCTGCTCACCGAGCGTCGCTGCGCCCTCGAGGCTGACCAGCGCACGCTCACTGGCCTGGGGCTGCAGCAGGTGCGCCGGGTCGAGCGCGCCGCGCACCAGGGTCGCGAGGCGCTCGCGCTGACCCGCGCTGCCCGGGAGGATCACCAGCAGGCGCGCGTCGGATCGTGCTTCCAGGTGGCGGCGGCACCAGGCCGCGATCGTCTCGAGCTCGGCCTGCGGATCCTGCGGACGGCGCAAGTGCGCAGTGGCGGGCGCCGCGGATGAGCGCAGCACGCACGCGCCACGGGTCAGGGCGGCCAGACGCGGTGCGATGGCCTCGAATCCGCACCATGCCACGCTCTGCTGGGTGAGCGGTGCGCTCAGCTGCGCCGCGAGCGCACCGACGGGGGCGGCCCCGAGCTCGCGGCAGCGCGCCTCGAAGTGCTGCTGCGCGGCGCGCAGCAGCGCGGCCTCGGTGCCCGGCGGGGCGAGCGGCAGTGCGATGCCGTAAGCGGCGGCGAGCTCGGCCGCGCGCTGCACCGCGGCCGCGAGCGTCCCGGTATCGAAAAACATCGTGTCGGCGGCGGCCACCTCGGTGGCTTCGCGCCACAGCACCCACTCTTCGGCGGCACTCAGGCAACGCGGCCACAGCGCCGGGGCCTCGGCCGCGCGCCGTTCCACCTCGCGCCGCAGCCAGCCGCGCGGCGTGAGCACGTCCGGGCTCGACCACACCCCGGCGCCGCCGGCTAGCTCGGCCGCCGCGAAGGCCAGCTGCACCGCGCGCATCCGCGCGCGGCTGGGGACGAGAAGCGCGCCGCCGCCGCGCAGGTGGGCGCTGAGCTCGGGAGGAAGGCTAAACAACTGCGCCGGCGGGAATGCCCTTGCGGCACATCACGGAAAGCGGCCGCTGATCACCTTGGCGCTGGCAGCGGCGGGACTGTGCTCGCGCGCGCGCGTCTCGGCGTAGTTCGTCAGCAGCTCCTCGATGCGCGTGAACACCTCGCGCAGCATCGCGGCATCGGGGAGGTTCGTGATGCGGAAATGATTGCGGTACGGCACGTTGAAGCTCACCCCCGGGGCGATGAGCACGTGCTTCTTCTCGAGCAGGTCGAGCGCGAACTGCTGGTCGTCGAAGTCCGGCAGTGCCTGCGGGTCCACGCCGGGGAAGGCGTACATGGCACCCTGCGGGGGCGCCAGCCTGAGGAAGCGGCTGCGCTGTGTCGCCGCGAGGATGACGGCGCGCGACTCGTACAGCCGCCCGCCCGGGGCGATCAACTCGCGGATGCTCTGGTGGCCGCCGAGCGCGGTCTGCACCGCCCACTGCGCCATGACATTGCTGCACAGGCGCAGCGAAGAGAGCAGCTCCAGGGCCGCAAGGTACTCGGCGGCGGCGTCGGTGCGCCCGGAGAACACCGCCCACCCCACCCGGTAGCCGCAGGCGCGGTAGACCTTGGAGAGGCCCGAGAGGGTCGCGCACAGGGTGCCGTGCACCAGCGTTGCCATGGGCACGAACTCGGCGCCCTCGTAGGTCATCTGGTCGTAGATCTCGTCGCTGAAGACGACGAGGCCCTGCTCCTCGGCCAGGCGCGCCAGTGCCTCGAGCACCGCGCGCGGATACACCGCGCCGGTGGGATTGTTGGGATTGATGATCACCAGCGCGCGCGTGCGCGGGGTGATCAGGCGCTCGATCTCCTGCGGATCGGGCACGAAGGCGTGCTGCGGCCGGCACGGGTAGTGTATGGGGCGGCCGCGGTTCAGGGTCACCGCCGCGGTCCACAGCGGATAGTCGGGACTGGGCACGAGCACTTCGTCGCCCTCGTTGAGCAGCGCCCGCAGCGTGAGATCGATCAGCTCGCTCACGCCGTTGCCGATGAACACCTCTTCGGCGGTGACGTGGCTGACGCCGCGCGCCTGCTGTTGCATCACGACCGCTTCGCGCGCCGGGAAGATGCCCTTCTGGTGACAATAGCCTTCGGCCTCCGGCAGATTCTCGATCATCGCCAGGCGCATGGTCTCGGGCGTGCGCAGGCCGAAGGCGCGCGGATTGCCGATGTTCAGGGAAATGATCTCGTAGCCCTGGCGCTCGAGCTCGTGGGCGCGACGCGCCAGACGCCCGCGAATCTCGTAGCGGACGTGTTTCAGGGCCTCGCTGGGGCGCACCGTGGACTCACTCATGAGGCCAAGAATAGCAGCTGGCGCGGGCGACGCCCGCCTGCGCCGGCACGAACTGTGACGGGCATGAGGTGGCGCTTCAGGGCGGGGCCAGCTGCCGCCAGCGGCGGCAGGCGAGTCCATGGGCCGCGCCGGCCGCTTCCCACACCGGGGCCGCGGCGCAGGCGGGCTCGGCATGCACGCAGCGCGTGCGGAAGGGACAGCCAGCAACGGGCGCAGCGGCCGCGGCGGGCTCGCCGCTGCGGATACTCGCCAGGCGTGCCGGCTGCACGCCCGGGTCGAGGCTCGGAATGGCGGCGAGCAGCTCACGGCTGTAGGGGTGGCGCGCGGCCGTGAACAGCGTCGCGACGCTCGCCAGCTCCATCATGCGTCCGAGGTACATGACGAGCACCCGGTCGCACAGCCTGCGCACCGTGGCGAGGTTGTGACTGATGAACAGCAGCGCGAGGCCGTGCGTGCGCTTGAGTTCGCAGCAGCAGCTCGAGGATCTGCTCCTGGCTGGTGACGTCCAAGGCGCTCAGGGGTTCATCGCACACCAGCACCTGGGGCCTGAGGATCATCGCGCGGGCGATGCCGACGCGCTGACACTGGCCGCCGGAGAGCTCGTGCGGGTAGCGCTCGGCCAGCTCCGCCGCCAGGCCCACGCGGCCGAGCATCGCCAGCACCGCCTGCGCACGCGCGCTGCGATCGAGTCCCGGACGATGCACCCCCAGTCCCTCGGCCACGATCTCGCGTACACGCAGGCGCGGATCCAGGCTCGCGAGCGGATCCTGGAAGATGATCTGCACCGCACCGCGCAGCGCACGCACGCGCTCCTGCGACAGCGCCTCGACCGGCTGGCCGAGCCACACCACCCGGCCGGCGCTGGGCGCCAGCAGGCACAGCGCGGCGCGCGCGAGCGTCGACTTGCCGCAGCCAGACTCCCCGACGACGGCCAGCGCCTCCCCGGCGCTCAACTGGAAGCTGACCTCCTCCACCGCCGCTCGGGCCCGGGGTCGAGCGAAGCCAAGGCGACGCGGGGGATAGTCCACGCGCATCCCGGTGACGGCGAGCCGCACGGCACCCGTCGCCGGTGCCGGGGGTGGCACCGGTGCGGCAGCACCGAGCTGCGTCGCCTCCCGTAGCAGCGTGCGGGTGTAAGCCTCACGCGGTGCACCCAGCACCTGTGCCGTCGTGCCGCTCTCGATCACCCGTCCGGCGCGCAGGACGAGCAAGCGGTCGGCAACCCCGGCCACCGCCCCGAGGTCATGCGTGATCAGCACCAGCGCCAGCGCGTGCGCGCGCTTGAGCTCGAGCAGCAGGGCGAGAATCTGCGCCTGCACGGTGACATCGAGCGCCGTGGTCGGCTCGTCGGCGATCAGGAGCTTCGGCCCCGTGGCGAGCGCGATGGCGATCATGACGCGCTGGCGCATGCCGCCGGAGAGCTCGTGCGGATACTGGCGCAGCCGCAGCGGCGGCTCGCTGATGTGCACCCGCTCCAGCAGCGCGAGCGCCTGCGCGCGTGCCTCGCGCCAGCTCTCCTTGAGGTGGCGCACCCGCACCTCGGCGATCTGCTCCCCGATCGTGAGGTGCGGGGTGAGCGAGGTCATCGGGTCCTGGAACACCATGCCGATGCCGGCGCCGCGCACCCGATCGAGCGCGGCCGGCGGCAGGTGCAGCAGCTCACGCCCGAGGAAGCGCGCGCTGCCGTGCACCGTGGCATTCCCCGCCAGCAGTCCCATGACCGCCAGAAACGCCTGGCTCTTGCCCGCGCCGGACTCCCCTACCACCCCGAGGCACTCCGCGGCCGCCACGGTAAGGTCGAGCCCCTCGACGGCACGCACCGGGCCGGCGGGGGTGCGGAACTCGACGCCGAGGCCGCTCAGCCGCAGCACCGCGTCGTCCTGATCCGCGCGCTCAGGACTCACGGGGATCGAGCGCATCGCGCAGGCCATCGCCGAGCACGTTCAGGCACAGCAGCAGCAGCACCAGCAGCGTCGCGGGCGCGAGCAGCATCCAGGGGGCGGAACTCATCTCCTGCGCGCCGACCGCTACGAGACTGCCGAGACTGGCGCGCGGCTCCTGCACGCCCAGGCCCAGGAAGCTCAGGAAGCTCTCGAACAGGATCATCTGCGGCACGGTGAGGGTGGCGTACACGATGAGCGGGCCCAGGAGGTTCGGGATCACGTGGCGCACGAGGATCACGCGCGGGGGCACCCCGAGCGCGCGCGCCGCCTCGATGAACTCACGGCGCTTGAGGGCGAGCGTCTGGCCACGCACGATGCGCGCGCTCGTCAGCCAGCCCACCGCGCCGAGCGCGAGGAGCAGCACCGCGAGACTGCCGCGGGGCAAAAGACTCGTGAGGATGATGACGATGAACAGATACGGCAGCGAATACAGCACGTCGACAGCGCGCATCATGAGCCCATCCGTGCGCCCGCCGGCGAAGCCGGCGAGCGCCCCGTAGGCGATGCCGATCACGAGGCTCACCACGCTCGCCAGCACGCTCACCAGGAGCGACAGGCGCAGCCCGTGCAGCGCGCGCACGTACAGGTCGCGCCCCAGCCGATCGGTGCCGAACCAGTGCGCCGCGAGCGCCCCGGGGGGCTGCGCGAGGTGCTGCCAGTCGAGCCCGTCGTAGCGATGCGGACTCAGGGCGGGCCCCAGGAGTGCGAGCGCGATCAGCGCGGCGAGGCCGAGCGCGGCGAGTGGCGCGGCGCGGCGCGCCATGAGGCGCCGTCCCGCCGCACGCCACAGTCCGGGGATCGGGGCGGCCGCAGCTTCAGCCATGGCGCACGCTCGGGTCGAGCCAGCCGTAGGCGAGGTCGACCAGGAAGTTCGCGACCAGCGTGAGCACGGCGTAGACGACGATCATGCCCATGACGAGCGGATAGTCGCGGTCGATGGCGCCCTGCACCAGGTAGCGTCCCGTCCCGGGCAACCCGAACACCGTCTCCACCACTAGCGAGCCGGTGACCACGAAGGCCACCGCGGGACCCAGGTAACTGACCACCGGTAGCAGTGCCGGGGGCAGCGCATGGCGCAGCAGCACGCGTGCGCCGCCCAGGCCGCGGGCACGGGCGCTGCGCACGTAGGGGGCCCGCAGGCTCTCGAGCAGGCTGGCGCGGGTGAGGCGCGCGAGCGCGGCGGCCACCGGCAGGGCCAGCGTCACGGCCGGCAGGATGAGGTAGCGCAGCGCCCCGCCCTCCCAGCCCGCGGCCGGCAGCCAGTGCAGCGTGAGTCCGAAGAGCAGCACCAGGAAGGGACCGACCACAAAACTCGGCAGCGCAAGCCCGAGGGTGCTCGCCGCGCTGACGAGCCAGTCGGCCGCGCGCCCGCGCCACAGTGCCGCGCCGATCCCGGCCGGGATCCCGCACAGGAGCGCGATCAGGAGCGCACTCAACCCCAGGGTCGCGCTCACCGGCAGCCCCTGGCGGATGAGCTCCCCGACGCTGAAGTCGCGGCTGCGCAGCGAGGGCCCGAAGTCCCCGTGCGCCAGCGCGCGCAGGTAACTCAGGTACTGCACGGCGAGCGGGCGGTCGAGGCCGTAGAGGCGCTCGAGGTTGGCGCGCACCGCGGGGGTCAGTGTCTGCTCCTGGTCGAAGGGGCCGCCGGGGGCGAGGCGCAGGATCAGGAACGAGACGGTAATGATGATGATGAGCGTCGGCACGAGTCCGGCGAGACGCCGGAAGATGTAGCTCAGCATGAACCCGGCACTTTAGGGAGCCGGTGCGCAATTCGTCAACGCCGCGGCCCGTCCCGGCAACACCGCCCCGGACGGCCCGTTATACTGCGCGACTTGCTGCCCGCACCCCGCGGGCGTTCCAAAGAGCACTGGCGAATGAAGCGCATCCTGGTCGGCATCAAGCGCGTCGTGGACTACAACGTGCGCATCCGGGTCAAGCCGGACGGCACCGGCGTCATCACCGATGGGGTGAAGATGAGCGTCAACCCCTTCGACGAGATCGCCCTCGAGGAGGCGCTGCGCATCAAGGAGCGCGGCGGCGCCGAGGAAGTGATCGTCGCCACCGTGGGACCTGCGGACTGCCAGCAGCAGCTGCGCACCGCGCTCGCCATGGGCGCCGACCGCGCACCTGCACGTGCAGGCCGACGGGCGTCATCGAGCCGCTGGTCGCCGCCCGGGCGCTGCTGAAGCTCATCGAGCGCGAGCAGCCCTTCTGGTCATCCTCGGCAAGCAGGCGATCGATGACGACAACGGCCAGACCGGCCAGGTGCTCGCGGCGCTGTGGAACCGGCCGCAGGCCACCTACGCCTCCAAGCTCGAGCTGACCGACGACGAGCGCCCGCGTCACGCGCGAGGTCGATGCGGGACTTGAGACGCTCGAGGTCGACCTGCCGGCGGTCATCACCACCGACCTGCGCCTGAACGAGCCGCGCTACGTGAAGCTGCCGGACATCATGAAGGCCAAGAAGAAGCCGCTCGAGACGCTCACCCTGGCCGCGCTCGGCGTCGCGCCGCGCCAGCAGCTGAAGCTGGTGCGCTTCGAGCCCCCGCCGCAGCGCCAGAAGGGCATCACGCGTCAAGGATGCCGCCGAACTGGTCGAGGCACTGAAGAAGAAGGGGCTGCTGTGAGCGCCAGGATCCTGATCGTCGCCGAGCACGACGGCGCGCAGACTCAACCCCAGCACCGCTAAGTGCGTGAGCTGCGCCCGCGACGCTCGCGGGCGCGGAGATCACCGTCGTGGTGTGCGCGGCGGAGGCGGCGGCGGTTGCCGCCCAGGCCGCGCAGCTCGCCGGCGTCAACCGCGTGGTGACGCATCGAGAACCCGGCCAACGCGCATGCGCTCGCCGCGGTGCTCGCGCCGCAGATCGTGGCGATCGCGGCGCCCTACACGCACCTGTTCGGTCCCTCCACCACCTTCGGCAAGGACCTGATGCCGCGCATCGCCGGCACTGCTGGATGCGCCGCAGGTGAGCGACATCATGGCGATCGAGAGCGCGACGCGCTTCCGCCGCCCGATCTATCGCCGGCAATGCCATCCTCACGGTCGGAGTCGAGCGCCGGCGCAGCTCGTCGGCACCGTGCGCACCGCCTCCTTCGAGGCGGCCGCCGGCGGCGCCGCCGCGGCGCCGATCGAGAAGGCGAGCGTCGGCGGTCGCCTTGCCGACGCACACGCGCTTCGTGTCGGTGTCGGCGGCCAAGACCGACCGGCCGGACCTGCAGACCGCCGCGCGGGTGATCTCCGGGGGCCGGGCGCTCGGCAGCGCCGAGGGCTTCAAGCTGCTCTACAGCCTCGCCGACAAGCTCGGCGCCGCCGTCGGCGCCTCGCGTGCCGCGGTCGATGCCGGCTACGCACCCAACGAGATGCAGGTGGGGCAGACCGGCAAGATCATCGCGCCGGAGCTGTACATCGCGGTCGGCATTTCCGGCGCGATCCAGCATCTGACCGGCATCAAGGACGCGCGCACCATCGTCGCCATCAACAAGGACGGCGAGGCGCCGATCTTCGAGGTGGCCGACTTCGGCCTGGTCGGCGACCTGTTCCAGATCGATCCCCGAGATCGAGCGCCTGAGTCGGCTAGAGCTGGCTCAGCACGTACTCGGCGGCGGAGACCTTGAACTGCCCGGGCGCCTCGACCTCGACCGTCTTGGCCACGCCGTCCTGGACGATGATGGCGAAGCGCTGGCCGCGCATGCCCATGCCGAAGCCCCTGGCATCGAGCTCCAGTCCGAGCGCGCGGGCGTAGTCGCCGTTGCCGTCGGCGAGCATCAGGATCTTGTCGCCGACGCCCGAGGACTTGCCCCAGGCGTTCATCACGAACACATCGTTCACCGCCATGCAGGCGATGGTGTCCACGCCCTTGGCGCGGATCTGGTCGGCGAGCTGCACGAAGCCCGGCAGGTGCTTGGCATCGCAGGTCGGGGTGAAGGCGCCGGGCACCGAGAACAGCACCACCTTCTTGCCCTTGAAGAGCTCCTCGGTGGAGAGTCCTTCGGTCCTTCCTTGGTCATCCGCTTGAGCGTGCCCGCGGGCATGCGCTCGCCTGCCTTGATCGCCATGTGTCATTTCCTTTTCGGTTTGCGTACGCCCTCGCGGCGCGCACCCGGTAAACAAGAAGGGCCGGGAGAGATTGTCTCGCCGGCCCCGTGGAGTTCCAGCCGCGCCGATGCTTGCGGCGGCGGCCTGAGTACGCCTAAGCCTGCTTCGCGTGCAGGATCCAGAGGTTCGCGAGCCGCTCCAGCGTCGGATCGCCCTTGACGGCCTTGAAGGACTTGACGGCTTCGTCCTTGTGGCCGGCCTTCAGCTGCGCGATGCCGAGCAGCAGGTGCGCCTCGGCGTCGTTCTTCACGCCGCCCTTGGCGATGCCCTTGGCGATGAACCGTCGGCGGCCTTGTCGTACTGCCCGTAGCCGAGGTACGCCAGGCCCACGCCGACGTCCTTGGCGCCGGTCGGGGCGGCATCGGCCTCCTTCTCGATCTTCGGCAGGGTCGCCTGATCGCGGCCGCGCTCTTCTTGGCGGTCTCGAGCAGGCGCTTGTTGCGGTCCTTGATGCGCTGTCGGTGAACGCGTTCGCTGGCAAAGCCCTTCTCGAGGAACTTCTGCGCCTCACCCGGGGAGCCGGCCTCGAGGGCGAGCTGTGCGATCTCGTTGTAGTCGCTCGCCTCTTGACAGAACGTCGACTTCGACCATCAGGCGATAGGTCTGCAGGGTGGCGGCATCGTTGCCGGTGGCGTCCTTGCGCAGCGCTGTACAGCAGCTGCTTCCAGTACTCGGGCTTCGGGTAGTAGGTCACCATGCGCTCGAGCGCATGCGTGCTGGCAGGCGGCGTCCTCGAGCTTCACGCAGGCGCTGAGCACTAGAGCGAGCTGCTGATCCTTCGGGGTCTGCCCAGCCTTGACCTCCGTATCGACCAGGGCGTCCTCGAACTTGAGCGTGTCCTTCCAGTCACCCTTCAGGTAGTAGGACTGGCGCGACGATGTTCTTGTCCTCCTCGCTGGCCGTGCCGCCCTTGATGGCGCGCTGGCCGAACTCGATCGCCTTGTCGTAGTTCTTGATCTGGTAGTTGAGCGCTTGCAGCGATGTGCACCTGCCGGGCCACGTTGGCCTCGCGCATGAAGCTGTCGTTGAGCTGCTGCCTCGCACGGCCTTGGCGGCCTCGGTATAGTTTCTGCGCGCCGACGTTGGCCTGGCAGGAGAATCGTCGATCGTGTAGGCATCGAAGGGGGTCTTGTTCGGCAGCGCCTCGGCCTCCTTGATCTTCGTGAGCGCGGCTTCCTAGTTCCTGGCCTTGAGCGCCTCCTGCGCCGGGCTTCAGCAGCTTGGCCACGCTTCTGCTGAGCTGTCGTTTTTGCCTGCCGCCAGCGCGGCGGGCGCCTGCAATCCACGAGACCCATGCCTGCAGCCACGTGCGGCGCGCAACGGTTATCGATGCCTTCATAGGATTTTTCGTCTTAGCCTTGTTAACTGCCGAATTCTGCGACGTTGACGAAGCCGATCTTCTTCATGTGGTTGCGCTGCGCGGCGGCCAGCACCTTCGCGACGACGTCGTACTTGGCGCGCCGGTCGGGGCGCAGGTGGATCTCCGGCTGCGGGATCCTTGTCGGCCTCGTTCTGGAAGTAGCCCTCCAGCTGCTCCATGCTCGCCACCGGCGTGCCGTTCCAGACCACCGTGCCGTCGAAGTCGATCTCCAGATCGATGACCTCGGGCGGCTTGTCCGGCGGCGGCGGCTGGGCATTCGGATTGGGCATGTCCAGCTTGACCGCGTGGGTCATGACCGGCAGGGAGATGATCAGCGTGACGAGCAGCACCAGCATCACGTCGATCAGCGGCGTGGTGTTGATGTCGCACATGGCGTCGCCCGCACCCGTACCGCCGACACTCATTGCCATGAATAAAGCTCCTCGGGAAGTACTTCAGCGATAGCCGCGGACGCCGTGGTCGGGCTCGGTGAGGAATCCGACCTTCACGATGCCGCCGCGCTGGATCATGTACATCACGCGGCCGATGGCCTCGTAGCGGGTGTCCTTGTCGCCGCGGATATGGATCTCCGGCTGCGGCTTCTTGACCGCGGCCGCCTTCACGATCGGCGAGCAGATCGTCGCGAACGGCCACCCGCTTGTCGTTCCAGTAGATGATGCCGTCCTTGTCGACCGCGATGGTGATGTTCTCCGGCTTGGTCTGGGTCGGGATGTTGACGGCCTTCGGCAGGTTCACCTTCACCGTCTTGTTGATGACCGGGATGGTGATCAGGAAGATGATCAGCAGCACCAGCATCACGTCCACGAGCGGCGTCGTGTTGATGGTCGAATTGCGGTCCGGTTCTTCCGAATCTCCCCGCCGACATTCATTGCCATGAGCAGCTACTCCTAAAGCGAAGGTGCCGAGGGGCTCGCGGTGTGCCAGGCGCAGCGCCGCGAGCGCCTCTTTGCCAGTGGCTTACTTGCCGACCTGCTGAGCCTTGGCGGCCGCCGGACGCGCACGCCACCGGTGCTGCCCACGCGCGCGCCGCCGACCAGGTAGGCATGCAGATCGCCGGCGAAGTTCCGCAGCGCGTCCTGCAGGCTCTTGTTGCGGCCGAGCAGCCAGTTGTAGCCCATGACCGCCGGCACGGCGACGAACAGACCGATGGCGGTCATGATCAGCGCCTCGCCGACCGGGCCGGCCACCTTGTCGATGCTCGCCTGGCCGGCGATGCCGATGCCGACCAGCGCGTTGAGGATGCCCCACACCGTGCCGAAGAGGCCGACGAACGGCGCCGTCGAGCCGACGGTCGCGAGCAGCCCGAGGCCGCTCGATGCAGCTTGCTGTTGACGCCGTCCACCGCGCGCTGCAGCGACATGGTGATCCACTCGTTGAGGTCGATGCGGTCGGTCAGGCGCCCGTCATGGTGCGAGGCGGCGCGCAGGCCGTCCTCGGCAATGCCGCGGAACTCATCGCCCTTCTTCAGGCGCTCGACGCCGTCCTTGACCGAGGGCGCGGTCCAGAACTGCTTCTCCACGACGCGCGCGGACTGGCTCAGCTTGCGCTGATCCCACAGCTTGGTGAGCATCACGTACCAGGAGGCGAGCGACATGATGACCAGCAGCATCAGCACGGAGCGGGCGACGAGATCGCCGCCTTGCCAGAGCGCGACCAGGCCGTAGGGATTGTCGACGTTGGTGGTGGAGCGGGGGCGGCGGGGGTTTGGTTTTCCATAGTTTCCTCGAAAAAAAAAGCCGCGCCCTCGCGGGCGCGGCGTCTGATCACTGAATTATTTCGTCATCTGGAACTTGATGCGGAACACGAAGCACGAATCGATCGGCTTGCCGTCCTCGGTAGCCGGCTGGATATAGCGGCCCGAGCCAGCCTTGGCCAGCTTCATCGCGCCCTCATCCAGACGCGCGCTGCCCGAGGTCTGCGCGATCGTCGGCGGCTCGGTGAGCTTGCCGTCCGCGCCGACGCAGACGTGCACCGTCGGCCGCGCCCTCCTCGCCCAGACGCTTGGAGGCGGGCGGATAGAAATCCTCGGTGTTCGGGAAGCCTTTGCCCGATCCTCGGTGGCGATCTTCACGCCGGCGGCTTTGGGCGGCGGCGGCGCTGCGCCACGTGTTGGGTGGTCGTGTTGCTGATGGCGGTGGTGGTGCTGCGCCACCGGCATCTCCACGATCGTATCGGGCGGCGGGATCTCCACCGGCGGGCGCTCGAAGTTCGGCGGCGGCGGCGGCGGCGGCGGCGCGTCCTTGTGCGTCCTCGGTCTCGATCACGGTCTGGATCGGCGGCGCGACCACCTCGACCGCGCGCTTGCGCCAGTCCGGTCGCGAGCGCCCAGAAGATGAACAGGTGCAGCAGCGATGATCGCGAACAGCACGATGCCGCGTCGCGTGAAGAACTGGGTATCGTGTTCGACGTAGGCAGTCATGAGTTATTCGAATCGTCTGCTGGTCTTTATCCACCGAACTTGCACGGTCTGCGACTCGCCGCTCGACCTGCGACCGAGAAACCCGGACCTCAGAATCGCAGGCCGCGCCTGCGCATTCTGGCTGACGGGCCGACAGCCTCTTCCGGCATCTGGACCGTCGGGACGTGATTATTAAGAGTCGCCTCGCAGAGCTGTGCGCGCAGCAGACGAATGCAGCGCGAACTGTAACCGCTGCCGTTTCGGACTGACAACTCCGGTGACAGCCTTAAGAAGTATGCCGACACGACGCTATCGCCTCAGTAGCGGCGTTCCGGTCACGGCTCCCCGCGAGGCGCTGCCCACCAGGCGCGCGTACTTGCCGAGCACCCCGCTCGGGCGGCGTTCGCGCGCGCTTCCACGCGGCGCGCCGGCGGCGCAGCTCCGCCGCGGTGAGTTCGACGCGTAGCTCGCGCTCAGCGCGCATCGATGCATGATGCGATCGCCGCTGCTGCAGCAGGCCGATCGGGCCGCCGACGGCGGCTTCCGGCGAGATATGTCCGACCACGAAGCCGTGGCTGCCGCCGGAGAAACGCCCGTCAGTGATCAGGGCCACCTGGTCCCGCCAAGGCCGCGCCCGCATGATGGCGCTCGTCGGGCTGAGCATCTCGCGCATGCCCGGCCCGCCGCGGGGGCCCTCGTGCGGATGACGACGACGTCCCCGGCGATGCACGCGGCCGGCGAGGATCGCCGTGCGTGGCGCGCTCCTCGCCCTCGAACACGCGCGCCCGGCCCTCGAAGCGCTCGCCCTCCTTGCCGGTGATCTTGGCGACTGCGCCCTCGGGGGCGAGGTTGCCGTAGAGGATGACCAGATGGCTGTCTCTTCTTCAGCGGCTGCCGACGAGCGGGCGGACAATGTCCTGTCCGCTCATGTACATGGGAACCTTTTCCAGATTCTCCTGCAGGGTCCGGCCGGTGACGGTCAGGCACTCCCCGTGCAGCAGTCCGCCGTCGAGCAGCATCTTCATGAGCGGCTGGATCCCGCCGATCGCCACGAGCTCGGACATGAGGTAGCGGCCGCTCGGGCTTCAGGTCCGCCAGCACCGGGGACGCGCCGGCCGATGCGCGTGAAGTCATCGAGCGTCAGGCGCACCTTCGCGCCGCCTGCGCGATGGCCAGCAGGTGCAGCACGGCGTTGGTCGAGCCCCCGAGCGCGATGACGACCGTGATGGCGTTCTCGAACGCCCGGCGGGTGAGGATGTCGCGCGGCTTCAAGCCCTCGCGCACCAGCCGTACCACCGCCTCGCCGGCGCGCTGGCTGTCCGAGCGCTTGTCCTCGCTCACCGCCTCCTGCGCCGAGCTGCCGGGCAGGGACAGACCCAGGGCCTCGATGGCCGAGGCCATGGTGTTGGCCGTGTACATCCCGCCGCAGCTGCCGGGCCCGGGGATGGCGGTGCGCTCGACTTCGAGCAAGCCCTGCGTCCGAGAGCGTGCCGGCCGCGTGGGCGCCGACCGCCTCGAACACCGAGATGATGTCGCGGCGCTGGGCCCCCGGGCGGATCGTGCCGCCGTAGACGAAGACCGCCGGGCGGTTCAGGCGCGCCATGGCCATGGCGCAGCCGGGCATGTTCTTGTCGCAGCCGCCGATCGCGACCAGGCCGTCGAAGCCGGCGGCGCCGGCGACCGCCTCGATCGAGTCGGCGATGATCTCGCGCGAGACGAGCGAGTAGCGCATGCCCGGGGTGCCCATGGAGATGCCGTCGGACACCGTGATGGTGTTGAACAGCACGCTCTTGCCGCCGGCCGCATCGACGCCCGCGCGAGGACTCGCCGCGCCAGCTCCCCGATGTGCATGTTGCAGGGCGTGACGTTCCCCCAGGTGGAGGCCACGCCGATCTGCGGACTGCGTGAAATCCGCGTCCGGAACCCCACCGCGCGCAGCATGGCGCGCGAGGGCGCCTGCTTGTCCCCATCGATCACCACGCGCGAGATACGCCCGCGGATCGACTCTCTTGTGACGCATCGCCTTGACCTTTCTGTTGCGGGCGCACGCCTCAGCCCTCGAGCGCGCTGCGCATGCGGTTGAACCCTATCGCCCCCGCGGCGGTCAGCGCCAGCGGCAGCAGCAGCGCGTACTGGCCACTGCCCGCGCGCAGGCGCTCGAGCGCCATGTAGGCGAGCACGCCCGAGGGGCGGCGCGACCCGCCGCGCAGGCCGGTGAGCGTCACGTGCACGCCCATGTAGTGCTGCGCGCGGCCCTCGAGGCGAAATCGTTGTGACCCGAGGTTCCAGCCTAGATTAGCACCCGCCTGCGCCGCGCCGAGCAGCACCGCGCCGGTCCACAAGAGCGGGCGCCGAGCGCAGCGAACACCCCGAGCGCACAGCGCCAGCGCTCGCCGCCACCAGCGCCCAGCCCTGGCGCGAGCGGTAGCGCACCACGTGCGCGCCATCGAACAGGCGCGACCACCACGGCATGAACAGCGGCTGCGTGATCAGCGGCACGACGGCCAGCAGCCCGATCTGCGTGCCGCTCGTCAGGTGCAGCTGCTCGGAGAACAGGAGCACCAGCTGCGCCGTCAGCATCAGATTGCCGGCGCCGAAGATCCCCATCCACAGCATGTATTCGCGGTAGGCGGGTCCTCCTTCAGGATCTGCGTGAGCATCGCGAGACTGAACGGCTCGCTCACGCGCGCCGCTGGCGGCCTCCGCCGCGAGCAGCCGGAACTCGCGGCGCACCCGCATCGCGCGGTACAGCCATGCCCCGGTGAGTCCGGCGATGCGCCCCGCCGCCGTAGAGCCAGCGCGCATCCACCGCGCGCGCTTCCAGCGCCCAGCCGACCAGCCCGGCAGAGGCGGCCACCGCGATCGCGTTCACGATGACGATGCGCCCGGTGATGCGCGCGAGCACGTTGCGCGGATAGTTCGCCGTCCACACGGCCGCGCGCACCGTGAGGATGCCCGCCCACAGCACGCGCGCCGCGACGATGGCGACCACCGTCAGCCCACAGCCCGCCGGCGGCGCGCGAGGCGAGCGCCACACACCCGACCAAGAGCGCAAACCCCGCCTGCAGGGCGACCATCAGCTGCACGCGCGCGCGCCCGTGCGCGAGGTTCGCCCACACGAAGCTCAGCACATTGGAGAACGCCGGCGCGCCGCTGACGAGAGCGACCGCGATATTCACCCCGAAGGTGGAGGCGGCGCCGGCGAAGTGCTGCTTGATGAGCACCGCGGCGGTGGCCCCTTCGACCAGCCCGAGCGTGAACCCGAGCAGCCCCCAGGGCAGGATCTCGCGGCGAAAGATGCCCTCGGCGAGGGGACTGGGCTTACCGATGCGGCCTGGGGGCACGCGCGAAAGCTTACTGGGGGCCCCGCGGCAGCGACAGCCTCGTTGACAAGCGCAAGGTCCCTGTGCTCCTATCGGGCGCATCAGGATTTGTTCGCCACGCATGCCCTACCGCACCGCAGCCACGTCCCTTCACGCAGCCGCGCCCGCCGGAGTCGCGCGCCTGCGGCTGCCGGTACTGCTGCCCGGACTGCTGCTCCTTAGTGGAGCACGGTGCGGGGCCCGCGCGGACGCCTGACGACCCACCAGGCACGAGCAAAGTAGAACACCAAAAACCCCGCACCGGCCCTGAAGGCGCCGCTGCGGGGTTTTTTACGTTTGTGACGCGAAATGGCATGAGGCATCGAGGAGTGATTCTGATGAGGCTCTTTTCACACAAAGACGTCGACAAGAAAGCCCTGAAGGGCGCCCGGATCGCCATCCTGGGCTACGGCAGCCAGGGGCGCGCGCACGCGCTGAACCTGCACGACAGCGGCTTCAACGTCGTGGTCGGCGTGCGCAAGGGCGGCGCGGGCTGGAAGCAGGCGAGGAAGGCGGGACTGAAGGTCGCCGAGCCCGTCGCGGCGGTGAAGGATGCGGACCTGGTCGCGATCCTCATCCCGGACACCTCGCAGAAGGAGTTCTACCAGAGCATCCGGGCGCACCTGAAGCCCGGCGCCACCCTGCTCTTCGCGCACGGCTTCAACGTGCACTTCAAGCAGGTGAAGCCGCGCAAGGACCTCGACGTGGTGCTGATTGCCCCCAAGGGCCCCGGGGATCTGGTGCGGCGCCAGTACCAGGAGGGTGCGGGCGTGCCGTGCCTGCTGGCGGTCGCCCAGGATGCCAGCGGCACGGCGCACGCCAAGGCGCTCGCCTATGCCCACGGCATCGGCGGCACGCGCGGCGGGGTGATCGAGACCACCTTCGCCGAGGAGACCGAGACGGATCTGTTTGGCGAGCAGGCGGTGCTGTGCGGCGGGGCGACGGAGCTGGTGGTGAAGGGCTTCGAGACGCTGGTCGAGGCCGGCTACCAGCCCGAGATCGCCTACTACGAGTGCCTGCACGAGCTGAAGCTCATCGTGGACCTGCTGTACGAAGGCGGACTGGCGAAGATGCATAAGTTCATCAGCGAGACCGCCAAGTACGGGGACCTCACGCGCGGCCCGCGCATCGTCGATGCGCGCGTCAAGAAGGAGATGCGCAAGGTCCTCAAGGAAGTGCAGAGCGGCAAGTTCGCGCGCCAGTGGATCAAGGAGAACGCCACCGGCAAGGCGAAGTACCAGAAGCTGCTGAACAGCGACCTCAACCGCCAGATCGAGAAGGTCGGTGCGCAGCTGCGCGCGCGCATGTCCTGGCTGCAGGAGAAGCGCGCCTGAAGCGTGGCGCGCGCCCGCAGAGGGTTGCGCGCCGCCCTCCCCTCACCCCTACCCGGAAGTGCCCTATGGTCGCCAATCCCGACCGCGTATTGATCTTCGACACGACGCTGCGCGACGGCGAGCAGTCCCCCGGCTGCAGCATGACGCAACCCGAGAAGCTGCGGGTGGCACGCGCGCTGGCCGAGCTCGGGGTGGACGTCGTGGAGGCGGGCTTCCCCGCCGCCTCGCGCGGGGACTTCGAGAGCGTGCAGGCCGTGGCACGCGAGGTGCACGGCCCGATCATCTGCGGACTGGCGCGCTGCAACCCCGATGACATCGAGCTGGTGGCGCGCGCGGTCGCGCCGGCGCAGCGCCAGCGCATTCATGTGTTCCTGGCCACGAGCGCGATACACCGCCAGTACAAGCTCAACATGGCGCAGGATGAGATCCTCAGGCTCGCAGCCACCGGCGTCGCGCGCGCGCGCGAGCTGTGCGCGGACGTGGAGTTCTCGCCCGAGGACGCCTCGCGCACCGAGATCGAGTTCCTCGCGCAGGTGGTCGAGACCGCGATCGCAGCCGGCGCGACCACCGTCAACATCCCCGACACCGTCGGCTACACGGTGCCGGATGAGTTCGCGGAGCTGTTCCGCTACCTGCGCAAGAACGTGCGCGGCATCGAGGGCATCCGCCTCTCGGTGCACTGCCATGACGATCTGGGGATGGCGGTCGCCAACAGCCTGACCGCGGTCGTGGCCGGGGCGCGCCAGATCGAGTGCACCATCAACGGCATCGGCGAGCGCGCCGGTAACTGCTCGCTCGAGGAAGTCGTGATGGCGCTGAAGACGCGCGCCGCCTTCTTCAATGTCGCGACCAACATCCAGACCAACCGCCTCTATCCGACCTCGCGGTTGGTCTCGAGCATCACCGGGCAGCCGATCCCGCGCAACAAGGCGGTGGTGGGCGAGAACGCCTTCGCGCACGAGTCGGGGATCCACCAGCACGGCATGCTCAAGCACCACTCGACCTACGAGATCCTGCGCCCCGAGGACGTGGGACTCACGCGCAGTCACCTGGTGCTCGGCAAGCACTCCGGGCGCCACGCCTTCCGCGAGCGCGTGAAGGCCCTGGGGTTCGAGCTCGATGAGCTCGAGTTCAACCGCATCTTCGAGGACTTCAAGGCGCTCGCCGACAAGAAGAAGGAGCTGTTCGACGGGGACATCGAGGCCCTCGTGCTGCGGGCGGAAGGCTCGGCCCACGGCCCCTGGACCCTGACCGAGCTCACCACCGAGGCCAGCAGCAGCGGCGCGGCCCGCGCGCTCGTGCGCCTGACGCACGCCGACGGGCGCAGCGTCGAGCGCAGCGCGAGCGGGGACGGACCGGTGGATGCCGCCTTCAAGGCCATCGAGGCGGCGACCGAGATCGCCGTCGTGCTGCGCAAGTTCGAGGTGCACGCGGTATCCGAGGGCGAGGACGCGCAGGGCGAGGCACGCGTGTACGTGGAGTACAATCACAAGACCTATCGGGGCGCGAGCGTCAGTACCAACATCGTCGAGTCGGCGACGCGGGCGTTCCTCGAAGTGATCAACCGCATCGAGCAGACTGCCAGCGGTGCGCGCACCCGCGCGGAGCGCACGGCGGCCGTCACCGGCGCATAAGGAGCCCGCATGCCCATCCCGGCCACGCAGTTCATCTGGTTCAACGGCAAGCTCGTGCCCTGGGAGAAGGCCACGGTGCACGTGCTGGCGCATGCGCTGCACTACGGCTCCTCGGTGTTCGAAGGCGTGCGCGCCTACCACACGCCCCGCGGCGTGGCGATCTTCCGCCTGCGCGATCACACGCGGCGCCTGTTCGACTCGGCCAAGATCTACCGCATCCCGATTGCCTTCACGCCCGAGCAGCTGAACGAGGCGTGCCGGCAGGTCATCGCGGCGAATGCCCTGGAGCGCGGCGCCTACATCCGCCCGGTGGTGTTTCGCGGCTATGGCGAGATCGGCGTCACGCCCAAGATCGAGCCGCCGACGGAGGTCGCGGTCGCCGCCTGGGAATGGGGCAAGTACCTCGGCGCCGAAGCCGAGGAGCACGGCGTGGATGCCTGCATCTCCTCCTGGCAGCGCGTGGCGCCCAATACGCTGCCGGCGCTCGCCAAGGCCGGCGGCAACTACCTCTCGAGCCAGCTGATCGGCGCCGAAGCGCGCCGCCTCGGATTTGCCGAGGGCATCGGGCTGTCCTCCGACGGCACCCTCAGCGAGGGCTCGGGGGAGAACCTGTTCCTGGTGAAGGACGGCGTCCTGCTCACACCGGCGCTCGCCCACTCGGTGCTCGGCGGGCTCACGCGCGACACCGTCATCCGCCTGGCGCGCGAGCGCGGCATCGAGGTGCGCGAGTGCGCACTGCCGCGTGAGCTGCTGTACCTCGCCGACGAGGCCTTCTTCAGCGGCACGGCGGTGGAGATCACCCCGATCCGCTCGGTGGACCGCCTGGCGGTGGGTTCCGGCAAGCGCGGGCCGATCACCGAGACGCTGCAGCAGGCGTTCTTTGGCCTGTTCAACGGCAAGACGGCCGACAAGTGGGGCTGGCTCGACTACGTCGACATGAGCGCCCCGCGCGCCGCGGCCTCGGGCTGAACTTGGCCGCCGGAGCCACTGCGATGCGCGGCTCGCCGCAGACGCTGTTCCAGAAGCTCTGGCAGCGCCACCTCGTGCGCCCCGAGAGCGCGCAGTCGCCGGCGGTGCTCTACATCGACCTGCACCTGATCCACGAGGTCACCTCGCCCCAGGCCTTCGCCGTGCTGCGCGAGCGCGGACTGAAGGTGCGGCGCCCCGAGCGCACGCTCGCCACCATGGATCACTCGACCCCGACGCTCACCAGCCAGGTGTTCGGCGGCGCGCCGATCGCGGTCGACTCGGCGGCGCGCCAGGTGGCGGCGCTGGAGCAGAACTGCGCCGAGTTCGGCGTGGAGCTGCTGGCGCTGCGCCATGCCCAGCGCGGCATCGTGCACGTCATCGGTCCGGAGCTGGGCCTGAGTCAGCCCGGCCAGACGATCGTGTGCGGCGACAGCCATACCAGCACCCACGGCGCCCTCGGCGCCCTCGCCTTCGGCATCGGCACGACCGAGGTCGGCCACGTGCTCGCCACGCAGTGCCTGCTGCAGCGCCGCCCGAACACCTTCGCCATCAACGTCCGCGGCGCGCTGCCGGCCGGCGTGACCGCCAAGGACCTGATCCTCGCCATCATCGGGCAGATCGGCATCGGCGGGGGCACCGGACACGTGCTCGAGTACCGTGGCGACACCATCCGCGCGCTCGACATGGAAGAGCGCATGACGGTGTGCAACATGTCGATCGAGGCCGGCGCGCGCGCCGGCATGATCGCCCCGGATGAGACCACCTACGCCTACCTCGCCGGGCGCCCCCGCGCACCGCAGGGGGCGGCGTGGGAGCGCGCGCTCGAGCTCTGGCGCAGCCTGCCCAGCGATGCCGGGGCGTGCTTTGACCGCGAGGTCGCGATCGACGCGGCCGCCGTGGAGCCGATGATCACCTACGGCACCAATCCGGGCATGGTGATGCCGATCGGGGCGCCGATCCCGCAGCGCCGCGGCGACGCCGCCTTCGAGCGCGCCCTCACCTACATGGGCCTCACCGCCGGTGCGCCGCTCACCGACCAGAAGGTGAACGTGGTGTTCCTCGGCAGCTGCACCAATGCGCGGCTCTCGGACCTGCGCCAGGCGGCCTCGGTGCTGCGCGGGCGGCACATCGCGCGCGGGCTGACGATGCTCGTGGTCCCCGGCTCGCAGGAGGTCAAACGCCAGGCCGAGCGCGAGGGACTGGACCGGGTGTTCCTCGAGGCGGGCGCCGAGTGGCGTGAGTCGGGCTGCTCGATGTGTCTGGGCATGAACGGCGACCTGGTGGCGCGCGGGGAATACGCCGTCAGCACCAGCAACCGCAACTTCGAGGGTCGCCAGGGAGCCGGAGCCCGCACGCTGCTCGCCAGCCCGCTGACGGCCGCCGCCTGTGCGGTCACCGGCCGCGTCACCGATCCGCGCGAACTCATCTAGGGGCCTTGCCGCATGCGACCCGTAATCCGCGTGACTTCGCGCACGGTGGTGCTGCCGGCGGCGAACATCGACACCGACCAGATCATCCCCGCGCGCTTCCTCACCACCACGACGCGCGAAGGGCTCGGGCGGCAGCTGTTCGCCGACTGGCGCTATGACGCCCAGGGTGCCGCGCGCGCGCAGTTCGTGCTCAACCGCCCCGAGTCCCAGGGGGCGCAGATCCTCGTGGCCGGGCGCAACTTCGGCTGCGGCTCCTCGCGCGAGCACGCCCCGTGGGCACTCATCGACCACGGCTTTCGCGCGGTGATCAGCACCGAGATCGCCGACATCTTCCGCAACAACGCACTCAAGAACGGCCTGCTGCCGGTGATCGTGCCCGAGCCCGTCAGCCAGTGGCTGCTCGCGCATCCGGGCGCCGAGGTGACGCTCGATGTCGCGGCGCGCACGCTCACCCTCCCGGACGGAAACGTAGCGCAGTTCCCGCTCGAGGCCTTTGCCCAGCAGTGCCTGCTCGAGGGGGTCGACGAGCTCGGCTACCTCCTCGCGCGCGAGCCCGAGATCGAGACCTACGAGCGCCGCGCATGAAGGCACGGATCGCCGTGCTCCCCGGGGATGGCATCGGGCCGGAGGTCATCGCCGAGGGCGTGAAGTGCCTGCGGGCCCTCGAGCGCCTCCACGGGCATGAGTTCACGCTCGAGGAGCTGCCCTTCGGCGGAGTGGCCATCGATGCCACGGGCGAGCCGCTGCCCGCGGGCACCCTGAGTGCCTGCCGCGCTGCGGATGCGGTGCTGCTCGGGGCCATCGGCGGCCCGAAATGGTCGCACCCGCAGGCGCGCGTGCGTCCCGAACAGGGGCTGCTGCGGCTGCGCGCCGCGCTCGGCGCCTATGCGAATCTGCGCCCCGTGCGCGTACACCCGGCGCTCGCCTCGGTCTCGACCCTGAAGGCCGAGGTGGTGGCCGGGGTCGACCTCGTGTTCGTGCGCGAGCTCACCGGCGGGATCTACTTCGGCGAGAAGTACCGCGATGCGACGCGCGCCTCTGACCTGTGCGTCTACAGCCGCGCCGAGATCGAGCGCATCGTGCGCGTGGGCGCGCGGCTGGCGCGCACGCGCCGCGGCCGCCTCACGTCCATCGACAAGGCCAACGTGCTCGAGACCTCACGCCTGTGGCGCGAGGTGGCCACCGAGATCCTCAGCGCGGAATTCCCCGAAGTGCACCTCGAGCACATGCTGGTGGACTCCGCCGCCATGCACCTCATCCGCCGCCCGGCGGACTTCGACGTGCTCGTGACCGAGAACATGTTCGGGGACATCCTCACCGATGAGGCCTCGATGCTCGCCGGCTCCCTCGGGCTCCTGCCCTCGGCCTCCCTGGGCGAGGGGCGCCGCGGCATCTACGAGCCGATCCACGGCTCCGCTCCCGACATCGCCGGACGCGGCATCGCCAATCCCTGCGGGACGCTGCTGAGCGTCGCACTCCTCCTGCGCCACTCACTCGATCTGGAGGCGGAGGCGCAGGCGCTGGAGGCGGCCGTGTACGATGCGCTCGCGGCCGGCGCGCGCACCGCCGATATCGCCGCGAGCGCTACGGGCGCGCTCAGCACCCGGGAAGCCGGTGCCGCGGTGCTTAGCCGCCTGACGCGGCGCGGCTGAGCGGCGCCGCGCCGCCGAGGCGCCGCACGCGCTCTAATCCGCGGGCGAGGTCCGCGCGCAGATCCTCCAGGTCCTCGATGCCGACCGACAGGCGCAGCAGCCCGTCGGTGAGACCGGCGCGCGCGCGTGCCGCCGGGTCCATGGCGGCGTGCGTCATGCTGGCCGGGTGCGCCACCAGACTCTCCACCCCGCCCAGGGACTCGGCGAGCGAGAAGCACTCCAAGCCCGCCACGAATTCGCGCACCGCCTCGGTCCCGCCCTGCAGCTCCAGCGTCACGACGGCCCCGTAGCCCTTCTGCTGACGCCGGGCGAGCTCGTGCCCCGGATGCTGTGGCAGGCCCGGGTACCACACCTGGCGCACCTCGTCGCGCCCGGCGAGCCACTCCGCGAGCGCCTGGGCGTTGCGCCCGTGGTGCTCGAGGCGCGCGTGCAGCGTGCGCAGGCCGCGCAGTGTCATGAAGCTGTCGAACGGCGCACCGGTCAGTCCCAGGCAGTTGGCCCACCAGGTGAGCTCGGTGACGAGCGCCGGGTCGCGTGCGATCACCGCCCCGCCCACCACGTCGCTGTGGCCGTTGATGTACTTGGTGGTCGAGTGCACCACGAGGTCCGCGCCCAGCGCCAGCGGCTGCTGCCAGGCCGGCGACAGGAACGTGTTGTCGACCACGGTCAGCGCACCGGCGGCACGCGCCAGCGTGACGCACGCGGCGATGTCGGTGATGCGCAGCAGCGGATTGCTCGGCGTCTCGATCCACAGGAGCGCCGTGGGCTGCGACAGCGCCGCGCGCAGCGCCGCCGCGTCGCCGAAATCCACGAACTCCACCTGCCGCTCGCCGCGGCGCCGCCACGCCTCGAACAGCCGGTAGGTGCCGCCGTAGCAGTCGTGCGGCGCCACGATGCGCGCGCCGGCGGGCACGAGGTAGCCGCACACGGTGACGGCAGCCATGCCACTCGCGGTCACCACCGCCCCCGCGCCCTGCTCGAGTTCGGCGAGCGCCTGCCCGAGCAGGTCGCGCGTCGGATTACCCGAGCGGGTGTAGTCATAGGTGCGCTTCTCGCCGAAGGCGCGGAAGGCGAAGGTGGAAGTCAGGTGCAGCGGCGGCACCACGCAGCCGCTCTCATCGTCGCACTCGATGCCCGCGCGCACCGCGCGCGTGACGTCCGACAGGCCGCTGTTGGCGGCGCACTTGGGGGTCGGCAGTCCCGGGGGCTTGCTCATGGCAGGCACCGCACGCAGACGCCGGGTCGCTGCACCGATCTGAAATCCGCTGAGGCACTCATCGCGAAACTCCGCTGTGACTGGCCGTTCTCATCGGCCTCCTGCGGAGCGCGCCTGCGACGGGGGACCGAAGCAGGCTGTCGTGTCCTTCCCGCGAAGGCGCCTTGGCAGGCACACCTCGCGGGCTACGCGACCGCTCATCTGTCGATGCCCACTGACGGACATCGCAGGAGTTGGCACCTTTCCAGGGTGGTTAAGCCTGGCGGTTGCCCCGGCGTCTAAGGGCCTTATCCCTCAGCCGGTCTCGATGAGTGGCAGTAAGTCTAGGGGTAGGCCGGGGGTTGGCGCAAGCCAGGCGCCGGACCGGGAGCGGGGAAATGCGCGCCCTGCCGGGGACTTCGGGCCGTTAAGTCAACGCGCCGCCAGTTCCTGGGCGCGCCGCTCGGCGTCGGCGGCCTCGCCATTGCGCCCCCGGGCCCTGAGGGCATCGGCGATCAGGTGCCAGGCCGAGGCCTGCGCGCTGGCATCCCCGGTGGCCAGCGACAGCGCCTTGCGCCCGAGGGCGTCGGCCTGCGAGGGATTGTTCTCCCCGAGCCGTACCCGCCCGAGCTCGATCCACAGCAGGGGATTGTCGGGCTCGATCCGCAGCGCACGCTCCAGGGTCGCCGCGGCCTGCCCGTAATCGCCGCTGGCGGCCTGGGTATGCGCCTGCGTCACGAGCGCCGTGGAGGCGGGGCTCAAGTGGAACTGCCGCGCGGGAGTCGCCGGATGCTCGGGCGGCACCGGCGTGGCCTGCGCTGCGCCGGGGGCCGCGACGCCCGGCGCCGGCTGGGTACTGCCGGCGGGCCTGCCCGGCGCCGGCGGGGCAAAGGGAGGCGGCGGGCGCGTGAGCGCGCAGGAGGCGACGGTGGCTGCGCCCAGAAGGCACACGAGGAGCGCGCGTACGGGCATGCCGCCCATGATATCCGCGGTGCGCGCGCCTGGCCGGAGGGCCACCCTCAGTGGACGAGGTGCTTCAGCCACTCTTCGGCACGCTCCTTGAGCGAGGCGGAAGGCTGCGCGCTCCCCGAGGCGCCCGCAGCCTCGGGAAGGGCGCAGCCCGGCTTCCCCGGCAGCGCCGTGCCGGCCGGAACGGCGACCGTCACCAGGTCATCCGCGCACCCCGGGAGCGCGCGCAGGCCGCTCGCGAATTCGAGCTGCACCTCAGTCAGGTTTTCCGGCATCGCCACGTCCCAGGGGCGCGCCCCGAGGTTCGCCATGACATGCGCCCACACCGGCAGCGCGCCGGCGGAGCCGGTCAGACCCGTCGGGGCGTTGTCGTCGTAGCCGACCCACACCACCGCCAGGTGGCTGCCGGAAAACCCGGCGAACCAGCTGTCGCGGTAGTCCGAGGAGGTGCCGGACTTGCCGGCGACCACCAGCTGCGACGGCAGGAGCGCGCGCGCGGCCCGCCCGGTGCCATGCTCCATCACCGCGACCAGCATGCGATCGAGCTGGTAGATGTTCTCGGGCGTGGCGATCGGCGTCACCTCCAGCGGGAACGCCTTGAGCGCCTTGCCGTCGTTGCCGATCACGGCGCGCACCGCCCGCAGCGGGCTCTTGAAGCCCCCGTTGGCTAGCCCGTTGAACAGCTGCGCCGCCTCGAGCGGCGTCACCTCAACAGCGCCGAGCAGCATCGCCGGCACCTGCGCGGGCGGCTGGGCGAGCCCGAAGCGTTCGAGCGTCGCGGCCACCTTCGGCAGGCCCAGGTCGAGCCCGACGCCGACGGTGGCGAGGTTGAGGGACTCGGAGAGCGCGCGCACCACCGGCACCGGGCCGTAGACCTGGCGGGTGAAGTTCTCCGGCTTCCAGTGCTTGCCGTTCACGAGTTTCACGTCGACGGGTGCATCGGGCACCACCGTGGCGGCGGTGTAGCGGCCGCTCTCGAGCGCGGTCAGATAGATGAACGGCTTCACCAGTGAGCCCATCGAGCGGTGCGCATCGAGTGCGCGATCGAAGCCGTCGTAGCCGACGTTGCGCCCGCCGACGATTGCGGTCACCTCCCCGCTCGGGGGCGTGGTCACGACGACGGCGCCCTCGAGGGGCTGTGCGCCGCCCTTATGCAGGTGATCCAGGCGTGCGAGCTCTTTGTCGAGCGCCTGCTCGGCTTCCTCCTGGGCGCGCGGGTCGAGGCTGGTGTAGATGGCAAGACCGGCTTCCGTCAGGTCCGCTTCGCGGTAGTCGCGCCGCAGCGTGCGGCGCACGAAGTCGAGGTAGGCAGGATAGTAGGCCCCGGCGGGGCGCGCGCTCACCCCGAGCGGCCGCCGGGCGGCGGCGCTGGCCGCGTCCGCCGCCACGACGTGCTGCTCGGCGAGCTCCTTCAGGACCAAATCGCGCCGCGCGCGCGCTCGCTCGGGGTGGCGGCGCGGGTCGTAGTAGGACGGACCGCGCACGATCGCCACCAGCAGCGCCACTTCCCCAAGGTCGAGCTCAGCGAGCGGCTTGCCGAAATAGAACTGGCTCGCAAGCCCGAAGCCGTGGATCGCGCGGTCGCCATCCTGGCCGAGGAAGATCTCATTGATATAGGCGTTCATGAGATCGGCCTTGGTGAAGTGCGCATCGAGCGCCATCGCCATGGCGGCCTCGCGCAGCTTGCGCGAGAACGTCTGGCGCGAGTTGAGGAAGTAGCTGCGCACCAGCTGCTGCGTCAGCGTGCTGCCGCCCTGCTCGATCTGCCCGGCGCGCACGTTGACCCAGGCGGCGCGCAGCATGCCGAGGGGGTCGATGCCGTGGTGGGTCTCGAACTTGCGGTCCTCGACCGCCTTGAGCGCGGCCGGCAGCAGCGGCGGCACCTCGGCCGGCGTGACGACGATGCGATCCTCCCCGTGGCTCGGGAAGATGCTGCCGATGAGCAGTGGTTCCAGGCGCAGCACCGGCAGCTCCCGGCCCGTGGCATCGCGCAGGCTCTCGATCCCCTTGGGGCCCAGCGTCACCTCCAGCCGCAGCGCCGCGCGGCGCTCGTCGGCGAAGCGCGCCGGCCGCAGCGCCACCGCCACGTGATCCGCGCCCACGTGATAGGTGCCGGGCTGCTCGGCGGCGTCGGCGCGCCGGTAGTGCAGACGGCGCAACTCGGCTTCAAACAGCGGCGCGGTCAGCGGTGCACCGGCGTAGAGCTCCAACGGCGCCGCGTACACCTGCGCGGGCAGTGTCCAGCGCCGTCCCTCGAACTGGCGCGTCACCAGGCGGTCCAGATAGAAGAGGTAGGCGCCGAGTGCCAACGCGGCCGCGGCGGCGCTGAGAAGCAGGAGCCGCTTCAGATGAACAGCTCCGTCGCCGGCTCGCGCAGGTTGTAGCGCGAACTCATGGCATGCCCGTACGCACCGGTGTTGGCGATCACGAGCACGTCGCCTTCGCGGGTGAGCGGCAGCAGCCGGTCGTGCCCGAGGACGTCCGCGCTCTCACAGATGGGACCGACGACACTGACGAGTTCGGTGGCGGCCTCGTCGGCGCGCGTGAGGTTGGCGATTTCGTGGTAGGCCCCGTAGAGGGCCGGCCGGATGAGCGAGTTCATGCCGGTGGCGACGCCCACGAAGCGCACCCCGCCCTTGGACTTCAGCTGCGTCACGCGCGCCAGCAGCACGCCCGCGGCCGCGACGAAGAAGCGCCCGGGCTCGAGCCACACCTCCAGCTGCGGATGCTCGGCGCGCACTGCCTGCAGCAGCGTATCGAGCTTGCCGAGGTCGAGCGGCGGCTGATCGGGGTGCTCGGGCACGCCGAGGCCGCCACCGACGTCGATCACCCGCAGATCGTCCAGGCCGCGCGCCGCCTGCGCCAGTACCCGCGCGGTGTGCTCCCAGCTGGTGACGTCGAAGATGCCGCTGCCCACGTGTGCCTGCAGCCCGACGATGCGCGCGCCGGCCGCCTGCGCAAGGCCCGCGAGCATGCGCACTTCCGAGAGCTGCACGCCGAATTTCGAGCGCGTGCCGGCCGTGCGCACGTGATCGTGATGCCCGCGCCCGACGCCGGTGTCGAGCCGCACAAAGATGTCGTGGCCGGTGAACAGCTGCGGCCAGTTCGCCAGCATGTAGCTGTTGTCCACGGTGACGCGCACGCCGCTGTGCAGCGCCCAGGCAAGCTCCGCGCGCGAGGCGAAGTTCGGCGTGTAGAGGATGCGCGCGGGCTCCAGGTCCGGAAACTGCGCGCGCAGGCGCTCCACTTCCCCGCGCGCCACGCACTCGAAGTCGACCCCCTCGGTGCGCAGCGCCGCGAGAATCTCGCGGTGCGGGTTGGCCTTCATCGAATAGTGCACCCGGCTTAAGGCCGACAGCTGGCGCAGCGAGCGCGCCGCCGCGCGCACCATCTCCAGGTCGTAGACGAAGGCCGCATCGGCCCCGCCGAGGCTCTCGAGCAGTTGCGTGCGCCTGGCGCGCCACCACGGCAGGCGCGCTGCAGAGTGCGCGGGGGCACGCGCGAACAGCTGCTGCCAGGTGGGACCGAGCACCGGGTCGCCGGGGGCCGGGCGGATCAAGAGCTCGTGCAGCTGCTCGACCAGGCGGTTGCCCTGGCTCTCGTCCACCACGAAGGTGAAGTTCAGGTCATTGGCGGCCTGGCTGACGAGGTAGATCTTCTGCTCCTCGAAGAACTCGAACGCCCCGCCGAGCTGGTGCAGGATCGCGCGGATGTTGCGTCCCACCAGGCTTACGGAGGCGCACGGGCCGATCACCTGCACGCGGCACAGGCGCGAGAGGTCCGCCACCAGCTCGGCGACGCGCGCGTTGTCGAGCGTGTTGGCGGCCGGATCCAGCGAAACGGTGACGTTGGTCTCGGAGGTCGACACCAGGTCGACCGACATGCCGTGCTGCTTGAAGATCTGGAAGGCATCGGCGAGGAAGCCCACCTGGTGCCACATGCCCGGGCTCTCGAGCGCCACGAGCGTGATGCCCTTCTTGGTGCACACCGCCTTCACCTGCGCGCCCGCGTCGGCGCCCTCGGCCCCGAGCACGGTGCCGGGCATCTCGGGGGCCTGGGTGGCGTAGATGTGCAGCGGGATGCGGTACTGGCGCGCCGGCAGGATGCAGCGCGGATGCAGCACCTTCGCGCCGCTGGTGGCGATTTCCTGCGCCTCATCGTAGTGCAGCGCTCGCAGCAGGCGCGCGGACGGGGTGTAGCGCGGGTCGGCGCTGAACATCCCGGGCACGTCGGTCCAGATCTCCAGGCGCTGCGCGCGCAGCTTCGCGGCGAGGTACGCCGCCGAAGTGTCCGAGCCGCCGCGCCCGAGCAGCACCGTGTTGTCCTCATCGTCGCTGGCGATGAAGCCCTGCGTGAGGACGATGGGCGCCAGCGCGAGCAGCCGCCGCTCGAGGGCCGCGTCCGGGGCGAAGCTGCAGGTCACCGCGAGCAGGCTCGCGCGGGCGCCCGTGGGGGCGCGCTCCGCGCGCAGCATGGTGCGGGCGTCGGTCCAGGCCACCTCCAGCCCGCGGGCGCGCAGGAAGTGGGCGCCGATGTGGGTGGCGATGAGCTCCCCGCTCGACATGACGCGCGCGCGGGTGCGCTCACTCACCTCGCGCACCAGTGCAACCCCGGCGCAGATCTCGCGCAGCTCGGCGAAGTGGCGCTCCACCTCGTCCCCGAGGGGCACGGCGAGCTCGCGCGCGAGCTGCCGGTGGCGCTCCTCGATGGCGCGCAGTTCCTCCTCGTGCGCCTGACCGATCGCGGCATCGAGTACCCGTTCGAGGCGATCGGTGATGCCACTCACGGCCGAGTGCACGATCAGCACGCGCGCGCCGCCGGCGCGGCGCTCGGCCACGATGCGCGCGATATTGGTCCAGTTGGTGAGGCTCGAAACGCTGGTTCCGCCGAACTTCAGGACGATCCAGCTCGAAGGCGCTGTCACTGCGTCACTCACTCCAGGCGCTTCTCCCTAAGTTCCCTCGGGCGCACCGGGAAACGCCCCTCCCGCCCTGGCCGCTGAGGCGGGCCACGAGCGCTGCGCAGGCCGGCGGGTCCTAAAGCTCGTCGTCGAAATCCTTCAGGTCTTTCTCGAGCTTTTTATCGGCCAGCACTTCCTCGAGCCGGCTCCAGGCGGCCTTGCCGCGCTTGCCCTGCGTGCGTACGCGCTTGTCCACGCGGTCCAGCAACCGGTCGTAATCGGTACCGTCCTCGGTCTGATTGCTCAGAAACTCGTCGTCCAGATCGAAGCTCTCGTTGTCTCGTTCCGACATCGGGCGGCGCAAATCCTGAATTAATTCAATGGTTAACGTGTCAATGGGGACACGGGCAAGGCTGCGAACTATAGCGGATTCGCGCCGGCGATCAACTTTTGACCACGCGGGGCCGGGAACGGGCGAAAACGCAGGCCCGGCGGCGGCGGCCGCCCGCCGTCCGGCACCCCCCGGGCGCGGGGTAATCAGGGCTGGTCGGTCCGGTCGCGCACGATGACCGGCGCGCCGCGGCTCAGGCCCAGCCCGTCGGCCGCGGAGCCTTCCGCCCGCGCGATCTCGATGACGCCGAAGGAGTTCACCAGCGCCAGGTACTCCCCGGGACGGGTCTCCCCGTACGTGCGCAGCACCGGGAAGGCGTGGTTGCCGGCGTGCACCAGGGGCAGGCGAAAGCGCTCGGTGAGCGCCCCTTCGATATTGGTGATGAGGTTGCCGAAATTGTCCTGCGTGATGACGACCCCCGCGACGCTGCGCGACTCCACGCTCGGTTCCTCGACCCAGGACGGCACCAGCGCATCCGCCTCGACCGCCGCGCCGAGATCCTCCAGCTGCACGCGGCCGGCGGCGAGTTCGGCGGCGACCGGGGCCAAGATGTCACGGCCATGGAAGGTGGCGCTGACGCGCTGGATGTTCAGCCGCGCGAGCGCGCCCGCGGCGAGGCGCACGATGTGGGCGCCGCGCGAGCGGCTCACCAGCGGGGCCAGAAGCCCGTTGTCGGGGGCGAGGAACAGATGCCCTTCCGCGCGCACCGCGAGGATGGCGCGGGCGGTGCCCACGCCGGGATCCACGACCGCCACGTGCACGGTACCGGGCGGGAAATAACGGTAGGCGCGCACCAGCCAGAACCCGGCCTCGGCCGGCCAGTGCACCAGGATCTCGTGCGTGAGATCCACCAGACGCGCCGCGGGGAAGCGCGTGAGGATGGCACCCTTCATCACCCCGACCAAGGGACCCTGCTGGCCGAAATCGGTGGTCAGGGTGATGACGCCCGAGGGCGCAGGCGCGCTCAAGGCGGGTCAGCCTCGCCGCTAACCACGCAGGTGGCCGCGGGCGGCGGCGCGCTCGGCGCAGCTGCGGCAGCGGTCGGTATACGGCACGGCCGCGAGCCGCTCGGGCTCGATCTCCTCGCCGCAGACCACGCAGGTCCCGTAGCGCCCGCTCGCCAGGCGCCGCAGGGCGCCGTTGACCTGCTCCAGTTCCACGCGCGCGGAGTCCGAAATGGCGCCGAGCACGTCATCGTTCTCGCGCTGCGTCACCTGTTCGGCGAAGTCGGCCGACAAGGGGTCGCTCTCGTGGCGCGCCTCGGCACTGGCATCGCTGGCGCGTTTGCGCAGCTCCTCGCGACGCCTGAGCAGTCGCTCCCGTATCGCGTTGGTGTCCAGCATCAGCTTCCCCCGTGAGGCGCCGCGAGGCGCCGCTAGCCGTGGCCGGCCGCGGCGCGCTTGGCCTCGAGCCATTGTTGCAGTTTGTCGAACGGCTCGATGAACTTCGTGACACCCTCGCGCTCGAGCTGCTCGGCGGTGGCGTCCAGGTCGACGCCGAGGCGCTCCAGCCCCTCGCGCGTGTCGCTGCCCTCGGCCAGGTGGCGCTCCAGGCGCAGCTCCGGGCGCCCGAGGCGCCGGTACAGGTTGAGCGTCTCGAGCGGCATCGTGTTCACCGTGCCCGGCACGACGAGTTCCTCGACGTACTTGATCGGGCTGAACAGCGGATCCTTGGTGGAGGTGGACGCCCACAGCAGCCGCTGCGGCCTGGCGCCGCGGGCCGCCAGGCCCTGCCACTGCGCCGAGGCGCTGAGATCCTCGAACACCTCGTAGGCGCGCGCCGCGCTGGCGATGGCCGCCTTGCCGCGCAGCGTGCGCGCCGCCGGCTGCCCGTGTGCGGCGAGCGCGTCGAGCTGCTGATCGACCGCCGTGTCGATGCGGCTGAGGAAAAAGCTCGCTACCGAGGACACCGCGGCGATCGGCAGGCCCTGCGCGAGGCGCGTGCTCAGGCCTTCCATGTAGGCCAGCGCAACCGCCCGATAGCGTTCGGGGGAGAAGAGCAGCGTGACGTTGACGTTGATGCCCGCCGCGATGAGATCGCGAATGACCGGAATGCCCGCCTCGGTTCCCGGGATCTTGATGAGCGCGTTGGGCAGGTGCAGACGCTCCCACAGGCGGCGGCCCTCCGCACGGCTGCCGGCCGCGTCGTACGCGAGGTGCGGGGAGACCTCCAGGCTGATGAAGCCGTCGCCGGCGCCGCAGGAGTCATACAGGGGACGCAGCAGCGCTGCGGCCGCGCGCAGGTCGTGCAGCACCAGCTCCTCGTACAGTGCCGTGGCGGAGGCGACGCGCGGCAGCAGCTCCGCGATCGGCTGCGCGTAGCGCGGATCGCTCATGATCGAATTGGCGAAGATCGCAGGGTTGGAGGTGAGCCCGGCGATGCCGTCCTCGTCGATGAGGCGCTTGAGGCTGCCGTCCTCGAGCATCCCGCGGCTGATGTCGTCGAGCCAGGCGCTCTCGCCGAGCTTTCTGAGTTCCAGCAGGGGGTTGGGGGCTGCGCTGTGCATGGAAACACCGGTCAGAAGCAGAGTAGCGCAGCGCCTCGCGCGAGTCTCGCGGTTTCGCGCCGGATGTGCGTAAATTCCCGGCACCTGAGCTCACCCGAGGCGCGACCATGGCTGAAACGACTGACACCGGAAAACTCGCCGACGAGCTGCAGGCGCTCGTGCAGGACGCCGAAGCGCTGCTGCGCTCCGGCCTCGCCAGCGGTGGCGCGGACCTGCAGGAGCGCGCCGCGGATACGCTGCGGGATCTGAAGGGGCGGCTCGCCGGCCTTGAGCAGCAGCTGAACGCGCGCGCCCGCGACGTCGACAGCTACGTGCGCGAGAATCCCTGGCAGGCCGTGGCCGTCGCCGGCGGCGTGGCCCTGCTGCTGGGCCTGATCATGGCGCGCAGGTGATCAGCGACCCCTCACCCGGGCTACCGCCGCCGGTGCGCGGCCTGCTGCAGGTTGCGTTCGAGGCCCTGCGCACCCGCCTGGACCTGGCCGCGGTGGAGCTGGAGATCCAACTGCACCTGCTGGTGCGCCTGCTCGCCTGGTTCCTCGGGGCGCTCGCGTGCGCACTGCTCGGACTCTTGTGCGGGGCGACCGCACTGATCGTGGCGCTGTGGAATACCCATCGCATGCTGGGGCTCCTGGGCGGCAGCGTCGTGTTTCTCGCGCTGGCCGCGCTCCTTGGCTACCTCGGCCTGCGCGCCGTGCGCCGCGAGTCCGGGCCGCTTGATGGTTCCCTTGGGCAGCTCGCCGAGGACGCGCGGCGCGCCGGCGGCGCCCCGTGAGTCGCATGCGCACGCTCGAAGCGCGGCGGCGCCGGCTCATCGCGCGCTGCGAAGTCGAGCGCGTCGAGCTGGGCGAGCGGCTCGAGCAGCTGAAGGACAGCCCGCTCGGCCGCGCCGCGGGGGAGCTGTTCGCCGCGCCGCACGAGGGCGCGGTGGCGGCACTCGCCCGGCCGCTCACCTGGGCGGTGGCGCTCGCCGGACTGCTGCTGCTGCGCCGTCCGCGCCAGATCCTTACGCTGCTGGGCTGGGCGCGCACCGCCCTCGCCTTCGGCTCGCGCGCGGCACTCGCGCTGCGCCTGTTCGAACAGCTGCGCGCGGCGAAGCGCGGTTCGCGCGACCGCGCCGCCCCCTAGCCACGTGGCGCTAGCGGCGCCGCAGCAAGGTAACCGCGGCAAGCACCAGGAAGATGATGGCCAGCCCCTTGGCCAGGCTGCTCGCCCCGGCGGCGAGTTCCCCGAAGCCGAGCACGCCGGCGACGACGCCGATCAGCAGGAAGATGAGCGCGTAGTGCAGCACCGCTTCGGGTATCGCCGCGTAAGGGCGCCGCGGGCGCGCTCAGTGCGCGCGCTTGACGGCCGCCGGACCGATCGTCGTGGCGGTGACGGATTCGGGCTTCACTGCGACTCCGATGAGCGTGGGCATGCCGGTGGCCGCGGCGAGCGTGCTGCGCGCCACTTCCCAGTTGACCGCGGCGTGGTTGTTGCCGAGGGCCTGTTTGAGCATCTTCGAGAGTTCCTTCAGGTCCGGCTCGATGGTCTGCCCCTCGTCATCGACCGGCGCGTGCGCCTCGATGTACAGCTGACCGTCCACCCAGGCGACCTTGACCGGCTCGTTGACCAGACGCACCTTGGTGCCGACCGGCACCGTGGCGAACACCGCCGCGACATCCTCCGGGTACATGCGGATGCAGCCGTGCGTGACGGCCATGCCGACCGCGGTCGGATTGTTGGTGCCGTGAATCAGGTAGGAGCCGTTGCCCGCGGCGAGGCGCAGGGCGAAGTCCCCGAGCGGATTGTCCGGGCCGGCCGGCACCATCTTCGGCAGCGGGTCATCGTTCGCGGCATGTTCCTTGCGCACCGACTCCGGCGGATACCACGCCGGGTGTTTGATCTTGGCGATGACGTGCGTCTCGCCGAGCGGCGTGCGCCAGTCCATCTTGCCGATGCTTACCGGGTAAGTGATCACGACCGGCTTGTCGTGGCCGGTGGGCTTCGGATAGTAATAGAGGCGGTGCTCGGGCAGGTTGACCACGATCCCCTCGCGCGCACCCGGCGGCAGGATGCGCCGCCCGGGCAGCACGATCACCTTGTCGGCGCCGGGAATCCACACGTCCACGCCCGGATTCGCGCGGATGATCTCGTAATATCCCAGACTGTAGCGATGTGCGAGATCCGGCAGCGTATCCTCGTAGACGGTCGTCACGCTGGTGTCGGTTCCGACGATCGGCGAGCCGTCGGCCGGCAGCGGGAAGACCGATGCGCCGCAGGGCGCGGCCAGCACGGCGGCCACGAGCGCAGCGCGAGCGGCGCGGGCCGCCCGCCGCCGCAGGGCTCCTCCCTGCAGCCTCGGTATCTTATTGATTCTGAAAATCATCGCTCGGTTGGCACGTGGATCCCGTGCCATTGTAGATGATTCCTTTACCATCGCGCGCGGTGAAGCCGCGCAAGCCCGCCCGCCGTTTCTTCCTCCAGAGCACGCTCACCGTGGCGCGCGAGCTGATCGGCATGCACCTGGTGCACTCCCAGGGCGGGCAACTGCGGCGCGGCCGGATCGTGGAGACCGAGGCCTACCAGGGGCCGGCGGATCTGGCGGCCCATTCCGCGCGCGGTCGTACGGCGCGCACCGAGGTTATGTACGGGCCGCCCGGCCACGCCTATGTGTACCTGATCTATGGCTTCTGGAACTGCCTGAACGTGGTCACCGCCCGCGCGGGAGTGCCGCACGCGGTGCTGCTGCGCGGGCTCGAGCCGCTCGCCGCCATGAGCGCGCGCAGCTTCGGGCCGGGTCTCCTGTGCCGTGCACTGCACGTCGACCGCGCCCTGAACGGGGTGGATCTGCTCGGCGACACCCTGTGGCTCGAGCGTGCGCCGCCGCGCGCACCGCGGCCGCGGATCGCACGCGCCACGCGCATCGGCGTGGCGTACGCGGGTGCATGGGCGGCGCGGCGCTGGCGCTTCTTCGATGCCGACTCCCCTTATGTCTCCTCCGCGCCGGCGGCCCTGAGGCGCCGGCGTGCCGCGGCGCCCGCGGATGAGGAATAATGCGCCGCCACCGGCACCCGCCCGGGGGGAACCGGGCGCGCTACCGCGACCGGCTGCTGTCGGGAACTTCAGGCGCTCGCGCGGCCTAAGCTACGCAGACGGGTTGCCGCTGACTCACGAAAGGAACGTTGCATGAGGTGTGATCGTCGCATGATGGCCGTCGCCGCCTGGCTGCTCGGGCTTGGCGCCCTGTTGGCTCAGCCGCCCGCGTGGGCGCAGACCGAGGGGGTGGACTACCGCCCGCTGGTGCCGCCGCAGCCGAGCTCGGCTCCGCCGGGGAAGATCGAGGTCATCGAGTTCTTCTCCTACGGCTGTCCGCACTGCGCGGAGTTCTATCCGCTGGTCAGCACCTGGATTGCGACCTTGCCGAAGGATGTGGTGTTCCGGCGCGTGCCGGTGGGCTTCAACCGCCCCGCCTGGATCAATCTGCAGCGCACCTATTTCGCGCTGCAGGCGAGCGGAGACCTCGCCCGCCTCGACGGCAAGCTCTTCCAGGCACTGCACGAGGAGCGCCTGCCGCTCTTTGAGGAGCCGGCGCTCGCGGATTGGGTGGGCAAGAACGGCGGGGATGCGCAGAAGTTCGCCGCCGCCTACACCTCCTTCGGCATCAACAACCTCACTGTGGAAGCCGACAAGATGGCCGAGGACTACCAGGTCAGCGGCATCCCGACCCTGGCGGTCGCCGGCAAGTACGTCGCCTTGGGCGACACGTTCACGCTGCTCCTGGCGAGTACCGACAAGCTGATCGCCAAGGCGCGCGCGGACGCCAAGGCGGCGCGCCCGAAGAAATAACCCGGGAAGGCGCCTCAGGCGCGCGGGGTAATCTCAAGCAGCTGGCTGCCCTCGCTCACCCGCTCCCCGGGCGCGAAGTGGATGGCGGTGACCGTGCCGGCGTGCGGGGCGCTGATGGCGTGTTCCATCTTCATCGCCTCGATGAGCATCACTACCGCCCCCGCCTGCACCGCCTCGCCCACCTTCACCGGCACGCTGACCACGACACCCGGCAGGGGCGTGGTGAGCCCGCCGCTCGCCGCGCTCGCCTCGAACTGCTGCGTACGCGGGTCATCGACGGCTAATTCGACGTGCTCGGTGGCCGTCCACAGGTGCACGCGCGCGGCGCGGCTGAAGAGGCGCGCGTGCACGTACCGCGTGCCCAGGCGCGCAGCCACGTGTGTGTCGCGGCGGTTGACCTCATGTAGGGGCAGCACCGTGCCGCCATCCACGCGCGCGCGCACCGGTAGGCCGTCCTGGAATTGCAGCTCGACCTGGTGCGTCCGGGCAGCGGCGCTGAAGCGCAGCGTCACCGCGGCGGGCAGGTTCGGGGTGTAGCCGTCGCGGTGCGCCCAGGGACTCGTGTCGGGCCGCTCGGGCGGCGGTGGCAGCAGTTGTGCCAGAGCCGCCAGCACCAGCCCTGCGGGCTCAGGCGGCGCGGGCACGAACTGGCCGCCAGCCGCGTCGAGGAAGGCGATGCTGTGCTGCATGGCGCGGAAGCGCTCATCGCGCAGCACGCGTGCGAGCCAGTGCTCGTTGCTGTGCACACCCACGCAGTAGGTGGCATCGAGGGCCGCCGCCAGGCGCGCCGCGGCCACCTCGCGCGTCTCGGCCCAGGCGATGACCTTGCCGAGGAGCGAGTCGTAGGTCTCCGGAACGCGGTCACCGCTGCCGAAGCCCGCATCCACCCGCACGTGTTCGGCCTCGGGCCACTCCAGCAGCGCGAGTTCCCCGGCACTCGGCAGGAAGCCGCGCTGCGCATCCTCGGCGCACACGCGCGCCTCGATCGCATGCCCGCGGAAGCGGATCTCCTCCTGCCGCAGCGGCAGGCGTTCACCGGCGGCGACGCGCAGCTGCCACTCCACGAGGTCGAGCCCCGTGATCGCCTCGGTGACCGTGTGCTCGACCTGCAGCCGCGTGTTCATCTCCATGAAATAGAACTGGCCGGCGTCGTAGAGGAACTCGACCGTGCCGGCGCCGACGTAGTCGACCGCGCGTGCGACCACCAGTGCCGCGGCGCGCAGCCGCTCGCGCACCTGCGCCGGCAGCTCGGGCGCGGGGGCTTCCTCGATCAGTTTCTGGTGGCGGCGCTGGATCGAGCAGTCCCGCTCGCCCAGGTGCACGTAGTTGCCGTGGCGGTCGGCGAACACCTGCACCTCGATGTGGCGTGGCGCCTCAAGGTAGCGCTCGAGCAGCAGCGCCCCGTCGCCAAAGGCGCTCTCGGCGAGGCGGCGCGCGGCGGCGAGCGCCGGCGCGATCTCCGCCTCGCGGCGTACGATCTGCATACCCTTGCCCCCGCCGCCGGCGGCGGGCTTGACGATGAGGGGCAGCCCGGCCGCGCGCGCCGCGCGCGCGAGGTGCTCCAGATCCTGCTGTTCCCCGGCATAGCCGGGCAGCAGCGGCACGCCGGCCGCGCGCATGCGCGTCTTGGCCAGGATCTTCGAACCCATCGCCGCGATGCTCTGCGCGGGCGGGCCGACGAAGGTGAAGCCGGCGGCGGTGCAGGCGGCCGCGAAGGCCGCGTTCTCGGCCAGGAAACCGTAGCCGGGATGAATGGCCTCGACCGCGCATGCGCGTGCCGCGCTCAGGATGCGCGCCGCATCGAGGTAGCTCTCGCGCGCCGGCGGCGGCCCGATCCACACGGCCTCATCCGCCGCGCGCACGTGGCGCGCGTGCGCATCCGCATCCGAGTACACCGCCACGGTGCGGATCCCCAGGCGCCGCGCGCTGCGGAAGATGCGGCAGGCAATTTCGCCGCGGTTGGCGACCAGCAGACTCTTGATCACGCGGGGTTCCTGCGCGCCTACATGCGAAAGACGCCGAAGCGCGTGCGCTCTTCGGGTGCGTGGCGCGCCACGGCGAGGCACAGCGCCAGGACGCGCCGGGTGTCCTTCGGATCGATGACGCCATCATCCCACAGCCGCGCGGACGCGTAATACGGGTGTCCCTGGCGTTCGTACTGCTCGCGGATGGGCGTCTTGAACGCCTCCTCCTCGGCGGCGGGCCAGTCGCGCCCTGCACCCGTCAGCTGATCGCGCTTGACGGTGGCGAGCACGCTCGCCGCCTGCTCGCCGCCCATGACGGAGATGCGCGCATTGGGCCACTGATAGAGGAAGCGCGGCGCGTAGGCCCGCCCGCACATGGCGTAGTTGCCCGCGCCGTAGCTGCCGCCGATGATGACGGTGAGCTTCGGCACCGCCGCGCAGGCTACGGCCGTCACGAGCTTCGCGCCATCCTTGGCGATGCCGCCGGCCTCGGCGCGCCGTCCGACCATGAAGCCGGTGATGTTCTGCAGGAACAGCAGCGGGATCCCCTCGCGCGTGCACAGCTCGATGAAGTGCGTGCCCTTGAGGGCGCTTTCAGAGAACAGGACGCCGTTGTTGGCGAGCACCCCGACCGGATAGCCTCCCAGATGTGCAAAGCCGCACACGAGTGTGGTGCCGTAGAGCTGCTTGAACTCCTCGAGCTGCGAGTCATCCACCAGCCGCGCGATCACTTCGCGCACATCGTAGGGCTTGCGCAGACTCGCCGGCAGCACGCCATAGATCTCGGCCGGATCGTGCCGCGGCGGCAGCGCCGGGTGCCCGGGCCCGGCGGCCGCCGCGGGCCGCAGGCGCGCGACGATCGCGCGTGCGATGGCGAGCGCGTGCGTGTCGTTCTCGGCGTAGTGATCGCACACCCCCGATTCCCGGCAGTGCACGTCCGCTCCGCCGAGGGACTCCGCGTCGATGTCCTCGCCGGTGGCGGCCTTGACCAAGGGCGGGCCGCCGAGAAACACCCGGCCCTGATTCTTGACGATGACGTTCTCATCCGACATGGCCGGGACATAGGCGCCCCCGGCCGTGCACGAGCCGTGCACGACGGAGATCTGCGCCACGCCGGCTGCCGAGAGCGTCGCCTGGTTGTAGAAGATGCGCCCGAAGTTCTCGCGATCCGGAAACACCTCGTCCTGCGCCGGCAGAAAGGCGCCGCCGCTCTCCACCAGGTACACGCACGGCAGGCGGTTCTCGCCGGCGATCTCCTGCGCCCGCAGGTGCTTCTTCACCGTGAGCGGGTAGTAGGTGCCGCCCTTCACGGTCGGGTCATTGGCGACGATGACACACTCGCGTCCGGAAACCCGGCCGATGCCGGTGATGATCCCGGCGCAGGCAATGTCGCCGCCGTACAGCCCGTGCGCGGCGAGCTGCGAGAACTCGAGGAAGGGACTACCGGTGTCGAGCAGCACCCGGATGCGCTCGCGGGCGGTCAGCTTGCCGGCCGCGCGGTGCTTCTGGGTGGCCGCGCTCGAGCCGCCGCGCGCCACCCGGCCCACCTCGGCGTTGAGCTCGGCCACGAGCGCCTGCATGGCAGCGGCGTTGGCGCGGAACTCGCTGGAATGCACGTCGACCCGGGAAACGATGCGGGGCATGGGACTTGCCACTATTGCCGGTTTGTCCGACAATCATACGATCTGGGCTTTACGGATGGCAAGTCATGACCCCCCTGGCGTGCACAGACAGTGACTTTGGCTTAGGTCCCGAGGTCGAGGAAATCCGCCGCGAGGTGCGCCGCTTCGCAGCCCAGGAGATCGCCCCGCGCGCCGCGCAGATCGATCGCAGCAACGAGTTCCCGCGTGACCTGTGGCCCAAGCTCGGGGCCCAGGGCCTGCTCGGCATCACCGTGCCGGAGGCTTACGGGGGGGCAGGTCTCGGCTACCTGGTGCACGTCATCGTCATGGAGGAAATCTCGCGCGCCTCGGGGGCGGTCGGACTGTCCTACGGCGCGCATTCGAACCTGTGCATCAACCAGCTGCGCCTGAACGGGAGCGAGGCGCAGTGCGCCCGCTACCTGCCGCGGCTGGTCAGCGGCGAGCACGTCGGCGCGCTCGCCATGTCGGAGCCGGGCTCCGGCTCGGACGTGATCTCGATGCAGCTGCGCGCCCAGACGCGCGACGGCGGTTACCTCCTCAGCGGGCGCAAGATGTGGATCACCAACGGTCCGGACGCGGACGTCTTCCTCATCTACGGCAAGACCGACGCCGCCGCCGGCGCGCGTGGCATCAGCACCTTCATCGTCGAGCGCGGCACGCCGGGGTTCACGACCGCGCAGAAGCTCGACAAGCTCGGCATGCGCGGCTCGGGCACCTGTGAGCTGGTGTTCGAGGAGTGCTTCGTGCCGGCCGCGAACCTGCTCGGGGTGCAGAACGGCGGGGCACGCGTGCTCATGAGCGGCCTGGACTACGAACGCGTGGTGCTCGCCGGCGGTCCCCTCGGGCTCATGGCGGCCGCGCTGGACGTGGTGCTCCCGTACGTGCAGGAGCGCAGGCAGTTCGGCCAGCCGGTCGGCACCTTCGAGCTCATGCAGGGGAAGCTCGCCGATCTGTACGCCTCGCTCAATGCGGCGCGCGCCTACGTCTATACGGTGGCGCGGGCGTGCGATGCGCGCACCGCCGTACGCCGCGACGCCGCGGCCTGCATCCTTTTTGCCGCCGAGCGCGCCACTCAGGCGGCGCTCGAGGCCATCCAGGCCCTGGGCGGCAACGGCTACATCAACGACTACCCGGCCGGGCGGCTGCTGCGCGATGCCAAGCTCTACGAGATCGGCGCCGGCACCCAGGAGATCCGCCGCATGCTCATCGGACGGGAGCTGTTCGAGGCGGCCTCATGAGCACCGAGTTCGCGCAGATCCAGATGGAACCCGCCTACCGCAAGGTGGCGGCAGCCATCGGCGCGCGCATCCGCAGCCGCGAGCTGCCCGAGGGAGCACGGCTGCCCGCCGAAACCGAACTCGCCCGCCAGTTCGGCGTCAACCGCTCGACCGTGCGCGAGGCCCTGCGCGAGCTGGAGAGCCGCGGGCTGCTCGAGCGCCGCCCGGGCTCGAAGCTCATGTCGGTGAGCCGCCCGCACCAGGCGAGCGTGGCGGCCGGGGTGAGCGATGCCCTGCTGCTGCACGATGTCAGCGCGCGCGACGTGTGGGAGGCGCTCATGATCCTCGAGCCGCCGCTCGCCGCCGCCGCCGCGCGCGCGCGCACCCGCACGGATCTGGAGCAGATCGGTGCGGCCGCCAGTGCCCTGGCCGCCGCCGCCGACACCGCGCAGGCGGTGCAGCGCACCGCACAAGTCCTGCGCTGCATCGGCACGGCGACCCATAACCCGGTGCTGCGCCTGGCGCAGGAGCCGCTGCTGCTGCTGCTGGAGCCCTCGCTGCGCGTCATGATCGACAAGGTGCCCCAGGCGCGCACCCGCATCCTCACCGCCCAGCGGCACCTGCTCGAGACGCTCGCCCGCCAGGACGAGGCGGCGGCGCAGACCTGGATGAGCCGCCATATCCGCGACTTCCGCAGGGGCTATGAGCTGGCCGGCATCGATCTCACGCTGCACCTGGCGGATGCCGGTGTCGACTGAGTCACGTCAGTAAGACGTGATCCGCGTCGCTGAATCCCACCCCCGGGGCGGGTCCGACGCCTGCCGCAAGGTATGCTAGGGACCGCTGCAGATGCCGTGGAAACGCGAGGGCGAGCACATGTTGTCGGCGTTGATCCTGCTGTTCCTGATGGTCGCGCTGGTGGGGTACCTCATCGGCATCTACAACGGCCTGGTGCGCGTGCGCGCCGCGGTCAAACTCGCCTGGTCCAACATCGACGTCGTGCTGGCGCAGCGCCACGATGAGCTGCCCAAGCTCGTCGAGGTATGCAAGCAGTACATGCAGTACGAGAGCAGCACGCTCGAGCGCGTGATGCAGGCGCGCGCCACGGTCAACGCCGCGCGCGTCGCCGGCAACGTGCCGGCACTCGCCAACGCGGAGCGCGACCTGCGCAGTGGCCTCAGCGGCCTGTTTGCGGTGGCCGAGAATTACCCGGAGCTCAAGGCGAGCGAGCCGTTCCGCCACCTGCAGCAGCGCATCAGCGGGCTCGAGACCGCAATCGCCGACCGTCGCGAGGTCTACAACGACGCCGTCAACACCAACAACGTGCGCGTCGCCGCCTTCCCGGACCTGCTGCTCGCCCGCCTCGGAGACTTTCCGGAGGCGCAGCTGCTGCACATCCAGAGCGAGACCAAGTCGGACGTGGATCTCAAGGCGGCCTTCTCGGGCTGAGCTTCGCCGGCCGCGGACCACACTCCCTCAGCCGCCATGCAGGCTCTCAGCGTCACGGTGGGTGCCGGCGGCGCCCTCCTCGCCCTCTTCGGCACGCTGCGCCGGCTGCACCGCGACCGGCTGCTGGCCGACACCACCGCGATGCGGATCCGCTCCGCCGCGCAAGGCTACCTCAAGGTGCGCGGCCGTGCCGCACCGGCGCACCTGGAGCCGACGCGCGCACCCCTCAGCGGCCGTCCGTGCGTGTGGTGGTCGTACGAGATCGACTGCGATGAGAGCGAGCGGGCGGGCAAGAGCGACTGGCATACGCAGGAGCGGGCCACCAGCGTCGAGCTGTTCATGCTCATCGATGAGGACGAGGCGCGTTGCCTCGTGGGGCCGGTGGGCGCGGAGATCACGCCGACCACCCACAGCGTGTGGTACGGAGAGGACGCCATCCCCGGCGGGCCGCCGCCCCTGGTTGCCCCGCCGCTGCGTCTGGGGCGCTGGCGCTATACCGAGCGGCTGCTGGACATCGGCGCGCGCCTCTCCGTGGTCGGGGAGTTGCGCTCGCACTCGGAGGTGGGTGACGTCAACCGCGTAACGCAGGAGAAGCTGCGCCTGTGGAAGCAGGACCAGGCGGCGCTGCTGGCGCGCTTTGACGTGAACCACGACGGGCGCATCGACGCCCAGGAATGGGAGGCGGTGCGCAGCGCCGCCGCCCGCGAGGCCCAGGCGCAGGTGCTGTCGGCGGACGTGGCGCGCGTGAGCGTCATCGCGCAGCCGGCGAACGGGGAACCCTTCCTGATCGCGCCCCTGAGTGCCGCGCAGCTCGTGCGCCGGGAGCAGCTCTTCGCCGCGCTCTACTTCACACTCGGCATCGCCGCGGTGATCCTGTGCGCCTGGGGGCTCAGGCAGCCCTCTTAGCGCACCGGGGCGATGCGCCCGAACAGCAGCCCCTGCGTCTGCTGCCGCAAGAGTGCCGCGAACAGTGGCTGCAGCTGCTCCAGCTGCGGCGCTTGCAGCGCCTGCGGGTCGGCGGCGGCGACGTAGCCGGTCCAGTTCTGGGTGAACGTCCCGCCCCAGGCGCGTGCGTCCAGCTGCGGACCCCTGGGTGTCACGCTGATCAAGAGGAGCTCGGTGAGATTGAGCAGCAGCGGCGCGGCGCCCCCCTCGCCGGTCCCGGAGACCACGCACCAGCCGCGCAGATAATCGGGCAGCTGCCGGCGCCGCGTGCCCTGCGCATGGTTGGAATCGTTCAGGCCGGGTCCGAGCACGATGAGCGCCGCGAGGTGCTCAGCGGCGGCGAGGCGCGCGTACGCCGCGACACAGTCCTTGGCCAGCCCCTTCTGCAGGTTGGCATCGAGGAAACAGGCCTCGCGCGCGCGGCTGAGGGCGTCCCCGGGGGGCAGCGGCACGGGCGTAAGCCCGAGCCGCGTGAGCGGCTCGCGCACCGCTTCGAGCAGCATGGCGCTCACCGACCAGGGGACGGCTTGTGTCTTGAGGAAGCTGTCCTGCACGCGCGGCGCGCTGTGGTAGTGGGTCACCTCGGCATCGAGCACGCTCACCACGCCCACGCGGGCGCCAGGATCCAGTGTCAGCGGCGCGGGCGCGTCGGCCGCCACGGCCGCGCTCGCTGGCAGGGCCAGGAGCACACAGGCCATCACGGCCCGCGCCCGCAACGAGTTCCGCTCAGCTGACATAGTCACTACCCGCGCCCGGCGACGCATTGCGGCGCAGTCTAACCCGAAAGGCGCGGCGTCCCTGTCAGCGCGGCTGCGCCTCAGTGGCCACCTTCCACCAGCAGGCCCGCGTCCCCGAGCGCGCGCGCCAGTGCCGCCTCGAGCTGCACGGCCTCGGCGCGCGCGACTTGCTGCAGGTGCAAAGTCGGGCCGGTCAGCACCTCCAGACCGCGCTGCAACACGCAGCCGGCGGCGCGGATGCCGGCTTTGTGCTGGTCGAAGCGCTCGGCCGGGCGGTAATGGCTCATGCCCACGTACACCCCGAACGGCCCGCGGCGGCGGTCGGCAAAATCCAGCAGCACCAGGTACAGGTTCGAGCGGCCGCGCCGCCGGGGGCGGAACTGCGCCGTCACCGCGTACGCGGTCGGCAGCCAATCGATGTAGCGCATCGGCAGCCACTCCGGCACCGAGGCGGCGGCGGCCGCCCACAGGGCCTCCAGCCAGCGCTCGATGTTGGCCGCGAACTCACCGCGCATCCACAGTTCGTGGATGCAGTGCGCCCCCGCCAGGCCGTCGTGCGCCACGAGCGCAGCCGCCAGGCGCACCTCGAGCTGCGCGCGCGCGAGTGCCTGCAGGGGACGCTGTGCCGGGGAGTCCGCCGCGGGTGCGCGCGGCGCCGCGCGCACCCGCCTCACGCGCGCGCCGGGGCGACCCGCGCACCCAAGCGGGCCGCGGCCAGCCAGATGAGGCCGGCGAGGCCGATCGCGGCCGGCACGATCAGCACCGCGTGGCCGAGCGCGGCGGCATCACCCAGCCGCTGCGCCAGATGATCGGAGATGGTGCCGATCAGGATCGGCGACGGGACATCGCCCAGCAGGTGGATCACGACCATGGTCAGCGCCGCGGCGGAGGCGCGCTCGAGCGGTGAGACGACATTCACCAGCGCGGCGTTCACCGGCCCGGTCGACATGAACAGCAGCAGCTCCGCCACCACGATCGCCGGGAAGTACACGCTGCGCGCGGCGGCCCCGAGCGCCAGCACCGCCACTGGTGCGGCCAGGAGCGTGACGAAGCCGGAGAACCACAGGTACGCCTGGGCGGAGTAGCGGCGCAGGTAATCGGCAAGCCAGCCCCCGGCCATCGTGCCGACGACCCCGGTGCCGAGCACGATCAGGCCGAAGTCGGTGGCGGCGCTGTCCTTGGGGACCTGACGCACGCGCTCGAGGAATATCGGCATCCAGTAGGCGAGTCCGCCGAGCGCGAAGGTGTACGCCGCGTAACCGAGCACGAGCACCATGTAAGGCCCGCGCCGCAGCAGCTCGCGGTAGATGGCCACCGACCCGACCGCTGCCACGGGCGCCCTGAGCTGCCCGTCCTGGATGCCCCGCGGCGGATCGGGCAGCCACAGCGAGGCGAGCGCCAGCGCCGCGCCCGGCACGCCCGCGACAAAGAACGCCGCGCGCCAGCCGAAATGCTGGCCCACCTGGCCGCCCACCACGTAGCCGAGCGCGGCGCCGACCGGAATCGCCATGTTGAACAGGGCGAACACGCGCGCCCGCAGTCGCGGTGCGAACAGGTCCCCGAGAAGCGCTGGCGCGATGGCAACGATCGCCGCCTCGCCGATGCCGACCAGCGCGCGCGCCGCCAGGAGGTGCGGATAGCCGTGCGCCACGCCCGAGAGCACCGTGGCCACGCTCCAGATGCCGATGCCCAGCGCGATCGGGCGCGTGCGCGAGCCGCGGTCGCCCCAGACACCGAACAGGGGCGCAGCCGCCATGTACACGAGGATGAAGGCCGGGATCAGCCAGCCGAGCTGGGTGTCCGAGAGCGCCATGTCGCGCTTGAGGTCCGTGCCGAGTGGCGCGATGACGTAGCGATCAAGATAGTTCAGCAGATTGATCGCGGTGAGCAGGCCGAGCGCCCAGTAGGCGGCGCGGCGCGAGGGCGCGCGTGCCGCTGCGTGTCCCGCGGATTCTGCCACCGCGGGACTTTACCCTGTCGGCTCAGGCCGGGGCGAGCTTTAGGCGCTCGAAGTACTGCCGCACCGGCTCGCGGTAGCCTTCGCTGCTGGTGACGGTGGTGCCGCCGCTGGTCACGAGGATGAAATCCCCGCGCGGCGTGCGGCTCACCTCCTTCACGTGCTTCATGTTCACCAGGCACGAGCGGCTGATGCGCAGCATCGGCTGCTGCTGGAAGGACCTCTCCGCCTGCGCCAGCGTGCTGCGGGCGTGGAAACTGTCGCGGCCGATGATGAGGCGCACGTAGTTGCGGTCGGATTCCACCACCTCCACCTGCGCGACATCGAGCATGTGCATGCGGCTGCCGGATTCGGCGAGGACGCGGGGCTGCGCCTCGGCGCGCAGCCGCGCGCGGCTCTCCAGCTGCTCCAGCAGCGTCGCGAGCGCCCCCTGGCGGTCGAAGCCGGCTTCGGCACCCTGCCGACGACGCACGCGCGCCACGGTCGCCTGAAAGCGCGCGTCATCGAAGGGCTTGAGCAGGTAGTCGACCGCGCTCACCTCGAAGGCCTCGAGTGCGTAGTGATCGTACGCGGTCACGAACACGATCAGTGGCAGCGTCACCGGGTCCAGCGCCCGCGCCAGTTCCATGCCGGTCATCGAGTCCATCTGGATGTCCAGAAACAGCACCTGCGGGGGCTGCTGGCGGATGGCCTCGAGGGCGGCGCGGGCATCGCCGTACTCGCCCACGACGCGCAGGTCCGCCTCGCGCTCGCAGCACTCGCGCACCGCGCGGCGCGCGGCCGGCTCGTCATCGACGATGATGACGTCCATCATGGTTCGGCAGCGCCCGCCGGCCGCGTGCCGTCGGGCCCGTCGCGCAGCAGCGGCATGCGGATCTCGGCGACCCACCGGGCGTCCGCCGTGGCGGCGGCGCTGAAGCTGACGCGCTCGCCGAATTGCACCTCGAGCCGCTCGCGCACGTTGGCGAGGCCGATGCCAATGCGGCCTTGCGCCTTGTCCGGGGCAATGGTGTTCACCACGCGCAGCACGAGGGTCTCCCCGAGCACGGCAACCTCGACGTGGATCTCCACCGGGCCGTCGTGCCCGGCCAGGCCGTGCACGACGGCATTCTCTACCAGCGGCTGCAGGATGAGGCTCGGTACCCAGGCGCGCGGCAGCCCGCCGCGCGGCACCGAGACGCTGAGGCGGTCGGCGAAGCGCTTCTGCTGCAACTCCAGGTACAGGGTCACGAACTGCAGCTCGTCGGCCAGGCGGGAAAATTCCCGCTCGCCGGCGCTCAGCAGCCGGCGCAACAGGTCCCCGAGCTGCACCACCATGGTCTGCGCCGCCGGCGGATCCCAGCTGATCTGTCCGCGGATGGTGTGCAGCAGGTTGAACAGGGTGTGCGGGGAGAGCTGCATGCGCAGGGCCTGCAGGTGTGCGCTGGTGAGCGCGCGCTCCAGGGCTGCCGCGCGCAGCTGTGCATCCCGTAAGCGCTGGTAGAAGGCGAAGCCCATCATGAGCGCGAGGCCGAAGCAGTACGTGACCAGAAAGGTGGTGGCACTCGCGATCCACGTGGGCAGCTCCGGGCCGGCCAGGAATTCCTGCCAGGTGGGCCAGCCCTTGCCCATCTCGTGCGCGTCCATGCCGTACCACTGGCTGGTGAGCACTTCCCCCAGCATCAGCACGGGCGAAGCCGGCACGACGAACAACAGGGCCAGCGCCAGTTGCAGCGGCAGCGCCCGCCACGGCGGCTGCCAGCCGGTGCGCAGCGAGCGCCACATGCAGAAGAGGAACAGCGGATACAGCATCAGGTGCTGCAGCAGGCGCGCATCGGCGGGCGCGAAGATGTGCTGCACCTTCATCGAGGTCAGGCTTGCCTGCATGCTGTTGGCGTACATGATGTTGGAGAGCGCCACGTACACCCAGAATGCCGTCAGCAGCCACAGGAACGGCCGAAACGCGGCCCGCGCCGCCGCGTGCGCTTCCGGCGCGCGCAGCGTACCGGCCCCGGACAGCACCGGCGCCAGGGGCTCGCGAGGTAAGGCGTTCATGCGGCGTTCGTGCCCTTGAGCGGCCAGGCCAAATGTGGCCCTTCAGGACACTAGCGTACATCGTTCTGCGTTCCCCGAGGCCCGGCCGGGCGTTGCCGGGGACGAGCGCGTCAGCGGCAGGGACGAGTCCGTGGCACTGCCATGAAACGCTGCATTTACCGCGCTCGCGGGGGTTGCGCCGATCGCAACGCGCCCGCGCCCGCGCCCTCACCGCTGCGGTACGAATGCGTCAGTGGCAGGGATCGACACGCGCCGCGGGGGGTTCGCGCGCAGCCGCCGCGGGCGTCTCATAGATCGCGCCACCCACAGCCGGCTGATCTGCGATCCAGCCAACATTCAGGAGAGACTCTCATGTACAGCACCCCAGCATCCCTGCCCCTCAAGCGCGCGCGCCTGGCGCAGAGCCTGCTCGCCTGTGTCCTGAGCGCCGCTGCGTCCGCCGCCGGTGCCGGACCGGCGTGCACGGACCGCAGCACCACGGCCGCGCCGAGCGATGCGAGCGCGGTCCGCGTCAGCTACCGGGACCTCGACCTTGCCACCGACGCCGGCTCCCAGGCGCTCTACGAGCGCATCACGCATGCCGCGCACAAAGTGTGCGCCGTCGGTGACATCCGCGACCTGACGGCGCTGGCACAGAGCGACAGCTGTGAGCGCGCCGCCGTCTCGCACGCCGTGCAGCAGGTGCACAACGCCCGCCTCGCGGCCCTGGTAGCTGCGGCGGCGCCGCGCGGCTGAGCTGAGCGCCTGGGAAGGACTCGGGCGGGCGCTCTTCACGGCCGCAGGAGCGCCCGCCCGGCGCCGCGTTCCGCGCGCGGTGTGCCTCGGGACACGCTCGGCGCCGAAGGAGTAGGATCAAACCTCGCGGCGCCGCGCGCGCCATAGCAGCAAGAGGCACGGCGTATGAACGGCAGGCTAAGTAGCGGAGCGGTGACGCTCCTGATCCCCGCGCTGCGGCTCGCAGCGCTGCTGGCGCTTGCGCTCGCGTCTGCGCAGGCGGCCGATGCGCCGGCGACCCCCGAGCAGGCACAGTTTGGCGGCCAGTGCACGGAAGGTCTGGCGGAGGGCCAGCACGTGCCCACCAGCTGCAACATCAGCTGGAAGGACAAGGACGGCAAGACGTACTGCTTCAGCAACGCCGCGGCCAAGGCCTCGTTCCTTAAGGACCCGACGGCCAACCTGCAGAAGGCCCGCGACTTCTATGCGGCCAGCAGCACCGAGTCCACCGAGAAGGCCATGCAGAACTTCACCAGCAGCGATGCCGAAGCGCTGGTGAAGGAGATGATCGAGACTAAGGCCAAGGCCAACAACGGCGCCTTCCCGCTGGAGGATCCGCTGAACGGCGCGTCGCTGAAGCTGGTGTTCGACGGCATCGATTTCACGCGCACCATCGATGGCTACGGGTTTTTCCCGGACGTGAAGTTTCACGACCAGGCGCAGGCGCAGAAGCGTTACCTGATCGACTTCTGGGTCGCCCCGGCGCAGGGCGTGCTCAAGGTCCAGGAGGTGCGCATCTACAAGGAGCCGGTGCAGGCCGAGGGCGCCTGGACGCTCGTCGCGCGCAGCCCCATTCCCTGGTGGTGGATCCCGGCTTCTGAGCACCCGGGACACATGGCCGCCAAGCGCGGCTGGGAAGTCATGTCGGCGGTGGAACAGGGTGCATTGTCGGCGCAGGCCAAGAACGGCGGCGTCTACAAGCTGAAGGACGAGAAGACCGGCAAGGTGCTCGACCTGCAGTTCATCGACACGCACCAGCCGATCCGCCAGCTCGACGAGAACGGCCACTACTTCGCCTGCACGGATTTTCGCGTCGTCGGTACCACGGACCAGATCTACGACGTCGATTTCTGGGTCAACGACAAGGACGGCACCATGACCGTCGAACAGGCGAAGGTCCACAAGGTGCCGGAACTGAAGGACGGCAAGTGGATCCAGGTGCCGCGCTACGAGTGGAAGGACGTCGGCAGCTCGCACGTCGTGCCCTGAGGCACGCGGCGGCGCGCAACCGCAGGCAGCGTCAGCCGATCGCGCCCATCTCCGCCGGCGTCAGGCGCAGGCTCGCCGCGTCCACGTCCTGCTGCAGGTGCTCGACCGAGGAGGTGCCGGGGATCGGCAGCATCACGGGCGACTTGGCCAGTAACCACGCGATCGCCAGCTGCAGCACGCTCACGTTGCGCGCCGCGGCGACGGTCTCGAGTTCCTTGCCGCTCGCACTCTTCTCGAGCCGGTCCGCGGAGCCGCTGCCAAGCGGTGCCCAGGGAATGAACGCGAGCTGCTCGCGCACGCACACGGCCAGCACGTCCTCGGAAGTGCGGTCGCCCACGTTGTAGCGATTCTGGACTGACACGATGGGCACCACGCGCTTGCCGCGGGCGAGTTCCTCCACCGTGAAGTTGGAGACGCCCACGTGCCGGATCTTGCCCTCGGTGCGCAGGCGCGCGAGTTCCCCGAGCGAGTCCTCCAGCGGCACCTTCGGGTCGATATGGTGAAACTGGTACAGATCGATGCGCTGCAGCTTCAGGCGCTTCAGGCTCCCCTCGCAGGCCGCGCGCAGGTGCTCGGGCCGCCCGTCCGGCACCCACTGGGGCGCGGACGGCCGCAGCAGGCCGCCCTTGGTCGCAATGACCAGACCACGCGGATACGGGTACAGCGCCTCGGCGATCAGCCGCTCGCTCACGTCCGGTCCATAGGCATCGGCGGTATCGATGAAGTTGATTCCGAGCTCGAGCGCACGCCGCAGCACGCGACGCGCCTCGGCCGCATCCTGCGGTTCGCCCCAGATGCCGGGCCCGGTGACGCGCATCGCGCCGAAGCCCATGCGATTCACCACCAGATCCCCGCCGATGCGGAACGTGCCCGCGGCCGCCGCCGGGGCGGTCGCCGCCGGCGTGGACGCCCAGGGCAACAGGGCGGCGCCGGCTAAGCCGGCCGCCAGCACGCCGCGTCGGGTCATGTAAGGTGCAGACATGGGGGCGGATGCTACAACCGTGCGCGCATGAAGACCATGAAGGACGTGGGTCGCGAGCCATAGGCGCTGTTCAATGCCGCCGGATAGCTGTAGGTGCTCACGAGTCCGCCGAGCCCCAGGCTCAGCCCGTCGATGTGCAGGAAGTCGTAGATGTAGCCCAGGGAGAGTTTCTCGATCGTGAACGTTGGGCCGTAGAGCGGCTGGCCGGGCTGGAAGAGCTCGTCCTTGCCGACCCGCTCATAGCGGCCGAAAAGCGTGTGCGCGGCGGCGAGCTTCGCGGCCGACTCGAGCAGCCAGCCATTGCTGGCGGAACCGACCGTGGGGCTGTTGTGGCCGAAGGCGGCGGTCGTCTGCCACCAGGACGCGAGCGGCGCGTTGTAAGTCACCGATACGGTGCTGCGCCGGATATCGATGCCCGGCTCGAGCTGCTCCGGACTGATCAGGCGTCCGAAGCTGCCCTGCATGGACAGGTCCGGGGTTGGATTGAGCGTGGCCCGCAGCGCGTACGAATCCAGTGATCCCGTCTGGATGTTGTAGTGAAACTGATCCGGCTCGCGCCCGTTGAACGCGGAGGCCTCGAGCTTCACGACCTGCCAGGTGTAACCCGCCGTCGCGACGCCCCAGGAGACGTGCGTCGAATCGAGCCAGTGGTGCGCCAGCGGCGCCTCCGGGTCATCCATCCCCGAGAGGCGGTGCATGAACGCGGTCGGTCCCAGCGCCGGTTCCCCCGGTAAGCCCACGTAGAGAAATACCGAGCTGTCATGAGTGAGGTCGTGGCTGTAGGTAGCCGCCACCTCCATCAGCAGATCGTGCGGATGCTGACGGTCAACCAGCGGGGTCCTGCCATCGGCGGTCTCGCCGGTCTGGAAGATCAGCGGGTAGCCCTCCTTGCCCATCGTCGGATCGCTCGAGACCATCAGTCGCAGGCCGAATGCGCCGGCGTTGAGCTCGCGGCGCGCCATCGCCATCAGCGTGCCGGTGGAATAGCTCTGCGTGTCCCCACGCGCTCCCCCCTGGTCGTCGTAGATCAGGTCCGCAAAACCATGGACCATGCCCAGCCACTCGCCGCGCATGCGCATCAGGCCGTCCATGGGCGTGGAGTCGGGCTGCCAGCTCGTGCCGGAGGCCTCGCGCGTCATCGCATAGGGACCGTAAAGCGCGCCGGCATCGACCCCGGCAGTGCTGTCATCGGCCGTTTGTGCAGCCGCCGGCCCTGCAGCGATACCAAGCAGCCCTGCGGCCAACCCCCACCACACGAGCCGGCGACGCACGGCAGGCCGCAGGGTCAGACAGAAAATGCCCAAATAACATCCACTAGTGATTTGATTCTACAATGTAAAGTATCTGCCACACCCGCGGGCCGGTGTCGTACGCTCTCCTTATATAGCGCACCCGGAAGCCGCGCGGGGCTTGCTAAGATCCACGCCCTGTTAAAGACAACCGCCGGTGGCGGAGTTCAAGGTCCAGCGATGACGCACGAGAAAATTTCCCTGGCGGATCTGGCGCGGCACGTCGGGGAGGAAATGGGTGTCTCCTCCTGGGTGACACTCGATCAGGAAAAAATCCAGGAATTCGCGCGCTGCACCGGCGACCACCAGTGGATTCACGTCGATCCGGAGCGCGCCGCGCGCGAGAGTCCCTTTGGCAGCACGATCGCGCACGGCTTCCTCACGCTCTCATTGATCGCGCCGACGGCTTTTGAGCTCCTGGTGCCGCTGGTGCACGTCAAGTCCGTCGTGAACTACGGGCTGGCGAAGGTGCGCTTCATGAACGCCGTGCGCTCGGGCGCGCGGGTGCGCAACCGCATCACGCTCGCCGGCGTCGAGTCCCGGGGTGCCAACCGCTACCTGGTCACGACCGACAACACCATGGAGATCGAGGGCCAGATCCGTCCGGCGCTCACCGCCAGCGCGCTCGCGCTCTTCCTCGCGCCCTAGCGGCCCTCCTACGCGCGCATGCGCACGCCCTGGGGATCCACCGGCGCCGCGCGCTCCGGCCGCGCCGCGCGCCGCGCGCCGATGATCTCGATCTCAAAGCCGCTGTCAGCGCCGGCGAGTTCCGCCGGTATGTAGCCGAGCGCGAGCGAGCGCTGCACGCTGTGGCCATAGGCGCCTGAGGTCACCCAGCCGACGACCCTGCCGTCGTGCCAGATCGGCTCATCGCCCTGGGCGTCCGCATCCACCGCATCGACGCTGAAGCTGACCAGCCGCAGTCTGCCGCCGCTGTCGCGCTCCTCGAGGGCCGCCGCGCGGCCCACGAAGTCGCCCTTCTGCAGATCCACGAAACGCCCGAGGCCCGCCTCGTAGGGACCATAGATGGGGCGGTACTCGCGTGCCCAGCTGCCGAAACTCTTCTCGATGCGCAGCGTGTTGAGCGCACGGCCCCCGAAGAGCTTCAGACCATGAGCTTCCCCGGCGCCCCGGAGCACATCGTACAGGGCGCGCTGGTACTCGCTCGTCACCCAGATCTCGTAGCCGAGCTCGCCGGTGAAGCTGATGCGGCCGACGAGCGCCGGGATCATGCCGACGTCCATCTGGCGGAAGCTGAGGAAGGGGAAGGCGGCGCTGGCGAGGTCCTCGCGCACCAGGCCCTGCAACAGCGCCCGTGAGCCGGGCCCCGCCACCGACAGTCCCACGTACTCCATGGCGCACGGGCGCACGCTCACCCCGGCCGGCGGGGGGTAACGCTCAAACCAGCGGCGGTAGAAAACCTCGGCCGCGTAGGTACAGATGAGGAACGCGCGCTCGGGCGCGAGGCGGCAGACGGTGAAGTCCCCGATGAGCTTGCCGCGCTCGTTGAGCATGGGCGTGAGCGCAATGCGCCCGGGCTGCGGCACGTGGTTCGCCATCACGTATGACAGCCACGCCTCGGTGCCGGCTCCGCTGATCTCGAACTTGCCATAGTTGGAGATCTCGATGAGCCCCACCGCGCTGCGGACCGCATGACATTCGGCGCCCACGTGCGGATGTGCGCTCGAGCGGTGGAAGGTGACCTCTTCCTGCGCCTCGGCGGCGCTCGGGGCAAACCAGAGCGCATGCTCCAGACCACAGTAATCGCCGAACAACGCGTGCGCGCTCTGCAGCCGCTCGTAGATCGGCGTGCTGCGCAGCGGACGCGCGGCCGGCAACTCCTCGTTCGGGAAGCGGATGCGGAAGCGGCGTGAATAGTTCTCGCGCACCTTGGCGTTGGTATAGGCGAGCGTTGCCCAGTCGCCATAGCGCGCGACGTCCATCGCCCACACGTCCGCCCCCGGATCGCCGTTTACCATCCACTGCGACAGCGCCAGACCCACGCCGCCACCCTGGCTGAAGCCGGCCATGACGCCACAGGCCACCCAGAAGTTGCGCAAGCCGCGGATCGGGCCGACGAGCGGATTGCCGTCCGGCGCGAAGGTGAACGGGCCGTTCACGACCTTGCGGATGCCAACCTCGGCCAGAGCCGGGAAGTGCTCGAAGCCGACCTCGAGGCTGGGCGCGATGCGCTCGAGGTCGTTGGGCAGGAGGCTCTGGGCGAAGTCCCAGGGCGTCTCGCGCGCCGACCACGGCACCCCGGCGCGCTCGTAGGTGCCGAGCAGCATGCCGCCGCGCTCCTGGCGCGTGTAGATCTCACCCTCGAAATCGATGCAGTGGATCTGCTCCTTCTGGCCCTTCAGCTGCGGCAGATCCTCGGTGATCAGGTACTGGTGCTCCATCGCGAGCACCGGCAGCTCGAGCCCCACCATGCGCCCGACTTCGCGCGCCCACAGCCCACCGGCATTCACCACGTGCTCGGCGTGCACGGTGCCCTGCTCGGTGTGCACGTTCCAGCTGCCATCGCGCCGCGCCTCGAGCGCGAGCACGCGGTTGTGGCGCACGACCTCGGCGCCGCCGAGCTGCGCCGCCTTGGCGTAGGCCTGCGTGACCCCCCAGGGGTCGACATGGCCCTCGATCGGGTCGTAGAGCCCGCCGACGAAGTGCTTCTTGTTCATCAGCGGGAAGAGGCGCGCGGCCTCGTCCACCGAGACGAGTTCCAGCTCCATTCCGAGATAGCGCCCGCGCGCCTTGGTCATCTTCAGCCAGTCCAGTCGCGCCCGCGTACCGGCGAGCATGACGCCGCCGGTGAGATGCATGCCGCAGGACTGGCCGGTGAGCGTCTCGAGCTCCTGGTACAGGTTGATGGTGTACTGCTGCAGCTTCGCGACGTTCGGATCCCCGTTGACGGTGTGCATGCCGCCGGCAGCATGCCAGGTCGAGCCGCAGGTGAGCTCGCCGCGCTCGATCAGCAGCACGTCCTTCCAGCCCGCCTTGGTCAGGTGGTAGAGCACGCTCACGCCCACCACGCCGCCACCGATCACCACCACTCGCGCACTGCTCTTCACGTCTTGCCGTTCCTTTCCGCTTACTCGTTCGCTACCGCCAGCTGCACGGGCGTAGCTCCGCCGACCGTGCGCCGGCCGAAGCGCTCGATCAGCCAGGAGCGAAACAGCGCGATCGCCGTATCCGCCAGGCCCTCCGGGTGGGTGGTGAGGTAGTAACCGAAGCCGTCATCGAGGGTGACCTCGAAGGGCTTCACCAGGCGCCCCTCGCGCAGTTCATCGGCGAACAGGTTCGGATCCAGCAGCGCGATGCCCTGGCCGGCGCGCGCGTACTGGGCCGCCAGGACCGCCGTGTCGAACACCAGCCCGCGCTCGATGTTCACCCCGCCGAGCGCCTGCGAGCGCACGAACTGCGACCAGGTGTGGTGGCGCGGCAGGTCGACGATGCGCACGTGCACGATCTCGTTCGCCTCGATGAAGGCGCCGACGTCCTTGCCGCGGTTCGCGGCCGCCACGTTGGGATGGCACAGCAGCGACAGGCGCACCGACCACAGCAGGTCGCTGACGAGGTCCGTGACGGTCGGCTTGGAATACACCACCGCGACATCGACGTCCCCGAGCGGCGGGCCGACGCCATAGGGACTCACGAGGTCGATGTCGACCTCCGTGCTCAGGCGCCGGAAGTCCCGCAGGATCGGCACGGCGAGCTGCACCGCGAAACTCGGCGGCATCTGCACGCGCAGCGTGCGCTGCGCCGGGGCGCCTTCGTTGCGAATGTCATCGAGCGCGTATTCCAGGCGGTCGAATGACTTCACCACGGCCGGCAGCAAGTGCTGCCCGGCCTTGGTGAGGGTGAGCGCGTGCGGACGACGCTCGAAGAGCTGCACGCCGGTGAGGCGCTCCAGGGCAATGACGTGCCGCGACAGCGCGCTCTGGGAAATCAGCAGCGCATTGGCGGCCGCCGTGAAGCTGCCGTGCTTAGCCACACCCTCGAACGCGCGCAGCGCATTCAGGGGCAGCCAACGGCGGTCGATCGACTTCTTCTGCATGCCAGGGGTCCTCGTTCCAGAGCGTTCAGCCGGGGAATGCGCGCGCCATACTCGCCCAGAGTGCAGCGTCCCGCCAAGGTGTCGGGGCGTTCCAATGCTTTTTTTCGATGCGGGTAGTGAATTTCTCGGCTGTGACGTCCCTGGCGACTGTGGAACGCTCGCGGCAACTGCCTCCGACGTGCACTGCATGAACATCCGCCCCGCCACCGCCCTGCCGCTCGCCTCCCAGCACAAGATCGCCGCGGTCGCGATCAGTCACCACCGGCTGCCGCTGGACCCACCCTTCCATGCCAGCTGGGACAGCAAGCCACGCGTGCACTTCGACGCCACGGTCGTGCGGGTGCGCACCGACACCGGGCTGGTGGGAGTCGGCTCGGGCGATCGCATGCTCGGGTTCGAGGGCCACGAGGAGCTCTTTGTCGGCCAGGATCCGCTGGCGCTCGAGCGTCACTACCGCGTGCTGGCCAACCTCGACTTTCACTACGGGCGCTGCTGGCCGCTCGACCTTGCGCTGTGGGACCTGGCCGGCAAGATCCTCGGCGCCCCCTGCTGGAAGCTCCTCGGCGGGCTCTCGCACCGGGTGCGTGCCTACGCCTCCTCCGGCACCCTGCGCGACCCTTCCGCCCAGGCCGACACCGCGGAGCGCTTCCTCGCGCAGGGCTTCCCCGCGCTCAAGCTGCGCTTCCACCGCGGGGACTGGCGCGATGACGTCCGGGCGCTGGAGGCGGTGCGCGCGCGCGTCGGAGGCCGCCTCGAGCTGCTCGTGGACTGCAACCAGGGGTGGCGGCTGCCCTGGGATACCGAGCCGGCGTGGAACCTCAAGGATGCGCTGGCGGTGGCCCGCGAGCTCGAACGACTGCAGGTCTACTGGATGGAGGAACCGCTGCACCGCGCCGATTACGCCGGCATGCGCGCACTGCGCACGGCGACCACCGTGCGCATCGCCGCGGGCGAGATGACCCGCCAGCTGCATGAATTGCGCGATCTCATCAGCGCGCAGTGCGTGGACGTCCTGCAGCCGGATGCGGCGCTGGTCGGCGGCATCACGGGGCTCAGGCGCATCGCCATGGCGGCGCAGGAGCACCAGATCCTCTTCACCCCGCACACCTGGACCAACGGCATGGGCGTCACGGCCAATGCGCACCTCGTCGCGGGGATGGCCGACACACCGTTTCTGGAGTTCCCGTTCGACCCGCCCGAATGGAGCCTCGAGCGCCGCGACTACCTGATGGAGGAGCCGCTGGCGGTCGATGCCAACGGCTGGATCACGCTCAGCGAGCGCCCCGGGATGGGCTACGCGCCGGATGAGGCGCGGCTGCGCGCCACGCGTTGCGACTGAGCCGCGCGGCGCGGCCGCGGGTTATGGCGCCTGCGCCAGATGCGCAAGCGGCGCGAGGTGCGTGGCGTAATTGCGCCAGCGCCCGATCGAGGCGGAGTTCAGGCGCTGGCGCACCTGCCAGCGGCTGGCCGTGATCACGACCCGCTGGGTGTTGTGAAAGTCCAGGCAGCGCGCATCCCACGGCAGGCCGAGGAATTCCACCATGCGCCGGCTCCAGCCTTCCTGGTCCTCGATCAGCGCCTCGTACGGGACTTCGAGGAATGAAGTCGCCGGCAACACCTTGCGCCAGTAGTCACCGATGCGCAGGTACTCGCCGTAGTAGTGGGCGAGACTCTGCAGGTCATTGGCGTAGACGCCGACGTTGAAGAAGTTCTGGAAGTAGATCGACAGACAGGTGTCCAGCGGCTGGCGGCGCATGTGGATGATGCGCGCGCGCGGGAAGACCGCATGGATGAGTCCGGCGTAGAGGAAATTCGCCGGCATCTTGTCGATGATCCGCAGCTGCCCGCGTGCCTGTGCGCCAAGTCGTTCCAGGTACGCACGCCCCAGCGCGGGCAGGGCGCCGGCGAGTTGCGCCGGTGCCAGCGCCGCCGCCTCGAGCTCCTGGAATGCCTTGTCCCAGAAGCGGATCTCCCCGGCGCCGAGCACCGCCGGGTGCGAGGCGAGGATCTGCTCGGCGAGCGAGGTCCCCGAGCGGGGCATGCCGATGATGAACACCGGCAGCTCGGAATCCGAGGCGACCTCGCGGGTCTGCCTGAAAAAGGCCGGATCGCACAGGCGCATGATCCGTCCGACACGCTCGGCGAGCTTTGCGCCGTCGTACTCGTTCCGATAACGCTTGCTGAGCTCGTTGGCCTGCCGATACTGGCTGAAAGCTTCCTCGAAGCGGCCGGTGTCATCCAAGTACTTGCCGAGCGCGTAACGCAGGTCCATCTCATCGTTCAGCGGCAACGTCCGGCTCAGCAGGCCCTGCACGCCCTTGAGCCAGTCGCCATCCTGTGTCGTCATGCGCCGGTGCCCGGCGATGCTGGCGTAAGCCGTCGGGAATTGCGGATGCAGGGAGATCGTGCGCTGCCACAACTCCTGGGCCTGCGCGAACTCCCCGCGGTCGGCATGCAGTTCGCCGAGCAGCTGAAGCGCCCGGGGGTTTTGCGGGGCGATCGCGAGTGCCGCCTCACAGCTCGCCTGCGCCTCGGCAAACAGTCCCTGCACCCGTTGCGCGGCCGCAAGTCCCAGGTGCGCGGGCAGGTAGCCGGGCAGCGCGGACAGCGCGTTCTGGAAGCTGGCGATCGCCTCGGCGATCCGGCGTGACTCGAACAGCGCGTAGCCGAGGCTGCCGTGCGCATCCGCACGGCGCGGCTCCAGCTGCACGGCCTGCTGGTAGACGGCGAGGGCCGCGCTGCGCTCGCCCTGCTCGCGCAGCGCGTTGCCGAGGTTAATGAGCGCCTCCAGGTAGCGCGGGTCGAGCCGCAGCGCCTCCCGGTAGCTGGCGATCGCGCCGGCCAGCTGTCCCTGGGCCGCCAGACACAGACCGAGATTGTTGTGCGCCATGGCGATCTCGGGAGCAAGCGTGAGCGCGTGCCGGGTGCAGGTCTCGGCGTCCGAGAGCTTGCCGAGCTGTCGCAGCGCGTTGCCGAAGTTGCACAACACCACCGCGTCATCGGGCTTGAGCGCGAGTGCCCGCTGGTAACAGGCGGCAGCCTGCGCTGGCTGCAGCAGGTCGAGGTACGCACTGCCAAGGTTATTCAGCGCCTCGCGGCGCTGCGGCTCAATCTGCAGTGCCCACTGGTAGAGGCTGACCGCCTCTTGCGGGTGCCCGAGCCCGCGCTGCGCGTCCCCGGCAGCGCTGAGCGCCTGCGGGTTGCGCGGCTGCAGGCTGAGCGAGTGTCGCAGGCTCACGAGCGCCGCCGCCCACTCGCCGCACGCGTTGAGCGCGCCACCGAGATTGCCGTGGGCCTCAGGATCCTCGGGCAGCAGCTCGGCCGCGCGCCGCAGCGCCGCCAGTGCGTCCTTCCCCTGCCCCAGTCGGGCGATGCTCAGGATCTTCCACAGCGGGCCCGACTCCGGTTGCGCGCGCAGCAGTCCGGTCGCGCGCTCCTCCACCTCGCGCAGTCGCCCGCGCTCCAGGAGCCCGGCCAGAGTGGCGACGTCGGCCGCCTCGAGGCTGCCAGTGACCGCCGCAGACTCAGCCGTGCGGCCACAGCAGTGCTTGTACTTTCGCCCGCTGCCGCACGGGCACGGTTCGTTGCGGCCCGCCGCCATCTGAAGATCTCCTGCCTAATCCCGGTACCGGGCGGGCGCATCGCCGAGCGCATCCCGCAGGGGCCCGAGCCAGGGTTCGAAGTGCTTCCACTGCTCCAGCCCACCCCGGAAGATCTCCTGGCGAACCTGCTCGGAACTCGCCGTGCGCACGCTGCGCTTGGTCTCATGAAACGCCACGCATTGCGGCTCGAACTCGAGCCCGCAGAAATCGAGCATGCGCCGCACGCTGCCCTCGAGGTCATCCACGACGTCCTCGTGACAAACACGCAGGATCCGCCCCGGCAGCACGCTATCCCAGTGGCGCATGAGCTCGAGGTAGGTGCGGTAGTAGCGCGCGATGTCCTCGATGCTGTAGGTGAATTCCTGGCCATTGGCGAACAGCTGCTTGAAATTGCTGAAGCAACAGGCCATCGGCTCGCGCCGCGCATCGATGATGCGCGCGTTCGGCAGCATCAGGTGGATGAGGCCGAGGTGGCGGAAGTTGTTCGGCATCTTGTCGATGAAGCGGGGCTTGTCGCTGCGGTAGACGCGCGTGCCCTCGAGATATTCCTGGCCGAGGCCGGCGAAGTCCTCGAGCTTCAGGGTCGTGAGGATGCGCGGATAGCGCGGCTCGCCCGTCTCAGGCCCGAAACCACGCAGGCGGCTGACGATCTGCTGCACGTTCGGCAGCTCCTGGGTGCCCTCGACCTGCGAGTGCGATGCCAGGATCTGCTCGAGGAGGGTCGAGCCGGAGCGCGGCAGCCCGATGATGAAGATGGGATCCGCGCTCGGGTTGCCCCAGCCGCTGCGGGCGCCGAAGAACTCACGCGTGCAGACCTGGATCTGCTGCTGGGTGTTGGTCTCGATGAGTTCCGCGCGATAACGGCACTCGGGGCGCTTGAGCTCATTGCCGAGCTGGTAGTGGCGGAAGGCTTCGGCGTATTCACCGCGATCCTCGAGTGCCTTGCCGAGCGCGAAGCACAGGTGGTAACGATCGGCGAGCGCGGTCGCCGGCGCCGCCAGGGCCGCGTGCATCTGCGTCAGCTCCGCGTCCGTGAAGCGGTAGGTCTTGAGATTCGCCAGACTCCAGTAGGCATCCCCGAAGTCACCGCGGCACGCGGCCGCCTCGTGGTAGGCGGCGATCGCCGCCGGCGCCTGCCCGAGGGTCTTCTCGGCATGCCCGATCGACAGGTACGCCTCGGCATCCTGCGCTGTGCCGCTGATCAGTTCGCGATAAAGCCCGATCGCACGTGCGTGCTCACCGAGCCCCACGCACGCGGCCGCGTAGAGTGTCCTCAGGGCGACGCTCGCGGGTTCATCACGCAGCAGCTGATCCAGTTGCTCGCGTGCTTCCTGGTAACGATGCAGCTCCACGAGCACGAACGCATACTCCTGGCGCGCCATGCGGTAGTCAGGCGCCTTCTCGAGCAGGGCCGCCAGCAGCACCTGGGCGTCGAAATACACCTTGTGCGCAATGCCGATGCGCGCCAGGAGGCGCATCGCCTCGATATGATTACCGTGCCTGAGCAGAAAGGCCCGCACCAGCGCCTCGGCCGCCTCCAGGTCACCATCCAAGAACAACCCGGTCGCCAGTACCACCTCGGGCGGCAGGCTGCGCAGGGTTGCCACGTGACTTGCGGCGGTGCGCGGCGTTCTTTGCGTCACCCCGCATGCGATAGAGGCCCTCGAGCATTTCCCAGCTGCCGGGCAGCGCGTGGTTGAGATGTACGGCCTGCAAAAACGCCTCGGTGGCCTGCGGCGCCTGGCGCAGCTCGACGAAGCAGCGTCCGCGCTCCTCGTACAGGCGGCCGAAGCGCGGGTGGTGCTGCTCGAGCGTGGCGAGGGTCGAGAACGCGGCGGGGATCTGTCCCAGGTAGCGCTGCGCGATGGCCTGGCACAGCAGTGCCTCGCGGTCTGTGGGGTGCTCCCGCAGCACGGGGGTCACGGCCGTGAGTACCTCCGCAAAGCGGCGCTGCCGGAGCAGTTCGCGCAGCGGGGGTGCGGCGGCGGTCGCGGCGGCTGGGGTGGTGCTGGCGGGCGCGGAACTCATGGGCTGCTAAAAAAAGGGCGGACCTGGTGGTCCGCCCTTCATATTAGCTCAGCCGACCCGCAGGCGGTCGGCCCCGAGCGCTACGCTCAGAACTTGAATCCAAACTGGAACGTAATGATGCGTGGACGCAGCGGTATCTGCGACTCGATGAACTGTCCCGAGGAGATGTTCGTCGGTCCGTAGGCGTTGGTGATGTTGCTGCCCTGGATCTCCGCGGTCCAGTTGTCCTTGGCGACACCGATGCCCGCGTCATAGGTGGTGTAGCTGGGAATCTCGTAACGCAGCAACGTGGTCGTGGGCGGATTCTGCCCGGGATCAAGCCCGCTCGGGAAGCTCGCCGGCTCGTTGCTCATCGGTCCCATGTGGCTCGCGCCGATCCAGGCCCACGGCTTGTATACACCGGACACCCATTCGTAGCGGAACCGGGTATTGAACATCCACGGCGGTGAGAAGGGCGGCCGCGTACCGTTCACGCCGTACGGATTGGTGTAGGGCAGACCCTTGACCTGCGTGATGCACGCCCCCAGCGGGGTCGGATTGCCGGTGACGGATGCCGGGATGTTGCTGGGCAGACAGGGGCCATTGACCTGCTCGGAGCTGTTCACCGAGCTCGAACCTTCCCAGGTCAGTCCCTCCATCAGTCGCGCCACGAACTGCACCTCGAAGCCCTTGATCTTGTACTCCGGGCCATTCACGTCAAAGGTGGTATTGCCCAGGTGCACCGGGTCGAACAGCGACAGCTGCACGTTGCTCCAGTGCATGACGTAGCCGGACACGTTGAAGAGGAGGCGATGGTCCAGCCACTCCGACTTGATACCCACTTCCTGGTTGATCAGCTGGTCCGAGCTGTATCCGGCCGGCTTGTAGTATTGCTTTTCCGTCCCGTTGGCCAGATACGGCGCTTCCTTCGCGAGGAACACCTGGCTGCCATCCAGCGTCGTCGCCGTGCGGTTAAAGCCACCCGGGCGGAAGCCTTCGGAGTAGGTGTAGTAGCTCATGATGTCGTTGGTGACGTGCCAGGTCAGATTGCCGCGCCAGCGATGCCCGCTCTCGCTCTTGCTCAGCGCCATCGGGAAGCCGCACAGCCCGGCCGCCGTGCACTGGCCATTGAGATGATTCACAACCAGGCCCTGACCGGCGACGTTGCTCGTGCTCTCGCTGTAGTACTCCGAGCCCTCTTCGAACTCATCGTAGTGGTAGAAGCGGATGCCGCCGGTCGCGGTGAGGACCTTCGGGATGATGTCCGCATCGATGGAGGTGAAGAAGGCCTTCTGCTTGTAGCCGCGCTGGGCATTTTCACCGAATGCCGTGTTCGAATCGGTACGCAGCCCCGGGGCGTTCGACCAGGCTCCCGGGACCGGCCCGACTGCCGACAGACAGTCCGAGTTGGTGCTGCTCAGGGCCTTCGTGAGGTTGGCCTGATCGCACTGCGGAATCCCGAGGTAGTTGAAGTTCATGTTGTCGTCAATGACGAACTTCTCCCAGTAGAAGCCCGCCAGTCCGCGCACGCGCCAGTCCTGGGTCGTGGCAAACCGCAGCTCGTGGCTCTGGTGCGTGTTGCGCACCTGGTCACGCCAGTTCCCGACCGGCGTCGAGCATTGCAGCGCGTGACCGGTCAGCTGGTTGGGGAAGTTGCCCTGATTGAAGTAGCCGGCGCCGGTGCCGATGCAGGCGTAGTACGAGCCGACGTGGCTGCGCATGTAGTTCGAATAGTCCTGCTGCCCATCGATGTTACGGACCATGTAGCTGCCCGTGTACACCATGCTCAGCACGTCTGCGATCTTGCCGTTAAAGGTCCAGGCGGTGCTTTCGTATTTGTCCTTGTTGTACGCGGGCTGAAAGGCCGTGATCTCATAGCGTGGCAGCGGCAGGCCGTTCGAGTCGTACGGGTAGGCGTAGAAGTACCCATCCGCCTGCATGTTCTGGTAGTTCTGCTGCAGCAGCATGTCCCAGTTGTCACTGATCTGCCACAGCGCCGAAAGACGTGCGCCATTGGTGCTCACGGAGTTGAGGTCACTTCCCTGCACCGGGCCGTTGTTGGCCGTCGGGTTGCCGCCCAGGTCGTGCGGGGCCGTTCCGGCCACATAACCGATCGTGCTCGGCACGTTACTGATATAGCCGCCGCGCGATTCGTTGAAGACGACGCCGCGCAGGGCGAACACACCGTCGATGATCGGCAGGTTGAGTACGGCGTTCAGATTTGAGTTCGGGTTGCCGCCGGCGGTGATGCCGTAGCCGGCGGTGGCCTCGCCTGAAGTCGCATTCAGGTTCGGCTTGTTGGTGATGTAGCGGATCGCGCCGGCCTGGGCGCCGCCGCCGAAGAGCGTGCCCTGCGGGCCCTCGAGCACCTCGACACGCGCCATGTCCACCAGGTACACGTCGTTGTTACGTGCCGGGAACTGCATCGACTGGTCATCGAGGTAGAGTGCGACGTTCGGGAAGGGTGCCGTCGTCGACTGCGACTGGTTGCCGGAGCCGGCACTGCCCAATCCGCGCATGAAGATGTTGCCCGTGCCCGGACCGTTGCCGCTGTAGGTCACGTTCGGGGTGTACTTCAAGAGGTCATTGAAGTTCACGACATTCAGCTGCTGCAGCTGATCCCCGGAGAACGCCTGGATCGTGATCGGCACGTCCTGCAGGTTCTCCGTGCGGCGCTGCGCGGTGACCACCACCTCCATCAGCTGGTCACCGGAGGTGGCCGTGGCCGTATCGGCCGGTGCGGCGAAGACGATCGCCGAAGCCGGGGCGCTCAGAATGGCCGCTACGGCTGCAGAAATCTTCGGATTACGCTTCATGTTGTCCCCTAAAGGGTTGGTTGTGAATTCCCCACTCGAGCGCTGGTTCGCCCGCTGGAGCGGCTCCCCACACAACTTCTATACCACTCGCCCGATGTGCGCTTGAATAAACGCGTCATCCGCGCATGACACAGCCGCTGGCTTCGCTGACGGTCACCCTACAGAGCCTAAGTGACGTGCGCCACCCCCATTCGCAGCTTTTCACACCTTTCAGAGTGCCGACAGACAGAAATTGACTAGCCTTATCTGAAAAAAGGATCGGTGACGTGGGTGTACGGACCATCATGGGCTCCGGGTCAGCGCCCGTGTGGCGTGAAAGCGTGCGCAGCGGGGACTGCCTCGGCTCATGTTGCGCCCATGCATCATCGCGCTGGCGCCGGGTGCACCGTGCCAGGCAGGTGCCCTCCCGTGGAGGGTGCTCGCACCCAGGTGTGCGCGGCTTTCGCAGCGTCGGGCGTGGCGGCATTACTCGCCGCGCCACTGACGCTCAGCAGCGCCGGTGCCATCTGAGGGCGCACCCGGCAGGATCGCTTCGAACCGCCGCACTCTTCAGGTCTCTTCACGACCGCGCGGCGCAGTAGCGCTGCACCCCATGCCGTGCGCGTGCGCCGTTTTGCAAGGCCATAGGGTCCAAGCGCGCACACCCGCGCACTTGATCGGCACGGTCTTCTCGGCGAGGCTGGGTGCCTGCAGGGAGACTCGATGACACAAGATGCTGCGGCCGTAAAAGCGTCCACGGGCGCCTCCGACTCCGCGCGCGTGCGCCGCGGTGAGCTCATCTCGGAATGCCTCGCCACGTTCATCATCCTGGCCCTCGGGGACTCGGTCGCGGCGATGTACGTCCTCTATGACCCGAGTCCGTACCAGCACGCCTACTGGGGCGTGTGCATCGCCTGGGGAATGGCGGTGACGCTGGCGATCTACGTCACCGGCGCCGTCTCGGGCACGCATGCCAATCCTGCCGTCACACTCGCCCTTGCCCTGTACCGCGGCTTTCCGGGGCGCAAGATACTGCCCTACGCCGGCGCGCAGATCCTCGGCGCATTCCTCGGTGCCGCGATGGTCTACCTGCTGTTCCAGCCCGTGATCGATCATTTCAACGTGCTGCATCACCTGAGCCGCGCCGGCGACGGGGGTGCCGCGGGCGTGTTCTTCACCCATCCGGGCGAGGGCATCACGCCCGCGCATGCCTTCGTCGATGAGATCGTGCTCACTGGCTTTCTCGTGCTGGGGGTGTTCGCGATCACCGAGCAGTACAACACCCTCGCACCGGCGGCCAACACGGGCGCCCTCATGATCGGACTGCTGGTCGCCACGATCGGCGCCTGCGCGGGCTACCTCGAGGCGTGGCCGATCAACCCGGCGCGCGACTTAGGTCCGCGGGTGTTTTGTTTCCTCTTCGGCTGGGGCGCACAGGCATTTCCGGCACCGCAGCATTACTGGTGGGTCCCGATCGCCGGGCCGCTCCTCGGCGGGGCGGCCGGCGGCGGCCTCTACCAGCTCGCCGTCCGTCCCTACCTGCCGCAGCGGGCCACCGGAACCGCCCCGTGAGTCCGCGGCACATCCTGGCGATCGATCAGGGCACGACTTCGACGCGGGCGATCGTGTTTGACGAGCAGGCGCACACGGTCGCCCTCGCACGGCGCGAGTTCACGCAGCACTACCCGGCCTCCGGCTGGGTGGAGCACGACCCGGAGGACATCTGGCGCGACACGCTCACCGTGGTGCGCGAGGCGCTCGGACGCGCCGGCGTTGCGGCTGCGCAGATCGCGGCCGTGGGCATCACCAATCAGCGCGAGACGGTGGTGCTGTGGGAGCGCGCCAGCGGCAAGCCGATCCACCGGGCGATCGTCTGGCAGGACCGCCGCACCGCCGAGGTGTGCGCGCAGCTGAAGGCCGCGGGCGCCGAGCCTGACGTGCGCCGCAAGACCGGCCTGCTCCTCGACCCCTACTTCTCCGGCACCAAGGTCGCGTGGATTCTCGACCAGGTGCCCGGCGCGCGTGCGCGTGCGCAGCGCGGCGAGCTGGCCTTCGGCACCATCGACTGTTTCCTGCTGTGGCGTCTGACGGGCGGGCGCGTGCACGCGACCGACGTCACCAACGCCTCGCGCACGCTGCTCTATGACATCCACGCGCAGGCGTGGGACGAGGAGCTGCTGCGCCTGTTGCGGGTCCCCCGCGAGGTCCTGCCCCAGGTGCGTGACAGCAGCGAGATCTACGGCACCACGGAGCCGTCACTCTTCGGAGCTGCGCTGCCGATCGCCGGGATCGCCGGCGACCAGCAGGCCGCGCTCTTCGGCCAGGCGTGCTTCAGCCCGGGGATGGTCAAGTCCACCTATGGCACCGGCTGCTTTCTGCTGCTCAACACCGGCGACGTCGCCGTCACTTCCGAGAACCGCATGCTGACGACGGCGGCCTACCGTATCGGCGGGCGCATCACCTACGCCATGGAGGGCTCCATCTTCGTCGCCGGCGCGGCGATCAAGTGGCTGCGCGACGGACTGAAGGTCATCCACAGCGCCGGGGAGACCGCTGCGGCGGCGGCGAGCGTCGGTGAGAGCCACGGGGTATACCTGGTGCCCGCGTTCGTAGGCCTCGGGGCGCCGCACTGGGACCCCAACGCCCGCGGCCTGATCTGCGGCCTCACCTTCGACACCACCGTGGCGCATCTGGTGCGCGCGGCGCTCGAGTCCATCGCCTACCAGACGCTCGATCTGACGCAGGCCATGCAGCGTGACGGCGCGGCCCGCGCGCGGGCCATCCGCGTCGACGGCGGCATGGCGGCGAACGACTGGTTCTGCCAGTTTCTCGCCGACATCCTCGAGGCGCGGGTTGAGCGGCCCGCCGAACTCGAGACCACGGCGCTCGGGGCGGCGTTTCTGGCCGGCCTCGCGACCGGGGTTTGGAGCGATCTGACCGCCATTGCGCGCACCTGGTCGCTGCAGGCGGCGTTCGAACCGCGGATGAGCCCCGCCCGGCGCACGGAACTGGTGGCCGGGTGGCAGCGGGCGCTGACCCGCGCCCTCACTCCGGGGCCGGCAAAATGAGGGTGGCGGGGCCGCGACTGAACATATCAGCGCGTGTCTGTGACGGGCGACATGGGCCTTTCCCGTGCGTTTTCAGTATGATTCACGCCGCCTGACACGACCCCGACGCTCACACGTGCAACGCTACTTTCTGCCCCCGTCCGCCCCGGCCGCCTCGCGGCGCCAGTTCCTGCGCCGTGCCGGTGCGGTTGCGGTCACGCTGCTGCCGGCCACGACCCTGTGGGCCCGCTCCGGGGCGGCACGCTCGCTGTCCTTCGTGCACACGCACACCGGCGAGCAGCTCTCGAGCATCTATTTTCAGGATGGTGAGTACGTGCCAGGGGAGCTGTCGCGCATCAATCGGGTGCTGCGTGACTTTCGCACCGGTGACGTGTACCCCATCGACCCGGGCGTGCTCGATATCCTCGCCGACGTGCGTGCCCTGGCCAACCGCGACGAACCCTTCGAGGTGATCTGCGGTTACCGCTCGGCCCAGACCAACGCGATGCTGCGCGGCCGCTCGCACGGGGTGGCCGAGCACAGCATGCACCTGGAGGGGCGTGCCATCGACGTGCGCCTGCCGGGTGTGTCCACGGCGCACCTGCGCGACCTCGCCCTCGGGATGAGCCGCGGTGGCGTGGGGTACTACGCCGCGTCCGACTTCGTGCACCTCGACAACGGGCGCGTGCGCCGCTGGTAATTCCGCCGGCGGCTCAGCGCACCGGCGCCAGTCCCAGCTGCCGCTCGAGCTTCTGGTCGTAGCCGTACAGATCCTCGAAGAACAGCACCGGACCGCCCTCGGTGGCGAGCGCCGTCGCGTAGAGAATCAGCACGTTGATCGGCTGCGTCAGATTGATGCGCACCGACGTGTCCGTACCGTCCATCACCGCTTGGATTTTCTCGCGTGTCCAGTCCCCGGGCGCGTCCTTGAGCACCAGCGTCGCCAGGCTCAGCGGGTCGGCCACACGGATGCAGCCGTGACTGAAGGCGCGCACGGATTCCTTGAACAGCTGGTGCGCCGGTGTCGAATGCAGGTAGACGTTGTAGCTGTTCGGGAACATGAACTTCACGAGCCCGAGCGCGTTGTCCTCACCGGGCGCCTGGCGCAGCCGCAGCTTGCCGGCCGCGAGCAGCTCAAGGTTCTGCGGCGTGGGGGGCACGACCGGTGAGTTGTCGCCCTGCCCGTTCACCAGCTCCAGGTGCTGGCGCGCGAGGTAGCCCGGGTTGGCGTGAATCTTCGGCAGCATCTCCTTGCGGGTGATGCTGTAGGGCACGTCCCAGTACGGGCGCAGCACGACATAGCGCATGTCGCCCTCGAATACCGGCGTCTGCGTGTGCGCGAAGGTGCGCCCGACGATCACGTGCATCTGCAGGATGTCCGCCACCCGGTCCTCGGTGGTGCGGAACGCGAACAGCTGAAACTGCGGGATGTTGACGATGATCGGCGGCGACTTGAAGGGTACCAGCCAGCGCCAGCGCTCGAGCGTGAGACTGATCTGCCGGATCCGCTGGGCGAGCGGGACGTTGAGCGCCGCGAGCGTGCCCTTGCCGAGCACGCCGTCCGCGCTGAGTCCATGGCGCCCCTGGAACTTCTTTACGCCCTCGCTCAGGTCCGCATCGAGGATAGCGCCCGCGGCAGCGGGCCCTCCCGGCGGCAGATCTCCGAGCAGTTCCAGGCGCCGGCGCAGCGCCGCGGCGTCCGCGTACGGTTCACCGGGCTTCACCGAGTTCCTCACCGGCGCCAGCGGCGCGAGCTCGTGCGCATGCTGCTGCGCGATCTTGCGGTACAGGCCGAGCGCATCCTTCAGCAGCTTGTAGTGGTAGAAACCCGGCTCGACCGCGGTGACGGCACCGTCGACGTCGCTGGCCTGCGCAATGCTGCGCAGCGCCTGCGCCAGGTCAAACGGCTCCGGCGGCTGCTGCAGCCTGAAGCCCGCGGCCGCGGGCGACACGCGCCCGAAGTGCAGGTCCGCAATGAAGTGCAGGGTCGCGGCCGAGAGGCGTGCATCCAGGCGACCCAGCGCCTGCGCGCGCACCGCGCCGTTCGCCGGCAGCGCCTCCAGATCGTGCGTCAGGGCGGCCCCTGCGTACTCCTCGGGCCTGAGCCCGAAGCCGTCCGCCTCCCGCAGCTCCCCGAGCAGCGCCCGTGCCGCGGCCGTCGGCTCCCCCTGGCGGCTCCAGAGCGGCGCATCCTGCACGCTTACGTACACCTGCGTGAGCGCGTCGGCGGCGCCATGCGTGACCGCGGATTTCGACAGGAGCTTCTGCGCCTCCGGGAGCGACGCTGCGATGGCCGCCGACACGGCGTCCGGGGCCGCGGCGACGGCCGGCCCGTGCAGCAGTGCCGGGCTGAACGCGAGCAGCGCCACGGCGGCGCGTGAGCACAGGATGCGAAGTGTCGGGGCAGAAAATCCTGTCACGGCGATACTCTGGAAGGCACACGGGAAGCGGATTATCCACCAAACCCGCGACGGCGCAGCGGCTGTCGCCGGCGGCTGCGGCGATGGCTCACGCCAGATCGGCAAGCGTCGCGTCGATCCAACCCAGCAGGTGCTCGCTATAGGCGCGATCGAGCACGAGCTGCACGCGAGCGCTCTCCAGCGCGATCGCCAGCACCGGCACGTCGGCCATGCGGCTGCGCCGCGCCTCGCCCTTCCCCGGAAGCGCCGCCGTACTGCCCAGGCGCACGAGGAGCTCTGCGATGCGTGCGCCGCTGAGCGCCACGACGTCCAGCGCCCCGGTGAGCTCGACCAGGCAGCCATCGGCATGCTCGCCCAGGAGCGCGTGCAGTTGCGCCAGCCGCTGCGCGGTTGCGGCGAGGCACAAGGTCTCACTCGGGCTGCGCCAGGCGAGGGTCAGGTCCTGCACGCCCACGGCCTGTCCGCACTCGGGCAGCGTGAGCCCCGCAGCGCCCAGGGCTGCGGAAAATTCCCCCGCGCGCGTGAAGTAACGCAGCGCCGCCGCCGGCACCGCGCGCGCGCGCTCCACGCGCAGCCCGTCGATCTCGAGCGCACCGGTGAGCTCAGCCATGCAGGCGCTCGCCGCGCGGATCGAAGAACGGCGTCGCCACCACGCGCGCGGCACGGCGTACCCCGAGGTGGTACACGCTCACCAGTTCCCCGAGCCGCTCGCGGCCGCCGGCGAGCATCGCCAGTGCGACCGGATGATTGAGCGCGGGACTGAAGTAGCTCGAGGTGACGTGTCCCTCGGTCAGGGCCGGAGGCGACTGCGGAGCGATCTGCCCGCCCACCGGGAGCACCGTGCGATCCTCCACGGGCACGAGCCCGATCAGCTGCAGCCGCTGTGGGTCGCGCGCGGCCGGCCGCAGCAGCGAACGGCGGCCGACGAACGCGGCGCTCTTGCGCGACAGATCGCGCGCAAAGCCCACATCCATCGGCAGGGTGGTACCGTCGGTGTCAGTGCCGATGTGCAGGTAGCCCTTCTCCACGCGCAGCACCTGCAGCGCCTCGATGCCATAGAGCGAGGCCTGCACGTGGGCCGCGCACTGCCACAGCCGCTCGAGGAGCCACGTCGCGCGCTCGGCCGGCAGGTTCACCTCGTAGCCAAGTTCGCCGCTGAAGCTGGCGCGCAGCACGCGCAGCGGCACGCCCGCGAGCGCGCTGTCGCGCAGGCTCATGTGCCGGAACTCCCCCGGCGCGAGCGCGGCCCCGCAGCCTGCGGCCTCAAGCCAGCGCCAGGCACGGGGGCCTGCGACGGTGATGTTCGCCCAGCGCGAGGTCACCGGCGTCACCAGCACCTTGAAGTCGAGGTACTCGCACTGCAGCCACTCCTCGAAGGCCGCGGCCGTGCGCTCGACGCCGGCGGTGGTGGTGTTGACCCAGAAACGCTGCGCGCCCAGGCGCGCCACGATGCCATCGTCCACGACCGTGCCGTTCTCGTTCAGCAGCAGTCCGTAGCGCGCCTGGCCCGGGGCGAGGTTTGACATTACCCCGACGTACATCAGGTCGAGGAAGCGCGCGGCGTCGGCACCGAAGACCTCGAGCTTGCCGAGCGAAGACCCATCGAAGAGCCCGACGCGCTCGCGCACGGCACGTGCCTCGCGCTGGGCGGCGGCCTCGAGGCTCTCCCCGGCATGCGGGTAGGCCGACGGGCGACTCCAGTCGCCGAAGGTCTCAAAGAGCGCACCGTGCGCGGCATGCCAGGCGTGCGCGGGCAGACGCTTCAGCGGCCGGTAAAGCGCCCCGACGCGCCGACCGGCGATGGCGCCCAGGGTCACCGGTGTGAAGGGGGGACGATAGCGCGTCGTGCCCAGCGCCTCGGGCGCCTGTGCGGTACAAGCGCCCAGGAGCAGCAGCGCGTTGATGTTGCTCGTCTTGCCCTGGTCGGTTCCCATGCCGGTGGTCGTGTAGCGCTTCAGGTGCTCGACCGAGCGATAGTTCTCGCGCGCCGCGAGCGCAACGTCGCTCGTGCACACATCGTTCTGTAGGTCGACGAACTGCTTGCCGCGCGCGCCACGGACCTGCGCGGTCACGGCGACCATTCCCGGTGTGCCGGGCGGGGCCGGCGGGGGCGCCGCGCCGCGGGCGGCAGCTGTGCCGGCCTGCACGGCGTGCTCGAGCAGCGCACCGCGCTGGAAGATACCGGCACAGGCCCCTACGCTCCACAGGCCGGGCGCGGGGCCATCGGGCACGAACATGGCGCTCTCGGGCAGCCAGCGCAGCTTCCCCCCCGCCTGGGAATGCAGGTGCACCGCCGGCGCCAGTCCTCCGGCGGTGAGGATCAGGTCACAGTCGAAGCGCTGCGCCGGAGCGCCCGGCTGCGACACCGTGCAGCCGCGCACGCCGCGCGCGCCGTGAACCGCCCGGATGTGCGCCTCCGCAAGCTGACGCGTGCAGGCGACGCCGATATCGGCGGACGCGCGGCTGTCGACGATGGCGGCAATGTCGAGCCCAAAGGCGCTCAGGCTCCGTGCCAGCGCATAGGCGCGGTCACTCGCGGCGGCGATCACGGCGCGGCGCCCGCAGGCCACCGCGTACGCGCCGGCGTAGCGGTGTGCGGCGCTCGCGAGCATCACGCCCGGGCGGTCATTGTCGGGAAAGATGAGCGGCCGCTCGAACGCGCCCGTGGCCGCGATCACGGTGCGGGCGCGGATCTTCCACAGCCGCTCGCGCAGCACGCCCGGCGCAAGCCCCGCATCCCCCTCACGCGCCACGCTCTGGCAGGCGCACACGAGGTTATGATCGTAGACGCCGAAGGCCACGGTGCGAGGCACAACCTGCACGCCGAGCTTGACCAGCTGCGCCTCGAGCGCCGTCACCTCGGGGTCCTGCTGCCAGCCGAGCGTCCCGCCCCCCCGCGCACCACTCGTCACGAGGAGCGTCCTTGCGCCCGCGCCCGCGGCAGCCGCGGCCGCCGCAAGCCCGGCCACGCCGCCGCCGACGACCAGCACGTCCGCGGCAGCGCTGAGTTCCTCGTAGCGGTCGGCGTCGCGGTCCCGCGGTGCGTGCCCGAGGCCGGCCATGCGACGGATGGCCGGCTCAAACACCCGCCAGCTCGGCCACATGAAGGTCTTGTAGTAAAAGCCCGCGGGCAGGAGCGCGCCGAGCATGCCGGTGAGCGCACCGAGGTCAAACCCCACGCCCGGCCAGCAGTTGACGCTGCGCGCACGCAGCCCTGCGACCAGCGGCAGCTGCGTCACGCGCACGTTGGGCGTGCGCCGGGACCCCTCCCCTACGTCCACCAGCGCGCTGGGTTCCTCGGCCCCGCACGACCAGATGCCGCGCGGCCGGTGCAGCTTGATACTGCGGCCGACCAAGCGCACGCCGTTGGCGAGCAGCGCCGAGGCGAGCGTATCGCCCTGCAAGCCCGTCAGCGGCACGTCGTTGAAGGTAAAACTCAGCGGCTGTGCGCGCTCGATACAGGCGCCGGCGGGCGCGGCCAGCCGATAGGGACCGGGCTTCGCGCTCATGGCAGCGGCGGCGCCGGTTCGCCCATCGCATACACGGCAAGCACCACGTGCGTCACGGTATGGCGCGCGAGGTTGAACCACTGGCCGCAGCCAAAGGTGTGGCGCCAGCGCTCGCGGTGCACGCCCTTGGGGTTCTCGCGGAAAAAGAGATAGTGTCCCCAGTCCGTGTCGGAAGCGCTCAGCGGCGGGCGCTCGATGTGGGTCGTACCCGCGCACAGGAACTCGCTCTCGTCGCGCAAACCGCACCAGGGACACTGCAGCTGCATCACCGGTGCATCTCCTTAGTGCGCGATGCCGGCCGCTGCGGCCTCATCGATCAGCCGCCCGCTCACGAAGCGCTCGAGCTGAAAGGGCTCAGCGAGCTCGTGGCTGCGGCCGGTCGCGAGCGCGTGCGCGAGCGTCCAGCCGCCGACCGGAATGCCCTTGAAGCCCCCGGTTCCCCAGCCGCAGTTGATGTAGAGCCCCGGTACCGGGGTCGGACCGATGATGGGACTGGAATCGTGCACCACGTCGACGATGCCGGCCCACTGGCGCAGCAGCCGCAGGCGGCTGAAGGCGGGCAGGATTGCCAGAGTCGCGGCGACAATGCTCTGCGTGACGGCGAAGCTGCCGCGCTGGGCGTACGAGGGAAACAGATCCAGGCCCGCCCCGAGCACCATCTCGCCCTTGTCCGACTGGCTGACGTACGCGCCGGTACCGGGCGAGAGCAGCACGATGTCGAGCGCCGGCTTCACCGGCTCGGTCACCATCGCCTGCAGGGCGTAGCTCGTGACCGGCAGCGCAAACCCGGCGAGCCTGGCGAGCACGGAGCTGTGGCCCGCGGCGGCGATGCCGATACGCCCGCAGGCGATGCGGCCGCGGCTGGTGTCGACGCCGGCGATGTGCCCCGCGCCAGTCTTCACAAAGCCGGTCACCTCGCAGTTCTGGATGATGTCCACGCCGAGCGCATCCGCCGCGCGCGCATAGCCCCACGCCACCGCATCGTGCCGCGCGGTGCCGGCGCGCCGCTGCAGGAACCCGCCGAGGATCGGGAAACGCGCCTGCGCGGACATGTCCAGGAGCGGCGCCTGCGCGGCCACCTGCGCGCGGCTGAGGATCTCCACGTCGATGCCGTTCATGCGCATCGCGTTGGCCCAGCGCGCGATCGCCTCCAGATCGTGGCGGCTGTGCGCCAGGACCACCAGCCCGCGCTGGCTGAGCATGATGTTGAAGTTCAGCTCGCGCGCGAGCCCCTCGTAGAGGCGCAGCGAGAAGTCGTAGAGACGCGCGCTTTCCGGGAAGAGGTAGTTGGAGCGCACGATGGTCGTGTTGCGCCCGGTGTTGCCACCGCCGAGCCAGCCGCGCTCGAGGACCGCCACGTTGCGGATCCCGTGGTTCCTGGCCAGGTAGTATGCGGTCGCAAGCCCGTGGCCGCCGCCGCCCACGACGAGCGCATCGTAGGCGCGCCGGGGCTCGGGCGAGCGCCACACCGGAGCCCAGCTGCGCTGCCCCGTGAGCGCCCCGCGCAGCAGGGCTAGGGCTGAGTACCGCACGCCTTTGCGCTTCAGAGCTTCGCGCGGTAGTCGGTCTGGATCTTGCGGATGCGCTCGGTGTTGCCGAAGAACGCGTGCCGCGACATGTCCACCGTGTAGCGGCTCGCCGGCGGCTTGCGCCCCAGACTCTCGGCCAGCGCGCGGATATGATGGGGACCTGCCCCGCAGCATACGCCGAGGTAGTGGATGCCGAGTGCGTACGCCTCGCGGCCGAAATCGAAGATCTCCTGGCGCGTGCACACGAACGGATCGAGCCCGACCGGGAACGCGCGCGCCCCGTTGCAGCACGGATCGGTGAGGGACATGAAGGAGGGCTGCGCCGGCGTGGTACGGTAGGGCACCGGCAGCGCCGCGACGTGACATTTCACCGCCGCGCGGATCTCGCGCATCATCGGCATGATCGTGGCGGGACCCCGGTGGCAGTTCAGGCCCACGACGTCGGCGCCCGCCTGCTCCAGGCGCCCGCAGGCCTCGGCGGCGGTCAGGCCCTCGCGGGTGACGTCCTCGCGGTGCATCGCCATCGTGATCACCGCGGGGACCTTCGAGTGCTTGCGGATGGCCTCGAGCGCCAGCCGCGCCTCGGCGACCCAGGAGAACGTCTCCGCGACGAAGAAATCGACGCCGGCCTCCTCGGCCCAGCCGACCTGCTCGGCAAAGATGCGCTCGACCTCCTTGTGGGAGGCCTTGTCCGCCGGGTCGTAGATATTGGTGTTGCACAGGTCGCCGGCGAACAGCGTGCCGGTCCTGCGGGCGACCGATTTCGCGATGCCGAGCGCCGCGCGGTTCATGGGCACCAGGTCCTTCTCGCGACCGATGACGCGCAGCTTCTCGCGGTGCACGTAGTAAGTCAGCGCCTCGGTGACATCGGAGCCGGCGTGCACGAAGTCCATGTGCAGCTGCTCGACCACCTCGGGGTGCTCGAACAGCACTTCGGGCACGAATGCGCCGGCCTGCAGGTAGCCGCGCCGCTCGAGCTCGAACAGGTAGCCTTCGGCGCAGATGACCGCCCCCTTGGCCAGGCGTGCGAGCAGATTGCGCTCGGGGACCTGCGCCTTCACCGGTTGCGCCTCTTGCAGCGCAATCCGCGGCGCGGGGCGCCGGGTAGCCCTGGGCTTCGGCTTTGACTTCGACCTGGATCGGGCCTTGGCTTTCTTCCTGCTCGCCATGCGGTTCTCTCCGGCTGAAAGTGCGCACCCACCTCGGGGCGCGCATTATTCTAATCAGGGTGCCGAGGGCCCCGATGCCTCTTTTAGATGGGGCTATTCAATTTCTCGGCTGCGACCTGAACCCCAGCAATAGAAGGCTGAAGTCATGAAGCAACAGGGAAGTTGTGACCTCGCCACAAGGGGTTGCACCAAGAGCGAGCGGTATATGAATCAACCAATTCACGTCGCCCCGGTGCTGCGCACTCCGCGATTGCTTCGAGCCGGGGCTTGTGATTTCGTAGCGAACATGACCCCTGCCGTCGCCATGCGCACGCTGCGCCTGAAGGTGAAGGCCGAGTCCTACCCGTGGCTCGCCGCGGCGGCGGTGGAAGTGAACCAGGTTTTTAACTGGGCCAATGCCACGAGCATCGACGCGGCGGATCGCAACCGCCGCGCGAAAGCCCGCCTTCTCTCCGGTTTTGATCTCTGCTGCCTTTCCGCGGGAGCCACCGAGTGCTTCGAGCGCGTCGGCGCGGATACCATCCAGCGGATCTGCACCGAGTACGCCGCCAAGCGGCGAGCCGCGAAGCGAGTGAGGTTGCGCTGGCGAGTAAGCCGCGGCTCTCGCCGCTCACTCGGCTGGGTTCCCTTCAAGGCGGTGAGCCTGAGGCGCCGCGGAGCTTGCCTGCGCTTCTGCGGGAAGAGCTTTCGTGTCTTCGAGCGGGAGCGGCTGGAGGGCGCGAAGTGGCGAGACGGCTGCTTTGCGCAGGATGCCGTTGGCGACTGGTGGCTGTGCGTGCCGGTGGAGTTCACCGCAGATCAGACCGCCGCACCGCAGGAGGCTGTGGGGATTGATCTTGGCTTAAAGGACATCGCGGTGACGAGCGCCGGCGAGCGCCTCGAGGCCGGCCGCTGGACGCATTGCTTTGCAAAGAAGCTTGTGATGGCGCAGCGCCGCGGGCACAAGCGCCAGGTTAAGCGCTTGCATCGGAAAGCGGCTCGCTGCCGTGCCGATGCATTGCATAAGTTTTCGAGAAAGTTGGTTGATCAGTATCAGAATATCGTCGTTGGAGACGTGAGCAGCCTGAAGCTGGTGAAGACCCGCATGGCGAAGGCCGTGCTGGACTGCGGCTGGGGCATGCTCAAAGCGCAGTTGCAGTACAAGGGCGAGCACGCCGGCAGATGCGTTCAGGTCGTCAGCGAGAGAAATACCAGCCGCACCTGTTCTTCCTGTGGATCCCTGAGCGGTCCGCAAGGGGCAAATGGGTTGCGTGTAAGGAGTTGGGTCTGCAGCGAGTGTGGTGACTCGCATGACCGGGACGTTAATGCAGCCCGGTTGATTCTACTCCGTGGGGAGGTGTCCCCATCCGTGCGCGGGAACGAGTCGTCACTGAAAGGGCGCCAGCCGGGTCAACCATCACCTCGATGCAAGGCACGGATAGGCTCCCTTGAGGTGACGGCATGAACACCGGGAGCAGCTCTGCCCTCCCCAAGGACCGTGCGGGCTGGGAACAGCTCGCCGCGCAGCTGCGACCGGAAGGGCGCGCCCTGATTGATGGGCGCGCGCAGCCGGCGCAGGACGGGCGCACCTTCGATGACATCAGCCCGATCGACGGCTCGCTCATCTGCCCGGTGGCCCGCGGTGGCCCCGCCGACGTGAACCGCGCGGTGGAGGCGGCCCGCCGGACGTTCGAATCGGGCACGTGGCGCCGGACGGATCCGCGGGAACGCAAGCGCGTGCTGCGGCGCTTCGCCGAGGCGATCCGCGCCGATACGGTGAACCTTGCGCTGCTGGAGACGCGGGATGTGGGCAAGCCGATCAGCAACTCCGTGTCGGTGGACGTCGCCAATTGCGCCGACTGCATCGAGTACTACGCCGAGTTCGCCGACAAGCTCTACGACGAGGTCGCGCCCACGGGACCAAACGACCTTGCGCTCATCCGCCGTGAGCCGCTCGGGGTCGTCGGGGCGATCGTGCCGTGGAACTATCCGCTGATCATCAGCTGCTGGAAGGTGGGCCCGGCGCTGCTGACCGGCAACAGCGTGGTGCTCAAGCCCGCCGAGCAGTCCCCGCTCTCGGGTATCCGGCTGGGGACGCTGGCGCTCGAGGCAGGCGTGCCCCCGGGCGTCTTCAACGTCGTGCCGGGATTCGGCGAGGAAGCCGGCAAGGCCCTTGCACTGCACCCGGAGGTCGATCTGGTGACCTTCACCGGCTCGACCGAGGTCGGGCGGCTGATGTTGCGCTACGCCGGCGAATCGAACCTGAAGCGCGTGGCGCTCGAGTGCGGCGGCAAGACCCCGCAGGTGGTGTTCGCGGACGCGGATCTGGCGAGCGCCGCCGTCGATATCGCCTGGGGCATCTACTACAACAGCGGCGAAACCTGCCACGCCGGCTCGCGGCTGGTGGTGCACGAGAGCGTGAAGGACGCGCTGCTGGAGGCGCTGCGGCGCGTCACCGCCACCATCACGCTCGGTCACCCGCTGGAGGCGGCCACGCAGATGGGCGCGCTCATCGACGAGAAGCACATGCGGCGCGTGCTCGGCTACATCGACGGCGGTGTCGCAGCCGGCGCGCGCCTGGCGCTCGGCGGCCACCGCGCGCTCGAGCACACCGGGGGGTTCTACGTCGAGGCGACGGTGCTCGATGCGGTGCACCCGCAGATGCGGGTCGCGCAGGAGGAGATCTTCGGACCAGTGCTCTCGGTCATGACCTTCCGTGATGAGGCCGATGCCGTGCGCCTCGCCAACGATACCCCTTACGGGCTCGCCGCTGCGGTGTGGACCGCCGACATCAACCGCGCGCACCGCCTGGCGCAGGCGCTGCGCGGCGGCACGGTGTGGGTGAACGCCTTCGATCGCTCCACCATGTCCACGCCCTTCGGCGGCTTCAAGCTCTCCGGGGCCGGTCGTGACCGCTCCCCGCACGCAATCGACAAATACTGTGACCTCAAGACCGTGTGGACCGCGTACCGCTGAGCCGTACGGGTGTGCCCGCGGACTAGAGCGGCGTGCCGCTGGAGTCCAGGTGCAGCTCGCGACCGTGGTACGGGTGACGCGCGATGAACGGCTCGTTGAGCTCGATGCCCAGTCCGGGCTCGGTGGGCGGGATGACGTAGCCGGCCTCCCAGCGGATCGGCTTGAGCAAGAGGTCCGCATGGATGCCCTGCCAGCGCTCGATCCCCTCGAGAATGAGGAAATTGGGGCTGCAGGTGGCCAGCTGGATGTTGGCCGCGCCCACCACCGGGCCGCAGTACAGATGCGGGGCGAGCTGCACATGCTGCACCTCGGCGAGCGCGGCGATCTTCTTGGCCTCGAGGATGCCGCCGCAGCGGCCCAGATTCATCTGCAGGATCGCCGCCGCGTGGGCGCGCAGCACGCGCGCAAAGTCGTACTTGGTCGTCAGGCGCTCCCCGGCCGCGATCGGGATGCGGGTGGCGCGCGCGACCAGTGCCATCTCCTCGGGTGCATCCGGCGGGACCGGTTCCTCGAACCACAGCGGTTCGTAGGGCTCGAGGCGGCGCGCGAGGCGGATGGCGCCGGCGGCGGTCATCTGCCCGTGGGTGCCGAACAGCAGGTCCGCGCGGTCGCCCACCGCGGCACGCAGTTCGCGCATGAAGCGCTCGCACAGCTCCAACTGCACGAGCGACAGCTGCCGCCCGTCGAAGGCGGTATAGGGACCGGCCGGATCGAACTTGATCGCCGTGAAGCCCTGCGCCACGTACTCGGCGGCGCGCGCGGCGGAGAGCTGTGGGTCCTGGTAGACGTTCACCTTGTCCCCGGGCCGGGCATAGATGTAGGTGTAGGAACGCAGCCGCTCGTGCACGCGCCCGCCGAGGAGCTTGTAGACCGGCACCCCGGCCTCCTTGCCGATGATGTCCCAGCAGGCCATCTCGAGCGCGCTCAGGACCCCCATGAGCGCCAGATCCGGATGCCCCGAGTAGCCGGCCGTGTAGACACGGCGCCAGATCTTCTCGATGTCGTGCGGGTCCTCGCCCGCGAGGTAGCGCGCGAACACGTCCGTCAGCATCTGCGCGACCACATCGGGGTGAAACGGAACGCAGTATGCTTCGCCCACCCCGTGCACGTTGCCGTCGGTGGTCAGCTTCACGAACACGAAGTAGCGGCCGCCATACGCGGGGGGCGGGTTGCCGACCACGAAGGTCCTGATGTCCGTCAGTTTCATGTTGGAATGCTTATCACACAATGACCGAGTATGACTACATCGTCGTCGGCGCCGGCGCCGCCGGCTGCGTGCTCGCGAACCGCCTGAGCGCCAGCGCTGCCCATCGGGTGCTCGTGCTCGAGGCCGGCGGCTCGGACCGCTCGCCCTGGATCCAGGTGCCGATCGGCTACGGGCGCACTTTCAACGATCCGCGTTTCAACTGGATGTACGAGACACAGCCGGATCCGGCGCTGAACAACCGCAGCCAGTTCTGCCCGCGCGGCAAGGTGCTCGGCGGCTCAAGCTCGATCAACGCGATGGTATACGTGCGCGGCCAGGCCGGGGACTTCGATGACTGGGCCGCAGCCGGCGCCACCGGCTGGTCCTGGGCCGAGGTGCTGCCCTATTTCATCAGGTTCGAGGATCACGCCTGGGGCGCTTCGGAGTTTCACGGCGCCGGCGGACCGGTCCACGTGAGCGATGTGTCCGCGCGCGTGCACCCGCTGTGCCAGGTGTTCCTGCGCGCCTGCACGGAGATCGGCATTCCCGCCACGCGCGATTTCAACGGCGCCGAGCGCGAGGGGGCCGGCCTGTGGCAGGTGACCATCAAGGACGGGGTGCGCGTGTCGATGTCGAACGCCTACCTGAGGCCTGCGCGCGCCCGGGCCAATCTCGAGGTACAGCAGAGCGCGCTCGCCACGCGCGTGGTCTTCGCCGGCACGCGCGCCACCGGCGTCGAGTACCTGCAGGACGGGACGCGCCACCTCGCGCACGCGCGGCGCGAGGTGCTCCTCGCGGGCGGCTCGATCAATTCGCCGCAGCTGCTGGAACTCTCCGGGGTCGGGGATGCGCGGCGGCTCGGCGAGTTCGGGATCCCTGTCGTGGCCGACTCGCCCGCGGTTGGCGAGGGCCTGCAGGATCACCTGGGCGTCTCCTACTTCTACCGCTCGCGCGTGCCCACGCTCAACGATGAGCTCGCGCCCTGGTACGGCAAGGTGCGCGCGGCGCTGCGCTACGCGCTCAGCCGCAGCGGGCCGCTCGCGATGAGCGTGAACCAGGCGGGCGCGTTCCTGCGCAGCCGCCCGGGGCTGGCGCGCCCGAACCTGCACATCTACTTCAACCCGGCGAGCTACACCACGACGACCCACGGCTCGCGCCGGCGCCTGCTGAATCCGGATCCCTACCCGGGCTTCCTCATGTCGTTCAACACCTGTCGCCCGACCAGCCGCGGCTCGGTACACATCCGCTCGCCAGACCCGGCGGCGAGCCCCGCGATCCTGATGAACTCGCTGGCCACGGCCGCGGACGTGCAGGACGTGTTCGATGGTGCGCGCGTGCTGCGCAAGATCGCCGCTGCCCCGCCGCTGGCCGCGGTGACGGCCGCCGAGCGCGAGCCCGGCGAGCAGGTGCGTGCCGATGCGGACGTGCTCGCGGACTTCCGCAAGCGCGCCGGCAGCGTGTTCCACGCGAGCTGCACCTGTGCGATGGGCGCCGATCCGCGCACTTCGGTACTCGATGCGCGCCTGCGCGTGCGCGGCGTCGCGGGCGTGCGCGTGGTGGATGCCTCGGCATTTCCGAACGTCACCTCGGGCAATACCCACGCACCGACCATAATGCTGGCCGAGAAGGCCGCCGACCTCATTCTGCAAGACAGCCGCTCCCCGCAGGCGTAACCTGCCCGCAATCCTGTGCAAGGCGGATGCAAATGAGCGAAGCGCAAGTGAGCGTGGCCCCGGAGACCTCCGCACTGGGCCTCGCGGCTCCGCAGTCGGCATCCTTCGCCGAGCGCTGGTACGTGCTCATCATGACGTGCCTCGTGTATACGCTCAGCATCGCGGACCGTTACGTGGTGTCGACGGTCCTGGATCCGATCCGCCGCGAGCTGCACCTCACCGACTCCGGCATAGCCTTCCTCACCGCCTGGCCGCTCGCGATCTTCTACGTCACGCTCGGCTTCCCGCTGTCGTATCTCATTGACCGCCGGAGTCGCCGCAAGATCATCGCGGTGTGCCTCGTGCTGTGGTCGTGCATGACGACGCTGTGCGGTCTTGCGCATTCCATCACGCAGTTCTTCTTCGCGCGCGTGGGCGTGGGTGTCGGCGAGGCCGGCGGCACCCCGGGCGCGAGCTCGCTGCTCTCGGACTACTTTCCCGCGAGCCGCCGCGCCATGGCGCTCACGGTGTTCTCCCTGGGCGCACCGATCGGCGCCTGGCTTGGTTACAACGTGGCGGGCACCATCGCCGATCACTATGGCTGGCGCTCGGTGTTCTTTGCGCTGGGCCTCCCCGGGGTACTGGCCGGCCTGGCGGTGTGGTTTACGGTGCGCGAGCCGCGCCGCGGCTGCCTCGACAGCGACGATGACACGGCCACCCCCTCATTCATGACCACGATGCGATTCCTGTGGGAGCAGCGCTCCGCCGTGCACCTGATGATCGGCAGCGCTCTGTGCGCACTCTGGGGCTGGGGCCTCATGTACTGGACCCCGGTGTTTCTGCAGCGCACCTACCACATGAGCCTGGGCGAGGCGGGGGACGTGACCGGGAACGTGCACCTGTGGGGCGGCGCACTGGCGACGGTGGCCACCGGCTGGCTGATGGGACGGCCGGCGATGGCCGACTCGAGGCGGGTAGTGTGGCTCATGGGCGTGGGCACCGCGGTCGCCACGCTGGCCTCGGGGGTCATCTTCTACACGCACAACCTGGCACTCGCCAAGGCGATGTTCTGGATCTACATCCCGGCCATCTACTTCTACATCGGCCCGTGCTTCGGGTTGCTCAACAACCTCGCCCAGTGCCGCATGCGCGCCATGTTCTGTGCCACCACGCTGTTCCTGGCCAACGTGGGCAACCTCGTGATCGCCCCGCCGCTCATCGGCGGCCTCAGTGACTGGTTCGCTCCGGATCACGTCTCGAACGCCGCCTCGCTGCGGCTTGCGATGCTGTGCCTCGTGCCCACCGGTCTGTGGGCCACCGTCCATTACTTCATCTCCGCCCGCGACATCCAGAAAGATCAGCTGCGCGCGCGCTCCTTCCCGTTCTGACAGCGCCCGCGGACGCGACGGGTGCGAGACGGCGCTTCGGCGCGCCGCGGAGCGCAGCAACGCTCAGCGCGGCTGTGGCCGCGCCGGCGGGGGTCGCGGGGCCGGCAGCGTCGTTGCCGGTGGACGCGCGCCGGGCGGTCGCCCGCCACCCGGGGGATAACCGCCCGGCGGCGGCCGCCATCCGGGTACCGGTGGCGGGGGCTTCCAGCCGGGCACCGGCGGGGGCGGCCGCCATCCGGGGGGCGGATAGCGCGGCGGCGGCGGATAACCGTGCGGGTACCGGTTCCAGTAGGGATAGTAGTAGCTGCGCTGCACGTACCAGGGGTAGGCGCGGTAGTAACTGTCCCAGTAGCTGCCGAAGCTGAACGCGACGATCGGCAGCGCCAGCAGCATGCCGCTGCTGGAAACGACGACCGGTCCGGAGGGCGATGGCATCTGCAGGTAGTCGGCGGCGACCCAGCCGCGACTGGCGCCGACCTGCACATCGCACCAGCCATAGCCCTCCTCGCAGCCGAACACCTGCACCGGTGTCCCCTGCCCCATCAGCGCCACCACCGGATAGGCGGTGCTCGGTCCTGCCCGCAGGTTCACACTCGCCGTCACGGTGGCGCTGAGCGCACGCGCCTGTGGCGCCCAGCCGCACAGCGTGAGGGCCAGCAGCGCCAGAACGGGCTTCGTCGCGTTCGCGCGGCAGGCCTTCATCCGGTGTCTCGCGGTTGTGGTGGCGTGAGTGTAGCGCCGGCGCCCGAGGCGGGTGTGCTTGGGCTACCATGCCGGCGGTGCATGAGCGATCCTGACTCCCCACCGCCGCGACGCCCCCGCTCGGGCACCCGCGAGGCGCGCAAGGCGCGGCGTGCGCAGCAGCCGCACGCGCCCGCCTTCATGACCCGCCACCTGCCCCCGTACGAGCTCCTCGCAGAGGAAGGCCTGGTCGCGATCGAGGAGCACGCCGATCAGCTGCTGCAGGAGATCGGCATGGAGATCCGCGGCGACCCGCACGCACTGGCCCTGTGGCAGCGCGCAGGCGCCTCGGTCGCCGAGGGCTGCCGCGTCCATGTCCCGCGCGGCCTCGCGCGCGAGTTGGTGCGCCGCTCCGCGCCGCGGCAGTTCACCCAGCACGCCCGTAATCCAGCGCGCAGCGTCGAGATCGGCGGTGCCCACACGGTGTTTGCCCCCGCCTACGGGTCCCCGTTCGTGACGGACCTCGAGCACGGGCGCCGCTACGGGACGCTGGCGGACTTCGAGAACTTCGTGAAGCTCACCTACCTTTCCCCCTGGCTGCATCACTCCGGCGGCACGGTGTGCGAGCCGGTGGACGTGCCGGTCAACAAACGCCACTTCGACATGGTGTACGCACACATCCGCTATTCCGACAAACCCTTCATGGGTTCGGTAACCACGGCGGCGCGCGCGGCCGATTCGATCGAGCTGTGCCGCGTGCTGTTCGGGCCGCAGTTCGTCGCCGACCACTGCGTGATCCTCGGCAACGTGAACGTCAACTCCCCGCTGGTGCTCGACGGCGAGGCGAGCCGCGTGATCCGCACCTACGCGGCGGCGAACCAGGCCGCCGTGTGCGTGCCGTTCATCCTCGGCGGCGCCATGGGACCGGTGACGACCGCGGGCGCACTGGCCCAGTGTTTCGCCGAGGCGCTGTTCTGCGTGGCGCTGACACAGCTGGAGCGGCCTGGCGCCCCGGCGATCCTCGGTAACTTTCTGTCCTCGATGTCGCTGCGCAGCGGAGCACCGACCTTCGGCACGCCCGAGCCCGCCCTCGCCTATCTGGCGATCGGCCAGCTGGCGCGACGCCTGGGGGTGCCGCTGCGCTGTGGCGGCAACCTGTGCGCCTCCAAGGTGCCCGATGCGCAGGCGGCCTCCGAGAGCGCCAACTCCCTGTGGCCGGCGTTCCTCGCCGGAGCCAACTTCATGCTGCATGCGGCCGGATGGCTCGAGTCCGGGCTCGCCATGTCGTACGAGAAATTCGTCATGGACGTCGACCAGCTGGGGGCGTTTCACACGCTCGCCAACGGCCTGGCGCTCGATGAGAACGCGTTCGCGCTCGGCGCCTTTCGGGAGATCGGACCCGGCCGCCACTATCTGGGCGCCCGGCACACGCTTGAGAACTACGAGCGCGCGTACTACGACTTCGAGCTCGCCGACACCAGCTCCTACGAGCAATGGACGCAAGAGGGCAGCCGCGATCAGCTCACGCGTGCGCATGAGCGCTGGCGCGCGCAGCTCGCGGCCTACGAGCCGCCCGCGCTCGAGGCATCAAAGGATGAGGCGCTGCGCGACTACATCGCGCGGCGCAAGGGTGCCATGCCGGACGAGTTCGCCTGAAGCCCTAGGGGGCCGGCTCGCTCTTGGGCGCGAGCACCAGGAAGTCGGCAGACAGCTGCGTGCCCCCGACCTGCAGCTGGTGCGGGACACAGGTCGAGTTGTAGGCGATGTTGCGCGTGGCGAACAGCGGCAGAATGCTGGTCTTGACCTGTTCGCTCAGCTCGCACTGGCCGGCGGCATCCAGTGGCTCCCCGCGGGGTGCCACCACGATGTGCTGCCAGTGCGCGGCGACCGGCTGCTGATCGGGCGCGGGCCCCTGCTCGCCCACCGGCTCGAGCACATTAACCGTCCCTTGGACGCCCGGAAACGGTGTGGGCCGCCCGTAGCCGGTGCAGCCGACCGGCGTCAGCTTCAGATCCGGGCGCGCGCCCAGCAGCAACAGGATGCTGCGCAGCTGGTCCGCGAGGCCGTCGCAGGAGTACTTCGCCGTAAACCCCATGAAGGTGAAGCGCAGCGGCTTGGGCGTCCACACCGCCTGCACCGCCGCATCATCGGCGCGCACCAGGGCATTCATGCCAAGACACGCCGTCGCCACGAACGCGGCGAGCGCGAGTCGTGCCCGGCTGGAGAATGGAAAATTCATGACGGCTACTCCCGCGCTGCAACGAGCGCTGCGGTTGGTTTGACGCGCGGCGCCACCTCAGGTTCCGTGTCGCGGAACACACGCCGGCATCGCCCCGGTTCCCGCGGCACGCTCCCGTTCCCCCGTGACCAATCCTAAGGCGTCGCCGGCAGGGTCGCGAGCAATCGCGGCAACTCGGTCATCCACTGCGCCTTGGCGCGCGGTCCGGCGCGCGTGCTCTCCGGGTGCTCATCCGTGATCACGTAGGCGAACACGATGGTGCGGGCATCGCGGGACGCCCAGCCGACGAACCAGCCGATCGGGCGGCGCAGATCCGGACTCCCGCGTGCGTCGTTGCTGCGGTAGCCGGTGCCGGTCTTGCCGTGCACCGTCCACCCGCCCGGCAGCGTAGCGACGGCCGTGAGGTGCGCCGTCATGTCGTAAGCGCGCGGCGACACTCCCAGCTGGCGGCTGACCAGGCGATGCAGGAACACGATCTGCTCCAGCGGGGAGATCTGCAGCGAGGAATCGAGCCACGCCTGCGTGAGCCCGTCGTTCATGCCCGGGTTTCCCGCGAGGTCCTGGTTGCCGTAGTTGAAGCGCTTCACATAGCGCTGCAGCCGCTCGGGTCCCAGCCACAGGGTCAGTTGCTGCGAATACCAGACGACTGAATTGCTGATCCAGCTGCTCGGGTCGACGGTCGTCTTCCAGGAGGGGTCGCTGGCGATGTAGCCCCGGCGAAACGGCAGTGCCGGATGGTGCTCGTCGGTGAGGTAGCGGGCGTCGAAGCCCATGAGACTCAGCGGCACCTTGAAGGTGGATGCGGGCGTCAGGCGGTTCGCGCAGTCACCCTGCTGCTGGAGGATCTTGCCGCTGCTGCCCTCGGCGATGACGGTGCACAACGGCACCGCGGCTGCGCCGCATGTCCAGCACAGGCCAAGGAATGCCAACACCCCTGAGAGGGATCGCGACATGTTAGTTTCACGCAAGCGGGGCCCCGGATGCCGAGCATAGACCAGCCGCCGCGGGCGAGTTCGCCCGATCCGCGTCCGCGGCGCGCTGCCGTCAGCTTGCGGCGCGTGCGGCCGCGGGAGTCGTAGCCCGCGCGCGCAGGGCGCTGCCCAGCGCGATGAGGCCGGTGCCCTCGAAGATCAGGTCGATCCCGACCGCCAGCCCGAGAAACCACAGGCTCGAGGCCGGCAGCTGCGCGAGCAGCATGATCCCCAGGAGGAGCGCGATGACACCGGAGACGGCCGTCCATCCCCAGTGCGGGAAACGCAGGCTGGCCGCGCCCACGGCGCGGAAGATCCCCCCACGATGAACAGGAACGCCAGCAGCAGCGTCAGGCTGAGTGCCCCGATCAGCGGGTAGCGGATGAGCAGGAAGCCGGTGAAGGCGCGCAGCACCGCACTCAGCAGGTACAGGAAGAAGCCACTCCAGCTGCGGGTCTGGAACGCATGGATGAGGGCGAACACACCGCTCAGCAGCAGCAGCCATCCGAGCACGATCACCGAGATCAGCGTCGTTGCGACCTCTCCCAGCACGCAGACGAGCCGAGGATGAGCAGCAGCACCCCCAGGGCGACGAACCAGCCCCATGAGCGATGCAGCGTTTCAAGTCCCACCGCGAGCGAATGGCCCAGGGGCCTCTGGTCTGACATGGTCCGTACCTCTTGTTGGAATCGCTGGGGACCTGGAGGCCAGAGCATGGCGCAGCCTGTCACCAAATACAACGGCGCCGCCGCCGCGTCGCGCCCGAAAACTGCGGCCGCCGTCGCACCAGGTGCGACGGGCGTGAGTCACGCGATTGTCACCTCGGCGCGACTGCAATCTACCCCGACACGGGCCACGCTTCCTTCCCTGAGACCAACCAGCCGCGCGAGGGAATTGCAATGGCAACGCTGGTGCTTGCCGATGAGGATCGCTGGGGTGAGGACGGGGACGGGATCGAATCGGTGTCGCTGCGCGCGTGGCTGCGCGAGGGATGGGCGGCGCTCTTTTCGCATCCGCTCGACTTCGTGCGCTGCGATTTTTTTGCGATGGACCGCTGGCTGGCCGTCCTTCAGAGTGCCTTCAGCGGCATTCGCGTGCGCCCGCTCGCGCGTGCCACCGGCGGCGCGGTCGCTACCGCCAGCTGGATCGCAGCGGCAGCGGCGATTTGCGCCGCGAGGTGCTGAGCGTCCCCGCTGCGCCCGTGCGCGGCCGCGACCTGCCGGCGGCCCGGCTGCACAGCGCGATCGCCACACTCCGCGCAGCGCGCTTCGTCATGGTCATCGATGAATCGCTCGGCAACCGCCGCGCGTTTGTTTACGACACGCTGGAGCAGGTGCCCTCACCGCGGGAGTTGCCGGGTGGGCGGACGCGGCGCGTGCACGCCTGGCGACGGTGCGCGCACCGCTGCAGAGCGCACGGCCACGCTAGGAGCGCTTCGCCCGTGCTTCCACCGCCCCGCACTCCACGGCCAGCTGAAACAACTCGATGTCGGTTTCGATGGCGAGCTTCTGCCGGATGAGTGAGTGCTGGTTGGTGACCGTCTTGACACTCAGCGACAGCAACTCGGCGATCTCCTCGTGCGTCTTGCCGCTCGCGATCAGGCGAAAGATGTCGAACTCCCGCACCGACAGCCCCAGGGTGGCCTGCGAGGTGCCCGCGGTCCCGCGCCGTGCCATGCGTGCGGCGAGGTCGGGACTGAGCGCCAGCTCGCCGGCGATCACGCGGCGCACCGCGCTCACCATCTGCTGCGGATCGCTGCTCTTGGTGACGTAGCCGTTGGCGCCCGCGCGCAGCGCCTGGATGGCGAACGCCAGGTGGTCGTGCATGCTGAACACCAGCACGGGCAACAGCGGCCAGCGCAGCTTGAAGCGCCGCAGGGCCGACAGTCCCCCCTCCCCCGGCATGCTCAGGTCGAGGATCACGACGTCCGGGTTCAGCTGCTGCAGCAGAACGTAGGCCTGCTCACCGGAGGAGGCCTCCGCGAGCACCTCGTAGCCGGGTTCCTGCTCGAGGAAGCGCCGGTAGCCGGCACGCACCACGGCGTGATCATCAATGAGCACGATCCGCACGGCCGCGCGCTCAGCCATCGCCCACCTCGCCGCGGTTGCTGCTGCGCAGCGGCAGCCACGCCTCCAGGGTGAGCCCGTCCGGCTGTGCGTGGATCGTCAGCTCCCCGCCGAGCGCCTCGACCCGCTCGCGCATCCCGAGCAGGCCCATGCCGTTGCCCGTCGGCGCGCTCGCGGGCGGCGCGCCGCCGGATTCCTGCAGGCGCAGCCGTGCGCGCGGCGGCGCCTCCGCCATCGACTGCGGGTCGGCGGACAGCCGGATGGCGACGCTGCGGGCGTGTGAATGGCGCACGGCGTTGGTCAGGCACTCCTGCACCAGCCGATAGAGCGCGATGTTGAGCTCCGGGGAGAGCTGATCCGCCTCCTCGGTCATCGTGAGGGAGCAGCGGAAGCGCTCGGCCACGCGCGCTTCCCAGCTCGCGATCAGCTCGCGCAGCGATTCGCGCAGGCCGACCGTCTCCAGTCCGTGCGGACGCAGCCGCGCCAGCATCCCGCGGATCAGATCCATGACCTCTGCACTCAGGACCCCGATACCCTCGGCGCAGGCGGCGATCTGCGGAGCCCTGCTCGCCGCCTCGCGGGCGATGTAGGCGGCGTCGACCTTGATGGCGGTCAGGCTCTGCCCGAGCTCATCGTGCAGCTCGCGCGCGAGGCGCGTGCGCTCCTCCTCCTCGACACCAAGCAGGCGCCGCGTCAGTTCCCTGCGGCTCGCCGCGGCTTCCTGCAGCGCAGTGGCGCAGTGATTGAAACGGTCACCGATCTCATCGAGATCCTTCAGCCGGTAGTGCGGCAGGCGGGTGTCGAGCTCACCGGCGGCCAGGCGCGTCAGCGCCGCCTTGATGGCACCGAGCGGGCGCAGTCCGCGCCGCACCATCCAGTAGATGCTGACGGCCATGGCGAGGATGGCCACCGCCAGCAGCGCGATGTCGCTCGCCACCCGGTCGATGAGTTCCTCAAACTCCGACAGTGGGTTCGAGCGCACCCGCAGCGCCCCGAGCGTCTGTCCGCCATAAAGCAACGGATAGCTGAGCGAGCGCTCCGCGCCCTGCGGCAGCAGCAGCCGCGCAAGCCAGCCGATCGCGGGGGTCTCGCTGGGTGTGGCGGCGAGCTGCACGCCCGCCCGATCGGTGAGGCTCACGCTGACATGGCGCAGATGGCGGGCCGCACGCACTTTCTGGGCCGCGCCGGTACCGGCGGCGGCCGCGCTGTCACTGGCGCGGATTTCCGCCTCGATGTCCAGCAGGAGGCTCGCGAGCTGCATGGAGGCCTCGGTCTCGCGTGAGACGTCCTGGCGCAGCGACGCCAGCGGCACCAGCACGCTCACCAGCAGCGCAAACAGCGTTACCGCCAGAATTCCCAGCAACAGGCGCGTGTGCAGGTACATCAGTGCGTCCTCACGGGCAGGTCGGCGCGGCGGGCCGCCGGCGGACACTCGAGGCCCCAAGTGTAGTACGCGCGGGCGCACCCGTAGGCGGGCCCGGCTAATCCAGCCGCAGCCTGACGCCGGCCCAGATACCACGCGGCGCTCCGGGAGAGACGGCATTCTCATTGGTCCAGTCGGCCGGGTTGGTGCGGAAGCTGCCGCTGGGCGTGAACGTGTTGACCGCCAGAAAGCCGGCGCTGCCGTACTGCGCGTTGAGGAGATTCACGACCCGTGCAAACAGCTGCACCGACTCGCCCAGGCGATAGGTTCCCTGCAGATTCACGAGCGCGTAGCTGGGAATCCAGCCGGTGCCGTCCGCGGCGATGACCTGCCCCGCACCGTTCGTGCCCCCGGCCACGTTGGCATTGTTCTCGTTGCCATGCAGATAGGAGCCCGAGGCCACGACGAGATTGGCGCCGACCTGCAGCCGTTGACTGAAGCTGTAATCGAGCACCAGGCGCCCGGTCTGGCGCGGGACCAGCGGCAGGCGGTCTCCCGGGTGCACCACGATATTGCCGTTGGCATCGGCGCTGCTGTTGGACTGCGCGCTCACCACGAACTGCGACTGATAGGTAGCGTCCACGAAGCTGTAGGCCAGGCGCCAGCTGAGGCTCCCGAGCTTGCCCCCCACACTCAGGTCCAGGCCCTGGCGGCGGGTGTTGCCCACGTTGTCGAAGTAGCCGGAGTTGGTGGTCGTGGCGATGAACTGGATGTCGTCGTGATTGATGGTGCGAAAGAGGTCAGCGCTCCAGCTCAGACTCTGGTCGGGCCGATTGCCACGCAACCCGAACTCCAGGGTGTGCGCAACCACCTGCTTCAGATCCGGGTCGCTGGCAAAATCGTTCGGCAGGCCGCACGGCTGCTGCGGGTTGGCGCAGCCGAGCTCGAGCACCGTGGGCGCGCGACTCGCCTCGTTGTAGGTTGCGTAATAGGTCGCCGCGTCGTTCGGCGTCACGGTAAAGCCCAGCGCCGGGTTCAGGCGCGTGAACGTGTGGTCGCCGGTCAGCGCGCTCGCCTGGTCAAAGCCCGCCCCCGCGTCGCCGACGTCGGTGTCGACGCTGTAGCCGTCGAGTCTCTCGCTGCTGCGGTTATAGCGGGCGGCGAGCGTGACGTGCAGCAGGGAACTGGGCGACAGCGTGTCGGTGAGGTAGGCGCCGAAGATGCGATTGCTGCCGCTCAGGGAAATCACGGTTGCGTCATTGAGCGGATTCTCCAGGTAGATGAGCGTGCGATCCGGGGCAAAGGCCCCGTACCGGTAGTTCTGCACGAAGTCGTCGTTCGAGTCGCTGAAGTCGGCGCCGACGATGGCCTGATTCTTCCAGCCCCCCAGCGGCTGCGAATCGGTGAGCTGCATGCCGAAGCCCGCCGTGCGCTGGCCCAGCTGCGACACCTGGGTCGTCGCCTGCGAGCAGTAGGCGATGTCCACGCGCCCAACCGGCGGCAGCCCGCAGTCGATCGGGGCTCCCGGGTACGAGTCGCTCAGATAATTGTCGTTGTTGCTGCCGTTGCTGCTGTCTGTGATCAGGTGGCGGTAATAGCCATTGGCGGAGAGCAGCAGGTTCTCCGCGAGGAACTGGGTACCAGTCAGATTCACGAAGTGCAGCAGGTTGTGCGTGGAGTCCGGCGTGTAGCTCGCCTGGTGGCGGTAGTTGTACATGCTGAGCGGCACCGCACCGTTACCGAACAGGCTCGCGTCCGCGTAGGTATAGCTCAGATCAATGTCGGTGTGCTCGTTCTGCCAGCCCGCCTTGCCGAACGCCTGCCACAGGTGCGTCGGCGACAGGTCGCGCCAGCCATCCTCATCGAAATACTGGACCGTGCCGAAGTAGTCGAAGGCGCCGCGCTCGCCGCCACTCTCGGCCTGGAACGAGCGACGCCCGAAGGAGCCGCCGTAGGCCTCGAGCTGCGTGCCCGGGTTGTCGTGGCCGCTCTTGGTCTGGATCGAGAGCGCGCCGCCCAAGGTATTGAGGCCGAACACCGGGTTGGACCCAGAGATCAGTGACACGGTGGAGATGGCCGACTCCGGGATCAGGTCCCAGTTGACGGTATCGCCGAAGGACTCGTTGACGCGCACGCCGTCGACGTACACGGACAGCCCCTCCGGGGTGCCAAGCAGCGGCGAGGCGGTGAAGCCGTGGTAATAGAGATCCAGCTGAAAGGGATTGTCGGCGCTTTCGCTGACATTGACCCCGCTGAAATTGCCGTTCAGATAGTCGGCGACCCCCAGGGTCTGTGCCCGTTCGAGATCCTCGCTGTTGGCCGTCTGGACATTCGCCGGCACCATGTTGAGTGGCAGCCCGAAGCCCGGCAGCGGCGCAGTGCCGATCACGGTGACCTGCGGCAGCTCCTGCACCGTGGCGGCGTTGCTCGGCGGTGCGGACGGCGACTCAGCGCCCCATGCGGCATGCAGCGCCGGCGCCAGGAGCCACCCCCATCGACTCACGCGCGCCGCCCGCGCCCCCCGTTTGTGCACCCGCTCTCCTCTTCGGACGCTGCGACGTGGCGCCGCGCACGGCCAGCGCAGTCCACGCCCAGGGGCATTAGCCTGCCCGGGGGCAGCCTAGCGGATGCGGTTTGGGAAAATTTCCCGATGCCGGGGTGCGTGGCACTCTGGGCGAGGCAGGAACCTCAGGCGCGCGGCTCGGCGAGCACCTGCACCCAGTAGAGCCCATGCTGCGAGCCGCGGCCGGTGGCGAACGCCAGGCCCATCTCGGCGAAGCGCGGATCCATGAGGTTCTCACAGTGATCCGGGCTGTGCAGCCACCCCTGAACGGCCTCGTCCACGGTCTGCGGCCCATAGGCGATGTTCTCGCCGACCAGCTTCTCGCGATAGCCTGTGGCCCGCACGCGGTCGGCGGGAGTCTGGCCGGCGAGATCGGCGTGCTCGAAGTAGTGATGTTGAGCCATGTCCGCCGCGTGGCCGTAGGCGACGGTCCCGAGCGTTCCTGACAGCGCCAGCGGTGGCGCGGGGGAGAACGCACGCGTGCCGCAGCGTGCCCCCCGGGCCCGCACTTCATTCACCAGCGCGAGCGCCCGATCCGCCAGCGCGGCGGTCGGGGAGCCTGGCGTACTGGGCGGCGCCGGCGGCGGCGAGGACCGCGCCGGCGGCGCAGGCGGACTGATTCCGCGCGGCGGCGTACGCGGTCCGGCGCCGCTACCGAGCACCAGCCAGATCTGCGCGCTGCGCTGAAACACGCCGATCTCCTGAGCGTTGCGGTTCGTGAGTGTCAGACACTGGCCGCGCCGCAGCTGCTCGAGCAGGGGAGCCCCGGTGTCGGTCAGGCGCACGCCGGAGAGACTTTCGGGGGGATACCCGTGGCCTGCGGAGGCCTGTGGGAGCGAAGCGCCGGCGGCCCAGGCCTCGGCCACCTGATCGAGGATGGCACTGTGCGCCAGCGCCGGGGCCATCGGGACCACTCCGCCGCAGCCGCCCGCCCGCAGCGTCTGTACCGCAGAGAGCGCATCGGCTTGCACGGCAGTCGCCCCGCTCGCAAGCAGTACGGCCAAGAGGACCCGACCGGTCCACGACTTCAATCGCTCAGGCATCCAAGCTCCAAATGTCCGCACCGCGCACGTCGGGGCCCACTACCCGGAAGCAACGCAGCGCCGCGCCCGCGGATGACCGGTCGCGTCCGGGCCTGCGCCGCAGATTCGCACCCGCGACCGGCGCAAACCGTGAGGTATCGAACGTTTTCCCTACCTCCAAATGCGTACGCTGCCTATTACTTAATCGGGGCGCCGGCTCCCCCGCACGGGGGCGGTCCGGCCCGGCGGGGGTCGCTAGACTTTCGCGCATGTTGGGGATGTGGTGGTGGCTTATGGAATTCATCGTGCTGGACGTGGCAGTTACGCTTGCGCTGCTGGCAGGGTACCTCGCGGTCGTGATCCGCAAGGCCGTCATATAAGAGTGCCGGGAGCGGCAGCGCCGCCGATGCGAGCGGCCCCGCGCACCGCGTACAATCGAGTCCCGCGTAACCCGCTCCCGCGCACGCGAAAGGCCGACACGATGTCCAAGATGCGCGCCATGGTGGTCCCGGCAGCCGGTGGCAAGCTGCGACTCGAGGAACGTGATATCCCTCCGCCCGGGCGACACGAGGTGCGCATCCGGGTGCAGGCCTGCGGGGTCTGTCACAGCGACGCCCTCACCATCGCGGGCCACATGCCGGGACTTCAGTATCCGCGCATTCCGGGCCACGAGGTCATCGGCACGCTCGAGGCGCTGGGAACCGATGTGGACGGCTGGGAGGTTGGCACCCGTGTCGGTGTCGGCTGGTCCCCCGGGGCCTGTGGTTACTGCGCAGCGTGCCGGCACGGCGACGCCTTCGCCTGCCTCAACATCCAGGGTGCGACCGGCGTCAGCCGCGACGGCGGTTACGCGACGCACATGCTGGCGCATGCGAGCGCGCTGGCGCGCGTGCCCTCCGACCTCGATGCCCTCGCCTCAGCACCGCTCCTGTGCGCAGGCATCACCACGTTCAACGCGCTGCGCCACAGCGGCGCGCGCGCCGGCGATCTTGTCGCCGTGCACGGCGTGGGAGGTCTCGGGCATCTGGGAATCCAGTTCGCCGCGCGGCTGGGGTTTCGCGTGGCCGCGGTGAGCCGCGGGGCCGACAAGGAGTCGCTGGCGCGCTCACTCGGCGCTCACGAGTACGTCGACAGCGCACGCGTTGATCCGGCCGCGGCGCTGCGTGCCCTCGGTGGCGCACGTGCGATCCTCGCGACCGTCACCGATGCGGCCGCGATGCAGGCCATCGTCGGCGGACTGGGGCCGAACGGCACCCTGCTCGTGATCGGTGCAGTCGGGACGTTCCCGGTTGACTCCCTGGAGCTGCTGCGCAAGCGCGCCGCGGTGAAGGGCTGGTACTCCGGCACGAGCGTCGACTCGGAAGACACGCTGCAGTTCTGCCGGCAAAGCGGGGTCGCTTCGATGAACGAGATCTTTCCGCTCGAGCAGGCGCAGGCGGCCTACGAGCGCATGATGAGCGGCAAGGCGCGCTTTCGCGTGGTGCTGCGCGTCGAATAGCCTGCGGGCGCCCTTCCCGGGGCGGGTCCGTAACCTCCTCTCGCACTCGGGGCCACCCATCCCCCCACGGGACGGCTCCCTCGCCAGCCATTGCCGGTTGATCCGAAGCTGAACGGTGCCTTAGAGTGGCGCGCGCTGGGGCAAGAGCTGCACGAGCGGGGGGGGTCTGCTCGTGAACAGCTCGGCAGTCACCTCACTGGGGATGGAGCGCGGCAGACGCGAACATCATGAGCGTCCTTCCGAGCGCAAATCGCATCCTGCGGATGACGCTGATGGTGGCGGCCACGTTGGTGCCCGTCGCCTGCGAGGTCGGACCTGATTTCAAGCGTCCCGCCTCGAGCGTCGCCCCTCACTGGATCGAGGAACCCGCGGCGCCGCCACCGGCCGAAGCCTCCACGGCCAACTGGTGGCGGGTGTTCGCCGATCCGACGCTCGATGCGCTGATCGACATGGCGTATCACAACAATCTGTCGCTGCAGGTCGCGGGCGCGCGGGTGCTGCAGGCCCAGGCACAGCTGCAGGTCGCCATTGGGGAGCTATTCCCCCAGGACCAGGCCATCAGCGGCGACGTGCAGCACCAGCGGCTCAGCCGCGACACGCGCCTTACGCCTACCTCGGACCCGAACCTGCGTACCAGTCAGATCGGTGTGGGCGCAACCTGGGAGCTTGACTTCTGGGGCAAGTACCGGCGCGGCATCGAGTCCGACCGCGCCGCCATGCTGGCCTCGCTGGCCGCCTACGACAACGCGCTGGTCAGCCTGACGGCGGGTGTCGCCAGTGACTATCTGAACATCCGCACGCTGCAGCAACGCATTCAGGTGGCGCAGGACAACGTGCAGACGCAAAAGGAGAGCCTGCGCATCGCCCGCGCGCAGTTCGAGAACGGCGAGACGAGCGAACTCGACGTGCAGCAGGCCCTCACGCAGCTCGCGCAGACGCAGGCGCAGATCCCGGGCCTGGAGAATTCCCTGCGCACCACCAAGGACTCCCTCGCGGTGCTGCTCGGGCTCACGCCGGACCGCATCGACGGGCAGCTCGGTGCCGGCACCGCGATTCCCACCGCCCCGGGCCAGGTCGCCACCGGAATGCCCAAAGACCTGCTGCGCCGTCGCCCCGACGTGCGGCAGGCCGAATTGACCGCGGCCGCGCAGTCCGCCGGCATCGGGGTCGCCAAGTCCAACCTGTACCCCTCGTTCTCGCTCTCGGGAAGCTTCGGTTACGTCAGTACCTCGCTCGGCAACAACAGCCTGTTCAGCTGGGACAACCGTGCGACCGCCGCCGGCGCCTCCTTCGTGCTGCCGATATTCAACTACGGACGCATCGTGAACTCGATCCGCGTGCAGGATGCCGTGTTCGAGCAGGCGGTGCTGAACTACCAGAACACCGTCCTCAGTGCGCAGCAGGAAGTCGAGGATGCGCGTTCGGCCTTCCTGGCCGCGCAGGAGACGCTCGCAACGCTCGGGGACGCCGCCCACTCGGCGCGCCGCACCACGGAACTGGCCATCGTGCGCTACAAGGAAGGCGCCTCGGATTACACCACGGTGCTCTCGGCCGAGCAGCTGCAGCTGCAGATCGAGGACGCACTCGCCAGCGCGCAGGGCGGCGTGCCGCTCGCCCTGGTCAGCGTGTATCGCGCGCTCGGCGGTGGCTGGCAGCTGCGCGCCGGCCAGGACCTGCTGCCCGAGCCCACCCGCAAAGAAATGAAGGCCCGCACCTACTGGGGAGGGCTGCCCGACAGCGGCGCCCGTCTGCCGCAGGTGGAGGAAGGTTCCAAAGGAAGTCCCGGTGAAAACCCATGAGCCTTAAGAGAACCGCGCGCACGGCCGGCACCGCTCTGTCCGCCTTGGCGCTGGCCTGTCTCGGCGCCTGTGGCAGCCGCAACGAGTACCACCCGCCGCCACCGCCGCCGGTCACGGTGAGCAAGCCGGTGCATGGCCCGGTGACTGACTACCTGCTGGCGACCGGCAGCGTCGCGGCCGCGCAGACCGTGGACCTGGTCGCGCGCGTCGAGGGCTACCTGCGCAGCGTCAACTTCACCGACGGCACCCTGGTGAAGGCCGGCCAGCTGCTGTTCGTCATCGAGCCCGAGCCCTACCAGGCCAAGCTCGCCTCCTACCAGGCGCAGCTGCAGAACGCGCAGTCGGAGTACAACCGGCAGCTGCGCATGATCAAGGAAAACGCCACCTCGCAGGCGAACGTCGAAAAGTGGCAGTCGCAGCGCGACCAGGCCGCCGCCGCCGTGACGCTGGCGAAGATCAACCTGGCCTATACGCGCATCACCGCGCCCTTTGACGGGCGTATCGGCCGCCACTTGGTCGATCCTGGCAACCTGGTCGGCGCCATGGGCAGCACCACCAAGCTGGCAACGATCGAGCAGGTGAACCCCGTCTACATCTACTTCAGTGTCAACGAGCGCGACGTGCTGCGCATCCGCGCCAGTGCGCTGGCGCGCGGGGTGAACATCACCGGCGCCGCCCCGAAGGTCCCGGTGTACGCGGGACTGCAGACCGAGCCCGGCTACCCGCACGAGGGGACGCTCGATTTTGCGAGCACCGGGCTTGATACCGGCAGCGGCACGCTCCAGGCACGCGCCATCATCGCCAACCCCGAGCGCATCCTGCTGCCCGGCATGTTCGCGCGCCTGCGCATCCCCACGGCTGCCCCGGCGCCCGCACTGCTCGTCCCCGACCGCGTGGTCAGCACCGACCAGGCCGGTAGCTACGTACTCATCGTCGCCGCGGACCACAAGGTCCTGCAGCAGCGCGTGCAAGTCGGCGCCGTGCAGGATGGCATGCGGGTCATCCTCTCCGGCCTCGATGCGCAGAGCGATGTCGTCGTGGACGGCCTGCAGAACGCGGTACCGGGCAACCTCGTCACGCCCACCACGCAGCCGCTGACCGCTGCCGCGGCTCCCACCGGGCATCCGTAGCCAGACCTTCATGCTGGCCAAGTTTTTCATCGAGCGGCCGGTCCTAGCCAACGTCATCGCCATCCTGACGATGGTGCTCGGCGGCGTCGCGATCTTCGCCCTGCCGGTGGCGCAGTACCCGCCCATCACGCCGCCCACCGTGCAGGTCACGACCCGTTACCCGGGAGCGAACGCCAAGACGCTGATCAACACCGTCGCCCTGCCGATCGAGCAGCAGGTCAACGGCGTCGAGAACATGCTTTACATGCAATCGACGAGCACCAACGACGGCAACTACACGCTCACCGTGACGTTCAAGGTCGGCACGGACCTGGACTTCGCCCAGGTGCTGGTGCAGAACCGGGTCGCCGCCGCGATTGCCTCCCTCCCCGCCGCCGTGCAGACCAACGGTGTCGTCACCCGCAAGAAGTCCACCGCGATCCTCGAGATCGTCACGCTTACCAGCACCGACCCGCGCTTCGACAGCCTGTTCCTCAACAACTACGCCTCCATCCGCATGCGCGACGTGCTCGCGCGCCTGCCCGGCGTCGGTGACGTCACGGTGTTTGGCATCGGTCAGTACAGCATGCGCGTGTGGCTGGATCCGCAGAAGCTGCTGGCGCGCTCCCTCACGCCCAATGACGTCATCAACGCGATCCGCCAGCAGAACCAGGACGTCGCCGCCGGGCAGATCGGCACCCCGCCGGCCGCCAGCGGCCAGGATTTCCAGCTGACCGTGAATGTGCCGGGTGCACTCAATGACGTCGGGGACTTCGAGAACATCATCGTCAAGACCGATGCCGCCGCCGCGGGCAGCCGCGCCATCACCCGCCTGAAGGATGTGGCGCGGATCGAGCTTGGCGCGCAGACCTACAGCCAGTTCTTCACGATGGACGGCAAGCAGGCCGCCGGTATCGCGATCTTCCAGCTGCCGGAAGCCAACGCCCTCGACGTCGCCACCGGCGTGCGTGCCAAGCTCGCCGCGCTGTCGAAGGACTTCCCCCAGGGCATCACCTACAGCATCCCCTTCGATACCACGAAGTTCGTCTCCGCCTCGATCCACGAGGTCTACAAGACGCTGATCGAAGCGGGTGTGCTGGTGCTGGTGGTCATCCTGGTGTTCCTGCAGAACTGGCGTGCGACGCTCGTGCCAGCGACCACGGTCCCGGTCACGATCATCGGGGCGTTCGCCGCCATGGCGGCGATGGGATTCTCGATCAACATCCTGACGCTGCTGTCGGTGGTGCTGGCGATCGGCATCGTGGTCGACGATGCCATCGTGGTGGTCGAGGGCGTAAGTCATAACATCGAGCGCGGCATGGCTCCGAAGGAAGCCTCCATCGAGGCGATGCGGGAGTTGTTCGCCCCCATCATCGGCATCACGCTGGTGCTGATGGCGGTGTTCGTGCCGGCAGCCTTCATGCCCGGGATCACCGGGCAGATGTACCGCCAGTTCGCGCTCGTCATCGCCGCCACGGCGCTCATCAGCGCCATCAACGCCGCGACGCTCAAACCGACGCAATGCGCCCTGTGGCTGCGGCCCATCCCGCCCGGGCAGACCAAGAACTGGTTCTACCGTGGCTTCGATGCGCTGTATAACCCGATCGAGCGCGCCTACATCCGCCTCATAGCGCGCATGGTCGAGCACAGCGGCAAGACCTTCGCGGTGGCGGCCGTGCTGATCGTCGCCTCGTTCGTGGCCCTCACCCGTGTGCCGACAGGGTTCATACCGCTGGAAGACCAGGGGTACCTGCTGATCGCCGCGCAGCTGCCGGATGCCGCCTCGCTCGAGCGCACCGAACGGGTGCTCGAGCAGATCAGCGCCATCGCGCTGAAGACCCCCGGGGTGGAGCACGCCATCACGATCGGCGGCGTGTCCGCACTCGATGGCAACGCCTCCCTCGCCAATGCGGGCGTCATCTATCTCACCCTCACCGACTGGGGCGTGCGTTACAAGCACAAGGGCCAGGACCTCAAGTCCCTTTACCAGCGGCTCGCGCGCGAGCTCTCCCACGTGGAAGCCGCTCGCGTGCAGGTCGTGCCGCCGCCACCGATTCAGGGCATCGGCATGTCGGGAGGCTTCCAGATGCAGGTGGAACTCACCGATGGCACGTTCGACTACCGCAAGCTGCAGACGATCACGGATCTGCTCGTGAGTGAGGGCAATACGCAAAGCGGCCTGGAGCGCGTAATGACGACCTTCCGCGCCGACGTGCCGCAGATCAGCGCGCAGATCAATCGCTCCACGGCCCAGTCGCTCAACGTCCCGATCGGCAGCATCTTCGATACGCTGCAGAGTTACCTCGGTTCGACCTATGCCAACCAGATCCAGAAGTTCGGGCGCGTGTTCCCGGTGTTCGTGCAGGCCGACAGCGACTTTCGCCTCACGCCCCAGGATCTGCGGCGCTACTACGTGCGTAGCTCCGCCGGCGATATGGTTCCGATCGGCACGCTCGCGGACGTGGAGTACACGCAGGGGCCCGCGCTCATCAGCATGTACAACCTCTATCCCTCGAGCAGCATCAATGGCATGACCGCAGCGGGCTTCAGCTCCGGGCAGTCGCTGCAGACCATGGAGCAGCTGGTTTCCCGCACCTTGCCGCCCGGTACGAACAGCGAGTGGACCGCCATGTCCTACCAGGAGAAGCTCGCGGGTGGTTCGGCGTACCTCATCTTCGGTCTGGCGCTGCTGCTCGTGTACCTGGTGCTCGCCGGCCAGTATGGCAGCTGGGTGACGCCGGCGGCGGTGATCCTCGGCGTGCCGCTCGCCCTGCTGGGCACGGCCGGCGCACTGCTGGGGCTCGGCGTGGCGAACAATCTCTACACGCAGATCGGACTGGTGCTGCTCATCGCGCTGTCGGCCAAGAACGCGATCCTGATCGTCGAGGTCGCGCGCGAGCTGCGCGAGGCCGGCCAGAGCATCCACGATGCCGCCGTCGAAGCCGCGCGCAAGCGCTTCCGGCCGATCATCATGACCTCCTTCTCCTTCATCCTCGGGGTGTTGCCACTGGTGCTGGCCAAGGGCGCGGGCGCGGCCGCGCGCGCCTCGATTGGCATCGCCGTGTTCAGCGGCATGCTGGCCTCGACCTGCCTCGCCGTGCTGTTCGTGCCGTCCTTCTTCGTCATCCTGCAGCGCTGGCAGGAAGGCCGTCGTAAACCGGTGGCCGCGCAAGCTCCCGCGGCCGGCAGCTAGCCCTGTACCGCTGCCCTCACTCGGAAGGTCCCTGCGGCCGGTCGCCATCCGGGCAGCTCTCGAGGTGGAGATCCGCATGCCGCCGGCACTCCTCGGGCGTCGGCGCAGGATGTGCCGGCGGCGGCTCCACCGGGACGCCCCGCGGCTTCACGCACTCGGCGAATCCGCTCACCGGATTCACCACCGCGACTTCGCAGCGGGCCACGGGTGCGTCGGACTGCTGGACAGGAGCATCGGCGGCCTTGATCGGAAGAGAGATCCATGCCAGTGCGCAGGCCACTGCCGTGGATCTGCATCGTGGAAGTTGCGCTGGCCTGTGCTTCATCAAGGCGTCGTGCTCTCCGCGCCCATCCCGGGCCACCGCTGCGACCATATCCCTTCACGTGGGCACACTGCACGCGCCGCCCGCTTTGCTGCACAATCCGGCCTCGACCTTAACCGGAACCAGCGCGCGCAAACCGGCATGCCCACGTCTTCTTTGCTGCCTGCAGTAGTTCCGGCCCATTCCAGGGCAGCCGGCGGCGCCCGGTTCGCCGGCTGCGCGCTCCTGCTGCTGCTCCTGGCCTGCTCGAGCGCGCAGGCCGCGCGGATCGCTGAGCGCGAAAAGACCGACGTGATCACCCTGAAGAACGGGGACCGCCTGACCGGCCGGATCATCTCCGCCCAGTACGGGATCCTGCAGCTCAGTTCGCGCGGCGCCGGGGCGGTTTCCATCGAATGGCCCTCGATCCAGTCGATCAGCAGCAAGTACATGTTCCGCGTCGAACAGGCCGGCGGATTGCACTACGAGGGCCTGATCTACACCACCGACGGCGAGTTTCACGTCAACACGACGACCGGGGAGGTCACCATTCCGCTCGGGGATGTCTCCCAGATCCTGCCTTATGAAGCGAGCTTCTGGAGCCGCGTGTACGGCTCGGTATCACTCGGCTACAGCTACGCCAAGATCAGCGGCGTGGGGCAGACCAGTTTTGCGTTCGACGCCAACTATGCCGATGCCGCACTGGAAGCGACCCTGACGGCGAGTGCGCTGGCAACGCAGGACTCCTCGGGCACGAGCACCAATCAGGATGACATTTCGTCCTCCGTGTTCTTCTCACGCCCGAACCGAAATTTCTGGGGCTACATCGGGGACCTGCAGCGCAACCGCAGCCTCGGTGTGGACGGCCGCGCGGTGGCCGGTGCAGTGATCGGTCACCGCATCCTCGAAACGGGAACCACGCGGGTGCTCGGATATATCGGCGTGGCCTACAATCAGGAATGGGCATCGGGCACCGACAGCGGGCACAGCAGCCTGGAAGGCGCGCTGGGCGGGACCTGGCGCGTGTTCCAGTTCGATTATCCGAAAGTGAGCCTCGATTCCTCGCTCATCGTGTACCCGAGCATCACCGAATCACCGCGCTACCGCGTCTCCGCGGACGTTGCGCTGACGACCAAGATCAGCAGCCGCCTGGCGATCCGACTCAGCGGCTACCTCAACTACGACAGCAGACCTCCCGACGCCGCCGCCACGAGCACCGACTACGGCGTGGTGACCTCGCTTGCCTACCAGTTCGGCTCCATCGTGCAGTAACGGCCGCGGCCGGCTGACGCTCCCGCTTGATGAGCGGGCACCCGGCGCGCCGAGATTGCACCCCCGATGGATGCTGGCTTGACTCAGGGCCCGCTTTTCTTGAGCTGTGAGAGCAACTCCGCGCCGCGCGGATCGGCCGGGGCCATGGCGACGAAGCTCTCCGCGTAGTGCTGCGCCGCGGCGATGTCCCCGGACTCCGCCGTGAGGCTGGCGAGCCCCAGGAGCACTTCCCGATTGCCCGGGAAGCGCTCGTGCGTGCGCCGCAGGAGATCCAGCCCCGCTGCGATCTTACCGGTTGAGTACAGGCCCACCGCGTAAACGTAGGCGTAGTGTGCGTTCTCGGGCGCGAGCTTGGTGGCGCGCGCGAGCTGTTGCAGCGCCTCCTCGGTCTTGTGCTGCCGCACCCGCAACAGGCCGAGCGACAGCGCCACGGCCGCGTTGCCCGGCGCGACCTGTGCAGCCTGCATGAGCCACTGCTCCGCCTCATCTTCGTGCTGCTGGGAGCGGCTGAGATCAGCGAGGTTGACGTAGGCCGGAACGAACCCGGACCACAGCTTGATCGCCTGTTGGTACTCGCGCTCGGCCCCCGCGGCGTTGCGCTGGCGCGCATAGAGATCACCCAGCGCCAGGTGGGCCTCCGGACGATCGGCATTGAGCTTCTGGGTAGCCATGTAATCGTTCAGCGCCACCTCGAAGTCATGCCGCGCGGCTGCCGGGGCGTCCGCTGGCAGGGCATCCACGACTTCGCTCGCCGCCGCGATGCGCACCGAGCGCACCGGATCGCGCAGCAGTGGCGCGAGCGCCTCCCAGCGCGTGGCGGCATCGGTCTCGAGGAACAGCTCCGCCGCGGCCAGACGCACCAGGTTATCCGGTGAACGCAGTCCGGCCTGCGCGGCCGCAAGTCCGTTCGAGTCCATGTAGCCGCCCAGCTCGCTCAGCGCGGTCGCCCGCGCGATGGCCGGGCTCGTGCCGTCGGCGGCCAGGCCGAGCAGCTCGCTCGCCGCCGTCTGAGTCTGGTGGCGTGCCGCGTAGAGCGCGGCGGTGAAGTGCTGATAACCCGGATTGCCGCTGCCGTACCAGCCGGCTGTTGCCTTCGCGGCCCACGCGGCCGGTTTATCTCTGTGGCAGTCGCTGCAGGCGTTGGGCGTACCGTACTTCACCGACTCGTCCGGCCGTGGGATGCGGAAGCTGTGATCGTGGCGCTGGTCGACCACCATGTAGGTGCGCACCGGCATGTGACAGGCCGCGCAGCGGCTCTCGGGTGACTGTTCCTTATGGTGGTGATGGCTCGCCGCCGCGTACTTGGGGAGCGCATGGCAGCGCCCGCACACCTCCTCATCCGTAACCCGCAGCTTCTGACTGTGCGGGTCGTGGCAGTCGCTGCAGGTCACGCCGGCGGCGAACATGCGGCTCTGTAGGAATGAGCCGTAGTTGTACACCTCATCCTGCATCTGCCCGTCTGCGGTGTACATGCCCTCCTCGAGCAGTGTCACGCGGTGCGTGTCGGCCAGTGGCTGCGCCGGGCTCCACTCCTCGGAGATCTTCGCCGAGCGCGCATGGCAGCGTCCGCAGGTCTCCAGTTCCTGGGTGTTGGAGCGCGGCCGGGAGCGGCGCGAATTGCCCGTGGTGGCATCGAGGATCCAGGAGACGCCCTGCCGGTCGTCAAAGTGCGCCAGCAGGCCGTCATCGGGCGTCGCCCCGGACTCCTTTGCGCTGCCCTGGGCTGCGGCCCACTGCACGTGCGCGGAGCCGGCACCATGGCAGGATTCGCAGGCGACGTTGATGTCCTTCCAGGTGGTGCGATAGCTGTTCGTGGCCGCGTCGTAGTTCTTGCGCAGGTCGGTGGAGTGGCACTCGGCACACATGTAGTTCCAGTTCTGCTGCAGCCTGGTCCAGTGCAGTTCATCCCCGGCGGGGATGTTTTCGTGCGGATACAGGTGCATCCAGCGCTGGCCGCCTTGGGCGCGCGGACGTGAGTCCCACGCGATCGATAGCGCCTGCAGCCGCCCGTCAGCGAAGGGCACCAGATATTGCTGCAGCGGATAGACCCCGAAGGTGTAGCGGATTTCGAAGTCCTGCTGCTGCCCGTCCGCACCCTCGGTGCTGACGAAGAACTTGTCGTCCTTGCGGTAGAAGCGCGAGGTCACCTTGCCCTGCACGAACTTCGCGTCGCGGAAGTCTCCGAGCACGGTCGCCGTGGTGGCCTCCTGCATGGCGAGCTGGTGGTGCGAGCCCATCCAAGCCTGGTACTGCGCGGCGTGGCATCCCTTGCACGCCTCGGCGCCCACGTAGACCGGCGGCGCGAGCGCCGGCGGGGTGGGCGGCGTCAAAGTCGATGGTGGGGCGTGCCGCGGCGAGTGGAACACCCACACCGCGACGAGACTGGCCAGCAGCGCGCATGCGCCAGCGAGCAGGAACTTACGGGTCATCGGGAATTTACGTGAAAGCGTCCCTGCGGCGTTGGCTGATCTTATAACCCACGACCTGCCGGCGCTTCAACGCCGCTGGGTTTCTCGCGCCGCACGGTGCTCACTGCCTTTCGGCTGCGGAACCGCAAATTAGATGGCTCAGGCAATACCCCCCGGGTGAAAATGCCGCGCATGTCCGCGTCCATCCCTGAAACCGAAGCCACCAACCATCACGGCAGCCTGCTGGTGCTCGGACTGCTGTCGTTGATCGTGGGTGTTGCCGCCGGACTTACCGGCGCGGCATTTCGGATCGCGCTTGTGCAGGTCGACCGCCTGCGCAACAGCCTCATCGACTGGGCTCACGGCCAACATTTCGGGCTGCTGCTGGTCACCGGCGTGATCACCGCCGCAGCGGCACTGGCCGCGTGGCTCGTGGGGCGCTTTGCCCCCGCGGCCTCCGGCAGCGGAATCCCGCACGCCGAAGCGGTGCTGCGCGGCGAGCTGCCGCCGGCCCCGTTTCGACTGATTCCGGTCAAATTCTTCGGCGGCCTACTCGCCATCGGCTCCGGGCTGGCCCTGGGTCGCGAGGGACCGACGGTGCAGATGGGTGCCAGTCTTGGTGGCTTCATCGGCCAGTTCTTCCGCCGCAACTGGCCGGACTGCCGGGTGCTCCTGGCCGCCGGGGCCGGTGCGGGTCTCGCCACGGCCTTCAATGCGCCGATTGCCGGGGCCATCTTCGTCCTCGAAGAACTGGTGGGCCGCTTCGAACATCGCATCGCCATCGCTGCGCTGGGCGCATCGGCCGCAGCGATCGCCGTGGCACGCCTCCTGCTCGTCGACGCGCCAGACTTCCACGTCAATGCCCTCGCTTACGCCAGCGGCGAGACCCGGCCCCTGTATTTCGTGCTCGGCGCCCTCATCGGGCTCATCGCGATCCTCTACAACCGTGCGCTGCTGGCGACGATCGCCGCGGCAGACCGGCTCAGGCACTGGTCGGTGACCTTACGGGCGGCCGTGATCGGCGCGGCAGTGGGCCTGCTGGCCTGGTTCGCGCCCGCACTGGTCGGTGGCGGTGATCCGATCACGCAGCGCGCGCTCACCGGCAGCGACCCGATCAGCTTCGTGGCCTGGGTGTTCCTGCTGCGGTTCGCACTGAGCACGGTCTCGTATGCCGCGCGCACGCCCGGGGGCCTGTTCGCGCCCCTGCTCGTGCTAGGAGCGCAACTGGGACTTCTCTACGGAACCTGCTGCCGGTTTGCGTTTCCCCACCTGCCGATCGAGCCTGCGGGGTTCGCGGTGGTGGGCATGGCCGCGTTATTTACCGGCGTGGTACGTGCGCCCCTCACCGGCATCGTGCTGGTGGTGGAGATGACGGCCAGCGTCACGATGCTGCTGCCGATGCTCGGGGCCTGCTTCGCCGCCATGCTGGTTCCGCTCATGTTCGGCAACGCACCGATCTACGAGTCGTTGCGGGCGAACCTCCTACGCCGCGACGCAGCGGCGCCGTCCCCGGAGCGGGGCAGCGCCGGCGCCTGAGGCTTATGCGCCCGACCGCCGGGCGCGGCTCACTGACCGGGGGGCGTCAGATCCAGCCCTGCTGCTGGAAGCGTATCTTCAGCTGATCCCCGATCTGCTTGGCGATCTGCTTGGCGCGCCCTTCGATCGTGTCGCTGCCGCTTTCTTCTCCGTAGGCCTTCATCCCGGTGCTGACGATAAATCCTGCCGGATTATGTGTCGCGAGCATGGTGGCCAGGCCGAATGCCGCGCCAGGGGTCTCGGCGCCCTTGGCGGCCAGGTCTGCCGATCCGAGCTCGTGCAGCCCCGCCCGCGTCATCTGGAAACCTTCGATGGCTACTTTGAGCTCGGTGTCCCCGGCGGCAAAGCCGATGGTGACCCGCTCGGCCGCATTGCCGGTCTGGACCGAGAGGATCGACCCCTCGATGACGATATCGTTCAGCTTCGGTCTCGTGCCCGCCGATGCGATGGCGGCCGGCAGGCCCATGGCGTTGATCTCCTGGACCAGGCGGCCCGCGATCTCCGCGCCTAACCTGCGTCCCTGGGCAATCTGATCCGGTGTCTGCGGTGCCGCGTACGCGGACTGGCCGGCCAGAGCCGACTCGGGCGGGACATCGGCGGGCGAGGCCGCGAAGTCGTAAACCCAGATCTGGTTCGGCCGCGGGATGGGACCGGTCGCCAGTTGCTGGTAATTGGATTCCTGGGTCGATGCGCACCCGGCCACCAGGAGCAGTATGGTCAGGCAAGCGAAGAAGGCGTTGCAGGGGCTGGAGCGTATCTTCATGGTGCGTCTCAAGTTCGGCAGGGTGTGACTTCGTAAAATCGCAGAATTCCCGGGGGGGCTGCGCCCAGCGCAATGCTCGTTGATCCCCCACGAGGCGACCATTGGACTTTGGGCGTAGGCACGCATGCGGCCAGCTTCGGCCCTGCGCCCCTCCCCCTAGGCAGCGCCCTGACAGCCAGCGGCCGTTGTCCGCCGGACCCTGCAATGTGCACAATGCAGCGGCAGTGACTTTCCTGCGCTCAACGGGCACAGCTTTTGGCTGACTGCATCCACACTCCTGTCGTCCGCGCTCACGCAGGCCCGGATGTCCAGCGCATGCCTCACGGACCGGGGCGCAACCGCGGACGCGGCCTGCGGCCTGCGTAAGCGAGGGCGCCGGATGGCCCAGCCAGTCGTTTCACCGCGGGCGCGAGCAGCAGATCCGGCGCGTGCGCCGGTGCCGCGGATGACGCCGTTTCGGGTCGCCAGGTCAGCTGGAAACGCGATCCGCGGCTTTGCTGAGCTGCTCTTGGTACGCGACGACCCCTACGCCCGGGCCTTCGAAAACCTGATCCTTGTGCTGATCGTGTTCAGCGTGGCGTCCGTCGGAATCGAGACCATGCCCGGTCTACCCGCGTGGGCGACTCGCGTCCTGCACGTCGGCGAAATCGTTGTTGTGGGTGTCTTCTCGCTGGAGTACGTGCTGCGCATTGTCGTGGCCACGGACAAACTGAAATTCATCTTCAGCTTTCATGGTCTGATAGACCTTCTCTCGATCGCGCCTTTCTATCTGGCCGGCTACGACGCACGCTGGTTGCGGACGTTGCGGTTGCTGAGGCTGCTGCGCGTGTTAAAGCTGCAGAGGCACGTGCTCGAGACCACCGTCAGCGACCGTACTCGTGAGCTCGCCGACAAGAACGCGTTACTCGAGCAGGCGCAGGCGCAGATCAAAGCCGAGCTCAGCGTCGCGCGCGCCTTGCAGATCGCGATCCTGCCGGCAACCTTCCCCGCGCGAGCGGGCTGCGACAGCGCGGCGCGCATGATCCCGGCGACTACGATGGGCGGGGATTTCTATGACTTCATTGAGCTGCCCGGCGGCCAGATCGGGCTCGTGATGGCCGACGTATCCGGCAAGGGGGTGCCCGCGGCGTTCTTCATGGCGGTGGCGCGGACCAACCTGCGCCAACTGGCGCCTGCCCACGCCACTCCCGGGGCGTGCCTCGCGCAGACCAACGAGGTATTGTGTTCGCAGAATCCGCTGGATCTGTTTGTGACGATCTTTTACTGCATTCTCGACCCGGTCACCGGGACACTGCGCTATGCGAACGGTGGCCACAACCCGCCGTACCTACGACGTGCCGATGGTTCGGTCGAAACCCTCAGCGGTGCCGGTGGCCTGGTCCTCGGGGTGATGCCGGGCGTCGAGTTTCCCGACCATGTGGTCGGGCTGCGTCCGGGTGATCGCCTGTTGCTCTATACAGACGGGATCACGGAGGCCTTCAATGCGGCCGATGAACCCTATGGCGAAGCGCGGCTGATCGCGGAGCTGCAGGCACACGGCGCCGGAACGGCCGCGGCCCTGATCGAGCAAATCTGCCAGAGCGTTACGCGCTTCGCGGCCGCCGCGCCGCAGTCCGATGACATCACGCTGATCGCGCTCACCTGGGACACCGCGGAGTCACTCCAGTGAAAGTGAACTTCGAACAAATCGGCCAGACCACGCTCGTGATCCCCGAGGGCCGCCTCGATTTCAGCAGTGCCACCGGCTTTGAACAGCAGCTCAACGAGGTGCTCGCGGGCGCGGGGACCAGGCCCGCCGCGGTGATCATCGACTGTGCCGCGCTCGACTACGTCTCCAGCGCCGGCCTGCGCACCTTCCTGCTCGCGACGCGGACCGCGCAGCGTACCGGGATTTCGTTCGGACTATGTGCGCTGAAGCCCGCCGTACGTGAAGTGTTCGATCTAAGCGGATTCAGCCGCATCATCGCGGTCCATGCCGACCGGGCAACGGCACTTGCGCAGGCATCGCAAGGGCGCGTGTGAAAGAGCAACGCACGAGCGTGCCGAGCGATGCTGCGCAGCTGCCGGTTCTAAATCAATTTTTGCAGGAGTTCTGGTCAACTGCACTGCTGCCGCCGGCACAGGCCTTTCCCTTTGAACTCGCGCTCGAGGAAGTTTTCATAAACGTCGTCATGCACGGCTCGCCGGCAGGCCCCTCACCGTCGGTGCAGGTATCGTTGGCGCTCACTCACGACGGCCTCACGCTCACGATCGAGGATAACGGTCCGCAATTCGATCCGCTCTCGCTGCCGCCGCCGGATGTCGCGGCGAGCCTCAGCGAGCGTCCGATCGGCGGCCTGGGGCTGTATCTCGTGCGCCAGTTGATGGACGTGGTCCGCTACGACCGCGTAGGGGATCGCAACCGGCTCAGGATGACGAAGCGCGTCGGAACCTAATGTTGTCCCCCCAGGGGCGCACCCCCCGCAGGGCCCCCTGCCGCGCCTGTGCTCGCCAACCGTGCAAGCCGGCGACAATTCGCGTACGGTAACGCCCGGCAGCCTTCGCCCAGCCGCGTTGAGCGATAAGCAACGGCGGACTGTATTGGCTGCCGTATATCCTGTCCGCGTCAGATATAAGAAGAATGGGCGCATGTTCGAGATCCATCTGGGTCCTTCTGGCGAGGTCGTCATGGGCGGCCGGCTCGACGCCAATGAGTGCGACCGGGCTCTGCAATTCCTGAACGGCGTGGCCGCGCCGCGGATCGTTGATCTTGCAGGACTCGAATACATCGCCAGTTCGGGGCTCCGGGTGTTTCTGCTGACGCAAAAGCGCGCGATGGGCGCCGGGTCGGGCCTTCGGCTGATCAACGTGAAACCCCAGATACACGACATTTTCCGCTATGCGGGGTTTGATCGGATCATCGACATGGCCCCCGCGGGCTAGTGGGCGACGGTCACGACCCAGGGCCTGCCGGCTGGACCAACCTTTTGCTCCCCAGACGGTACTTGTGAAAGAGGACGATGATTTAACGCTGGTGCGGCACTGCCTTCAGGGGCATCGGGCCGCCTTTGAGCAGCTGGTCCGGCGCTACCAGAAGCCGGTCTTCAATCTCGCGTTGCGCATGTTGCGCAACCGGCAGGATGCGATGGATGTGGCTCAGACGACGTTCCTGAAGGTCTTCGAGCACCTGCCGAGCTACGATGAAAGTTACAGGTTTTACAGTTGGCTCTACCGGATCGCCGTCAATGAATCTATCAATGCCCTCGGCGCGCGACGGACTTCCGTTGCGATCAACGACCAAGAGCCCGATGAGGCCCCCGGTCCGGAGCAGCGGCTCGAAGGTGAGCAGATGGGCCGCGCAATTGAGGCAGGGCTGATGCAAATCTCCCCGGAGCTGCGCACCGTCATTATTCTTAGGCACTTCATGCACTTAAGTTACGAAGACATGGCCGGAATACTCACGCTTCCCGCGAAAACCGTGAAATCCCGGCTCTACAGCGCCCGCCAGCTGCTGCGCGAACACCTGGCGCGGGCCCGGGTGGACCTCACATGACCACCGCCAGGCACCTGGAACTCATCCATGCCGAGATCGACGGCGAGCTCGACAGCCATGGGCGAAGCGAGCTTGCGCGGCAGGTGCTGGCCGACCCCGACACACGCGCGGCACGCGATCAGCTCCACAGGCTCTGCGAGCACCTCGATAGGCTTGAGCAGGGCGAGCCACCCGGCGAGCTGAATGCGAAGATTCTGGGAGCGCTGCCTGCGGCAGCCGCTCCGCTCAGACGGTATCGCAAGACGCGGCTTCCCTGGCGCTACGCGGCCTTAATCGCCGGGGTATTCGCTGGGGGCGCGGTCGTATTTGAAAGTGTCCAGGGCCCGGGACCGGCCATGAGCGAAATGACCGGAACCATGGCAGCTGTGGATGCGCCCGCGCTGGACACTGCGACGCTGGCCAATGGCTCGATCTCCGGGCGCGTGAGCCTGTACCGAGTCGGAACGGGGCTTTCTGTGGCCCTCGAGCTGGTCACGCGTGCTCCCGTGGATGTGCTGATCGCGAGCGACGGGCAAACGCTGCGAATCAATGGCTTGAGCAATACGTCTGGGGCCAGCGGGCCGAAGCTTGTAGCCCTGCCCGGGCCGGGTGTTAAGGGAGAGGCCGTTGGGCTGACTTTCCTCACGTCCGGCCGTCAGGTCGGCACGGCGACTCTCCGAGTCCCCTGAGGACGCTAAACCCTCTGGAAAGCTGCGGACCAACTTTTAATTCAGTCGACGGTAATTGAGTGTAGAAGCAACGAACTGACGAGTGTTTTCTATAAACCTGGGGAGATTTCGTATGTCTGGCAAGACAGTGTGGGTAGCAGGCGGAATGGTGTTAGCGGTCGCTGCGGTCGCTTACCTGGGCTACAACGAAGTGCCCGCAGGCAAGGACGCGGCGGGAACTATCGTTGAGGCGAAGCGCGCCCGCTTCGACGGCGCGAACGGGTCAACCACCGGTACGACGACGCCGGGCACAACCGACGACCAGGCCGGCAATACCGCCGGTGCGGACCGCGAGGCCAACGGCGGCAGCCGCGAGGCCAACGGCGGCAGCCGCGAGGCCAACGGCACCAGCCGCGAGGCCAACGGCGGCAGCCGCGAGGCCAACGGCGGCAGCCGCGAGGCCAACGGCGGCAGCCGCGAGGCCAACGGCACCAGCCGCGAGGCCAACGGCACCAGCCGCGAGGCCAACGGCACCAGCCGCGAGGCCAACGGCACCAGCCGCGAGGCCAACGGCACCAGTCGCGAGGCCAACGGCACCAGTCGCGATGCCAACGGCACCAGTCGCGATGCCAACGGCACCAGTCGCGATGCCAACGGCACCAGCCGCGATGCCAACGGCACCAGCCGCGATGCCAACGGCACCAGCCGCGATGCCAACGGCACCAGCCGCGATGCCAACGGCACCAGTCGCGATGCCAACGGCACCAGCCGCGATGCCAACGGCACCAGCCGCGATGCCAACGGCACCAGCCGCGATGCCAACGGCACCAGTCGCGATGCCAACGGCACCAGCCGCGATGCCAACGGCACCAGCCGCGATGCCAACGGCACCAGTCGCGATGCCAACGGCACCAGTCGCGATGCCAACGGCACCAGTCGCGATGCCAACGGCACCAGCCGCGATGCCAACGGCACCAGCCGCGATGCCAACGGCACCAGCCGCGATGCCAACGGCACCAGCCGCGATGCCAACGGCACCAGCCGCGATGCCAACGGCACCAGCCGCGATGCCAACGGCACCAGCCGCGATGCCAACGGCAGTGGCAGTAGCCGCGATAGCGCCAGCTCGCAACAGTAACCTGCGCTGCCGGCGCGGACTGGAGTCCGTGCAGCGGGCCGCCTGAGCAGCGGCTGCGGACAACGGTTGGTCGGCACGTGAGCGGCCCGAGCATCGGCTTCGGGCCGCTCACTTTTGTAATTGAATAAGAACACAAACAGCACTGGCCTGAGGCCGCTTCTCGCGGCCATGTTCACGGCGCTTGCCATCACGCCCGGGCCTGCATCCGGGGCCGACCGCGCGTTCGTCGAGACCGAGGAGCTGCGGGTCGTTTACTACGACCCGGGCGAGAACTACCTGGTGCCGCACGTCACGCGGAGTTTTCTCAGCGGCCTCGCCGCCCAGAAACGGTTATTCGACTACGTGCCCGACGGCGGCGTCAGCGTGTGGTTGCGGGACTTCTGGGACCTCAGCAACGCCAGTACTTACGGGGCACCCCACAATCTCATCACCATCGACGTCGCACCCTCCTACTGGCCGTACGAGACGTTCTCCTCCGCCGATCGCTTTGAATCGTTCGGGGTGCACGAGCTCACACATCTCGCAATGGATTATCGCGCCAGCCCGGAAGATGCGCGCTTCCGACGTTTCTTCCACGGTAAGGTGGCGGTCAGCTCCGCCCATCCGGAGACAATGCTCTATGGCTACCTGACCGCGCCGCGCGCCATCGCGCCCCGCTGGTACGCCGAAGGCGGCGCAGTGTTCATGGAGACATGGATGATGGGCGGAGTCGGCCGGGCGCAGGGTGGGTACGACGAAATGGTGTTCCGGGCGATGGTGCAGGACGGCGCGAAGTTCTACGACCCACTCGGGCTCGTCTCCAAGGGGACCATGATTGATTTCCAGACCGGGGCCAACGCCTATCTCTATGGCACACGGTTCATGGACTACCTGGCGTTCACCTATGGGCCGCAATCCCTGCTCAACTGGTGGCGGCGCGATGCCGGCAGCCGGCGTTACTACGCCGACCAGTTCCGAAAAGTCTACGGCCTCTCGCTTGATGAGTCCTGGCAGCGGTGGATCCACTTCGAGCACGAATTCCAACACAACAACCTACAGGCGGTGCGTGAGCATCCCGTAACCGCATATCATGATCTCACGACCCGGAATCTCGGCGCCGTATCGCGCAGCTACCTGTCGCGGGACGGCTCAAGGCTGTACACCGCCGTGAGGTATCCCGGCCAGATCGCGCACCTCGTATCGATCTCGCGCCGCGATGGCCTCGTCACCGAGCTCCACGAGATCAAGGGCTCCAAGGGCTACACGGTCACCTCGTTGGCCTTCGATCCACAGACCGAAACTCTCTTCTACACCACGGACAACGGCACCTACCGCAACCTCGAGGCCTTCGATCTGCGCACCGGCAAAGCGCGCATGCTGTTTCCGGAGGCTCGCATCGGCGATATCGTCTACAACCAGACCGATCGCTCGCTCTGGGGCCTCCGATTCGTCAATGGACACGACGTGCTCGTGCGGCTCCCGCCGCCTTATAAAGAGTGGTACAAGCTGTACGTGTTCCCCGACAATGAGCAGGCCTTTGACCTGGACCTCTCTCCAGACGGCTCACTCGCTTCGGTGTCGGTCTCCGGCCCCGGCCCGCGCGTGGGGTCGCCGCAGGTGACGCAAGTCAGGGTGATGCGCACCGACGCGCTCGCCAAGGGCGATGGCAGACCGCTGCACACGCTCACAATGGGCGGGGCGGTACCGGAGGGGTTCGTGTTCTCGCGCGACGGCCGCTATCTCTACGGCAGCAGCTTCTACACGGGGGTGTCGAACGTCTACCGCTACGAGCTCGCGAGCGAGAAGCTGACGGCATTGAGCAACGCCGCCATAGGCTTCTTTCGCCCGCTGCCGCTCGACGACGACATGCAGCTAATAGTGCTGCGCTACTCGGCGAAGGGTTTCGTGCCAACGCTCATCGACGCTAAGCCGACCGAGGACTTGAGCGCAGTCACGTTCCTCGGCGAGCAGGTGGCGACCAAGTACCCGGAGGTGCAGAGCTGGGTTGCCGCCACACCAGCGACGATCCCGTACGAATCGCAGATCGTGCGCCAAGGGTCCTACCAGCCTGCGCGTGAGCTGTCGCTCGATTCACTGATTCCAATCATCGAGGGCTACCAGAACTCCATCGCGGTCGGCGGTAATGCCCACTTCAGCGATCCGCTGGGGCTCGACTGGGTCGATGTAGACAGCAGCTATAGTCCGGACGACAGCCTGCCCTCCAAGCAGCGGCTGCATGTTCTGGCCACCGCACACCACGGCGACTGGACTGCCGGCGCCGCCTGGAATCGCGCCGACTTCTACGATCTCTTTGGCCCGACCAAGCGTAGCCTGGCGGGCTACAATGGCTATCTAGGGTATGATCATTTCCTGGTCTACGATCCGCCGCAGACCATGGACTTCGCCGCTAAAGTAGCCTACTACGGCGACCTGGTCACGCTGCCGGGATTCCAGAACGTGCAATCGCCGACGCAAAATCTGTTCACTGCGGACGCCGGTCTCACCTCCGTCGATACGCGCCGATCACCCGGAGCGGTGGACGCGGAGACCGGCCACAGCTGGTCGCTCAAAGCTCATACTTACGTCGCACCCGGCGAATTCATACCGCGCATCACCGGCACGTACGACGTCGGCTTCCCGCTACCGCTCGACCACTCCTCGATCTGGTTGCGCACCGGTGCGGGTGTGTCGGCCGGCCCGCGTTACAACGCGCTGTCAAATTTCTACCTCGGTGGCTTCGGCAACAACTACGTCGACAGCGGCGCCAACGGCAGCGTTCAGCGGTATCGCGATCTGTTGAGCATGCCGGGCTTTGACATCGATGCGCTAGAGGGGAAGTCCCTGGTCAGGACGATGCTCGAATGGTGCCTGCCGCCAGTGCGCTTCGAGGCGCTCGGCTCCCCTGGCTTCTATGTGAGCTGGGCACGGCCGGAGTTGTTCGCCACCGCGCTGCAGACCGATTTCAACAACGCAACGTACCGCCAGGAGGCTTACAACCTTGGGGCGCAGGTCGACTTCCAGCTGCAGGTCATGCACCGCTGGCCGATGATGCTGTCGGTCGGCGCCGCGCGCGGTTTTTCCGGCGGCGGCTTCGCCACCTCCGAGTTCATGCTGTCGCTGCAGGTGCTGTGATGAAGCACGCGGGTATACCAGCGTGAGTGCCGACGCTCTGGCGCGTGTCCCGCTCGCGCTGCTTCCGGTGCTGCTGTTCCTGGTGGGGCTGGTGCAGCTCGACGGGTACAAGTTGCTGCGGCTGCGGATGATGCTGGTGCTGGTCGCGGCCGGCGCGCTCGCCTCGGGCGCGAGTTATCTGCTCAATAACCTGGCATACGCTCATTTCCACGGTTCGTTCCTCGCGTACTCGCGCTATGTGTCGCCGTGGATCGAGGAATCGCTCAAAGCCGTGCTGCTGGTATTCCTGATCCGCACGCGGCGCGTGGGACTGCCGGTGGATGCTGGCATCGCCGGTTTCGCGATCGGTACCGGCTTCGCGCTTGTCGAGAACCTCTACTACCTCGCCGCGCGCCCGCACACGGTGCTCGCCGTGCAGGTAATCCGCGGGTTCGGCACTGCAATCATGCACGGCGGCACGGCCGCCATCCTGGCGATGATCTCGAATACCCTGTACGAACGAAGACCGAGTGGCGGCCTGCACCTGCTGCTGCCGGGCCTGCTGGCCGCCGTCGCCTTGCACACCGGCTACAACTACCTGCTGGTGCGGCCGGCGCTGGCGACGCTCGCAACTCTCCTGGTGCTGCCGTTCGTCATCTACCTGGTATTCGATCACAGTGAGAAGATTCTGCGTGATTGGATCGAAGTGGATCTAGAGTCAGATGTGAAGCTGCTGGAGTCGATTGGTACCGGCACCTTCCTCGGCAGCAACTCCGGACGCTATCTGCAGGCGCTGCGCGATCGTTTTCGCGGTGAGCAATTGGCAGATATGCTGTGCTATTTGCGGGTGCACGGAGAGCTAGCGGTGCGCGCCAAGGGCATTCTTCTGCTACGCGAAAGTGGGCTGCCCGAACCACCCTTGGACACCGAGACGCGCGAAAAGCTTGCCGAACTCACACAACTTGAACATGCCATCGGTAAGGCCGGCGTGCTCGCACTGCGCCCGCTTATGATGGCTACCGGCAAGGAAGTCTGGCAGCTCTCGCTGCTGCGGTAATAGCTTCGCATTGCCGAGGGACAGCTCCCCGCCTCAGTTCCCCTTCGGATGTGGGGCGGCCGTGGCACGGGCCGCTCCTGCTCGCTCTGCGAAAAGCCCATCGACGAAGCCGAAGTCGAAGTAGAGCAAGTCCTTGACGGCACGCTCCAGACGTTCCAGTTCCACGTTCTCTGCCAATCGCTGTGGCAGCTCGAATGCGTACGCGAGTATCACCGTAAGCAGGGGCTTGACTACACCCGCCCTCAAACATCACGGTTATCGGATCAGTCCGGGCCCGCTGTATCCTCCGCTGCATCGGCTGCCCCCCTACGGGTACCTGAGAGTTCTTGAAGTCCGGCTCGCCCGAACACGCCAGCGGCTATGCCGCGCGACCCCGGGGGACGCAAAGCGCTGGCCAGTGGTGCACCATTACGTGCGCGAGCGGGTCGACGCGCTCCAGCGGAGTCGGGGCGACGACCCGCTCCGGGGTGTGAATTGAGATCACGGACACGGAGCCGCGGCGTGCTTGATCGAATTGTGGCAACACGGGATGACCCTTCAGTGCTGCTGATCCGGCTGCTCGTGGGTCTAGTCGTCTTCTTTCCGGAAGGATTGCAGAAGCTCCTTTTCCCGGCGCTGCTCGGAGCCGGCCGCTTTGCAGCCATCGGCATCCCCTGGCCCGAGGTGATGGGACCGTTCGTCGGCGTGGTCGAAACAATCTGCGGCGCGCTTATCATTATCGGACTCCTTACGCGTCTCGCTGCGATCCCCTTGCTCATCATCATGAGCGTGGCGATCGTCGCCACAAAGGTCCCGGTTCTCCTCGGTCACCCGTTCTTCATCTTCAGCCTGCCGCACCTTGGTCGCTACGGGTTCTGGAGCATGCTGCACGAGGCACGGGCGGATTTCTGCATGCTGCTCGGGGCGCTTTATCTGCTGATCGTCGGCAGCGGTGCATGCTCGGTCGATGCGTGGCTACGGCGCGTCCGCCGACCCTGACTGCACGGAGCGTCGCGATGGCGCTGCAACGGCGTGAGTTCCTCAAGATGGCCGCTGCCGCAATCCTAGCCGGCGCTTGGGCATAGACTGGCACGCGGCAAGAACGCCGAAGGGGAGCATTTCGTGAACTCACAGGTAATGCCGAGGGTCGTGATGTTGTGTGCACTCAGCGCGCTTGGCGTGCAGACATCGTCCCCGCTCCCGGCGGCCGCGCCCGCCGGGAGCGCCTCGCCGTCGGACGACGCGGTCGCGCAGCTTGTGGGGCGCCTGGATCTTGAGCGCTACAAGGCGACCATCAAGGGACTCACGCGCTTCGGTGATCGTCGCCAAGGCACCGACCGCAACCGAGCCGCCGTTGACTGGATCGAGTCACAGCTGCGCGCGTACGGCTGCACGGATCTCGCCAGAGTACGCTACCAGTACTCCCCGGAGCGAAAGGGCAACCCCAGTGGCCCGCCGGTGACACGCGGCGCACCGCAGGGAGGCGGTCGTTTCCGCGGACAGCGCGCCCCGACCGGAGTGAATGACGATCCGGAGCGCCAGCTCGATGCCAAGCTTCGCGCCCTAGATTCACAAGCGAGCAGCCCCGGCGAGCGGGAGGAGGTTTACTGCACCAAGGTCGGCAGCACCCATCCGGATGAGATGTACATCGTGGGCGCACACATGGACGGCATCGGCTGGGGTGAGGCCGCGAACGACGACGGCTCCGGGACGGCGCTGGTCATGGAGCTGGCCCGAATCTTCGCCGGTCCCGATGTCAGGACTGAGCGCTCCATCCGCTTCGTGCTGTGGAACAACGAAGAAACCGGCCTGAACGGTGCGTACGCGTACGTCGAGCAACGGGCTCGCCTGCAGGGCATCGAGTCACCCCCGGGGTCGGGTCGCTATCCGGAGCCGCGCTGGCTGGGCATGGTGCAACATGACATGGTGTTGTTCGATCACGGCATGCCGCGCCCGGATGGCACGGTGAGCCCCACGCAGCGCCCCGAGTCCGACGTCAACATCGAGTTTCAGTCGCAGGCGAAGCAGGCGGAGGGGGCACAGAAGTTGGCGTGGGCCTTCTACGCGGCCAACGAGGCGTACGCAACGGACTATCCGGCCAGCGTCGGCCCGCACATGACCAACACCGACAGCACGCCTTTCAAGGACCTGGTCCCTGCCATCAGCGTGCGCGAGAACGAGCGAGGTACCCAGATCGGCGCCGGGTGGGACCCGCAGTGGCATCAGCCGACAGATCTCTATGCGACCTACAGCGATGCGGATTTCCGCCTGGGGCTCAATGCCGCGCAAACTACGCTCGGCGCGATAGCCCAACTGGCGGGCACCTCGCTAAGTGCGCATCAGCTCCCGCGCTGAGGGCGCAGAAGTCTCTCGGCGCCTTCGCGCCCTCGGTCTTTGGCGCGAACGAGATCGAACCACCGACCTGGATGACCAGATCCGGTACCGCCTTGCGAATGCGTTCGATCTGCTTGTTATAGTCGTCGAGGTCCTTCGAGCCATGGCCTGTCTCGGGCACTCGCACGTGCAGGTGAATCACCGTCGCACCGGCCTCGAAGCAGTCGACGGCTTTCTGGACCTGCTGCTCCCATGAGATCGGGATATCCTCTGGGTAGTCACCGGGCAACCACTCAGGCCCGTACGGTGCCACCGTGATCATCAACGGCTGCTGATTCTCGGGAAGCAATAATCGTCAGTGAAGTACATTGCGGGTCTCCTCTTCGAGATCGGGAAAGTCTACGTTGACTGGCTACCGGGTCTATAGCGTCGCGCGACACCAAAGCGACGGTGGGCAAGAGCGAATACACTTCGTCCAGCAAATCGGGACTCGAACTGCCATTGCACTGTCGGCCAATGTCGAACCTTTCTCGGTGGCGTGGCTTTCGCTACGCCTTCGCATTCGTTTCGCGCGATTTGGATTAGCAACGGTGTGAGTCCAGCCGAATCGGGGCTGCTTCTCAGCACTCGACTCAAAATAGCGCCGACCAGCCCGGACAGCATCAATCGCCGGCATCAAATCGTATGCGATAGCGCGCTTCAGCACTAGCCCGTCAGCGCCGGCTGCGACAGCAGCAGCAACGACCGTGGGCTCATCGTGCACGCTCAGCAACAGGAGCTTCGCCGCCGGCGCGTGCTCACGCAGTTCGCGGATCAGATCTGACAGGTTCCCCACAGCGTAGGACAGATCCATGAAGATCACGGAAGGCTGAAGCCGTCCGGTGCCTGCGATGAGCGACGATTTGTCGGTCACGAGAAATACCTGCTCAAACGTCGTTTCGAGCAAGCCACGGATTCGCCCGAATAGGCGGCTTATGGGGCACCGCCTAGTCCGCGGCAAAAGACGTCGCTTCAATACGCAGCCGGCGTGTACCAGATGGGCGAGGTGTATGCGCGATTAGTGACCGTCATCGGCACGTCGGCGGCCATCTTGATGCCATAGCGCTTCTGGTCATACGCCGTCCAGCGAGGCGACGGGATCTGGATCAGGCGCACGTAGTAGAACGCGCGCTGCCCGGCCTCGAATGCCGGATCCGTCCACGCCGCTGACAGCATCGCGGCGCCAATGGTGTTGGTGTAGCTCGCGTTCGCCACGTCCACAGTGCTGCCGACGGAAGTCTTGCAGCGGCCGTCCGAGCCGATCTTGCGCCCGCCGGAGACCGCCACGTCGAAGATGCGTTCCTGCGCTTTACCGTCCTTGCCAAGCCAGCCCTTGATGACCTGTATTCGGTCGAGGTTTGGGCCGTCCGGATCGCGCATGGCCCATACCAGGAAGATCGGTGCTTTGCCGGTGGGCGCCTTGTTGAGATTACCGCCCATGGGTACACCATGAGCGTACCCATTCGCCGCGAAGTCGGGGCGATCGAGGTCCGCCCGCGAGAAATCGAATCCCGCGAACACGCGTACCATCGGCCGGTCGCCGGTAGTCGCGTAAACTTCCTTGCGCTTGAGGGCGTCCCAGATCGCTTCGCGCGTATTCTCCCGCGCCCAGACGCCGCCCAGCCCGGCCGCCTGTTCATTCCAGACCGACACCAACGGTCCTTTCGTTGGATCATTGCCGATCATGGCGAGCGGGGTCTTCCAACGCGTCGGCGACGGCAATCCGTTGGCGAACTCACCAACGAAGTTGTCCTGCCGCGTGGTGACGACGCCCACGTGGGCATCGTTGCCACCGATCAGGCCGGACTTGTAGGGGTTGGCTCCGAGCCTGGCATCCAGTTCGAGTCCCAACTTGAGCGCCGAGCGCACATAGTTGCCGTGAAGCACGCTGTTCTGCGCCTTCTCCATCTTGCTGAAGTTGATGTCCCATCTCTCAAAGTCGGCGAACTCGTCGTTCGGCGAGAGAAAGGGGTGAGTCTCGCTGTCGCCCTTGATCTGCGTCGCTTCTAGGAGAGGCTCGTGGCTGGCGCGCGCCTCGGCATAGGCCAGGTCCATGGGTCTTCCTTCATAGGTCTCCGCCGAATACATGAGGCCATTGCTCAAATTGCCATTATGCGGGATGGCGAGTACCTGCCCACCGGTCTTCCTGGCGTATCCGTCCATGTACTTCCACAGGTCGGCCGGGTCCTGGCTGTCGAAGGTGGAGAACGGAATGACCTGACTGACGCGGTCCGCGTTGTCGCGGAAAATCACGGTGCGGTGGAGATTGTTGCCACCGGGCGCGGAAGTCCACTCGAAGCCGTGCAGCGTCGTGAAAACGCCCGGCTGGTTCCATTTCTCGGCGGCCCTGACGGCGCTCGCCCAGGCCGTTTTCGTGAGCTTACTGGCGTCAAACACGGGTTTGCCGGTCTGCATGGAGATGACAGCTTCAATGGCGGCCTTGACGCCCTCCTGAGGGCTCGTCTTGGACATGTCGTACCAGCGCTTGCCCTGAGGATTAGCGAGAAGCTCAGGGCTGCCGGCGCGGATCTGATCGGAAATGCCCATGTATTCGGCATGGTCGGTGATGGAGACCCAGTCGAGCGGCCGGTCCTGCTTGTAGCGCACCCCGTTGTCGAGGACGACTTCGCCGCCCGTAGCAACCCTGAAAAGGTCATCAGGCGTCAGTGTTACCCCAAACATACCCGAGTCGAAGGAGTAGCCGGTGTGCACGTGGGCAACGCCCCAGAAGACGCGGGTCGGAAAAGTCTCGCCTACGTAGGGGGAATATTGCCCGCCGCCGACGACCGCGGCCGGGGTTGGCTTGGTAGCTTGCTGTGGGGGGGCTTCAGCGAACACGACTCCGAGGCCGCTGGCAGCCAGAACTGCGAATGCAGCGTTACGCAATTTCGTGTTTCGGTTCATGGCCACTTTCCTCTTCCGGCTCGGTCTGTCGGGTTCGACCCCGTTGCGGCCGCGGCCTACTTGGGCTCTTCGAGGACGGCCTTGAGCTTTCCGCCTTTGATCGCGCGCTTGAGTGCCGTGTAGTCCTTGTCATTCTGGTCAGCGTAGGCGACTGAGAAGGCCTCGACCGCCTCATCGAATGCGTCGCTCTTGCCCAGATAGCCGCTGATCAGAGCCGGGTCGCCGGAGCGCGCATGAGACAGCGCCAGCGTGTGGCCACACCCTTCGGCATCCAGGAGCATCTCGGCTTTGCCGAACGCCTCGACGGTGAGCTTTATCTTGATGTCCCGTAGCTGGCGAATGTAGTAGTGACGGCCGAGCCTACCCTGAGTCCATCCGAGAAAGATGTCGCTGACCGGCTGCATGAGTCGCTGGCCGTCCACGACGCGCTGTCCGTGGTTAGGGAACACACTCTTGCCGGCATAGGCCTCCAGCACCGATGCGCGCGCCTGCTTGGCCTGGAGAACTAAAGGATTCCCATCGCCGTCCGTCAGTAGAAGCACCGCGCAAGTGGTGCCGACGCTACCGACGCCGACCACCTTGATCGCGGCATCCCTGAGTTCGTAGCGGTCGAGCAATGCTCGAGTGGACGGCGACAGGCTATCGCGATAAAGGGCGAATATTTCCTCGACGATCGGGTGGATCTCTCCGGGACGTTGTCCTTTCCAGTGGAAGATCGTCGGAAGCTGGTCTTCGATGACCGGCGTCTTGCCAGCCGCTTCCTTGAAGGTGGGAAAGAGATCTTCCTCGACGCGGCGCGTCCGCTCTTTCTCAAGGCGCTTCTTCCCGCGTTCGCGCAACTTCGGGTCTTTGACCGTCTCGATGATCTTTTCAAGGTCGACGGAGTAATACCATAGGTCCAACGGATTCAGTTCGCTGAACTCGCTCATGTGCTCCCGGTATGACCGGACACAGGTGAGGACCGCATCTCTGGCCGTGGATTCACTCAGGCCGTTGTTCCTTGAGGCGACCACGAAGCTCGCGGCAAGACGCTTGAGGTCCCACTCCCAGGGGGCCGGCAGGGTCTCATCAAGATCGTTGATGGCGAAGATGACGCGCCTCTCCGGGGTACCCAGGCCGCGGAAGTTGCCCAAATGGGCGTCTCCGCAGCATTGCACGCGGATGCCACTGGCCGGAGTGCTCGCGAGGTCCACTGCCATGTTGAGCGCCGATCCCCTGTAGAAGGTGAAGGGCGACAGGGCCATGCGTCCGTGACGGAGGGGAAGCAACTCAGGGAGACGGCCCTCGTCGGCTTTCAAAACCAAGCTCACCGGGTCCGGACGACCAGCGGGCGCTTTCCAGAGTGCGTGCGCCTCGCGCGGGCAAGCGTCCCTCAACTTCTTGCCGATCGCGCGCCGCTCGGCTCCAGAGTGACGATGGGTCAATAGCCGGTCTGGTTTGGAACCCGTGCGCGACTTCATCCCTTGCGTTGGCATATCCACGTTGTGTCTCTCTGGGTCGTGCCACACGAGCCGTGACCGGTCTGTAATACCGGCTCACTCCGGTCTCGCCGGGTCAGCATTCTTTAGGTGTCATTTTCCCGCTGCATGCCGTACGTAGCTATACGTAGATACCGCGGATATGGCCCGGGAACCGCCTGATGCCCTTCCCGGAACCGGTCGTTCGGGCCGATCTACTGCGAATTTCCGGAGTTGACCCCTTCCTGCCGGTGGCGAGCGGCCGTACATGGACGCCTATATGGACGCCTCCGATTTTGCAAGAGAGACTCCTTGCGACGGCGTAGGTACGGCTGCGCACGCCGCGAACCATCACGAGGTTACACTCGTGCAGCTGACTTTCGATTTTTACATGATCGAAGCCCGGCCTGAGAACCTGATTGGCGACAAAGCCTACGACAGCGACGCGCTCGACGCGGCGATGCGCGCCCAGGGCACGGAGATGATTTCCCCGCACCGCTCCAACAAAAAGCGTAAGACTCAGGACGGTCGCCGACTGCGCCGGTACGAGCGCCGCTGGATCGTCGAGCGCTTCTTTGCCTGGATTCAGTGGCAACGTCGGCTCCTCGTTCGCTGGGAATACCACCCGACCAACTTCCTCGGTTTCGTGCAGCTTGCAGCCCTATGCATCCTGCTCAAGTAATTTTGAGATAGGTTCTAGTTTCGTGTGTAACTGAATGACCGCTTCGGAGCATTACAGCCAGTCATTTCGTTGACCGGTTCTGGCCCGCTTGCGGCCGTCGAGGCACGCTTATGGATTGGTTTGCTGGAAATTCCGCGCCGCACAACGTCAGTAGCAGGTGCAAGGCAGCCACACCAGCGCAATCAAGGCGAGTAAGTGTTGTACATCTCGGCGTGTTCGCTTGTGAAGTACTGCAAGTCCCTTAGCGTTTGCTCCAGATCTCGAGCCGCAGGTATCAGGTCCAGTGTCCCCCACGCCTTTCGGTACCGCTCCATCGCGGCCGCGTGCGCAGCAATTAGGCGGGCAACCTCGACGTCAATCTCGCGTTTGGTTGGCATAGCACACCCTTACACAGGGCTCGTTGTCCTGTGGTCCTTTTCGTAGGCGTCAGTCGCAGCGAAAGACCATGCTGCTCGTGGGTTCATGGTACCCCGCATCCTTGTCATCAAAGGATTCGATGACGGGTTTTTTCGCCGACTGGGCGCAATGTGCATTCGCCAGATCAAGCGCGTCCTCGCGCGCGTGGGGAGTGCCGCGCTCAGAGCTTCCCGTTACAGAAAGTCTGCCGTTCCCCTTATCCAGAACGGTGGGATCAGCCGCGCAGCCAGTCAGCAGAAGTCCGAGAGAAACTAACGCGGCAGGTACGGCCTTCTTAGTCATGTCTATCCCGCCCTCGTACTTGGCATAGACCTTCCACGAAGCGAGGCATTCAGTCTACGAATCTCCGTTGCGCCGGTGCATCAGGGGAAGTACGTGGAAGGCCTGCGAACGCGCTAGGCGCGCTGCAACAGCGTCCGGAAACGCTACCACGCGCGATCGACGAAGGTCGTCCGTAACGTCAGTTGCTTCGCGAACGGCCCAGAGTGCTAGCCGAAGTCGTTAAGTTTGGCCGAGTCGGGTCGCCGGGGTGAGAGCAGCTCCTCGGCAAGGTGAAGCCGGGAGGTATCTTCGCCTCGGTCACCGGCGTGCCGCCCAACGCCAAGGACTTTCCGTCGGTCCGCACGGTAGCGTTCGTCTCAAAGCAGGACGTCGATCGACTTCTTCACATGGCCAACGCGGTGTCCGCCGGCAAACTCGTCATTCCGATCGATCGGCGACTGCCGCTGAAGGACGCCGCCGAGGCCCACGCCGCCCTCGAGCGAGGAGGAATCGGTAAGGTGTTGCTGTTGCCATGATTGCCCCGCAGCAACCGCAGGCACGCGAACGTAGGCGATCTTGTCAGCTGCACGCTGTGGCTTCTGTGGCAGTGCATCCGACTCCCCCTGTACGTCATGCTCACGATCTTGGACCCTGTAGCAAGCTTTATTCTGCGTTTGTTCGCGTACCAGCCGAATGGCTGGAGGCATATAGGAGCCAGAACTCATCCGATTCCATACCCGATAGAGATTGTCTTTCAGGTTCGCCTCGAACAACTCCATGCTCTCGCCATCGATGCCCGCTGCGCCCCGGTTAGCTTTGACATGCCCACACTACCCGCTTGGCTATGCCAAACGGCTTGACCGCTCGCGCAAGCTCCTCCCCGTCGCCGGGTTGACCTACGCTCTCGGTCGGGACGACGTCGCTGCTTCGCTCCAATCCCATTACAGGACCTTCAACACTACCATCAGCGACTCCTCCACTGACCTGTGCCTCGGTCTTCCCGGATCGCTCACCACCATGGCCTTTTGAACCACAGCAGCACCGGGCGGTTTGAGACCCGTTTGCACACCGCTCTCGGGGGGTCGTCCCCCATCACTCATGCGGCACAGAAACTGGTGGCTTTCAAGAAAACAACTCATCAGCTTCGTTTCGCGTCGCACTTAGAATTTGTATATGGCTTCGACGGCGAACGAGTACTGATGGTCATTGAAATCGGTGATCTCAGTCGCGTTGTTGACGCTCTCGACGAACGCGTCTGCGACATTGGACTTGTCGTACCGACCTTCAAGACGCATGAGGAAATTCTTGGTCGGAGCGAAGCCGAGTGTCAGGGTGAGCTCCTTCCATTTCTGTCCATCGCCGCTTGCATTAACTCCCGTTCGATATCCGTTCTTGTCATCGAAGATCTCCCCGCGCAGCGACGCCGACCATTGATCGTTGACGGCATAGTTAAGATATAGCGCGCCGCCAGACCACTCATACTTGTCAGTAAGCACCCCGACCGCATTGTCCTTCTGTTGTCCGTAGTCAAAGTTACCAACCAAACTGACCTTATCCGTGATCGCCCAATTGGCGACGACATCGATCAACACACGCTGACCGCTGTCGGTGCTTGCGACGTTGTTGACGATACTTACCGGCTCGGTTCCGACGTACCCATCGACCGTCAGCGAGAACGTCTTGCTCGGCGTATAGATCGCTCCGAACTCAACGGTTTTCTGGCTGTTGGGGTCCGATATCTGGTCCCAACCATTGTTGAGTCCCAGGACCAGATTCAACTGGTCATTCAGCGCGTAGGTGGCGCGAAATCCGGTGTGTGTGAACGGGATGGCGTAACCAAACAGAATCGAGCGTGAGAAGTTCGTGTCCCCTGTTGGATTGATGACCTCGGCTCCAGCGAGCGTTACGAACTTCCCACCAATTAGAGTCCATGAGCCGGTGGCGTATTGGACGTAGGCTTGTGTGACATCGAAGTTCGATTGTCCGGTATTCGGGTACGACTGAATGACCTGCGCATCCTGACCCGCGGTGAGATTGACGACGGCACCGAAGCCCTCCTTGGGCTGCCTGGCTATCGTGAGCGCTGCCTGATTCAGCGTAAAGCTGTTGTGGCGCGCATCAAATACCCGATCAGGAGTGCCGCTCGAAAAGTACCCGAGTCCCGAGAGGTACTCGTAGGAGGTGTCCACGTAGCCGTTTATCGTTATTCCGGACGCGTCAAGGATGTCAGCAAGCGCGGGGACGGTGGGTTTTGCAGGCTCTTCGGCGAAGCTGGCTGAGGAGCTGAGGATTCCCAGGACCGCCGCGGTTGTCTTCAGTCGTCGGTTATTGTTGTGTTTCATCGTTGGATACCTCCCCTTTTCGAATCTTTAAGGTGAGCGCGGGGAACGCGCTGTCCTTAAAACAGCGCTGCCTGCGCGAATCGTCATTTTCTCAGTGGCAAAAAAAGGCCCGGCGACAAACCAACACTGCCGCCGGGCGTGCCGTTAACTCACGTCTCGACGCTCTCCCCGTGCAGGGCGATGTCGAGCCCCTCGCGTTCCTGTTCCTCGGTCACGCGCAGACCGATGGTCATGTCGATGAGCTTGAGAATTACAAAGCTCATCACGAAGCCGTAGATGAGCGTTGTCAGCACACCCCACAGCTGCGTGACGACTGACCCTTCAACCCCGGCGATCTCCTTGCTGGCGAATACGCCGGTAAGTAGCGCTCCCACAATTCCCCCGATACAGTGCACGCCGAAGGCGTCGAGGGAGTCGTCGTACCCCATGACTTTCTTCAATGAGGTCGCAGCCAGGAAGCACACGACGCCCGCCGCGATGCCGATCACCACGGCCGCAGATGGACCAACGAAGCCGGAAGCCGGAGTAATCGCCACCAGCCCTGCGACGGCGCCCGAGGCAATGCCCAGCACGCTCGGCTTACCCTTCGCGAACCATTCGGCGAACATCCAAGCGAGCGCCGCGGCCGCAGTGGCAATCTGGGTTGCGGCCATCGCCATGCCAGCGCGCCCATCAGCGGCGACCGCCGAACCTGCGTTGAAGCCGAACCAGCCGACCCACAGGAGCGAGGCGCCGATCACAGTCAACGTCAGATTGTGCGGAGGCATCGGGTCTTTCCCGTAGCCCAGACGCTTGCCGAGCACCAGGCAGCTCGCGAGGCCCGCGATTCCCGCGTTGATGTGCACCACCGTGCCGCCGGCGTAGTCGAGAACGCCCTTGACCGCAAGCCAGCCCGAGGGCTCCCACACCCAATGGGCAATCGGTGCGTAGACAAAGAGCGACCACAGACACATGAATACGAGCATGGCGGAGAATTTCATGCGATCGGCGAACGCACCCGCGATCAGTGCGGGTGTGATGATGGCGAAGGTCAGCTGAAACATTGCGTAGACGGTCTCAGGGATCGTCAATGCCAGATGCGAGACCGTTAGCTTGTTCGCATCCTTCATGAAAGCCACGCCATGCATGAGGAAGCGCGAGCTCCCGCCAAGATAGGGGGAACCACCCGGTGTAAACGCCCAGGAATAGCCGATGAGCCACCACAGCATGGTCACGACGCAGGTGATGGCGAAGCTCTGCATAAGCGTCGCCAACACGTTCTTCTTGCGCACCATGCCGCCGTAGAAAAGAGCAAGGCCCGGGATAGTCATCATGAGCACCAGCGCGGTCGAGGTCAGCATCCACGCGGTATCTCCGGCGCTGATCTTGTCCACCCCAACGAGCTGCGGTTCGGTCGGAGCTGGCGGTGTAGTGGTCTCCCCTGCGGCGGCAGCTGGGGCGGATTGCTCCGTGGCGCTGGCCGCCGTGGGCGCCGGCGCCTGAGTACTCTCGGTTGCCGCCACAGGCGCAGGCGGTGTCGCCTGGGCCTGAACAGCAGCAGCTCCGAGAACCAAGATCGTCAGCGCCAAAAGACGAGTCAATTGAGTGATCAAGGCGGTCTCCTACTAAATGGCGGTCTCGTTCTTTTCGCCGGTACGGATGCGCACGACCTGAACCAATTCGGTCACGAACACCTTTCCGTCGCCTACTTTCCCAGTGCGCGCCGTCTGAATGATGGCATCGATGACTTGATCCAAGAGGGAATCCGGGATGGCGACTTCGATCCGCGTCTTGGGGACAAAACTGACTTCGTACTCCGCACCGCGGTACACCTCGGTGTGACCACGTTGCCGGCCAAAGCCTCGTACTTCGGTGACGGTGAGGCCTGGGACGCCGATGTCGCTCAGAGCTTTTCGGACGTCGTCGAGTTTGTAGGGCTTAATGATGGCGGTTACTAATTTCATCGCTCCCCGCTCCTCCTGTTGGAATTCGGTATTACGGTCTGCGCGTACGAGCGCAGACTTGGCAGCGAGGAGCAAGTCCTGTGCCAAGGAAGCCTTTCCGCCTGAATACAACGTATTAGATTCTGCAGACCTTCATCGATCGCTTCTGCACGCACCGTGCAAGTGCATGGCATTCGGGAAAATGCACTCGCATCGTGCAGGTCCTCCGATTGCTGACGGCTAGAGCGAAAGTTGCCGGGTGGGACTCGCACGCACTGAAAGACCGTGCCTTTGCACGGCGCACTAACTCCTTGAGTTTACGCTACGTATTACGATGGCTCGATGCATGGCTACGTGCGTCTGTGAGTGCCTTGGAGTTAATCACCGCACCGAATTTGCACGAAATGACGAGCGGCCTTTACATTTTTCTGCATTTGGTCTCGTGGCTCGGTGCAATTCGGTGCAGCAGTGACCCGCCGGCTTTCTCGGGGCCTGATTGCTTTGAGGACATGGTCCGGCCATCTTCCCAAAGAATCAGCTGGTACGAAAATCTTGAGCAGCGGCGGCACATGCGACGGCATCGCGGCCTCGCAATGCTCGTTCAGCGGCCGACAGCGTTAGAACTTGTAGACGCCTTGCAGCGCAAATTCGGTCTGGTTGTCGGCGAATGTGTCCACGGGCCCAAGTGGGCTGGTGGCGATCGCCCTTACGAACGTCGGTTGGTCTGACTTGTCATATCGGCCCTCGATGCGCAGCTCAAAGTTCTTCGCGGGCGCAAAGCCGAATGTCACCGTGCCGTCTTTGAGCTTCTGCGGCGTGCCCGTAACGAACCCGTCTTTGTCGTCCAGATACTCGGCGCGCACGGAGAGCCGCCATTGATTGTTGAACGCGTAGTTGACATAGCCAGCGACGCCGTTCCAGTCAAGATCCGGTCCGATAGCCTGCTGCTGCTTGCCCCAATCGAAGCTGAGCACGAAGGATAGGGCGTCGGTGAAACTGTACGTACCAACGAAGTCGAGGAACGAGCGCTCTGCATTATAACCCGGGACCTTGCCGAAATAACCCGACAAGTTCAGGACCAGTTGCTTGACGGGGGTGAAGGCAGCACCAAGCTCCGCAGTCTTCGAGCCGTAGGAGGTCGACGTAGTGTTCCAGCCATTGTTGACCCCTGCAATCAGGCTCAGCGTGTCACTGACTGCGTACGTCGCGCGAATGCCGGTGTGTGTCAGCGGCTCCGAGTAGAATAAGAACGACCGGGAGAAGTTCGTGTTGCCCGTGGGAGCGATGACTTCTGCGCCTGCGAGAGTCACAAATTTTCCGGCGATGACCGTGATCGGGCCTCCCGCGTACTGCACGAATCCCTGAATAATGTCGAACGTCTGGTCTGTGCCGTTTTCCGCCTCATTCAGGATCCGCATGTCCTCACCGGCGGCAACGTCAACTAGAGCGCCGAATCCTTCCTTGGGCTGGTAGGCGAGCGTCAGTGCGGCTTGGTCGAGCTGGAAGGTGTCATGATCGACGTCGAATTCATGGAAAGTGTTGTACCCGTTCGAATGGTAATACGACGCGGCAACATATCCGCTCTCGGTGATTCCCGACGCATCCAGGATATCCGACAGCTTCGGTGCGTCTGCCATCGTGGCTGCCGAAGCTACGGACATCACTGCGGCCGCGGCGCTGGCAGCGAATGTGCTGTTGAGCCTTCGCCTTGCTTGCCCTAGCGTACTGCACAGGTTCATTTCAGCTCTCTCCGTATGTCAGTTTCGGCCCTATCTGAGTGAACGTTACTCCATGCGTTGTTAACTCCCGGTTAAGAATTTCAACCGGCGGGCAGCGTCGAAATTTCGAAGCGAGTTATGGGCGAGGCAGTGGATGTCTGTGCCGACCGGAAAGAACTTCCGCTCCACTGTGATCGAGAAACCAAGCGCATGGACGTAGCGCATGGCCGTCGGTATTGTGCGCGGCGATCGTATGCTCCGGAGTGCGCTGTCCGTTCATTTCATCGGTCAGCTGACGTTCCGGTTGCATCGCCCGCTTCCGGCGACTTTTCCGCCAGCGAGACCTGATCGGTGCGAAGCCGGTAGCCCAGCCCGGTCTCGGTGACCAGAAAGCGTGGCCTGCGTGCGTCCGGTTCGAGTTTATCACGAAGGTACTTGATGCACACGCGCAGAGCTGCGGGCGTCGTCCTGCGATCCGGTCCCCAGACTTCGCGCAGCAGCTGGCGCTGCCGAACGACCATGCCAGCCTGGCGCGCAAGACACTCAAGAACGCGGTATTCAGAGCGGCGTGAGATGGATGCGCCCGCGGCCCCTGGGTCAATCTGCGGGCGAGGTCAATCTGCACCGGACCAAGCTTCAGAACCGCCGTCTGTTCTGCGCCGCGCGCACTGCGGCGCAAGCCCGCCCTGACCCGGCGAGCAACTCCGGCGCCGAAAAGGGCTTGGTGACGTAATCATCCGCGCCCGCATCCAGCGCCGCGATTTTCTGCTCCTCCATCGTGCGCGCCGAGAGCACGATGATCGGTACCGGCGACCATGCGCGCACGTTGCGAATGACAGTCAGACCGTCGACATCCGGCAGCCCGAGGTCCACCAGCAGCAGGTCGGGCTTGTGACTGCGAGCTTCGATTACCGCCCGCGCCGCGGTCTCGGCCTCGATGAGCTTGTATCCTTCCCTCCGAGCACCACGCGCAGGACATTGCGGATCGCCGGCTCATCATCGACGACCAGAATGCGATGCGTTGCCAGTGCGTCACGACTGGGGCTCACTCGAGGGCAGCGTGAACTTCGAAGCGCGCGCCGCCGCCTGCGTCGCCGCTGTGCCTCGATCTCCCCGCCATGCGCGCGCACGATTGCCTGGCAGATCGCAAGTCCCAGGCCCACGCCCACCACACTCCCCTCCCCGTTGCCGCGCTGAAACTTGTCGAACAGGCGGGCTGGATCCCCGGCGGGCAGGCCCGGGTCCATCATCCTCGAGCACCACGCGCACGAAGGCTCCGTCCTGCGCCGCCGAGACCCACACGTGCGTGCCGAGCGGGTGTGTATTTGGCTGCGTTATCAAAGAGGTTGGCGAACATCTGCGCGATGAGTGTCGCATCGACGTAGACGGGCGGGAGGTCTGCGGAGATTCGCAGCTCCACCGAGTGTCCCGAAAGCCGCGCGGCCACTCTCTGCAAGGCGGTGCCGACCAGATCGTCGAGTGTTTCCCAGTCGCGTCGCAGGATTACCTGACCAGACTCGAAACGCATCAGATCCAGAACATTGGACACGAGTTCGGACATCTCGCGCGCCTTGATTTCGATCGAACGTGCCAGCGAATACCGTGTTCCCTCATCAAGCTTCGCGCCATGCTCGGCGAGCGTGCTGCCGGCGCCGGCCATGACCGCAAGGGGCGTACGCAAGTCGTGCGAAATGGAAGCCAGCAGCGTATTGCGCAGGCTTTCCCGTTCGGCCGCGAGACTGGCGGCCTCGGCCACTTCCGCAAGACGCGCGCGCTCGAGCCCCAGACCGATCTGGCCTGCGAACGTCTCGAGCAGATGCCGCTGCTCGGGCAAGAGCAGGCGCCGCGGATTCACGGCAGCAGCGCCAGCACGCCGAGGCGCTGACGCGCATCTCCCAGCGGCATATAAAGACCGGTCGCGGCCGGTAGCGTATCGGTGCCCAGACCCGCCTGCCGACTGTGATCGGCCACCCATTGCGCCACGGCGAGGTCCGCGGAGCGGAAGGACTGCTCGAGTGGACGATCGCGCGGGTAGCGCAGCTTGCCGTCCAGGTCCGGAAGTAGGACGACGGCCTTGCTTTGGAACACTTCGGCCAGGTGCCGCACCGCCACGCGCGCCATGCCTGAAATACCGCGCGTGGCCGCCAGTTCCCGGCTCATGGCATACAAGAGCGCCGTGCGTCGCTCGCGCGCGCCGGCCACCCGCGTCTGCTGGCGCACGCTGGCCACGAGGTTGGCAATCACCAGTGCAATGATCAACATCACACTGAACGTCACCAGATACTGCGCGTCGGCAGACGGCGAACGAAAAGCGCGGTGGCACGAAGAAAAAATCAAACGCCGCGACATTCAGGACGGCACGTCAGGACTGCAGGACCTCGTCCGAAGCGCAAGCCCGCCACCGTGACGCCCAGCAGGTAAACCATGACGAGATTGGCCAGCTCGAAACGCGGATACAGACGCGAAGGCGACGGCCGAGCAGACGAGCGTGGTGACGAGCGCCCAGCCGTAGCGTGCCCAGCGGATCGGCTGGGGCTGTCGGCCACCGTCGCCCGCGATCTGGGGCGTTGGCGGCGGTTCCGTGCGCTCCGGCAGCGCGATCGCCGTGACGTCAAAGCCGCGGGCGTGCCGCAGCAATTGCGTCGAGGTCGAAGGGCGCAGCCAGCGCGCGCCAGCCGCGCCGCTTCGGCGCGCCGACGATGACCCGGGTCGCGTTGCGCGTTCGCGCGTACTCGAGCAGCGTGGCCGCCGCGGTCGGGCCGTCCAGCGTCACCGTCTCCGCGCCGAGTGACTCCGCGAGCCGCAGCACATCGATACGCCGATTACGCTCCGCGTCAGACAGTCGCAGCAGCGCCGGAGTTTCCACGTACACCACCGTCCATTCGGCATCCAGTGCATCGGCCAGGCGCTTGCCGGCGCGCACCAGCTGCTCTGCCTGCTCATCGGGGCCGACCGCGACCATGACGCGATCGCCCGCAAGCCGTGCGCGCGTCGCGGTCGACCGGGCAAGGCGCGCGCAGCCGCCTCGACCCGATCGGCAACGCGGCGCAATGCGAGCTCGCGCAGCGCCATGAGGTTCGGGCGTGCGGAAGAAGCGCTCGACGGCCGTGGCAGCCTCGTCCGGGATATAGACTTTGCCGGCGCGCAGTCGCGCCAGCAGATCATCCGGCGGCAGATCGATCAGCTCGATGTCGTCGGCTTCGTCGAAGACGCGGTCGGGCAGCGTTTCCCGTTGGCGAACGCCAGTGATCTGCGCGACGAGGTCGTTCAGGCTCTCGAGATGCTGAACGTTGACTGTGGTCCAGACACTGATGCCGGCATCGAGTAGCTCCTCGACGTCCTGCCAGCGCTTGGGGTGGCGGGGCGCCGGCTCACCGCCGACAAGATTCGAATGCGCCAGCTCATCGACGAGCAGGATGGCCGGATGCCGCTCGAGCGCCGCATCGAGATCGAACTCCTGGCGCACGATGCCGCGATAGCGTACTGGCGAGCGTCGGCAGTCGCTCGAGGCCTTCGAGCAGCCGCTCGGTCTCGACCCGACCGTGCGGCTCGACGTAGCCGACCACGACGTCGGTGCCGCTCGGAGCGCCGGCCGCGGGCCGCCTCGAGCATCGCGTAGGTCTTGCCGACGCCCGGCGCACGCGCCGAAAAAGATGCGCAGCCGCCCGCGCTTGGCGCGCGCCTCTTCTGCCTGGACGTGAGCGAGGAGCTGATCCGGATCAGGCCGAACTTCATCCATGGAGTCTAGCCGCGCCTGGGTCAGCCGGCAAATCACTTCGACGCGCGTCCAGCGCCAGATTCAGCTCCAGCACATTGACGCGGGGCTCACCCAGAACTCCCAGAAACCGGCCCTGCGCATGCGCGGCAATCACGCATGCACGTACCTCGGGCGGTCGGGCCCCGGACTCGCGCCACCCGCGGCCGCCTGGTAGTTCGCGGCGGCGACACTGATCTCGGGATCCAGGCCGCTTGCCGAAGCGGTGACGAGATCGACCGGAACGGGCGCGGTGTTGGTCGGATCGGCGGCGTGCAGCGCCTCGATGCGCGACTTGACGGCATCGGTTAGCGCCGGGTTAAGCGGGCCCGAGGTTCGAGCCGGCGGAGGCGAGCACCGTTGTACGGCTGGGGTGCAGGTGGCCGACGGTCGGCCCCAGAAGTACTTCGGATCGCTGAAGCTCTGGCCGATCAGGCGCGACCCGACGGGCTTGCCGTCCCTGACGATGAGGCTGCCGCCGGCCTGGGTGGGGAACGCCACCTGCGCGATGCCGGTAACCACGAGCGGATACACGATGCCGGTGATCAGCGGTCAGGATCAGGAACAGCACGAGGGCGGGGCGAATGCAGCGAGCTCATGGGGATGTCCTCTCTCAAACCAGATGCGTCAGCACAAGGCCCAGGTCGATGAGCTTGATCCCCACGAACGGAATCAGAATGCCACCCAGGCCGTAGATCAGCAGGTTGCGCCGCAGGAGCATGGCCGCGCCCAGCGGCCGGTACTTCACACCCTTCAGCGCAAGCGGGATCAGGAACACGATGATCAGCGCGTTGAAGATGACGGCCGAGAGAATGGCCGAAAAGGGGCTCGCCAGGTGCATGACATTGAGCGCATTCGAGCTGCGGATAGGTGGTCGCGAAGGCCGCCGGGATGATCGCGAAATACTTCGCCACGTCGTTGGCGATGCTGAACGTGGTGAGTGAACCGCGGGTCATCAGCATCTGCTTGCCGGTCTCCACCACCTCGATGAGCTTGGTTGGGTTGGAGTCGAGATCGACCATGTTGCCGGCTTCTTTCGCCGCCTGCGTGCCGGTGTTCATCGCGACGGCGACATCCGCCTGCGCCAGCGCGGGCGCATCGTTCGTGCCATCGCCGGTCATGGCGACGAGCCGGCCCTGCGCCTGGTGCTCGCGAATCAGGCGCAGCTTGGCTTCGGGCGTCGCTTCGGCCAGAAAGTCATCGACCCCGGCTTCCGCCGCAATGGCCGCGGCGGTCAGCGGGTTGTCGCCGGTGATCATCACGGTCTTGATGCCCATGCGGCGCAGCTCGCCGAAGCGCTCCTTGATGCCGCCCTTGACGATGTCCTTGAGCTCGATGACGCCGAGCACTCGGGGCCCATCGCTCACGAGAAGCGGGGTGCTGCCACGGCGCGCCACGTCCTGCACCGTGCTCAGGATCGCCCTCGGAAAAACCTGGCCGAGCGCTTCGACCTGCTTCTGAATGGCATCCGCGGCACCTTTGCGGATCTGGCGCTCGCCGATGTTCACACCGCTCATGCGCGTGTGCGCGGAGAACGGCATGAACGTCGCCGCGAGCGAGCGCAGATCGCGCTCGCGCAGCTTGAACCGCTGCTTCGCGAGCACGACGATGCTGCGCCCCTCCGGGGTCTCATCGGCCAGCGAAGCCAGCTGCGCGGCATCCGCGAGTTCCTCTTCGGTAATACCTGCCGCCGGGATAAAGGTCGATGCCTGCCGATTGCCGAGCGTGATCGTGCCGGTCTTGTCGAGCAGCAGCACATCCACATCGCCGGCCGCCTCCACCGCGCGACCGGACATGGCGATGACGTTGGCCTGCATCATGCGGCTCATGCCGGCGACACCGATCGCCGAGAGCAGCGCTCCGATGGTGGTGGGAATGAGGCACACCAGCAGCGCGATCAGCGCCGTGATCGTGATCGGCGTGCCGAGCTTGGCCACCGCAACGCTGTACAGCGAGTACGGCAGCAGGGTCGCCGTGGCGAACAGAAAGACCAGCGTCAGCGCGACCAGCAGGATGGTGAGTGCAATCTCGTTCGGGGTCTTCTGCCGCTTGGCGCTCTCCACCATGGCGATCATGCGATCGATGAAGGTCTCACCGGGATTCGCCGTGATCCGCACGATGATCCAGTCGGACAGAACACGCGTGCCGCCGGTGACGGAGGAAAAGTCGCCGCCAGATTCCCGGATGACCGGTGCCGACTCACCGGTGATGGCGCTCTCGTCGACCGAGGCTGCGCCTTCGATGACCTCGCCGTCGCCCGGAATGTAGTCGCCCGCCTCGACGAGCACGACATCGCCCTTGCGCAAGCTGGTCCGCCTGAATCCGGGACTGACGTGAGCGATCCGCAGCGTCGGACAGCTTCTTCGCCATCACGGACTGCTTCAGGCCGCGCAGCGCCGCGGCCTGCGCCTTGCTGCGCCCTTCGGCGAGCGCCTCAGCAAAATTGGCGAACAACACCGTGAACCACAGCCAGAGTGCGACGTTCACGATGAACCACGAGGGCGCCTCGCCGCCGCCCGCCAAGGCCTGGAACCACAGCACGCGTCGTCAGGATGCTGCCGATGTAGACGACGAACATCACCGGGTTGCGCCACTGCACGCGCGGGTCGAGCTTGCGGAGCGCATCGACGACCGCCGGCCACAGCAGCGCTCGATCGAACATCGAAAGTCTGTGCGCGCGTCGTGAGTGTGGCGCGTGAGCTACCGCCGCCGCGGTCGCCACCGTACCGGGATTTCGGGTTAGCTTCAGACCATTTCAGCCGCCCCAGAGTGTCAGGTGTTCGACGATCGGGCCGAGTGCCAGCGCGGGTACGAACGTGAGCGCGCCCACAAGCAACACAGTGCCGATCAACAAGATGACGAAACGTCGGTCCGTAGGTGAGCATCGTGCCCGCCGTGACCGGCACACGCTTCTTTGCAGCAAGCGAGCCGGCGATTGCGAGCACCGCAACGATCGGCCAGTAACGGCCGAGCCACATCACGAGCCCGAGCGCCGTATTGTAAAATAGGGTGTTTGACCGAGATTCCCGCGAAGGCGCTGCCGTTGTTGTTGCTTGCGGAAGTAAACGCGTAGAGGATCTCGGAGAACCCATGTGCACCCGGGATTCGCCACGCCCGCCTGTCCGGCGGTCACGCTCACCGCAACGGCCGTCCCCACGAGCACGATGAAGGGCATCACGAGGATCGCGATGGAGCTCATCTTCATCTCGAACGCCTCGATCTTCTTGCCGATGTACTCGGGCGTGCGTCCGATCATCAGCCCCGCGATGAAGACGCCGATGATCGCGAAGATCAGCATCGAGTAGAGCCCCGTACCGACGCCGCCGAACACGACCTCGCCGAGCTGCATGTTGAACAGCGGCACGAAGCCCCCGAGCGGCGTAAACGAGTCATGCATCGAGTTCACGGCGCCGCACGAGGTCCCCGTCGTGATCGTGGCGAAGAGCGCCGAGGCGCCGATGCCGAAGCGCGCCTCCTTGCCTTCCATGTTGCCACCGGGCTGCAGCGGCGCTCGCCGTCTGATCGACGCCGAGTTTCGCGACGAGCGGATTGCCCTGCTGTTCGCTGTGCACCGCGATCGCGAGCAGCGACACGAACAGAATGGTCATCGCGGCGAAAACCGCCCAGCCCTGACGTGTGTCACCCACCATCCGCCCAAACGTGTAGGTGAGCGCAGGCCGGGATGAGGATGATCGCCAGCATCTCCAGGAAGTTCGACAGCGCCGTCGGGTTCTCGAACGGATGCGCGGAGTTGGCGTTTAGAAACCCGCCGCCGTTGGTGCCCAGCTCCTTGATGCTCTCCTGCGAGGCCATCGGCCCCATGGGCAAGGTCTGCTTCTGGGTAGTCAGGTTCTCCATGAGCGGGTTGCCGGCAGCATCCTTCATCGGATTGCCCGCGGCATCCATCTTCGGCTGCTGGTACGCGAGGGTCTCGATCGTGGTCACATCCTTGTAAGCGCTGAAATTCTGCACCACGCCCTGTGAGACGAGGCAAGACGGCGAGCACCGTCGAGAGCGGCAACAGGATGTAGAGTGTCGCAGCGCGTCAATATCGACCCAGAAGTTGCCGATCGTCTTCGCACTGTGGCGGGCTAAACCGCGGATGAGCGCCACCGCGACCACAATGCCGGTCGCCGCGGAGAGGAAGTTCTGCACCGCGAGCCCAGCCATCTGCGTGAGATAGCTCATCGTGGACTCGCCGGAGTAGCCCTGCCAGTTGGTATTCGTGACGAAGCTCACCGCCGTGTTGAATGAGGAGTCCGGCGATACGTTCGGGAACTGCTGCGGGTTGAGCGGCAACCACACCTGCAGACGCTGCAAGGCGTACACCGCGAGCGCTCCAAGAGCGTTGAACAACACCAGCGCGACGCGCGTACTTCTTCCAGCCCATCTCCGCCGCGGGATCGACGCCACTCCAGGCGATAGATCAGACGCTCAGCGCGCGCGCCGACACGCAGCGGCCAGATCGGGCGACCTTCCATCACATTGCTGATGTACAGGCCCATCGGCTTCACGCACAGGAGGACCACCAGCAGGAATACGGCGATCAACGCCAGCGAAGCGGAGGTCATCAGAATTTCTCCGGCTTGAACATCGCGTACAGCAGGTATACGAAAAGGCCGAGCGCAAGCAGGCCGCTCACGATGTAAATGAAGCTCATTCGACACCTCCGAGCCTGGAGATAGCCCCGGCTACCCAATGCGTAGCCGCGTAAAGGCCAAGGATGATGAGTATAAAAATGGCATCCATCGTTCTTCTCCGTCGCATGACTCCAATCTCGGAGCGTCCGTCTCGTCAGGATTCGTTATTTGCCTTCATGGATTCCGCGCCGCCGACGCGTAGCCATTGGTAGTTTCACCGGCAATGTGGGTGGTCTCCACTGGCGCGTGTGCGAGCGAATGCGTAGCGATCGCCACGTTGCCGCGACCACGTAAACGCACAATAGCGCGCCGAGAACAGTGAGAGCCACCAGGATATTGTTCATGTCACTTGTAGCACCTTTGGTGCACTGCTTCGGCGAAGAGTACAGCTTGGCCTGTTAGCGAGATGTTAAGAAAATCGGCGCTACCCTTACCAGCGCTTCATGCGAAGCAATGCGAACTGAGCTTAAGAGCGACATCAGGACGCGTTCCTACGCCGGCGCGCTCGCCACCAATGCACAATACGTCGATCCACCGTTTGATTGGGCGATCGCCGCGGATGGGGTTTTTCGCGAACATGGGAGTCAGCGTCTTTCGACCGCCAGGTTGCCGCCACGACGTAAACCGTGAACAGAGCTCCAACAACGTATAGCGCGATTCCTGCGTGGCCCATGACTCTTCCCTAGTACTTTGACGAGCGTACCCCGCATTGCGTTAGGCAGGTGTTAAGAATTCCGGTACACCGGTTCTTCAAGGAATGTCCGTCCCGCACGCTCGGCGCAATAGGGGGCGGCAGGTCAACCCTTGGATGATGATGGAGAACGCGACCACAGCGAACGTCACGACGACGATCGGATGGCGCCACGGGTATACTCTCCGGAATGCTTAGCACGAGCGCAAGGCCGAGTGCGCCGCGCAGGCCACCCCAGACGAGAGCATGCTGTTGCACGGCGGCGACGCGGTTGCGTCCTCGAGAGAACAGGCCACATACCGGGTAGACGGCTGCCATGCGACCGGCGAGTACCGCTACCACGGCGGCACTCACCGTCCACCAGAGACCTCCAAAGTCCTCGTGCCCCTCGGCAAGACCAATCAGCAGAAAAACCAGCGAGTTCGCAAGGAAGGTAATGAACTCCCAGGTTGAGCGGACTGGCACGATCGCCCGAGCCTCCGAAATGAACCCCCAGCGGGAGCGAGATTCCCGAGCAGCATGCCGGTAGTGAGCGTCGCTAGAATCCCGGAGCCTCCGAAGTGCTCCGCGAGGAGGAATGATCCGTACGCCGCTACGGTCGTCAGCGCGACCTCGATCAGGTGGTCATCCGTGCGCCCTGCGATGGCAAGAACGATGCCGCCACGAACGGCTCCCGCGAGCAAGCCGATCGCGAGAGAGTCGCCCCGAGCGTGATGGCAACCGCTTTGTACGTCAGCGGGTCTCCGGCAACGAAGCCAATCGCGATGGCGAACAGAATCGCCGCTGTCCCGTCATTGAGCAGACTCTCAGCCTCGATTATCAGAGCGAGATCGGCCGCGGGCTCCGATCTCCTTGAGTGTGGCGAGGACGGAGACTGGATCAGTCGCCGCCATCAGGATGCCGAAAAGGAGGCCGGCAGACATCGGCCAGCTGGACGAGGCCAGCTCATCACGCGCCTGTCGCGAGTGCGGACAGCAGCACACCGACAGTCGCGAGGCACGACTACCAGCGCCAGATTACGTCTGAGAGCGTCCCATCGCAGCTCAAACGCGGCTTCGAAGATCAGCGGTGGAAGGATGCCGGTGTAGACGAGCTCGCGGCTCAAGTGTAACTGACGGATGCCAGGGCAGCAGTGCCAGCCCGATTCCGGCGACGACCAGTCCGACGCTGTACGGGACGTGCAAGTCGACGCGCGAGCACGCCCACTACGCTGGCAACCAGGAGCAGAACGGCCCACGGTGCGATGCTACTTGTCACGGGGACGCAGCTCCTCGGCTGGCGGCCCGACCAGCACGAAGATCCTGTTGCTACGGTCCTGACTCCGCCGCAACACCCCTGAAGCATGGTAACGGACACTGCAAGTCTGCAAGCGCTGCGATGACCGGTGCGCTTTGACGACCGGCCAACCCCAATTTCAGCGCCCTTGGTTCTGCAAATTTCCGCTGTAGGAAGGCACTCCGATGTCGCTTGTGGCCGAAGTTGGCCGGTCGCAAGCAATCGTTCTCTTGCTTCCGCTTACGCTTGTTCCGTCCGACCAGCAGATTGCGTATTCGTCTTCGCGGCGGACAAGTTGCTGATCTTGACGCGGTACATAAGCCGCTCCCCTAGACTGCGTGCTCTCAGTGCAGCCGTCAGTTAGCGCCGGTTATAGACCGCTCCCTATGGCGTCTCGGCTCTGGCAATTACAGCGCGGCACGCAACTGCCAGACTCCTAAGGTGCGAGCGCACCAGGACTGAGACCTAGGTGGCCGACGGCATACCGCGAGCCCTTGCCCGATCGCTCAGGAGAATCCGATCCTCGGGCGCCAGCCGGGACACTGAGGGCGCATCCCGACTCACCTTTTCGAGCCGTCAAGCTTGGGGAACCCAGACCACTGAATCAACCCGTCGACGACGGCAGTTACTCCGTCATTGGCTGCAACTCGACGCAAACCAGTTCGCCTCTCCCCTGTCCGGCTACCAGTCGCCGTTCGCAGCCGCTGTACGCGAACCCAGCGCTAGCACGGTGCATGTTGGGCCACACGCTCCTGCGCAAGGATGTCGTCGTGAAGCAGGCAGGCATTTGCGGAATTGGAGTAAGGGCCGGATAGCGGGTTGTCCGCGTTTGCAGCAGATCGGTGTCGTGGCGCGCGAAGAACTGCGCACGCCTTGGCCGCCAGATCGGCTTGTCACGGCCCGTCCACCCGCGCCAAGGGGATGGCCGAGTAGTGACTCCGCGCCGCTCTCAGACGCACCCACCTGCCGATAGCCCGGTGCGGAGTTCCACCTTGGTAGTGAACTCCAGTGCGGGCCTTCCTAATCCGCGCTCGAGGTTCCTCCTCGGCGGATCCAGCGCGTCAGGAACCCCGATGTGCCTTCGGGAATGCCTCGCTTCCTTCGCCAACATCCCCGAGTTTTTATCGAAACGCGACACATACTCCGGCAGACTTTTTGCACGCGACATGGCCATGATGGTTCGAACGCCGTGGGCTGCGAAGGGTGGACGCCTGGATTGCTTGAACGGCCGTTTGAGGCTTGAGGTATTGGGGGCGTTTCGCCCCTATTGGCCCCTTCCTCTCGGCAGCCCCGACGGCGCTGCTGGTGCAGCGATTCGGGATACTCGCCATGCAACAGATTGATGCCACATCTGAGCAGACGATGAATTGGGTTGATGTTGCAATCCGTCGCACCACTTTCGCGGCGTGCAACATGGGAAACGGGGTTACTTCGCACGCTGCAGGACTACCGACGGAGTACATTCAAAGAAACAATCCGTCGCTGAGCCTTCGTCCGAATCGGTTGTAGGGAACCCGCCGTGGGCACGCGAGCCACTTCTTCGACCCTACCCTCGATCACCGCCCGCCCCTCGCCAGGGGAGAAGGCCCGCTTTGCCAGCATTGCCGCCGCCCGGGGCATGTCCGAATCGGCCTTGGCCTTAAATGCCATCCGCTCATATCTCGGATCGGACCCGACAGACCCGAAAGGCTGGTCGGAGCGCCGAGATTTGAACTCGGGACCCCTTGCACCCCATGCAAGTGCGCTACCAGACTGCGCCACGCTCCGATAAGTGTTTCTCTCTCAAGCTGCACACGCGCGCGGTCGGGGAAGCTCCGCGCGGGGCGTCGATCATACGCCGATTTTGAAGCAACAGCGCGGCAGCTTCAGCGCCGCAAGATCTTCATGAGGTCTTCGAGCTCAACGCGCAGCTGTTTGACGATCTGCTGACTCTGGGAAACATCCGTACGCGCTTCCTCACCCGTCAGCTTGTTACGCGCGCCGCCGATCGTGAAGCCCTGATCGTACAAGAGGCTGCGGATCTGGCGGATCACGATCACATCCTGACGCTGGTAGTAGCGCCGGTTACCGCGCCGCTTCACCGGCTTCAGCTGCGGAAATTCCTGTTCCCAATAGCGCAGCACGTGCGGCTTCACTCCGCACAGCTCGCTCACCTCTCCAATGGTGAAGTAGCGCTTGCCGGGAATCGCCGGCAGCTGCGCGTTATTCTTTGGCTCCAACATACGCTTCGACCCGTGCCTTTAGTTTTTGGCCTGGACGAAAAGTCACGACGCGGCGGGCACTGATCGGGATCTCTTCGCCGGTTTTGGGATTGCGACCGGGACGCTGGTTCTTATCGCGCAGATCGAAGTTGCCAAAGCCGGAGAGCTTCACCTGCTCTCCGCCGGACAGCGCCGCGCGAACCTCCTCAAAGAACAGATCCACGAGCTCGCGCGCTTCGCGCTTGTTGAGCCCGAGTTGATTGAACAAGGCTTCCGCCATCTCCGCTTTAGTCAGGGCCATTTCTTTATTCTCGAATTCTTGCGTTCAAGCTCTCACGCAAATCCGCGACCACGGAGGCCATCAGACGCTCCACATCGTCGTCAGTAAGAGTGCGAGAAATATCCTGAAAAATCAAGCCTAAAGCAATGCTTTTTCGACCTTGTTCGAGGCCGGGCCCCCGATAAACGTCGAAAACGCGGAGTTCACGCAGCAGGCTTGATGCTGCCAAGGTTACACGCTCGGTGAGGGCACTTAAAGTCACGTCCTCATCGAGCACCACGGCCAGGTCGCGCCGCACCTGCGGATAGCGCGAGATCTCCTGGTAACGCGCCCGCTGCACCGCGAGCCCCGTCAGATCCAACTCGAACAGGACCGGCGCATATGTAAAATCCATCGACTTGAGCAACGCCGGGTGCAGTTCCCCGAGCCACCCTACCGGTTCACCGCGGCGCAGCACGCGTGCGCTGCGCCCCGGATGCAGCGCCGGGTGTGCGGCCACCTCGAAACTGAAGGCCGTGCCCTCGCCGGTGGCGGTCAGAAGACCCATTACATCGTTCTTCACGTCATAGAAATCAGCCGGGCCACGCGCGTCCTTGCCGACGCCCCACTGCTCGGGCAGGCGCGCTCCGCAGGCGATTCCGGCCAGCGAGTCCACCTCGCGCGTCCGGGCGCCCTGCGTGCTAAAGCGCGTGCCATGCTCAAAGAGCCTCACCCGATCCTGCTGCCGACGCTGATTCTCGAGCGCCGCACGCAAGAGACCCGGCCACAGCGACACGCGCATTACCGCCAGATCGCTGGCGATGGGGTTCGCCAGTGCGAGCCCCGCCAACTCGGGACACAGGCGCGTTTGCAGCGCCGGATCCACAAAGGCAAGCGTGATCGCCTCCTGGTAGCCGCGCGCTGCGAGCGCCTCGAGGAGTACGACCTCCGGGGCGCGCTCTTCGGGCAGGCGCCGGAACGTTTGCGCCACAGTGGCGTCCGTCTCCGGGATCGCATCAAAGCCGACGATCCGGGCGACTTCCTCGATGAGGTCCGCCTCGATGCCGATATCAAAGCGATGCGCGGGTGGGGTCACCCGCCAGCCGCTGTCCGTGGTGAGCACCTGCATGCCCAGTCCCTCTAGTGCACCGCGCACGCGCCCGCCGGGGAACTCCACCCCGAGCAGGCGCCGCAGCTGTGCACTGCGCAACACGACGGGCGGCCGTCGCGGCACATCGCTGAGCGACTCGGCCACCTGGACCGGGCCGGCGGCACCACCGGCCACGGGCTTAAGCAGCCCGAGGGCGCGCTCGATCGCGCGTGCCTGGCCGCTCGGGTCCACGCCGCGCTCAAAGCGCTGGCTCGCATCTGTCACCAGGCCAACCCGCCGGGCGCGCCCGAGGATCGCTTCGGGAGCAAAGAAGGCCGATTCCAGGAACACATCGCGGGTCTCGGCCGACACGGCGGTCCGCAATCCGCCCATGATGCCAGCAAGACCCACCGCGCCCTCCTCGTCAGCGATCAGGATCATGTCCGGCTCGGCGCGCAGCTCCTTGCCGTCGAGCAGCGTGAGCCGCTCGCCCGGCTTTGCCTGCCGCACGCGGATGCCGCCCCGGAGCTTGCCCAGATCGTAGGCATGCATCGGCTGCCCGAGCTCGAGCATCACATAGTTGGTGACGTCCACCACCGGACTGATCGAACGCACGCCCGCGCGGCGCAGGCGCTCGCGCATCCACACCGGTGCTGCCGCGCGGTTGTCGATGCCGCGCACGATGCAGCCGGCAAAGCATGGGCACGCGGCCGGCGCCTCGAGCGTCACCGGGAGGCCCTCGCGGTGCGCGCTCGCGCCGGCGCTGAGCGCAGGTGCCGTGGTCGCAGCCCCCGTCAGCGCTGCAACCTCGCGCGCGATACCCAGCACCGACATGGCATCACCGCGGTTGGGCGTGACGTTCAGATCGAGCACCGGCTCATCGAGCTTGAGATAGTCGCGCAGCGTCGTGCCCACGGGGGCATCGGCGGGCAGCTCGAGGATGCCGCTGGCGCCCTCGCCCAGGCCCAGCTCCTTGGCGGACGCAAGCATGCCCTGGGAGTCGACGCCGCGCAGTCGCGCCGCCTTGATATGGACTTCGCCCGGGAGCGTGGCACCGATCTCGGCGAGCGCGCTCTTCAGTCCCGCGCGCGCATTGGGCGCACCACACACGATCTGCACGGAAGCAGCGCCGCCCGTGCTCACGCGACACACCTGCAGCTTGTCGGCCTGCGGGTGCGGCTCGGCGCTCAGGATTTCCGCCACCACTACGCCTGTGAACTCAGGCGCCGCGCTCTCGAGCGACTCAAGTTCAAAGCCGGCCATGGTGAGGCGTGCGCCGAGCTCGGCCGCCCCCCAGGGCAGGCGTACCCACTCGGCGAGCCAGCCGTACGGGAGCTTCATACGCCAAACGTCCGGAACTGCTTCAGGAAGCGCAGGTCGTTGTCGAAGAACAGCCGCAGGTCGTTGACGCCGTAACGCAGCATCGCCAGCCGGTCGATCCCCGCGCCGAAGGCGTAGCCGGTGAAACGCTCCGGGTCCACGCCGCTCGCGCGCAGCACGTTCGGGTGCACCATGCCGCAGCCGGAGATCTCGAGCCAGCCGGTGAACTTGCAGGTGCGGCAGCCCTTGCCCGCGCAGAACACGCAGGACATGTCCACCTCGGCGGAGGGCTCAGTGAAGGGAAAGTACGAGGGCCGCAGCCGCATGGCCAGGTCGCGCTCGAAGAAAGCCTGCAGGAAGCCATGCAGCACCGCCTTCATGTTGGCGAAACTCACGTTCTCACCGACCACGAGGCCTTCGAGCTGATGGAACATTGGCGAGTGCGTCATGTCGGAGTCGCGCCGGTAGACGCGCCCCGGGGCGATGATCGCCAGCGGCGCGCCGTGCTCCTGGAGGGCACGGATCTGTACCGGCGAGGTGTGGGTGCGCAGCAGCCGTCCGTCAGGGAAGTAGAAGGTATCGTGCATCGCCCGCGCCGGGTGATTGGCGGGAATGTTGAGCGCCTCGAAGTTGTGGAAGTCGTCCTCGATCTCCGGACCGGCGGCGACCTCAAATCCCGCACGTCGGAACAGCGTCTCGATGCGCAGGCGCGCCTTGGTGACCGGGTGCAGGCCGCCGCTCTCCTCACCGCGCCCCGGCAGCGTCACATCGATGCGCTCGGCGGTGAGCCGCTGCTCGGTGTCGGCCCGGCTGATAGCCGCGCGCCGCGCCTCGATGGCTACCTGGATCTCGGCGCGGGACTGCTGCACGCGAGCGACCCCCTCGGGACCCTCGCTAGCCACGAGCTTGCCCGCCGCCTTCAGCATCTCGGTGATGCGGCCCTTCCTGCCCAGCCAGCGCACGCGCGCGTCTTCGAGCGCCGCGAGCTCGCCGCACGCGGCGACCTCGGCGAGCGCCTGGCCGGTCAGGGCCGTCAGGTCTGACAAGACCGGCCCCTTAGCTCAGCTGATACCGAGGGCAGTCTTTGCCTGCTGCGCGATCGCGCCAAATGCCGCGGTATCGTGCACGGCGATGTCCGCGAGGACCTTGCGGTCGATCTCAACACCGGCCTTATTCAGACCGTTGATGATGCGGCTGTAGGACAGCCCGTACAGGCGCGCCGCGGCATTGATGCGCGCGATCCACAGAGCGCGGAACTCGCGCTTGTTCTGCCGCCGGTCGCGGTAGGCGTACTGTCCAGCCTTGATGACGGCCTGCTTGGCGACGCGATAGACCTTGCGGCGGGCGTTGTAGTAACCCTTCGCTTTGCCAAGAACCTTCTTGTGACGACGCCCGGCCGTCACGCCACGCTTAACTCGTGCCATGGTGCTGCTCGCTTACTTGGAATAGGGAAGAAGCTGCTCGAGACGACCCACGTCAGTGTGGTCGACGAGACTCGAGCCGCCGGAGCGGGCCTGGCGCTTGACCTTGCGGGCCTTGTGGCCGAGGTTGTGGCGACGATTAGCCGCGTAGCCTTTGAAGCCCTTCGCTGTTTTGCGAAAGCGCTTGGCCGCGGCCCGGTTGGTCTTCAACTTGGGCATCGACGTGAACTCCTCATTGTGTAGCCCCGTTCGCAAGGTGCACTACGCACCCGCTGGCGGGCGAACACTGCCTCCTCACCGGCCTAAGCGGCCGCGAAGAACCCAGCGTTACTTCTTTTTTGGTGCAAAGACCATGATCATCTGCTTGCCCTCCATGAGCGGGTTCTGCTCGACCACCGCGTGCGGGGCCAGGTCAGTTGAAACCCGGTCAAGGAGCTTGCGCCCGATGTCCTGGTGCACCATCTCGCGGCCACGGAACCTTAAGGTCACCTTGGCCTTATCACCCTCGGCAAGAAAGCGCGTCAGATTACGCAGCTTGATCTGGTAATCCGCCTCGCCCGTGCCGGGACGAAACTTCACTTCTTTAACCTGAATCTGCTTCTGCTTGCGCTTGGCGGAGTGGGCCTTCTTGTTCTGCTCGAACAGGAATTTCCCGTAGTCCATGATGCGCACGACCGGCGGTTCAGCGGTCGGCGATACTTCAACCAAGTCCAGCTCCGCGGCCAACGCCATCTGCAGGGCGTCATACCGGGACATCACTCCGGCCTGCGACCCATCGGCCGCGATCACACGCAGTTGCGGCGCGCTGATGTCTTCGTTGCGCCGGACCCGCTTTGTTGCACTAGCGATTCGTCATCCCTCCACTACTTCGCGCCCGCGGCTTTTGAGCTCGACACGGAGCCGTTCGGCGAACGTCTCCGGGACCATCGTGCCCAGGTCCTTGCCGCTTCGTGTGCGCACTGCAAGTAAATTTGCGGCCACTTCCTTGTCGCCCGCAACCAATAGATACGGAACACGCTGGAGCGTGTGCTCGCGGATTTTAAAGCCGACCTTCTCGTTTCGCAAGTCGGACTCGACCCGAAATCCCTGATTTTTCAGGGATTCCGTCACGCGGGTGACGTATTCGTTCTGTCGGTCGGTAATGCTCATCACGACCGCCTGCACCGGGGCCAGCCAGGCGGGCAGCCGCCCCGCGTGGTGTTCGAGCAGAATCGCGAAAAAGCGTTCCAGCGAGCCGAACATCGCGCGGTGCAGCATGACCGGGGTGCGCTTGGCGCTGTGTTCATCGATGTAGTAGGCACCCAGCCGTTCCGGCATGTTCAGGTCCACCTGGAGCGTCCCGCACTGCCAGTCCCGGCCAATGGCATCGCGCAGCACAAACTCCAGCTTCGGACCGTAGAAGGCGCCCTCGCCCCTATTTAAGGAGTACTCGATCCCGGCCGCCGCCGAGGCGGCCTTGAGGGCGGCCTCGGCGCGGTCCCAGATGTCATCGGAGCCCACCCGCTTGGGCGGCCGGTCCGCGAATTTGATGCGCACGTCCTCGAAACCGAAGTCGCGGTAGATGTCCAGGATCAGCCTCGTGATGGCAACGCACTCGGCGGTGATCTGCGCCTCGGTGATGAAGCAGTGCCCGTCATCCTGCGTGAAGGCGCGCACGCGCATCAGGCCGTGCAGGGCCCCGGAGGGCTCGTACCGGTGCACCTTACCGAACTCGGCGAAGCGCACGGGGAGCTCGCGGTAGCTGCGCAGACCGTGCTTGAAGATCTGCACGTGGCCCGGGCAATTCATGGGCTTGATGGCGTAAGTGCGCTCATCGGGGGTCTTGGTGAGGTACATGTTCTCACCGAACTTCTCGAGGTGCCCCGACTGCGCCCACAACTGCGCATCCATCAGCTCCGGAGCGTTCACCTCGTCGTAGCCCGCGGCGGACTGCCGCTCGCGCATGTAGCCGATCAGGGACTGGAACACCGTCCAGCCCTTGGGGTGCCAGAAGACCGCGCCGGGTGCCTCTTCCTGCAGGTGAAACAGATCGAGTTCCTTGCCGATGCGGCGGTGGTCACGCTTCTCGGCCTCTTCCAGGCGGTGCAGGTACTCATCGAGCTGTTTCTTGTCCGGCCACGCGGTGCCGTAGATCCGCTGCAGCATCTCGTTGCGCGAGTCGCCGCGCCAGTAGGCGCCCGCGAGCTTGGTGAGCTTGAAAGCCTTGAGCTTGCCGGTGGAGGGCACGTGCGGTCCGCGGCACAGATCCACCCAGTTGCCCTGACCGTAGAGGCTGATCTCCTCCTTCTCCGGAATCGAGGCGATGATCTCCGCCTTGTAGAGCTCGCCCAGGTTGCGGAAGTACTTCACCGCCTCATCGCGCGGCATCACGCGACGGTTGACGACCTGGTCCTGCCTCGCAAGCTCGGTCATCTTCGCCTCGATCGCCGCCAGATCTTCGGGCGTGAACGGGCGCGCGTACGCGAAGTCGTAGTAGAAACCGTCCTCGATCACCGGTCCGATGGTGACCTGGGCGTCGGGGAACAGCTCCTTCACCGCTTGCGCCAACAGGTGCGCGGTGGAATGGCGGATCACCTCCAGGGCATCCGGGTCCTTCTCGGTGACGATCGCGACGTTCGCGTCGCGGTTGATGACGTAGGAGGTGTCCACCAGCTTGCCATCGACCCGACCGGCGAGCGCCGCGCGGCGCAGGCCCGCGCCAATGTTGCCCGCGACCTCATCCACCGTGACCGGGTGGTCGAAGCTGCGCTGGCTGCCATCAGGCAATGTCACGACAGGCATATCGGGCCTTAACTCAACGAACTGCTGCCACGGGCGCGGCGGATCCTTCAGCGGCAAAAAAAGGGCGCTGCGGCACACTGGACCGCGAGCGCCCTCTTTCTGGCACTGGTAGGCGCGAGTGGGATCGAACCACCGACCACCACCATGTCAAGGTGATGCTCTACCACTGAGCTACGCGCCTGAAACCGCTGTTCGCGCGACGGGGGCGCGAACGATACAAGAGTGGCACCCCCGAAAGCAAGCAAACCCTGACTTTCCAAGCACTTACGTTTGTGTGTGGGGTGCGGGAAAACCGAGCTCGAGCTGCTTCAGGCGCTCGATCTCGTCGCGCAGGCGCGCCGCCTCCTCGAACTCGAGGTTGCGCGCCCGGCGGAACATCTCTCCTTCCAGGCGCTTGATCTGCTTCACCAGGGCCTCGGGCGTGAGGTCCGCGGCCGTCAGCGCGGTACCGCGGCGGCCGCGCTCGGCCGGCAGCGGGGCCTCCGCTCGCGCACCCTCCATGATGTCGGTGACCGCCTTCTGGATGCCGCGGGGGGTGATGCCGTGAAGCTGGTTGTATTCCAGCTGCTTGGCTCTCCGGCGGTTGGTTTCCTCGATCGCGCGCTGCATCGAGCCGGTCATGCGGTCGGCGTACAGGATCGCGCGGCCGTTGATGTGGCGTGCCGCGCGGCCGATGGTCTGGATGAGGGAGTTGTCCGAGCGCAGGAATCCTTCCTTATCGGCATCCAGGATCGCGACCAGTGAGACTTCCGGCATGTCGAGCCCTTCGCGCAGCAGGTTGATCCCGACCAGCACGTCGAACTTCCCGAGCCGCAGGTCGCGGATGATCTCGGTGCGCTCTACGGTTTCGATGTCGGCGTGCAGGTAGCGCACCTTGGCGCCGTGCTCGCCCAGGTACTCGGTCAGGTCCTCCGCCATGCGCTTGGTCAGGGTCGTGATCAGTACGCGCTCACCCACGGCGGCGCGCTTCTTGATCTCCGAGAGCACGTCATCGATCTGCGTCCCGACCGGACGCACTTCGACCTCCGGATCGACGAGCCCCGTCGGGCGCACCAGCTGCTCGACCACCTGGGCGGAGTGCTTCGCTTCGTAACCTCCGGGGGTGGCGGAGGTGAAGATCATCTGCGGGGCCAGCTGCTCCCACTCCTCGAACTTTAATGGCCGGTTATCGAGGGCCGAAGGAAGGCGAAAACCGTACTCGACCAGTACCTCTTTGCGCGAGCGATCGCCCTTGTACATCGCGCCCAGCTGCGGAATCGTCTGGTGGCTCTCGTCGACGAACAGGAGCGCATTCTTTGGCAGGTAGTCGAACAGGCACGGCGGCGGCTCCCCCGCGGCGCGCCCGGAGAGGTAGCGCGAGTAGTTCTCGATCCCGGCGCAGTACCCGACCTCCTTGATCATCTCCATATCGAACATGGTGCGCTGCTCCAGGCGCTGCGCCTCGACCAGCCGGCCGGCCTCACGCAGCTCCTTCAGGCGCTCGCGCAGGTCATCGCGGATCTGGTCCACCGCGCCGCTGAGCCGCTCGCGCGGGGTCACGTAGTGCGTGCCGGGATACACGGTGAAACGCGGCACCTTGCGGTTGATCGCCCCGGTCAAGGGGTCGAACAGCGTCAGCGAGTCGATCGAGTCATCAAACAGCTCGACCCGCACGGCCTCGCGCTCCGACTCGGCCGGGAAGATATCGATCACGTCCCCGCGCACCCGGTACGTGCCCTGCGTGAGGTCGAGCTCGTTGCGCGTGTATTGCATGTCCGCGAGCCGGCGCAGCAGGCCGCGCTGATCCAGCCGGTCACCGCGCTTCAGGTGCAGCACCATTGCCAAATACGCCTGCGGGTCACCGAGTCCGTAGATCGAGGAGACGGTGGCCACGATGATGGAGTCGGAGCGCTCGAGGAGCGCCTTGGTGGCCGAGAGGCGCATCTGCTCGATGTGCTCGTTCACCGAGGAGTCCTTCTCGATGTACGTGTCCGAGGACGGCACATACGCCTCGGGCTGGTAGTAGTCGTAGTAGGAGACGAAGTACTCAACGGCGTTGTGGGGAAAGAATTCGCGGAACTCGCCGTAGAGCTGCGCGGCAAGAGTCTTGTTGTGGGCGAGCACCATGGTGGGGCGCTGAACGCGCTGGATCACGCAAGCCGCTGAAAATGTTTTTCCACTTCCGGTGGTACCCAGGAGCGTCTGGTGCGCAAGGCCCTCGCCCAGGCCCTCGACGAGCTTGTCGATGGCCTGGGGCTGGTCTCCGGCGGGGCTGAAGTCGGCTTCGAGCTGGAAGGGTCGCGATTCCATGCGCTGTAGGTGGCTACCTTGACCTATATATGGAGTGGCCCCGGGCGTCCGTGGCCGCTCGGGGCTTAATCCCTTAATATAGCCGCCCGCCCGAATCTGAAGCGAACCACAGGAAATATCCGTGACCGTGCCTGTCTCCCGCCGCGTGCAGCGCGTGAAACCCTCCCCCACCCTCGCCGTCACGGCCCGCGCCGCGGCGCTCAAGGCGCAAGGCAAGGACGTCATCGGCCTCGGGGCGGGTGAGCCCGATTTCGATACCCCTGCACTGATTGCGCAGGCGGGGATCGACGCGATCCAGGGTGGGTTCACCCGCTACACCCATGTCGAGGGGATCCCGGAGCTCAAGGACGCGATCATCGACAAGTTCAAGCGCGACAACGCGCTCACCTACGAACGCTCGCAGATCCTCGTGTCCTCCGGCGCCAAGCAGACCATCTATAACCTGTGCATGGCAGTGCTCGACCCCGGCGATGAGGCGGTCATTCCCGCCCCTTACTGGGTGTCGTACCCGGACATGGTCCTCCTCGCGGACGGCCTGCCGGTCATGCCTTTCGCCGGGATGGCGCAAGGCTACAAGATCACTCCGCGGCAGCTGGCGGCCGCCATCACGCCCAAGACGCGGCTGTTCCTGCTCAACAGTCCCTGCAACCCCACAGGCGCCGCTTACTCGCGCGCGGAGCTGCGGGCGCTCGGCGAGGTGCTGCTCGAGCACCCGCGCATCGTCATCGGCACCGATGACATGTACGAGAAGATCTACTGGGAGGCCGAGCCGTTCTGCAGCCTGGTGACGGCGGTCCCGGAGCTCTATCCGCGCACGGTGACGATCAACGGCGTGTCCAAGTCCTATGCTATGACGGGCTGGCGCATCGGCTATTGCGGCGGCCCGAAGGAGCTCATCCAGGCGATGAGCACAATTCAGGGCCAGTCGACTTCCAACCCGTCCAGCATTTCGCAGAAGGCGGCCGTGGCCGCCCTCACCGGCGACCAGGCTTGCGTCGGCACGATGAACGCGGCCTTCAAGGAGCGCCGTGACTTCATCGTGCGGGCGCTGAATGCCCTGCCCGGTGTCAGTTGCCTGCCGGGTGCGGGCACGTTCTACGCCTTTGCAGAGGTGTCGCGCGCGATGGCCGCGCTCGGGTGCCGCGACGACAACGAATTCGCCGAGCTGCTGCTGAACGACGCAGGCGTCGCGGTGGTCCCGGGCTCAGGCTTTGGTGCGCCAAACCACATGCGACTCTCCTTTGCCTGCAGCATGGAGATGCTCGAGAAGGCGCTGACCCGCATCGACCGCCTGCTCGTGGGGCGCGTGGCCGCGTAGAGCGCTTCGGATCAGCCAAGCGATGCTGTGGTCGAGTCTGGCCGATGTCCTCGTCGTCCTGCACTTCGCCTTCACCGCCTTCGTCATCTTCGGCAGCTTCCTCGCGTGGCGCTGGCCCTTCGTGGCGGCCTGGCACCTGCCCGCGCTTGCCTGGGGCTGCTGGATCGAGCTTTCCGGCAGCATCTGCCCGCTGACTCCGCTTGAGAACTACTTGCGCATGCGCGGCGGTGGGGCCGGGTATCCGGGCGAATTTCTTGCCCACTACCTCGCGGACATTCTCTATCCCGCACACCTCACCCGGCACCTCCAATGGCTGCTGGCTGCCGGGCTGCTTGCCTTGAATGCCGTCGCCTATGCAGGTCTTTGGGTAAGAGGTCGCCCCCGCCCTCCCAAAGGATAAACCGCCGCGTCTCGTGGAGTGCGCGACGGTGGTCTCGATAGTGATAGGCGCATTCCTTGACTCCGGCGAGGGCCTTGCCGGAGAATCCGCGCCCTTCGAGTATCCCGCCCGTTCCCCGGTAGCTCAGCGGTAGAGCGTCGGACTGTTAATCCGTTGGTCGTTGGTTCGATTCCAACCCGGGGAGCCACTACACCCTAATCACCCGTCTCAAGTCGTCTCATCCTGCTCCTATTTCATCTCCTATTTTATAACAATCAATAGTTTATAAAAATCTGACGTCCCAGACGGTAACTTGACAGCTCCCGGGCACGGGGATCCATAGCGGGGTAGTCTTACCCCCCTTGGGGTAGCGATGGGTCAGTTTTCTACCCCGAAATGGCTGTTTCCAGGATTCTACCCCGTTGAACCTCACGGACACGGCAATCCGCAACGCCAAACCGGCTGCCAAGCCAATCAAACTGCACGACGGCGACGGGCTCTATCTGCTGGTTTCACCGGCCGGTCATCGCGGCTGGCGCTTTAAGTACTTCTTCGGCGGTAAGGAGAAGCTGCTCTCCTTCGGCCGGTACCCTGAGATCACACTCAAGGTCGCCCGCGAGCGGCGGCTCGAGGCCCGCCGCCTGGTAGCCATGGGCACTGATCCGAGCGCGGAACGTCGGGCGGAGCGTGCCGCTCGGGCGGACACCTTCGAGCTACTCGCCCGGGAATGGCTCGAAGTACAAAAAGGGTCCTTGAGCCAAAAGACCTCTCTCAATAAGCAGGAGCGGCTTTCTTGGAGTCTGACTGCCTTGAGGGCGTGGCCGGTCTGAAGCCACCTTCCCAAAGAACCAGGTGGTAGGAAAATCGCGCTGCATGTCAGTTGCTCTCATCTTTAGAGCGCATACTGTGGATAGCAATTCGATGGCAGCAGGCAGCACGCGAATTATGCGACGCAAAGAGTTTCTGGACGGCACGCTTCGAGCGTTGGCACAAGAGACCAATCGTTCTATTGAAGTGGTTGCGGACCTGTATGACGATGAAGTCGCACACTTGGAAGCCGATTCGCGCGTGAAGAAATTTATCGAGGTGATCGCGTCGAGTGAAGCAGCGTTTGTCGCATATGCACGGCTAGAGGTAGAGGGCGCATCCCGCGCTTCATGAAACCCGAAGGGGCGGGGTAGAGGAGGTTTCATTCCTTCTGCTGTGGCCGCGATCGCTGCACGTACGCGCAATGATCACCCAACGGCGGGAATCCGGCCCTGCACACGCTTGAACGCGGTTTGAACAATCTGATAGCACGAGCAAGACGCCGCCTTAAGGCCTTTTAAATCCAGGATCTGGATTTTGCCGCGAAGGAAACCCACGAAACCAAACTGGGACCGCTTGAACTCTCGATAAAGGATAGGCAAACGATCAATGTTCCGGTATGGGCTGGGGTAGGCGCGATTGTGCTTGGCGGGGTGCTTCTGCTCTTGGGAAGCAAGAGGAACTAGCTTCGGTAGAAGACCCGTCTCTCTTGGCGCGCGAATGCCGCCGCACCATCCAGAAGGTATGGAAAATGTCCAAGGGCTATCTGGGCATATTGCAATCATTACATCGGGCACCTCCAACGAGAATCTTCGGGGCTGCCTATATCTCAATTCTTTTGACAGGCCTCACATGGCGCTGAAGCGGCCCGGCGATCAGAAGTGTGCACCGACAATAAATTTTACGATCCAACGGTCGGAGTCGCTCGTGAGACCTCGTCCAAGTCCCGCGTTGAGATCAAATTTGCCAAGATCCTGGTCGATGGCTAGGTAGAGCGTTTTGCTGTTCTGGTTGAGTGGTTGCAACTCGCTCACCGGACCCAAGTCATTGTAGGACTCCATGCCGATCTGTGTGTTCGGGCCCAATGAATAGGCGAACTTGAAATCGACGTCCACGGTCATGGGGCCCCCTTGAGGGGAAAGACTCCAGTCAAGATTCGGATTTATGGCGAAGAGCCAGCGATCCACTCTATATCCGAGAATACCCTTCAATTCGCCATTCCAAGGAGTCTCGGAGACGCGTCGACTTGTGTCGCCGATCTCCAAATTAGCGCCCCAAAAGAGGCCCGCAGATGGATCGTGCGGTGCGATGAACTTGATGCGTACCTTGGCACCGTCCAGATTTGAGTCACCACTAGCGGTGTGAGTTGACAGTACATACAAGCCTAATTCGAATGTCTTGTTGAGCCCGTAGTAGAACTCTGGCGTCAGCCGGTACACATGGTCCGGCGGCTGTTCGCCGGGGTAGGTCGGGACCTCCGAACCCGAAAACACGTAATTGTTGTGGACATCCACGCCGAAATAGCCCGGAGTGCTCATATCGTCGATGTAGACCTGGATCTCCTCGGGAGCGCCTTGACACTGAAGTACCCGTGCGCCGAGTGATCCCGCCACGCAAGCTGTGAACACTGCACGACGAGGAATCATTCGGCTCAACAGCGGATGCACAACGTTCGCCAAGACCGAGCGCAAGGTTGCCTCCGCTATCGGGATACCCGCGGCGGCCGTCGTCCGTTCGGCAGCATTCGCGCCAAGACCTCGTCGTGCAATATGAACCGATGATAGAGGGCCGCGGAGACGTGAAAAACTAGCAGCGCCAGCAGCAGATATGCGAGGAAACCGTGCGCATCGCCAGCCAGAGAAGCTGCCGCTGAACCGAGCGGCAGCAATGCCGGCAGAGCCAGGTGATCGAAAAACGCGACCCGCCAGCCGCGTGCCGAAGCAGCGGCCCAACCCAGAGGTGGAACGATGAGAAGCAGAACGTAAAGAGTGCTGTGAGTCACTCGCGCGGCCGCCCGCAGCCAACGTGCGGCGGTAATGCCAGCGTCCGGTCCGCGGCAGCATAAACGCCAGCAGACTCGCGGGACGGCCACGAATGCGATCACGGCGCCCAGCGTCAAGTGCAGCCTGATCAAGCGGTCCAGCTTGGTTTGCGGCCCAATATCCGGCATCGCCCAAGCAATGCCAAATTGGATGGCAACGAGCAGCGCAACCACCCAATGCAGGAGCTTCTGAATCGGGTGATATGTCGTTTCAGCCGCTGCCGAATCTTGCGACATCTGTGCGTTTCCGCCCTAGCGCAAGCGCCATTGTGTGGGGATCGTCCGCCGATGCTGCTGAGCAACACGTGGAATGAAGAGTCACCTAAGCAATTGCGTCCCCGATTCCGGCGCTCGGCAGCCGCCTGCGCAGCTGGACATTTGCGGAGGATCTCGATCGCCGCTAACGCCTACTCCATTGGGCCGTAAGCTCAATCAAGTCTATTCAGTTCTCAACCTCACGCCGCAGCTGCGCCCGCAGGGACTTCCTATCCAGGGTAGCTTACTGATCGCACGAAGGCCGCCCGCCGACATCCATCAGCGGGCGACTGGCGGTGCTTCCCACAACTATCAGAATGACCCTGTGAAGCTAACGCCGATCGTACGAGGGTACGGTGAGAAGATTCGAGTCCCATCCGTGGTCTTTTGCACACCCTCCCACGCTGCCTTGTCGGTGAGGTTACGGACGAAAACCCCAACATCGTAATGGCTCCACTTAACGCCCGCTTTCAAGTCGGCCAGTACGAAAGATGGGACGGTCGTGTAGAACGTATTAGTTGAATTGAAGCCAAGTTGCGTGTGGTCACGATAGTTTGCGCTGGCGGTCGTATAGCCTCCGACACCATTGCCAAGCGGAAACTCGTAGGTCCCGGCCACGGAAGCGACCAGCTTGGGCGACAACGGAAGCGAGTCCCCTTTATTTCCTCCATTGCCGGCAGCTGTCGCTGCCGGCGGAAGAGTCTCCGCCAAGCGTGCGTCGTTGTAGCTGACGGCGGCGTTAATCGTTAGGCCTCGGACAACTAACCAGTTGAGATCAAGCTCGCCGCCATCAGTCGTGGTCTTGCCCGCATTCAGTGTGTACTCAAAGGCGCCCTCCGCAATCGCGTTGATGTGCTGATTGCTCCAGTCAATGTGGTAATAGGTGAGATCAAGATACAGCCGACGGTCTAGGAAATAGGTCTTAACGCCACCTTCATAGTCCCAGAGGAAGTCCGGTTCAAATCCCAATGGGATTTGTGGAAGATTTGCTGGGTTGTAGTCGGTATTGATACCACCGATGCGAAACCCGGAAGCGGCACGCAGGTAGAAATTGACGTCAGGCGTCGCTTTGTAAAGAAGCGCAAAGTTGTAAGTGGTCTTGCTCTGTCTGGTAGACCCATTGAACGTTACGTACGGAGTCGTGACGCAGCCGAATACCCAGTTGCAGGCATTCGGCGGTGCGATGTCCTGGGTACTCTGTGTGGTGTCCTCGATCGTCGCGGAAAAGTAACGTGCCCCGACTGTAAGGATCAGTGGGTCGATGATGGTCCAATCGAATTGCGCGTAGCCCGCATATTGCTTTATGTCCGTGTTGTCGATTGTCCCAAACTCTAGGTAATTCGCCGGTACTCCGGTGAAGTTATTACCCGGCATCCGCAGACCGCGACTTTCGCAATCCACGAGATCAATGCACCCTACGTAGCCGTTAGCATTGTCATAGATAGCGCTACCCTGAAAATTCCCTTTGTCGTGTTCATAGTATCCGCCAGCCACGAGCTGAATCGGGCCGCTGAACTTGGATGCAAAGCGCAATTCCCCCGTCGTATCGTTGAAGTCAAGATCTGGAACGAACGAAAGAGGCGGCACCACGGGCGGACAGAGACCGAATCCGCAGTTCGTCGGAGTGCTGTCGAATGGTTGTAGCGTGCGCTTTCGGCCGTGGGTAAAGATCGCGAAGACATCGCCGACATGGAGGTCGTAGTGACCGGTCACATTGTAGAGCGTGTAGTCATCGTGATACGGCTCGAGGGACGGTTCGGCATTGTTGTAGGGACCCACCGATTGATTCCACGCCTGAGCGCCGTTGACGTTAGCGTTCTGGTAATTCACTGATCCGACCAGACTGAAATCACTACTGACCTGCCAGAGGGCGGAAAAGCGTGCTCCGGCGAGGTTCACATTGTTGATGTTCTGAATCGTTTGGCCATTAATCGTCTGATCGATGAACCCGCCTCCCCACTCGCCCCATCCAACGAGCCGCACGCCGAACTTATCGTTAACTGGCAGGTTCAAGACAACATTGCCATCGTAGAGGCCGTTCCCGTTCTCAACGCCTCCGGCGGACACGGATAACGATCCACCGAAGCCCGTCAAATTGGGTTTGTTGGTAATCACTCGCAACGTCCCGTCCATCGAACCCGATCCGAACAACGTGCCCTGCGGTCCTTTCAAGACCTCGAGACGCTCGACATCGATGAGTCGGATGCCGGGGGAGCCGTCTCCACGAAAATTGTTCTGAAATCCGCCCACGAGCGGAGACTCATCGAGATACAAGCCTGTCGTCTGCGCGATGTTTGATGAGATACCCCGAATGACGATTTGTTGTTGAACGGCGCCAAAATTATTGACCGTTACAGAGGAATCGACCTTGTTTAGGTCTTGGAAGCTGGCCACTCCGTAGGTCTGCAGTGTCGGCCCGGAGATCGCGTCGATCGCGACTGGTGTCTCGAAGGCAGTTTCCGCTCGACGCGTGGCCGTGATCGTAATCTCTTGCAGCTGATCGACGCTGGCCGTGGCTACCGGCGTAGCGGCGTCTGCCGCCGCAGCGTACGCGCGATTCTGTGTCGCAACAAAGGTCGCCGCAGTGATCGAAATACATACGATTGTGCGGATCACGAAATTCCGCCCCCAGAAGACAAATTCGGCTGTTCTCATCGATGAGACTCCGTTTGGTGATACACCTGTCTGAAACCCCTTCGATCATTGTTGTAGCTGCCCCACGCTACGTTTTTGGATTGTCAGACACGATCTGGCCGGATGGCAAGTCTTTTTGCGTGCCCAACGCTCCATGCGACCGGTCGATAAAGCGACCCTCTCCACCGCCTTGGCGCTGGCATGCGCGAACGCGGGGCAGCCGGTGTGCAGCTGAGCGGGGACAATCAGCGCTGTTTTTAGCCTCTAGAATAGTGGTTACGTCATTATCCAGGGGAGAATCATGCCCGTTGGGTATCTGTATCGCGCTACCTTCGGTAACCAAACTGAGGGGGCTCAGGTGTCGATCAGCACATGGTTTTGGAGGAAGCCACCGGTCACTAGACGTCGATGCGGCACAGTAAGTGGCTATTGTAAGACAATCACTCGCGTTCTATATATGCGGCAGCAGGAGGGCACCATGACTCGCACCACCGAGAGCACCATGTATCGCTGGTACATCTGCGCGGCCAGCTTCATTGGCCTCATGGTGTGCCAGTCGCCAGCGCTCTTCCTGAGCTTCGGAGTCTTCATGAAACCGCTCGCCGCCGCCTTCGGCTGGGAGCGCGGGCCGATGTCGCTGGCGCTGTCGTTCTGTGCTATCGCGCTGGCGCTCGTCTCGCCGCTGGCCGGCTCGCTGGTCGATCGCTTCGGGGCGCGTCGGGTGCTCTTGCCCTCGATGATCGGTTCGGGCCTGCTGATCGCCTCGCTGTACTTCCTCAGCGGCTCGCTGGTGCAGTTCTACGCGCTCTACATCCTGCTTGGCATCGTCGGTGCCGGCGCCAACAACGTTTCCTTCATGCGTGTGATCACGGCGTGGTTCGGGCGCCTGCGCGGCCGGGCACTCGGCCTCGCCTCCTCGGGCGTGGCGATGGGCGCGGCCGTACTGTCATTCGTTGCCCAGCAGGGCATCAGCCATTTCGGCTGGCGGGCCGGCTACCTCGCCATCGCCGCCGTCATCCTGTTCCTGGCCGTTCCTGTCGTCGTGCTCGTCATCCGGGACCGCCCGTCCGATCTGGGCCTGGAGCTCGAGGACGGCGCCGGCCAGACCCAGGAGCGCGGCGGAGTGCCGCTCGCGGAGATCCTGCGCCGGCCACTGGCGTGGGTGCTGGTCCTGCTAGGCTTCCTGGTGGCCGTCTCGATGCACGGCGGTCAGGTGCACATGGTGCCCCTCATGACCGACCGCGGCCTGAGCCCCGCCTTCGCTGCCGGCGGCATGGCTTTCCTGATGGCGGTCAGTTCGGTCATCGGACGCATGAGCGTCGGCGCGCTGTTCGATTACTTCTTTGCGCCGCGCGTCTCCATCTTCGCCTTCCTGGCCGCGGCCTGCGGGCTGATCCTCATGATGCTCTCAAATGCGGTGTGGCCGTGCTACGTATTCGCGATCACCATGGGGTTTGGTTCCGGAGCCGAGTCCGACGTACTCGGTTACCTCACCAGCCGCTATTTCGGCCTCAAGGCCTTCGGCCGCGTGTACGGCATGGTGTTCGCCGGCTTCATGTTCGGCACGGCGGTGGCGCCCTACTTCTTCGGCGCGATCTTCGATCGCACCGGCACCTACCAGACCGCGCTCGGGGTCTCGGCGGCGCTGATCCTGGTGCTATGCGCGCTGCTGGCGCTGATGCCGCGCTTCCCGTCATTCACTTCCAGTGTGCTGGAGGAGCCAGCGCGGTCGTCCGCCGGCGCCGCGCTGCGGGTATAAGGGGGCGCTACAGCCCCACGAGCTTCAGCTCGCGTAGTTGGGCGGCGAGCGTCTCGCGCTCATCCTGTGCCAGGACATCAAGCGGCGGACGCGGCACGGCCCACGCGGGCTCGCGGTGCAGGGCCGCGATGACGGCCTTGGTGCTGGTGATGATGGGTCCGGCGCGCTCGAGCGTCTTGCGCACGGCGGCGAGCGCCTCCTGCAGCGCCGCGGCGCGCGGGCTGCGCCAGTTGTCGTAAAGCTCGCGGCTCGCCATCGGCTGCACGTTCACGCTCGCCGAGATGCAGCCGGCGCCGCCGGCATTGAGGTTGCTGAGCAGCAGCGCCTCGGAGCCGACGAAGGTCTCGAGCTGCGGGAAGCGCGCACGAATCTCCGCGGTGTTGGCCCACTGCCCCGAGCTGTCCTTGTAGCCGCGGATCCTGGTACCGAAGCGCTCGAGCAGCCGGCCGACCAGTTCCGGGCCGACCGCGACGCCCGAGTTCTGCGGGATGTGATACAGGTATACGGGCGGCAGTGCGTTGCCACACAGCGCAAACACCTCGCTGTAGAAGCGCAGCGCGCCCTCGACGCTCACACCCTTAAAGAAGAACGGCGGCATGATGAGCGCGCCGGCGCAACCGAACTGTGAAGAGCGACGCGTCAGCTCCACCACCTCGGCCACCGCGCAGGCACTAGTGCCAACCAGTACGCGGTGCGGTTCAATGCCGGACTTGAGCAGCTGCTCGAGCGTCGCGGTGCGTTCGGCGAGGCTCAGGGAGGCAGCCTCGCCGGTGGTGCCGAACAGCACCAGCCCGTCGCAGCCGTTGGCGAGCAGCCAGTGCGCATGGCGCACCAACAGCTCGAAGTCGACGCTCAGGTCCCCCGGCCGGAACGGCGTTGCGATTGCGGCAGTGACGTGCGCGAACGCGCCCGCCTCCGCGCCCTTGGGCGCGCTCATGTGCCCACCCGCAGGGTACTCGTCAGGCTCTCGAGCGCCGCGATCACCGACAGCGCGGTCACGCGCCCGGTGCCCGGTTTCTCGGGAGTCGGTACGTTCTCGATACTCATCTCGAAGCGCGCGCTGTCGGCGTCCACTTGGATGGTGTGCGTATTGCGGCTTAGGGCCGGGTCCGCCCAGATCTCAAGTTCGGTGCGGTCGGGACCAATGCCCGCGAGCGCAAGCGCCGCCGCCACGTTGACGTTGGCCGGAAAGCCGCGCGCGCCCTCGCGCGCGCTGCCTGCGAACAGACGCAGCGGGGCACTCAGATTACTGATGTCGATGTGGTGGGCGTCGAGATAGGGCGCGCCGACGAGCGCCGCCGGCGGCTTGCGCGTCACCATGCGCACCGAATGAATTACGCCCTTGGCCGCCGCGCGCACCGCATCGAAGCCGAGCAGTGCGCCGGTAGCGAGGATGATGCGCGCGCCGTGGGCGCGCGCCACCTCGACCACGCCCATATTCTCGATCAGTGCCGCTGCGCTCACGGTAACGATAATGCGGCCGGCCTCGGCAGCCGGCAGCACGATGCCGGTGAAGGCCGCGCTGGGAGCGCATTCGACGATGACGTCGCAGCGGCGTGCCAGCTGCAGTGCATCCAGCACGTCCACGGCGCGACTGAGCTGCGCGAGCACCGGCGGCGCGCGCCTGGCATCGCGGAGCGTCACCGCCTCGAGCCGCAGGCCCGCGAGACTCTGGTCGAGCGCGCGCGCCACCACGCTGCCGATGGCGCCGACTCCGGCGATGCCTACCGAGAGATCACCTGACACGATGCATGCAGTATACATGAGGGTGCCGCATTGCTAACCTGAACAGGTCATGCGAGCCCCGGTCCTGCTGTTTGCCTGTTTCGGAGTCGACGCAGTGCCGTGGAGCCGCGAGCTCAAGCGTGCGTTATCTGAACTCGAGCTGCGGCTGTGGCCGGATGTCGGCGACCTGCGCGAGATCGACTACGTGCTCACCTGGAATCACCCGCCCGGCTTCCTCGGGCAGTTCCCCGCGTTGCGCGCGATCTTCTCCATGGGCGCCGGCGTCGACCGGCTGCTGCTTGATCCCGAGCTGCCCGCTGATATCCCGCTGGTGCGCATGGCGGACCCGGGGCTGGCGGTATTTATGAAGGAGTACGTGCTGATGCGCGTGCTGCACTACCACCGCGACATGCCCGCCTACGAGCGCCAGCAGCGCGCGGCGCTGTGGCAGCAGCTGCCGCCGCTGCAGACCTGCGAGCGTCGCGTCGGCATCCTGGGCGTCGGCCAGATCGGCGGCACCTGCGCGCGCGCGCTCGCCGAGCTCGGCTTTGAGGTGCGCGGCTGGGCGCGCAGCGCGCGCGCGGTCCCCGGCGTCAGGGTCTTCGCCGGCCGCGAGCGCCTGGCGGAGTTCCTGGACGGCCTCGAGATCCTCATCTGCCTGCTGCCGCTCACGGCCGAGACCCGCGGCATTCTCAACGGCGAACTCTTCGCGCAGCTCGCGCGCGGCGCGTGGCTCATCAATCTCGCCCGCGGCGCGCACCTGGTGGAGGCGGACCTGCTGCGTGCGCTCAATGCTGGTGAGCTCGCCGGGGCGACGCTCGATGTGTTTGCCACCGAGCCGCTGCCGCGCGAGCATCCTTTCTGGCGCGATCCGCGCATCACCCTCACCCCGCACGCCTCGGCTCTCACGCGGCCGCAGACCGCGGTGCCGCGGCTGGTGCAGAACATCATGCGCGAGCGCGCGGGTCAGCCGTTGTTGGACGTGGTCGACCGCGCCGCCGGCTACTGAGCCTGCGCCTCGCGCGCAAGATCGCTGCCCGCATCGGCGAGTCGCTCGGGCGCGATGCGGCGCTGCGCCCTGATCAGCCCCTTGGCGAGCCTGAAGTCCGCCATCGCGTTGACGGCCGTGGCCCCGACCACTACGCCCTTCTCCAGATGAAAGATGATGAACTTGCCCGCGGCGAGATCACCCCGCACCACGTCCTGCTCGGCGCGCGGCAGGCCGGCACTCTGGATGGAGAGCTCGTACTGATCGCTCCAATAGCCGGAAGGGTCATCGTAGCCGGATACGGACCCGCACAGCGCCCGGCCAACGAGGTCCCCGTGCGCCGCGGCATGCAGCCAGTTCTCCTGGCGCTCGCGCCGACCGCGGAACACGTTCACGTGGTGCGCGACCTCGCCGGCGGCGCAGATGCTCGGGTCGTCAGTGCGCCCCCACTCATCGGTCAGGATGCCGTGATCCGACACAGGGAGCCCAGCAGCGCGCGCCAGCGCGGTGGACGGCTTGATGCCGATGCCGATAACCACCGCGTCCGCCGCCACGGCCACCCCCGAGCTCAGGGTCAGCTGCCAGCCGGGACTGCGGCGCGCGATGCCCTGCAGCGCGACCCTGCACAAGAGCTCGACACCTGCGGCGCGATGGCGCCGCTCGATGAAGTCACTCAGTGCAGGGCAGGAGGTGCGGCCCATGACGCGCGGCGCCGCCTCGATGACGGTCACCTGGCACCCTGCCTTGGTCGCGGCGGCAGCCACTTCCAGGCCAATGACGCCGCCGCCGACGATCGCGATCCGGACACCGCTGGTCAGCCGCTCGCGTAATGCCAGGGCGTCATCCAGCGAGCGCAGGTAGTAGACATCCGGACTGCCGATCGGCAGCGCGGGCAGCGCCGTGGGGGTCGAGCCGGTTGCGAGCAACAGCTTCGCGTAGCCGAGCTGCGCGCCGTCAGCGAGCGTGAGGCGCTGCGCCTGGCGGTCGATGTGCGTTACGGCTGCCCCGGTGCGCAGCTCGATGCGGTTGGATCGGTAGAAGCTCTCGGGGCGCAGCAGGATCCGCGCGGGCGCCACGCGGTTCTGCAGCACTTCCTTGGACAGCGGCGGCCGGTTGTAGGGCAGGTGCGCTTCGGCACCGATCAGGACCACCTCCTCGGCGTAGCCGCCCTTGCGCAGTGCGGCGGCCGCCTGCACCGCGGCGATGCCGGTGCCGACGATGGCGAGTGCGGTGCGGGGGGCGGCGGACATGACAGTGTCCTCTGGCGGCGTCGGGGGAACTGCCTGCCCTTTGTATACTGCATTCAGTATCCTAGGTAGTCAAACCCTGTCGTCCCCAAAGTGAATGTCCTCTGTATACCAAGTACAATGTTCGCATGGTCTTAAAAGCAGCGGTCCGGGGAAGAGAACTTTGAGCGTCGGCAGCAAGTTCACGGTCGTACCGGCGACGCGCCTGCGTGACCAGGTGTACAACATCTTCCACGAGGAGCTGAAGACCGGGACGCTCAAGCCCGGTGAGCGCCTCAACGAGCTCGCCCTCGCCAAGCGCTACGGGGTCTCGCGTACGCCGGTGCGCGAGGCGCTGTTCCAGCTGGCGCGCGAGGGCCTGCTGGTGAGTGATGAGCGCAGCTTTCGGCTGCCGACCGATACGCCCGAGGACCTGCGGGATCGCATCGAGGTGCACATGCTCATCGACCCGGCGGTGGCAGGCCACGCCGCCACCGAGGGCACGGACAAGCAGGTCGCCGCCCTCACCAAGTTCCACGAGGCCGAGAAGCAGGCCGAGCGCGCCGGCAAGTTCGAGCCGTTCGCGCAGGCCAACTACCAGTTCGCCAAGACGCTGCGCTCGATGTGCCGCAACGCGATGCTGGCGCGCTGCTCGGGACTGCTGCAGGACCAGTTCATCTTCGCGCGCAGCAATCTGTTCCGGGTGGCCGAGAACCGCGCCATCGCGGTCCGGCACGACGGCAAGGTGCTCAAAGCCATCCAGGCCCGAGACACCAAGGGCGCGCGCCAGGCGATGATCGACTACATGAGCGAGCTCGCCGAACGCTTCTGAGGGCGGCGGCCCGCGTGGGTTGCCAACGCACGCTTGCATGCGGTATACAATCCGCCCTTCCGGGGCTGTCCGTTACTCGCGCGGCTCCTGCAGCCGACGCCGATGCCATACGTCACCTCCGGGCACAGCAAGCTTTACTACGAACTGCGCGGTGAGGGCGCCGCCGTTGTGCTGGCGCACGGCGTGGGCGGCAATCACGCCAGCTGGTTCAACCAGGTGCCGACCTTCGCGCAGCACTACACCACCATCACGATCGATCATCGTGCGTTCGGCAACTCCGATGACGTCGAGGGCACCGGCCAGGCGGCCTATGTCGATGATCTGCTGCGGCTCCTCGATGAGCTGCAGCTCGAGACGGTGTCGCTCGTCGGCCAGTCGATGGGCGGCGCAACCTGCGCGGCGTTCGCATCTCGGTACCCGAAGCGCGTGCGGGCGCTGGTGCACGCGGATTCGTTGGCCGGCGTCATGCTGCCCGAGCCGCATGCCGCAACCCTCGCCAGCAGCAACGCACGCACGCGCGGTCTGTCGCAGCTCGAGCGGGTGCTGGGCCCGGAGATCGCCCGCCGGCAGCCCGAGCAGGCGTTTCTCTACCAGCAGATCGCGAGCTTCAACTCGGTAACGCTACAGACCGTCAGGGGACGTGCGCCGGCCTGGTCGCCGGCGCAGCTCGCACAGACGCGCATCCCGGTGCTGTTCGTCGTGGGCGAGCACGACATCATCTGCCCGCCGGACCTGATCGGCGTCATGCACCAGGGGGTTCCGGGCTCTCGGCTGCAGGTGATCCCCGGCGCCGGACATTCGGCCTACTTCGAGGCGCCGCAGATATTCAACGAATGCGTTCTGAAATTTCTTGCCGAGGTCCGTGTATGACAAGTCCGGTCCCCGCGCGGAAGAAGACCATGCGCGCCGTGCGGCTCGATACCGTCGGGCCGGCCGAAAACCTCAAGCTCGTGGACAAAACGGTCCCCGTGCCCGGAGCAGACGACGTCCTGATTAAGGTCGAGCTTGCCGGACTAATCTTCGGTGACATCGAGGCGCGGCGCGGCACCTACTTTACGGAGACCCACACACCGTGGTTTCCGGGGCGCGAAGCAGCCGGCTACATCGCCGCCGTGGGCGATAACGTGCGCGGGTTCACTCCCGGGGAGCGCGTGGTGGCGCTGGTGCTCTCGCTCGGCTGCTGTGCGGAGTACGTCATCGCCTCCACCAAGCCGCAGACCCTGCCGGGCAACTACAAGGTGCCGCCGGCCGACATCGTCAAGCTGCCGAATGAAGTGTCCTTTGCGCAGGCGCTCGTGTACCTCGTCAATTTCCGCCTCGCGCACCTTTTGTTCCACGGCTCGAGCCAGGTGCCGCGCGGCACCCTCATCCTCGTGCAGGGCGCCGCCGGCGGCATGGGCTCGATGATCACGCAGCTCGCCCACGCACACAGCTGTCCGGTGATCGCCACTTGTCGTCGCGCCGAGGAAGAGCGCTACCTCTCGAAGCTCGGTGCGACCCACGTCGTGAACGTCACCCGCACCGACTACGTGACGCGCGTGCGCGAACTCACCGATGGCAAGGGCGTGCGCTTCATCTTCAACGGCGTGGGCGGGGATACGCTGGCGGCGGATGCCGACGTGACCGCGCCGTTCGGCGAGATCCAGGCCTATGGTTACGTTGCCGGCAAGCAGCCCTTCGACCTGTTCCGCGTCAAGCACTCCATCGCCATCAAGACCTTCTCTGCGGATGATTTCTTCGCGACGCCCATGTTCCCGGCGGCCACTGCGGCGATGCACGAATGGTTCCGCAGCGGACCGCTGCTCGAGGCGAGCGTGATCCTGCCATTGGCGCAGGTGGCCGAGGCCAACCGCCTACTCGAGCGCGGCGAGGTACTGGGCAAGATCGCGCTGCGTCCCTGAGGACGCGCTGCCCTCAGGAGGTGGCGATCAGCCGCTGCGCGGCCCCCTTCTGGAAGTCGATGTCCTTGCCGAGTACGATGCCGGCGGAACGTACCCGGTACCACTCCGGGTGTCCGGGCATGGCGGGCACGACACCGCGCTCGTACTCTGTGGAGAGCCGCAGCAGGCGGCGCCGGAAGGCCACGATCGCCGCATCGCCGGTGCCCAGGTGCTCGTTCTCGCGATCGACGATCGCGCCCATGCTCTCCTGAATGGCGGTGTCCTGCGCACCGATGCCCGGGATGCCCGAGCAGCTCTTCTCGCGCTGCACTTTGCGGTCGAGGCCGTAGTTGTTGTCGCGGTTGAGGCGCGGGCGGTAGGAACCATCCGGCACTACCTCGACGTGCACTTCGTTCTCGTCGCGGTCGGCGACTCCCAGAGGCCCGTACGGGTTCCAGGTGAAAGTGAAATTCCAGCAGCTGTAATCGTCAATGGGCACCCAGGCGTGGCCCATGATCGGCCCCCGCTCGTCGCGCGGTGCGATCATGGTGTAGAACGGCAGCAGGAACTGGGTGATGCGCCAGTAGAACTCGTTCTCGTTCGCGTTGCGCCGCGCGCCGATCACGAAGCCATAGTCGGTGTCGCGCACAAAGAACTTCGGCGCGGTGTCGGTGCCGAGGTAGGGGACCTTGGGGCTGATCGACACCTGGCGCGCCCGGAAACCCGCGCCGGGATCGGGCCTGAGGTTGCTGTGTAGGATGGAGACGTGGCTGGAATCGATGCCGCCCTCCACTCCCTGCGCGAAGTTCGTCTCCTGCAGGCGCTTGGTCACGTAGCGCTGTGAGGCGGGCATGCCCGCCCACTCCAGCAACGGCGGGTCGGCCGGCATGTGCGCCGGGTCACCGAGGTAGGCCCAGAGAATTCCGCCCTGCTCGCGCACCGGGTAGGACCTGATCTTCACCTCGCGCAGGAGTGGGGTGTTCTCGGGCTCCGCCGGCATCTCCATGACGTTGCCATCGACGTCAAACTTCCAGCCATGATAGGTGCAGCGCAATCCGCACTCCTCGTTGCGGCCAAAGTACAGGTCGGCGCGCCGGTGCGGGCAGTGGCGGTCGAGCAATCCCAGCCGTCCCTTGCTGTCGCGAAACGCGATGAGCTTTTCCCCGAGCAGCGTGACCCGCACCGGGTCACAGTCTGGCCTGGCGAGCTCCTCGGACAGCAGGACCGGCATCCAGAAGCGCCGTAACACCTGTCCCATCGCGGTGCCGGGGCCGACCTGGGTCAGTCGCTGGTTGTCCTGCACGGTAAACATAGGAAGTCCTCGGCGGCCGGCGCTTCAGGCCCAGGAGGCGAACGCCATGCCACAGCCGGTACCGGCCAGCGTGCGGTAGCAGGGGATGTAATCGATGAGACTCATCGTCTTGTCCTCCACGACGCCGGCCATCGCGATCCAGCAGCGCAGCTCCGAGTTGCCGGAGTTGAGCTTGGCGCGCGGCAGGGCGGTGATGCCCTCGGCATCCCCGGCGGCCAGCACCGCGAGGAAGCTCTTGTCGAACTCCTCGTCCACGACGAAATGACTGAGTCCGCCGGAACCGATGACGGCCACCCGCACGCCCTTGGGCCAGGATTCGATGGCGTGCCGCACCCCGCGCCCGATCGCCAGGCACCGTGCCGGCGTCGGCTGGTTGGGTGGGAAGTAGGTATTCAGGTGAATCGGCACGGTCGGGATCGCGCCGCGGTTGTGCATGAGGCGCCAGTAGATGAAGCCGAAGGCGTGGCTCATCGCCTGTCCTGGCTTGTAATAGCGGCTGGTCGCGACGTCGAAGCCGTCTTCGTTGAGGGACTCGACGATGTGCATACCGAGGTTCACTGCGACCGGAAACGCGCTCGGCTCCTGCGGGTACCAAAGCGGGGTGGCGCGGATCTCGGGGTACGGCCACTTCATGATTCCGGAAGGGGCATACGGAATGGTCTCGCCAAGGTAGACGCCCAGCGACGGCATGTTGTCGTCGTGGAAGACCTCCTTGTGGTCATCCCCGAACATGACGATCACATCTGGGCGCGCCGCATACAGGGCTTGCTCGACGGCGGCGATGGCCTTCTGGTTGGCGGCGTGGCGCGTGCGGATGCGCTCGATGTCCAGTTGTTCGGCGAATGAGTCACCGGCGCGCTCCAGCAGTGCCTCGAAGCGCACCACCGCGCCGGACCTGTCGCGCAGCTTGGGGATCTGGCAATCGTGGCGACCGCGCTCCTCCCAAACGTCCGGCTCCATGTTGAGCATCGGGCTGTGCGAGCAACCTAACCCTAAGACGACCTGCGCCATGCAACTCTCTTCTTTCTCTCGGCTAGCTCTCGGGAGGAGCCAACTCGGTGAAATCACTCACCACCGTCTCGCCCTCGGTCCAGACCCGGTAGCGCTTGAGCGGCACGGTGCACGGCAGCTCGCACGGCTCACCGCTCACGATGTCGAAGGCCCCGCCATGCAGCGGGCAATGCACGATGCGGCCCTGAATCTCACCCTGCGACAGCGAGGCGAAGGCGTGCGTGCAGGTGTCCTCGGTGAGGTGCAGCCCACCTTCGATGTTGAAGAGCGCGAATGGCTCCGGATTCGCTTCGCGCACCTCGATCTGCTTCGCCGTGCCGGCGCCGACCTCGGCGAGCTTGCAGAGTTCGAAGATCTTCACGCGCGCGCCCTAGGGATCGACGTGCTTGGGCAGCTGGATGCCGCGGGCGTGGCGGTGGCACAGCTCGCGCCACTTGACGATCGACTGGTCCTCGCGCACCAGGTTCTCTTCCAGCCAGTTGCGATCCTTGCTGTAGAACGGCTGCAGTGCCTCACGCGCCGTGACGTCGTCGTTGTTGAAGCCTTCGAGTGACTCCGGCTTCCAGCGGTGCCAAAACGCGTGGTCGTACTCGGCGCGCTCGGCGTCATTCGCGCAGCGCTTGCCGATGGTGATGATGTATAGGTGCGAATCCTCGGTGATCGGCACGTACCACTCGTACTGGTAGAGCCCGTAGAAGGGGAAGTTGTCGACGCGCAGCGCGCCCGGCAGCACGATGAAATCACCCGTGGTGCGCTTGAACTTCGCCTCCTCGGGTGTGGTATGCATCTTGGTCGAGGTCACGACCACCTCGCCCTGCACCCTGCCCTCGTAGAGAGGCGTGTACGCCGACACCTGGCCCTCGCGGAATTCCGCGGAGCGCACGCCCTTCGGCTTCCCCTCCTCCTCCTCGATGATGCGGTTGTCGCCGCCCTGGGGATTGACCCGGTGGCCGAGGGGGATGGAGCGCTGCGTGTTCGGCACCAGGCGCGATTCGCGGTGGATATAGATGTGGAGCGGGTCGATGCCGTTCTCGCAGCCCAACCGCCAGTTGGATTTGACGGGGTACGAGGAACCCTGCACGTACATGTCCTCATCGAGCAGCATGGGCGGCACGTCGAGGCTCAGATCCGGCACCGGAAAGTCATCATCACCGACGAACACGAAGATGAGCCCCTTGGCCTCGCGTACGGGGTAGCTCTTCACCTTGCGCTTGCCGATGATCGGCGTGTCGGGGCTGGCGATGACGTCGCACAGCACGCCGGTGTCCCACTTGTACGTGAAGCCGTGGTACCAGCAGGTGATGGTATCGCGCGTGTAGCACTCGATCTTGTGCGAGAAACGCACGCCGCGGTGAATGCATCGGTCCTTGATGCCGTAGACGGTGCCGTCGACGCGCTTGAGCAGGATGTTCTCGCCGAGCAGCTTCACCGGCACCACCACGTTCTCAGCCACCTCGCGGCTGAATCGAATCGGGTACCAGTGATTGCGGAAGCCGAGCTTCGCCGCCAGATAATTTCTCCAGCGCGGCACGCGCTTGAGCAGTTCTTCGTCGACGAAACCCTCATCGCCGTGCATCTGCGTACTCTTCCTGATAAGGGGTGTCACGGAGACAGTGACGGATATTGATGGCACCCGATGGTATGTATACAGTACACGAAAGTCAACGCGCCCGGGATGTCTGGCAGCGTCAACACGAGCCGTGCAGGCGCGCCCACCAGCGCACGTTTGCGGGCTGAAAAAGAGAGCGGGCTTATGGATGCTGAGTTCGCGAGTCGCTATCTCGATGTCGACGGAATCCGCACGCACTATCTAGAGGCCGGCGCGGGCGCCACCCTGCTGCTCATTCACGGTGGTGGCGCCGGGGCGGATGCGTTGGGCAACTGGCGCGGCTGCATTCCGCTCTACGCGCCGTACTTTCGGGTAGTGGCGGTGGACATGGTCGGATTCGGTAAGACCGACAAGCCCGACCCGGCGCACTTCGCGTATACGCAGGAGGATCGCAACGCGCACATCGCCGGCTTCATCGAGAAGCTCAATGCCGGCGCGGTCAACCTCATCGGCAATTCCATGGGCGGCGCCACGACGCTCGGCGTCGCCATGCGCCGCCCGGATCTGGTGCGCAAGATGGTGCTCATGGGCTCGGCCGGCATCGCCGTGGATAATCCCGACCCGGCGGTGCGCCAGGCCCTGGCCTTCGACTTCACGCGCGAGGGCATGCGCCGCCTCATGGGCGCGCTCGCTGGCCCGCGCTACGCACTCGATGAGCGCCTCGTGGACTACCGCCTGGCGCTCGCCTGCGAGCCGGCCGCGCGTGCCGCGCTCACCGCCATGCGCGCCGGAAAACTCAGCTACCCGGAAACCGAGGTCGCCAAGGTCAAGGTGCCGACCCTGGTCGTGGGTGGCAAGCTCGATCGCATCGCCGTGCCAGCGCGCATTTACCGCTTCCTCGAGCTGCTCGAGAATTCCTGGGGATTCATCCTGCCACACTGCGGGCACTGGGTGATGATGGAAGCCCCCGAGGAGTTCACCGCGATCACCACCGCCTTCTTCCGCCAGGACGCCTTTCGCGTGCCGGCATGAGCACCGCAGCCTACCGCGTGCACCGCCTGATCCAGGACCTGAACCGCGACGCGCGGCTGGCGGGCACCTTCGGTGAGGACCCGGAGCCCTTGTTCGAGCAGTACGGCCTGCTGGAGAACGAGCGGCAGCTGCTGCGCGACGGCACGCCGCGTGCGCTGATGGCCCTTGGCGTGCACCCGAACCTGCAGATGAAGTTCCTTCGCATCCGGCGCGCGCCGGGCGGCGGAGCCGGTCCGCTCGCCAGCTACCTGCGCGACCTTGAGGCCGGGTCGTAAGACATGGGAACGATCGCCGGTGCCTTTGCCATGTCGCACGTGGTGTTCGAACCGGAGAAGTCCCCGGACAGGGCCGCGCGCGTGTGGAGCGGGATGCGCGAGATCGCGCGACGCATCCAGGCCCTGAGCCCCGATCTGCTGGTAATCGCCACCAACGATCACCTCAACAACTTCACCCTGGCGCTGCAGGCGCCCTTCATCGTCGGCGTCGCCGACGAGTACACGCCGCTCGGTGACATGGGCATTCCGCGCACGCCCTTCCCTGGCAGCCGGGGATTTGCTGATGGCCTGGTGCGCTTTGCCGCCGGCGCCGGCTTTGACGTAGCACGCGCCGAGGAGATCGCACCGGATCACGGCTTAGCCTTCCCCAACCTGCTCGTCAATCCCGGCGGCCGCATCCCGGTGCTGCCCTTGTATATCAATGTCGCCAACGACATCCCGCCGACCCCGGCGCGGGTCTGGGCGCTCGGCGGCGTGCTGCGGGATTTCGTGGCGCGTGAGCGCCCGGCGGAGCGCGTCGTCGTGCTGGGTGCCGGCGGCCTGTCGCACTGGCTGTGCGAGCCCGAGCAGGGACGGGTGAACGAGGCCTTCGACCGCATGGTGATTGCCAAGCTGGTGAGCGGCCGGGCACACGAGCTCTCCGCGCTCACGAGTGAGCAGATCCGCAGCGACGCAGGGCGCAGCGGCCTTGAGGTCATGCACTGGATCTTCGCCGCCGCCACGCTGCCGCAGGGCCGCGGGGAAGAGATTTTCTACGAGCCGATGCCCGAATGGATCACAGGCATGGGGGGCATCGCGCTCACGCCCTGAGGTAGTGCGCCAGCGGGTATTCATGCGAATCGCGGCACGTACCTTTGATACGGACCTGCCCTCCGAAACCGAGGTCGTGATCATCGGCGCCGGCCTCGTCGGTATCTGCGCGGCCTGGTCCCTCGCCGAGCGCGGCGTCCCGGTCGTTGTGTGCGAGAAAGGCCATGTCGGCGCGGAGCAGTCTACGCGCGCGCTGGGCTGGGTGCGGGTGACGAGCCGCGAGCCGCGCGACGTGGCGCTCAATCTCGACAGCCGCCGCCAGTGGGCGGCGCTCACGCGCGAGCTCGGCGGCACGGGCTATCGCACGCCGGGCGTAATCTACACGGCCGGCACCGCTGCGGAGCGCGCGGGTTACGAGCATTGGCTCACCGCGGTACGCGAGTTCGAGCCCGGGTCGCGTCTCATCACCACGCGCGAGGCGCGCGCCCTGATGCCCGAGTGCACCGCCGACTTCGACGGCGCGCTCTACACCCCGGAGGATGGCTGCGCGGAGCCGACCCAGGCGGTGCTGCGCATCGCCGAGGGGGCGCAGCAGAGGGGTGCGCGCATCGTGACGCACTGCGCGGTGCGCGGGCTGGAGCGGGCGGGGGGAAGAGTCTGCGGCGTGGTGACCGAACGCGGCGCTATCCGCTCGCGCGCCGTGCTCATGGCCGCCGGGATCTGGTCGGGACTCCTGTGCCGCAACGAGCGCATCGACCTGCCGCTGTTGGCCACGGGCAGCTACCTCCTGCGTACCAGCGCGCTTGAGGGGCCGGACATCTGCGCGCGTCACGGCCTGATCGGGATGCGCCGCAACACCGACGGCGGCTACACCGTCGGCTCGCCGCAGAGCCTGTTCCAGGTCACGCCCGAGGCGCTGCGGCGCGCGGGCCAGTTCTGGCCGGCGCTGAAATCGCGCTGGAGCACGACGACACTGTCCCTGGGTGCGCAGTTCCTCGCGGACTGGCGTCGCGATCGCGGCTGGCGACTCGATGAGGAGACGCCCTTTGAGCGTGAGCGCGTGCACGATCCGGGCGCGGCGCCGTGGGCGGCGCAGGTGTGGCGGAGCGCGCAGGAACTGTATCCCTTCTTCCGGGGCGCCGCGGTAGCCGAGAGCTGGGGCGGCTCGGTGGACGTCACGCCCGATTTGCTGCCGGTGATCTCAGCCCTCGATCAGCTGCCGGGTCTCTTCGTCGCCGCGGGTTTTTCCGGCGGCGGCTTCGGCGCTGCGCCGGGGGCGGGTAGGCTCGCCGCGGCCCTCATCACCGGCAGCACGGCGCCGGTCGACCCCGCGCCCTACCGCTACCAGCGATTCTTCGCGGCCGCCGCGATGCCAGGGGCTTAAAGCTCCTCAGGCGGCAGGGCGACCCGGCCAGCCGTAGCGCGGCCGGAAACCCAGGACCTCCTCAGCGCGGCTGCAATCGATGAGGCCGCGAAACGGATCCTTGGAAAACTCGCGGCCGCCACGCCACTCGACCTGCGGCATCCGCTCGGCGACCAGCTCGAGCGTCGGACGCCGGTCGGCGATGTCGTTCGCGCACAGCAGCAGCCGCACGTGGCCGCGGAAGGAAGTTTCAAGTGCGCACAGCGTGGCGGCCGCGACGTCGCGCACGTCGATGTGCACGCCCATGTGCCAGGCGGCGCCGGGCGCCGGGGGCCGCGGCGGTCCCTTAAGCATCCTCTCGTAGCCTTCCGCGTCGAAAACCGCGACCGGACGCAGGCAGATCGTGTCGATACCGGTGCGCTCGGTGAAGGCTGCGCACATCTCCTCCGAGAGCCACTTAGCCAGCCCGTAGGGCCGCGTCGGCAGGCCGCGGTGTGCATCGTCCATCGGCAGGTAGTCGGGATTGCGCTCGAGCATGCCGAGCGCCTTGCCGGAAGAAAAATACACCACGCGCGGGATCTGGTTCGTCTCGGCCGCCAGCAGCACGTTCCAGGTGCCGAGCACGTTGATCGACATGATGTCCGCCGGGCTGCCGTTGCGGTCATCCGCAAGCCCGGCGGCGTGCACGATGACCTGCGCGCCGCGGGCGGCCGCGGCGAGCGCCTGCGGGTCGCGGATGTCGCCGCCGTCGGCGAGGTCAAAGCCGCGCACCTGATGACCGGCGCGCTCGAGCGTCACGAGGATGGCCGGCCCGAGCCGGCCACGATGGCCGGTCAAAAGGACGATCAAGCTTGTTCGCCCAGCAGGCGTCTGCGCAGGTCGTCCCCGCCGCGCACGCGGCGCAGCCCGCGCACGCCCAGGCCCGCTTCGGTCTTAACGATCGAGCCGGTCATCGCCTTGGAGTCGCGCCGCGAGGCGAGCAGCACGTAGGCGCCGGAATGATCGGCGGGCTCTGCGTGCATCTTGAGCGGGGTTACCGCCTCGACCGCCGCATCCTTGTTGGACGGGTGCGTGTGCGTGCGGATGCGCTCGCCGCGTTCGTCGAGCCCGAAGCTCGCCGGCATGCGGATGTCGGTCTTGGTGGCGCCCGGTGAGACGCCGTTGACGCGCACCAGGGGCGCGAACTCGTGCGCGAGTTGGCGCACGATGCCGAGCGCTGCGTGCTTGCTGGCGATGTACATGACGCCGCCACCATCGGGGTAGAACGCGGAGTTGGACAGGGTCACGATGATCGAGCCCTGGGTCTTCACCAGCTCCGTGACCGCGACGCGCGCGCCGATGATCACCGCGAGCACGTTCAGGTCGAAGATCTCCTTGTAGACCCGCGGCACGTCCGCGGCCGGGATGTCGATGAGCTCACGAAAGGCATCGCCCAGCCCGGCGTTAGCGACGAACACGTCAAGCTTGCCGAACGTCTTGACCGTGTGCGCCACGGCGCGCTCGTTGGCCTCCACGCCCGTGGCATCCCCCTGCACGGTGGTCACGCGCGCGCCATGCCTCTGACTCACCTCTGCGAGTCGCTCGGCAGATACGTCCATGACGCAAACGCGCGCGCCCTCCTCCACATAGCGGTCCACCACCGCGCGACCGATACCGGAGCCCCCGCCCGTGATCAGTGCCACCTGTCCTTCAAGCTGTGCCATGACGCTCTCCCGCGAAAATGACCTAAAAGAGGATGCTCAGATTCGTACCGGTAATGACGGTCTGGTCGACCAGGATGCGACGGCGCGCGATGCGGTACTCGGACGGCGCCACGCGGCGCAGCAGGTCCTCGCGCCGCCCGACGAACATCTGGTAGGGCTGCTCGGCGCGCGAGCGGGTGACGAGGAAGTTGCCCGCGACGGCGAACTCATCGGGGTGCTCGGTCGCTGTTACAAGCACGTTGGTCAGAAAATGCCGCGCGCGCGAGGGCGGAGTCTCCGCCCATGCCGACTCGGTCTGCAATCGCGCCACGCGCGTGCGCAGCGAGTTGATGTTCTCGTCGAAGAACGCGACTTCCTGGAAACCGGCGCCATGCGCGCGCACCTGCGTGGTGCGTACCGGCATGACGTAGTGGATATCCTCGGCGCACAGCTCGATCCAGGCGCCAAACTCGTTGCCATCGAGGAGCGCGGCTTCGCGGTAGATAAACTCAAGGATCTCGCCGTACAACGCCGTCCCCGGCGCGCCGGCCGCGGCTTGGCTGCGGTCCGGCTCCCGCACCGCGCTCACAGGGCCGCCCTGGCGCGCGGTCGCTGCACGACGCTCGGGGCGTGCGCCGGCTGGCGCATGCGGCGCAGCCACTCGGCGTACCAGACGCGCTGGGTCATCTCGCCGTAGCTGTCGGCGTAGCTGATGCCGGGTCCCGCCCAGTCCGTGGCCCTGGGGCGCCCGATGCCCATCTTGTGGTGTAGGGCGAAGCGCTTGGCCGCAGGTCCGCGCGCCGCTACCGTGCACTCCTCCCAGTTCTCCATGTCGTCCTGGTCGAAGATCCCGGAGGGTCCGAAGCAGCGCACGTAGGTCTCGTAGGAGGTCTTGCGGTAGTCCGGCGCCGCCGCCTTGTCGATCGCGAACCACGAGTACATGCGCGTGCGTGTCGGACTCAAGGGGACCTCGAGCCTCAGGTTCAGGATACCGACCGGCTCGCTCTTGGTGTCGCCCGCGGTCACCAGCTGCAGCCAGTGAAAGTTGGGCCACATTGTGCCGGCGCTGTAGCCGTGCTGCTGGGCGATCTGCGCCTGGGCGGGATTGAGATTCTCCTTGAAGCGCGGCCACAGCGACTTTGGCAGTCCGAGGCCCTGAAACGCGTCCATGGGCGGACCCTGCACGAAATGCAGGATGTGACCGTTGTCGAGCGTCACCATGTGCCCGTGCGAGGCGAAGTCCGGATCGCTCGGCAGCAGGCCGAGCTCGACCAGGCTCTGGTGGGTCCAGTACACGTGGAAGTTGTCGGTGAAATTATCGGTGGCGAATTTCCACGAGCACTCCACGTCCCAGATTTGCGGCACGCCGACGAACTCGATCTCGCCGGTGCGCCCGAAAATGATGTCCAGGTACCAGCGCATGTCGCCGAGCCACTCTTCCAGAGACGGGGCGGCCGGGTCCCAGCTGCCAAACACCAGGCCGCGGTAACTGCCGAGGCGCGCCACCGGGATCAGGCCGAGCTGTGCCTTGTCGAGCTCGCCCGGGCCATAGTGGTCCTCCGAGGAGGCGGCGAGCAGCTCGCCGGAGGTCGAGTACGCCCAGCCGTGGTACGGACAGCGCAGGGTGGTCGCGTTGTCCCGGTCGGCGCGACACAGGCGCATGCCGCGGTGCCGGCACGAGTTGAGAAAGGCGCGCACCACCCCGGCCTGGTCGCGCACCAGGATCACAGGATCCACGCCGCACTGGCGCGCCACGAGGTCGCCACGCTGCGGGATCTCGCTCTCATGTCCGATGAAGAACCAGGCGCGGCCGAAGATGCTCTCGAGCTCGCGCTCATAGACTTCCGGATCCGCGAAAATGCGCCGCGAGATCAGCCCTTCCTCAGGGCGCACAATGTGCGCGAGGTCCTCGCCGCTGCGCAGCCGCGTGCCCGTCCGCGCTGGGTTGCCCGAAATGCGTTCGTTAGCCATGACCGTTCACCCTCACGTCCGGAAAACCGTTGTGCCAGACGCCGCTACTTGGCCGCCTTGGCCTTGGGCGCCGCCGGCAGCAGCGCGGCTCGCAAAGAATCCACGAGCGAGGTCGCCGCGGTTTCCGCGCGCACCGCATGGCCCTTCGCGATGGCATCGACCAGCGCCTCGTGCAGACCAATCTCCTTGGCCGCCAGCGCCTGGTCCCACAGCTGCGGACTCGCGGATAACTTGAGCGCGCGACCCAGATGGTCGTACACCTCCGCGAGGAGTGCGTTACGCGCGCAGGCAAGGATGGCCTCGTGCAGTGCTGAGTCCGCGGCGACGAATGCCGCCTGATTCTTGGCGCTGCTCGCCGCGCGCAGCGCTGCGACCAGTTTGCGCAGCTGTGCGCCCTGGCGCGCGTCGCAGCGGCGTGCCGCGAGCCCAGCCGCCGAGCGCTCGAGTGCCGCGCGCAGTTCGATCGCATCCTCCAGCCGCGCGCGATTCACCCGGCGAACGAACGGGGTCTGCAGCTCGCTTAGCGCACTCACATAGGTGCCATCCCCGACGCGCGCCTCCAGCATGCCGGTGTGCACCAGCGAGCGAAGCGCTTCGCGCACCGTGTTGCGACTCAAGCCAAGTTGCGCGACCAGCTCGCTTTCGGCCGGAATGCGCTTTCCGACCGGCCATTCACCGGAAGTGATCAGATGCTCGAGCTGGCGCGCAACCTGCGCGGACAGGGTGGAAGAGCGGGCGGGCGCGATGAGCGTCATGTAGTCCCAGATGTCCAACAATCCTATATTTGGAAACTATCCCGTGCCTCTGCGGCGCCGTCAACCTCGGATCGGCCGTTTTGCGTCCCTCTGCCGTTGGAGAAGGCAGTTGCGCGCACGCATTTTTGGATTGTCGGACAAAATCTGGCATACCATCGTCCGCGGCACATCCTGCGCAGGAAACGGTAGCTTATGAACCAGATCCCTCTCACAAGCGCTGCGCCCGACGCCACCGCGTTGCGCAAGGTCCTGTGGCGGCTGGTGCCCTTCTCGATCCTGCTGTTCTTCGTGCAGATGATCGACAAGACCAACGTGAGCTTTGCGGCGCTGCAGATGAATCAGCAGCTTGGATTCACGCCCGAGGTGTACGGCTTCGGCGCCGGGATCTTCTTTCTCGGCGCGTTCCTGTTTGAGGTGCCGAGCAACCTCATTCTGCTACGGGTCGGTGCACGGCGCTGGCTGGCGCGCATCATGATCACCTGGGGCTTTATCGTCGTCGCGCTCGCCTGGGTCAAGACCCCCTCGAGCTTTTACCTGCTGCGCTTCCTGCTCGGCGTGGCTGAGGCAGGCCTGCTGCCCGGCATCATGTACCACCTCGGGAACTGGATCCCCGAGCAACGGCGCGGCCTCGCCACCTCCTGGCTGCTGTCGACGGCGGCCATCGGCCCGATGCTCGGGGCGCCGCTTGCGACCGGCATCATGGAAATTCACGGCGTCGCCAGCTTCCAGGGCTGGCAGTGGCTCTTTATTGTCGAGGGTGCGGCGACCGTAGCCGTGGGTGTGTTCACGCTGGGTTTCCTCCCGACTACGCCAAACGCTGCGAAATGGCTGAACCTCGCCGAGCTGAAATGGCTCACCGACACGCTGGCGCGCGAGCTTGCCACCAAGGAGCGCGCCGGCATGACGCGCCTATCGGCCGGCTTTCTCCATAAGCGCGTGCTGCTGGCGCTCCTCATTGGATTCTTCCTGCTCTTCATCACCTTCGGCACCATCATGTGGCTGCCACAGATGATCAAGGCCTTCGGGCGACTTACCAATATGGAGGTTGGCCTGCTCTCCGTGCTGCCCTTCGCCTCCGGGGCGGTCGGTATGATCTACTGCGGGCGCAGCTCCGACCGCACGCAGGGGCGGCGCGGATATTTGGTCAGTGCGGCTGTACTGTCTGCCGTGGGGTTTGCCATCGCCGGTCTGGCCTCAAGCCACCTGTGGGCGTTCGTGGGACTGTGCCTTGGCATGATGGGGATTCTCAGCACATTCGGGGTGTTTTGGGCCCACGCCAGCGATCTTCTGGGCGGAGCGGCCGCCGCGAGCGGACTCGCCTTCATCAACACCTCGAGCCAGCTGGGCGCTTTCCTGGGACCGATCTGCGTCGGTTACCTCAAGCAGACGTCGCAGACTTTCAACTCGGGACTGCTGCTGCTTTCAGCGTGTGCCATCGCCACCGCGCTCATCGCACTGTCACTGCGCAACGCTCGTACTCAAGCAGCGGCCGTGATCTCGCAGGCAATAGTCTGAGGAGCCTGCGCCGAGCTATTTCTTGGCCGCCTGCTGCGAGCGGTAGCAGTCGAGCAGCTCGCCGCCGGTGGTCAACCACACATCACTGTGCTGCTTGATGTGTTTCAGGACACGTTCGAGGTGTCGCGCGCGAAATGGGTGGCCGATCAGGAACGGATGAAGCGCCATGCAGAACACCCGCGGGCTGCGCGCGCCCTCCTCGTACAACGTGTCGAACTGATCGACCGCGATGCGGTAAAAGTCCTCGCCGGTGCCGCCGTGCGTGAGGAAGACCGGGATATCGCCGATCTCGAGCGTATAGGGCATGGCGACCAGCGCGCCATGCTGGGTGCGCATTTCGTAGGGCAGTTCGTCGTTGCACCAATCGGCGACATACTCGATACCCACTTCCGCCAGGATATCCAGTGTGTTGTCGGTCTCGGTGAGCGCCGGTCCGAGCCAACCACGGGGGCGCTTGCCGATCTTGTCCTCGATGGTGCGCAGCACGCCTGTAATGATACCCCGCTCAACCTCCGGCGGCATACCGGTGAAGAGCGAGGAGTTGTTGACGCCGTGCGCCATCCACTCCCAGCCGAGCCGCGTGCCCTCCTCGACGATCTGTGGATACTCCTCGACGACCTCGGAGTTGAGCGCGGCGGTCGCGCGAAATCCGTTGCGCTGCAGGATCTCCATCAGCCGCCAGATACCGACGCGCACGCCGTAATCGCGCCACGCATAGTTGAGCACGTCCGGTTTGAGCGCCGTGGTCATCGGCGTGAGGGCGATCGCCGGCTTGTCGTAGTGAAAGTGCTCAACGTTGGGAACGATCCAGACCGCCACCCGCGCCCCGTTGGGAAACTGAAGCGGCGGCCGGCGCGTGATGGGTGAATAGTCGAAGCGCTGGTGTTTCATGAGCATCTTTCAGTTACTTCGGGGGCTGCGCCTTGGGTAGCGGCGGGAACAGCTGCTCGTTGGTGGCATCGTCGGCCACGGTAATCGCCCGATAGGGGCAGCTGCGTGCGGCTTTGATCACCTCTTCATCCGGCGCTGCGTCTGCCTGCAGCACCACCGCCTTGCCGTCCGGGCCGATCGCAAAGACCGCCGACGCGATGGCAGTGCAGCGTTTGTAGGCCTGGCACTTCGCGGGGTTGACGGAAACACGCAATCGACTCATCTCGAGCAACCTCAAATCAGGAACTGCAGCAGCGGAATCTCTTGGTCGGAGTTATTGAGTAGGACTTTCTTCGAGACGATGCGGTGCGAGCCGTCACGCACCCGCAGGCGGTGCACGGTCTGACCCGCCCACAGTTCCTGGCGCCCGGCGCGCGCCGTGGCGAGGATAAAGTTCGAACGCACCGCGACCAGGTCGGATGCTTCCTGCTCCGGCTCGATGTTCGACACAATGCGGCGCATCTTTGGCGCCGGCTGTTGCGCCAGCACCGAGCCGCTCAGCAGTCTCTCCACGCGCTGTACCAGCCGGTCGTGATCGTCGTAAATGATGGATACGTGGCGGCGCGGATCGATGTCATCGTCGTTGCACGGCACCCAATAGAGGGTGTCGTTGCTCTCCCACAGGGCCAGCCACTCCTGGTAGCGGTGCTCATCGATGAGGCGCGCCTCGCGGTACAAGAATGCCGCCACCGCATCCACGCTCATGGTGCGAGCACCGCACTGAACGCGGCCGCGGCGTCAGCGTCCATCGCCATCGCCGTCCCCGCTCATGAGGGTGGCGTAGTGCTGCCACATGCCGCGCAGGTGGTTCTCATCCATGGTGTAGCCGGCGGTGCCGCCGTCGGGCATCTGCTTGACGCGGTGCAGGCCGCGCGCGATGTGCTGCCAGTCGTTGCCACGCGCCTGCACGCCGATCTGGTTGCGCTCCATGATCTCGATGTCATCGGGCGAGATGAAGCCGGCCGGCCCGAAGCCGAACTCGTGCTCGCGCAGGCGCGCCTCGTTGACCTCCGCCGGCGCGCCCTTGAGCAGCATCGGATGATAGTAGACGTGGGTCTCGTTGACGCTGACCGGCTGGAAGCGCCGGATGTGCGTCATGATGTAGATGAGGTTCGGAAACACGAACACCAGCGGCGGCGTCGTGCTGGTCAGCTGCCGTGCCTTCTCCTTGCCGACGCGCGCCTCGAGTGCATCGAGATACGCCTGGCGTGCCGGCGTCACGGCCCGCCGCGGTGGCGTCATCGAAGCGCCGCGATAGTCCTCGACCATGTGGCCGCCGGGGAGCGAGCGGATCACGTCCGGTACCTGGTTCTCGTAGAGCGAGCTCATGTTGAGACCGGTGCGCCGGCTGTGCATCTCGAACGCGAAGCGGTGGATGAAGGGCCCGTGGTAATCCCCCTCGAGGGAGTTCTCCGGTAGCAGCTTCCAGTTGCCGTGGTAGCGCAGCTTCTGCACGCCGCTGTCGAGGTCGATCTCGCCGCTCGGGGAGAGGTCCATGAACAGGTCGATGAACTCGGTGACCTGACCCAAGTGCTCGCGCAGCGTGGGACCTGAGGGATTCACGCTCGCGAAGATGAGGCCGCGGTAGGCGTCCTGGCGCGGCACGGGCGTGAGGCTGAAGTCCGCGCGGCTCAGGTTGTTGTCATAGCCCTCCTCGAAGGTAGGCTCGAGGAGCGAGCCGTCCTTGGCATAGGTCCAAGCGTGGTAGGGGCAACGGAATGAGTCCGCGTTGCCGTGCTCGCGGTTGCAGACCATGTTGCCGCGGTGCCGGCAGCGATTGAAGAACACGCGGATGGCGTTATCGTCGCCGCGCACCACCAGCACCGGCTGCGTGCCGATCTGACGGCGCAGGAAGTCACCCGGCTTCGGCAGCTCGCTCTCGTGGCACAGGTACACCCAAACCTTGTTCCAGATCTGCTCGAGCTCGCGCTGAAACACCGCGTCGTCACGATAGAGGCTGCCATGCACACGCCCCCCGCTCACGAGCGCATGGTAGTCGATCAACGGCTGCTGCATCAGTGTCGCCATGGTTCAGTCCTCCACGCCAGTGCACCCGAGCGTATTCGCTGTCAGGCGAACGGCGGGTTCGACCCCTTGATCTGCACCCGATAGCCCGAGCGCACCTGCGGATAGTAATCCCAGACCGCCAGGTGCTGCGTGCAGCGGTTGTCCCAGAAGGCGATCGAGTCCTTGCGCCAGCGGAAGCGCACCTGGAAATCCGGCTTCTCGAGGTGCCTGTACAGCACCTGCAAGAGATCCGCGCCCTCACCGGCCGGCAACTCATTGATATGCGAAGTGAAGCCGCGGTTTACGTACAAAACCGGCCGCTTGGTCTCCGGATGCCGCACGATCACCGGATGAACGTTGAGCGGGTACTTGCCGTTGGGATCGAAGCGGCCGAAGGCTATGCGGCCGTCGTGCGTCGCGGTCAGGCCTTCCAGGTAGTTCTTCATGCGCTCCGACAGCGCCTCGTAAGCGGCGTACATGCTCGCCCAGATAGTGTCGCCCCCCAGTGGCGGCAGCGTGTGGATGTGCAGAATGCTGCCCATCGGGGGTATGGCATCGCAGGAAAGGTCGGTGTGCCATTCTTCGCCCGCGACGTGCTTGGACGTGGAGTCGGCATGGATCGGGCGCACCTCAGGATGCTCATCGAGGCCCTTGCGGCTCGAATGGATGCTCAGTTCGCCAAAGCGCTGCCCGAAGCGCTTGAGGATCGCGATGTCGATCGGCTGCTCGCGGAAGAACACGACGCCGTGCTCAACCAGCGCGGCGCGGATCTCGGCAATCTGCGTAGCGGTCACTTCCTTGGTGAGGTCGATCGCGCCAATCTCAGCGCCAACGTGCGGCGTTAGCGGCGTGACCGTTATAGTCTGGCAGTGCGTGGTACTCATGGCATTATCAGTCCACCGTTGACGTGTAGGGCCTGTCCGGTGATCTGCGCGGCGGCATCCGACAGGAGGAAGACCACGGCGTTGGCGCAGTCTGCGGGCCGCACTATGGCGCCGAGCGGCATGCGCTTTCGGACCTGCTCGACGCCGGCATCCCCGCCGTTCATGGCGCGAAAGCGCGGCGTGTCAACCGGCCCCGGTACCAGGCAGTTCACGCGTACGCCATAGGGTGCGGCGGTGCCGGCCAGCGAGCGCGTCAGCGCCAGCACCCCCGCCTTGGCGGCCGTGTAGCCGATGCGATCCGGCCCCGGCAGCAGCGCATAGCCGCTGCTGGTAGTGACCATCGCGCCGCCGCCGCGGCGCCTGAGGCAGGGCAGCGCGCTGCGGCAGGTGAGATACGCCGTGGTAAGATTGAACGTCACTTCTTCCGACCAGGCGGCCTCATCCAGGCTCTCGATATCGCCGAGGCGCGCGCCGCCGACCGTCGCCAGCACGAGGTCGATGCCACCGAGCTTCACCTCGGCGGCGGCGAACAACCTGTCGGTATCGGCGCCCTTGCGTGCGTCGCACTGGATGAAGCTGGCATGCGCGCCGAGTTCGTCGGTGCGCCGTGCCACTGCCACGTCGAGGTCGGCGACGATGACGCGCGCTCCGAGGCTCAGCGCGAGTTGCGCGCTGGCCCAACCAATGCCCGAACCTCCGCCAACGACGACGAGATTCTTGTCCTGCAGCGAGATCATGTGGCCGCCGCCACGTTGAAATGCATGGCGCCGATGCCGGTGGCCCACGGCACGACGGGCTCGTAGGCGAGCACTTCACCCCTTGCACCCGCGAGCACCCCGCCGAGCGCGATCCAGTTGAGCAGTTCCACCGCGCCGGAGCCCGCGGCGAGCAGCTGTTCCACCGTGTAGTTCTTGAGGCGTGCAGTGTCCGCGGTCGTCATGGCGTCGAGGAACTGCCGGTCAAAGGATTCGTCGATGAGCCCGTGGTTACGCTCGCCCGGGTCGTGTGACATGCCGCCAGTTGCGATCACCCCGATGCGCCGCGCGTCGCGGCGCACGACCTCACCCACCGCCTGGCCGAGCAAGAAGCAGCGCCGTGGCAGCGGCAGCGGCGGCGCCAGCGTATTGATGACGATGGGGACGATGGGCAGATTCATGGCGGGCGTGAGGAAATGCAGCGGGATCATCGTGCCATGGTCGAGATGCATCTCGTAGGAGAAGCCCGGCTCGATGTCGCACGCCTGGCAGGCCATCAGTATCGCCTGCGCAAGATCCGGCGCGCCTTGCACGGTGGCCTTGTCGATCTTGAGCCACGGCTCGATGGGACCTACGAACTCCTGCGCCCGGCCGATGCAGTAGGGACTGATGTGATCCAGGAAGAAGTTGGCCCAGTGTTCGGCGGTGAACAGCACGAGCGCCTCGAGCCGCGCGGCCTCGAGCCGGGTGCGCAGCTGCCCGAAGGCCGCGTACAGCCGCTCGCGCTGCTCGGCCGGGGCCGCTTCGCGCCAGGCGGTGATGCCGGGCGCATGGCCGAGCGCACACGCAAAAGACAGTGCCATGCTCAGCCCGTCCCGCGAATGGCGCGCAAGTAGTCCGCTTCGCTCACGGCATGCAGGATAGAGAACGGGCGCAGCAGAAGCCCGTGCACGCCCATGGCATAGAGGGTCGCGTAGTCGCGAGCATACAGGGCGGCGCGCTCGGCCTCCGAGAGCGGGTACTGCTCCGCCATTGTCGCGGGCGCGTCGAAGAAAGCCGCGCGCTTCACCGGGTCGCGATTCACATCGCGGATCGCCTTCTGCAGTGCGTAGATGCTCAACCCGACTCCTGTTGCGCCTGGTCGATCCAGCGCAGCCCGTTCAGCGCCTGATTGAGAGTGGTGGAAGCGCCGAGCGTCACCAGTACCGCCTGTCGCAGTGAAGCCACCGGCACCCCGTCGCGCAGCAGGCGGCGAGCGTGGGTCTTGAAGCTCTGCTCGCTTCCCGAAGTCACCAGTCCCGCGAGGGCGATCAGCTCGCAGGTATGCGCATCGAGGGGCCCAGCAGCCATCACCGCCTTGCGCAACGCCTGGAACGCATTGCCCGTCTCGTTGCTGATTTGCTTGAGGTAATCCAGAGGCGTCAGGGGAGCAGCTTCGCTCACGGCGTCAGTTCCTTTTAAGGTAGGGGAAGTCGCCGAGCTCGGTACCGACAGAGCGCTCCAAGGCGCGCTGATAGATGAGCCCCGCGACTGCGATGTCCTGCAGCCCGGTGCCCACGGACTTGAACAGCGTGATCTCGGCAGCGCCGCACCGTCCTGGTACCTCCTCGTTTACGAGTCTCGCGAGCTCGTGCACGTCATCCATGCGGATGCGCTCGCGTGCGGCAAAGGCGTCACCCGCCTCGCCGAACACGCCTTCCTTGGTGTCCACGATGATGCGCGCGCTGCGCTCGAAGGTCTCGACGTCGATCTCGCGCTGGTCACGCCGCGCAGTGCCAACCGAGTTGATATGAGTGCCCGGGCGCAGCCAGCGCCCGGACAACACCGGCTCGGCCGACTTGACCGCCGCGAGGATGAGGTCGGCATCGGCCACGGCCTCCTCGGCGCTGCCCACGGCCACGACGTCCATGCCGAAGCGCGCGCGGAAATCCTGCGCCAGCCGCTCGCGGTTGTCTGGCGTCGGGCTGAAGACGCGCGCGGACTTCACCTTGCCATCTGCCTGCATCGCCTCCAACTGCGCGCGCGCCTCGACGCCCGAGCCCAGCAGTCCAACAACTGCAGGTCCCGGACGCGCCAGACGGCGGGTCGCGACCGCACTGGTCGCCCCGGTTCGAAGCGTCGTGAGGTATTGCGCATCCATGATGGCGAGCAGCGCGCCGCTGGCGATCTCGTAGAGGTGCACCTGGTAGCGCACCCCGGTGCCCGGCACCAGATTCATGGCCTTGAAGCCCATCCAGCCGGAAGCCTCGAGCGCCGCCGGACCGACGCGCAGCCAGCCGCGCCCGGTCTTCATGTTGAGGCGCGGCGGCAGGAAGGTGCGTCCCTGCGCCTCCTCGCGGAACACGCGCTCCATGCACTCGATGGCATCGCCCATGCTGACCAGCGACTTGACCTGCTCGTGTGTCAGCAATCGTGTCATGGTTTTAGGCGGGATTGCGGCCGAGGTAGAACGCGGCGCCGTCCTCATCGGCGAGCTTGAAGCCGGATTTCAGCAGCGGCTCGCGCACAGTACGCATTTGCGAATCGTTGAGCTTCATGACCGGCTGGCGCATCGCGCCGCCGTTGTAGCCGTGCAGCCAGCCCTGGTACTTCCACAGATAGCGGTGGATGAAGTTAGCGCCGGCAAAGGTGTTCTGGATGGCGACGCGCGCCTGTCGCGCCGGGTTGATGCGCCAATAGATCTCCATGGCCTCGCTGAACCTCTTTTCGAGCAGCAACTTGAAGTACTGCGGCACAGCGCCGCCCCAGTATTCGTAGTTACTGGTTCCCATCCACTGCTGGCCGAACATTTCGACCGTCAGCGGCGAGTGCGCCTCGAGCGGGTCGGAAAATAGGATGTTCTTGCCTTGGATCATCTTCCAGAACTCAAGATCACCGGCGACACCCGGACGCCCGACTTCGTACTTGATGGCCACGACATTCGGGATGTCCGCGGCCTTCACCAGCGGGCGCGGCGGATAACCACTCGGATGGAAGCGCGCGAGGTTCATCTGCACGGTAGCGAACAGGCACACCGCCAGGCGGGTGCTGTTGGCGACGCCTGCGAGATGCTCGTAGATCTCGTCCTCGCTGCGCGGATAGAAGGAGTTCGGCTGGCCCAGCAAGATGCCGCTGACCCCAATCCCCTCGCCCGCCTGCGCCATCGCGATGATCTGCTCGCGGGTGTCGAAGGTGCCGTGGATCAGGAAATGCTGGCGACCCTTGGCCTCATCGACGGCGATCTCCATAAAGCGGCGGTACTCTTCGTCGGAAGTGCCGCACTCGGAGACCAGCAGCGCCCCCCAGAAGCCCAGCTCGATGTTGCGCCGCACGTCATGACGGATGCCGGCCTCGTTCAGGTGCCGCAGGTCACCGCTGAAACTTGGCATGATGACGTTGCAAACGCCACGCCAGTGGGCCGAGGCCCATTCCTTGGCCTCTGCGCGGGTATATTGCACTGCTCACCTCCGGAAACCTTTACGTACGCCGCCCCGGGACGGGCGGCCTCGAGCCCCGACCGGGGCCGGTCAAATATTGTCTGACAAAGTCGGCGATTGTCAATTGAGGCCGCCGTATGATGAGCCTGCCAGGCGCGCGCGAAGGTAGGCGGCGTACGCGGGCCAATGCAATAATCCCACGGCAACGATTCTGCGGATTCCCCTATGAAGAAGCTCCCGGCCACCGTGAATCCGGCGACCCCCGCGCCGCAGCTGCCCACCGTCATTAACCAGGCCGTCGCGCGCTTGCGCGCCATGATCATGGCCGGCGACCTGCGTCCGGGCCAGAAACTGGTCGAGGCGGACTTGTGCCGCGCGCTAGCCGTCAGCCGCGCCTCGATCCGCGAGTCGCTGCGCATTCTCGAGAAGGAGCGCCTCATCCAGCTGATCCCGAACCGGGGGCCGTTCGTGGCTAAGCTCGGCTGGAAGGAGATCGAGGACATCCACGACGTGTGGGCGATGCTCACCAGCGAAGCGGTGTACCAGTTCGTGGAGCGCGCGCGCGTCGAGGACGTCGCGGCACTGAACAAGGCTCTGGCGCAGCTGGAGTCGGGGCTGAAGGCGGATGACGCGATCCTGCAGCTGCGCGCCACCAACGCGCTGTTCAGCGCCGTGCTGGACCACTGCGGCAACCTGGTGCTCACCGACATCGTGTACTCGCTGGTGTCACGTCTCAATTTCCTGCGCGCGCAGGCACTGCGCTACGAGGGCTGGGGACACCTCTGTCTGCACGAGATCCGGGAGATCATCGCGGCGGTGGAGGCGAAGAATCCAACGCTGGCGCGCCAGGCCACGCGGCGGCACATCGATTCGGCCTGCGCGGCCGCCAAGCAGGTGGCGCTGCTGCCAGATGCGCCCGTCGGCGCCCGGCTGCGCACCCAGCGCCCGCGCTCAGCGCGCAACGTGGCTGCTACCAGCTGACGGAGATGTACTGCGTCTCCAGGAACTCCATCATGCCCTCGTGCGCGCCCTCTCGCCCCAGGCCCGATTGCTTCACGCCACCGAACGGCGCGGCCGGATCTGACACGACGCCGCGGTTGAGTCCCACCATCCCGGCCTCGAGGCGCTCACTGAGGGCAAGGCCGCGCGCGAGATCGCGCGTGTATACGTAGGCCACCAGTCCGTACTCCGTGGCATTGGCACGCGCCACCAACTGTTCCTCGTCGCGGAACGACTGCACCGGCGCCACCGGGCCAAAGATCTCCTCGCGCACGCACAGCGCCTCATCCGGCACGTGCGACAGCACAGTCGGCGCGTAGAAATAGCCCGGCGGCGGCAGGCGGTGCCCCCCGGTCACCACTTTCGCGCCGCGCACTCGCGCGTCCTCAACCAGCGCCTCGACCTTGTCGCGCGTATCGGCATTCACCAGCGGCCCGACCGCGACGTCGGCCTCGAGGCCATTGCCCACCTTGAGTGCGCCCATGGCGTGCGCCAGGCGCGCGACGAACTCATCGTGAATGTCCTCGTGCACATAGAAGCGGTTGGCCGCCGTGCACGCTTCTCCCATGTTACGCATCTTCGCCACCATGGCACCGGCGACCGCGGCCTCAAGGTCGGCGTCCTGGAGCACGATGAACGGCGCATTGCCGCCGAGTTCCATGCGCGGGTTGACGACCGCGTCGGCGGCGGAACGCAGGATGTGCCGGCCGGTCTGGGTCGAACCGGTGAAGGACACGACGCGCACCCGCGGGTCCTTGAGCATCGCGTTGACCACCGCGGACGAGCGACGGGAGGTCACGATGTTCACGACGCCTTGAGGCAAGCCGGCTTCCTCGAGCAGCGGCGCCAGCGCCAGCATGGTGAGCGGCGTCTCGGAGGCGGGCTTGACGATCATGGTGCAGCCTGCGGCGAGCGCCGGCGCAATCTTACGCGTGCCCATCGCGGCCGGGAAATTCCACGGCGTCACGAGCACCGCAATACCGGCGGCCTTGTGTTGCACCAGGATGCGCACTCCCGAGCTCGGCGCGCGCGACAGCTGGCCGATGTTGCGCACCGCCTCCTCGGAATACCAGCGGAAGAACTCCGCCGCGTAGGCCACCTCGGCACGCGCATCGGGCAGTGCCTTGCCGTTCTCGCGCGTGATCAGCCGGGCGAGCGGCTCCTGCTGCGCCACGATGAGCTCGAAGGCGCGCCGCAGGATCTCAGCGCGCGTACGTGGCGCACGCGCCGCCCACGCCGGGAGCGCGGCGGCCGCGGCCGCCACCGCCGCCAGCGCATCCTCGATCGTGCCGTTCGCCACCGCAGCGAGCGAGCGCTCGACTGCCGGGTCGATGACCTCGAAAGTCCCGCCATCGCTGGCATCGACGAACTGGCCGCCAATAAAGAGCTGCGTGGGAGCGACGATGTCGCGCTGCACATCCATACAGGGTTCCTAGCGGTGGGTCGCCAGGACCGCCGCGCCGTGACTGACACCCTGCTCCGCGCGCCGGTAGCGCTCGACCAGCCAGCTGGTGAATCCGGTCAGCACCGGCTCACGCGGGGCGATGGGGCCGCGCGGCGCGAACCGGGAGAGCAGGCCGATCTGCACGCGCTCGAACGCGTAATCGTCCTGTCCCACGAACTCGCGGGTGGCGGGGCCCTCGGTGCGATGGACCTCATCGAAGTCCGTCGCATCCAGCGTCGTTTGCGGGTAGAGCCGGTGGCGCTTGAGCCGCATGCTCGTGGGACCTGAGGGCAGCCAGCTCAGCATCACCACGCTGTCGGCCATGAGCGCGATGAAGACATTGGGCGCGATGGTCGCGCCGTACGTAATGTAACGCTGCTCGGGCGAGAGACTCGGAATGGGCGGCAAGAGCGCGCGCCCGTGCTGGTTGATCGTTGGGTCGAGCTCCTTGGAGCGCAACTCGAAGGCCCACACACCGTTCGGCGTGTCGGCGGTGTGCATGCGCATCGAGCTGAAATCCATCGCACGCATGATGGGGGCAGTGCTGTGCAGCTTATCGCAGTGGTAGCACTCACTCTGCCCTTCCGCGTAGATCTTCCAATTCCACGGGTGTTCGAAATGCATCTTGTAGTTCTTGTCGCGCAGGAACTCGCCGCGCAGCTCTCCGAGCTGCCAGTCATGCATGAGCGGGTCGAGGGCGCGCAGGCGCGGCGCCAGGGGCGCCGCATTGTGGTCGAAATTGGCGAAGATGATGCCGTTCCAGAGCTCCACGCGTAGCGAGGGCAGCGCGATCGAGGTGCGATCGAAACCCGGGCGCTCGCCCATCTGCGGCGCGCCGCGCAGGCGGCCTTTGAGATCGTAGCTCCAGCCATGGTAGGGGCAGACGAAGGCACCGCGGCAGTTGCCACGACCTTCCGCCACCAGCATGCCGCGGTGACGGCAGATGGCCGACACGGCCACGATCTCATTCCCCGTGGCACGCACCACGAGCAGCGGCTCGCGGCCGATGGTCACGGAGAAGTAATCGCCGACCTGCGCCAGTTCCTCGGCACGCCCGACCGCGAACCACTCGCGATACCAGACCGCCTCGAGCTCGAATTCGTAAAAGGACGCCGACGTATAGGCTTCCGGCGGCAGGAACTCGCACGCGGAGGGATCGCGGACGGAAGCATCCAGTCGCTCGAGCGGTATCGGCGACGGCATCATGGCGACTGTTAGGCGCCTACCGCGCCGGCCCGGTCTTCCGCCTCGATCTGCCGGCGCGCCTCTTGGGCGAGGTAGCGGCGCATGCGCACGACACCGGCGTCGTGCTGGTACAAGAGCTCACGATCGCGCGCGTCGGGGGGCATCGCGCCGAGCATCTCCCGATCCTGCTCCAGCACCGTCCAGTGGCGCGCCTCCAGGGTGGTGCGGAACAGGAACCGCCAAGACTCGCGCGCGATTCCTTCTACCTGGCGCGTACGCCAGAAAAAGATGCGGCAGGAACTCTCATCGATCGGCGTGACGAAGCAGATGACCGTCATCGGCGGTCCGGGCCCGCAGGCTTTTGGGTAGGGGATTACGACACGCGCGTGCAGGATCGGCGACTGCGCGATGATCTCGACCCAGTCGAAGTTGACGCCCTGCTGCTGCACGCGGCTCACGATGAAGCCCTGCGCAGTCGGCTCCAGATTCACCGTGTCCTGCCGCGCCCCGTCGGCGAGGGTGAAGGTGTCGCCATGCAGGTAAATGCCGTGCATCGGATCGGCGAGGTTTTCCACCGCGTAGCGATAGTTGCAGGACCAGAGCGCGGTACACAGGAAGGCTGCATCGCGCGTGAGCTCGACCGGCGGCTCGAAATCGCGCGGCGTGGGGTGCCCAACGCTCGGGAAATAGGCAAACACGCCGTCGTTCACCTCGCGCACGGCAAAGCTCTTGACCGCCGCCCGGCCTTCGAGGCCGCACTTGCCGAGCGCGGGGACCTCGGCGATGGTGCCGCGGCCGTCCACGGTCAACCCGTGATAGCGGCAGGAAATCCCCGCCTCGCGCACGTGGCCGTGGCTCAGGCGCGCGCCCCGATGCGGGCAACGATCCTCCAGACAGTGCAGCGCTCCGCCGCCGTCGCGCCACAGGACCAGAGATTGCCCGAGCGCCTGGACCGCAAGCGGAGCGCCAGGGGGAATATCCGCTGCCTTGGCAATGACATACCAATGGCCGAGCAAGCCCTGATTGACGCGAGCCTCGACCCTGTCCTTGACGTCGGGCCAGTCAGAGCTGGCCGGCGCGGCACTGCGTTCCACGTTCACGAACTTGGCGCTTTGGGGATTTTGTCTGACAATGTGTAGTGTAGCGCCCGCTGTTTTTTGCTGTCAACGCGCGGCGCTGGTCGCCCTGCGCACCGAGGCTGTTATGCGACTCGTCGTCCCGGATCTGATTTCCAATTCCTATTTCCCGGTAATCGCCGCGGCGGACCTGGGCTTTTTTGGACGCGCCGGCCTCGACGTGGAGGTCGAGCTGCTCTTTCCGGTGAGCGCAGCGTACGAGGCGCTGCGCGACGGCAAGGTTGATTTCGTGGGCGGCTCGGCGCACTCGGCGCTGGCGGCTTTTCCGCGGTTCCGCGGCGCGCGCCTGCTCGCGGCGCAGGCGCAGGGCATGTATTGGTTCCTGGTGATGCACAAGGACCTCAAGGTTTCGCGCGGCAACCTCGAGTGTGTCAAGGGGCACACCATCGGCGCCGCGCCGTGGGTGGAGATGGGGCTGCGCGTGCTCCTGACCAGCGCGGGCATCGACCTCATCGCCGATGGGGTGAAGATCGTTCCCGTTCCCGGCTCGCAGGGCGCGGGGGTCAATTTCGGGGTTACAGCGGCGCGCGCCCTCACGGAGCGTCGCATTGACGGGTTCTGGGCCAATGGCATGGGCACGGAAGTGGCGGTGCGAGACGGGGTCGGCACCGTCGTGCTCGACGTGCGGCGCGGTGACGGCCCGTCGGGCTGCTTCGATTACACCTTCAGTGCGCTCGCCACCTCCCAGCACCTGCTGGATGAGAATCCCAGGGCGGCCGCCGCGGCGGTGCGCGCACTGGTGGCGACCCAGGTCGCACTGGTCGCCGATCCCACGCTCGCCGAACAGGTGGGTCGCAAGCGCTTTCCCGCCGCCGAGGCGGTCCTGATCGCAGAACTGATCCGTCGCGATGCGCCCTACTACGACGCCGCCATCAGGCCCCAGGCGATTACGGGCATGTGCACCTTTGCGCGCTCACTCGGCCTGCTCAGCGGCGAGGCCCCGTGCTACGAGGATATCGTCGCCACCGAATGCGCGCCGTTCTGGGACTGACGGGCGGCCACGCATCACCCGCGCGGTTGCGACGCGCGCCACGGCCGGATCAGGCGGGGGTCGGGAGCCGCGGCTCCCCACACCCGGTTCGCGCGTGCGCGCGAGCAAGGCGCCAGCCGCAGCCACCAGCGCTGCGCACACCCAACAGCCCGCCAGCGGCAGCGCCGTGCGGTTGTCGGTCGCGGTCATGGTCAGGGTCGCAGTACTGCAGAAGATCATCTGGATACAGCCCGAGAGGCCGGCGGCGGCGCCGGCAAACTGCGGAAAGATGCCCAGACCGCCGGCGTTCGCGTTGGGCAGGCACAGCCCCATCCCGAGCGCCACCATGAACAGCGGCGCGATCATCGCCCACGGGTGTAAGAACGAGGCCAGCAGCGCGAGCAGCAGCCCGGCGAGGAACAGCGCCATCACGCCTATCCGTATCAGGTAATCGACGCCCACCCGGCCCACCTGGTGACGCGACCACACCGAACTCACCACGGTCCCGCAGGTGCCGAGCACAAGGTAGCGCCCGAAGGCGTCCGGCGTAACGCCGAGCCGCGTTATGAGCATGAGCGGCGCTGCGGTGAGGAACGCGTAGAACATGCTGCTGGTGCCGCCAATCACCAGCGTGTAGCCGAGATACCGCCGCTCGCGCAGCAGCCGCGACAGGCCGCCCAGGAGCGCAGGCTTCGGCTCACCATCGGCGTGCGCCTGCCGGGTCTCAGGGATGCGCCACAGCACCGCAGCCGTAATGGCGGCGCCCGCGAGCGCGAGGAAGGCGAAGTTGGCACGCCAGCCCCACCACACCTGCAGGTAGCCGCCCACGAGCGGCGCCAGGATCGGTGTGATGCTAAGCGCGACCGAGATCACTGACATGGCGCGCGCCGTGCCGGCGTGACTGAACACGTCGCGCACGATCGCACGCCCGAGTGCCATGCCGGTGCAGGCGCCGATCGCCTGGAGCGCCCGCGCCAGCAGCAGGACCTCGATGCGATCAGCACAGGCCGCGAGCACGCTCGCCAGCGCGAACAGGGTGGTGCCCGCAATCAAGGGGCGGCGGCGCCCGAGATGATCCGACAGCGGCCCCACCAGCAGCATGCCGCCGCCGTAGGCCACCAGGTACACGCTCATCGTGTTCTGCGCCGCGGCGACGGACACCTGCAGCGTGCGGGCGATGGCCGGCAACGACGGCGCGTAGATCGAGGTGGCGGCAAGACCAAGCGAGTTGGTGGCGACGAGGATCGGCAGCAGGTTGGCCGGCGGGCGAATCGCTGCAGACCGCGACTGTTCGACGCCGGACATCCTCGGACTTCCCTCGCTCAGATTAGCTTTGATATTGTCTGACACATCTGACTGGTGTCAACGAACGGAACGCCGATGCACGCTGAGGCGAGTCTCACCTCTGCTCTGCAGAAGATCATGCGGCGGCTGCTGCCGTTTTTGATGCTGTTACTGCTGTTCAACCTCCTCGACCGCACCAACATCAGTTTCGCGGCGCTGCAGATGAACGCGGACTTTGGTTTCACGCCGTCTGTGTACGGATTGGCCGCCGGCATCTTCTTCATCGGCTATTTCCTCTTCGAGGTGCCGAGCAATTTGGTGTTGATTCGCGTCGGTGCGCGCCCCTGGCTGGCGCGCATCATGATCAGCTGGGGGCTGGTGGTCATCGCCATGGTTTGGATCCGCGGCGCGACCTCGTTCTACGCGTTGCGCTTCCTCCTCGGCGTCGCCGAGGCGGGCCTGCTGCCGGGCGTGCTCCTGTACCTGAGCCGCTGGGTGCCGCGCGCGCGCCTGGCGCTCGCGTTCTCGATCCTGATGGCAACCACGGCGCTCGCCAACGTGCTCAGCGGTCCCATCGCTACCGCGCTCATGCAGCTCGATGGCCTCGCCGGCCTGCGCGGCTGGCAACTGCTGTTCATCGCCGAAGGCATTCCCACCGTGCTGATCGGCATCGCCGTGGCGCTGTGGCTGCCGGAACGACCCGCGGACGCTGCGTGGCTGAGCGGCGCCGAGCAGGCCGCGCTCACCGGCACGATCGCAGCGGAGGAGACCGCGAAGCGCGCGCACGGCGCGACCGCCTTTCGCCAGGGCTTCCTCGACCGTCGGGTACTGATCGCGACCTTGGTGTGCTTTTTTTTCGTGTGCTGCAACTTCGGCACCGTGTTCTGGCTCCCGCAGATCATCAAATCGATGGGTTCGGCGACCGCCATGCAGATCGGCTTCCTCGCCAGCATCCCGTACCTGCTTGGTGGGCTGGCAACGATCCTTTGGGGGCGGCACTCCGATGCAAACGTCGAGCGCAAATGGCACCTGGTCGCGGGTGCGCTCGTGGGCGCGGCTGGCTACGCGTACGCCGCGGGCTCCACCAGCGCCACCGGCTCCTTCATCGGGCTGTGCGTCGCGACGTTGGGCATCTGGAGCATGTTCGGCGTGTTCTGGGCGCATGTGGGCGACCTGCTCGGCGGCGCCGCCGCGGCCGGCGGCTTCGCGCTCATCAACAGCTCGAGCGCCCTCGGGGGCTTCCTCGCGCCACTGGTCATGGGGGTGGTGCGCGAGCGCACGCACAGCTTCACCGGCGCGCTGCTATTGCTGGCGATGTTCGCGCTCCTGGCCGCGGCCGCCTCGCTCCTGACCGCACGACGCAGCGGCGCGCCGCTGCCGGGTTGAGCTTTAAGTAAAGACGAAGCCCGCGTCCACCGGCAGCACCTGGCCGGTGAGTGGCAGCGCTGCGGGCGTAAGCAGGAACGCCACGATGGCCACGATATCCTCGGGGAACTGCGGACCGGGCACCGCGCGGCCGCGCTCGTATTCCTGGTGGCGCGCGGCCGGCACGTATTCGGTTGCCTCGTTGCGCATGAGGCCGGGGGCCACGGCGGTGACGCCGATACCGCGCGGCCCGAGTTCGCGCGCCAGCGAGCGCGTCATGGAAATCACGGCACCCTTGCTCGTCACGTAGGCCAGGAGTCGCGGCGGTCCCCACAGCGCAGTATCGGAGGCGAGATTCACGATGCGGCCGTGACCCTCGGGCGCGAACAGCGGGCTCATCGCGCGCGTCATGAGCCACGTGCCGCGCACGTTCACGGTCATGACACGGTCCCACAGGCCGAGGTCGATGTCCTCGAACGCTGCGCCGCCCACGGCGGTGGCGATCGCGGCGTTGTTCACCAGGCCGTGGATGCGGCCCTCTGTGTGTGCCACCGAAGCCGCAAAGGCCGTGATGGACGCAGGATCGGCTAGGTCCACGGGCGCGAACCGCACCTCGGCACCGGATCTGGCGATAGCTGCTGCGGTTTCGCGGCCGAGTTCCTCGAGCAGATCGCAAAGCACCAAGCGTGCGCCCTGCCGCGCGCACTCCTGAGCAATGGCGCGCCCGACGCCGCGCGCCGCGCCCGTGATCACCACGGTGCGGCCGGCCAGCCGGTCAGCCGGAGGGAGCGGGTCGCTTGCCGGCGTAGGCATCGTCAAAAGACGCGTTGATCAGCCGCAATTCCGACTCGAGCGCCTCGACGCTCCAGGGCTCGCTGGAACCGGAAGGTCGCGGGACGCCGAGCTCGCGCAGGCCGGCGGCGACATCCGTGAAATCGTGGCGGCCGCTGGCGAAGATCTGTTCGAGCACCGTGGCGAGCTTCGCCTCGGCGTCGCTCAGGGGCCGACGCAGTGATTGGCGCCCCAGCTTGCCCAGATCGGGGCTATCATCGTGTGGCATCGCGGCTGGTTATCCTTGTCTGACAATCTAGTCTAGATCAACCCGGGCAGGGCTCCAAAACTGCTCCCTGAACGGCGGCCTGAGGCCCTGCAGAATGGGCCGAAAGCCTTTTGCTATGATCGTCAGACAAAGTGTACACAATTCTAGGACGGACGTGACGACAGCATCGGAGCCCGCCTTCGGCAGTGATTTCATCGCGCTCCTGCTACGGCGGCTGGGCGTCCGGTGGCTCGCGATCAACCCGGGGGCGAGCTTCCGCGGCCTGCACGACAGCGTCGTGAACCTCCTAGGGAACCACGATCCACGGCTCATCCTGACCCTGCACGAGGCGCAGGCGGTCGCCATTGCGCACGGCTACGCGAAGGTCACAGGTCACCCGATGGGCGTGGTGCTGCACGCGAACGTGGGCCTCATGAATGCGGTCATGGCGATCTACAACGCCTGGGCCGACCGCGTGCCGATGCTGATCCTCGGCGGCACGGGGGCGGTCGATGCGGCGCGGCGCCGGCCCTGGATCGAGTGGCTCCACACCAGCCGCGACCAGGCCGCCTTGGTGCGAGCATTCGTGAAGTGGGACGACCAGCCCGCCTCCGTCCCCGCCGCCGCGGAATCGCTCCTCCGCGGATGGCTGATGACGCGCACCGAGCCACCGGCGCCGGTCTACATCTGCCTCGACGTCGATGTGCAGGAGCGTGCGCTGCAAAGCCCGCGCCCGCCGCTTCCGGACGTGGAGCGCTTCGCCCCGGCTGGTGCGCCGCAGCCGGCGGCTGATGATATCGCCCGCGCGCAGCGGATCCTTGAGAGCGCTCGCCGTCCCCTGGTGCTCGTCGGGCGGCATCGTCGCGATGAAGACAGCTGGCGGCGACGCATCGCGCTGATCGACTCGCTCGGCGCCGCGGTGTTGTGCGACCAGAAGAGCGGCGTGGGTTTCCCGAGCACACATCCCCGCTTCGTGGGCGCCCCCGCGCAGTATCTTGATGCCCGAAGCTTAAGTGTGCTCAACGATGCGGACGCGGTACTCAGCCTCGACTGGCCCGACGTCGCCGGTACGCTCGCGCAGCGCCAGGACCGGGGCAAGGGCCTGAAGACCATCCTGGTGTCACCCGACGAGCGCCTGCACAACGGCTGGAGCCTGGATCACTTTTCGCTGCCGGAAGCGGACGTGCGCATCCCGGTGCACCCGGACGTCGCCACCGAGGCGCTGACTACCGGGAGCAGTCGCGCCGGTACGCCCTGGCCGCTGCCCGCCCAGGCACCGACCGAGATCAGTGGGCGCGGCACGCTCGACCTGACGGCACTCGCGCGGGCCTTCGAGCGTGTGCGCGGCGCACGGCGGGTATGCATCACGCGCCTACCGTTTGGCTGGCCGGAAGGCGTCACGCGCTTCATCGGTCCGCTCGACTGCATCGGTTACGACGGCGGCGGGGGCATCGGCTCGACACCCGGCATCACCGTGGGCGCCGCGCTCGCGCTGCGCGGCAGCGGCCGCCTACCGGTCGCGATCCTCGGCGATGGCGATCTGCTCATGGGCAGCCAAGCACTGTGGACGGCCGCCGCCGAGAAGCTGCCCGCCCTATTCATCGTGAACAACAACCGCTCCTTTTACAACGACGTCGAACATCAGGAGCGCGTGGCGAAGCATCGCGGCCGACCGGTGGAGAACCGCAACGTCGGCATGGCGATCACCGATCCGGCGGTCGACCTGTGCGCGCTGGCGCGCAGCTACGGTCTCAAGGCCTTCGGACCCATCGTCGACAGCGATGCCCTGCCGGGTGCCCTGGAGGCGGCATTCGCCGCCGCCGAAGCCGGCGCAACAGTTCTCGTGGATGTAGTCATACTCAGAGGCTAAAGCATGTCCAACCCCGCAAGCAGCTCAGCCGAAAAGGTGAAGGCGGCGCTGCCCCTGCACCGCTCGCTCTACTACGCTGGCGCCTGGCAGGAACCTCTCGGCGGCTACGCGCAGACCATCAACCCGGGTACCGGCGCGAGCCTGGGCCAGGTCGCCGAGGCCAACGCGCAGGATGTCGACAAGGCGGTCCGCGCGGCTCATCAGGCCTTCCTCGAGTGGCGGCGCTGGAAGCCACGTGATCGCGGCGCGCTGCTGAGGAAGGTCGCCTCCGCGCTGCGCGCGCATGCCGAGGAACTGGCACTCCTGGATGCTGCCAACTGCGGCAACCCGGTGAAGGCGATGATCCGCGATGGCTACGACGGCCCCGATTACATCGACTTCTTTGCCGGTCTCGCCACGGAGGCGAAGGGCGAGGTCACGCCAATGGGCGAGGACATCACGAACCTGACCGTGCAGGAGCCCTATGGGGTCTGCGCGCGCATCGTCGCTTACAACCACCCCTATATGTTCGCCGCCATGAAGATCGGCGCGCCACTGGTCACGGGCAATACCGTGATCATCAAACCGCCGCCGCAGGCGCCGCTGTCGGCGTATCGGATGTTCGAAATCATCGACGGCATCCTGCCGCCAGGGGTCCTGAGTCTCCTGAGCGGCGGACGCGAATGCGGCGAGGCGATGAGCTCGCACCCGCTGACGCCGGTCGTCACCCTGGTCGGCAGCGTGCCAAGCGGGCGGGCTGTGGCGCGCGCGGCGGCCGAACGTCTCAAGCACGTAGTGCTCGAACTCGGCGGCAAGAACGGGCTGCTCGCCTATCCGGACGCGGACATCGCCCGCACCGTCGAGGGGGCGCTTAAGGGCATGAACTTCACCTGGTGCGGACAGTCCTGCGGTTCGACCTCGCGGCTGTTCCTACATGAGTCGATCTACGACGAGGTGCTGGAGGGGGTGCTGACGGGCATCAGGCATTTCCAGCCCGGCCTGCCGACCGAGATGGAGACGACGATGGGCGCCGTCGTGTCGCGGGCGCAGCTCGACAAGGTCACCCGCTACATCGAGATCGGCAAGCAGGAAGGCGCCCACCTCGCGTACGGCGGCTCCGTGCCGCGCGATCCGGCGCTGTCCGGCGGCTTCTTCATCGAGCCCACCGTGTTCACGGGCGTCAATATGGACATGCGCATCGCACACGAGGAGATCTTCGGCCCGTTGCTGTCGGTGCTGAAGTGGCGTGACGAGGAGGCGCTGTTCGAGCAGGTCAACTGCGTCGAATACGGGCTGACGGCCTCGATCTACACAACCAGCCTCGCCAACGCGCATCGCGCCGCGCGGCGCGTCGAGTCAGGCTACATCTGGATCAACAACGCCGGCCCGCACTACGTGGGCGTGCCCTTCGGCGGCTACAAGCAATCGGGTATCGGGCGCGAGGAGTCCATCCAGGAGCTCTACACCTTTACGCAAACCAAGAACATCCACATCACGCTGTAATGGCTTCACCGCAGCGCGCTCAGGACTTCTTGCCGCTCTCGTCATAGTAGTGGATCTCGAACAGCACGCAACCGCGCTCCGAACGAAACGGCCCGTGGAATACACCGGGCGGACGGCAGGCATAGGTCGGTGCCGAGAACGCTTCGCCCCCCTTGCCCTGCTTGTCACTGCCCACCACCAGATCTCCTTCGATCAGGTAGACCTCTTCCCAGTGATCGTGCACGAATGGCTCGGTCGTAAAAGCACCCGGGTCAAAACGCAGCAGGCGCGTGCGGCTGCCCATCTTGCCGCGCTCGTCGATATCGCTCGACAGGATCTTCTGCTGGATCGTGGCCGGATACCCCTGCGGCGGTACCCAGCCGCTCTCCATGTCCAGGCGGTGAAATTCGCGGTGCGGCTTGTTCATAGGCATACGCAGACTTCCTTGCGGCCAATGCTACCCGGCGATCGGCAATGGCTCTATTCGATAGTGATGCTGGATCTTACGCTTGAGCACCGGATCCTCAAGCTCAAAGACAAAGCGCTCGGCGGCGCGCACGCCACCCTTGGCGGCGAGTGTGCCGCAGAACATGAGCGTGTTGCCCGGCAGCGTGTCGCTGCGCGCATGACCGCGGATCAGCTCGCGCGGCTCGACGAATGCGGCCGCGACGCCGTCCTGATAGAGGACCTGCTCGCCGTGCTCCTCGATTCGCGAGCGCAGCTGCAGCAGGTCCCAATGGGACTTAACGTCATCAAACGCCCAGAACTGCGCGGCCATGGGCTTATCGCACATCTGCTTCGACACGGTCACACCGTAGGTCTCTACCTCGCGGTCGGTATGATCGGAGCCCACGCCCACCCACAACCGGCCCGCAGACTGCAGCAGCAGCAGTTCGACCTCACCGCTCGAGCGCGTGCCGCTCGCCTGGATGCTGTCGGCAAGCGTAAGACGGCTTACGCTGACGCGATAAAAAATCGGGGCGCTGGCCGGTCGTTTCACGCCGAGTGCCTCGAGTTCGCGGATGTGCTCCTCGAGCGCACGCTTGTCGCGACCGGTCCAGCCGGCGATTACGAGCTGCTCGATACGCACCGGCGACGGCTGCGCTTCAGTGCCGAGCTTCAGGGACAACGTTGCAGTGGACACACTCGCTCCAACAGACAGCGGGATTGCAGAGGGTCGTTTTCGCGGCGGCTTGCGGCTGCCAACAGCCCGTGACGGTATCATCACCCGGAGCGCATCATCAACCGCACACCAGTTGTAGAGCCCACAAGGTAATGAGACCACTCGCCAGCCTCGCCGCGGACCTGCGTGCCGGCACGACCACCAGCCGCGCGCTGGTGGAGGAGTGCCTGCGGCGCATCGCCGATGCGGACGGCGAAGGCAGCCGCGTGTTCACCAGGGTCTACGCGGACGCCGCGCGTGCACAGGCAGATCGTCAGGATGCCGCGCGCCGCAGCGGGAAGCCAGCCACGCAACTGGCAGGAATCCCGCTATCGGTGAAGGATCTGTTCGATGTCGCCGGTGAGGTGACCACGGCGGGCTCGAAGGTGCTGCGCGAGCAGCCGCCGGCTCGCAGCGACGCTGTCGCGGTGGCCCGGCTGCGCGCGGCGGGGCTCGTCATCATGGGCCGCACCAACATGACCGAGTTTGCCTTCTCAGGACTTGGGCTTAATCCGCACTACGGTACCCCGGCCAACCCGTTCGATCGCCAGCACGGACGTATCCCCGGTGGCTCCTCGTCGGGCGCGGCGGTGTCGGTCACCGACGGTATGGCGTGCGCCGCAGTGGGCACCGATACCGGTGGCTCGTGCCGCATTCCCGCGGCGTTCTGCGGCATCGTTGGCTTCAAGCCCACTGCGCACCGCGTGCCGCAGGGGGGTGCGTTTCCACTCTCGGCCACCCTGGACTCGATCGGTCCACTGGCGCCAACCACGAACTGCTGCGCGGCACTCGACGCAGTCCTTGCGGGTGAAGCGCAACGCCCACTCGATACCGTGCCACTCGCCGGGCTGCGTTTCGCGGTCCCGCAGTCATACGTCGTCAACGACCTCGATGCACAGGTGAGCGTCGATTTCGCGCGTGCATGCGCTCAACTGGCGCAGGTCGGTGCCGAGCTGCGCGAGATACCGCTACGTGAGCTGGAGGAATTGCCCCATATCAATCGCAAGGGTGGCTTCGCCGCGGCCGAGGCATATGCGCTTCACCGCGAACACTTGGAAGCACGGGGCGACGAGTACGATCCGCGTGTCTCCAAGCGCATCCTGCGGGGGCGCGAGCAGAACGAAGCGGATTACCAGGAACTCAAGCAAGTTCGCGCAGACTTCATCCGGCGGGTGGATCGGCGGCTCGCAGGGTTCGATGCCGTGCTGATGCCAACGACCCCGATCATCGCGCCCCCGCTCGCCGAGCTGGTTTCAGATGACGCCTACGCACGCGTGAACCTTCTCGTGCTGCGAAACCCCTCCGTGGCCAATTTCCTGGACTGCTGTGCAATATCAATTCCCTGCCACCAGGCCGGCGCCGCACCCGTCGGACTCACGCTGATGGGCGCCCAGGGCTCCGATCGGCGCCTGCTAGCCATCGCCGCCGCGGCGGAAGTGCAGGTATCGCCCGCCCTCGAGGAGCGCTAGCCATGGGCCTACGCTATGACCCCCGATCCGCCAGCTACCTCAGCTTTGCGACAGCGAAGCGCGCCTTCGCGGACAGCAGTGACACACCGCGAGCCTTCCTCGAGCGCTGCATCGAGGAGATCGAGCGCCGCGAGCCGCAGATCAAGGCATTCGTGCGGCTCGACATTGAGGGTGCGCGCAAGCAGGCCGACGCGTCCACAACCCGCTGGCACCGCGGGAAGCCGTTGTCCGCCGTTGACGGATTGCCGGTCGGCATTAAGGATTGCTTCGACGTCGCCGGCTGGCCTACCGAGGTCAACAGCGCGCTCTTTAAGGATAACATTGCCGAGATCGATGCCGCACACGTCGATGCGCTGCGCACCGGTGGCGCGGTGGTGCTCGGGAAGACCACGACGACCGAACTGACGATGGCGTTGCCTGCGGCTACCTGGAACCCATGGAGCCTCGAGCATACTCCCGGCGGCTCTTCCTCTGGCTCGGCGGCCGCGGTTGCCGCGCGCATGCTGCCGCTCGCCACCGGCAGTCAGGTGCGCGGCTCGGTGCTTCGACCCGCCTCGATCTGCGGAATTATCGGCATGAAGCCGACCTTCGGTGCACTGACCCGGCACGGCGGCATCGATCCCTCGCCGAGTCTCAACCATCTCGGCTTCCTCGGCGGCACGCTAACCGATGTCTGGGAGGCGGCGCACCACATCGGTAACACGGCCGGAGGGGATCCCGGCTACCCGGCCCTGCTCGGCGCGCGCGAGCTGCAGCCGCCACGACGGCCAAGGCGCCTGGTGCGTCAGTACACCAGCGGCTGGGCGAAGACAGACGAGGCATCGCAGCAGGCGTTCGCGGCTTTCCTGCGCGCGCTCGAGGCCGAGGGCGTTGAAATCCTGGAGCCCGCCCAGGTGGCGGCACTGCGCGAGTACGAGGATGCCACCACCCGAACGCCGGAATTCTTCTTCGATCTCATGACGTTCGAGCTGCGCTGGCCACTGCGGCTCTGGGCGCAACGACGCCCCGGATCGGTGAGCGAAGCCGTAGCCGGCTACATCAGCAAGTCCGAGCAGATGTCGGTAGACGATTATCGGTGTGCCTGTGCCCGCCGTGAACGGCTGCGCAACCTGCACCGCGCTCTCAAGGGTCAGGTCGATGGCTTCATCACGCTGGCACACATCGGCCCTGGGCAGTTCGGGCAGCCCAAAGTTGGAACACCATGGTACAACGATGCGTCCTCGGCGATCGGCGCACCAACGCTCAGCCTCCCACTACTCACGGTCGACGAGCTTCCGCTCGGCGTGCAGATCATGGGATTTGAGTACGAGGACGCCGAGCTCGTGGCGCTGGCGCGCTGGATCATCGGTCGCTACGCCCCACAGCTGGCATAATCCCCTTTAGTCGTGAACCACGAGCTCCCGTGGTCACGCAGAGTAACTTTCATCATGCCAAGCATGCACGGATCTGAGACTCAGCGCTGCATGGATGAGGAGGGAGCCCTTGGCGATGCGGCGAGCCTAGGCGTTGCCACGAAACAAGCCACGCTGAGTGAGGATGCCAACCGCGCAATAATGCAGGGGATCGCATCGCGCTTATCCCCTCTTCTATTGGTTATATAAATCCTTGCCTGGTTGGACTGCGTCAACTTGGGCTTTGCGGCACTGCAAATGGACCGCGATCTTGGCTTCGGGCCTGCCGTGCACGGGTTTGGAGCGGGCGTCTTCTTTGCTATGCGGCCTTGGAGGTACCAAGCAATCGCATGTTCACCCGCGTCAGCGCCCGCAAGGATTCGCCCTCGAACGCCTGGGGGCGCGTCTGTGTGATTCACCCAGCAGTATTTCGACTTCTGAAACATAACAAGTACCCACGGGGCAGAGCCCACCTAGCAGCTTCAAGCCATCCTGAAATAGGTATGCCGGGGAAATCGGTTGCGGACACTGCCGTATCAATCCTATATTTCCACACCCGGGAGCTGCGGCATCTCCGGGACGAGAACGAGGATCTGAAGCGCCTGGTGGCGGATCTGACGCTCGATCAGAACATCGCTATCAGCGCGGTGACGAGCAAGCGCTGCGCCAGCTCTAGGAGCGAAATCGGTTGCCTCCACTTCGATTCCTGCGATGCCTCTCGGCCTGCGCCCGGCGAGCGAGGTGTACCGCCGTGTCCAGCGACCGATTATGAAACCCTCAGGAGGCTCGAGAAAGGACACACCCTTCCTGTGCGACCATAATAATCACGCCTAAATGCGGGCACTGGACGTGACGGCTCAATCGCGCGACGATGCGGTCGCCGGGATACCCCCCATTACAGGGAACCTGGAAAGGTGAATTAATGTGGAAACGGTATTTCGGACCACGCCTCGGTCGCCGCATGGAACGTGGCGACTACTCAAGCGTAATGAATGCGGCGGCGGGTGATCAGTCACGATCCATGACGAAGCGAATTTTCGAACGCTTCACGAGAGACGCTGTAGAGGCTGCGGCAGCTTTACATGTGATGGGCACAGGCCTGAGTCTATTGGCTCTCGAGGTAGCAGAACAGGAAGAAAAAGACCGCGAACCTTTCAGGAAGTCTCACGAGAGTGCCGGTGATCCTGAGACGCGCCAAGAATGATGGCTCACCAGTGTTGTGACTACCCCATGCTGCAGAATGCAGGTGGTGATGACACCCCTAATTGAATGTAAATCGACCGTTTCTGATCACTGGCAGCACCAGCACCGTGCACAGCAGCCCGCTAACTACTGCCACCGGCATCAGACCAATGTGTTGAGCCAGCGCACCCAGGATCGCCGCGCCGACCCCGGGACCTGCCACACTCACCGCACTCCATAACCCGAGTACGCGACCCCGATAACGTTCCTCAAGAACCGCCTGCAGCAGCGTCTGCAAGCCGACACTGCACAGCACCACCGTGACGCCGAGCAGGCCCAAGATCACAAGACCTGCCGTATAGCTGCGCGCGAGACCGAAGGTGCTCAGGATCAAGCCAAGGGTGACTGTGGCATAACGAGCAATGCGCGCTAGATGTGGACCCGTCTTGGAATGCGATAGGACCATGGAGCCACCGATTGCGCCGATGCCTACCGCCGTAGTGAGTTCCGCCAGACCCGCGCTGCCGCGATGAAATACCGAAGCAGCAAAGGCCGGTAGCAGCTCGAGAGCTCCTCTTCCCAGCACTGAGGTAACGGCCGACAGAACAAGAAAACCCCGAACCTGAGGATGCGCGTAGGCATACGCAAACCCCTCACGGCTCTCCAGCCATACGCTATTTCTGGCCGCGTGGCGACGCACGGTGCGCAGGTTAATGATCGCCAGCGCTGCCAAGATCGCAATAAATGAGAGAGCATTCGCAGCGAAGACTGAGGGAACTCCGCAACGCGCGATCAGGATTCCCGCCCCGGCGGGCCCGAGTGCCCGCGACAGATTGAACAGGACCGAATTGATTGCGATGCCCTGTGGAACCAGGTCTGGCCGCACGACATCGTTGATCATGGTGAGGCGGACCGCCTGATATGCACTGTTGACGACGCCGAGCAGCAGCGCGAGAACGAGCAGACTCTGGATATTCATCAACTGCAATGCAGTAAACCCGTACAGTACAGTTGCCAGAATCGCCGCCGTCGCGTTAACCACGAGGGCGTAGCCGCGACGGTTGTGACGATCGAGAAGGACGCCGAAGAATGGGCCCAGTACGAGAAGCGGCAGATATTGGGCGAGTGCAATGAACCCCACCCAAGCTGGGGAGTGTGTTAGGGCCCAAGACATCCACCCGATTCCGATGCGCTGCGCCCAAGTCCCCAAATAGGAGACCGCGTTCCCTGCCGCATAAAGCACGAAATCACGCTGGCGCCAGATCGGTCCGTGAGATCGCATAGGCCCCGCATTTAGGACAGCTGGATGATCTGTCACGTTTGATGTTCCGAACGCGGTCCGTGCATCAATTAGTCAGGCAGCAATGTATGGGGATATCAGAAACGTGTTGAACTCGACCGAACACTGGCGTTGCTCACGCGGTCCGAAGCTCGATTGTCAACATAATAGTTGACACTCGCCGCTGGGACATTAACCATGACCATACCGGCGAGGGACTTTGCGGCGAAAATCTGCCCCGTACTTGAGTGAAGTCGTGACGACGCCCGAGGACAGCCCGAACGGGACATTGTTTGGCGCGTCGACCCACCCGATCGATCCAACCCTTCGCGCAAAATGCAAAAGCACGCGCCTTCCGCAAGACAGCTCTTCGTTCTTTATCCAGCGATTGATGCGTATTAGTTTTGGCACGCCACGAAACGGAAGCCATACAGAAGGCGACCTACGCACTTCGAGACCGCAAAGACCGAGCTTGGTTTCTGAAAGCTAGAGCTATATCGAGCCCTTCGGCTGCAACTGCCCGATCGAGCCGACCGAACTGTAGGCCGGAAGAAACAGCAGCAGTGCCCCACTGGCCAGCAGACTCACGATGACTCCCATAACGCCCTGTCGGTAGCTGCGCTGCACGTCGAAAACGTGGTCGAGCACGACGGGAGTTGCGCCTTGTAGCAAGAACACAGCCGAGTACATCACGCCGATAATGAGGCCGAAGTGGCGCAAACCAAAATATCGCGCTACTAAAAACGGTAGTGCAGCAAATTGGGAGCCGAGGCCGATGCCCAAGGCAACCCCTCCCACAAGCAGGGCCGGCGCTCCGACGCCGTATTCCAGAAGCATCAGGCCGACCGCCGCAGCTAAGTACATCGGTACCGTGATCTTCGCTGATGGCACACGATCCAAAATCGCCCCAAACGCGATTTGCCAGATCGCCGCGGCTATCGCGAAGAGACCGATGACGGTCGTGGCCGTGGCAGTCGAAACCCCCCGTTCAGCCAAGACAGGCACCACGTGGCTGAAGATTGATGTCAAACAACCCGCGCCAGAGGCCAAGGCGATAATAAGCAGCCAAAATGTCCTGGTGCGGACGACTTCCTTGAAGGGAGCTCCTTCTCCCACCGTCACCGCCGTCACGACGCGCTGGCGCGGCGCGTCACGCAGCCATAGGAACATGACGGGAAATCCGAGCAATGCAATGATCGCACCGATGCCGATGTAGGTACCTCTCCAGCCGAACGCCGGCATCATCAGCGCGGCGACGATCGGGATGACCGTCGATCCCACGCCCCCGCCAACACCTGCGCTGATCCCGAGCATTGCACCTCGGTTGCGGTCAAACCACTGCGCAACCACCTTGGACAGAATCGGTGGACTTGCGGCACATCCGGCCAAGGCAATCAGTGAGAAGGATAGATAGAAGCGCGGCAAACTACCGTTGCCCAGCGCCAGGCTTGCAATGGCGGCAGCGAACAGCAGACAGCCGCCGAGAACTAGGTTCCGAGCCCCGTTACGGTCCGCATAGCGGCCTAAAAAGGGCAATGCACAGGCGGCGACCAGCGCTATCAGCCCAAGGGCACCTGAAATCGAGGCCCGCGTCCAGCCAAAGGTGGTTGACAGTGGAAGCAGAAACAGACCGAACACCGAATGTACGGCCGGCGTTACGCTGACGGCATTGCCCACGGTGCTGGCCGTCAGGATCTGGGTTTCAGTACGGTTCATACAGCATGCTATCAATTTCCACAATTCCCGGGGCCCGATCCGGCTGAATTAGTGCTGCGATGTAGGCGAGTCGAGCGCCCTCTCCGCTCGTCTTATCCGCTCCGGCGGCGCCGCGCGTCCGCCTCAAACTCTTCGAGACGTTCCCCCATCGCGAATTCCTCTTCTTGTGTGAACCCTTAGGACGTTTTTTGAGTGCCCGTGGATATCTTGAGGGACCTCTGGTCCCTATTTCGCGTGTTTCATCGCCCGGCCTTGTGACGCGGCGTTCGTTTCGGCCCTCCGATGCCCCCCAACGGGAAGAGATTGACACGCGGCTCGCTCTCGGCATGTCATACGGAGCATGCGTGCGCGGATTTGCGGATTCCACCTAGTGCGTGCAGTACAAGCGACAAACCTCCTCTTTTGTTTTTGTCCACGTTAGACCGGTAGTAAAGGCATGTACCAGCGCATCCTAGTTCCCATCGATGGCAGCGCCACCGCAAGTCGGGGACTCGGAGAGGCGATCGCACTCGCCAAGGTCCTGAAGGCCGGCATACGCCTCATCCACGTCGTCATCGGAGTGCCGACGCTCAGCCCACCTCTGTCTGCACACGCTGTAGAGAACCTCCCGGATCAGCTGCGCAGCAGCGGGAAGTCCATTCTTCACGATGCGATAACGACCGTACGCGCCGCGGGCGTAGCGGTCGACAGCCGTTTGATCGAGGCACTTGGAACAGAGGCCGGCGAGCGCATCATCGAGCAGGCTAGCGCGTGGCGGGCGGACCTGATCGTCTGCGGTACGCACGGCCGGCGTGGCGTGTGCCGAATCATTATGGGCAGCGACGCCGAGTACATCCTGCGGCGCAGTCCGGTCCCCGTCCTGATGGTTCGTGTTCCCGAATCATCCTAGCGGGGTGCCCAATCGACCGGCGGCGGGCGGAGACGGCAGGCCTTGTAACTCCGCGGGGCCCGTAACGCGCAGCACGGCGGGGCGCTAGAGCGTTCAATTCCTTCTTTTCCGATCGAAACCGTCGTCTCACGGCGAGTGAACTCACAGACAAGCCTCAAGTTAGTCGCCCAACGAGGCGCGTACTTGAGCTCGGGCGAGGCGGCGGTCATCGCGGATTTCCGCTGGGGCAGGAATGGTCCGGGCATTTTCGGGCCAGGTCGATGATCTGGTGAGAGCGCGCTCGCCGGTGACGCTGCTGGAAGCGTTTGAACCCGCGCCCGTGCCGGTCAACCTAGTGCAGCGTTCAGCGCTGAATCCGCGGAAGCTGCATGAGAGTGTAGCATTCGGCTAGTTGGCTGCGACTGGCTACTAGGTCAATCGCGCGCAGGTTGCTCAGCGCGACTGCAGTTCCCTCCTCTAACGAGCAGGTTCCCACCATGGAAAACACATTTGGGGCAACCTCGACCACGGATGACGTGCTGTCGGGCTTCAATCTGAAGGGTAAACGAATTCTCGTGACGGGCGTTTCCGCTGGCCTCGGCGTTGAAACCGCGCGCGCCCTTGCTGCGCACGGTGCACAAGTAGTCGGTGCGGCCCGAGACCTCGGCAAGGCTGAAGTCGCGACCGTGCAGGTGCGCGGCGCTGCAGTAGCCGGTGGTGGCACCTTCGAGATGGTTGCTCTTGATCTCGCGAATCTCAAAAGCGTTCGCACGTGCGCCGACGCTTTACTAGCGAAAGGCGAGCCCTTCGACGTGCTGATCGCCAACGCCGGTGTCATGGCGACACCATTCGGCCATACAGCAGATGGCTTCGAGACGCAATTCGGTACCAACCACCTGGGGCACTTTGTATTGGTCAATCGGATCGCACCCTTGATCCGAGCGGGCGGGCGGTTGGTCAATCTGTCGTCCGCGGGACATCGCTTTGCCAACGTCGATCTTGAGGACCCCAACTTCGAGCGAACGCCCTACGATCCCTTTGTCTCGTACGGTCGATCAAAAACGGCGAACATCCTCTTCGCTGTGGCCTTCGACCGGCGCCATCGCGCACGCGGCATCCGCGCGGCGGCGGTCCATCCCGGCGGCATCCACACAGAGCTGGGGCGCCACTTGGATTCTAGCCACGCACAAACCATGGTCGAGCAGCTCAACAAGCAGCTCGCCGCCGAAGGCAAGCCACCCTATCAATGGAAGACCATTCCTCAAGGGGCCGCCACCTCGGTATGGACCGCCGTCGTCGCTTCGGCTGATGAAGTTGGTGGACGTTACTGCGAGAATTGCCACGTCGGCCGCGTCGTTGCAGACAACGTGACCATCAACGTCGTCAGCGAGGGGGTGCGCGGATACGCGTTGGATCCCAATAATGCGGAGGCGCTCTGGAGTAAAAGCGAGCAGATGGTGCGCACGACGGGGTAAAGGCAGGACGAGCGGCGGAATCATGCTGCGGGTGGGTATCACGGTGGCTGCAATAGATCTCGATCTGTCCAAGGTCGTGGCATCTGCGCCGAAAACCGCCTGACCTGTGCTGCAAGCTCTGCGGGCGACGTGGCGGTGACCGGCTCAATCGAGAAAGTCAGGCCCCCGCTCGCGGGAGCATGGCCAGGCGTCTGCCGGTTGCACTTGCGCACCTCAACACGGCGAGAGATCGGGCGACACCTGAAGCGCGAGGCAGCGACGCGACGAAATGCCATGGCTGGCAAAAGGCAATGACCGTGGAAGCACCCACCAAGATGCCCGACACACGCATGATGGGAGCGCCGGACGGACGCCCCACGCTCAGACTCAACAAGGCACACCTTGAGGCACTCGGCCTCGACGTACTACCCGCCGGCACCAAGGTGCTATTTCTTGGTTGCGGGGTCATCACGCGATCCTCGAGCCACGATCCTGACGGGGATGGGCACGTGGAGGACGCTAGTGTAGACCTCGTGATCGAGGAACTCGGTGCAGAGGCTGAGGAAGCCGAGGACACGCGCACAGCCTTCGAGCGGCGGGATCAGAGCGCAGCGCGGCTCTATGCCAAGCCGCATGCCCCCTCGGGCATAGCGGCTCCGGAGTTCGGCGTTTTCAATACCCGCGTTGGCAAATGAAGCGGTCAGTCTGTGCGCGCACCCGCTGCAACAATGTCCGAGTTTGACTGAGTTGCCACTCGCGAAAGGGGGCTTTAGGCCGGCTAATTGGCGCGCGCACGCAACTCTCCCCGCCGCTTGAGGTCACCCTCAGCCACGTCTCTTGAAACGCGCCGCTGGAGCAAACGGATGATGTCAGTCGGGGGGCAGCCCACGCAGATCGAGGCTGCCCCGAGACTCGCGAGCAACGGGCTTACCGTGTCCCCAAGTAGCCGTGAAATGCAAAGTTAGAGTCACGCCAATGTCCAGCGATGACCCCCTGTGCGTTGATGCCTACACCGGCCGAGCCCGCGTCCGTATCTGGAACATGGACCTGGCCCGGAATATCAAACGTGGTGGCTACGCCGTTGGCCGCGCGCACAAAAGAGTGTGCTTCAAAGTTGTTATCAAGGAAGTTACTCTTTATTTGAGACGCCATCATGACGCAAGTCGCGTCGCTCCGCCCTGTCAACCGAAAATCGTCAGACGGATAAGGGGAAGCGCGGTGTGGTGCAGCGCGGAAACTCCCGCAGCAACCGCCGCGGTAAACTACGCCGTCTTGCTCAGAAGGGAATTTCCAAATTCGTTGAAAAGCAATTCTGCGACGGCGAGTGGCGCAAATACCATACAGTCCCCTGCGCCTCTCAGTACTGCATGGACGCGCCGCAACAATTGAAGCCCGTTATGAGTCAGTAGCAGCTCGCTCAGTGACGCCTGCGAATAAAGGCCGGCGGGCGCTTCCCCTGCGCCCGCCGGCCGGGTCGGACTATTTCAGTTCGGCGACTTGCACGTTTTCAGAACCCAGCACGGTGCGGATCTTGGAGCGGTCCGCCTCCGCCTTGTTGGCGGCGTCCGTCGAGCCTTCGACCTTGGCGCTGATTGCGTCGAGCTTGCCGCCCAGGTGATCGAGCGCCGCCCAGTTCTTGTACTCGACGACGAGAATGACGTCGGGATCCTGCGCGTTGTGCGGCTGACCGATTAATACGTGATAGCCAGTGATTAGACCAGCGGCCTTTGCCGCGTCTTGTTGCTTCTTGTAGGTGGTCGCGAGCCAACGCATGTAGTCATCGAAATGACCATCGACAGTGCGGATAAAGGAAACGTTCTGCACCGGTCCGTCGTTATAGTCGCGGCCATCGGCGTAGGCCACCGTGGCTAGCGAGCCGAATGACAGAACGGCGCCCATTGCGCAAAGAGTCCGGCTGATACGGATCATGAAGTTTCTCCAAAAAAGTTAGTTATGAGTTGGTTTGTTCTGCCGCGAAAAGCCAATGCTTCCGCGGGGAGGGCCCGGACCGTACGCTGCCAAGCTCGGGACTGCAAGCGCCCTGGGGGTAGCCCCAAACGGAGAAGGCGCCAGAAACTGCCGCAGATCAGCAGGTTGGATTTCGGTTGACGACCCAACCCGCGAAGCCATTAGAAACAACTAGTTACAAGACTCTAGACTATGAAAGTGGTCAAGAAATAACCACGATTTGCACCAGGACCTGTTAATCCGTTGGCCGTCGAATGACGATGAGTCAATAGGCGATCTGAATTGATGTCAAAGCGAGTTCATTACGTGCGTTGGCATGCACACGGTTCCTCCATTTCAGTTAGAGCAACCGGGCCGCGATCGGGCTGATAGCCGTCGGCTGACTGCGGCCCCAGATAAGTTATTTCCCAGCTGGCCCTTAGCGACCGGCCCCGTCACGGAGACCAGGCAATGAGTAGCAATTCTGCGGCGCCGATTCGGCGGGTCCTACTTCCGGTGATGGTGTTCATCTTGCTGGCTGGTTGTGGACCGAGTGCCCCTGACGCTTCTGGCGCTGGGGCCTTCATCAGTCGCGCCCTCACTCAGGAGCGCCAGGGAATCGTGGTGCGCGCGAGCGTTTTGTCGGATACGGAATCGAAGCGCTACTTTGGCGGATCGACCGCCGACGCAGATGTCCAGCCCGTCTGGTTAGAGGTCCGCAACGACAGCGATGCTCCCGTTCTCTTCTTGCCGATCCTGACTGACCGGGCTTACTACGCCCCGCAGGAGGTTGCGCAGCGCCTGCACGGCTGGCTGTCGAATCGAACCAATGATCTGCTGGACGCGGCATTTCAGAGCAATCAAATGCCCTACTACGTCGCGGCACGTCGCAGTGCCTCAGGCTTCGTATACACGCACGTGGATGGCGGCCTGAAGCTTGTGAGTGTCGGACTCGCGACAGACCGGCGGATCGTGCCCTTCAGGTTCGTGATCCCGATCGCCGGGGTCCAGTACGCCGTGCAGCGCGTGGACTTCGGCGGGCTATATCCGCCCGGCACGATTCAGGACATGACCCTGGAGACTCTGCGGACGAAACTTGAAAGTTTGCCCTGCTGCGTGAAGAACAAGGAGCAAAGCGCCAATGGTGATCCTCTCAACCTGGTCATCGTGGGAAACGGCGTGGACGCGCTCTTTGCCTTCAACGCGCGCGGCTGGCGTTTGAACGAACCGGTCGGAGCGGGCAGTTCCTGGCGCATGACGAAGGCATTCCTGTTGCGCTCCGAATACGACACGGCGCCGGTCAGCCCGCTGTACGTTTTCAGCCGCTATCAGGATGTGGCGTTCCAAAAGGCACGCAGCACAGTGAGTCAGCGTAATCACCTGCGGCTGTGGCTAGCGCCATTCACGCTGGAGGGTCAGAACGTATGGATCGGACAGATCAGTCGCGACGTCGGCGTGAAACTGACGACCAAGTCGTGGTCCTTCACGACTCACCGGATCAGTGCACACGTGGACCAGGAGCGGGAGTACCTCCTGCAGGATCTGCTGTTGACAGGCTTGGTGGAACGCTTCGGCTACGTAAAAGGCGTCGGAGAATCGACTTCGGTGAACCCCCGCGAGAACCTCACCGATGATCCCTATTACACCGATGGCTTAAGGCTGGTCGTAATGCTGGGCGCCGAGCCGCATCCGCTGCTACAGGTGCAACGGCTCGAGTGGGAACGGCCGGTGGCGGCGAGGTGAGGCAGCGGCGGCGCGCTTGCCCGGGTTACAGGTTCGGACAGGGACAGGCGAACTATCTGTGGACGGAAGTGGACAAGGATACCGGTCGCACGACGGCCTGATCCGATCCGATCTCAAACTCCACACTCGTGGTTTTAGATGGACAACACAGGGGATCCGCCGCCGTGTACCGCGCATATTCGACAACCAACCGCGAACCGTCTTGGAGCGTCACCCGATCTAGCGCGCCATCCGCCCGGGCGTCCATCGTTCTCGGCGAGAGCGTGCCCGCAAACACACCGCGCAAGAAGACGAAATCCTGATACGCCCGCGGCCGGCACATCCCATCGTACCCGGCCACTCCCTGGATCACGAGAAGCCCCCACCCGCCCTGATACCCGCCGATCAGGTCCCACCCCAGATCTGCCAGCTGTTTGTCAGCTTCCAATTCGGGGGCCCTCGCGTGGGCTCGGCAACGCGGATCGACCGGCTCTTCCATTTTAGGTGCACTCGGAATCGCCGCGCCCAGCGTGTTCCACGAAGCCGGTTTCGATTCGTCGAGCCATGATTCCGGAATCGACCGTGCGGCCTCGGAGTTCGCGCGCTCAAACTCGTACGTTCCCCCGTCCGCCAATAACAAGAAAAGATGCGTATCACGAAATACATATGAACGAATGAACGTCCATTGCTTCGTGACCTGATCGAGCAGAGACGTTTGCGGGCACGTCGCTCGCGTCAAGATGAGCGGTCCCAGCTCGAGTTGCGCGCTCGATCGAGCTATCCACGTCCCGCGACCGCGGTGACAGTCCAGTCGTACTGCGACTGTGCTGTCTGTTCTGAACTCTACCGTGTAGGTCGACCCATCATCTGGCCTGAGAATGTGACCGCCGCCGCCCTGAAACTGGACCAGCTGCCAGACCGTGCCGGAGAGCCCATCCGTTGCGGCCTGTACCGGTGCAAGGAGCCCGACATTCGCCAGACAGAGCGCGGCGACCAGCGTACCCAAAAACTGCCAAGATCTGGATGAGTTCATGGACCTTCTCCGGCAGTCCCCTCGGAAACCCGGTATGCGCGCTCGTACGTCGAATCCGAGGAGGTCATGGTGGCCTATGTCGAGGCGAGCATGGAAGTAGCCTGTGATGCTCCGGCCTCTATCGCAGTCACGCCAGGCAACATCTTCGCGTGCGCAGGGCGTGGCCCCGCTTGCCAAGACACGGGGCTCCCGCTGGGAGGGGCGGTACAAGGCTCTTTCCGCGGCCACCCAATCGCCCTGCGCACTGCCCACGTAATGCAGGCAATATCCCTCACCAGCTCAGACGGTGATATCGCCGGAAGCCTCATGTACCGGAAGCGGGCAGCCATGTACACAAATCTGACCCTTTCCGTGGGCCTCGCGTTCCTCACGACGGCAGCGGCTCACCCACGGTCCCCGCAGGTGCACCGACTCGAAGCCACACCGGCCACGGTCGTGTACGGCTACTACTGGTCGGAAGCGGCCCCGGCCCTGCGGATTGCCTCAGGCGACGTCATCGACGTCGATACACTACTGACCAACACGCCCGAAGGGCTGGCGAAGGCCGGGGTACCAGACGGTCGCATCCAAACCTCGCTCAAGGAGATCGTCAGTCAGGTGACCGGTGACCGGCGTGGCCCCGGGGGCCACATCCTGACGGGCCCGGTGTACGTGGAGGGTGCAGAGCCGGGCGATGTGCTCGAGGTCAAGATTCAGTCGATCCACCTGGCAATCGACTATGGGTACAACGGCTGCAAGGGGGTATTGCCGGAAAATTGTGAGCCGAACGCGCCGGTGCGCATCGTCCCCCTCGACCGCCACCGGATGACCGCGCAGTTCGCTCCCGGGATCGTGATCCCACTGCGACCCTTCTTCGGCAGCATGGGTGTGGCGCCTGCGCCCGAGGCCGGACGGGTCAGCAGCAATCCGCCGGGACGTCACGCCGGCAATCTCGACAATCGCGAACTGGTGGCGGGCAGCACGCTGTACATCCCGATCTTTGCCCGCGGCGCCCTGTTCGAGGTCGGCGACGGCCACGCCGCGCAGGGTGATGGCGAAGTCGATCAGACGGCGATCGAAACCTCACTGCGCGCCCGCCTGCAGCTCACGGTGCGCAAGGACATGAAAATCAACTGGCCGCGGGCGCAGACACCGACCGACTACATCAGCATGGCCACCGATCCGGATCTGAGCGTGGCCACCCGCACGGCAATCCAGGAAATGGTTGATTTCCTGGTGACCGAGAAGCAGCTGACGCGTCAGGAGGCGTATCAGCTGGTCAGCATCGTCGGGAACGTGGCCGTTACGCAGCTGGTCGACAAGCCGAATGTCGGTGTCCACGTGCGTCTGCCGAAGAGCATTTTCGTCCCCAGGTAGCCGCAACACGCGGCCAGCGCACTCAAGGAACTTCTCGATGAACAAGCAGGTTGGCCAGAACACTCTGTGTGTGCACAGCGCCCATGCTCCCGAGCCGGCGACCGGCGCGCTGTCGCAACCGATCTACCTTACGACCACTTTCGAGCGCGACGCGGATGGCGGCTATCCGCGCGGCTATCGCTACAGCCGCGAAGGCACACCCAACCGCACCTCGCTCGAAGCCTGCATCGCGGCCCTCGAAGGTGGCATCGGGGCGGCGGCCTTTGCCTCGGGGCTCGCGGCTAACATGGCGGTGCTGGAGCTGCTTAACACCGGCGATCGCCTGATAGCGCCGCTCGATGCTTATTATGGCTCGGTCAAGCAGTTCACCGAACATTGTAAGCGTCGGGGCATTGCCGTGGAGCTGGTCGATTTCACCGATCTCACGGCGGTGAGGAATGCCGTCGGCGGGCGCGCACGCATGGTCTGGATCGAAACGCCGACTAACCCGCTGCTCAACATCACGGATATCGAGGCGGTCACTGCCATCGCCCATCGGGCAGGAGCGCTGGTGGTCTGCGACAACACCTTCGCCACACCCGTCTGTCAACGACCCTGCGACTTCGGCGTCGACCTTATCATCCACAGTGGCACCAAGTATCTCGGCGGTCACAGCGACGTGCTGAGCGGGCTGGCGGTGGTGCGCGAGGAGCACGCGTTGCTCGAGCACCTGCAGGCCTGGCAGCGCACCGCCGGCGCGGCACTGGCGCCCTTCGACTGTTGGCTGCTGAGACGCAGCATCGCAACGCTGGCGCTGCGGGTTCGCACGCAGTGCGCCGGAGCATTGCAGTTAGCGGAATTCCTCGCGCGCCATCCGGCCATCGAGCAGGTGTTCTATCCCGGGCTGCCGCAGCACGGCGCTCATGCCACCGCAGTGGCGCAGATGCCGGGGGGCTTCGGCGCAATGCTGTCGATGTGCGTGTCGGGAGGGCGGCAGGCGGCGCTCGAAACCGCCAGCCGCACGCGTCTGTTTGCGCGGGCGACGAGTCTCGGCGGAGTGGAGAGCCTCATCGAGCATCGGGCCTCGATCGAAGGGCCGGAATCGCGCACACCGCAGAATCTGCTGCGTCTGTCGGTCGGGATTGAGGAGCCGGTGGATCTGATCGCCGACCTGGAGCAGGCGCTGAAGTGAACCGCGTGGTCGCGGCCACCGTGTTCGCACTCCTGGCGTTCGCGGCCAACTCGGTGCTGTGCCGGATGGCGCTGCGCGACGCGCACATCGATCCCGCGAGCTTCATGAGCATCCGCCTGATCGCGGGCGCGCTCACCCTGTGGCTGCTGGTACGCATTGGCCGACGCGGCCAGAGGTTGGGCGGCGACTGGCGATCAGCGCTGACGCTGCTCGCGTATGCCATCGCCTTTACGTTCGCCTACGTCGGGCTCACGGCCGGTACTGGGGCGTTGCTGCTGTTCGGCGCAGTGCAGGTGGTGATGATCGCCGCAGGGTTCGTCGGCGGCGAGCGCATCGACCGTACCGTTGTAATAGGCTGGCTGCTCGCCGTGGCCGGACTGATCCTCCTGCTGTTCCCGGGAATCACAGCGCCGCCGGCACGGGATGCGATCTTGATGTTGATCGCTGGCTGCGCGTGGGGCGTCTATTCGCTGCGGGGGCGGCGCTCGGTAAACGCGCTCGCTGACAATGCCGGCAACTTCGCTCGCTCCGTTCCCGGTACACTGCTCATCAGCGTACTCCTCTGGAACCGTCGCTCAGCCGACACCGAGGGCATCGTGCTCGCGGTACTGTCGGGCTCGATCGCCTCAGGGCTCGGCTATGCGGCCTGGTATACGGCGCTGCGCAAGCTCGGGGCCATCGCGGCCGCCAACGTGCAGCTCAGCGCGCCGGTGATCGCCGCTCTCGCGGGCGTCGTCCTGTTTGCAGAGCCCATTACTTTACGGCTTTCCGTCGCCTCTGTACTGGTGCTCGGCGGGACCGCCCTCGCGGTGCGGGGCAGGCTTAGCTTCAAAACCGCGCGGGTCGCCAGCAACCGCTAACGGGCTTGCATCTGCGACTGAGTCCCACCTGAACGAAAACCCCCGGGACTTGCTGTGCGAGTCTGGGGACGCGACTGCGCGGGTCGCTCCCATTCAGATCGGGATTGGGGTCCGAACTGCAGTGCGACAGGCGAGCGTTTTGCTTGCAATCGCTGGCGCAGGCGTTGCCGCTGTTCAACTCTCAATCCTAGTTGCTCCACAGTGCACCCAGTCGATCGCGCATGCCGACGTGCGCCCACGCCAGGGCGGTGGCGATGACCATCGTGATGGCGCAAAGGCGCACTGAGCGCCGAACAAAAGGGCGGCAGGCGCGCAGCCTGAAAATTGTTTGTCCTGGTCCCACGCTCAAGCGGCCAGCAGGCTCTGGCCTCGCACATCGACATGACGCAATCAGCTGTCTGAGAAAGACAGCCGCCCCGTATGCGCGCGACGATCACTCAACGGCGGGAATCCGTCCCTGTCCCTGCACGCGCTTGAACGCCGTTTGGACAATCTGATAGCACGAACAAGACGCCGCCTTAAGACCTTTTAAGTCCAGGATCTGGATTTTGCCGCGTCGGTACGTTATCAACTTCCGCCGCTTGAACACGGTAGCGGCTTCCGTGATGCCCTCACGCCGCAGACCCAGCATGTGCGAGAGAAATTCGTGGGTCAGCATAAATTCGTCAGACATGACCCGGTCTCGGGTCATCAATAACCAACGCGCCAGGCGCGGCTCCGCTTCGTGAAAGCGGTTGCAGGCCGCGGTCTGCGAGATCTGCGCCATCAGGGCGTACATGTAGCGGTACAGCGCTTCCTGTAACGCCGGGTTGCGATCAAATTTGATGCGAAATGGTCCGGCTGCCATACGAAGTGCATCGCCGCCGCCCTGCACAATTGCCCGGACGCCGGAAACCCCCATCCCCAAAATGAACGGCATCCCGGCCATTCCCTCATTACCCACCATGCCAACTTCCAGCGATCGGCGTTTGTCGACGGAAGTCAGTAAAGAAATCAGACAATTGACGGGAAAGTACACGTGCTGAATTGCTCTTCCTGGCTCGTACAGCACTTGCCCAAATTTCAAACTCACCGGCTCCAGCGCCGCCTGAAGCCGTTCCAGCTCCTTATGCGGGAGGCTGGCCAAGATTGTGTTCTTGGAGCGCCTCGGATTATTGGTCGCTTCAGCAGTCATCGCAGATCCGGGGTCATCGTACGTGGAGCGCTACGTCTTCCTAAACATGGGAGGCCGATTCCCTCTCCACGGTCTAACACTTACGGTTGCCCATTCCAGCCTCAACACACGATAGGGTGTCACGCGATCGAAGACTTCGTATCCCCGAAATATGATTCACGCCCTACGTAACAGGAAGACGATCAAAGCGATAACGAGAATCGTTCCGAGAATGCCGCCGCCGATATACATGTGGGTCTCCTTAGCAAGTCCAGCGTCGTATTGAAGCAGGAAGAGCATCCCTCGTCTGGGCGCTACCGTACACACGCTCCAAATCACAAACTTCCGCTTCCTACGGTTGCCGTGCGCAGCTCCGACACCGTTAGCCGCCAAGGTGGAGACGAATTCGTGGTCTTACTCTCTGAAGTGCCTCGTCCGGAGGACGTAGCCTTCACTGCTGAGAAGATACTCGCCGAAGTGCGCAAACCGCACCATTTCGACCATCAAGATTTGCACGTCACGGTGAGTGTGGGCATTGGTGTGTACCCCGCCGACGGTACGAATGCCGAGACACTATTGAAGCATGCCGACATGGCCTCTTCTACGCCAAGGCCCACGGCCGGGGTAACCATCAGTTCTTCGAACCGCATATGAACATACGCGCGGTTACGTAAGTGTCCTGAAGGAAAACCACCATTTCTTAACACCTTCCTAACAAAGTGCGCGGTACGCTTCGTCACAGTAGGAGGGTAAAGTAATGGGTGACACCGGAATCGCGTTGTACGTTCTTGGAGTTCTTTTTACCGTCTATGTCGTGGCGGCAACCTGGCAGTCAAAGGACGCTGACTCCCATGTTCCCCAGAACCACCATTCACCCAGATCAAGAAATCAAACAGTGGATCGACGTGTTGTCCATTGATGGCGAGCGCGCCAGCGTAAGCGAACGTCGAGCGCCCAGGGGGCGTAAGCGCCGACCTCTCGCCCTCCGCCGCCTAACTTCATCACGCCCCTGGCTATGTTCGCGGTAACTCCGGCATGGCCCTAGACGGCAGCCCTTGGGTCGTCTCAACCGACTTACCGATAGCCGTACCGCAGCGTGGACACTGCGAATTGCCTCGCTCGTAGACGCCCAATATTGCGGCGCAGCAACTAACGATGACATTGGTTACCCCCGGACGGCGTATGGTGACCGGGGGGCAATGAATGCCCCTCGCGTCTACGGTTGACACTTCGCTGGAGGTCACAATGAACTTTCTGTGGTTTTTGATCGTTGGGTTGGTAGCTGGCTGGCTGGCTGGCACGTTGGTCAAGGGCGGCGGCTTCGGCCTCGTCGGTGACTTGATCGTTGGTGTCGTAGGCGCCTTTCTGGGCGGATTCCTCTTCAGCACCCTGGGCGTCTCTGCCGGTGGTGGGCTGCTCGGCAGCATCATCGTCGCGACCATTGGGGCAGTGGTCTTGTTGTTCCTGATCCGCCTAATCAAGCGAGCGTAGTCACTAATTCCACCTCCCGCGTCCGCTGGAAGAGCGACGCGGGTTGGACTCGAGCCCCCCTTTCGCTCGGCTGTGGAAGCTCTAGCAGCCCCCGCGTACCAAACGGTCCAGCGTCCGACGGTCGTTCCAAACTACGCGCGCAACGGTTGCGAAGCGTACGGACGCAAGCGATCGCCCGCGAAAACCAGTGACGGAGCCCAGGGCGTGATTATGTCCGGCTCGAGCATTGCTCGTGAAACACCTAACGCTGGATGACGCTTTGCGCCCCGGTTAGGCCTTAAGAGGCCTCAATTGGTCAAGCATCGTGGGAAGCAGTTCGGACACCGTGGGATGAATGTGCATCGCCCATTGCATTACCCCGTACGACGACCGCGCATACATCAGATCCAACACGCAGTGAATCACCTCATCGCCACCCGTCCCGAGGATGGCGGCTCCCAAAAACTGTTTCGAGTCGGCATCCACGAGCACTTTCATGAACCCCAGGGTCTCGCCCTTCTCGACCGCCCGGCCGACGTCTGTCATGGACCGGCGCCCGATCAGCACCCGTCGTCCGGAGGCAAGCGCTTCACGCTCCGTCATTCCACACCGCCCGAGTGGAGGATCGACATAGAGACTGTAAGCCCGGATTCGGTCTGCAACGCTGCGCCTGTCGTGATCCAATAGGTTGGCCGCGACCACCTTGAAGTCGTTGTAAGAGGTGTGTGTGAATCCTCCCCGTCCGTTGCAATCGCCGAGTGCCCAGACGCCGGTAACATTGGTACGCAGTTGATTGTCGACCACGATGTATCCGTGGGCATCGCGCGAGACCCCGGCCTTTTCCAGGCCTAGGTCATCGGTGTTTGGCGTTCGGCCCATTGCCAGCAATAAGTGCGACCCATTCACCTCCGGCGCGCCTTCAGTGCAATCCACGCGCGCTCCGACCTGCTCGCCGTGACTCATCAATTCGATGCACGTCGCGTTGAGCCGCACTTGAATCCCCTCGCGCTCAAGAATCGCCTGCACTTCCACTGATACGTCTTCATCTTCATGGGCGATCAGGCGCGACGTTCTGTCGATGATGGTCACCTCGCTGCCGAAGCGGCGGAAAATCTGTCCGAATTCCAATCCCACGTAACCACCGCCGACAATGACCAGATGTCGCGGCAGAATATCGAGGTCCAATAAAGTGGAATTGGTCAGGTACGGCGTGTCCGCCACGCCAGGCATGGACGGTATCGCCGCGCGTGCTCCTACGTTTATAAAAATCTGGGGCGCCGTCAGGAGTTCCTCCCCCACCCGCACCTCGTTCGGCGATTCGAAGCGCGCATGCCCCTGATATACGGTGCAGTTCGGCGTGCTCTTGAGCCATGATTCCAACGCACTGCGTGATTTACCAGTAATTTCATCTTTGCGAGCCTTCACTCGCTTCATGTCAGTAGATATTGGCCCCGCAACCTGGACACCGAATTCACCCGCGCGGCGTGCCATGTGCGTAGCATACGCGGAGGCAACTAGTGTCTTCGTCGGGATGCAGCCCGTATTGACGCACGTTCCCCCGAATCGGCCACGCTCGATAATGGCGACCCGCTGGCCGGCGGCCGCCAGCCGAACCGCGAGAAAGGGTCCCGATTGCCCGGTCCCGATGACGATTGCATCAAGAGTTTTTTTCATGATCGGTCGGTCTGCGCGCTAAAAGGGCTACCTCAAAGTCGCCTCGCGGCCGCGGGCAGCAACTCAACAGGTCCACGGGCGGGTCGCTCTAGGTGCGGGAAGATGGTCGATAGCGCCAGCGATCGAGGCACACTCATCAATAGGACCCATCCCATTTTCGCGGGACCGCCTCATACCGACACGCGCAGCGTGCCGCTCAAGAGTGTCTCGCCCCACAAGGCCGCCGCGTGCCGAGCGGAATTCGATCGGTCGCAGCGAACCTGATAGTGAGACGCCATCATTGAGATGACCATGCAGCCCCTGTTGAGCCGGCAAGCGCCCGTGACTCGAGCTCCCAAGCCCGGCCACTCCAAGGTAATTCCTAGTGCACTACTTCTTTAGTATCGGCCGACCTTCGTGTTGAACTAGCAGATCATGCATGTCGTTCGCATGCTCTTCCTCTTGCGCCAGAATGCGCTCCAACATCGTTCGGGTCGTGGGGTCCTTCTCGCCGAAATAACGAACCATCTCCCGATAAGTCTCGATGGCGATCCGCTCGGCGACGAGATTCTCTTTGATCATGTCGATCAGGTTTTTGCCTTCCACGTACTGCGACGCGGCACGTGTCAGTAAGCCTTCTGGGTTCATGTTGGGCTTGCCGCCCAACTGATTGATGCGCTCGCACAGCATGTCCAGGTGCTCTTCCTCTTCCTTGGCGTGCTGGACGAATTCCTCCTTTACCGCATCGCTCGAGATGCCGGTCGCTACGATCGCGTGATACTTGTAACGAAGTACACAAACGATCTCAGTCGCCACAGCATGATTCAAGAGTTCGACCGCCTGCTTCACGTCCCCCTGATAATTATCGGTGACAGCCCCGGCCCTTAGCTGCGCGCGGGCCCGGCGGCGAATGCCTTCCATGTCAGCGAGAAACCAACCTGCGTGCTGCGGTTCACCCAGGCGGCCGACAGCCTCGGCCGCGGCCATTTCCTCCGCCTCACGCTTGTTCCGCGGTGCTGCCGCGCGCGCCGCCCGCTCCGTGTCCGCGTGCCGCACGAACTTATGCACGTCACTGTCGTATCGGCGCGCGGCCTCGTAGTCTCCTTCTCCCTGCGCCTTACCGGTTACCCGGGTCTTCGCGAGAATTACATTGGGCTTCGATTTTTTCGGCGATTGTTTGGTTTCCATTGCCAGTCTCCTTCGGGGCGCTTCCACGCTTACGCTTGCGCGGGGCGAGTCGCGCGGGTGATCGGGCCGTCCAAGCGGCCGAGAATACTGACCGGATACGCAGAGGTCGAGTACAGCGGCGGTTTGCGCTATCACGTATGGGGCAAACGTCGGCGAAGGCGTGACGGTGGATGAAAGCCGTGAAGGCCTGCAAGGACGCAATTTGCCGAGAGCACCAGGTGCGGCCTAGTCCACTCGTTGCGATTGAAAGAGATTTTCCGCACCCACTCGTTGCACTGAGTCCTCACCGAATGCCTACCTCGGGAGGGACCGAAAGAGCCGGAATCAACAAGTCGTCGAACGCGGGGATCGCGTTTCCCTTAATGCGCGTGCCGATTTGAGCGCTATGGCGCGAGCGTGATACCGCAGTCCGTCGCGCCGCTTTGCCTGCACGCCGCTCGACCGACGGGCATAGCCCAATGCTTCATGAGCTTCGACGACTTCAACCGTCGGTGTCCGTTGAACCTCGGTTAAGGCGCGAAATGGGCTAGGCCGGCCGCCCATACGGTGCCAACTCGGTACGGCACCGAACAGAAGCGCCCTGAAGCGCAGTCTTCATTGGAACATTCAGGAGACTTTATGAAATGCATTCAAGCCGCCGGGACGGCGCTTATTGGGTCGGTCGTTCTGTTGAGCGGCTGCGCCTCCACTCCCTTAGAACCCAGCACCGAAATGACGAAGGCTAAGTCGGCTATTGATCAGGCTGAGCGGGCTGGCGCTCGCCAGTATGCGACGGACGAACTGAACTCGAGCGTGCAGAAAATGGCCCAGGGACAGTCGGCCGCTGCGAAGGGCGAAAAGGTTCAATCCGAGCAGCTATTCGAAGAATCCTACGCGGACGCGCATCTCGCGCAGATCAGTGCCCAGAGCGCAAAGTCCACCAAGGATGCCGCGGATGTCGATCGCGGCATTGCGGTCCTGCAGAACGAAGCCAGCCGCTCAAGCACGCCGTGAACTCGCACCCAATCTTCTCGGAGACTGTTCGTATGAATAAGCCATTTTCTCGCTCGATCGTCACCACGACGGTCGCCGCAGCCGTATCTTTGGCCCTCGCCGCTTGTGCCACGACGCCGCAGTCCAACGTGATGCTGGAGCAGGCACGCGCTGAGGTAACCAGCGCACAAACGAATCCTCAAGTGCAGGGCGAATCCAAGGTCGATCTTACGGCTGCACAGGACGCCCTGGCCCGGGGCGATGCACTGATGAAGGCCGGCAAGCCCGTGGCCGAGGTCAACCACGAAGCCTATATAGCCGATCGCTTCGCCTTGGCGGCGCAGAAGGGCGCCGAACTCGATACCTCTCGAAAGGCCATCGCAGACGCGAATAATCGCCGTAACGCCGTGCTACTCGTAGCGCGAGAGGATGATGCTGCGCGCGCGAACCAGCTGGCGCAGGCGAAGTCCCGGGAACTCGACGTTGCGCTGGCGGATCTCAAGGCGAGCAAGAGCGACCGCGGTGTGGTGATCACGTTGGGAGATGTACTGTTCGAAACGGGCAGCGCCGACCTCAAGTCTGGATCGCGCCAGACACTGGAGAAGCTAGCCGCGTTTCTCCAGACATACCCGAAGCGTAGTGTTCAGATTGACGGCTATACCGACAACGTCGGTGGTGACGAATATAACCAGCGTTTATCCGAGCGCCGCGCGGACTCCGTGCGAGACGCACTGACCCGGATGGGTATCGCGCAGGGTCGCATCCTGACCAAAGGGCTCGGCAAGAGTTCGCCCGTCGCCAATAACGACACCCCCGGTGGCCGGGAACAGAATCGCCGCGTTGAGGTGGTCGTCCTTGACGAGGGCGCGGATCGCATCGCTTCCGCGCAAGTGCCCTGAAGGGGACTGCTCGCGGCGTAGTAGTGTCGCTCTTTGGCGATGGCGGAATGCACCCCAGATGACCACGCCGAACGCCATCTTGTTTGACCGTGACTCACTGAAGCCTCCCAGGAAGGACCCATGAACCAGATGATGTTTCGCACCTCGCTCTACGCCATTGTCTTGTTGCTCTCGGCCTGCGAAGAGAAAGGCCCGCTAGAGCGCACTGGCGAAAAGATGGATGAAACCGTTCGTACCATTAAGAATGGAGGTGAAGAAACTACCGGCGATAAAATTAAAGATGCCGCGGGCGATCTCAAAGAAAGAGCCGATAACGCCACGAAATGAACCGTGCTGTTGTTCATTGCGTCAAAACTGCCATTCGGATGGTCTGTAGCGAGTCGACAAGCGATCAGGTGTCAAGCTGTATATGTTCTTGCCTCTAAGTAATACGATGGACCTGTCGCTGGTACCCGAATACATGCCGCGATGCGGGGCCAGAGGCCACGCCGCCACTGAAGAGGTACATTCAATGAAAATGCTTCGCGGGGGGCGGCGATTCCAAACCTTAGCTCTCGTGGGACTGCTTCTTGGCGGCTTCGGATCGGCGCTTTCTGCTGACCTTATGGTTAAGCTGACCGGTGACCAGGAAGTGCCGCCGGTTACTACGTCCGCGACCGGTACCGGAACCATCGCCATAAAGGCGGACAAGTCCGTCGCCGGCTCTATTACCACGGTCGGCATTCAAGGGACCATGGCCCACATTCACCTGGCGCCCCCGGGAACGAATGGTCCACCGATCATTACTCTCGTTAAGACGTCCGAGACCGTCTGGTCGGTACCCGACGGCGCAAAGCTCACGGATGATCAGTTCAAGAGCTTCAAGGACGGCAATCTCTACGTGAACGTTCACAGCGCTGCGCATCCAGGCGGCGAAATACGTACGCAGCTGAAACCGTAAATAAAAAGCGCTCATCCGGGATCTCGACGCTCGTTGAAGCAACAGCACCGAATTCGCTAGTGGTCCACTCGGCAACTCGCCGGACGAGCCGCCGTGCATCGTCCAGTGCAACCGGCCGAGATCGTGGTTCACTTGCGCAGGCTCAGCCAGGCGAAACACATACGCAACTTGCCGCGACCTGCGCACATCCCGGATCCCCTACGCGCTACGCTCAGAATGGACGCCGGCAGCAGCGAAAGGCCATGCTATGCGTCGACAATAAATAGCCCTTCAGAGCGTTCACTTCGTCGGGGAACTACGCGAGCGTACCCTGCCTCAAGCGCAACGTGAGTTCCTGGGCTCACAATGGAGACGATCGCTCATGTCTCACTTACACGGATCGGCCGTTAGCTCGAAGCCGGTGCGGTTTGCGCTCTGCTTCCGTACCGCCACGCTCATGCTAACAGCGTGCGGCAACCAGGCCCCTGCCGCATCGCCGCCGGTCGAGGTTGCCGCGAGCACCGTGATGCCCCAGACGGCCAGCGTCGCAGAAGACTTCGTCGCCCAAACTGAAGCCGTGAATACGGTTGAAATACGACCCCGAGTCGGGGGCGTACTGGAGAAGCCGCTGCCAAATGAAGGCGAGCCCCTGAAAGTCGGCCAGCTGCTGTTCGCCATCGACCAACAGCCCTATATCGCCGCGTTGACCCAGGCGCAGGCGGCGCTCGCGCAGAGCCAGGCTGCCCTGATCCAGTCGCAGCGCGATCTGGCACGTGCCAAGTCGCTTTCCGAGCTCGATGCGGTCAGTCAACAGGAACTGGACGCGGCGGTGGCCAAGAACGAGGCCAGCCGGGCTTCCGTTGAGGCCAACCGTGCTGCCGTTCGCACCGGCGAGCTGAACCTGGGCTCGGGGCGCCCGAGAGATCGCGGGGAGCCGGTGGCGTCTCGGCGACGCGATGTCACGCTGTGAGGGCAGACCCGCACGGCCGGGGTTCAGTACCGTGGGGAGCGTTCCGCCATCCAACGTTCACGGTGGTCTGGACCGCCACGGTGGTCTCCAACGTGGGTGGCTGGGTATCGACCGCCGCATCCGGTTGGCTGATGACCGTGCTCAATCCGGATCCCCTGGTCGTGTCACTGGTACAGGTGGCCTCGTACCTGCCGCTATTTGTGCTCGCTGTGCCCGCAGGGGCACTTACGGACCTGGTCGACCGCCGCAAACTTCTGCTCGTTAGCGAGCTCGCGATCATGGGGCTCAGCGTGGCCCTCGCTGCCCTCGTATCGAGCCACCTCATTACCCCGGCAAGCCTCATCCTTATGACGGCCCTCGTGAGCGCGGCCGCGGCGATCGGTGCCCCGCCCTGGCAAGCCGTCGTAAGCGACCTGGTGCCGCGCTCGGATATTCCCTCCGCGGTATCCCTGAATAGCCTCGGCATCAACATCAGCCGTGCCATAGGCCCCGCGCTCGGCGGCCTGCTGGTCAGTGCCTTCGGATACGGTCTGCCGTTCTGGATCGATGCGTTCAGTAACGCCGGCGTGCTCGGGGCACTCGTATGGTGGAAGAATCCGCCGCGTATTAACTCCGGTCTGGCGCCAGAACCCTTTGTCAGCGCGATGGTGGTTGGTGTCCGGCATGCCCGATATAACCCGCACCTGAGCGCCACCCTCGTCCGCGCGGCCGGCTTCTTCTTTTTTGCGGGCTCCTACTGGGCGCTGCTGCCAATCATCACGCGCGTGCAGGTGGCGGGCAGTGCCACCCTGTACGGCAGTCTGCTGGGAGCGATTGGTCTCGGTGCAATCGGCGGGGCCTTCCTGCTGCCGCACCTCAAGACCAAGTGGGGAGCGAATGCCTTGGTAGCCGCCTGCACCGCGGGCACAGCACTGGCCACAGCGCTATTTGCCGTCTCGCACCATGCCCGCACGTCGCTCCTGGCCAGTGTGATCGCAGGCCTCTGCTGGATTGGAGCAGTATCCTCACTCAACCTCTCGGCTCAGGTGGCACTTCCCGAGTGGGTACGGGGGCGTGGTCTGGCGGTATACGTGACCGTCATGTTCGGGGCCTTGACCGTAGGCGGTCTGTTCTGGGGAAAGTTGGCAACCGAAATCACACCCGGAGGCTCACTCTTAGCCGCTGCGGCAGGAGCCCTGCTGGCGATTCCCCTGACCTGGAGGTGGAAACTGCAGACGGGCGAGGGAGTCGACTTCACACCCGCTCTTCATTGGCCGATGCCAATCACTGCAGCGAAAGTCGAAGGCGATCGTGGGCCGGTCCTCGTCACGATTGAATATCGCACCGACCCCAAGCACCGTGGCCAGTTCTTGCGTGCGCTGTTCCGACTTTCAAGCGAGCGCAGGCGCGACGGCGCTTACGATTGGAAGGTGTTTGAGGACCCCACGGTCACCGGGCGTTTCGTCGAGGTATTCCTGACGGATTCCTGGCTCGAGCATCTTCATCACCACGCCCGTGTCACCAAGGCAGATCGGATCAGCGAAGAAGCTCTGCGCCTATGCGTGCAAGGTGATCCGCCGAAAGCGACGCACCTTATCCAAGTGCACCACCCAAATTAGGCCCTCGGGGGGCGCTATCCGCGAATGGCGCCGTTCCTACACGTTCCTACCGCTGCGCCGACCCCGAACCGTGCAAGCACGCGATACAATGGTGACCGGTTACCAGAGCGACCAATTACTCATGCCGGAGCCTCTAAGACCGAGCCGAATACGGAAAGCTTCCGACGAAGCCGCGGTGAGCGCGCTCGCCGCGAAAGCACGCGTCCCGCGTGAATTCGTCCAACGCCTTTACGACGAAGAGATGGCAGAACTTGAGTCCACGGCGACCGTCAAACATTTCCTGGGTGTGATTGCGGGTAATCGAGTGCGGCAACGGCTCGTGAAACAGTCGCGTCATACGAGCTAGAACTTCGTCAACCCCGCGGCTCAATCACAACCTCTGCGTCAGGGTCCCGCCTCGTCCAAGGTTGTCGTTATCTTGACCCCCTGCTTTAGCGTCAGTGTCACCGGCGTGCGTTCCGCTATGTCCGCGAATCGCGCCCGCTGCGCGGCATCGAGTTCGCCCTCTAACCGAATGGTCCGAGTGATGAGACGGTCGTGACCTTGCAGCTGCAGGGTCACGTCGACGTGGACTGCACGTAGCGGCCACTGCTTGCGTAGCGCGTACATTCTCAGCGTGATTGCCGTACAGGCGCAGAGTGCAGCACACAGGATCTCGTGTGGGGCCGGGCCGACGTCCTGGCCACCCGCTTCGATTCCCTCGTCAGCTGCGAGGCGATGCCGACCGGCGAGGAGCGCGGTCTCGTAGTTGTGAATGCCGATATCGGCGCTCGCGTGTGCCATGTTCTTACCACCCTGCCTACCGCTATTCGCTAGCGTGCCCACGGTGAAAGACGCGGGTGACTATCGGACACTTCCCACTTTATAGAAGCGCCTAGAAGAATTGAAGATTCGAATTAATTGATCTCGGAAAAGCGTGCCGTCTGACTCATGCGATGGAGCACTGAGGGCCTATCCGGCAACTCAGGCAGCAAAACGCCGCGGCTGTCGCGGGGGCGGCTATGCGAAGCATGTCAATTATTGGAAGTGCTGTGTGTTTCGGCAGGCCGACCAGCAGATTGCGGGTTCGTTCGTCGATTGAGACGGCGATGCGCCGACGGCCCGCAAAGGCCTTTGCCGATTCAGCGTGAGTAACTTAGCCGCCCGACTCGCAAATCCCACAGGTGCCCCGAGCGATCAGGTTCCTACCCGAATCAGTGGAACTGTGTCGCTCAAAGGACGCTTAATCGTGGCATTAACGAAAGAGCGAAACAGGTGCATTTAAGCGGGGTATCCCCCAGCAGGCAACCCGGCGGTAAGATGTTCGTGTAACTTGTTAACGCCTGCGAACCTGTGAGAGGATCACTTCGATTCTGTGTGTGCGTTTTCATATAATAATCAAATATTTATGCGTTCTTTGCGAAGTGATGCTGAACCCCGAAAGTGCTCGCTTTTCAACGACGTTTTGCCCACCTGTTAAGTCCGCTCCTCCCTTGTCACTCCAAGTCCGTTTAGCGGCTCAAAGCCGAGTTAAGCTTATGAGATTAACCGACGACCGCTCGCTAGTGAGACCTTTGCATGGCTGACGTCTTTGTTTCTTACTCCCGCACCGATAGGACGCGTGTCGCGCCGTTGGTGGCTGCCATCAAGGCAAAAGGCTGGTCGGTGTGGTGGGATCCGTCGATTGCGGCCGGCCAGCAGTTTGACGATCAGATTGAGACGGAACTTCTCGCCGCCAGCGCCGTGCTTGTAATCTGGACTCCGACCTCAGTGACCTCGCGCTGGGTTCGTGGCGAAGCGCGCGACGCCGCGGAGCGCGATATCCTTGTTCCTGCGCGATTCGATAACGCCCGGCTGCCGATCGATGCACGTGCGATTCAAACAACCGATCTCGACGATTGGGGAGAAGACCCGACCAGTGCACCGTTCCAGGATTTGCTTCGATCGCTCAGCGCGGTAATCGAGCGTCAACGTGCATCCAAAGCGGCAATGCCTGCCGCCACATCTACCCAAACTGCCGCGAGCTCGCGCGTTGCGATCTGCGTGTTGCCGTTCGTGAACATGAGCGGCGATCAGGAGCAGGAATATTTCAGCGATGGCATCACCGAAGACATCATTACCGACCTGAGCAAGGTTTCCACGCTGGCCGTGGTCTCGCGCAACAGTGCTTTCATGTACAAAGGTAAGAATGTCGACGTCACGAAAGTCGCGCGCGAACTGCGAGTCGGCCACGTCCTGGAAGGGAGTGTGCGCAAGGCCGGCGGCCGTGTACGCATCACCGCGCAGCTGGTTGACGGGTCGACCAACGACCATGTCTGGGCCGAGCGTTACGATCGGGATCTAAATGACATCTTTACTCTGCAGGACGAAATCTCTGAAGCCATTGTTACCGCCCTGAAATTCAAGTTGCTTCCGAATGAGAAGAAGGCGATAGAGCAGCGAGGCACGGACAACGTCGAGGCTTACAATCTTTACCTGATGGCACGACAGGCTTACGTCACCGGATATGACTCTGATCCCCGGCGCGCGGAAGCCATAATCCGCCTGTCCAGGCGCGCCACGGAAATCGACCCGCAGTATTCGCGGGCCTGGGCTCTCTTGGCGATAGGACAAATGATCCTGCGCTTCGACCACGGCAGAAACAGCGATGACGGCCTGGCATCAGCGGAGCAGGCGCTTGCATTGGATGCCAACCTGGCCGAAGCCCATGCTGTCAAGGCTAAAATTCTCGCCGAGCACGGTCGTCACGACGAAGCAGCCGCTGAAATCAACATCGCCCTGCGTTTGAACCCTGAGTCCTACGAGGTCAACCGCGCAGTCGCGTATCTGCGCTTCCGGCAGCAACGCATAGACGAGGCCATTCGCTACTACGAAAAGTCGATGTCCTTGATGGAAACAGATCTCAATTCTGGCTCTATGTTACTCACCTGTTATAACGCTGTCGGCAACGCCCAGGCGTCCCTGCGAATCGCACGCGTCACGCTGGCCCGGGTCGAGAAGATGCTGGCGCAGGATCCGAACAATGCAACGGCAATGGGCTCGGGCGCGCTTGCGCTTGGAGCACTCGGGGAAGGTGAACGGGCCAAGGAATGGATCAACCGCGCGCTGCTGATTGACCCGGACAATATGAACGCGCGCTACAACTTCGCCTGCAGCCTAGCATCTCTTTTTAAAGAGCCGGACCTCGACGCCGCCATGGATCTGCTTGGTCCGGTCTTTGAGACGCTCGCAGCTGGCTTCTTGGACCACGCGAAAGTCGATCCCGACCTACATCCGCTCCGCGCGAATTCCCGTTTCAAGGCAATGGTCGCGGCGGCCGAGACACGCCTTGGGATTAAAGTCACGACTGTCGATAAAACCCTCGCGTCCTGACTCTCGAGTCCTCGACCACGAAACCCCACCGCGCTCTCTGTGCGTCAGGGACAAATGCGCGTGGCGCATGCTGGTGTGACCACGGCTGCGGCCGCTGCTCACTCGCAACGTCTCAGTACCAGCGATGTCTTCAGATCACGATCTCAGCCGATCACTTGAATGTCGCCGATACCTCAGTCACGAAGCTTTCCGGTGGAATTTGGGTCGTGCCGGCCATGCGGTGTTGCATAATTCTAGTTGAGACGGCTGGCAATTGGTGCAGTCGGCTGCGAGCGCGCTCCAGGAGAAGCTCCGCAACGGCCTCGCGTGCCTGCTCTGCGGTGGCGTCGGCGGGTAACTCGAATACCTCGCTGCGATCAAACGGGTTCCTTACCTGCACAGGTGGACGCTGCGGCTCGCTTGCGGCCGAACGCGGAGGCCCCTGGGCAACGTTTGGGATCGCTGCCGGCGTTGCTCCGTGCGGAACCGCGGGGTGCCGCAGCCAAGCGGCCACAAGGCACAGGATCACCGCCGCGAATGTTGCCGTGCCGATCGCGTCGACTCGTGCGGTACGCGTCAGAAGGGAATTGTCACCCGCCCGAGGCTGGGAGTGCGACGCTGGAGCATCGGCACACGCTGCGTCTTCAGTCGCACCGTCGCCTGCGTGCAAAAGCCACAGCTGCTCCTCCGCGGTGAGACCACTCTCAACCGTCTCGTCACCCGACCGCGCAGCGGGTTGGGCGGCGGTATAGGTTTCATCACGCGGCTGCATCCTTACGCCGTGCTCCAGATTCCGTTCCTGACAACCCTCAAGTCCTCTTGATAATTTACCCGACTTGCGCAGCGTTGCAGGGCCGATTTGGTGTCGGCGCATACCGACACCAGCTCGAATCCAGTGCGTTGATCGACAATAAATGGCAATGTTACGCGCACGTTACGCGATGCACCGAATCCGCGCCCGCCGAACGCACCTCGCCTTGCCTAAGGCAGTTCTCGGCGTGTCGGCCCGTTGCGCCCCCGGCCCGACCGCGCGACGATGGAGGCCGGCGTAGCCGACGCGCTCCGAGTTCCGGGCCTTCTTGGCGCTAAAAGAAATTTCCCTTTTGGCCTCCGCAAAAGGAGTCGAAACATGGAATGCGCCCAACGATTCCTTTGCACGGTGCTACTCGGCGCCATAAGCACTGCCGATTCCCAGACAGAGGCGAACAAAGGTATTCCGGCCGAGGCGGTTGAAGCGCCGCGCGTGACCCCGCTCGTAATCGAGCTGACGCACGTTCCAATTCCGTTCAAGGGCAGCGACGCCCGTTAGCACCTGCAGTACGAGTTGAATATCGAGAGCTTCACGGGTGATCGCACACGGATGGACGGACTCGACATCATCAATTTGCAGTCGGGCGCGACGCTGGCGCATCTCGATGCGCAAACGCTCGGTGCGCGCCTGGTGGTGCGCGACAAGGCAGGCCGTCCCCGCAGAATTGGGACCCTCGCAGCTTGGCCTTCTCTATCTGCATCTGGTGGTGCCCGATGAGGCAGACACCCCACGGTTCATTGCCCACCGGTTAACAATGAGCTCGAGCGGGCGGAGCGTCACGGCGACCGCGGCACGCAGCCAGGTGCAGCGGCCGCCCCACCGAAGCGTTGATGGGTAGCGCGCGCCATAAAAACGAATATCCACTCGACCTGACGATCGCCGATCTACCGGATAGCAGTCACTGAGGGGTCGCGGGCAGCACGGATTTGCGCTTTCACGACCTAAGGCACACGTGCCCAATCCGCGCGAGGCCTCAGCTAGACTACGGCTCCCGCTCCCGTCTCAGGTATCCCGAATGTCCCGCCTATTCCGATCGTCACTTGCCGCGCTCTCACTGCTCTCAACCGGCTACGCTGCGGCTAGCCCGGCGGACCTTCGCGCCACCGCACACCAGTACTACCGGTGGCGCGATGCAGCTTATCCGGTAGCGACCAGCGATCAGGGCGAGCACCGCTACGACAACCGGCTGACTGACTACAGGATGCGTGAAATTCTGAGCCGGCGGGAGCACGTAAAGGCTCTCCTCGCCAAAGTGACCGCGGTTGCCATCGATGGGTGGAGCAAAGACGACCGTATAGACCGCATCCTGTTTCAATCCCAGCTTGCCGGCGCGGATTTCTTCGGACGCCGGTTGGATCCCGAGTCTTCGGATCCTCAGCTGTACGTCAATGAGTGCACGAACGCGATTTTCAGTCTGCTGAAGAAAGACTACGCGCCGCCGCGCACACGTGGGCTCGCCGCAACCGCCCGCCTTGAGCAAATGCCGGGGATGCTCCAGACCGCACGTACGAATCTGACGCATCCGGTAAAGCTGTACGCATCACTGGCGGTCGATGCAGTTCGCGGAGGTGACGAGCTGTATACCGTCAGCCTCCTGACGCTCACCGATGGCATGTCGGCCCCGGAGCGCAAAAGGCTCGTTGTGGCACGCGATGCGGCACTTAAAGCGTTGCATGAGTACGCCGACTGGCTGCAGGGTGATCTGTCCAGGATGCCGGAGTGGCAGCCAATGGGAGAGGCGCAGTACAACTACCTGCTGAAGCATGTGCTGCTGCTGCCCTTTGACGCGCGTGACATCGCGCACCTGGGTGAGATCGAGCTGGCGCGGTACCGTGCACTGGAGGCGATGCTGAAGGACCCGAGCCTCGCTTCGCCCGATCCGCGGCGCGCCGCGCACGTGCCGAAGGACCAGGGTGAGTTTCTCGCCGCCTACGAGTCGCGCCTGAAGGAAATTGTCGGCTTCCTCAAGGCCAATCGACTGGTGACGATCCCGGACTACGTGGGCGCTTTCGAGATTCGCGAACTTCCCGCAGCGTTCAAACCCACCTCCCCCGGCGGTTTCATGAATCCCCCCGGTATCTACGACAAGGATCCCGTCGGGTTCTACTTCATCCCGACCTACAACCCAGACAGCGGCAACTTCTACATACGCGCAGCCATCGAAGATCCGCGCCCTATCCTCGCGCACGAAGGAATTCCCGGACACTTCTTACAGCTCTCCATCGCCAATCATCTCCCGGACGAAATCCGACTTCAGCATGCAGACACTGTCTTCACGGAAGGTTGGGCGCTGTACGGGGAGGAAATGCTCTCGCGCGAAGGCCTATATCCGGATAACTCCGTGGCACAGGCCCAGGTCCTGCGTCTGAGCCGCTATCGGGCGGCGCGCATCGGAGTGGACGTAAACCTTCACACCGGCCGCTGGAACTTTGCGCAGGCGGTGGGCTACTTCATGGAGGCCGGCGGCCTGGACCGCGAGGCTGCGGAAGGCGAAGCCGCCGGGGCGGCCTCCTCACCCACCCAGAAAATTTCGTACATCACCGGCAAATGGCAGATCATGCGGCTGCTGGGTCGCTATCGCGATCGGCAGGGCGCGCAGTTTCGCCTCGGAGCCTTTCACGATCAGCTGATAAGCTATGGAAGCTTGCCTTTGTCGGTCATCGAACTTCTGATGCTGGATGACGACACCTCGCTGCGTACAGCGTTGCAATGAGTCGGTATCTCACGGCTCTGCGGCGCGGAATTGTTTACCCGCAGTTAGCGCCGGTTGACCTACCCCGCTCCCGCATAGGACAGCGAAGCGCCCGGTGAATTTCGTACCCTATGTAGAGAAACGCAGCTCCGAGCGCGCACGGTTCTTCTTTGCCTCTTCTAAGCGATCTCGAGGCGGGGCCAGCGTCTGCAGCGAATGCATCAGTACGGCGACGCTCGCGGAAACCTGTTCAACGGCCGTATTAAAGGCCGCTTCATTCGCCTTGGAAGGTTTATTGAATCCGCTCACCTTCCGAACAAATTGCAACGAGGCCGCAGCAATCTCCTCATCGGTTACCGGAGGCTGAAAATTAAACAGGAGCTTTATGTTCCGGCACATTGTTGAGCCTTCCGGATGTTGCGCTGACCGCAGGCTATATTCTGCGAGCCGCTCGGCTCGCAGTCCAGTGGCCTGACGAGCGCAGATTATAATGGGCCGGTTGTCCGAGAGGCGATGGCGCGCATTCAATACCCTCACCAGTCATCAGTAACCGATTGGTCACGGCATAGCATTATGGGCGATGCACTGAAATTGAACGTGATTGCTACGCCGGCGCGCGTTTGTGCGGTTACATCCATGGGTTCCGGCCTCGCATCAACGGATTGCGATTCGAAAGAGATGACCGCGACGGATCGCGTTAAACGTCAGCCCGAAGCCGCGCTATTATCGTGCCGCATGAAGCGCAGCGAATCGATGCAAGAGACAGAGGTTGACCCGGATGCACGGTTGGTGCCATGGCCATGCGTGTGGCTCATAACGCTCGTGCTGGGCTTGGGGATCGCAGCCCCTGGACGTGCAGCGGACAGGGAAACCATCCCGGTGGATGCCGCCGCCCCGAGCAGGCCCTTCGCGCACTTCTGGGAGCACACGTTCGGCTCCGGACGTGCAATCCTGAGCCTGCGCGAGAGCTATCGTCAGGATCTGCTCGCGGTGAAGGCCGTCACAGCAGTCGGCTACGTGCGCTTTCACGCCATTTTGCATGACGAGGTCGGCGTCTACAGCGAGGACCGCCATGGCCAGCCTGTCTATAACTTCTCCTATGTGGATCAGATCTACGACGGTCTTTTGGCTAACGGCGTGCGCCCATTTGTAGAGCTGAGTTTCATGCCGCGCGCGCTCGCCAGCAGAGACGTGCGTCATACGTTCTGGTACCACCCGGTCATTACGCCGCCGAAGGACTACCGACGCTGGGATGCGCTGATCGAGGCGCTGGCCCGCCATCTGGTGGAGCGCTACGGAATCAACGAGGTCAGGCAGTGGTACTTCGAGGTCTGGAATGAGCCGAACCTCGACTTCTGGGCGGGCTCTCCGCGGCAGAAGACCTACTGGACGCTCTATGAGCACACGGCCCGGGCGCTCAAGCGGGTGGACAGCGGACTGCGGGTCGGGGGACCGGCCACGGCTCAGGCGGCATGGGTCCCGGACTTCATCCGCTTCACGTCCGCGCAGCACATTCCGGTCGATTTCATCTCCACCCACGTCTACGGTGATGATACGCCGAAGATCTTCGGAACCAATCAGCCGGTAGCGCGCAGGGTATTGGTCTGCCGTGCCGTGGCCAAGGTTCACAAGGAAATCCTGGAATCTTCCCGGCCCGACCTGCCGTTGCTGTGGACCGAGTTCAACGCAAGCTTCGCCAATCATCCTCAGGTGACGGACGCACCGTTCATGGGTCCTTGGCTCGCAGAGACAGTGCGCCAGTGCGATGGCCTGGTGCAGGATATGGCGTACTGGACGTTCTCGGACGTGTTCGAGGAGGGCGGCGTGGTGAAGACCCCCTTCTACGGCGGTTTCGGCCTGCGTGCCGTCGGCGGCATCCCCAAGCCATCCTTCAACGCCTTCGCGCTGCTGCACCAGCTTGGGGACCAGCGCTTCAGTCCTGAGGTCGAGGAAGCGTTGCTCACGCGTCGGCAGGACGGCACCATCGTCCTTGCGTTATGGAACTACCGTGAGGTCCGTGCTCCTGGTGCCGAAATACGAAGAGTCTCTGTCAGCTTTGCCCATACCGAGGCTCGGACGGTCCAGATCCAGACTCTCGACAGCGAGCACGGCAATTTCGCCGGCGCATACCTGGATATGGGATCGCCGCGGTATCCCACCCGTCAGCAACTCGATGAACTGCGAACCTCCGCCACCTTGCCGGCCCCCGTCTTGCGTCCCCTTGAGGCCCAGCAGCGTCTGAGCCTGGACATCCCGCCGGACGCTCTGGTGCTGGTCACCGTGGCGCCGCACCCAAGCGAGGCGTTGGGAAGTGGAACTGCCCACTAACGCGACGCTCGCTTCAGTGCGCCCGCACTGCTGGCGGCGGCCAGCTGCCTACCATCGGGCCGCCAGGTCACGAAACGGGCGCTGCAAATGCATCCCTTCGTCGCCGAAGTCATCACTCGATTTGCCATCCACGGTCACCGACCTCGGGCGTCGCCGAGTGGGCCAGCTTACAAATAGGTCCGTGGTTGGATTAAGACCAGGGCCAAGGTGGATGCGCAGCGTGACGTCGTCCTGCTGAGCAGACATCGACAGCGTTCCGAACGCCGTCGCCAACTGGTCGATCGCCAGTCCCTTGCCGGCGACCCAGTCAGGTGGAGTTCCCGGCAGGAGCTCAAGACCCCTGTCGCTCTCATGCATGAGCATGCCGATCAGTGCGCGCGCGTACTCCGCGCCGACCCAGGTGTGCGGCATATCCCCGAGATAGAACACCGAGCGCATCGGTGAGCGCACTACCTCCGCGAACACCTGCCACCCGGGCGGGTAGCGGCTGGCGCGCAGTCGGCCCAGGAGTTCCGCGGCGAGCACCGGCTCATCGAGATGCACGAACGTGAGCACATTGCGGAACTCATAGGGGGTGTAGACGTAGCGGGCACCCGGCAGGCTGCGCCTGCGTACTTCTTCGAGGTAGCGCGTGAACGTGGTGCGCAGTGCGGTGTCGGGCAGTACTCCCTGCTGCCCGGAAGGGTCCAGGGCGATGGAGACGCTGGCCGGGTCGGTGTCAGCGAAGTCCGCCGAGGCGGGAACGTAGTCGATGTGTTTCCAGGCGATGGTGGCGCGAATTGACGCCGCCAGCGAATCGCGCAGCGCCACTTCCTGCTCCGCCGCCCATCTGGCCATGTCGTTCACCTGCCACTGCCGCGCAAGCCAGGCGCCGTCGTGCCATCCTTTGAGCGCCCAATAGTCATCCCAGTAGCTGTGGGTAGGGGCGGGGTAGCCCTCGTGACTGATCGACGGCGCCAGGATCCCGCGGAAGCGCTGCGGCGCATCGCTGGTCGCCTGGTAGCCGGGCACCAGGGTGCGTTCGCGCAGCATCTGCAGGAACTGCAGGGCCCCGCGTACCGCCGGAAGGTACTCGCGCACGCTGGCGGCGCCGCCATTGAGTCGAGCCACGTCGGCCACCAACGCCACGAACTCTCCCTGGCTGTCGTACTCCAGTTCCGAACCGACTCCGCGGTTCACGCTGCCGTCAGCGTTGAGGATCGGGGAAATCAGGCCATTCGGGCGGGTGCCATGATCCGCGTACCAGCGCAGGTATTCGCGCGCCGGACCCGGAATGCCCATCCGCAGCAGGATGGCGGCCGTGGCCGAGCCGTCGCGGATGAACGAGCGGTTGTAGTTGCGGGGGCCAGCCAGCAGGACCGGGCCCTTCGCGTTCACCAGCATATAGCCAAGCTGCGCCCGCAGCGTATCGACGAGCGACTGGTCCGGCAGCTCGATACCGACGTGGAACAGGCGCGCGCGCCAGTCCTGCTCGGTGAGCGTAGCCAGCTTGTCGAAGTCCGCGGGCGAGGTGACCGTGGGTACAGTCTGCTCGGAGTGTTGCTCACGTCGTACCCTACCGGCAGGCTCGGGCGTCGGCTCACCGCCGGGAAACATGAGGACCACGTCGGTTTGCTCGTGCGGCTCGAGGCTCACCGCAAAGAGCATGGCGGCAGCCCCGAGGCCGTTAGGGTCCTTGATCGAAGATGAGGCCGGTACGCCCCCTTCGACCACGTAGCGCGTGATCTCCGTCTGACCGGTGGTACCAAACGATGCGACACCCTGAGCCGAAGGCCCGCTGAGAGCGGTCAGCAGCTTGCGGCCGTTAATGATCAGCTCGGTGTTCGGGCCCGTGCCTTCGAAACTTGCGCTGCGGATCTCGGAAATGCCGCCGTTTTGCCAGGCGGGATTTACCTGCATGGGCCGCACCAGCAGCGCCAGATGGCCCTCCACGGTGCGCGCACCGCTGTTTTCGAGGTGATGTCTTACCAGTGTGGCGGGGCCTGCGGCCGTATTCACGGCGATTGCCTCGCTGCGCAGCAAGAGCCCGGGTTGCGGAGACCATTCCACCTCGGGCATGGGTACCCAGCCATCACGCAGGCGCTGCGTACGCCTCGCGTTGAACGCGGCGACCACGCGGCCCGCGGCATCGCGCCACAGCGGCTGTAGCAATGGGCCGTCCTTGAAGGGCTCGAGGTCACCGTACTCATCGAAGAGACTCTTCTGCTCGCCTGCCGGCACGCTCACTGCCGTCCAGTACACCTGCTGGTGATGCAGCGTCGGCGGGAACAGTGCGGGGTGTTCGCGGCCGGCAAAGATCTCGTAGCGCTTGAGAGGAGTCATGGTCTGCGTGCGGCTGAGCAGCCGCAGGCGGCGGACCGCCGGAGTCTCGTATCCAGACGCCCAGACCGTCAAACGCAGCTCGCTCACGGGACGGGCCGTGCTGGCGGCCAGGTACGAGGTGTCGCCGAGCGGGCTCGAGTCTTCACCCATGAGGTGCCACTCACCGGACGAGTCAAGACCCTCAAGTCGTGCGCCACGCCGCGAGGCGTTCCAGAACACTTCCAGTCCGCTGACTACCAGGGGCTGGGGGAAATAAACGTGCAACTCCCGCGTGCCGACCTCGGGGCCGGGTTCCACCAGGTCACTGTGCACGACTGCACTCCACAGCCCGGCGGCATCAAGTCCCTTGTCAGCGCCGGTAATACGTGGCGACTCGCTGGCGGGCAGCGGCTCGAATTCGAACAACGAGACGCCCGCATCGGCGGCATCCTTGGGACTGGTGAGACGCAGGTACCGAGCACGCACGGACGGGAAGAGCACGTAGTCCACGCCACCGAGTGAATCCGCCGTCTGAAAGGCGTTCTGCCAGTGTTTCCCGTCCGTTGAGGTCTGAATTATGTAGGCAGGCGCAAACGCAGCATCCCATCGAATGATGGCGCCACCGATCATCACGTCGCGACCCAGATTCACCTCGAGCCAGTTCCCGGGCGCAAAGTTACCGTCCCACCGGGTCGCCGGGTCACCGTCTATGGCCATGGCCGGCGCCATTCCCCGCGGCGCGGCGGAAGAGGCGGCGGCGCTCCATTCGGTGCGCGGCGGCAGAGCTTCGTCGGCGCCCAAGACGACCGGTGCGTTAAGCACGCAAATGACACCGGCGATCACGCTCGTCAGTGCGCCGACAAACCAGTGCCGCACCTGGGCCGCCTTATCCGTGAGAATAGGCAGTGCCAGGCGTGACCACGCTCCTAAGCCCGGCAGAGGTGGATAGAGGTGATCGGCAAGCGCTTCGGGCACCGTTAGTCCCAGCTGCCCGAAGCACGACCAGGCCATGCTGGATGGGGGACGGCAGCTGGCTGTGCACCCCCCGGCGTGCGCACCGGCGGACGCAATCGATGGGACTGCTCGGGTGACCACCGGCGCTCAGCGACCCGAACCCGATCACGCCTCGAGCGCCCCGTTTTTGCTGGCGGCAGCAAATCCGTGGCAGGCCCCGGGTCTGGACGTCCGCGTGAATGGTGCCGAATCTCTTGGAAATAGCCCATTCAAGTCCAGCAGAGACCTAAGTAAGCGCGCAAATCAACTTGGGGCTCGGGCGCGCCGCGCATCGCGTCGAGGAATTACAGCCCCACCCCGTCTTTGTGCCTATCGGCCGACTGGACAGAGCGTAACCATCGATGCACTGGTGTGCAAGTTCCTTAAGTCGTTTGATTTGAGCGGCAGACTCTCGGTCAAGTCGCAGCGCTCTGACGATCCTATCGCGTCGCTTGAAACATCTTCGCGTGCAGCTGCTCGCCGGACACAATAACGGGGCGCCCGACACGCTCTGCTTCCCGGCCAAAACTTTGCCGATTCAGTGGCTACATTTATCTGCAATCCGGCAAACGGTAGGTACCGCTCCGTCGCAGAAATCTGTACAGGTTCTGTTCACCTTCCCTCTCCGACAGACGCGAATCATTGCCGCCCCGTAAAGGGCTGCTCCGGTCCTCTCAACCAATTGAAAATCAATATGGGAAAGCGCAGCTGGCGCAAGCGGCCTCTATCGGCATACCACCAGGGTGGGAAGCGTCTGACTGACCGTTGCCCCGACTTCTTACCCGCCACCGGGGGTCCTGCATACATCCGCAAGAAGCCCCAGTTCATAGCGTGTGGTGGAGACTTGGAATGAGCTGGAGGTCGATGTGTTGTACCGACTCTCACCAACAGCAGTCGCTCGCGGTTTAGGACCTCTCACCGTGGTGATTGCCACGGCGGTCCTGACGTATGGATGCGCTTCCAAGAAGCACGACATTGCCCGCGACAGTATTCGCACGGACGCACCATTTAGTAAGACGTTCGCTGGCTCTGGAGAGACTGTCTGCTGGAGCGTCAAGCGTGCAATGCTCAGTCAGGGCTACATGCTCGACCGAAGCGCAGACAACGGTGTTCTCACGGGTAGTCGCGATTTTCAGCCCGATCCCAAACTAAATGTCACCGTACATTTGCAAACCACATGCGCGGATAACCGTGACGGCACAAGTGTCGTGTTCGTCACAGCCATGCGCGAGGACAGTCAACTTCAGAAGATGAAGCAGTCGACAAGCGTAGGCGTCGGGCCAGCAACGCTGACCATGCCTTCCGGCTCCGCCCAGGTGCTGGGAACCGTTCGGCGTGAAACGATTCACGATCCTGACTTCTACAATCGATTTTTCGCCATCGTCCAAGGCTTGGCGGATCAGGAACGAGCAATACAGGGACGTGCGGACGCTACGGATCGGTCAGCCGAGGCCGAAGTCCGAACTCAATAAGCTCAGCACGGCGGAAGATCTCCTTCCGGCAGCTGTGGGACACCGCCAGGCCCCACCTTCAGCAAAGGACCTAGACGAGGAGGCGCCATGATGAATCGCACCCTTATTAGAGCCACCGTCCGCTCTCTTCTTGTGGCGACGTTGCCATTTGCGTACGCGGCGCACGGGCAGACGACATCGCCGCCTGCGCCCGGAACTCCGGGACAGCCCCAGACACAGCTCCCCGCTGTTGGGACTTCACAGCAAGCGACCGAACAGCAATCGACAAATGTGGTTCCCAGCGATTCGGCTGTGAACGGAAAGTACAAGGACGCTAATTCGGCCAAGACGGACAACCAGGCGCCCGACGCGCGGCGCCGCGACAAGGCCGACATTCAGTCGGACCGTAAGGACATCGCCAAGGACCGCTCTGACATCCGCTCCGACCAGCGCGACCTGCACCACGACTACGCACAGCAGCGTAGCGGCCCCGACGATCAGCGCGACATCCAGCGTGACAAGGCCGACATTCAGTCGGACCGCAAGGACATCGCCACGGACCGCTCTGACATCCGCTCCGACCAGCGCGACCTGCACCACGACTACGCACAGCAGCGTAGCGGCCCCGACGATCAGCGCGACATCCAGCGTGACAAGGCCGACATTCAGTCGGACCGCAAGGACATCGCCAAGGACCGCTCTGACATCCGCTCCGACCAGCGCGACCTGCACCACGACTACGCACAGCAGCGTAGCGGCGGTGTCGACGATCAGCGCGACATCCAGCACGACAAGGCCGACATTCAGTCGGACCGCAAGGACATCGCCAAGGACCGCTCTGACATTCGCTCCGACCAGCGCGACCTGCACCACGACTACGCACAGCAGCGTAGCGGCGGTGTCGACGATCAGCGCGACATCCAGCACGACAAGGCCGACATTCAGTCGGACCGCAAGGACATCGCCAAGGACCGCTCTGACATTCGCTCCGACCAGCGCGACCTGCACCACGACTACGCGCAGCAGCGTAGCGGCGCCAACGATCAGCGCGACATCCAGCGTGACAAGGCCGACATTCAGTCGGACCGCAAGGACATCGCCACGGACCGCTCTGACATCCGCTCCGACCAGCGCGACCTGCGCGAGGATCAGCGGAATCTGCGAGTCGATCGCAGCAATACAGGTAGCAGTGTCGACAGCCGCTCAAGCGCGGACATTCGTGGCAGCCGCTCGGCCAAAACAGGTAGTCTGACCGCTACAAATGCTACGTCATCGACGAATACCGTTCGACCAGACGCAAATCAGCGGCAGGATCCACGTCACGTTGGCATCACTGCCCAGACACTAGCCAGCAACACCGCGGAGCAGAGCCAGAAACAGCAGCCGGCCAAGGACAACGTGAAGAAAGCGTGGTACCACTGGTTCTGGTAGAGGCGAGCTTAGGGACCGGAAACCTCGGCACGGGCTTTAAACCCGTGCCGATCTCGGCCGAAGCGGTCGCGGCCGTGCCCTCCCCGCCCATATCGTTGTGAGGCGCGAATGGGGTAGATGACCGTGCCTGCTGCATAAAACTGCTCTGACGGCGCGAGCCCTCGGCCCCGACTGGGGTTTGGAAAGACCGGTGCCGTTCTCGCTCAGCATCACCGCTCGATCGAGCAACGAGCCATCCCGGAAGGCTGCCGGCAGGGCAGCCGTAAGGCTCCCTTCGGCCGCCATAGCCCGGTAGGAGCACTAATTCATGGCCAGAGCCCCGGGGGCAGTACCTTCAGTGCCCTTGGAACCGGGCTGGTGTGCCCCAACCACCGTGGAGCGCAGCTCCGACGGCGTCAAGCTCGGACTCGACCATTAGTTGCGGTACAGCATGTGCGCGACGGGGTGAGAATGCTGCCTGGGTACCCGAGGGCGACAACAACTCATGAGCACCGAGAAACACTACGGCTGGATGTGGCTCCAGGCACTGGAAATGACCGACGAGGCGGAGCGCCTGAAGCGGCGGTTCCTGCGCTACCTGGGTCCGGGCACCGACGCAGTCACCTGGGAGCCGCCGGTCGACATCCACGAAACGCCGGAGGGGTTCGTGCTGGTGTTCGCGCTGCCGGGCGTTGCTCCTGAGGACGTCGAAATCCACCTCGAGCGCACGGCCCTTACAGTCAGCGCCCGACGCCCTCCGCGAGCGGCGCACCGTAACGCGCTCATCCGGCGCCTCGAGATCCCCTACGGCCGCTTCGTGCGCCAGATCACGCTCTCGGGATCCGCACTGAGGATCGAGGGCACACGCTGCATGAATGGATGCCTCGAAGTGCGCCTCGCTCGCGCCGAAGGAGCACGGTAACCATGGCAGACAAGGCAGATGCAGAGAACCGAATCGAGCTGCCACCGCTCCCGGCCGGCGCCCTTCCAGTGGTGCCGGTCCGACACCTTACGCTCTTCCCCGGCACGGTGATGCCGATCACCCTCGGGCGCGAGATCAGCATCGCGGCCGCCCAGGAAGCGGTGCGCAACGGGCACAAGATTGCGTTGCTCGCGCAACGCGACCCGTCGGTCGAGAAGCCCCGGGTGGGCGATCTCTACAATGTCGGCACCATAGCGACGGTGATTCGCTACGTTACGACGCCGGATGGCACTCATCAGTTGATCTGTCAGGGTGAGGAGCGCTTCCGTTTGCTCGAGTTGATCCGCGAAGCTCCGTTTCTGGCCGCCCGGGTCGAACCCATTCCACAGCCGACCGCCCTCGGCCCGGAGATCGAAGGCCGCTTCGCGTACCTGAAAGAGCGCGCCCTGGAAGCTCTTGGTCTTATTGCCGCAGGCTCCTGCCGGAGATCACGCGAGTCATCGCGGAAATCGACTCCCCGGGAGCGCTGGCGGATCTGATCGCAAGCTTCATGGATGCGAAGTCGTCTGAGAAGCAGGAGATTCTAGAGACCGTCGATCTCAAGGAGCGGCTCGATAAGGTCATAAGGCTCCTAGCCCACCGGGTCGAAGTTCTCAAGGTCACCAAGGGAATCTCCGAACAGACCCAGGCGGCACTGGGTGAGCGCCAGCGCGAGGCGGTGCTGCGTGAACAGCTGCGCCAGCTGCAGAAGGAGCTGGGCGAGGAAGGCTCCCAGGATGGCGATCTCGCCGAACTCAAGAAGCAGATCGCCGACGCCGGCATGCCCGCAGAGGTGGATGAGCACGTCAAAAAAGAACTGAATCGCCTACAGCGCATGCAGGAGGCCAGTCCCGAATACGGCATGGTGCGCAACTACCTCGACTGGATGGTCGCGTTGCCCTGGAGTAAGGCCGATCCGGAAGATATCGACATCGCCCGAGCGCGAACCGTTCTCGATGAGGATCACTACGGACTTGAGAAGGTCAAACGCCGTATCCTTGAATACCTGGCGGTGCGCAAACTCAATCCCGAGAGGTCGCAGCCCCATCCTATGCTTCGTCGGGCCGCCAGGGTGTGGGCAAAACCTCTCTTGGTCAAAGCATCGCCCGAGCGCTCGGGCTGAAGTTCGTGCGGGTGAGCTTAGGCGGCGTCCACGATGAGGCGGAGATCCGCGGTCACCGTAGGACGTACATCGGCGCACTGCCCGGCAACATTATCCAGAGCCTGCGCAAGGCAGGTACCCGCAATCCCGTTTGTATGCTCGACGAGATCGACAAGGTCTCCGCCAGCTTCCACGGCGACCCCGGTGCGGCGCTTCTTGAAGTTCTGGACCCGGAACAGAACTCGACGTTCCGCGACAACTACATTGCTCAGCCCTTTGACCTCAGCCAGGTGCTGTTCATCGCCACGGCAAATGTGCTGGATACCGTGCCGGGTCCCCTGCGTGATCGGATGGAGCTCATCGAACTCAGTGGTTACACCGAAGACGAGAAACTTGCAGATCGCCCGTCGCTACCTCGTGCAGCGCCAGCTGAAATTCAACGGGCTCACGTCCGAGCAGGTCACGATTGCCGACGCGGCCCTGGCGCGCATCATTCGCGACTATACCCGCGAGGCCGGTTGTCGCGGTCTTGAGCGCCAGATCGGCGCCCTCGTGCGCAATGCCGCAATGCGCATCGCGGAGGGCAAAGCTACTGCGGTCACGTTCGATGCGCCAGACGTCGAGGGGGTACTCGGCCCCAAGCGTTTCGAGAACGAAGTCGCACAACGCACCAGCGTGCCCGGGGTCGCCACCGGCCTGGCGTGGACTCCAGTAGGCGGGGACATCTTGTTCATCGAGTCGGCCCGCCTGCCCGGCCACGGCAAGCTCATCTTAACCGGACAGCTGGGCGATGTTATGAAGGAGAGCGCCCAGGCCGCCCTCAGCCTGCTCAAGAGCCAGGCGGCGGAGTTCGGAATTGATGCTGCATTGTTCGAAGATCATGGATGTGCATGTCCACGTACCCGCAGGTGCAATTCCAAAGGATGGCCCGAGTGCGGGCGTGGCCATGTTCATCTCCCTCGCCTCGCTGTTCCGCGGTCAGCCGGTGCGACCGGATGTGGCAATGACGGGCGAGATCAGCCTGCGCGGTCTTGTACTGCCCGTTGGCGGTATCAAGGAGAAGACCATCGCCGCCGCAAGAGCCGGCATCAAACGCGTCATCCTGCCTGCGCGGAACCGGCGCGACCTTGAGGACATCCCCGAGAGCACACGTGCAATGCTGGAATTCGTGTGGATCGACCATGTGTCGCAGGCGTTGCCGATGGCATTCGACTCCGCGTTGCTAGTGGCCGAAGAGTCCCCGGAGTCCGCAGCGGCTCGCCGTCGCGAGTCCAATAAGCAGCGTTCGCGATCAGGTTCCGGGCAACGCCCCCTCGTCTAGGTTCAACTACGCTCAGCTGCCCGGCTATCCTCTGGGCCGGCCTCGTGTGGATTTTCCTAAGCGGCCTCGGCATAGGAGGAACCCGCCTGCCTGGCGCGGAGCTGATCTCGCGCATTAGGCCGGTCCTCGCCTGTTGTCGCGTGGGTGAACGCCTGACATCTCATCGTAGGCACTGCCGCATTCGGTGGTTGCCCGTCAATGTGTGCATGGACCCGAGTCATCCGGCGTTGATACCACCAGTACAGCAGAGCGACCATGCTTCCGCCGGGCAGCAACAGCTCGATTGCAGCGTAAGGACCGAGGATCCGCCCCACTACGAACACTCGATCGAGGATGGGTCTGAATAGCGCCTTCATGGCTCTATCTGTGCACTGGAAGCGCGGTGCTGACCGCACCCTGGTAATGCGCGACGCCGTGCCGTGCATCGTAGTAAATGGCAAGGAAATGAGCCGTGGTCAGCAGCAGACCGAGGGTCAGCGCTACGACATTCGTGGTTTTCATCGGTAGAGTCCAAGTCGGGATCCATGCCGGGCAGTTTTGCGCGGCGAGGGTAGACCAGCAAACGCGAAGCCTGAACGACCGTTAAGAAAATCTGACGTGAAGAGCCACCGCAGCCACGTGCCACGCGCGTGGCCATAAACGTGCCGTTAGCTGAATTGCCTGCTCGTCGGCAGCACACTCACCTGCGACCGACGTGAAAAGCCGCGGCCATCCACGGCCTCGAGCTCCCCTCACGGGTCGCCGTGTGGCGAGCTCAAACCAGGCTTGCTATGCCGGTGCGCATCGCGTGCGTTACCCTGCGCACTATGCGCGTCTTGCTTGTCACGCCCCCGATGGTCCAGGTGAATACGCCTTACCCGGCCACGCCGTACCTGATGGGTTTTCTGCGCCTGCATGCTGCCAAACTCGGGCTCCAGCTGACACAAACCGATGCCTCACTCACGTTATTCCTGCGCTTATTCTCTGCGCCACTCATCGCACGCATGGCGGACGTACTTCGCAGCCGCGCCGCGAGCGCGGGGAGGCACGCGGCCACACCGCCGCCGATCGCTCACTTTCTCAAGCATGTCCCGCATTACGTCAACACGGTAGCGCCGACGATCCGCTTCCTACAACGCCGCGACCCGAGCCTGGCGCTGCGCATCGTCGGTCGCGAATTTCTTCCCGAAGGCCCGCGCTTTGAGCACTTGAGCCCACGACCCACCGGCGAACATGCAGCGCTCGACGAGCAGCTCCTGTCCGCGTTCGGCACGCTGGGCACGACCGAGCAGGCCCGTTACCTCGCGAGCCTGTACATCGACGACCTCGCAGATGCCTGGCGGGTGGGAATCGACCCGCGCTTCGAGCTTGCGCGCTACGGCGAGCGACTTGCATCAAGCGCCACGTCGTTCGACCAGCTCCATGAGGCGTTGACGGCTGAGCCCACACTCGTTGACTCAACGCTCGACGAACTGACGCGCGAGTTGATCACGACGCCCCCCGACGTCGTCGCCGTGACCACCCCGTTTCCGGGCAACGTTTACGGCGCATTTCGCATGGCGCGCACGGTCCGGGCGGCTGCACCGAAAGCAGTGCTAATTCTGGGCGGGGGCTGGGTCAATACGGAGCTTCGCTCGCTGCGAGATCCGCGTGTCTTTGACTACTTCGACTACGCGACGCTGGACGACGGTGAGCGGCCCTTGCTGCATATTTTGACGCGGCTGCGGGGCGGCCACGCTCCCTTGGTGCGCACTTATGTGCGCACAGCCGGCGAAGTCGTGCTCGAAAACGATCGAACCCAGCACGACATTCCGCAGCGCGCCACGGGGATTCCGACTTACGAGGGGTTGCCGCTCGATCAATACGTGTCGCTCATGGAAATGTTAAACCCGATGCACCGCTTCTGGTCAGACGGCCGCTGGAACAAGATCACGCTGGCGCACGGCTGCTACTGGAAAAAATGCTCGTTCTGCGACGTCTCGCTCGACTATATCGGCCGCTACGATCGACCCGGCGAGGACCTCGTCATGCAGCGCATTCGAGCGCTGATCGCGGAGACAGATGAGACAGGATTTCACCTGGTCGACGAGGCGGCGCCCCCGGCCAGCCTGCGTGCGCTAGCTAGACGCCTGGTCGACGAGAAACTCAGCATCACCTGGTGGGGCAACATTCGCTTCGAAAAGACCTTCACTCCCGAGCTGTGCCGTCTGCTTGCCAGCGCTGGCTGCGTAGCCGTGAGCGGCGGTCTCGAAGTCGCCTCGGACCGTTTACTCGAGCTCATGAAAAAGGGCGTCACCGTCGCGCAGGTGGCGCGCGTGACTCGCGCCTTCAGCGATGCCGGCATCATGGTCCACGCGTACTTGATGTACGGGTTCCCGACGGAGACCGCGCAGGACACCATCGACGCGCTGGAGCGCGTGCGCCAGTTATTCGTGGCCGGCTGCATCCAGTCCGCATACTGGCACCGCTTTGCGGCGACGGCGCACTCACCGATTGGTCTGCATCCCCAGGAGTACGGCATCACACTGCATCAGCCCGCGAGCGTCACATTTGCCCATAACGACATTCGGTTCGACGACCCCGTAGGCACGGATCACGACTTCCTAGGCAGCGGCCTGCGCACGGCACTCTACAACTACATGCATGGCGCAGGTCTCGAGTCCGACGTGCGCGAGTGGTTTGTTCCGGGCAAAGAACACCGTCGCCGCGATGGCCGGCGTAAGGGGCCCCGTGGTTCCCGTCCCTCCGTCCCGGCCACCACTGTCCCGCCAGACTTGATCGAACGCCTTATCGGCTAGCTCACGCGTGCTGATCGCTTTCAACAAGCCGTTCGGTGTGATTTGCAAGTTTAGCCCCGAGCCGGGACGACGCACGCTTGCCGACTACGTCAACCTCCAAGACGTGTACCCCGCTGGACGCCTCGATACCGACAGCGAGGGGTTGCTGCTGCTGACAGACGATGGCGCACTGCAGGCACGCATCGCGAACCCAGATCACAAGCTCGCGAAGGTCTATTGGGCGCAGGTGGAAGGCGCGCCGACCGACGCCATGCTCGCCGGGTTGCGTAATGGCATAGACCTTCGGGGTTTCAAGAGCAAGCCCGCCGGCGCGCGGCTCATCGATGAGCCAGATACCCTTTGGCCGCGCGATCCGCCGATCCGCTATCGCGCCAAGATTGCGACCGCTTGGCTCGAACTGACACTGCGTGAAGGTAAGAACCGCCAGGTTCGCCATATGACGGCTCGCATCGGCTTGCCGACGTTGCGACTGGTGCGGGCGGGAATTGGCGAGATCAGCGTGCTCGGCCTGGCGCCGGGCACATGGCGCGAACTAGACGCGAGTGCGCCCTGGTCGCTCTCCTGAGCAGCCTTGCGAGTTCCTCCCCGCGTCGATGCGCTTCGTCATATCGTTCGATCCCGTTCCATTCGGCGCCAACGAGCGAGCGGATCGTGTAAGCCCGATGCACTCTAGCGGCGTGTGATCACTGGACGCCGAACGCTCCGCGGCTATTTGCTCCCCAAATAGATGGCCCCCTCCTTCATGACGAAGATGGGATGCTGTGTCGCCTTGATGTCCGCGACCGGGTTGCCGGCAACCGCAACGATATCGGCTAATTTACCAGTTTGAAGCGTACCGGTTTGATCCGCGATCCCCAGGAGTTCCGCACCTTTGACCGTCCCGGCCATCAACGCCTGCGCGGGGGTCATGCCGTTGCTGGCCATCAGTACGAACTCGCGCGCATTCCGCCCGTGCGGTTCGACCCCCGCATCGGTACCCATCGCAATGGGAACCCCGAGTCGCACCGCGTGCTGGAACATCTGCTGGCTCTGGGCAGCAGCGGCTCGCGCCTTAGCGGCGATGACCGGTGGCAGTGCGTCCAACTTATCACTCAGCCAGTCGCCCGCAAACAGCGTCGCAACCAGGTAAACGTGCTTAGCCTTCATCGAGGCGAGCGTGTCATCCTTCAGGAAAGTGCCGTGCTCGATTGAATCAACGCCGGCTGCAATCGCCATTTTTGCCGCCTTGTCCCCGTGGCAATGCGCCGCGACCTTCCGATTCCACGCGTGCGCTTCAGAAACGATGGCATTCATTTCCTGCTGCGTAAGCTGGGGATTGTCTACTGGATCGGTGAGCGACAGCACGCCGCCGGAGGGCATGAACTTGATTACATCGGCGCCGAACTTGATTTGGTACCGGACCGCGGCGCGGCATTCCTCCGGCCCATTGCACACTCCACGGATCGGACCCGCGGGAGCGATTGTCTCTGGCGGGTAAGGCGCCTGGTCGGCGTGACCTGCGGTCGCCCCGATCGCGTAGTTTGCCACCAACATCCTGGGTCCAGGAATCACCCCGGCCTTGATCGCATTGCGCAACCCGAGCGACACGTAATCAGAAGAGCCGAGATCGCGAACCGTCGTCACGCCGGCGGCCAGGGTCAGGTTCGCGTAGTGCGCGCCGTATAGCGCCTGTTCTGCGGGAAACCGCATAATGTCGTTGTAGAAATCTTTATACCAGTTGTCGCTCATCACCTCCGACAGATGGACATGCGCATCAATGAATCCCGGCAGTAGGGTAGCGTCACCCAGATCGATCACCTTGGCCGTCGGTGGAATCTGCGCCTTGGGCCCTACAGCCTGGATCTTGGTTCCAGCGACGATCACGATGCCGTGATCCACGAGCGTTCCTGAGACTGCATCGAAAAGATGCGCCGCTTTGAGCACAATTGGCTCCGGTGCATTTGGGGCCGCATCCGTGGCGAGCGCCGGGTGCGAAAAGATGCTGCAGATCGCACCTAACAAGAGCCCCGAAGACCTCATCGCTATTAATTTGATCATGTTACCTCCCACGCTGCGTTTCCCTGATTCCGCCAAACGCTATCGGCTATTTGCAGTTCGAGCAACCACCTCCCACGAGAATCGCCGCCGCCTGCGGCGTCCCGCCGCACGGCCTTACGGTATCCTAAGAGGATCGTGCCCCTGTCGGAGCATAGCGGGATACCGATCGATGACAGGAATGCATGAGGTCGGGCGCGATCCGCTGGGTATGCAACACGCTTGGGCCTGCCGATGTCACGTCAGCCGGGGAGCGCACCGGCTCACGGGTTAGGTGCTTAGCGGGCCCGACGCAACGCCGAAGCGCTGACCAGATCTTCAGTCGCACGCAGAACAAGTCTCGGCACTACTCGGCGCAATGCGTCACTCGCGCACCATAAGCGCAAGTAACGCGGTTATATCTGCGCGTGCGTCCCGCAGCGCCTCAGCCACCTTTGGATTCGTAACCTGCTCGAGGCTGCGTTGCACATCGGCGATCCAGACGGGCCCTTGAAGTGAATCCCGAATGTCGAGAGAAAACATGTTCATCAGGTCGTCAACCCGACGCGCTGCAGGCTCCAACTTGTCACGGTCGAGACGGTCGTCCTTGAAGTGCATGAGCGCATCGCGAGCCTGGGTCAGACTCATACGAAGTCCTCGGAGGTGAACTCGAACCTGCGCGTGCTCCGCACGCGTTAGCCCTGCATTGACCGTCATGAATCGCTCCAGAATCACCGGGGACCCATTGTACTTCCTTCTGATTGAATCTTTTCGCCGGTACGGCTCAACCGACGCCCGCAAACGTCCGGAGATTGCCCTCTGTGCGGAGACGCACTGACAGGAGATCCATCGGAGAACTCTAATGTCGCATGGGTCCCCCTCATATTCAGCCGAAAGGTGGCGACTCGCCCCGTCGGGGAAGGCCTGGCGGCAACGCACTTCTTGCGGCTCTGCCGGGTACGGTGAGCCGAGGATTGATCGCACGCTGCGAACCCGTTGATCTGCAGTTTGGCGCGGCGCTGTGCGTACCAGGCGATCGCATTCGGCACGTCTACTTCCCGATTGACGGCTTCATCTCCCTCATCTCCTCGCTGGATGGCCGGCCCAGGCTCGAGGTGGGACTTGTCGGCTCCGAGGGAATGCTGGGGGCGTCCTTAGTGCTTGGTCTCGACTTCACTCAGCTGCGCGCGATCGTCCAGGGCAGCGGTCGCGCCTTACGTATGAGCGCTCCTCAATTTTCCCGCGAGCTCCAGCAAAGCCCTGCACTGGAGGCAGCGCTAAAGCGATACGTCTATGTTCTGATGGGCCAACTCGCGCAGATGGCCGCGTGCACTCATTTCCATGTTCTCGAGGCACGCCTGGCCCGCTGGCTTCTGATGACGCGCGATCGAGCGCACTCGGACACGTTCTATATCACACAAGAGTTCCTCGGCTACATGCTGGGCGTACGTCGCGTCGGCATCACGAACGCCGCGGGTGCGCTACGAAAGCGCCGTCTGATCCGTTATAGCCGCGGCAGTATGACCGTCCTCGATCGTCACGCCTTGGAGGCGATCTCCTGCGAGTGCTACGCGGTGGGTAAGCATATGTATGACGAAGTGATGCACTAGGGACTCGCGCCAAGTCACCCGGCAGCTAAGTTATCTATCCGGGGAGCCGTACACTTTTTGTGCGTTTGAGCTTTTGTGTGCGGCAGCAGACAGACTCGCTCGGGCGCTGCGCGCATTGTTCTTCAGTCAGGGCTTTTGTGAGAGACACTCAAGCTGACGGCACCGCGACAAGCAGCAGCCGGTGCGGCGATAAATTCACTCATGCAAGGAACTCTCGTATGACAATCATTGCCTGGATCATTCTGGGGCTCGTCGCGGGCTTTATAGCCAGTAAGATCATTAACAAGTCAGGTGACGGCATCCTCGTCGACGTTGGCCTCGGCGTAGTCGGGGCGATCGTTGGCGGCTGGCTTTTTAACACCTTCGGGATGGCCGGGGTTTCCGGATTGAACCCCTACAGCTTACTTGTAGCGGTCCTCGGCGCGGTTGGGGTCTTGGTTGTGTACCACGCGCTGGTGCGGTCAAGAGCTTAGCGCCCATCGCGACCACATCGGCCGGTTGCGCCTTTAGCTTGTAGCCCGCGTCTCATAGGCCGCTGCATCGCCAAGTTGCAGCGGCTGTTAAGCCATAGAGTTATTCAGCAAAACGTCAGAGCCGCGCTGGAAGCAAGCAGCGGTGTGGGGTCGTCGCGCCTCAGCCTCGCTCGTCGTCGTGCAGCTCATCGTCCGTTAGGTCGGACCATCGTCGGCCGCGTTCCTTCGCCTGATCCCGAAGACTACGCGCCTCGAGCAACAAGGACCTCTTTTGACTTCCATCCTTGAGACGCTGCGCCTGCCGGTCGAGCTCCGCAGCTTTTCGCTCGAATTCATCACGCTCTGCGGCGAGCTCCGCTATGAGCTTTTTTCGCTCCGTGGTATCCATCACTTCCCCTATTGTCGGGTAACTTTCCCGCCGCCGACCGCATAGCCTGCAATCCTCAACGTCATCATTGCGGATGTGGGTTCGATGGGCAAGCGGTGCGCGCTCGGATAGCGGCAGGTAAATTGAACGTCTGCTTCTAAGCCAGCGCTTGCGTCGCTATCTCGAAGGAGCGCAACCGTGCGCCGTGATCGAAGATCTGCGAGGTCAGCATCAGTTCGTCCGCGCCAGTTCGTGCCGCGAAATTCTGCAACTCGGTGCGCACGATCTGGGTAGTGCCCACGGAGGAACAAGACAGGACCTGATCCAGAATCGCCCGCTCCTGCGGCCCGATGCGCTCCATGTAACCCTCAACAGGAGGCGGCAGCTGTGACGGACGGCCGCTCCGCAGATTCACGAACGCCTGTTGCATGGACGTCGCTCGGAACATTGCCTCCGCCAGCGTATCGGCGGCGAACACGTTGAAGCCGAGCATGACGTACGGGCGTTGGAGCTGTCGCGAAGGCCGGAACTCGGAGCGATACAGCGCTATCGCCTCCATCATCTGCGCCGGGGCGAAATGGGAGGCAAATGCGTATGGCAAGCCAAGGGCAGCGGCCACCTGAGCCCCAAAGAGGCTCGAGCCCAGGATCCAGAGCGGCACGTTCAGCCCCACACCCGGTATGGCGCGTACCGCCTGGCGGGGCGCGTCCGCGAAGTAGTCGGCAAGTTCCAGTACTTCGCGCGGAAATTCTTGCGGGTCGGAAGCGAGGCCGCGCCGGAGCGCCTGCGCGGTGAGTGCGTCGGAACCCGGCGCGCGACCCAGACCCAAATCGATGCGCCCCGGGTACAGCGACTCAAGTGTGCCGAATTGCTCAGCAATCACCAACGGCGAATGGTTCGGCAGCATGATGCCGCCCGCGCCTACGCGGATTTTAGACGTTCCACCGGCCACATGGCCGATCAGTACGGACGTCGCGGCACTGGCGATCCCTGGCATTCCATGGTGTTCGGCAAGCCAAAAACGGCGGTATCCATACCCCTCGGCATGACGTGCCAAGTCGAGCGTATTGCGGAACGATTGCGCCGCGTTGCTTCCAAGGTTAATGGGCGAAAGATCAAGGACTGATAGCGGAACCATTCGATCAGGATGGGGGCGGCCCGTGTCTTCTCAACGAAAGAGCGGGGGTGGCGGCAAGATAGCGGGCTCCGGGACGAGGCCCAGCCGGAGCCGAAATGCCAAGCCATCCCTAAGCTACTGAATCGATAATGAAATGACCCACGCCAGAATGCCAGGTGCCCCCACCAGGCGCTCTTCACCCGCCCGTCGCCCCGGAGCCCGCGTCCGCATTACCTCGCCGCTGGGTAGGCGAGGCCGTAGGCTTCACCAGCAGGTCATCGGACGAGATCTCTGCAAGCACTGGCGGCTCGCGCTCGGTCGCCTCCAACAGCAGGGTGACGCACCTGACTGCAGCGGAACCGGCCAGCCGGATGCCGGTAATTAATCCGACGCGTCGTAACTGACGCAGGGCGTTGCCGGGGGAGCAGGGGTGAGGCGCAACGCGCTATCGTTGGAGTCTCAATTGCACGCACCTGCGGAATAAGTGGAGCGACCCATCGTGAGCCATGACAACAATGGGCGGCAGTTCGCCTCTTCACCCTGTGCCATGCACGGGCTGGAGAATGACTGGGAGCAGGTGAAGGCGTGGCGCAGGGAGCGCCGCACGGGCCTGCTGAACCAGCGCCTCGCGGTGGATACGGCGGTGCGCCGCGACCAGAGCCACGCGATCGTCGCCCGGCTCGCCGACCTAATCGACGCGGCCGCTTATCCGACGCTTGGCTTTTATTGGCCGATCCGCGGCGAAGTCGACGTGCGCGAGCTCGCCCGCCTGCACCTCACGGCGGGCGGCCGGACCGCGCTTCCCGTCATCGTGACCAAACATGCACCCGTGGAGTTTTGGCGGTGGAGCCCAGGCATCCCTACCGAGCGGGGCGTACTTGATATCCCGGTCCCCAAGGAGCGCCATCCCCTGGTCCCGGACGTCCTCGTGGTTCCGCTCCTGGGTTTCGATCGCGCCTATTTCCGGCTCGGCTATGGCGGCGGTTACTACGATCGGACACTCGCCGCCGCGACACCGCGCCCGTTTGTGATCGGCGTCGCCGCGGCCGACGCCGAGCTGCACACGATCTACCCGCAACCACACGATATTCCCATGGACATGATCGTCACCGACCAGTTCATCCTGCCGGCAGTCACCGCAGCGCACCCGGCTCCGCCCGCAGACTGAGCAACAGCGGCGGCCATGGCCGTAAGCCTCCGTTCGGTGATGCGGACCTACTGTCAGGTGTCGTCGGCGCCCCGGGTGTCAGGGACGAATTACTTCTTCAGCGTAACCCAGATCAGGTCAATCGGATTGGTTCCGATGTTGCCGGACTCGTGCCCTTCACTGATGTCGATCGCCGGCATCCAGCCGACCCCGCCGTCCGGTGACGGCGCGGGGTACGGGTGCTCGGGTTCCTTCTTTGACCGGGCCGCCCACTGCCCTCCCCTGACATGAATGTAGAGCATGTCCGGATGGTGTGCGTGCACGCCCTCCCACTGTCCGGGATCCACGGTGAAACGCTGCACGATCACCAGGTCGTTCTCCAGCAGATCCTCTCCGGGAATGTTTGGATAGCTGAGGTATCGGTACTTCGGCGTCTGCCCGGGGACTGCCGCGGCTGACTTAACCGGCTTGAGGGTTACGCAGATCACTACGATCGGCGTCGATCCGGTATTGGTGCTGCCCGCGTCCGCCGGCTCTGTGGCGCCCTGCCAGGCGACGCGGCCGTCCCGCCACAGCGTCGAGCGTCCCGTGGCATCGGAGCGCAGCACGCCACCCCTGATGAATACCAGAAGCTGATCACCCGGGTGCGTGTGCCGTCCGGTCGAGTGACCCGGGTCGATGACGTACCTGTGGACGATGACCCGCGGATTGTCGAGGACGACTTCACCCTGCAGCTTCGCAAAGCTCTGATCCTGCATCTGCGCCGGTGCCGACAGGCCCGCAATTGACACGCCGCCCACCAGCAGAAGCAGGAAAATGATCGGCCGCAACAGCGGCGGCGACGAGCCTGGATCTGAGGCTTTCACCCAGCCCCGCAACTTAGCGTCCGCGCGACGATTGACTCACGATCAGTTCTCGCATTCACCGTGGGCCGGTGGGTACGGATACATCCGAATCGCGTACTTCGCAACAACGTCGGTCCAATTTACGATACCGGAGCAGGAAATGAAACGGCGCACCACGGGTACTCTGGCCGTGCTTCTTCGCATCTTTGACGGCACTCCGGATCGACTCTCCGGAGTGTCAAATGTGCCAAGATCAGGACGAAGATCTACAACGGAACCCGGAATTAGGCCATCGCTGGTGCTGGGGCCGCCGTGATCCGTAAGTACGGGCCGCTGCCGAGGCGGCGCAGAGCCAAGCCACCTGCAGGCAGCCGCTCGTGTCCTTGGTTGCCACGCTCCTCGGAGACTGACCACCGCGAGGGAGAATGATGAGAACCGAACCCTGCAAGCGTCTCATGTGCCTCGTTTCCCCCTCGAGCCTCAGGCCCGCACGAAATCCGCGTGGCAGCAGCAGAGTATCCGCGGCCGCATTACTGCTGCTGTGCCCCTTTCTGTGCTTCGCCACCGACGCGCCGTCCGCGGTACAGGTCACCGGGCTGATGACGCAGGATCTGGTCGGCGCTCCGGGCAAGGAAGCACTGATGATCACGGTGACCTACGCGGCTGGAGCGGCCTCCTTACCGCACCGGCACGATGCACAGGTATTCGTCTACGTCCTTGAGGGAGAAGTGACGATGCAGGTGCAGGGTCAGGCCCCGGTCACCTTGCGGGTAGGCCAGACGTTCTACGAAGGGCCCGATGACATCCATCTGGTATCCGCCAATGCGAGCCGGACAGAACCCGCCAAGATCCTGGTGTTCATGGTCAAGGACAAGGCAAAACCGGCATCGCGTGGCATTTCGGCCGGGAACGGGCGCTGAGCCGGCCACACCGACCGCGCGCCCGATCAGGTTTGTCTGGCGAGGGACCGGGGTCAAGGCCGCAATGCGCGTGCCAGGGGTGCACGCGCAGTAGCGAACCAATTGGGCGGCGTCCGACAGACCCACTTGCCTCCGGTGCGTAGCGTCCTTTTGCGAACGTCAGAAGTAGCCGCAAGGAAGCGCACCTCATGAACTCGAGCGATCTGACTTCGAAATTCTGGAATTCGCTGGGATCTCACGGGCTCATGATGGTAGGTCTGGCTCACGCTCAGGCCGCACCGCCGCGCCCGATGACCGCGCGCGTTCTCGAGGGGCGGCCCCCGATCTGGTTTTTCAGCTCGAAGGACAATGCCATGGTCCGCAACCTTTCCCTGACCCGCGTGCCACGGCGATCTACCTCGCGAAAAGCCGCGATCTCTTTGCAACCGTGCACGGCCGGCTGATCCTCGATCCGGATCGCGCCGTGATCGAACGATTGTGGAGTTCCTTCGTGGCGGCCTGGTACCCCGCTGGCAAGAACGACCCCAATCTGGCACTGCTGCACCTCGAACCCGAAGAGGCCGAGATCTGGTCCAACGAGGCGAGCCTGTGGACGAGCATGAAGCTTCTTCTGGGAGCCGACCCGCGCGACGAGTTCAGCGAAAGTGCGGCCAGGGTGAGACTCGAGCCGCGCTCCCCGGGGGCCGAGCACGCGGGATGACGACCCGCGTGGCTGTGCCCGCGTAGAGCCGCACGCAGATTCGGCCGCAGTGTACCTGACCCGCGATCGCTGCGTGCAATGCCTTGAGTGGGCCGAAGCGGACAGGACCTTCGCCGGGTTCCGTCCACCGCGGCTGATCAAAAAAGAGATGGGGCTAGGCAGCGTCCGCCGTCGCACCCGGGCACATCTGCTTTATCTCGGCGATCTTACTGTCGATCATCTTGTTGTATTCGCCGATTGCAATCCGGTACTTCACGCCGGCGGTGGCGGTCACGAGGCCGACGACCAGCGTAATGGGAATTATCGAGCGCACGCCCGCGCTGATTCGCTGAGCGGTAGTCTCCTTCTCGCTCTTGAGCACCCGAAGTTCACCGTCGGCCGTGGCGCAACTGTAATGCGCGCTCTCGATCTTCTGCTCGGTCTTCTTGTCCTGAAGCGCGCACCCGCTCAGCAGAGCCGGTAGAACAACCGCACAGACGCTCCATTGAAAAGTCGTCAGCGTCATCGCGGGTTAATCTGTGAAGGAATGAGCACTCCGTACTCCACAAGCAAAAGGCGGGCGGCTCTCGCGAGCCGCCCGCCCTGGAAGTTCCCCTTAGTTGCTGGGGCCCTTGCTCGCCTGCTCCGCCTCAGCCATGCGCTTAGCCATCTCTGCCTTGACGGCGTCGAGGTTGAAGCTGGCGCCGCGCTGCATCGGTGGGTATTCGATGAAGGTCTGGATCTCCTTCGCCACGATTTGCTGGACGAACACGAAGCGCCAGAACTGGTACTTGAACCAGTCGAAGTACTGCTGGGCACCGTCCTTCGTGCCATTGCTTGGCCAGCCGGTCCGCTCGAACGGATCCAGGCGCAGGTTGGTGATGTAGGGGACGTCCGGATGGGTCTTCTCACCCAGCCAGCCGTCGGGCTGATCGATGAAGCGGAACTTGTAGTCATCGATACGCACTGCCCCGACGGTGCTTTCCCCGAGATAGAAGATCTCGTGACGCGCAGAGGGACCCTTGCCGGTGATCGCCGCCATCTGGTCGTAGCCGTCCAGATGGTTCCTGTAGGTCCGGTCGCCGAGCTTTACGCCCTTGAGCAGCTGCTCGGTGATGTTGGGATTCCCGGCGGCATCCAGGAACGTGGGGTACCAGTCCATGCCGGAGAAGATGCCGTTCTGGACCGAGTCAGCGGGCACGTGACCCGGCCACCGCAGGATCGCCGGCACGCGGAAGCCGCCCTCAAGCACGGTGCCCTTGGACTGCGCAAACGGCGTCTGACCGCCATCCGGCCAGGTGAACACCTCGGTGCCGTTGTCGGTCGTGAACACGACGATGGTGTTGTCATCCTCGCCCATGTCCTTGAGCTTCTTCATGACCAGGCCGACGTCATCGTCGAGCTGCGCCATGCCGGCTTCTTCTTCCGACCAGCCATTCTCAGCGGTGCGCAGCGCCTCATACTTCGGCGACAGGTGCGTCACGATGTGCATGCGCGTCGGATTGAGCCACACGAAGAACGGCTTGCCGTCCCTCTTGGCCTTGTCCATGAAATTGAGGGCGAGGTCGCGGATCTCGTCATCCACGGTCTCCATGCGCTTGGGGTATAGAGGGCCAGCGTCTTCGATCTTCTGCTTGCCGACCTTGCCCCAGCGCGGCATTTCCGTCGCATCATCCACGTTCGTCGCCCAGCTGTGGACCATGTTGCGCGGACCGACGACGTTCAGGAGGTTCTGCGGGTAGTTGGGATGCGCCGGGTCTTCCATTGCATCGAGGTGGTATAGATAACCAAAGAACTCATCGAACCCGTGCACCGTTGGCAGGAACTCGTTGCGATCCCCGAGGTGGTTCTTGCCGAATTGACCCGTGGCGTAGCCTTGCACCTTCAGCGCCGTGGCAATGGTGCTCGCTTCGGCCGGGATGCCGATCTTGGCACCGGCCTGGCCGACCGTGGTCATGCCCGTGCGGATCGGCAGCTCGCCGGTGATGAAGTTCGCGCGCCCCGCCGTGCAACTCGCCTCGGCGTAATAGTCCGTGAACAGCATGCCTTCTTTGGCGAGCTTATCCAGGTTGGGGGTCTTACCAGCCATCATGCCGCGGTGATAAGCACCGATGTTCCACATACCGATGTCATCACCCATGATGACCACGATATTGGGCTTCTTACCGCCGGACTGCGCGAACGCAAGGGCGGGAAGTAACATGGACATCGCAAGCAGCGACATCCACCTAGAAGAAAATCGACTATTCACAGCTTTTCCCCTTAACTGATGAGTTCCGGCTCCGGCGTCGCGCCCGCACCGTCATTGCGGCCACCGTCGCCGTCCAAGGCCGCCCGCAACGTCCGCAGGCACGCGAGCGAGCTTTTTACTCCCTTCCCGCGCCCCTGACCGTTGGACCTTAGGCCCATATGCGGCGATCGTGTTTTCGTGTTCGAAGCGCCGGCGTCCCCGGCTGCGGCTCCGCCCCTTGCATCAGGGATTGGCGCAAGCTTCAGCGCCCGCAGGCATCCGAGCTCACCCCGGTCGAACCTCCTGGATTACGTTGGCCTGCTTGCCGGGAATGACCACGACCAAGGCGATGCAACCCACGACCGCGAGGGCGGCGCCGTAGTAGAACACGGCCGCATGGCTCACCCGGTCCCAGAGCACACCCGCAATGAGACTGGAGACCAGTTGCAGTAAGCCCACGGTCGTGCTGTACCAGCCGACACCGCTGGCGCGCAGTGGTTCAGGTACGAAATCGGCGGCGAACGCCTTGCCGACCGCGCGGAAGCCTCCCTGAAACAGGCCGTAGACCGCAAACATGGTCGCGATCAAGGTCACGTTGCGGGTGAGCGCGAAGCCCAGATAAGCCATAAAGAAGGTGATAAACGAGACGAGCAGAACGTTCTTCCTTCCCCAGGTGTCCGAAAGCGAACCTGCCGGATAGGAAACGAGCGCCGCCATCAGATTGAAGGCCGCGTAGATCAGGATGGTGTGCTCCAGTGACGCCCCCACTTCCTGGGTCCGCATGATGAGAAACGCGTTGCTGGAATTACCGAGGCCAAACAGGGCCGTGACCAGGAGGTACTTCCAGTACCCAGTGGGGAACTGGCGCAAGCTGATGTCGATGCGGGCCCTCGAGGACACCGATGCCGGGTGCTCCTTCACCAACGCCACCATGGCAAAAGCCAGCAAGCCCGGTAGCACGGCCAGGTAAAAGATGCTGCGCAGACCTACGTGCAGCGAATACAACAGCACGACCGCGAGCAGCGGACCCAGGCACGCCCCGGCATTATCCCCAAGTCCCTCAAGTCCAAACGCTCTGCCCCGGTTGGCAGCTTCGACCGACGAGGCGATGAGCGCATCGCGCGGCGCAGATCGGGTACCGGCGCCCAGTCGGTCGAGCAATCGCGCCGCGAACAACCCCTGCCAGATCGTCGCCGTGCCCATCAGCGGCTTGGCAAGCGCCGCCATGGCGTAGCCGAGCAACGCCAGGGGCTTGCGTCTGCGCAGCCTGTCCGAGAGTGCCCCCGAGAAGCCTTGCACAATATTTTGTGTCGCCTGCGCAAAACCATCGACCAGGCCGACGATGCTCCCGCTCGCCTTCAGTGTCTGCACCAGGAACACCGGCAGCACCGGGTACAGCATCTCGGTCGAGATATCGGCGAACAGGCTTGAAAACGCCAGCAGGAAGGTGTTTCGCGTCAAGCCTGCAAAATGTCGGGGAGACAAGGAGTTTGCCATCCGATTTTCCCGAGATCTGCTGTTGCGACGCAGTGTCCGCTGGCGCAGGCAAGGTTACCCGACGGTCATTCACACCGGCGTTCCGGAGAACACCCTCGAGAGTCTTCGACTCCCCCGGTCTACTAGCGAGGCGTACCGCCAGAGCACGCCGCTTCAGTCCTCACGATGGCGCAGTCGCTGCCCTTGCTCGTCGATGACTTTCTCCCCGTCTTCCTTGGTGAAGGCACCTTTCTGGGGGAGTTCGAGGATTTCAAGCACCACCTCTGAGGGTCGGCACAACCGTACACCCCGAGGCGTGACGACGATGGGCCGGTTGATGAGAATGGGGTGCTTCAGCATCTGCTCGACCAGTTCCCCGTCCGTCCAGTGCTCTGCCGCAAGCCCCAGTTCCGCATAGGGCGTACCCTTTTGTCTCAGCAGCTCACGCGGCCGCAGCCCCATGCGCCGCAGCAGCTCGATGAGCGTTGCGCGGTCCGGGGGCGTCTTCAGGTATTCGATCACGGTAGGTTCGACGCCGGCGTTACGAATGAGCGCCAGCGTATTCCGGGACGTACCGCACGCGGGGTTGTGGTAAATCGTGACATCAGCCCCATGGAGCATGAGTTGAACCTTCCTGAGCGATCGATTGGAGTCTGCCGCGGGCGCACGCGTGAGCGAACTGAATCCCCCAGCACTCCACCGGAGATTTCATCTGCGTTCAGCGGCAGCCGGTATTCGGCAGCAAAAAACCGATCTTGAGTCGCTCCCGCGAAATCATAGCGTCAGTCTCGCTGAAGAGTTAGCCTCCCGCGCAAGCGGGACGCAACAAGGTCTCGCGTATCGCCCGAGGCTGCGTCAAGTCATGAAGAAGAGTGCCAATTTCTTCCTCAGCCGGCTGGGGACCGGGCTTCTCATCATCGCGCCGCTGTACCTGTGCCTGCTCTTGCTGCTCAAAGCCATGAATTCGCTCCGCGGCGTCATGGCGCCGATCGCAAAGCTCATCCCCGACTGGCTGCCTGCGGAGTACCTGTTGTCGCTGCTGCTCATTCTGGCCGTGTGCTTCGTGCTGGGCCTACTTGTCCGCACACCGCCGGGTCGACGGATCTGGGAAAGGTGTGATCGCTCGTTGTTTCAACGCATCCCTGGCTACGCAGTCATCCGGGGTCTCACGCAACAGTTGGCGGGTCAGACTAAGGACGACTCCTGGAAACCCGCCCTGGTGGAACTTGAAGACGCCCTGGTGCCGGCGTTCATCATTGAGCGCCTGAGCGACGGTTTTACCGTGTTCGTTCCCTCCTCCCCGACACCCCTGGCGGGCACCATCTACATCCTCAGCCCGGATCGGGTCCATCCCGTGGACGTCCCCTTTACGCACGCACTGCAGGTCGTCTCGCGCTGGGGGGCGGGTGCCGGAGAACTGCTGGCCGCGATGAAGCAAGCGCCCCGGGATTAAGGCTTTCGTCGGTTGCCGGAGGCCCGCGGAGCTGCGGGCCAGAGTTTCCCTGACCCGCAGTGCCCGGCGTGCTTTAGTTCCAGTTATTGCGCTTGCGGAAGTCCTTGGCTTGGCGCTCGGCCTCGTCCCGGGCCAGGCCGTAACGCTGCTGCAGTTTGCCGGCCAGCTGCTCGCCGTTGCCCTCGAGCTGACGCAGATCGTCATCAGTGAGCTTGCCCCACTGCTGCTTCACCTTGCCCTTGATCTCATGCCACGCACCCTCGATGCGATCGTTGTTCATCATCTACTCCTCACTTTAGGGTTCAGGAGGGAGGAACATAGAGCCCGGCTCCCGGTTCGGGCAGGCTCAGGTCGGCTGTCCCGTCGCCGGCTGAAAGGCGGATCACGAGTCAGACGATGCGGACACGGCCTGCGCATAGCTGAGCCGGCCGTCGCGCGAGCGCTATCGCAAGCGGAGCAGTCAGAGCGGCCGTGTTGACCCGCAGCAGCACCTCCTTATTTATCTCTCCCCGACCGCAATTGGCTGTGCTGAGCATTTATGTGAGGCTCGCACCCTTGACTGACAGCGAGCGGGGGCACGATGGGGAGCATCTTTGACTGGCTGTTTGATTCGCGCGGCTATATGCCGCACGGCCACTGCTACCTGTGGCAGCCCGCGGTCCTGTGGCTGAACGTCAGCTCGGACGCGCTGATCGCACTTTCCTACTTCACGATCCCCGCCATTCTTTATTACTTCGTGCGCAAGCGCCGGCATGACCTGCCGCTGGCCGGTGTCGCCCTGCTCTTCGCGGCGTTCATCCTTCTGTGCGGGGCGACGCACGTGCTGGGCATCTGGACCGTGTGGAATCCGGACTACCGGCTCGACGGGGTCGTCAAGCTCCTGACGGCGGCCGCCTCGGCAACCACCGCCGCGATGCTCGTGTTCGTTGCCCCCAAGGCCATGTCCTTACGGACTCCCGGACAATTACAGCGCGAGGTGGACTCCCGCACGCGGGAGCTGCAGGACTCGAACCGCCACCTGCAGCAGGAAATCGCCGCCCGGCGTGAAACCGAGAAGCTGCTGCGGGAAAGCGAGGAGCGTTTCCGCCTCGCCACCCGTGCCCTGCGTGGCTACATCTACGAGTACTGGCCAGCGCAGAATCGCGTCGTGCGCAGTGAGCGCTTCCGCAACGTGCTCGGCTTTCCCGCGGAAGATGGCTCCGGCATGGACTGGTGGCGCACGCGCATCCACCCGGAGGATACCGAGGCCTGGGGTGGGATGGCGGACGCCATCGACCGCGGCGAATCCGGTACGAGCGCGGAGTATCGTGTGCGCGCGGCCGACGACCGCTACGTATGGATCTGGGACAACTGCATCTCGGTCCGCAGCGCCGACGGGGCGCTGCAGCGCCTGGTCGGCAACATCATCGACATCAGCGACCGCAAGGAGGTCGAGAAGGAGCGCCGGGAGCTGCTGGAGCGGGAGCGCGAGGCGCGCAAGGACGCCGAGCGCGCCAACTTCGCCAAGCAGGAGTTCCTGGCGACGCTGTCCCATGAGCTGCGCACGCCGCTGTCCACGGTGCTCATCTGGGCGCACGTGCTGAAGCTCAAGGCCGACGAGCCCGAACACGTGCGGCGCGCCGCGGAGGTGATCCATCAGAACGCGCGCGCGCAGAGCCAGATGATCTCGGACCTGCTCGACATGAGCCGCATCGACAGCGGCAAGGTGCGTCTGGAGGTGCAGCCGGTCGACGTGGGTGAAATCGTCAATGCGGCGGTCACCTCGGTGCTGCCGGCAGCCGACGCCAAGGAGATCGGTATCTCTCGCGTCATTGAGCCGATGGCCGGCGCGGTGCGCGGCGACCCGAGCCGCCTGCAGCAGGTTCTGTGGAACCTGCTGTCCAATGCGATCAAGTTCACGCCCAAGGGAGGCCGGGTGAAAGTGGCCGTCGCCCGGGTGGGCTCGTACGCGAAGATCACGGTGAGCGATACCGGTAAAGGCGTGGCGCCGGAGTTCCTGCCCTATGTTTTTGAGCGCTTCCGCCAGGCGGACAGCTCACATTCCCGGGAGTACGGCGGCCTGGGTCTCGGGCTATCGATCGCCCGGCAGATCGTGGAGCTGCACGGGGGCCGCATCAACGCCATGAGCGCCGGACTCGATCGCGGCGCGAGTTTCGAAGTCGAGCTGCCCGTGAGCCCCGTGCAGGCACCGGCGCTGCGTGAAGGCCCCCCGGCGCGCTCTACCAGCCCGCCGGAGACAGAGGATCTCAAGGGAATCGCGGTGCTGCTGGTGGACGATCAGCCCGACGCGCTGGAGGGCCTGGCGCGCCTGCTGCGCACCGCCTCCGCGCGCGTGGCGACCGCCAGCTCGGGCCCTGCGGCGCTCGAGCTGCTGCGCACCGGGGCCTTCGACGTCCTGCTCAGCGACATCGGCATGCCCGGACAGGACGGGTACGAGTTCATCCGCGCCGTGCGGGCGAGCGGCAATCCGATACCAGCCGCCGCACTGACGGCGCTGGCGCGCGCCGAGGATCGCGGCAATGCCCTGCTCGCGGGCTACACGGTGCACCTGGCCAAGCCGGTCGATGCCAGCGAGCTCTTTGCCACGGTGACGGCCCTGGCGCGCGGCGCCCGTCGGGTCAGCTCCTGACGCCGCGGGCCCCGGAGCCTCAGGAGCGCAGTCGCAGGTTCTGCGGGTCGTACAACGGCTCACGGGCCACGACGGCCCGGCGACGCACCCCGAGGATCTCGATCTGAAGCTCGGTGCCGGCTGCGGCCAGATCCCGGCGCACGTAGCCCAGGGCGATGCTGCGCCTGATGCGATGGCCGTAGCCGCCCGAGGTGACCAGGCCGGCAACGTCGTTGTCGTGGTAGAGCACCGATACCGCAGACGCGTCGGCGCCCTCGGCCTCCACGAGCAGCGGCACGAAGCGCTCCCGCGGACCCGCCTGAGCTTCCCGGCGCAGGGCGTCGCGACCGATGAAATCCGCCGTCTTGTCCAGGCGCACGAAGCGCTCTAGGGAGGCCATCAGGGGCGTGTATTCGCTCGTCAGGTCGGCCTTCCAGGCGCGGTAGCATTTCTCCAGGCGCAGGCTCTCCATGGCATACAGGCCGAAGTTCGCCAGCCCGAATTCGCCGCCCGCGTCCATCAGCAGCGCGTGTACCGCCGGCAGGTCCTCATTCGGCAGGTGCAGTTCCCATCCGAGCTCGCCGACGTAGTTGACGCGCGCGGCCATGGCCGGCGCACTGCCGCACGCCATGCGGCGCGCCGTGAGCCAGGGGAAGGCCTCATTCGAGAGGTCTGCTTTTGTGAGACGGCGCAGCAATTCGCGCGAGCGCGGACCGACGACGACGAGCGTGCCGAACTGCGCCGTCCGGTTGGTGATGCTGACCGGCCCATGGCGTTGCGTGAGGTGCTGGCGCAGCCACTCCTCGTCGTGACGCTCGCCCGCCGCGGCGCCGATCAGCCAGAACCGCCCGCCCGGCAGATGCGTCACCGTCAGCTCGGTCACTATGCCACCGCGCGTCGAGCACAGGTAACCGAGCGCCACGCGGCCTGCGCGCGGCAGCGGGCCGGCGATCAGGTGATCGAGCCAGGTCGCCGCCCCGCTGCCGGCAATCTCGAATTTCGCGAACCCGGGCAGGTCGAGCAGCGCGACGCGGTCGGCCACCGCGGCGCACTCGCGCGCGACCGCACGGTACCAATGCGGGCGACGAAACGAGCTGTCCGGCCCGTGCGCATCCTCGGGGCGGCGGAAGTACACGGCGCGCTCCCAGCCGCCACGCGCCCCGAACACCGCCCCGGCCGCCTGCAGCCGCTCATGCAGGGGCGAGGTCTTGGTCGGCCGGCCCGCCGTGCGCTCCTCCTGCGGGTAGCTCACCGCGTACTCGTGCTGGTAGGTCTCCAGCGCTTTCGCGAGCGCGTAGGTCTTGTCTGCGAAAGGCAGATAACGCCGCGTATCGAGCGCCCACACGTCCCACTGCGGCTGCCCGCTCACGACCCATTCCGCGATGATCCGCCCCGCCCCCCCGGCCTGGACGATGCCGAAGGTGAAGGCGCAGCAGTGGAAGAAGTTCGCCGCGCCGGCGGCCGGTCCGATGAGGGGATTACCGTCCGGTGCATAGGGGATCGGGCCATTGATGACCCGGCGCACGCCGACCGAGCCCAGCAGGGGCACACGCGCGCAGGCCGCTTCGATGTACGCCTCGATGCGCCCGAGATCGTCGGCGAACAACTGGTGCGCAAAGTCCGCCGGCAGACCATCGACCCAGTGCGCGCACCCGGGCGATTCATAGGGACCCAACAGCAGGCCGTGACGCTCCTGGCGCAGGTAGTAGCTGACATCCGGATCGCGGACCAGCGGCAGCCGTGCCGCCCCGCGGGCCACCAGCGCCGGGATCTCCTCGGTCACCAGATACTGGTGCGAGAGCGTGATGATCGGCAGGTACTCCCCGATCATGGCGGCGACCTCACCGCCGCGGTAGCCCGCGGCATTGATCACGTATTCGGCCTCGATCACCCCGCCGGAGGTCTCGAGCCCCCAGCCGCCGTGGGACAGCGCCCGGATGCCGAGCAGGCGGGTGTGGCGGTGAATCGTGGCGCCACGCTCGCGCGCCCCCTTGGCGAGCGCCTGCGTTAGCTGCGCCGGATCGATGTCGCCGTCGCCCGGATCCCACAGCGCGGCACGGATGCCGTCGAGCTCGAGAAACGGATGGCGCGCCTGGATCTCCGGCGGCGACAGCAGCTCGAACTCGATCCCCTGGGCGCGCGCCTGCGCGATCACGTGCCGGAACTCGTCCACCCGGTCGGCGCTATGCGCCAGGCGCAGGCTCCCGGTCTGGTGATAGCTGATGTCGTATGCGACTTCCTGCGCAAGACGTGCGTACAGCGCGGTCGAATAGCGCTGCAGCCGGAGAATGCTCCAGGCGGTGGAGAAGTTCGGACAGTTGCCCGCCGCGTGCCAGGTGGAACCCGCGGTGAGCTCGTCGCGCTCGATCAGGACCACGTCGGTCCAGCCGAGGCGCGTGAGGTGGTAGAGCGCGCTGCACCCGACCACGCCGCCCCCGATGACGACCACCCGCGCGTGACCTTGCAGGGCTGCACTCATACTGCCTCGTTCGCCCGCCCGCGCGGTGGCATCCCCTACTGCCTGACCCGGGTGCCCGCCGGATCGTAGAACGCTCGCAGTGACACCCGCGCCGGCATGCGCTCGGCGGCGACTTCCACCTCGTAGCGTCCCGCGGTGATCCACTCGGCCGTGACCGCGGCTCCGTCATTGGCGAGGTAGCCCAGTCCCAGGCTCGCTCCCAGGCTGTGGCCGAACATCCCCGAGCACACCCGGCCGACGAGGTGCCCGTCGCGCCAGATCGGTTCGTTGTGATACAGGAGCCGCTCGCTCGTTTCGAGAGCAATCGCGACCAGCCGCCGTCGGATGCCCGCGGCGCGCTGACGGCGCAGCGCTTCCAGTCCCACGCAGCCGCCGGGCTTGTCCCAGGCCACCGCAAACTGCAGTCCGGCCTCGAGCGGGGTGTCCTCATCGCCGATGTCATGCCCCCAATGCCGGTAGGCCTTTTCCATGCGCAGGCTGTTCATGGCGTGATAGCCCGCCAGCTGCAGCCCGAACGCCGCGCCGGCGTCGACGATCACGTCGTACACGTGCTGCGCGAACTCGGTGGGGATGTAGAGCTCGTACCCCAGCTCCCCCACGTAAGTGATGCGGCTGGCCCGCACCCGCGCATAACCCAGGTCAATCCATCGCGAGGTGCCGAAGGGAAAGGCGGCGCTAGCGAGGTCCGCGTCCGTCAGCGTGGCCAGCAGCGCGCGGCTGTGCGGTCCCATGAGCCCGAGCACCGCGTAGGCCGAGGAAACGTCGGACGCGAATGCATGGGCGGCGTCCGGGATACGGCGGGTCAGCCAGTTAAAATCGCGCACCTGCGTCGCACCGGAGGTGACAATGAAGTAGGCGTCCGCGGCCTCCCGGGTCACGGTGACATCGGCCTCGATGCCGCCGCGTTCATTCAGCCACTGCGTATACACCACCCGGCCCACGGGCACGTCGACTTCGTTGGCACACACCCGGGAGAGCACGCGCAGCGCATCGCGTCCCTGTAGCACGAACTTGGCGAACGAGGACTGGTCGAACAGTCCCACCCGCTTGCGCACCGCCTCGTGCTCGGCGGCGGAGCGCTCGAACCAGTTCTGCCGGCCGTAGCTGTACTCGTAGCGCGGCGTACTGCCGGGCGTGGCAAACCAGTTGGCGCGCTCAAAGCCGGCCACCTCACCGAAGCAGGCGCCCGCGGCCGCAAGACGATCGTGCAGCACGGACTTGCGCACGCCGCGGGCCGTTTCCAGCTTGCCGAAACGGCCAGTGCATGTCGTACAGCAGGCCGAGTGTTTCGACGGTACGGTCGCGCAGGTAGCGCCGGTTGCGCTGAAAGGGGACGAAGCGACGGATGTCGACGTCCCAGAGGTCAGCGGGCGGGTGCCCGTCCATGATCCAGTCGGCGAGCACCTTTCCGGCGCCCCCGGCCGACTGGATGCCGATCGAGTTGAAGCCGGCCGCCACGAACAGTCCGGCGGCCTCGGGCGCCTCCCCGAGAATGTAGCGATCATCGGGGGTGAAGCTCTCCGGGCCGTTGAAAAACACCTGCACGCCGGCGCTCTCGAGCGCGGGGACCCGGCGCATCGCCGCGGCAAACAGGGGCTCAATGTGAGCCAGATCCGCCGGCAGCTGGTCGAAGGCGAAGTTCTCCGGGATCCCCGCCTCGCCCCAGGGCTTTGCCCGCGGCTCGAACCAGCCCACCAGGAGCTTGCCGGTGTCCTCCTTGAAGTACGAGCAGGCATCCGCGTCGCGCAGAATCGGTACATCCGCCGCGAGCCCGGGAAGCGGCTCGGTGACGATGTAGAAGTGCTCGGCGGCGTGCAGCGGCACGCTCACGCCGGCCCAGCCGCCGACCTCGCGCGCCCACATACCGGCGCAGTTCACCACCACCTCGGCACGGATCTCGCCCTGCGCGGTGGCGACGCCGGTGACCCGGCCGGCCGCCGTGCGGATCGCGGTCACCTTAAGATCCTCGATGATGCGCACGCCGGCACTGCGCGCGCCGCGGGCGAGCGCCTGAGTGGTGTCGACCGGGTTGGTCCGCCCGTCCTTCGGCAGGAACACCGCACCCACCAGACCCTCGGTCGACAGCAAGGGCCAGCGCTCCCGCGCCTGCCCCGGCGACAGCAGCTCGACCTCGAGCCCGAAGCAGCGCGCCATCGAGGCACCGCGCCGGAGCTCCTCGAAGCGCGCCTCGCTCGCCGCCACCGCGATCGAGCCGACCTGCTTGAATCCGGTCGCCTGCCCGGTCTCGCGTTCGAGGCCCTCGTAGAGCTGCGTCGTGTATTGCGCCAGGCGCGTGAGGTTGTGCGTCGCGCGCAGCTGTCCCACCAGGCCCGCTGCGTGCCACGTCGTGCCGCAGGTCAGGCGCTTGCGCTCGAGGAGCAGCACGTCCGTGCAACCGCGCTTGGCCAGATGGTAGGCCACGCTGCACCCGACCACGCCGCCGCCGATGATGACCACGCGCGCCTGGGACGGAATACTCTGCACTGAAACTCTCCCTTTGCCGCGAACGGGCTCGCGCCTTCTGTCGGCCCACGGGCGCTAGTCTGCCGCAGCGCGCGCTGGTCCGCGCTGCATCCGTACCGCCAGGGCCCGGCTAATTCTGATTTAGTACAGGCTTTTTACATGGGACTATCATGGGAAATCAGAGCTCGGCCCGCGGGCGGGGTCCGCGCGGCAGGCGCGGCGCGTCTCGAGCCTCGGGATAGAATCTCTAATGGACCCTACCGCCATGACTAGCGGCGCCGACATGCCCGTTGCTGCGGGCGATCCCTGGAACCCGGGAATCCTTTCGCAGCTGCCCGCTGAGCTGCATCATCTGTGCACGGTCTTTCGACCTGAGAACGTCTTCACGAGTCTGGCGGCGGCCACCGAGCTGCAGCTGCTCACGGGCCTGCCCGCGACCGAGCTGGTCGCCTTTCGACCGCAGCGCCTGGTGCTACATGAAGTGCTGATCCGGGTCACTGCCGACTTCTCGGTACCGGATGGCTCGCGAATCGAAGACCTTGGGATCAACTTCCGAGAGATCACGAGTCTCCTCATCAGGCGCTATCTCGAAGCGGAAATGCCGGCGATCACGGCGGCCTTCGAGCGGACGCGTAGCAGACTCGCACCAGCAATCCATGCCGCATTCGCCACCGCCGGGTCACCAGGTGTGCGAGCGTCCCGCGCGCGCTCGGTCCTGTCTCGCCTGCTTTCTCCTCGCCGCAGCGAGCCGCCGCCCTCCGTCGCTCGTCTGGACTGGGACCTGTCACACATCGCGGCGTGCGAGCAGGCGGCGAGCACCTCCGCGGACCCGCTGCAAGCGGCCGCCCATCGGTCCCTCGCACGCGTGTTGTCGGCGCTCTTTGTCACACACGGCGGCGCGTGGGGCACGCGCGACCTGATTGAGTCACTCGCGACGAACCTTGCGTGTAACAGCTATGGCAGTGCCACTCTCGGCGACTTCATTGATCCCATTCTGCGACAAGCCGCGCAGCGCGAGGGATACCGGCTCCTGCCCCGTCAGGAACGGCCGATAGTCATCAACACCAAGGGACCATCGGCGTCCGGGAAGAGCACCCTGCGGCCCCTGCAGCGGCGCCTTGCCGGGAACATCGGGGTGCAGTGGAGCGACTTCGCCTTGATCAGCCCGGACATCTGGCGCAAGCAGCTACTCGACTACGGTTCCCTCGGCCCGGCGTACAAGTACGCCGGCGCCTTCACGGCGGACGAGTTGCAGATCATCGACCACAAACTTGACGGCTACATGGCCCGCAAACACGAGCGCGGCGACATGTCCCACCTGCTGATCGACAGGTTCCGTTTTGACAGTTTTGCGCCGAATTCGGACGAGGCCGGCAGCAATCTGCTGACACGTTTTGGGCATACGGTGTATCTGTTCTTCATGATCACGCCGCCGGAACTGCTCGTCGAGCGCGCGTGGCGCCGCGGCCTGCAGGTGGGCCGCTACAAGGCGGTCGACGATACGCTCGCGCACAGTGTGGAAGCGTACGCCGGGTTGCCCGCGCTGTTTTTTACCTGGGTGCGGCGCACCGATAAGCAGATCCATTTCGAATTCCTGGACAATGACGTGCAATTCGGGGAACTCCCGCGGGACGTAGCTTTCGGCACCAACCACACGTTCAACGTGCTGGACGTCACGGGCATGCTGAACATCGAGCGCTTCACGCGCGTGAACGTCGACGCGCATACGCCCGAGTCTCTCTATGCGGATCGAAGCTGGCTCGCGCCCGAGCGCAATGTCGGGTTTCTAAAACGCTGTGTCGAACAATTTCGCGAAGTCAACTTTGCAGATCAGCCGACGGGGCGCATCTACCTGCGCATGAGTTCCGGCCGGCCGCTCCTCGTCGATCACGCGGGGCTGCGGGAAGCACTCACCCATCCGGACATCGAGGCCGCCCTGAGGATTATCGCGCCGAGCGCGTTCGATGCTGCCGCGCCAAGCGCTGAACGGCCCCTCTATCTCGGGGCCGTCGACAAGGGCCCGGCAACCACGCTCGGTCAGTGGGGTACTGCCCGTTCCCGCTAGGAACCGCGCGGCGTGTCAACCGCCACAAGACGCGCCCTCGCGTGCTAGCCGAGGAAGTCGCAGGTGCCGTCCACGTGTGCGGCAAGGTCAAGCGTGTGCTGACGCGCCAGGCGCTCTGCCAGTTCCGTGTCACGCCGCTCCAAGGCTTCGGTGATCCTAAGATGTTCGACGATCGATCGGGACGCGCGATCGTTTTGCCCGATCGTGGCACGACGAATCGCGCGCACGTGAACGAGCAGATTCCGCGTCGCATCGATGATGGCCTGGGAGCCTCCAAGGCGGATCACCTCCGTGTGAAACGCGATGTTGACGTCGGAATATTCGTTCAGGTGCTCAGATGGCGGCGAGTTCAGGAACTCATCGAACAGATGGCGCAGCTTCGCGATCTCATCGTCCGGTGCGTGCAGCGTCGCAAGTCGCGCCGCCATCGACTCCAGCGCCGCCCACATCTGGATCATCTCGATGATCTCGCGCTTTGACTTGCGAACGATGTAGATGCCGCGGCGCGGCATGGTGCGAATGAACCCTTCCTGCTCAAGCAGTGACAGCGCTTCCCGGATGGGAGTACGGCTGACCCCGAGAGCCGTGATCAGTTGTCGTTCATCCAGGCGCAGTTCCTGATCCGGGTTGTAAATGTCCGTGTCGGCAATCGCCGCCTTGAGCAGCGTGTAGACCTGGCTGCGCAGACTGGTCGCGTTCAGCGGACCAAGTGCCAGCGGCGTCGCTCGTGTCGCGCGTTGCAGGCGCTTCACGGCGACACTCATCGCGCGCTCCCGGCCGACGGGATGTATTGGGCCATCAGGACAGCACCCGCCCGCGAGGGATGGCTCACTGGATCCAGCCGCGCATTGCGTGTGGGCCGTCCCTGCCCGACTCGCCGCGGACGCCGGATGCCGTGTGTTGGAAGCATTTCCATGAAGGGCAACCAAACGCCGGCGGGATAAGAAAGCGGAGCCACCGATGAACGAGGAGATTCTAGACACAATAAGTACGGAAAAAACAATGGATTATACTCCAAATCTCGTGTTAAGGGTTACTGTATTAGATATATGAAAGTATACGCCAACCGCAACCGATTGGAACAATTCCAAATCGGAAGAATGAACCGGCGCGCCTGCCCATTCTCGTTCCATGCCGGCTGCCCTGCATGACCCTATTTGGTGCGATAACGCATTGATGCAAGGATAAATATGGCGCGCTGTGGCCGTCATGAGCCGTCCGAACCCGTGGACTGCGATGCGTAGGACCCGTCTGTCTTGACGAAATTAAATATGAAAATATATGGTATACCAGCGATGCACGCGGCCGATGGATCAATACGCGTTCGGACGGCAGGCAATTCGTCGAGGGGGTTTCGCGGTGACTGAGTCTTCGCGACTCTGCAGTGGGCACGGCCGTAATCGCGCCCCCGCTGTCCATGCTGCCTCCAAAGCGTGGGTTTACACGTCACCGTCACTCATTATTTCTGCTCTCGGATACACAGCGTCGGCGCACGCGCGCGCGGGCCTGCCAAGCGTCACGTACCGACCGCCATCCCCTTTCAGCCGACCGCGCCCGTGCGGTTCAGAGTCGCACCTGTACACGCTATCGCTCGCCATTGCACATCTGCCGGGGCCACGCCTCTGGCCAGTCACTCCGCGGGTTAGTCAGTGGGTTAGTCGGTCCTCTGCTTAGTCAGTAAAAAACATCGAGGGGGAAACACATGAATGCGAATGCGAACTCCGTACGATCGGGAAATTCGGTGCTGGCAAATCCATGGGTGCAGCTGATCATCGGGGTCATCTGCATGGCGGCCGTTGCGAATCTGCAGTACGGCTGGACGTTGTTCGTCAACCCCATCGATGCCAAGTACCACTGGGGACGCCCCGCGATCCAAGTCGCCTTCACCGTCTTTGTCCTGATCGAGACCTGGCTCGTTCCTGTGGAAGGTTACCTGGTTGACCGCTTCGGGCCACGCTGGGTCGTCATCGCCGGCGGCATCCTGGTCGCGATCGCCTGGGTGATGAACTCGAGTGCGGACTCTCTTTCGACCCTGTACGTCGCGGCCGCCATCGGCGGCATCGGTACCGGCGCCGTTTATGGGACCTGCGTGGGCAACGCGCTCAAGTGGTTCCCCGGGCGTCGCGGGCTTGCGGCAGGCATCACCGCGTCAGGGTTCGGTGCGGGCGCCGCGCTCACCATCGTGCCGATCTCCAAGATGATCAGCACACAAGGCTACGAACACGCCTTCTGGTTCTTCGGCCTGCTCCAGGGCGCTATCGTGTTTGTGATGGCCTGGGGCTTACTGGTCGCGCCGCCGCAGCTCGTGGCCGCTAAGGTCAAACCGAACCAGACGGCGATCGGCTACACGCCCGCGCAGGTGCTGCGCAGCCCGGTGTTCTACGTCATGTACCTGATGTTCGTGCTGATTGCCGCCGGCGGGCTCACCATGGCTGCCTCGATGGCCCCGATCGCCAAGGACTGGGGAATCGACAAGATTCCGGTCGCGCTGTTTGGCTTTGTAATGCCCGCGCTGGCGTTTGCGCTGGCCCTGAACCGCATCTTCGATGGAATCGGCCGACCCACCTTCGGGTTCATCTCGGATCGCATCGGACGTGAGAACACGATGGCCATCGCCTTCACCATAGGCGCCATCGCACTCTTTGCGCTCAGCCGCTCGGGCAGCAACCCGGTGCTATTCGTGCTGATTACTGCGCTGTACTTCGGTGTCTACGGCGAGATCTTCAGCCTGTTCCCGGCGACCCAAGGCGATACGTTCGGCGCCAAATTCGCCGCCGCCAATGCGGGCCTGCTGTACACCGCCAAGGGCGCAGGCGCGCTGCTGGTCCCGGTGGCAGCGCTGATCGCCAAGACCCATGGTTGGCACGCGGTCTTCGGCATCTTCATGGCGTTCAATCTGAGCGCGGCGTTCCTCGCACTGGTGGTCCTGAAGCCCATGCGCCTGCGGCACTTCGCTGCAGGTAATGCGTCAGCGGCGGCCACGGTCGTCGGGGCCGCCGGTACACGGACGACCTAGCGCAAGGAGAGCGGCATCACTGGCGCGGTGCCTCGGCTGGGAGTCGGGGCACCGCGACCGAATTACGAGGCGGAGACGCGAGATGGCAAGTCCAAACCCAATCCCCATGCCACCCAAGGCGACTACGGCTGAAGACACCCTGCAGCGCAAGAGTCGCGAGGCCGGTGTGGTCTCAGGCGGCCACCTGGTCGCGAAGGCGCTCAAGAACGAAGGGGTCGATACGATCTTTACGCTCTGTGGCGGACACATCATCGACATCTACGACGGCTGCGTGGATGAGGGCATCCGCATCATCGACGTGCGCCACGAGCAGGTGGCCGCGCACGCGGCCGACGGGTACGCACGTCAGACCGGCAAGCTGGGATGCGTCGTCACCACCGCCGGCCCCGGGTGCACCAATGCCGTCACCGGCATCGCGACGGCCTTTCGCTCCGAGAGCCCGATCCTGCACATCGGCGGCCAAGGTGCCCTGACGCAGCACAAGATGGGCTCGCTGCAGGATCTGCCGCACGTCGACCTGATGACGCCGATCACCAAGTTTGCCGCGTCGGTGCCGAGCACCGAACGCGTCGCCGACATGATCTCCATGGCGGCTCGCGAGGCCTTCAACGGCGCCCCCGGGCCGGTGTATCTGGAGATCCCGCGCGACGTTCTTGACCGCGAAGTCGACGCGACCAAGGCCATCATTCCCAAGCCGGGTCACTACCGCGCTTCGACCCGCTCGGTCGGGGACCCGCGCGACATCGAGCGCCTGGCCGACATCCTGGTCGACTCCGAGCGGCCGGCGATCCTCTACGGACAGCAGGTCTGGACCGCGCGCGGTCACCTCGAGGCGGTGGCACTGCTGCGCGGTCTGGATATCCCCGGCTACTTCAACGGTGGCAGCCGCGGGCTGCTGCCGCCGGGCGACCCGCACCATTTCGATCGCACCCGTGGTAACGCGTTCGCCGATGCCGACGTCATCGTCATCGTAGGCACGCCCTTTGACTTTCGCATGGGTTACGGCCGGCGCATCAGCACGAAGCTCAAGCTCGTGCAGATCGACATGGACTATCGCACCGTCGGCAAGAACCGCGACATCGATCTCGGGTTGGTCGGGGATCCAGGTGCGATCCTCGGCGCGGTCCTGCAGGCCGCCTCGGGCCGCCTGAAGTCGGAGAAGCGCCAGGCGCGGCGCGAATGGATGAAGAAACTCACCGCCGCCGAAGCGGCCGCGGGGGAAAAGCTGCTGCCGTTGTTCAAGTCCAACAACACGCCGATCCACCCCTACCGTGTTGCCTACGAACTCAACGAGTTTCTCGCCGACAACACCATCTACATCGGCGACGGCGGGGATGTCGTCACGATCTCTGCACAGGCGGTACGTCCGCGCCGTCCTGGGCAGTGGATGGATCCGGGCGCGCTCGGCTCGCTCGGTGTTGGCACCGGCTTTGCGATCGCAGCCGGGCTGGCACATCCGGACAAGGAGGTCCTGTGTTACTACGGTGATGGCTCCTTCGGCATGACGGCGTTCGATATGGAGACCGCCAACCGCTTTGGCGTTCCCTACATCGCGGTCGTCGGCAACAACTCAGCGATGAATCAGATTCGCTACGGCCAGCTGGCCAAGTATGGCGAACAGCGCGGCAATGTCGGCAACCTGCTGGGGGATGTGCCCTTCGGCAAGTTCGCCGAGATGCTCGGCGGTTACGGCGAGGAAGTGCGCGACCCGGCCCAGATCGCACCGGCGCTCAAGCGCGCCCGCGAGTCCGTGCAGCGCCTGCGCAAGTCAGCGGTCATCAACATCTGGGTTGACCCGCGCGAATACGCCCCCGGCACTAAGAATCAGACCATGTACAAATAAGAAGTGGGCGTGAGGAACGTTCTATGAGCAAGGCACTAGATGGCGTTCGCATCCTCGACTTCACGCATGTGCAGTCCGGTCCGACCTGCACGCAGTTGCTCGCCTGGTTGGGCGCGGATGTGATCAAAGTCGAGCGCGCCGGCAGCGGCGATATCACGCGCGAGCAGCTGCGCGATATCCCGGACGTGGACAGCCTGTATTTCACCATGCTGAACCACAACAAACGCTCGATCACACTCGACACCAAGCACGTACGCGGCAAGGCGGTCCTCGAGCGGTTGGTCAAACACTGCGACGTGCTGGTTGAGAACTTCGCCCCCGGCGCGCTCGATCGCATGGGCTTCACCTGGGAACGCGTTCAGGAACTCAACCCGAAGATGATCGTCGCCTCGGTGAAGGGCTTCGGGCCCGGACCGTACGAGGACTGCAAGGTCTACGAGAACGTCGCGCAGTGCGCCGGGGGCGCCGCCTCCACTACCGGCTTCGACGACGGCCCACCGCTGGTCACCGGCGCGCAGATCGGCGACAGCGGTACCGGACTCCACCTTGCGCTCGGCATTGTCGCCGCGCTGTATCAGCGCAAGAGCACCGGCCGCGGCCAGCGCGTACTTGCCGCCATGCAGGACGGCGTGCTCAACCTGTGCCGCGTGAAACTGCGCGACCAGCAGCGCCTCGCGCGCACCGGAGTGATGAAGGAATACCCGCAGTACCCGGATACCAAGTTCGGCCGCGCCGTGCCGCGCGCCGGCAACGCCTCGGGCGGCGGCCAGCCGGGCTGGATCATCAAATGCAAGGGCTGGGAAGACGATCCGAACGCTTATCTTTACTTCATCACCCAGGCACCGGTATGGAAGGAGATCTGCAAGGTGATCGGCAAGGAAGAGTGGATCACGGACCCGGACTACGCGACGCCCAATGCGCGCCTACCGCGCCTGAAGAAAGTATTCGCCGCCGTGGAAGCCTGGACGATGACCCGGACTAAATTTGAGGCCATGGAGGAGTTCAACAAGCACGACATCCCCTGCGGTCCGATCCTGTCGATGGAAGAGCTGGCCGCCGAACCTTCACTGCGCGCTACCGGCACGATCGTCGAGGTGGATCACCCGAAGCGCGGCAAGTACCTGAGCGTCGGTAACCCCATCAAGCTGTCCGACAGCATCACCGAGGTGAAGCGCTCCCCACTGCTCGGTGAACACACGCAGCAGGTACTGGAGGAGCTCGGGTTCGGCGCCTCAGAGATTGCAGCGCTCAAGTCCGAAAACGTGATCTAGCGGGAACGCATGGCACACGACAAGAGCACGGTCCGCAGACTACTCGATGAGGTGCGCGCCGCAGGTCGCAGCTCGGCCTTCGTGGCGCTCGATGAGCACGGCAGCCCCGCCCACGCTTACTCGACCGAGATTCCGGTCGCCGTGCTGGGCGCGCGGCGTCGGGCTCATCGCGGCCGTCTGACACAGGCGCGAGCCGTGCACGAATTAAGAACGAATTTCTTGAGGTAGCCGCTCTAGTTCATTCACAGCTCGGAAGGGGGATCTTTATGTTTGGCACCAGGATGCTCAGATCGCTTCCCGCATTGCTCGCGGCGGTTCTGATCGTTGTCGGTTATGCAGGTCCAACCGTCGCGCAATCCACGGATGCGGCTACGCAGGCAAAAATGCGCGACCTTCAGCAGCGGCTCGAGGAACTCAACAAGGAGCTCCAGAGCCTCAAAGCAGAACAAGCAAAGACGGCCGCCGACCAGGCCAAGACCGCCGCCGACCAGGCGAAAATGGCTGCCGATCAGCAGAAGATGGTTGCCGACCAGCAGAAGGTCACGGCCGAATCGGCGAAGACAGCCAAGACGGTCGCTGCGACAGACACGAAATTCAACAGCTTCATGAAGGGCTTCTTCGGCACCCTGGACGTGTCCATAGACTACACGACCAAAGGCATGGACGGCTTTGTCGCTTACCCGTACTCCCTGGCGCCGGGCGTCACGACTCCAGGCGGCCCCTTCGTCCAGGGACCTGCCAAAGGAGGTGGGGCGGGACCGTACGGGCGGGTCAGCTGGATGGCGGCCATGTCCAGTAACGGCTCGAACGTCGGCTATCGCGGCACTCATAAGATCGGCGACTCGCACGTGGACTTCATCTATCAGGTGTCGACCTCGCTCAACATGGTGGCCGCACCGGGTCTGCAAAACACCTGGACCAAGTCCTCGAATACGGTGCAGGGGGCGATCGGGCTCGGCGATACCTACGTCGGCTTTCAGGAAAAAGCGTGGGGCAAGTTGAAATTCGGCACGATGTACATGCCCTACAAGACCTCCACCGACCGGCTGAATCCCTTCTCGGGGCAGCTGGGTGGGTACAACTCGGTCATGGGCAATACCGGGGGCGACAACCGCGTGGAGTTCGGCACCCGCATGGACCACGTGATCCTGTTCAACTCGCCCACCTGGTCGGGCTTCAGCTTCGATGCCGGCTACGCGCTCGGCCAGAATCCGGATCCCTACAACAACATCACCTCGTTAGGGTCGTCGGACTGCTCGGGAGGCAACAACCCGGGTAGCGGGAACCTGCCCCTGAACTGCGACGACGGCGGCTTCAATTGGGCGTACAGCGGCGACCTGAAGTTCGAGACGGGCGGTCTATATCTGGTCGCGGCCTATGAGCTACACAGCCAGGTGGCCCGCGCCAGCGACGGGATCGGCGCGAACAACCCCTACTACGGGTACCTGTTTGGCTTGGGTCCCAATAATGCGCTGAGCGCCTCGATTCTCGACTGGGGAAGCTACCAGGCCTATGCGGCCGAATACCCGGGAGCGGCGGCCGCCGGTTCGCCCGCATACCTGGATTCCGTCGACACAGCCGACGAATGGGCCGCGAAGATCGGCGGGCAATACCACTTCGACTTTGGTCTTACGGTCTCCTACATGTGGGAGGAGATGCACCGCAACGTTCCGTCGTTCATGGAGTTTCAGAACGAACGGCAGCGCACAGGTGACTGGTTAGCGCTCGACTATGTCTTCAACGGCGGTAAAGATCGCGTGGCCGCCGGCTGGGCGCACGCCGGTGCTTCAGTGGGCGATCCCGGTGGACAGCACAACTACAATCCGAACGGGATCGGACAGAACCAAGCGAACATGTACACCCTCGGCTGGTGGCACAAGTTCGACAAGCAGCTGACGGCGTACCTGAACTTTGCCGACACGGCAAACGACGGTAATGCGCATTACGATATCGGCGCCGGCGGCCATGGCATCAAGACAGACTGCCACGATGCAACGCACGCCACGTTCATCGACTACAGCAGTGCCGGTCCCACGACCTGGGGTGGCTGCCATCCGATTGGCGTCTCGACGGGTATCAACTTCAAGTTCTGAGGGCAACGGGTGAGCTCCGCCCGGTTGGGGTGGCATGGCTGCGGCCAGGCACAATCACAGCGGCTTACCCCCGGCGACGGCGCCGGGGGTGGCCGCTCTGTCGCCGGTAACCACTGCCTTGGCGCGGGCGCCCGCAGCGCAGCTACACGATGAGAAGCCGCATCAGGAAATCCTCGTAACCGCGCAGAGACAATCGGACGCAGTGGCTTACGGCAAACGGGGACCGGACGCTGCATGATGTCATGCTTGCATTTTGCTGATCACATGAGCGCCGTGACGGAGAACGGCATCGTGCGGCTGTAGGGAGTTGAGCTCGACGCGAATGATCTGGCATCCGTGTTGGCGCTGGCACTGCATCGCAGCCGCCGGCACGTCGTCAATGAGTTGCAAATGATTCCGCTCGGTGCAGATCACGACTGAGCTGGATCACGAGTCACGTACGCCGATTTGGGTGTGATATACATCGTCGTAGACGGCGATGAGGAGGAAATGATCTTGACTGCAGTCATGAACCGCGTGTGCCACGCAGCCGTCGCGGTGGCCATCCTGTGCAGTGCGATCGCGTGTGCCACGGGGCCGCCCAAGACCCAGGCACAGCGTCAAGCCGACAAGGAGACCGTCGAGCGCGTCGAGGCTGCGCTCAATGCCGACACGCTACTCTACGCCAAACACATTACGGTGCATGCCGACGACGGCGTGGTACGCCTCAGCGGCTACGTTTGGGATCCGCCGGATCTGAACGAGGCGCAGAGTGTTGCCGCGGAGGTGCAGGGTGTCGACCGAGTCGTGAACGAGCTGGAGCTGCAGCGCAACGGGCTCGGTGACTCGCCTGTGACGCGCTGAGGCTGGACACGTTCCCTGCCGCCGGAGAACGCTCGATCGCGCGCGAAAATCCCGCATCGTCTAACGTAGGCTCATGAAGATCGCGATCATCGGTGTCGGCGCCATCGGCGGTTACGTCGGGATCCGGCTGGCGCTCGCCGGTGAGGACGTAACGCTCATCGCGCGTGGGGCGAACCTCAAGGCCTTACAGGCCCAGGGCCTGCGTCTGCAGCGGGCGGACGGAACCGAGGAGGCAGTGCCGCACATCAAAGCTACGGCCGACTACGCGGCTGCCGGCCCCCAGGATGTGGTCATCCTGGCGATGAAGGCTCATCAGGTGGCCGCCATCGCAGCCGAGATTCCTAAACTCTTCGGATCCGCGACTGTGGTCATCCCGATGCAGAACGGCATTCCGTACTGGTATTTCCACCAGCATGGAGGTGCGCTTGCTGGCACACGGGTGCAGAGCGTGGATCCGACCGGGGAGATTGGCGCCCACATCCCCGCCGAGCGAATCATCGGCTGCGTCGTCTATCCCGCCACGGAGCTTGTCTCGTACGGGTTGATCAGGCACGTGGAAGGCAACCGATTCCCCGTCGGGGAACCGAACGGCACGTCGAGTGAGCGGGTCACGCGCGTCGCCGAATGCCTCACCCGCGCCGGGCTCAAGTCACCCGTGCTCGAGGATATCCGCGCGGAGATCTGGCTGAAGCTCTGGGGCAACATGACCTTCAATCCCATCAGCGCCCTGTCGCGTGCAACGCTGGCCGGGATCTGCCAGTACCCGCCGAGCCGCGCACTCGCGGCGGAGATGATGAGCGAGGCGCAGAGCATCGCCCACAAGCTTGGCATCACCTTTCGTGTTCCGCTCGAGAAGCGTATCGCCGGCGCCGAAAAGGTCGGACATCACAAGACCTCGATGCTGCAGGATCTGGAAGCTGGCCGCGCGCTCGAGATCGACGCCCTGCTGGGCGCGGTGGTCGAGCTGGCGCGATTGACGCACACGCCAACGCCACACCTGGACACCGTATATGCGCTCACCAAGCTTCTGGCCAAGAGCGTGGAAGAAGCCCGACCCCATCTGAGCGTGCCGGAGCCGAGACCTTCGTAGCTTCAGGTCACCAGGTGCTGGGGCGTCCCGGCGCACCACCGCTCGATGTTGTCGATGAGCTGATCGGCCAGGAACTGCATCGCGCCGTCGGAAGCCCAGGCGATGTGCGGCGTGAGGATGAAATTCTGACGCCGCAGATCGAGTAACGGATGTCCGTCGCGCGGGGGCTCCACGGTCAAGACGTCAAATCCGGCACCCGCGATCAGCCCCTCCTCCAGCGCCTGGATGAGCGCCGCCTCGTCCACCAGGCCGCCGCGCGCGGTATTGATCAGCAGTGCATTGCGCTTCATCTTGCGCAGCGCCGCCAGGTCGATGAGATTGCGCGTCTCGGGCGTCAACGGGCAGTGCAGCGAGAGCACGTCCGCTTCGGCGAGCACCTGCTCATGTGGCGTGAAGGTCACGCCCGGGGCTTTCGGTGGCGGATGATCGGCGAACAGCACCCGCATGCCAAACGCGCGCCCGATGGCGGCGGTGCCCTGTCCGATGGCGCCCTCGCCGATGATCCCGAGCGTCGAGCCGTGCAGGTCACCGATGGGGTGGGTGAAGAAGCAGAATTGCTCGGACTTGTTCCACACGCCCTGCTCCACGTCGGTGCGATAGGCGAGCAGGTTGCGGCGCAAGGCCAGAATCAGCGCGAACGCATGCTCGGGCACCGTGTGGATCGCGTAGTTGCGGATATTGGCGACGGCGATTCCATGCGCCTTGCAATAGGCGACGTCCACTACGTCGTAGCCGGTCGCCGCCACGGCGATCAGCTTCAGCTGCGGCAGGCGCTCGAGGGTCTCAGAGCGCATGGGAACCTTGTTGAGGATGGCGACCGCGGCCCCCTCGAGGCGCGGCACGATCTCATCCGCTGCCGTCGCCTGATATTCGACGTATTCGCTGGCGCAGGCGGGTTTGCGCACCTGCGCCTTGACCGAAGCCCGATCAAGGAAGACGACGCGGGTCATGCCGCGCGGCCGCTCTGCGCCGCCGCGGCCGTCACACCGGCAGCGTGGCTTCGCCAGTATTTCTGCGCCGCGGCCGCGCCACTGCCCGGCTCGACCTTCACGCCCTTGTCGATCATGGCCATCTCCGCCCCGCCGAGGGCGCCGAGCAGCATCAGCTCATTCAGATCCCCCAGATGCCCGATACGGAAGAGCTTGCCGGCCACCTGCGCGAGGCCCGCGCCGAGGGCGAGGTTGTAACGCTGCAGCGCGTGCGCAATGAGGGCGGCGCCATCGACGCCCGGCGGCAGCATGATCGCGGACACCGTGTCGGAGTACCACTTAGGCGCGACCGCGCACAGCTTGAGTTTCCAGCCCTCGAACACCGCAGCGCGTACACCGCCGGCGAGGTAGCTGTGGCGCTTCAGGACGTTCTCCAGCCCCTCCTCGGCGAGCATGGCGAGGGACTCGCGCAGCCCGTACAGCATCGGCACCGACGGGGTATAGGGAAAATATCCCGAAGCGTTGGCGCGCACCATGTCGTCGTAGTCGAAGTAACAGCGCGGCGAGGTCGCGGTCTTCGCCGCCTCGAGCGCCTTTTGACTGACACACGTCACGCCGAGGCCGGCCGGCAGCATCAGGCCCTTCTGCGAGCCGCTGACGCATACATCCACGCGCCACGCGTCCATCTGAAAATCAATGCTGCACAGTGCACTCACTGCGTCCACGAACAGCAGCGCCGGGTGAGCGACACTGTCCATCGCGCGCCGCACCGCTGCCACATCGCTCGTGACCCCGGTGGCGGTCTCGTTCTGGCAGACCAGCACCGCCTTGATGCGGTGCTGCTTGTCGGCAGTGAGTGAAGCGAGATAGCGCTCGACCGGGGCGCCCTCGCCCCAGGCGGTCTCAAGTACCTCGACCTCGTAGCCGAGGCGCTGACACATGTCCACCCACAGGTGACTGAACTGCCCGAAGCGGGCGATCAGGACCTTCGCGCCGCGATCGAGGCAGTTCGTCAGCGCCGCCTCCCAGCAGCCGGTTCCCGACGAGGGAAAAAGAATGGAAGTGCCGCTGGTGGTCTTGAAGATCGGCTTGAGTCCTTCGAGACAGCTGCGGGTCAGTTCGGGGAATACCGCCGAGCGATGGTCCTCCATGGGAACATGCATCGCGCGCAGTATGCGATCGGGCACGTTGGTCGGCCCGGGAACAAAGAGAAAGTTACGACCCGCCATAAGAGCTCCTTCGGACGTGCAGAGGCGAGCGCCTCAGCCCAGGGTTGTGCCCCGGTGTTACGCTCAACATATATGAGATATGAGACGGGGTACATATAATGCCGCGGTACCCCGGGCAACTGGCGAGGTCGCAGATGATGATTCGAATGGACAACTCCGGTGGCCCCAGCATGGCGGCCCCAATCGCGCAGGACGCTTCAAGTCACGCTGCAGCTTGCGGTCGGTATCCCCGACCCGCGGGAGGCGGCTGATGCGCGTAGCCATCATCGGGCAGCAGGCTTTCGGTCAGGCGGTCCTCGAGGCGTTCGTCAAGCGGGGGGACACGGTCGCGGGCGTCTTCTGCGCGCCGGAAAAGCCGGGTGCCCCTGCGGATGCCTTGCGAGTAGCCGCCGAGCAGGCCGGCATCCGCACCTATCAGTTTGCCTCGCTGAAGACCGCGGCAGCGCACGAGGCTCTCGGGAGTCTGGCCGTGGATGTGGGCGTCATGGCCTACGTACTGCAGTTCGTGCCGCAGGAGTTTGCGGGGATCCCGCGGCACGGGATGATTCAGTATCACCCCTCGCTCCTGCCACGGTACCGCGGGCCGAGTTCCATCAATTGGCCGATCATTCGCGGCGATACGCGCACCGGTCTGACGATTTTCCGGCCCACCGATGGCCTGGATGAAGGTCCGGTCATCCTGCAGCGCGAGATCCCCATCGGCGCGGATGACACGCTGGGGACCGTGTACTTCGAGCGGCTCTATCCGATGGGAATCGAGGCGCTGCTGCAGGCCGCCGATCTGGTGGTCAGCGGGCGTGCCGAGCAGACGGTGCAGGATGAGTCCCAGGCGAGCTACGAGGGCTGGTGTCGTGCCGCGGAAGCGCACATCAACTGGCACAACCACGTCGATCTGCTCTACAACCTCATCCGCGGCTGCAATCCCGCCCCCGGTGCGTGGACCACCTTCAGGGGCAAGCGGCTGCAGTTGCTCGATGCGCGTAAGCACCCCGCGCGCCGCTTCGCGCAGGTGCGCGGCGCGCTCGGCGCGGTGACGGTGATCGGCCCGCAGAGTCTGTCGGTCGCCGCGCAAGGCGGTGAGATCGAGGTGTTCAAGTTGCGTTACGAGGAGGCGAAGAAAGTGCCGGCGCCGCAGTTCTGTGCCGAGACCGGCTTGACGGTTGGCACGATTCTGGGCGCGTCCTAGCCGCGCTGCACCGTGACCACCGCTTACATCACCCACCCCGATTGCCTGCGCCACGAGATGGGTCCGGGCCATCCGGAGTGTCCGGAACGCTTGCTCGCGATACAGGAGGAGCTCGGCGTCAGCGGGCTGCTCGGGCGCTTGCGTTCTCTGCCGGCGCCGCTGGCTAGCGACTCGGACCTCAAGCGCGTGCATGGCGCCCCCTACGTCGATCTGATCTTCGAGCGTGCGCCCGCCGAGGGGTACCTGCAGTTAGATCCGGATACGGCGATGAATCCCTACACTCTGGCGGCAGCGCGGCGGGCGGCGGGCGCAGGATTGCTGGCGGTCGACGAGGTGCTGGACGAACGTGCCGTCAACGCCTTTTGCGCCGTACGGCCCTGCGGTCATCACGCGACCCCGAATCGCTCCATGGGATTTTGCCTGTTCAACAACGTGGCCGTGGCCGCCGCCTATGCGCTTGAGCACAAGGGGCTCGAGCGGGTTGCGATCATCGACTTCGATGTCCATCACGGCAACGGCACCGAGGCCATGTTCAGCGCACCGCAGTGGCAGGATGCGGTGTTGATGACGAGTTTCTACCAGCATCCTTTCTATCCCTACAGCGGCACAGAAGGACCTGCACCCAACATGATCAACGTCCCGCTCGCAGCCGGCAGCGATGGCACCGCGGTGCGCAAGGTGTACGCCGCGAACTGGCTGCCGGCGCTCGAGCAGTTCAAGCCGCAGATGATCTTCATCTCGGCCGGTTTTGATGCGCACCGCGAGGACCTGTTAGGGGGGATGGCGTTGGTGGAATCCGACTACGCCTGGCTCACCGCGGAACTCATGGCAGTCGCGGCGCGTCATGCGCAGAATCGCATCGTCTCGATGCTCGAGGGCGGCTACAACCTGCAGGCCCTGGGCCGCAGCGTCGCCGCGCACGTCAAGACGCTCGCCGCCGCATAGCGAGCCCTACAGGGTCAGCACGATCTTGCCGACGTGCTGTGACGTTTCCATCAGCCGATGGGCGGCGCTGGCTTCAGCCAGCGGAAATGTCGCGTGAATGACCGGCCGCACGCGACCGGCGGCTAGCAGCGGCCATACGTTCTGCAGCACGGCCGCCGCGACGGCCGCCTTCTGTGCCACCGTTCGCGCGCGCAGCGTCGAGCCGGTCAGCGTCAGGCGCTTGGTGAGAATCAGGTGCATCTTGACGTCAGCCCGCGGGCCACCCAACAACGCAATGACGACGATGCGCCCGTCCGGTGCCGCGGCCTCAAGGTTGCGCGAGACGTAGCTGCCCGCCACCATGTCCAGGATCACGTTGACGCCTTGTCCGGCCGTCTCGCGCTTGACGACCTCGACAAAATCCTCGTGGTGGTAGTCGATGCCGCGCACGGCGCCGAGCTTTTCGCAGATCCGCGCCTTTTCCGGCGTGCCGGCGGTGGCAAACACCTTGGCACCCCAGACCGCGGCCAGCTGTATTGCGGTGGTGCCGATGCCGCTCGTGCCCCCATGAATGAGCACGCTGTCCCCGGCGCGGCAGCCGCCCCGCTCGAACAGATTGGTCCACACGGTAAAGAAGGTCTCAGGGATCGCGGCCGCTTCCACCATGCTCAACCCGGGCGGGATCGGCAGACACAGCGCAGCGGCCGCCACCGCATACGCCGCGTAGCCGCCACCGGAGAGCAGCGCCGTGACGCGATCCCCGAGCGACCAGCTGGAGACGCCCGGTCCCAGTGCGACGATCTCCCCGGATACTTCCAACCCCGGCAGATCGGAGGCACCTGGGGGCGGCGGATATAGTCCCTGCCGCTGCATCACGTCCGGTCGATTGACGCCGGCGGCGGCGACGCGCACGAGCACTTCCCCGTCCCCGGGGCGCGGGAGCGGCCGCGTGCTGCTCTTCAGTTGTTCCGGACCACCGGCGGCTGCGATCTCAACCACCGGCATCTCAGGCGGCAGCGCTGAAATGGATCTCTCCAAGAGTAGGGGCTCGCTGAATCTAAACGGCGCAGATGCTTTGGGCAACCGCGGGCGCGGCGCCCACGAGCGCCCTGGCATGCAGCGCGCCTCGGGAGTTTCCGGGCTCCGCAGGCGTCGGGCCGAAACTTGGTAGGATCACGGAGCCTGACTCGGCCCGTGTGATCGCCCTGCGCCTGCGGCAGTCGCTCTCCAGCCGCAGCCTCCCCCTCACACGGAGCGCGCGACGCCAGACGCTGCACTGCTCGCTCTCCGCTTCGCGCGAGCCGGCGCGTGCTCTTTTTACCGGGCCCCGGTCTACCAGGACGCGTCGAATTATCATGTAACGCAGGTGGTTACAAGATAGTTGCCATGTAAATTAGAGGGTGCCGGCCGGGCGCTGCGCCGCAGGATAGAATCCTTGATGGACCCCTAAGCCAGGCACCACGCGATGAGCACCGAACCGTATCTGCTGACCCCCGGCCCGCTGACGACCTCTGTGCGCACCAAGCAGAGCATGCTGCGCGACTGGGGCTCGTGGGACGTGGATTTCAACACCGTCACCGCTCGCATTCGCGAGCGGCTGCTGCAGATCGTGCATGCCACGGGCACGCACGAGTGCGTGCCCCTGCAAGGCAGCGGTACCTTCGCGGTCGAGGCGGCGATCGGCACCCTCGTGCCCCGCGGAGGGCACGTCCTCGTGCCGCAAAACGGCGCCTACTGTCAGCGCATCGCCCGGATCTGCCGCACGCTCGGCCGCGCACTGACGACGATCGACTACGCCGAGAATGCCCCCGTGAAAGCGGCCGATGTGGAACGTGCGCTGCTTGCCGACCCTTCCATCACGCACGTGGCGCTGGTGCATTGCGAGACCAGCACCGGGATCCTGAATCCCCTGCAGGAGATTGCCCAGACCGTCGCTCGCCTCGGCCGGGGGCTGATCGTGGATGCGATGAGTTCCTTCGGGGCGCTGGAGATCGATGCGCGCCGCACCCCCTTCGACGCGGTCGTCGCGGCTTCCGGCAAGTGCCTCGAAGGCCCGCCGGGCATGGGCTTCATCATCGCGCGCCGCTCGGTGCTGGAGCGCGCCGAGGGCAACAGTCATTCGCTGGCGATGGACCTGTACGACCAGTGGGTCTACATGCAAAAGACGACGCAGTGGCGCTTCACGCCACCGACGCACGTGGTCGCGGCGTTCGATTCGGCGATTGCGCAGTATCTTGAGGAGGGCGGCCTGCCGGCGCGCGCCGCCCGCTATACGGATAACTGCCGCACGCTGATTGACGGCCTGGCACAGCTTGGCCTGCGGAGTTTTCTGCCGGCGGCCATCCAGGCACCGATCATCGTGACGTTCTACGCCCCCGACACGCCGCGCTACGCGTTCAAGAGCTTCTACAATGCCGTGAAGGCGCACGGCTATATCCTGTACCCGGGCAAGCTCACCACCGTGGAAACCTTCCGGGTCGGTTGTATGGGCCAGCTCGGCGAGCGCGGCATGACCGGGGCCGTTGAAGCGGTGGGCAGGGTGCTCGCAGAGATGCGCGCGGCGGCCTGAAACGGCGGCCGCCCGTAGGGTTTTTCCGCAAAGGACGAAAGTCGAAAAATGCAGCGAATCGAAGTTAACGGCCGCTCCTACCGCCTGCCCGAGCAGCCCTCGGTGGTGGTGTGCGTGGACGGGTGCGAGCCGGATTACATCGCGCAGGCCGTGGCCGGCGGGCACATGCCCTGGATGAAGGGCGTACTGGCGCAGGGAACCGCGGTCATTGCCGACTGTGTCATACCGAGCTTCACCAATCCGAACAACCTCTCGATCGTGACGGGGGCGCCGCCCGCGGTGCACGGCATCTGCGGCAATTACCTCTATGACACCGAAAGCGGCACCGAGGTCATGATGAATGACCCGAAGTGGCTGCGGGCCCCGACACTGCTGGCCGCACTGGCCGATGCCGGCTGCACGGTCGCGGTCATCACCGCCAAGGACAAGCTGCGCAAGCTCCTCGGCCACCGGATGCGCGGCATCTGCTTTTCCTCCGAGAAGGCGGACGAGGTGACGCAGGACGAGCACGGCATCGACGAGGTGGTGCAGCTGGTCGACATGGCGGTGCCGAGCGTCTACAGCGCCGAGCTGTCGCAGTTCGTGTTTGCCGCCGGCGTGAGGCTGATGCAGAAGCGCCGTCCCGACATCATGTACCTCTCGACCACGGACTACGTGCAGCACAAGCACGCCCCGGGCACCGGCGCGGCCAATCGCTTCTACCGCATGATGGATGGCTACCTGGGCGAGCTCGAGTCCCAGGGCTGCGCCATCGTGCTCACCGCCGATCACGGGATGAATGCCAAGACACGCCTCGATGCGAGCCCGAACGTCATCTACCTGCAGGATCTGCTCGATAGCTGGCTCGGCCAGGGCCGGGCCCGGGTCATTCTGCCGATCACCGACCCGTACGTCGTACATCATGGGGCCCTGGGCTCGTATGCCACGATCTACCTCACGCCCGAGGCAGATGCTCGTGCAGTCACCGCGCGGCTCGCGGCGCTACGCGACATCGAAGTCGTGCTCTCGCGCACCGAAGCGGCCGCGCGCTTTGAACTGCCGCCCGATCGCATCGGGGACCTGGTGGTGATTTCCACGCGCGCGGTCGCGCTGGGGAGCGCGGCGGCCAAGCACGACCTCTCGGGCCTCGATGCGCCGCTGCGCTCGCACGGCGGCCTCTCCGAACAGGCGGTGCCGCTCATTAGCAACCGCCCGATTGCGGGAGCGGATCCGAACCGGCGCTGGCGCAACTTCGATGCCTTCGACTGGATCCTGAACCATGGCCGATAAGGCAGCGCCGGCCACGGGCGGGGCGGGTGTGCGCAATGAGAGCCTGCGCATCGCCGGCGCACGCGTGGCAACCGCGCAGCGCAGCGAGGTGTTCAACCCGTACACCGGTGCCCTGGTGGGCACGGTCGCCCGGGCTTCGGTCGACGATGTGCGTCGCGCGATCGGCAGCGCCCGGGCATTCCGTTGCGCCCTCACCCGCTACGAGCGCTCCCGCATCTGCCTCACGACGGCCGCGGCACTGCAGGCCCGCGCCGAGGAGGTCGCCAACCTCATCACGGCCGAAAGCGGCCTGTGCAAGAAGGACTCCCTGTACGAGGTCGGGCGCGCCTGCGACGTGTTCACCTTCGCCGGCAATGCCGCGCTGCAGGACGACGGGCAGATCTTCTCCTGTGACCTCACGGCCCACGGCAAGCGGCGCAAGGTCTACACCCTGCGCGAGCCGCTGCTGGGAGTGATCTGTGCCATAACGCCCTTCAACCACCCGCTCAATCAGGTTGCGCACAAGATCGCGCCGAGCATCGCCACCAACAACCGCATGGTCCTCAAGCCCTCGGAGAAGACCCCGTTAAGCGCACTGCTGCTCGCGGACATCCTCTACGAGGCGGGCCTGCCGCCGCAGATGTTCAGCGTCCTCACCGGCGACCCGCGCGAGATCGCCGACGAGCTGCTCACGCACCCGGACGTGGATCTGGTGACTTTTACCGGGGGCGTCGCGATCGGCAAGTACATCGCCGCCAAGGCCGTGTACAAGCGCCAGGTGCTCGAGCTCGGCGGAAATGACCCCATCATCGTCATGGAAGATGCCGACCTCGAGGAGGCGGCGACCCTCACCGCGGCCGGCTCGTACAAGAACTCCGGGCAGCGCTGCACCGCCATCAAACGCATCCTGGTGCAAAGCGCGGTCGCGGCACCCTTCACCGAGCTGCTGCTCGAGAAGACCCGCGCGCTGCGGTACGGTGACCCGATGGACCCGGGCACCGACATGGGGACGGTCATCGATGAGGCGGCCGCGCGCGGCTTTGAGCAGCGCGTGCACGAGGCGGTCGCCGGCGGCGCGCGACTCCTGTGCGGCAACGAGCGCCGCGGCGCGCTTTACTCCCCCACGCTGCTCGATCGGGTGACCCCACAGATGACCCTGGTCAAGCAGGAAACCTTCGGTCCGGTCTCGCCGGTCATGCAGTTTCAGACGATCGAGGATGCGATCCGCATCGCCAACTCGACCGCGTACGGACTGTCCTCCGCAGTGTGTACCAACCGTCTGGACTACATCACGCGCTTCGTCTCCGAACTGAACGTCGGCAGCGTCAACGTGCGCGAGGTACCCGGCTATCGTCTGGAGGTAACCCCGTTTGGCGGCATCAAAGACTCCGGACTTGGTTACAAGGAAGGCGTGCAGGAAGCGATGAAGAGCTTCACTAACACGAAGACGTACTCGCTGCCTTGGAGTCCGTAGATGCGCCACTCTCCCTCGGGCTGCACCGGAGTCGTCGTCTTACAGCGGAGGCGTGGCATGCGCACTTGGTCTCTTAGCGTGCTCTTCGCGGCAGCCGTGCTTGGCGTGCTGGGGCCGCTCAGCGCCGATCCACTGACTCCGGGCTCGAATCCGGTCTTCCCGGCACACTTGGCCTGGCGCGTGGACCCGCTGGCGCGCTGTCCGGACCTGCGCGCGGCGGATGACGGTCCTCTGGCGGTAGTCGTGTTTTACGTCGACGTGGCGGGCAATCCGTCACACCCCTCGGTCCGGGTCGCCTCGCAGTCCGAGCAGCTCAACGCAGCGGCGCTCAGCTGCGTGATGAAGCTGCGCTTTCAGCCCGCCACCCGGCCCGGAGACGCCGAGCCGGTTGGTTCCTGGCAGCAGATGGCGTGGCGATGGGCCACCCCCGCAAGCGCCGCACCACCGCCCGTGGCGGCCGCCGTGCCCGTGGCGGCCGCGCTGCCTGTGACGGCCGCCCAGCAGGATGGCGCCTCCACGCTGCGCGTGTGTGCCAATGAAGCCGGGCAGCTGACACAGGCGCCAACCGTGCTGCGTTCATCCGGTGATCCGACGCTCGATGCTGCCGCGCTGAAGATCGCGAAGTCCGGCTCGGGGTCTTACCGTCCTGACACCACCCTCAACGGCAAGCCGCTTTCCGGGTGCGCGCAGGTCACGATCCGCTTCGAAACGCGCTGAGCGCACCGACACTGTCTTTCATGATTCCGGGCGCGTTCGCGCCGGGCTCGCGCCTGTTGACAGGAGCGCCGGATTCACCGACACGTCCAGACGGCCTGCCACGGCGAGCGCGCTGCCCGGGTCGATCCCAAACTCGCGCTCCCAGAGCCACACGAGCGTGGCGCAGAAATCCGGCCCGTGGCCGTCGCCCCAGGAAAACAGATGCCCGACTTCGTGCACGAAGGTCGTGCGCCTGAGACTCGCTAGGCGGCAGTAGATCGCATGCCGGTGCGGCACCGCGTACGCACCGAACGTCGCACGCCGACGCCGCGGCCGCCGTCCGCTCGCAAAGCCCACCCGCAGATACGGGACGCCACGGTAGTAGGGAGAGAACTGCTGCGCGTAACTCGTCCACAGGTGCGTGAGGTACGCGAGCGCCGCCGCGCGCGCCCCCTGCTGGGTGATGCGGCGCCCCTGCTCCCCCAGCAGCGCTTCCTCCTGCAGCTCTCCGAGTACCTCGCGCTGCCACGCATAGACCCGCCGGCGCTGCGGATCACCGCGCCTGCGGCGCGCCTGCAGCTCATGCCACAAACCAGGGTCAAAGGATCCGCGGCGCGGACGCAGCACCATCGGCGCGCCGGGCGCGACGGGCAGCGCCGCATCGAGGACCGCGATTGGCGCGCTCGCGGCGCGGGTTGGCCACCATCCCCATCGCAAGTGACGAATTCTCCCGCTCAAAGAGCGCAGTTTACTCCGCCGCCGGCTCGCGGCGCAGTTGCCGCGCATACCGGTGTCCCGTAGAGCGGGCCGCGCGCCCGGCGTATGCTTGTCGTGGTGCCACGCGGCGGTGGCAACTCTCGGACGGGCGTCCGAGTCAGGCGCACGGACCCGAGGCTCACTTGACGACGCGTTGCGGCTTACTCATCGCGGCTCTGCTGCTCGGCCTCGCGGGCTGCTCCCTGGTTTCGCTCAAGAGTCCGGAACGCCCCATGTCGACGCGGGATCTTAACGCGCGCATCCTGACCCGGCAGTTCTCCGCCGACTTCTCCGGAGCCGTGGAGCAGTGCGCCGATGACATCGCGGCGCAGGATCCCGATCCGGAAGTCCGGCGTAACGCGCTGCGCTGGAAGATCATCGCCACCGACCAGAGCGAGCGTGCCGCCCTGCAGCTCGCACCTTCGATCGCGCTCCTGGATACCTGGTCGCTCGCTGCGGGGATGAAGACCTTCCTCTCGCCCGGCGGCGCCGGAGCGGCGATCTTCGGGCGTGAACAACCCACCGCGGTGGCGCTGGCCAACCACTGGGATGCGGCCGCGCAGGCACTCGCGCAACAGCTGCTGGATCCGCGCGACTTCGAGCGCTACGCGCTGTTCGTGCGCGAGTACACGAGCGAGCACCCGTACGTCAGCCTGAAATTCGTGCGCCCCTCGGTGGCGCAGATGTGGCTGCAGCGTACGGGGGCCAACACCGCGCTGCTGGATTCTCTCGGGACGATCCCGCAGGCCCTGGCCGACACCGCGGACCGGATGCAGATGATGGCCGGTTCCCTGCCGTCGCAGTCGGTGTGGCGCACCCAGCTCGCCCTGGAAAGGTCCGGACTCTCCGGACCCGAGCTGCATGCGGCGCTGCTGCGGCTCGATGGACGCCTGGCGGATATGTCTGCCCTCGCAGCGAGTTCGCCGCAGCTGGTCCGTCAGGCGCTGGGTGACGTCCGCCATACGCTGCTGGAGGTGGTCGAGCGTCTGGATGCCTCTTCGGCGGCCACCATGCAGACGCTGCGCAGCGAACGAACTGCCCTCTCGGCGACGATCAGCAGCGAGCGCGCCGCAGTGCTGAGCGCCGCCGACGTGCAGCGCAAGGCGCTCGCAGCGGATGCGGCCGCCATCGCGCGCCAGGCAGTGAGCGCCGCCGCGATCGAGGTGCGCCGCCTGACACTGGAGCTCGGGGTGCTGGCCATCCTCCTGGCCGTGGTAGTGCTGGGGCTTCCCTTCGCAGCCGGCTACCTCGTGGGGCGCTCGACGCAGCAGCGCTCCGGTAACACCAGGGCCTGACTTCAGGTCCGCAGCAGGCGCGCGAGGTCGGCCCGCTCTTCGACCGAGATCGGCCAGCGCTCGTCACAGCTGTAGCAGGTCGCCTCGATTTCCGCACCGGCACGCAGGAGCTGCACGAGCTCGTCGCGGGCATAACCGGGCTGCATGCGCTCGTGGCCGCATCTGGGGCATTCCGAGGCAAACGGGGCCGCATCGCTCATACGCATCCTTCCAGGCATTCCGTCAGAGGGACTAAGTCTCCGGCAGCCGCGGCCGCGGAGTCTATAATCAGATCCCCGACTTCAAGCAGCGCGAGGCGAGATATGAACGCGTCACGAGACCCGGCATGGGCGGGCAGCCAGGCCGAGCGCGCGGCCAGGATCGACCTCGCCGCCTGCCACCGCCTCGCCGCGCGCTTCGGCTTCAACGAGGGCATCGACAATCACCTGACGCTGCTGGTCCCCGGCTACACGGACCGGTTCTACCTGGCACCCTTCGGGCTGCTGTGGTCGGAAGTATGCGCGAGCGACCTGCTGGAACTCGACTTCCGTGGCAATGTGGTGGCGGGCCGGGGACTGGTGGAGGAGACGGCACTCCACATCCACCTCTCCGTGCATCGTCTCAAGCCCGAGGTCCACTGCGTGCTGCACACGCACATGCCCTACGCGACCGCACTGGCGATGCTGGAGAACCCGGCACTGGAGATGGCATCCCAGGCCGCGCTCGGATTTCACGAGGAGATCGCCTACGTCGACTACAACGGCCTGGCGCTCGACTATGCGGAAGGCGCACGGCTGGCCGCGGCACTCGGCCGCCACTCGGTCCTGGTGTTGCGCAATCATGGCGTACTGGTGACGGCGCGCTCCATCGCCCAGGGCTTTGAGCGGCTGTACTTCTTCGAGCGTGCCTGCCAGGCGCAGCTGCTGGCGCTTTCTACCGGAAGGCCCCTGCATCCGCTGCCCGCACCGGTGGTGCAGGCCACGGCGGCGCAATTCGCCGCCAGCGAGCGCGTCGGCGGCATCGAGCGCACGCAGCTGCACTTTGACGCGCTCAAGCGCTGGCTGGATCGCAGCGACGCGGACTACACCCGTTGAGCGTGGCATCGGCGGGCGCCGCGTCCGGCGGCGGCGCGCGCTGGGGCGTGGTCCTGCTCTTGGCGGCGGCGCTGTTCCTGAACTACGTCGATCGGGGGGCGCTGCCCCTGGCCCTCCCGCTGATTCAGGAGGAGATGGGGTTTTCCGCCCGCCAGCTCGGGCTGCTGATGTCCGCGTTCTTCTGGTCGTACGCACTGCTGCAGATCCCGGCGGGCGCCCTGGCGGATCGCTTTGGCGCGCAGCGCGTGCTCGCCGCGGGCCTGGCGCTCTGGGCCTGCGCGACGCTGATGGCGGGATTCGCTCAGTCGTTCGCAACGCTGCTCCTGCTGCGGCTGCTGCTGGGCGTCGGCGAGAGCGCCGGCTTCCCCGGCGTGTCGAAGCTGCTCGCGACCGTGGTTCCCGCGGGGAGCCTCGGGCGGGCGAACGGGATCGTCGCGTTCGGGTATCTGTTCGGTCCGGCCGTCGGCGCTTACTTCGGCGGCCGGCTCATGGTGCACTTGGGCTGGCGCTCCGCATTTTGGGTGTTCGGCGCTGCGTCACTGCTTTGGCTGTTGCCGTGGGCACGCGTGAGGTTGGCGCGGCCGCATCGCGCCGCCGCTACCGCCCACCAGGCGCCCTGGCGCAAGCTCCTGCGTCAGCCCTCGCTGTGGGGCACCAGCCTCGGCCACTTCTCGAGCAACTATACCTTCTACTTCATGCTGAGCTGGCTGCCGATGTATCTGGTGCGCGAGCGCGGTTTCTCGCTCGACGCGATGGCGAACCTGGTGAGCAGGGCCTACCTGGTGAACGCCGTGAGCGCGTTGCTCGCCGGGTGGTTCATCGACCGCCTCATCGCGCGCACGGGGCGCACGACTCTTGCGTACAAGAGCGCAATGTTGGCCGGGCATATCGGCTCGATCGGCTGCATGCTGTGCCTCGCCCTCGCGCCAGCGGGGTGGGGACTCGGCGCCATCTTCGTCTATCAGGTTCTGCTGGGCCTCTCCTCGCCCGGCACCTTCGCGATCTCCCAGATCCTTGCCGGCCCGAACGCCGCCGCCCGCTGGGTGGGCGTCCAGAACGCACTCGCCAATGTGGCCGGTATGCTGGCACCGCAGCTCACGGGCGAGCTCATCGAGCGGACGCATCACTACACGAGCGCGTTCGTGGTCGCAGCCCTGATTAACATCCTGGGCGTTTTCGCGTGGCTCCGGCTCGTCGGCCCCGTGACCCCGGTGCGCTGGTCGGGCACCGCCGCGCCACCGCCGCGCCCCACCGCGCAGCTCCTCGAGAACCCCGCGCCGTGAACGCGTGGGGCACCCTTCGCGCGGCGCCTCACGAACTTCGCTAGTCCGGCGGGGATGCCCCGCGGGGAGCCGTCCCGGGGGTCGTACCATTGCCGGGCGGGCTCGGTACTTCTGCGGGCGGCGGGACCGTACTGCCCGGCGGTGACGGCAGTGGGGTGCCCGGTGGGGTCGTAAAGCCCGGAGGGGACGGCGAGGTTCTCGGGGGCGGTAAGCCGGGCGATGGCGCAGTCTCCGGTGGCAGCGAGCCGGGCGGGATCGTGGCTCCGGCCCCGAGAAGACCCGCGCCCACACGGCCGGGCGCCGACTGCGCAAGACCGCTCACTGCGAGGCACATGCCGCCGAGCAGCACGGCCAATGCGAGAGGTTTCATACCGTCATTCCCTGCTGTGGTGCACAGAGGCTAGTGCGTTGCACACCTGGAAGGACCTCCGGCACACCGCGAAGCGCTGTCGGCGCTTTTCCCCAGACAACGCCCGCCGCTCTCAGGCCCATGCCGCTCGCGGCCGGATACCGCTACACTCCCTTTCCCGAAGCGGCCACGCCGCCAGAGATCCGCAACACGGAGAGGGGCCCGTGAGCGCAAAACCCGATCGCTGGCGCACCCAGGGGGTGCGCGTCATAGCGGCAGACCAGCTCGACGATGCCACCGCGCAGACCCTGGGGATGCACCGGCGGGCCGCGGTGACGACCGCGCGTACCGGCGCGACGAAGTTGTGGGCCGGCACGGTAACTATCGAGGCCAAGGCGAAGACCGGGGCACATCACCATGGCGACCTGGAGAGCGTCATTTACGTCGTCAACGGTGTGGCCCGGCTGCGCTGGGGCGAGCGGCTGGAATTCGTGGCCGAGGCGGCGGCGGGCGACTTCATCTACGTGCCCCCGTACGTGCCGCATCAGGAGATCAACGCCAGCGATGAGCTGCAGCTGCACTGTGTACTCACACGCAGCGGGCAGCAGGGACTGGTGGTGAATCTCGACATCACCCCCGTCGAAGTACCCGAACTCATCCGCTGGATCGATGACCTCCACCGGTAGCCCCACGGCCCCGCCGGTCCTCTGCCAGACTGCTTTCCCCTCATCACCCGTAAGTTGTCAAACGCTCATGACCGACGCGAAATTCACTCTCTACGGCCGCAAGGGTTCCGGCTCGCTCGCGGTGCAGATCGTGCTGGAGGAGACCGGCGCCCCTTACGCGCTGCACTGGGTCGGGTCGACGCCGCAGGATCTGGAGGCACTGCGCCGGGTGAATCCGGCCGGCCGGGTGCCGGCGCTGGTGCTGCCGGATGGCACCGCGGTGTCCGAATCCGCCGCCCTCCTCATCTACCTGAGCACCGCATTCCCGGCGGCACGCCTGGCGCCCCCGCCTGGCACTTCCGCGCACGCGCGCTACCTGCAGTGGATGGTCTACCTCTCGGCGAACGTCTATGAGAGCGCGCTGCGGTATTTCTATGCCGATCGCTACTCGAGCGCCGGCGCGCAGGGCGCCCCCGCGTATCAAGGCGCGCGCGCTCGAAGCCTACACCGGCCACCTCGAGACTGTCGCGGCGACGCTGTCCCCCTACGTGCTCGGGGAGAGCTACTCGGCCGCCGATCCCTACCTCTACACGCTCGCCGGCTGGTACCCCGAGCTTGCGTCCCTGCAGCAGCGCCTGCCCGCTCTCGCCCGCCACGCCGAGCTGCTGCGCCAGCGCGCGTCCACGCGCCGCTCGGAACAGGACCACGCCGAGTGAGGTGAGAATCTACGGTAACGCGGGGCTCTTTCGCCCCGACGCCCGTCAGGCCGCGCCGGCAGTGCGCCGCCGCACCGCACGCAGCGCGCGGAACCGGCCGGTGGCGCTGAGTTCCTCGCGGGCGCTGCCCGCGGTCCACAGCGCGTTGCGCCGCGCGACAAAGGTGCTGTTGGTGAGCTGCTCGAGCGGGGCGGCCTTGGCAAACAGGAACCCCTGGCCGGCGACGCACCCGAGCGCCAGCAGCGCCGCCACCTGCGGTTCCATCTCGATGCCCTCCGCCACCGTGTCCAGTCCGAGCGTCTCCCCGAGGGTGATGACCGCGCTGGCAAGCTCCGGGCCGTTGTCCGAGTTGGTGAGGCGGCTGACGAAGGAGCGATCGATCTTCAGGATGTCGATCGGGAAGCGGTGCAGGTAGGAGAGCGAAGAGTAGCCGGTGCCGAAATCATCGATGGCGAGGCGCACACCGAGCGCCTTGAGGCGATGGAAGCGCTCAAGGTTGGCATCCGTGTTGTACATGATCGTGCTCTCGGTCAGCTCGATCACCAGGTTGTGGGCCTCGAGCCCCGATTCGTGCAGCGCCTGGGCGACGTCGTGCACCAGCTCGCCATGCTGCAGGTGCTGGCCGGAGATGTTCACCGCCAGGCGCAGGCCCGAGGCCCCCGCGACCGCACTGCGCCAGTTGCACAGGTCCTGACAGGCCCGCCGCAGCACCCAGCGTCCGAGCTTGTCGATCTGTCCGCACTCCTCCACCACGTGGATGAAGCGCGCCGGGGGCAGGACGCCGGCTTCCGGGTGGCGCCAGCGCACCAGCGCCTCGACGCCCAGCAGGCTGCGTGTGCCGAGGTCCACGATCGGCTGGTACTCGAGAAAGAACTCCTCGCGGGCGAACGCCCGGCCGATATCCGCCTCGAGCCGCAGTCGCTCCTGCAGCATGTCCTGCATCTGCGTCTGGAAGGTGACGTGGCGATTCTTGCCCGCCGCCTTGGCGTGGTACATGGCGATATCCGCGTTGCTCAGCAACGTCTCGGTGCCCGACTCGCGCCCGGAGAACGCCACGCCGATGCTCGCCCCCACCCGCACCTCCATGCCGTTGAGCGGGAAGGGCACGTCGAGGGTTGCAATCAGCGCATCGGCCAGGCGCTGTACCTCGGTGATGGTGGCGATGCCTTCCACCAGCACCGCGAACTCGTCCCCGCCCAGGCGGGCCACGGTGTCGGAGGAGCGGGTGGTCTTGACGATGCGCTGCGCGACGGCCTGCAGCAGCCGGTCGCCGGCGTCGTGGCCGAGTGAGTCGTTGATGTTCTTGAAATTGTCCAGGTCCAGGAACATCACCGCCACCGAGCTCTGGCCGCGCTGCGCCAGCGTGAGCGCATGCTGTACCCGGTCGCGGAACAGGTTGCGGTTGGCGAGCGAGCGTGAGCGGATCATGGAAAGCGAGCTGGCGCAGCTGCTCCTCGAGCGCCTTGCGCTCGCTGATGTCGCGGAAGTTGAGCGCCAGACCCTGCACCGCCGGATCTTCCGACAGGTTGCTGCCGACGCTCTCGATCACGTGACGGTCGGCTGCCGCGCTCGATGCGCAGCTCCACCGGCCCCACGGTCCCGGAGGGTGCCGCGGCCACCTCGGCGAGGAAGGCGCGCAGCCGCTCCCGGTCCTCCCCGCCCACAGGTCATTCAGGTTGCGCCCGACGATAGCCTCCGGCTTCAGGCCCAGCGTGCGCTCACAGGCCGGCGACACGAAGCGCACCAGCCCGTCGCCGGCGACGATCATGATCACGTCGGAGGCGTTGGCGATGAGCGAGGCGTAGCGGTCCTCGACGATGCGTGCCGCCTTGCGTTCGCGCACCAGCGCATCCCCGCGCAGCATGACGCCCTGGCGCACCATGAGCAGCAGCGTCAGCACGAATACGACCATGGTCATGATCGGGGCAGGGCCGCCGATGTTGCTGCGGCTGAAGTACACCAGGACCAGGAAGGCGGCGAGCATCGCCGCATACGGCAGCGAGCGTGCGAGCGCATCCGAGGTGCTGGACGTGCTGCGCACCGGGGCTCCCAGGGTACGCATCTGCTCGCGTCCGGCGATGCGCGATGGGGGCGTAGCAGCACAGGTACAGCACGTCCTGGAACTGCCCGGGCAGGTAATAGCCGCGCACCTTGGCGAGCGACCAGAGAATGTCGCCGAGGAACATGGTGGCGAAGCCGGTGAGCAGCAGCAGCGGCACGCGCCGGCCGCCCGTGAGCAGCAGCATGCCCAACATCAGCAGCAGCACGCAGTCGAGCGCGGCGTAGCCGAGGCTGAGCGCCTGGCGCAGGAAGTCGAGCTCGGTGGCCGAGGCCGCCGGGCGGATGACGAGGAACCAGAAGAACGCGCCGAAGCCGACGATGAAGATCGTGCCGTCGAGCGAGAACTGCACCCAGGGCACGCGCACGGCGGCCGCGCGGATGAGGGAGATCGCCGCCAGCGCAAGCACCACGTCGAAGGCGCAGTAGCACACATCCGCCGGGCCCGGGAAGGGATCAACGTGATGCAGCCAGGAGATCGTGCCGATGGTCAGGCCGAGCAGATAAAGCCACAGGGCGCGACGGACGAGCAGCAGCCAGCCGCTGCGCAGCGGGCCGCGCTCGATGTGTCGCGCGCTGGCTGCCGCGACTGGTGGCGCTCGCGAGCGCTGCCGGCAGGTCCGAGAGCAACGCGACGTAATGGGTGACCGCAGGGCCGCCGAAGCCGGCCAGCATCCAGCACGTGGCTGTCGGCGGTATAAACAAGGAGTCCGGCGACCAGCGGGTCGACCCATCGGGGCTTGGTACCGGGGTGCTTAGGTGGCGCGATTATTGGTTTTGTGTCCACGCTGAATATCGGTTCCGCCGGTCCACCAGGCCTCCTCAGGGGGCCGTCTGCAATGTCATCAAACGTAACACGTTAAATTTGACGCGAAAGCCGCACGCGGGCCATTGGGAGTGTGCCCCGACGTGACGCAGTTCTCACGGCGCCCGGCGGAACTGCGGACCTGGTCCGAATCGCTGCGCCCGGCGGCGCCGCCATGTCCCCGGGTGCCTCAATTCCGGATACTTTCGCCCGGCACCCCTTAAGCCGGCGGCTGCTCGCCGGAGAACACCACGGGGGTGGCACCGCTGACCGCACCGATGCTCGCCTTGTCGCTCACGTACAGCTGCACCGGACGCTCGAAGTGCAGCGCGCCCTGCACGCTCGCGCCCGGGCCGATGACGATGCGCGGCTTCTTCAGCTCGGTGCTGAACCAGCCGGCTTTCTCGACCACGATGCCGCCCTCGACGTGCGAGCCACCCAGTACGTCGATATCACCCCCGACCGTGCGCAGCCCGCCGCCGACGTGCGCGCCGTTGAGCACGATGTGGCCGTTCACGTTCTTGACCGCGCCGCCGACCTCGGCTCCGGGGCCGAGTGTGATCGCCCCGTTGACCGTCTCGACGCCGCCGCTCACGCGCGCCGCCTCCCCGAGGGTCACCGGACCGTTCACCGTGCCCGCGGACGCGGCCGTGACGTGTGCCCCGAGTTCGATCGGGCCGTTGACGTCGCTCACCGCGCCCACCTGGGCATTCTCCCCGACGTGGACCGCACCATTGACCGTACCGACCGCGCCGCTGTGCTGCCCGGCGGGCACGCTCACCGAGCCATTGACGGCCTTGCCACCGTCGGACCCGGCCGTCACATCGCCGTTGGGATGCTCACAACCGGTGACGATGACCGCCAGCACCAGGAGCAAGCTGCAGACGTCCGCTCGTTTCATGCACACACCTCAGATCGATGCCCGTTGCGAGGTCTCCGCGGGCCGGCGCCCCGGAGTTGAATATTACCGTCGACCGGGCGGCGCGGCTCGCTTACCTGTGATTCTTCCGGGTTTCCCCTAAACTGCTCTCTGGCGCGAGCTTGAGGGTGCCCATGCGTGTTGTGCGCGGCTTGTTGGATCGCCTGCTGCTGATCGGCGGCGTCATCGCCGGAGGACTGATCCCGGGCTTCATCGCCCAGTATCGCCAGCGCCTCGGCGGTCGCCTGGACCAGGCGCAGCTGGACCTCGCGCCGTGGCAGAAACTCGCCGATCAGTTCCACAAGGGTGATCTGCAGCAACTCATCCAGTACCACCTCGCGAGCAGCGATCCGACCTTCCGCGCCGAGGGGCATGTGATCCAGTCGCTCCTCGATGCGGTGCATGCGCTGCAGGCGGCCGTTCAGGCGTTGCACGCGAATCTGTTCCAGCAGTTGTTCTACTTGATCGGTCACGCGGATCCGGGCGTGCTGCGCGCCACCTACGCGGACTGGGTGCCGACGTTTGCGCTCTCCGGCGAGGGACTGGCGTTTGCGGCACTCTGCGCGCTCGGCCTGTGGCTTGCGTTCCAGGGCCTGTGGTGGCTGCTGGCGCGCGCGGCGGGTCACTCCACGGGCCAGCGCTACGCCTGAGGCGGGCGCCCCTGGAGGCGCTTCCAGTCCTTCAGCAGCTCGCGCGCGGCGTTGTGCCCCGGAATGCCCGACACCCCGCCCCCCGGATGCGTGGAGGAGCCGCACTGGTACAGCCCCCGCACCGGGGTGCGGTAGTCGGACCAGTGCGATGCCGGGCGCTGCCAGAAGAGCTGATCGGCCGAGAGCTCCCCGTGGAAGATGTGTCCCTGGGGCAGGCCGACGATCGCCTCGAGTTCCGGGGCCACCAGCGTCTCGACGCTGATGATCTGGTCCGTGAAGCCCGGCGCCATCTCCTCGAGCACCGCGAGCGCGGCGCGCGTCAGGTTGGGCTTCTCCTGTTCCCAGGACGCCCCGCCCCTCAGGGTATAGGGGGCATGGCCGCCAAAGACGTTGATCACGTGCTTGCCGGGCGGCGCGAGGGAATCGTCCACGAGCGTCGGGGCCACCGGCGTCAGGAAAGGACGGCTGGAGTACCAGCCGTACTTGGCATCGTCGTACGCGCGCTCGAGGTAGTCGATACCGGGGGCGATGTGCACGTACGTCGGATAGTCGAAGCCTACCTTCGCCGCATCGAAGGCACGGTAGCGCGGCGGCTCATGCGCCGCGATGTTCATCTTGAACGCCGTGGAGAAGGTCCGGAAGGTCTCGATCTCGCGCAGGAACTCGGGCGGCAGGTGCTCGCGCGCCACGAGGCGGCGGAAGAGCGTGGTCGCCGCGGCATTCGACACCACGGCACGGGCCCGGAACTCGCGGCCGTCGGCGGTGCGCACCCCGGTGGCGCGGCCCGCGCTCACCTGCACCTCCGCGACCGGGGCGCGTGTCATGACCTGCATGCCGAAGCGCGCCGCCGAGCGCTCGATGGCGCCGGTGATCGCCCCCATGCCGCCGCGGATGAAGCCCCACCCGCCCGCGCCCTGATGCTCGCCCATCAGGTGATGCATGATCACGTAGGCACTCCCCGGGGACTTCGGTCCGGCGAAGGTGCCGATGGAGGCGTAGTACGCCAGCACGCTCCTGATGATGTCGTTCTCGAACCAGGCCGACAGGTAGTCGTTGGCGCTCTGCGTGAGCAGATCCACCAGGCGATAGGCCTGATCGCCGATGCGCCGCTCGCGCCACAGCAGCGCCGCGCTTTGCCTGAAGCTGCTCCACTTGCGCCGCACCGGGTCCACCGGCGTCTCGAACAGCAGGCGCCGCACCACCGCCGCCGATTCCTCGAGATAGCGCGCAAACTCGGGGTAGACCTGCGCATCGCGGCGCGAGAAGCGCGCAAATTCCGCCTGGGTCTTCTTCAGGTCATCGCTGAAGACGATGTAATCGTCCCCGCCCAGGGGGCAGAACAGGTCATTCGCCGGCAGCACCTCGAGGCCGAAGGCCTTCAGCTCCAGATCGCGGATGACCCGCGGATGCAGCAGGCTCATGACATAGGAGAAGCGTGAGGCGCGAAAACCGGGTGCGAATTCCTCGGTGACCGCCGCGCCTCCGAAGATCTCGCGCCGCTCGAGCACCAGAGTCTTCAGCCCCGCCTTGGCGAGATACGCCCCGCAGACGAGGCCGTTGTGACCGGCCCCGATCACGATCACATCGTATGTATCCGCCATCCCCGCTCCTGAGACTCGCCCAAGCCATGACGGGCCAAGCGGCCTGCGGAGGACCGCGGACCCGCTCCCGTTCCGGGTGTCAGCTTACCGGAGGGCCGAGCTGCCGCCACTGCTTGCGCGCGCGCCGCAGGTAGTCCTGGGGCGCCTCGAGGAAGAACACGAGCGAGGTGGCGCTGGAGAAGCAGTACAGGCGCTGATCATCCGGATCCACCCAGTTGATGGAGCAGTCGGCCTCGATCCGCTCGCCGGCCATGATCCCGATGGGGTCGTTGTTAGCGAATTCGCCGTGCATGGAGCCGGCGGGCGGCACGGCCGCCTTCCAGATGCCGGCGCGCGCCGGATCGGAGGAGGCGCCATCGTGGCGCAATGCCGCGGCGGCGACACCGTTCGTGGAGTCGGCGCGCGCGCTCGCGACGCTCAGGAGCGCGGCGGCGAATCCCGCGCACCAAGAACGGTGCAGTAAGTCGGTCACGGGAAGAAATTTAGCGGCCCGTGGCCACGCAGATCAAGCGTCCCGGCGCGCGCCGCTCCCGAGGCGCAGGCACTCACGCCTGCCCGGCCGCCGCACGCGCCAGCATCAGCGCCCCCTCGAGCCCGGCGTCGGCCAGCGCAGGCGCGCAGAGGTAGCGCGGGTCACGGGCAGGCCCCGGGATGTAATCCCCGAGCGTCCCGTGCATGGCCCGGGCGACCGCGCCGCGCAGTCCCACGGTGGCCATGACACCACCGCCCAGCACGATGCGATGCGGCGACCAGCTCAGCACGAGACTGGCGACGAGGTCCCCGAGGTAGGCCGCCACGAGTGCGAACGCGCACGGGTCCGCAGCCAGTGAGCGGCTGTCCCCGAGGCGGCGCGTCACGGCCGGACCCGAGGCCAGGCCTTCCGCACAATCCTCGTGAAAGGGGCAACTGCTCGGCACGTCATCGCCCGCGCGACGACGCAGCCGCAAGTGGCCGGCCTCCGGGTGCAGCGCGCCCCGCAGCGTGCGGCCCTCGAGCGCGAGCCCGGCGCCGATGCCGGTGCCCACCGTGACATAGGCGACACTGCCCAGGCCCTGCCCGGCGCCGCTGGCCTGTTCGGCGAGCGCCGCCGCGTTGACGTCGGTGTCGAGCGCCAGCGGCACGGGAAACTGCGCCTGCAGCGCGCCGCGCAGGTCAAATCCCGCCCAGCCCGGTTTGGGCGTCGCGAGCAGCCGGCCGTAATCGGCGCCCGAGGGATCGAGGCCGATCGGCCCAAAGCTGGCGACCCCGAGGGCAGTCAGCCCCTGGCCGTGCAGGAATTGGGTTAGATCCGCCAGCGCCTGCGCCGGGGTCGAGGTTGCAAAGCGCGCCTCGCCCAGCCGCGTGCCGTCGCCGCCCACCAGGCGACAGAGGATCTTCGTGCCGCCCAGTTCGATCCCCGCATACGCCGGCGCTGAGCCCGTGGCCGCCATGGGATGGACCTGACCCGCGCCGCCGTGCCTGCGGGCGTTCGACCCGGCGGCCTAGGCCGCCACCGGCCTGCCCTGGCTCTTCAGCCAGCGCAGCTGGCGCTCGTGCGCCGCCAGGTAGAGGCCCATGGCAAACCCGAAGCTCGTCAGGAGGCTGATGACGAAGTAGATCCACGGCTGACGCAGCCCGAGCCGGCGTCCGTCGATGATCGTCCACAGCGGAAACAGCAGCACGTTCGTCGTCACCAGGTCCTGTGAGCCGGAAGCGGCGGCCGGGTTTGCGAACAGCAGTTTCGTGAAGTGGACCCAGCCGGCCTCGGCGGGATACGCCTGCACGTACTGCACGTTGAAGTAGTAGCCGAAGCCAAAGGAGCACACGGCGATGAGGTAATAGAGCGCCTCGAGCCCGCTCATCCCCGCCCCGCTCCACCCGGAGCGGTACAGGTAGCCATTCCAGTAGAAAAACAGCGCCACGAACAGCAGGCCGATCGTGAAGTGAATCACCAGTGCGTTCATCCGGTTTCCTTATTTGATTTCTGGGATCAGGGATTGTGCCTCGCGCCCGCGCCGCCTCAGGCCAGCGCGTACAGGTATTCCACGAACGAGCCGACCGCGCCGTCGAGGCCCCGCACCTTGGGATTGCTGGACTCGATGACGTAATACTCATCCGGCGCATGCGCCCCGGTGCCGTGCCCCAGGCCGAAGTGGCCGGCCGGCAGGCTCAAGGGTGCGTCGGTGAACACGTACCCGGGCCACGAGCCGGCCGAGCGCGGCCACAGCTGCGCCTCGACGCCGAGTTTCTGGTAGGTGGCGACCTCGGTCCGGATCAGGCGGCTGTTGGGATCCGTCTGCGTCGGGTTGTAGCCGCCGCTCATGATGACCTCCAGGTCCGCAAAGCCGTGCTTCGCCAGATGCGCCTTGAGCTTCGCCAGCGTATCGGTCGTGGTCATGTCCGGCACCAGGCGCATGTCGATCTTCGCCACCGCCCGGTGCGGCAGGACGGTCTTGCCACCCGGACCGGTGTAGCCGGCCACCAGCCCCTCGATATTGATCGTCGGCTTGGACTCCAGCAGCACCAGCGAGTCATACCAGTTCGTATCGTTGACCCAGTGCTTCACCCCGAGGGCTTCCTTGATCTGCGCCTCGGTGTTGCGGTCGGCGCGTGCCTTGATCATCGCCAGCTGCGCCGCGCTCAGTGGCTTGGCCTTCTCGAAGAAACCCTCGACCGCGGGGGTGTGGCCATCCTTCTCCACCAGCGTGTTCAGCGCCTGCACCAGATGCCAGGCGGGGGAGTCGACCTGCGCCTCAAGACTCGAGTGCACGTCGTGCGCGGGACCGCGCCCCCATTTCTCGCCGCTCGAGATGAGTTCCAGCTCCACGACCCCTTTGGCGCCAAGGGAAACCTGGACGCTGCCGTCGCGCTCCTGGCCGGCCTCCGGCATGAAGACGCCGCTGCACTTCTTCAACTGCGCCAGCACGCGCGGGGTCTGCACGACCTCGTGGAAGTGCGGCGACCCGATCTCCTCCTCCCCTTCGCACACCAGCACCAGGTTGACCGGTAGCTTCTTGCCGGCGGCCTTGAACGCCATGAGCGCACTCAGGAAGGAATTCTCCGGCCCCTTCTGGTTGACGGCGCCGCGCCCCATGCACACCGTGCCGAGGCCCTCCTTCTGCACCAGGCGCCCTTCCAGCGGCGGGGAGCTCCATTCCTCGGGGACGAACTGCTTCACGTCGTACATGAAGTAGATCCCCAGCGTCGTGGGCGCGCCGGCGTCGATGCGGCCGAAGACGCCCGGCTTACCGGAGGTCGGGACGATTTCCACACCGGTGAAGCCCGCATCGCGCGCGAGCTTCGCCATGTACTCCGGTCCCTGGGGGTAGTTGCGGTTCTCCGCGGCGATCGAGGGCAGCGCGATCCACTCCTGCAGGCGCCGCACGTTGGCGGCGTGCATGCCGGGAATCTGCCCCAGCACCGCGGCCTTGTCGGCATCCGCCGCGGCACGCACCCACACCGGTGCTGCGGCGAGGGCCACGCCGGCCGCCGCGCCCTGCACAAATCCGCGCCGGCTCAACCCGGCCTCCTGATCTTTCAACATCGGCGTCTTCCTTTCTGTGCTTACGGTGATCGAAGGCTCGTATCTGGACTCACTGCCGGCTGATGGCGCTTTGGCCCTGGCGCAGCACGTATTTCTGGATCTTGCCGGTGGCGGTCTTCGGCAGCTCCGGCACGAAGTGCACGGCGGTCGGCACCTTGAAGTGCGCCAGGCGCTCGCGGCAGTGGGCACGCAGGATGTCCGCGGTAGTGCTGGCACCGCCGCGCAGCACCACGTGCGCCACCGGAGTCTCGCCCCATTTCTCGTGCGGCATGCCGACCACGGCAGCTTCCATCACCGCCGGATGCGTGAGCAGCACGCCTTCGAGCTCGATGGAGGAGATGTTCTCCCCGCCGCTGATGATGACGTCCTTGAAACGGTCGCGGATCTCCACGTAGCCGTCCGGATGCACGACCGCCGCGTCTCCGGTGTGGAACCAGCCGTTGCGCAGGGCGAGCGCGCTCGCCTGCGGGTCGCGGTAATACCCCTGCATCACGACGTTGCCGCGCACGATGATCTCGCCCAGCGTGGCGCCGTCGGCCGGGACCTCCCGGTCCGCGTCATCGACCACGCGCAGTTCCCCGGAGGTGATGAGCTCGACCCCCTGGCGGGCCTTGAGCGTCGCGGACTGCTCGGCATCAAGCCCGGTGTGCTCCGGGCGCGACTCGCACACCAGGATGAACGGTGCGGTCTCGGTGAGCCCGTAGACGTGCGTGATGACCCAGCCGAGTTCGCCCTCGATGCGGCGGATGGTCGCCGCCGCGGGCGGCGCGCCGGCGGTCAGCACCCGCACTCCGCGCCGCAGGTCGCGGCGCTGCGCCTCGGGGCCGTGGGCGACCGCGATCAGCACGGTCGGTGCCGCACACAGGAGGGTCACCCGCTCGGCATTCACCAGGGCGTAGATCGCGGCGGCATCCACCTTGCGCAGACACACGTGGGTGCCGCCGGCGGCGGTCACCGTCCACACGAACGTCCAGCCGTTGGCATGGAACATCGGCAGCGTCCACAGGTAGCGCTCCCCGACGCCGAGGGGGTGATGCACGAGCGTGCCGACGGTGTTCATCCAGGCATTGCGGTGCGTGATCATCACGCCCTTGGGTCGCGAGGTAGTGCCGCTGGTGTAGTTGATGGTCAGGACGTCGGTCTCGGCGATTGCCGGCCGCGTGAACTCGGGGCTCGCGGCCACGAGCGTCGCCTCGTAGTCGAGCCACCCCGGGTGCGCGCCCTCGAGCGCCACGAAATGCTTGACGCCGGGGATCTCGGCACGCATCTCTTCGATCGCGCCGATGTAATCCGGGTGCGCGCACACCACGACCGGCTCGCAGTGGCCGATCATGTAGCGGAAATCCGCGGCGCTCAGGCGGTAGTTGAGCGGCACGAGGATCGCGCCGAGCTGCGGCACCGCGTAGAACTGCTCGAGCATCGCGTGGGTATTGGGCGCGATGACCACCACCCGGTCACCGGCGCGCACGCCGAGGCGCTGCAGGGCCGCCGACCAGCGATCGCAGCGCTCGAGGAACTGCGCGTAGGTCAGGCGCAGCGCGCCGTCCACGACCGCTTCGCGCTCCGGGTACAGCAGCCGCGCGCGGCGCGCGAACTCCAGCGGTGTTAAGGGAATTTCCATGCTCGAATCCTCCGCGTCCGAGACTTCGGTGGAGGCCGGCGGAGGGGTGCTCAGGCGCGGGCCGTGTGCGCCGCCCGGCGCGTGCCGCTCCTGCTCCCCTCGGGTCTTCTTGCGTGCCTCTCGCCGCCCACAGTATGCGGGGCGCGCCGCTTCCCGTCACGCGGTCGGGAAACGGCCGAGGCCGCCGGCTCGCGCCGACGGCCTCGAACCGGCTTTCCCCCGGGGTGGAAGCGCCCTACAGCGAGCGCAGGAAGTCGAGCAGGTCCTGCTGATCAGTCGGACTCAGGGCCGCGAAGCTCTGCACGACCTGGTTGGCTTCGCTGCCGGAGCTCGCGTGGGCCCGGATCGCCTGTATGAGATCGCTGGTGCGGCCGTCATGCAGGAAGAACACCCGCTGCCCGAGGCCCCACAGCGGGGCGGTGCGGAACTCGTCGGGGCCGGCGGCACCCTGGGTGATCCCGTCCGCCAGTCCGGTACCCATGTGATGCACGAGCAGGTCCGAGAACAGCGGCACGCTCTTGTTGGAAACGGCCGGGTTGGGCAGCCCGCGCGTCGTGCTCGTCAGCGTTGTGGCGAGCGCCGGCGTGTGGCACAGCGAGCAGCCGACGCTCGCGAACACGCTGCTGCCGTGCTGGGTCACCGGCGTCGGCGCCGCCGGCTGCGGGGGTGCAAGCATGCGCATAAACAGCGTGAACGCATCGATATCAGAGAGCACTGCGGTTGGCGAGGGCGGGTCGGCGGGATTGGGGATGTTGATGGTGTCGTTCGGGGACGGCGTACCTCCCTGGCAGTTGGCCGTCTCGTCGCGTTCCTGGGGGAACAGGTCGTTCGAGACGCCCATCTCCACGTTGTAGGCCTCGCCAGCAAACATCAGCAGTGACTTGTTCTGCGCCTTCCAGCCAAAGCGCGTGATGGTGCCGTCATTGCCGCTGCGGTTCACGGCCCCGCCGATGATGGCATTCGGATGGCCACTCACACCGAAGCGCTGCTTGCCGGAGCTGTTGGCACTGGCGTTGGCGAGGATGACCGAGTCGGGGATCGCCTCGATCAGGCCCGCGCCAAACACCGGCGTCGGTATGCGAAAGACGATATTGCGGCTGCCGCCCTGCCCGGTCAGGGGGTTGCCCGCGGGCAGGAAGCTCGGTTGCGCCATGTTGCAGCTGCCCGCATCGGTACGTCCCGTGACGACGAACAGATCATGTACGCCCCCGTCGGGGCTGCCATTGGAGCTCACGAAGCGCGCCTCGCGCACCGGCCCGTTGCGGGCGATGAACCACGGCATCTGGTTGCTCGCCCCGTCCGCGTTCGCCACGCTGTAGAGCGGGTTGCTCGGCGGGCTGGAACCGCCGACGAACGGCTGTGAGTGACACGAAGAGCACGAATTGGAGTTGAAGCGCGGCCCCAGACCCTCGCCGCTCGCGACCGTCTCGATCGCCGTGAAGCGCCGCAGCCCATCCTGGTAGAACAGCAGCTGCTCGGCCGACAGACCCGGCAGCGAGGACGGCGGTCCGCCGTCGGCGCTGGTCTTCCTGACCCCCGGGTCCGCCACCTGCGCCAGCGCGCTGACGGTGCCTGCTGCGCAGCAGATGCCGAGCGCAAGGCCCAGCAGCGCGCGTCCCCCCCACGTGTTATGGATACGCATCGGTTCATCCTCCCTGTGATACCAAGCGCGACAAGGTCGAGTGGTCTACGCGCCAGACCCCGCGGTGTCGACCTGTCGCGCCTTCACGACGCGGCTCGCGAGCGCGGCATTCGCGGCGTAAACAGCGGTAGCGGTGCAGTTTGCGCGCCGCGGCGGCCTTCGTTGCTGAGTCACAAATTCATTGAACGAGTTGCGGTTTGTAGGCACCGGTGGCAGCGTGTCACTCCGCTGCGCGCAGCATTGCCATTCGTCACCGGAGGACGGTAGTGCAGGTTCGGTCACGACTGACCTCGATCACACTCACGGACGAGGAGCAGGGACAGCTGCGGCGGTGGGCGCGCAGCCCCCGCACCCGGCGGGCGCTCGCGCTGCGCGCGCGCATCGTGCTCGCCTGCCGCAAGGCGCGCTCCAACCGCGACGTGGCGCGCCGCCTCGGTATCACCACGCAGACCGTCGGCAAGTGGCGCGCGCGCTTCGTCGCCCGCCGCCTCGCCGGCCTGCCCGATGAGCCACGCAGCGGCGCCCCCCGCTCCATCAGCGATGACCTGGTGCAAGCCGTGCTGGCCAAGACGCTGCACGAGCAGCCCCCGGATGCCGCGCGCTGGAGCAGCCGCCGCCTCGCCAGTGAACTTGGCATCTCGCAGCGTGCCGTCCTGAGAATCTGGCACACCTTCGATCTGTGAGCGCCGCAGTCGCGCCACGCGGGCGCGACCCGCACTGGCACGCCCGCGACCCCTGAGGCTGCGTGCCGCCGCCGCGGCGCTTATCATCGCTGGCGGCCACGTACCGCAGGATGTCCCCGGAGGTTGCAGCGATGCCCTCGCCCGCACTGCTGATACCCTGGCTGTCGGTGGCGGCCGTATCCTCGAACTGCGCCGACCTTCAGGATCCGAGCGATCGCCTCGTCTGCGCCGATGCGACGCTCGCGCAGCAGGAGGCGCAGCTGCGCCGCCTGTACGCTGAGGCGTTGCACACGCTGCCGGCCGGGCAAGGCACGGCGCAGGCGCAGCAGCAGGAGCAGTGGCAGCACGCGCGCGCCGCGTGTCCCGGGGATCCTGAGCCGCACGGCTGCCTTGCCGCAGAAGCCACCCGCCGCATCGTGGCGCTGCAGATCGGCCTGCAGCGCGTACCGGTGTTTGCCGCGGTCACTTACCGTTGCCCGCCGGCGCCGCTGTACGCCGCCTATTACCGCACCGAGCCGCCGGCCGTCCGCCTGAACTACGGCACGCATGAAGTGGTGGCGTTCATCGCTCCTTCCGCCAGCGGTGCGCGCTACCGCGCACCCGGTGTCGAGATCTGGGAGCACCACGGGGTCGCGCGCTTCAGCTGGCATGGCGCATCGCTCAGCTGCCCCAGGGAGTAAGACGTCGCGGGCCCCGCGGCGAGCAAGCGCTCGGAAGGTGCGTGCGGGGTGTGTTCCAATGGCGCGTGCCTCGGGGGCGCGCCTTCAACGGAGAGCTACGGCATGAGCGCATTGCGGGTCGGATTCATCGGACTGGGGAATGTGGGCGGGCAGCTGGCGGGCAACCTGCTGCGCCACGGCGTGGACCTCACGGTGCGCGACCTAGACGCCCAGCGCGTGGCGGCGTTCACCGCCCAGGGTGCGCACGGCGCCGCAACTGCGCGCGCGCTCGCCGCGAGCGTGGACCTGGTGATCACCTGCCTGCCCTCGCCGGCGATCTCGGCCGAGGTCATGGAAGCCCCCGACGGGGTGATCGCCGGCCTCACCCCGGGAAAGATCTGGCTCGAAATGAGCACCACCGACCAGGCCGAGGCGCGCCGGCTGGCCGCGCGCGTCGAGGAGCGCGGCGCCGCGGCGATGGACTGCCCGGTCTCCGGTGGCTGCCACCGGGCCGCGACCGGCAACATCTCGATCTTCGCCGGTGGCACGCGCGCGACTTTCGAGCGCGTCCTGCCGGTGCTGGCGATGCTCGGGCAGCGGATCCTGCACACCGGGCCGGTCGGCTCGGCCTCGGCACTCAAGGTGCTGACCAATTACCTGTGCACCGTGCACCTCGTGGCCCTGTGCGAGGCGCTCACCGTGGCCAGGGTCGCCGGCATGGACCTCAACACGGCCTACGAGGCGATCCGCATCTCTTCGGGTAACTCGTTCGTGCACGAGACCGAGTCGCAGGTGATCCTGAACGGCAGCCGCGACATCAACTTCACCATGGACCTGGTGATCAAGGACGTGGGACTCTTCGATAGCCTCGCCCGTTCGCTCAACGTTCCGCTCGAACTGTCACCCCTGGTGCTCGAGATCTTCCGGGACGGCGTGCGCCGCTACGGGCCGCGCGAGTTCTCCCCCAACATTATCCGCCGCCTCGAGGAGCCCCTCGGTGTGCGCGTGCTCGGGCAGGGCTTCCCGGCACAGATGGTCGACGAGGAGCCGAAGGTGCCCGGCTATGAGGTCCGGCCACCGGGCGCGCGCCCGGGCTGACCCGGGCGGCCGCGCGGGCGGGCCTAGCGGCGCCTCTCGATACCGACCGGGAGCGCCTCGATGGCGCGCATCGGGGCATCGCGAAAGCCGTCAGGATCCCTGAGGTAGTCAAGCGCCATGTCGATGGCGTCGTGGCCCCAGAAGACCTCCTCGCCGATGACGAGCGCGGGGACCCCGAACACGCCGTGCGCGATGGCCCAATCGGTGTTCTCACGCAGGCGTGCCTTGACCACCGGGTCGGCAAGCCGCGCCTGCGGGTCCGGCACGCCGAGCTCCGCGGCCAACTCCGCGATCACGTTCGGGTCGCTCAGGTCACGTCCGTCGCGGAACACCGCATTCAGCATCGTCTCGGCGGCCCGCAGCCCGCCGCCGGCGGCGATGGTCAGCCGCAGCGCGGCGAGGGGATTGAAGGGATGAGAGGGTGGGAAGCGCATCGGCATCCCCAGCCGCCGCGCGCGCCAGAGCGCGAAGCGATAGGTGAAGCGGCGCTTGGCGCTGATCTCAGCCGGGCCGCGCTGGCCGAAGTGATCCAGCAGTGCCCCGAGCAGCACCGGCAGCGGCTCGAGGGTCACATCGCCGCTGAATTCCTTCAGCCGCGGGAGCGAGAGGTACGCGAAGGGCGACAGGACGTCATAGACCCAGATCACGCGCGTGGGGGTGCGCATGCGCATCAGCTCCCGGAGACCCGCACGACGAGCTTGCCGAAGTTCTGTCCGCGCAGCAGGCCGATGAGTCCCTGCGGCGCCTGCTCGAGCCCCTCGAGGACCTCCTCGCGGTACTTGATCTTGCCCGCGCGCACCCAGGCGCTCATCTCTTCGTAGAACGCCGGCATGCGCCCGAGGTGATCGAAGATGATGAAACCCTGCACCTTGATGCGCCAGCGCAGCAGCGCGGACAGCAGCATCGGCGTGCGGTCGGGCCCCTCGGGGAGCTTTGCCAGGTTGTACCAGGCAATCAGGCCGCACAGCGGGATGCGCGCGTGCACGTTCAGGAGCGGCACGACCGTGGCGAGCACCGCGCCGCCGACATTCTCGAAGTACACATCGATTCCCTGGGGCGCCGCGGCGCTGAGCTGCTCGCGAAAGTCCGGCGCGCGGTGATCGACGCAGGCGTCGAAACCGAGCGTGTTCACGGCGTACTCGCATTTCTGCGCGCCGCCGGCGATGCCCACCGCGCGGCAGCCCTTGAGCCTGGCGAGCTGTCCGACGACCGAGCCGACCGCGCCGGTGGCGGCGGCCACCACGACGGTCTCGCCCGGCTGCGGCTGGCCGATGTCCATGAGTCCCACGTAGGCGGTGAGACCGGGCATCCCCAGCACGCCGAGCGCGTACGATAACTGCGGAATGGAGGGATCGATCTTGGTGACGTGCCGCGCGTCCACCACCCCGTAGTCCTGCCAGCCGACGGTGGCCAGCACCAGGTCCCCCACTTCGAACCCCGGGGCGTTGGAGGCCTCCACCACGCTGACCGTCTGCCCGGTCATCGGCGCACCCACCGCCACGGGCGGCGCGTACGAGCGCGCATCGCTCATGCGGCCGCGCATGTAGGGATCCAGGGAGAGGTAGCGCGTGCGCAGCAGCAGCTGCTCGGGACCGGCCGCCGGCACCGCCTCCTTCTCGAGGCGAAAGTCCTCGGCGGTGGGCTCGCCCTCGGGCCGGCGGGCGAGCACGATGCGGCGATTCACGACCTGGGCGCTGCTCATGGGGCTCACCTCATTCGTACAGGAACTGCAATTTCACCCCGGGGGGCACGGGCAGTGCGCGGTCCACGAACAGATCGGCGAACAGCGCCCCACCCGGCTCGACACTGTAGGGCTCGAAGTCGCGCACTCCCGCCTCGTACAGCACCGCGTCGTCGATGAAGAACTGCCCGGTGCACTCGCGCGCACTGCGGCTGAGGATGAGGTGCGCGGCGTCGGCCATGATCTCGGGCCTGCGCGAGCGCTGCAGCATGGCCGCGCCGCCAAGCGCGAACTCCACCGCCGCGGTCGCGATGGTCGTGCGCGGCCACAGCGCATTGCAGGCGATCCCCGCCGCGCGGAACTCCGCCGCGAGACCCAGCATGCACAGCGACATGCCGTACTTGGAGATCGAGTACGCGAGGTGCGGCGCGAACCACTGGGGCTTGAGGTTCAGCGGCGGCGAGAGCGTCAGGATGTGAGGATTCGCCGCCTGCTTCAGGTACGGCAGGCAGGCGCGCGAGGTCACGAACGTGCCGCGGGTGTTGATCTGCTGGATGAGGTCGTAGCGGCGCATGTCGATCTGCTCGGTCGGCGCGAGGTTGATCGCCGAGGCGTTGTTGACGCAGATGTCGATGCCGCCGAAGGTCGCGGCGCACTGCTTGACCGCGGCCAGCACGTTGGCCTCATCGCGCACGTCGACCACCAGCGGCAGCGCCCGGCCCCCGGCGTGCTCGATCTGCTCGGCGGCGGTGTAGATGGTCCCGGGGAGCTTGGGGTGCGGCTCGGCGGTCTTTGCCGCAATGGCGATGTTGGCGCCATCGCGCGCCGCGCGCAGTGCGATCGCGAGCCCGATGCCGCGGCTCGCCCCCGTCACGAAAAGCGTCTTGCCCTTGAGACTCACGTCGGCCCCTTCAGTTGCGGCCGCGGCCGGCCGGGTATTCCGCGCAAGTCTACGGTGATCCGCGTACGCCTGCGAACGGCGGCCCAAAACGCTGTGCTAGCATCCGCCGCACACACGTTTTCCTGCGCAAGAGAGACCTGCATGAGACTGCCTGAGATCTTCGGCGCCCTGCTCGCCGTGCTGCTGGCAAGCCTTGCCGGCAGCGTGTCCGCGCAGGAGCAAGACCTGAGCCAGGTGCAGATCAAGAGCCTCCGGCTCGGTGCCAGCCTGCACGTGCTGAGCGGAGCGGGCGGCAACATCGCAGCCCTCACCGGTGCCGACGGCGTACTGTTGGTGGATGACGAATTCGGGGCGCTGGCGGAGAAGATCCGCGCCGCGCTGCAGGCGCTTGGCGCCGAGCAGCCGCCGCGCTTCATCGTGAACACGCACTATCACTTCGATCACACCGACGGCAACGAGGCCTTCGCCAAGACGGGCGCGCTCGTCATCGCGCAGGCACAGCTGCGCGCCCGGCTCGCCGCCGGCGGCACCATCGGCAACGGCGGTTCGATCGCCCGCGAGGTGAAGCCGGCGCCGGCGGCGGCGCTGCCGGCGCTCACCTACGAGCAGGAGCTCACCGTGTACCTGGACGGCGAAACGGTGCGCATCCACCACTACCCGCAGGCGCACACCGACGGGGACTCGGTGGTGTTCTTCCCGCTCGCCAGGGCGGTCGCCATGGGCGACATCTTCGTGCGCTACGGCTTTCCGTTCATCGACATCAACGGCGGCGGCAACGTGCGCGGCATGATCGCCGCCTGCGAGGACGTCGTGCGCAGCGTGCCACCGGACACGAAGATCATTCCCGGACACGGCGAGGTGGCCACGGTGGCGGACCTGCGTGAGTACACCGAAATGCTCAAGGCCACGACGGCGCTCGTCGAGCAGGCGCTGGCCGCCGGCAAGACCCTCGAGCAGATGAAGCAGGAGAAGCTGCTGGGCGCCTACAGTGCGCGCTACTCGCCTGCGAAGGGCTTCGTGGACACCGATGCCTTCACCGATTCGCTCTACAATTCACTCAGGATGCCGCGGCCCCGTCATGGGCCGGTCCGGCGTCCCCGGTGAGCTTGCGTTGGCGCGCGCTGGCGGTATAGCGTGCGACGAAGCCCGAAGGAGTCGTGGCAGTGCGCTGGGATGATCTTCGCGAAAGCAGCAACGTCGAGGACGTGCGCGGCAGCACCGGTGGCGGCCGTGGGCTGAAGATCGGCCTCGGGGGGACGCTGCTCGCGCTGATCGCCTCGTACTTTCTGGGCATCGATCCGCGCGTCATCCTCGGGCTCATGAGTGCGGTGCCGGGCCAGTCGCCGACGCCGGCGGCGAGTTCCGGTACGCCCCAGGACCAGCAGGGTCGCTTCATCGCCGCCGTGCTCGGGGAGACCGAGGACACCTGGAGCGCGATCTTCCAGGCGAACGGCCAGCAGTACATCCCGCCGAAGCTGGTGCTGTATCGCGACCAGATGCCCACCGCCTGCGGCTCCGGCAGTGCCGCCGCCGGCCCGTTCTACTGCCCGCTCGATCGCAAGGTGTATCTGGACCTGGGCTTCTTCCAGCAGCTTTCCGATGAGTTCCAGGCGCCGGGGGAGTTCGCCGAGGCCTACGTTCTCGCCCACGAGGTCGGCCACCATGTACAGAACCTGCTCGGCATCGCCGGCAAGGTGCGCGCCGCCCAGGAGCGCGCCTCGGAAGCGCAGGTCAACCAGTTGTCCGTGCGTCTTGAGCTGCAGGCCGACTGCTTCGCCGGGGTCTGGGCCAAGCACGCCGACCAGACCAAACATATCCTCGAGCAGGGTGACGTTGAAGCGGCGCTGCGCGCCGCCGCCGCGGTAGGCGATGACACCCTGCAGAAGCGCGCGCGCGGCTACGTGGTCCCCGAATCCTTCACCCACGGCAGTGCCGCGGAGCGCACCAGCTGGTTCAAGCGCGGGCTCACCGACGGCTCCATCCAGGGCTGCGATACGTTCGCCGCCGGCACCTGAGAGCCTAGCTCTTCCCCGCGTAGTTGGCGCTCAGGTAATCGAGGATGGTACGCGCTTCCTCCTCGTCGATGGGCGCGCCGAAGCGCTCGCGCATCTTCTGCACCGTCTTCTGCCAGGCCGCCCGGTCCATCGCCGGCGCGTTGGACGGGATGTACTCGAGGCTGTGACAGATGATGCAGCGGGACGTCGTCAGCTCGCGGCCGGCTCCCGCCCTGAGCTGCACGCCGGCCTCGCCCGGCGCCGCCGCGGCGCCGCGCGCGCCGAGCAGCAGCACGGCGCCGAGCGCCGCCCCCGCGGCGGCGGTGCGCCTCACGTCACCTCCAGCGTCAGGCGTTGCACGATGTTGTCGTGGTAGCCGGAAGGGTTGAAGGTCAGCTGCTGCGGCTGCTCCAGGCCGCTTCGGCTGCGGGCCCGCACGGCAACTTCGAGGTCGCCGCGCTGCGTCGGCTCAAGCGGCACGCTGAACTCGCGCCAGGCGAAGCGGCCGAGATCGCTCCCCAGGAGGGCTGCGCGCCAGCTCTGGCGCCCGTCGATCGAGTACTCCACGCGCTCGATTCCGGCGCCGTTGTCCCACGCCTTGCCCGCCACCGTGACGCGCCGGCCGCGCGGCACGCGCGCGCCGGAGACATGGCTCGTGATCAGCGAATTCACCAGGATTTCGGTGATGGGCGTGGTGTCGGCGTTTTCCTGGCTTGCGAAGCGTGCTCCCGGGAAGGTTCCGGTCGGCAGGCGGTATGCGGCCTTCATCCAGAAGTTCTCCAGCGGCTTCGGTTCGATGCGGATCGAAGTGAGATGCTTCATCCAGTAGGTACCGGTCCAGCCGGGAACCACCAGTCGCGCCGGCGCGCCGTTCCAGTGCGGCAGCGGCGCGCCGTTCATCTCCAGGGCGATGAGGGTATTCTCATCCAGCGCGCGGTCGACAGGTAGGCTCTTCTGAAAGCTCGGCGTGGCCGGCAACACCGGACCGTCGGCGCCCTGGAACCAGACCTCGAGCGCATCACTAACAACACCGGCGCGCGCCAGCACGTCACGCAGCCGTACCCCGCTCCAGCGCGCATTCCCCATCGCCCCGTTTCCCCACTGCACGCCGGGTACGTGCGGAGTGAACAGACCCCGGCGATTGCCCGAGCACTGATTAACGGCCGCGACCGTCACGGGCTCGAAATTCTCGCGCAGATCCCGGAGCGACAGCGACAGCTCGTGTCCGGCACTCGCGCCGCCCACCGCGAGCCGCCAGGTGCGCGGGTCCACCTCGGGAATGAGCGCGAGGTGATAGCGCACGAAGAACGCCTCGTTGTGCGTGAAGGGCGCGACCAGCTCGCGCAGCGGCGTCTCGTAGTTCGGCGGCCGGAAAGCACGCCGGATCAGGGGTCGCTTGCCCGGCAGTGCACTGAGCAGTTCCTCGCTGCCGCGCGGGTCGGTCGTCGTGGCAGGCCAGGCAGCGCGCGCAAGCAGCGTACCGAGGCTGCCGGCGAGCAGCTCGCGACGCCTCAGCATCCGCTCATCCTCGTGTTCACGGCGCGCCCGCCCCCTGCAGGCGAGCGCGCCGCTGAACCTTGATTACGAGCAGGGCTTGCCGTGATCGGGCCGTGCGCCGGCGGCCTTTGCGGCCGCCTCGCTCATGTACTGGCCCTGCTTGGTCTTGCCGTACCAGACGTCGTCCTGGCAGTGATAGACCTTGCTGCTCGTGTTGACCCACACCTGGCCAGGGCCGCCACCGGGAGCCGCCTGGGCCGGGGGCGTGGAGGTTGAAGTCCCCGTCGACCGCGTCATCGCAGGTCCGGCGGCCGCCGCCGGGGCGGCTGGCGCGGCCGGGGTCGCAGGCGTCGCTGCGGGTGCAGCCCCTGCGGACTTGTTGATGCCGCCGTGGCCACTGCAGGCGCCACGTCCGCCCTTGGAGGACGTGCCGTCGTTGCAAGTCACCATCGCGGCACCGGTCGTGGTGGCGCTCATGCTGCCCGGAGCAGCCGCCGCGGCTGCGGGCGCTGCAGGGGCGGCGGACGCCGCGGCCGCTGTGGCGGCAGTCTTGTTAACCCCACCATGGCCGCTGCAGGCACCCCGTCCGCCCTTGGACGACGTGCCGTCGTTGCAGGTGACCGTGCTGGCGCTGCTGCTCGCGCTCGCCGGCGCTGCCGCGGATGCGGGTGCTGCGGCGGGTGCCGCAGCCGGTGCCGCCGTCGTCGCGGCGCCCGAGGCGGATTTATTGATGCCGCCGTGCCCGCTGCAGGCGCCGCGGCCGCCGTGCGGTGAGGTGCTGCCGTCGTTGCAGGTGACCGGGCCACCAGTGTCCTGTGCCGAAGCGATGACGGGCAGTGCGAGCAAGGTTGCCGCAAGCACAGCGCCCCACATCGAAGCCTTGGAATTCGTCACGTTCATGGCCGGTTCTCCGTGCAGGTGAGCACGCAATGGAAGGCTTGTGAGAATACCCCAATCCCCGCAGACCAGGGTACCGGGGACGGCTGACTGGCCGGGAGCGCCGCCTCAGGGTGTACGCTAGCTGCACCACAACATGACCGGCAGGTTACCGACGATGCTCATGCGGATGCGTTTCTGGGTCGTCTTCGGGTTCGTCGCACTCGGGAGTGCCCCGAGCGCGTGGGCCGCGTGGATGGATCGTACCGAGGCGATCATGGGCACGCGGGTATACGTGCAGCTGTGGGCCGAGGACCCGGTCCAGGGCGATGCGGCGATCGAAGCGGTGATGGCGGAGATGCGCCGCATCGATGCGCTCATGAGCCATTACAAGCCCGAAAGCGAGCTGTCGCAGATCAATGAGCGCGCGAACCGCGAGCCGGTCAAGGTCGACAAGGAGCTGTTCGACCTGATCAAGCTCTCCACCTATTACTCGCAGATCACCGAGGGCGCCTTCGACATCACCTACGCGAGCGTCGGCTACCTCTACGACTATCCGAAGCACATCCATCCGAGCGAAGAGCAGATCAAGAACGCCCTGCCGGCGGTGAACTGGCGCAACATGCTGCTCGATGAAGCCAACCACACGGTGCGCTTCGAGCATCCGGGCATGCGCATCGACCTGGGCGGCATCGGCAAGGGCTATGCGGTCGATCGCGGCATCGACATCCTCAAGGCGCGCGGCATCGCGCACGCCGTGGTGACCGCCGGCGGTGACAGCCGCCTCCTCGGCGATCGCATGGGGCGGCCGTGGCTGGTCGCCATCCGCCACCCCGATGATCCGCAGAAGGTGGTGACGAAAATCCCGCTGTCCGATGTCGCCATGTCGACTTCCGGGGATTACGAGCGCTATTTCGATGAGAACGGCGTTCGCTATCACCACATCATCGACCCGCGCACCGGTCATTCGGCCAGCAAGGTGCGCAGCGCGACCGTGATTGCGCCCACCGCGACGCAGACCGACGGCATGTCCAAGACGGCCTTCGTGCTCGGCCCGCAAAAAGCACTCGAGATCATCAACCGCATGCCCGGCTTCGATGCGGTGTTCGTCACCCCCGAGGGCAAGTTGCTCTATTCAAACGGGCTGCGGCCCCCGGGCGTGCGCCCGGGCGACGAGTAGCCGCCGCGCTACTGTGCCGAGCCCCCGAGGCTGACCTTCAGCAGCACGTCCACCTCCGCCTCGGCGGCCAGCCAGTCCTCGGTTTCATATCCCGGGGTGAAACCACGGCGCTCGGCGCGCAGGTAGGCTTTTTCCGCGATCAGTGCATGGCGGCCCTCCCGCGTCAGCGCTACGCGCGGTACGGGCGCAGCGCTCGTGCGCACGGTGCGCGATGCGGGGGTAACCGGCTTGGGTGCGGGACGGTCCGGCGAGCGGCGACTGGCCATAGGCTCCTCCTTGGACTGCGGACAGGTGAGGCGACTTTGCGCGTGCGCTGCGGCTGGCGCAAGCGTGCCCGCATGAAATGGCGTCACCTGTCAGCGCAGCGCCCAGCACGAGGGCGTCTTCGCCCTGCGCCGGCATCCTGAGGCGTCACCGCCGCTGCGGCGCGGCGCACGCCTCGGCGCTATTTTTTCTTGGCCGGCGCGCGCCGGCGGCGCGCCGGGCCGGCGGCCGCATCGATATCCAGATTCTTCAGGTAGTGGCGGAAGTCCTTGCCGAGCGCTTCGTGTCCCAATGCATACTCGACGGTCGCCTGCAGGTAGCCGAGCTTGCTGCCGCAGTCATAGCGCTTGCCGGTGAAGCGGTACGCATACACGGCCTCCTCGCGCATGAGGGCCGCGATGCCGTCGGTCAGCTGGATCTCACCCCCGGCCCCGTGTCCGATTCTCTCCAGGTGCTCGAAGATGGCGGGCGCCAGTACATACCGCCCGACGACGGCGAGATTGGAGGGGGCAGCGGCGGGCTTGGGCTTCTCCACGATGCTCTTCACGCGACTGGTGGCAGAATCATTGGCCTCCACCGCCACGATGCCGTATTTCTCGGTCTCCTGGCGCGGCACGACCTGCACGCCGAGCACGCTCGCTTTCTTCGCCTCATACACCTCGGCCATCTGCGCAAGGCACGCCACCTCGCTCCTGATGAGGTCATCGGCCAGATGCACGAAGAACGGCTCCGCCCCGACCGCCGGCTGCGCACAGAGCACCGCATGGCCGAGTCCGAGCGGTGCGGGCTGGCGGATATAGATGCAGGAGGCGTACGAGGGCAGCACGCTGCGCACCTGGTTGAGCAGGTCGCTCTTGCCCTGCCGCTCGAGCATCGTCTCCAGCTCCTGGTCGGAATCGAAATGATCCTCGATGGCGCGCTTGGAGGCACCGGTGACGAACACCAGGCGCCGCGCACCGGCGGCGAGCGCCTCCTCGACCGCGTACTGGATGAGGGGCTTGTCGACCACCGGCAGCATTTCCTTCGGGCTCGCCTTGGTAGCCGGAAGAAAGCGCGTGCCGCGCCCGGCCACCGGAAACACCGCCGTACGAATCGAAGCCTTGGAACTCCTCATCGGGGGTACCCTTTCTGTAGTTCTGGTCAGACTGCCGAGAGTGTAGCCGCAGGCGTGTCCGGCTGCCCGCGCGTACCGCCAGGTGCGTAAAAACCACGGTCAATGCGGCCCACCTCGTGTCCACGGCGGCACGTAACTTCTTGTGCGGGGATCAGACCCGGGACAACCAATTTCGACTTGTCTTCGCTGTGGGCTGGCACACCGGCCTGCTCCGTGCCGAATCATTTTTCGTAAACCCTCATATCTATGTCGGCGAGCGGCCGGAACCTCCAGGTATTTACGGAATTTGTCTGAGTCGTTCACAGCGTGACCCGAGTGCGAGACTTTCATACGGCGCGACCCGAGAGACACCACCGTCCACTTATACAAGTTCCCGCGGATATTTGGCGACCACACGCGCTCCCGGCAATAAGAGATTACCGAGAAGCCGTGCGGCCTGCGGCCCCAGCGACGGCCGAGAAGCTAGGAGCGCGGGAGCGGCGTCGGTCCGAAAAACATCTGGCGCAGCTTCTTCGGACCCAGGGAGCGGGCGAACTCGGCGATCACGCAGTAGTCCAGGATCAGGACGACGATGATGATCTCGATCGCCCAGAAATGGGCCCACACCATCTTGGCGAGCATGACCCGGTTGGCCGCCAGGAAACCGCCGGCCTCGTGCCAGAAGTCGATGAGATGCTCCAGATAGTGCAGCAGCGTTGCCACCGCCGAATAGATCAGGGTCTTCCAGGCGACGTTGTAGAACAGCGGCTTATCCGGATAGCGGTTGATCGCCGGCAGAAGATCGGAGAGCAGCACCGCCTTGGCCAGAACCAGCGCCGCTACCAGCATCTCCAGCGGGGTCGTCGGTGCAATTCCGGTTCCCCGCAGCAGCAGCGCGCGCACCAGGCCGATCACCAACAGGGAACCGAAGAAGAAGATCGTGGGAGGAATGAGGGCTAAGATCTCCTCTTTGATCTTGGCAGTTATGTGGCTCATGGTTGGTCCGCTGTCATTTGGAAGGCTCGGGGCAGCTGCGCGCTCGTCGCAGTGTCGTCGCCGCGGCAGAGCGCGTCAATCAATCACGCCGGGGGGCGCAGCGGCTGCTCGGGGGCTGGCCGTGCCCACGCACCAGTGAGCGCACGCAGCTACTGACAGCCCGCGGCAGGCACGTGACTGCCTCTGCCGCCAGGGCGGACGGGTAAGCCCGCCCGCATACCCCGCAGCCCGGTCCGCAGCGTAAACTCACGCCATGCATTTCTCCCTTAGGCGCCATGCGACAGACATCACCATGTCTTTGAGGCCAGCGGCATGAACTCGACACAAACCGGCATTGTTGTGTTTATCTGCACTTTCGGCGCCGCGCTGCTCGCCATGTACTTGCGAGGCAAGCTCCCCCCAAACCATCTCGACGGCGACTCCAAGGACGTCGTCAAGCTGGTCATGGGACTCGTAGCGACGATGGCCGCCCTGGTGCTGAGCCTGCTGATCTCCACCGCGCACACGGCCTATGACGCACAGGAGGCGGAGATCGGGCAACTCGGCGTGCACGTGTTCCAGCTCGACCACGTGCTCGCGGGCTTCGGCCCACCGGGCGCTAAGGCACGTTCCGTCCTGCGCAACCTGGTGGCCGACGATCTCGCGCGCACCTGGCCGCAGAAGGGTGCAGCACCGAGCGTTTATGCGCCGGCACAGCAGATCGCGGAAGCCGACCAGCTGTTTGCCGACATCGCCGCGTTGCCCGCGAGCACGAGCGTCGAGCAAATGGCGCAGAGCCACGCGCTCAGCCTGCTGAGCAGTCTCAGCGAGACGCGCCGCCTCATGAGCGTGCAGAGCCGCGCGTCGGTGTCATGGTTCGTCCTGTTGGTATTGGTGTGCTGGTTGACGCTGCTCTTCTTTGGCTTCGGTCTGTTCGCGCGCCTCAACCGGACGGTCGTGATTGCCCTCATCGCCGGCGCGGTGAGCGTCGCGACCGCCTGCGTCCTGATTCTCGAAATGAGCCAGCCCTACCGCGGCTGGATGACGGTCTCTAGCGCACCCATCCGCGAAGCGCTGCAGCAGATGCAGAACTAGCGTGCCCCTTGCGCCCGCGTCCGCGCGGGGCGAGGTTTAGTGCCTAGGAGGGGCGTGCGGCGTGGTCGGCGCGCTCGGCCCACTTGAAGACCGCCGGACGCATGCTGTCCCAGGCGCGGCACTTCGGGCAGCGCCAGTACCAGCCGACGCTGTTGAGTCCGCACTCTTCGCACTGGTAGCGCCCGCCGGCATCGCCGATACGGGTCAGCAGTACACTGAGCGAGCTGGCTTCGGCGGCAGACTCCGCGGTCAGGCCGAACTCCGCACTCACGCCCGGCAGTCGCGCCACCTGCTCCGCCGGGACCGCCGTAGCCAGCAGCCACGCCAGCTGGCGCGGGCTCACCCGCCCGCTCACCTGTAGCCGCCGCCCGAGCTCGTGCAGCAGGTCGACGTTGCCCATGCGGCGCGCCACCGCGAGCACCGACGGGATGATCTCCAGCGCCAGCCCCGGGGACATCTCCAGGGCATGCAGGTACAGCTGCAGCGCTTCGGGGCTGTCCTGCGCGGCATCGGCGATGCGGGCGGCGAGGATGTCGGCCCGCGGCAGCTGCGCCTGATGCATGCGCGCCTGGCGCACCAGCGTGCCGGCGCGCGCCCCCTCCCCCTGCAGCAGCGCCTGGTCGGCGAGCTCGCACAGGTAGTGCGCGGCGACCTGCGCGCGCTCGAGCTGCACGGCCTGCGGCAACTCGTGGAAGATCTTCAGGGCCTTGGCCCAGTCGCCCTGCGCCTCGTAGATCCCGACGAGATGGTCGAGCGCTGCATGACGGTACGCGGGCGAGGCCGCCAGCTCCTCGAACACCCGCTCGGCGCGGTCCATCAGACCTGCGCTCTGGTAGTCCAACGCCAGCTCGAAGGCCGCACGGTCGCACAGATCGTTCCCGCCGTGGTCCCGCAGCCGCGAGTGGATGGCGATCGCCCGGTCGACCTCGCCCCGGCGCCGAAAGAGGCTGCCGAGCGCAAACTGAATCTCAGCCGCGTCTCCATCTGCCTGCGCCATGCGGGCCAGGATCTCGGTCGCGTGGTCGAAGCGATCGTTGATGAGGTGATCGAGGCCCTCGAGGTAGTCGCGCGGCAGGCGCACGGTGCGCGCGGCGCCATTGCGGCGCCCGAGGAAATAGGTGGCGAGGCCGACCAGCATGAAGGCCAGCGCCAGGAACATCGGAGGTACTTCGAACACGCCCCGCGAGGTTAGCAGGTTGCGTGCCGCGGGGATAACCGCCGCAGCGCCTGCAGGATCAGGCGCCGCACCGGCCGGGGCTCAGTCGCGGATCGGTCGGTCCTGCCCGTCGTTGACCCGCTCGCGCAGGTCCTTGCCGGGCTTGAAGTGCGGAACGTGCTTGCCCGAGAGTGCCACCGCCTCGCCGGTCTTGGGATTGCGTCCCTGGCGCGGCGGGCGGAAGTGCAGCGAGAAGCTGCCGAAACCCCGGATCTCGATGCGCTCTCCTTGCGAGAGCGCATCGCTCATGATCTCCAGGATCTGCTTCAGCGCCAGCTCCACATCCTTCGCCGGCAGATGCTTCTGCTTGGCGGTGATGATCTCGATGAGTTCCGACTTCGTCATTGCGCTTTTCAGTTCCCCTCGCCGGAGCCGATGTGTTCCTTGAGCAGATCGCCCAGGCTGGTGCCCGAGGAGCTCCCGGACTCGGAGCGGTAGCTCGAGACCGCCTCGGCTTCCTCATGGGCCTCCTTCGCCTTCACCGACAGCGAGATGGTGCGGGACTTGCGGTCCACGCCGGTGAACTTCGCCTCGATCTCCTCACCCACCTTGAGCACCGCGCGCGCATCCTCCACACGATCGCGGCCGAGCTCGGAAGCCCGCAGCTGCCCTTCGATGCCGTTGCCAAGATCGATGATGGCACCGCGCGCGTCCACTTCCTTCACGACGCCGCGCACGATTGCGCCCTTGGGGTTGTCGGCGATGTAGGCCGAGAAGGGGTCCTTGGCGAGCTGCTTGATACCGAGCGATATGCGCTCGCGCTCCGGGTCGATCGACAGCACCATGGCCTCAAGCTGCTGCCCTTTCTGGTAATTGCGCACCGCCTCCTCGCCGGGCTGGTCCCAGGAGATGTCGGAAAGGTGCACCAAGCCGTCGATGTTGCCGGGGAGCCCGATGAAGATGCCAAAGTCGGTGATCGACTTGATCTGGCCGCCGACCTTGTCGCCACGGTTGTAGTTCTCGGCGAATTCCTTCCAGGGATTCGCCTGGCACTGCTTCAGGCCCAGGGAGATGCGGCGGCGCTCCTCGTCGACGTCGAGCACCATGACCTCGACTTCCTGGCCGGTGTGCACCACCTTGGCGGGATTCACGTTCTTGTTGGTCCAGTCCATTTCGGACACGTGCACCAGACCCTCGACGCCGTCCTCGATCTCAACAAACGCGCCGTAGTCGGCGATGTTGGTCACCTTGCCGAACACGCGCGTGTTGGGCGGGTAGCGCCGGGCAATGTTCTGCCACGGGTCGGCTCCGAGCTGCTTGAGTCCGAGGCTGACGCGCGAGCGCTCGCGGTCGAACTTCAGGATCCGCACCTCGACCTCATCGCCCACCTTCACCACTTCGCTCGGGTGCTTGACGCGCTTCCACGCCATGTCGGTGATGTGCAGCAGGCCATCGATGCCGCCCAGGTCAACGAACGCACCGTAGTCGGTGAGGTTCTTGACCGTGCCCTTGACCACCGCGCCCTCCTGCAGGTTGTCCATGAGCGCGGATCTCTCGGCGGAGAACTCCTGCTCGACCACCGCGCGGCGCGAGACGACGACGTTGTTGCGTTTCTGGTCGAGCTTGATCACCTTGAACTCAAGGGGCTTGCCCTCGAGGTAGGAGGTGTCCCGCACGGGTCGCACGTCAACCAGTGAGCCGGGCAGGAACGCCCGCACGTTCTCGATCTCCACCGTGAAGCCGCCCTTGACGCGACCGGTGATGACGCCCGTGACGATCTCGGACTTGTTGAATGCCTCCTCGAGCCGCGTCCAGGTGCGCGCCCGTTTGGCCTTCTCGCGCGACAGGCGCGTTTCCCCGGTGCCATCTTCCACGGAGTCCAGCGCGACCTCGACGGAATCGCCGGCCTTGACCTCGATCTCGCCGCGTTCGTTCTTGAACTGCTCGAGTGGAATGACGGCCTCGGACTTGAGGCCTACGTTGACGATGACGACGTCGTCGGTGACGTCGATGATCAGCCCGGTCAGGATCATGCCGGGGCGGATACGCTGGTTAGCGAGACTTTGCTCGAAGAGCTGAGCGAAACTTTCTGTCATACCTTCACTTCGCACGCCGGTGGCGTGCCTTAACTGGACCCTCATCCGTCGAGATCCAGGAAAAAAGTAACGGGCACCCGCATCCTGCGTGTGCCAACCTCAAAACCTTCCGTGCGTATCGCGACGAGCGGCTATTGACGCCACAAGCCTCGAGCGGCCCCCAGTTCCAGCACCCGTCCCACCACCGCCTCCACCGCCATCCCGGTCGAGTCGATGAGGCAGGCATCGGGTGCGGGCCTCAAGGGTGCGACCCGACGGGTCTGGTCCCTTGCGTCCCGCTCGGCTATCTCGCGCGAAAGGGCGGGAAGGCTAACACCAGACCCCTTGTCTTTCAACTGCTTATACCGTCGCAGGGCCCTCTCATCGGGGCTGGCGGTCAGGAAGATCTTGAGGGGGGCCCCGGGGAAGACCACGGTGCCCATATCGCGCCCGTCAGCGACCAGACCCGGGGGCAGCGCGAAGGCCCGCTGGCGCCCCAGGAGCGCACTGCGCACCTCGGGCCAGGCGGCCACCCGGGAGGCACCCTGCCCTGCCGTCTCGGCGCGGATCGCGGCCGTAACGTCCTCCCCGGCCAGCTGCACCCGCTCCTCGCCGCCGGGGCCTGAGCCGAACTCAACCTGCATCGCGGTGGCGAGCTCGGCGTGCCGACGGCGGTCCTCAAGCCCGGCGCCGGCGCGGGCGCCGGCGAGCGCCACCAGCCGGTACAGCGCGCCGCTGTCGAGCAGGTGCCAGCCCACCGCCTGCGCCACGGCACGGCTGATGGTGCCCTTGCCCGAACCGCTCGGGCCATCGATGGTGACCACCGGGGACAATGACGCCTCGCTCATGCCTGCCAGAGCCTCCGTCAGGCAGGCTGGATCTGCAAGCCGGCCGCCCGGGCGGTGCCGAGGAAGTCCGGGAAGGAGGTCGCGACATTGGCCACGTCCAGGATCTCGATCGGCGCGCGGGCCCGCAGCGCCGCCACCGCGAAGGCCATCGCGATGCGATGATCCCCGCGACTGTCGACCGTGCCGCCGCCGAAGCCGCCGGCACCGCGCAGCCACAGCCCATCCGGGAGCAGACGGTTCTCGATGCCAAGCACGGTGAGCCCTGCGGCCATGGCCGCGAGCCGGTCGCTCTCCTTGACGCGCAGCTCCTGGGCACCGCGCACCACGGTCTCCCCGCTCGCGCAGGCGGCCGCCACGAAGAGCACCGGGAACTCATCGATCGACAGCGGCACGAGCGCCGCGGGGACCTCGATGCCGCGCAGGGGGCTCGCCCGTACCTCGAGATCGGCGCGCGGCTCGGCCGCCTGCGTCCCCCGGGCGTGCACGCGAATGTCCGCACCCATGGCCCGGAGGATCTCCAGCAGCCCGGTGCGCGTTGGGTTGATGCCCACGTTGCGGATGAGCACCGGCTCCTGCGCCGCCAGACACGCGGCGACCACAAAGAACGCCGCCGAGGAGAAATCCGCCGGCACCTGCACCGGCGCCGCACGTAGAGCCTGACCACCCTCGAGGGCGATCGTGGCCCCGCTCTGCTGCACCTGCACCCCGAAGGTGCGCAGCATGCGCTCGGTGTGATCGCGCGAGGGCGCAGGCTCGCTGAGACGCGTGCAGCCGCGCGCGCGCAGCCCCGCGAGCAGGAGCGCCGACTTCACCTGCGCGCTTGCGACCGGCAGCGCGTACTCGATCGCGCGCAAGGTGCGCGTGCCGCGCACCCGGACCGGCGGGTGCCCGTCCTGGGTCAGGACTTCGGCGCCCATGAGGCGCAGCGGTGCTGCGACGCGCTCCATGGGGCGGCGCATGAGCGAGGCGTCCCCGACCAGCGTCGACTCGAAGGGCTCGGCGGCGAGGACGCCCATCATCAGGCGCATCGCCGTGCCGGCGTTGCCCATATCCAGCGCTGCGCGCGCGGGCCCCAGCCCACGCGCGCCGGCGCCGTGCACGCGCACCTCGCCTTCGCACGGCCACTCCATGCGCACGCCGAGGGCCTCGAGTGCCCGCGCGGTCGCCAGACAATCCTCCGCGGCGAGAAAACCGCTGATGGGGGTCACGCCCTGCGCCAGCGCGCCGAGCATCAGCGCACGGTGCGAGATCGACTTGTCGCCCGGCACGAGGAGCGTACCGGCGATGCGGCCGCCGGGGGCGACGCGATAGCGCGCGGCGGCCGCTGCGCTCACTGCACCGCCCGCGGGTAGGAACCGAGGATGCGGCACAGCGAGGTGCGCTTTTTGAGCGCGGCGAGCGCCGCGGCGATGTGCGTGTCCTCGGCGTGGCCTTCGAAGTCGATGAAGAACACGTAGTCCCATTTGCGCCGCCGCGAGGGACGCGACTCGATGCGCGTCAGGCTCACGCGGTGCTTGGCGAGGGGCTCGAGCAGGCGGTAGAGCGCCCCGGGTGCGTCGGTGTGCAGCACCGAGACCAGCAGCGTGGTGCGATCCTCACCGCTCGGGGAAAACAGCTTGCGCCCGAGCACCAGGAAGCGCGTGGTGTTGTCGGCGCGGTCCTCGATCTCGGCGGCCAGCACCTTCAGTCCGTACACCTCGGCCGCCGTGTCGCCGGCGATCGCCGCGGTGCCCTGCTCATCGCGTGCGCGCCGCGCGCCTTCGGCGTTGCTCGACACCGGCACCTGCTCGACCCCGGGCAGGTGCTCATCGAGCCACTCGCGGCACTGGGCGAGGGACTGCGGATGCGAGCAGACGCGGGCGATGCGCGACAGCGCGCTCATCGAGCCCATCAGGTGCTGGCGGATGCGCAGCTCCACCTCCCCGCAGATCTTCAGCGGCGAGGTGAGGAAGCGATCGAGCGTGTGGTTGACCGTGCCCTCGGTGGAGTTCTCGATCGGCACGACGCCGAAGTCCGCGTTCGCCGCCTCCACTTCGTGGAACACCTCGTCAATGGAAGCCAGCGGCAGCGCACGCACCGAGTGCCCGAAGTGATTGAGCACCGCGGTCTGGGTGAAGGTGCCCTCGGGTCCGAGAAACGCGACCTTGAGCGGCTCCTGCTGCGCCAGGCACGCCGACATAATCTCGCGGAACAGGCGCAGCACCTCTGCGTCGCGCAACGGACCGGCGTTGCGCGCGCGCGCGGCACGCAGCACCTGCGCCTCGCGCTCCGGGCGGTAGAAGTCGACCGCACGGCCGCCGGCCGCCTTGGACATCCCGACCTGCTGCGCGAGGCGCGCCCGCTCGTTCAGGCAGCGGTGAATCTGCGCATCCACCGCATCGATGCGCGCGCGCGTGCCCTCCAGGTCGAGCCCTCAGGGGCTTCGCCCCCGCGACCGCCGGGGATTTCCTGCGCGTGCGCTTGCTCTTGCCGGCCATGGAATGGGTCCTTTGTCCTCAGACGATGCGTGCCGAGAGCACGCCCTCGATCGCCCCGATCCTGCCCAGCACCTCGGCGTGCAACCACGCCATCGGTGTCGATCAGGGTGTAGGCGTACTCGCCGCGTGACTTGTTGAGGAGGTCGGCGATGTTCAGGCGCGCGCCCGCGAGGCAGGTGGAGATCTGGCCCACCATGTTCGGTACGTTGCGGTTGGCGATCGCGAACCGCGTGGTGTTGGGTACGCGCGCCAGCACGGCCTCCGGGTAATTGACGCTGTTGCGGATATTGCCGTTCTCGAGGAAGTCGCGCACCTGCTCGGCCACCATGACCGCGCAGTTCTCCTCCGCCTCGCCGGTGGAGGCGCCGAGGTGCGGCAGTGCCACGACCTGCGGGTGGTCCTTGAGCGCCGCGCTCGGGAAGTCGCACACGTAGGCGTGCAGGCGCAGCGCATCGAGGGCGGCGACGCACCGCCGCCTCGTCGACGATCGCGGCGCGGGCGAAGTTCAGCACCGTGCCGTCGGGCTTCATGAGCGCCAGCCGCGTCGCGTTGACGAGTCCGCGGGTCGCCTCGTTGAGCGGCACGTGCACGCTGATCGCGTCGGCGCGCGCGAACAGGTCCTCGAGCGACAGCGCCTGCTCGACGCTCGAGGAGAGCTGCCAGGCGCGCTGCACGGTGATCTGCGGATCGTAACCGAGCACCTTCATGCCGAGCGCCAGTGCGGAGTTGGCGACCTCGACCCCGATCGCGCCCAGGCCGACGACCCCGAGCGTGCGCCCCGGGAGCTCGAAGCCGACGAAGCGCTTCTTGCCCTCTTCCACCGCCGCATCGAGTGCCGCGTCATCGCCGTGGAGGCTGCGGACAAACAGCCACGCCGGGACCAGGTTGCGCGCCGCCAGCAGCAGGCCGGCGAGCACCAGCTCCTTCACCGCGTTCGCGTTCGCGCCCGGGGCATTGAACACCGGGATGCCGCGGCGGCTCATGGCCTCGACCGGGATGTTATTGGTGCCGGCGCCCGCGCGCCCGATGGCGCGCACCGCCGGTGGAACGCTGAAAGTATGCATGTCCGCCGAGCGCACCAGGATCGCATCCGGGGCCGCGACCTCCGCACCCACCGCGTAGCGCTCGCGCGGCAGCCGCGCGAGTCCCTTCGCGCTGATGGCGTTGAGCGTCAGGATACGGTAGGTCATGGCGTCGCACTCATCAGCCGTGGCGCCGCTCGAATTCCTGCATGAAGGCCACCAGGGCCTGCACGCCCTCAAGCGGCATGGCGTTGTAGAGGCTGGCGCGCAGGCCCCCGACCGAGCGGTGTCCCTCGAGATTCACCAGGCCCGCGGCGCGCGCCTGCGTGAGGAAGGGCTCATCGAGCTGTGGGTTGCGCAGCGTGAAGGGCACGTTCATCCACGAGCGGCAGGCATGGGTGACCGGATTGCGATAGAAGCCGGAGCGGTCGATGGCGGCGTACAGCAGCTGCGCCTTGGCCTCGTTGCGCGCCGCCATCACCGGCAGGCCCCCCTGGGCCTGCAGCCACTTGAACACCAGCCCGGCCATGTACCAGGCGAAGGTGGGCGGGGTGTTGAGCATCGAGTTGTCGTCCGCCATCGCCTGGTAGTCGAAGACCGAGGGCGTCTCGGGACGCGCGCGGCCGATGAGGTCATCGCGCACGAGGACGACCGCCAGGCCGGCCGGGCCGATGTTCTTCTGCGCGCCGGCATAGATCAGCCCGAAGCGCTCCACCGGCACCGGGCGCGAGAGGATATTGGAGGACATGTCGGCGATCAGCGGCACCGTGCCGCTGTCGGGAATGTAGGGAAACTCGACCCCGCCGATGGTCTCGTTGGCGGTGTAGTGCAGGTAGGCGGCCTGCGGGCTCACGTGCACCCCCGCCGCCGCCGGCACCGTGGTGTAGCGCGAGGCCGCCTCGTCGGCCGCCACGTGCACGTGCGCGAAGCGCTGCGCCTCGGCGATCGCCTTTTTCGACCAGGCGCCGGTATTGAGGTAGTCCACGGTGGACTCGGTGCGCGTCAGGTTCAGCGGAATGGCGGCGAACTGCCCGGTCGCGCCGCCCTGCAGGAACAGCACCTTGTACTGGCGCGGGATGGCCAGCAGCTCGCGCAGGCGGATCTCCGCCTCCTGCGCCACGCTGCTGAACGCCTTGCCGCGGTGGCTGACTTCCAGCACCGACATGCCCGAGCCACGCCAGTCGCTCAGCTCTTCGCGGGCCTCCTCGAGAACCTCCAGGGGCATCGTCGCCGGCCCCGCGGCGAAATTGAATACGCGCACGGCCCCTCTCTCGGGTTTTCAAGCAGGGAATAGGCGATCTTAGCAACGCGCCGCCGGCGCGGTGAGTCCTTTTTGCGGCTCGGGGACCCGGGGCGGCAGGGCCGCCCTCCACAGGGCCGAGCAGCGCTGCGTGCCGCGCGGGGCACGCGGGCGTCCGAGCGGCACGCGCACCCGCCCTTCTAGGCGTCCGTGGCGCTCTCGCCTGCGGCCGGCTCGGGACCCTCGGTGGCCGTCGCGCCGTCCTCGCCGGTCTCCAGGCTCGCGACGCGCTCGATACCGACCAGCCGTTCGCCTTCATCGAGGCGGATGAGTCGCACGCCCTGCGTATTGCGGCCCTGCACGGAGATCTCATCCACGGTGGTGCGTACCAGTGTGCCGGTGGAGCTGATCAGCATGATCTCCTGCCCGGCCATGACCTGCAGCGCCGCCACCGTAAAGCCGTTGCGGTCGGAGGTCTGCAGGGCAATCACGCCCTGACCGCCGCGGCCATGTGCCGGGAAATCCTCCAGCGGCGTGAGCTTGCCGTAGCCGGTGGCGGAGGCGGTGAGCACGTGCCCCTCGCCGACCACGATGAGCGCGATCAGATCCTGTCCGGGGCCGAGGCGGATGCCGCGCACACCGGTGGCCTCGCGCCCCATGGGGCGCACCTCGTCCTCGCGGAAGCGGATCGCCTTACCACCGCTGGAGACGAGGATGATCTCGCGCTCGCCGTCGGTGAGCGCCACGCCCACCAGCTGGTCGTTGTCCGCCAGATCCACGGCGATGATGCCGCTCGCGCGCGGGCGCGAGAACGCCGCGAGCGGGGTCTTCTTGACCGTACCGGCCCGCGTGGCCATGAACACGAAGTGCTGCTCGTCATACTGCTTCACCGGCAGCAGCGCATTGATCTTCTCGCCCTCCTCCAGCGGCAGGAGGTTAACCATCGGCTTGCCGCGCGCCCCGCGCCCGGCCTGCGGCAGCTCGTACACCTTCAGCCAGTAGACCTGGCCGCGATTGGAGAAGCACAGCACCGTGTCGTGCGTGTGGGCGACGAAGAGCTTCTCGACGAAGTCCTCGTCCTTGACCGCCGTGGCCGTCTTGCCGCGGCCGCCGCGGCGCTGCGTCTGGTACTCGGTCAGCGGCTGGCACTTGGCATAGCCGGCATGCGAGAGCGTCACCACCACATCCTGCGGCTCGATCAGATCCTCGGTGGTGAGATCGAGGTGGTCGCGGTTGATCTCGGTGCGGCGCGCGTCCCCGTAGGCATCGCGCACCTCGATGAGCTCGCTGCGCACCACCTGCGTGAGGCGCTCGGGACGGGCGAGGATGTCGGTGAGGTCACGGATGCTGTCGAGGAGCTCGCGGTACTCGCTGATGATCTTGTCCTGCTCGAGCCCGGTGAGCCGGTGCAGGCGCATGTCGAGGATCGCCTGCGCCTGCGCCTCCGAGAGGTGGTAGGCGCCGGCGCGCAGGCCGAACTCGGCCCCGAGCGACTGCGGCCGCGTCGAGATGGTACCGGCACGCTCGAGCAGCTGCGTCACCACGCCCGGCGCCCAGCCACGCGCGAGCAGGGCGCTGCGCGCCTCCGCCGGCGCGGCCGCGGCCTTGATGAGCGCGATCACCTCATCGATGCTGGCGAGCGCGATCGCAAGCCCCTCGAGGATGTGGGCCCGGTCGCGCGCCTTGGCCAGATCGTAGATCGTGCGTCGCGTGACGATCTCGCGGCGGTGCCGGATGAAGGCCTCCAGCATCTCCTTGAGCGACATGAGCTTCGGCTGCCCATCCTGCAGCGCCACCATGTTGATGCCGAACACCGTCTCCATCGGCGTTTGAGCGTAGAGGTTGTTGAGGACGATCTCGGTGATCTCACCGCGCTTGAGCTCGATGACGATGCGCATGCCGTCCTTGTCGGACTCATCGCGCAGGCCGTCGCTGGCGATCCCGTCGAGCAGCTTCTCGCGCACCAGCTGGGCGATGCGCTCGATCAGGCGCGCCTTGTTGACCTGGTAGGGCAGTTCGGTGACGACGATCGCCTGGCGGTCGCCCTTGCCCACTTCCTCGATGCTCACCCTGGCACGCACCGAGAGCCGGCCGCGGCCGGTGCGGTAGGCGGTGGCGATCTCCTGGGCACCGTTGATGATACCGCCGGTCGGGAAGTCCGGTCCCGGCATGTGCTGCATGAGCGCGGCCAGCGGCAGCGCCGGATCATCCAGCAGCGCGATGCAGGCGTTGACGGTCTCGGTGAGGTTGTGCGGCGGAATGTTGGTCGCCATGCCGACCGCAATGCCGGTCTGGCCGTTGACCAGCAGGTTCGGCACCTTGGTCGGCAGCACCGAGGGTTCGGACTCGGATTCGTCGTAGTTGGGGGTAAAGTCGACGGTCTCTTTCTCGATGTCGGCGAGCAGCTCGTGCGCGATGCGCGACATGCGCACCTCGGTGTAGCGCATCGCCGCCGGCATATCCCCGTCCACCGAGCCGAAGTTGCCCTGACCATCCACCAGGAGGTAGCGCATCGAGAACGGCTGCGCCATGCGCACGATGGTGTCGTACACCGCCGTGTCCCCGTGTGGGTGGTACTTTCCGATGACGTCACCGACCACGCGGGCGGACTTCTTGTACGCCTTGTTCCAGTCGTTGCCGAGCTCGCGCATGGCGTACAGCACGCGCCGGTGCACGGGCTTGAGCCCGTCACGCACGTCAGGCAGCGCCCGCCCGACGATCACGCTCATCGCATAGTCAAGATAGGAGCGCCGCATCTCCTCTTCGAGGCTGACGGGCAGGATTTCGCGGGCGATCTCAGCCATTAATCTTGTGCACTCTGCGGCCCTGAAAGGGGCCGAAACAAAGGAGGAATTGTAGCACGAAGCGCAGCCCGAACCCTCACCGTCGGACCCCCGGGAAGGGGCCGCGGGCGCGCGTGCGTCGGCGCGCACCGATATACTGCGCCGCAGCTGTTTTCATGCTTCTGGACGAGAGATGCGCGAACCCGCGGACCTGCTGATCGAGCCGCGCTGGCTGCTGCCGGTGGCCCCGGGCGTGGTGCTCGAGGGCCACGCGCTCGCCATCGGCGCCGGGCGCATCCTCGCGCTCGGGCCGGCCGCGGAGCTGCGCGCGCGCTTTGAGGCACGCGAGCACCTGCGACGCGAGCAGCACGCGCTGCTGCCGGGCCTGGTGAACGCCCATGCGCGCGCCAGCCGCACGCTGCTGCGCGCCGCGAGCGCGGGCGCCGCCGGACCTGCGGCGCCGGGCAGCGCGGGGGCGGACTTCGTGCGCGACGGCACGCGCCTGGCGATCGCGCAGATGCTGTGTGCCGGCATCACCTGCTTCGCCGACCTGAGCGCTCATCCCGGAGGAAGCCGCGCGCGTGTGCGCCGCGGCGCAGATGCGCGCCGCCATCGGGCTGCCGATCGGGGACGCCGCCAGCGCCGACGGCGCGACCGCGCAGCTCGCGCGGGCGGAGCGGCTGTGGGATGAGTACCGCGCCGACCCGCGTATCAGCCTGTTCTTTGCGCCGCTGGGCCTCGCGGGACTCAGTGACGCACTCCTCGGCCGCGTGCGCCGCATCGCCGACGAGCTCGATGCGCGCCTGACGCTGCGCCCGGACGCGGACGAAGTCCCCCGGCGCGAGTGGCAGGTGCGCGACGGGGGCGCTGGCGGCGCCACGCCGCTGCAGCGCCTTGCCGCGCTCGGCTTCCTGCGCCCGGGATTCGCGGCCATCCAGGTTGCGGCCCTGCCGGAGGCGGACGTCGCTCTGCTGGCGCGTCACGGCGCGTCCCTCATCTGCTGCCCGCAGGCGGGCCTGGCGGCCGGCGGTGCGTGCGTGCCGCTGCTGGACGGCGACCGCAGTGCGCTTGGTACCGACAACCCCGTGAGCGCCGGTGCATTCGACCTGCTGGCGGAGGCGCGCACGGCCGCGCTCCTGTCCGGCTTTGGCGCCCCCGAGGCGCTGCGCCTGGCAACGCTCGGTGGTGCGACGGCGCTGGGACTGCAGGGACAGATCGGCTCGCTCGAGCCCGGCAAGGTCGCCGATCTCACCTGCCTCGAGCTCGATGCGCTGACGGTTGCCGGCTACGCGCGTCTGGAGGATGCCATCGTCTTTGGCGCGACGCGCGCGCAGGTGAGTGATGTGTGGAGCGGCGGCCGCCCCGCCGTCAGTGCCCACCGCCTCATCGCCTTCGATGCCGCGGAGCTCGCCGCCGTCGCGGCCGCCTGGGCGGCGCGCCTGAAGCTCGGAGCCGCCGCATGAGCGCCCCCGCTGCCCGCGGTGCCAACGCCGACGCCGCGGAACTGGCCAAATTCGACTCCGGCGCGAGCCGCTTCTGGGACCCGCAGGGCGAGTTTCGGCCGCTGCACCTGTTGAACCCGGTGCGCACGCGCTTTGTCAGCGAACGCGTGCCGCTCGCCGGAGTGCGCGTGCTGGATGTCGGTTGCGGCGGGGGGCTGCTGGCGGAGAGCCTCGCGCGCGAGGGCGCGCGGGTGACGGCCATCGATCTGGCCCCGGCCATGATCGAGGTCGCACGCCTGCACGCCATATCCGCGGGGCTCACGATCGACTATCGCCTGGCCCCCGCGGAGGAGCTGGCACGCGCAAGCCCCGCGGGCTTCGACGTCGTCACCTGCATGGAGATGCTCGAGCACGTGCCCGAGCCCGCCGCGATGCTCGGGACGCTCGCGCAGCTGCTCAGGCCCGGCGGCGCGCTGTTCGTCTCGACCCTCAACCGCAGCCTGAAGTCCTTCCTCGTGGCGATCGTCGGCGCGGAGTACCTGCTGAATCTCATTCCGCGCGGCACGCACGAGTACGAGCGCCTCATCCGCCCGGCGGAACTGGCGCGCTGGGCGCGCGCGGCGCGGCTTGAGCTGAAGGGCCTTGCCGGCATCGAGCTCAACCCGTTCACCGCGCAGGTCGGCCTCAGCCGTGATGTCGGGGTGAACTACCTTGCGCACTTTCTGCGGTGATCGCCGTCACGCACTTCATCTATATCGTCATCGGCGCGACCTTCGTCGCTGGCGCCGTGCTCGGGGCGCTCGTGAGTCACCTGCGTGCCGGGCGGCGCATCGAGGCGCTGCGGGTGGAGCTGGCGAGGACCCAGGTGCGCCTGGAGGCCGAGACCCTCAAGGATGCCGAGCGCCTCGCGCTCCTCGAGCAGTCCGAGACGCGGCTGCGCGCCGCCTTCGACACCCTGGCCGGGGAGACGCTGCGCACCAACAGCGAACTGTTTCTGCGCCTGGCGCGCGAGTCGCTCGGGCGCGACCAGGTGGTGGCGCAGGGCGCGCTCAAGGAGCGCGAGGTGGCGATCGCGCAGCTGGTCGAGCCGCTGCGCGCAGCGCTGCAACGCACCGAGGCGCAGGTGCAGGCGCTCGAGCGCGAGCGCCGTGATGCCTTCACCAGTCTGCGCACGCAGATCGAGACGCTCGCCGGGGGCCAGACGCTGCTGCAGCGCGAGACGCGCAACCTGGTGACCGCACTGCGCCGGCCCGAGGTGCGCGGCCGCTGGGGTGAGCTCACGCTGCGGCGCCTGGTCGAGCTCGCCGGCCTCTCCGAGCACTGCGACTTCACCGAGCAGCTGCACGTGGCCGGCGAGGACGGTGCGGTGCGGCCGGACCTGGTGGTGCACATGCCCGATGCGCGCGACCTGGTCATCGATGCCAAGACGCCACTCGATGCCTACCTTGCGGCGCTCGAGGCGCCGACCGATGAGGAGCGGCAGCTGGCGCTGCGCAAGCACGCGCAGCAGGTGGAGACGCGCGTGCGCGAACTCGCCGCCAAGAGCTACTGGGCGCAGTTCGAGCGCAGTCCCGAGTTCGCGGTGCTGTTCCTGCCGGGCGATCAGTTCCTGTCGGCCGCGCTCGCCGAGCGTCCCGAGCTCATCGAGAGTGCGCTCGCGCAGAGCGTCATCATTGCCACGCCCTCGACGCTCGTGGCGCTGCTGAAGACCGTGGCCTATGGCTGGCGCCAGTCGGCCATGGCGCATAACGCCGCGCAGATCCGCGACCTGGGCCAGGAGCTGCACCGGCGCCTCACCAGCTTTCACGGGCACCTGGGGCGCATGGGGCAGCGCCTCGGCGCCGCGGTGGAGGCCTACAACGGCGCCGTCGGCTCCCTCGAACGCCAGGTGCTGCCCCAGGCGCGCCGCTTCCACGATCTGGGGGTGACGGCCGACGCCCCACTCGCCCCGCTCGAGCCGGTCGGGCAGCTCGTGCGCGGCAGCAGCGCGCCCGGCGCCGCGGAGGTCCGGGCCGTCGCGCCGCCGCCCGAGAACCATGGCCGCAGCGGCTGAAGCCCCCGCGCGCACGCTTGCCCGGCTCTACTGTCCCGCCCCGCAGCGCAGCGCCTTCGAGGCGCTGCTCGGCATCGAGGCGCAGATCCGTGCACCCCTCACCGCTGGCACCGCGCACGAAGTCGCGCACGCCCGCCTCGCCTGGTGGCGCGAGGAATGCCTGCGGCTGGCGGCCGGTAACCCTCTGCATCCGCTCACGCGCACGCTCGGGGAGCACTTTTCCGCCGCGACGCGCCCCGCTCTGTCAGCCGTCGGTGGCTTCGTCGACCTCGCGACCTGGGACCTCGCGGCCGCGACCTTCGAATCGCGCCGCGAGCTCGAGGCCTACACCGCGCGCTGGAGCGCAGCGCTCGTCGGGCCGCTGGCGCAGCTCGCGCTGCCCGCCGCCGCGCACCCGCGCGCACTCGCTCTGGGCGGCCGCCTGCACGAGCTCGAGCTGCTCAATGCACTCGGCACCGATGCGCGCGCCGGGCGGCTGCGCCTGCCGCTTGCGGAGCTTGCACCGGCCCAGGTGGCCCCCGAGGAACTGCTGCAGCAGCCGTGGCGCGCGCCCCTGGCCACGCTCGTGCGCACGCGGCACGTGCAGGCCCGTGCGGGACTGGCGCAGGCGGTCGGCGCGCTTGCCCGCGAGGAGCAGGCCGCACTCGCCGGGCTGCTCGTGTGGGCGGCGCTCGCCAGCGCGCACTCGCGGCGCGTACTGGCGGCCTTGCCTTACGCGCGCGCGCCGGGCGACCATCACGCAGCGCTGGATGGCTGGCGAGCCTGGCGCGCCGCGCGCCGTGCCGCGCGCGGGCACCTGCGCCTCGCCTCCGGGTGATTTCGAGGAGTGAAACCCGCTTGAGCCCTGCCTTCGATCCACGCACCTACGGCCCCTGCGACGCCGAGCTCGCCGGCCGCGTGATCGCCATCACCGGCGCGAGCGGCGCGATCGGCCGCGCGGTCGCGCTCGCCTGCGCGCAGCACCAGGGGCAGGTGATCCTCATGGGACGCAACGCCGGCAAGCTCGAGGCCGTGCACGCCGAGATCCTCGCCACGGGCGCGCCGGAGCCTGCGATCGCCGTGCTCGACCTCGAGAGAGCCCTCGCCCGCGACTTCGACCAGGTCGCCGATGCCGTGCTCGAGCGTTACGGGCGACTCGACGGGCTGCTGCACAACGCCGGGATCCTCGGCACGCTCGCCCCGATCGAGCACTACGACGTGCCGACCTGGTGCCGCGTGATGCACGTGAACGTGACGGCGGCCTTCGCGCTCACGCAGGTGCTGATCCCGGCCCTAAAAAAGTCCGCGGATGCCTCCGTGGTGTTCACCAGCAGCAGCGTCGGGCGCCAGGGGCGCGCCTACTGGGGCGCGTACGCGGTATCAAAGTTCGCGCTCGAGGGCTTGAGCCAGGTGCTGGCGCAGGAACTCGAGGGGATCAGCCACGTGCGCGTCAATACGCTCAACCCCGGGCGCACGCGCACGCCGATGCGCCGCCAGGCGTATCCGGCCGAAGACCTCGCCACGCTGCCGCTGCCGGCGAGCCTTGCGAGCGCCTATATCGCGCTGCTGGGGCCGGCCAGCCGCGGCCACACCGGCCAGTGCTTTGACGCTCAGCCACTCGCGGCGGCGTCGCCCCCGCAGAGGAGCGCGGCCAGCTCCTCCTGAGTGAGTTCGCGAAAGCGCCCGCGCCCCAGGGCGCGTTCGAGCGCGAGCGGCCCGAGGCGGGTGCGCTGCACGCGGCTGACGAGCACGCCCTGGCGTTCGAACAGCTGCCGCACCTGCTTGCCGCTGGCTCCGCGCGTGGCGAGCGCGTAATAGCGGTTCGCAGCCTCGCCGCCGGCAGCCTCGCAGCGCTGCACCGCCACGTGCGCGCCGCTGTCGAGTGCACCGCTCAGAATGCCCGCGAGCTGCGCGGCGGTGAGCTCGCCGCGCACCCGCACGCTGAACTCGCTCATCAGCGCGTGCACGCCGCGTTGCAGCCGCTCCGCGAGCGCCCCGTCGGACGTGACCAGCTCGAGCCCGCCATCCACCTGCGGCATGGGACTGATGCTCATGAAGCGCCGCCCGGCGCGGCGCGGCAGCCGCTCGAGCAGGCCCGGCCGCGGCAGGGGGGCCCCCTCGGCCGTCTCGCCCTCGGGTGCGCGCAGCGCTTCCCCCGGTGAGCGGTGGCACAGGAAGACACGCGCCCCGGCCACGGGCCGTGCGGCGCGCACCAGGCGGCCATCGAGACGCACCTGATCGCCCGGCGTGACGCGGGCGCCGAGGGTCGCGGGGCTGCCGTTGATGGTGAGGCGGCCGGCGCGGATCCACACTTCCACCTCGCGACGCGAGGCGAGTCCTGCGCGCGCGAGCACCTTCTGCAGCCGCTCCGCCGGAGCCGCCGCGGCGGCCGCGCGCGCGGTGGCGGCGCGACGCCGCGCCGCGGGGCGCTCGGCCACGCGGCGCATCAGTCCCCCAGGTGCGGCGGGGCGGCCACGAGTTCGCTCGAGCCGCCGCCCTCGGCCGACAGCTCATCCTCATCGCCGCTCTCATCAGCGTCGAGCGCCTCGTCGCCGGCGGGTGCCGGGCGCGGAGGTTCGGCCGCGCCCTCCTCCGGCGGCAGCGCCAGCTGCAGGTTCATGTCCCCGAGCGCCTGCAGCTGGGCGAGCGGCGGCAGTTCATCGAGACTCTTCAGGCCGAAGTAGTCGAGGAACTCGCGCGTGGTGCCGAGCAGCTCGGGGTGACCGGGCACGTCGCGGTGACCGACGACCCGCACCCAGCCGCGCTCGATGACCGTACCGATGATGTTGGAGTTGACCGCCACCCCGCGCACCGCTTCGATCTCGGCGCGGGTGATCGGCTGGCGGTAGGCGATGAGCGCCAGCGTTTCGAGGAGCGCGCGCGAATAGCGCGCCGCGCGCTCGGGCCACAGGCGCGAAATTTCGGGCGCGAGCTCCTGGCGCACCTGGATGCGGTAGCCGCTGGCGGTCTCCTTGAGCTCGATGCCGCGGCCGGCGTATCCGGCCGAGAGCTGCTCGAGGGCCGCGCGCAGCTGCGCGCTGCCCGGCCGCGCGTGCTCCTCGAACAGCCGCTGCAGGTCCGCCAGCGACAGCGGGGTGCCCGCGGCCAGCAGTGCCGCTTCGATGACGTTGCGCAGGTACGACTCATTCATACGGGATCCTCATCCGCGGGCGGGGGCGCCCCGGGCTCAGTCGGGCCTGACATCGCAGCCCCGTTGGTCTCATCGGCCTCGCCACCCACCAGGCGCAGCTGCGGTCCGGCCGCGCGCACGTGCAGCGGCGCATAGGGCTCGGTCTGCACGATGTCAATCAGCCCCTCGCGCATCAGCTCGAGGACGGCGACGAAGGTGACCGTGATGCCCATGCGCCCCTCCTCGGGGCGAAACAGCGCCATGAAGGGCAGGAAGCCGCTGTGGCCCAGACGCGCCAGGATATCGCTCATGCGCTCCCCCACCGAGAGCCGCTCGCGCTGGATGTGGTGGTGGGCGAACATCTGCGAGCGCGCCACCACGTCCTTGAAGGCGAGCAGCATCTCCTGCAGCGTCAGCTGCGGCAGCGCGCGCACCACTTGGCGCTCCTTGAGGGGGGCTGAAGCGGGCCAGACATCACGTTCCAGGCGCTCGAGCTGGTCGATCCCCTCGGCGGCGCGCTTGAAGCGCTCGTACTCCTGCAGACGCCGCACGAGCTCGGCGCGCGGATCGAGCTCGCCGTCCTCGCTGAGCTGCGGACGCGGCAGGAGCATGCGTGATTTGATCTCCGCCAGCGTTGCCGCCATCACCAGATATTCCCCGGCAAGCTCCAGCTGCATCTCCTGCATCAGCTCGATGTACTGCATGTACTGGCGGGTGATCTCCGCCAGCGGGATGTCGAGGATGTCGAGGTTCTGGCGGCGGATGAGGTACAGCAGCAGGTCGAGCGGGCCCTCGAAGGCCTCCAGGAACACCTCCAGCGCCTGCGGCGGGATGTACAGGTCGCGCGGCATCTGCGAGAGCGGCTCGCCGTTGACGACCGCGAACGGCATCTCCGCCTGCTCGGGCGGCGGCACGACGGCAGCCGGCAGCGGCTCGTTGGAAACGACGATCTTCAGCTGCGGGCGCGGCTTCACGGGTTTCAATCGACGCGCAGGTGCATCGCGCGCCTGACCTCCGTGAGTGTCTGGCGGGCGGCCTCGCGCGCCTTGTCCGCCCCCTCGGCGACGATGCCGCGCACCAGTTCCGGGCTGTCCTCGAACTCCTGGGCGCGCCGGCGCATGCCGCTGATCTCCTCGACGACCTTGTCGATCAGGGGCTGTTTACACTCGAGACAGCCGATGCCGGCGCTGCGGCAGCCGCTCGCCGCCCACTCGCGCGTGGCCTCATCGGAGTAGATCTTGTGCAGGTCCCACACCGGGCACTTGTCCGGATCGCCCGGGTCGGTGCGGCGCGCGCGCGCCGGGTCGGTCTGCATCGCGCGCAGCTTCTTCACCACCTCATCCGGCTCCTCGCGCAGGCCGATGGTGTTGCCGTAGGACTTGGACATCTTGCGCCCATCGAGCCCGGGGACCTTCGGGGTGGTGGTGAGCAGCACCTGCGGCTCGGGCAGGATGGTGACGCCCGTGCCCTCGAGGAATCCGAGCAGCCGCTCGCGGTCGGCGACCGTGATGCGGTTGTTGCTCTGCACGAGCACCTGGGCACGCTGCAGCGCCTCGCTGTCGCCGGCCTCCTGGAACTTGCGGCGCAGCTGGCGGTAATTGGTGGTGTTGCGCCCCCCTAAGCTCTTCACGGCGCGCTCGGCCTTCGCCTCGAAGTCCGGCTCACGCCCGTAGAGGTGGTTGAAGCGCCGCGCGGTCTCGCGCGTGAGCTCCACGTGCGCCACCTGGTCCTCGCCCACCGGTACGTAGGCTGCGCGGTACACCAGGATGTCGGCGCTCTGCAGTAACGGGTAGCCGAGGAAGCCGTAGGTGGCAAGATCCTTCTCCTTCAGCTGCTCCTGCTGGTCCTTGTAGCTCGGTACGCGCTCGAGCCAACCAATCGGGGTGATCATCGACAGCAGCAGGTGCAGTTCGGCGTGCTCGGGCACGTGGGACTGGATGAAGAGCGTCGCCACACCCGGATTCAGTCCCGCGGCCAGCCAGTCGATGAGCACTTCGCGCACGTGCTCCTGCAGGTGCAGGGTGTCCTCGTAGCCGGTGGTGAGCATGTGCCAGTCGGCGACGAAGAAGAAGCATTCGTACTGGTACTGCAGCTCGACCCAGTTGCGCAGCGCGCCGTGGTAGTTGCCGAGGTGCAGCCGGCCGGTGGGCCGCATGCCGGAGAGGACGCGCCGCGCCGGCGCCGGCGAGCTCACGGGCCTCCCCGCAGGCTCACGGAGTGTGCGGCAAGGCGGGTGTCAGCGGGGTCGGCGGCGGCACGCAGGCTGCGTGCACGGCGCCGGGGGTCGGCGGTGCTCTTCACGGGAAGCAATTATAGCGCACGGCCGGTGATCAGTCCGAGCTCGCCCTTGCCCGCGCGCACAATCACCGGCGGTATCACCGACAGGTCCACCACCGTCGTGGGCTCGAGGCCACAGTCGCCGCCATCGAGGATCGCATCCACCTCGTGCGCCAGCCGCGCGGCAATCTGCGCCCCGGAGGTGAGCGGCTGCGGATCCCCGCCAATCAGCAGCGTCGAGCTCATGATCGGTTCTTTGAGCTCCGCGAGCAGCAGCCGCGGCACCGCATGCGCGGGGATACGCACGCCGATGGTGCGGCGGCGCGGGTGCTGCAGGCGGCGCGGCGTCTCGCGGGTGGCGCGCAGGAGAAAGGTGTAGGGGCCGGGCAGGCAGGCGCGCAGCATGCGGAACTGCCAGGTCTCCAGGCGTGCAAAGCGCCCGACCTGCGCCAGATCCGCACACACCAGCGTGAAATGGTGGTGGCGATCGGCCTGGCGGATGCGCCGCACGCGCTCGAGTGCCGCGCTGTCGCCCAGATGCCACCCCAGGGCGTAGCAGGAGTCGGTCGGGTAGGCGATCAGACCCCCGGCGCGCAGGATGTCGGCCGCCCGGCGGATCAGGCGCGCCTGCGGGTTGACGGGGTGCAAGTGCAGATATTCAGCCAAGACGGTGCTTTTGCAGAAAAAACATCCCGCGTGGAACTTGGGAGCGGCGCGTGACAATATACGCGGCCCTTTGCCTGGTACACGTCGCTCTTCAGGACCGTCGCACCCCAACTTCCGCCGATGCAGACTCTCACCGGGCTCGCGCCGCTCGTGGCGTTCTTCCTGACCTATCGCTGGGCCGGCCTGTACGCCGCCACGGCGGTGCTAATGGTGACGATGGTGCTGGTGCTCGGCATCGACTGGGTGCGTGAGCGCCGTATCCCGCCGGTGCACGCACTCTCGGGGCTGCTGGTGCTGGTATTCGGCGGCGCGACGCTGCTGCTGCACAACCGCGCCTTCATCCAGTGGAAGCCGACGGTGCTGCTGTGGGTGATCGGCCTCGCCTTTCTCGGCAGCTTCTGGGTCGGCAGCCGCACCCTCACCGAGCGCTTCCTTGGCACGGCCATCGAGGAGCGCGTGCGGGTGAGCGCCGGCGCCTGGCGCGTGCTCAATGCCTGGTCGGTCGTCTTCTACGCGCTCGCCGGTACGCTCAATCTCGCCGTGGCGCACTACGCCAGCGAGAGCACCTGGGTGAACTTCAAGATCTTCGGACTCACCATCCTCACCTTCGTGTTCACGCTGCTGCAGGTGCTGTGGCTGACGAGCCGCGGCACCCCGGTGGGCGCGGCGCCCTCGGCGCGCTGACAATGAATGAAGCGGTCCTGGGCAGAATGCGCGCAGCGCTGGAAGCGGCACTTGAGCCGCAGTCGCTGGAGATCACCGACGACAGCGCCCGCCACGCCGGACACGCCGGGGCCCGCGAGGGCGGTCACTACCGCGTCACGCTGGTCGCAGCGGCCTTCCGTGGCCGCTCCGCGCTCGAGCGCCACCGTCTGGTGTATGCCGCGCTGGAGCCGCTGCTCAGAAACGGCGTGCATGCGCTCAACATCAGCGCCCGCACCCCCGAGGAGACGCGCGCGGGCTGAGCGCAGCGCGGACGCGCCCCCCGCGCGCCACCGACATCACTTCAACAGCGATCACAGATTCGATTTGGCAACACACCGGAAACTCTCTATGAACCATCTGCGTACCTTCCTCCTCGCCGCCGCCGTGCTGAGCGTGGCTGCCTGTCAGCCCAAGACCGCCGGCCAGGCCCCCGCCGACACGACGCCCGCGATCGCGACCGTCAATGGCAGCCCGATCAGCCGCGGCTTCTACGAGTTCTACATCAAGGGCATCACCGGCAAGCCGGCCGCCGACCTGCCGGCGCAGATGCGCGGGCAGGCGCTCGACAACCTCATTCGCGCCAAGGTCGTCGGCGACGAGGCCCACAAGGAGGGCGTCGATACGAGCACCGACATCGCCTACATGCTGCAGCTCTCGCGGCTGCAGGTGCTCGAGCAGGCGATGCAGGAGCGGTACCTGAAGGACCGGCCGGCGACCGAAGCGGAACTGCGCGCCGAATACGAGACGCAGATCGGCCAGATGTCGAAGGTGGAATACCACACCCGCAACATCCTCGTGGCGACGGAGCCGTTTGCCGATCAGGCCGTGAAGCGCCTGGAGAAGGGCGAGAAGTTCGAGGAGGTGGCCAAGAGCGTCTCGATGGATCCCTCCAAGACCAGTGGCGGGGACCTGCCGTGGATGACCGCCGATCGCATGCCCCCGGAATACGCCGCCGCGGTACTCGCGCTCAAGCCGGGCGAGTACACCCACAAGCCGTTCCACACCCAGTACGGCTGGCACGTGGTGCAGCTGGTGGACACGCGCGATGTTGCCCCGCCGCCGTTTGATCAGGTGCGTCAGCGCCTGGAGCAGGTAGTCCAGGGGAAGAAGTTCCGCGCCTACATGGATGAGCTGATGCGCACCGCCAAGATCGAGAAGTTCGACCAGGCGGCGGCCGGCGCTCCCGGCGCGGGGGCGCCCTCCGCGCCGTCAGCGCCCGCCGCTGCGCCGCCGCCCGCCGCGGCGCCACCGCCTGCTGCTGCGCCGCCGCCGGCGAGCCCTGCGCCGCCGAAGTAAGGCACGAGCCGGTACGCGCCGGGGCGGTCCGCAACGCGGCACCGCCCCGGCGCCGCTTTGATCAGGGCCCCTGGAGCAGCCTCTTCAGGTGCGCCTCATCGATCACCGGCACGCCGAGCTGCTGTGCCTTGGCGAGCTTGGAGCCGGCCTCGGCTCCGGCGACGACATAGCTCGTCTTTTTCGAGACGCTCGCGGACACCTTCGCACCGCGTGCGATGAGTGCCTCGGTGGCCGCCTCGCGCGTGAGCGACTCCAGCGTGCCCGTGAGCACGAAGGTCTTCCCGGACAGCGCGTCCGCGCCAGCGGGGGCGGCCGGAGCGTGCACCTCACTCCAGGTCAGACCTTTGTCGCGCAACGCTTTGATTACCTTGCGGTGATCCTCGGAAGCAAAGAACGCGGCGACGTGGGCCGCCACGATCGGTCCGACATCGAGGACCTGCTGGATCGTCTCCGGCGTCGCATCCATCAGCCGCTCGAGCGTGCCGAAATGGCGTGCGAGGGCGAGCGCGGTCGCCTCGCCCACCTCGCGGATGCCGAGCCCGAAGAGCAACCGCGGCAGCGTTGTGCGCTTGCTCGTCTCGATGGCGGCGACCAGGTTGGCGGCAGACTTCTCGCCCATGCGCTCGAGCTGCGCGAGTTCCTCGGCACCGAGGGTGTATATATCGGCCGGGGAGCGCAGGCGCCCGCGCTCCACCAGCTGCTCGATCAGCTTGTCCCCCAGCCCCTCGATATCAAGCGCACGGCGGCTGGCGAAGTGGCGCAGCGCCTCCTGGCGCTGGGCGCGGCAGGTAAAGGCACCGGTGCAGCGCGCCGCCGCCTCCCCTTCGGCGCGCAGCACGCGCGAGTGGCACACCGGGCAGGTGCGCGGCAGCTCAACCGGCGCGGCACCCGGCGGACGGCGCTCGGCTAACACGCTCACCACCTCGGGGATGACGTCGCCGGCACGGCGCACGATCACCGTGTCCCCGACGCGCACATCCTTGCGATGCACTTCGTCGATGTTGTGCAGCGTCACGTTGCTCACGGTGACGCCGCCGACGAACACCGGCTCCAGGCGCGCCACCGGGGTCAGCGCCCCGGTGCGCCCGACCTGGAACTCGACGCCCCTGACCACGGTGAGCGCCTCATCGGCGGGGAACTTGTGGGCAATTGCCCAGCGCGGCGAGCGCGACAGGAAACCCAGGCGCTCCTGGTCGGCGCGCGACTCGAGCTTGTAGACCACGCCGTCGATCTGGTACGGCAGGCTCGCGCGGCGTGCGCCGAGCGCACGGTAGTACTCGAGGCACCCGGCCACACCGCGCACCACGCGCACCTCCTGTGAGACCGGCAGGCCGAGCGTGCGCAGCCGCTCCAGGAGTTCGCGCTGCCCGGCAGGTGGCGGCGCGCCCGCGAGCGCGCCCACCCCGTAGAAGATCGCCGTCAGCGGCCGCGCGGCGGTGATGCGCGGGTCAAGCTGACGCAGACTCCCGGCGGCCGCGTTGCGCGGGTTGACGAAGACCTTCTCGCCCTGTGCCCGCGCCGTGGCGTTCATGCGCTCGAAGCCCGCGAGCCGCATGAACACTTCCCCGCGTGCCTCGAGCAGCCGCGGCGCGCCGCCCTGCAGGCGCTGCGGAACCGCGCGGATGGTGCGCACATTGGCGGTGACGTCCTCGCCGGTGAGGCCATCGCCGCGGGTGGCGGCCTGGGCGAGCACCCCGTCGCGGTAGAGCACCGTCACCGCCAGCCCGTCCAGCTTCGGCTCCGCGACGTACTCCAGTTCGCCGCTCAAGCCGAGCCGCTCGTGGATGCGCCGGTCGAACGCCGCCACGTCCTCCTCGGTGAAGGCGTTGTCGAGCGACAGCATCGGCACCTGGTGCACGACTTCGCCGAAGCTCGCGCTCGGGGTGCCCGCGACGCGCTGCGTCGGGGAGTCCGGCGTGATGAGTTCCGGATGTGCCGCTTCCAGGGCGCGCAGCTCGCGCATGAGACGGTCGTACTCGGCGTCCGGCACCTCCGGGTCATCGAGCACGTAGTAGCGGTAGTCGTGGTGCGCCAGCTGCCGGCGCAACTCGGCGGCCCGCGCCGCCGCCGCCGCTGTCACAAGGCGGCCCCGGTATTCAGCCGCTCGCGCAGCGTCGCGATTCGTGAGGGCGTGAGCGGGCCGCCCTGCTCATCCTGCAGCACGCCCTGCAGCCGCTCGTTCAGGCTGCGGGCGGTGAACACCAGCTCATCGAACGCCTGCGGCGGGGGCTTTGGACCCGGCAGCACCGCGAACAGCGACAGGCCGCCGTAGTGCTGCGAATCCATGGTGTCCACATCGAAGGTGCCGGGACGGTTCAGGCTCGCCGCACTCAACACGGCGCGGCGCGCTTCATCGGGTTTGTGGAAGATCGCGAAGCGCCCAAGCACGAAGCCCTCCGCGGCGAGTGCCTGGCGCAGCGAGCGCCCGGGGAAGCGCTGCGGCTGCGGCGCCACCAGGCGCAGGGCCACGATGCGCCGCTGCTCATCCGGCGGCCACTCCACCACCGGCGGCGCCGCGGCCGGCAACTCGGGCAGCGCCTCGCGCCCCGCGGCCGCAACCCCCGGCACCACAGACCGCGGAGGCAGCGCCGGCGCGGCGGTCGCCGCGCGCGCCTGGGGGACGTAACCGAAGGCCTCCGCCGCGCCCGGCGGTGCCGCGCAGGCCAGCGCATCGTCGGCCGCCAGCGGATCGGGCAGCGTGTCGTTGATGCACTCGGGCGCTTCCTCCTGAGCCGCCGGCGCAGCACGGGCCTCAAGCACGGGGACGCGCTCCGGGTCGGTGAGGTCCACCACGGGCAGCTCCTGCCCGGGGGCGCTCAGCGGCTCGCGGGCGCGCATCTCCGGCAGCACGAGCGCCGGCTCGCGCAGCGGGCGCGGGCCGGGGTGCCCGGGCGCCTCGCGCGGCGCGGCCCGTTCGGGCGCGCGGTTCGCCTGGCGGGGCCGGCGGCGCTCCCACAGCGCCAGGGCGACGATGAACACGACGCCGATGATGAGCAGGATCCAGCGCAACTCGGAACTCATAAGGGAGGTCACTTCGGTGTGCTTCAGACGGCTGCCAGGCGCACCGCGGCGTCGACGTCCACCGTCACCAGCCGCGAGACGCCCGGCTCGTTCATGGTGACACCAATCAGCTGCGACGCCAGCTCCATCGTGCTCTTGTTGTGCGTGATGAACACGAACTGCACCCGCGAGGACATCTCGCGCACGATAGCGCAGAAGCGATCGACGTTGTGCTCATCCAGTGGCGCGTCGACCTCATCGAGCAGGCAGAACGGGGCGGGATTGAGGTCGAAGATCGAGAACACCAGCGCCACCGCGGTCAGCGCCTTCTCCCCGCCGGAGAGCAGGTGAATGGTGCTGTTCTTCTTCCCCGGTGGCCGCGCCATGACCGCGACCCCGGCGCTCAGCTTGTCCTCGCCGACCAGCTCGAGGTAGGCGTGACCGCCGCCGAAGAGGCGCGGAAACTTGTCGCGCAGCCCGACGTTGATGCGCTCGAAGGTGTCCTCGAAGCGGGTGCGCGTCTCCTTGTCGATGCGCTTCATGGCGTCCTCGAGCGTGCCGAGCGCGCTGGTGAGGTCAGCAAACTGGCTGTCGAGGTATTCCTTGCGCTGCGTGTGGTCCTTGAGCTCATCGATCGCCGCCAGGTTCACCGACCCCAGCCGCTCGATGTCGGCGCGCGCCTCGCTCAGGGAGTGCTCCCAGGTGGGCACGTCGGCGCCGGCCGCAAGTCCGGCGACGATGTCCGCGAGCGTGCAGCGGGTCTCGGCGAACTGTTCCGCGAGCGCCGCGCGGCGCACGTGCGTCTCCTGGGCCGCGAGGCGTGCGTTCTCCATGGCCTCGCGCGCGCTGCTCACGCGCTGCTCGGCGGCGAGCCGTTCCTCGTCGTGCACGCGCAGCGCCGCCTCGGACTCCTCGAGCGCGGTGCGCGCGCCCGCAAGCTCGCCCTCCACCACGAGCCGCAGTTCCAGCGCCGCGCCCAGGCGTCCTTGCGCCTGGATCACCGGTTCGTCCCCGGAAGCGAGCTCGGATTCCAGCTCCGCGCTGCGGCGCGCCAGCTGTGCGCGCTGCTCGCCCATGCGCTCCATGCCGACCGCGACGGAACTCTCGGTCGAACGGCGCGACTCCACCCGCACGTGCAGGTCGCGCGCGCTCATCTGCAGGCTCTGCGCCTGCGAGCGCGCCGCCGCCAGGGCGTCGCGCCGCTCCTCGCGTTCGGTGGCGAGCCCGGCGTGCCCGGTCTCCAGCTGCCCCAGCAGCTGCGTGCTGCGCGTGAGCTCCGCGCGCGCCCGCTCCAGCGCATCCAGGGTGGCGGTGCGCTCGCGCTCGAGCTCACCCGCATCCTGCGCCAGTCGCGCGCCGCGCTCGCGCGACTCCGCGGCGCGCGCGCGCCCGGCCTGCAGGGCGGCGAGCAGGTCCGCGTGGGTGCGATGCGCCTGCTGCTGCTGCTGCTGGGCGTCATCACGCTCGCCCTCGGCCCGCTCAAGTCCGCTGCGCGCCGCGCCAAGCCCGGCTTCCGAGCGCTGCACGCGCGTGCCGGCCGCGTCCGCCGTGGTGCGCAGGCTCTTCAGGCGATGCTCGCGCTCGAGCACGCCCGCGCGCTGGTCGGTGCCGCGGCTCACGCGCAGCCACTCGCGCCCGACCCACTCCCCTTGCGGGGTGATCAATGAAGTTCCCGGGCGCAGCGCCGCGCGAGCTTTCAGGGCCTGGTGCAGCGAGTCCGCGGTGAGGACCGCCGCGAGCTGCCCGCGCAGGGCGGCCGAGCCGCGCACCCGTGCGGCCAGCGTGCCGGCCTCCCCGGCGCCGGGCGCGCCGGACTTTTCAATCAGCGTGACGCGGCCGGTGTTCAACTGCTCCAGCGCACCCGCGGCCGCCTCGAGCTCCTCGACGCAGACCGCCTCGAGGTAGTCCCCCAGCACGGTTTCCACCGCGCGCTCCCAGCCGGGCTCGACCTCGAGAGTCGCCGCCAGCCGCGGGCGGCCGGAGAGCCCGGACTGCGCGAGCCACGCGGCCGTCTCGCCGGCATGATCGTTCAGGGCCGCCGCCTGCAGCGCTTCGAGCGAGGTGAGTTCCGCGCGCACGGCCTCGCGGGCGGCGCGCGCCTCCTCGAGTTCGCGCTCCGCAGCCTGGGCGGCGGCGCGCAGCCGCTGCATCTGTTCCTGCGCGGCCTCGAGCGTGTCGGCGAGGGCTTCACTGCGCCCGCGCGCCGACTCTTCCGCGTGCGCGAGCTGCGTCAGTTCCGCGTCCCCGTGCGCGGCGGCGACGGACTCGTGTTCCTCAGCGAGGCGCTGGGCCTGGGCGGTCAGCCGCCGCAGCTGGTTCTCCAGCTGCTCGATGCGGGCGCGCTCGACCTCGCTCGTCTGCTCGGCCGCGCCGACCGCCTGGGTATGCGCCTCCCAGCGCTGCTGCCAGTCCTGCACGGTGCGCTCAGCTTCCTCCAGCACCGTGGCGGCGTGGGCCTCGGCCTGCTGCGCGCGGCTCAACTGCGGGGCGAGCTGGGCGAGCTCGGCGCGCACCGTGGCGAGCTGCGCCTCGTCGCGCGCGATGTGGCTCGCCAGTTCGCTCAGGGAAGCCTGGGTCTGCGTCAGGTCCGCGCGCTGGCGTTCGCGCAGCTCGCGGGTGTGTTCGATCGCCTGCTCCAGGCGGGAGATGTCGGCACCGACCTCGTAGTAGCGCGCCTGCACCCCGGCCAGGGCCTCCCCGCGCTGCGCGTGCACGCCGCGCTCGCGCTCGATGGCGGCTTCCGCGGCGCGCTGCGTGGTCAGCTCGGCCTGCATGACGAGCTCGCGCGCGCGCACCGTCGCATCGTGCACCTGTGCGCCGCTGTCGAGCTCGCGCAGCCGCAGCGCCAGCAGTTCCGCGTTCAGCCGCCGCTCCTGCTCCTTGAGCGCCTGGTAGCGCCGTGCGGTTGCCGCCTGGCGCTGCAGGTGGCGGATCTGCTTTTCCACCTCATCGCGCACGTCCTGCAGTCGCTCGAGGTTCTCGCGCGTATCGGCGATGCGCGCCTCGGTCTCCTTGCGGCGCTCCTTGTAGCGGGAGATGCCGGCCGCCTCTTCCACGAAGGCGCGCATGTCCTCGGCCTTCGCATCGATGACCCGCGAGATCATGCCCTGTTCGATGATCGCGTAGCTGCGCGAGCCGAGGCCCGTGCCGAGGAACAGGTTGGTGATGTCCTTGCGCCGGCAGCGCCCGCCGTTGATGAAGTAGGACGAGGTGCCATCGCGCGACACCACGCGCTTGAGCGAAATCTCGCTGAAGCCCGCATAGGCTCCGCCGATCTTGCCGTCGCCGTTGTCGAATATCAGCTCCACCGAGGCGGTGCCGACCGGCTTTCGGGCGCTCGAGCCGTTGAACACCACGTCCGCCATGTTGTCGCCGCGCAGGTGCTTCGCCGACAGCTCGCCCATCACCCAGCGCACCGCGTCGATGACGTTGGACTTGCCGCAGCCATTGGGGCCCACGACACCGGTGAGATTACTGGGGAAGTTGATTTGGGTCGGATCGACGAAGGACTTGAAGCCGGCGAGCTTGATCTTGGTCAGCCGCATCTCTGGTTACTTCCGTCCTTAATTTCCGACCCCGAAGGATGGTGTAGTGTAGTGCAATATGCCGACAGCGCCCACCCGTGAGCTCGAGACTTTTCCCAATCCCGAACTCACCCGCGACTACACGATCCGCATGCACATCCCGGAGTTCACCTGCCTGTGTCCGCGCACCGGTCAACCGGACTTCGCGAGCCTCGAACTCGAATACGTCCCCGACCGGCTGTGCGTGGAGCTGAAGTCACTGAAGCTCTACATCTGGTCCTTCCGCGACCGCGGCGCCTTCCACGAAGCGGTGACCAACGAGATCGCCGACCACCTGCACGCCGCGGTTCAGGCGCGCTTCCTGCGACTCACCGCGCGCTTCAACGTGCGCGGCGGGATCGATACCCGCGTTGTCGCGGAGCGCCGACAGCCAGGCTGGCAACCCGCCGCCGCCGTGCCCCTCCCCTAGCCGCCGCGCCCCACGGCGCAGCTTCCCCGGAGCCGTAACCAGCCCGCTCGCGGCAGGGGGTTTTGCGGTTTTCGGGAACACCTGTACAGCGGGGGGTGCGCCGGTATAATCGCGCGTTCTTTACGGGGCCCTGAGCGGTATTCCGAGGAGTGATTAATGCCGGCCAAAAGACCTGCGCCTAAGTCCGCGAAGGGCAAGAAGGTGGCTGCTCGGCCCGCGCCGCGCAAGTCGACCGCGCGCAAGCCGGAAGCCCCGCGGGCGCGCCCGCTGGCGGCGCGCAAGGCTCTCCCGCCCGCCAGGAAGCCCGCCACCGTGCCCCCGCCGGCCGCTGCCGCGCAGGAATCCGAATTGAAAAAGCCGCTGCCGCGGCCGGCAAACGTTGCGACCGCCACGCGCCACACGGCCGCCGCAGCCGGCACCGAGGCGGACGACGGCGACTCTCTCGAGCCGGGCAGCCTGCTGGCCGGTCCGCGCAATGTACAGCCGTACATCGTCAAGCGCGGCGAACAGTACATGAGCAAGGAGCAGCTCGAGCACTTCCGCAGCATCCTCAACAGCTGGAAGCGCGATCTGATGGTCGAAGTCGACCGCACCGTCTCGCACATGAAAGATGAGGCTGCCAACTTCCCCGACCCGAACGATCGGGCCACCCAGGAAGAGGAGTTCAGCCTGGAGCTGCGCACGCGCGACCGCGAACGCAAACTGATCCGCAAGATCGACGAGGCGCTGCACCGCATCGAGGACGGCTCCTACGGCTACTGCCTGGAGACCGGTGAAGAGATCGGCATCAAGCGCCTCGAGGCCCGTCCCGTGGCCACGCTCAGCATCGAGGCGCAGGAGCGGCGCGAGCGGCGCGAGCGCCAGTACGGCGACCGCGACGATCGCTACCGCTGAGGGCAGCGCCCCGGCCGTGCGCCCGGCTGCGGCGCACCCTGCCTACACCGGGCGCTTTGCGCCCTCGCCCACCGGCACACTTCACCTGGGTTCGCTCACCGCGGCCCTCGGCAGCTTCCTTGACGCGCGCGCCCAGGGCGGAGCCTGGCGCGTGCGCATGGAGGACCTCGACCGCGAGCGCGTCATCCCCGGCTGCGCCGGACAGATGCTGCAGACGCTGGAGGCCTTTGGGCTGCACTGGGACGACGGCGTCGAATACCAGAGCGCGCGCAGCGCCCATTACGAGCAGGCGCTGGCGCAACTGCGTGCCGCGGGGCTCACCTTCGAGTGCAGCTGTTCGCGGCGCGACCTTACCGATGAGGGGGGCTATCCGGGAACCTGCCGCACCGGTCCCCGGGGCGGCGCGCCGACGGCAACCCGCTTTCGCGTCCCGGCGCGCACGGTGACCTTCCCCGATCGGGTGCAGGGCGGCTGCCCGTTTGACCTGGCCGCGCGCGGGGACGTCATCGTGCGCCGCCGCGATGGCCTGTGCGCTTATCAGCTGGCCGTGGTCGTGGACGATGCCGCGCAGGGCGTGACCGATGTCGTGCGCGGGGCGGACCTGCTGGACAGCACGCCCTGGCAGATTGCCCTGCAGGAGGCGCTCGGGCTCCCGCCGGTTCGCTATGCCCACCTGCCCGTGGTGACCGAGCCCGACGGCGCCAAGCTGGCCAAATCACGCCGCGCGGTCGGCCTCGATCCGGGCGAGGCACCCGCACTGTTGTGCCGGGCGCTCAGACTGCTGCGGCAGGCCCCTCCGGCTAAGCTTGAGCTTGAGCCAGTCGGGACCATCCTGCAGTGGGCGATCCAACACTGGCAGATCGCTTCGCTGCAGGGAGTGCGGGAGGTGCGCGCCTGAGGGGACCGCCGTCTCAGCAGTTTCCACAGCTGACTGTGGCCGCGGTACGCGCAGTTGTAATAAGGTAGATGCTGACGCCCGGCACTATGGAAGGTGCAACAACAAACCCATAAGTGAGGGACGTGCGATGAGCGAACCGCGCACCATAAAGAAGTATCCCAACCGGCGCTTGTACGACACGGTGGAGAGCCGCTACATCACGCTCGCGGACATCCGCCGCCTGGTGATCGAGCGCACCGACTTCGTCGTCATCGACAAGAAAAGCCAGAGCGACATCACGCGCACCATCCTGCTGCAGGTCATCGCCGAGCAGGAGCATGACGGGGAGCCGCTGATGAGCCGCGACTTTCTCTCGCAGGTGATCCGCTCCTATGGCGGCACCACGCGCGCGGTCGTCGGCAGTTACCTCGAACAGAGCCTGCGGCAGTTCTCGAGTCAGAACGGACGCGGCCCGCAAGGCTGACCGCGTCGTCGCTGAGGTTCCCTTAGGCCGCGGCCGCCTCAGGCCGCGTCGACGTCACGCATCGACAGACGAATGCGCCCCTGGCGATCGACTTCGAGCACCTTCACGCGGATCACGTCGCCTTCCTTGAGCTTGTCGGAGACCCGCTCGACGCGTTCGTTGGAGATCTGCGAGATGTGCACCAGGCCGTCGCGTCCGGGAAGGATCGTCACAAAGGCGCCGAAATCCATCAGGCGCGCCACCTTGCCCTCATAGATGCGTCCGACCTCGACGTCGGCGGTGATGAGCTCGATGCGGGCGAGCGCTTCGCGCCCGGCTGCACCGCTCACCGAGGCGATCTTCACCGTGCCATCGCTCTCGATGTCGATGGTCGTGCCGGTCTCCTCGGTGATCTGGCGGATGACCGCGCCGCCCTTGCCGATGACGTCGCGGATCTTCTCCGGGTCGATCTTGATGGTGATGATCGAGGGCGCCCACTCGGACATGGTCTCGCGCGGCTGGTGGATGACCCGGTTCATCTCCCCGAGGATGTGCAGCCGGCCGGTGCGCGCCTGACCGAGCGCCACGCGCATGATCTCGGGCGTCACGCCCTCGACCTTGATGTCCATCTGCAGCGCGGTGACGCCGTCCTTGGTGCCGGCGACCTTGAAGTCCATGTCGCCGAGGTGATCCTCATCACCCAGGATGTCGGTGAGCACCTGGTAACGGCTGCCCTCGAGCACCAGTCCCATCGCAACGCCGGCCACCGGCTCGCGGATGGGGACGCCCGCGTCCATGAGCGCGAGCGACGTGCCGCACACGCTGGCCATGGAACTCGAGCCGTTGGACTCGAGAATCTCGGAAACCACGCGGATGACGTACGGGAAGGTGGTCATGTCCGGCATCACCGCGCTCACGCCGCGCCGGGCGAGATTGCCGTGGCCGATCTCGCGGCGCTTGGGCGAGCCCATCATGCCGGTTTCCCCGACCGAGAACGGCGGGAAGTTGTAGTGCAGCATGAACGGCTCGCGGCGCTCGCCCTCGAGCGCATCGATGATCTGCGCATCGCGCGTGGTGCCGAGCGTGGTGACCACCAGCGCCTGGGTTTCCCCGCGGGTGAAGAGCGCCGAACCGTGGGTGCGCGGCAGTACGCCGACCTTCACGGTGATCGGGCGCACGGTGACGGTGTCGCGACCGTCGATGCGCGGCTCGCCGTTGAGGATACGCTGGCGCACAATGTTGCTCTCGAGCTTGAAGAGCGCCGCATCGACGTGCTCGGCGGTGTACTTCGGCGCGTCCCCGCCTGAGAGGGTGGCGAGCGTCTGGCTCTTGATCTCGCCGAGGCGCGTGTGGCGCTGCTGCTTCTCGGTGATGCTGTAGGCCTGCGCGAGCGCGGCCTGCGCGTGCAGGGATACGGCGCTGGCGACTTCCGCGTTCTCCGCGGGCAGCTCCCACTTCCAGCGCGGCTTGCCCGCCTGCGCGGCGAGCTCGCGGATCGCACGGATCGCGATCTGCATCTGCTCGTGCCCGAACACCACCGCGCCAAGCATCACTTCCTCGGACAGCCCCTTGGCTTCGGACTCGACCATGAGCACCGCGGCCTCGGTGCCGGCGACGACCAGGTGCAGCTGCGAGGCGGCGAGCTCCGGGGCCGTCGGGTTCAGGAGGTAGCGGCCGTCCTTGTAGCCGACGCGCGCCGCGCCGATCGGGCCGCTGAAGGGGATGCCCGACAGCGCCAGTGCCGCGGACGCCCCGAGGAGCGCGGGGATGTCGGCGTCGATCTCCGGATCCATCGACAGCACGGTGGCGACCACCTGCACGTCGTTGTAGAAGCCGTCCGGGAACAGCGGACGGATCGGGCGATCGATCAGACGCGAGGTCAGCGTCTCCTTCTCGGTCGGCCGTCCTTCGCGCTTGAAGAACCCTCCGGGGATACGCCCGGCGGCGTAGGTCTTTTCGATGTAGTTGACCGTAAGCGGGAAGAAGTCACGGCCGGGGTTGGCGGTGCTCTTGGCCACCGCGGTGACCAGCACCACGGTCTCGCCCATGGAGACGCGCACGGCCCCGTCGGCCTGGCGGGCGATCTCGCCGGTCTCGATGGTTACGGTGTGCTGGCCGAAAGGAAACGACTTGCTGACGACGCTCAATGCTCGATCCTCAAAGTGAATTGGGTAGGCGGAAACGGAAAAGGCCGTCGCATTGCTGCGGCGGCCCTGTGCGTTCTTCAGCGACGAAGCCCCAGGCGCTCGACGAGCTCCTGGTACTTGTCGGGTTGCGTGGCTCTGAGGTAATCGAGGAGCTTGCGACGCTGGTTCACGAGCTTCACCAGCCCCCGGCGCGATGAGTGATCACGTTTGTGTGCGGTGAAATGCTCACCCAGTCCGTTGATGCGCTCGGATAGGAGCGCGACCTGCACTTCCGGCGAACCGGTGTCGGCGGGGTCGCGGCGGAACTGGGCGAGGATGCCGCCCTTTTTCTCGCTGGTTAAAGCCATTGCGCGATTGTCCTAACTACTTGTATTAAGAGCCTTTAAGTAAGCCCGCGATTGTATACGGCGGGCGGCCCCTAGGACAAGCCTTAACCCGGCGCAAAATCGGGCGCTGCCGCCACGATCAGCCGTCGCGGCTGAAGACCGCCCGCCCCGTCCGCCTCGCCGAGACCGAGAAACGCGCCGTCCGGTCCGTAGAGGCGCACGCGCGGGGCGGGCACGCCCGCGTCGCGGGCTACCCGCTGGCCGCGCAGCAGCCGCCGCGTGTCCGCATCGCTGAGGCGGAACTCCGGCAGGTGCATCAGCGCTGCATCGATCGGCAGCAGCGGCGGGGGCGCCCCGCGCCGGGCCAGTTCCTCTAGCGCCTCGAGGGTGTGGAGCGTGTGCGCGGCGAAGGGCTCCACGTACGGGCGGCGCAGGCTGCTCACGTGCCCCACCGTACCGAGCGCCGCGGCGATGTCCTCGGCCAGCACCCGCACGTACGTGCCCTTGGAGCACAGCACCTCCAGATCCAGGTGCGGGGGCGTGAGCTCCTGCAGCGTCAGCGCGAAGATCTCGATCGCTCGCGCGGCGCGCGGCACGCTCACGCCCGCCCGGGCCAGCCGGTACAGCGGCTGTCCGCCGTGCTTGAGGGCGGAATACATCGGCGGCACCTGCTCGAGCGGACCCAGGAAACGCTGCAGCACCGTGGTGACGTGCGCCGCGTTCAGCGGCGGCACGGGCAGCACCCCGGTCACGGCACCTTCGGCATCCCCGGTCGCGGTCGCGCTGCCAAGGGCGACGCTGAAGCGATAGCACTTGCGCCCGGCGAGGATGTCGCCGGCCACCTTGGTGGCCTCCCCGAGGCAGATCGGCAGCATGCCGGTGGCCAGCGGATCGAGGCTGCCGACGTGGCCGCCCTTGATGCGGCCGAAGAGCCCGCGCACGCGCTGCAGGGCCGCGTTCGAGGACAGGCCGAGGGGCTTGTCGAGCAGCAGCACGCCGCTGGGCATCACGGAAGTCTTCAGCGCGGGGGCGCGTCGGCGTCGGGCGCGGACTCCGGGCCTGCCTCGTGGGCGCGATCCTCGGCGACGGCGTCATTGATGAGGCGCGTCAGGCGCGCGGCGCCCTCGGCGCTGTCGTCGAACACGAACTGCAGGCGCGGCGCATGGCGCAGCCCCAGACGCCGGCCGAGCTCCCCGCGCAGGAACCCAGCGGCGCGCGTCAACCCCTGCTGTACCTGCTCGTGCGGGTTGCTCGAGGCGAAGGGCGTGAAGAAGATCTTCGCCGAGCCCATGTCGGCGGCCACGCTCACGCCCGTGATCGTTACGTTGCCGACGCGCGGATCCTTCACCTCGCGCGCGATCAGGCCCGCGAGCACCCGCTGGATCTCCGACTCGATGCGTTGCGTGCGCGCCTGGGTCATTACTGCAGGGTTCTCGCCACCTCGACGCGCGAGTAACACTCGATCTGGTCGCCGACGCGCACGTCCTGGTAGTTCTTCACGCCGATGCCGCACTCGGTGCCGGCGCGCACCTCGCCGGCATCGTCCTTGAAGCGGCGCAGCGACTCGAGCGCCCCTTCGAAGATCACCACATTGTCGCGCAGCACGCGGATCGGGTTGTTGCGCTTGACCGCGCCCTCGGTCACCAGGCACCCGGCGACCACGCCGAACTTGCTGGAGCGGAACACCTCGCGCACCTGCGCGATGCCGACGATCGTCTCCTTGATCTCCGGCTGCAGCATGCCGGACATCATCTGCTTCACATCGTCGATGGCCTCGTAAATGATGCTGTAGTAGCGCACTTCGACGCCGGTCTCCTTGACCGCATCGCGGGCGCCCGAATCGGCGCGCACGTTGAAGCCGATGATCAGCGCGCGCGAGGCGGCGGCGAGCTGCACGTCCGACTCGGTGATGCCGCCGAGGCCGCTGGCGATGACCTTGACCTGCACCTCCTCGGTGGAGAGCTTGGTGAGCGCCTCGCGCAGGGCTTCCGCGCTGCCCTGCACGTCCGCCTTGATGAGCACCGACACCACGCCGGCCTTCGCCTCGCCCATCTGCGAGAACACGTCCTCGGCCCGGGTGCTCTGGCGGGCGAGCTTGACGTCGCGGAACTTGCCCTGGCGATACAGCGCCACTTCGCGCGCCTTGCGCTCGCTTTCGACCGCGAGCAGCTCGTCCCCCGCGTTGGGCGCGGCGGACAGGCCGAGCACCACCACCGGCATCGAGGGCGGGGCTTCCTGCACCGGCTTGCCGCTCTCATCGAACATCGCGCGCACGCGGCCGAACTCGGAGCCGGCGATGATCGGGTCGCCCATCTTCAGCGTGCCACGCTTGACCAGCACGGTCGCGACCGCCCCGCGTCCTTTCTCGATGCTCGACTCGATCACGATGCCGGAGGCGAGCCCGGAGCGCGGGGCGCGCAGCTCGAGCACTTCGGCCTGCAGCAGGATGGCATCCAGCAGCTGATCGATCCCCTGGCCGGTGCGTGCCGAGACCGGCACGAAGATGTTCTGTCCGCCCCACTCTTCCGAGATGACCTCGTACTTGGAGAGCTCGGTGCGCACGCGCTCGGGATCCGCATCGCTCTTGTCGATCTTGTTGACCGCCACCACGATCGGCACGCCGGCCGCGCGCGCATGCTCGATCGCCTCGATGGTCTGCGGCATGACGCCATCGTCCGCCGCCACCACCAGCACCACGACGTCGGTGGCCCGGGCGCCGCGCGCGCGCATGGCGGTGAAGGCCGCATGTCCGGGCGTGTCGAGGAAGGTGATGACGCCCTTGCTGGTCGCGACCTGGTAGGCGCCGATGTGCTGGGTGATGCCACCGGCCTCGCCGGCGGCCACCTTGGTGCTGCGGATGTAATCGAGGAGCGAGGTCTTGCCATGATCGACGTGGCCCATGACCGTGACCACCGGGGGCCGCGGCTCCAGGTCCGTCTCGGCCGGCGGGCTCTGCGCGCCCTGCAGATCGACCTCGATCTGGTTTTCCTTCAGCAGCTTGGGCGTATGACCCATCTCCTCGACCACGAGCACCGCGGTGTCCTGGTCGATCGGCTGGTTGATGGTCGCCATCACGCCCATGTTCATGAGCACCTTGATGACTTCGTTCGCCTTGACCGCCATCTTCTGCGCCAGCTCGGCCACGGTGACGGTTTCGCCGATGCCGACGTCGCGCTTCACCGGCGCGGTCGGCATCTCGAAGCCATGCCGCCCCTCGGCACCGGCGGAGGGCTGCGGACGCGCCTTGACGCGCCGCTTCTTCTTGTAACGCGAGCTGACGTCGCCGGCGACGTGCAGCTCCTGGCGGCCGTAGCGCGTGGACTTGTCATCCGCGGGGGGCTCGCTCGGGCGCGCCGCGGCGACGACCGGCGCCACCACGGGTCGCTCGGCCGCGGGACGGCGCGGCTCGGGCTCGTCGCGTTCGCGCGTGCGGCGTGCCTCATCGTCGCGGGTGCGCTGCTCGGCCGCGCGGCGCGACTCTTCCTGCGCACGGCGCCGGACCTCTTCCTCCTCGACGCGGCGGCGGTTCTCCGCCTCCAGCCGCTCGCGCTCGCGGCGCTCGGCCTCGACCCGCTCGGTCGCGGCACGCGCGGCTTCCTCGGCCTCGCGCTTGCTTGCGAGTCGATCTCGTCCTGCTGCGCCCGCGCCTGCTCCTCGAGCACGTCGCGTTTGATGTAGTTGCGGGTGCGCCGCACTTCCACGTTGACGGTACGCGCGCGGCCCTGGTTGCTCGCGAGCTTCAGCTCGCTTTGGGTCTTGCGCTTGAGCGTGATCTTGCGCGGCGCGCCATCGCCGCTGGCTTCCTCGCTGCCGTGGGCGCGGCGCAGGTGCGTGAGCAGCTCGAGCTTGGCATCGTCGCTGATGCGCGCGTCGGGCCCGGAGACCTTGATGCCGGCCTGGTCCAGCTGCACGAGCAGCCGGTCGACCGGGACCTTCAGGACTTCCGCAAACTGGGAAACGGTCACTTCCGCCATAGGTCTTCGATCCTCAGGTTCCGTTGCCCGCTTCGAACCACGGCGCGCGCGCCGTCATGATGAGCTTTGCCGCCTCGCTCCGTCGCCAGCCCCTCGATGTCCGCAAGCTCATCCACCGACTGCTCGGCGAGGTCCTCGCGCGTGCGCACGCCGCGCCGGGCGAGGGCGAGCGCCAGGTCCGGGCTCATGCCCTCGAGCAGCAGCAGGTCATCGGCCGGCATCGACTGATCGAGCGTCTCTTCGCTCGCGATCGCCTGCGTCAGCAGCACGTCGCGGGCGCGGTTGCGCAGCTCCTTGACGATGTTCTCGTCGAACTCCTCGATCGCCGCAAGCTCGGCCTGGGGCACGTAGGCGATCTCCTCGATGGTCGAGAAGCCCTCCTGCGCGAGGATGGTCGCGACGTCCTCATCGACATCCAGCTGCTTCATGAAGTTCTGCACCAGCTCCTTCGCCTCGGTCTCGCTCTTGGCCTCGGCGTCGGACTCGGTCATGACGTTCAGGTCCCAGCCGGTCAGCTGGCTGGCGAGGCGGATGTTCTGGCCGCCGCGGCCGATCGCCTGCGAGAGCTTGTCCTCGGCGACGGCGATGTCCATGCTGTGGGAATCCTCGTCGACCACGATCGACATCACCTCCGCCGGCGACATCGCGTTGATCACGAACTGCGCTGCGTTGTCGACGAAGCGGGATGATGTCCACGCGCTCGCCGGCGATCTCGTTGGAGACCGCCTGCACACGCGAGCCACGCATGCCGACGCAGGCGCCGACCGGATCGATGCGCGGGTCGTTGCTGCGCACGGCGATCTTCGCGCGGACCCCGGGTCGCGCGCGGCGCCCAGGATCTGGATCAGGCCCTGGCCCGACCTCGGGCACCTCGAGCTTGAAGAGCTCGATCAGGAATTCCGGAGCGGTGCGGGTGAGGAACAGCTGCGGTCCGCGCGGCTCCGAGCGCACTTCCTTCAGGAACGCTTTGATGCGGTCCTGGGGCTTGGCCTGCTCGCGCGGGATCATGTCGGTGCGCGGCACGAAGCCTTCGGCGTTGCTGCCGAGGTCGATGTAGATGCCGTTGCGGTCGACGCGCTTGACCACGCCGCTGACGAGGGTGCCGACGCGATCGCGGTAGGCATCGACCACCTGAGCGCGCTCGGCCTCGCGCACCTTCTGCACGATGACCTGCTTGGCCTGCTGGGCGGCGATGCGGCCGAAGGCGACCGACTCGATCGGCTGCTCGACGAAGCCGCCCACTTCCGCCTTGGGGTCTGCGTCGAGCGCATCCTCGAGGCGCCAGCTCGCGCTCGGGCACCTCGAGTTCCTTGGAATCATCGGCGAACACCTTCCAGCGGCGGAAGGTGTCGTAGTCGCCGCTCTTGCGGTCGATCGCGACGCGCACGTCCCATTCCTCGCCGTGCTTCTTGCGGGTAGCCGAGGCCAGCGCCGCCTCGAGCGCCTCGAAAATGACTTCTTTATCGACGCCCTTCTCGTTGGAGACGGCATCGACCACCATCAGGATTTCTTTATTCACGGTCCTCAGTACCTCTGCCCGGCCGGCACCGCCGGCTGATTGCGTCCCGCCCCCTGAGCTGCTCAGCTGGCGAGCCGCGCCTTACCAATCTCTGCGAACGTCACGGCCACGTGCTCGCGGTCCACCTCGAGCTCGATGCCGCCCTCACCGACGGTCAGCAGCTTGCCCGTGTAGCGGCGGCGGCCGGCCCGCGGCTCCTTCAGCTCGACGAACACGCGCGCGCCGACGAAGCGACCGAAGTGCGCCTCGGTGCGCAGCACCCGCTCGAAGCCCGGCGAGGACACCTCCAGCGTGTAGGCGCTCGGGATCGGGTCCTCGACATCGAGCAGCGCCGAGACTTCGCGGCTGACGTTGGCGCAGTCCTCCACCGTCACCTGCGCCGGCGCATCGATGTACAGCCGCACCAGCGCGTGGCCGCGCCCCGCGGCGTACTCCAGATCCACCAGCTCGTAGCCCAGTCGCCCGAGCGGCGGCTCGATGAGCGCGATCAGTCGCTCGCGCAGGCTTCCCGTCACGACTCCCGTCCCCTTGCGGCCCAACCGCCAGAAGCGGCCGTCCCGAAAAATAAAAATGGGCCCAATGGCCCACCCCAAAAAAACAAAAAGCCCCACGGGGGGCTTCTCACTGCTGCTTGCTCGGGGGCGCCGCGCGAGATGCCGCGACACCAGCCACCCGTCCCCGCGCGGCTGGCAGCCGGGTCGGGGGCCGCGCATTCTACCGGAAACGCCCCCGCCGAGGGAACCATCGCGGCGCGCGGTCTTTCCGGGGCGCCGCGGGCTACCCGCCCTAGGCCTGTATAGACAACCTATCCCCGTCATGCCAGCATTGGGGCCCCGCAGCCGATGCTTCAAGGGAAAGTCCGCCACCGCCATGTTCCTGCCCCAGGCTGCCGCGCGCTACCGCCAGGTGAAGCAGCACGTGCTCGAGCGCATCGGCGCCGGGACGCTGCGGGCGGGCGAGCGGGTGCCGTCCGAGAACGAGCTGGTGCGCTCGCTGGCGGTGTCGCGCATGACGGCCAACCGGGCGCTGAAGGAGCTCACCGCCGAAGGCGTGCTGGTGCGCATCGCCGGCGTCGGTACCTTCGTCGCCGAGCAGCGCGTGCACGCTCACCCGCTGGAGGTGCGCAACATCGCCGACGAGATCCGCGCCCGCGGGCATGAGTACCGCGTGAAGGTCCTCGCGCTGCACCCAGGTGGCCGCCACGGCCGAGCTGGCCGAGCGCTTCGAGCCTCAAGCTCGGCGCGCCGCTCGACTATTCGCTCCTCACCCACTTCGAGGGTCCGCTGCCCCTGCAGGTCGAGGAGCGTTACGTCAACCCGCTGGTGGCTCCCGGCTACCTGGCCAACGACTTCACCCGCACCACGCCGCACGAGTTCCTCATCCGCGTAGCCCCGCTGCAGCGCGCCGAGCACATCGTGCGGGCGCTCGCGCCCGAGCGCCGCATCCGCCGCCTGCTGAAACTGGACGCGGACGAGGCGTGCCTGCTGATCCGGCGCCGTACCTTCTCGCAGGGGCGTGTCGCCAGTCTCGCCGATCTTTATCATCCCGGTTCGCGCTACGAACTCGCCGCGAACATCCAGCCGAGGTAGCCCCATGTCCGACACTCACACCCGCATGCCGCTGCGCGCCCCGCGCGGCACCGAACTCAGCTGCCGCAGCTGGCTCACCGAGGCCCCGCTGCGCATGCTCATGAACAACCTCGACCCGGAGGTGGCCGAGCGGCCCGCCGAACTGGTCGTCTACGGCGGCATCGGCAAGGCGGCCCGCAACTGGCAGTGCTACGAGCAGATCGTCGCGGCACTGCGCGCAGCTGAGGGAGGATGAGACGCTGCTGATCCAGTCGGGCAAGCCGGTCGGCGTGTTCCGCACGCACGAAGACGCGCCGCGGGTGCTGCTCGCGAACTCCAACCTCGTGGCGCACTGGGCGGACTGGGAGCACTTCAACGAGCTCGACCGCAAGGGGCTCATGATGTTCGGCCAGATGACGGCCGGCTCCTGGATCTACATCGGCAGCCAGGGGATCGTGCAGGGCACGTACGAGACCTTCGTCGAGATGGGCCGCCAGCACTACGGCGGGCAAGCTCGCCGGCAAGTGGATCCTGACGGCGGGCCTGGGCGGCATGGGCGGCGCGCAGCCGCTCGCGGCCACCATGGCCGGCGCCTCGATGCTGGCGATCGAGTGTCGCCCGGAGCGCATCGCCAAGCGCCTGCAGACGAAGTACCTCGACGTCGAGGCGCGCGACCTCGATGAGGCGCTCGAGATCATCGCGCGCGCGGCGCGCACCGCGGCGCCGGTCTCGGTCGGGCCTGCTCGGCAACGCCTGCGAGGTGCTGCCGGAGCTGCTGCGCCGCGGCGTGCACCCGCACGCCCTCACCGACCAGACCTCCGCGCACGATCCCGGTCAACGGCTATCTGCCGCGGCGGCTGGACGCTCGAGCAGTGGGACCGGCTGCGGCGCGAGGATCCGGCCGAAGTGGCGCGCGCGGCACGCGCCTCGATGGCGCGCCACGTGGAGACGATGCTCGCCTTCCAGAAGGCCGGGCGTGCCGGTCTTCGACTACGGCAACAACATGCGCCAGGTCGCCCTCGATGACGGGCGTCAAGGATGCCTTCGCCTTCCCGGGCTTCGTGCCGGCGTACGTGCGCCCGCTGTTCTGCCGCGGGGTCGGCCCGTTTCGCTGGGTCGCGCTCTCGGGCGACCCGGAGGACATCTACAGGACCGATGCCAAGGTGCGCGAACTGCTCCCCGACGACCCGCATCTGCACCACTGGCTCGACATGGCGCGCGAGCGCATCCAGTTCCAGGGACTGCCGGCGCGCATCTGCTGGGTGGGGCTCGGCGACCGGCACCGCCTGGGGCTCGCCTTCAACGAGATGGTGGCGCGCGGGGAGCTCAAGGCCCCGATCGTCATCGGCCGCGACCACCTGGACTCCGGCTCCGTGGCCAGCCCCAACCGCGAGACCGAGGCGATGCAGGACGGCTCGGACGCGGTGGCCGACTGGCCGCTGCTGAACGCCCTGCTGAACACCGCCTCCGGCGCCACCTGGGTGTCGATCCATCACGGCGGCGGCGTCGGCATGGGCTACTCGCAGCACGCCGGCGTCGTCATCGTCTGCGACGGCACGCCGGCGGCCGCGCGCCGCATCGAGCGGGTGCTGTGGAACGACCCCGCCACCGGCGTCATGCGCCACGCCGATGCCGGCTACGACCTCGCCATGGAGTGCGCGCGCGAGCAGGGACTGAACCTGCCGTTCCTCGGCGGCGCCTGAGGCTTAGGGCGCGAGGCGCGACGGTGGGCGATACCCTCAAGCTGTGGCGCAACGCGCGCCTGGCCACCTGCGATGCCGGCAACCGCCAGATCGAGCGCGGCGCGCTCCTCAGCCGTGGCGGCAAACTCACCTGGGTGGGCGAGGAGCGGCGCTGCCCCCCGGGAGCGAGGCGGCCGAGGTGCACGACCTCGGGGGCGCCTGGGTGACCCCCGGACTGATCGACTGCCATACGCACCTGGTGTTCGCGGGCACGCGCGCGTCCGAGTACGCCGAGCGGCTGCGGGGCCGCTCCTACGAGGAGATCGCACGCGCCGGCGGCGGCATCCTTGCGAGCGTGCGCGCCGTGCGCGCCGCGAGCGAGGCACAGCTGTTCGAGGAGAGCGCGCCCCGCCTGGCGGCGCTCGCCAGCGAGGGCGTGACGACGCTCGAGATCAAGTCCGGCTACGGGCTCACGCTCGAGGACGAGGCGAAGATGCTGCGCGTCGCGCGCGCGCTCGGGCGCGCCTTCCCGGTGACGGTGCGCACCACGCTCCTGGCCGCGCACACGCTGCCACCGGAGTATCGCGGCCGCGCCGATCAGTACATCGACACCATCGCGCTGGAGTGGCTGCCGGCGCTGCACGCCCAGGGCCTGGTCGATGCCGTGGACATCTTCTGCGAGCGCATCGCCTTTTCCGTGACGCAGGCCGAGCGGCTCTTCAGTGCGGCGCGCGCGCTCGGGGTACCGGTGAAGATGCATGCAGAGCAGCTCTCCGATCTTGGCGGCACGCTCCTCGCCACCCGCTTCGGCGCGCTCTCCTGCGATCATCTGGAATTTGCCGGTGAGCCCGAGGCGCAGGCGCTCGCGCGCGCCGGTACCGTGGCGGTGCTGCTGCCCGTGGCCTACTACTGCCTGGCCGCCGAGCGCAAGCCGCCACTGGCGGCGCTGCGCGCCGCGGGCGCCGCGCTCGCCATCGCCAGCGACTGCAATCCGGGCTCCGCGCCCGGGACGTCGCTCCTGCTCGCCCTCAGCATGGCGACGCGCCTGTTCGGACTCACCGCCGAGGAGGCGCTGCTCGGCGCCACGCGCGAGGCTGCGCGCGCGCTCGGCCTGCAGGCAGAGCGCGGCATGCTCGCCCCGGGGCAGGCGGCGGATTTCGTGGTGTGGAACATCGGCTCTCCGGCCGAACTGTCGTACTGGATTGGCTTTAATCCGCGGCGCACCGTCGTGCGCGCGGGCGAGGTTTTGCGATGGCCGAACTCCAACCCCTGAAGCTCGGCGCCCGGCCGCTGCATCTCACCGACCTGCGCCGCATCTACACCGGTCCTGTACAGGTGAGCATCGACCCCGCCGCGCTCACCGCGCTGGAGCAGGCGCACGCGGTGACGGCGCGCCTTGCGGCCGCGGAGGCCCCCGCCTACGGCATCAACACCGGCTTCGGTCTTCTCGCGCAGACGCGCATTGCGCCCGCGCAGCGCACGCTCCTGCAGCGAAACATCATCCTCTCCCACAGCGCCGGCGTGGGACCGCTGCTCGATGACGCGATCGTGCGTCTCACGCTGGTGCTGAAGCTGACGAGCCTGCTGCAGGGCTTCTCGGGCATCAGTACCCCGCTCGCGCGCTTCCTCGAGGCACTGATCAACCGGGGGCTGTATCCGTGCGTGCCGGCGCAGGGCTCGGTAGGCGCCTCGGGGGATCTCGCCCCGCTCGCCCACCTGTCGCTCGCGGTGCTCGCACAGGGCCAAATCCGCCGGCGCGGGGAGATCCTGCCGGCCGCCGAGGCGCTCGCGCAGGAAGGACTGACGCCGCCGGCGCTCGGCCCCAAGGAGGGACTCGCGCTCCTGAACGGCACCCAGGTGTCGACCGCGCTCGCGCTCGCGGGCCTGTTCGAGCTCGAGACCGTGTATGCCGGCGCCGTGGTTGCCGGCATGCTCTCCACCGATGCGCTGCAGGGGAGCGATGCGCCCTTTGATCCGCGCATCCACCACGTGCGCGGCCACGACGGCCAGGCCCGCGTCGCGCAGGTGTACCGCGCCCTGCTGCAGGGGAGCCAGATCCGCGAATCCCACCGCACCTGCACGCGCGTGCAGGACCCCTACTCGCTGCGCTGCCAGCCGCAGGTCATGGGCGCCTGCCTCGACCTGATGACGCAGCAGGCCGCGACGCTCGTCATCGAGGCCAACGCCGTCACCGACAACCCGCTGGTGTTTCCTGACACCGGCGAGGTGCTCTCCGGGGGCAACTTTCACGCCGAGCCGGTGGCCTTCGCGGCCGATATCCTCGCGCTCGCCTGCGCGGAGATAGGCTCCATCACCGAGCGCCGCGTGGCGCTGCTGGTCGATCCGAAGATGAGCGGCTTGCCGCCCTTCCTCGCCCCGGAGAGCGGGGTCAATTCCGGCTTCATGATGGCGCAGGTCACCGCCGCGGCACTCGTTGCCGAGAATCGCATGCTGTGCCACCCGGCCAGCGTGGACAGCATCCCGACCTCGGCCAACCAGGAGGATCACGTGAGCATGGCGACCCACGGCGCACGCCGCCTGCTCACCATGACGGCCAATGCCCTCAACATCGTGGCGATTGAATTCCTCGCCGCCTGCCAGGGAATCGACCTGCGTGCGCCACTGAAGACTTCGCAGGCTCTGCAGGGCCCCTTCGATGTGCTGCGGTTACAGGTGCCGTTTGCGGCGAGCGACCGGTTGCTGGCGCTCGACATCGAGGCGGCCGCGGAGGTCTTGCGGCGCACGGACGTGCAGTCCCTGACCGTGGGCCTGTTGCCAAGCTCCCGATGAGCGGCGCGGCTCTCGCAGCGCCCCTTCCGGCCGGGGCTTCTTTATATCGGCGCCGGCGCCACGCGCCCGCAGCGCCGCCGACTTAACATATCCCCGCGCCTGACCGGTGCCGCCGGCCTTGGGGGCTCAGGCCGACGCGAACTGCGAGGCCTTGGGTGTTTCCGCCGCGATGTCCTCGGGCTGCTGTTCGCGCTTGATCCGCTCGTAGATCTCCTCGCGGTGTACTGCCACGTGCTTGGGCGCATTGATGCCGACGCGTACCTGGTTCCCCTTGACCCCCAGAACCGTAATGGTGACGTCGTCGCCGATCATGACGGTCTCGCCGACCCGTCGTGTGAGAATGAGCATCTGCCAGTTCCCCTTCTTTTATAGTTCTAAGTCTGCCCGGCGAACTTGTCGGTTCGCTCCTTGCATTATCCGGCTCGTGCGAGCGTACGCGGAAATCCTCGCAAAGAAAAATCTTAGCCCTGCGCGGCGGCAGGGGGATTGCACGTTCCCGCCATCAGCTACCGCCCAAGCCTAGACCAGTCGCGCCCGGTTTTCGCGAGAAGGTGTCTAAGGGGCCGTGCCCTCGTGCGGCACCGTTCCTGCCGCCTACGGCCCGGGCGGCCGGGTCAGGAGCCGATGGTCCCGCCGGCCGCCGGCGCCGCCGGCCGCGGTACACACCGTCAGCTTGGTGTTGGATCGGGCGCATCGGGCGCCTGGAAACCTGCCGCCCGGTACGTCAGCACGAGCGTATCGCGCACGCCGCCCTCCCCCTGCGGCTGCAGCGGCGTGGTCTCGTGGATGACGCGGGCATCGTCCATGAGCAGCATGGACCCGGGCTCCGACAGCGTGAAACGCACCCCCGTGTCACCGGCGGCATCGAACACGCGCGTCTCCCCGCCAATGACATGACGGCGCCCGACGAGGATCACGGCGACGAAGTCAACACCGTCGCGGTGCGCACCCTCCGGTGTTGGTCTGCCAATGCCGTTGGCGGTGTCGATGCGAAACTGGTGCGCCTCGATGAACCAGCGCGGCGCCGGCTGCACCGCGGCAAACACCTCACCGAGTGACACAAGGAGCTTCAGCCATGCCGGGTGGGCGCGGACCTCGGGCGCGATGGGCTCGAACCAGCGCGTCAGCCCCCCATGCAGGGCGTTGTAGGCGGTGGGCTGCCAGTGCGGCCGGTGCGGCACGAGCGTCAGCGTCGCCCCCAAGGCCTGCACAAAGCAGCTGTGGCGACGCGCGCGGTAGGCGCCGCCGTCGCGCAGGTAGGCATCGCGCGGCAGGTGCTCCCAGCTGTCCCTGAGGCCGCAGAGCGCGCCCAGGTCGAGCCCGAGCGCGAGGCTCGCCTCGGCCGCGGACAGCCGGGCGAATCCGGTCGCCCGCAGTTCCCGCACGACCGCGGAAAGCGCGCTCATGGGGTGGCTTGTACCATATCAATCCCGCGGAAGGCTGAGCCGCCGATGGCCCGGAAGGGGCCTGCCCCGGCGGGCGCGGCCGTGACACGGTGGAGTACCCTGCCGCAGTTCCAGGAAGCGCCCCATGATCGACCTTTATTACTGGCCGACGCCCAACGGCCACAAGATCACCATGTTCCTCGAGGAGGCCGGGCTCGAGTACCGGATCGTGCCCGTGAACATCGGCGCCGGCGCGCAGTTCGAACCGGCGTTTCTGGCGATCGCCCCCAACAACCGCATGCCCGCGATCGTCGACACTGCCCCGCAGGGGGGCGGCGCGCCGCTGTCGGTATTCGAGTCCGGCGCGATTCTGCTGTACCTGGCGGAGAAATCCGCCCAGTTGCTGCCGCGCGCGCTGCACGCGCGCTTCGAGGTGATCCAGTGGCTGTTCTGGCAGATGGCCGGCCTTGGGCCCATGGCCGGCCAGAACCATCATTTCAGCCGCTACGCCCCCGAGAAGATCCCCTATGCCGTCACGCGCTACGTCAACGAGACCAACCGGCTCTACGGGGTGCTCGACCAGAGGCTCGCCGATCGCCCGTACGTCGGCGGGGCAGACTACTCGATCGCCGACATCGCCTGCTATCCGTGGATCGTGCCGTATGAGGCGCAGGGACAGAAGCTCGAGGACTTTCCGTCGCTCGCGCGTTGGTTCGAGGCGATCCGGGCGCGGCCGGCGACGGTACGGGCCTATGCGCGCGCGCAGGACTACGGCACCCAGATCACGATGAGCGAGGAAGCCCGGAAAATCCTCTTCGGGCAGACGGCGCGGACCCGGCGCTGAAGATGCGAACGCCACGCCGCGCGGTTGCCCTCACGGTCCTCGCCGGGGTGCTCGTGGGCAGCGGCGCGGTGGGCGCGCGGAGCGCGGACCTGGTCGCAGCCGGCGCGACGATCCGGATTGAATACCCGGCGGCGCCCTTCACGTCCGGCGCGGACCCGATCCGTGAGTGGGTGCAGCGCTCGGCCGACATCGTCGCCGCCTACTACGCCCGCTTCCCGGCCGGGCACCTGCGCCTGGTGCTGCAGGAGCGTCCCGGCGAGGGCGTGCATGGCGGCCAGACCTTCGCCGACCCGGACCCCTACATCCGCGTCGGGGTGGGACGCGAGGTGACGCGCGCTGAGCTGGCGGCCGATTGGGTACTGGTGCACGAGATGACGCACCTCGCGCTGCCGGACACCGGCGAGGCGCACGCGTGGCTCTCCGAGGGCATCGCCACCTACGTCGAAGGTGTGGCGCGGGTACAGGCCGGTAACCGCGCCGAGAGCGACGTGTGGGCAGAAGAACTGCGCGCGATGCCGCGCGGCCTGCCGCAGCCTGGGGACCAGGGACTCGACCACACACACACCTGGGGACGTACCTATTGGGGCGGGGCGATGTTCTGCCTGATCGCGGATGTCACGATCCGCGAGCGGACCCAGAACCTGCGGGGTCTGCAGGATGCGCTGCGGGCGGTGCTCCGCGACAGCGGCGGACTCTCGGCGCACTGGCCGATCGAACGGGTGCTGCGCACAGGTGATGCGGCCGTGGGGGTGCACGTGCTCGAGGAACTCTACGCGAAGTACGGCGACACGCCGATGACGCCGGACCTGGCGCAGCTGTGGAGCCGGCTCGGCGTCGAACGCGACGGCGATTCCGTGCGGCTCGATGATTCTGCCCCGCTCGCCGCGATCCGCCGCGCGATCATGCGCCCGCATTGAGGAGGGGGAACCCGCAGTCATTCCCGTGGCGCGAACTGCCCCGTCAGGACCGCGGTCGCGATGATCGCCCCGCACATGAGGAGAACCTCGGCCGCGAGGGTGCGCCCCAGCCAGACGCTCGCGCGCGGCTGCCCGCGCAGCAGCCCCGGCACGAGCCGTGAGCGGTTGAGGGCCGCAAGCCCGAGCAGCGCCGTGAACAGTGCGACCTTCAGGCACAGGAGCAACCCATACGGCTGTCGCAGCGCCGCCGCATCCGGCAGCAGCGCCGCGGCGAGTCCGACACCGGCACCACCGAGCAGCGGCACCAGCCATACCGCGCAGGCGGAGAAGCGCTGCAGCAGTAGCCCGAACGCCTGCGACGGGAGGCACCCGCGAAGGGTGCGCAGTGCCTGAACGCCACCGAACCAGAACGCCGCCACGGCCACGTGCACACCCAGGAGCGCACCGAGCGGCGCGCGATGTGGCGCCGTCACGGTGTGTCCGGTCACGAGGAAGGCGCCGAGGACCAGCAGCACACCCAGCAGCGCAAGCGAGCGCCACGAAAACTCCCGGCGGGCAATGCCCGTCAGAAGCGCGACGAGCCCCGCCGTGCGCAGCCACAGCCCGAGCGCCACGGGCGACGCCCACGCCAGGCGCCACAAGGAGGACTCCTGGATGCCGTCCCAGCCACCCGCCAGACGCAGCGGCTCAAACAGCCCCTGCCCGAGGACGATGACGAGCGCGCCGAGCGCACAGCGGCGGGTGTGCGTGCGCAGTCGCGCGGCCGCCGGCTCGGATAGCCCGCGCCGGAAGATCTCCAGGAAAAGGGCGCCGCCGGCGGCACTCAGCAGCACGACGAAACCCGCGGCGCGCAGTGCGAGCCACAGCCGTCGATCATGGCGCGATGCTGAAACGGATCTCGCCCGGCACGACGTGGCCGTCGCGGGAAAGCGCCCGCCAGCGCAGGCGATAGCTGCCGGGTGCGAGGGGCGGCAGCGGCACGCTCAGGCGCAGCTGCACCTCAGGCGGTGGGCTCAGCTTCCAGCCCGGTCCCTGCTCCGGCTGCAACGAGAGCGCCGTCAGCTGCGCCGGTTCGGAAAAGCTCAGCACCAGGGCAGCGCGGAGCCGCCGTCAGGCGGCTGCCGTCGGCCGGGGAGCTGTCGTTCAGGTGCACATGCGCCAGTGCCGCGCCGCTGCACAGCAGCCACAGCAGCCACACACCGGCGCAACGCCTGCGCTTCATGCCATCGAGGTTACACCGAGCGGCGCGAGCGGGCGTAGTTGTGGGGCGCAGCCCCGCGGCCGCCACCGCCACGCCGCCAGCCCTGCCCGGAACCGTGGGTGCGGTGCGGCTGGCGATGCACAGCGGAGGGCGCGCTCACGGGTGCCGCCTGCGCCGAGGCCGGCGGGATCTCGAACGCCGGCGCCGCCAGCACGGGCAGCGTGCGCTTCAGCATCTGTTCGATGTCGCGCAGCAGCGGGGCTTCATCGGGTGCCACCAGCGACACCGCCCGGCCACTGCCGCCCGCGCGCGCGGTGCGGCCGATGCGGTGCACGTAGTCTTCCGGCACGTTGGGCAGCTCGTAGTTGACGACATACGGCAGCTCCTTGATGTCGAGGCCGCGCGCCGCCACTTCGGTGGCCACCAGTGCGGTGATGCGGCCTTCCTTGAAATCGCTCAGCGCGCGCACGCGCGCTCCCTGGCTCTTGTTGCCGTGAATGGCGGCGGCGCGGATGCCGGCGCCCTCCAGCTGCTGGCAGAGGCGGTTGGCGCCGTGCTTGGTGCGCGTGAATACCAGCACCTGCTGCCAGTTGTCGCTCCTTGATCAGGTGCGCCAGCAGATGCCGCTTGTGGTCCTTCGGGACGCGATAGACGTGCTGCTCGATGCGCTCGGCGGTGGCGTTGCGGGCTGCGACCTCGATCGCCACCGGGTCGCGCAGCATGCGCGATGCAAGTGCGCGGATGTCCTCAGAGTAAGTGGCCGAGAACATGAGGTTCTGCCGCTCGCGCGGCAGCAGCTTCAGGATCTGGCGGATGGCGGGGATGAAGCCCATGTCGAGCATGCGATCGGCCTCATCGAGCACCAGGCAGCGCACCTGGGACAGATCGAGCAGCCGCTGCTGCGCGAGGTCGAGCAGCCGCCCCGGGGTGGCGACCAGCAGATCGCAGCCACCGCGCAGCGCCTGGATCTGCGGCTTCTCGCTCACGCCACCGAAGATCACGAGCGTGCGCAGGCGCACGAAGCGCCCGTAGTCCTGGGCGCTGGCGGCGACCTGGGCCGCGAGCTCGCGCGTGGGCGTCAGCACCAGCGCGCGCGGCGCGCCGCTGGCAGGCGTTGCGAGCTTCTGCAGGATGGGCAGCACGAAGGCGGCCGTCTTGCCGGTCCCGGTCTGGGCGCCGGCGAGCACGTCACGACCGGCGAGGATCGCCGGGATCGCTTCGCGCTGGATGGGAGTGGCGGTGGTGTAGCCCTTTTCGGCCACGGCACGCAACAGCTCGGGGGTAAGCCCGAGATTGGAAAATGACATTTTGTGGAAACCTCTTCTGAGCTCGCCCGTCAGCACATTTGCTGCGGCGGTCAGGCGCGAGGCATTCAGTTAATGGTAAGTCGAAGTGCGTCGGATTTAAGACAGACTGCGAGCTAAACGGTGCTGACCGAGCACTAAGTACGTTTGCGGCGGGAACTGTACCGGCTAAGCCGGCCCGAGTCCAATCTTAAGTCGCAAATCGACAATTCGACACACTTGTCTGCGAGAGGAACATTGCGGCGCCCGCCGCGGTCGGCGCATCATTCCATCCTTAAATCGCACAGGGATTTGCATGTATTACCGCCCCCCCGCCGCACTGCTCGGAGCGCTGTGCGCCCTGCTCGCCGGGTGCAATACCCGCACCAACGTGTCGCTGACCGGCAACACCCCGGCGCAGTATTCGCACGTCTATCTGACGACCCAGGCGGTGTGGTTCAACACCAGTGCCACAGCCGGCCCCGATGACTCCGGCTGGGTGAAGTTTCCCCTCTCGACCCCGACCACCGTTGATCTGGTCGCCGCCGAGGCCGGCACGCTCGCCACCCTCGCCAGCGACCTGCGGCTAGTCTCGGGCAGCTACTCCCAGATCCGCCTCATCCCGCTGGATTCCGGCGCACCCCTGGCGATTTCGGCCCAGACCCTGGGCGCGCAGTACAACGCCGAAGTGGTCTACGTCGACGGCACTGGCACGACCCAGCAGGTGCCGCTGGAACTGCTCAATCCCGACAAGGGTATCGGCATCCAGGCATCGCTGCGGGTTGCGGTGGGCGGTCTGGGGAACGCGCTCGGCGGCTCGAGCACCGCGGGTGGCGCGTTTGTGACCGGAACGAGCGATGCCACCAGCAGCGCGGGCACGGGCGATGCGCTCTTTGGCACGACGAACGCAACGACCACGGGCAGCACCACCGGTACGGGCACGACCAGCACCGGATCCACGACCACCACCACCATCGCTTCGTTTGACATCAACATCGACGGCACGCTCGACCTGGTGCCGTTCACTTACGCGGCCACCCCGACGAACGCGGTGCTCTTCAGTTCTCATGCGACGGCCTACGACCTCGCCAACGTCGGGACCATCCAGGGCACCCTCACGCTCACCAACGTCACGAGCACCACCACGGGGCTTCCGACGATCCAGGTCGATGCCGAAACGCTGAGCTCCGATGGCAGCCGTCACGTCGTGGCGCTGACCACGACGGTCAACTCCAGTGGCGATTTCACGCTTTACCCGCTGCCGATCAGCACCTCCGCCTCGACCTTCTATGATCTCGTGATCCACGGGCCCGGCATCGCCACTATCGTCATCAAGAATGTCGAGCTGCCGGCGAACAGCAACACCGGTGCGACCACGACCGGGACGATCAACACCACCACCGGCTTGACGACCGACACCGGCACGACCACCTCGACCGGCACCACCACCACCGGCACGACGACTTCCACCGGCACGACGACGACGAGTGGCAGCAACACGGTTTCGATCGGGACGTTAGTCCCGCGCGTCGCCACTTCTTACAGCGTCAACATCCGCACCGCAGCCAACAGTCCGTTGCCGGCTGGCGCGGCGGTGAACTTCTATCAGACCCTGGCCAAGGGAAGCGCTCCCTACGTCATCGAGACAAGCACCATCGATCCTTTCAACCAGACCCTGTCCAACCCGCAGGGTCTGTCGGAGGGCACGATCGACTCGGGTACCTACGTTGCCAGTGGTGAGACCGTCAACATCGTCAGTGCCGCGCCGGTGGAAGGTGCCGGAAACTACACGGTGGCTGCAAGCGCACCCGGCTACAGCGACGGCCCTCTGACCACGACCGTCGGACCGCCGAAGACCGGTAGCGCCCTCGTGCAGCTCCCGGGCCTGTCGCTGGCCTCCGGGGCCGGTCCCGGCTCGGTAGTGGCCACCGTCACGCCCGCGAAGGCCGCCGAGTTCGACCACGGGCAGCTGCTGGTTTCGCATGAGGGCACCCTGGTTGCCTCCGTGCCGCTGGATACCGTGCTGACCCAGGGGGGCGGAACGGTCGCCGCCACCGTCCCGGCCGGTACGCCCTCCTCGTACTACTACCTTTCGGTCCGGGTCTGGAACAGCCGCAACCCGGCAGGGACCTTGTCACGGCAGTCGTTTCCGACCGTGCTCGACCTGCGCTCCGGCAGCAGCGCGGCCCTGCCCGTCACGATCAACTGAAAGACGACTCAAAATCAGTACACTAGCGGTTTTGCGCCCCAGAGCGGGCGCAGCCCACCGTGACTGACGGGGAACGTATCCGCCGCGGCTGCCTCTAAAAGCCACCGGGCCGGCTCGCACACCTCGCCCGGGATCAAGAACTAAAGGGGAATTCTTCGATGACAGCCGTTCGTTCTGGCCGCCCGCGCGTCGCGAGCCTTCGGATCGCCTTCGCCGCCGGGGTGGTCGCGCTGCTGAGTGCCTGCGGCTCGAGCACCAATTTCAACCCGGGAACACCGGTGCTGACCCTTTCCAGCACCAATACCCGCTTCGCCAGTTATATCGTCACGATCGACCAGATCCTGCTCCTCGGCCCGAACGGCCAGTCCGCCGTGCCGCTGCCTGTGCCCGTCAGCGTCGATCTCACACGTCTGACGGATCTCACCTCGGTGCTGTCAGCATACGCCGCGCCGCAGGGCACCTTTACCTCAGCGAACATTACGATTGACTACACCTACGCCAATATCTGGGTCAACAATAACGGCGTCTCGGTTCATGTCACGCCGACCGTGGTGGTCGGCGGCAATTCGGTCCTCGTCGCCACGATGACGGTGACCTTCGATCCAAACCGACCGCTGGTCATCACGAACCAGGAGGGGATCCGCGCACACATGAATCTTGACCTCGATGCCTTCAACAGCATCGACCTGCCGAACCTGACCGTCACGGTGGAGCCGTACGCCGTCATGAACCCCCCGCAGCCGCAGCTCGACCAGTCGAACATGCGGGTGCGCGGCTATTTCGTCTACACGCCGTCGTCGAGCTCCCTCGTCATCAACATCTTGCCCTTCGATGGTTATGTCAGCCCTCTGGGCGGCGTCACGGTCGACGTCACTCCCCAGACGTACTACAACATCAACGGCGTAACGTACGTCGGCGCGGCGGGTCTGGAGGCCATCAACGCGCTGCCCATCAACGTGGTCATCGCCGCCTACGGCACGCTCGCGAGCCTCTCGGGGATCACACCGACCTACACTGCCGACACCGTGATCGCCGGAACCAGTCTTGAAAGTCCGGTGCAGGATCGTCTCACCGGCGTGGTGGCGAAGCGCAGCGGCGATGTGATCACGGTCCTTGGGGGGCAGTTCGTGGCCTCCTCGAGCGGCGATCCGTACTATCCCTACGGCGTTGCCGTGGCTTATGTCCCCGCCACGAACGTTCAGCTGGCCAGCAGCACGGTGGTCAGTGAGGACGGCGTCGCCGGCACTTTCGACCTCAATTCGATCTCGGTGGGTCAGGAGATTACGGCCAGCGGCGTGGGTACGTTTAACTCGAGCGGCACCTTTCTTGGATTCGATACCACCGCCGGCCAGGTGCGGCTGCAGAACACGGTTGCCTGGGGTGTCCCCGTCTCCGCAACACCGAACAGCGTCTCGCTCGATTTGGTCACGATCGGCGGATGGCAAGCGGCTCAGTTCAATTTCTCCGGTACCGCCGTGGGCGGCGCCGCGGTGGTGAGCTCCGCCTATCCGGTCAACACCGGCTCGAGTGATCAGAGCGGTAACGTCGGGACGCTGCTGGAGCTCAATGGCAATGCGGCGCCGTTCGGCACCGCGGCGCCACCGCCCGGAACCACGCCGCCGGCGTTCAATGCCGCCACGATTTCTCCCGGCTCCACGACGCAGCAGGAACTCGTGATCGAGTGGGTCGCCCCCGGCACCGTCAAGCCCTTCAGCAGCATCAGTCCCACTGCGCTGGTGCCGGACCTGACCAATCCCGCCCTGAGCCCGGTGCACGCCATTTATACCGGGCCCGTGCCGATTGATCTGAAGTCATTACCGCCGGGTCTGATCATTACCACCGTGGGCGCCGATCAGAACCAGCTGCTGCTCTCGGTCGGCGGCACGGTCCTCACGAGCGGCGTATCGGTGTTCTCGACTCCGGCAACGGCGGCCTCCGACTACAGTCAGCTGCTGACGTCAACCTTTGCCGGCACCCACACGGCCATCCACCTGGTGGCCTTCGGCAACTACAACAGCGCGAGCAACGTGTTCGTCGCCACTCGTATTGACGTCGGGCTACAGAACTGACGCGAGAGATCCGCTCGCAAGCCGCCCCCCGTGCCCTGGAAACGCCGCCCGGTCAGACCGCGAAACCTCGCGCAGGCCCTCAACATCGCGGACCTGCGCGAGCTCGCGCGCCGGCGCGTGCCGCACTTCGTGTTCGAGTACGTCGAAGGCGGGGCCGAGGACGAGGCGACCCTGCACGCCAACCGCCGCGCCTTCGCGCACTGGCATCTGCTGCCGCGCACGCTGATCGACACCTGCGCCCGGCATACCCGGGTGGACCTCTACGGCCGGGCGGCGGCCGCGCCCCTCATCATCGCGCCGACGGGCTTCAACGGCATGCTGTCCCCGGAGGGCGACGTGGCGCTCGCCCGCGCCGCTGCCACGCTCGGGATCCCCTTCACCCTCAGCACCTTTTCCACCGCGCGGCTGGAGGATGTCGCCCGCCGCGCAGGCGGCCGTCTGTGGCTGCAGCTGTACGTCATGAAGGATCGCGAACCGGCGCGCGAGCTCATACGGCGGGCGGCGGCGGCGGGATTCGAGGCCCTGGTATTCACCACCGATGCCAACGTGTTCGGTAGCCGCGAATGGGATCGGCGCAATTACCGGGCGCCGGGCAAGCCCACGCTGCGCAGCGCGCTCGACGTGCTGCGCCATCCGCGCTGGCTGCGCGGGCTGCTCACGCACGGACTGCCGCGTTTCCGCAACCTTGAGTCGTACCTGCCGCCGGCGTCGGTGAGCGCGGTCGGCGGCAGCACGATCGTGCCGCAGCTGTTCGATGCCAGCATCTCCTGGCAGGACCTGCAGTGGATCCGCGAAGCCTGGCGCGGCAAGCTCATGGTGAAGGGTGTCCTCGACGTGCGCGACGCCGAGCGCGCCGTCAGCCTCGGCTGCGATGGCATCGTGATCAGCAACCACGGCGGCCGCCAGCTGGATTACTGCGTCAGCCCGCTCGAGGTGCTGCCGCAGATGGTGCGCGCCGTCGGCGCGCGCGCCACGCTCATCGTCGACAGTGGTTTTCGCCGTGGCACCGACGTGGTCAAGGCGCTCGCACTCGGCGCGCACGCGGTGATGCTCGGGCGCGCGACGCTCTACGGCCTCGCCGCCGGCGGCGAGGCCGGCGTAACCCACGCGCTCGGCATCCTGGTGAGTGAACTCGACCGCGTGCTTGGCGAACTCGGCTGCACCCAGATCGGCGACCTGGGGCCCGGACACCTGCGCGCCGCAGGCGGATCGGACCGCTAAGTCCTGCTCAGCGTTCGGGCGACTGCAGCAGTTGTTCGAGATACACCTTCCACAGCAGCGCGTAGGTATGCGAACCATGGCCGTGGGTGTGCTCGCTGAAGGGGATGACCAGCGCGCGCCCGTGCGGCACGCGCCGGATCTCGCGCTCGAGGATGCCAAGCTCGGGGGGATTGATGAGGTCGTCGGCCGAGTTCACCGCGAGCAGCGGTGCCTCGATCTTCTCCAGCGCGGGACCCGGATCGTAGTCCTGCGAAGCGGCGAGTGCATAAAGAATGTCGTTGGCATCCTGGGTCTTCATGAGCTCGCCCACCGCGGTATCGATCACGCGGTCCGCGTCCGCAAGCCTCGGCGCCTCCTGCTGCCGCAGCACCGGGTTGCTGCCCATGAGCCACAGCATCTGCAGCGCGGTCCGCAGGGAGGGCGGCTGCACCTGGTAGTCGCCGCCCTGCCAGGCCGGATCGTTGCGGATGGCGTCCATCGCCAGGCGCCGCCAGACGCGGTTGCGGCCGGCGACCTGGGTCGGCAGGCTCGCCAGCGGCATGAGCGCGTCCATGAATTGCGGATGCAGCTCCCCCCAGAGCCAGGTGTGCATGCCCCCCATGGAAGTGCCCATCACGAGCCGCGCATGATTGACCCTGAGTCCCTCGGTCAGCAGCAGGTACTCGGCCCGTACCATGTCCCGATAGCCGTAGTGCGGGAAGTGCGCATGCAACCCCTCGCTCGGTCTGCTCGAGTGACCGTGACCGATTCCGTCGGGCAGCACGATGAAGTAGCGGCTGGCATCGAGTGGCTGTCCAGCGCCGAACAGTTCGCCGGCGAACTCGGCACGCACCAGGCTCGCCCCGCTGCCGCCGGTACCGTGCAGGATCAGCACGGCGTTGCGCACCACGCCGTGGGCGTCCTGGCGCGATGCGCCGAAGGTGCGGTAATGAATGCGCAGCTCCGGCAGCGACTCTCCGGAGGCGAAGCCGAAGTTGCGCAGCGTGAAATCGCCCTCGTGCGGGGGCGGATAGGTACCGTCCGCCCCGTGCGCGGCTGTCGTCTCAAGCAGCAACGCGACAGCACAACCGAGGAGTGCTGCCCACGAAGCACAGCGCCTCACGGCCCCGCTCCCCCACCACGCCGCGCCCCGGTCGGGCCGCGCGTCGCGCCGGCGGCGGCGCGAGCGGTCAGCGGCCGACCTCCTTTGGACTGAACGCGTCCTGAGGCGCCTGCCCGCAACGGGCAGGCGCGCACCGCGTGCGCACCCAGACGCCGCCGCATCAGGCAGCGAGCGCGCCTTTCGCCTTCGCGGTATGCGTGGCGATCAGGTCCATGAGCGCCGGGGAGAGGCAATCGTAGGGCTCGAGCTTGAGCTCCTTCAGACGCGCGCGCACCTCGCCCATCCCTGCCGGCGCAAAGCCCGACTCGATGATGGAGGAGACGAAGGCCGCGAATTCCGGTGCCGACCAGCCGCTCTCCTTCGACAGTTCCGTGTGCACAAAGTCGAGGCCGTGGAACGGGTGACCCTTGTTCTCGATGCGTCCGTACATGTGCACGCCGCAGCCCGTGCAGGCGTAACGCTGGATCGGAGCCTTCTCATCGACGATCTTCAACTTGTTGCCGTTGGCCGTGACGGTCAGCTTGTCGCGCCCGATCACGGCGACCTGCGAGAAGGTCGCACCCTTGGGCTTCCAGCACTTGGTGCAGCCACACACGTGATTGAATGCCGTGTTGCCCGCAAGGCTCACGGTCACCGGTGATGATGTGCACCTGCACGTCAGGGTGCCGCCGGCGAAGTTGGGCGAACCGGCCCTCACGCCGTTGTCGACGGCCGGATGAATTGAGACTGCCATGGTGTTCTCCTTGCTCGCTTTTATGCCCGGTGCGCCGCCGCCCGGCCGCGCACGCCTTGTTCCGATTTTCAGTACGTCACGACGCTGCGGATGGACTCGCCCTTGTGCATCAGCTCAAAGCCCTCGTTGATCTTCTCCAGCGGCAGCACGTGCGTGATCAGCGGGTCGATCGCGATCTTCTTGTCCATGTACCAGTCCACGATCTTCGGCACGTCCGTGCGCCCGCGCGCCCCCCCAAACGCCGTCCCCTTCCACACCCGTCCGGTCACCAGCTGAAACGGGCGGGTCTTGATCTCCTGGCCCGCCCCGGCCACCCCAATGATCACCGAAACCCCCCAGCCGCGGTGACAGCACTCCAGAGCCTGGCGCATCAGGTTCACGTTCCCCACGCACTCAAAGCTGTAGTCCGCCCCCCCATCGGTCACCCCCACCAGGTGCGCCACCAGGTCCCCCTCCACTTCCTTGGGGTTCACAAAATGCGTCATCCCAAACTGCTCCGCCAGCGCCTTTCTCCCCGCGTTCAGGTCCACCCCCACAATCTTGTTCGCCCCCGCCAGCCGCGCCCCCTGGATCACGTTCAGCCCAATCCCCCCTAAGCCAAACACCACCACGTTCGCCCCAGGCTCCACCTTCGCCGTGTTGATCACCGCCCCAATCCCCGTCGTCACCCCGCACCCGATGTAGCACACCTTCTCAAACGGGGCGTCCTCGCGAATCTTCGCCACCGCAATCTCCGGCAGCACCGTGTAGTTGGAAAACGTCGAACACCCCATGTAGTGGTACACCACCTCCTTGCCCAGGTGAAAGCGGCTCGTCCCATCCGGCATCACCCCCTTGCCCTGGGTCGCCCGGATCGCCGTGCACAGGTTCGTCTTGCGCGAAAGACAGCTCTTGCACTGCCGGCACTCCGGGGTATACAGCGGAATCACGTGATCCCCTTTCTTCACCGAACTCACCCCAGGACCTACGTCCACCACAATCCCCGCACCCTCGTGCCCCAGAATCGCCGGAAACAGCCCCTCCGGGTCCGCCCCCGAGCGCGTGAACTCATCCGTGTGGCAGATCCCCGTCGCCTTCAGTTCCACCAGCACCTCCCCGGCCTTCGGACCGTCCAGCTCCAGCGTCACAATCTCCAAAGGCTTTCCGGCGGCATACGCAATGGCGGCACGGGTCTTCATGACAGTTTCCTCGCGTCTTAAGCTGGTATGAGGGAAGTTTACCTCCGATCGGCCCGTTCCATAATCGTGCCAAGACGCGCCGGCGGTGAGACACAATTGACGCACTGCGCACACTCTATAGACAAGGAAATGCACACATGGCGGAGACAGTATTCGGCAGGATCATCCGCGGGGAGATCCCCTGCCATAAGGTGTACGAAGACGCGCAGGTCATCGCGTTCCTGGACATCAACCCCCTAAGTCGCGGGCATGTGCTTGTCGTACCCAAGGAGCCGGCAGAAACGCTTGACCAGCTCTCCGATGAAACCGCCGCGGCCATCGGTCGCGTGCTGCCGCGGCTGTGCCGTGCGGTGGTCGCGGCAACAGGCACACGGGAATACAACGTCCTCGAGAACAACGGCGGCGGCGCACACCAGGCCATCGCGCACGTGCACTTTCACATCATTCCGAAACCGAATTCCCGCGAGGGGCTGGGCATTGAGTGGCCCATGACGACTCTAGACATGAAGACCGGCGTCAGTTTGGCGAATGAGATCCGCGCCGCAATGACTTGAGTCAGATTCCCTGCCAAGGGGAGCGGCTGCCTGCGAATTGCAGTCAAGCACCCGATTACCCGGGTATCTTTCGATCCGCGTCTAACGCTCTGATGCAGGGCCGGTTTAATCCAGTTGCTGGCGATGACGTACGCTTGTAGAATGCGCGGCCCTCCTGGTGCGGGGTGGAGCAGTCTGGCAGCTCGTCGGGCTCATAACCCGAAGGTCGCAGGTTCAAATCCTGCCCCCGCTACCACTCCAAATCAATGGCTTAACGATTTTCGGCTCCAGTGCCTGAGTGAGTATTTGACTCTGTAAGCGCCATGTAAGCATTGGGTGCCTAGATGCCCCATTTATCCTTCGAATCAGTTCGCTTGCTGCTGCACTGTGAGCCCAACAACCAAAACCCCAGCGATAATAAGCGCGATACCACCAAACTCATGGACGAACGGACTCCCCCAGAAAACAAATCTCCGAGCACACAGGTGAGCACGATCCCAAAGGCAACTAGAGGATATGCGGCACTGACTGAAGGCGCGCGCTAAAACCCCCAACCAGGCCACCGCGCTTAATCCATACAACATCAAACCACCCCAGACCATCGGCGATGAAACCGCCAACGCTAACGTTTCGCGAATGTCGTCTCGACCTACCGCGAGAGCAATCGCCTTCATTCCTATACGCAGCAACAACTGAGCAACCGCTGACAAAGAAACGCTTGTGATAGCCAGGAGTAAGGTGGACATGACTTAACAGTACCTTATAGGGCCTCATAACAATGCCGCCGAAACAACTCCCGCCGCAGCCGCGAGGACGTATTTGCTCGCCCTATCGCGAACGTGAACACGACCGGATCCTCGTGCAAAATGCCACGGTGCGCGTGAAGCCAGACACGCAATATCCAATACAACAACACAGGACACAGGAGCCCTAGCAAAAATGGGTGGCGAAACGCCAAACGCGCCACGTCTTGCTGAACATACAAGCCTAGGATGAGGACCGATGCTACGCCTGTGCAGACGCCAAACATCTCGACTAGCGCAAGATCAGACACGCGATAACCCCTTCCCGCCGGCCACTCTTCTGCTCGTTCCGCCAGCTGCAGCAACTCGGAGAAACGCTTTGCAAACGCTAGACTCAAAAATAGCGCCATTGAAAATGCCAGCATCCAAATCGACACCCGCAGATTTGCAGCGATCATTCCAGCCGCTATCCTAGACAGTAGAGCCCCGCAAGCAACAGGACGTCCACCAACGCACGCTTCTTAATGCTGAAAGAATAGGCAGACGTCGACACTAGGTACACGAACACCGCCGTCAAGAACCAAACCGAAATCAGCGACGCGAGTAGCAGCCCTATCGCGAGAAGAGCCGCTGATAAAATCAGTCCTTGTGAAATCGCAAGACTACCTGCCGCGATAGGGCTTCTCTCTTCTGAACCGCGTGACGGTCATTCGCTAAATCAAGACAGTCGTTTACGATGTAGACGCTTGAGCTGCAAAAGCAAAATGCGAGACACCCGACGCCCACGGATACAAACTTTCCGGGCGTCATCTGGGAAAGTCCTGGCACCACTGGACAAAAAGCAGCAAGTTCTTGGACCGACTGATGGACACGCATTGCGCGCATATAGGTCGATAAAGATGCACTCGGGGCGTCTAAAAAGACGCCTCGACGTGGCACGTTTCGCGATTGCGTCTGACCGTCCTAGTCGATGCACCAACCACGACGCCGTAGCGACATCCCTCCCAGACAGCTCTTCCTGAAGAGCTCGGTCGACGTAGCAAAATTCGCTGGAGCCCGCAGCTTCCCTCATTGCCGCTACCTTTGTTTCAAAATCGAGCGCAGAGCAGCTCCCCGCGTACGCCACGACTCCGTCGAAGAATTTGAGGTGCTCCGCAACCTGCTGAGCTAATTTCCTGTTGTCCCTCACACTGAGAAAGATGCTTCGTCCGTCGATTCTCTGACGAGTCAGAAAGTCCACCACACTTATGTTGTAGGGAAGTGTCCGCGCATCCGGAATAAATAAAGCGATCAATTGATCCTTAAAGTGCGTTGGACCCCTCAATAGCGATCGCAAATCGGATTACTTGCCGGGCTCCTATGAGAGCACCCGAGGATCCACTCGGCTCTTGTGTTGACCGTAATAAGCACCCCATCGAGCTCAACGAATATGTGGCGCGGTAGCTGGGGAACCTGAGTCGCCATGGTGATCTTGGTTCAAAGATTCGCTTTTGAAGGTTCGCGAGATGAGCTCTCGTCTAACGTCTCCGAGAAGAATCTTGACGAAGCGATCGCGAAAGGCACGAACATCAAGAACAAGTCGCGAAATTCGCCGGGCTCCGCAAACAGTAACACGAGCGGAATATTAAGTGCAGCGCTCAGAGCAACAAGGCGTCTCTCCAGCACGGAAAGGAATCTCCAACCGGTCCATAAAATCCCAGTTAGAGCAACCACACAGAGGATGTTTTGTGGCTTTGGAAATGGAATCCCCGGCGCGATAATCGACGTAAAAGGGATGTATGTACTAGGGTTAAGCCAAAATATTAGATGATCGACCAGATGGAACTCCATCGGAGTGCCTTTGCTCGATTCAACAGTGGCGCGCACCAACAGCAGGGTGCATCCAGCCAACGCAGTACCGCTTAACCAAACAAGCTTTGCCTTCTTGGCTCCAAAGCGCAACCACAGAATAGGAAGGACGAGCGTCGGTAGAAGAACTGCAGTCTCTTTATTTGCAGTGGCAATTGGAAGAAGGACTATCAGAGGGAATACCGGTCCGCGAAATGCCAATAGGAATCCCAATGTGAGAAACAGCAATTCGGGAAAATCATAGAAGTAGCCTCCGTGAAGGAAGCTTACTGGAAGGACAACACACGCCGCCAAAGGAACGAAGGTGGCGGCAATCGGCGAGTTTCCCGGTAACCCGACGAGTATCGCCCTGAGGAAAACGAGGGCTAAAAATAGGCTTGCGAAGTCGAGATAGTAGATTAAGTAGTAAGCAAAACTAAAATCGACGGTCCATCGAACCTTTCCGTCGCCCCTGAAGTATCGAGTTTCAAAATGCGCCCCCCGGTTTAGCTCACCGGTTAGCTTCTGTTTCTCGGACTCGGGAATTGCTTCGGAAATCTTATTGACAACCAGGGGCACGAGTACACGGTAAGCAAACGGTCGCTCGGCGCGATATAGCAACATATCGGCAGGTCAAACCGGTCACCGTCTTCTCGAAAGCTCCACCTTTCCATGAAACTAGCTATACAAAGACTGGCTGCTGCCCAATACACGAGTAGGACTGCCAAGATCCACAGCACGATATTTCACATTGGCCTACGTTCCCGATGGGCTCCGGGAGATGGCGACACGAACAGTCAAGGAGAGCTTATCAAGCTCGATACGCAGCCAGCGAAAAAATACTCGCCATTCTCCAACACGTGAAGTCATCGTGCATCGCAACAAACAGTCACACGCCCGTCCGGCGGTCTCGGGCGGCTGCTACCCGAGGAAATCCGTCGCCTGCCGTAGCGCTCGCGCAAGTTCGCGAAGTAAGTCGTGTAGCGCCGCTGTAGGCATTACGGCCGACTCTCGCCTTACCCTCAGCCGTTCTTGGTCCTGTTGATCGCTCCCACGGCCTCCAGCGATGGATTGCCGCTCCTGCCGCTTGCGTCGTCCGGCGTCCAGTCATTCATGCTTGCTGCTCCAATAGTTTGTTTGGCTGACTTTCGGATTCCCGCGCGCGCGAGTCTTCTGGCTCGGCACATTCGTGCGAAACTGGCACGTTGTTCACCTGCTGTGGGCCGTGGGCAATATTCGCTTGCTGCACAAAGTGCGACTGGTTTCGGGTTTTTCATCTCCGCGAGGGCTTCAATGGTCGCACGGCACTGGCTCTGAGCCTTCAGAGCCAGGCGCATGTACCGGTCGGCAGCATCCAGGTAATGGCCTTGCCCCATGTTTGACATGGGCCCGGCGGGCCAGCTCATTGAAGATCGTGTCTAAGCGTATGGGCCTGAATGGCCAACATCGCTTCTTGGCGCTTCAGATCGCCGCCTGAAGCGGTTGCGGCCTGCTGCCGAAGCTCATCTATAAGTCCGGTTATATCTAGGTCGCCGACAGCATGTGACCACTGTTTTATAGTCGATGCTGCCTGCAAGCTTGGCGTGACGGCCATTTGTGCGATAGGCGTGGACGGCTGCGGGTCTGCCGGTCATTTGGATAGTGTTGGACGGGTCTGCCTTTGGCTTGGGTTTCCCAGGCATCGGGGCCTTTGTGGTTGTGGTCATCAGTGAATCAGCCATTCACCGCCAGCCACTACTACAGAGCGGCCCTGAAATGGGTCGGGTCGTGGATTGCACGACGCGCAGTGCCAGCCGGACGTCGAGTACGAAGTCCACCAGCTCGGACAGCCGCAGAAAGCGCATTGCCGGACGGGCAGGCCCGAGCTATCCAAGGTCGGCCCAGGAGCCTGAGCAGCTCTGCCTTGTGAGCCGCCAGCGCCTCGCGTAGCGCAGGATCAACGGCGGCGGCCGGAGCAATTCGCAATTTATCCCCCGCGACTTCAATTGTGATGCCACGGGCCGGGCTAACCGCAGAGTCTCCTGAGGGGTCATATTTCGAGCACCCCTGTATCTGGCTCTTGATCCGCAACAACGCAACAACCGCTATTTTTCCCGACATCTGCGCCATTCTGGGCCGCAACATGATGCGTAGATGTTGCGGATCGAGCCGCAACAGCCATTTGTGATGTTGCGGATGATTCGGCGCGTTCTTGCATCAAATCAGGGCTTTGTTGCGGTGTCGCGGATGAAACCTCACTCTTCAGGTACCTAGCGAAGGCATCTTCAAAACGGCTGCGGTCATAGGTCTTGTGAGACCTTCCGCTCCATCTCCCTCACATCACGGGTCGTGATACCGAACGGCTTGAGGAATCGGGCTAGTTGAACGGGGGATAGGGCCCTGCCGTGGCTCCATTCCCCCCAGGGCCGCGCCTCCAATGCCGCCAGGTACGCCACGAGGTCCGCGGATCGAATGCTGTCTTCCATGCTCGTTGAAAATGCCGCGAATATCGCGTCAGCAATTCCAATCGGTAGTCCTCCTCGTCTGTGTCAGCAGTCGATAGCTTTCTTGCTGCCTGCCGCGCCCGCTCGGGCCACGATCCTCCACAAAGGTCGGCTAGCGTTAGTAGGCTGCGCCAATTGTCCTGGGCGCGGTCACTAAGTTCTGGCGGTACGAACGGGTCACTATCTTGAATCATCGTCAAATGGTCATCAGCCCAGCGCCTGGCAAGGCTTCTTAAATGGTCAAGATTCAATCGGTCCTGACGTAATCGGCCTACAGGCTCATTGGGTCCGCGGCGCGCCAGCTCTATGACAATGCTGCGGTCAGTTACTGTGTCGCTGAGATTGCGAGCGTTGATTCCGCTGAGTGCCTTCGGACAAAAACAATCGAACACCCTCGGCTCGAACTTTTCTCCGTCGCACCGCAAAAACCGTGCGGTGTCTCGGGTGTGACCAGCGTTGATAAGTCCTCTCAAGGATTGATCGTCATCTCTTCTAAGCCACGTATCAACCTCATCGAGCAGCAGTGTTGGCCGCGACTTCTCAATAATCCGGAACATCGGTGCTGTGGATGCGTTGGACAGGAGCAGCGGCTTACGACACAGCTTATTGAGCAGTATCTGCAACGTGCTCTTTCCGCACTGCTTTTGCGGGGAAGTAATCAACAGTAACGGCAAGATGAACAGTCCTTCACTGCGTAGGTCATCAGTATCCATAGGACGATAGCAACACGATTCAATTCAGTCGTCGCCACGTAGGTAGCAATCTGCTGCTCAATAGAATCTAGTAACTCTGCACCGTTGACCGGCTCGGCCCAAGGCTCGGGGTCACTGAGCATCAGCGCTTTAACTTTCTCCGCTGGCCGACGTCGTTTGGCCACTTCAGTATCCAGCGTCGTGACCCGAATATGCATGACTTCTGCATGAATGTCTCGCACGCGGTCGTACTCGGCCGCCGGCAAACCGGCCAGAAGCTCGTATTTTTCAACGTCCGTGCCGTTGACGATAATGTCGACTCGTGTGCGCTTCGGGAGTGTCATTTGGCAGACTCCCCACGTAGCAAAGCCTCAAGGTCGGACACACGCCACGCCAATCGCCCGTGTATCCGAATCGGGCGAATTGGGCCATTCTCTAGGACATGCCCATTTCCGCAGGGTCTGCGGCTTTCGATTGATGAAGGGTGCCGCGTCCTTCGTTGTTCTTACGGCTGGCAGCTCTGTCTTGTTGATTGCCTGCACTCACTGGATAACACCTTGCCGCAATAGGCGGCGCTGTTGACCAGCGTCCTAGTCAATAGAGGCGGCCAACGCCCTCAAGCAAAGTGTCAGCGGAGCAACCAGCGCACATTTGGTCTTTTCAATCAGCGACTTGCTTATGGGCAGCGGGGGCGCTGCTGTCTGAAATGATTGGAGCACCGCCCCAGCGAGCTGTCAGGAGCTGGGCTCTTCCTTCGCGTGCGCGGCGCGTATCCCGGATAGGCAATGCCGCTTGATTGTCCCTGCGTCGAGTGGGTCACCGCTTCGATTCCGGAATTTCAGGGCTTTCGCTTCCAGCACCAATTCGACAGCAAGTGACTCCAGCTTGGCGTATTTCGTACGCAGAAGTTCGAGCGCCTTGCACCGTAGTGGCCATTGGTATTCATACCTGCCAAACCCACCGTCGCGCGCTTCCTTTGGAAGATTATCCTCCCAGGATCGCGAGTTCATGCGAGCGGCGCTGCCGACAGTATCGTTAGCTTCGGCCTCGGGGACATTGATCGCCTTGGTGCTGAAGGCTTGGACAAGTTGTCCGGCAACTGGCTTCCTATCTATTGAGACTAACCAAGCAACGACCTGCCCCAGTTGCACGGTATGGTCTCCCGGGGTAATTAGGTTCAAGGTTCCGGCCGCGAAATGTCGACGGTCGGAAAGATTGGTGAGCAACAAACGCAGACGTCTGCGGAATTCATCTTTGATCTTTTCGTTTGGGAAGCTCTCGTCTTCGAAGAAAGGCCCTGGACCCGGGCCCGTTCATCCAGCCTTCCCTGAGGTGACTCATGGCCTCCGGGTCAACGCCAAGTGACAGCGCTACGGCCTCCCATGCCTTAATCTCTCGCAGTTGCAACCAATAGGACCAGTCAATTCTGGCGCGCTTTCTCCGGAAACCCATTCGCACACCTTCTCGTGCGGCCTTCGATGGGGGGCACCAGACAGACGGGCGAAGGTTTCCCGCTTTTCGGCTGGCCGGCCAGAGTCGGCGTCCTCAAAGTCTACGTCGAACCAACCAACCGCAGTATCGGCGAGCCTTTTGAGCGGCTTCTGCTGGCAGCCGTCCGCTTGGCATTCTTGCCCTTCCGCTTGGTCCTTGGAACCTTTGCCTCCGTGAGAATCCAGGCTTCATACTTGGC
>CAWDXW010000002.1:0-717980 GCA_963806375.1 uncultured Pseudomonadota bacterium
CGTGGCGAGAGGAAGCCGCCCGTTTCCCGGTGTTCAGCCAGCCCGATGAGTCCTACCACGGCCTCATCTACACCGAGCACTACGGGCAGAAAGCGTTTCTCGGGCGCGTGCGCAGCGTCTTCCAGAGAACGATCGGCGCGGTGATCTCACCGTTCAACGCGTTCCTCTTGCTGCAGGGCATCGAGACCGTGGCGCTGCGTGTGGAGCGGCACGTGGAGAATGCCAAGCGGGTCGCCGAGTTCCTGCGGGCGGACCCGCGGGTGGAATCGGTCAGCTACGCGGGCTTTCCCGACAATCCCTACTATCCGCTCGCGCAGAAGTACCTCAGGGGCCGTGCCTGCTCGCTCATGACGTTCGCGATCCGCGGCGGAGCCGATGCCGGTACGCGCTTCTACGATGCGCTTAAGCTCTTCAAGCGTCTCGTCAACCTCGGCGATGCCAAGTCACTCGCCTGCCACCCGGCCTCGACCACCCACCGGCAGATGTCGCCCGAGGAGCAGCGGACCGCCGGGGTGGGACCGGAAACCATGCGCCTCAGCATCGGCATCGAGCACATCGACGACATTATCGAAGACCTGGACCAGGCGCTCGCCGTCGCCACCCGCGGCTCATGAGCGGCCCCGATCTGCCGGCGCCACCTGCGGCGCTGTTTCCGGACCGGGACACCCGCACCCGGGTCGACGACGCCCTGACGCGGGCGCTGAACGCGGCGGGCGAGCGCGTCGCGCGCGGCAGCGTCATGCCGACCCTGGATCGGGCCGCATTCCGGCGCGAGCTGGCGCAGTTCGACTTTGCCGCCCCCCGCGCACTGGACGAGCTCCTGGACTGGACGATCGAGCGCCTGGAGCACGGCGTGGTGCACATGAACCACCCACGCTACTTCGGCCTCTTCAATCCGGCCGCCAATTTCCCCTCGCAGTGCGCCGATCGCATCGCCGGCGCCTTCAATCCACAGCTGGCCAGTTCCGGCTCATCCCCGGCGCCGGTGGAAATCGAGGCGCATGTCATCCGTGCCGTCGCCCGCCGCGCCGGCCTGCCTGAAGAAACCGTCGGGCACTTCACCACCTCCGGTTCGGAAGCCAACTACACCGCGCTCCTGTGCGCGCTCACGCGCGCCGCGCCGCGCTTCGAGAGCGACGGCGTGCGTGCCTTCGGCGCGCCGGTGGCGATGTATACCTCGCAAGAATGCCAGCCCGCCTGGTTCAAGATCGTGCACCAGGCCGGCATGGGCCGCGATGCGCTGCGGCTGATCGGCACCGACGGGCAGGGACGCCTCGACGCACGGGAGCTCGCCGCGCAGATCAACGCCGATCGGGCACGCGGGGTGGTGCCGGTGCTCATCTCGTCCACCGCCGGGACCACCGGGGCCGGGATGATCGATCCGCTGGGTGAGTGCGCGCGCATCGGCCGCGAGCAGCAGGTGTGGCATCACGTCGATGCGGCCTGGGGCGGGGCGGCGCTCGCGTCCGAGCGGCTGCGCACGCTGCTCGCCGGCATCGAACTCGCCGACTCCGTCACGATCGATGCGCACAAGTGGTTCGCCACCACGATGGGCTGCGGCATGTTCCTCACCCGCGATCCGACGATCCTCAGCGACACGTTCAAGGTGGACGCCGCCTTCATGCCCTCATCCGTGAGCCGGCTGGATCCGTACCTGACCACGGTGCAGTGGTCGCGCCGCTTCCTCGGGCTGCGGCTGTTCCTGTCGCTCGCCGCGGCGGGCTGGCAGGGCTACGGCGTGCACGTGGAGCGGGCGGTTGAGGTGGCGGCAGCTGCGCGCGAGCGGCTCGCGGCGCGCGGCTGGGGCGTGGCGAACGATTCGCCGCTGGCCGTCCTGTGCGTGACGCCGCCGCCCGGTTATCCACCTATCCGCGACATCGTGAAACGCGTGCTCGCTTCCGGACGCGCCTGGGTGGCGGTGAGCAAGACCGAAGGTCGCGAGGTCATCCGCATCTGCGTGACCCACGGGGAGACTTCGGTCGCGGACGTCGAAGAGCTCGTCGAGGCGCTGGAAGCTAGGGCTTAAGGGCGAGCAGGCGCGCGAGCAGCGCCTCGATCGAGGTGACGGAGCGGAAGTTCTCCGGCGTGATCTCCTGCTGCGGAATGCTCAGATCGAACTCACCCTCGACGGCGAGCATCAGGTTCACCATCTTGATGGAGCTCATCCCGAGTTCGCTCAGACGCGCATCGACGGGCAGGGCGTGCGCGTTCGCCTGCTGGAGAATCTGTGCGATCAGCGTCAGCAGGCGCGCGCGCACCACGGGAACCGCAGGGTTGGCGGACAGGTCGTTCATCGCTTCGCGGCCCATGATACCGGCTCGGTCGCCGGCACTGCGCTGCGCCCGTCGGTAATCACGCCGAGCCAGTTGCGGTAGAGCGCCAGCGCCGAGGGCTGCCAGGTGTTCACGAGCGCCGCGGAGACGGCCGCGAAGGGAAACTGTTCGAGCCGGCTCGGATCGCGCTCCGCGAGCGCTTCATCCCGGAAGTCTTCGAGCCGGCGGGTTAATTCCGGCGACAGGTAACCGACCGGCAAGGTCGGATAGTTCGCCTGCGTGCCGCTCAGGTAGCGGCCGACGTCACGCCGATATTCCTTGAGCAGCGTCGCGCCCTCGTACTCCGGGTGTCCCTGGAAGAAGAGCAGCAGGCTGCCGTGCTGGCGCACGAACGTATCCGCGCCCCCGAGGGCGGACCAGCTGAGGAGGGTGTAACCCGCGGCCCGCAGCGCATCGGGCGGCAGCTCATTCCAGCGCGAGTGCGGCATGAAGAAGGGGGTCGCCGTGCCGCGCATCAGCGGATGCCCGGCGAGCGTTGCGTGCTCGTAGATTCCGCAGCGCTTCTCGGGCAGGCGCTGGCGCTGGATGCCATGCAGCGTCTCGACCGCCGCGTGGGCCGCAAGACAGGACCAGATGCTGGCGATGGTGTGGTCGCGCGCGAAGTCGAGCAGCTCGCCGAAACGGTGCCAGTAGGGCTCGTCGGTGAGCCGCGCCGCGCGCGGCTCGGTCCCGGTCACGATGAGCGCATCAAGCGGTTCCGCCAGCACCTCTTCGATGGGCCAGTAGCTCTGGTCGATGCGCTCGAGGGCCTCAGGGCCCCGGGGAAGCTCCGGAAACGAGGACAGCCGCACTTCGATCGCCGTCGCGCCCGCGGCGGCCGTGAGCAGCCCGCAAAACTGTGCTTCGGTCGACTGGAGCGCAGCGTCGGGCATGTTATTAATAAGTCCAATCCGGACGGCGGAAGCTGCGCCCTGGCGCTCCACTTTGGGGCGAGCCCGCGCAGACCGCGTCCTGCGGGCTTCAAGGGTTACCGGCATGATTTTTCACTTATTTTTCCGAGCTGCCTTTTGTGATGCACTGCGAAGGCCGTCACAAATCGCTGATGTATCATCAAGTAATCAGATTACTGTCTGGGCAGAACGAAAACCAATGCGGGGGTCTCGTTAATGGAAGCACAGCTCATCGGCGGGACACCCACCGGCGTTGCAGATGCGGTCGTCGGCGATCTTGCCGCCCGGGCCAAGGCCATGGCCGCGGTAGCGGCCATCCACGCCCTGGATGTGGACGCGAACGCGCGCTTCCCCGCGGAGTCGTTCGCAGCCGCCAAGGCGCAGCGGCTGCTCGGGATCATGGTGCCGAAGGCCTTCGGCGGCGAAGGCGCCAGCATCGGCGACGTGGCCGACGTCTGCTACCAGCTCGGTCAGTCCTGTGCCTCGACCGGCATGATCTACGCGATGCATCAGATCAAGATCGCCTGCATCGTGCGGCACATGGGCACGAACGCGTCCCTGCACCACCTGCTGCGGCGCCTGTGCGCCGAGCAGCTGCTGCTCGCCTCCTCGACCACCGAGGGGCAGGGCGGCGGGAACGTCCGCTCGAGCGAGGCGCCCATCGAGCCGCTCGCGGGCGGCCGGATCAGCCTCGAACGCAAGGCGAGCGTCATTTCCTACGGGGCCTACGCCGACGGCGTGGTCACCACGGCGCGACGGGCCGCCGATGCGGGCGCATCGGATCAGGTGCTGGTCGCGCTGCTCAAGAGCGACTACGCACTGACGAAGCTGCAGGGCTGGAATGCGCTCGGCATGCGTGGCACGTGCAGCGAGGGCTACATGCTGAAGGCGAACGCAGCCGCCGACCAGGTGCTGCCGGAAGCCTACGAGACCATCCATGCCCGCACGATGGTGCCGTCCGCGCATCTCTTGTGGGGTTCGGTCTGGACCGGCATTGCCGCGAGCGCCACCGCCCGGGCGCAGGCCTTCGTGCGCAACGCCATGCGCCACAGCAACGGGCAGCTGCCCCCGGGCGCCCCGCAGTTCACCAAGGCGATGTCCACGCTGCGCACGCTGCGCGGCATGCTCTCGAGCTCGCTGCGCCGCTATCAGCAGGTGATGGATGACCCGCAGGCCATGGCGGGGCTGGAGTTCCAGACCATGATCACGCTGACCAAGGTCGAGGCTTCCGAACTCGCCGCGGCCACCGTGATGAGCGCGATGCGCGCCACCGGACTGGCCGGGTATCGCAACGATGGCGACTACACCCTCGGGCGTCACCTGCGGGACATCCTCTCCTCGCCGATCATGATCAACAACGACCGTATCCTGGCGAACCTCGCCACGCCTGCGCTGATGAGCGCGATACCGGCGTCGCTGCGCGAGTAACCACAGAACTTCAGGCGTAACCCACACCGCCCGACGACCGGAGCCGCGCGACGATGACTGCTTCCCCCGCCGAGAAAGCCACCCCCGATCCGCTCGCCGCTATCGCGGGCGCGCTGTTCAGGGATATGGGTGTCGATGGCGTCTACGCGCGCAGCGCCCTCTATGAGGGCGTGATCGAGAAGCTCACCGCCTTGATTTCGGCCCAGCGCGACCCGCGTGCCGAGGTGCTGCGCTTTCCGCCGGTGATGAGCCGCAGGCAGCTGGAGAAATCCGGCTACCTCGAGAGCTTTCCGAACCTGCTCGGCTGCGTCTGTGCGCTGCATGGGACGGAGGCGCAGATCCGCAGCGCGGCCGATCGCTACAAAGCCGGAGGCGACTGGACGAGTTCGCTCGCGGCCGCCGATCTGGTGCTGTCGCCTGCGGCCTGCTACCCCGTGTACCCCCTGGTGGCCAGCCGCGGCAGCATCCCGGCCGGCGGCCTGATCTTTGACGTCGCGGCGGACTGCTTCCGTCGCGAGCCCTCGCGTTCCCTGGACCGCCTGCAGTCCTTCCGCATGCGCGAATTCGTGCGCATCGGCTCGCCGGAGGAGATCCGGGCGTTCCGGGAAGGCTGGATGACGCGGGCCAAGGGGCTCGCCGATCAGCTGGGACTCCCCCACACGCTGGACGTGGCCAGTGATCCGTTCTTCGGTCGGGTCGGGCAGATGATGGCGGTGAGCCAGGTCCAGAACTCGCTGAAGTTCGAGCTGCTCATTCCCTACTACCCGGGCGCGAAGCCCACCGCCTGCATGAGCTTCAACTATCACCAGGCGCATTTCGGTGAGGTGTGGGGGCTGCACAATGAGCGGCACGAGCACGCCCACACCGGCTGCGTCGCCTTCGGCATGGATCGCCTTGCGGTCGCGCTGTTCGCCAATCACGGCGTGGATCTGGCGCGCTGGCCGGCAGCCCGTCCGCCGCGCGCTGGCCTTATGAGTTGCGCCGCAGGCGGGATCCGGGCAGCCGGCGGCCGCGGCTGATATGCCTCTGGATGCGCGCGCCAAGCGCTTTCTGGACACGCTGGCCGCACTGAATCCCCCCAGCGCTTTATCCCTGAGCGCCGCTGAGCGGCGCGATGCGCTCAAACACCTGCTGAGTTTCTCCGGCCAGCCGGAAGCCGTCGCGAGCGTTGAAGACGACGCATTACCGGGCCCCGGCGGACCCATCGCGTTCCGCGGCTACGCCCCGATCGGATCCCGTGCAGGAGAGGCGCTTCCCGGATTGATCTATTTTCATGGCGGCGGCCTCGTCGCCGGCAGCCTCGACACCCATGACGCGATCGGGCGGGCTCTTACGAATGCGAGCGGCTGTCGGGTATTTTCGATCGACTATCGCCTGGGGCCCGAGCACCGCTTCCCGGCGGCCGTCGAAGACGGCTACGCGGCGGTGGCCTGGATCGCAGCGAACTGCCCCCGCTTGGGTATCGAACCGCAGCGTCTGGGCATCTGCGGCGATTCCGCCGGCGCGACGCTGGCCGCGGTGGTGTGCCAGATGGCCGCGCACGCGCGCTCGCCGAACCTGGCCTTTCAGTTCCTGCTCTGTCCGATCATGGACTTCTCACGCGAGAGCGACTCGCGTCGCGAACTCGCGCAGGGCTATCTGGTGGACCGGGACACCCTGGAACACGATCTGAGACACTATCTCGCGCCCGGCGATGATCCCGCCGATCCGCGCATCTCGCCGCTGCGCGCCGAAGGTCTGCAGGGCCTGCCGCCGACGGCGGTTCATACCGCCGAATTCGATCCACTGCGTGATGAAGGACGCGCTTATGCGGAACAACTCCAAGCCGCCGGCGTCCGAACGCTTTACCGCTGCCATCCCGGTATGATTCACCTGTTCTACGGTATGCGCGGGCTCATCCCGTATGCCGGCGTCGCCTTTGCCCAGATGGGTGAGGACATCCGCAGTCTGCTCAAGGCGGCGTGACCCGCAAGAGGGATTAACGTATGAGCGATCGCTCGCAGGTTGAACAGCTCGTCAGGGAGTTGCATGCAGCTCGTGTGGCCGGGGACCTCGAACGGCTGTGCCGGGTCTACGCACCCGATGCGCGGCTGCGGATCGCGGGCTCCAGCGACGGTAAGCCGATCGCGATCGACGCGAGTCGCATCAGCAGCATTCGTCCGTGGCTTTCGATACTGGTGAAAACGTTCCGCCTCAGCGGCTATGAGCTGTTGTCGTTGACCATCGAGGGGGCGAGCGCCGCGGCGCACTGGCGCGTGAACATTGAATCCAAGATCACGGGCATCAGCGTTCCGACCGAACTCGTCGATCTCATCGAGGCGCGGAACGGCCTCGTCTCCTCACAGATCGAATTCTTCGTGCCGTGTTGAAGCGACAGCGGCTCCTTCGGGTTGAAGCCGTAGTCCCGATCTAGATTGGCAATGCGGTCTGAAATCCGACCTTCGACCCCAGAGGATGCGCCGGCAATCACCGCATTGCTCGCCGAGAGCGGGTTGTGCCCTAACCCAGACCCTCAGACGCTCCACTGGAAGTACTGGCTGGAGCGCGCGGATTTTCGAGGGCCCCGTTCCTTCGTGACACTGCGCGGGGATCAATTAATCGCTCACGCCGCTCTGGTTCCGGGGACGTTCCTGTGGGAGGACCGGCGCCAGAAAACCGCACACGTCATCGACTGGGCCGCGCGTCGCGGAGACTGGGGCGCGGGCACGACTCTGATGAAACATGTCGGCCAGCAAGTCGAGTCGCTGCTAGCCATCGGGGGCACTGAGGATACCTTACGAATTCTTCCTCACATGGGCTTTCGTCGCACAGGCGTCGTCAAGGGTTATGTTCGTCCCTTGCACCCTCTACAGATTCTGCGCTCGCAGTCCATGAACTGGAGGTTGCCGGTCCGCTTACTGCGCAGCGTCACTTGGAAGTTGGGCGTTGAAGGTGCGCATCCTCTCGATTGGCGGATCCACTCGGTAGATTCCGGTGAGGATCTTGCGCGGCTGGGCGGGGTAATTTCGGCAGCCACACCGGGAATCACGCGGCTCGCGCGCAGCACCATGCTACTAACCTACATGCTGGCGTGTCCCTGCGTGCCGATGCAGCTTTTTCTCATCGAAGATTCGCAACGCATACGAGGATATTTCGTTTTGGCCGCGGCTCCGGCCCAGGTTCGCTTGGTCGATTGGTGGATTGATTCAGACGCGCAACCGGATCTGTGCGCCCTGACTCAATGTGCTGTACGGCAAGCGATGCTGAATCATCAGGCCGCGGAAATCGTCGTTTGGGCGAGCGACCCGGCGTTCGAGCAAGCCTTGATAGGCTGCGGCTTTCACGCTCGACACCACATGGTGGTGCAAATCCGTCCGCGTGACGGACAGACCGTGCCTCCGGCGCCGCTGAGACTCCAGATGATGGATAACGATGCAGCGTACTTAAACGAGGAAAAGATACAGTTGTGGGCCTGAGTGGCAACGCACGTTCCACGTAGTTGGCAAGCGCTGGTAGAGCACATGCTTTCAGACCAGCCCGGAGAAATACGCCGTCCGACCTACGTTCCGGCCCTCGACGGCATCCGGGGAATCGCGATCGTATGGGTCGTATTGCACAACTCGACCGCGATGCCATTCACGTCGTCGAGCACGTTACTACGCATCATTCTGATGCTTGGTAATCCTGGTTGGATCGGCGTGCAACTGTTCTTTGCTTTGTCGGGATTCCTGATTACCGCAGGTTTGCTCGAAACCCGCGGAACTTCGGGTTACTTTCGCAATTTCTATGCTAAGCGGGCGCTGCGCATCCTGCCTCTCTACTACGCCGTGCTGCTCGCACTTTTGGTGCTGGCGCCGCAACTTGCCGGTGGTCGGTGGCCGTTCCCCACGCATCCGCAAGCCGCGCTCTGGCTATTTATCGTCAACTGGACGCACACGGCGCCTTACGGCTTCGCGCACTTCTGGTCCCTGGCAGTAGAGGAACAGTTCTATCTGCTGTGGCCCGTGATCGTGTACTGGTTCGGCCCTCGTCCACTTCTCAAAGTGTGTCTATGGATCTCGCTTGCGGCGCTGTTGCTGAGATGCGCGTTAGCGCTAGTAAATGCGGACCCCTGGACCCTGTACACCGTGACGCCCTGTCGCATGGATGCGCTAACCTTCGGAGCAGCTGGCGCGTGCCTGCTTTGCCTACCAGCTGCTCGTGAATGGATTGTGCGTCGACAGAACTCGATTGGCGCCGGGAGCGTCATACTTTTCCTGGCAGGCGCCGCGCTTACCCACGTCTACAACAGGGATCTGTGGTTAGGCGAGACTCTGGGTTATACGATACTTGCTGTTTCGTGCGCGATGCTCGTGCTTTCGGTCGCGCTGCCGTTCGTCGGTTCTGGCAGTGCCATAGCTCGCGCTCTGGCCGCTCGCACCGCTTCGGTCCATAGGCAAATACAGCTACGCCATCTACGTGTTTCATGGCCTGTTGCACAAGCTGCTCGGTGAACCCTGGTTGCTCGCGAACGTAGGTAAGGAGCCGCCCGCGGGCGATCTCCTGCTTTACTGTGCGGTCATATTTGCGGCGAGCTACGCACTGGCTTACTTAAGCTATCACGCGTTCGAGCGGCACTTCCTAAAGCTCAAACGCTACTTCGAGCCTTGTGCAACTCCGGCGAAGATCGCTACAGCGTCGTGAACGGCTGCCGCTACGGGGTCTACGGGATGGTCTTTGATCCAACATTGGACATGTCTCCGACCGTTCCTGTGGTCGTATAAGCCGCGACGCCGAAATACCACGTACCGGCAGCGAGATTGGTGATCACGTATGTCGTTATGGTGGGATTCGTAATCTGTACCACCTGGTTGAGATTTCCCGCTGAGGTTCCGTAGTGAACCTGATATCCGGCAAGGTTTGTGAGCGCCGTGCCATTGGTGTTCTGGGTAACCGAGGTCCAGTCGAGGCTGGCCGTACCGTTGGAGGCTTGGTTAACGGCAATCGTAAAGGGGGCGAGTGAAGCACTGTTCGTGCCATCGCTGACGCTGATGACGATGTTTGAGTAGGAGCCGGCGTTCGCGGCCGCGGGAACGCCCGTGAGCTGTCCGTTCGAGCTGCTGAAGGTCGCCCACGACGGCTTGTTCTGGATGCTGAAGGTGAGCGTGCCCCCGCTAGGGTTGCTAACCGTTGGGGTGAAGCTGTAGGTCGAACCCACGTTCACGGAGCCCGACGGCGTACCGGAGATGGTCAAGGTCCCCGCGACGACCTTGATCGAGAACGCCGGTAGGGAACTCGACTGAGTGCCGTCCGTGACGCTGATGACAATATTGGAATATGTGCCGGCTTGGCTGGACGTTGGTGTTCCGGAAAGCATGCCGGTCGACGTGCTAAAGGAGGCCCAAGCGGGTTTGCTTTGTATGGCAAAGGTCAACGCGGTTGTGCTTGCGGCGTTGGTCGTCGGTTTGAACGAGTAGGCGGAGCCCGCCGACACTTGAGCCGGCGGCGTCCCGGAAATCGTTAGCGGGGCGGTGACCTTAATGGAGAACCCCGCAAGCGAGGCTGACTGCGTTCCGTCCGTGACACTAATGACGACGTTCGAGTATGTGCCTTGCTGGCTCGCCGTCGGTGTTCCGGAAAGCGTGCCCGTCGAGGCACTAAAGGAGGCCCAGGAGGGCGCGTTTGACACGGAAAAGGTCAGTTTGCTGCCGGCGGCGGCATTGGTCTTTGGCTGAAATAAGTAGGCGGTTCCCGCCGCGACGGACGTCGGCGGTGATCCCGAGATGGTCAGTGTCGCCGTGACCCGGATCGAAAATACCGGCAGCGCCACCGAGGTCGTTCCGTCGCTGACGCTGATGACGATTCCGGAGTATGTGCCGACGTTGGAAGCTCCCGGTGTTCCGCTGAGGGTGCCGGTGCTGCTGCTGAACGTAAGCCACGCAGGGCGATTGGCAATGCTGAACGTCAGTGCATCGCCATCCGGATCCGATGCGCTGGGTGTGAAGCTGTAAGCGCTCCCCGACGTGACCGTGGTCGGTGGCTGACCGGAAATCGTGGGCGGCTGATTTGTCGGGTTGGGCGTCGCTACCGTAATCGAAAAGGGATCGAGCGCACTCGTCTGACTGCCGTCGGTGACGGCAATGGTGATGTTGGAGAATGTCCCCGCCTGAGCCGGTGTTCCCGAGAGGATGCCCGTCGTGGTGTCGAAGCTGGCCCAGGAAGGTTTGTTGCTGATGGAGAATGTAAGGGTGGTACCCGCGGCTGCATTGGTGGATGGTTGAAAATCGTAGCTCGATCCAACGGTGACGGTCGTCGTGGGGTTCCCGGAGATCGTAAGCGGCGCAAGTACTTCTATGGAGAAAGGCGATAGTGAGACGGTCGACTGTCCGTCGCTCACGCTGATTGAGATATTGGGATATGTCCCGATACTGGCGGGTGGCGGAGTGCCCGTCAGTTTGCCGGTGTTCGTGTCAAAACTCGCCCAGTCCGGGGGATTGGCGATCGCAAAGGTAAGCGTATCGCCATCACTGTCCGAGGCGCTTGGCGTGAACACGTAAGCGCTGCCGGCAACCACGCTCGGAGCAGGGGTTCCGGATATCTGCGGCGGGGAGTTCGTTCCGCCGCCCGGTGTGCCTGGAATCCCGGAGACAGAATTGTTTGGCGCCGAACCGACGCCGACAGAACCGCAGGCGATAAGTGAAAGCGAGAGCGCAATGCCGAGGACGCCGAGGCGCAGGTGCCTGAGGGTCATTGAGCAACGATGAGTCATGCCTTGCGGTTCTCGCGTGAGCAACGTCCTTCGAACGCAAGGGCAGCAAAGACCGAGGCAGACTGACGACAGCGCAGTGTGGCGCTGCGGGTGCCGGCAACTCCGCTATCTCAAGGAGCGACAATAAACACTTGAGACCGGAAGCTTTGCGTCCCCGCCTCGCAGCGGGTTTGCCTTTGACGTTACGACCGAGTTAATCGCGTCGCCTTCGGGGTTGCAATATGTCTCCGTGCGCCGACAACGATTGTTAGATGTTGGATTGCGCTGTGTACGAATAATTTATTCGCGCAACCAAACAATTGCCATATCTCGAGAAACCAATATGGAAAGAATGGCTCTCCGCGTCAAGGGGACGTGAATATGAGCGAAGATTATGTTGCGCGGAGAGACGCGACCGAAGAGTGCTGCAGCGCAGCGAACCTAGTGGCGCTAGAAAGCCTAGTCAGACAGTCAAGCTGCGCTCTTCGACCCACAATGAGCAAGCGGACGAAGAAGGATCGATGCCCGCTAGCCTTCCTTAGGGCAAGTCAAAGAGAGGGTGTGTGCGGAACGTTGTGGCCCGGTCTACTTCTTTCATGCGACGACGACGCGCGGCGATCGCCGCTGCAGCGCCGGCACCCAGTACCGCCAGTGTGGCAGGCTCCGGTACCGACGTCGGGTGTCCCGCCGCCACTGCCAGGAGCCGGCGGGCAGAGAAGTTTGCCGATGATAGGCAGACCGCAAATCCAGCTTCCCCGCCGCCTGATGCATACGCTGGTGTAGTCGCCATTGCGCCCACGGAGGCCACTGCAACGAACGTCCATATGATTTTCTTCATTTGCCTGCCGTCCTCACTGGGAGTCTGTTCGCCTGATACCTGCAAGCATCGGGCCATCCCAGCTAATCAGTTGATTTTGCCCCTGTCGCTTAACCTAACGGTACGTTTCTTCCAGTTCTACCGTAAAGAAATTCGACAGCCACGTTCCCGGCGTCTTGTGCGGTGCATCACACTCCGCTGGCCCGTCGGGGATCTGCGACAGGCCATACGATACCATTCAGAGCTCATCGGGGGAATTCAATATCCGTAGAAATACCCTCAACCAGTCGCTGCACGCACCGAGTACTGCGTTGCTGGTTGGCCTGCTCGTAGCCGTGGGAATCGTTGCCTATTGGCCAGCGTGCGTCGCCCTGTGGCGAGTATTGGATCGATCAGCCCTACTTGGGCGGTCATGGAACGCTTGTGGCGGCTTTCGCCGCGTGGCTGCTGTTCCGCTGCCGAGCTCGGCTGGATGCCAAGGTCGCGCGGCCTGCGCCCTGGGCTCTCCTGCTCCTCGTTCCTTGCACGCTTCGCTGCGCTTGTTTTCTGGAAAGCCGGGATCCAGGCCCTGCAGCTATTGATGCTGCCGGCTATCCTGTGGTTCGCCGTGCTCGCAGCCTTCGGGTTCCAGGTCGCGCGGACTGTGGTGGTGCCTATCGGATACCTCTACTTCGCGATGCCCGCCTGGAATCTACTGAGCGCGCCTCTTCAAGAGCTCACGCTGTGGATGGTCTCGCTGCTCGCGCCTGTGATCGGGTTGCCGGCGACGGTGTCCGGAGCACTGGTCATTTTTCCAAACGGCGCAAAATTCGACGTGACCCAGGCGTGCAGCGGTGTTGGATTTCTGGCTCAGGGACTTGCGGTGGCAGCGCTGCTCGGTGAGCTGGAGGAAGCCAATTTCGGTCGCCGGATGCGCCTATTAGGCAGCATGGCGCTGGTGGCCCTCGTGACCAATTGGGTTCGCGTCCTCTTACTGCTGCTCATCGGATACTTCGGCGGGATGAACAACGCGATCATTTCGCGCGACCATCTGCAGTTCGGGTACGTGCTGTTCGTGATCGTGCTCGTCGCGTTCGTCTGGGTCTCTACGCGACGTGGGCTGCCGGAGCCTGAAGCTGAGCCACTCATCCGCACCCCATCAAGGCTGTCCGGTTCTTCTATTGCCGCACTGCTGGCGTTGGTTGCGTTGCCTATCCTGGTATCACAGTGGGCGCAGCGTGGAGAACATGAAACCACTGCCGCCGAAATGCGCTTGCCCGCCGGGCAAAATGCCTGGCGCGGACCATTTCCCGCGCTGGACGATGACTGGCATCCCGTGTTCGTCGGTGCGCATACGCAGCAGCATGCCGCCTATCAGGACGCGGGCGGCCACACGGTCGAGGCCATGGCCGTGGGGTACCAGGTGCAGGAGCAGGGTCGCGAGCTCGTCAATGAGGGCAACTCGCTGTTGGGCAACGGCGACCTTTCACCGCTCACCGCGACGTTCGTCGACGCCGGTGGCAGTACCTTTCTTGAGACGGTGGCCGTCGATAAGGCAGGCAACCACTCAGTCATCTGGTCGCTCTATGATATCGGCGGCAAGACCTTCGTGGTTCCGCTCCTTTCGCAGTTGTGGTACGGCGTCCACGCGCTTGCGAAGCCGCCCTATTCGGCGCAATTCGCCTTTAGGGCGGCATGCGGCGTATCTTGCGAGACGGCGCGGGAGACGCTCAGGAATTTCGTGCAAGGGATGGGTGTTGAGGTGCTTAGCGCTGTAAATCGGCCGACTGCCCGAGGTAGTGTCGTGGCTCCCCGGCACCACGCGAGCGGCGCAAGCCTGGAAGCGCCCCCTTGAATCCGCTTGTCTCCCAAGTCTGGGACGAAGTGACGAGTGCGTATCGCTACCGCTGGTTAGCGCTCGCATTGGCGACTCTTGTCGTGATCGTGGGTTGGACGTACGTGTTCGCTCTCGCCGACCGATATGAGGCTGTAGCGAGCGTCTTCGTGGACACGCGCACGACGCTTAAAACCAGTGCTGCAGGGTTTGACCACAGATACGGATGTCGATGCCCAGATAAACTTCGTACGCCAGTCGCTCCTGGCCGGACCGTCTCTGCTGCGCATCGCCCGCGAAGGAGGAGTTCTACCAGCCTACAGCATCGATCCGCGGCTGCAGGAGCAGCTGGTCCTTGATATGGGTCGACGAATCGACATCAGCGTGCATAGCGCCAGCGGTCGCGAGGAGGACCGCAATACCGCAGGTACCATTTACCGGGTTGTCTATCAGGACCGCAAACGCGACCGCGGTCTTCGGGTTGCAGGGATTTTGGTGGACACCCTGGTCAATGAGACGCTGGGCGGCAAGCGCGAAGGCTCCCAGAGCGCGCAGCAGTTTTTGGAGATTCAGATCCGGGATTATGAAAAACGCCTGCGGTCGGCAGAAGATCGATTGGCGGCGTTTAAGTCCAAACATATCGGACTGATGCCGACGGAGCAGGGTGGCTACTTCGCGCAACTGCAGCGTGAAAACGAAACGACCGCCGCCTTGAAGACCAAATTGGCTGAAGCCCAGTCGCGTCGCGCAACCCTAACGAAACAGCTTCACGGCGATGTCGCAATTGCGGCAGGCTCGTCCGGGCAATCCGGGACGGGTGCAGGCGCAACTTCTGGACTGGACACACTTGCGCGCATCGACGAAGCACAGGCGAAGCTCGACGACTTACTGTTACGCTTTACCGACAAACACCCGGACGTCATCGCGGCGCGCCAAACGCTCGTGGACCTCAAGAAAAAGCGAGCCGCGGAAATCGAGAGTCTGCGGGAGGGCGACCCTTCCGCGGTTGCTGCGAGCCGCGCCAGCAGCAATCCCGTGTACCAGAGTATCCAGCTCGCGCTTAATCAGGTGGACGTTGAGATCGCCGACCTGAACACGGAGCTTGCACAGCACGAGTCAAAGGCAGCAGAACTGCGACGCATGCTGGATACGGCGCCACAGGTTGAGGCGGAATTTGCGCAGCTCAATCGAGACTATGATGTCAACAAGGCGCAATACACGGCACTCCTCGGCAGTCTGCAAAAAGCGCGTCTTGGGGAACGGGCGGATGACGCGGGCTCGATTCGCTTCGAGGTAGTCCAGCCGCCGACTGCGGCCCTACAGCCGGTCTGGCCGAAGCGGCCGGCACTCTTGGCGATGGTGCTCGTTTGTGCCCTCGCTGCCGGCGCTGCACTCGCCTACGGCCTAAGCTACCTGCACCCGGTCGTCAACTCCACCACCGCCCTTGCCCGCTCCCTGGGCGTGCCGATCCTGGGATCGGTGAGTGCTGCCTTCCCCAAGCGCCGACGAGAGGCGGTCCGGCGCGACGTGCTGAAGATCTCTCTGGCCGCGACCTGCCTGCTTGTGGCATTTGCGGTCGCGGTAATCCTGAGTCAAGAGGGCTATCGCCTGAGTCTCACGGCGCTGAAGAACATGGTGAACGCGTGAGCCTCATCGAAAGCGCGTTGGATAAACTCCGTCGCGGTGGCGAAGGCAATTCGGATGCCGCTTCAGTACTCCGGCCAACCAGTTCCGTGGTGTCCGGCAAGCCTCCAGTCACTCCGGTCGTCCTTTCTCCGGTTCCCGACGAGACGCTCAGACGCATCACCATCGACACCGAATCGCTTCGGCGTGCCGGCTACCTGCCGGAAGAAGGTCTCGAGCGTCGCTTTGCGGATCACTATCGACAAATCAAACGCCCTCTGATCGAGAAGGCACTCGGTGGCGGCGCGGAAATGCGGATTCTCCTCATCACGAGCGCGTTACCGGGGGACGGAAAAACATTTACCAGTATCAACCTTGCTCTAAGTATGGCAAGGGAACGCGACGTATCGGTGCTCCTGGTTGATGCGGATGGACCCAGAGCGCGGATCAGTGAGGTCTTCAAACTCAAGGGAGAGCAGGGATTACTCGATGCGCTCGCGGATGAGTCGCTTGACGTTGAATCGCTTATCGTGCGTACGGATGTCCGGGGGCTCGAGATACTTCCCGCGGGCCGGTTTATCGAGCACGCCACCGAGCTTCTTGCCAGCGCGCGCATGAGTCAGATCGCGTCACGTCTTGCGGCCAGGAACTCGCGTAGACTGATTGTGTTGGACTGCGCTCCATTGCTGGTGTCTAGCGAGGCCCGCGTGTTGACGCGAATTCCAGGACAGATCGTGCTTGTCGTGCGCGCCGGGGTCACGCCCCAGCAAGCGGTAGTGGATGCGGTGTCCCAGTTAGATCGACAGAAGCTCCAAGGACTGGTCGTCAACCAGGCGCGCACCTCCCCCGGGGATGGCTACTACGGTTACCCGAGCTACGGGGAAGCGAACGACAAGAAGTTCGACAACGACTAGCGCCGACACTCGATTGCCGGCGAAGACTGACGATTGGGACTTGATCCTTCCAGGTCGGCGAACTATCTACGCGAAACGATGGGGTTCATCGTGCGCGCACGTCACGGCGTTGCCCGATAGATCTACGGAATAGAACGTTCTCAGCTCGACATGCGCATCGGCACTCCAGTAATTGCAGAGGGTTTGTTTTCGTACCAGATCGGCGGCTCCGAGCGCGTGGGTGTCGATCTCGCACTTGAGTTCTCTCGCCGAGGATATCAAGTTGTCTGTTTCGCGTTTTACGACTCCGATGGGCCGATGCGGGTGGAATTGGAAAAGGCGAGTATCCGCTGCCTCGACATGAATTATGAAACGTTCACGGGGTGTTCCCGGCGCGTGAGCTATCAGTGGCAGTTCTTGCGTATGCTCCGCGCTGAGCGTGTATCGGCGCTACACGTGCATCATGCGACCGCGCTCATCCTGGCAGGAATACCCGCACGGCTAGCGGGCGTAGCCCGAGTCGTGATGACCGAGCACGGTCTCTATCAATTGCAGGAGCGGCCAAGCTATCGGAAAAGCGCAGCGCGGTACTGCCGATTCGCAAGTGATATCACGGTCGTCGAGCCCGCGCAGGCGGCTTATTTCCACTCGGAACTGAGGGTTCCGGCGTCCAAGCTTCACTGCGTGCCAAACGGAGTCCGAATCTTGCCCCGCGACGCCGAGCGGGTGGCTCGAATGCGTTCAAGGATTGGAGCGACGGACGGTACATTCTATTTCCTCTACGTTGGGCGTCTGAGTCCCGTCAAGGATTTGCGGACTCTGCTATATTGGCCTTTTCCCAACTGCCACCTGATGTGGCGGCGCCGCTCGAAACTGATCCTCGCGGGGGACGGTAGTGAACGCTCAGCACTGGAGGAAAAGCGGGACGCGCTGGGTTTACGTAACAAAGTCGAGTTTCTCGGAGCCCGGAACGATGTCGCGGACGTGTTGATGGCTGTGGATGCCTTCGTCATGAGCTCGACCACGGAAGGCCTTCCGATGTCCCTGTTAGAGGCAATGGCCGCAGGGATACCCTGCGCCGCCACGGGCGTCGGCGGAATTCCGGAGTTGTTCGAGAATGGCAGAGGCTTAACGGTCCCTCCGCAAGATTATCTAAAGCTCGCTGATGCGATGACCCAGTTGGCGCGATCTCCGGAATTGCGAGAACGCATTGCTGCTAGCGCATTAGAGAATGTACGCCTACGATACGACCTAGACTGCGTCGTGGACCAGTACCTAAGCCTTCTCGGACTTCCGCCGAGAGTAGTCTGAGTGGGAAAATTGCCTGGCAAACACGCCTCGTAAGCGTGACTTGGCATTCCTCATGAGATCGCGCACCCCACAGATTTCTGCTTCGAAGAATAGATCGGTTATCTCATCGCTATCCAGAAAGCGCTTCAATAACATGGGGGACGTGCGTGCGGTATTCAGACCAGGATCACAAGTGGTTGCGGACTCTATGTCCAGTTTGCGCAACCAATCAAGGTGCACCGGGGCGTGCTCACCGCTTGGGTAACAGAAGTGACGCGCCTTTCGTCCAATCACCGTTTGTAAAGCGCTGCGATTGCGGGAGATCTCTGAGGCAACAGTCTCGAAGTTGTCTGAGGGAAGTCTGTGAGTGTGTGTATGCAGCTCGATATCTACACCCCGTCGAGCAAGAGCTTGCATCTGGCTTGCGCTCAGAAATGAAAAGCGGCCGTCTCTGAATACCTCGTCTGCGCTCACACCGAGTGCAAGCGCTAGAGCACGCAAAAGCTGCTGTCGTTCGACGAGAGAGAACACCTTCTCGGTTACTCGGACCAGCTGGGTAACTGCCAACTCTGGATCTTTTAGATCGTATGTCCCGTCGACGCTTGGGTGAACACCAGTCAGAGTCATGGTCGCTCGCGATGACTTGCGAATCATGTAGTACAACGCGACATTGAATGCTTCAGCACCAGCCGATAGATGCTCTGTCGTGACGTAGATACAGACGGGGTACCCATACTTTTCCAGTATTGGAACCCCAATCGTAAGGTTAGAGGCCCAGCCGTCGTCCATAGTAATGACGGTCTCTGCGTTTTCGATGGAGCCGCTTCGCAGGCGGTTCACCGCAGCTTCGAGAGGTATCACGGGAATTGAGCGACGCTTGAGAATCCGCATGCGACGTTCCAGAGTTTCGCGGCGCATGAACATGAAGGGCAGCACGCTGAACTCGTCTCCGATGGCGAAGCCGTGATAGCAAAGGATGCGCAGGCGTTTGCGTGTCAGGTGACGAGCCAGCGAGAATCCTCCGGCGGCGCGGAACAAATAAAGGGCAGCAGACTGAATAGTCATCAGTGTAAGCCGAAGTACATCACACGGCGGGGTCAAGTTTCCAAGATATGAAGCGCGGCAAGCAATCGACACGACGGTCCCGAGGTGTCAGTGCTCGCGGCTTTAGTGATCTGCACATTGGGACTTTGATTTTAACATGAACCTATCTCAAAATTGCTTGAGCAGGATGCATAGGGCTGCAAGCTGCACGAAACCGAGGAAGTTGGTCGGGTGGTATTCCCAGCGAACGAGGAGCCGACGTTGCCACTGAATCCAGGCAAAGAAGCGCTCGACGATCCAGCGGCGCTCGTACCGGCGCAGTCGGCGACCGTCCTGAGTCTTACGCTTTTTGTTGGAGCGGTGCGGGGAAATCATCTCCGTGCCCTGGGCGCGCATCGCCGCGTCGAGCGCGTCGCTGTCGTAGGCTTTGTCGCCAATCAGGTTCTCAGGCCGGGCTTCGATCATGTAAAAATCGAAAGTCAGCTGCACGAGTGTAACCTCGTGATGGTTCGCGGCGTGCGTCGTGACCGCCAGCGGCAGGCCGTGACGATCGACAATCGCCATGATTTTCACGCCTTTTCCGCGTCGCGTGGGTCCGATCTCATCGCCGCCACCCTTCGCCGAGGCGAACGTCGCGTCGATGTAGCACTCGGACTCGTCGATCGCGCCTTCGTCTCGAAGTGCATTCGCCAGCTCCGTAAGCGCTGCACGAATCACCTCGTTCTCGCACCACTGCTGGAAGCGACGATGCACCGTCTTGTAGTTTGGATAGGACTGAGGAAGCATGTGCCACTGGCCACCAGTGTTGAGAATCCACAGCACCACCTCGAGTACCTTGCGCGCCGGGATCGGCTTGCGGCCGGGACGATCGTCGGGAATATGCTCCTCCGGAAAGTGCTTCCGGATCAGCTCCCACTGCTCGTCGGTTACGCGTAGCACGCACGAATTTTACTCGTCTTATACGTGTTTCGGAATTTTGAGATAGGTTCATATACTTTTTTGAGTAGACTTCCGCTTCAGGCGCAGTCCCAGAAAGCAACTGCGTAAGATCGACGCCCCGATACTCGCATCTCGAACCCGAAGCATCCTATGTGCGGAATAGCAGGCGTGTATGCCCCTAGGTCGCTCCCCGACAGGCGGGCGGTCGATCTAATGCTGACGTCCATAGCCCACCGCGGGCCCGACGACAGAGGCGTGCAGGTACTCGCAGACGGCCATCTTGTGTTCGGACACGTGCGTCTTTCAATTCTCGATTTGTCTCCGCTTGGTCATCAGCCAATGGGAACTCCTGACGGGCGCACTTGGATTGTTTACAACGGGGAGGTTTACAACTTCAAGGAAATACGGTCTGAGCTGCAGAGCCTCGGCGATTCCTTTCGAAGCGATTCGGACACGGAGGTGATTCTCGCAGCTTACCGTAGGTGGGGACTGGCCGCCGTCGATCGCTTTCGCGGCATGTTTGCTTTTGCTTTATGGGACGAGCTTAAGAAGGTCCTTCATCTGTGTCGCGACCGATTTGGAGTTAAGCCGCTCTACTACTCATTCCACGGCGGACGTGTAGCGTTTGCTTCAGAGATGAAGGGGCTTATCACCGCTCAGCAGACATCGAAGGATGTCGATCTGACCTCCGTGGCTGAGTTTGTGCAGTACGGTTATATATCGGCCCCAAAGAGTATTTTCTCTGACGTGCGCACAATCCGTCCAGGAACGATAAGCACATTCGACGCGCAACTTAGAATCGTGGAGCGCGAGTACTGGACAGCTCAGGGTCTATTTGACGGAGACGCAGCGCATCAGCTGAGAGTCGAGTTGAGTCGTTTATCCGATGCAGAACTGTTGGATCGCACCGAGGATTGCCTGCGCGAGGCGTTCGCCTATCGCATGGTCGCGGATGTTCCGGTCGGCGTATTTCTCAGCGGCGGAATTGATTCATCGCTCGTCGCAACGCTGCTCACCAAGCGCTCTGGGTTCAAGCTGAGAACGTTTACAATCGGGTTCGGAGGGTCGGAGTTTGATGAGTCCGAGTATGCCCGACGCGTTGCCGCGGTACTTGGCGCCGAACACACTGAGTTTACAGTTTCTCCGCAATCTGTGATTGATACCGCGGCCGAGATCTGTGACATAGCGGACGAGCCGATCGGCGACAGTTCGATCGTTCCAACGTTGATGGTGTCGCGGTTGGCGCGGCAGCATGTCAAAGTTGCTCTCTCGGCGGACGGAGCGGATGAGTTGTTCGGTGGGTACGCGCGCTACGCTCTCTGCGAGAGATTTGTACAAAACACGCGTTTCGTGCGCGGGCTTTACTACTTGTCAGGAGAGATCCTCGGCGCACTACCTCACCAAGTCGTGGCTCGGGGATATATGCTCTCGCGCAGAGGGGGGGCAAGGTTCGCCGCGATTAACGATAAACTGCGGAAGTTCATACACATGTCGAAAGCCAAGGAGGAGTTTGATGCCTATGACGCGGCGATTTCCGAATGGTTGCCTGTTCAGGCGCGTGAATTGATGGCGCGTGCGTCGCCGGATGACGTTGGCGGAAGAGCTGCGTACCAGGGTGTGATCGGCGCTCAGGCCTCGGACCGGTTTATGCATTTCGACATGACCCGATATTTGCCTGGTGATTTGCTTGTTAAAGTGGACCGAGCATCAATGGCGGTTTCCCTCGAGGCAAGAGAGCCGTTTCTCGACCATGAAATGGCAAAAGTAGCTGCGGCGCTCGGCGGCAATTGGAAGATCAGGGGGCGGCTGAATAAGTACGTGCTGCGTCAACTGCTTTATCGTCATTTTCCACGAGAGCTTTTTGACAGACCGAAGCAGGGTTTTTCCGCACCCGTTGGCGAGTGGCTGCGTGGCCCCCTTCGGTCCGTGCTGCTGGCGGAGCTCTGTCCGTCTCGCGTACGCGAGGAAGGGATTCTGGACTCAGAGTCCGTAGCGAACGCCGTCAGCCGGTTCTTGGCAAGTGACAAACAATCGGGCTCTGCGGCTGGAATATGGATCTTACTGCAGCTGCAGCAATGGGCAGGTCGCTGGCGGAAATCACAGCCTATTGCGGCGATGTGCTAGCGAGCCACGCAACGTCGCCATTCCGAGCGAAAGCAAAATGTCAATTCGTTTAATACTTACGGGAAATGAACCCAGACAGAGATACTTGTTCGAGGCGCTTGGTCATCGCGCACAAGTTAACGCGGTCCTTTCATTTGAAGACATTGATTTCCTGAGCAAAGCGCTGGGGAGGGCTTTGGCCTTCTCGTGGCCTCGCCTTGAATGGTCGGAAAACTATCACATGCACCCCCTTATTCAACGACGACGTCGCCAAGTGCTCCTTCATGGCATGCGCGAGCATATGGGGGAGTCGGACGCACTACTAATGTGGGGGAGTTGGTTTCGCCCATTTTCACGCGAGATTCCCTACCTTCCCGTTTTCCATTACATTGACCAGAGCCACTCGTTGAGAAATTTGGCAGGAGAGCGCCGAGGACGTTTTGCAAGGCGAGGACGTGCACACGCGTTGCAGGGCGAGTGTTACGCTGGCGCTAGCGCGATTTTTTGTATGTCTGAGTGGGCGCGTCAGCAAACACTCGAAGCTCACACGGTCGACCCCGAGAAGGTGATTGCGGTCGGGTGGGGGCCGTGCGCTATTGACCTGTCGAACGAAGACCTGGATGCGCGAGAAGAGCCGATAGTTCTTCACGTGTCCAATGCGTTTTATCGGAAGGGACTCGATTACCTTGCTCAGACCGCCGAGCAGGTTTGCGCAGCCGTACCTAACGCGCGCTTTGTGGTCGTGGGCCGCGATCGCACGGGCTTCAAAATTCCGGTGAGCAGCAGGATTGAGTATCTCGGTCCAATCTATGACAAGCGCCGCTTGGCAGAATTATTTCGATCCGCGTCTCTTTTCTTTCTGCCGCATCGCTTTGACCGTTCCCCGCATGTCTTGGTAGAAGCAATGAGCGCAGGACTTCCGCTCGTTGCTTCAGCACAGGGGGGGGCGGTTGAACTCATCGAAGGACGTTCGACCGGATACCTTTGTACCGCCGGCTCGATCTCGGAATACGCAGACTCAATAATCGCGCTACTGCGCGACGTTGGTTTGCGAAAGCGAATGGGGAAAAACGGTCGTAACCTGGTGCGCGGCAAATATAACTGGTCATCGATTGCGGAACGAGTGATCGACGTAATCAATCACCGCGTCAGTGCTCGATGAAAAGATAAAATTTGGTTAATACCTCATTGAGGGAAGCGAAGCGAATGCTCTTTGCAGCACGCGCGGCGACCCGGAGTTAAGCGGCCCGGACATCATGATCCGCCACCAGATCGCGTTGGGGCGAGGGATCACTAGCGGCGCCTTCACCCGCGCTGGCAGCCCACACTTGCCGCGGCTCTCCCATCCCTATCGCACGCACGGGACTGCGCGAGAGCTACCCTCGACCCCGTTGACACCAGAGGACCATATCAGCTGACCGTAAGGCTCGGCGCCTCAGGAACCTGCGTCGGCGGACTGGATCCACCTGTTAGGAGCGAGGATCCAATTATAGAGGGCGCGCCATTTCCCCATGCGCCCATATCGCATCCCGTTCCACCAGCAGTTCCGTTGGAACGTCCCGCACCAATAGCGGGGGAGCCAGCTTGAAGTTTGTAATAACTGGCCCCGCTTCCGCTTGCGACGAACAATGGGTTTGAATGATCCAAAGCATGAGCGTCGCAGCTAACCGACATGACCGCTTTCCAGGCTGCTAAAGACGACGCTGAACTGCGGACTTGGGTGCCGACAGTAGCGAAGTAGCCGTAGATATAAGAGCCAGTTGAGTAATATAAGTTGTAGTCCCAGACTTTTGGGCCGTTTACGTTGATAGCGGCGAACTGCACATCACCGCTCGCCGCCATCGCGTGAATGTTGTTGTAGTAAGACGCGCCGCCCGGAACAACGTTGATGAGCGGCCCGCAGCTCTGCCCGCCGGCGAGGCCGATGAAGGTATTGTTGAAACAAAAAAGCGGGTCGGGGAGGAATGTCGTCTCACTCAACGTGGGCCGCATATCGTTCATCAGATTCTTAAACACGTTGTGGTGAATTGTCGTTGGGAACCCCGTGGCCGTATCCGTAACTCCTGACGAAATCCTCCATTCCATCCACCTGCGTCCAACCAGTGTTATCTACAAAGTTATAGCGAATCGTCGTGCCGTAGTTCCCACCTTCTTTACCGTAGAAGCCGGGGCCAATGCACGTGTTGCTCTCATAGAGCGTGTTACCGCAAAACCACTGTACAGTAGAGGTGAAGTGATTACCGTTTGTAGGGCCAGCATTTCCAATATTGTCGTGGAAGTAATTATTGCGAATGATAGCGCCAATTCCACCCTGAATCTCTACGCAAGCGTAGTTACCGGCCGTCACGCCGTGACCGACGTTATTGCAATTTTGCCCGGTGATTTCGCAGTTCTGGATAACCCACCCAGGGATATTGAGGTTCGCCCCAGTGTAGAGGCCGAAGTGAATAGTCTTGGATCCGCCATTAATAATCTTCAGACCGTCTATCGTAATGTAGCCGGTGCTTCCGTCGGAAGTACCAAGAGCGACAGTATTCACCGACGGTAATCCGCAATCGATGATCGCAGAACCTTGGTTAATCGCCTGGATTATGGTGGGAGACCCGCTGGTGCCACCTGCCCCGTTCATGCTTAACGCGCATGCATAGCCGTCGCCGCTTCCAGCCTGAATCAGCGATCTGAATGTTGTACGTACCATCTACAAGGCCAACTCTTTTGCCTTTGTACGTAGCACGCTTTGAATTGATCGCAGTAATAGCCCATGGACTCGCCTGAGTCCCCGCATTGTCATCCGACCCGCTGGGTGAAATGTAGTAGTCAAAAGTTGGCGGTCGCTGCTAGCGTAGGCGACTGAAAATCCATGGTGCTCCTACGGCGGTGGGAATCAGGAAAGTGCCGGCCCGAACTAGCTCACGTCTAGAAATGAGCGCTATCGACAATTTTCAACTCTCGGTTTTTCATGACATCTCCGCCTGATTCATAGGAGCAAGCTTGCACTATGCAATGTATCGATGGACTGGGTCCAGTTTCAATTTGTCGCCAAACCGCGCCAGAGATGAGCGTTAGACGAGAATCCTCGGGATGCATCTGTGAACTTCGTCACCACGACTTGAGTCGCGTCGCAGGCTTGGAAGGAGCCGAACTATCACGAGGAGGCCTGTGATTTGCTGGTTTTTCAGCAATTTCGAGCTGAAAAACTTAGCTTGGTCCGGAACGGAAGAAGCAGTGTGTCCCCCCAAGTCGTGACGCTGAGGTGATACCCGCGAATAGTATCGCTCAGGAGGTTGCGAATGAGGCACTTACCGAAGTAGAGATCGGCGGGGGAATTCAAAGACAAGCTGAGCAGGAGCAGAGACCAAGGCACGCACTCTAGAGTTCGTCAACGAATCGGTTTCCACGTCACCATGCGTTCACCGCACAAGTATCGGAGTGTTGCGATGAGAGAAGCAGCATTGGTCAGAAGGAGATAATACGGGCGGCCAAGAACTCCCAAGTCGCGACGCGCTCCCTAAGAGCAGAATCCAGCCGCACCTGCGCCTATTACGGCAAATTGGCTGGCGAGAAGGAGGGGTAAAAAGGATTTCACGAGCCAGGGCGATATTTGCTCCGAGAGCACCGATCCAAAGCAAAGGTGACGCATAGCGAAGTACTTTGTCGGACCACAATTGCCAGGTGAAACAACCGTACTTTTGTGGGCTTAGAAAGCGGCGCTCGCGAACCAATGCGTTGAGGCTTCGTATCGCAACGCGTACGCGCATTGCCAGCTCCGGGCCCCCACGATTCAGGGTTTCTTCAAAGCAGACAGCGTCGGTCGCCAATACCGTTCGCAAACCTTGTTCTCGCATTCTCATGGCTATTACAAAGTCGCTGATGAGGTCCGGATCGATCGGGCGGTATGCGCGCTTGCGTACGGCGTATAGACAGCCGCTCACCCCGATTAGCGACCCCAGCAAGCTCTCTGCAGCCCGCAGGCGCAACTCATAACTCCAGTAGGCCTCTCCACCACAACCGGTCAAGTTATCAACGTCTGTGATGTACACCAGTCTGCCGCCGACGCAGCCAACGCTTGGGTCGGAAAAGTTCTCGACAAGTGCTTTCAGCGCCCCCGGATGCAGCTTCGTGGTCGCGTCCGTGAACACTAGAAGATCGCCCGCAGCGGCTGCCGCCGCAGCATTTTGACAGGCGGTTTTTCCCTGACGACCCTCAACTCGCAACACCGCAACCCGCGGCGGGTCGTAAGTCGCAGCGATTTTCTCAGTGGCATCCGATGAAGCGTCGGATGCGACTACGATATTTATAAGCCTCGGTGGGTAATCCAGGCTTGTGAGGTTATCGAGTTTTGCCCAATACATTCCTGCTCATTATACGCGGTAACAATGAGAGTGACGCTAGGGAGCGTGGTGCCGCGGTTGACCTGCACGCCATACCGTTTGGCCAAAGTGGCCACCAAGCGTGGGTAGAGTACGTACACGTACGCGAGCAGTCCGCAACAGATCCACAGGATGGTTGTGGCCATAGGGACGAACTATTCTTATTCTTTAAATACGCCGCCAAGCACCGAATCTCAGCTTAGCAGACAGGAAGTGTTAACTGCTGCCCAATCCCCAATTGTAAATGGGCCGAAGATTAGTCAGATATGAACAAAAGCATAATACACAAAGATCATCCGTTGCATTTTCGTGGTTAATATTTCAAGTAATATCAGCTCTTTACCTAAATGCCTTGCCTGACTCGCAGCGCATTTGAAAATCCCGAATCAAAAGTCCCAGCCACGCGTAAGTACGCAATCTAGCCCCGTGCGCGCTCGAAGTCGTGAATAGCATCAATCGCTCGGTCACCAGTGGCCTCAAATGGGTCACGATTTCCCGCGCCTTGGCTCAAGCCCTCACCTGGGCCAACACGTTCTTCGTCATCAGGCTTATATCGCCTACAGATTTCGGACTCGCGGCATTAGCCGGAATCTTTGCGAATTTTCTCGCGTTGCTTAACGAACTCGGATTTAGTGTCACTCTCATTCGTTGGCAAACCCGAGACGAAGAGACGCTGCGGCACGTTTTTGGGGCTCTTCTACTAATGGGAGCGGTCTTTACGCTTGGGTTGTTTCTAGCCGCGCCGGTGTTCGGGGTTCTGACAAAGGAACCGCGAGTCGTGCCGCTTATACGGTTCATTTCAATTCAGTTTCTGACGATGTCGTTCGCCGTTATCCCTCAAGCTCGCCTTTCCATGGATATGCGGTTCAAGCAACTGGGTATTACAGATGTGGTCGCCTCTGTTATGGGAGCCGCTGGAACGCTGCTCCTGGCCCTAAACGGTGGTGGTGAGTGGAGTTTGATCGTAGGAACGGTTGTACTAACAGTCTCGCGAACAATTCTGCTCAATCTTTACAGCTCGTCCATTCGCACACCGCGATTACAATTCTCAAAGCTGCGCCATCTCGCTGGGTTCTCGGGGTTGGTACTGTTGGAGCGAACCCTTTGGTATTGGTACATGCAGATCGACAGTTTCGTCGTAGGACGCTTCTTGGGCGCAGCTGAGTTGGGCATCTACGCGGTCGGGAGACAACTGACTAACATACCTCTCGAACGCGCGATGGGGATCATAAACTCTGTTGCGCTGCCCGCGTTTTCCCTGGTGCAAGATGATCTTTCTCGTGTACGCGCCGGTTACCTGAAGATTCTGCGTCTGGGAGCCGCGTATGCGTTTCCGGTATTTTGGGGGCTCGCAGTTGTGAGCGAGCCCCTTGTGCGCCTCGTGATCGGGGTCAAGTGGATCGCATCTGTAATCGTGATTCAGCTTTTGTGCATCTCGATGCCACTTCGTATGCTGAATTCGTTTACCGCTGCCGCGGTGACTGCCATCGGTCGTCAAGACGTCAACATCAAGTCACTTCTTCTTGCGATCCTAGTGATCCCAAGTGGTGTCCTAGTAGGATGCCACTGGGGGGTGTCTGGTGTCGCTGCGGGGTGGGCCATCGCCTTTCCGATCGTCTACGTGTTCAATGCGTCGCTGGTTCGAAGCGCGTTGAACATCACGCTGCGTGACATGTTTGTCGCGGTATCGCCGTCCGCAATCTCCGCGGTGACGATGGGCGTGGTTACGATTGGGGTGAGCAAGATTTGGCTTAATGCGATGCCGCCTCTGGTGCACACAGCGATAGCCGTGCCCTTAGGAGCCACCGTGTTCATTACGACTCTGTGGTTTTTGTCCCGCGGTGCGGCAAGGGAGATGCTCAGCTTTGCTCGTGATGTCGCCTCGCGTAGCAGATGATGTGCGAAACGAAGGCGCCGTGCGATACCGAGTGACTCGAAGGCAAACACAGGTACGCACCACGTGAAGTCGGCAATGCAGATCCCTCCTTCTCCGCGGACTTTCGCAGCCCTCGGTATGCTTGAGTATTGCTTCTGGGCATTTATCCTTATTGCGGTCGGTCGGCTGGGTGAACTGATCCCAGGGCTGGAGTCGTTGCCGATTGGGAAGGTCACGTTGGGCCTGACGCTTCTCGTACTCATTCGAAACTGGAAGTTGATGCCGGGCAATACTCCTGCTACTAGACCACTTGCGCGGACGGCAATGTTTCTGGCGATCCTGGCCCTTCTGTTGACGCCGATATCTTATTGGAAGGGAGCGAGTCGCGAGTTTCTGTTGCTCCAGTTTCCGACTCTACTTGCCGGGATGACGATCGCCTACATGATGTCTCGCTCTTGGAAAACGATACGCGGAACTTTGCTCGTTCTTGTACTTTCCGGACTGATCCTGGCCCGGTCGGCTGTGTCAGGGTACGGAGGAGGGCGGGCACAAGCGAATACCATGTACGACCCTAACGATCTCGCGTATGTGTTGGTAACTGTGTTGCCTCTGGTCATTGGATTCTTTATTAGCGCCAGAACAACCGCGAGGCGACTTATCTATGTGGGCATGGGTTCAGTAATGCTCGGCGCGATGTTGCTGACTCAGTCAAGAGGAGGCTTCCTTGGGTTGGTCGTGGTCATACTGCTCGCTTGTATCATGCGAATTCGAGTCACCGAGGGTAACAGGCGCAATAGGAAGTTCTTGTGGCTGCTTGGAGTATGCGTGCTTGGCGCCATCCTCTGGACACAGCTTCCCCAGGACGCGCGAGATAGGTTTGCAACCGTCCTCAATCTGAGCAACGACTACAATCTGGATCCAAATAACGATAAAAGTAGGGGGCAGATTTGGTCGCGTGGCTTTCAGGCCGCCTTAAATCGCCCCTACGGATATGGTCCGGGGGCGTTCCCAATGGTTGATTACCGTTACGGCGGCCGGATGATGGCGGCGCACAACAGTTATTTGGAGGCGGCGGTCGAATTGGGAATACTTGGGTTTGTCTTCTTCGTTCGCATGTATGTTCTTTCTTGGCGAGGCTTAGGGCGTGCACGTATGAGGTTGGGTGAGCGAAAAAATGTCTCCGATGAGCAAAAGGAACGGATGGTATTTGCGCGAGTTCTGCAGCTATCGCTAGTGGGTAACGCAGTGGCCGGCTTTTTCTTGTCAATGACGTACGCAACGATCTTATGGGTTACCTTTGGCATCTGCATGGCCGTGATGGCTTTGGCAGATCGGGAGGCTGAGGAATCCTAATGTCGCTTCACTACTGGATCCGTCGCCGCGAAACTCCCCTCCAGAGGCTGGGCTACAAAACCGCCAAGAAAGTCCTAACGGCTGATTTTCCAATTATTCCGTTTTTGCACGATGTTCTCGCCGCCGAGAGGCGCTTTCGAAAGGGCGCGCTTCGGCACTTGACATCCAAGATCTACTACACGCCGTTATTGCGGCGCCAAGCGCGCAGCGCCGGCAAGGGCTTGGTGCTGTACGAGGACATTCCTAAGATTTTTGGTAATCTCGTTATTGAGCTGGGTGATCGTGTGACGTTGTCCGGAAAGCAGGTCTGGTTCGCCTGCGGAGACGAAACGCCGAAGACGCTGAGGGTGGGCGACGACAGCTACATCGGCTTTGCAGTTGAACTGTTTTTGGGAAGTGAGATCGAGATCGGCAAACACGTATTGATCGCCAATCACGTCCTTATCAACGGCTACGATGGGCACCCGCTAGATCCGCTGGAGCGCGCGGCAGGGCAACGTCCAAAGGAAGGCGGATATGGGCCCGTTCGTATTGGCGACTACGCCTGGATCGGAAGCAAAGCCATAATTTTAAAGAATGTAACGATTGGCCGAGGCGCGGTGGTAGCTTCGGGTGCCGTGGTTACCAAAGACGTTCCCGAGTTAACCGTTGTGGCCGGAAATCCCGCGCAGTACATCCGAACTATTGACGCACCAACGGAGTGGTAGATGCAGACGCTCGCAGGAACCCAAAGGACTAGAACCTATCTCAAAATTGCTTGAGCAGGATGCAAAGGGCTGCGAGTTGCACGAAGCCGAGGAAATTGGTCGAGTAGTATTCCCAGCGAACGAGGAGCCGACGTTGCCATTGCATCCAAGCGAAGAAGCGCTCGACGATCCAACGTCGCTCGTAGCGGCGCAGGCGACGACCGTCTTGGGTCTTCTTCTTGATCCGGTTCGAGCGATGCGGCGAGATCATCTTCGACACCCTGCGGCGCGCAGTTGCGCGTCCAGCTTGTCGCTGTCGTAGCGCTTTGTCGCCGATCAGGTTGTCCGGCTTCGCTTCAATCATGTAGAAGTCGAAAGTCAGCTGCACGAGCGTGACCTCATGATGGTTCGCAGCGTGCGTGGTGACGGCGAGCGGCAATCCGTGACGATCCACAATCGCCATGATTTTCACGCCTTTTCCGCGCCTCGTCGGCCCAATCTCATCCCCGCCGCCCTTCGCCGATGCGAACGTGGCATCGATATAGCACTCCGATTCATCGATCGCGCCTTGCTCGTCGCAGCGTATTCGCCAGATCGGTCAGCGCCGCGCGAATCACTTCGTTCTCGCACCACTGCTGAAATCGGCGATGCACCGTCTTGTAGTTCGGGTAGGACTGCGGAAGCATGTGCCACTGAGCGCCGGTATTGAGAATCCACAGCACCGCCTCGAGCACTTTGCGCGCCGGAATCGGTTTGCGTCCAGGACGATCGTCGGGAATATGCTCCTCCGGAAAATGCTTCCGGATCAGATCCCACTGTTCGTCGGTTACGCGTAGCATGCATAAATTTTACTCGTTCTTATACATGTTTCGCGAATTTTGAGATAGGTTCTAGCTCACGCAATTGTCCACGCAACGAAACGTGTTATGGCCTGGGTGCTTGGGGCCGCGCTAACCGTATCACGGTTAGCCAACAGATCGCCCGTAGGAACGGCAGAGCTCTAAGTAGCACGGAATCGATGGCCTCAAACGTCGGTAATAACGATCTAGCAACGCCCCGTAACCCTGGAACGACCGCGAGTGCGGCGCAGAGGGGCGTTGTAAGACCGTAATCGTTTCGATCGACCAAACCGAAGTACCGATGCATTAGTTCAAAATCGCGCGTTCGCAGAGGGTGTTCGTCGGGCGTGCGCATACCAGGCGTGAGCATCCGGAAGAAAGCAGCGACGGGATGAAAGGCTAAAGGTTCGAATAGGAATATCGCCCCGTCCTGTTTTAGGCAACGTGCCCAAGAACGCAACGCTTTCTCACTATCAATGTGGTGAAGCACGCCGGAGCATGTGATTACGTCTATCGAAGCATCCGAGTACTCCAAGTTCTCCGCGTTCATCAAATGAGTTGACGCGAACTCAGTCAGTTTCTCCTTGACAATGGAGCGCTGCAGCTTCTCGAGAGACACCGCAGAAATATCGGTTCCTTCTACGTGTACACGTTGGCGCGCGAGAATTGTAACCATACCGTCACTACACCCAACAACGACCACCCGGCGCCCCGTGAGGTGCTTGTGGAAACCATCATACTTTTCAAGCGCAACCCGATTGACGAAGTAGAATCTGTCCCGGAATTCGGACTTACCTTCTAACGCTTGGCGCATTCGCTGATCTTGAAATGCCGCCTCGCTGGCGAGCCGCTCCGGGCTGTCTTCGTTGCTCAAATTCTTCACTCCCAATTGCGCTCAGTTCTCGATGGCGCGCTGCCCTTCGTACAATCACCTAGAATTAATACTAGACAGTTTCGAAGCGAAAAATCCGCGACGACCTAGCGGAATTCACTAGTCCCTTTACCGCGGCTATTGATAACGGCGCTACTATGAACGTTCACGTGAGAACTGGAGCGTTGATGGCTGTGCGAGCTTTTTATTCCAGCGAATAAACCGGGAAAACTGGCAAAAACAGTGGCTTATGTTAAAGCATAGATGTGATGACCTTTGGACGGATTGAAGGGGTAGCCACCCGCGACGCAGCCAGCCCGTACGCCGGCGAGCCTAGTACGGTGATGCGATTTTATTGACTTACACACTGCTCGGACATTCGCTATCCCCGGCTGAAGGGACTGTGGCAAGGTTTTTTAAATCTGCCGAAGTTCTGACGTCCAGGAATTCGTCACGTAGTTTTCACCACTCGGACACCCCAGAGCCATGCAGATGCGTCAATTAGAAATTCTCGATCGTATATTGGAAATACCATATCGGCTCAGCGCGGCCCATCAAGTCGAATCCTTGACCTGGCCCGTTTCGCCTGAGGAATTGGCAAGCCTTGCGATTGTATGGCCGACAAAGTACCAGTGGCCGCCGGGTTCGGTAATTGTAGAAACAATCAAAGACGGCTTCCAAAGACTGGGCATACTTCGCGAGGAACCTACGCCCCAAGTTCACAAGGGCGTCGTGATGCTAAGGTGCATCGTCAATGGGAGAACCAGCTTCCTGGCGCTTGACTGTTCCGACTACCATAACTTTATCAACGAATCTGCGCTGGCACAGTGTGACCTGTATATCAAATGCCAGTATCGCTCGGGTGGCTATCCCGATCCACGAGTCGTACCCGGCGGCTACCCCGTTACCAGTCGGCGCTATTATCACTACTACATGCCGTTCAGGCAGCGCGGCAACAGGTTGCCAAAATTCGATATTGTGGGTCGATTCGGTTTTGAGTTCCAAGCGGACATACGGCGACGGGCTATCGGAATCTTAAGCGACAGTGCGGATATCACTTTTGTTGGCAACAGCGGCAAGGTTCGCTACAGCCGTTTCTTGCGTGAAATCGCCGCTGCGCGACTAGGCCTTCAGTTACCTGGAAATGGCCCCTTCACGCACCGCGTTCCGGAATTCCTGGGCCTCGGGACATGCATGATTTCAGTTCGATTTGCAACAGAACTGCACGTACCGTTAGTGCCCGGGAAGCATTACGTGGAGATTGCGGATGACCTAAGTAACCTACGGGAAAAGGTCCGCTTTTATATTGAGAATGAGCAGGAGCGGAATGGCATTGCAGCCGCCGGACGCGACTACTTCGATAAGTACCTTCACGCCGATCAGATGATCTCATATTACATTCGTACTATTATGGAGCGGTTGCAATGAATCGGATCCGGGTGCGAGTTAGCACCTGTCCGCTGAGCAAACAACTGGCGGTAGTGAGCGTAGGTTGCCTGGTCGCGGAATGTGCCGTTGCACCGCGCAATGGGAAATCGAGATTTTCGCTGCGTCCCCGTTCCCGGCATGCATTGCCGTGTGTCAGATCGGCAGCCAAAAGCCGGAGTTCCGTGCCGTTCCTCTACGAACGCCCGTTTATGAAGATGTGCTGTAATGGCTGGCATTCGCAGACGAGTTAAGGATGCCCTCGGGCGAGTTGTGGGCCTGACTGGGGGTTATGAGCGTCGCTTTCGTTCGCAGATGACAATCGTAGCGTTTCATCGGGTTAATGACGAGCTTGATGCAGATGGATTAACCTGCAGTCCCGCTAAGTTTGAGGCATTTTGCAGGTTCTTTGCGAAGTACTTCCGTGTCTTACCGCTTTCCGAGCAAGTCCGGTTATGCCATGCCGGCGGTGATGTCGGTGGCACTCTTTCGATCACATTCGACGACGGATATTTAGACAACATCCAAATTGCGGCACCGATCCTGCAGCGGTTGCATTTGCCAGCCACTTTTTTTGTCACGACAGGATTTATCGGTTCTCAAGTAGTCCCGCGCTGGGATAGAGATTTGCCGAGGTATCCCGGTTGGATGAGCTGGGATCATGTACGGCAGTTGCGTGATCTTGGGTTCGAAATAGGCAATCACACAGACACTCACATCGATATGGGCGTGGCAGACTCCGAAACGGTTCGGGGCGAACTCACGTGTTCCAAGAAGAAGTTGTTGGAAGAACTCGGCACCGAATTGTACTTATTCGCCTATCCCTTCGGCGGTCGCGAGCACATGTCAATCCGATCGAGGGCCCTAATTCGAGAGGCGGGATTTTCTTGTTGCTTGTCGTGTTATGGCGGAGTTAATGCGGGTCGACCAGATCCTTTTGAACTTAATCGCATCGGAATCGCCGAGTGGTTCGCGAGCCCCGATCAGTTCGGTTACGAATTGCTGGCCGGCAAGGCGTGATCGGGTACATGAGGAGCACAAATTCCATGCCTGCGCGGATTTCCTCTTCCTTGTCTCGGCTGCCCGTGATCGCAAGTTCACACTAATGTGCAGGTCTAGAAAAGCGGAGAAGTGAATCTGAAACTGTCGACAATTCTGATCCTTTCTTATCACTTCTATCCATCGAATGAGATCGGTGCGCGTCGGACCACAGCTTTAGCGCGGTATCTGGCAAGTCGAGGCGTGCGCGTTATCGTCGTGAGTGCCTTCGACAATCGTTCGATTGAGGCTGGCACGGAGCTCCTCCCCGGCGTTTTTGCTGTACCTGTGAAGCAGCCAGGAAGAACACTGCTCGATGCTCTGGTTGCGTTAAAGCGACGCTTTAAGTCAAAAGTCGTATCGTCTGCAAGTCATGATATTGAGCCAAATTGGTTCCCAGACCGGCTGTCAATGACCGGTCGTGTCCGCGAGTGGTATTTTCGGACGATCTACGTTGTGGATGAGTACAAGACGTGGGCGTGGCGGGCCGCTCGCGCTGCAGTCCGCGCTGGGGCAGTAAATGGTGCTGAAATGATCTTCGCCTCAGGTCCTCCCCACAGCGCTTTGGTGGCGGCTGGATATGCCGCCTGGAGATTACAGATTCCGTTCGTCGCTGATCTGCGTGATCCGTGGTCCGACTATGTAGCTTCGGCATTCTCGACACGAAGGCTTGAACTTCGACTCTTGCGTCGCCTGGAACGTGTCGTTCTTCGCAGCGCTGCGGCCGTGACGTCGACCGGAGAGACGGTAGCCAACTTGTTGGTGGAAAGAGATGAAGGTCTGCAAGGCAAAGTCCACGTGATTCGCAACGGCTATGATGGTTCCGTCATCCCTAGTATGCAGAGCACGAACGGACGTCTAACAATCCTGTTTGCGGGAGAGCTGTATGTGGGCCGCGATCCGTTTCCCTTTCTTGCGGCGCTCGAGTGGCTGCTATCACGTCCGGAGGTCGATTCGACGCGTATCAGAGTGACGTTCATGGGAAGGGTAGATTCTTACGCCGACAAGTCCTTGACCCAGTGGGTCGCAGAGCGCGCCTGCGGTCGTGTGATGAGGCTCCTTCCTCCTCAGGGCTCCGAGGTCCTTGCCGCAGCTGTGGAGGAGTCGACCGTCCTCTTGAATTTCGCACAGGGCCAGCACCTGTCTGTCCCTGCGAAGACTTATGAGCATCTTGCTAGTGGACGGGAGATTCTCGTTGCATGCGAAAATGATTGCGAGACCGCGCGTCTGGTAGCCGGGATCCCGGGGGTCAACCAGGTCGATCCGTCTAACTTCGGGGCTCTAACGGAGGTTCTTCTCAGTCTGTATAACCGTCACGTCTTAATCGGAAAATTGATATGTCCGGCTGAAAGCGATGTTGAGCGGTTCTCTAGGCCGGCAGCGAACGAGGCATTTCTCGCGCTCTTCTCCGCCGTGACGTAGCTTTCCGAATCTCGAGAGCGACGAGGGAACCTTCGACGACATCATATGTGCGGGTTTGATTAGCAATCGCTATGACAAATACAGAATGCTTTTTCCTCCCTGGTGCCGTGCCACCGCTTGAGCGTCGCACGATCGATAGCGGCATTCCATATGTGCAGCAAAAGCTCCGATGAACACGAGCACTACTCAAGTCCATAGAAGGATTACCTGGCGATTCCCTCCGCTTTTCGCGCTCTTGGCGCTTTGTGCACCGGCAGCACTCACGCTCATCTTTGCTGACAGCGTCCAGGCAGCGTTCGCTACGGTCGCAGTTACTATCACGACACTCTTTGTAGCTCAGATTCTTTACCGCTTTCGCTTAACACGTCTGGCACTGCACTCATTCATCCTGCTCGCGCCCATCGCGATATTCTATCGGGTGCTATATCGGGGGGCCATTTCTCCCGGCGTGCTGCTGTCCGTCACATCCACTACAGCATCCGAGGCCATGGAGCTTCTACACGATCATCTGTGGATAACAATTATTCTGGGGTTATTTTTACTTGTCGCCCTCTATTCAGCAGTTTCTTCTTGGTGGACGGAAAACCCATTTTCGCGAACCGTTTGTGTAGGCACTGGCTTGTTTGCTGTATCCCTATTGTCAATCTGGGTTGTCGTCACCGGTAGCCAACTTGGCGAACAGCGCGGAAATCTTCGCTACGCATTAAAGGACCTGGCGCGAGAGGTATTTCCGCTTGACCTCGTGCTCTCGGCGCGAATTATCGCCGCAGGCAAACTTGAGACGCGAAGGGAATTTATCGCACGCTCTCAATTTCACTTTCGAAACGTCCATGTTGCAAGGTTGAGTAGCAGTCATCGACCGGAAACGTATGTAATTGTGGTTGGGGAGTCCTCGCGACGAAGAGAATGGTCATTGTATGGCTACGGTCGCGTAACTACTCCCCGCTTGCAGGAGATGAGGCGCGACCTTGTCTTATTCGACAATGCAACTTCGAACGCCAATCTGACAATCTACAGCGTAACTTTAGCGTTGACTCGTGCAAGCCCAACGACCTGGGACGTCGCGGCCCAAGAAAAATGGATCGTCAGTCTCCTTCGTCAAGGGGGCTGTTCGGTAGATTGGATATCTAATCAGGAGCACTTCGGGGGTGCAGAAAACCGAATAACGTCGATAGCTCTCGAGGCAAATTCAACTTCGTTTGCGAATGACTACTCATCGAATCCTCATACGCTCAAGGACCCGTTTGATTCCAATTTGCTACCTCGTTTATCGAAGGCGTTAGCACGAAGCAATGACTCCGCCGAAAAACGGGTGATTTTCTTGCATATGGCTGGTAGTCATGAGACCTACAGAGAACGATATCCAAGTGGCTTTGATATATTTCACAATGCGATGAGTCTTCGGCGATCTCTCACGGCGCGACAGGCGGAAGCCGTGGATCAATACGATAATAGCGTCCGTTATACAGATTTTATTCTCGCGTCGATTATCGAGGAGGTCGCGGCTCTTGGAGACATTTCGGCCGTCCTGTACTTTTCGGATCATGGTGAACGTTTGTACGATGCGAATGAGCCTAATTTAAGAGGACATGGATTTCCGGCGCCATCTGTTATTGAAATCGAAATTCCACTTGTCGTGTGGCTGTCGCCGGCGTTCCGGTCTGAGTACGGGGATCTGACACGGAACCTGGAGGTGAATTCCCATCGTAGTACGCAACTTCGAATGTCTTTGAGACGATCGTGGATCTTACGGGACTCACTTATGATGACCGCAGACCACAATTAAGCCTATTTTCTCCGAACCTCGAGATCCCGAAGGTTTTGGAAGTCTTGAGTCCCTCGCTGACCTCTGTGTGCATCGAAGTCGGCAGCGTGAGTGGCGTCAACAACGAAAGTCCGGAAGGAACAGACAGGCTAGCTCCGTCACTCCAAAGGCATCGAGAGCAGTTTGTGCCGTGCAATCAACTCCGGGAAGAAGCAAAGGCTTCGTTTCTTCAGTAGCTACGGGTTGCTGGGGGGCTTAGGAATCCTGCGCCGTGCGATCAGGCGCGGCAGCCGTAGAAGGAAACAGGGGAGCAGTCGAAAGTACATCGAAGTCAGTAGAACGTTGTCGCGCGAGTAGCGAAAATGGGAAACGCCGCCCTCAGAGGCTGAGAAGTACCGCACAGGAGCTGGAAGATTGGTTGCGGGCACGCCGCGCCAGCTCAGGCGCACGACCGCTTCCGCGTCGAAGTCGTAGCGCCGCATCCACCGCGTCTGGCGCATCACCGCTACGAGGGGCGCGATCGGGTACACACGAAATCCGAACAGGGAGTCCTGAATCCCAGCTCCCAGCGTCTCGACTCTTGCCGCCCAGTTGGAAATGCGACGGCCCCTTACGCGCACGGCCGGGGCGCTGCCGTCGAACACCGGGACCCCTAGCACCATGGTTTGCGGGCTGGCTGCGGAGGCCGCCATAAATCGTGGGAATGCACTGCGCCGGGTGCTGTCCGTCCGAATCCATCGTGAGGGCGTGCGTGAAACCGGCACGCTGCGCCTCCAGGAGTCCGTCAAACAGCGCCGCGCCCTTGCCTCCGTTCTTGGCACGCATGAGAACGCGGACTTGAGGATCGGTCTGAGAGATCTTTAGAAGCCTTTCCGGTGTACCGTCGTTGCTACCGTCCACTACTACCCATACGGGAGCCCAAAACTCGCGCGCCGCGTGCACTGTTTCGATTCCCTTTTCGCCCGGGTTGTAGCTTGGAATAAGCACGAGATGAGTGCTCGAGGGCGTCATTCGTCCTTGCCGGTTGACGGTCGGATTACCCGATTATCCACGGCACGCAAGAAGTTGCTTCGGCCGAAAGCCCCGGTGTCGGTCGGCCGTCCCGGTGACAGGCATGCGCGGCCGCTGCTGTCCGAGCTTATAGGGCCGTGAACGGCGCTGCGCTGTGGTGCCGAGCTCAAGTGTGGCCCGATCGCCAGGAAATGGCGGGCATCGAAGGTGTGCCATTGTTGCAGAGATTGAGCTCCATCGGGCCGGTGGGGATTTGTGGCGATAGATTTCACTACCGGGAAGACGCAGAACCCGACAAGCAGGTGTTGACTTTGACGCCTACTGGCGGTCCGCGCTCCGAATCATACCGCGCGGCGGGCTAACCGACTGGAACCTGCGGGGGTTTCGAGGACAAGCTTGCGCGTAGCTATTCAGTCCTCGAGGGTCCGGATTCCCGTCGCTTCGATCTCGACCAGAAGATCCTGACGGCAGATGTCGGCCCGCAGATAGATGATCTGCGCCTTTGGGCCGAGACGCGACGCCAACTGCGCCTGGATCACCGGCAGATCCGACGGGCCTGCGCACGTAGACCTTGTACGCGAGCGCCATCAAGATCGAAGTGCGCGCCGCCCGCGAGCCGGTTGGCTTCGCCGAGCAGGGCCTCGATATTGGTGAGGGTTTCGCGGGTCTGCGCGGCGGTGTCGCCGATGTGCAGCGAGCGATGCCCCACGATACTTGCAGTGCCCGAAATGAACAGCGTCACGCTGCCCGCTCTGGCGCAGTAGGGCAGCGCGTGAGAATGCGGGACTGTGTGTGCCGTACTGCTGCGGATAATGGTAGGCACTTACCTGCCGGGGATTTTCGACAAATACCGGGGCAACCCGTCCGGCGAGGAAGTAGATCACCAGCGGACTTTCGCTGGCGGCCCCGAGCGCGGACGCTGCCGGCACGCTGCCGGCGACTGCGCGGCCGCAGGCACGCAGCGTGTGTCGCCGCGCGGTATTGAACTGCCGGTAGCGCTCGGTGCCCTGCGAGTCGCCATTGATGTCGGGAAGGTAATTCCAGATGCGCAGCAGATGGGGATACCCCTGGCTCTCGAGGGTCGCGCAGATATCCTGGTACGCCTGGGCGGTTGCCCGATAAAGGGCGGAGGTCGCCGGCGCGCGGTGGCCCGCCGGTTCAGCGAAGTCCTGTTCCGAAATGGCGATGCAGCCGAAAAGCAATTCTTGCGTACGCCGGAACCGCACGCGGCCTTGTTCCCCGGACTCGGCCGGGTCGCCGGAGCTCCAGATTTCGTACAGCGGCGTATCGGATGCAAGGACTGGAGTATGGATCTGCGCCATGGGGATGCCGGCGGCGCCAATCGATCGCCGCCGGGGTGCCGTGAAAAGTGGCTATACCCAGGACGTCGTCCCATCGTGCGTCATCGGCACGGCAGACGTACGCCAGGTTAAGGCCCGCGTGGGCGCGCATCCGCTGCACGCTGGTGCGTCAGCCCTTAGGTTTGGACTCGTCGCCAGCGACGGCCTTATGGGTGCCCTCGCTGATGTCCTTGCCCACTTTCTTGGACGTGTCGGCAACCGCATGGGCCGCCTTCTTGGAGTCATCGGCGACCGTATGCCCAACTTTCCGCGAGGCGTCGGCGATACTGTGCCCGACCTCGCGGGAGGCTTCCGCGATGCTGTGGCCGGCACTCTTCGCATCTTCCTTGATGGTGGTCCCCAGACCCTCATCCGCGGCCCGAGCACTGGCGGCATGAGTCAGGCCCAGCGCGAGGAGGGCGGCGCCAAACGCACTGACAATAGGCTTTTTCATAGGGATCTATCCTACGACAGCAGCCTCCTGTTTGCACGGCGCGGCACCCCGGTGCGGTTCGCGAAAAGAGGCCCGCGCGGTGCCAAACGTTGCATCATTCGGGCAAACTCCGGCGAATGCTCCTCAGTCGGCTGCCAATCTCCGTATTGCGCCACCGGTACGTCCCCGGCGGCTGGGACGTGCTCGCCTTCGTCCTGGTATTTGCCTTCTTCGTGTACTTCGCGCAGGCCGCGCATGGCCTGACGGGCTCGCTGGCGCACCTGGAGGCGACGCCCATCTCGCTCGCACCGTCTGCCCTCATTGGTTACTCACTGCGCACCGGTCTGCGCATGCTCATCGCGCTGGTGTTTTCGCTCCTCTTCACGTTCACCTACGCGACGCTCGCCGCCAAGAGCCGGCGGGCGGAAGTCTTGCTCGTGCCGCTGCTGGATTTTCTGCAGTCGGTGCCGATCCTGAGCTTCTCCATCTTCGTCCTGTTCTTCCTGCAGCTGACGCCCGGGCGCGTGGCCGGCGCGGAAATGGCGGCGATCTTCCTGATCTTCACCAGTCAGGCCTGGAACATGGCATTCAGCTTCTACCACTCGTTGCGCAGCATTCCCGATGAGATGGAAGAGGCGGCACGCAACTTCCAGTTCAGTCCATGGATGCGCTTCTGGCGCCTCGAGGTGCCGTTTGCCATGCCGCCACTCATCTGGAACATGATGCTGTCGATGTCGGGCGGGTGGTTTTTCGTGGTGGCCTCGGAGGCGATCAGCGTCGGCAGTACGACGGTGACCCTTCCCGGGGTGGGTTCCTACATCGCGCTCGCCAACGATCAGCGCAACTACGCGGCGATCGGCTGGGCGATCGGCGCCATGTTCGTCGTGATACTGATCTTTGACCAGCTGCTGTTTCGTCCGCTGATTGCGAGCGCCGATTGGTTTCGGCTCGAACAGGAAGTGGGGCAGACGCCCAACAGCTCGTGGGCACTGACGATGATGCGGCGCTCGCGGATCCTGGGCATCATCGGGCGTGCGTTCGCTGCCCTGCTGCGCGCGGGCATGAAGCCGCGGCGCCCGCCACCGCCAGGTACATCAACCTCAACGGTCAAACGATGGCCGCAGCGTTTCGGTGATGCGCTCTGGTTCGGGGCGCTGATTGCCGCCGGCCTCATGGCGCTGTGGAAGACGGTGACGTTCGTCCACGGCGATGTGCCGGTCGGTGAGATCGGCCGCGTCGTACTGTTCGGGTTCATCACGCTGCTGCGGGTCGCGGTACTGATCGCGATCGCGAGCCTGATCTGGGTACCAATCGGGGTGTGGGTGGGCATGCGGCCCCGGGTTGCGAGCATCGCGCAGCCCATTGCGCAGTTTCTCGCGGCATTTCCGGCCAACCTGTTCTTCGGCTTCGTCGTGTCGGCCATCGTGATCCTGAAGCTAAGCCCCGACGTATGGCTGAGCCCCCTCATGATCCTCGGCACCCAGTGGTACATCCTCTTTAACGTGATCGTGGGCGCCTCGGCCATCTCCCCGGAGCTGCGCTACGTTGGCCAGAACCTCGGTGTGCGGGGGTGGCTGTGGTGGAAGCGGCTCGCGCTGCCGGCGATATTTCCGTTCTACGTGACCGGCGCCATTACGGCTGCCGGCGGTTCCTGGAACGCCAGCATCGTGTCGGAGGTCGTCTCCTGGGGTAAGCAGACGGTGACGGCGCACGGGCTGGGCGCGTACATTCATGCGGCGACGGAGGCGGCCGACTTCCAGCGCGTGGTCCTGGGAACGGTGGTTTTGAGCCTCTTCGTCGTGGTACTCAACCGCCTCTTCTGGCGGCCGCTGTACGCGCGCGCCGAGCGCAAGTTCCGGATGAGCTAAGCCAGATGGGAAAAAGATCGTGAATGCCGTGGCACCGTTGAACCTCGCGCCGCTCCTGGATGTACAGGGCGTCAATAAGTCCTTCCGCAAGCCCGACGGGGACGAGCTGGTCGTGCTCGAGAACGTGAACCTCACGCTGCGACCCGGAGAAATCGTCGGGCTCCTCGGCCGCTCTGGTTCCGGCAAGTCGACGCTGTTGCGCTCGATCGCCGGCCTCGATCCGCCCTCGAGCGGGGTCGTGAGCTACCTCGGCCAGCCGGTGGTATCCCCGGCAGCTGGGATCGCGATGGTATTCCAGAGCTTTGCGCTCTTCCCCTGGCTGACCGTGCTCGAGAACGTGCAGGTCGGGCTCGAGGCGCTCGGGACGCCGGATGCTGAGATGCGCGCGCGGGCACTAAAGGCCATCGATCTGATCGGACTGGACGGTTTCGAGTCGGCGTATCCGCGTGAGCTCTCCGGCGGCATGCGCCAGCGCGTCGGGTTTGCGCGCGCGCTGGTGGTGCACCCGAACATCCTCCTGATGGACGAGCCGTTCTCCGCCCTGGACGTCCTCACGGCCGAGACGCTGCGCACCGACTTCCTGGACCTCTGGTGCGAGGGCCAGCTGCCGATCAAGTCGGTGCTGCTGGTCACCCACAACATCGAAGAGGCCGTGCAGATGTGCGATCGGCTCCTGATCTTCTCGACCCATCCCGGGCGGGTGGTGAGCGAGATCCCGATCGACCTGCCCCAGCCGCGGCACACCCAGGATCCCCGTTTCCGGGCCTTCATCGACCAGGTCTACGTCGAGATGACCGCCCGACCGCGCGGCGAGCTGCGCCCCGGGCTCAAGGCCGAGCGCTTCCCGGGCACCGGGATCGGAACCCAGCTGACGCACGTTTCTTCGACCATTCTCACCGGCCTGGTTGAGGCCGTGAATGAGCCACCCCACAGCGGCAAGGCCGACCTGCCCGCGATCGCCGAGGAGCAACACCTGGAGGTCGATGACCTTTTCCCAGCCGCAGAGGCGCTGCAGCTGCTGCGATTCGCAGAAGTGGAGGGAGGCGACATGAAACTTACGGACGCGGGGCTGCAATTCGCACGGGGAGGCTTCGATGAGCGCAAGAAGCTCTTCGCGCAACACCTGATCACGTATGTTCCGCTCGCCGCACACATCCGCCGGGTGCTCGATGAACGCGCCAGTCACACGGCACCCAAAAGTCGCTTCTTTGATGAGCTCGAGGACTACATGGCCGAAGAAGCGGCCGAGCAGACCTTGCGGACCATCATCAGCTGGGGGCGCTACGGTGAAGTGTTCGCCTACGACGACAACCGCCAGGCCTTCAGCCTCGAGAATCCCACCTAAGGGCACGCCTCGGACGGCATGCGCTTGAGCAGGGGCGCGTGTATCGTTCTGCCATGCAACCCGCCGTGATCACCGAATCCAGGCCGACGCTTTTGATCGTGGATGATGATCAGGAGCTGTGCTCGATGCTGGTCGAGTACCTCACGCTCGAGGGCTTCGCCCCTCTGAGCATGGGCACCGGGCCTGCGGCGCTGGAGGAGCTGGGCCGGATCCCGGTGGATCTGGTCGTCCTGGATGTCATGCTGCCGGAGCTGTCCGGTTTTGAGGTGCTGCGGCGCATCCGTGCCTTCAGCCGGGTGCCGGTGATCATGCTCACCGCACGCGGGGAGGAGGTCGATCGCATCGTGGGCCTGGAGATGGGGGCGGACGACTACCTGGCAAAGCCGTTCAGTCCTCGCGAGCTCATCGCGCGCATCCGCGCGGTGCTGCGCCGGCGCCCGCTCGACGCTGTGACCTCCGAGGGTCCGATCCAATGGGGCCCGTTGTCACTTGACCTGCGCGCGCGCCGCGCGGCGCTCGGGGAGTACGATCTCGAGCTGACCTCCGCGGAACTACGGATCCTGGAACTCTTGGTGCGTGCCGACACCCGTACCGTCTCGCGCGAAGAACTGATGCAGCAGGCCCTCGGAAGGCGACTCCTGCCGACGGACCGCAGCCTCGACACCCACGTGAGCAACCTGCGCCGCAAGCTGCAGCGCCACACCGACCGCGTCAACGTGCAGAGCGTGCGCGGTGCGGGCTATGCCCTGACCCTGAGCTCAAGTCCGCCGCCGCTGGCTCCGGGCGGGGGACTAAGGGGTTAGCGTGCATTCGCTGTACTGGCGGATTTTCCTCGCATTCTGGGCGGCGCTCGCGCTGATACTCGTGGGCACCCTCACCGCGGCCGTCAATGCGACCAAGCACCGTACGGAGCGACCCTGGATCCAGCGCGGACAGCTTTATGGGCAAGCAGCGCACGCCTTCCAGGGCGGCGGTCAGGACGCCCTGCACGAGTGGTTGCAGGGTCTGCCCGCGGACGTCTTGAGCCGCACCTTCGTCGTAAAACCCGATGGGACGGAGCTGCTGCGCCGGGCGCTGCCGGCATCCTTATTCGCACCAGGTACCTCAGCCAACCTCCGCAACAGCCCGGGGGTCGGGGTCATCGCCCCGGTCGGCGGCGCGCTGGTCCTCATGACCCCCGAGGCGGGCAGTTACCATGTGATCGTGGGACCGGTGCGCGACAGCCCGAGGCTGCTCGGTGAACTGGAGCTCCCGGGCGTCCCGGTCACCGTGCTGCTCATCGCGCTCGCGGTGAGTGCGGCGGTGTGCTTATTGCTGGCGCGCTATCTGGCCGCGCCGGTCGACCGATTGCGGCTGGCGACGCGCCGTCTGGCCAATGGCGACCTCAACGTGAGGGTGCTGCCGGCGCTCAAGCGCCGCGACGACCTGGGTCTGCTGGCCGCGGACCTGGATACCATGGCAGAGCGATTACGCCAGCTGCTGGAAGCCAAGCAGCAGCTGCTGCGTGACGTGTCGCACGAGCTGCGCTCACCGCTGGCGCGGCTGCAGCTGGCGCTGTCACTGGCAGGCCGCGACCGCGACGCGACCGAGCGCCATCTGGCGCGAGCCGTCCTCGAGGCTGACCGCCTGGAGCTTTTGCTCGCGCGCACGCTCAAGCTCGCACGTCTTGAGGATCCGTCCAGTCCGCTCGCGCAGGAAAGCGTCGACCTGGCGGCCCTGCTGCGCACCATCGCGGCCGACGTCACGATCGAGGCTGACGCGCAGGGCTGTAAGGTCGTTCTGAAGCTCGCCGGGCCGCTGCCCGTGCAGGGGGACGCGGAATTGCTGCGCAGCGCCTTCGAAAATGTCCTGCGTAATGCCGTGCGCCACAGTCCGGCTGGTGGTGAAGTCGTGGTCGAAGGGCGGTCCACGGTCGCTGCAGCCGCGGAGCGCCGCATAGAGGTCAGCGTGCGCGATCACGGCCCCGGAGTTCCGCAGAAGGACCTCGGGCTGATCTTCGAACCGTTCTACCGCGTGGAGGCTGCGCGTGAGCATCGCAGCGCGGGCGGGGAGGGGCTGGGACTGGCGATTGCCGCACGTGCGATCGCGCTGCATGCCGGCAGGATTGCCGCCACCAATGCTACCGGCGGCGGCCTGGTGGTGAGCGTCAGCCTGCCGACTGACGCCCGTGTACCAGCGGCGGCGTCGCCAGCGGCAGTGGCTGCCGCGTAGCGGCGCTACGCTCCACGGAGAGCAATCCGTGCTGCTGCAGAACCTCGTACATCGAGGTGAAAGCGAAGTCCTTGAGTATCCGGCGCAACCGCGCGTCGTAGTGTTCAAGATTGGTGTAATGCCGGAAGCGCGAGAACGCGCCCACCTTGATCCGCGGCTGTCCGGCATCCAGCTCCCAGGGGTGCATATAGAAAGCGAACGGGCGGTTCCGGCGCCGATTCACCTGCCTGAGCCCGGCCCGCGTCACCCAGTAGGGCAGGATGCGGAAATAGCCACCGCCGGAAACCGGAACCTGCACCCCGAGAAAGTTCGCCGCTGACATCGGGAATTCAGCGATGGTGCGGCCTGAGGGTGCGCTCGCCCGGTGTGGCGCCTGGGTCGCACCTGGCAACCCGTAGACGTCATGGTGGATCGGAAAGATCGAGGAGTCATAGCGAAAGCCCACATCGATGAGCACATCGAGTGCCCACAGTGATGCGCGCGTGACGGAGAAGCTGGCAGCGCGGTAGCCGCGCACCGCTTGCCCCAATGTGTCCTCGAGGATGCGTTTGGCGCGGATGGTCTCCTCGCGGAACTCGCGCGGGGACTGCTTATATAGCAACGTATGGGAGAAGCCGTGGCAGGCCACCTCGTGGCCGGCAGCGGCGATGCGATGCACGAGCGTCGGCTTGCGTTCGGCCAGCCATCCGAGCACGAAAAACGTACCCCGCGCGCCGCGTTCGCCGAGGATCTCGAGCAGACGCTCGATGCTGTGTTCCACCCGCAGCTCGCGCGTATCCCAGCTGTCGCGCGTGACGGCCGAACTCAAGGCGGTCACGTGGAAATAGTCCTCCACGTCGACCGTGAAGGCATTCAGTTGGCGCACTGGCGGTCCCTTGCGATCGGCGTTGCGTTCCATGCCTCGTCACTATAACGAACCGAGGAAGGTAGGTTTGTCGGTCAACACCGCGACCGCAGAGGCGGCCTGCCGAATTCCCCCATGGTTGCACACGAAAGTACGCGCAGCTGGGCGCGAGCGCAAAAGCAAGCGGCGCCCGAAGGGCCGCTCAGGGAAGTCCTCAGAATCGACGCCTAGACCTGTGCGCGCCTGCGTCTTAAGGCGATCAGAGCCGCGCCACCCAGGCCAAATGCGAGGAGCGGCAACACGCCCGGCTCCGGCACGCCGCGGGGACTCGTCTGGCTGGGCTCGCTGCTCCGCTGATCAGCGATGGGCCTTCCCGGCCAACGATTGTGGACGACGGCGCATGCACTGCTGCCACACATGGTGGCCGCAGCTGGCACGCTCCAACTGACAGAAGCGAGAGCCGCCGCTGTGGCCAGACCCGCAATCAAAGTGATTCTTTTCATCGCCGCGTCCTCCGATGACCTGTCCTTGAGCCGTCTCGACAGGGCTGAGCCTGCCGGTCATCCATGCTGTTGATCCGTCAACGTCGATTCTGCCACCCCCTCTGGGCGCTGCAAGCGTGACAGGGAGGCTCATAAACAGGGTATCAATGCATCGCACCCTGCGGTGCAGCATATGACATATTTCGCGAGAATTGTGCTCCGCATCACAAAGTGACCGCCAGGGTCCGCGTGCGGCTCTGTTGTCGGCCCGGTGCGACCTATAAATATTATATAAAACCAATAAGTTACGAGAGATTTTTCGCCCGGCCCAGCTCACGCCGTCGGCTTGAGGCGACGTCCGCAACAGGCAATGTAAAACGGCAGCCAAGCCTGCGCCAACCAAGTGCCTGAAAAGCTTGGGAACAGCCGCGGAGGCACGGCTCTTGCAGCCCTCATTCGCGACTGCAGTCGGCGGCCTTTCGCTTGTCCGCCGGCACGCAGCTTCCGGATTGACGTAGGAGCGCCCGATGCGCGTATCGGGTCTGAGTGGGGGGTTTGCGCCGTGAAAATGTCCAAGCTGGTTGCTCTGGCCCTGTGGTTGGTGCTGGCGCTCGAGGGGTGTCACTCCACCGACAGCAACTCGCTGAGCGCGACGCCGCAGGCTTCCAGTGCCCAAGCTCCGGGCTCCGCGACTCTGTCCTGGGAGGCACCCACGACCACCACGAGCGGCAATGCACTCACCGACCTGTCCGGTTATCGAATCTATTATGGGCTCAACGCTCAGGATCTGACCCAGACCGTGCAGCTCGCGGGCGTGGGCCTGCAGACCTACATGATTGAAAACCTCGGGCAGGGCACCTGGTACTTCGCCATCAAGGCGGTGACCACTCAGGGCGTCGAAAGCGCCCTGTCGAATATGGTCAGCAAGACCATCAACTAGAGCCGAAACGTCACTACACCTGCGGGCACGGCGGTGTGTCCTCGCGGGCACCACCGGTGCGGGTCTCGATAAGATCGGTGCATGCCAACCCGGCCAGCCCGACGTCCGTGGATGATCCTCGCCCTGACGGTGATGACGGCCGCCATCTTCTGGCCGAGTACTGCCGTCCTGATTCAGCAGTGGTCGGACTTCGTCAACATCACCTTTACGCACGGCTGGCTGATTCTCGCCGTCTCCGTTTGGCTCGTCGTGCGCTCTCGGGCCGCACTCTCGGCAGCCCCGGCCCAGCCCTGGCTGCTGGCACAGGTGGCCCTGGTGCTGGCAGTCCTCGCGTGGCTCGTGTGCTATCGCGCCAGCATTCAGGATCTGCACGTCACGGTGTTTCCGGTGCTCCTGTGGCTCGCCGTGGCGGCCGCATTCGGCTGGCGGGTAGCGCGGTTGCTGATCTTTCCCGTGGCGTTCTTCTGCTTTGCGCTGCCCTCGTGGGCACAGCTGGGCAATCCCCTGCAGGAGCTGACGGTCTTCGCGGTGCGCGCATTTCTCAGCGTTACCGGGCCATCCGCCATGATCACGGGCGACATTATTCACATTCCCGGTGGCAGCTTCCGGATTGAGGAGGGCTGCAGCGGGCTGCACTTCATGATCGTGGGGCTCGCCGTTGCGGCGCTGCACGGTGAGCTGCGGCGCGCTCCCTGGAAAACCCGGCTCGGGGAGCTGGCCCTCATGGCGGTACTGGCGCTGCTCGCCAACTGGGTGCGGGTGTACACCATCATCGAGGCGGGCTATCTCAGCAACATGCGCAACTACCTGGTGAGCGTCAGTCACTACTGGTTCGGATGGGGCGTGTTTGCCGTGGCGCTGATCGCATTCTTCTGGCTGACGACCTGGCTCACCCCGGTCACATCCGCGCAGCCTCCCGAAACTGCGCGCGCGCCGGGGCCGGCCGCGGACGCAAGTCGCGACCTGCAGGGGTTTGTATGGGCCATGGTGCTGCTCGCGCTTCCACCCGCCGCGAGTCTGCTGGCGCGCAGTGCGCATCCGCCGCTGCCTCTGGGCGAGGCGCCGTTTGTGGTGCTCTCTTCACCGTGGTCTGCCTCGCCGCCGACCTTTGACTCGGCCTGGTGGCCGGACTTCGCGGGCGCCGATGATACGGAATACCTGCTGGTGCAGAAGGGCACCGATCCCCCCATCGAGGTGTTCCGCGCGCGCTATCGAGCACAGCACCAAGGGGCCGAGTTGGTCGGCGGTTCAAGTTCGCTACTGGGCGCGAAGCTGCGCTGGCGCGGGGAGCAGTCACAGGCAAGCGCTGCCGGCGTGTTCGCGGAGACGGAAGCCGCCGAACGGGACGATGCGCGCTCGCTCATCTGGTGGCGCTATGACATCGCGGGCCGCACCTTCGTGCAGCCGCTGCTCTGTCAGCTCTGGTATGGACTCAATGCCACGGTCTGGAACCCACCGTCCTCTCTCATCGCGCTACGTGCGCCCTGCCGGGGCGACTGTCGCCAGGCCCGCTCCCTGTTGACGGATTTGATCACGAGCGGCGCTTTGCGTTGATCCGAAACGCCGCCGCCAACGGCGGCCGCGCCGATGTCGGCATAAGCCTACGCGGCGCAATCGGCAGGCGATCTGTGTGTGGCTGCCTCAACACCGGCCGATAGCCCGCCGCTAAGCTGCGTCGCCGTGGGGCGACGGTGTGGTCAGGTTGGCGGTCGGCCAAAACAACAGACAACCCCATGATCGGGCTGTCATAAACGGGGCGCGAAAGTTCAGCCATTTACCTAATCTTCGCCGCCTTGCTTTCTGATAGGCTCAACTTTTCGACCCAGGAACGGGTATGCGACGTCCAAGCGTCATGATGCTGGCCGGATGGCTGGCCACAATTCTACTCATCACCAGTTGCGCATCGAGTCCTCCACCCGCGGCATCGGTGCCGGCGCCCCAGGCTGGAGCCGCAGCGGCAACCCCCAGCAAGCCGGTCGTCGGTCCTGATTACATCATTGGTCCGGGGGACACGCTGCAGATATTCGTGTGGCGCAACCCGGAGCTCTCCGTCACGGTGCCCGTGCGACCGGACGGCAAGATCTCCACGCCCCTGGTGGAGGATATGGTGGCGGTCGGCAAGACCCCGCCGCAGCTGGCGCGTGACATGGAGGGCGTGCTGGGCGAATACGTGCGTTCGCCGAAGGTCAATATCATCGTGACCACGGCCGCGAGCGCCTTCAGCCTCGTGAAAGTCGTCGGTCAGGTCACGCATCCCCAGGCGCTTACCCTATCGCGAGGGCATGACGGTGCTCGATGCGGTGCTCGAGGTGGGCGGCCTCGGGCAGTTCGCCGCCGGCAATCGCTCGCGCATCGTGCGCATGGTGAACGGTAAGGAAACGGTGATCCACGTGAAGCTGCAAGACGTGGTGGAGAAGGGCGACGTCCACGAGAACGTAGCGCTCAAACCGGGCGACATATTGGTCGTGCCGCAGTCGATCTTCTGAGCATGAACGCGGCCCTCGATTTCATTCGTTGAGCAGATCCGAGGGGTCTGGCGCTTTCGCTGGGTTGCCATGCTGGTGGCGTGGCTCGTGTGCCTGTTGGCTGGTTCGTGGTGCTGCTGATACCGGACACCTACAGCGCGTGGGCCCGTGTCTACGTGGATACCCGCACGCGAATGAGCCAGGTCACGCAGGGTATCGCCGTGGAGTCGAATATCGCCTCCTCGCTGGAGTGGTGCGCTCGGCAATCCTTGGCGGTCCGCAGCTGGAGAAGGTGGCGAAGCTCGCTATTCCCAGCTATGCGAGCGCACGCCTGCAACAGCAACGGGAGATCATCAACGGGCTGCGCACGCGCCTGACCGTCGAGGCCAATACGGATAAAGGCGGCGCCCCGGACCTCTATCTGATTTCGTACACCGATCACGACGCGCGCAACGCGCATCACGTTGTGGATCAGCTGCTGCAATCTTTTTATGTCCAGTTCCCTGGGCGACAGCCAGCTCGGCTCCGAGCAGGCACAGAAATTCCTGACGCAGCAGATCGCCCAGTACGACCAGAAGCTACAGGAGGCCGAGAGCAAGCTGGCTGACTTCAAGCGTCAGAACCCCGGCCAGGTTCCCGGCGCCACGGGCGGTGACTTTTTCTCGCGTCTGCACACCGACACCGAGAATCTTAAGAAGGACCGGCTGGCACTTACCGTTGCCGAGCAGAAGCGCGACGAGCTGCGCCGGCAGCTCTCGAGCGAGCAGCCATTGATGGGTGCCTCGAGCGGCCCCGGCGGCGGTGCCACCGATACGGGGAGCCGCGATTCGGGAAGCTCAGGGCAGGCTCGATGAGCTGCTGCTGCGATTTACCGACAAGCACCCCGATGTGATCGCCGCGCGCCGCACATTGGAGGATCTGCGACAGCGACAGGCGGCAGAGATCGCCGCCGTGCGGCATGGTGATCAGGCCGCGATTGCCTCCACCGGCCTTGCGGCGAATCCCGGTGTACCAGGGGATCCGGCTGCAGCTGAGCCAGGCAGACGTGGACGTCGGGGCCGCGCGGCAGCAGGTGCAGCGATGCGCAGGCGCACATCGACGAGCTGCGCAAGATGATCAATACCGCACCGGCCGTCGAGGCCGAATTCGCGCGCCTGAACCGGGACTACGACGTGACTCGCGGCGAGTATCAGGCGCTGGTCGACCGACTGAACCGCGCCAAGCTTTCGGATCAGGCAGACGCCACCGGTGTCGTACGTTTCGAGGTCGTGGACCCGCCCACGGGGAGCGATCATCCGGTGGCGCCGGATCGCGTGCGGCTGATCCTGACGGTGCTGGTGGGTGGCTTCGTCGCGGGCCTTGCGGTGGCCTATTTCCTGCACCAGCTGCGGCCGGTATTCACTTCTGCGCGCCAGCTGAATGAGCTGACGCAGCTTCCCGTGCTCGGCTCGGTGAGCATGACGTGGCTCGAGCGGCATAAGGCAGCCGGCCGCCGCGCCATATGGGCCTACTCGGCGGTGGCGGGCGTGTTAGTCCTGGTCGCGCTGATCACCCTGAGCACCCAAGGATGGGCGGCTCGTCTTCTGCACGGATCGATGATATGAGTGTCATTGAAAACGCCATCAAGCGACTGCAGGCCTCCCGCGGCGGCGCGGAACTTGCCCGCGAGCGTTCACTCAGCCCCGTCGGACGCCGACCCGCCGATCCGGGCGTGCCGAGCCGCGTCATTACCCTGGACCTGGGTGCCCTCCGGGAGGCGGGTCTGTTGCCGCCGGCCCACCAGGAGCGTGAACTGGCGCAGCAATTCCGCCAGATCAAGCGGCCGTTGATCAACAATGCGCTCGGCCGCGGCGTTACCGCGCTACCGGATGGCAACCTGGTGATGGTCGCAAGCGCCGTGCCCGGTGAAGGTAAGACGTTCACTTCGCTCAATCTCGCGCTCAGCATGCGGCTCGAGGAAGACGTTACGGTGCTGCTGATTGACGGTGACGTCGTCAATCCGCGCTTAAGCCAGATTCTCGGCACCGACGATGCCCATGGCCTGTTAGACGTCATCAAGGATCCTTCCATCTCCCTGTGGTCGGCCGTATTGCCAACCGACATACCCGGACTGTCGTTTCTGCCTGCGGGCCATCAGGATCCCAACGCCACGGAACTCCTGGCCAGCGCGCGCATGAGCGAAGTGGTCTCGCAACTCGCTCGCCAGGATCCCTCGCGGCTGGTGTTATTCGATTCCGCACCGCTGCTGCTCACGACCGAGTCGCAGGCGCTGACGCAGATCGCCGGCCAGATCCTCCTGGTCGTGCGGGCTGAAGACACGCCGCAGCATGTGGTCTTCGACGCGATTGAGACGCTCGCGGAGGGCAAGTCCGTGTCGCTGGTGCTGAACCAGAGCACGCGACAGCCGCACGCGGGTTACTACTATCGTTACGCGACGAGTAAATCGCGCTGAGACAGACAGTGGCGCTTGAGCGACGCTGAAGGGACGCTTCAGATGAGGCATTTATCGGGGACCGGGCGGCTCCGCAGGCGCCTCGGGCTCGGAATACCGCTGCTATGGCTGGCGCTGCCCGTAGCCGCGCAGACCACCGGCGGCCCGATCACGATCCAGAGCCTGTTCCTCAATCAGTCCTCGCATCGGGGCGACTATCTCGAGGCCGACGCGGGCCTGCTGTACGACGACAACGTCACTTTGACTCCGGGTGGCTCCGGGGACGGCATTGCGCTCATTGGCTTGGTGGGCGATACCGAGCGCGTCAATGCGCCGCGCTTCGATTATCACCTCGACTCCGACATCGTGCTGGCCAAGTACTTCAAGTCCGAGTATCAGACCCAGCCGTACGGGTACCTCGATGCATTCGGTGAGTTCAAGATCGACCCCGGCACGCTCTCCTGGATCGGGCGCGAAACCTATACGCAAACGCTCATCAATCCGAGTGCTCCCGGTACGCCGGACAACCTGGAGAGCATCAACTATGTCACCACGGGACCGCGGTTGACGTTGAAGCCGACGCTACGCACCACGATCGTGATTAACGGCACATATTCCTACGTCGACAGCAATTCCAAGTCGCCGGATTACGTAAATATCAACAACCACCGCCTGGGCGGTGACCTGCGAATCGAACGCGCTTTTACCAACACCTTCACGACGTATCTCACCGGCTCCTATTCCAACGTGCAGTACACCGACACCACGGACAATACCGACTTCAATTACGCGCAGGGCCTCGCGGGCTTTCGCTTCGGCAATGCGCGCACGGTCTTCGATGTCGCTGGCGGCTACAACCGCGCGAACCTCGAGGGCAGCCCCCCGGCCGCGGCTTCATATCCGGGAGCGCACGCTTTTCTTACCGGGGCGATCCCGGAGGCCACTACGACGCCATCGAATACCCAGAACCAGAACCCGGGTGGCAGCACCTGGCAGGCAAGCTTGTCGCGCCTGATCTCACCCACCATGCGCGTTTCAATCCATGCGCTGAAGGTAGTGACGGACGCCGCCAACCTCTTTCGCCTGAATCTCGATCAGCCGGTTCCCGGCAACCAGCAGAATCAGATCGCCAATGGCGGCCCGCTGACACACCGCGAGTACGGCGGCACCTGGACGTACGACACCGGACGAACTTCGATCAGCCTCAATGGGCTGTATTACTCCGATCATTATTCGCAAACTCCCGAATCCGATCATGATGCGCGTCAGGTCAATGCATTCGCGGCGCGGCAGCTGGGTCCGACCTTGAATTGGGACCTGGGTGTGCTGTACGAGCACGACAACTACACGACCAATACCCAGCACACCTGGAATGCAATTACGAGTCTGCGCTGGCGGGTGGGGCCGAAAATCGGCCTGCGCTTCTTCTACACGCATTCGTTGCTTTCGCCGAACGGCTACACCGACAACCAGGTCGGTGTCATCGCCAGCTACGCACTGTCGGCTGCTGCTAAGACTCCGGATGCCAACATGAAACCAACGGCGCTTGGCTCGCAGCCGTATTTCTAGGGAGCGCCCCTAGTCTTGCCCATGGTTTATGCCACCGAATATTGGTTCTGGTTACTGCTCGCCGTGGGCCTTTATCCCTACCTGGGTTACCCGTAGGCGTCGTGCTGTTGCGCATCCTGCACCCGCGCCCCGTTGGAGCGGCGGCCATTACGCCACGCGTCACGATCGTCGTGGCGGCCTATAACGAAGCGGCGCAGATCGAAAGCACCGTTCTCAATAAGCTCTCGCAGGACTACCCCGAGGAACTCCTTGATCTCATGGTCGTCTCCGACGGCTCCACCGATGAGACCGATACCATACTCGGACGTTTGGCGCAGCAGCATCCGCGGGTGAGTTTTTTCCGCCAGCGGATCCGTAGCGGGTAAGACCGCGGCTCTGAACCTCATGGTCGCGCGGGCGGCGGGCGAGATCGTCGTATTCGCAGACGCCAATTCAATGTATCGGCGCGATACGGTCCGGCGCCTGGTCGCCCCGTTCGCCGATCCACAGGTCGGTTACGTGACGGGCCAGATGCGCTACGTGAATCCGGATGGCTCCGCCGTGGGTGACGGCTGCAGTGCCTACATGCGCTACGAGAACTGGTTGCGCAGTCAGGAGACCCGGATCGGGTCCATCGTGGGTGTCGATGGGGGAGTCGATGCGGTGCGCCGCTCGCTTTATCAGCCGATGCGCCCCGATCAGTTGCCGGACCTGGTGTTGCCGCTCGCGGTCGTGGAGCAGCACTACCGGGTCGTGTTTGCACCGCAGGCGATCCAGCACGAGGACACCCTCATCAACGAGTCTGCCGAATATCGCATGCGGGTGCGGGTAGCGTTGCGGGCGTTCTGGGCGCTGCGTGACAAGCGCTCGCTACTCAATCCGCTGCGCTTTCCGCTGTTCAGCTGGCAGTTGGCGTCGCACAAATTGTTGCGGTATCTGAGCTTTATTCCCCTCGGAGCCGCCGCCCTCCTTAACTGGGTGCTCCTGCCTTCGGGGGGGATCTTTGCGGTGTTGGCACTTGTACAGTGCGGCGCCGTGTTGCTTGCGTGTCTGGAGCTACGTGGTCCGCAACGTCTGCGCGGCTTTGGCCTGGCGCGCTACTGCTATTACTTCCTGTTGTTAAACTGGGCTTCTGCGGTGGCCTTCGCCCGCTTCCTGCGGGGCGAAAAGCAGGTGCTCTGGCAGCCACGCGCCGGATGAGAGCAGCCATGTCGTTGATGAGCGCGCTGTCACGCCATGTGTTTCATCCGCTGTGGGATATCAAGGACGGCAGTCAACGCCTGCGAGCACTGCGAGCGCTGCAGCGCTCGCAGTGGCTGCCGCTTGAGGAGCTTCTCCGGCGGCAGCGTGCGCGCCTGCAGAACATCGTTCGCTATGCCGCGACGCACACCCCGTACTACCAGCAGCTGTTCAACGAGCAACGTTTCGATGCGGACCGCTTCGATATCGCCGCATTTGGCGCGTTGCCTCTCATGACGAAAACCATCATTCGCGCTTCCACCGACGTCATGCTATCGCGGGAGTTCAGGCGCGAACAGCTTGGACACCACAAGACCGGCGGCTCGACCGGCGTTTCGCTGACGACGTATTTCGATCGTGACTGGCTCGAGATCCGCACGGCCGACGCCATGCGCTCGGATCAGTGGGCCGGGGCGTTTCATGGCATGAAAGTGGCGGCGCTCTGGGGTAATCCGCCGGTAGCCCGCACGGTGAAAGAACGACTGCGACGACTGTGCATCGATCGATTCGTATACCTCGACACGATCGATCTGAATAAGGCCTCGCTTGAAGCGTTCATCTGCGCGTGGCGGCGTGAAAAGCCCGAGGTGCTTTTCGGCCATTCGCACTCGCTGTATATCCTGTCCCGCTATGTACTCGAGAACAAGATCTCGGACCTGCGGCCGCGGGGCATTGTCTCGACCTCGATGATGCTCTTGGCACATGAGCGCCAGGCGATCGAGCAGGCCTTCAGTTGCAAGGTTACCGACCGCTACGGGTCAGAAGAGGTGGGACTTATTGCCTGCGAGTGTGAGCATCATGCGGGGATGCATCTGAACATCGAGCACCTGTACATCGAATTTCTGCGTGTGGACGGCAGTGCGGCCGCGGCGGACGAGGAGGGTGCCATCGTCATCACGGATCTCCTCAATCGCGGCATGCCACTGATTCGCTATCGCATCGAGGATGTCGGTGTGCCGAGCGCGCGTCGCTGCTCCTGCGGGCGGGGGCTGCCGCTCATGGAGCGCGTGAGCGGGACGCGTGGCAGACTATCTCAAGCGACGCGATGGGTCACTGGTCGCGGGAGTTTCGCTGGTGGAGCGCACGCTCACCGCGATCCCGGGGATCGAGCAACTGCAGATCGTGCAGCCATCACGCGAGGAGATCGTGCTCAACGTTGTGCGGGCAGGGGACTTCACCGCGGCGACTGAGCAGGCCCTCCTGCGCGAGTTTCACACCGTGTTTGGCGAGGGCATCGTTTTTCGCCCTGAATATGTGCAGCGGATTCCGCAGGAGAGCTCGGGCAAATATCGCTTCTCCATCTGTCGAGTCTGACGATGACTGGTACACCTCCGGACGACCTGGTATCCGTCATCATCGCCACATACAACATGGGGCACTATCTGTGCGCGGCGGTGCAGTCAGCCTTGGCGCAGACATATCCTTCCGTGGAGGTGCTGATCGTCGATGACGGGTCAACCGACGACACCCCGCAGATCGTGCAGCAATGGATCGGCGATGCGCGAGTGCGCCTATATCGCCAGGCGAACGCGGGGAAAGCGCGCGCCATGAACCGAGGCTTCGAGCTCAGCCGGGGTCGATTTGTTGCCTTCCTGGATGCGGACGATGTTTGGAATCCGGACAAACTTGCGCAACAGATGCCCCTGTTCAGCGGACGGCCTGAACTTGGGGTCGTATACTCTGACTACCAATGCATGGACGGGGAAGAACGGCCGCTGGTAAAGGGCATAACGCCCATGCGACGCGGCTGGGTGACTGGATCGCTCCTGATCGAGAACTTCGTTTGCTACTCCGCCGGCGTGGTGCGGCGTGAAGGTCTTGAGCGCGGCGGCGGCTTCGATGAGGCCCTTGGCATGGGGATCGACTATGACTTGTGGCTGCGGCTTTCGGCGCACTGGCAGTTTGACTTCGTCCCGCAGCCAACGGTGCGTTATCGCATCTGGGCCGGACAGATGTCGAAGAACTACCGCAAGCGCTACGAGTCAGCCATCCGAATCATGCGCAGCTTTCTTGCGAACAATCCCGGCATCGTGAATGCGAACGTCGTGCGCGAGGCCTGGGCACACACCTATGCGGGCCGCGCAGATACGACGTTGTGGCACGAGCGCAATCGCCTGGCTGCCTTCAAGGACTACCGGCGCGCACTTTCGTTTACGCCATGGTCATGGTCCGTGTGGCGCTCAATCCTGCGTTCGTTGGTCACGACCCGCGCGCCGACATAACGCGTGCCAGCGGTTACCTTACTCTGCGGGGACGGGCGGGTAATCGGTTCGGTTGACGTAACCTTCGGAGCCCGCGCCCGAGACCGGGCGTGCCGGAATCCCTCCGACGGTCGTATGCTCGGCCACGTCGCCGATCACCACCGCGTTGGCGCCGATCGCTGCGAAGTCGCCGACCTGTATGCGGCCGGCAACCACTGCGCCGGGCGCGATGTATACGTTATTGCCGATGACAGGGCAACCGGCCTTATCGCCGCGGTTGGCTTGCCCCAGAGTAACCCGGTGCGACAGATTGCAGTTATCGCCAATCACGACGTCGCGGTTCACGACGATGCCGCCGAAGTGTCCAATGTAAAAGCCACTGCCGATGCGCGCATCGGGGGATATATCAATGCCAAAGCGAATTGCGTAGTGACGCAGCATGAGGGAGATGAACTGGCGCAGGCCCAAACCGCACCAAGCATGTGTGCGGGCCCAGTGATAGCAACGCAGCAGAACCGTATAACGAAAGCCGGGCGTAACGAACAGATGGCGCCAGCACGCACTGCGGCTTGCCGTCCCCGCGTAACGCCACAGGTCCGAGGCGATGAGCGCCCGAGCCCGTGTCCACCTCATGGGTTGCTTGCTTTCAGGCGTTGAGCCAATGCGAATTCTGCACTTAATTGAGAGCGGCGGCGTCTATGGCGCGGAGCGAATCCTATTGTATCTGGCGCGTGAGCAGAAGCGGCTGGGACATGAGCCATGCATTGCAAGCATAGCGCGGCCACACTGCTCGGAGACAGCGCTTGAGAGCGCCGCCCGCTCGTGGGGACTGGAAGTCTTTCCAATCCGCATTCCGCGAACGCCGACTCCTGTGATGCTGCGGTACCTGCTGCGCCTGGTCCGTTCGCGAGGCGCGGACGTCATGCACTCACATGGTTATAAAGCAGACATTCTGCTGGGACCGTTACCGCGTCGCTGGCGCGGGCCCATGGTCACGACACTGCACGGCTGGACCAACAGCCGAGCTTTTACGGCTCTGTGGCTTTATGAGCGGCTCGACCACCTGTCTTTGAGGCACATGGACCTGGTAGTGGTGGTAACCCCTTCGATGTTGGAGCTGCCTGCGCTGCACGGCGTGCCGTCTGCACGCAAGCGTGTGATCCGGAATGGGATTCCGCCCCTTGCGGCGCGGTGGAACGACCTTGCGGCAAACAACGTGTCCGGCCTTCCCGCCGAGTACGTGGCTTTCATGCAACGGCGGCCGACGTTTCTCACCATTGCGCGCTTGTCCGCCGAAAAGGGATTGTCCCTCCTGCTGGATGCCTTTGCGCGGGCTTGCGCACTGACTCGCACGGACTGTCAACTTCTTATTGTCGGCGAAGGTCCGGAGCGCGGCGTGCTTTTGCAGAGAGTCGCGGAGTTAGGGCTGCAAGGGCGGGTCGCGCTAACGGGGTATCTCGAGGGCGCCGATCGACTGTTGCAACACAGTGCGGCATTTGTAATGAGTTCTTTCACTGAGGGAATGCCGCTCGTGCTGCTCGAAGCGCTGCAGTGGAACGTGCCCATCGTGGCAACTGCGGTGGGGGCCATTCCGGAACTGCTTCCCCCAGAACGCGGCCAACTCGTGGCGCCGCGCGATGTCGAGGCGCTGACGCGCGCGCTCGGACAACTGATGTCCTCGCGGCGATCTACCGTAGCAGTCCCGGAGGCGTTGGAACTGACAGCCAACGAAAGCGAACGTATGGCAGAGGAATATCTGCAGGCGTATCGAAGCATCTTATGAGGAACTGCAGACCTGCGCGGTTGGCGGCGACGGTAGTCGTGCGGAAGCTGACCGTATGAAACTGAAGGGCCGCAAGCCGCGTGCAGGATTGCCAGCGGAAAAAGGCACCCGCAACGCCGCTTTCTACCTCTTTTGTGCCTTCATCGTAAGCTATTTCATTCACCTGACCGCACGTATCCCCATGCTCGGCGCCGTGCACTTTGATCTCGTGCTGGCCGCGGGCGCGGCACTGGCGATTGTATTTTCCCAGCGGAGGCAGCGGCCCGACGTGGCTGCGAGAATCGATCCCGTGTCGCGCCAGCTGTGGATTCTGGTGACGTACATCGTGGTCACGATTCCCTTTGTCGAATGGCCCGGAAGCGTGCTGCACAATTTGGAGAACTACGCCAAGTGCCTGTGTTTTTTCTTCTTCGTGGTCGCGACGGTAGACACGGCGCGAAAGCTCGCGACCTTACTGGCCATTTGGACCGCCACACAGCTGTGGCGCGTGCTGGAGCCATTGTATTTGCACCTGACGCAGGGTTACTGGGGATCCTTCACCTCGCTCGGCAACTGGGAATACATGGACCGTCTGTCCGGTTCGCCCTACGACACCATCAATCCAAACGGTCTGGCCTTCATCATCATCCTAACCCTGCCGTTGCTGCACTTTCTCATCAAGCCCGACACGCTCTGGCGGCGCGCGCTGTGGGTCGGAGTCGTGTGTGCAATGAGCTACGCGCTCGTGCTGAGTGCTTCACGCTCAGGGTTCCTGGCCTTCGTGTTTCTGGCGCTGTTCGTTATATGGCGCTCCAAGCAGCGTGCCGCCTGGCTTACGGTGGCAGCGGTGGCGGCCGTCATAGGCTTTGGGCTCATGACCGAGCTGCAGCGCGGGCGCTACGTGTCGATCTATTCGCATGACGCGCCGGGAGCGGCTACCGCCGAAGGTCGAATTACCGGAGTGATTGAGGACTTCAGGGTGTCACTGCGTCGCCCGCTCTTTGGTCACGGCCTGGGCACGTCACGCGAGGTCAACGCCAATTTTCGCGGGGTGGATCAACCCTCGCACAATCTCTATACGGAAGCGGCCGAAGAACTCGGCTACATCGGACTCGGTATCCTGCTCGCGCTTCTGTGGAGTTTTCTGCGTGCCTGCTGGACGGCGAAGCGTATCGTCAACGCAGTCCCCTCGGATGACCCCCGTCTGCGCTTTCTGCACGACGTGGCAGTCGCACTCATCGTAGTGGTCGGAGTAAATTTATTCTTCAGCTTCGCTTCCTATGGCGTCTCTGAACCCTACTGGTATTTTCTGGGGGGGCTGTCCGTCGCCACTTCCCAGCTGGCGATCCGGCTCGCGCCCGCAGCGGCGGCGGCAGTCGCGGGTGCCCGTCCGGCCAGAGGCACCACGAGGTTCAAGCTTCGCGGACGGGCACAGTCGACTCGCCCAGCCGGTCGGCGGCCCGAGCTGCGGCGGCCTTAAGAAGCTTCGGGTCGCAAGTGCTGCTGCAAATTCTGCGCGTTGATTTGCCAGTCGGCGCGCAGTTTTTCGCGCACCTGCGGCGCTTGTGCGCGCAGCTGCGCCGCCTGAGCGCGAGCCTCGCGAATCGCGACGGCGATCGAGGCTGAAGAGTTAGCGGCGAAGCGGGCGACTTCAGAGAAAAGTTCAATCGCCGCCGCATTATCCGAGAGCACGAGGGGTGTGCCGACCGCGAGTGCCTCGTACGCTCCGCATACCAGGCAGTTGTCCATGAGCGACAGGTCCACGACGAGGTCGGCCTGCCGCAAGGCGTTCCAGTATTGAGGCTCACTCAGGAATCCGGTGAACGAAACGTTGGCGGGTGTTGCCGCGGCCAAGGCCGGTTCAAGCTTGCTGTGATTCCCCGTGACATAAAACTGATAATCAGCGCCCAGTTCGCGCGCCGCAGAGAACACCTCGCCGAGGGGCTCATCCTTGACGAATGTCGATATCACAACGACGTTACATCGGCCGTCCATTTGAAGGGGAGTGCCGTGATTGGCGATAGGTTCCGGAATTCTGTCCGGCAACACCAGCGGCCGGCCGCCGTTGCGAATGACGGTTCCGGCCAGAAAGCGATTCGTCACTATCACGTAATCGAAGCGCTTCTGCAGCCAGCGCGACACTCGGCACACTAGCGGATGGGGATTCAGGAAGGGCTGAACGGCCTCGTTGTGCGCATCCATGATGGTGCGCAAGGAAAACACGGGCCGGGCGAGCACTGCGAGGATGCTGAGAACCAGCGACGGGTTTTGTACGATCACCGTGTGGGAGCGCTTGCGCGCGAAGAGCCATAGCGTGCGCGGAATCAAAGTCAGGTATCGTTGCAGGCCGCGCGTGCGAGTCGTCAGCGTATGCAGCTCTATCGTCAGGGCGGCGCAAATCTCGCGCGTGCGTCGATGATCTTCCCAGGTGACAAATACGACCTTAGGCGGGCGGTTACTCGTCATGCCGCCGCCGCGCCAGGTTCAACCGACGCGATTGCGCCACGCTTACGGCAGACGTAGATCAGCACATGAGGTCCGACCAGCGGTGCAGTCGGGTCGCTCGTTTGGGAAATCATGCGAATCACGTTGAAGCCAGCCGTTTCCAGCAGGGCGCGTGCAGACGCGGGTGTGTAGTCGTGCTGGATGGGCTGCTGGATTCTGCGATGGAGCTTGCCGCCCAGCCAGCGCATAAAGGCCGCCGGACGCAAGTCCGGATAGAAGTACTCGCGTACCTTTTGTTTGACCTTCTGCTGCACGGTACGCTCAACGTGAATCAGCGCGATGTAGTGGGCCGAGGGCTTCAGTACGCGACAGATCTCCTGGGTGGCCTGATGATCGTCGAGAAAGTGCTCCATCACGCCCACGGAAACGACGATGTCGAAGCTGCCGCTGGCAAAGGGCAGTCGTTCAGCGAGTGCGACGCTTACCTGTGCGCCGGTGCGCACCTCCGCGCGTTGCAGCGCTTCGGCCGATATATCCACGGCGACCTTGCCGGAGGCGCGCAGCTGCTCAAGAAGATAGCCTTCACCGCATCCCACCTCCAAAAGTCGCCCGGCAGAGCAGCCGGAAGCCAGATCGGCGAAGTAACGGATGAATTGTGGCGTCCGGCCCTGATCTTCCCAGACCTGTGAGCGGTGCGCGTAAATGTCATCGTAGGTCGAAGCTATATCGGCGGCGCCGGCGAAGCGCGATTCCCGCGATAAAAGCTCGCGAACCCCACCGCGCATGCCAAAAGCCACGCCGCAGGTTTCACACTGCCAATCGTGGAGCGCACCCTTGCAGTCGGGACAGACGTACATGACCTTTCCGTGTTCGTATTGAGCGCCATGCTCGAGCGGGCAGTGGCGCGCCGGCAAGAGGGAGCGCTGCGCACCTTGCGCAGCCGGGTGGCATTTTCGCATAGTTTTGCGGGCCGGGAATGCCACCGGTCTCAGCCGTCGGGAGGCCAGCGGCGGGCTCGGACTCAACAGCCGATAGTAGGGCCAGTGTTAGAAGGTCCTAGCGAGGCGTGTGCTGGCCTCGATCCCCTGACCCGCAGCACGCCGCCGCTCTGACGTTCGGGAGGGGCGCGAGACGTTTCCCGCGCCGCATGGTGGTTGCTAAGCCTTAACCGCGGCATCCGCCGATGAGAGGCCGGGTTTTTCGTCAGAATACCTGCACGCCGCCGGGTGCGCTGGGCGCGGAGCCCGGTGAGCCGCCGTGGATCGAGGCGTTACTGAGTTGACCCGTCCCGCCCACGCCAGTGTCGGTATACATCTCCACGTCGTCCCAGTAGATGTGATTGTTCGCACCATGCTCCCAGCCCGGGTTGTTCGTCCAGTTGGACATCAGGTGGAGCGGGGCCCAGCTCTTGCCCGGAGCGACGGTGACGGTGTTCGTGACTTCCTGCCGCAGCACGCCGTCGAACCAGACCCTGGCAATGCCGTCCGCTGCCGTGCTGGCTTTCACGTAGATTTCCAACTTGTGCCAGGCGTGATCACCGAGGTTGGCGCCTGCACCCCAGTAACTGGGTCCTGCAACACCGTTGAAGGCCTCCCAGGCGCTCAGTGGAGGTCCACCGGGAGATTGCATCTGCGCAATGAGGTAGTACCCATCGAGCCCGTCCGCCGGGAAGAAGCGCAGCACCTTGCCGCCGAACGTGTGACTGACGTCCTGGTCGTACTTGATCCAAAGGCGCAGCAGGAACTCGTTTTTGTAGGGCCATTGTGTTTGCGGCAACGTGACCGTAGTAAAGGCGTTCGGGGCATTCCAGGCGACCGTGCCATTCCAGTTGCACTGGAGCATGTACTGGCCGCCGTGCGGCGTGCTGCCGTCGACTCCGCGCTGCACCGGCTGGCACAGGTTGCGGGTGCCATCCTGCGTCCATTTGTTGACGTTGCCGCTCTCGAAGTTGTCGGCGAACACCAGGCCCGCACCATGCACCACGTGCGCGCCCAGTACGGCGCTCAGGGCGAAGGGAAGGCAGAGCAACCACCCTACGCGGGTAAGTCCACGGGGCGCATCGTGCCGCGACCGTGCGGGGGATTGCATTGCCGTTGCGGTAAAAAAACGCGACGTTCGCTGTGCCATCGTTGCTTAACCCTGTTGTTCCTTGCGGCAAATGCAGCGCTGCGCGCTGAATGCGCAGCGTGATGCACGATTTCCATCACATTGATGCGGAGGAGCCCCCAGGTTCGCCCGAGCGGCGAGACGGGAATTTCAGATTCAAGATATGTGCCACGCAGCCGGTCACACTCATGTTTCGCTAGATGCCTGTTCTAGAAGCAATTTGGAAGACGGCTCAGCCGACTAAAGGTTCCATTCCGTCGTCCCCAGACGACATCGAGTGGTCAGCCAGCGCACCGTTCTCTGGATGTGATTCATATCCTTGGGGTTTCTGCGTCGCCAGAGCCCGACACTCGTGGACAGGATACGTCCAAACGGTGGCTGGGCAGTGGGCCAACGAATACTACGACGCATGGACACGTCCGATGTGTGGCAGGGACAATGGATTAAGTGACCTCGAGAGGGCTATGGACCGCGCGCCGATAGAGATTCTCTTCCTCATCGACTACTTTCACCGAACCGGCGGCACGGAAAAGCACCTCGCGCAGCTCATCAGGGGCCTGCCGTCACCGGAGTTTCGCGCGACGGTGGTGGCCTTCGATCTTGGCACCAATCCGCTGTTGGACGAGCTGCGCGCGGCGGGCGTACCGGTTATCCATCTGCCGGTGGGTCGGGAATATGTCCCGAATGCTCTGCGCCAGGCGTGGCGGCTGGCCCGGCTCATGCGTCGCCATCGTTACGACATCGTGCAAACCTTTCATCAGAAGGCGGACACGTTTGGCGCGTTGATCGTCTGGCTCTCGGGCGCGCGGCACCTGATCTCGAGCAAGCGTGATACGGGGGATCTGCGCAAACCTCTGCACAAATTCCTGAACCGCCGCCTGCGCGGTTTATTCGAGGCCTTCATCATGGTGGCCGATGGCGTGCGCGTGGTCGTCGCGGAACGCGACCGACTGCCGCCCGAGCGCATTTCCACGATCTACAACGGCGTCGATACGGTCTGGTATGCGCCGCCTGTGGCCGCGCAGCGCCGTGCTGCGCGCGAGCGGCTGGGACTGGCGCAGGATGATGCCGTCGTGGGCATGGTGGCGGCCTTTCGCCCGGAAAAGAATCACGACGTATTCTTCGCCGGTGCGGAACGCGCACTGGATGCTGTGCCATCACTCAAGATTCTCGCCGTGGGCGGCGGGGAAATGCTCGAGGCCTACCGGCGGCGTATCGCTGATTCCAGACTGGCCACGCGTACGCTCTTCGCCGGAGAGCTCGACGACGTGCGCCCGTGGCTGTGGGCCATGGACGTGGGCTGTCTGACTCCGGGCTCCAACGAGGGATTTTCCAACGCGGTCATTGAACAGATGGCCAGCGGCCTGCCCATGATCGTCACCGACGTCGGCGGTAACGCCGAGGCGGTGATCGACGGTGTGACGGGTCGCGTGATACCGCCGAACGATGCGGCGGCGCTTGGCGCGGCGCTGGGGGCCGTGTTCGCGGACCGGCTGCGCCTGCAGCAGATGGGTCAGGCGGCGCGACAGCGCGTGGAGGCGCGCTTTTCCCTCGATGCTGCGTGCGCCGCACATGCGCGCCTATATAGGGCGCTCGCGCGACCAACCGCCGGAACGCCGTGAGCCGCATGCCGGAGGTCTCGTGCACCGTGACTGCCTTTGCCGGAAGCGAATCGCAGATTCTGCGTCTGCGCAATGCCAACCGGGAGCGGCCCGAGACACTTGAATACTTGCGCTGGCGCTATGAATCTTTGCCGGACTGCCCGAAGTCGTGTGTCTTTTGGTTGTGGAGCGGGGCCGAATGCATCGGCATGGCGTCTGCCATATTTCGACCCTATTACCTCGACGGGCGTCGCGAGCCGGTGGCGGTCATTGGGGATATCTCACTCGATGCGCGCTGGCGCGGCCGCGGTTTGGGCCGCACGCTGCTCAGGTTCATGACGACGCATCTCGAGCAGCACTATCCTGATCATGCGGCGCTTGTCATACCGACCGAAAGCGCCCGGCGCGCACTCGAGGCTTGCGGCTGGCGCATGGCTGGCACGCTGTCTCCGTTGGTATATGTACTCGATCCCGCCACCTATCTGCAGCCGCTGGTCCGCTCTGCGGCACTGGCCAGAGCGCTGGGCGCGTCGATCCGCAGCTGCGTGAAGGGATGGGTCAGCCGTTATGCGCCGCGCCGCGGTTCACTGCACCTCAGCGATAGTCTTCCTGGATTGCCGGATGCACACGCGGGCCAGAAGGCACCGCCGGGCATTGCGATTCGTGATCGCTCGGCTTGGCTGCTGGAGTGGCGCTACGCAAGGCATCCGCATACCCGATTCACCTTTGCCTCCTTGCAGGACGGCGGTGCGGTCAAGGCACTCCTGGTGTTCGAGGATTGCACGCTCGATGGCTCTTGCACGATCTACGACCTGCTGTCAGAGACCGCCGAGGATCTGCGGGGCCTGGTGGCACTTTTTATCCTGCATGCGCTTCGTTCGGGACGCTTCACGACCTTGCGCGCGGCGCTGGACGCCCACCATCCGGCGAGCTCCTGCCTGCGCCGCCTGGGCTTCGTGGGGCGACCTGACGATGCGGTGTTTCAGGTGCACTCGGCCAGCGGTGTCGCCGAAGGTCTGCAGTGGCGCATCAGCCAGGGCGATAAGGACACCTGATGGAAGCCCACGTCGCACAGCAACCGGTACTGACCTCACAGGGTCTCACGGTGCGGCAGTGGTCGGTGGAGGAGTGGCTTGCGAGCGAAGCACTCTGCAACGAACTCGCGCGGCGGGCGTGCACCGACGAGTTGTTTATGTCGTGGGAGTGGCTGAGCAGATGGTGGAGCTGCTATGGCGATTCTCTGGGCGCCACGCCGGGCATACTGGGTTTCTACCGGGGGACGGAACTGGTAGGCCTCGCACCACTGTATCAGCGGCGCCTGCTACGCAATGGCGTGATGATCATGGGCTCGGTGCAGATGATGGGGTTATCCTGGCGCGATCCAACGCGGTTGATATCGGAGTACCTCGATGTCATCGCTCCGTGCGAACATCGTGATGCCGTGCGCCGCGCGTGCGTGCGCCATCTGTTGCAGCAGCCTGGATGGGCCGAATTTGTGGTCGGCTTTACGCCGGCGGGCCAGAACTGGCGCGAGGCCTATGCCTCCTGCGCGTTGCCGGCGGGGCACTACGTGCGCGAACTTGATCGCTGTATCAGCTACGAGGCGGATCTGAGCGCGGGCTTTGGGGCTTACCTTAAGGAGCTCAGTCAATCGACTCGCCGCAGTGTCTGGAACCTGCGGCGCCGCGTTGCCGGCTACGGCACGCTCGAACTGGAAGCCGTGCGTGCGCCGGCCATTGAAAGCGCGTTTGCCGATCTTAACCACTTGCACGGGCTGCGCTGGGGCAGGCCGGCGTTCGCCGGGCATCGACTCGAGTTCCACAGCGCGCTCGCCCGCCGTCTGGTGGCGCGCGATGAGCTGGTGCTGTCGCGTCTGCGGGTTGGCGGCGCCGTGGTTTCGGTCCTGTATGACATCCGCAAGCAGCGACGGCAGTACAACATCAAGATGGGCTTTGATCCCCGGTTCAGCAGCCAGATATCCCTCGGGCTGATACATCTCGGCTTTGCCATGGAAGCAGCGGCCGAAGGCGGCGTGCCCTGTTATGACTTTCTCGCCGGCCCCGGCCGTACCAGTGACTTCAAGCGCCTCTTGAGTCAGAACCGCCGCGAACTCAGCAGCGTACAGATGCTGCGAGGCAGGCTGCTCACGTCCGTTTTCCGGCTGCGCGACTGCATACGTTTGTAGGGATTCTACGGCTGCGACACCGACAGGAGCGAACCTGCGGCGCCGCGCACCCAGCGCAGCGATGGCGAGGTAAGAAATGCCTGGGCAAAGGTCACTATCGAAGCGGCGCGTCGCCCGCTCCTGCGCTGATCCCAGGCGATACCGGCCAGATTCTCGGCAATCAGGCGATCGATTTGGCGCAGTTCGCATGCAGAGGACCAGCGCGCGCGCTCCCGGCGCAACACGGTGATGCGCTGTCGTGCCTGGTGCGAGCCCGGTTTCAGCGTCAGGCTGCCGGCGCTAATGCGGTAGGAGTGCCCCACCGTCTCTTGATAGAGCGCGTCGCAGTTGTGCGCCAGACGACACCACAGATCCCGGTCCTCGGAATAGTTGAGGCTCTCGTCAAAAAGGCCCACTTGCTGCAGAACACTCCTGCGCAACACCGCCCCGGAAGTTCCAATAAAGTTTTCATACAGAAGGCCACGGGCAAACTCGCGCTGCGAAATGCTGCGCCACCCCTCACCCCAGCGCCGCGCCGGCAGGCTCTGTAGTTTCGGATATCCGGTAAGTGTTGCCGGCGCAAGCACGCGTCCGGCCGTATCGATGCGTTCGTAGTCGCCAAAGGCGATCCCGGCACGGGGGTGCTGATCCAGTGCCGTCAGCGCGCTGGAAAGTTTGTGCGGTTTTAAGAGATCGTCTGCATCGAGCAGCGCGATGTAAGCGGAGCGCGCGTGCGCGATGCCGGCATTGCGCGGCCGGGACGGGCCGCCGCTCGGGCGGTTGCGCAAGCACCGTGAGCCGCGGGTCATCGATGCTGCGGGCGATGGCAAGGGAGGCGTCCGCGGAACCGTCATCGACCACGATAACCTCGATGCTCTCAAGATCCGAGCCGAGTGCCGAACGGATTGCCGCCTCCACGTGCCGCTCGGCGTTGTATAGCGGCATCACGACGCTCACCCGCGGGGGAGCGGACGTCTTCCGTTCCGCCTTCGCCGGATGACCCGGTACGCTCAAGGCGACAAGCCTTGTGAGGCTTGCGGTGCAGCAGCGCGGAAGATCCGGGCGAGCTCTGCGACCACCGCACGACGCTCATAGAGCCCGGCGGCCCGGGCGCGCGCCGCGCGCCCCAGTTGCGCGGCCCTGAGCGGATCATTCAGCAGCTCGACACATGCGTCGGCAAGTGCTGCCGGGCTGTCGCGCAGCAAGATCTCCTGACCGTCGCGTAAGTTGAGTCCCTCTGCGCCCATGGCGGTGGAGACGATCGCGCGCGCGTGGGCTGCGGCCTCGATGATTTTCACCCGCGTGCCTGAGCCATGACTGATCGGGCAACATATGACGCTGGCACGTGCATACCAAGAGTCGAGGTCATCCACAAACCCGAGAAAGCTCACGCTCGGATCCGCGGGCGGGTAAGAACTCGTGAGTTCGCTCCCATTGCCGATGATCACCAGGCGCGCGAGCGGCATGCGGGCCTGCACCAGAGGCCAGACTCTCTGTACCAGCGTGTCGACCGCCTGTGCATTGGGGCGACTGCCCATGCTGCCGACAAACATTACCAGTGGTTCCGGCGTCTGCTCGGGGGTCTGCGGCGGAAAACTGACGCTGTTCGGGACCGTGTATACGCGATTGGTACTACTGAGTCTGCTCAGGCGAAGTCGATCGGCTTCTGAACACACGAACGTGGCCGTCGCGAGCCGCACGGCGCGGCGCTCAGCGAGCAGAAGGCTCGGGGTTTGCAGCAAGAGCAGTCGTTGCGCAGGCCAGCTCGGATCGTGCCACAGGCGGCGTACCCAGGCGAGATGCTCAATATCGTCGATGTCGAAGAATACCGGAATGTCCCTCAGCAGTGCTCGCAACTCGACCAGCAGCCACATGCTGGACAAGCGGTGCGCGAGAATCAACCGCGGCCGCGCTGCCAGTGCCGTGCGCAGTGCGGCTTTGGCGCCCGCATTGCTCAGCGGTCGGGCGATCGGATGCGCTGCGAAATCGAACACACCCTTTCCCAAGCGCCGCCATCTGCCGGGCGGCTCCGCGTCCTGCGCCACTGCCGCCAGACGCACAGACAGATTGGCCGACCACAGCGCGGCGAGTTTCGCTTGCTGCTCGGCAATCTCATCCGGCGTGGGCTGCTGCTCAGGAGAAACCAGGAACAGACACTCGACGTGATCGGTGACCTGAGCCAACGCCTCGATCTGTGTCCCGAGCCGTTGATAGATCCCGTGGATTCGCTTGGGGTCGAACGGGAAGCACCGGGATACGACCAGGGCGGAAATCATGGCGTAGGTTCGAGGACCGCCACCCGCGGGATCGGCACGACGAAGCGAGCGCTGAGGCCGGGCGTCTTGCCCACGGTCGCCAGAATTTCGTCCTTCAGGTTCCAGGGGAGGATCAGGATGTAATCCGGCTGCGCCTCCAGAAGCGCATCCGGATGTCGGATGGGGATATGCATGCCCGGAGTGTACTTGCCCTGCTTGTAGGGGTTGCGATCGACCGTGAAATCGAGAAAATCCGTCCCGATGCCGCAATAGTTGAGCAGCGTGTTGCCCTTTCCCGGTGCCCCGTAGCCCACGATGCGTTTTCCGGCGCGCTTTGCCTGAATCAGGAACTCGAGCAGCGCGCGCTTGGTCTCGCGCACCTGCTCACCGAAGCTCGCGTAGCGAGCGATGTCGCGCAGGCCGGCCCGCTCTTCGAGCTCCAACAGCGCACGAACGCGCTCGCTAACGAGGGGCGCGCGCTCCTCGCTGTGGCGGGCAAAGATGCGCAGCGAGCCGCCGTGGGTGGTAAGGCGCTCGACATCAAACAGCGTGAGCCCGTGTCGTGCGAACACGGCAGTTGCGGTGATGAACGAGAAGTAACTGAAGTGTTCGTGATAGATGGTGTCGAACTGATGGTGTTGCATCAGTTCCAGCAAGTGCGGGAACTCCATGGTGAGCAGGCCGCCTGCGCGCAGCAGCTCCTTCAGCCCGGAGACGAAGTCATTGAGATCGGGTACATGCGCCAACACGTTGTTGCCGATGAGCAGGCTCGGCTGGCCGTACTCGGCCGCCAACTCCCGTGCAGCCTCTGCACCAAAAAAGCGGTTTACGGTGGGCACCCCCTTGGCGATCGCTGCGGCGGCGACGTTGGCTGCCGGCTCGATCCCGAGCACCGGAATGCCCCGGGCGACGAAGTGTTGCAGCAAATAGCCGTCATTGCTGGCGATCTCCATCACCAGACTGTTTGGAGTGACGCCTAGGGAGGTACACGCCAGTTCACAGTAGCGACGGGCGTGTTCGACCCAGCTGTCGGCAAATGAGGAGAAGTAGGCGTAGTCGCTGAAGATGTCCTCAGGTGCGACGAACTGCGCCAGCTGTACCAAGAGGCAGTTCTGGCATACGTAGGCGCGCAGCGGGTAATAGGGCTCCATCTGCTGCAATTGCGCGGCCGTGATGTGCGTCTGGCACAGCGGCGCCATCCCCAGGTCGACGAAGGTGTGGCGGAGCGCTTGGCCGCAGAAGCGGCAGTTCACGATGTGATCATCCATTGAATCAGGCGCGATCCCTCAGGCGTGTCAACGGTGGCCTGCACCGCACTGGGCCGGCGCAATTCGTGCGCCTGCGGCGCCGTTCATGCCTGCCCGTGTGTCGGTTTCCGGCGAAACGGGCTTGTAGTCAAGCTTACTTACGGCGCTTCCCGGCTATCATAGTGAAGTCACGATAATATAAGAGCCCAGATGCCGGGGACATCCCGGGATCTGAAGCTCCGCGGGAGCGCGGTGCCCATTTGACGTAGCAGGGAATCAGGCGGAACCAACGTGGCTGAGTGGCTTTCTGAAGTCTGGCGGACGCGCGAGATTCTGTATTTTCTCGCCTGGCGCGATATAAAAGTGCGCTATAAGCAGGCGGCTCTCGGGATCGCCTGGGCGGTAATTCAGCCGCTCGGAACGATGATCGTCTTCACGTTTTTCTTCGGCAAGATGGCTGGTATCCCGAGCGATGGCGTCCCGTATCGGCTCTTTTCCTATTCCGGGCTGCTGTTGTGGACCTACTTCTCGATCACGCTCGGTCAGGTCGGGAACAGCCTAATCGCGAACTCCAGTCTGATCACGAAAATCTACTTTCCGCGCCTGCTATTACCGGCGGCGGCGGCTTTCGGCGGACTGCTGGACCTGGCGGTTGGATCGGTCTTTCTGATCGGCCTCATGATCTACTACCACGTGACACCGTCTTGGACGGTGCTGCTTGCTCCGCTGTTCATTTTTCAGACCGTGTTGCTCGTCATGGGATCAGGAATGCTGCTGGCGGCCCTCAACGTGCGCTACCGGGACGTCAAATACGCGATTCCGTTTGTCGTCCAGATCGGGCTCTTCGTCACGCCAATCATCTATCCACTGTCGTTCTTTCCGACCCGCGCCCAGGCTTGGTTCGCTCTGAATCCGATGGCCGGCGTTGTTGAGGGCTTTCGCTACTCGCTGTTGGGGACGCCGCTCAACTGGTCACTGGTAGGATGTTCGTGGCTGATTACGCTGGTGCTGGTGTTCTTGGGCACGCTGCATTTCCGCACGACCGAACGCGTTTTTGCCGACATCGTCTGAGTTACTTATTCGCCGCATCATGACTGAGACCATTACCGTCGAGAACCTGTGTAAACGCTACGAGCTGGGTGCTCTGCAGCAGGAAACCCAGTTGCGCGATCACCTCGTGAACTTTCTGCGTACGCCGTTCCGTCGCCGCCGGCCCAAGGAAATCCTGTGGGCGCTGCGCGACGTATCGTTCAGGGTGAATCAGGGCGAGGTCGTGGGGATCATCGGACGCAACGGCGCCGGCAAGAGCACCCTGCTCAAGATCCTATCCAAGATTACGTATCCGACGTCCGGGCGCGTGCGCGCGCGCGGGCGCGTGGCGTCGCTGCTTGAGGTAGGGACGGGGTTTCACGAGGAACTCACCGGACGCGAGAACATATTCCTCAATGGGTCGATTCTCGGGATGAAGAAGCGTGAGGTGGACGCAAAGCTGGATGCGATCGTGGAGTTTTCAGGTGTCGCGCGCTTCATCGACACACCGATCAAACGCTATTCGAGCGGGATGCGATTGCGCCTTGGCTTTGCGGTGGCGGCCCATCTGGAACCCGACGTCCTGATCGTAGACGAGGTGTTGGCGGTCGGCGATGCCGCCTTTCAGAAGAAATGCCTCAGTGCCATGCAGGACTTGCGTGGCGGGGGGCGCACGGTGTTATTCGTCTCTCACAACATGGCGGCGGTCGAGAACCTCTGCTCACGCGGCATCTGGATCGCCAACGGCCAAGTGTGCATGGACGGCGCAACCCACGATGTGATCGAGGGCTACATGGGATCCTTCGCCTCTGCCGAAAACGCCGGGGCGGCACTCACCGGCGTTGACGGTCGTCGTGGGCATGGGGAACTTCGCTATACGCGGGTTGAGTTCCTGGCCAAGAACGGCGAGCCGCAGAGCGTGACCCGTGCCGGCAAGGGCGTCGTGATCCGCTTCCACTACCATGCGCGCGAGCCGGTGGAACGGCCGAATTTCGCCTTCCAGCTGCTCACGGACCTTGGGACCTTGGTGACCGATTGCAGCACCTGGCTTCACGGCCTGGATATTCCTCTGGTGCCGCCCGGTGATGGCTATGTGGACTTGGAAATTGATTCGCTCAACCTGCTGCCGGGGCGTTACTACCTGAATCTCTGGCTCGACTCGCTGCTCGAGCGGCATCTCTACGACAGCCTCGAGAACGCAGTTCATCTGGACGTCGAAGAGGCGCCGGTCTACAACTCCAGTCGTCACATCGACAACCGTTACGGCATCGTGTACTTCCCACAACGCTGGAATCTTCAGGGGATCGGCAGCGGCGCAGCGCTCGAGACCAGTCCCGCGACCAGCGGGTGAGCGTGCCACGCCGCCCGCACAGGCAGCTACCACATGCGCGTCTTTGTCACAGGCGTGAATGGTTACATCGGCGCGGTATTGGCGCCGTATCTGATGCAGCGCGGCCTCGAGATCGTCGGACTCGACACCGGGTACTACCGCGACGGCTGGCTCTACAGCGATGCGCGCCTCGCCACCAGCCCGTTCACCCTGAACAAGGATCTGCGGGCGGTTACGGGCGCGGATCTGGAGGGGTGCGAGGCGGTCGTGCATCTGGCGGAGCTCTCCAACGACCCGCTTGGGCAGAATAACCCCACGGTCACGCGCCAGATCAATCATCGCGGCTCGGTCGCGTTGGCGCGCACCGCAGCGGCGCTCGGCATCCGGCGCTTTGTCTACACGTCCTCGTGCAGTGTGTATGGCGCTGGCAGCGGGGAGCTTCTTGACGAAACCGCGCCGCTTAACCCGCAGACGACCTATGCCGAGTGCAAGGTGCTCGTCGAGCGCGACCTTACAGGAATGGCCGGCGCGCAGTTTGCGCCGGTGTGCCTGCGTAACGCGACCGCATTCGGCGCATCGCCCCGCATGCGCTTCGACGTAGTCCTCAACGACCTGTGTGCGCTGGCCTGGACCACGCGCCGCATCGCCATGACCAGTGACGGCAGCCCGTGGCGCCCGCTCGTGCATGTGGAAGACATCTGCGAGGCCATCTACCGCTGCCTCGAGGCGCCCGAGGACACCGTGCGCGGGCGTATCTTCAACGTCGGCCAGGACGCGGAGAACTACCGTGTCCGGGAGCTCGCGCAGATCGTCGCCGCGGAATTTTCCGGCTGCGACGTGAGTGTGGGTCCCGCGGGCGGCGACAACCGCAGCTACCGTGTGAACTTCGCCCGCATCCATCGCGAACTGCCCGGATTTAGGTGTCGGTTCAGCGCGCGCGATGGCGCACGGCAGTTACGCGAACTCTTCGAGCGTATCCAGCTGTCACCGGAGACCTATCAGTTCCGTGCGTTCACGCGCCTGAAGCAGCTGCAGTACCTGCAGGCCACCGGTCAGATCGACGCCGAGTTCTACTGGCGCTCACATGCAGTTTGAATTCCTGAAGCTCGCCGGTGCCGCCCGTGTGAGGATGCAGCGTCACACCGACGAGCGCGGGTTCTTCGCACGCTCCTTCTGCGCGCAGGAGTTTCGCGCGCATGGCCTGCCAGCGGATTTCGTCCAGTCGAGCGTGTCGTGGAATGCACGCCGCGGCACCGTGCGTGGACTGCACTTCCAGTGGCCTCCGTCACGGGAGGGTAAGCTGGTACGTTGCCTGCGCGGTGCGGTCTTTGATGTCCTGCTGGACCTGCGACCGGACCGGGGCAGCTTCCTTGCGCATTGTGCGGTGGAGCTCAGCGAGGATAATCGCGACGCCGTCTTCATCCCGGCGGGCATGGCACACGGCTTTCAGACCCTGACCGACGACGCCGAGGTGCTCTACCAGATGAGCGATTTCCATGCCCCTGAACTTGCCGCCGGAGTGCGCTGGAACGATCCGGCGTTCGCGATCCGCTGGCCCGTGACGACCGGGGTGACGATTGCGCCGCGGGATGCGGCCTATACGGATTTTGACGCGCGGCTATTCACCGCCGAACTTGCGCGCCGCAGCGCGATGACCCAGGCACCCGCCTGATGGACGTGAAGGTAATGTCCCGGCCGGAAGCCCAGGGCCGACGCCTGTACGAGTTTGCCGCGCGCCTCTATCCGATCTGCCGCAGCATTACCGGCGCCGGCGTCCGTGAATCGCTGCGGCTCATTGGCACGCGAATCCCGCTCGTGATCCACGAGGTGCGCAGCGGCACGCGCCTTTTTGATTGGGAGGTCCCGCCGGAGTGGAACATCGAGGATGCCTCGGTGAGCGATGCCGACGGGCGACGGGTCATTGATTTTCACAAGCACAACCTTCACCTGGTCAGCTACTCGGAGCCGGTGCGCACGACGCTCGGGCGCGCGGAGCTTCTCAAGCGCGTACACGTGCTCGCCGATTACCCGGACTGGATCCCGTACCGCACCAGCTATTACGAACGCAGCTGGGGTTTTTGCATGAGCGCCCGCGCACGCGATGCGCTGCCCGAGGGACGCTACCGGATCGAAGTGCGCAGCTCCCTTGCTCCCGGATCACTGACCTACGGCGAACTGGTCGTCCCCGGTGCTACGCGGACCGAGGTGCTGTTCTTCACGCACATCTGCCATCCCTCCCTCGCCAACGACAACACGAGCGGCATGTCGGTGGCCACGGCGCTCGCCGAGTGGATCGCGGGCGAGCCGCGGCGCTTTACGTATCGATTCGTGTTCGCGCCCGGCACGATCGGCTCCCTGGCGTGGCTTAAGGCAAACCAAGCCCGACTCAAGCGTATCCGCCATGGCCTGGTGCTCGCGCTGCTCGGGGATCCGTCCAGCCTCACCTACAAGAAGACCCGCCAGGAGGATCGCGAGATCGATGCCATCGCGGCCCATGTGCTGGCACATCGCGGAATGCTGGTGCCGTTTTCACCCTATGGCTACGACGAGCGTCAATTGTGTTCGCCGGGCTTTGATCTTCCGGTGGGGCGCCTCACGCGCTCGGTCAACGGCGGTTATCCGCAGTACCATTCTTCGGCCGACAACCTGGAACTGATCACGCCCCAGGCGCTCGCGGACAGCCTGCAGGCCTGCCAGGACATAGTCGAAGTCATCGAGGGGAACGAGCGCTACGTCAACCGCTCGCCCAAGGGCGAACCTCGCCTCGGTAAGCGTGGACTGTACGGCGCACTGGGCGGCGGGCAGCCGCTGGAACGAGAACATGCGCTCTTGTGGGTATTGAACCAGTCCGACGGGCGGCATTCACTGCTGGACATCGCAGAGCGTTCGGGGCTTAAGTTTGCGGCGCTGCGGACCGCCGCCGCGGAACTGCAGAAAGCGCGGCTGCTCGGCGTACCGACGCGCACCACAGGACGCGCGCGACGCCGCGCGGCCGCGCACCCACCGGGAGCGTCGGAAACCATGAAAGTCGTTCTGTTCTGCGGGGGGCTCGGCACGCGACTGCGCGAGCACTCCGACACGATTCCCAAGCCGCTCGTCACGATCGGTTATCGGCCCCTGCTGTGGCACCTGATGCGCTATTACGCGCACTTTGGGCACCGAGAATTCATTTTGTGCCTGGGCTATCGGGGTGACATGGTGCGGGAGTACTTCCTGAGGTACCAGGAGACGATGTCCAACGATTTCACGTGGCATGACGGCGGTCGCCACGTCGAGCTGCACAGCCAGGACACGCAAGACTGGACCGTCACGTTTGTCGATACCGGGCTGCACAGTAACATCGGTCAGCGCCTGGTCCGCGTGCGGCCGTACCTGGAGGGACAGGAAGAGTTCCTCGCCAACTATGCGGACGGCCTGTCAAACCTGCCCCTCGCGCGCATGCTCGAGGACTTCCGTACCAAGCGTGCCGTGGCCAGCTTCGTCTCGGTCCGCAGCCCCCAGAGCTTCCACGTGGTGCAGTCCGCACCCGACGGCACCGTACTGTCGCTTGGCGCGGCCACCGATGCCGAAATGCGCATCAATGGCGGATTCTTTGCGCTGCGCCGCGAGATTTTCGACCACATCGAAGCCGGCGAGGAACTCGTGGAGCAGCCCTTCGCACGACTCATCGCGCAGCGCAAGCTCCTGTCATTCCGTTGGGACGGTTTTTGGCAGTGCATGGACACGTTCAAGGACAAAATGGCCTACGAGCGTATGGAGGGACAAGGAGAGTGCCCTTGGAAAGTGTGGGAGCACCCCTAGCCGAGTGCCGCAATGAAATCGGCCAACCGCTGCGCCGGCTGCGCCTCGGGCCGCGCCGAGAACTCGCGCGCGCGCGACACCAGCGTTTCGTAGTGAGTCGGCTCATCCCACAGACGGCGCAGCGAGTCCACCCAGGCATCCAACGGTGCATCCGCGGGCACCAGCACGCCACCCGGACCCACCGATTCCGGCAGCGCCGCCGTCGCCCGGGCCAGTGCCGGGATACCGGAAGCCTGCGCCTCAGTGACTACACGGCCCCAGGTTTCCTCCGCGAGGCTCGGCACCAGCAGTACGCGGGTCCGGGCATAGATGCTGCGCATATCAAGCGTGGGTCGCCGCCAGCTTACGTTGGGGAGAGACGCGGCAGCCGCACGCAGCCGCGGGACGCTGTCGTCCGGATACCAAGCCTCGACCAGAAGAAACGGAATATCCGGGCAGGCGCGCGCCAGCTCGATGGCCGTCTCACCCCCCTTCATCCGGCGTGGGTTGACCATGGTGACGCACTGGCGCGTCGTGGCGGTGCGATAGGCGGCCGGATCGACCAGCGGCGGAACTACCCTGGCGTCGCATCCGAGGAGGTCACGCACCGCAGCGGCGGTATAGTGAGAATTTGCCAGGAGTCGCGCGGCCGCCGGGACGCAATGCTGCGGATTCTGGCGCAAGGCGACCAGTTCCAGGAAATAGAACACCGTACGCAGGCCCGTGCGCACGCACTCCGTGGCGAGATCAAACGAGTTGTGCGGCCCACCGGCGATCACCAGCACATCGGGACGAAAGTCCGCCAGCACTTCGGGCAGCGCGCTGGCGTGCTCGTGGCCGCGGTAGACCCGAGTCCCTCGATAGGAATCGGCGGGGAAGCGCCGGCCGCGCAGGCGGGACATCAGGCGGTTGCGCAGCCAGAGGCGGTCGTATTTATGGATCTGGCACATGACGGCGGCCGCATGGCCGCACTTAAGCAGCTGCTGCACCAGATCGAAGGTGCTCGTCTCGACGCCGCCGAGCAGTTGCGGCAGATACGGCCGCGGGTTAACAAATAGCACGCGCAACGCAGACGCTCCTGCGGATTCGCCGAGCGGCGGTCGCCCCTCGTGCGTTTTTCGTACCATACCGGAACCGCGCTCGCGCTCTACAGCCAAGCTGCGGCTTGTGATCTGCCGCCGACGTGTCCACGCCCGCCATACCGCTCGTCAGTGTCATTACTCCGGTTTACAACGGAAGCGCGTTCCTGCGCGAGTGTATCGAGAGCGTCTTGGCCCAGAACTACGCACACTGGCGCTACACGATCCTCGACAACCGCAGCAGCGATGACACGCTGCAGATCGCCCAAAGCTATGCATCCCGGGATGATCGCATCCGCGTCGTCACCAACGGCGCTTTCTTGCCGCTGATCGCCAATCATAACCGTGCCATGACGCTCATCGACCCGGACAGCGTTTACTGCAAGCCGCTGATGGCCGATGACTGGCTGTATCCGGATTGCCTTGAGCAGCTGGTGCGTTGCGCGGTAGCCAAGCCCGCGGTTGGTCTCGTGTGCTCCAGTACGCATACCGGCCAGGACCGCCTGTTATTTGAGTGTCAGCCCTCGGCGCACTCGCCGTTCACCTATCTGAGCGGCCGGGAGGCCGGGCGCCTGGGATTGCTGGAGGAGCGCTACTTCTTCGGTTCGCCGACCACGATGCTGCTGCGCGCGGATCTGATCCGCAAGCGTTCGCCCTTCTACAATCCGTGCAACCTCCAGGCCGACGAAGAGGCCTGCTACGACCTGCTGCGCGAGTGTGACTTCGGCTTCGTCAATCGACCGCTCAGCTATGTGCGCATGCATGCCGGGAGTCATACGGCGGCCAACTATCACCTGTTCAGTCTGGCCAGCTGTCACGTCTATGCGCTCGCCAGGTACGGCCCGGCGTACCTGAGTCCTGCGGAGCTTGGGCAGCGCCTCGAGCAGCGCCTGCGTGAGTACTATGCGCGGCTGGCCCTCGGCGTGGTTGAGTTGCGCGGTGCCGACTTCTGGGAGTTTCACCGCCGCATGCTGAACATGATCGGCCGGCCCCTCAGTCGCGCGCGCCTGGCACGCGCGGTCTCCGTGCACGTGGCGCGCAAGCTGGCTTCGCCCCGGGCTCTCGGGCGCAGCGTTGCCGCGCGGCTGGCGGGAATTTCCAGGCGGCTGACGCGACGCGCACCCCTCGGTCCTCAATAGGGGGTCACCGAGCGCAGGTGCACGTCCGTGACCTCCAGCCGCGGCGGCAGCTGGGTCAGCTGCAGTACCAGCTTGGCGACGGCAGCGGGGCTCAGGAGCAACTGCGGACGATAGGGCCTGCCCTCGCGCACATAGATGCGCCGCATACGCGCCGTAGCCGTGCGGCCCGGATAGAGGCTCGTGACGCGTACGCCGTGACGATTGAGATCCTGGCGCAGGCTGTCACTCAGGCCCTGCAGCGCGTGCTGCGTGGCCTTATACAGCGCCAGTCCCTGTCCGGGGTGCTTCACGACGCTGGAATTGAAGAAGATCACCTGACCCTTGGCGCGGGCCAGCGGCGCGAGCAGGCCTTGGGTCAAGAGGTAGGGCGCGCGAACGTTGACGTTGAACAGGCGCTCAAAAGTCTCCGGATCGCCCTGCCCGAGCCGGGTCCATTCGTACGCGCCAGCACAGTGCACCAGCACATCGAGGCGCTTCACCTGCAGCGTGGCTTCCTTGAGCAGCCTGCGCAGATCCGCAAGCGAGGTGAGGTCGCCGTGCGCGCAGCCCGCCAGTCGTCCTGCACCGATGCCGCGGCCCGCGGCGGCGAGCTTGCGTGCCTCGCGGCCGATCAGGTACACGCGCATGCCGCTCGCCGCGAGCGTGCGGGCAATGGCAGTTCCGATGCCGGAGGTGGCGCCGGTCACGACGGCGGTCCTGACGCGTTTCACCGGGCAACGATCCTCAGGCGCGCGCACGCGGTCAAGTCCTGATGGCCAAAAGGCGCGTGGCTTGAGAAACTGCAGCACCGGGGTGGACCTGCGAACTTGGCTGCATGCTGGAAATGACATTGCCGCGCGCGCACCGACGCGCGACGCGCATCCTGTGCCTCGGCGCCCACTGCGATGACATCGAGATCGGCTGCGGTGGCACGCTCCTGAAGCTGCTGGCGCGCGGTGGGGCTTGGGAGATTACCTGGGTGGTGTTCAGCGCCGGCGCGGAGCGGGCCGCGGAGCTGCGCGACAGTGCGCGACGCTTCCTGCGGCGCGCAACGCGACAGCGCCTGATCATCCACCCCTTCCAGGACAGCTATTTTCCCGCACAATATGCGCCCATCAAGGACGCGTTTGCCGCGCTCAAACGCCTGCCCGATCCGGATCTGATCTTTACCCACCAGTGTGAGGATCGGCATCAGGACCACCGCCTCGTCGGCGAACTCACCTGGAACGCCTTCCGCACGCACTTGGTGCTGGAGTACGAAATCCCGAAGTACGAAGGTGGCCTTACGAGCCCGAATGCGTTCGTGACCCTCAGTCGTGCCCAAGTCGCCGCCAAGACGCAGGCGCTGTTGCGCAGCTACGTCAGCCAGCGCCGCAAGCACTGGTTTACCGCGGATACGTTCGAGGCGCTGATGCGGCTGCGTGGGGTGGAAGCGGGGGCGGCCAGCGGTTGGGCGGAAGGCTTCCACCTCCGCAAGCTTAACCTCGGCTGAAATCCGCGCGGTTGCCTTAGTTCGTAGCGCGTCATCCCCTGTCACTCGTGTCGGCAGCTTTCCTTTGCGCACAGGCACAGCGCACTACTGGCGAAGAAAGGCAACGTCTGCCTGGGTACTCGGCGGACCGGATAATGGCTGAAGGCCTGCCGAAGACACCCTGGCTAAGTAGCATCCGATCGAGTACGCATTGGGTAGTGCGAAGGCTCGATAACCCGCGCTGCAGAATGAGTGATAAATCCAGTCGATATCCGACTGGCCTCCGGGTGCGAGTTGCGGCGAAAGTTCAAGCATCCAGGCGGTACGCGGACTAAATCGGCTGAGTAAGGGGACGAGCGGCCTCAGGACTTCGCTCTCAGCGCCCTCGACGTCAACTTTGATCAAGCGTGCGTTAAATAAGCTTTCGGTTGGCACGAGGTTAACCAACGGGCTGGAGGGAACGTGAGCTTCTAGACTCATGGGAGGTCTGCGAAGCGACAGGTGGTGTGCGGCGGCGGTTTCAATGGCCGTCGAGCAGCCGCCGTGTGGCTCGGCCGCTAGCCAAAAAGGCCTGGTACCTTCCTTATCGCTGACGATGGCGTGAATCATCGCGGTATTGGTAACGTTGTTCCGGAGCACGTTTTCGCGTAGGCGCTCAAAGATTGATGGACTCCCTTCAATCGAATATACGCGCCCGTTTTCGCAAACCCGTCTCGAAGCCAGCAAAGAGTAGTAGCCAATGTTGGCGCCCACGTCGACGAACGTATCGCCGGCATGCAGCGTGTCCAACACAAATTGCGTGACAAAGGGTTCCCAGCGGCCCGTCAAAAGGACGACCTTCTGGATCGTGTCCGGAAGTTTGACGCGCAAATTAAAGCCGAAGCGCGTCCTGACGACCCGCGGCTTCAGTGTTGTTCGCCAGTCAAAGTAGCGGTCAAAGTACCTGGCCCACAGGTACTGCTTGCCAAGGTCGACCGGGAAATACCTGAGATAGGCGCGCAGAACGCTAAGAGCGAGTTCTACCGCAGCCGCTTTGAAGCTCGATCGTGGCGCTTGCATTCTGTTTTCGCGGTCGGCCGTACTCCGCGTCTCCTGATCACTGGGCTGGTTCGTGAGGGCCACGGCATCTTACGACGCTGCGCCCACGGCGCGCAGAACGCCGCGTCGAGGGCTTGTGTCTTCACGGCGGACTTTTTTTGAGACTTGACCGGGGCGGTGGATGCGACTTTACGGTCGGCAGGCGGTGTGCTGACCGGTCGGGGCGGTGACTAGACGCTAGTCGCCGTTCCGAGCCAACCGCGCAGACGGTCAGAGCGTCGTTGATCGCAGACGACTCCCGGACGTGCGGCGGACAAAGTACGATGCATCCCAACCAACTGGAAAGGATACCAGCGTGCCCCCGACTTGGTTCACCAGGGACGAACAGTGGGGGCTTACCCCACGATGTTGAGACTTCCTCCGCTTCGCGTGAAAGGGACGTTGCCAGCTCTGGGAGCGCTGCTCCTGCCCGCCGTGTTGTTGTGGGGGTGCTCGGGCTCAGGATCAGGATCAACCCCGAGCCCGCCGGCTGCCGCGCTCACGATCAGCACTACGGCACTCCCCACAGGCCAGGTCGGCAAAGCGTACACCGCGACGCTGACTGCAAGCGGCGGCATGGCGCCACTGTCGTGGGCGCTCACGGCGGGAACTTTGCCCGCAGGGCTGTCGCTGAATGCTGCGGGCACAATCTCGGGCACGCCGACCACTGCGGCGGCAGCCCTCGCGCTCACCTTCACGGTCAGTGATTCGGCCAGTCCAGAGGACCAGAAAAGCACCATTCTGCCCCTCACCGTCAGCCCTGGCAGTGTCTCCGTGGCGATCACTCCGGCGCGCGCGAGTCTGACCGTGACGCAGACCCTGACAGTGGCGGCGACGACCAGCGACCTCGCAGGGGTGAGCTGGAGTTCATCCGGCGGCTCGTTCAGCGCCGCCAGCAGCGCCAGCGGCGCCGCGGTCACTTTCACGGCTCCCGCGGTCGCGGGTCTCTACACGATAACCGCCACAAGCGGCGCCGGTTCCGGCCAGAGTGCCTCCAGCACCGTGGCGGTCACGGATCTTGCCAGTGTGTCCACTTATCACAACGATCTTGCCCGCGACGGCACCAACACCCGCGAATTTGCGCTCACCAAAGCGAACGTAAACACCGCCAGCTTCGGCAAGCTCTTCTCTTGCACGGTTGATGGTGCGCTGTTCGGCCAGCCGTTGTGGCTCGCCAATCTCAGCATCGCGGGCAAGCGCCACAACGTCGTCCTGGTCGCCACGGCACACGACAGCCTGTACGCATTCGACGCCGACGCCGCCCCCTGCCTGCAGCTGTGGCATGTGAACCTCATTGATGCCGCTCACGGTGCGCTTGCGGGCGAGAGCACCGTGCCTGCGGGCACTACGGGCTTTTACGTCGGTTACGGTCAGGGCAGCATGGCGCCGGAAGTGGGCGTGACCGGCACTCCGGTGATCGACCCCGCGACCGCTACTCTGTACGTGGTTTCCAAGTCAATGACCCCGAACGGGGCGGCGTTCTACCAGCGCCTGCACGCCATCGATATCACCACCGGCAACGAGAAGACCGGCTCACCGGTGGCGCTTGCGGCCAGCTACCCGGGAACCGGCAGCGGCGGGGCGAGCGTCACCTTCGATACGAGGCAGCAGCTGCAGCGTACCAGTCTCGCGCTGGTGAACGGGATCATCTACATCTGCTGGGGGTCGCACGAGGACGTGTCACCCTGGTACGGCTGGATCATGGGTTACTCCTATAACGGCGCAGCGTTCGCGCAGACCGCCAGTCTCAACACTGCACCCAATTACACCTATGGTGCCGGGGTATGGATGGGCGGCAGCGCGCCCGCGGCTGACCTCAACGGTAACCTCTACGTCCTCACGGGCAACGGGCTGTTTGACGCCACCAACAGTAGCGGACCCACCAACGATTACGGGGATAGTTTCCTGCAACTCAACAAGGCGCTCCAGGTCACTTCCTGGTTCACGCCATCGGATGAGGCGTCCGATTTTGCGAATGACGTGGATTTCGGCTCCGGCGGTGCGGCCATTGTCGTGAACCTCGGTACCGCTTCCGTGGTGATCGGGGGGGGCAAAGACGGGCAGCTCTATGTACTCAACGGGGGTGCCCTGGGCGGCTCGGGCGATACACAGGCCGCGCAGCACTTCTACGTGGGCGCGGGCATTTATTCGACCGCGGCCTTCTGGAACAACACGCTGTACCTGGCGCCGAACACTCAACCCTTGCAGGCCTTTGCGTTCAACCCCGCCACCAGCCGGTTCAATACCAGCGCGACATCCCAATCACCAACCACCTACGGGGGATTGGGTTCGACGCCTTCCGTATCGGCCAGCGCACCGGCCAGCAACGGTATCGTTTGGGTCATCGACGGTAAGAACTACTGTCTGGCGAACTCTGCGGGTTGCGGTCCGGCGATCTTGCGCGCATACGACGCCTCCAACCTGGCGACGCGAGCTGTGGAACAGCTCCTTAGCGAGTGCGGACACTGCGGGCAACGCCGTAAAGTTCACGGTGCCCACGATCGCAAACGGCAAGGTCTATATCGGCACGCGCGGCAACAACATCGGCGGGGCGTTCGGGTCCACCACCATTTCCGGCGAACTGGACGTCTACGGTTTGAAGCCGAACTGAGCGGCATTTATTTCCGGTGACTGGCGCGAGATTTGGCGAAAGCTGGCGCCTGGATTCCTGTAACCGCGGCGGCGGCGATGCAACGGTTGAGGCGAGGTTCCATTGGGCGGGTGCCGCTGATTTGAGAAGCGCGGCAGTCCGCCGCGCGGGCGAATCACGGATCCCTTGATGTCGGCGCTGTCAGGTCCGGGAACAGCGGCTCCGGCACGCGTCCTCGGGCCACTGCGGCGAGGCAGTAGGCGGCACCGAGTGCTTCGCGGGAGAAACGCCGAATACCGCGGTAGCGGAACGCATGCCCCAGTACCAGTGCTTGAGTGCCAGCATCCCCGCTCCACCGAGGAGCGCGGCACGCAGGTAATAGGCGCCGCGCCCGATGTCGTAGCTGCGGTCCAACGACCGAATGGATTCGGGTGTGCGCCGGCCATGGTCGTGTCGCACCGTCGGCCGCGGATCGTAGGCGCCGCGCCAGCCCCGAAGGACGCGCGGGTGGCGAGTTCAACGTCCTCTCCTCCTCGGGTGGGGGTGCCCGGACCTAAGTTCGGATCAAACCCCCCGATGCGTTCGAGGACCGCTCGCCGGAAGCCGAAGTTCGCACCGTGCAGAGCCCCCGGCCTCAGCACGGTCCCGGGCGGGAATTCCTCGCGCTCTGTGGACGTCTTGATGGTGATCGGGTAGTCACCCGGATCGTGCAGCAGCACCCGCCCGCCGTAGTAGCCGATCGCCGGGTCCGCAAACGCCTCGAGCACCGCGTCGAGAAAGTCAGGTTCGGGCAGGCAGTCATCGTCGGTCATGGCGATGAACTCCCCGCGGGCCGCGCGAATGCCCGCGTTGCGGCCGCGGCTGACGCCGGCGCGCGGCTCGCTCACGACCTGCAGACCCGGCGCGAGCACCGTGGCGAGTTCGCGCAGTCGCCCGAGTGTCCCATCGCTCGAGCCGTTGTCTACGATCACGCACTGCCACGGCAGCCGGCAGCGCAGGGCGACCAGCGCGCGCACGCAGGTCTCGATCTTGTGACGCCGGTTGCGGGTACTCACCACGACCGTGACGGCCACCGGGCCGACTGTGGTTCCCGGCGCGTAGCCTGCCGCGGAACGATCACCGGCCATGCGGCACCAAGCACGACCGCGCCGCGCCGACGTCGTTAGACCGGCGTAGCGGCGAGCGCGGGATCTTCACCGCGGCGACGAGGCCTGAGCGGCCCACTGGGTAGCCGATCGCTTGTGCGTCGAAGCTTCGCGCCGGTGAGCCGCGCTGCCGCTGCACGACGGCTGTGTCAAGGCTCAGGGCGAGGATCGCCGCGCCGGAGGCTAGGAAGATTTGGGCTTCCCGTTCAGGCTGCAATGTCTCGGCCGCAAGAGTCGACATACGCCTCATTTCCTGAATCTGCATGGCTCATTGCAGCGTATTCCAAATCAGTTTCCGAGACAGCGTCATCCCCGGCGGCTGCAGCCAGGTGAGCTTGACCGTGATTTGTGAACCACTCGATGGCAAGCCCTGGGCCTCAGCGATCATGGCGAAGCTTTCCGTCATCGACCGGACGGTACTCGGCCACGCGCCGAGCACAGTTCGTGTTGGCCGCGGCTGATTCAAGCCCCAAGGAAGGGCCGCCCGCTCGGTGGAAACTGCGGCGCGGGCGCAACAGCGCCCCACATCGCGGCTGATGAGGGACATTTTACTTTTCGCCTGGGCAACTGTGACCCTCTTCACAGTGCTGAGGGCCTTCGGCTTTACAGCCTGGTGTAAAGTTCGTCGTGCTCGTCAGGGTGTCGGATTTGTAAACAGGTCGCCATGCGCATCCGAGTTCTCGGACAACACGTGCCCTTTTCGATCGCGATCCTCGCGCTGGTGGAGGGGGCCGTGGCTTTCTTTTCGGTGTACGCGGCGGCCTGCCTGCGTTATCAGACACCGGTCAGCCACTTGAGACTGCTGGAGGCCGAGTTTGGGCCTCTGTGGCCTCGGGCGGCCATGTTCGCCCTGTTTGTGGTGCTGAGCCTTCTGGCCTTCGGGCTTTACAGCGCCCGCCAGCGTGCGCAGCTGTCCGGCGTGCTGGTGCGCGTGGGAGCAGCACTGATCGTTGCCGCCTGCGGGCTCGCAGCGGTGTTCTACTTCTGGCCGAGTATGAAACTGTGGCGGGGCGTCGAGGCCCTCGCGGTGTTGGTCACGGGCATCGGAATCCTGATCTCACGGCTGGTATTCGAGCGCGCCGTGAATCAGGAGATCTTCAAGCGCCGCGTGCTGGTGTATGGGGCGGGCACTGCCGCGGGGGCCGTGGCGGCCCTGCGACGCTCTTCAGACCGGCGCGGTTTCGCGCTGGTGGGTTTCGTGCAGCCGCCGGATGAGCCCCGCACCGTCGCGCCCACGCGCGTGCTCGATCCGCAAGGGGATCTGCGTGCGCTGTGCGAGCAGCTGAACGTCACCGAAGTCGTCGTGGCCATGGACGATCGGCGGCGCGGCTTCCCCATCCGCGAACTCCTCGAATGCCGCCTGGCCGGCGTCGACGTCACGGAACTGCTCACCTTTCTCGAGCGCGAGACGGGGCGCGTGCGCCTGGACGTGCTGAACCCGAGCTGGATGATCTTCGGCCAGGGCTTCCGGCGCGACCCGGTGCGGCTGTTCTCCTCGCGCATGCTCGATCTCTCCGCCAGCCTGCTGGTGCTCGCGATTTCCTTCCCATGCATGCTGCTTACGGTGCTCGCCATCAAGATTGAGGACGGCCTCACTGCACCCGCGCTGTACAGCCAGCGGCGCGTCGGACTCGGCGGACGCGAGTTCAACGTGGTCAAGTTCCGCAGCATGCAGCAGGACGCCGAGCAGGGCGGCGCAGTGTGGGCGCAGCACTCGGATCCGCGCGTGACGCGCGTCGGCGCCGTGATCCGCAAGCTGCGCATCGATGAGCTGCCGCAGGTCTTCAACGTGCTGCTCGGACACATGAGCTTCGTCGGTCCGCGGCCGGAGCGTCCGGAGTTCGTGACGGAGCTCGCCGAAAAGATTCCCTACTACGTGCAGCGTCACTCGGTGAAGCCTGGGATCACCGGCTGGGCGCAGCTGTGCTACCCGTACGGTTCCTCGGAGCAGGATGCGCTCGAGAAACTGCAATACGACCTTTACTACATCAAGAACAACAGTCTGCTCTTTGATCTTGCGATCCTGGTGCAGACGGCCGAGGTCGTACTCCTCGGCAAGGGAGCCCGCTAATGGCCGCGACAATGCAGCGACGTAAGCTTCTCATCCTCGAGAACGACCGCGCGCTGCGGCGCGAACTCGAGGCGGTGTTCTCGGACCTTGAGGTCACCGCCGCCGAGGCCTGTGAACAAACGCTCGCGCTGGTGCGGCGTACTGATCCGGACGTCGTGCTCTTCGATCTGGGCGACGCGCGCGAGCCTGCGGTCGCAGCGCAGAGCCTGGAACTGCTGCGACAGATCCTGAACATCTCCCCCGACACGAAGATCATCGCGATGACGGCGCACGACGCGCGCGAGCTGGCGGTCGCGGCGGTCGGCCTGGGCGCTGCGGACTTCTATCACAAGCCCCTCGATGCCGGCGTGCTCTCCATCGTCGTGCGCCGCGCGCTGCGCATCCGCGAACTGGAGGAGGAGAACTGGCGGCTGCGCGAGCGCACCGGTGCCATGGCGCTGGAAGGCATCATCGGGGTCAGCGATGCGATGCGCAGCCTATGCCGCGCGGTGGAGAAGGTGGCCCCCACCAACGCGACGGTGCTGCTACTGGGCGACAGTGGCACCGGCAAGGAGCTGCTGGCGCGCGCGCTGCACCGGCTCTCGGGACGCTCGCACAAGCCCTTTGTGGCCATCAACTGCGCGGCGATCCCGGACACACTGCTGGAGAGCGAACTGTTCGGCTACGAGAAGGGCGCTTTCACCGGGGCGGCCAAGCGCACCGCCGGCAAGCTCGAGTCCGCTGACGGCGGCACCGTGTTCCTCGATGAGATCGGCGAGATGCCGGCTCCCTGCAGGCGAAACTGCTGCGCGTGGTGCAGGAGCGCACCGTCGAGCGCATCGGTGGCCGCGTGCCGCTCGTGCTCGACCTGCGAATCGTGTGTGCCACCAACAAGCAACTCGATACACTCATCGGCAGCGGCGCCTTCCGCGATGATCTGTTTTACCGCATCAGTGAGGTCACGATCCGCGTGCCGCCGCTCAAGGACCGCCAGGGCGACAGCCTGCTGCTGGCGCAGTCTCTGCTGCAGCAGATCGCCGAGCGCTTCGGCAAGCCGACGCGCGGTCTCGCCCCGGATGCCATCCGCGCCATCCAGGCGTATCGCTGGCCAGGGAACGTGCGCGAGCTGGAGAACCGCATCAAGGGGGCGGTGATCATGGCCGAGGGTGCGGTCGTGACGGCCGCGGACCTGGGTCTCGATGACCCGGGCGATGATCCGGAGTACCTGAACCTGCGCGTCGCGCGCCAGCGCGCCGAGGCGCAGGCGGTGCGCCAGTCGCTCGCGGTGGCCCGCGGCAACCTGTCGCGCGCCGCAGAACTGCTCGGGGTCACGCGACCGACGCTCTATGACCTGCTGCGGCAAGCACAGCATCGATGCGGCCCAGTTCGGCAAGAACAGCATGCACGCGGCCGAGGGCAGCGCGGCGCGCGGTGTCGCGCCAGGGGCCCCCGAGCCTGAAAGTTCCTAGCGCTGCTTGAATTCTTCCGGTGTCAGCTGGTGGCGCGCCAGGAGCTTGTAGAAGTCGGTGCGGTTGCGCCGCGCCAGGCGTGCCGCCTGACTCACGTTGCCGCCGGTGATCTGCAGGATCTGCGAAAGGTAGCTGCGCGTGAATTCATCGCGCGCCTCATCGAAGGAGGGCAGCCGTCCGGGCGTGCCGCCTAAGGACTGCTGCACCAGTTCCACCGGGATGATCGGCGTCTGCGACAGCGCCACGTTCTGGCGCACGACGTTCTGCAGCTGGCGGATGTTGCCCGGCCAGTCGGCGGTGGCGAGCAGCTCCACGGCCTCGGGGGCGTAGATCTTGCGTACGCCGGATTCCTTGGCGATCTGCGCCAGGAAGTGCGCCACCAGCAGCGGAATGTCCTCGCGGCGGCGGTTGAGCGAGGGCATCTCGATGTGCACGACGTTCAGGCGGTAGTAGAGGTCCTCGCGGAACTGCCCCGCGGCCATCAGCTGCTGCAGGTCCCGGTGGGTGGCGGAGATCACCCGCACGTTGACCGCAATGGCATCGGTGGCGCCCACCGGCCGGATCACGTTCTCCTGCAGCACCCGCAGCAGCTTCACCTGCAGCCGCATCGGCATGTCGCCGATCTCATCCAGCATCAGCGTGCCGCCGTCGGCGGCCATGAAGAGGCCGCGATGTGCGCGGGTTGCGCCGGTGAAGGAGCCCTTCTCGTGGCCGAAGAGCTCGGACTCGAGCAGATCCTCCGCCATGGCGCTGCAGTTGATGGCGACGAAGGGCTTGTTGCGCCGGGGGCTTCCCTTGTGGATGGCGCGCGCCAGCAGCTCCTTGCCCGTGCCGCTCTCCCCGGTGATGAGCACGCGCGCATCGGTGCCGGCCACCATGTGCGCCTGCGCGAGCTTCTCCTCCATGGCGGCGCTGCGGGTGATGATCTCCGCGCGCCAGTCCTCGTCCGAGGCGCCAAATCCGGAAATGCGCAGCGCCTTCTGCACCTGATCGAGCAGCTCCTGCTTGTCGACCGGCTTGGTGAGAAAGCCGAAGGCGCCCATCTGGGTCGCCTGCACCGCATCCGGGATGGTGCCGTGCGCGGTGAGGATGATCACCTTCAGGCCCGGCCAGCGGTTCTGCAGCTCCTTGAGCAGTCCGATGCCGTCCATCTGGTCCATGCGCAGGTCCGTGATCACCAGATCGGGCCGGAAGCGGCTCGAGGCCGCCGAGCGCCTGGGCGGCGCTCTCCACGGCCTCGACGTCATAGCTCTCCGCGCGCAGGCGGATCGTCAGCAGGCGCAGCAGCCCCGGGTCGTCATCGACCACCAGGATGCGGGCCTTGCGTTTACCGGCTGATTCAAGTTCGTATCCCTCAGCAGCAGCACACTCGACCCTAGTGTCCCGTAGTGCCGGATTTGCGTTCATTGAGCGAACGCTCGATGTTGGCGATGGCGGCGAGCTTGGCACGCGCCTCATCGAGCTCCTTGCGCAGGCGCACGTTCTCATCCATTTCCGCCTGCAGGCGATGGTTGGCGTTTGCGATGTGCTCGTGATCGGCCCGCACCGCCTCAGCCTGCAGCCTGCGGTTTTCCGCCTCGAGCGTCAAATGGTCGTCAATTTGCGAAAGCTCCAGGAACGCGAGCGAGCGCTCCGCCGGCAGCAGCATCTCCGGGTTCGCCATGAGCTCGCGCAGGAGCGTCTGCGCCTTCGGCAGGTTGGTGGACGGATGCCCCGGGGTGCCCAGGATCAGGGCGAGCTTCAGCTGGTGGCTCGGGGTGGGCGCGAGGTCGAAGTCGTGCTGGGCGCTGGCCACGATCTCGGCCTGTTCGGCCGGCTGGCCCGGTCGCGAGCTTCTGCAGCAGCTGCAGGTAGCCGGCGAGCACCGTCGCGCTGGTCGCCTGCGGGACTCACCACGGGGGCCGGAGGCGGGGCATGCTGGCTGGCGAGCCCCGCGCAGCCGCTGGCGAGGAACGCCGTCAGCGCCACGACGCACGAGCGGGTGCGTGCCTCAGGCGGCATGGGCCTGCGCCTTCGTCGGCCGCTGCTCGGCGGCGCGAGCTGGCGCGCATCGGCATGGTGATGCGGAAGTGCGCCCCGGGGAACTGGCCGTCGATGATCTGCACGCTGCCGCCATGCGCGGAGACGAACTCGAGCACCACCGAAAGTCCGATGCCGGTGCCCTTCACGGCGGTGGTGCGCGCGGCGCGGCCGGTGTAGAACGCATCGAAGATGTGCTCGCGGTCCTCGGCGGGGATACCCGGTCCGCCGTCGGCCACGTCCAGCACCAGCTGCGGGCCGCTGGTGCGCGCCATCAGATGGATCGTGCCGCCCTTGGGCGAGTATTTGACTGCGTTTGACACCAGATTCTCGAGGATCAGGCGGATCTTGCCGCGGTCGGCCACCAGGGTGACGTCCTCCACGTGTACGTCGAGGCGCACGCGTTGAGACAGAAGCGTCAGCTGCTGGTTCTCGAGCACCTGCTTCACCAGCGGCCGCAGGCGAAACTCAGTCGCCTCGAGCCCCACGCTCGAGGTCTGCCAGGCGCTGAAGGACAGCAGGTTCTCGATCATGCGCTGCAACTTGATGCCATTTTCGCGCAGGATGGCCGCGACCTCGCGCTGGTTGGAGTCGAGCTCGCCCACCGCCCCGTCCATCAGCAGCTCCGTCCCCTCGCGGATATTGGCAAGCGGAGTCTTGAGCTCGTGGGACATGTGGCGCAGGAAGCGGTTGCGCTCGTGCGCGAGCTCGAGCAGTCGCTGCCGCAGCCACTCGAGCTGGCCGCCAAGGCGCTCCAGGTCGTGGGGACCGGACACCACGATCGGGTTGGTGAAGGTGCCCTGGCCGAGCTCGCTGATGGCGCGATCCAGCTGGCGCAGCGGCCGCCCGATGCCCAGCGTCAGCACGAAGATGGCGATCACCGCCAGCGGCACGAGCAGCGCCGCGGTCCACAAGAGGCGCTGGCGCGCCTGCAGCGTGCGCTCCTGCAGCGCCGCGATCTGGGCGTCCACCTGCTTGTTGCTTTCCTGTGCGACCTGCTCCACGAACGTGGTGAGCTGCGTGAAGCGCTCATCGAGCAGCCCGCGCGCCGCGGCATCCTTGGGCGTCGGGGTCTCGATCACGGTGCGGCGGATGACCTGCTGCAGCTGACCGATCGCCTCGAGCGTGTGGCGGATCTCGGGGCCGGCCTGACGATGCAGCTGCTCGCGCGTCTGGCTCAGCAGCCCGTCCTGGGTGCGAAACGGCTCGAGCAGCTTCGGGTCGCTGAGCACGTCATACAGGCGCGCGGTGCGCTCCAGCGAGGCCACCTGCCCGAAGAGCGCCTGGCTGGCGCGCGCGTTGATGACTCCCTGGAGCACGATCTTCTGGCCGGTGTCGGAGAGGTCGCGGATCTGCAGCACGGCGATCAAAATGGCCACGAGCAGCGGCACGGCCATGAGGGCCAGGCCGACCAGCATCAATCCGCTCAGTGACTTGGGACGCCCCCACTGCATGTTGGCGCATTCTACCTACCGCCCAACGTCGCGGCGCGGTTTCAGGGAGGTTAAGCGCTCGTTAAGGCGGCCCAGGGCTCGCGCTGCAGGCGCTCTTCCCAGGCGTACGCGGTGCGCACGATGGTGTCGAGGTCGTTCAGGCGCGGGCGCCAGCCGAGCTCGCTCTTGATGCGCTCGGCGCGCGCCACCAGTGCGGCCGGGTCCCCCGGGCGACGCGGCTCCTCGCGCACCGTAAGGCGCCGCCCGGTGACGCGCTCGACGCTGGCGAGCACCTCGCGCACGCTGTAGCCGTGGCCATAGCCGACGTTGAGTGTGGTGGAGGGGCCCCCGGCGCGCAGGTAAGTGAGGGCGTCCAGGTGCGCACTCGCCAGATCCTCGACGTGGATGTAGTCGCGCACGCCGGTGCCGTCCGGCGTCGCATAGTCGGTCCCGTAGACCGACAGGTGCGAGCGCTTGCCGATCGCCACTTCGCAGGCGACCTTGATGAGCAGCGTGGCATTGGGGGTCGCCTGCCCGATGCGGCCGGTGGTGTCGGACCCGGCCACGTTGAAATAGCGCAGCGCCGCATAGCGCAGCGGTGAGGCCTGCGCCACCGAGGCCAGCATCCACTCGGACATCAGCTTGGAGGTGCCGTAGGGGTTAATCGGCGCGGTCGGGGTGGTCTCCGCCGCCACCCCGTCGGCGGGAATGCCGTACACAGCCGCGGTGGAGGAGAACACGAAATGGCGCACCTGCGCCGCCACGCAGCACTCGAGCAGCGTGCGCGTCGAGCAGGTGTTGTTGGCGTAGTACTTGAGCGGCTCGTGCACCGATTCCGGCACGATGGTGAAGGCGGCAAAGTGCATGACCGTGTCGACCTGGTGGCGCTCGAGCAGCTGCGCGACCGTGTCGCGGTCGCCGACCTTGCCGATCACCAGCGGGGCACCCAGGGTGGCCTGGCGAAAGCCGCGCGAGAGGTCATCCAGGATCACCACCCGCTCGCCGCGTGCGGCGAGCTGCAGCGCGACGTGTGAGCCGATATAGCCCGCGCCGCCGGTGACTAATATGCTGCCGTGTTCCATGGAGAGGCGATGATAAACAAAACACGGGACGGCGCTGTGCAGCCCTTCTCAGGTCTGACACCCGAAGTGGTGCTGGACGCGGCCGCCGCGGCCGGGCTCGAGCCGGACGGGCGCCTGTTTGCCCTGAACAGCTACGAGAACCGGGTCTACCAGCTGTGGTCGGGGGAGCGCGGTCTGGTGCTGAAGTTCTATCGCCCCGAGCGCTGGAGCGATGCCCAGATCGCCGAGGAGCACACCTTCACTCTCGAGCTGGCGGCGGCCGAGCTGCCGGTGGCGGCGCCGCTGATCATCGGCGGGGAGACGCTCCTGCGCTATCACGACTTCCGCTTCGCCGCCTTTCCCTTCCTGCGCGGCCGCTCCCCGGACCTGGATGCCCCGGAGGCGCGAGCGATGCTCGGGCGCACGCTCGCGCGGCTGCACCAGGTCGGCGCGCGCCGGCCCTTTGCGGCGCGCCCGCGCATCGGCGTCGAGCGCTTCGGCTGGCAGGCGCGCGCGCAGGTGCTCAACGGCACACTGCTGCCGGAGCGCCAGCAGGAGCGCTATGCCTCGGTGAGCAGCGCGCTGCTGGAGAAGGTGGCGGCCGCGTTCGCCCTCGCGGGGGGCTATGCGGAGATCCGCCTGCACGGGGACTGCCACCTCGGGAACCTGCTGTGGAACGAGCAGGGGCCGGTGTTCGTTGATCTCGATGACTGCGCCATGGGGCCGCGCGTGCAGGACATGTGGATGGTGATCTCCGGCTCCCCCGACGAGCAGCAGCACCAGTGGGGTGAGCTCCTGGAGGGCTACCGCCAGTTCGCGGACTTTGACTACGCGCAGGTGCGGCTGATCGAGCCGTTGCGGGCGCTGCGCATGCTGCACCACGCCGCCTGGGTGACGCATCGCTGGGGCGATCCGGCCTTCCCCAGGGCGTTCCCGTGGTTCGGCGAGGAGCGCTACTGGGAGGGCTATCTGCGCGATCTCCTCGAGCAGATTGAGCAGATCGAGGATCCGCCGCTCTTGCGTGGCTGAAGTGAGGTGAAAAATGCGGAACGGCGCACGTGCGCTGAGGTTCCCAGAAGGGTTATTGTGCCTCTTTGCGGCCCAGGTAACTTAAGACACGAGGCGTGCCCGAAAGCCATGTGGAACATCACGCGCAATGCGGCGGCGGGGTTGCTCGTACTGGCCTTGCTGTGCGCCTGCGGCTCCAGTGAACAAGGCGCGCAGTCGCAGACCGCCGCCGCCAGGAACAGCCACAAGGTGCTCGATCCTGCGCAGGCCCTGGCGCGCAGCATGGTGAGCGCGGCGACGCAGACCAAGCCGGGCTCCGGCCCGCTCCCGGTGCAGGTGAAGTTCGCGCTGCGTGAGCGTCCGGACGTCGCGCAGCCCCTCGACATCGACCTGCAGATTGTCCCCACCGCCAGCAATCTTGATCGCATCTTTGGCAAGGTCGAGGGGGATGAGGGGCTTGAGCTGGTCGGCTCGGATGAGCTCGCCGAGGCGGAGAAGCCGGTGGAGAACACCCCCATTGACCGCAGCATCAAGGTGCTGCCGAAGCACAGCGGCATCTACCTCGTCACCGCCAGTGTCTCCGTGGACATGGGCGGCCAGATCTCGACCCAGACCTTCCAGATCCCGGTGATCGCCGGCTCCGGCATCCCGGATCTGCCGGCGAAGCCCGCAGCGGCGGCCCACAGTACGGCGACGGCCAACATCGCGGCTCCCGCGGCTCCCGCGGCGCGCCAGTGAACGCCTAACGCTTTCTGAGGCCGGCCGGCCCGGGCGGGTCGATCGCGGCAGTGCCCGGGGCGCGCGCTCCGTGCCTAGTTCACCGCGGTGGAGATCTCGGCAGAGAGGCTGCTCTCGACTCCCATGGCGTTATACGCGGCAATCGCAAAGTAATAGGTGCCGCTCGAGAGACCGTCAACTTCGTAGCGCGTGAGACTCGCATTGCCCACGTCGACGACCTGCGGCAGCGCGCCCGGTGCGTCGCCGTAGTAGATCTTGTAACCCTTCAAGTTGGCGAGCGGCGTTCCGTCGTTGTTCTCCGTCGGTACCTCCCAGGACAAGGTCACCGAGTGATTCGAGGCCTGGGGGCCACTACTGTTCGGCTGCAAGCCCGGTGTCACTGAGGAGGAGCTGTCATTGCATGCCGCGAGCAGCGGTCCCATCGCCACGGCCAGAGCCGCGACCAACCCATACGAACGTGAGCCGACTTTCATTCCCCTAAACCTCCACCGACGACCGGCCGTGCAAATACCAAGATCGAGGGCAGACCCACGCAGGCGGGCCACCGGTTCGTGAAGGCATAACAAGGGTTGCCAGACGGCAGGCCGTGCAAGGCCCTTCCGTCCTTTAACGAGCGCGCGCTGAACGCGGCGTCCCGGCAACCCCGCTGCCCTAGGCCCCGAAAGGCCGTTAGACCGGAGGCTTTGCGTCCCCACCTTTCGATGGGTATGCCCTTACTGAAATCGGCCCGAACGCTAGCTCTGCGATTCGGATCGATCTATGTTCAGTGTGATGCAAGTCGCATGCCAAAACTGATAACTGGTTGGCACTAAAGAAGATTCGGACTTGCGGGGTCGGGAGGATCAGCCTCGTTTGTTGGGGTCTACCGACACCTTGAGCGTACGAATAGCTAAGCCTATGTTTTTAATATAGAAACTTGTCTGCCCTTGGCGACACCGGAGAGACCCGGGGCGCGGGCTATTCCTTGTCCAGCGTGGCCCTGATGAGATTCAGGGAATCAAACTCATTGTCCGCACCGCGGTTTTCCCCGGAGAAAGCCACCCACAGCGTGCGCCCGTCGGCGCTCATCCATTTGGTCGGCAAACTGAGACCGGTGCCTTCGCCCGCCGTCTCGTTAAAGCCGCCCCAGTCTTCGTAGTAGGCCAGCGTCGCCCAGGGGCCCCAGGGTGTCGGGGCTTCGAAGAAACCGAGCCGGCCCAGCGGTGCATCGTGCCAGGCCGCGAGCAGATAGCGTCCGAGCGGGGCGTCATAGACGGCGGCCGCAACGGCGTACACCCCCCGGGGAACCTGCGGGTCGTTAAACACCGCTACGGCATCCCCTTCCCGTGCCGACCACAGCGCACCCCCGGCGGGCGTCGTGCCGGCAAAGTATTCGAAGTGGCCGGGCTGCTGCGGATCGCCGGTCAGGTCAGTGATGCGCACGCGGCGCAGATAGATGCGCGTTGCGTCCTTCAGGACGTCCGGCTGGTAGTAGAGGTAGACATGCTCCGGGTCGGCAGCGCCGGCATAGTCGGGACCAAACTGCAGGGAACTCCCCAGGTCCGCCGGGGTGTGCCACGGGGCGATCTGCCAGCTCTTGCCCAGATCGCGGGACCAGGCGAGCGTGCGTTCCTTGGGGTTATCGTCACGCCGCAGGGTCGGATCGTCGCAGTGACAGTTATCGCCCGTCCACAGGCCGCCCTGCGCGTACAGCACGCCGCCCACGCAGATCAGGTCTCCCACCTTGCCGCCGAAGGTCGCCTGGTTTTCGGCAAACCGCGGCGCCTGCCCCCAGACGTTGCGACCCACGACGGCGCGGGCGTCGGCAAGCTGCGGGCTGCCGCTGATCCGCGCGAAGCCGAGACTCGTGCGCCCGGTCGCCTTGCTGCGTTCCGTGCCATCGAAACCGCCACCGTCACCGAAGGCCCCGTAGAGATTGCCGTCAGGCGCCCAGGTCATGGCCCAGATGTCACTGCCGACGGCCTGGCGGTGACTGGGCACGGTCGAGAAGTCCCAGTGCACGCCGGAGGCGATGCGGCTTGCGCCGTAGGGCGGCACGAGCGGCGCCGTGGGGGCCGCGTGCAGGGCCACGGCCTGAATGAGGTACCACGAGGCCTCCCCGAGCGGTGCGCTCGCGCGCTGCACGCCGGGGGGCGCCGGCAGGCGGTCGGCGAGGATCTGCCCGTCCTCATCCCACAGCCGCTGCGTGTAGCCCGCACCCGGCGCGAGGTTCGCAACGCCGGCGTACACGGCAAACACCACCATCGCCTCCGCGGAAGTCGGTGCACTCTGCGTGCTCGCGAGCGTACCCGCTCCGGCGGCGCCAAAGACCGGTCCGAGTGGCTGTACGAGGTCGATCCCGTGGTATTCGGCGATCCGCACGCTCGCCTGCGGTACCGGGGCGCTGAAGCGCACGCGGAGCGTGTTGCCCTGCGCGGGGGCCTTGAGGATGCCGGGCGCGTAGTAGAGGCGCTCGCTCGCAACCCCGGGCTGCTCGAGTGCGCCGATCCGCAGGTAGAGATTGCCGCGCGTGTCGGTCACCGACACGACGTCGGCGTCTGCGGTGCGCCAGGCGATGAACACCAGATTGAGGTCCCCGGGGGCCTGGATGTTCCTGAGGGTCGCGGTGAGGTCGGCCGTAGCACTACGCGCGATCACCGCCGCGCCCTGCACGTAGCTGGCGGCGTGGAGGGCGGCCGGGCTCAGCAGGAGCGCACCTAGGCAGGCCACAAGGGGCTGGCGGGGCCGCGTGACGGGCGCAGCCGAGGGGCTCACGGGTTGGGGGGCTTACGTGCTCCGAAGCGTGCCATCAGAGCAGGTCGGTCGTGCGTCGACCGCGTGAACGACGCCGCTCGTCGCCCGACCAGGGCGTACGCGAAGCGGGCAGGGCGGTGAGCCGCTCCGCGGCGCGCCGCATCTTGCGGCGGCGGTCGTCGTGGTGCCGGTAGCTGCAGCGACAGGCGCCTTCCAGGGGACAGCCCCGCAGCGGCAGGCGGGGCGCCTCGCTTGAGAGGAAGCGTCGGCCGCTGGCGCGACGCGCCAGCTCGCAGGCGCCGCTGGAGGCAATGATGGAGACGGCGTGATACGGATTGGTGATGGTGATGTGCACGTTGGAGCCGGTGTCGAAGCGCTTGCTTCCCACCCAGCCGCTGATCGTCGACTTCAGCGTCCTCCACATCATTTGGGCGTCACAACCTCGCGCGGGCCTCGCGTGCCGTAACTCATAGTACCGCCGGGAGGTGGTGCGCGAAAGACATTCGCGGAGCGCCCCGCGGCCGCTACCGACCGCTCGGCCACGCAGGAACCACAGGCGAGCGCCTCGATCACGGTGAGGGCGACGCCGTGCGGTTGCGCGGGGCATCGAGAGGGCGGCGCTCGCCGCCGCCGGCGCCGCAGCCCTCGCCGCGGATCGAACTCCGCGGTCAGCTCGCGGATGCGCAGCGCCGCAACGCGCATCGGTCGCTGCATCACTTGAGGCCACCGACGGGTTTGCGCACGCCGTAGCAGACGCGGCCATGGGGCCGGGCATCGTGCTGCGCGCCTTCGCTCGCCCTGCGTGCCAGGGATGTGCACGCCGCCGCGACAATATGTCCGGCCAGAGAGACGCGCCCTTGAGCCGCCGCCCCGCGGACATATTGTCGGATGCAATTGCGCCCTGAAGTTCCGGGGTCGAACGCGACGCGAAGAGCGTTGCGAGCGCGAATGAGGCCGTCGCTGAGAACTTGCAGCGCCGCTTCTTCCAGCTTCCTGCGCACCTGCTCTGTATACTTGCCGAAAAAAGGGTGTGGCGAGGGACCGGGCCGCACCACAACGACTCACTCCTGTGGCTTCGAGGGACTCGAGCTAATGAAGATCGGCATCGTCGGCTGCGGCATGATTTCCGCGCATCACCTGCGCGCGGCCACAAGTTACCCCGGCGCCGTGGTCGTCGGTCTGGTCGACCCGGACTCCGCGCGCGCGCAGGCGCAGGCGCAGAGGTTCTCCGTCGAGCGCACCTTCGCGGATGTGGCCTCACTGTTGACGCTGCAGCCGGATGTCGTGCACGTACTGACGCCACCCGCACTGCATACCGCCGTGGTCCTGCAGGCGCTCGCGGCGCGCGCGCACGTGTACGTCGAGAAGCCGATGGGGCTCTCGGTCGTGGAGTGCGAGCAGATGAGCGCAGCGGCGCAACGCGCCGGACGGCAGCTGTGCGTCGGCCACAACTGGGTTTACTCGCCGGGTATGCTCAAGGCGCAGGCGCTGATCGCCAGCGGCGCGACCGGTCCGGTCGTGCAGGCGGCCGCCTCCTATAATTATGACGTGCGCCGCAATCCGAGTTTCGGCACCGCGCACTGGTCGCAGGGGCTGCCCGGGGGCCTCGCCGAGGATCTCGCCGTGCACCCGGTCGCGTTGCTGCTGCGCGTGCTGGGGGTGCCGCGCCAGCTGCACTCCGTTACGCGCGCCGACGGCACGATTCCCGGCGGCAAGTGCACGGATGCGCGATTACTGATCGATGCCGAGCGCGGACTCGGCACGATGTCGGTTTCAATCCGCGCGCGCCCCGACATGGCGCTGCTGGACATCTGGTGCGAGCGCATGCTGCTGCGACTGAACGTCTCGAGCATGACGCTGACCGTGCACCGCGAGTTGCCGGTGCCGCGCATGATCGCGCGCGGCCTTCAGAACTTTGACGTGGCCGGACAGCTGGTCGGCTCGACCATCGCGACCACCTGGAAGCTGCTGCGCAAGAGCGTGGATGGCTCCTACGGGATCGTGCCCTTGGTACACGCCTTCTACCGCGCCATCGAGACGGGCGCACCGGCGCCGGTCGGCCCCGACGAAGGCACGCACGCCGTCGCAGCGCTGCGCGCGATTTGGCCGGCGACCCCGGCCGCCGCGGAAGCCTCCGGGTGAGGGCGCTCGTCACCGGCGCGACCGGATTCCTCGGCCAGTACCTGGTACGCGCACTCCTTGCGCGCGGGGATTCCGTGCGCATCCTCGCCCGCTCCGCGCAGCGCGCTGCGCCACTTGCGGGCGCGGGCGCGGAAGTACGGGTGGGTGATCTGGCAGAGCCGGCGACGTTGAGCGGAATCGCCACAGGGATCGACGTCGTCTTCCACCTGGCGCGCTCGGTCACCGAAGGCAGCGATGCGTTGTTTGAGCGCATGGACGTGCAGGGCACGGCGGCCATCCTCGCCGAGGCGCAGGCATGCGGGGTGCGGCGCTTCGTATACGTGAGTACGCTCGCCGGGTTTGCGCTGCCGCGCATGCCGGACAATGCACTGATCGATGAGCGCTGCCCGCTGGATGACAGTGGGGATCTCGGCCGCTACGTGCGCGCCAAGGCGCGCGCGGAGCGTCTGGTCATCGAGACCAACGGCCGCGGGGAGCTGGAGACGGTGATCGTGCGCCTCGGACTGGTCTGTGGCGTGGGAACCCCCGTGCTGCCTGCGCACGTGTGCCTGGCGGTCTCGCCCAAGTGGGTTCTGCTCTTCGGCGACGGCGGCGTCCCGCTGCCACTCACCTACGTGGACAACGCGGTGGAGGCCCTGCTGCTCGCGGCCGGCACGGCCGGTATTGGCGGGGAGATCTTTCACATCGTGGACCCCGATCCCCTCACGCAGAGGGAATATCTGGGGCTGCTGCAGCAAGTCAGCGGCGGCGCGCCGCGGGTCGTGCGACTGCCACGCTTGAGCTATTACGGGCTCGGCCTTTTAACGGAGATCCTTGCTGCAGCGCGGCATCGCTCGCCGGCCACCAATCGCTATCGCATCCGCGCCCGGCTGCGCCGCGTGCGCTGGGACTGCACCAAGGCGGTGCGGCAGCTGCACTGGCGTGCGGGTGTTCCCCTGCGGGAGGGCCTGGTGCGAACCTTCCGCGCGCAGGGGCGCCCGTAACACACGCAACGGTGCCCGGCTCAGCGGAACACCACTCTTTTCATGAGGGTGTAGTTGAAGCCCATCCCGGCCACGGATCCCCCCGCCACCGCGAGGGTCGGGAAATGGCGGGCGAGGGGCCAGAGGCCCACCATGAGGGCATAGGTTCCGAAATTGACCGCGGCGCCCAGGGCATTCACGCTGACAAAGCGGAGCCATTGGGCGGCCGGGGCGCCGCGATGGCGGAAGGTAAAGGTGCGATTCAAGGCCCAAGTGACCGTGGCGGCACACAGGAAGGAAACCACGCGCCCGGAGTACAGGTTAAGCCCAAGGATGGCGACCACGAACCGCAAGACGCCCGCGTCCACGAAAAAACCGATGACACCCACCATCGCAAAGCGCAGGAACTGGCTCATCCCGGGGACCCTTGCTGACGTGCACTCCGGTGGCTGCCGTGGCGCGAGGATTTCTTCAGTGTGCAGTCGATGACTCATGGCACCCAATGCCCCAGGTTGTTTGTTCCGCGGCCCATTAGACGCGATCGGGGAACAGCTCGCTTGGTGACGAGTTGCATTCGCATTCACCCGCGCGCCGGGCTGCGATTTGGCCGCGCGCGTTAAGTCAAATGCTGGGTCAGCTCCTCGGCGCAGACATAGACTTTTTAACGCACGTTAATTTGCGCACTGCAGCGGAATTCGCGAATAATGCTCCACCGAGACTAAAAAAGCCGGCCGCGCGTTCGAGGGACTTAGTGACTCGCAGGTTGGTGTACGTCGAGCAGTCGGCGGAAAGAAAAAAAGAAGTAGTTGGATGGAAGAACGGGTAGATCCTCAAGGGGGCTTCGCCCTCAGTGCGGCAACACTGGCAACGCTGCAGGCGGCAGCGCCGAGTCTCGTTGCGGTCGCCACGCTCTACGTGCTGCTTGCGGTCTTCGGCATTGCGCAGGCGCCGTTCTATCACTACCTCGCGCTGGCGCTCACGGCGGTCGGTCTGTTCGTCCTGCGGTTGCCGCGCCCGGAGACCGGACGCTTCATCGGGCAGGCCTTCCCGGTAGTGGTGGCGGTGACGACCCGCTGGCTCCTCGTTCTGGCGGTCTTGCTCGCCCTGGGCTACGTCACCAAATTCTCGACCCTGTACTCGCGGCGCGTCGTGCTGACCTGGGCATTCGTGGCCCCCGCGCTGATCATCCTCAGCATGCTGGCGCTGCAGGAGCTGCAGCGCCGCCTGATGCGCGACCCGTCGCGGGCACGCAGGGCCGTGATCGCCGGCCGCACGCATTCGAGTGTCGCCCTGGCGCAGCGACTGGCGAATCGGCGTGAGTTTGGGATCTCCGTACTGGGCTTCTTCGATGATCGAGGCCCCGATCGTCTGGAGGTCAACGGCAGTGCGCCGCCGGTGCTCGGCAAACTGACGGACCTGCTGGAGTTCGTGAAGCGGCGGCAGCCCGAGATGGTGTTCTTTGCGCTGCCGGTGCGCCAGGTCAGGCGGGTCATGGACGTGGTCGAGCAGCTGCAGGATACGACGGCATCCGTGTATTACCTGCCCGACATCTACGTCTACGATCTGATCCAGTCGCGCGGCGAGGTGATTGACGGCATTCCCATCATCTCGATGTGCGAGACTCCGTTCTACGGCCACCGCGCCGCCGCCAAGCGCGTTACGGATGTATTGCTGACCTTGGCCATTCTCATGCTGACCGCGCCGGTGATGGCAATCATCGCGCTTGCCGTGCGCCTGAGCTCCCCGGCCCGGTCATTTTCCGCCAGCGTCGCTATGGACTGAACGGCCAGGAGATCACCATCTACAAGTTCCGCACCATGACGGTGGTGGAAGATGGAGCGCATATCGCGCAGGCCACAGCGGGTGATGCTCGGGTCACGCGCCTGGGGCGATTCCTGCGCCGCCATTCACTCGACGAGCTGCCGCAGCTGATCAACGTGCTGCAGGGGCGCATGAGCCTGGTCGGGCCCCGCCCGCATGCCGTGGCGCATAACGAGATCTACCGCAAGCTCATCAAGGGCTACATGGTGCGGCACAAGGTACTGCCCGGCATCACCGGATTGGCGCAGGTGAACGGTCTGCGCGGGGAAACGGGGACGGTTGAGCAGATGGAGGCCCGGATCCGCTACGATCTGGAGTACCTGCGTTGCTGGTCGATCGAGCTCGATATCGAGATCCTGGCACGGACCGCCCTGCGGCTGATCAGCGATTCGGCCGCCTATTAGGGTCATCAGCGCCAAACCGAAATATGAGGGAAGCTATGTCTAGAGTCTGCGGTGTCTTCGGTATGCGGCGCGCATTACTTCTGGGGATGTCCTGGGCATGGGCCGCGTGCCTGGCGTTGCCCGCGCTGGCCGAAACGCAACCGGATTATACGATCAACGCCGGCGACACCCTGGATGTGACGGTCTGGAAGGAGACCGACCTCAGTAAAACCGTCATCGTGCGTCCGGATGGCAAGTTCTCGTTCCCGCTGGCCGGTGAAATCGTCGCGGTGGGACGCTCGGTCGCGCAGGTCCAGGCCGACATCACCAACCGTCTGAAGACCTACATGCCCGAGCCGGCGGTGGCGGTGGCCGTCAAGAGTCTCGACGGCTGCAAGATCTATGTGATCGGTCAGGTCAACAAGGCGGGTGCCTACGTGATGAATCCGCGCTTGAGCGTGCTGCAGGCGTTGAGCGTCGCCGGCGGCATGACGCCGTTTGCCTCGAGCAACGACATCATCGTGCTGCGCGGGTCCGGCGCGGCGCAGAAGGTGACGCCGTTCCACTACGGCGAAGTCATCAAGGGACGCAGTCTGAATCAGAATGTGCTGCTCGAGGCCGGCGATGTTGTATTGGTACCCTAACTCGCCCAGCCGCGTGCGCTCCGTCCTACTGGCGGGGACGCTGCTGCTGGCTGCGGGGGGCGTGGCGGCGCAGCAGACGACATTCGTGCCGCAGATGGAAACCTCGGCCGAATGGGCGAGCAACCGCACCCTGCAGGTGCCGTCGGCGCCGAGCAGCGAGCTGTATTCGGCCACGGTGGGCGGGGATCTGCTGCGGCGTACGCCGGTGAGCGACCTTGATCTGCGGCCACTGCTGACCTACCAGCACGACAGCCAGATCAGCCAGGTCGATAACCTTCAGGCCCTGGTTGACCTCATCAGCCATTACCACACGCTGCGCGGCGATTACTCGTTCAGCGCCGAGTATCAGCGCCAGGACTCCTTCAACGCCCTGTATGGCACGGCCGTCTACAATCCCCTCAATCCCAACGGGCCGGATACCCAGGGCACGGGCCAGGTGGTGACGGGCATCACGCGCACCAGCTACACCCTGGCACCGAGCTTCTCGTACGACCTCACGCAGCGCACGAGCCTGGTGGGAATCGCTGGCTTGGATTCCGTGCACTACAGCGAGGATATTCCGGGGGAGCTGGTGAGCTACAACAGTCCAGAAGTGGAAATGGACCTGATGTATGCGGTAAGCCCGGCAGGCAGGATCGGCTTTGGCCCCTACTACAGCCTCTACGATCCGATAAACAGCAACGAGGGCTCGGTGCGCGAGAACAGCTACGGCATCAATCTAAACTACAACTACAACTTCAGTTTTCGCTATCTCAACATCTCGCACACGACGATCAATATCCGCGTAGAGCACGACACCTCCGATGCGGCGCCGGGCATCCCGGCCACCTCCGGGACCACGATGGGCTTCGAGTGGCTCGGCTTCCATAAGTTTCTGACGAGCAGCATCCAGTACAGCATCGGACGCTTCCTGGAGCCCAGCAGTTTCGGCGCGCGCACCTCGGTGGATCAGATCCGTTTCCAGTACCTGCGCAGGTTCAGTGAACGCCTGTCACTGAATTCGGCCGTGCGCGTGACCCGCAACACGGATATCGGCAGCTCGGTCCAGGACAACGGCAATCGCGATCGGGCGAATGCCATGGCCTCGCTCTCCTACCTAGTTACTCCGGAGTGGTCAGTGAGTGCCGGCTACCGCTACGCCTACCTCGACCTTCCGTCGTCGACCAGCGCGGCGCACAGCAACGCGATTTTCATCAGCGTGGGATACCATGGCCAGCAACCGCCGAGCGAGTGACAAGATAGTGCCGCTGCAGCGCAGTGAGGCGGTTGGCGAGTTCCGCAACCTCCTGCGCCGACGCTGGCGCTACCCGGCGACGATCATTCCCGCAGCCGCGCTGCTGGCAATCTTCGTCGCCTTCATCCTGCCGGTCAGCTACCGCGCGGCCGGCACCATCATGCTGCAGCCGTCATCGATCCCGACCGACATGGTTTCGAGCACCGTACGGCGTCTTGAGGACACCCCTTTCAGCTCTGCCGAGCAGGAGCTCGAGCTAGTGCGGCGGCGCGTGATGACGCCGGAGAAGCTGCGACAGCTTGTGCAAGAGCTGGACCCGTATCCGAAGTTCACAAGTCTGAGTCCCGACGCCAAGGCCGAGCGGATCGCAGAGAACGTGAGCGTCGAGCGTGTGGACCCCATCACGCTCAAGCCGCTGGATGAGTCCACCGCATTCTCCGTCAGTTACGACAACCCCAACCCGAAGCTCGCAGCGGCGGTCGCCGGCAAGCTGGTGGACCTGTACCTGACGTATAACCGGACCACGCGCACGGAGCAGGCGGCCGCGGCGTACGACTTCCTGCAGTCGCAAGCCAAGGACCTGGAAGCGACGATGGTCCAGCAGGAGAGCCGGCTCGCCGAATTTAAGGCCAAGCACGAGAACGCTCTGCCTGAGATGCAGCAACACAACCTCTCGGGCATCGATCGTGCGCAGCACGACCTGGAGGAAACGCAGCGCGAAATCGTGGTGACGGAGGAGAAGGAGTCGCAACTGCAATTGCAGCTGAACGATCTGAGCCCGAGCCTCACGAGTGCCGTGAGTGACTGGCGCACGCAACTGGCGAAGCTGCGCGCCGAGCTCGCCGATGCGCAGCTGAAATACACACCGGAGCATCCGGAGGTCAAGCGGCTGAATCGGGCGATCGCCGAGATGTCCGCCAGGGGCGCGGCGAGCACTCAGGGCAATGGCCTGGCGGCCGACAACCCGGAGTACCTTTCCGTGCAGAGTCAGCTGCTGGCGACGCGCCGCTCCCTGGCGACGATGCGCTCCGAGGAGGGGCGGGAGCGCGCTGCCATCGCGCGTTACGAGAGTGGCCTGTCCACGGAGCCGAACGTCGAGCGCGAGTACACGCAGCTCGAGCGCGACTACACCAACTCGCGCGCGCGCTACGAGGACCTCCAGGCGAAGATGAAGAACGCGGCGTTGGCCCGCACGATGGAAGCGGAGGAGAAGGGCGAGAAGTTTGCCCTGGTGCGCGCGCCGACGGCGCCGAACCGGCCGTACTTCCCCAACCGCCTGGGCATCATTCTGCTCGGATTGGTGCTGGGAATCGCGATCGCGTTCGTCTGCGTCGCCGTCGCCGATGCCACTGACCCGACCGTGCGCGGCACCGCCGATCTGCACGAGATTACCGGGGTCGCCATGATCGGTGCGATTCCCGAACTGCTCAACCCGCGTGACATTCGCCAGCGCAAGCTGCGCTGGGGTTCCGCGATTACCGCTTTCATGGTTGCCTCCCTGTTGGTGGCAGCGACCGTGGTGCTCAAGAGGTAACCGATGCACAACGCCATACGGATGGGCGCTTTATGGTCATAGAACGTGCACTGGAGAAGCTGCGCCAGAGCGGCACGCTGCCGAAGGCGGGCGGCGTGGTGGCCGCGCACGCCCCGGAGGCACGGGTCGCGCTGGAGGCCCGAGCACCACCCGCCACGCCCACCCGCGCCAACGTGCTGCCGGCGTTCGTGCAGCTGACGTGCGACAGCAAGGTCGCGCTGCAGAACCGGATATTGCTGCCGGGCAGCAAGTTCGCCGCGAACGAGCACGCGTCGGCGGCCTACCGCATCATCCGCACGCGTCTGCGCCATTTGGCGCGCACTAACAGCATTAAGAGCATCGCGATCACGAGTCCCGCGGCCGACGAGGGCAAGTCCGTCACGGCGATCAACCTGGCGCTAAGCGCGGCACGGGACCCGACGCAGAACGTGTTCCTGCTGGACCTCGATCTGCGCAATCCCAGCGTCTGCAGGTACCTCGGCGTGCAGCCGCCGCGCGACATCGTCGATTATTTCAAGGGCCAGTGCGCCGCGCAGGATGTGCTCTTCGGCGTCGGGGTCGACAATCTGGTCATCGGTGCCAGCGTGGCGAGCACCGATCAGGCCTCGGAATTGATCGGTTCCGGGCAGCTCGAAGCCCTGATCGCCTACATCAGCAGCATCTCAAGCAATCCGCTGGTGCTCATTGACCTGCCCCCGGTGCTGGTGACGGACGAGGCGCTGATGGTGGCGCCGCGCGTGGATGCGACGCTGCTGGTCGTCGCCGAGGGCAAGAGCCGGCGCGACAGCCTGGTGCGTGCTCAGGGGGTACTCGCGGAATTTCCGAGCGTGGGGGTCATCCTGAATGGAACCCGCGAACCGACCGAGGGCTACTACGAGTACACCTGAGCGGAACGCCTAGCGCGCGGCGGACGGTCGCGGCGCAGCGGCGACGGCGGCGATCTTCTTGCTGAGAATCCGCACCTTTTTGCCGTAGAGGACGAACGTCACGCGCAGCGAAAGCTCGAGCAGGCTGGTGATCGCCAGCCCGACGTAGTTCAGCGGATTGGTCCAGAACACGTACAGCTTCAGCGCAAACGGCCGGATATCCTCGAAGCCCGCCAGCTGCAGGATCTGCCCGAGGCTGTATTCTGTCACGTTGTAGAAATGATCGATGTTGTGCGAGAGATTCTCGGAGCCGACCAGGGGATTGGCGCCGTTCATCGCGTAGACGATCACACGTCCGCCGGGTCGCAGAGCGCGCCGGCACAGGCGCAGGAACTCGAGCGTCTCATCCAGGGTGAGGTGATTGAGTTCCTGCTCCGGAATGATGACGTCGAAACGCGCGGGTTCACCGGCGAGGAACTCAAAGGCACGCGCCACCTGGCACGGCAGGTCCTTGCGGCGCGCGTACTCGACCTTGGCCGAATCCGAATCGATCCCAAGCACGTCGCGATAGCCGCGATCCTTGAGCATCTTGACCAGGTAGCCGGGGCCGCAGCTTATGACAAGAACCGACGCCCCCCGATCCGTGGGCATGTGCGGCAGGTAATTGGCGCGGTAGTAGGCGGTGAAGGAATCGAAGCCCTTCTCGATGTCCTTCGGCGCCTGCCAGTAGGAATCGAACGGCTCCAGCCGCGCCGCCAGCAATCGCGGGCCTGGCGTCGCGCGATCCTCTTGCGGTGGCCTGCCCTGATAGTTCGCGTTCACTTTGATTTCCTTGGTATTGTGCTAATACAACCCCGGCGCTATGCCGCAGAATACACGCACTACATTGGGTGCGGGGCCTTCGTTACACATTGCGGATTCTCTTTTGCAACTACGAATACCCGCCCCTCGGCGGCGGCGGCGGCGTGGTCATGGCGGCGATGGCGCGCGCGCTGGCGCAGCGCCACGAAGTCACGGTTCTCACCTCGCGTGCTGCTGGTCTTGCACGCCTTGAGCGAGACGCTGGGGTTGAGGTCGTACGCGTTCCGGTGCTGTTTAGGCGCAGGCTCGCTGTCGCCAACCTGCCATCGATGCTGGCGTATCTGCCCGCGGGGCTGTTCGGTGGCTGGCGGCTCAGTCGTCGGCGCTCGTTCGAGATCATCAATACGCACTTCGCCGTGCCCACCGGACCGGTGGGGGATTGGCTGGCGCGTGTGCTCGGCGTGCCGAATGTGCTCTCCGTGCACGGTGGTGATCTCTATGATCCCTCTAAGCGCAGCTCGCCGCACCGTCACGCGCTGTTGCGCGCGGCGATCGCGCGGTTGCTGCGCCGCGCCGAGGCGGTGGTGGCGCAGTCTCAGGACACGGTCGCGCAACGTCGCCAAGATCTACCACGTCGACCGGGAGGTCGAGCTCATTCCGCTCGGTATTGAGAGGCCCATATACCGGGGCTGCGGGGAGCGCGCCGCCCTCGGCCTGCCCGCAGATGCTTTTGTGCTGGTCACGGCCGGCCGGATCGTGCCGCGCAAGGCGACCACGCAGCTCATTGACACCCTGGTCGCAGTTCCCGGGTCCATCTTGCTCATCGTCGGCGATGGTCCGGAGGCCGCTGCGGTCGTGCAGCGGGCCGCGGAGAGCGGCGTGAGCGAGCGCGTGCGCATGCTCGGCTACGTCAGCGATGAGGTGAAGTATCAGGCGCTGCGCGCGGCGGATGTCTTCGTCTCCACGAGTCAACATGAAGGCTTCGGCCTGGTGTACTTGGAGGCCATGGCCTTCGGCCTGCCCATCGTCTGCTATGACCGCGGCGGTCAGACAGATTTCCTCGCCACGCCGGCGACCGGCAGCGTGGTAGCCCTCAACGACCTCGCGGCTTTCAATGCCGCCGTGCGCGCGCTGCGGGATGCACCGGAGCGCCGCGCGCAGATTCGCCGGCACAACCTGGCCCGGGTTGAGGACTTCTTCATCGAGCAGTGTGCCGAGCGCTACGAGCGCCTGTTCGAGCGGGTGCTGGAGCAGGGGCACGCGCCGGCACACGCGGAGCGCAACTAACGATGTGTGGGATCGCAGGAATCGTGGGTGGCGGGGGATCCGCCGGTGACGACATGGCGCGCATGCTTTTTGCCCTGCGCCATCGCGGCCCGGATGGCGAAGGCACGCAGCGCGGGCCGCAGGCGATCTTCGGGCACCGGCGGCTCTCGATCATCGATCTGGCCGGCGGGCGTCAACCGCTGACCAACGCGGACGGCTCGCTCTGGCTGGTGTGCAACGGCGAGATCTACAACTATCAGGAGTTGCGCGCGGACCTCGAGCTGGGCGGCTACCGCTTCCTCACTAACAGTGACTGCGAGGTCATACTCGGACTCTACGAGCGCCACGGTGAGCGGCTGCTGGAGCATGTGCGCGGCATGTTCGCCTTCGCCTTGTGGGATGTGCGCCGGCAGCGCCTGCTCGCCGCCCGTGATCATCTGGGTCAGAAGCCCTTCTATTACGCGCAGACGAGTCACGGCTTCGCCTTCGCTTCCGAGATCAAGGCGCTGCTGGCGCTGGATGCGGGACTGCGGAGTCTTGATCTGGCCGCCCTAGATCAGTATCTGGCCCTGCGCCTCATCGCGCCGCCACTGTCGATGTTCAGCCGGGTCCGCAAGCTACCCCCGGCACATCTGCTCGTGCTCGAGCCGGGGCGTGAGCCGCAGATCCGCCGGTACTGGAAGCTCGAGTATCAGCCCAAGTACACGGCGTCCGAAGATCAGCTGGTCGATGAGCTCGAGAGCCGCATCGAGGAGGCGCTGCGCCTGCATCTGGTGAGCGACGTGCCGGTGGGGGCTTTTCTGAGCGGTGGACTTGATTCCAGTCTGCTGGTGGCGATGCTGGCCAAGCGTGTGGGCGTCAAGCGGCTGCCGACCTTTACTGTCGGCCTGCCGCATCCGCGCTTCGATGAAGCGCCCTACGCACGACGGGTGGCACAGCTGTACGACACGGATCATCACGAGAGCACTCTGGCGCCTTCGCTGATCTCGCTGCTGCCGGACCTCATTTATCACCTTGATGAGCCCTCCGATCCTCTGTCCTTATGCGCCTATCACGTCTCCGAGCTCGCGCGGCGCTACGTCAAGGTCGTGATCGGCGGTGATGGTGGCGACGAACTGTTCGGGGGTTACGATCGCTACTATGGCAATGCCTACGCGGGGCGCTACGCGCGCGTCCCGGCGGCGTTGCGGCGTACGGTCGTGGGTCCGGCCCTGTCACTGTTTCCGGAAGCCGGCTGGTACAAGAGCGTGGGGCACCAGCTTCGCTGGCTGCATCGCCTGTCATTCCTCAGCGGCGGTGAGCGCTACGCGGCGAGCCTCAGCTATTTCTATTTCGATCCCGACATGCGCGCCGCGCTGTTCACTCCCGGCGCACTCGCGCAATTGCAGGGCCGGCGGGCCGAAGACGCTATTCGGCTGCCCTACGAGGCGGCCGTCGGCGACCCGCTGGATCGGATGCTCAGTGCCGACAGCGCCGTGCGGCTGCCCGATCATCCGGTCATGATCACGGACCGCATGTCCATGGCGCACGGGCTGGAAACGCGCAGCCCCTTCATGGATCACCGCCTGGCCGAATTCGCGGCGCGACTCCCGTCCAGCCTGAAGGTCCGGGGTCGCTCGCTGCGTGTCGTGCAGCGGCGCGTGGCCGCACGTTACCTGCCACCGGACATCATCGACCGGCCCAAGCAGGGCTTCTCTTCGGCGCTGCCGTACCTGCTGCGGCAGGAGTACCGCCTCCTCTACCAGGGGTTCCTGCGGCAATCACAGCTGGTGGCCGCCGGTGTATTGCGACGCGAGCCCATCGAGGCGCTGCTGAAGGCACACTCGGCCGGTACGGCCGATCACGGCACCCGCCTGTGGTTACTCATCAACGCCGAGCTGTGGTACCGGATGATGATTCAAGGAGGGACTCGTGAGTCGCTACGGGACGAGCTCAAGGCTGCGGCGGGTATGGCGGCCGCAGCGTGAAGCGTCTCACGCGCTTATTGCTGCGGCAGTTTGCGCGTGCTGCGCGGCCGTACCTCGATTCATACGGCTTGCTGCAGACCTCGAAGGTCTTCAACACTTCGGCACTGGTATGGATACCTGGGGCCGAGCGAGTCCTGGTACTGGCGCCGCACATGGACGACGAGACCATCGGCTGCGGGGGTGCGCTGGCCCTGCATGCGCGCGCAGGGGCCTCTTGCAGGGTCGTCTTCCTGACCGACGGTCGCCACGGCAGCGCAGGGCTGAAGGATCTCGGGGCGCAGGAGCGGCGCGGTGAGGAACTGCGGCTGGTGGAAACGCGCAAGCACGAGGCGCGTCTGGCGCTGCAGACGCTCGGTGTACAGCAAGCCACCTTTCTCGACGTAGAGGACGGCACGCTGACGAGCGACCGAGAGGTGAGCAAGCGTGTACGCGATATCCTTGAGCGCGAGCAACCCGATCTGGTTTACGTGCCGAGCTTCCTTGAGCAGCACCCGGACCACTATGCAGCCAGCAGGATCTTGTTGGCGGCGGCGGGCGGGGACAACCTGAGTTTTCAGTGCCTGGCGTATGAAGTGTGGACACCGCTGTTTCCCAACTGTGTCGTTAGAATTGACGACGTTCTCGAGGTCAAGCAGCGCGCTCTGGCGCACTATCGCAGCCAGCTCCAGGACATGGACTACTCGCACAGTGCCATAGGGCTCAACGCCTACCGCTCGGCAGCCTTCACCGGGCATGCCGCACGTTTTGCCGAGGCATTCTGCAGCATGCCGCTCGCGGCCTACCGCACGATGTTCGCCGCCTATCGCCCCGGCCACTGAACGTATGCGCATCGGAGTGATGCTGCGGCACTACGACCAGCACGGCGGTGGCGTGCGAGTCTACACTCACGCGCTGCTCGAGCAGCTCATCACGCGGCATCCGCAGCATGAATACGTGCTGTTCTTCAACAACCCCGCACTGCTCGGTACTTACGGGGGCCACGCGCACGTTGAGGAAGTGTGTCTCGACAGCCGATCGGTGCTGCTATGGGACCAGGTCGCGCTGCCGCGCGCGTTACGCCGCCGTGGCGTGGACGTGCTCTTCAACCCCAAGTACTCGTTACCGCTTACGGGGAGCTATCCGGCCGCATGGGTGTGTCACGGCCTCGACTGGTACGTCATGCCCTGGGCGTCGCGCTTCACGGACCGGCTGAGCCATCGCTTCCTCGTGCCACGATACAGTGCGCGCGCCAGTGCGGTCATCGCCGTTTCCGAAGTGACACGAGAGCACGTGATCGAGTATCTGCACCTGCCGCCCGAGCGGGTCACCACCGTCTACACGGGCATCGACGATACCTTCCGCGTACCGCGTAGCGAGGCGACGCTGCGCAGCGTGCGCGAGCGTTATCGGCTGCCGGAGCGCTTTTTACTGTACGCCGGTGCCGTCTATCCGCCGAAGAACTTCACGCGCCTGGTTCAGGCCTACGCGCGTGTCGGACCACCGCTCGGAGTTTCGCTGGTCATCGCCGGCGGACAGAATCGCTTTCTCTCCGAGCAAGAGCTGCTGGAACCGGCACGCCTGAAACTAGATCGCTGGGTGCAGTGGGCAGGGTGGATCGACTCGCCGACTCTCGCTGCCTTCTATCAGATGGCCGAGGCATTGCTGTTGCCGTCATTGTTCGAGTCTTTCGGTCTGCCGATACTCGAAGCTATGGCATCCGGATGCGTGGTCGTAACCTCCAACTGCTACGGTTCGCGCGAGATCGCCGCGGACGCGGCCGTGTTGGTGGAGCCCGAGTCGGTCGACTCGATCGCCGCCGGAATCGAACGTGCGGTGCGCGAGACCGCGTTGCGCGCCGATCTCAAGGAGCGGGGGTACGTGCGGTCGCGTCCGTTCACCTGGGAACGCTGCGCCGCTCAGACACTCGGCGTACTGGAGCGCATCGCGCGGCCCGACTGAGCCCCCGTGCGCGGACAGCGCTGGGCCGCTAGTCCACTGAGCCATTACGCGTCGGCCGGCACGAGCTTCTTAATCATGTCTTAAGCTTAGAGGCTGCCGTCATCCGCTACCCAGCATGCGCACCCGTAGGGTGGTTCGCGCTATTCGAGGATCTGGGCTAACTTAATGCCCTAGGCGACTTGTTCGGGCCTGCGCTCAACGCACTGGAGACCCCGCGCAAATGAAGGACGCCCTAAAGGCACTCGGCAGAGACCTGCTCTATCCAATCCCGGCAGACCTGCGGCGCCATCATGGGTCTATCGATGCGAGTGGGCTCGCGTGCCTGCGCGAGGCGATCGAAACGCATTTCCATCAAGGGTGGCGCGCCAAGGCAAACTATTCCGAAGCATTCTATCGACACGATCTGGCAGCACACCTGTACCTGCGGCTGGATAGCGATCGTCGCTTTGTCGTACCTTGGCTCAACGCCGCGCGTCCCCTGCGCGGAATGCACATTCTTGAAATCGGCTGCGGGACCGGTTCCTCGACGGTGGCACTGGCCGAGCAGGGCGCACACATTGTTGCTATCGACATTGATGCGCCAGCGATCGAAGTAGCACGCGAACGCTGTCGACTATACGGCGTGACGGCAGAAATCCTCATCGCCAATGCGGAACGGCTGCTCGACTTTGGCCAAGTCGACGCCGTGCTCTACTTCGCTACCCTCGAACATATGAACCACGCTGAGCGCATGCGCTCGCTCGCCGAGGCATGGGCGATTCTGCCGAGGGGCGGATTGCTCGCTATCATTGAGACCCCGAATCGCCTGTGGTATTTCGATGCTCACACCTCGCAGCTGCACTTCTATCACTGGCTGCCGGATGATCTCGCCTTTCTGTACTCGCGCTTCAGCCCGAAGGAGATCTTTCGGGACAGTTATCGGGAGCCGACCCGAGAGAACTTCGGCCACTTCCTGCGCCGCGGGCGCGGGGTTAGTTACCATGAGATCGATCTCGCAATTGCGCCGACACAGACCCTCGAGACGGTCAGTAGCCGGACCAGCTATTTCGGCTGGCGTAAGCGGGTGCGCGTGCCGCGATTGGCGCGACGCTACAAGGCATTCTTGCGGCGCATACGCTCGGACTTGCACAGTGGTTGGCTTGAGCCAGACCTCGATGTCATTCTGCGCAAGCAATAAGTCACATGCATCCCGTCCCCGGAATTTTGCTGTCGGCTTAATTGGTCAGCAGGCTATGATCTTGGGCGGAGCGGCTATCGGACGCGCAACCGATCCGTCTCGGGTAACCGCAACGCGACCGCGATCCGGATCAGGTTGCTTCTGTCATACCAGGTGAGCTCGCGTTGCTCGCCGTGGGGATGCGTAGGGCTATCGCGACAAGAACCACAACGGCTCCGATGACGGCAACGCCTCCTGCAACAGTGCGAACGGTTACTGGCTTCAAGGGAGGGAGCGGCCCGATACCCTCGCTTGATGGTCTGCGCGCGGTATCGGTCGCGCTGGTGTTCTTTTCGCACGGTGGCTTGGAGAACGTCGTCCCGGGCGGCCTTGGGGTGACCGTATTCTTTGTGCTCAGCGGCTTCTTGATCACCACGTTGATGCGCGAAGAGTATGCGGCTTACGGCTCAATCAGTTTTCGTGCGTTCTATCTGCGCCGCTTCCTACGTCTGATGCCGCCACTCGTGATCGTCACGAGCATTGCCGTGGCACTGTCTTTGACGAGCGGGCTGGGTTCGCCATTCACATCAACCGGGCTGCTATCGGTGCTGTTTTACTTCAGCAACTACTTCTGGATTTTTCACGGCCCCATAGGCCTGCCGCCCGGGCTCGGCGTCACTTGGTCACTGGCGATCGAGGAGCACTACTACCTGTTGTATCCGCCGCTGGCTCTCTTATTGTTGAAGATCGACCGCCGAATGTTTTCCGCCATGACGTTGGCGTTGCTATGTGGATTGATTCTGGCGTGGCGGTGCTTTCTTGAGCTGCACGGGGCCACGGCGGACCATCTGAGCATGGGAACCGATACGCGCGTGGACGCGATACTGGTCGGGTGCTTGCTCGCGATGCTGAAAAATCCGTGGCTGGATCCGGTTCAGGCGGGGAACCGAACGCGGGACCTGAGTATCGCGGGCGCCTGCCTTGGACTGCTGATCGCAACCTTCCTGTGGCGCAGTGAGTTTTTTCGTCTAACCTTCCGCTACACGCTCCAGTGCTTGGCAATTGCCGGCCTGCTGTACCTGACCGTAGCGCGCGCGCAGCTAGTGCCGTTTCGCTGGCTCAACGTGCGCCCACTTGTGTATCTTGGCACGGTGTCCTATACGGTTTATCTCTCACACTATCTGGTGTTGGTCTGGGTGCATGCGCACCTGGCGGCGATTGGCCAACCCGGAGTGGTTGCGGTCACCGCCGCCGTGACTTTGGGCATCGCGGCCCTTATGCGGAAGTATGTTGAAGAGCCCTGCGCGCAATTGCGTCGTCGGCTTCATCGCGCCTTTGTCGCGCGCAAGATACCTCCGGACAAGGTCATCACGGAAATGAGGTGAGGGATGCGAGGGCTTGCGTCCTCACGGCCGCGACGTCGTTGCGGTGAGCTCCCCGGATTGCCGGATTAGAAGCCCAGTAATCGGCTGCGAACCGGCAACCCGGCGGATGGTGGCGCCGGCGCACGCACCGCCGCGCACCAGCTTATGTCATGCTGGCAGGAGTCGTCGCGCTTAACCGAATGTGCCCCAGGCCGGCGTGACACCGACGAGGCGCATCTGTGGAATAGGACTTCCGATGCGCATGATTTTTCGCGGAATCTGCAACGGATACCGGCTCGTACGCAGTATAGAATCTTCCTTCTATTTAACTGGTCCGTCCCCCCCCAAGAGGGGTAAGTAGAAAAATGAAAGTAGCTGTATTCGGGCTTGGATATGTTGGGGTGGTCTCGGCCGCTTGCTTCGCGAGAGATGGGTATAACGTCATCGGTGTCGATCCGAACACGGTCAAGACCGAGTTCCTCTCCCGGGGTCAGAGCCCGATCGTAGAGCCCGGTCTGGAAGGACTGATTGCTTCAGCGGTCAGCTCTGGTCGACTGGTCTGTTCCGATCATGCCACGGCAGTCGCGCAGTGCGACGTTTTGATGGTTTGCGTCGGCACTCCGGGGCAGGCTAATGGCAGTCTCGATCTGACCTATGTCCGTCGCACGGTGCAGCAGATCGGCGAACGGCTCGCTGACGGCGCGGAGTACAAGGTAGTAGTAATTCGCAGCACGTTGCTGCCCGGCTCGATGCAGGACGTCGTGATTCCCATTCTCGAGCAGTGCTCGGGGCGGCAGGCGGGCAAGGATTTCGGTGTATGCATCAACCCGGAATTCCTGCGCGAGGGCAGCGCCATCTATGACTATGACCATCCACCAAAGACTGTCATCGGTGCATCGGATGAGCGTGCGGCTCGCATGGTGCGCGAGCTGTATGCCGCGCTGAGCGCTCCGGTCCTCCTGACCAGCTTGCGCACGGCGGAAATGATCAAGTACGTCGATAACTCCTGGCACGCACTCAAGATCACCTTCGCCAACGAGATTGGACGCCTCTGTAAGGCGATGGATCTTGATGGCAGGCTTCTTATGCGCCTGTTCTGTATGGACACCAAACTCAATATCTCGCCGGCCTACTTACGTCCCGGATTCGCGTTCGGCGGGTCCTGCCTGCCTAAGGACGTGAGGGCCCTGACCTATCAGGGGAAGTTGCTCGACGTGGATACACCCGTTCTGAACTCGATTCTCGGAAGCAACCAGATCCACATCGCCCACGCCATGTCTTTGATTCGCTCCACTGGTCGGCGGCGCATAGGTCTTTTGGGCCTGAGCTTCAAGGAGGGCACTGACGACTTACGCGAGAGCGCGATAGTGACGCTTGCCGAACAGCTGATCGGCAAGGGATACGAGCTGGCGATCTACGACAAGAACGTCAGGCTTGCGAGTCTTATGGGGGCAAATCGCGAGTACATTCTCAACCATATTCCACACATCGGACGGCTGCTGGTAGATCGCCCAGAGCAACTCTTCGACCAGGCCGAAGTAATCGTCGTGGCGTCCGCGGACCAGGAATTCGGTGTGCTACTCAGGCAACTGGAGCCGCCGCGGGCCATCATCGACCTCGTGGGCGTGTGGAATACTTCTGAAGAAGATTACGGCGCTGCCGCGGAGAGCTATGACGGCATTGCCTGGTAGATGGCGGGTTCTCATTATCGTCGAGAACCTTCCCTGCCCGTTCGATCGCCGAGTTTGGCAAGAGGCACTGGCCCTGCGGGCGGCTGGCTATGCCGTCCGCATCATTTGTCCAAAGGGGCGCGGTTTTGAGAAGGGCTATGAGCTTCTCGAGGGCGTGCACATTTACCGCCATCCGCAGCCGTTGGAGGGCGATTCGGCGCTAGGTTATGGGCTCGAGTACGTCTTTGCATTGCTCATGCAGTTCTGGCTCGCGGTGCGGATTGCGTTCACGCGGGGCTTCGATGTCATTCATGGCTGCAATCCGCCAGACACGATCTTTTTGATCGCGCGTATTTTCAAGCTCTTTGGCAAGCACTTCATCTTCGATCATCACGACATCAATCCCGAGCTTTATGAGGCGAAGTTCGGGCGCCGCGATCTGTGGTATCGGCTGCTGTGCCGACTGGAGCGCTGGACCTTCGCTACGGCCGACGTGAGTATCGCCACCAACGAGTCCTATCGCCGCATTGCCATCGAGCGTGGAGGCATGCCGCCATCACGCGTATTCGTCGTTCGCAGCGGGGTCGATCTTGCGCGCGTGAAACCGCCGCAACCGCGTCCGGCACTGCGGCGTGGTAAGCGGTACCTGGTTGGCTATGTCGGTGTGCTCGGCAAACAGGAAGGTCTGGATCTGCTGCTCGGTGCCGTGGCCTATTTGCGTCAGGAACTTCACCGGGACGATGTGCACTTTATTGTCGTTGGAGACGGCACCGAACTAGCGGCGCTGCGGCAGCTGAGCCGGACGCTTTCTTTGGACGACTGCGTGGAGTTCACCGGACGGCTGCCTGATGGCGCGTTGTGGGAAATCATCTCGACCGCCGATGTATGCGTGAATCCGGATCGCGCCAACGACATGAACGATAAATCCACGATGAACAAGATTCTCGAGTACATGGCCTTCGGCAAACCGATAGTACAGTTTGATCTGACGGAAGGCCGCTACTCTGCGGGCGAAGCCTCGTTGTACGCGTTGCGCGACGACGTCGCCGATTTCGCGATCAAGTTGTGCGGGCTGCTGGACGATCCCGAACGACGACGGACGATGGGGGCCATCGGACGCGCACGCCTGGACGCAGGCCTGGCCTGGCACCATCAGGTTCCGCAGTTGCTGCAGGCTTATGAGACCGCCATGACCGTTCGTCAGTCAGGTATCAAGTCCGCTGATGGCGAAGTCTAGACTGCGCGTGCCGGGAAATGCAGCGCAGCGTGAAATTCGGGGCGATCTGTCGATCGGTGCGACACTGGCTACCACGGTTCGCGTCCCCGTTTGCGCGCGCGAACGACTGGCAGAGGTCGCACCACCTGCCGAACTTCAGAGGCTACGCTCAACTCCAGACCACTTTGGGAAGCGGCCGCACGGAAGATGTCCAGCCCATCCAGCGCACACGCGGCGCGGCCCGGCGCATGCCATGAATCCCGTGCTGCGTGCCCGCGCGCGAGCCGCCAAGGTGGGCGTAATCGAGAGTCTTCGCGGTCCCCGGGTACTGCTGCTTGGCCCCGCGCGCACGGCGGTGAGCGGCGTCGCGACTCATCTGAACCAGCTGTTCGGATCGCAGCTATCGAGTGGCTTTTGCCTGACGCAATTTCAGGTGGGCAGCGAGGGTCGTGCAGAACACCCGGCAGGGCTGGCGCTGCGTCTTCTGACGAGTCCGTTTGCGTTTATCCTCTGCGTGCTGCGGACGCGGCCGCGGATCGTGCATATCAACACCTCGTTCGAGCCGAAAGGCTATTGGCGTGACATCGTCTACCTCGTTTTGGCGAAGTTGATGGGCCGTAAGGTGGTCTATCAGATTCACGGTGGCGCACTGCCTGCGGAGTTCTTTCCCAATAGTCGCATCCTCACGCTGCTGCTACGGCATGTTCTGCGCTGGCCCGACGCCGTCGTGCTGTTGGCGAAGAGCGAGATCACCGCCTATCGCAGCTTCGCGCCGCGCGCCCGGTTGGTGCGCATAGCAAATGCCGTGGCGCCCTGTGAGGTCGATCTGGCCGCCGGGCGGTATATGCAGGATCGACCGCTTGAGATTGTTTATCTTGGACGCTTTGCAGTTAACAAGGGCATCCTCGAGACCATTGCGGCGGTCAAAATCCTGCGTGATCGCGGAGTCCGGGTGAACCTGACGATCGGCGGCTCCGGACCCGCGGAGAGCGAGATCTCCCGCGCGATCGACGCTGGCCAGCTGGCCGATCGGGTGTGCGTGGCCGGTGCGGTATACGGGGATGCGAAACAACGGCTGTGGCGGCAGGCTGATGTCTTTGCCTTCCCGACCTATCATCGCGAGGGCCTTCCCTATGCGCTGCTGGAAGCCATGGCGGCTGGTGCGGTCCCCGTGGCTTCTCAGGTCGGCGCCATACCTGACGTTATGCAGCATGAGGTGCACGGACTGTTTGTACCGGCTCATGACCCACAGGCAGTGGCAACCGCTCTCGAGCGGTTGGCGAGTGACCGGCGACTGCTGCATCGCCTGGCGCTCAACGCGCGCAAGCGAGTCTACGATCAATACTCGATTGCCCGGCTGGCGGAGGAATTCGCGGATCTATACACAGGTCTCGCGAATTGAATTGCCCCTGGCTTCCGGGAATATGCACGAAAGAGTAGGGAAAACGATGTCAGTGCCGAAAGAGGACGGGGTCGGGTTTTACTCGCGAATCGCACCGGATTTCCATGCAAGTTATGAGAGCGACCCGAACCGCATCGAACGTATGCGTGTTTGGCAGGAATTTTTTGCGCGTTACGCAGCGAGTGCACGGTCCGCGTACGACATAGGCTGCGGCAGCGGTCTGCTCGCATGCGAGCTTGCCGGCCGTGGCATTGAAACCGTTGGCATCGACGGCGCGGAGGGCATGTTGTCAATCGCCCGACTTTCTGCGCAAGCGCGTGGTTTGACCAACGTAAGTTTCCGCCAGTCCCGGCTGCCAATTGTCGATACTGCGGGTATGCGGCGCGCAAATCTCGTCATTTCCTCAAGTGCGATCGAGTACCTGGAATCGATCCCGGAGGCGTTGCGCTTCCTGCGCAGTCTGCTCGAGGATTCGGGAGTGGTCATATTCTCACTGTCAAACCGCGACTCAATCAGTCGCGGCCTGGTGCGGCTGGTTCACCGGCTGACGGGCCGGCCGCGCTACTTGAAGTATCTGCGTCATTTCATGACAGTCGGCGAGATAAAGAGCGCGCTCGCGACGGCGGACCTTGCCTATCTGGAGCACGCGTATTTCGGTGGTGCAGATCGACTCAATCGGCTCTTGGGTCGATGTCTGTCGCAGCGCTTCGCCAACAACATGATCATCGTGGTGGCGCGCAAGACGTCCATTGGCACTGCCGCGCCGATCGTGCCGCAGGAAACGAGCCGACCTCCGTGAGTCTCTGCGGGAAAGCAGCGACGCGGGTGCGTACGCAGATTATGGGCCGGTACGATTGTTGGGCGCGAGCCGCGTTGGTGGCAGAGGCGTACTACTACGGCAGAAAGCGGGGCGAAAAATGAGCGTTTTCTACGAGCGCAGGACCTGTCCCGCTTGCGAGTTCGGAGAATCGAGCACGCTGTTTTGCGCTCCGTTTAAGGACGCGCGGATACGAAAATTTCTCGAACGCAAGTTTAACGATCCCACGGCGATCCTGAAGTCCTTGGGCGACGCCGAATACGAGCTGCGCAGGTGCCGGCGCTGCACGCTTGTCTATCAGCGCAACGTGCTGACCGATCAGTACTTGACGCTGCTGTATGGCACATGGCTTCTCGAGGGAGATGCGGAACCGGAGTTGTCTAAAGTAAGCCTGGCCCCGAGCGAGCATGTGCTGTATGCCAATGAACTGCTCATGGTGGGTCGATTCTTCGGCCGGCCGCATCAGCTGATACGACTCTTGGACTACGGCCTCGGACGCGGGTGGTGGTGCCGCATGGCAACGGCGCTCGGATTCGAGGCGCTGGGAACAGACTTAGCTCCGGGGCTGGTCGCCGAGGCCCGTTCTCAGGGTATCGCAGCGATTGACTTGGAACAGCTGGCCGAAGAACGATTCGACTTCATAAATACCGAGCAAGTACTCGAGCACGTCAGCCGGCCGCTCGATATTGTGCGGCAGCTTCGTGGATCGCTGAAAAGCGGAGGCGTCATAAAGGTCAGTGTGCCGGACGGACGTGACATCGAACGCCGGATCCCGCTGATGGATTGGAGCGCGCCGCGTAACGACCGCCGCTACCTGATGCCCGCGACCCCCCTGATTCACGTCAACACCTTCAATCGGGACAGCATCCGCGCGATGGGGCGTGCGGCAGGACTCAGTGTCGTGAGCTGGCCGCTCCGTTGGGACTATTCGCTGCTCGATGCGACTCAACTCAAGACCCTTGGTAAGTCACTGCTCCGTCCGCTCTACCGACGAGCTTTGCGAACAACGTATGTATTTCTGCAGGCCGACAGCTGATGGTCGCGGGCGCTCGGGTGTGAGTTTCCAGGAGCACAATTGTCGTCGCCGTACTGAGACAGCTTGTCGGCGTGCCACCGCACTGGCTACGATGCAGTCAAGCGGGAGCCGCGTGCTCACTCCGGGAACTTATCTATGCGTTCAAGTCAAGCGATTAAGTTAACTGCGCTGCTGCTCCTGATGGGCGCTCGTGCAGCAGGTGCGACGGATATCTACGTCGGCCCGAGCGGGAGCGATGGCAGCGCGGGCACTAGCACCGCGCCACTCAGAACGATTGCGGCGGCCGTTCAGGCCGCGAACCCCGGCGATACGGTTTGGCTCATGGCGGGCCAGTATCGGGAGTCGCTTGTGCCGACGCGATCGGGCAACAAGGGGCAACCGATCACGTTCAAGAGGGCGGGCCAGGGTCCGGTCGTGATCCTGCAGCCGTCACAAAAGCTCACGGCGATCGACATAGAAGGTGTCACTGACATCGTGGTCGACGGAATCGATGCCAATGGCGGCAGTCCCCCCCCGGGGGCGGCGTTTGCCTCGTTCGTCACGGTCAGCAATTCGAGTCGCATCATCGTGCGCAATGGCACCTATGCCAACGCCAACGGATGGTGGGGTATCGGAGTCAATAACAACTCAACCTACGTGACCATCGAGAACAACAGCGTGGACATGGTTGGGCAGTTCCTGTCGCCGAAGGTGAATGGCGGGAGCGGCGAAGGCATTCTGGTTCAGTACGGCAACCCGACACACGTACTCGTGCAGGGGAACCATGTAACTCACTGCGGTCACGATCTGATGTCGATCGGCTCCGCCTTTAATATTGCCCAGAACAACTACCTGAATAACGACTGGACTGATGTTCAGGGGTCACCGGCGGGGTATCGCAACGTTGTGGTGATCGGCAATAACAACGTGTTTCAGAAAAACTTTCTGAGTCACTCAGGTCCCGGCCCGGCGAAATACCGAGCGACCACGCTGCTGCGAGTTGAGGGCAGCAATAACATCGTGCGGCAAAATGTGCTTACGAACGGCTTTGATCAGGCGTTCCAATCCACGGCCGGCTCATGGACGCCAAACGGCAGCGGAAATCGCATATACAACAACACCGCCTATCAGATCGGAGGCCCGGCTTGGGCCGAGCAAGTCTACGCACCGGGCTACACGCGTGGCGGTGACGTATTTCAGAACAACCTCTGCGTAAACACCCGGATAAACCCTCCGGATTATGACAACGATGTGGTTTTTTGGGTTCAAGATGAGTCACAAGGTCCCACACTGGGCTCGTCCGTCATCGCGAATCTGATCACGCCAGCGGGTGGCAAGGCGCCGACAGTCATGCTGGGGCCCACGCCCGGCACCGTGCCGCTGCTGCAGCCCCCGGCTGCCGCTCCTCTGGTGCAAGGAAATCTGAGCGGGCCTACGCCGGCGTTCGCGCATACGCCGCTGATTTCCGGCTCCAGCATTGCGGCCACCATCGTCAGCTATCAGCTGCGTGCGGGGAGCCCCGGGGTGGACCAGGGAGCATTTCTCACCACGGTCACCGCGGGGGGCAACTCAGCGACTTTACCCGTGAAGGACGCCTCGTTCTTTATCGACGGTTTTGGGCTCATTGCCGGCGATATGGTCAAACTGCAGGGCGGTTCACAGGCGTTGCAGGTAATCCACGTGGACTATGCGGCCAATACCATCACGCTCTCGCAGAGCGTCACGTTTACATCAGGGCAGGGTCTCGCGCTCGACTACCAGGGAGCGGCCCCGGATATAGGTGCGGTTGAGACGACCACGGCCCCGATGCCCCCGGCCGGGCTGCAAGCCACGACCACTTAGGCGTCGTGGGGAGGGCCCCGTGAGTTCAGGGCCTCCTTGCGTGTTCTGCGTCCCGGAGGTAGACCTCTTCTAGCCTCGAAAAACTACTGGCGCATGCAACCGCCGCCGGACACAATTTCAACGTGTACCACGGCATGCGCGACAATACCCGACGGGCAGTTGTGTCCGAGTCACATGCACGTGGCATCGCCGGAATTCCGCGCGAGTGGCTCATTGCCATCGCGCTCGCGTTCGTCGCGGCTCATGCGGCACTCGCGACCCTGGATTACAACCGCCCGGCGGTCTTCCTGCGCGCCGATCGAGCCGAAGTGCGTTCGCTGCAGATCCAGGGCCTGCTTGCTGCGCGCACTTGGCAAGAGGCACGTGACTATCTAGGCAGTCACGGCATCGTCGGCGATTACGCCGCCCATGCGCTGCTGTATGCGCTCGGCGGCCGGCCGATGGTCATTCTGTTTCAGGTCATGCTGCTGCTGGCTTCGGGTATCGGCGTGGCCGGTCTTGCACGGCTGTTGGGCTTGCCACCCACGGCGCAGGCCACCTCGGTGGCTCTATATTTTGCCTTACCTCATTCGCTCGTTTTTCCTCATCAACTGGCGACGGAAGCACTGCAGGTACCGCTGCTGGTGATTTCCACGTGGCTGTTGTGCATCGCAGTTCGGGACGAAGACCTGTGGTTGTTACTGAGCAGCGCTTTGCTGCTGGGATTAGCAACTCTAATACGGCCGATCACCCTGCTGTGGCCGGCGATGATATTCCTCGTTGGTAGCTTTTTGGGAACGAGGAAATTCGCAGCCGTGTTCGTCGTGGTTGCGTACGCTCCGGTGTTGCTGTGGATGTCGTTCGTGTGGGAGACCACCGGTACCTTTGGCCTCGGCGAGTCAAGTCATTCGCTCGCGCGCAATCTGTATATGCGCGTAGCGGAAGTGGCGGCGGGCATGCCGCCGCTCGAGGCACGCAAACTCACCACGGAACACCTTGCACAAAGTGGGTACGGTCGGATGGGGGTGGGCGAGTACCTCGAAGTGGCGCTCCAGTACCCCGGCCCGTTTGCCGGGGCTGCGGCCCGGGATGCAGCGGTTTTCTGGGGAAAATCCGGAATCGAGCGGCTGACCGTGGACTACCTGGGGAGTGAAGCGCAGTTTGCGGCGCTGACGGACCGGGACATTGGCTGGCGCAAGCGCCTTGACACCGAGAGCTTGATGAAGACGTTGCAATACGTGTGGCGCTACACAGGTCCGGTGCTGCTGATATCGCTGGTGGGGTCGGTACTGCTGCTCGCAATGGTAGCTCTTGCGCTCTATGGGGCAGTTGCGTGGATCCGCAGGCCGGCCGATGCGGCAAGGTCAGATGCATCTAAGCTAGCTGCGAGTTTACTGATCGTATTGCCCGTTTATGTGTTCATGTTTTCCCTCGTAGTCATGTCCGCTCGCTCCGGACACCGAGCGCCCGCGGAATTCTCTCTGGTTCTCCTGGCGGTCTACGGCTGGTGCAGCTGGAGACAGCGGCGTCTGAGTTGATCGGCGCAGCGTTCCGCCTGCCGGAGCGGCAGCGGAGAATCGGGGGGGTAACATCCGCGGGGCTGGCGAAGCGTGCCTAAGGAGTAGATGCGCCCGTACATGCGGCAAGGCGCGCCGAGCGCGTCAGGGTTTGCGCGGCCTCGTCCGCCAGCAGCCGCGCCGCGGGTGGAGTGAAGTGTCCGTGACCCAGCTCGAAGTACAACTTCAGATCCGGGCGTGCGGCCCTCGCGAATGCCGCCAAGGGCGAGATAATGTGGATATTCGTGCGGACCGAAGGGGGCAGAAGGTCGACGCTCGAACCGAATTTTACGCGCGAGAGGCGCGTGGGAATCTCAACGAGATAGAAGTCTCTGCCGTCGGCCGCGACTACTTGCGCCGCGTGTGTGAGGATGGCCGACGACAGATCAACATTTGCCTGCTTTTGCACGGCCCGTGCCTGCTCCTCCTCATCAAGGCCCTCGGAATCATCGCCCTCAGGAGCAACGGCCTGCTGACTGCGGGCTTCGCGCAGATGGACGAGGATTTGCTTGGTAAATACCACGACCCGGTCCCGAAGCAGCGTGTAGAGCTGACTGTGGTCGGCGATGAACCGGTACAAGGAGCTGCGTAAAAGATAGTCCTGCATCCGACCTCCGGGGAGGTAGGTACGATTAGCACTCTCCAGTTTCCCGTCGTGGAGGCGATAGAGGCCTGAGCGTACGTTGTCATCCACGTCGGAGTAGTGCCATGAGAACAAGACGACGTCAGGATCAAATTTCCGTGCATAGGCCTCATAGGTTCGTTCCATTTCCGCGGTGCCGAAACCGCTCACTGAGAAGTTCAGCACTTCCACCCGCCGGCCTTCTGCGCGTAGCAACTGTTCGAGTTGGTTGGTAAAGGTATCTTGCAGATTGAGCTCGTAGCCCATGGTGAACGAGTCCCCGAATACAGCGATACGGCAGGTTCCGCGGGGCTTGACATACGAGTAATCTTTATCGGCACGCAATCCTTCGCTGTTGATCCGGTATTCGACGTCGACCTCGGGTGTGTGGTGCCAGTAACGGGCATTGGGCATATTGCCGCGTACACCCCAGGGGGTGCTGACTACATATCGGGGAACTATTGATTGTGGACTGACCGTGCGCACGAATAACTCGGAGTAGGCGAGCGTAAAGACCGCAAGACCGAGGATCCGAAGACAGCGAAGCAGCACCGTGCGCGTTCGCTGCAGCACGCGAGCACGCACATCGGTGCGTTGGACGATCGAAGCGACGTCCTCAGAACTCAAAATAGATGAACTCCCGTCCGCTGCGCGCACCGAATGCAATGATGGTCAGAAGCACGCTCAGCGCCGCAGTGTAACGCACAAGAAACGGGCCGCTATTAAGCACCTCGACCTTTCCGGAGGCCCGCTGATAGATTTCCACCAGCGCTAGGGGAGTGGCATATGCCGCTACCGTCCAAAGCGCGGGTTCCGGGTAGCCGCTTACGCCGAAGAGATTCCCGAACACGGCCAGCGTGTCCGAAGTCGTGTGCGCCACAAAGAATACCCAGCCGAGCACTATTAACGTCATGGTCACTGCCCAGGCCGCGACTTGCTGCAGAGCGCCGCGTACGGTCTGCAATGGCCAGCGTTCGATGACAGCATCAATCCGCAACATCCGGTAGAGCACTTGCAGCGCGCCGTGCCATCCGCCCCAGATGACGAAATTCCATGCCGCGCCGTGCCATAAGCCACCAAGCAGCATCGTAATCATGAGATTGCCATACATGCGGCGCTGCCCCAGACGGTTGCCGCCCAGGGGGATGTACAGGTAGTCGCGCAGCCAGGTTGACAGGCTGATGTGCCATCGCTGCCAGAATTCTGATGGGGTTCTGGAGAAGTACGGCAGATTGAAGTTGATCATCAGATCAAAACCGAGACAGCGTGCAAGGCCGCGCGCCATGTTTGAATAGCCGCAGAAGTCGCAGTAGATCTGCAGCGCAAATGCGAGCAACGCAGCAAGCGTCGCGGCCGCAGACTTACCCACAGGCTGCGAAAAGACCGCATCGGCGATTGGCGCGACATTGTCCGCAATGACCACCTTCTGATAAAGGCCCCACAAAAACAGCAACGCACCGCTGTAGAACATTTGCGCGTCGAGCGAACGTACCGTCTCGAATTGCGGCATTAGATGGCGCGCGCGTTCGATCGGGCCCGCAACCAGTTGCGGAAAGAACGCATGGTAGGCCGCGTAGTTTACGATGGAATACTGAGGGTCAAAGCGATGGCGGTAGGAGTCAATGGTGCGACTGAGAGCCTGGAACGTGTAAAAGGAGAGACCCACGGGCAAGATGATGGACAGCGTGGGGACGTCAACTTTGATAGCGAAGATGCTCAAGAGTGCTGAGAAGGAATCAACGAAAAAGTTGAAATACTTAAAGAACGCCAAGATCCCAAGATTGGTGCAGAGTGAAAGATACAGCCATAGCCGCGGACGCCGTTCCGGCGCCGAACGCTTAATAGCCTTAACCCAGAGCATGCCTGCCAGGATGCCGAGCGCAACCAGGAGCGCCAACCACAGAGTGCTTCGAGATGTAAAAGCGAGTGAAGCGACGGTGACCACCGCAAGATAGCCGGCGCTCTTCAGGCCATCTACGGAGCGAACCACCTTGCCGCTCGCGCCGAGTGCGGCCATGTAATCCACGGATGTGGATATCGCAACAAGGATCAGGAAACGCGCATCCCACCAGCCATAAAAACAGTAGCTCGCTGTGATCAGCAGAATATTGCGCCAGAAGACATTCCGGCGGACGAGTAGGTAGACGGGAAAAAAAGCTACGAAGAAGAGCGCAAAAATGCTGCTGTTGAATAACATGCCGCTAGTGCCGTGCTGGAGCCGTGCGTCCCGGCGATTCAGAATTCTTGTGGCCGAGTACGCTTGCTGTAGGATTTTGCCTTTTCAATGATAACCCACATATGACGTGGCAGCAGCGTCGAACCGAAAGTCCGCAGCGCGTTGACATATCACAGGCGAGCGCTGGGCTCGTCACGGCGAAGCCTCACTCTTTCTGAGCGCCCGAGCGGTTTCGGGAGCCAACCGAGGGTCTGTCCGTGAGTGCCAGCCCCAGCGCTACCACCTGGCGACGCTGAGGCCGCGCACTGAGCGTCAGCCGCATTCTCTGAGCCACAACCAGACCTGAGAAATACCAAAACAGATAGGAAAGAGAGTCGAAGTAATGGATGGTCTTATAGAAGGTCGCAACGGCGAACACTGCGGTGGTGCCAATCCAGCCAAGCGCCACGGCTCCGATGATCGAAGAATCTTGCGTTGCCACGAAGTAAGCGTCACGGAAGATGAGCCAATAGAGCAGTAGCACTAGGGCCATTCCCAGCACGCCAATCTCGACGATGAATGCGGCAGCGGAAGACTGCTGGGTGAAACGCCCGAGCAACTCATAATAGGCGCCGGCGTAAACGTTGCCGAGGGCGGAGCCAGAACCATTGCCAATTCCGACGCCAAGCGTGAGTTGCACGGGGTCGGCGGAGAGAGTCTGCAGCGGCACGACGAGGGAATCGATTCGCCCAGCTCCCCTGCGGGAGCCTAGATCGGTGCCCGGATCCAGGTAGTGGCCGACCATCTTCTTGCTGCTAAAGAAGCTCTCGACGGTATACGGATATGGATTGTTTCGGACGGAAAAATAGTCGTAGATGGGAACAAACAGCAAACCGAACACGGCGAGCAGCATGAGTGCTGAAATGCCGACCTTCATTCGCTTTTTAGCCGGTGAGCCGACGATCAGTGCGGTGAGTAGCCCGATCGGTAGGAGAAACAAGGTGCCCTTGGTCTCATTAATCGTAGTCGGGATGATCAACAGCACGAACAAAGTAAAAAACACAACCTTGCTTATGCGGCCGCGCAGCACCAACCCGGCGGCCACGCAGATGCAGCTGATCAGAAAGATCGACATCACGGAGGAAATCAACAAAGTGCCAACTACCGTATCGCCACTGTTCCGGCCCGCCGCAAACACCATGTAGCGCTGATAGATACTGATGGGCAGTTGCAGCAGCGCGATTCCCAGTAACAAGCGCAGCTGTGTCCGGACGTCGGAGTCACTGAACTCGAATACCGCCGGCAAAAGGAACAACGGCATTGCACGCAGATAGAATCTAAAGCCTTGTGTCAGTGGACCGGGCGCTACTGCGTTGCTTAGCGCGCCGCAGGCAACCACGACTGCGAGCGAAACCAGCACGAGCCAGTAGCGACCCGCGACCAGTCGAAAGCGCGTACTTGGACCCGCCAGGACGACGTAGGCAGCCACCAATCCGGACAGGGCTTCGGGAAGATACTTGAACAGCGCCGGCGCGACGTGGATGTCGGTGAGATACGAAACGATCGTCACCGCGAGAATGATCACGAACATCAAATGCTGCATCGTAGGCTTTCCATCGCCGCTCTCACCAGTGTCGTGTGGTCGGTGGCTGCGCGTCAAATGCAACGACAGCAAGGTGGCCTTGGCGCCACGAAATGCGCGGGTGGTAGATGCCGAGCTGCTCGATCAATGGTTCAACGCGGGGCGCGTAGGTAACGAGGTAGGTGGTGGAACTCGCGGAGATCAGGGCCGCGAGGGCCTCTGGCGACTGCAGCAGGGGCCGGTTACTCCAGCGATCGATTGTGCCGTAGCGGCATGCGTACGATTCGAAGTTGTAATCACTGCGTTCGACGTAGAAGAAGTCCATCTTGGGGTAATAGTAATCGAGGCTCTGATAAGCGCTGACGACAACGGCCCCATTGCTCTCGGCATGCTGACGCAGCCACTGTGCCAACGCAGGGCTGTTGTCGCGGGCCACGAGATGCGCCTGCTGCGCCGGTGTTAGGTTGACCCGGAATATAGTTGCGGGGCTATCGATTGCTATCAGGTGTCGCGGCTGAAAGTCCTCACTCAACATGAAGAGCACAAAGCCCAGCAGCGCTGTCAAGGTGGCCGCCACTCGCCCCGAGCGCGTGAGGGTTTCGGTGAGCCTCGCGATACTTGTGAGTGCAAGCAGGACCGCAGCCGGGTAGAGAAAGAACACGTACCGCGTTTCGTGACGAGGCGTGTCGCTCGCGCAAGCTGCTAGCAGTAGACACAGAAACAGCGCGGCGACAGCGCGTTCAGCTGAAATGCCTGGCTCGTTGTGCCGCAATAATCTCAGGAAACCCACGCTCACGAGTAATAGTAGTCCGACACCAAGCAAGGGAACGGCGCCCGCCCATGGCCGGACGACCTGGTTGAGGAAATCAGGGCGGCTTATCAACGGAAAAACGAAGGACGCGGCGGCCTTCAGCGCCGTGCCGTCGGGCGGACGGGTCCATATAGAGCTTACAAAACTCAGCCAGAAGAGCGCACATAAGCCGATCGCACCATAGACGGTGCGCGCGGCGTATGAGGTGAGTTGCGTACCCTGGATGAACCGTAACACCGCTGCAAGCACTAATATCGCCACCGCCGCCAGAAATTGATGTGCGAGCGCGGCCGCCAGTGCCGCCATTAGCGTTGCGGCGCTCAAGGCGGTCTCCCGACGCATCCACACAGTCCACGCCGCCCATGCGCTTACGGCCAGTGGAACGATAAAGAGCGCGAGCCATACCGGATGCGCCAGAAGCGCCGTCCACAAAGACGCGTTTTCGCTCAGGAAGTCGGTAGGCGCGCCCGTTGCCGTCGGATCGTAGTCAAGCGGTAGCGCGGGGCTGCCGCCGAGCATGCGGAAGTCAGTCGCGATAAACCAGTACGCGACCGCGAAGACTACGACGAACTTTGCCATTCCCCGCCACTCGATTTTCGACAGATTCACCGAGCGTTTTTGTAGGAACACCGGCATAAAGTTCGCGAGCGCGAGAAACACTCCGCCCTCCCACAACAAAGTCCCTAGCAGAGTAAGGATGAGCATGGGCCAGTCGGCGCGTGAATCGCGATCGACGGTTCGTCGGAGGAAGTAGACGAGGTACCAAAGAAACACCGCCTGGAATGGCGCATACATCCGGCCGAAGCGCCCCATTTCGGTTTCCCACACCGACAATGCCAACACGGCGACGGCCACCAATCCCACGGTGCGGCCGTGGATGCGGCGGCCGAGAATGAAGACCGCCGGCAAGGCGAGCAGGCTGCTCACGGCACTGATGAACCGAGGGGCGACCGTGATGGGCATGCCCAACCGGGTCATCAGCGCGCCCAGATATTGCAGCATCAGGCCGCGAGAGTAGACGCCTCCACAGTCAAATAGCGGGAACCCGTGGTTCTCCAGGTTCTGCATCGAGCGCACTAGGAAGTATTCGTCGACCGCTAAAGGCGCAGCACCGAGTCCCTTGAATCGCGCAAATATGCCCAGGGCGATCGATCCGGCCAACGCCACGAGTCCGACTGCCGCAACCGCGAAGCCGAACTGGCTTGCGCTACCGGCTGGGGTAGCGTGCGCATCACGTCTTACGACTGCGTCCCTCCATGGCTCACCCTGCCGGCCGGTGCCGCAACACGGTCAGTGGATGCCAAGTCCACGGCGCCGTCAGTGAACTGGATTACGCTCTCGATCTGGTAATCCTTAATGTCCCGCGCATGGGTGAAGATGATCAACTCCCCTAATAAACCGATCGCAAAGAGTTGCAAGCCCAACACGACGAGTAGTGAGGTGAGCAACAACGCGGGTCGATCGGCAAGGGGTTGCCCGAACCCGAGCCGGGCCACTAACAGATACAGCAACAGCAGGGCGCCAATTCCCGCCAAAGACAGCCCGATCATCCCGAAGAAGCGCAACGGCTTCTTGGTAAAGCGCACCAGGAACAGTACGGTCAGAATGTCGAGGGCGCGGTGCGCGTACTCGCGCAGGCGGTAGCGTCCCTCAAAGCGGTCCTTGGGAGACTGCTGGACCACAACCTCGATGACACGGAAACCTTGCCGGTGCGCGAGCACTGCGAGAAAGCGGTGTTGATCGCCGTAGAGAAAGATCTCGTCGATTACGCGGCGTTTCATAGCGCGGGCACCGCATCCAAGATCGCCGAACTCCAGATTCGTCATCCAGCTCAGCGTGCGATGGAAAAGCGTTCTTCGCAGCGACTCGAGGCGGTTGCCGGCGCGTGGCCAGCGACGACCGATCGCGACGTCGGCATCCGCAAGCGCCGCCACAAGTTTTGGAATCTCCGCACTCTGTATTTGGTAATAGCTTGGCAATGTTAGGACGACCGAGCCGCGCGCTCGCTCGAATCCCGCCATCAGCGCGGTTGACTCTCCAAAGGCCCGCGTAAGGGTTACCACGAGAATCTGTTCATTCTGCCGCTGGAGTTCGGCGAGACCCGCGAACACGTCGGGAAACCGGCCATCCAGCACAAAAATGAATTCGTACGAGGTACCAAGACTGCGCAGCGCGGCGTCATATTCTCTGTACAGAGCTACGACCTCAGCGTGGCGTGCGCCAACCGGCACGACTACCGAGATCTCGACCGGCCGCTGCGGGTCACTCATTCTGAACGCTCTTGGGATTTGCTGAACGTGCGCCAACATAACTCTCCGTGAGGCGGGAAAAATCGCGCTCGCGAACGTCGCCGAGCCTGAAGACCAGTTCTCCGATAGCTCCACTGGCCATCAGCATCGCAGCGCAAGCGCCAAATATGAAGCCGGAGCCCGCGACCGGCAGTGGCAACTTCACGCCGGGAGTCAGCAGCGCATACCCGGTGTATGCAAACGCCAGCATTGCGAAAATCAGAGCCGGCATGCTCAGCAGCGTAAACCAGAGCAAGGGACGCGACGCGAAGTTGGTCACGGTCTTGATGACGAGGAGATCGAGCGTGACCTTGTAGATGCGCGACAGCCCGTACTTCGAAACGCCAAATTTACGGGCATGATGACGGACTTTAATCTCGGCTATTCGTGGACCGGCCATGGAGGCCATTGCCGGGATAAAGCGGTGCATTTCGGAGTAAAGCGGAATCGCTTTGATGACCGATGCTCGGTATGCCTTGAGCGAGCAGCCGTTGTCCTTGATCGGCACCCCCGTGACTTTCCCAATGATCCAGTTTGCGACGCGAGAGGGAATCTTGCGCGACAGAAGCTTGTCCTGGCGCTCGTGTCGCCAGCCGACCACGAGGTCAAAGCCTTCGTCAATCTTGGCAAGCAGATCCTTGATGTCCGCTGGATCATTCTGCAAGTCACCGTCCATCGTAACGAGAACTTCGCCGTTCGCTTGCTCAAGGCCGGCCGCCATCGCCGCCGTTTGTCCGTAGTTGCGTCGGAATTGCACGATGCGCACACGCGGATCAGCCCGTGCCAGGGACATCGCATGCGTAAACGTCGCATCTGTGCTGCCGTCATTCACAAAAACGATCTCGAAGGAGATGCCCAGCGGTTCGACTACACCGATGATCGCCCGGTAGAGGGGGGCGACACTGTCCTGCTCGTTAAAGAACGGTACGATGACCGAGAGGCGTGGGTGGGGGGTCAAGCAGCTCATCGCCTCAAAGCGGGATTGGTCGCGAATATCCATTGCCGGATCGCGCTCCATGACACCAATTCGGCGGACGACTCCACATAATGAGGTAAGTGGATTAGAACCGGGTTTATTTAGTTACATCGGGCTGACCCGCGCTTCATGCGCTCCAACCCTGCAGCGGAAAATATATCACACAATCGGCGCGCTTCGTGCCGACAGCCAGTCGGCCGTATGCTTGCGGGGGCAATTCTGATGTGCTTCCATCGAAGTCGCCTCCACCGCAGCTCGGATTATGACCAGCGAGAACAAATCTGCCGGTTGCGCAACGATTACCAGAGCATCCGTACCAGGTGCCCAGAGACAGTGGCTTGACCGCTATTCCAGCTGGCAGCGATTTCACCGCGGCGTCCGTAGGCGCCGGCTGCCGCTACTGAAGAATCTTCCGCGTTACCCGCGCTGCGTTCTGGTGGCGGGATGTCAGCGTTCAGGTACCACAATGTTGACGCGGCTGATTGCGGGCGCGGCGGGTTTTGCGCGTCTGTCACTGACTAAAGATGATGAGTTGGATGCAGCTCTGGTTCTGGCAGGGTTCATTGACCTTCCGCTCGAGCATCGTTATTGCTTTCAGACAACGTATTTGAACGAGTGCTTCCGTGACTATCGCCAGTTGCAGGCAGATCAGCGTCTTATTTGGGTGGTTCGCAATCCGTATTCAGTGGTGTATTCGATGTTGCATAACTGGCGGCGCTTTGCCCTGAACGAGCTTTACGCGGGTTGTGGAATTGAGGAAGCTTCATCCGCACGGTTGCGCCGCGGGCATCTGCCATGGCCGTTGGGGCCGTCCTGGATCGAAAAGGCGTGCCTGGCATATCGCGGCAAGGTCGCGCAGATTCTCGCCATCAGAGACTTTTTGTACCCACAGCAGTTGTTGGTGATCGACTACGACAGGCTGGTCGAGTCGCCGACGGAGTGGTTGCCACATATCTTCCGGTTTGCGGCTGCTCCCTTTGATGTGGCGCGGGCGCGCTCGGTGCATGATAGCTCCGCAAGCAAGGCGGACCGATTGTCGCTGCGTGCGCGTAAACAGATCGAGCAGCTAACTGGGTCCACTTACCGCGAGTGTGTCGCGCTCGCGAAGACAATCAGCCCGCCATGAGCGGGCGCTGAGTCATGCGCCTTTACAGTCCGGAGAAGGCGCGCCGCTCGCTCCTTAACACGGTCGGCTACCGGGCGGTCTCACAGCTCGCCACGATCGCCGGTTATATCGTGCTCGTGCGGGCTTTGCCAGAACAGGTGTTTGGCATTTTCAGTCTTCTCTACTCGTTCATTCCCGTCATCAGCACCGTCGCATCCCTGGGTCTCGAGCTAACGCTCAAGCGCTTTCAGCCCGAATATCTACGTAACGGGGATAGCAACGCGGCGGCGTGGCTGCTGCGGGTCGTAATGGTCGCTCGTTTTGCATCTAACGCCCTGGTGCTCGTGCTCATATTCTTCGCCTGGAACCTCGTTGCGCCTCTGTTTCAGCTCGGCGCGTACCGAGTCGACTTCGTCCTTTTTTCGCTTCTCGTGCTGCTGTACTTCCAGGGGCGAGTCTTCGAGTTTGCGCTCGGGTCGCATATGCTGCATCGCTACGCCGTGGGTTCTACCGTGTTGCTCGCGGTCGCGAAATTGCTCGCGTACCTGATTCTAGTGGCCATGCACGCTCTGACCCTGCGCAGTGCGATTCTCGCCGATACGCTTGCCTATGGACTTGCTTACGTGTTCGTGCGCACTGCCTATCGCGCCCACGCGGCGGAGAACGTCAGTCTTGCGAACTACCGCCCGCCGGCGGCGGAGCGTAAGCGCCTCTGGCGTTACGCGATGTTTAATAACTTCAACGATGCAAGCTCAATTCTGCTGTATGTGCAGACGGACAATTTTTTCATCGCGGCGCTGCTTAATCCGGTTGCGGTGGGCGCCTATGCCTTCTATACCCGGATCAACGCAATGGCGTCGAACCTGACGCCAATTAGGCTGTTCGAGAACGTAGTACAGCCACTATTTTTTGCGATTCCGCCGGAACAGGCGCGAGAGCGTGTCCCACGATACTTTACGCTGTTGTTAAATTGCGGGCTGGTCGTGCAATTGCCGATCGTCGCTTACGCCACCGTCTATCATCACGAAATCGTCTCGTTACTGCTCGGCGGGAAATTTCTCGATCTGTCGTGGCTCTTGCCAGTGATTATCGCTCTGGGAACTACGTCCAATGTAATCGCCATTCCGGTTACCAGTGTGGCGCAATATCAAGAGAGGGCGTCGCTCATCCTGCTCAGCCAGACGTTTGGCATCTATCAGGTCTGCTGCATGCTTCTCCTGGTCCCGATGATAGGGCTGTTGGGCGCGGCCATCGCTACCGGAACCTACCACTTGTTTAGAAACCTGTTTGTCTGGTGGTATGTGCGCAGCGAGGCACGCTGGCTCAATTTCGGCGCCGTTGCGGGGTGCACCGCGTTGATTTGGGGGGGTGCGGTTCTGGCGTGTTTAGGACTGAAGAGAATGCTGACAGTGCCGCCGGTCGTGGCGATGGGCTGCGGCGTGGTGGTATGTGCACTCGCAGTTCTTCTTTACATCCGCAGCCCTGCACTGTCGCGCTCGGACCGCGACTTGCTCGCGCAGCTCTTTCACGGCCGCGAGGCCCGAATGCTGCAGTGGTTAGGGCTGCTGAAGCAGGCGCGGTCGCGCCTAAAGCAGCCGACGCGCGGCAGCGGGGCATAGCAGCTATGGATCTTCGTTGGATCATAAATCGTATGCGCGTGATGGGCGCGCGCGAGCTGAGCCACCGAGCCCGGAAGGTTCTGCTTACGCGGCTGGAACGCGCAGGGGTTGGTCAGGTGAAGCCGGCAGCCCCCAGCGCGGCACGCGGCAGGCCATGGGTCGAGAGGTTCTCTGCGAACTTCGCGGTCGACCCTTACCGCCAGGCGGCGGAACGCACGTTGAGAGGCGAGTTCACGTTGTTCGGCCGAGAATGGGCGCTCGGATGTCCGCCACCGTGGAACCGCGACCCAAAGACCGGCAACGTCGCTCCCCTCACGTTCGGCAAGACAATCGACTATCGCAACGAGAAATCGTTGGCGACATTAAGTATCTTTGGGAGCCGAATCGCCACCTGGAGCTCGCGACCCTGGCGCAGGCCTGGCGGCTTACCGGCGAGCAGCGCTTTGCGCAGGGCGTGCAGATCCTGGTCGAGTCATGGATCGAAGAATGTCCGTACCCGATGGGGCCGAACTGGTCCAGCAGTCTGGAGGTGGCTCTGCGGCTCGTAAATTGGTCATGTGCGTGGCATCTACTCGGGGGGGATGGCGCGGTGCTGTTCCGCGACGCCGGAGGAGCGGCCTTCAAAGAGCGGTGGCTAGGCGCGGTACGACAACATTGTCATTTTATCGCCGGTCACCTGTCCTTCCATTCCTCCGCCAATAACCATCTGCTCGGAGAACTGTTGGGCCTGATCGTCGGGGCGACGACCTGGCCGTGCTGGTCGGAGAGTGGGCGGTGGCGCACCGAAGCACTACAGCGATTCGAGCAGCAGGCGCTGCTGCAAAACGGGGTCGACGGCGTCAATAAAGAGCAGGCGATCTGGTATCACCATGAAGTGGCCGACATGATGCTGTTGGCTGGACTGACCGCGCGGGCCAATGGCTGCGACTTTAGTCAGCCGTTCTGGGATCGTCTCGAAGCCATGCTGGATTTCATAGCCAGCTGCATGGATGTTGGTGGACACGTGCCCGCGTTCGGTGACTCCGACGATGCCATCATAGTTCGATTCTATCCGGCAGCGGACCTATGTGTGTTCCGTTCGCTGCTCGCGAGCGGCAGCGTATTGTTCGGCAGAGCTGACTTCAAGCACAAGGCGCAGTGCTTCGATGATAAGAGTAGGTGGCTCTTGGGGGATGCTGCCGCTGATGAGTTCGCGGCACTGGCGAGTGACTCCTCGGGCGCGCAGTTGCGACGTTCATTCACTGCCGGAGGCTATTATGTCCTCGGTGGCGATTTCGAGACGGCGAGTGAAGTGCGCATCGTCGTGGATGCGGCGCCGCTTGGGTACCTGTCCATCGCGGCGCATGGGCATGCCGATGCACTGTCGTTCACCCTGTCGTCGGCTGGGCGTCCGATGCTGATTGATCCGGGCACGTACTGCTACCACACCCAACGGCGCTGGCGCGACTACTTCCGTGGTACCTCCGCCCATAACACCGTGCGTGTCGACCGCTCAGATCAGTCCGTTTCACGTGGCACCTTTCTTTGGGTGCATCGCGCTGAGACGCGCTGTTTGGCATTCGATGCAGACTCGGAGATCCAGAGGATCGTGGCGCAGCATGATGGTTATCGCCGTCTCGCCGATCCGGTCTTACATCGTCGCGAAATCCTTTATGAACGCAGCGCGCGGCTCATGAAAGTCACAGATCACCTCAGCTGCGCGGCGCCGCATCATGTCGAGATCTTCTGGCATTTTGCACCGGACTGTGAGGTCACGTTGGATGGTGGCGTCGCTATCGCCAAGCGTGACAAGCAGCGGCTCGTGCTGCGATGGCCGGTGCAGTTTTGCGCAGAACTGGTGCGGGGACGCGTGGAGCCGTGCCTCGGTTGGGTTTCACCGCACCTCGACGAGAAATGTCCCACCACGACGCTCGTCGCGAGCGGGGACATCTTCGGCAGCTGGAGCGGGACGACGGAGATCGCGATCCTGCTCGACCACTGAAGTGGTGGTTACTCCAGGTGGAGCTTGGGCCGGTTGAGAATGCGCAATAACAGATTACGGCCCGCGCGCAGGATCGGGTAAGTGAATCGTGCGACGCGGGGTCGGCGGAATATCAGGGCGTTGACGCGATTGAACGTTCCGGAGCTCGTGCTCAGTAGCGATAGCATGTGCACGCAGTCGACTCCGTGGTAAGCGCGCTCGCCGTAAAAGAGAACCATGCCCTCGTCGAGATTCAGGCCCGCTTGCAGCACGCGGTCGACCCAGGGTCCGCCGTCGCGGGCATTGACCAGCCGCAATGTACCTGCTGACTCGCGGATCCTTACGTAGCGCACGTAGGAGCTGCAGACTGGGCAGCCGCCGTCGTAGACCAGCACCGGCTGCGATGGAGCCGCTTCGCTCACAGTCACGCTCGTGCGCCGGCATCGGCCCGCGCAGGCGGGCTCACTGCGACCTCGCTCCCTGCAAGGCGGCGCGCGGCTGCCGCCCACGGGATGTAGGCTGACAGCAGTGCGATCCACTGCGGGAACGGGGCGTAGAGAATCAGGTAGTTGGCGAGATGAAAGCCCAGACCGAGTGGCAGATAGACCCATCGCAGCCGCGGCCACGGCACCACCATCCAGTACGTACATTGATAGGCAAGTACCACGAACTGTGAGAGCAGGATGGGCCAGTGGAACTGCGAGGCCCACATCGCCAGGGTCAAGTCCTTGCGGATGTTGTCCTGGATGAAGTAGTACTGCAGCGTAAAGCCGTTTGCCCAGTCCAGCGTGTAATGGTTGTACGCGAGTTTGGCGACCGCGGCCGAGAGATAGATCAGCGGAAATACCCACTGCACGAAGCGCACCGGCCAGCCGGCGAACTCACCGCGGTACGTCAGGAGCGGAACCCGCACCGCTCCGGGACCTGCCCGCCAGCGATGCCACAGGCTATCCAGGCTGAGCACCTTGCCGGACGGCCCCAGCGCCAGCGCCAGCAGAGCGATTAACAGGATTGCCTCCGGATGGTGGTATTGGTGGAACGAGAACACGAATGACTGCAGGAACAGGCAGCCGATTGCGAACAGCGGCAGCGTGAAGCCGGTGAGGAGTCCGAACAAGGACGCAAACCCGCACAGCAGGCACAGGCCGTAGATTAGAAATACGCCGTGCGAGCCGGGTATACCCGCGATTCCGAAGGGCCAGAGGAAGGCTCGCAGCACGGGCAGCGGTGCATAGGCGATCTTGGGCAGCGAATACACGTAGGTGAGGTCCGAGAACTGCTCATTGAGCATGTAGAAGACCTGCGTTCCTACGGCGATGATGCGCAATACCGCGAGATCAAAGTACGAGCCGGGTGCGAACCAATAGCCGTTCCAGGCTGACCGAGTTTCACGGGCACCCCCGTCTGACTGCATCGGGAGACTCATGACGAGCTCGGAAGCCAGGGGCTGCGGACCGTCACGGGTCACTTTGATCGGGTAGTTCTTGATGCGGAGCTCGCGGATCTGGTCTGCGCCCGGGATGTGGTCGCGCACGAGTTGCCGCAGCGTATCGCGGCCATTGGCGTTACCGTACAGGGTGGACTGCACGATGTTTACGAAGTCGAAAATATCCACGTGGAGCTGGTCGTTGGAAATCGCAATCGATTTACCGTCCGGGAGCACACCCTCCAGCAGCCAGGACGCCGTCACGCGCTCTCCCTCGTAGTGGGCCGGGGCGTACATCGGGTACTCGAGGATGGGGTACAAGCGGCTGCGTACATAGGTTCCTCGGGTCGCAGTCACCGGCAGCGTCGCCGTCTGGGCGGCGAGCACGAGAATAATGAACACCGATACCAAAGAGCGGTAGGCTGCCGTGACGGTCACTCGTATTGTCATTGGCTTCCCCGTAAGACCGCTGTCGCCGCAGATGCTGGGCCGTTGACCCGCCGAAAGACGTAGATCGTCGGGTTGACAAAAGGGAACGGCACATCCATTCCCAGTAGATTGTGGTAGTGCACCTCCGCAACCAGCTGATATCCGGAGCGGACTCCCTGCAACCTGCCAAGCAGCGCTTCGTCAACGTAGTCGACCACTACGCGATAGTCCGGCTCGGGAGGCGCCGGCGGGAGCGCCGCGGTCCCGGGTTTGGGGTTCGTGACCCGTTCGAACCAGGCGCTATAGGTCGGCGTGTAAGTAGAGCCGGTCATGCGTGCGAGCGCGAGCAAGCCGGTCTGGATATTCCGGTAGGCGTCGCTCTGGTGCAGGTGCGCGCGCCATTGCGCTGCGTCGTCATAGTAATCCTGAGGGATCGGATCGCGATAGACGGCGTAGTGATCCGCGGCGAGCAGCGGCCCGCGATGACTGATCTCGATGACGGCACCGTGAGGTACATTGGCTTCGATCCAACGAGCCGCCGCGTAGCGCGAGTCCCGAGTAAACTGTTCGACGACCCCGATGCTCCGCAGCAGCGACCAACCGATCGCCGCGACTACTACTGCTGCGGTGGCGAATCGGATCATGGGCTGTCGCGAGCGCGCCAGCGTCACCGCGCCCTGCGCTCCCGCGATGGCCAAGCCCGGGTAGAAGAACGCGCAGTACCAGGGTAAGGAAAATCGCGAACCGAACAGCAGGTACATGGGAACAAAGCAGCTGAGGAGCCACAGGTATTCACGTCGGCCACGGCCTCGGATGGCCGCGTAAGCAAGAAACAGAAGCGCGACGGCAGCGATGGCAAACAGCGGCCAACTCATGCCGGTCGCGATGTCAGACAGCATGGGAATGAATGCCGTCGTGCCATTGCCGCGCAGCGCGTTGAACAGCAAGTCTCGGCTCGCGCCGTCGACGAACTCGAAAAACGAGAACAGCAGTGTGGGGTTTGCGACCACATAGCCGAGCGGTATGAGCGCGGCGCAGCCCGCGGTCTTGGCGACCGAGGGTCGCGACTGCCGGAACAGCAGCGCCACCAGCCAGGGAATCACAGCCAGTAGGCGATCAATCTTTGTGCCACATGCGAGGCCGACCGCAAACGCCGCCACCGCGAACGACCGCGTGGTGCCGCGTTTCCATCCGCGTAGCGCCAACAGGCAGGCGAGCCAGTACCAGAAATTAGCGGCCGAGTCTACGGTTGCGAAATGTGCGATCAACACGAAATAGGTCGATAGGGCGAGGAACGTAGCTGCCAAGAGTCCGGTGGCAGTTGAGAAGAGCAACGCAGCGATCGCGTACGTGACGAGGACCGTCAACGTTGCCAAGACCGCCGAGGTCGCACGAGCTAGTACGCGCACGCGCGTGTCTTTGCGTTCGCGCCAGGTCTCGAGCGCGCGGGTGTCACCGGCTGCCGGCTTCGGGTCGAAGAAAGAGTTGTAGGCCCCGACTGGAACCGCCGACGTCACTGCGAGCACGTAGTAGTGCAAGCCGCCGTAGGGAAAGAAGTGGGGATTTAGCGTCTTCTGAGCCACGAGACGCGCAGCCACGTCGTCCATCTCATCAGGATGCCAGCGGTCGGGCGTGCCCCAACCGTTACCGGCGAGATTCAGCCACAGGCTGGCGAGAATGATCACCGTCAACAGCACGCGATGGCGAGCTCCGGCTCGGTCGGCGGTGCGGGCGGCGAGGTTCCTCATTGTTTCCCTGAGTCTACGGAAGGCGTGCTACGGCAGCAATATCATGACGCAGCGCCAGCGCCCCGCAGCCGCTTATGTAACCGGCGCCGCCTGCCAGTGCGGCGATTTGCTCTGCGCTGGCTTCATCGGGCATTTGGTGTACGCTTCCGGGCGCGTTTCAACAACGCGCGGCCGGCGGCCTAAGCACAACGTCATGGGGAAGCACGTCGTACATATGCTGTTCTTCGTGCGAGAGTCGTTCCCGACTTTTCGCTCCGACGTCGAGGTCTTGTTTGGCCAGGAGCTCCTCGGGCGAGGTCACCAGATTGATCTCGTCATGCAGGCGGGCAGCGAGCAGGAACAGATCGGGCCACGAGGCTGGCACGGGCGCACCGTATGGGTGGGTGCGACGGACAACGCAGATTCGGCGTTTCATCGGGCTCGCAAGCACTTGCTGGCATTGTGGCACGACCTGCGCTGCCTGCGACTTCTCAAGGAGCGCAGCTACGAGGCGGTACAGGTCCGGGACAAATTTACTCTCGCGGCGCTGCTGGCGCTGACAGCCCGGCGTCGCGGAGTGCGTTTCTTCTACTGGCTGTCGTTCCCTGAGCCGGAGTCGCAGTTGCAGCGTGTTCGGGACGGTACGGCACGCTTTCCGCTCGTCAATCGCTGTCGCGCTGCGCTGTTTGGCTGGCTGCTTTATCGGCTCATTCTGCCACGGTGCGATCACGCCTTCGTGCAGAGTGCGCAGATGCGTCGCGATCTGTGCGCTCATGGCATTCCTCCAAGCAAACTGACGCCCGTACCCATGGGGATTGCAGTCAGCGACGTATCGCCACCGCGCACCTCGTCGCCAAGTTCGGCCGGCGGCCCGATCACGCTTGCGTACCTCGGCACGCTCAATGCGCAGCGGCACCTCGAGGTGCTTATTGACATGCTGGCGGTATTACGAACCTGGGGCCACGAGATGCGGCTGCTGTTCGTCGGTGGCGGCGACGAGCCGGAAGATCAAAGCCGGCTGGAGCGCCGTGCGCGTGGAGCTGGGCGTCGCCGCTCAAGTGCATATCACCGGTACGCTGCCGCGGGACGTGGCGCTACGGCATACGCGCAGCGCGGACATCGGGCTCTCGCCCTTCTTTCCGACGCCGGTGCTGCAGTCGACATCGCCCACCAAACTGGTCGAATATCTCGCGCTGGGCTTGCCCGTGGTGGCGAATGCCCATCCGGAACAGCGGCAGGTGCTAAGGGACAGTGGTGCTGGTGTCTGCGTGCCCTGGGGGGCCCGCTATTTCGCCAGAGGTGCGGCGTGGCTCGCATCGCAGACCTCGGTACAGCGCCAGCAAATGGGAGAACTCGGCCGGCGCTGGGTGCTGAAAAATCGCACCTACGCCCACATCGCGGATGAGCTCGAGGGCGAGTACCTGAGGCTGCTGTCCGTGCCGGACACGCACTCGTAAACGGCATGCTCAGGGCCTGCGTAATCGTGCAGAACCACCCCGGCGTGGCCATGGGAGGGGCGCAGTATCAGGGGCATCTGCTGGCCGAGGAACTCGCACGACGGCCGGGAGTCGCGGTCACCTACCTGGCGCGTGACATCCCGGCCGATGCCGCCGAGCGCTACGGCACCCCGTACGCCATCCGCTCGATGGGCACCTGGCGCGGCATCGGTCGTCGCGCCCCTTTGTTTGACGCCCGGCGGCTATGGCGCATTCTCCGGGAGCTGCAGCCAGACGTCATCTACCAGCAGATGCGTCAGAGCTATACCGCCGTGTGCGCACGCTACGCGAGGCACGCCCGCGTGCCGTTCTTCTTTCAGATCGCGAGCGACCTGGATCTCGAACCGGCTTTGTTCAGCGGGCGGCTCTCCCCGAATCTGCCGTTTGACGTGGCAGAGAACATCGCAGGTCTGTGGGGACTGCGTCACACGGACTACATACTCGCGCAGACGGTGCGCCAGGGGCGATTATTGTACGAACGGCTCGGGCTCAAGGCGGCCGCCGTGGTCCGAAACTTCCAGCCCTTGCCGGCCAGTTTGCCCGAAAAGCGGGCTACCCCGCTGGAAGTCTTCTGGGTCGCGAACCTCAAGGAGGTGAAGCGTCCGGAATTGTTCGTGCAGCTGGCCGAATCATTTCACGGCCGAACCGACTTGAAGTTCATCATGGCGGGTCGCCCGTCGGATCAGCAGCGTCGCTTCGCCCCGCTAATGGAGCGCATTGCGCGCACAGAGAATCTTAAGTACCTCGGCGAGTTATCCATCGATGACGTCAACAGGCAGATGGCGCAGGCACACTTCCACGTCAATACCAGTAGCTTTGAGGGGTTCCCGAATACGTTCATTCAGGCGTGGGCACAGGGTGCCGTGGTCGCCACCATCGCCGTGGACCCGGATGAGGAGGGCATGGAAAAGCTGGGGATCGGCATCTGCGCCGGTAGCTTTGAGCGGCTGAGAATCGGTCATTGATGAGCTCGCTCGCGCCCCGGAGCGGCGCCGTGACATCGCCACGCGCGCTTTCGCGTTCGCGCGCGCCAGGCACTCGCTCGAGCACGGAGCGGAACTGGCCGACCGCATGCTGCAGGCAGCGGTGCAGGCACGCGCGCAACGTGAGGCGCTGCACGACTCCCCCGGCCCCGCGAGCCGATAAGTAAAACTGCGCAACTGGTTTGGCACCCTGCCGCGGATGTGGCCATAATCCTCGTTCTGGGGGGGCTTGTTGATGAGCCAGCCAGCCCGATCGCAGCGCAACCCGTCTCGCTTATGCAGTTGACCAAACCCATTCTCAGCGTCGTCGTCCCCGCCTACAACGAGCAGGTCGTGCTGCCCGAGTTTCACGGCCGCACGGTGGCCGTGCTGCGTCGCCTCGGCCTCGCATTCGAGATCGTCTACGTCGATGACGGCAGCCGCGATGACACGCTCAATGTCATGAGGTCTTTATACGCAGCTGATCCGGATCACGTCGTCGTGATCGGCCTGAGTCGCAATTTCGGCAAAGACGCGGCAATGACGGCCGGATTCGAGCACGCACGAGGTGAGGCGATCGTCATCATCGATTCGGACTTGCAGGATCCTCCCGAGGTTATCCCCGAGATGATCACGCACTGGCGCGCGGGATGTGATGTCGTGTACGCGCGCCGCAAGCGGCGACACGGGGAGACACTGGCGAAGAAGTTCACGGCGCACTGGTTCTATCGGGTAATCAGACAAGTCAGCCGCGTGCAGATACCGAGCGACACGGGCGATTTCCGACTGCTGAGCCGCCGGGCGCTCGATGCACTGCTGCGCTTGCGTGAGCAGCACCGCTTCATGAAGGGACTGTTCAGCTGGATCGGATTTCGCCAGCAGGCGGTGGAGTACGATCGTGACCCCCGCTTAGCCGGCGAGACGAAATGGAACTATTGGAAGCTGTGGAACTACGCGCTCGAAGGCATAACCTCATTCACAATCGCGCCACTCAAGGTCGCGATGTACTTCGGCTTCATCGTGGCAGCCGTAGCGCTCAGCTACGCGGTGGTCATCGTCTATAAGACCATCGTCCACGGCAATCCCGTACACGGGTATCCGTCTTTGATGGTCGCGATCCTGTTCCTTGGCGGCGTGCAGCTGCTTGCCATTGGCGTAGTCGGGGAATACTTGGGTCGTACGTTCAATGAGACCAAGGGCCGGCCTTTGTACCTTGTGGGCGAGCTGCTGCGCAGCGAGTCGCAGAGCGCGGTCCAAACCCTTTCGACAGCGCTCCCCGTGGCCCTGGAAGCGTCGGCGGTGCGGTCGCGCATCGCGGAGCCCACCGGCCAATCGTAAGGCCTTTTCCGCGTCGGGAGTCTCACGAAGCCAGTAATCCGTGCTCGCGGTACCACTGCGCGGTGCGCTGTGCGCCTTCGGCGAAGGAAATTGCCGAGCGAAACCCGAGCAGAGTCTCGGCGGCCTGCGTCGAGAAGCGGAACGACTTACGAAAGAAGTCGAGGCGGCGTTGATGCAGCGGCGGCCGGATCCCCAGCGGCGGGAGGGTCTTCTCGAACACGAATGCCGCGGCGCTGAAGGGCCACATCGGCACGTGGCGGGGCGTCCCTGGTCTGCCGACTGCCGCGGCCACCGCGGTCACCATTTCGTCGGTCGCAAGTAGCTCGGTGCCTGCCAGAATCACCGTCGCACCCGCGGCCCGCGGGGATTCCACGGCCGCCAGCAGGCCGCGCCCGAGATCCTCCACGTAGATCAGCTGATGCTGGTTGCGGCCGTCCCCGATCGTCAGATAGCGGCCCTTCGCGACCGCGCGGAACAGCTTGAGCAGCCGCAGGTCACCCGGCCCGTAGGTCTCGGAAATCCTGACGATGCAGACGGGTAGCTGCGCCGCGAATTCCCGCACGACGGTTTCCGCCTCCGCCTTGGTGCGCCCGTAACTGCTGGTCGGCGCCAGGGGACTGTGCTCGTCGAGCATCCCCGCCGAGGCTTCCCCGTACACGCCGATGGTGCTGCCATGCACGAACCGGGAGACGCCCGCGCGCCGCGCGAGCTCCAGCATGGTGCGGGTGCCCTCGACGTTGACGCGCCGGAAGTGATCCTCGGAGGCCTCGGCTTCATGTTGAGCGGCGGCCAGGTGGATCACCGCGTCCTGACCCTGCAGGCTCGACTCCAGCGCGTCTTGCTGCTCGAGCGAGGCGGTGATCACCTCGATGCCGGCGCCCGCTAGGCGCTGCAAGCGCTCACGCTCGATCGCGTTATTGACCGCGGAGACGGCCCGAACCTGATGTCCTAACCGTGCGGCCTGTTGCGCAAGCTCACAACCGATGAAACCGGTTGCCCCAGTGATCAGGATCCGTGCCACGCGTCCACCGCTTCCGCCGCGCCACGCACGGGTTCACTGCGAGCCGCCGCCGCAGGCGCGGCCAGGAAGTTCCGCAGATGCCGCTCCACCGCGGCGCGCTCCTGGGCCACGCGCACGGACGACCAGTCGCGTTCGCGCCGCATGAGCTCCTGGACTTCATCGAGCGCCGCGTTGCCGGGGTGGGCATCCGTTCCCAGTTCGGTGCGCCGGAATATGACATCCGTCATACGCTCGGCCATCTCTTCGCGCACGGCGTGAATCACTTCGGCGTGCGTGACGCTGCTGCCCGGCAGGCAGCGCTGCAAAAGCGGCTCGCGCTCGCCCAGCCGCAGGATGTCCGCAAGTGCGCGGCCGTAGTTCTGTGCCAGGCTCTCGCAGGAGGAGGCCGGCAGCCACGCCGGCCATTGCGCCCTGATTCCTGCAAGAAATCCCGAATAGCTCGCGAAGTCACCACCGCTGAGAGGCTGATAGGCGGATTCAGCGCCGGTGCGACGGCGTCCCAGTTGGCGTTCTGCGGCATCCAGCGACAGGGCGGCGTCCCTGCGTGCAACCGTGTAGCGGACGCTGATCACGGAAATGAGCCCGGAAATCCCGCCTTCGACCCGGTGGTCGACGATGCGCGACTGCTTGCCGAAACTCAGAGCGTTGCCACGCTGCTGATCTGCATCTCCGAACGGCACGAGGCCGAATCCGGTCATGCAGACTTCGGACTCCTGCACTTGCAGCGCCGGATAGCAGTCATTGATTTCGCGCACATACGCCTGCAGCTCCTCAGGTGTGAGTTCGGTGGCGTCCGGGTCGCGCGCGACCACTTTGTGCCACACGCCAACGAGCGTGCGTGTGCGCCAGGGAACCAGGAACATGTGACGTGCCGGACGCGCCAGAACGGCATCCGAATCTCGCGTGCGCCCCTGCACGGCGAGGGCGAACCGCGCACCCGCGGGGCGGGCGAGCACAAAGCACGCGTCGCGCGAATACGTCCCCGGCGCAAGGCGGGTGGCTGGGTCTGGCTCCAGCAGCCCCTCCGCCCAGGGACCGGCTGCATTGATGACCAGCTTGCAACGGATCTGGAAGCACTCCCCCGTCAGCACGTCGCGCACCGCTGCGCCCGTCACACGCTGCTCGTCGCGCAGTAGCCGCTGCACCTCCACGTAGTTGGCGACCGTAGCCCCCAGGGCTTGCGCCGCACCGACAAAGGCGAGCACCAGACGCGGCGGGTTGTACATCTGGCCGTCCTCAAATACGGCTGCCCCGGTGAGGCCGGCGGCGTCTATTTGCGGGAAGAGGGCCAGCGTCTCGCTGCGGCTGAAGAAGCGTGTGCTGCTGATGCGCCGCCCGGGGTCGCTCACCCAGGCGTTGCAGTCGCGCGTCAGGGCGTCGTAGACCACCATTCCGCTTCCCAGAAACCAGCGACTCGCCTTGCCGCGACCGAAAGTCGGTACGACGAAAGGCAACGGCGAGACCAGATGGGGGGCAATGCGCAGCAGGATGGCGCGTTCCAGGCAGGAGGCGCGCATGCGTCGAATATCGAGGTGCTGCAGGTAGCGGATTCCGCCGTGCACGACTTTGAAGCAGTGTGCCGAGGTTGCCGCTCCGAAGTCCGCGCGCTCCACCAGCGCTGTTTTGAAGCCGCGAATGCAGGCTTCGCGTGCGACCGCGGCGCCCGCCGCACCACCGCCGACTACGAGCACATCGAACTCATCGCGACTCAGATCTGAAAGGCAGCGGCGCATCTCGACCATCATACCGGGGCGCTAGTGGTGCACGTTGGGCCGACCCCACGACCGTCGCCGGGACGAGTCCTGGTCCAGCCATCGCGCGTGTTGGGTTGCACTATTATTGTGCATGCTTATGTCAACGAGAAGCGTGCCGCGCTTAAGGAATCGGTAAGGTTTCGGGAGCTCGGGTACACTCTCCTTCGGGCTGTGGTTGTCCAGCGGCCTGCTGCGGACGGAAAGCGCAGCCTCGATGAGCGACGGAAATTAACCAACAAGAAAGTCGCACAAAGGAAGCGGGAATGAGCAGAATCGACGACGCGCCGGGCGCGTTGCAGGCGCCTTTATGGGCCTTGGGATCCGTGGTGCTATTGCTGTGCGGCTGCTCGGGCGGCGGCGGGGGCGGCTCCGGTTCATCGCCGGCGACGCTGAGCATCTCGACCACCACCTTGCCCGCTGGGCAGGTCGGCGTGCAGTACTCGCAGAGCCTGACCGCGGCCGGCGGAACTCCGCCACTCACGTGGACGATCGCCAGCGGCACACTCCCGGCGGGACTCAGCCTGGCTTCGGGCGGGACGATCTCGGGCACGCCCACGACAGCCGGCGCTCCGGCGGCCGTGATGTTTCAGGTGGCCGATTCCGGCAGCCCGCAGCAGACCAAGTCGGTGAGCCTGGAACTTTCGGTCTCCGGTGGACCGCTCGCGATCACCACCACCTCCGTGCCCGACGGCCAGGTGAACGTGGCCTACAGCAGCACGCTCCAGGCCTCCGGTGGTGAACCGCCGTACAGCTGGTCGATTGCGAGCGGTACCCTGCCGGCAGGAGTCTCGCTGAGCTCGGCGGGTGTCATTTCGGGCACGGCGACCGCGGCTGTGACCAATAGCCCGGTCACCTTCATGGTCCAGGATGCGAGCAACCCTGCGCAGAGCACGTCAGCGACGCTGTCCGTCACTTTTAATACCGCCTCACTGAGCGTGACGTCGACGTCGCTCCCCAACGGCCTGGTGGGATCGGCCTATTCGGTATCGCTCACTGCGACCGGCGGCACGCCCCCCTTGACCTGGACATTGACGAGCGGCTCGCTGCCGAACGGGCTTAACTTTGACGCAGCGGGGACGATCAACGGGACCCCGACGGCGACGGCGAACCAGACCCCGCTGACGATCAGCGTGCAGGACAGCGGGGGTTTGAGCAGCGCCCCCGTGACGCTGGTACTGAATGTCAGCCCGGCATCCATATCCGTGTCGGTCTCGCCCCGTGCGGCGGGTCTTGCCGTCACCCAGGGTCTCTCCCTGAGCGCTACGACCGACGACTTTGCGGGCGTGAAGTGGAGCATCAGCCCGAGTGGCGGCTCTTTCAGCCCCGGCACGAGCCTGACCGGTGCCAACGTGACCCTCACCGCGCCCGCCACCGCGGGCGTCTATACCGTCACGGCGACCAGCGCCAGTGATCCTACGAAGAGTAGTGCGATCCAGGTCGGGGTCACGGGACTCGCCGGCGTGTACACGTATCACAACGATCTGGCGCGCGATGGCGCCAACACTCAGGAGTACGCCCTCACCACTGCCAACGTGACCACGGGCAGCTTCGGCAAGCGCTTCTCCTGTGCCGTGGATGGCGCGATCTACGCGCAGCCGTTGTGGGTCGCCAATCTGACCGTTAAGGGCGCCAAGCACAACGTCGTATTCGTCGCCACGCAGCACGACGGCTTGTTTGCCTTCGACGCCGACGCCAGTCCCTGCAGCCAGCTGTGGGGCGTGAATCTCATCGACGCGAACCACGGTGCCACAGCCGGCGAGCGCACAGTGCCCTCCGGTCCGACGGGCAACCTGGTCGGTGGCGGTGCGGGTGACATTTCCCCGGAAGTCGGTGTTACGGGTACGCCGGTCATCGACGTTTCGAGCGGAGCGCTGTACGTGGTTTCAAAATCGGTGAGCGCCGACGGCAGCCAGTTCTACCAGCGTCTGCACGCCATCGATCTTGCCAGCGGCAGCGAAAAGACCGGCTCGCCAACCTCCATTACTTCGGCGATAACCTATGCGGGCACCGGCGACGGCGGCAGCACCGTCGCCTTCGACGCGGGAGACGAATCGCAGCGACCCGGGCTGGCACTGGTGAACGGCACGATCTACATCGCCTGGGCCTCGCATGAGGATTCGGCGCCCTACTATGGCTGGGTGATCGGATACACCTACAGCGGTTCAGCGTTCACCCGCACGGCAGTCCTCAACGTGACGCCGAACGTCCAGTATGGTGGTATCTGGATGAGCGGCGCGGCGCCCGCGGCCGATGCGAACAACAATCTATACGTCATCACCGCCAACGGCACCTTCGATGCCACCTCAGCGACAAAACCCAACAATGACTACGGCGATTCGTTCCTGAAGCTGTCCGGATCCACCTTAGCGGTCTCCCAGTACTTCACTCCCTCGGATCAGGCGAGCGACAACGCCAACGACGTCGATTTCGGCGCTGGCGGCGCGGCGGTGCTCGCGGACCTACCGGCCGGCAGCCCCATCACGCATTTGGTTGTCGGGGGCGGCAAGGACGGCAACCTGTACGTGCTGAACCGTGATGCCATGGGCGGCTATGGCGACGGCAACGCGGTGCAGAAGTTCAGTATCGGCGCCAGCATTTTTGCAACGGGTGCTCTGTGGAACAACTACTTCTACATCGGCACGCCCGGTGGCCCGGTGTCCGCGTATCACCTGAATACGGCGACCGCGCTCTTCAGCACGGCGCCTGCGATGTCGGGGCCTTCTAACATCAACTTTCCCGGCAGCACGCCCTCCATTTCTGCGCGCGGCTCCAGCAACGGCATCGTGTGGGCGCTCGATAACAGCCGTTACTGCACCCGCAAGGCGCCGTCGTGTGGCGCGGCCGTGCTGCATGCCTACGATGCGAGCAACCTGAACGAGCTCTGGAACAGCTCCGCGAGCGGTGGTGCGGACGTCCCAGGATTTGCCGTCAAGTTCACTGTTCCGACGGTCGCCAATGGCAAGGTCTACGTGGGTACCCGCGGGGGTGATACCGGCAGCACCTACGGCAGTACCTCAGGTGAGCTCGACGTCTACGGACTGGCCCCCTGAAGGGGAGCCCTTACGGGGCGGGCAGCCCCGCGCCAGGAATCCCCGCGCCTATCCCCTCTGCAGCTTCCTGACCCACGCGGAGCGTCCGTCGTGTGCGGGGGTGTGGCCTCCCAAGCGGTGCGGCTCGATGTAAGCATACAGCCCGCGACAACGCGTCTCAGGCGCGCTGATCCGCGCAATCACCTGACGCGGCGGCGGTGCTGCGGGTCCCCGTGGGATCGTGTGTGCTTTGCGCTCGGGGCGTGGAAACGCCCCGGGGAGCCGACGGCTAAGGGTTGGAGCTCGGGGAGCAAACGGCCCCGCGAGGTCTTGGGCGTGTGCAGGCGTGCCCGGCGAACTTCTGCGCCTGGCCGCGCTGCCCGTTGGCGCGATGGGTCTTCCTTAATGAGCCGCCGGGAAGGCCCGGCGATTCTGCCGGACCTTCCCCGCAATGCCTATGCGCGACCCTAGTCGGGTTAGGGCGAGCTCGGCCTGCTCGGCACCGTCATCGTCCCTCACGGTCCGGTGGCAACGGCCGAGGGGCCGGTGTTGGTGCCTGTCGAGGCGTCCCCCAGGTTATTCAGCATCCCGTTCGTGCCCAGGTACGAGAACTGCGTGACGCTGTCATCGCCGTTGTTAGTGACGTAGAGGTACGTGCCGCTCGGGTCAAAGGCGATCGAGGTGGGCTGGCTGCCCTTGTCCGCCCCCGAAGGGACGGCCGAGGGAGACATGGCCGTCACCGAACCGTCACCGTTGATCGTGAACTGCGAGACCGAGCCATCGGTGTAGTTCGCGACGTACAGATAGAGGCCATTCGGCGAGATCGCGACCGCATGGGGCGTCTGCCCGGTCGAGTACTCGTTACCCGAGGTGAGCGTGCCCGCGCTGATGCTGAAGACCTGGACCGAATCATCGCCGGTACTGGTGGCGTAGGCGAAGTTCCCAGTCGGGGTCACCGCAATAGCGAAGGGCCCCGGTTGCGCGGGCGTGCCCGAGTAGGTGCCGAGCGCACCGCCCGTGCCGATGGGGAAGGACAGTACGCTGTTGCTGTTACCGCTGACCACATACACGTACTGGCCGCTCGGGTCCACGACGAGGCTCGTGGCACCGCCCTGCGCTGGGGAAGGGCGAGCCGGACATCTCCGTCAGGGTCCCGTCGGCGCCGATCGTATAGCCGCTGATATGGACGTCGGTCGCACAGGCTACGTACACGTACTGGCCCGTGGGGTCCACGGCAACCGAACGGGGAAAGGTTCCCGTGGCGATCGGGGTGCCGATGGGACTTAGGGTGCCGTCCGCCTGAATCGCGTACTGGGACAGCGTGTTCGCCTGCGAATTCGCCACGTACGCGTAGCGGCCGAACGGCTCGACGGCAACCGCCAGCGGCCCGGTGCCCGCGGCAACGGTGGCCGTCGCTTGCGCGGCGAGCGTGCCGTCGCTGTTGATCGTGAACTGCGCCACCTGATTGGTCGCGTTCAGGGCGACGTACGCATAGTTGCTCGGGGTGACCGTGAGCTTGCTGGGGGTGCTCGAGACGTTGCCGACCTTGGCGGTAATCGAGGTGTTGCCGGCGGTCGTTTTCGCCGTGGCGAGGCCCGTCGTGCTGATGGTCGCAATGCTGGTGCTGGATGAGGACCAGATTGCGGTGCCCGTCACGTCCCCCATCGTGCTGTCGCTGTAGGTCGCGATGGCCTTGAACTGTGCCTTGCCTCCCTTGGCCACGTTCGGATTGACCGGCGTGACCGCAACGGACACCACGCCCGTGGTTACCGTGAGGGTGCTGGCGGGCGACACTACGGCGCCGATGGTCGCGGTGATGTGCGTGACGCCGTTGGCCAGGGTCGTGGCGATGCCGGCGGCGCTGATGGTGGCCACGGTGGCATTGTCGGACTTCCACGTCGCGGTGTTGGTGACATCGATCTTGCTGCCGTCCGAATAACTACCCATGGCAGTGAAGGGCTGCGGCGTGCCGGCGGGAACCGACGGATTGGTCGGCGACACGGCGATCGATACCAGCGTGGCGGCAGTGACCGTCAGCGTGGTATTGCCGCTCTTGCCACTGTAGGTCGCGCTGATCGTGGTGCTGCCGGCGCCCTTGGTCGTTGCCTGACCGGTCGCGCTGATCGTCGCGACCGCGGTATCGCTCGACAACCAGGTCGACTGAGCGGTGACGTCCTTGGAGCTGTGGTCCGAGAAGCTCGCCGTGGCGGTATAGGCCTGCACCACGCCGGTTCCGAGGGTCTTGCCCGGTGGTGTCACGGCGATGGAGACCACCGAGGCTCCGGTCACCGTCAGCGTCGTCGATCCGGAGACCGTTCCGCTCTTGGCCATGATCGTCGTCGAGCCGGCCGTTACCGCCGATGCGAGGCCCGTGTTGTTAACGATCGTGGCGACGCTGGCCGTTGCGGACGACCAGGTGACCTGCCCGGTCAGGTTCTGCGTGCTGCCGTCGCTGTAATTGCCCGTTGCGGTGAACTGCTCCGAGCCGCCGACCGCCACCTGGGGCTGCGCAGGGGTGACCGTGATCGTCTGCAAGGTGGCAGTGGGAGTGGCGCTGCCGCCACCGCCGCAGCTGGCCAGCAGACCGAACAGGGCAAGGAACAGGATACGACCGGCAAGTAGGACGCCTTGCCGAGGCAGACTAAGCAGCTTCATGTTTGAAAACCCCTGATTGTTATTCGCAACGCGTCATTTAAAGTCTATATGAAACGCATCACAGCCAAGACGTTGACAAGTGTGACGTGGTTCGCACTGCAGTGATGCAGCGCAGCGCAAATAATTTTTCTTATGTAATCGCGCAAGGGTTTATGGAAACTTGCCGCAGGAGATGCGAGCTTTACGCACGCAGCGGCTTGCTGCCAGGCCACGCGCCTGCGGGGACGCGTCGCGCGCCCGGGGTTTTGAATGCCCAGTGCGCGGGCGCCGCTGTGCCGGTGCTGGCCCAGCGGGTGAAGCACGCGGAATCCGGAAAGCCCTATCGAACACTTTCGGGAGGGCGTTCACAAGTCTGCCTGGCCGAGACTCGTATCATCCGCGATGGGCCTTTCCCTTTTTCCTTATGTCAAAGTCAGATCGCATCCGGACGCGCCCCGATTCCCGGGAGCCACCCCCGGGAGCCACGACGACGCTCGTAAGGGCGGACGCGCGGCCGCACGCGGAAAAATATCCCGAGCTGCATCCGGCCCTTAAGGCGCAGCTGCACGAGCTGCAGCTGCGCACCGGCAGCGCCGATCCGGACGTGCCGATGCTCCTGCGCCTGATCAACGAGCACTACGGGACGATCGAACGCGAGCGGCGCGGCATCGTCGAGTCCATGCGCCTGATGGCCGATGAGGCACGGGCACTCGCACTCGAGGCGCGCGAGCAGTCGGGCGAGCACCTGCAGGTGATCCTCGATCACATCAAGGACGTGGTGCTGCTGGTCGATGAGGCCGGCCTCATCCACACCTTCAATCCCACCGGGTCGCGGGTTTTCGGCTACAGCGAGGAGGAACTCAAGGGCAAGCGCATTGACCTGCTGCTACCGAAGATCGCCACCCACGAGAGCGTGCCCGAGGCGCTCGAGCGCCTGGCGGCAAGCCTCGGCGATACCGCGCTCGATCTGTCCGCGCGCGAGCTGTGGGCGCAGCACCGGGAGGGGCGGCAGTTCCCGGCGGAGATCGCCGTGAGCAAGGCGCCGCTGTCGCGCCGGCAGATGTTCGTGCTGTGCCTGCGTGACGTCAGCGAGCGGCACGCCTCCGAGCAGGCGGTGCGCGACAGCGCGCAGCGCTACCAGCTGCTGGTCGATCACGCCCCCGAGGCCATCGTGGTGCTGGAGGTCGACAGCGGGCGCTTCGTGGATGCCAACGAGAAGGCGCAGAAGCTCTTTGGCCTCAGCCGCGAGCAGCTGCTGAAGGTCGGCCCGGTCACCTTAAGCCCGCCGCAGCAGCCCGACGGCGCGGATTCCGCCGCGCGTGCGCACGCACACATCGAACGCGCCCTCGAGGGGGAGGTGCAGCCGTTCGAGTGGACGCATCGGGATGCCGCCGGGCGTGAGATCGTTTGCGAGGTGCGTCTTGCGCTGTTGCCGAGCGGCAATCGCCGCCTGGTCCGGGGCAGCATCGCCGACATCTCGCAGCGCAAGCGCGCCGAGCGCATGGCCGCGGCCGAGCGCCAGGTATTCGAGCAGATCACCCGCAACGCGCCGCTTGCGGACGTGCTGACCTCGATCACGCTGCTCATCGAGTCGGCGATCGCCGGCGCGATCGCCTCGGTGAGCACGCTCGCGGCGGAGTCGAAGGCCTTCGCTTCGCTGGTGGCCCCGCGCCTGCCGGCGCCGCTGCATGCCATGCTGGCACAGGCGAGCGTCGGCATCCGCAATGGCTCGTGCGCTGCGAGCGTCTACCTCAACCGCCAGGTGCTGGTGGCGGACCTAGCCAAGGATCCCTTCTGGCAGGACATGCGCACACCGGCGCTGCAGGCGCACCTGCGCGCCGCCTGGGCGACGCCGATCCAGGCCGCCGGCGGTCACGTGCTCGGGGCGCTCGGGGTGTACCGCGCGGCCGAAGGACTGCCGAGCCCCGCCGAGGCGGAAGTCATGGCACGCGCGGCGCAGCTCGCCGGCATCGCCATCGAGCGAGCCCTCGGCGAGGAAGCACTGCGCTCGAGCGAGGCGAAGTTCCGCGGCCTGTTCGAGAGCATCGCCGAAGGGGTGTACCAGAGCACCCGTGACGGGCGACTGCTGTCGGTGAACCCGGCGTTTGTCGCCATGCTCGGCTACCGCAGCGCGGATGAGATGTATGCGCTGCCCTCGGCCGCCTCGCTCTACTGGGACCCGGCCGATCGCGCCGCCTTCGCCCGCCAGGTCGATGAGCAGGGCGAGATCCGCGACGCGGAGTTCCGCATGCGCCGCCGCGACGGCGCGCAGCTGGTGGTGCTCGAGAATGCCCGCCGCCTGTGCGATGCCGCCGGCCGCCACATCGGCTACGAGGGCTCAATCGCCAACATCACCGAACGCAAGCGCGCCGAGCAGGCGATCTTCGCCGAGAAGGAGCGCGCGCAGGTGACGCTGCAGTCGATCGGCGATGCCGTCATCAGCACCGACGCCGAGGGGCGCATCGAGTACATCAACCCGGTTGCCGAGCGCCTCACCGCCTGGACGCTCGCCGAAGCGCGCGGGCAGCCGATGGCCGCGGTCCTGCACTTGGTCAACGAGATCACGCGCGAGCCGCTCGAGAGCTCCCTCGATGCCGCGCTGGGGCGCGGTGGCGGTGGCGGCGCGCACGCCGATCACGCCGTGCTCCTCACCCGGGCCGGCCACGAAGTGGCGATCCAGGAGTCGGCGGCGCCGATCTGCGACCGCCAGGGCGAGGTCATCGGCGCGGTCGTGGTGTTCCACGACGTCACCAAGGAACGGCGGCTGCGGCGCGCACTGTCGTGGCAGGCGAGCCACGATGCGCTCACCGGCCTCATCAACCGGCGCGAGTTCGACAACCGCCTGCACGGGGCGCTCCTGTCGGCGCAGCGCGGCGAGGGCAGCTATGCGCTCCTGTACATCGACCTGGACCAGTTCAAGGTCGTCAATGACACCTGCGGCCACCAGGCAGGCGACCGGCTGCTGCGCGACGTCACGGGCCTCCTGCAGACACGGGTGCGCGCCTCCGACACCATCGCGCGCCTCGGCGGCGATGAGTTCGGCGTGCTGCTCGACGGTGTGACGCTCGAGCAGACCACGCGCATCGCCGAAGGGGTGCGCCAGGCGATCCGCGACTTCCGCTTCGTGTGGGGCGCGAGCACGCTCTCGGTGGGCGCGAGCATCGGGGTCGTGCAGATCCGTGCCGAGACGGAGAACGTGGCGAGCGTCATGTCGGCCGCCGACATCGCCTGCTACGCGGCCAAGGATGCCGGGCGCAACCGCATCCATGTGTACGGCGCGGAAGGGCTCTCCCACCGGCATCGCGAGATGCACTGGGTGTCGCGCGTGACGCGCGCCACCGAGGACAACCGCCTCGAGCTGCACTTCCAGCCAATCGTGCCGCTGACCGGCAGCGGCGAGCGCGCCTTCCACGAGCTCACCGTACGGCTGCGCGATGACACCGGGGAACTCGTGGCGCCGACCGAGTTCATCCCGGCCGCCGAGCGCTACAACGTCATGTCGGCGATCGACCGCTGGGTCGTGGAGCAGGCGCTGGCGCTGCTGCGCGAGCGCCAGCGTTCGGGGCGGCCGCTGCCGCTCCTGGCGGTCAACCTCTCCGGCACCTCCCTCAACGAGCAGTCCTTCGTCGACTTCGTGCTGCAGAGCGTCGGGGACCCCGCGCTCGCCGCCGCGCTGTGCTTCGAGATCACCGAGACGGCGGCGGTGACGAGCCTCTCCAACGCGCGCTTCCTCATGAGCGAGCTCAAGCAGCGCGGCTGCAAGTTCGCCCTCGATGACTTCGGCACGGGCGTGTCTTCGTTCGTGTACCTGAAGTCCCTGCCCGTGGACTTCCTCAAGATCGACGGCCAGTTCATCAGCCACATCACCCAGGATGCGGTCAGCCGCAGCATGGTGGAGGCGATCGGCAAGGTCGGCCGCGCGCTCGGCATCGCCACGGTGGCCGAGTGCGTGGAGAGCGAGGCGGTGCTCCGAGAGCTCAAGATCATCGGCGTCGACTATGCGCAGGGGTTCCATCTCGCCAGGCCCCTGCCGCTGGCCCAGCTGCCCTAGGACCCGCCGGCAGCGCTTTCCCCACCGGCCGTGGTGCGCGCGCGAGCGCTTCCCGTAGAATGCGCCGCTTCTTATCGAGCGGATGGAAATCACACTCGTGCGCCTGCAATCCCGGATCGAATCCGCGGCCGCCGTGGCGGCCGCGCTGTTGGTGGCGCTCGGCGCCGCGCCCGCAGCGGCGGCCTCCGCCGCCGCCTCCCCGGAAGTCGTCGCCACGCAGCTGCGCGACGCCGCCACCGCCGGGCATGACATCGCCTACGCCTGGGTGAGCGAGCTCACCACGCGCTTTGGTCCGCGTCCCTCGGGCTCGGCCAACGAGCAGGCCGCCGCCGAATGGGCCGTCGCGCGCCTGAAGGCGCTCGGTTTTGAGAACGTGCACCTGGAACCCTTCCCGGTCACCGCCTGGGTGCGCGGCAGCGAGAGCGGCGAGCTCATCGCACCGTCCCGCCAGCCGCTCGTCGTCGCAGCGCTCGGGGAGTCCCCGCCGACGCCCGCCGCCGGCATCGAGGGCGACGTCGCAGGATTCGCCACGCTGGCGGAGCTCGAGGCCGCTCCCGCGGGCTCCCTCACTGGCAAGATCGCCTTCGTCAGTGCGCGCATGGTGCGCATGCAGGACGGCGCCGGCTACGGCACGGCGGTCGCCGCGCGCATCGACGGGCCGGCGGCCGCGGCCAGGGCCGGGGCCAGCGCGTTCCTCATGCGCTCGGCCGGCACCGACAGCCATCGCCTGGCGCACACTGGCACCACGACCTACGTCGCGGGCCGCGTGGCGCTGCCCGCCTTTGCCCTGAGTGCACCGGACGCCGATCAGCTCGAGCGCATCGCAGCGCTCGGGCAGATCCCGCGGGTGCGCCTGCTCTCCGCGGCCAGCTACGTGCCGGGCGCGCACTCGCAGAACGTCATCGCCGAGGTGCGTGGCAGTGGCAAGCCGGAGGAGTTCGTGCTGCTCGGGGCGCACCTGGACAGCTGGGACCAGGGGACCGGCGCGGTCGACGACGGCGCCGGCACCGCGATCATCGTGGCGGCCGCAAAGCTCATCCGCGACCTGCCGCATAAACCGCGCCGCACGGTGCGCGTGGTGCTGTTTGGTTCGGAGGAGCCGGCGCAGCCGGCGCCCCCCGGCGGTGCCTTCGGCGGCCACGACTACGCCGGGCGCCACCAGGCGGAGCTCGCGCGCCACGTGCTCGCCGGGGAAAGTGACCTCGGTTCCGACCGCGTGTACGCCGTGGCACTGCCGCCGGCCGTGCAGCACGGACCGTTGGGGAAGGCGACGCTGCGGGTGCTCGGACCCCTGGGGATCCTCGCCGAGCCGCACCCGCTGCGCGATGCCGGGACCGACGTCGGGCCTTCGGTGGAGGCGGGTGTCCCGGCCTTCGAACTCAACCAGGACGCCACACACTACTTCGACCTGCACCATACCGCCGACGACACGCTCGACAAGATCGATCGCGTGCAGCTCGACCAGAATGTGGCCGCCTGGGCGGCCCTCGTGTGGCTCGCCGCCGACAGCGACGTGAACTTCCGCGAACCCGGCGCGGTGCCGGTCGCGGCACCCGGGCACTAGCGCGTGGGGCCGCTGGCGGGCCTACGGCTGCTGGACCTCAACGGCGGCACCGCGCCGGCCGCCACGGCTCGGCGCACCCGAACGTCGCCCCATACCAGGCCTTCGCGACCGCCGATGGGCACCGCATGCCCGCGGCGGGCAACGATCGCCAGCTGCCGCACCCGTCCGCCGGAGCGGTGCCGCAGGGGGCGCCGGCGGGGCGGAGTCGTGCGCCGCCGCTGCGCGGTGAGCACACCGGGGCGGTGCTGAGTGAGCGCCCGGGCCTGAGCGCGGCGCAACGGCGCGAGTTGCGTGCCAGCGGCGCACTCGGCAAAGTGCCCCTATGAGTGAACCGGTTCGCGTCGCCAGTGCGGCGGGCGTGTGCGAAGTGCGCCTCAACCGCCCTGAGAAGCGCAACGCCATCACCTTCGCCATGTACGCCGCGGTCAGGAGTGCGTTGGCTGCCGCGCAGGCCGATCCTGCGGTACGCGTCGTGCTGCTGAGCGGCGAGGGGCCGGGGTTCTGCGCGGGCAACGACCTGCACGACTTCCTCGCCGGCCCCGAATTCACCATGGACCATCCCGTAATGGGGTTCCTCAAAACGCTGGCCACGCTCGAGAAGCCCATCATCGCCGCCGTTCACGGCCAGACCGTCGGCATCGGCGTGACGCTGCTGCTGCACTGCGACCTGGTCGTCGCGGCCCGCAGCACCCGCTTCTCCATGCCCTTCGTCAGCTTAGGCCTCGTGCCCGAGGCGGCCAGCTCGCTCCTGCTGCCGCGGCAGCTGGGCCTGCAGCGCGCCGCGGAACTGCTGCTGCTCGGGGAGCCCTTCGACGCCGCCGGCGCCGAGCGCCTCGGACTCGTCAACCGGGTGGTCGAGGATGAGGCGCTGCTCGAACACGCGCGCGCGCTCGCGCAGCAGCTGGTGCGCCAGCCCCCCGCAGCGCTCGCGGCCACGCGGCGCCTGCTGCGCGGGGACCCGGCGGCGCTGCTCGAGCGCATCGAGGCGGAGGCGCGCATCTTCAGCGCGCAGCTGAAGTCCGAGGAGTTCCGCACGGCGGTGAGCGCGTTCCTCGCGCGCGCCAAAGGGAAATAACCATGCCGGTGTATTCCCTCGAAGGTCTCGTGCCGGTGGTCGATCCGAGCGCCTTCGTGCATCCGCAGGCGGTGCTCATCGGCGACGTGATCGTCGGACCCAACTGCTATGTGGGCCCGATGGCGTCATTGCGCGGGGACTTCGGCCGCATCGTGCTACACGCGGGTTCGAACGTGCAGGACTGCTGCGTGCTGCACAGCTTTCCGGACAAGGATGCGCTGCTCGAGCAGGACGCGCACATCGGCCACGCCGCGGTACTGCATGGCTGCACCATCCGCCGCGGCGCGCTCATCGGCATCGCCGCCGTCATCATGGACGGCGTGGTGGTCGAGGAGCAGGCGTTCGTGGGCGCCTTGAGCTTCGTGCGCGCCGGCTTTGTCGTGCCGGCCCGCACCCTCGTCATGGGGGTGCCGGCGCGCGTGGTGCGCGAGCTCACGGACGAAGAGCTCGCCTGGAAGAGCACCGGCACGCGCGAGTACCAGGACCTCGCGCTGCGCTGCAAGAAGTCCCTGCACGAGTGCCGGCCGCTCGCCCAGCCGGAGCCCGATCGCCCGCGGTTGGCCGCCTCCGGCGCCGTGCCGCTGCACACCCTCGGGCGCAAGTGAGCGCGCCTCAGTCCTCGTTGAGCGCCGCATCATCGGCGCCATCCGGGTTGATCACCCCGAAGAGCGCCGGCACGCTGGCGTAAAAGAGCCGCACGCCCTCCTGGTGCAGGAGCGCGAGCAGCTTCTGCGCCTCCGCGTCGGTGACGATGAACTCCACCTCGACGGTGAGGGTGCCGGCGAGTTCAACGAAGTTGTTCTCGTGCAGCACGTGGTGGCGCCCGAAGCCGGCCATGGCGCGGAACGCCGAGCCGCCGCGGATCCCGAGCGCATTGGCCTGCTCGAGCAGCCACTCCCACACCAGGCGCTGGTGGTGGCGCTGATTCTCGTGCACGTAGAAGCGCAGAAATGAGCCTTGCATGGGCGTGAGCTCCTGAAAGCCTAGGGCGCGGGCGGCATGTCAGCTGCGCAGCCAGGCGACCGTGCCGATGCCGGCGAAAGTCATGAGCACCGAGCCGCCGAGGTGCGCCGCCGCGTGTCCCGCGGCCCACAGCGTGCGCCCCTGCTGCAGCAGGATCACGATCTCGGCCGAGTAGGTCGAGAAGGTCGTCAGCCCCCCGCAGAAGCCGGTGATGATGAACAGGCGCCACTCCGGGGCGATGGCGGCATAGGTGGTGAAGACGGCCAGGGCCACCCCGATGATGTAGCCGCCGATCAGGTTGGCGGCGAGCGTGCCCGGCGGGAGGGTCGGGAAGTGTGCGTTCAGCATCAGCCCCAGCCACCAGCGCAACAGTGCGCCCAGGCTCGAGCCGAGGCAGATCGCGACTATGGATTTCCACAACACCGCAGCTCTTGTACCGTACGGCGCGAGGCCGATGCAACGGTTCGAGTATTCTCTGCCATCCGCCGGTGAGTGGCCTTCGCCAAACATGACCACGAAAGAACGCGCATGACTCATGACTTGCGATGGGGGATGGCCCTGGTGCTGCTGGGGCTTTGCGGCGCAGGCTGCACGCGCCAGTCCGCCCAGCAGGCCGCGGATGCCCGCCTGCAGGCGATCTACACGACCGAATGGCGCTGGCGCACCGACCAGCAGCCCAACGACGAGGACGGCACGCGCCCGATTTACGATCACCTGCCGCACGTGGATCCGGCCACCCAGGCGATGCGGCTGAAGTACTGGGAGGACACCGAGCGGCGCCTGGCCGGGATCGAGCGCGCCGCGCTCTCCGCTGCCGAGCAGCTCAACTACGATGTCTACCGCGCCCAGATCGCGGTGCTGATCGCCAACCAGCGCTTCCGCGACTTCGAGATGCCCGCCAACTCGGACACCAGCTTCTGGACCGACATCGGACTGACCGCGCGGCGCCCGTTCCGGCACCTCGAGGATTACGAGCACTGGATCAAGCAGCTCGCGGACATCCCGCGCTACTTTCGTGAACAAGAAGGCGAGATGCGCGCCGGACTCAGGCGCGGCTTCACGCCCCCGCGCGTCACCATGGAGGGACGCGACGCCTCGATCACGGCCGTGACCGAGGCTCAGGGCGAGGCGAACCTGCTCTACACCCCCTTCAAGGAGATGGACGGCATCGCCCCGCAGCGACGCGCGGCGCTGCGGGCCGAGGCACTGCGGGTGATCCGCGATTCGGTGCAGCCGGCGTACGCGCAGCTCCTGAAGTTCATGCGCGAGGAATACGTGCCGGGCCTGCGCACCACGATCGCGGCTGAGGCGCTGCCGGATGGCAAAGCCTACTACCGCGCCAAGATCCGCGAGTTCACCACCCTCGACATGGAGCCGGCGGCGATCCACGCGCTCGGCGTCGCCGAGGTGGAGCGGCTGCATCAGGACATGATCGGCGCCATGCAGGAGAGCGGGTTCAAGGGCGACTTCGCCGCGTTCCAGAAGTTCCTGCGCACCGACCCGCGCTTCTACGCCAAGACCCCGGAGGAACTGCTGATGCGCGCCGCCTGGATCGCCAAGCGCTTCGACGGCAAGGCGTCGCAGTACTTCGGATACCTGCCGCGCGCGCGCTTCGCGATCCGCCCCGTACCCGAGGATCTGGCGCCCTTCTACACCGCCGGGCGGGGCGGGGCGGGGGTGTACCTCCTGAACACCTATGACCTGCCCAACCGGCCGCTCTTCAACCTGACGGCCCTCACGCTGCACGAGTCCGCACCCGGGCACGCCTTCCAGATCCCGATCGCCATGGAGCACAAGGACCAGCCGGCGTTCCGCCAGCTCACCTACATCTCCGCCTACGGGGAGGGCTGGGCGCTGTACTGCGAGGAACTCGGCACCGAGATGGGGATGTACGACAGCCCCTACGATCGCTTCGGCATGCTCGGTTACCAGATCTGGCGCGCCGCGCGCCTGGTGGTGGATACCGGCATCCACGCCCAGGGCTGGACGCGCGATCAGGCGCTCGACGTATTTCCGCCAGTACACCGCGCTCCCGGAGCACGAGATCGGCACCGAGATCGATCGCTACATCGCCTGGCCGGGACAGGCGTTGTCGTATTACCTCGGCGAGCGCGCCATCCTCGAGGCGCGCGCACGCGCGCAGCAGGCCCTCGGCGAGCGCTTCAACGTCCGCGCCTTCCACGACGCGGTGCTCGAGCTCGGTTCCGTACCCCTGCCGACGCTTCAGGCGCGCATCGAGCGCTTCATCGCCGAGGGCGGTCGCGGCCCGTACCCGGACATGGAGTAGCCCGGCAGTCGGGGTTACCATGGGCCGCAGGCGCATTCCTCACGACAATTCGCATAAGGAGAGGCTATGAAAGGCTCGACAGGGTTAATGGCGCTGGCGGCAGCGCTCGGGCTCCTGGTGCTGCAGTCGCCGCTGGCGCTCGCCACCAACACTCAGCAGGACAAGATGAGCACCTGCAACGCGGACGCCACCACCAAGGGGCTCAAGGGCGATGACCGCAAGGCCTACATGAAAACCTGCCTCTCGGACGCGCCGGCGCCCGCAGCCAAGGGCAACAGCCAGCAGGAAAAGATGAAGAGCTGCAACGCGACGGCCACCACCAAGGGGCTCAAGGGCGATGACCGCAAGACCTTCATGAAGCACCTGCCTCTCCGGCAGCAGCACGACGCACTGACGGCTCGCAAGACCGCTGCAGGTCACGCCGCCGGGGGAGCCCCCGGGCGGCGTGACGCGTTGCGCGCCTCAGCTTCCCGCCAGCGGGCGGATGAAGCGGCGCGCGAAATCCTCCATCACGCGTTTTTTCGCATCCAGACTCGAGCGCTCCCCGAGCGGTGTACTTGAAGGGGTAGCTGACGCCCCCGCTCATGCCCACCGCGTGCAGGCGCTGGAAGGTCGCGAGGTCCGGGGGCGTGGACAGTCCGATGATGGTCTCGAAGGGCACGTGCTCGCGTTGCGCCGCCTGGCGCAGGCGCCGGAACTCGGCGAGGATCCCGGGCACTTCCTCGGGCGTGTTGCCGGCACCGATCCAGCCGTCGGCCTTCTCCGCCGCCCGTCTCGAGCGCCACCGGCGCGACGCCGCCGGTGAAGATCGGCACCGTGCGCACGGGCGCCGGGGAGATCTGCAGCGGCGGAAAGTCGATGAGCGTGCCATGGTGCTCCACCATGCCGCCGCCCCAGAGCTTGCGCAGCACCGCCAGCTGCTCATCGAAGCGCTTGCCGCGCGTGTGGAAGTCGACGCCGTAGATGTCGAACTCGTCCTTCATCCAGCCGATGCCGGCGCCGAGGATGAAGCGGTGGTGGCTGAGGATCGCCAGCGTGCCGGTCGCGCGCGCGACCTCGAAGATGTTGCGCAGCGGCAGCACGTAGACGGCCACCGCGAAGCGGATGCGGCGCGTGACCGCGCTGATCGCGCCGATCGTGGCCCAGCAGTCCGGGTACCAGGCATCCGGCTGCATGGGCGGCTTGCCGTCGGCGGAGTAGGGGTAGGGGGCCTTCACCGTCGCGCGGGAATACCCCGTGATCCCCGAGCATGACGCCCTCGAACCCGAGTTCCTCGGCGAAGCGCGCGACGTCCAGGATCTGCTCGGGCTCCATCCAGGTCAGCATCTGCCAGAACTTCATAGGCTCGCGTCCTTGGCGCTTTCAGCGCGTGTACTTGCCCCGGTTGAAGAACCGGTCGAAGGCGTCCGGATCGGCGGCGGCCGAAGGCGGCGCGGTCGCGATCAAGGAAGCGCTCGCCGCTGGGCGACGCCGCGCTCGACCGCGGCGCGCGCCCCGAGCGTCGCGGAACCAGCGCCCGAGCGCCGGCCAGGCGCGCGAGCGCATCGCCCGTCTCGGCCGCCTGCGTGAGCCAGGGGAAGATCTGCTGGCGGTGCGGATCCAGGGCCAGGTGGCGATATCGGCGATCGAGTACTCCGGCCCCCCGAGGTAGGGGCTGCCGCGAGGCGCCGCTCCAGCACGCCGAAGCAGGCGCCGCACCTCGCTGCGTGTAGCGCTTGACGGCGTAGTCATTGCCCGGCGGGCGCATAGCGGGTGAAGTGCACCAGCTGCCCGAACATCGGCCCGACGCCGGAGAGCTGCACCATGAGCCACTCGAGCACCGTGGCGCGCGCCGCGCCCTCGCGGCCGGCAGCAGCCGCCCGCTCTTCTCGGCCAGGTAGATGAGGATGGCGCCGCTTTCAAACACCGCGAGCGCCGCGCCGTCCGGCCCGTCGCGTCGACGATCGCGGGTACTTTGTTGTTCGGGCTGATCTTGAGGAATTCGGCCGCATGCTGCTCGCCCGCAAACACGTTCACGTGGTGCTGGCGGTAGGGCAGGGCGAGCTCCTCGAGCATGATGGTGATCTTCACCACGTTCGGGCGTGCTCATGCCGTAGACATCGATCATTCGTTACCTCTGCGCGGGCGCGGGGGGCCGCGCTGCACCGTGCGCGAACCCGCCGCGGCCGCGCATCGCCCAAATGCGTGAGACTGCAGCGCCTTTACCCCATATGCGTGATGACGTTAACCGGACCAAACCGGGTACGCTAGGCGCGCGCGCCTACAGGCGCAGGCGAGCGCGAAGGACGCAGGTATGGGGGAGGCGCTGCAGCAGCTCATCGACAAGCAGGCGCTGCACGAGCTGGTGCTGAAGTACTGCCGCGCCTGCGACCGCCGCGACTTCGCTCTGCTGCGCGCCTCTACCACGACGATGCGGTCGATGACCACGGCGCGATGTTCTGCGGCAGCGCGGATGAGTACCTCGCCTGGCTGCCCGGCGTACTGGCGAATTTCGACGCCACCGTGCATTCGGTCAGCGAACGCGCTCTTTGTCGTGCGCGGCGATGAGGCGCAGGGGGAGCTGTACACGCGTCGCCTATCACCGCACCCATGCGCCGCGCCGCGCGAGATCAGCATCGGCGGCCGCTACCTTGATCAGCTACGAGCGGCGCGCGGGCGTGTGGAAGTTCGCGCGCCGTTCGCTCGCCCTCGACTGGTGCCGCAGCGCGCCGCTCGATGCGGCCGCCTATCAGCGAGTTTGCCGCCGGCGCGCCCGCGGGGCGCACCGATCAGGAGGATCCCTCCTACCTGGCCCTGTCGTTTTTTCGCCGGGAGGTCCCTTAAGCCATGAAATTCTGGTTGTCGCTGGTGGCAGTGCGGGAAACGGAGCAGCTGCCGGAGCTGGCGCGCTTCGCCGAGGAGCTGGGCTTCCACGGGCTGATGGTGGGCGATCACCTCATCTGGCCGGCGCACATCCAGACCCCTATCCGTACTCCCCCGACGGCAAGATCTTCGTGCCCCCCGATACCCCTGGCCGGATCCGTGGGTGCTGTTCGCGCACCTCGGCGCGCTCACGCGGCGGCTGCGCTTCGCCTCCAACATCTATCTGGCGGCGCTGCGCGACCCGCTCACCGTGGCCAAGAGGTGGCGACCGCCGCCGTGCTCACCGGGATCGCGTGGTGTGCGGCGTATCGGCCGGGTGGCTCAAGGAGGAGTACCAGGCGGCGGGGGTGGATTTCGAGGCTGCGCGGCCGGCGCCTGGATGAGACGCTCGTGATCCTGCGCAAGCTCCTGACCGGCGCGGTGGTGAAGCACGACGGGCCGCTCTTCCGGTTCGAGGGAATCATGCGCCCGCGACCGCGCGAAGCCGGTGCGCATCTGGTGCGGGGGCGCGGCGGCGCCGGCCATGCGCCGTGCGGCGCGCAACGACGGCTGGCTGCCGCTGCCGATGACGGTGGCGCAGGCGGACACCGCGCTCGGCGCGATGCGCCTCATGCGCCACGAGGCCGGACTGCCGCTCGACGGCTTCGAGGTCGGCCTGCCGCTGGCCGAGCCCGTCACTCAGGCGGCCGTGGACGCGCTGCAGGAATCGGGCGTCCACGACCTCGTCGTCATCGCGCCCTGGCTTGCCCTCGCCCTGGGACATCACGGCGTGGCTCGCCCGCGGGGGAGGACATGCGCAGCTTTCGGTCAAGAAGTGGACGCTCGAGCGCTATGCCGAGGCCGTGCTGCGCCGCGTGCGCTGACCCGGGGGGAATTCAGGCGTGATCAAGACAATCGCGTTCCTGAAGCGCAAGTCGGGTCTCTCGCGCAGGCGCAGTTCATCGGTACTACGAGACCCGCCACGCGCCACTCATCCTCTCGATCGCCCCGCAGATCTGCGACTACCGGCGCAACTTCCTCATCCAGGAAGGCGCCATCCTCGCCCCCGGCGCCCCGCACCCGGACTTCGACGTGGTCACGGAGCTGTGGTATGCGGATGCGGCGGCGTTCGCTGCCGCTATGGCCGCATTCACCGACCCGGTGAACGCGGCGCGCATCGCCGCCGATGAGGAAAACGTCTTCGATCGCGCCTTGACGCGCTTCTTCACGGTGGAAGAGCGCCGCTCGCCGCAGCGACCCTGAAGGCCCCTGATCATCAGGCCGGTTCCGGCCGCGCCGGCCCTCCGGGCCGGCGCACTCTGATATAGATAAAGGGCATATCCGGGGACGTAAATTCGATTATTCCTTGAGTGCGCGGGCGGCCTAGACTGCCCGCCGGCGCCCCTGCCACGCCCAAGGCTCCACGCGGTCCGACCCCCCCGATGCCCACCCCGCCCCCCATTCCCTATCCCCTGGCCGGGCAGAAGCTGCCGTGCTTCATCGGCGGCGAGTTCGTCACCGAAGGGGCTGCGTTCGAGAACGTGAGTCCCGTGGACGGGGCGGTGCTCTCGAGCGTGACCGAGGCCGGTGCGGAACTCGTCGGGCGTGCGGTCTCGGCCGCCCGCGCGGCACTGCGCGGTCCCTGGGGGCGCATGGCGGTGGCCGAGCGCGCCGCGCTGCTGCGCAAGGTCGCCGAGCGTATCGAGCAGCGCTTTGCCGAGTTCCTGGGCGCTGAGATCGCCGACACCGGCAAGACGCACCGGCAGGCCTCCACACTCGACATCCCGCGCGGCGCGGCCAACTTCCGCGCCTATGCGGACCTGGTGCTCGCGCGCGGCTCGGAGTGCTACGAGGCGGCCACCCCGGACGGGCGCGGCGCGCTCAACTACTCCGTCCACAAACCCGTCGGGGTCGTCGCCGTCATGGTGCCGTGGAATCTGCCGTTCCTGCTGATGACCTGGAAGGTCGCCCCGGCGCTCGCCTGTGGCAACGCCGTGATCGTGAAACCCTCCGAGGAGACGCCCTCGACCGCGGTGCTGCTGGCCCAGGTGATGCACGAGGTCGGCATGCCGGCCGGGCGTGTTCAACGTCGTGCACGGCTTCGGCCCGAAGTCCGCCGGCGAAGCCCTGGTGAGCCACCCGGACGTGCACGCCGTGGCCTTCACCGGCGAGACCGCCACGGGGGCTGCGATCATGAAGAGCGCCGCCCCGAGCGTGAAGGCGCTGTCCTTCGAGCTCGGCGGCAAGAATGCCGCGCTGGTGTTCGCCGATGCGGACTTCGAGGTGGCACTGGCGGGCACCATGCGCTCGGTGTTCTCCAACTGCGGCCAGGTGTGCCTGTGCTCGGAGCGGGTGTATGTCGAGCGGCCGCTGTTCGAGCGCTTCGTCGCGGCCCTCGCGCAGCGCGCGCGCGCCTGAAGATCGGCGGTCCGTACGAGGATGCGGACTTAGGTCCGCTCATCTCGCGCGCGTCATCGCGACAAGGTGCTCTGTTACTATGAGCCTCGCGCGCGAGGAGGGCGCCCGGGTGGTCTGTGGCGGAGGCGTACCGCGGTTCGGGGATGCGCGCGACGGCGGCGCCTTCATCGAGCCCACCGTGCTCGCGGACTTCCCGAGAGCGCCCGCTGCGTGAAGGAAGAGATCTTCGGTCCGGTGTGCCACGTGGCGCCGTTTGACACCGAGGAAGAAGCGGTGCGGCTGGCGAACGACACCCGCTATGGTCTTGCCGCCGCCGTGTGGACGCAGAACCTCTCGCGCGCCCACCGCGTCGCGCGCCAGATGGAAGTGGGTACCGCCTGGGTGAATGACTGGTACCTGCGCGACCTGCGCGTGCCCTTCGGCGGCGTGAAGCTCTCCGGCATCGGCAGCGAGGGCGGCAGCACTCGCTCGCCTTCTTCTCCGAGAGCATGAACATCTGCGTGAAGCTCTAGAGGAAGCAGCTCTGAACGACACGTTGGCGCAAACACTCGACCGCATCGCCGAGGTCCTGGATGAGGCCGCCTCGCGCGCACCCCGGTGCCACAGCTTGCGCGGCGGGCGATGAGCTGACGCTCGTGCAGGCCTACGCGTGCAGGCCGGACTTGTGCGGCGGCGCGCAACGCGCGGTGAGCGGCTCGTCGGCGTCAAGATGGGTTTCACCAGCGAGGCGAAACGCGCGCAGATGAAGATCGACGATCTTATCTTCGGGCGCCTGACGGATGCGATGCGCATCGAGTCTGCGGCGCGACCCTCGAGCTGTCGCACTTCATCCATCCGCGCATCGAGCCGGAGCTGGCATTTCTGCTCGAGGCGCCGCTGCGCGGTGCCGTTAGTGCCGAGGAAGCACGCGCAGCCGATCGGCGCGGTGGCCCCGGCGCTGGAGGTGATCGACAGCCGCTATCGGGACTTTCGCTTCTCGTTGCCGGACGTGATCGCCGACAACTCATCGTCCGCCGCGTTCGTCGTCGGCGAGTGGCGCGCGCTGCCGGCGGATCTGACGAATCTGCTCATCACCCTCGCCTTTGATGACCGGGTGCTCGAATCGGGCAGCTCGGCGGACGATCATGGGCGATCCGGTGCGTCGCTCATGGCCGCTGCGCGCCTGGCGGGGCAGTCCGAGTCACCCTCGAGGCCGGCTGGCTGGTGCTGGCAGGGGCGCGACGGCCGCCCGGGCGCTGCTCCCGGGCACCCGTGTCAGCGTCGCCGTCGAGTCTTTCGGCACCGCGCGGCTTGAGGTGCGCGCGTGAGCGGCCGCGCGGCGGTGAGCGTTAGTCGCGGGCAAGGCCAGGCCGCGCGGTCAGCTTTCCGCACTTTCGGCGCGCCGGGGATTTCATCTTCGTCTCGGGCACAAGTTCGCGGCGGCCGGATGACTCCATCGCCGGGGCGCAGCGCGGGGCGGATGGCACGGATGTGCTGGACATCCGCGCCCAGACGCGTGCGGTGCTGAGAACATACGTGACATTCTCGTGAGGCGGGGGCGGCGCTCGCGGACGTGGTGGAGGTCAGCAGCTACCTCGTCAGCATGGCCGACTTTGCCGGCTACAACGAGGTGTATAGCGAGTTTTTCGGCTACAGGGCCCTCGCGCACCACGGTTGCCGTGGCGCAGCTGCCGCATCCGCAGCTGCTGATCGAGATCAAGGTCGTGGCCTACCGTCCGCAGAAGGGCGAATGAGAGCGTGTGCCCGGGCACGCCGTCGCGATTAGGAGAACCATGTGAGCGTTGTTGATATCCATACCCACTTCCTGCCGCGCACCTGGCCGGACCTTGCGGCGCGCTTCGGCACGCCCGACTGGCCGTGGATGAAGACACCTGGTGCCGGCAAAGCGATGCTCATGCTCGGCGAGCAGGAGTTCCGTCCGGTGAGCGCGGCTTGCTGGGACGCGGACATGCGCCTGGAGGCGATGGATCGCGACGGCGTCGACGTGCAGATCATGTGCGCCACCCCGGTGCTGTTCTGCTATCAGCGCCCGGCGGCACAGGCGCTGGAGGTGGCGCGCATCTTCAACGATGCGGCGCGCGAGATCTGCGCGCGCTCATCCGCGGCGGCTGAAGTCGCTGTGCCAGGTGCCGCTGCAGGATACCGGAGCGTGCCTGCCGCGAAGTCAGCCGCGCCATGGCCGATGGTCACGTCGGCGTGCACATCGGCAACCACGTCGGCGCGCGCGACATGCATGACGAGGGCATCATCACCTTTCTGCGCACTGCGCCGCCGAGGGCGCGGCGGTGTTCGTGCATCCCTGGGACATGATGGCGCCGGAGCGCATGCGCAAGTACCAGCTGCCGTGGCTGGTGGCGATGCCTGCGGAGACGCAGCTGTCGATTCTGTGGCTGATCCTCTCCGGCGCGTTCGAGCGGCTGCCGCGCTCACTCAAGCTGTGCTTCGCCCACGGCGGCGGCAGCTTCCCGTATCTGCTGGGACGCGTGGATAACGCCTGGCGCAATCGCGACATCGTGCGCGAGGACTGCCCGCGGCTGCCATCCTCCTACGTCGATCGCTTTTGCGTCGATGCCGCGGTCTTCAGCGGCGATGCCCTCACGTTTCTGGTGAAGACGATGGGTGAGGAGCGCGTGATGCTCGGCTCGGACTATCCCTTATCCGCTCGGCGAGCAGCAGGTCGGCAACTCATCCGCTCAAACGGGTCCTCTCGCCGCGACGCGCGAGTGGCTGCTGCACTCGAACGCGACGCACTTCTTCGGCCTCACCGAGCGCCCGCCGCGGCGGCGCGCGTCACGCGCCGCAGCGCCTGAGGCAGGGCGCAGCGCCGGCGCAGGGCGTGCGGGCGACGGCGCTCTCGTGCCAGAATGCCGCGCATGAGCTCCGCACGTCTGGAGCGCTGGATCACCCGCAAGTTTCGCCTGCGGCACGTCGAGCTGATCGCCGAGGCTACGACTGCCGCAGCATCCTCAAGGCCGCCAGGCGACTGAATCTGAGTCAGCCGACCGTGACCAAGGCGTTCAGGACATCGAAGCGACCCTCGGACTGCCCTTCTTCGAACGCAGCAACCGCGGGCTGAAGCCCACCGCCTACGGGGAGATCTTCGCGCGCCACGCGAAAATCGTGCTCGCGCAGCTGCGCCATGCGGCCGAGGAACTCGAGGGACTGCGTGCCGGCTACAGCGGCAAGGTCCCGTCGGGACGCTGCTCGCCGCCTCCGCCAGCATCCTGCCGGAGGCCATCGCGCTGCTGAAGAAGGCGCGCCCGGGGTCGCGATCAGCGTGTCGTGGGCACCTACGACATCCTCATGCCGGCACTGCTCCCGGGCGATCTGGACATGGTGCTCGGCCGGCTGCCCGAGGAGGGCCGCAGCAGCGAGCTTGGTGTACGAGGAGTTCTATGCGGAGCCGGTGTGCCTGGTGACGCGCCGCGGCCACCCGCTCACGCGCAAGCGCCGGCTCGCATTGCGCGAGCTTTCCGCGGAGCCGTGGCTCTGCCGCTTGCCGGAGACGACCCTGCGCCGCCAGATCGACCGCGCCTTCGTCGGGCCGCGGGCGCGCGGCGCCGAAGAACGTCATCGAGTCGGTCTCGATCCTCACCAACCGGGTGCTGCTGCGCAAATCGGACTGCATCGGCGTCATGCCGTACCACGTCGCGCTCGATGACGTCGAGCACGGCCTGCTCGCCATCCTGCCGGTGAAACTGAAGTCAATCGAGGCGCCGGTCGGTGCCATCCTGCGCGCGCCGGCCGAACTGCCCCCCGGCCGCCGGCGCCTTTCTCGAGTGCCTGCGGGTGGCGGCCGGGACGTGCCGCGCCCAAGCTGTGAGGCGAAACGCGGCGCGCAGCGCGCAGGACCGGGGGCAGGGCGGACTACGGCGGGTGCGCGGGCAGCGCTGCGCAACAGCCGCCGCAGCACGCGGATCGCCAGGAAGCAGAACAGCGCCACGAGCGCCACCGCCAGCAGCGGGGCCGCCAGGGCCAGCAGCGAGACGCCGAGCGCGCCGGCCAGCTCGCCGGTGGCGACCACAGGATTGCCGAGCCCGGCGGTGAGCGCCGTGGACTTCAGGCGCAGGAGCGAGGTGATGCCCTGCGTCAGTCCCGCGGCGCCGCCGCCGGCGATGACGGCGGTGGTCCACTTCAGCAGCGGCGGCAGCTCTGTCATGACCGCCGCCGCGACGACGGTGCCGGCTATGAGCGCTGCGGGTGTGGCCAGCGCATCGAGCAGGTGGTCGAGGCCGGGGATGTAGTAGGCGAGCGACCTCGAGCGTCGCGGCGAGCCCGAGCGTCAGGAGCGCCGGCGCCGTGCCGAGCCAGGCAAAGCCGGCACTCAGGTGCGCATGCCCGCTGAAGGCCGCCACGCTCAGCACCAGCATCGGCAGAAACACCCGAAAACCGACCGCGGCGGCGAGCCCGACGCCGAGCGCGATGGACAGCGCCACCTCAGTGCCGGCCATGTGAGCCCCGGGGAGCATGCGCCCTACGATAGGCAGCGGCGCGCGCACTGTCGAGCACGCGGCAGGGCGCGCGGGCCCGTATACTGCGCGGCGCCATGCCGCAGGCCTTCGTGCGCGAACCGAGCGATCTTCTGGCGCAGTGCGAGCTGTCGTACCTCAGGCGCGCGCCCATCGATCTGCGCGCGTGCGCGCCGGCAGCACGCGCGCTACGTCACCGAGCTCGCCCGCCTCGGCTGTCAGATCGAGTGGCTGCCGGGGCTGCCCGGGCAGGCCGACGGGGTCTTCGTCGAGGACACGGCGGTGCTGGTGCCCGAGGCCGGCGTCATCACGCGTCCCGGGGCGGCCTCGCGCCGCGACGAAGTGCCTTCGGTCGCCGCCGCGCTCGCGCGGCACGTGCCCCTGGTGCCCATCGAGGCGCCCGCCACGCTCGAGGGCGGTGACGTGCTGCGCGTGGGTCGCGCGTTCTACGTCGGCGCCTCGGCGCGCACCAACGCCGCGGGCGTGGCACAGCTCGCCGCAGCGCTTGCACCCTGCGGCTATACGGTCGCAGCGATCCCGCTGCGCGACTGCCTGCACCTGAAGAGCGCCGTGACCTTCATCCCGCCCGCCACGCTGCTGGTGAATCCCGCGTGGGTCGAAGCGGCGCACCTGCCCGAGGCGCAGCTGATCGAGGTCGCGCCCGGGGAGCCCTTCGGCGCCAACACGCTGACACTCAGTGGCGTGACCCTCGTGAGTGCCGACTACCCGCGCACGCGGGCGCGCCTCGAGGCGGCCGGGATCGCCACGCGCGCGCTCGAGGTGAGTGAGCTGCACAAGGCGGAAGCCGCGCTCACCTGCCTGAGCCTGATCCTCTAGGCCGCGTCTCGCCTTGAGCCCCGCCGGCACCCCGCGCGCAACACCGCACGCCAGTCGCCTGCGGTCTGGGTGGCCTCGTGCCGGCCGCCGGGCCGCTCCAGCTCGAGCCGCCCGGCGCCGCCGGAGTGGGGCGCCGCCCCGGATGGACACGCGCGGAGAGCCGACGCTAGACTTTCCGGCATGAAGACACCCGCCGGCACGCTCGCACTTAGGATCGCCTCACCGACGCAGCTGCTGTTGGAACGCCCCGGCGGTGCCGCCTACGCCATCCATCCCCTGTGGCTGCGCGAGCGCTGCCGCGACGCGGCCTCCATGGACCTGAAGACCCAGCAGCGCTGGGCCGATCCTTCCGACTTCGATCTGCAGCTGACGATCGTGTCCGTCACGCAGCCCGCCGCCGGCACCCTGCGGGTGAAGTTCAGCGACGGTCACGAGGCGGCCTTCAGCGCCGCGGACCTCCTCGAGGAGGCGGCGCTCGAACCCAACAGCCACGACTGCCCGCCGCCGCAGCTGTGGGACGGCTCGCTCACGGCGCTGCCGCGCGTGCGCTGGCGTGCCGATGCGAGCGAGAGCGAGCGGCTTGCGTGGGTCGAGGCCTTCCTCAGCTACGGCTTCGTGATCTTCGAGGGCGTGCCGACCACCCCGGGTACGGTGCTCGAGGTGGGCGCGACGTTCGGCTTCACGCGCGAGACCAACTTCGGGGCACTCTTTGACGTGCGCTCCACGCCCGACGCCACCGATCTCGCCTACACCTCGGTCGCGCTCGATCCGCACACCGACAACCCCTACCGCGCTCCGGTGCCGGGCATTCAGCTGCTGCACTGCCTGGTGAACCAGACCCGCGGCGGTCTGTCCACGCTGGTGGATGGTTTTGCGGTCGCCGCCGCGCTGCGCGAGCACGATCCGGCGGCGTTCGCGGTGCTGAGCAGCACCCCGGTGCGCTTCAAGTACCTCGACGCTCACACCGAGCTCACCGCCAGTGCGCCGCCGATCGAGCTCGACGTCACCGGCGCGCTCAAGGCGATCCACTTCAGCCCGCGACTGGACTTCGTGCCGCTGTTCGAGCCGGAGAGGCTCAGCGCCTACTTCCGCGCGCGCCGCGAGTTCGACCAGCGCCTGCGCGCGCCGCACTTCGAGATCCGCTTCCTGCTGAAGCAGCGGCGACCTGGTGATGTTCGACAACTGCCGCCTGCTGCACGGGCGCACCGGCTTTGACCCCGCGCAAGGTCTGCGGCACCTGCAGGGCTGCTACATCGACATCGACGGACCGCGCAGCCTGTATCGCGTGCTGCGCCGGCGGCGTGCCGCCGCGGCGCAGCGTGAGGCGCAGCGCATGACGCGCATCGTGAGCTTCCGGCAGATGCAGGACGGTACCAGGGAGGACTACGAGCTCCTGGATGAGGCCGAGAAGAAGTACGCCCTGGGTCTTGCCGACCGGGTGCTCGAGAGCCTCGGCCGCCTCGATCACTCGCTCGAGGGCTACCCCGTCAGCCGGCTCGGGCACTCGCTGCAGGCGGCCACGCGCGCCCTGCGCGACAAGGCGGACGAGGAGCTGGTGGTGGCGGCGCTGCTGCACGACATTGGCGATGAACTGGCGCCCTACAACCACGCCGAGCTCGCCGCCGCCATCCTGCGCCCGTACGTGCGTGCCGAGGTCAGCTGGATCGTCGCGCAGCACGGCCTGTTCCAGAACTACTACTACGTGCACCACTTCGGTGGCGACCGCAACGCCCGCGAGCGCCTGCGCGATCATCCCTGGTACGCCGCGTGCGTGCACTTCTGCGCCGCGTGGGACCAGAGTTCCTTCGACCCGGACTACCGCAGCGAACCGCTCGCCACCTTTGAGCCGCTGGTGCGGCGCATTTTCGCGCGCACCCCGCACGATCCGCGCTACATGGCCGCGGGCGGCTGATCCGCGGCGACCGACTGCACCAGCCACGCACGCGCCTGCTCGACGGTCGCAAACATCGCAATCGGCAGGCCGCGATTGACCGCCACGGTCTCGGCAAACCCCATCAGCGGCCCCTCGGCGTGCACGTCCACGTAGGCGATCGCCCGCAGCAGGCCGCGCGCCCGCTCGCTGCCCTCGCTCACCACCTTGTACACCGGGTAGGTGCCCAGGCGCGGCCCCTCGAGGCGCTCCTCGATCAGGAGGCGAAAGCACTGGCGCGCGATGCACTCGCGACGCAGCTCCTCCAGGTAGCGCGCGACCGTCTCCACCTCGTTGGTGCCGGTGACGATGGCGTGCAGGTAGCCCGGTTCTTGCGTGACGGTGAGTTGGTAGGCCATGGGACTGAAAATTTACGCAACCGAGCGAGGCCGCGCGGCGCGGCTCGCGCCAATAATAGCGTACCCGCACGGAGCCTTCGCGCGCGCGCGCCGCAGATGGTAATAAGATAAGGCCTCGGTGCAAGGGGGGTTCGTGAACGAGAAGATCGCCACCATCAGCAGCCTGAAGGACACCCTGCTCGATCTGGCCATCCGCTTCGGGCCGCGCTTACTCGTGGCCATTCTGATCCTGGTGGCCGGCGGCTTCGTGAGCCGCGCGGTGAGCCGCTGGCTGCTGCGCATGCTGCAGCGCCTGGAGCTGGAGTCCCCCGTGCGGCTGCTGCTCGCCCGCGTCACCTGGGCGGCATGCTTCCTGCTGTTCTTCATCATGGCGCTGCAGAACCTCGGCGTGGAGCTGCTGCCGCTGATCGCCGGGCTCGGCGTCGCCGGCGCCGGCCTGGCGCTCGCCACGCAGGGTGTGCTGAGCAACGTGGTCGCGGGGCTGTCGATCATCTTCGCCAAGCCCTTCCGGGTCGGCGAATACATCGCGATCGCAGGCGTCGAGGGCACGGTCGAGACCATCACACTCTTCAGTACCACGCTGCTGCACGTGGATCGCTCGCGCGTGGTGGTCCCGAACCGCAAGATCGTGGGCGAGATCCTGCACAACTACGGCCGTATCCGTCAGCTGGAAGTGCTGGTGGGGGTGGCCTACGACACCGACCTGCAGACCGCACTGGCGGTGATCCGCGAGGTACTCGACGCGAACGCACGCGTGCTGAAGGACCCGGTCGCGCTCGTGCAGCCGGTCCAACTGGCCGACTCCTCGGTCAACATCGCCGTGCGCCCCTGGGTGCTGATCGATGACCAGGGCAGCGCCACCGGCGAGATCTACAGTGCCATCGTGGCGGCGTTCCGCGCCCGCCGCATCCGCATCCCCTTCCCGCAGCGCGAAGTGCGCCTCCTCGGCGCGGATCCCTCCTGAGAGCAGGACCCGAGCCGCGGCCGTGCGCTACCAGTCGCGCGGCGCCTTGTAGTACTCGTAGGCACGCTCGCGGAACTGGCCATCATCGCGGGTCAGCTCCTCGATCGAGCCGGTCGGCGCGGCCTCGAGCTGCGCGCGCGAGTAGCTCACGCGATAGGCGCCCTGGTCCTCGTCATAGTCGAGTGTCTCCCACGGCAGCGGATGGTACTTCTCATTCATGCCCAGGAAGCCGCCGAAGCCGACGACGGCGAACATGATGTTGTTGGACTGCTTGTCCAGGACGATGTCCTCGATCACGCCGATCTTGTTCCCCGCGGTGTCCTTGACGGCGGTGCCGAGCACCTTCTTGGCGCGAATGGCCGACGTGTGGCCGCTGGCGGTAACCATGCGTTTCTCCTTAGCGATGCTGAAGCCGTGAAACAGCGCCCGATCATGGGCGCGACCGCCGTGCCGCGAAGTCGGCGCAGACCGCACGGCCGCGTAGGAGTAACCGGCCCGCACGCCGGCGGCGCGCGCGGGCTTCGCCGTGCGCGAGCGTGTGCCATAGTGGTGCGCGGGCTTCGCGGCGCGTGCCACCTGTGGCGCGCACAGGAGGGACAGCGCGTGCACGAGGACGGGCGAGGAGGCGGCGCAGCGGCGCGTGCCGTGCAGCGCGCGCGCGCGCGGCGCCGAGCTGCAGATGGCGGCGGCCGGCGGATCGGGACGGCGAGCTCGCGGAGGTGCGCGTGCCCAGCGCTACGGTGCTGATTGTCGGCGCGGGCCCCACGGGGCTGGTGCTGGCGCTGTGGCTGGCGCGCCAGGGCGTGCAGGTGCGGCTGATCGACGCGAGCGCCGAGCCGGGCACCACCTCCCGGGCACTCGCCGTGCAGGCGCGCACGCTCGAGCTGTACGAGCCGCTTGATCTGGCCGCCGCGGTGCTCGAGCGCGGGCACCGTATTGCGGCGATCAACCTGTGGGTACGCGGCGCGCATGCGGCACGGCTGCCCTTCGGCGCCATCGGGGGCGACCTGACGCGCTATCCCTTCCTGGAAATCTTTCCCCAGGACGAGCATGAGCGGCTGCTCATCGAGCGCCTGGGCGGCCTCGGCGTCAGCGTGGAGCGGCGCACCGAGCTGCAGGGCTTCACCGAGACCGCGGACGGCGTGCGGGCGCAGCTGCGCCTGCCCGACGGCGCGGAGGGCACGGTGCAGGCGGCCTACCTGGTCGGCTGCGACGGCGCACGCTCGCGGGTGCGCGAGACCCTGGGCACCGGCTTTCCCGGGGGCACCTACCCGCAGGTGTTCTACGTGGCCGACATCGAGGGAGCGGGAGCTGCACTCAACGGCGAGCTGCACGTCGACCTGGACCAGGCCGACTTCCTCGCGGTGTTTGCGCTCGCCGCGGCCGGGCGGGCGCGCCTGATCGGCACGGTGCGCGGTGAGCGCGCCGCCCACGCGGAGCAGCTGACGTTCGAGGACGTGCAGGGCCGCGCCCTCGAGAACCTAAAGCTGCGTATCACGCGCGTGCACTGGTTCTCGACCTACCGCGTGCACCACCGGGTGAGCGAGCACTTTCGCCGCGGGCGCGTGTTCCTCGCCGGCGATGCCGCGCACATCCACAGTCCGGCGGGCGGGCAGGGGATGAACACCGGCATCGGCGATGCGGTGAACCTCGCCTGGAAGCTGGCCGCGCTGTTCAAGGGGACCGCGGATGCGCGCCTGCTCGACACCTACGAGCCCGAGCGCATCGAGTTCGCGCGGCGTCTGGTGGCTACTACCGACCGCATCTTCACGTTCGCGACCGCCGCCGGGCCCATCGCCGACTGGGTGCGCACGCGGCTCGCGCCCCAGGTGTTGCCGCGGGCGCTGGCGGTCCCGGCGGTGCGCGAGTTCCTGTTCCGCACGGTCTCGCAGATCACGGTGAACTACCGCGGCCGTGCGCTGAGCGTCGGGGCGGTCGGCGGCGTGCACGGCGGGGACCGCCTGCCGTGGGCGTCGGCCGGGGGCTGCGATAACTACGCCCCGCTGCGCTCGCTCCTGTGGCAGGTGCACGTGTACGGCGCAGCGCGCGATTCGCTCACGCGCTGGTGCGAGGAGCAGGACGTGCCCCTGGAGCGGTTCGACTTCGCGCCGGTGCACCAGGCGGCGGGCCTCACGCGCGACGCCCTCTACCTCCTGCGGCCGGATGGTTACGTGGCCCTGGCGGCGCTGAGCCAGGACCCCGGGGCGCTCGCGCACTATTTCGCCGCGCGCGGCCTGCGCCCGGGTGATGACGCCTTCCGCGGGCATCCTTCGCGGCCGGCCGCGTGAGCGGGGCGCGAAACCGGGCGCCTGCCGCGCGGCACCTACCGGCAGGAGCCAGGCGGGGGCGGGAGCGGCGGCGCGTGCGGACACGGATCGTGCTGGCGGGACTTGTGGCGCTGTGGCAGGCGGGCGCCACCTCCGCGTATCACCTGGACGGCAGCAACACCCGCATCAGCTTCGAGATCGAGCGGCTCGGCCTGCGCTGGTTCAGCGTGGACTTCCACGATCTGACCGGTGATTTCGTGCTCGCGCCGGATGGCCAGGGGGCGAGCCTCACGGTGGTCGTGCGCACCGCCTCGATCGATGCGCGCAGCCCATACTGGAACGAGCGGCTGCGCTCGGTGCAGTGGCTGGACGCCGAGCACTTCCCGGAAATGACGTTCCGTTCGACCGGCTTCGCCTTCGACGGCGCCGCGCACGCGACGCTGCAGGGCGAGCTGACGCTGCACGGGGTGACGCGCGAGCTGGCCCTCAGCATCTCCGACATCGACTGTCCGCAGGCCTCCTCCCAGGGTTGCCGCTTCGTGGGCCAGGGGGTGCTGCGGCGCTCGGACTTCGGCATCCCGCACGGGTTCTGGCAGGGCGGGGACCGCGTGAAGATCATCGTGCGCGGCGAATGAGCCCGCCCCGACGCGCGGCGGCGCCAGGAGCGCTAAGCCTCTGTAATCCATCGCAATTACTCCCCCGGATCCGGGCCGGTGAGGGCGGCCGGGGTGCCAAGATGAAAGCGCCCTAATCTTCGCTTAACGGACGCCTAATGATCCGGGCGCCTAATGGCCGCCGAAGGAGTCATCCATGCTGCCGCCTGCACCGTGCGCCCTGATCCGGGCGCTGGCCTGCGCTGAAGAGGCCGGCGCTGCGCAGGCCGCCGGGCGCGCTTAGCCGCACCGGCCGCACCGTTCTAGCGCATGCCCATCGTCCGCTACGTTCTTGCGCGCCCCTACACCGTGGTGGCGACCCTCATCCTGGTGGCGTTGCTCGGGGTGGGCGAAGCGCTGCGCATGCCGATCGACATCTTCCCGCGCATGGACATCCCGGTGGTGAGCGTGGTGTGGACCTACGCCGGCATGAGCGCCGCGGACATGCAGAACCGCATCCTCACGCTGCACGAGCGCCAGCTCGCCTCCCTCGTTGATGACATCGCGCGCATCGAGGCGACGAGCTACGAGGGCGTGGGGGTGGAGAAGATCTACCTGCACGAGGGGGCCGATGTCACGCGCGCCGTCGCGCAGCTTGGCAGCAGCGCACTGGTGGTGCTGAAGTACATGCCCCCGAACGTGACGCCGCCGCTGGTGATCCGCTACGGCGCCACCGACGTGCCGATCATCCAGCTGAGTCTCGCCAGCCGCTCGCTGCCGGATACACGCCTCAACGACCTCGGCCAGAACATCATCCGTCCGGCGCTCGCCATCGTGCACGGCGCCGAGGTGCCTTATCCCTACGGCGGCAAGCCGCGCGTCATCATGGCCGACCTGGATGCGGCGGCGCTGCAGGCCCGCGGCCTCTCCCCGGCGGACGTGAGCGATGCGCTGCAGCACCAGAACGTCATCCTGCCCGCCGGAGACGTGAAGATCGGCACGCGCGATTACCTCATCGCGATGAACAACAGCCCCGATGCGATCGAGGCCATCAACGCCTTCCCGATCCGCGCCATCAACGGCCGCACGGTGTTCATGCGCGACGTGGCCCATGTGCACGATGGTTTCCAGGTCCAGACCAACTCGGTGGCGGTCGATGGCGTACCGGGGGCGCTCATGAGCATCCGCAGCACCGGCGGCGTCTCCACGCTCGCGGTCATCGACGGCATCCGCGCGGCGCTGCCGGAGATCCGCCACATGCTGCCCGCCGGGGTGCGCATCGAGGCGCTGTTCGACCAGTCGGTGTTCGTCAAGGCCGCGCTCGACAGCGTGCTGCTCGGGGGCCTGATGGCCGCCGGCCTCACCGCGCTCATGATCCTCATGTTCCTCGGCAACTGGCGCCTCACCCTCATCATCCTCGCCTCGATCCCGCTCTCGGTCATCACCGCGGTGCTGTTCATGGGGGCGGCCGGTGAGACGCTGAACACCATGACCCTCGGGGGCTTCGCGCTCGCGGTCGGCATCCTGGTCGACAACGGCACGGTGGTGATCGAGAACATCGAGCGGCACGTGGGGCTCGGGCAGCCGCTGGAGACCGCGATCATCACGGCGCCGGGGAGGTCGGGACGCCGACCTTCCTTGCGACGCTGTGCATCTGCATGGTGTTCGTGCCGGTGTTCCTGCTGCAGGGCACGGCCAAGTACCTGTTCTCGCCCCTGTCGGTGTCGGTGATCGTCTCGCTGCTGGCGAGCCTCGTGCTCTCCTTCACGCTGGTGCCGGTGCTGTTCCGCCACCTCATGCGCGCGGCCGTCGTCCACGGCGTGGCCGCCTCCGAGGTGCCATCGCCCAATGTCTTCGTGCGGGCGCACCGCGCCTTCGAGGACGGCTTCGAGCGCTTCCGCGAGCAGTACCGCGACGTGCTGTCCTGGGCGGTGGCGCACGCGCGCCCGACGGTGACGGCATTCATCGGGCTCATGCTGCTCTCGCTGGCGCTCTTCCCGCAGATTGGCCGGGACTTCTTCCCGCAGGTCGACGCCGGGCAGATGCGGCTGCACGTGCGCGCCCCGCCCGGCACGCGCCTGGAGAGCACCCAGGAGGACTTCGCGCAGGTGGAGGCGGCCATCCGCCGCCTGGTGGGACCGCAACAGGTCAGCGTCGTCATCGACAACCTCGGCCTGCCCTACAGCGGCATCAACATCGCCCTCAGCGACTCGGCCACGGTCGGCCCCATGGACGGGGAGATCCTCATCTCCCTCAAGCCCGGGCACACCCCGACGGAGGAGCTCATGGCGCGTCTGCGCGTGCAGCTGCCGCGGCAGTTTCCGCGCCTGACCTTCTTCTTCCAGCCCGCCGACATCGTCGATCAGGTGCTCAACTTCGGTCAGGCCGCCCCGATCGACGTGCGCGTCTCCGGCCCTGACAGCACCCAGACCTACGCCCTGGCGCAGCGCCTCACGCGGCGGCTGTCGCAGCTGCCGGGCGTCGTGGACGTGCACGTGTTCCAGGTGCCGGATGCGCCGGCGCTGACGGTGGACGTGGACCGCGAGCTCGCCACGCAGGTCGGCATGACCCAGCGCGAGACGGCGAGCAACATGCTGGTCGCTACCAACTCCAGCGCCCAGGTGGCGCCGAACTTCTGGGTCGACCCGCGCAGCGGGGTGAGCTACCCGCTCGTGGTGCAGCAGCCGACCTACAGCATCCAGAGCGCCCAGGACCTCAAGACGCTGCCGGTGTCGGTGGCCGGGGAGGCGGCGCAGCCGCAGCTGCTGATGAATTTGGCGGACTTCGGCCGCCGCACCGTCCCCATGGTGACCTCGCAGCTCAACATCCGCCCGGTGTTCGACGTGCAGGCCAACGTCCAGGGGCGTGACCTCTATGGTGCCGCGCGCGACATCCAGAAGGTGCTCGATGCCAGTCGCCCGCCCGCGGCCCAGGCGATCGCCATCACCCTGAGCGGCCAGGTGGAGACGATGCGCGAGAGCTACGTCGGCCTCTTCACCGGTATCGGGCTCGCCATCGTGCTCGTGTACCTCTTCCTGGTGATCAACTTCCAGAGCTGGATCGATCCGCTGATCGTGCTGCTCGCGGTACCGTTTGCGCTGGCCGGCGTGCTGTGGATGCTGTTCCTGACGCAGACGCACCTGTCGGTGCCGGCCCTCATGGGGACGCTCATGTGCATCGGACTCACCACCGCGAACAGCATCCTGGTCGTGACCTTCGCCAATCAGCGCCTGCGGGCCGGGGATACGCCGCTGGTGGCCGCGGCCACCGCCGGCTACACCCGGCTGCGCCCGGTACTGATGACCGCGGGCGCCATGATCCTCGGCATGGTGCCGATGGCGCTCGGGGTCGGGGAGGGCGGGGAGCAGAACGCGCCGCTCGCCCGCGCGGTGATCGGCGGACTCCTGTTCGCGACCTTCGCCACGCTCCTCTTCGTGCCGACCATGTACCGGCTGCTGCGACACGCGGTCGCGGCTCCTGCCAGCGACGGCGAGAGCGTGGGCGCCGCGCATGACTGAACCTGGGAGACCCATGGACGAGCAGACGCGGCATACGGACTACGGCGATGACGTGACGCGCAGCGAGTCGCACGCGGTGGCCACCGGCTACGATCCGGCGACCGGCGCGCGCCTGAAGCGCGCGGTGCGGGTGTTGCTGATCGTGCTGCTGGTGGGTTTCCTCGCGGTGCGCGTCGAGCGCTTCTTTCACGAGCGTACCCTGCGGCGCGCCGCGGCCGAGGTGACCTCCGCCGCGCCGCTGGTGGAGGTCGTCGCGGCGCAGCCGGTGGCCGCGCTGCAGAGCTTCTCGCTCCCCGGGCAGACGGCCGCCTGGTACACGAGCACGATCTACGCACGCGTCAACGGCTACGTGGCTCACTGGTACGTGGACATCGGCGATCACGTGACGAAGGGGCAGGTGCTCGCCCTCATCGAGACCCCGGAGCTTGATGCCCAGCTCGCGGCCGCGCGGGCGCAGCTCACGCGTGCCGAGGCGGATGTCATGGTGCGCAAGGCGGAAGCGCAGTTCGCCCGCGGCCAGTATGAGCGCTGGCGCGACTCACCCAAGGGCGTGGTGTCGGAGCAGGAGCGCGAGCAGAAGCACGCCGAGTTCGACAGCGCCGCGGCGCAGTACCAGGCCTCCCTCGCCCAGGTGGCCCTGAACAAGGCCCAGGCGGAGCAGTACACTGCACTCACGCAGTTCAAGCGCGTCAGCGCGCCCTTCGACGGCGTCATCACGGCGCGCGACATCGATATCGGCAACCTGGTGACGGCCGGCAGCACCAGCGCCACGACGCCGCTGTACGTCATGACGCAGAACGATCCGATGCGCGTGTTCGTCGACGTGCCGCAGAGCGCGGCCGCCGAGCTCATGCGCGGCGCCGTGCCGGTGACGGTCGCCGCCGGTGACGGCGACGCGGCCAGCTACACCGGCAAGGTGGCGCGCACCTCCCAGGCGCTCAATACGCGCTCGCGCACGCTGCGCGTCGAGGTCGATCTGGAGAACCACGCCGGCGCGCTCGTTCCCGGACTCTACGTCAGGGTCGGCTTCCAGCTGCCGCCGCGCGGCCAGGTGCAGGTGCCGGCGGCGGCGCTGCTGTTTCGCAGCGGCGGCCCGCAGGTGGCACTCATCGGGCGCGACGAGCGCATCGTGTTTCGCGACGTGACGATCGCCCGCGACGACGGCAGCCTGGTCGAGCTCGGCGCAGGCGTCGCCCCGGGCGATCGGCTGGCGCTGAACCTGAGTGCCCAGGTCAGCCCCGGGGACCAGGTCAGGGTCGAGGCCCCCGCTGCGGCGCCGGCGCGGGCGGGGATGAAATGATGCGCGGCCGCCGCGGCTTCCTGCTGCCGCTCGTGGCGGGCGCCACGCTTGCCGCCTGTGCGGTCGGTCCGAATTACCGCACGCCGCAGCTGAGCTTGCCGGAGCACTTTGCGGCGACGCCGGTCGCGGACACGGGCGCCGTGGCGCCGGCCCCGCCGATCGAGCTCGCCACCTGGTGGCACGCACTGAACGATCCGGAGCTTGATTCGCTCATCGAGCGCGCGGTGCGCGCCAACCCCGACGTGCAGATCGCACTCGAGCGCGTGCAGGCGGCGCGCACGGTGGCCTACGGCAGCTTCAGCTCCGTGCTGCCGCAGGGCGGCGCGAGCGCCGGCGGCGGCCGCGGCACGGGGAGCGACCTCGGGCGCGGGCGCGCTTCGCAACAGCTGGTGTCGGCGGAGAATGGCGCCGGGCTGTCGCAGGTGAACCTGCTCGCCGGCTTCGATGCAGCGTGGCAGCTGGACCTGTTCGGCAAGTACCGGCGCGAGATCGAGGCCGCGCGTGCCGATGCCCAGGCCGCCGCCGCGGCGCGCAACGTGGTGCTGGTGGCGGTGATCGCCGACGTGGCGCGCGCCTACGTGGACCTGCGCGGGCTGCAGATGCGCTCCGCGGTGCTGCACTCGGCGCTCGAGCTGCTGCAGCAGTCGCTGCAGATCGAGACCGAGCGCTACCAGCGTGGCATCACCAACGAGCTCGACGTCACGCTGGCGACGCGCGAGTACGACTCGCTCCAGGCGCAGGTCGTGCGGCTGGATGCGCAGGTGAGCGCCGCCGAGTACGCGATCGCCACGCTCCTCGGGCGCTATCCGCAGGAGCTGCTGCAGGAGCTCGCCCCGCAGCAGGCGCTGCCCATCGTGCCGCCCGCGGTCGCGGCCGGGCTGCCGGTGGATCTGCTGCGCCGCCGCCCGGACGTGCAGGTCGCCGAGCGCGAGCTGGCCGCCGCAACGGCGCGCATCGGCGTGGCCGCGGGCAGCCTCTTTCCCTCCATCGCGTTCACCGCCTCGATCGGCCTGCAGCACCAGGGCTGGGGGAGCACGCCACCGAGTCTCTCGCAGCACATCTGGTCCGCCGGCCCCGCCGCGGCGTGGCCGCTGCTGGACTTCGGCGCGCTGGATGCGCAGCTGCAGGTCGCCAATCTCGAGACCCGCGCGCTGCTGGTGAACTACAAGAAGGTGATCCAGACGGCCGTGCAGCAGGTCGATACCCTGCTCAGCGCCTACGCGGCCGAGCAGCAGAGCCTGGCCAGCCTCGGGGAAGCCCTCGTGGCCAGCCGCCGTGCCGTCACGCTGGCCAACGAGCGTTATAACCGCGGACTGACGGACTTCCTGAACGTAGTGGATGCCGAGCGCCAGGCGTACACGATCGAGGACCAGTACGCCCAGGCGCAGGCGACGGCGTGCGAGGAGTTCGTGGCGCTCTACCAGAGCCTCGGCGGTGGCTGGCAGAACTACCAGGACCTGCCGCCCATCACGACGCCCCTGCCGGCGGTGGCGGCGGCGTTCCGTGAACTGCTCACGCGCAACACGGCGCTCGAGACGCACTGAGCGTGCGCACGCGATCGCCCCCGGGGCGGGCGTGCATTCGGTGCTCTCCTCTCAGATTCGCTATTCTTTGCATCTGCCGGACCTGTGCCGCCTGCGCCGGGTGCGGCGCCGAGTCCTCCCCAGGCAGGCATCGGAGGCGCTATGTCCTTCCCGCCATCGGATCCTGCGCTGCGCTCGCGCGTGGAAGACACCGTTATTCGCATGTTCGTGGCGACCGATGAGCGCAACTGGCCGCTGGTGCAGGGCTGCTTCACCGACCCCTTCACGCTCGACATGACTTCCGTCGCCGGTGGCGCGCCCGCGCTCACGTCCCCGCGCCAGGTCACCCAGACGTGGGCCGAGGCATTTCGCACGCTCGATCATGTCCATCACCAGGTGGCAAATTTCCAAACCCGCGTCGAGGGGGCGCGCGCGGCAGTGCGCTGCCACGGCATCGCGTTTCATTATCGCGGCGCGATCGCTGCCGCCGCCAAGTCACGCACCTTCGTCGGCAGCTATGAATTCGAGCTCGTCCTGCAGGGGACCGAGTGGCGCATCGGAGCCCTCAAGTTCAATCTCAAGTTCATCGACGGCAACCGGGAGCTGGAGAAAGCTTCCTGACGGGGCGCGCCCGCGCGCGCGGCGCGGACTCACACAGTGCTGCGGCGACGCCACCACTGGATGAAAAAAATAGTCGCACGCCGGTGCGGCAGCGCGAGTTTTCCCGCGGCATACTTCGCGCGTGAACCAGCGAGAACTGTTCGCCGCACCCGCTGCGTGGCCCGAGGGCTGGCGCTACGCGCCCGGGTTTCTGAGCGCCGCGCAGGAAGAGCGCCTCCTGCTGCACATCCGCGCGCTGCCGTTCGAGCCGGCGCAGTATCGCGAGTGGCGCGCGCGACGGCGCATCGTGAGCTTCGGCGGCCGCTACGATTTTTCGCGCCACGCGCTGCAGGCGGCGCCGCCGCTGCCGCAGTTCCTTGAGGCGCTGCGCGCACAGGTCGCCGCCTGGGCGGGACTGCCGCTGCCGCAGTTTGCGCAGGCGATCGTGGCGGAGTACCCGCCCGGTGCGCCGCTGGGCTGGCACCGCGACGTGCCGGAGTTCGAGCACATCGTCGGCGTCTCGCTGCAGGGTCACGCGCGGCTACGGCTGCGGCCCTGGCCACCCAGGCCCCACGCGCGCGCCGCGCACGCGCTCGACCTGGCGCCCCGCTCGGCCTACGTGCTGCGCGACGCGGCGCGCTGGGGCTGGCAACATGCCGTGTCCCCGCCCAAGGAGCTGCGTTACTCGATCACCTTCCGGACGCGCCGGCTATGAGCGATCTGCCGCCCGGGTCCTGGGGTGGCGCGGAGGAGGCCGCCGGGGAGCCGATCGCGGTGCCGCACCAGGAGCTCTCGCCGGTGGCGCTGCGCGGCCTCATCGAGGCCTTCGTGCTGCGCGAGGGCACGGACTACGGCGCGCGCGAGGTCAGCTTCGAGACGAAGGTCGCGCAGGTGGCGGCGCAGCTCGCAGCCGGCGAGGCACAGATCTGGTTTGACCCCGGTTCCAACAGTGTCGACATCATCCGCACCGCTTGCGGCCGCTGACGGCGCCGCGCTGGCAGCCCTGAGCGCCGCCGCGCTCTCGCGGCAGCTGCGCCAACGCGTGGACGCGCTGATCTGCGATGACTCCGGGGTCGCGGCCGCGGGCGTGGCGATCTACACCCTGTCCGATCCGCGCGACCTGCGCACGGTACGCTACGTCGGGCAGACCGCCGCGCCACGCCGGCGCTTCCTGCAGCACGTGCGCACGGCGCGCCTGTGGCTGTCCGATGAGCGGCCCTGGTGGATCCGCTCACCGCGGCTGCGGCCGCTGTACGGCTGGATCCGCGAACTGTTTGCGCAGGAGGGGCGGTTGCCGGTGATGGTGGTCTCTTCCTGGGTCACCGGCGCGCAGGCCCGGGTGTGCGAGCGCTCGCTGATCTGCACCTGTCTCGAGCGGCAGCAGCCGCTGCTGAACTTCGAGGGCGAGCTGCGACGGCGGCAGCCGCTGTTGCTCTAGGGCGGGCGCCGCGCGCGGCGGCTCAGGGGATTGCGGCGAGCACCTGCCGTGCGGCGCGCACGCCGCTCCTGAGCGCCCCGCTCACCGTGCCCGCTTCCTGCGGGTCCGTGGCCTCGCCGGCGAAGAACAGGGTGCCCTCGAGCGGCTCGCCCAGCTGCGCACGCGCCGCTTCTCCGCCCACGAGCGCGTAGCTGTAGGCCCCGCAGGCGTAAGGATCGGACTGCCATTCGTGTAGGTAGTAGGCCTCGAGAAGTTCCTCCGCCCCGGACCCTGCGCCGAACAGCGACCCCAGCGCCGTCACGGCCGTGCGCGCGATCTGCGCCGGGGACGCCTCGGCGGCGAGCTGCTGCGCGCGCGGGCCGCCGCTCCAGGCCACGAGCAGCGGGGCGCGCGCCGGGTAGGCGGTCCAGAACGTCGGAAACAGCGCTTCCGGTGCCTGAAAGAACGTCGCGTCGCGATAGCGCCCCGCGTGCAGCTGCTCCCAGAACGGCCTCCGGAAGTGCAGCAGCACCTTGATGATCGCTCCCGAGGCGAGTCCCTGCAGGGCCACGCGCTTGGCACTGAGCGCGGGCGCGAAATGCACGCCGCCGCTGCCGGCCTCCCCGGCGAGCAGCACTCCGAGTGGCAGCGTGATGATCGTGCGCGCGGCGCGTGCCTCGAAGCGCCCCCCGAGCCGCTCGCCCGCCAGGCTTACCGCGCCCTGCGACCAGCGCACGGACTGCACCGGCGACTGCAGCTGCACGCGGGCCCCGGCGGAGTGCAGCGGCTGCATGAGCGCTTCGAGCAGCGCGGCGTAGCCGCCCTGCGGCCGCGATTGCGGTGTGTCGCCCAGGGTGTCGCCGGCCCACTCCGCGGCGATGGCGCGTGCGCTGGCGCGCGCGGTATCGGCCGCGTCGAACCCTTCCGCCATCCGGCGCGCGGCGAGCTTGGCCTCGGGCCGTATGCCGGGCAGCTGCTCGAGGAGGGCATCGAAGGACAGGTCCTGTCGCCTGAGGATCTCGGCACTGCCCAGAGCCGCGGTGAGGTCATCGAGCCAGTGCGCAGCCGGCTGCAGCTCACCGCCGCGCAGCATCCAGCGCGAGCCGGCGGCGTCGATCGCGCCCGTGCCCGCGCGCTCGAGCAGCGAGCGCGTCAGCGGCGCCGGTCCGTGGATGAATTCCGCACCCAGCTCGAGCGGCACCGGCAGGCCGGCTTCGCGGCGCGTCAGGATGCGCCCGCCGATGCGATCGCGGGCTTCCAGCAGCAGGACCGAGCGATTGGCGCGCACCAGTTCCCCGGCCGCGGCAAGCCCGGCAGCGCCGGCGCCGATCACGATGACGTCCGCATCCGTGTGCGACATGTTCGAAGGCCCCATGGCTGGCAAAGCGAGGCAGGCGCCTGCGGGCCCTCATCGTCCACGAGCCGGCGCGCGTTGCCGCCATGATAACCGGCGCGCGGCCCGGGCCGTCCGCTAGTCCCGCGCTGCCGCCGCCCGGGTCGCCCGCGCGAGCAGCTTCGGTTCCCCGAGCTGCTCGGTCGTCGCCGCGAAGCGGGCCGACGGCCCGGCCCACTGGAGCTCAGCGACGCGGTGGAATAGCGTGGCATCGGAGCGGAGCGTGGCCAGATCCTTGAACAGCAGCGCGAGCGCGCGTTGCTCCCCGAGCACCTGCGGCGGGAAGTCCTCGATCGGCCCATGCCGGGCAATGAGACGCGCCGCGCCGACGCGGCCGATCCCGCGGATGCCCGGATAGCCGTCCGCGCTGTCGCCGACGAGGGCCAGCAGGTCCGGAATGCGCGCCGGCTCCACGCCGAATTTCTCGCGCACCGCCGCGGCGGTGCGCACCTGCTGGCTGCGGCGGTCGACCTGCACGACGCGCTCCGCCTGAACGCACTGCGCGAGGTCCTTGTCCGGCGTCCAGATGCACACCTGCCGCACCTGCGGCTCGCCGGCGGCGATGCGGGCGGCCGCGGCGAGCGCGTCGTCCGCTTCCAGTTCGACCATCGGCCACACGCTGACGCCGAGCGCCTGCAGCGCATCCTCCAGCCGGTGGAACTGCGCGTACAGCGCCGGGTCGAGGCCGTCGCCGGTCTTGTAGCCGGCCCACAGCTCATTGCGGAACGATTCGATCACGTGATCGGTCGCCACCCCCAGATGAGTCGCACCGTTCTCGAGCATCTGCAGGACGGTGTTGAGGACCCCGATGACCGCCCCGCAGGGACGGTCGACCCCCTGGTTGAAGCGGCGCAGGCCGTAGAAATGGCGAAACAGCTCATAGGTGCCGTCGACGAGGTGCACCACCATGGGCCGCTCACCCCCGCTCAGGCGAAGGGGGTGCTACGGCGCGACAGATCGCGCGCCGCAGGGCCGGGGAGCTCGCGGCCACCAGCGAGTGGCGCTGCACCAGCGCACGCTTCTCGCCGCTGAGGTCACTGACCGAGCCGCCGGCCTCGCGCACGCAGATGGCCAGCGCGCCGATGTCCCAGGGTTTCATGAGCGGGTCGATCGCGGCGTCAAGGATCCCGCGACACACGAGCGCGTACTGCACGCAGTCACCCACCAGACGGATGCGCCCGGTTGCGCGCGCCAGCTCGCTCAGGCGCCACGGGCCGCCGCGGGCGGCCAGGTCGCTTTCCTTGAAGCTCGTGAGGCCCAGGCGGGCAGTGCGCAGTCCGCGCGTGGGTGCGACCTGCACCCGCCGCGTGCGGCCGCCATCGCGCCGCAGGTGGCAGCCGAAGCCGCGCGCCGCGTAGGTCGTTTCCCGCAGCGCCGGCAGCCGGATGCAGCCGAACACCGGCTCGCCATCGATGAGCAGCGACACCAGCGTGCCGAACATCGGCATCCCCAGCACGTACGAGGCGGTGCCATCGATCGGATCGAGCAGCCAGCAGCGGCCGTGCGGGGCGAGCCGTCCGCCGTATTCCTCGCCGAGCAGCGCGTCGTGCGGCCACGCGGCGCGCACGTGGCGACGCAGCACCCGTTCCGCACCGCGGTCCGCGGCGGTGACTTCGCTGCCGTCGGACTTGTGGCGGATCTTGACCTTATTCAGGTGCGACAGGATCAGCGCGTCGGTTTCCCTGAGGGCGTGGAACACGCAGGCGAGCGTACGTGTCAGCTCCCGAGCGGAAAGTCGCGGTCGGTTCAAGCGCAGGCTCCAGCGGGTGACGGCGGGCGTGAGCCTAACATGGCGCCGAGCAGGGTCCGCAGCGGCGCGCGGCGCCAGCGCGAAACTTCAGGGCGCGGGGCGGGGTGGCAGGATGCGATTGAGTGTCTTCAGGTCCACCGGTTTCAGCAGGTAGTCATCGAAGCCCGCCTCGGAGGCCCGCTGGCGCATCTCGGCGCTACTGTAGCCGCTGACCGCGATCATCCGTGCGTGCTGCGTCTGGGCGCTCGCGCGCAGCGTCTGGCACAGCTGGTAGCCGTCCTTGCGCGGCATGCCGATGTCCATCAGCACCGTGGTCGGGGAGAAGGCGCGCGCGACCTGCTCGGCCTCGTCCGCGCTCGAGGCGGTTCTCACCTCGTAGTGATTGAGCCGCAGCAGCGCCGAGGTGCTCTCGGCGATGTCCGGATTGTCATCGACGACCAGGACCCGCTGGGTGGGCGCGGGGTTGCTGCTCGCCTCGGCCCGGCCCGGCTCGGTGTCGGACGCACGCGCCCGCTCACCGGTCAGCAGCGGCAGGTACACCGTGAACTCGCTCCCCTGGCCGAGACCTGCGCTGTAGGCCTCGAGGTGTCCGCCGTGCAGCTCCACCAGGCTGCGCGCCAGACTCAGGCCGATGCCGAGGCCCCCCTGCGTGCGCGCCAGCGACTGGTCCGCCTGCACGAACAGCTCGAACACCCGCGTCAGCATCTCCGGGGCAATACCGACGCCGTTGTCGCGTATCTTCACGAGCGCCTGCTGCACCTGCGGCGCGCCGGGCTGTTGCAGGCGCGTCACGCGGACCGAGATCTCCCCGCCGTCGGGGGTGTACTTGGCGGAGTTGGTCAGCAGGTTGACGAACACCTGTTCCAGGCGCACCGCATCGGCATCCACCAGCAGGCGGTCGGGTGAGGCCTCCAGCCTCACCAGGTGGCGCCGGGCCTCGGTCAGCGGTCGGGTCGTCTCCAGCGCCTGGCGCAGGATCTTCTGCAGATCGATCGGCCCGACGCGCAGCTTCACCTGGCCGCGGGTGACCATCGCGGCGTCGAGCAGGTCGTCCACCAGGCGCGAGAGGGTGAACACCTGCCGCTCGATCATCTCGCGCGCGCTCACGGCCTGCGGCGAGTTCGCGCCGGTCAGCTTCATGATCTGCGTCGCATTGCGCAGCGGCGCGAGCGGGTTGCGCAGCTCGTGCGCGAGCAGCGCCAGAAACTCATTCTTGTGTCGATCGGCCGCCGCCAGCTCCTGCACGCGGCCGCGCAGGCTCGCCTCCAGCCGGCGGCGTTCGGAGACGTCACGGCTGGTCTCCAGCACCAGCGGTCGCTCGCCCTCTCTGAAAAGCACCTGCGTGCTCTCGACCGTGAGCTCGCGGCCGTCCTGCGTGTGCTGCTGCAGCTCGCCGTTCCACTGACCGCTGGCGGTCAGCGCCAGGTCGACGGTCTTGAGCTGCTGTTCTGACCCCCCGAGCAGCTCTTGACGCAGGCGCAGCTGCGCCTCGCCGCGCGGAAAGCCATACAGCACCTCGGCGCCGCGGTTCCAGTAGACGATCGTGCCGTCCAGCTCGCGCACCAGCACCGCGTCGTGGGTCTGCTCGAGCAGGCGCGCGTGGCGCTGCAGGATGTCCTGGCTCTGCTTGAGCATGTCGATGTCAACGAGTGCGATGATGGCGCCGTCGATGTGGTTGTCGAGCGTGCGATAGGGGCGCATGCGCAACAGGTACCAGTGGCCCTGCCGGTCCTGCACTTCGAGCTCCTTGACCGCGACGGCGTGGATCACCTCGGTCAGGAGCGCCTTGAAGTTATCGAGGTTGAGGTTCAGCTGAATATCGCCGATCGGCCGGCCGACATCGGCGCGAATGAGGTTGAAGAGCTTTTCGGCCGCGGGCGTAAAGCGCCGGATGCGCAGATCCGGCCACACCATGACGATCGCCATCTGCACGCTGCTGAAGAGGTTGTTGAGGTCGCTGTTGGCGCGATCGAGTTCCTCATTGCGCTTCTGCAGCTCCTCGTTGACGGTGGTGAGTTCCTCGTTGCTCGACTGGATCTCTTCCTTCGAGGTTTCGAGCTCCTCATTGATGCTTTGCAACTCCTCGTTGGCCGACTGCACCTCCTCGTTGGCCGACTGCAGTTCCTCATTGGCCGCTTCTTGCTGCTCGATCACCGACTGCAGGTACTCGCGCGTGGCCCCCAGTTCCTGCGTGAGCCGGGTGATCTGCTGCTCCATCTCCTGCGCGTCGTGCCGCTCCGCGGCGCGGCCGGGGGTCTTCCTGGCGCCCGCGCCCCTGCGGCGCGCGCCGGTGGCGGACGTGCGGGGGGGCTCGAAGAGGATCCAGTAGCAGCGCTCGGCGGCAGCGCTGCGCCCGACCGGGAGCACGCTCACGGCGGTGTCGAGGTAGCCGCCGTTGCTCTTCACCCGCGCGCTCGGCTCGCTGACGGCGGCGTCCTCCTTGCGTGCTCGCTGCAGCAGGGCCCGCAGGGACACCAGCAGGCCTTCGCGGGCCATCTTCAGCACGTTGAGGCTCGGCTTGCCCGGCGCCGGGGCGAGGTACAGGCCGGTTTCGCCACGAAACTGCAGGACCTCGAATTCTGCGTTGACCAGTACGCCGGCGGGCACGTAGCGGGTGAGGAGCACGCGCTCGGCCTCGCGCTGCAGGTCCTGCTGCGGATCGCGGCGGGTCTCGCGCCAGGCGTGCGGCGGGCGCTCCGGCAGGTTCGGGTCGTGGGATGTCACCGGGAAGCGCTGATCGATGCGCAAGGTGATGGGCTTTTTCGCGTAGATCCTGCTCTTGGCGTCCTCGGGTTCAAAAAGCTCATGATGGGAGCCGATCGTCTCGGAGGGTCCAATGAACAGGAAGCCGTTCGGCCTGAGCGCGTAGTGCAGGATCGGCAGGAGCCTGCGCTGCAGGGCCGGCTCCATGTAGATCATGACATTGCGGCAGCTGATGAGATCCATGCGCGAGAACGGCGGATCGCTCAGCGCATTGTGTCGCGCAAAGATGCACAGATCGCGGATGGCCTTCGTGACGCGATAGCCGCCGTCGACCTCCGCGAAAAAGCGCTGCAGGCGCTCGGCCGACACGTCACGGGCAATGCTCTTCGGGTAAATACCGAGACGCGACTTCTCGACACTGACGTTATTGAGATCGGTGGCGTAGATCGTGATGGGAACGCTCAGGTGGTGCTCGGTGGCGTATTCGGTGAGCGCGATTGCCAGCGAGTAGGGTTCCTCGCCCGTCGAGCAGCCGAGCACCCACGCGCGCACCGGGTCCCCGCGCGCGCGGTTCTTGAACAGCCGCGGGATCACCCGGGTCTTTAGGGTCTCGAAGGCCTCCGGGTTGCGGAAGAAACTGGTCACGTTGATCAGGATGTCCTGGTAGAGCGCCTCGATTTCCGCCGGGTGCTGGTGCAGGTAGGTGGCGTACTCCTCCAGGCGCGACATCTTCAGCAGCACCATGCGGCGCCGGATACGGCGGTTCAGGGTGTTGGATTTGTACTGACTGAAGTCGATGCCACTTTGCTGACGTACCAGGGCGAGTATCGGGTCCCCGAGGTCCAGCGGTCCCACGGGCGCATCGGCTGGCTCGGCGACGTAGGGGTCGCGGGCGAGGCGGGCAATCTCGCGCGCGATGCGTCCCGGGCTCAGTACGAAATCGACGACCCCCGCGGCGATGGCGCTGCGCGGCATGCCGTCCTGCTGGGCGCTCTCGTCCTGTGCGAAGGTGATGCCGCCGACTTCCTTGATCGCTCCAAGTCCCAAGGTGCCGTCGCTGGCGGTGCCCGACAGCACGACGCCGATGGAGCGGTGGCCCTGGTCGGCCGCGAGCGATGTCATGAACCGGTCGACCGGATGGTGCGGCCCGGCGTCGCGGGCGCTGAGGTTGAGGCGGCCATCGCGAATGACCATCGTGCGCCCGGGCGGGATGACGTAGACCCGGTTGGCCTCAACCAGCGGCTCGTCGCTGACCTCGCACACCGGCATGGAGGTCGCCCGGGAGAGGATCTCCGCGAGCATGCTCGTATGGCCCGGGCTGAGGTGTTGGATGAAAACGATCCCAAGCCCGGTGTCGGGCGGCATTTCCTGCAGCAGGCTGGTAAAGGCTTCCAGTCCACCGGCGGAGGCGCCGACGCACACGACGCCCACGCGTGCATCCCGCGCATCACTGATGGAGCGGGTGTCCTTCGCGGCCTTGGCTTTGCCGTGCCGGCGGGCGGGCGGACTCGGATTCCGCACTTCTTTTGATCGCTCATCCAAGGGGATGCTGGCTCCTTCTGCGTCCGAGTCTACGCCACGCGCTTCGCTGAAGCGCTGTGGAATGCAGCGCAGCACACGCCATCGCGACTGCGGTGCCGCTACCTCGGCGGGGCGGTGCGATGCGTATCGGCAAGCACCGCATCCACCGCCCGGCGCAGCAGAAACTGCATCGTGATCCCGGTTCTGTGGCTGACCGACTTTAGAAGCCAGTACTTATGTGGCGGCAGGTAAAGGGTCATCGCGACCTGCCGACCCTTCATATGCCGAGTGGATGGACGTCCCCGGACGTGCATGGTGCTCATGCTAACCCAATGATGCCGCCGCTGCGTTTGCGCGTGCACAACTGCCGCGCCGTCGGCGAGCCTCCGCGGGTCCGCCGGCTGGACCGGCAGCGCCGCAGATCTGAATATTGCTTGGCCCATGTCCAAGGTCATATATTTGCGGCCGCGGATTTTTGATGGCTTCGCCCGGGACGAGGAACAGGACTTGTGAAGAGCACAACCTTGGCATTGTTGTTGGGCGCTGCGATCAGCTGCGCTCAGGTAATCGCGGCGCAGCCTGCGACCGCTCCACTGAGCCAGGCGCAGGCGACGAGTGGCTGGTCCGAGGAAGGACTGCAGCCACTGAAGGTCAAGGGGCTTGACCTCGTCTACGCCCGCCCGGATGCAGATCTTGGCGCGTACGCCAAGATTCTATTGGGGGCGGTCACGGTGGCGTTTCGGCGCGACTGGGAGCGCAACGGGGCTCCGGGCTCGCGCCGACCGGTCAGCGCCGCAGACGCGCAGCGCATCCGCGACAAGCTCGCGAAGCTGGTGCGCGCCGAAGTGGTGCAGGAGCTGGCAAGCGGTGGCTATCAGCTCATCGACGCTGCGGGGGATAACGTCCTCGAGGTCGACCTCGCGATCGTGAACCTGCAGGTCAACGCGCCTGACATCGGCGTGGGACGCACCACCAGCTATGCGGTCTCGGCCGGCGAGATGACGCTCGTGGCTGAACTGCGCGACTCCGGGACCGGTGAGGTCCTCATGCGGGTGTTCGATCGGGCGCTGGCGCGCGAGTCGTTCCGTCCGCAACGCATTACCAGTGTCGACAACGCCGCCGAGGCGCGCGCGGCCGCGCGTGGCTGGGCCAAGGCGCTGCGTACCGAGCTGGACCGGGCGAAGCAGGCGTCCGGAAAATAATGAGTGCCGGCGCCGGGCCGCTGCAGCCAAAGCTTGCGTTTGGCGGGCTGGCGTGGCGCCGGGCACACCTTCGGTGGGATGGGCGCACCGTCTGACACCGGATCGCGCGCGTGGCTGCCAGTGCTGCCACGCCAGTCGGCTCTAGAGTCCAGCTCCGATTTACCGCGGGTATAAAAGGAGTGAGCCAAAATGGCTGAGAAGTCGATCCCCAAGGGCACGACACGTCGCGTCTCCAAGGCCCTCGCCGCGCAGGGCGTGACGTCCGCAGAGACGGATATCCTCGAGACCCTCAAGCGCGAGCACGAGGAAGTGAAGTCGCTCCTCGCCGAGCTGCAGGATGCAGGATCCGCGAATGAGCGACGCGAGTTAGTGCGTAATATCAAGGCCGCCCTGGTGCCGCACACGAAGGCGGAGGAGAAGGTGGTGTACGACGCCATCATCGCCACCAGCGAGGAGGAAGCCCAGGCCGACGGGTTCGAGGGCTACCTGGAGCATGAATGGGCCTCGAAGACGCTCGAGCGGCTCGAGGCCGCCGAGCCCACCTCCGCTGAACACAAGGCGGCGGCAAAAGTGCTCAAAGATCTCGTGGAGCATCACATCGAAGAGGAAGAAGATAACGTGTGGCGCGACGTCCGTGAGCACTTCGACGAGGAGGAGCGCATGCGGATGAATGCGGAGTTCGAAGCCGCAAAGCAGCAGGTGAGGCTGTCCTAGGAGCGTGATGAGGCGTCGCGTCACAACGAACGGGCAGGCGCCGGGCCTGCCCGTTCGCCCCTGGGTGTGCCGATGACCGCGCGGCGCAAGAACGCGAAGCCGCGCCGCATGGCCGCCGCGAGGCCGTCCCGGTCTTCGGGCCGCACGCTCGCGGCGTACCAATCCAAGCGCGATTTCACCCGCACTGCAGAACCCAGCGGGGAGCGCCCTGTCGCACCCGGTCCGCGACTGCGTTTCGTGATTCAGAAGCACGCCGCCCGCGCGCTGCATTACGACCTGCGTCTGGAACTCGACGGTGTCTTCAAGTCCTGGGCAGTCACTAAGGCTCCCTCGCCCGATCCGAGTGTCAAGCGTCTCGCCGTGGAGGTGGAGGATCATCCGCTCGACTATGGCGATTTTGAGGGCACGATCCCGGAGGGCGCGTACGGCGGTGGCACCGTGCAGCTGTGGGACCGTGGCTACTGGAACCCGGAAGGTGAGGGGTCGGCGGGGCAGATGCTGCGCGGCGGAACCCTGAAGTTTCGGCTGGAGGGTAAGCGCCTGCAGGGCAGCTGGGTGCTGGTGCGCATGCGCGCCGCTCGCGGCGGCCGCAAGCGCAACAACTGGCTCCTCATCAAGCACCGCGATCAGTTCGCCGTGCGCGGAGGTTCCGGGGCGGAGCAGAACGACCGGTCGGTCGCCTCCGGCCGGTCCATGGCGCAGATTGCCGCGGGCGAGGGAAAACCGCCGGCGCCGTTCATGCGGCGCACCAGGGGATACGGCTCCGATGCCGTGTGGCGCTCCAAGCGCGAAGCACCAGAGGCGGAGACTGCGTCGGTGCAAGCCACGGCGCGCACCGGTGTTGCACGGGCGGCGGCGCGGCGCCCATCCGGGTCGCAAGACGTGGTCATGGGGGTTGCTATCTCGAACCCTGACAAACCCCTGTGGCCACCTGCGCAGAAGGGCGCAACGCCCATCACCAAGCTGGATCTTGCGCGCTACTACGAAACCCTCGGCAGCTGGATGATCGAGCATCTGCGTGGCCGACCCTGCTCCATCATTCGCGCCCCGGACGGCATCGGCGCGCAGCGCTTTTTTCAGCGCCACGCCATGGCGGGGACGTCGAGCCTGCTGGACCTGGTCACCGTCACCGGTGATCCCAAACCGTACCTGCAGATTGACCGCGTGGCGGGTTTGGCCGCCGTGGCGCAAGTGGCCGGCCTCGAACTGCATCCGTGGAACTGTGCGCCGGGATATCCCGATCGCCCGGGACGCTTCGTGTTCGATCTTGATCCGGCGCCGGGGCTGGCATTTGCCCGGGTGATCGAGGCCGCGCGGGAACTGAAGGAGCGCCTCGAGGGACTGGGGCTCGTCCCCTTCTGCAAGACCACCGGTGGCAAGGGCCTGCATGTCGTGGTGCCGTTCTCGCTGTCGCCGAAGGCGAAGTTCGCCTGGCCGCAGGCTAAGGCAATGGCCAGGGAAATCTGCGCGCGCATGGCCGCGGACAGCCCACGGAAGTATCTGCTGACCATGATCAAGAAAGACCGCACGGGCCGCATCTTTCTCGATTATCTGCGCAACGATCGCATGGCGACTGCGGTCGCGCCGCTGTCGCCGCGCGCCCGGCCGGGAGCCCCGGTCTCCATGCCGCTCGGCTGGGAGCAGGTAAAGGCGGGTCTGGACCCCGGGCGCTGCACCATCCGCACCGCGGCGGGCTTGCTCGCGACGTCGGGGGCGTGGAAGGACTACGGCGCGGGGACCCGGCCGGTGACCGATGCGCTCAAGCGGCTGAGCGGCTCGCGCCAGGCGGCGTAGCATCTGCGCGGCGCGAGGCCTGCAGCCGGGGAACCCAAAGTGCCCGGGGGCTCTCGGCACGGTCCATCTCAGAATAGAATGCCTGCCCCTCGCTGACGGGGGCGTGCAAAGCGTTCGGCCCGGCCGCCGGATTGAGGGGAGCAGATTTTTTGAAAGTTGCTGTGGTAACAGGAGCTGCTCAGGGGTTGGGGTTCGCCACCGCATCGCGGCTGGCACGCCTGGGCTTTTCCGTGCTGCTGACGGACATCCAATCCCTCGACGCGCCCCTGGGGCGCCTGCGGGCGGACCAGCTGCCGGTGACAGGGGTACGCGGAGACATCACCTCGGAGGAGTTCGTGCGAGAGCTGGCGGCAGTAATCGCGCGCGCTCATGGCGCGGCGGACGTCCTCGTCAACAACGCCGGCATCAGCTGCATTGCGCCGGCGGAGGACACGACGGCCGAGCAGTGGCAGCGGGTACTGGGGGTAAACCTGTTCGCGCCCTTCCTGCTTTGCAAACATCTCGGTGCACAGATGCTGCACCGCAAGTCCGGCAGCATCGTGAACGTCGCCTCCGTCGCCGGATTAGCCGGGGTGAGTCATCGCAGCGCCTACAATGCCTCCAAGCACGGGCTCGTCGGTCTGACCCGCACCCTGGCCGCCGAGTGGGGCGGCCGTGGCGTGCGCGTCAACGCGGTCTGCCCGGGCTGGATCAAGACTGAAATGGACGTTGCTGACCAGGGAAGCGGAGCCTATTCGGATCAGGACATCACCGATCGCGTGCCGCAGGCCCGTTTCGCCCGGCCCGAAGATGTCGCCGAGGCGATCGCCTACCTGGCCGATGAGACGAAAAGTGCCTTCGTCAATGGCGCGACGCTGACGGTCGACGGCGGCTGGCTCGCGGATGCAAGCTGGGAAAGCCTGCGGCTGCGCACGCGCCGGTGAAGGATGTCTAGCGGGTCGCCTTGCGCGAACGCGACGGCCGCGACGGCGGCAGCGCACGGCGCGAGGCCGTGAGGCTGTCGGGCCCGGGGAAGGCGGCAGCCGCCTCGCGCAGCCAGACGAGCAGCTGCTGCAGCTTGGGCAGTGCCAGGTAGCTCTCGGGACACACGAAATAGTACGAGCGCGGGCAGGGCAGCACCCGATCACTCACCCGCACCAGGCGGCCGGTGGCGAGGTCCTGGGCGGCGAGCGTCCAACGCGTCAGCGCCAGGCCCTGACCCTGCTCCGCGGCAGCAAGAACCGTGAGCGAATCGTCGAAGGCCGCTCCGCGCTCGCGCCAGCTGGTTTCGGCTTCGGGACGGCGCCACATGCTCCAGGATTCGTCGGCGGAACGCAGCAGCGGATAGCGCTTCAGGTCGGCGGCGGTTTCCACGGGCCCGTGACGCGCCCGCAGTTCCGCAGTGCATACCGGCAGGAACCACTCATCCAGCAGTTTCTCGTTATACAGCCCGGGCGTGGGTGCCGCGCTCATGCGCAATGCGGCGTGAAAATCGCCGCGCGCAAAATCCACCGGGACCGGCGAGGTGTGGATGCTCAGCTCGATCTGCGGACAGCGGTCGTAGAATTGCGGCAGGCGCGGGAGCAGCCACTTCTGCAGGAATGAGGCCACGGTGCTGATGTTGAGCACGCCGCTGCGCCGATCCTGGCGCAGCTGCTGCATCGCCTGCTGTAACTCGGCGAGTCCCCGGCGCACCCCAGGCAGCAGCAGGGCACCTTCCGCCGTCAATTCGATTGTGCGGCCGGTGCGGCGAAACAGCGGTACGGCGAGATACGCCTCGAGAGTGCGGATCTGCATGCTGACGGCCGCAGGCGTTACGTGCAGCGCGTCGGCGGCGGTGGCGAAACTGAGCCGCGTTGCCACCGCCTCGAACACGCGCAGCGCATTGAGGGGCAGCCGGTCGAAGCTGCGTCTGGGTTCAGTTTTTCTTAAGCGTCGCTCAGACATCGCGTTTGCTGCCCGGGCCGTGCGGATCAAGACTGCGTGCCATGGATAACACGAGGAGCTTTTCCATGAACACCACGAAGATCATTGCCCTGCTGGCTGCCCTGTTGCTGACCACCGCCGAATTTGTGGTCCTCGATCATGACGCCCAGCATCACGCTGCACGTTACCAGTCCGAGAGCGCGGGCGCCCTCGCGGCGCGCGGTTAGCATGCCATCACACAGGGGGCTTTATCGAGAGCTAGCATGGGCCGATCGGCGGCGGCGGTGTTGGCTGCCGTCGCCGCTGATCGGCGCAGGCCTTGATTGAGTGTGCTGACGGATTGCGCCGTTCCGGCGATGCGCGCCGGCGCGAACTGGCAGCGTCGCCGATTTGCGTCAGCGAACCGCACTGCTACGAGGGCGCGAGGCTGGGAGTCAGCCTGCACCGACGTGCAGTACAGCCGCGCGCGGCTTCAGCGGCGAGGCTGCGGTTTGTACGCTGCATGAACCTACCATCATGCTCGGAGGGAGTATGAAACGTCAGCTACTCGTCCTTGCCCTTGCCAGCTTAACGTTCGCCGGCTTGGCCGCAGCGCAGACAGCCCCGTCGAGTTCCTCGTCGACTGCCTCGCCTAAGGCAACTTCGCCCACCATGCCGTCCAATTCTTCGGCGACGACGCCCGCAGACAGCAGTTCTCCGACCATGCGGGCGCCGCAGTCCTCCACGCCCGGGAGTGACCACTCAAGCGGTGCTCAGGAACAGCAGTCACAGAAGCGCGATTGCCCGCAGAATTCTGACAATACCAATACCGCGAACTGCCGCTCCAGGAGCGACACGGCGCCAAAGTCCTGATCCGGTCATCGAAACAGCGCGCGACTTGCGGTCGCGCGCTGGTCTCTCGGCAACTCAAGTTCGGCCGCCCCCCGCGGCCTGATCAGTCCGCTCGCGCCCTCCGGCTCGCGTAATACTTGCGAGCTGGTGCGTGCGCCTGTTATATGGCCAGCGCCGCGGGCGGGGCTTGGGCGCAAAATAACACGAAAAATATGGGTGCCGCGTTGAGCGAAAGACACTGCGCCGGCTTCATGAAGTGCTCCGACCACGGCCGAACCCGCAGGCCTGCCTACTTGCCGTGCCAGATCGCTGTGGTGCTGAATTTGACCTGCTCGGTAGCCTTTGGAGCGCCGCACTCCGTCAGTGCCGTTGAGACCAATTTTGCGGATTTTAACGATGCTCAGGGGGCGGTCTCACTCATCGATTCCGACCCGCAGCGCTACCCGCAATTCGAGGGGAAATCGCGCGCCGAGTGGCAGCAGCTGTATGGGGTGCGGCGTGCACAGCTGAGCGCTGCACTTGAGGAACACCGGGCGGGGCTCTCGCGCGCGGATCGAAGGGCGATGAGCGTCATGCGCGCGGCGGTGCGCGACAGCTCAGCCACGCCCGATTCGCTGGCGCCTACCGGGCGCTGTGCGGATGCCCGGCGTGCCGGGCAGCCGGAGCGTGTGCTGCAACAATCACTCTATGCCTGCTTCAGTGAGCTTGCCAACAGCCTGCAGTTCGAAGGGGCGACGGTCACGCGCGTAGCGGCATTCGAGCTGCTGACGCAGCTGCGGGAGTCCGGGCGGCGCAAAGCGCTCTTCCTGGCTTTTGAGCCGCTGTGGCAGGCCATCAATGGCGCGGATGAGCCCGAGAGTCCCTATCGCCGCATGATCGGCCAGGCTTCGGCCGAAGCGCGCACGGCGGGTTCGCCGGTCAGCGCGGCGGCGCATACCCTCGGGGTGCCGGTTGCGCAGCTCGAACGCTGGCTCCAGACGGTGCTCGAGGCCTGGCGGCGGGCAAACCCTGACGTACTGCAGGAACCGTGGGACTACCGCTTTGCCGCGGGTGCCGCGGAACGCGAGCTGGCGGCCGCGGTGCCCCGCAAGGCGCTGGAGTCTTTGAACCAACGTTTCTATCTGGATCTTGGGCTTGATCTGGCGCAGGCGCGGGTGCTTTACGACCTGGATCCCCGGCCTGGAAAAGCGCCGCTCGCTTACACCGACTACATCCGCAGGGGGCGCCAACGACCGAGCGGCTGGCAGCCGACCCTCGTGAGGGTCTCGGCGAGTTACGAGCACGGCGGCTTGGGTCCGCTCAATGAGTTTGTGCACGAGAACGGTCATGCCGCGCACATGCTCGCCCTGCACACCCGACCGGCCTTCATGGATCTGGGTGAGCCGCTCTTTTACGAAGCATTCGCGGACGTCCCGGCCTGGAGCGTTTACGAACCGCAGTGGCAGGACAAATATCTCGGTAAGCACGCCAGCGAGTCCGCCTCGCTGCGCGCACGCTACGCCGCAGTCATGCTGGATGTCGCGTGGGCGCTGTTTGAATGCCGGATGCTGCGTGATCCGGCTTCGGACCCCAACGCCGTATGGACCGCGATTACGACTCGGTACCTGCATATCAGGCCACATCCGGAGCTCGCGTGGTGGGCAGTGCGTGTGCAACTGGTGGACAAGCCGGGTTATATGATCAATTACGGCCTGGGGGCGCTCATAACCGCCGACATCAGGCAGCGCATCGTCGGGCAGCTCGGTCCATTCGATGCAGGCGAGCCGCGCTGGTTTGGCTGGCTGGCCGACCGGTTGCTGAAGAACGGCGAGGCGCAGCCAACCGCGCTGCAGTTACGCCAGTTCCTGGGGCGGGCGGTTACGCCGCAGGCGCTGCTCGATGACCTGCACCGGATAGCGCCCGCAGCCGAGTAGTTCGACCCTCGGGCAACGGCCGAACGGCCGCGTCACGCCGCCGATTCTCGGTGATAATCACCGCTCTCCCGGGCCACCGATCGAATCCCCATGTTCGACACGTTTCACCACTCGCTGGTCACCGTTGCCCTCGGTGTGCTGCTTGAACTGGCCGTGTTCGTGCGCATCCTCCTGCGACCCCATCGCGACCCGGCCTCCCGGATCGCGTGGATGGTGGTGGTGGGCGTGCTGCCGATCCTCGGCATAATCGCCTACCTCTTTCTGGGTGAAGTCAACATCGGTCGGCGTCGCCTCAAGCGGCTGCACGCGGTTCTCGAGCGCATGCCGGCGTTCCCCGGTCCGACCGTGGGCGGCGCGGATCCCATGGGCGAGATTCCCGAGCGCTACCGGCATTTGTTCGAACTCGGTCGCTCGATCAGCGCGTTCAACCCGATCGGTGGCAACGCCGCACAGCTGTTATCCGACTCCGATGCCGCGATCGACGCGATCGTGGCTGACATCGACACCGCCCACGAACACGTCCACGTGTTGTTCTACATCTGGCTGCCCGATCGCAATGGCTGCAAGGTGGTTGAGGCCCTGAAGCGGGCCGCGACACGCGGCGTGACCTGTCGGGCCATGGCCGATGCCCTTGGCTCGCGCTCAATGATTCGCGGGCCGCAGTGGGCCGCGATGCGCGCCGCTGGCGTGCACGTTGCCGCCGGCCTGCCGATTGCTAATCCACTCTTGCGGCCGTTCCACGGGCGCATCGACCTGCGCAACCACCGCAAGATCGTGGTCATCGATGACCGCATCACCTACTGCGGCAGCCAGAACTGTGCCGACCCGGAATTTCTCGTCAAAGCGAAGTACGCACCGTGGGTGGACGCGGTAATTCGCTTCGAGGGGCCCATCGCGCGCCAAAACCAGTTCCTCTTCGCCGGCGACTGGATGACTTGCGTTGATGAGAATCTCGACGACCTGCTCAGCAGGCCACTGCCCAACCTGGCATGCGGGGCCATTGCTGCACAGGTCATAGGCACGGGCCCCACCGTACGCTACTCGGCCATGCCGGAGACATTCGAGTCGCTGCTGTTCGCGGCCCGTCACGAGGTCATCGTCACGACTCCGTACTACGTCCCGAACGAGTCACTGCACAGCGCGCTGTGCACGACCGCCTACCGGGGCGTGGATACGACGATCGTCTTCCCGGCCCGCAACGACTCGTGGATCGTGGGGGCGGCCAGCCGCAGCTACTACGCGGATCTGCTCGGCGCCGGGGTCCGGATCCATGAGTACGAGGGCGGGCTGTTGCACACCAAATCACTGACCCTGGACGGGGAGGTGACCTTGATCGGCTCAGCGAACATGGATCGCCGCAGCTTCGACCTCAACTACGAGAACAACATCCTGTTCTACGATCCAGGAATGACGGACACCGTCCGCAAGCGTCAGCATGAGTACCTTGCGCGCTCGCATCCCGTCACGAAGGAGGCGGTGGCGGCGTGGCCCGCGTCGCGCCGATTGTGGAACAACCTCATCGCAACGCTTGGGCCGCTCCTCTGAGAGCGCTCGGCGCCGATGGCGGAGAAGCTCCCCGCGCCGCGATCCAGCGATCAATGTCCGGGAGTACGCTCTGGGAGATGCGCTCATTGGTGCGAATGTCCGCCACCGCGCCGAGGAACGGCTTGCGCGCCTCGGGCGGGACGCTGCGCGCCTCGTAGGCCTCCAGATCCGCGATGCGCTGGGGCGCGGCGGAGTAGGCGGCGACGCTGGCCGCCAGTTCCCAACGCAGCGATTTCGAAAACGGCAGCTTCGGGTTATCCAGCTGTGGCGCAAGCACCTCCCAGACCATGTCGGGGTGCTCGCGGGCGAGTGCATCGATCAGACCCGGGCTGGTACCGGAGGGCACCTGATCGCCCAGTGCGACGTCGATCATGCGCCGCGCCAGGCTGGGATCGGCCACACCGGCGAGCGCCTGAAGCAGGTGGAGTTTCTCCAGCGGGTCGCTGATCTTTTGTGCACGCTCGAGCAGCGCGTCGAAGGTCGCGGCGTCGGCTCGGGCAGCGACGATGTTCATGGCAGTGCGCCGCTCCGCGGCTGTACCGTCGCCGGAGTCGAGGCGTCTGCGGGCCGCCGCGATCACCGCTGCGTCCCCGAAGCGTGCCTGGGCCTCCTGCAGCTGAGCGCGCAGGATCTCAAGGTTAGCCGGCTGGGGTTCCGCAGCGTACGCGCCGAGTTGTCGCGCCAAAGGACCGAGCACCCCAAGCGCAAATTGACGAAATGCCGCACAGTGCGGCGTTCCGGTGCAATGCCGGTCGAGGGCGGTGAGCACGTCGAGTACCCGACCCCAGACGACGGGATTGGCTTGCGGCGGCAGCTGCGCCGCGATTAGCGTCACGTTGCTGGCCGGCGCGTAGCCTGCGACCCCGAGCGCCCAGGAGTCATTGAATATACCCAGCTGGTCCATGGCGCCGAGCGCGCTCAGGCGCGAAGTCAGGCCCTCGAAGCCTTCGCTGTCATAAAGGACACGTGCGTAGCCCAACTGTCCTGCGTTGACGAGCAGTGGCGGCGGCGAGCGTACCTGGGCCGCTCCGCGCAGCAGGATGTAGGGTTTGGAGCCCTCGATCGGCCCCACCGCAAGCGGCAGCCGCCAGTGCTGCGGCGGCAGCTGACCGATCGTGGCAGGGTCGTCGGCGAAGCGTCCTTGCGCCAGCTTCACGCCCTGGGCTGCGCGGATCGCGCGCACGAGTGGCAATCCCGCCTGGCGCGTGAAGTCGCGCTCGATCTGGATGATGGGCCGGCCTGTGGCCTGCTGGATGGGCAGCCACAAATCTGTGTCGACCGTGTTACCGAAGGCGTGCGCACGCATGTAGCGACGTACGCCGTCACGAAACTTCTCCCGACCGGCATAGGCGTTGATCATGGTGATGATCGCCGCGCCCTTGTCGTAAGTGATTGCGTCAAATGACTCCTGCGCCTGATCAGCGGTGTCCACCTCCTGGACCACCGGGTGCGTGGAGGGAACGGAGTCGGCCTGCTTGCCGGCTTCAAAGATCGCAGCCGCCTGCAGGCGGGTATCCCACTCCGGATGCAACTCGTCGGCTGCATACGTCTGCATCCACCGCGCGAAGCCCTCGTTTAACCATAGCTCGTCCCACCATGCCATCGTTACCAGGTCACCGAACCACTGATGTGCCATCTCGTGGGCGACTACCAGAAATACGACCTGACGATCGTATTCGGTGGAAGTCCGTGGTTCGAACAGCAGGTGATTCTGCGAATAAAATATTGCGCCCCAGTTCTCCATCGAGCCGCCTTCAATCTGGCCCGGGGCGGCGATCAGATCGAGCTTCGGCAGCGGATACCGCACACCGAAGTACTCGTTGTAGTAGTGCAGCAGTTTGCCGGCCTGCTCGAGTGCATACGCGGCCTTGCCGGTGTCGCCCCTTTTGACCACGACGCCTACGTCCACACCGTCCACGCGCTGTTGCACGCGTTCAAAGTCTCCAGCGCCTACAAACAGCAGATACGTCGACATCCTGGGAGTTTGCTCAAAGCGCACGCGTTGTCGTGACGGTGACAGCGGCGTCACTTCGGCAATAGGCATGTTCGAGACCGCCATGCGGTCCCTGGGCACGTCGATGGAAACGGTAAACGTGGCCTTGCGGGCGGGCTCGTCCCAGCACGGCAGCAGATCGCGAGCGTCCGCCGGCTCGAAGTTGGTTGCGAGCGTACGGCGCGGACCGTCGGGCCCGCGGTAATCCATCGCAAAGAACCCGCTGGTGGCCCGTCCGATGCTGCCGTGATAATGGATGGACAGCACGTGTTGCCCGGTGGGGATCGTCTTGCCAAAGTTCAAACTGGCCCGGCCGAGTTTCTCATCGAGGGCCACCCTCGCGTCGGCACCCCCGTCCAGGCGGGCGTGGTCGAATGTCAGCCCGGCGGCGTTCAACGTGATGCTCGGCGTGCGCGCGAGCACCCGTAGGGTGATCGAGACTTCGCCGGTGAACGTGAGAGCGTCGGCGTCGGGCGCCAGCGCGAGCTCGTAATGCACGGGCACCACGTTAGCGGGAAGGATTTCGCGTCGCTGCCGCTGCGCGGTCCCGGCCGCGGCTGGTTCAGGGCCACTTAATATGCACAGCAGTGCCACGGCGGTGAGGCATTGAGTCAGAGCCAATCTATGAGCCGCCATAGCGGAACCCTTCTGATTCTGATAGTCCACTTCAACCTGGAATCCGAATCGTCAGCCCTTGGCGGCCGCCGCTCCTTTGAAACCCTTCGCGACCACGTAAACTTCCCGGGATCTGGGCCGTGAGGCAGCCGGCTTGCGGATCATCAGTTTCTCGAACGAGCTGCGCAGGTCCTTCAAAAAAGCCTCCGAGCCTGCGCCCTGAAATACCTTGGCGACGAAATCACCCTTCGGTTTCAGCGCCTGTCGGGCCATATCGAGTGCCAGTTCGACCAGGTAGATGGAAGATGCCTGGTCGGCAATGTCGATGCCCGAGATATTCGGGGCGATGTCGCAGAGGATGAGGTCGGGCTTCCGGCCAGCGAGAACGGCGAGGATCTGGTGCAGCACAGGCTCTTCCGTGAAGTCACCCTGAATGAAATCGACATTTTTCACCGGCTCCATCGGCAGGATATCGGTTGCCACCACCTTGCCCTTGGAGCCGACCAGATTCCCGGCGACCTGCGACCAGCCGCCGGGGGCAGAGCCGAGGTCTACGATCAGCATGCCCGGGCGAATCAGCTTGTCTTTCTCGTTCAGCTGGATCAGCTTGTAGCTGGCACGGGAGCGGTAGCCCGCCTGCCGCGCCTGTTTGACGTACGGATCGTTGACGTGCTCTTGCAGCCAGCTGCCGCTGCTCTTGGATCGTGCCATGGAAAACCTGGGCAGTGTATGAGCTCAGGCGCGAGCCCGACGCGGCGATATAGTAGTGTTCTATTTTATATCAACTCCTCCTTTGCCGGGAGTAACCGGCCAGGACTACCCTCGTGATTCGCCTCACCGAATTGTCGCTGCCGCTTGATTCCGATGCGGACGCCCTGCGCAGCGCGATCCTCCGGCGGCTGAAGCTACGCGATGCCGATCTGCTGGATTTCACCGTCTTCAAGCGCAGCTACGATGCACGCAGGAAGAACACCAGCATCATGTTTGTATATGTCATCGATCTGGCGGTGCGTGACGAAGCGGCGCTTCTGGAGCGCCTGGCCGACGACCCGAATGTGCGCCGGGCGCCCGATACGCACTACCGTCCCGTAGTACGTGCTCCGGACAATCTGAGCGAGCGGCCGGTGATCGTCGGCTTCGGACCTTGCGGGCTGTTTGCGGGCCTGTTGCTCGCGCAAATGGGATTCAAGCCCATCGTGCTGGAGCGTGGCCGGGACGTGCGCCGCCGTACCGCGGATACCTGGGCCCTGTGGCGCGGTAAGGTCTTGACGCCCGAATCGAACGTTCAGTTTGGCGAAGGCGGCGCCGGACTGTTTTCGGACGGCAAGCTCTACAGCCAGATCAAGGACCCGCATTTCTACGGCCGCAAGGTGATGCACGAGTTTGTCCGCGCCGGGGCGCCGCCGGAAATCATGTACGTCAGCAAACCGCACATCGGCACCTTTCGCCTGACCGGCGTGGTCGCGAAGATACGCGAGGAGATCATCGCCCTCGGCGGCGAGGTACGTTTCGAGAGCCGAGTAGAGGATCTGCTGCTCGACGACGGGCGCAATTGAAGGGGTGGCGCTCGCGAGCGGTGAGACCCTCCGCAGCCACCACGTCGTACTGGCGCCCGGTCACAGCGCCCGCGACACCTTTCGCATGCTGCATCGCCGAGGCGTGTACATCGAGCCGAAGCCATTTTCCATCGGTTTTCGGATCGAGCATCCGCAATCGCTGATCGACAGAGCCCGTCTGGGCAAGTATGCCGGGCATCCGCAGCTGGGCGCTGCTGACTACAAGTTGGTCCATCACGCGAGCAACGGGCGCACGGTCTACAGCTTCTGCATGTGTCCGGGCGGCACGGTCGTTGCCGCCACGTCCGAGCCACTGCGCGTGGTCACTAACGGCATGAGCCAATACTCCCGCAAGGAGCGTAATGCCAATGCCGGGATCGTCGTGGGGATCAGCCCGGAACAGGACTTCCCCGGCGGCGCTCTGGCGGGCATGGAATTGCAGGAGGGGCTCGAGTCGCGCGCCTACGAGCTGGGCGGAAGCAATTATTGCGCGCCGGCGCAGTTGGTCGGGGACTTCATGCGTGGCGCACCCTCCAGCGCGCTCGGCGAGATTGAGCCCTCCTATCAACCCGGAGTTCGCCTGGGCAACCTCGCGCCTTTGCTGCCGGACAACGCCATCGAGGCCATGCGCGAAGCACTGCCGGCATTTGGCAGACAGATTCGCGGGTTTGATCGCGACGACGCCGTACTGACCGGTGTTGAAACCCGCACTTCCTCGCCGGTGCGCATCACGCGCGACCCCGAGAGCTTGCAGAGCCTCAACGTGCGCGGTTTGTATCCCGCGGGCGAAGGCGCCGGCTATGCGGGCGGTATCCTCTCGGCGGGCGTCGATGGGATCAAAGTTGCCGAAGCGGTGGCAAGATCCATGCTGACCGGTACAACGCACAGCGGTGCGACGAGTCAATGAAGCTCGAGGACCTCAAGAAGCTGCACCAGAAAAAGTACCGGGAGGAGTTCGGGTATTTTCTGGTCGAAGGCGAGCATCTCGTGCTGGAGCTGCAAAAGGCGGCTCTCCAGAATCCGCAGTTACAGGCTTGCGAGCTGTATGTGACTCCCAGGCGTGAGCACTGGCGCAGTCCCTTTGCGACTCACGTCATCAGCGAAGCTCAGATGGCGCGGATCGCTGACACCAAGACTCCCCAGGGCATCGTCGCACTCGTACCGCTGTTGCGCTCGGCTCCTCCGCGCTGCGATGAGCGCGCGGTTTACCTGCATGAAATTCAGGACCCGGGGAATCTGGGCACCATCCTGCGCACGCTGGCGTGGTTCGGAAGGCTGCGCTGCCTGCTCAGCCCGGCAAGCGTCGATCCGCATAACTCCAAGGTGGTCCGCGCCAGCATGGGCGCGGTTTTTCATGTGGCCATCGAGCAGGAAGTGGAATTGGCTTCCTTGCGCGAACGTTTTGCGCACATTGCCTGTCTCGATGTGAAGGGTGCGCTCGCGTCGTCCCCGGACTTTAAAACGTTCCCCTGTTACCTGTTCGGCAACGAAGCCCGCGGACTGCCGCACGACCAGCTAGCCGCGCTCCACGCGAAACCTTTTACCATAGGCGGTTGCGGCGCGATTGAGTCGCTCAATCTGGCATCGGCCGTGAACATTTGCGTTTATGAGTTGAACCGGTAGACATCCCTGTCGGTACGGTGCGAGGTTTCCGGGAAACGTACCCGGGTCTTTGTATCGCGTGCGCAGGTCGAGTGCTGCCGTCGTTGTGATCTGTGGCGAACGGCAACTCACGGCGTACCAGGAGAAGGCCTCTCGGCCTCAGCCGTGATGCTCGTCGGTGAGTAGCCCGGCGGTCAGGAAGATCTCAGCGGCCAACCTTTTGTCGGACCTGCAGGGCACGAGCTGGATCGATTGCTGCTGCGGTAGCGCTGGACCCTTTGAGGTGCTACGTGACGAACGCAGTCAAGCACTTCAAGTGGGAACCGCGGGGCAAACGGCGGCAACACCTTCGGCCGAATTCTACCGAGATCGAGGCGTGCAGAACCTGGCTGGAGCAGGAGATCGCAGCACTCAAGCCCAAGGTGATCATTGCCTTGGGCGGCACTGCCGGTATTGCCTTATCGGGGATGGGAGCTACGCGACCAAGCCGCAGCGCCTCTCCGACGTCGCAACGTTCTGGGTGAGGGCCTAATCAAGATCGTGATCCCGGTCGAGACCCGGCGCGACGAACGCGTCAGCGCCCGCCGGGGCCCGCTCACGAGCAGCCGCGGCGCGCGAAGAGCGCCGGCAGCAACCGCGCGGACCTCTTGTCCAAGGTCTCCGGCCCCGCTCCAGTTTGCGGTCACATGAGGGAAGTAACCTTGGGCGCTGAGTCACGTGGCATGAGGCTCTCAACGCGCCTACATTGAATGACCAACCACAAGACGAGGACAGCCTTGGCTCGCAGGATCCCAATTCGTCCCCGGCCCATGCTCGCCACACTGGTTGCGGGTCCGTTTGATAAAGCAGGGTGGAGCTATGAGGAGAAGTACGACGGGGATCGAATGCTGACCTACAAGGAGGGGCGCCGCGTGCGCCTGCTGTCCAGAAACGGAAAAGACCGGACCGAGCGCTTTCCCCTGATCGTGGCGGCGATTCAAAAGCTTCGATCGGAGACGCTCCTGCTTGATGGCGAGGTGGTCGTCTTCGATCGGCAGCGAATTTCAAGATTTCAGCTCCTTCAGCAGGGCAGCGGCGAGGCGGTCTACGCGGTGTTCGATTGTCTTTACTGCGCTGGCAAGGATTTGCGCAGCGAGCCGCTGTCCACCCGGCGCTCCGCACTGCGACGGTTGGCGGGTAGCGGCCCGCGACTCTTGCTGTCACGGCAGCTCGCCTCTGACGGCCTTGAGGCCTATCGGATCGCAAAGCGCAAGGGGTACGAGGGGGTGGTGGCGAAAGATCTGGCGAGTCCTTACGTCGGGGGGCGTAGTAAGTACTGGCTCAAGGTGAAAGTGCATCAGGAAGACGAATTCATTATCTGCGGGTACACCAAACCTGCGGGCTCCCGCGAGTACTTTGGCGCGCTACTCCTGGGAGCCCATGAGGGGCGCGAACTCCACTACGTCGGGAAGGTGGGGACGGGCTTCGATCGAAAGACGCTTGCGGCGTTGCACGCTAAGTTCCAACCCGCGGTGAGGTCCCGCTCGGCGCTCGTGGACCCGCCTCGTGAGAAGGGCGTCGTTTTTCTCGCGCCCCGACTGATAGCTCAGGTGTCATTTCAGGAGTGGACGGCCGACCGCAAATTGCGACAGCCGGTGTTTCTGGGACTGCGTGACGACAAAGACCCTACGGAAGTCACTCTCCCCCGACCGGCAGTCTGACGAGGCCGCCAAGCGGTCCTCCGGATACGCGTTGATTGCAGAGTACTCGATGAGCGCTAAATCAAAGATCTGGGCCGAGCTATGGAATTCCGAACCGTAGCTGAGGGGCCGCAATTCGCCTCCGGCTATATAGCCCACTTGTTCGGCTAGTGCGCCTTGAATTCGTCTTTTGATTGGGGATGCCACGATGGAATCGACTGATTCGCCGTTGGCGGCAGCTCGCCCGCGCAAAAGTCTGATTCGGATCGGCACCGCCGGTTGGGGCCATCCGCGTGCATATCGAAAACCAGCTGACCGCACCGGCCTTGAGAATTACGCCAGGCACTTTAACTGTGTCGAAATCAATTCTTCGTTTTATCGGACGCATCAGCACTCGACGTACGAACGCTGGGCCGCCTCGACCGGACGCAGTTTCCGTTTCTGCCTCAAGATCCCGCGGGTCATCTCGCACGATGCCGCGTTGCGCGGCTGCCGAGATGAGCTGCAGGTGTTTTGGGACGGCGCGAGGGGGCTAGGCAACAAACTGGCCGTTTTGTTGCTGCAGCTGCCTCCGAAAGCGGAATGGGACATGCGTGTCGCGCGGCGGTTTTTCGCTCTTCTGCGGTCCTGCACTGCCGTCCCCGTCGTCTGCGAGCCACGGCATCCGAGTTGGGCCAGCGCCGCCGCGGAACGGCTGTTCAAGCAGTTCGGCATTTCCTTGGTTCATGCCGATCCTGTGTGCCTGCCACGCAGCTGGAGCCTGTCGCAGGGGATCCGCTACTACCGTCTCCACGGCTCGCCACGCATGTACTGGTCGAATTATCCGCGCAGTCAGCTCGATGCGCTGGCAAGTCGAATCGCGGAAGAATGCGCGAGCTTCCCAGAGACCTGGTGTATTTTTGACAACACCGCGGCGGGAGCAGCCTGGGATAACGCAAAAAGTCTTGCGGCGAGATTGCGCAGTGGAGTTCCTTGAATGTTCATTATCAAGGCTCGCTGGAGTGCTGCGCTAAGGCAGGCCTCGAGGTCAAAGGCATATTGCCGCCATGCTGCGGTTGCCAGCCTTGGAGTCACCGGTGAGTTGGCTGTTACCCATCTTCGGCTAGCTTAAGGTTTTCGCGTGCGCCGGCAGTCGAAACGCGGGAATCCACGTCACCGCGCAGCTTCGATCGCCTCATCACGCACCTCGATCCAAACTGGCGCGTGATCGGAGCTCTTCTCCCAGCCGCGTACCTGCCTATCTACCCCCGCTGCACTGAGCGCCCCGCTCAGCGCGGGGCTGGTCAGTAGATGGTCGATGCGTAGACCCGCGTCGCGCGCATAGGCGTTGCGGAAATAGTCCCAATACGTATACAGGCGCTCGCTCGGGTGCAGCTTGCGCAACGCATCCGTCCAGCCCTGTGCTAGCAAACGCGCGTAGGCAGCGCGCGTTTCCGGCCGGAACAGGGCATCCTCGACCCAGCGCTCCGGCTTGTAGACATCGAACTCCGTGGGAATCACGTTGAAGTCGCCCGCGAGCACGACGGGCGCGTCGCTCGCGATCAGCTCTGCAGCACGCACGTTCAGCCGTTCGAACCAGCGTAGCTTATAGTCGAACTTGGGACCGGGAGCAGGGTTGCCGTTGGGGAGGTACAGGCACCCGACGACCAAACCCCCGACCGATGCCTCCAGATAGCGGCTGTGCACGTCCTGAGGATCACCGGACAGGCCACGCTGAATCTCTACCACCGCGGCCTCGCGTGTGAGAATGGCCACTCCGTTCCAGCTCTTCTGACCGTGCCAGATTGCGTGGTAGCCTGCCATCATGAATGCGGCCTGTGGGAACCTCTCCTGCGGAGCCTTGAGTTCCTGCAGGCAAACGACGTCCGGGCGCGACTGCTCGAGCCATCGGAGTAGCACTGGCAGGCGGCTGGTGATGCCGTTGACGTTGTAGGTCGCGATGCGCATCGCGAAGCCTCTTCATTGACTTACTGTCAGGTCGAGCGCGAAGGCCGACTCCCCGGTACGCAAGAATAGGACGTTCACGGGTGATCCGCCACGGCCGTGTCGGCAAAAAATGCGCGGCCGTGATCAGGACACACCGAACTCTCCTCTAAAGCGCTTCTGCGCAAAGATGAACCTGTCGCAGTGACGAGCGCACGAGTTTTCGTTGCTGAGTTGGCAACCCGAGAGCCGCCAGTAGTGACAGGCAGAAACAAGTCACAAACGGCCACGCCCAGTTGGCGATCATTGGAAGAGTTCCGGTCAGGTACTCCCGACTGACAATGCTTGGGTCTTTGCGACCCGGCGCGTTGTGGGCGGCAGTCAGGCATGGCGCTTGTGCAGATGTTTTGCGCCTTTGGTCGATCAGAGAGAGAATCGTGCGCCATGCTGGGGCCGCGCTCGATCGCACTGTCACTTCTTTCGCTATTGCTGCTAACCCCTGTTGGCAATGCGAGCGACACTGCATATGTCGCTGGGGTTCAGAAATGGCGAGACGACTTCGACAAGGACGTGCGCACGGGCGGTTGGCTCGAACTGATCGGGCGTCTCAAGCTTGAACAGGGCGCGACAACGCTCGGAAGCGATCCCAGTTCCACCTTGCCTATGCCGCCGGGGGCGCCAAAGCGGCTCGGCACGGTGATTCTGGAAGGTGGGGCCGTTAAATTCGAGCCGGCGGAGGGCGTCGCAGCCACCGTCGACGGCCAAGCGGCTGCCGCCATGAATGAGCTTTCGACAAATTCCGGCTCCGGACGCGTCAAAGTTGGCACCTATGGCTTTGCCGTTCGGGTTATTGGGGGTGACTTCTACCTACTGGTTCGGAACTCGGAAAATCCGTCCATTGCGAGATTCACCGGTACGAGTTGGTTTCCCATCCACCGTGCTTACCGCGTGAAAGCGCGGTTCACCGCCTATGCACAACCGGAACAGGTGCCCGTGCCGCTGACTCACGTGGATTCCAAAGAAACCATGACATCGTTGGGAGAGGTGACGTTCCAGTGGGCCGGCAACATCGTTCGATTGAAATCCTTCACCGGTGAGGGTCGGCTCTTCGTAATGTTTCAAGATCGGACCAACGGGCGGGAGACCTATGGCGGGGGACGATTTCTCTACGCGCCAATGCCAAAAGACGGGACAACCGTGCTGGACTTCAATAAAGCGTTCAATCCGTACTGCTCGGTGAATTCGTACGTGATGTGTCCGGTTCCGCCGCCGGAAAATCGACTCGCCGTCGAGGTAACCGCAGGGGAGAAGTACCACGGGGACGATTGAGGATTGCAATTGAGCCCGTCGTGCTCGAAACAGACCTGTTTTAGCTCTTGGCGAAGTTGCTTCGCCTAACCAAAGGTCGTTAACCTTGGTACGCGAACTCTGACGCGGTGCGCCATTGCATACTGGCAAGTCGCGCGCAGCCGCCGACGATGGCGCCTAACAGACTCGGGAGTGAGCATGCCACTGGCCTTAGGTCCAATAAACCTAGTTTCCCAGGTTGATATATTGATTTAAATGCGACCCATTTTGGATTCGCATAAACAGCAATGTGGGGAGAGCGCTCAAGAAAGCTACCCGCACACTCGCGAAGGGAGTACGACATGAGCCCACTGCCTAGACCAAGGTTGGAGCGCTGCGGGCGCCGACGGCAGCAGCACGATTTGGTCGGCTCCGAGCCAGCCCAAGGGTGTCGCGCGCGGTCCTATGTTTTGAATCTGCGGGCCATCGCTGTACTACTCTCCGGCGCGTTGGTGGCCGAGCAGGCTGCCGCCGACAGCATCAATGGCAAAGTCACGGGCGGAGGCGGACCAATTGCCAATTCGACGGTCACGTTATGGGCCGCGAGTGCGGGCGCGCCCGCTCAGCTCGGTCAAGCGAGGACCGACGCAAATGGTCAATTCAGTCTGAGCACAACCGCGGCACCCGCGACGGGGACGAGCCTATATTTGGTGGCAACAGGCGGCAAGTCCGCCCTGGACAAGTCCGGCGGCGACAACCCGGCTATCACTCTCTTGACGGTCGTCGGCGGCAAAGCCCCGGCTAAAGTGACCATCAACGAGTTCACGACCATCGCTTCGGTCTGGACTCACAACCAATTCATCAATAGTACGGCGATCAAGGGCCACGCCCTTGGCCTCCGCATCGCGGCGGGCAACGTGCCCAACTTCGTGGATCTGGAGAGCGGCGGCTACGGCGGCATGATTCAGGACGGGCTGAACAGCACCGAGACGCCGACAATGGCAAATTTCGCCACGCTCGCCAACGTGATGGCCGGCTGCACGACCCGCGTGAAGGCGGATGCCTGCAATAGCTTCTTCGGCGCCGCGACTGGGCGGGATGGCAAGGCGCCGACCGATACGCTCACCGCTGCGATCTCAATCGCGCACAACATGGCCTACAAGCCGGAGCGCGTCTTTGGGCTGCTGAACGCGTTCTATCCGGTGCGGCAGGGCAAGCACCTGCGCCCCACGCCGTTCATGCCCTATCTGAACTTCGCCCCGAGTGCATGGGTCCTGCCGCTGAAGTTCTCCGGTGGCGGTAACGCCGGCGGTGCCAAGGTGATGTTCGACAGCGAAGGCAATGCCTGGAGCGGCGACAATTTCCTCGTAGGATGGCAGGGGCACGACAACTTGTGGCCCGGCAATTTATCGAAGTTCGCTCCGAACGGAAGGCCGCTTTCGCCAATGACCACCGGATTTACCGGCGGTGGCCTGCTTGGTCCCGGCTTCGGCACGGCAATCGACGCTAACGACCGCGTCTGGGTGGACAACACCAGCGGCCAGACGATTTCGCTGTTCGACAGGAGCGGCAAGCCGCTATCACCGCCCGAGGGCTACAATTTCGGGGGCAAGCTTCGCACGATGCAGGGAATCATCGTCACTCCCAATGGGGATGTATGGGCACTGGATTTCGGTGACGACAAAGTCGTCTACATGCCCAAGGGCGACCCGAGCAAAGTGAAGTTCTTTTGCCAATCAACGGATGGGAAGCCAAACAGGGATAGTCCCTGCAAGCTGAAGGGTCCGTTCGCCCTGGCCATTGACCAGCAGGACCGAATCTGGATCACCAACGCGATCGGCGACACCGTCACGCGCTTCCCAGCAAGTGACCCGAGTAAAGTCGAGGTGTTTCCCACCGGCGGCGGCAGCGGTAAGGGCATGGCAATCGACAGCCGTGGCAATGCCTGGGTTACCAATACGATGGGCTCCGGAATGACTCTGGAAACAAAGCTGCGCCTTCTTGACCTCAAGTTGCGTGGGGCAGCACTCTCGGCGATGGATCAGGTTGCGCTAAAAGATTTGATCTCTCATCCCGGCTTGGGAAGCGTGTCGATGCTGCGCCCCGACGGCAGCCCTGCACCGGGATCGCCCTTCAATCCGGGGAGCATCTGGGGTGCCTGGGCCGTGTCGATCGACGGCAACGACCATGCATGGATTTCGAACTTCGCACCAGGCGGCGGCATCACTGAGCTATGCGGTGCCCGGACTGAAACTTGTCCGGCTGGCATGAAGACCGGCGACCCGATTTCCCCGCCCGGCGGTTACAAGGGTGGTGGCATGCAGCTGTTGGTTGATGCCTCCATCGATCCCGCCGGTAACGTCTGGGTGTCAAATAACTGGCAGGATGAGTGGTCATGCTACGGCACGCCCGATGAGGGCGTTTCGACCCGTTGTGGCGGCCACGGGCTTGTCGTGTTCTACGGCATGGCCGAGCCAGTACGCGCACCGCAGATCGGACCGGCGCGCCCGTATTAGATGTTGGACGTCGGCGTCGTCCATCAATGGGTACTTAACGACGCACTGTTCACGGGTCTTTCCTTTCGGAATAGGCATGTCCGCGCTTTCTGTGCTTAGTAACTGGTGCACCCAATAGCGGTCACTGGTGTCGGCCTGCATAGGGTCAATTGCCGACATTCGGACGGAGCGCCTTTACCTCATATCAGAGAGAATCGTGTCGGCCTCGTCGGTGCGAAGAGTAGCAACACAAAGCAGCGCTCCCCAAATGCCTGACGAAGAACATCGTCAGGCCATCGTTCCTCTCGGCTCCAAATGCCAATTGTAAAATCTGCTTAGGGAAAAGACACGTCGCAAGTCCACCGGCCGCGTCCAATCCCTGACGTGATGAGTATCCAATCGATGGACGATGCCAAGTCGTTCGCTACGGTCGCCGATTCTGGCGCCCTTGGCGCGCCTTGAGCGAACGTGATCGATCAACTGGCTGAGTGCATTGGTCTTGCCGAGCGTATGGCGCTCCAGGAATTCGAGGTGCGCCTGCTTGCTTCGTTGCCACTTCGAGACGGTCGCGAAGTTATCGATGTACCAGCGGACGAGCTCGGCGAACGTGGGCACTACCTGCTGACGTGGGTGAGCGCCGATGGATCCTCAAGATCGACTTCGCGGTGCTTCGCTTAGCTGAGGGCGGCGGAACGGTACGCGAACGTTCGGCTCTCGCGGTGCAGGACTACCCCACCACGACGGATACGGACGATCGCCGTGAATCGGGTGGTTCCGTCGGACATCCCAGTCTTCGAACCAATGCCGGTTGCCAACCCCAAAGGCATCCGCGACGATGCCGCACAAGTGGCGCGGGAGCACCGGAAATGGCCGAGCGTGGGCGGCGATGAGAAGGCCAAGCGGTAGTGCGCCCGACTTGATTAGCTATGCCTTGCAGGACTCCGCCGTTGCCTGAAGCGGTGCGCGTGCTGCTGTGCATCGCGATGCTGGCGACTGCAGTGACAAGTCCCGCCCGGGCGGATCAGAAGCCGTTGTGGGAATTTGGACTCGGCGCGGGTGTGCTCGTGTTCAACGACTACCGCGGCTCGAATACGACGCACGCATACCCCATTCCGGTGCCCTATTTCGTCTACCGCGGAGAGATCTTCAAGTCGGATCGCGAGGGTCCGCGCGGGCGGCTGTTCCATATAGACCGGGTCGAGTTCAATCTGAGCATCAACGGTACCACGCCGGTGCGCAACGATTCTGCGCGCCAGGGCATGCCGGACTTGAGACCCACGCTGGAAATGGGCGGCTCCCTCAACGTACACCTGTGGCGCAGCAGCGATGAGCGATTCAAGCTCGACTTGCGGCTGCCCGCCCGCGCGGCGCTTACGGTCGAGGCCTCCCCACGTATGATCGGTGTGTTCGTGGAGCCGCATATCAGCCTCGACATCACCCAGTTTCGCGGCTCCGAGGGCTGGAAGCTCGGGTTGCTCGCCGGTCCCTTGTTCGCGGACCGCCGTTACAACGACTATTTCTACACGGTCAGCCCGCAATACGCGACCGCTGAGCGGCCCGCCTACGAAGCGCACGGCGGCTATGCGGGCACCCAGACGCTCGTCTCCCTCACTCGTCGCTTCCCAGGCCATTGGTACGGCTTTTACGTGCGTCACGATACACTCGGTGGCGCGAGCTTTGCCTCAAGCCCGCTGGTGAAAACGAATAGCTACTGGTCGGGCGGATTTGCCGTAACTTGGGTGATTCGCCGGTCTTCCCAGAACGTCGAAAGCGACGATTGATGCCCTCCAGAGTTACGATTCCGGCCAAGAGTCCTTGAGACAGTGAAGGTGGCCCGCATTTACTGGCGCCCGAAGTTGCGGCAGAGGCGCTCCTGCCGCGCCTGCTCTTTGTGGAGCGCAGTCCACGCAACTCCACGGGCAAGCTGCCGCGGTCGGTGCTCAAGGCACTGGCAAGAGCCCGCGCCGCGCGCGGCCACCCGAGGTTGAGCCGCGCATGTTCCAATTTACTGCCCGCGGCCGGCGAGCGGCACGAAGCTTCGCAATCGTGGCGGCTGCTCTGATCGCTGCTGCGCCGAGCGGTCGCGTCGATGCAGCAGATGCCGATGACGGCCTCGTGCAGCTGATGCAGAAGCTGGCGCAGCGGCAGCACAGGCACGCGGGCTTCGTGGAACGGCAATTCATCGCGATACTGGATCGTCCGCTCGAGGCCTCGGGCGAGCTCTTTTACGACGCCCCGGATCATCTGGAGAAACGCACACTCACACCGCGATCCGAGAGTCTGATCCTCGACCACGGCGAGCTCAGCATCCTGCGCGGCAAACGTGCATATGCGCTGCCGCTGCGGGACTATCCGCAGATCGCCCCATTGGTCGACAGCATCCGTGCGACGCTGGCCGGAGATCTTACCGCGCTGAATGGAACCTACAGTGTCGCCTTCGCGCCCGCTGTGGATGGCTGGACCCTCGAGCTCGTCCCACGCGATGCGAAGCTTGCCGGCGTGATCACGAAGATCCGGATTTCCGGTGCGAGTGACATGATCCGCGTCGTCGAGATTCATCGCTCTGGCGGCGATCATTCTGTGATGACGATCAGCGAACTACCCGACTCGTGATGCGGCGGCGCATTCTGAGCCTGGGCGTCTGGGCCCTGCTGGTAGTCGTTGCTGGCCTGATTGCCGTGCGCGCCCGGTACACAGCGGACATGTCGGTATTCCTGCCGAGAGCACCGTCGAGGTCCGAGCAGATCCTGGTTGATCAGCTGCGCGACGGGCTGGTGTCACGCTTGATTCTCATCGACATTGAGGGTGCCGACGCGTCGACGCGAGCACGCCTGTCGAAGGACGTGGCGAGTCGACTCAGGGGAGATCCGGCGTTCCGCGAGGTGATGAACGGCGAACTCGTCGGGCTCGATCGAGATCGCGAGTTCGTTTTCGCTCATCGGTACCTGCTGAGTGAGCATGTAACGCCTGAGCACTTCACGATCGCCGGCCTACGCGCGGCAATCGCCGATGGAATCGAACTGATGTCGTCGCCAATGGGACTTCTAGTCACAGACCTCTTCGTGCGCGATCCCACCGGAGAGACGCTGCAGACGCTCGCGCAGTTCGAGCAGCCCGCCAGCCGGCCTCGATCTGTCGACGGAATTTGGGTGTCCGCCGATGGGCGCCGTGCACTGCTGCTCGCCGAAACTCGCGCCGAGGGTTCCGACACCGATGCCCAGGAACGGGCCATCCGGATCATTCACGGGGCTTTCGCCGCGGCCGACGCCGAGCGCTCCGTCAGCTCGCCGGTACTCGCGCGCGCGAAGCTGCGACTGACGGGCCCCGGCGTATTCGCGGTGGAGAGTCGCGCGACGATTAAGAGCGAGGCCCTTCGATTGTCGATGCTGAGTTCGGCTGTCATCGCCATATTTCTGTTGTTCGTGTACCGCTCTTTAGTGGCGCTCGTGCTCGGCCTGCTGCCGGTCGTATCCGGAGCGCTGGCTGGAGTCGCTGCCGTTGCGCTCGGGTTTGGTGTCGTGCATGGGGTGACGCTGGGCTTCGGCGTCACCCTGATCGGCGAGGCCGTGGACTATTCGGTGTATCTGTTCATTCAGCGACAACCGGGCATCGCTGCAGACAGGGGCGTGGCGGCGTGGACCGCCACGTTCTGGCCGACGGTACGACTCGGCATGCTGACCTCCATTTGCGGCTTCGCCGCATTGGTCCCGTCCACCTTTCCGGGCCTCTCACAACTAGGGGTCTATTCGATCGCCGGATTGCTCGCCGCCGGTCTCACGACCCGATTCGTGTTACCCGGATTGCTGCCGAAGAAGTTCACGCTCAGCGGCGCGGTGCCGCTCGGGCGAGCGATCGCGCGGGCATTGACACCGATCCGCGCCTTCCGCGGCGTTCTCTGGCTGCTGCCCGTCATCGCCGGCCTCGCGCTGTTCGCTCATCGGCATCGACTCTGGACCCATGAGCTCTCCGCCTTGAGCCCGGTGCCGGTCGCTGAACAGACTCTCGATGCCGAACTGCGGAGCGATCTCGGCGCGCCGGACATCGCAACGCTCGTGATCGTGAACGGCAGGAACCCTGAGGAGGTGCTGAAAGGCAGCGAAGCTCTGGAGTCGACACTCGATGCGTTGGTCACGAGTGGGGCGATCGCCGGCTACCAAAGCCCAAGCCGCTACCTGCCAAGCGCGGCTACCCAGGAGCTGCGACGTGCGAGTCTGCCTGCGCCCGAGGACTTGGCCCAGCGCCTCAATTTCGCGGTGGCAGCGCTGCCGATTCGTGCGGCCCGGTTGCAGCCGTTCCTAGTCGATGTCGAGGCGGCGCGCACCGCCGGTGTTATTCGCCGATCTGATCTCGAGGGGACGTCTCTGGCATCGGCCATCGATGCGCTGCTCGTCCATCATGGTGACGAGTGGACCGGTCTGTTACCGCTCCAGGCCGCACCCACGGGGCCGCACGCGCGCTCCGTCGACGAAGCACGCGTGACGCGCGCGATCGCAGCGACTGCTAGGCAGGGCATCCAGGCCACGGTACTCAACCTCAGCGAGGAGGCCGATGCGCTGTATTCCGACTACCTTTCCGAGGCTCTCTGCCTCTCGCTCCTTGGGTTTGGCGTAATCCTCGTGCTGCTCTTGGTGTATCTGCGCTCCGTGGCACGCGTGGCACGGGTGATCGCGCCGCTGATACTCGCGGTGCTCGCAGTCACGGCAGGCTTCGCGCTTGCCGGTCACGCGCTGACGATTCTGCACTTGATCGGGCTGCTCCTCATCGTAGCTATTGGCTCGAACTACGCGCTCTTTTTCGATCGCGAGCCGGCGGGCACCGACGCGGAAGCGGCGGCACGCACGCTCGAGTCACTGGTAGTGGCCAATCTCAGCACCGTTATCGGTTTCGGCATACTGTCACTGTCAACGGTGCCTGTCTTCGCCGCCCTCGGCTCCACGGTGGCGCCAGGCACTTTTCTCGCCCTCCTGTTTTCGGCCGCCCTCGCCAGGCACGTGCCATTCAGCTCACGGAGTGGTTGACTCGAGCGCAAGATCGCGGTCGAGGCAACCCTGGCATCACTGCACCCGTGCCGTGGCTGCCGGCCCCGATGCAGGGTGCGGCGGACCGGAGCAGGTCGCCAGCCTGGTCGCGTTTCTGGCCTCTGATGGGGCCTCCTACGTCACCGTGCAAATCATCTTCGTGAATGGCGGTATGACCTGATTCTCAGCGAGCGGGGAGCGCGTCCCTTCTGCACAGGAGCAGGATCTCGTCGACCCCCACGGTTGCGATCATGCCGGGCGCGAGCCGAAGCTTCTTCTGGAATCGCAATCCGAGCGGCATGAATATTTGGTTGTACCACCACATGGCCCGCTCGCGACGATGCGTAAGCCACCACATGCCGATGTCGACCAGGCGCGAGGAGCGGGGTTGCATCCCGAATACGGCGCTCTGCTCCACCAGGAGGTGATGCTCCGCCAACTTCGCGCTCAGACGCGCCGGCTCATAGCGGCGCTTGTGACCGACGAACTCGTCGAACGGGCTCCAGAGCGAGGGGTGCAGAGGCACAGACAGCAGCACGGCCGCACCGCGCGTCGCGACCCGTGACAACTCCGACAGCGCGCGGTCCTCGTCCTCGACATGCTCGATGATATCGAGGGCGCACACCAAATCGAAGGTATCATCGCCGAAGGGCAGCGTCGTCACCGTGCTAAGAGCTACTAGCGCACCGCGCTCGCGCAGCCTCGCCAGCGCCGACGCGCTGATGTCAACGAATTGCGTGCCCTCGATCGGCAGCCGTGGTCTGAGACCCGGCGCCACCTCGAGCCGTCGGCTCGACCCCGGCAGGAGCGAATTCACGAGCGGCCAAGTATTGAACCTCTGCGGCTCAACCAGACGGGCACCGGCCCAGAGCATGTCGTAGAAACGACGATTCGCATCGAGAAGGTCCTGCCCGCTGCTCACCTGCGAACGTTGTGGTTTCATCGTCTCGCGAATGTAGCACCGGCAGATTCGCGGCTCACGCGAATCTGCATCAACTTCAAGCCCTCGTTATCACTGGGCCCCTCATGTACGATCCGCGCCTTGTCGTTCTTGTTCTGGGAGGGAACCACTTCAACGGGTTTCATCCACTCGTCCAGATTGTCGATGTTCCTCTGGATGTTGCCGATGACGCCGAGGATTTCCGTTATCCGGATTTCGGGGTCAGGCTTACGGGTGTCCCGCTTCACCGCTGCCACGATTTCATCAGCGTGCGCCTCCGCCGCTGACTTCAAATTCCTCAGTTTCTCTTTGCGTTGCTCGGCGGTAGAGGCCTTCGCCTCCCATTGATGAGCTTGCTGGAGAGCGAACACTCTTTCTGTTGGCGTAGACGCAGTATTTTCTCCTGCCATGCGTCTTGGTAAAGCGACGCTGCACGACCAGCGGAAGCGTCCATCGTGAGATTTGCAAGATCGATGCGTGCGGCCCGATAACCTTTAGAGACTGCCAGATCGAATTGAAGCCTCGCGCCCTTCACGTCGGACTTCGCCAACAGAGTGCGGCCCGCCTGATAGAAAACTGGCGGTCGGTTCCCGGTCTTGGCAATTTCCTGCGAACAGGACGAGCGGGCGACATAGGCAACGTTCATCTTTTGTGCGAGCCCGGCTGCTAGGCGATCTGGATCATAGAATGCAGCGGCCGCTTGATCGCACGCGGATCCATGAGTCCCGCATTTTTTAACACGGGCATCGGGCAATAGGCCTAGCTGAGTTCGATCGGCCTGGGGCAGCGGATCGGTTTCCGCCGAGGAATCCCACAGGATCTGGGCTGCGATATTGGCTGGGACGCGTCCATCCCAAACGCGCGCGGTGTTGCCCGATGCGGTGAGGATGCGGGTGCCGTCGGGCGAGAAGGCAGCAATTGAAACGACATCATCATGTCCCGACAGCACGGCGAGCTGCACCCCCGTGCCTGCATCCCAGATCCGTGCGGTCTTGTCATACGACGCGGTGACGATGCGAGTGCCGTCGGGCGAGTAAACGGCAGTATTGACGACATCATCATGTCCCGACAGCACGGCGAGCTGCACCCCCGTGCCGTGCATCCCAGATCCGTGCGGTCTTGTCATCCGAGGCGGTGACGATGCGAGTGCCGTCGGGCGAGTAGAACGGCGGATCCGACGGCTCCGCCATGGCCGGACAGCACGACGAGCTGCGTCCCCGGTGCGTGCATCCCAGATCCGTGCGGTCTTGTCATCCGATGCGGTGACGATGCGGGTGCCGTCGGGCGAGTAGGCGGCGGAATTGACGTAACCGCCATGGCCGGACAGCACGACGAGCTGCGCCTCCGGTGCGCGCATCCCAGATCCGCGCGGTCTTGTCAAAGGACCCGGTGACAATGCGAGACGCCGTCGGGCGAGTAGGCAGCGGAATAGACGAGATTGCCATGGCCGAACGAGCACGGCGAGCTGCGTCCCCGTGCGCGCATCCCAGATCCGCGCGGTCTTGTCCTCGGACGCGGTGACGATGCGAGTGCCGTCGGGCGAGTAGGCGGCGGATTCGACGATAATCGCCGTGGCCGGACAGTACGGCGAGCTGTGCCCCCGTGCGACGCATCCCAGATCCGCGCGGTCTCTGTCCCAGGACGCGGTGACGATGCGCGTGCCATCGGGCGAGTAGGCGGCGGAATTGACGCAGTCGTCGTGGCCGGACAGCACGGCGAGCTGCGCGCCCCTTGCGCGCATCCCAGATCCGCGCGGTCTTGTCGCAGGACGCGGTGACGATGCGCGTGCCGTCGGGCGAGTAGGCGGCGGAATAGACGCTAACCCCATGGCCGGACAGTACGGCGAGCTGCGCCCCGGTGCGCGCATCCCAGATCCGCGCGGTCTTGTCCTGTGAGGCGGTGACGATGCGCGTGCCATCCGGCGAGTAGGCGGCGGATTACGACGAAGATCGCCGTGGCCGGAAGCACCGCGAGCTGCGCGCCGTGCGCGCATCCCAGATCCGTGCGGTCTTGTCATCCGAGGCGGTGACGATGCGCGTGCCATCGGGCGAGTAGGCGGCGGATTGGACGGAGTCGCCGTGGCCGGAAAGCACGGCGAGCTGCGCCCCTTGCGCGCATCCCAGATCCGCGCGGTCTTGTCAGTGAGGCGGTGACGATGCGCGTGCCGTCGGGCGAGTAGGCGGCGGATCAGACGGAGTCTGCCGTGGCCGGACAGCACGGCGAGCTGCGCTCCCGGTGCGCGCATCCCAGATCCGCGCGGTCTTGTCCTGTGACGCGGTGACGATGCGCGTGCCATCGGGCGAGTAGGCGGCGGATCGGACGGAGTTGCCGTGGCCGGATAGCACGGCGAGTTGCGCCCCGGTGCGCGCATCCCAGACCCGTACGGTCTTGTCATCGGATGCGGTGACAATGCGGATGCCGTCGGGCGAGTAGGCGGCGGAATTGACGAAACCGCCATGGCCGGACAGCACGGCGAGCTGCGTCCCGGTGCGCGCGTTCCAGATCCGCACGGTCTTGTCGAAGGAGGCGGTGACGATGCGCGTGCCGTCGGGCGAGTAGGCGGCCGATTGGACGAGATCGCCATGGCCGGACAGCACGGCGAGCTGGGCGTCGGCTGCGCGGATTTCCTGAAACACACTGATTGCGGCAGGTGTATGGTCCTGCGCGAATTCAGGATTCGTGAGCACTTCAACGATAATCCCCTGCGCTCCCGCTACATCCGAGTTCTTGAGGCGCTGCGCGGCGGCCTCGACGAGGAGCCGCGACTGCGCCTTCAGCGTCTCTGCGGCTTGATGCTCCGCCTCATGCTGCTTTCGAGAGGCGAGCCAACCCGCGCCCGATGCAGCGATGGCCAGTACGGCTAGGCTTAGTACCGCCAGCTGGCGGACGCGGGTTGCGCGCCTCGCCCTAATCGCTGACTGCTCCGCAAACCGGCGGGCGACTTCGGGCAGAGGTATGTCAGCCTCGATAACGCTGCGATTCGATGACAGTCGGTCGGAGGCTGTGACAAGCTAGTCTCGCCGTTCACCGTGTTTTCCCCAGCGACGTGCTTCGGCGATCAGCAGGTCCCGGGCCTGCAGCAGGGCGCCCTCCTGGGTTAGCCAGTCCCGCAGTCGCGGCCAGGTCGCAGCAGCGCTTCGTGGGCGAAAGCCACTACAGCTGAGCCATCGTGCTGATCAGTAACGCAAAGGCGTGCACTCACCAAGCGCTCAAGCAGCTTTCGCGGCGCAGATCCGCTCGCAACCTCCACCAGCGGTGCGAACCGCTTGGAGGGCCGCCCTTCGTCGTCGACGCTCACCAGACTTCGGAAAATGCGCGGAAGCGCCTGCTCAGATTCAGCACGATCTGGCTGCAACGCAGCTTCCGCGGCGGTTGCCACGCTGCCCGATAAGCCACCCAACTCCTCGTACGTCTCGTACCGTAGCACGCTGGCGAAGCGGCGCTGGTACAGCTCCTGCAGCGTGAACTGAAGCAGCGGCAGGGTATTTTCACGAGTTGCGTACAACTCTTCGCGAAGCACTTGATCAAGGCGTTGGCCCGACGGTGTGACACCAAACATAAGTCCCGCGGCCTGAGCCGGGCGACCGATCACATCGTCAAGCGCCGTCCCCCTCACCGTGTCCAGATAATATTGGCCCTCGTCTGCTCCAAACACGTCGCGCAGAGTCGAGTGTTGTTTGAGCAGAGGTATCGTATCGGCCCGGATACATGCCAGGGTCCAAACCCCTTGCGACTGCAAGCGGAGGAGAAAGCGACCGACGGCGTCAATAACTGGCTCCGCAAGCCCCAGCGCGAACAATTCCTCGAACTGGTCGATCAGCCATACGAACCGGTGCGTGGGCGGCCAGTGCGTTTGACGTTCGTCCGCCAGAGCTGCAAGGGATTCACAACTGGAGGGTAGCGTGGCCGCGAACTCCGGAAGGGCACGCCAGCACTCAAGGATCGACTGGGCAATCTGTCCCTCGTTCGCTGCACCGGAGAGGCGGGCTACTCCCCAGATAGCGTGTCGCACACTGTCTCGAACAGGCCAGCGGCGCAAGATCTCTTCGACAGCGGGGGCCTGTGAAGAGGGATTTACGAGAGCCGGCAGCAGTCCGGCTCGGATGAACGAGCTCTTTCCGCTTCCGCTCGCGCCCTCGACTAAGACTCCAGGGGCTCCGCTTACCTCGCGGCGAACAAGTTGCTCCACAACCTCGCGGATTTCGGTATCTCGACCAAAGAAGATCGCCCGGTGTTCATAGTCAAAGTATTCGAGGCCACGGAACGGATTGCGCAGGTACACTCGCTCCAGCACGATGCCCAGCTGCTCCAGCGCCTCATCGAGGTGCCCAATTGCTCGCAGCTCTAGGTGAGGATGCCGTTGCGAGAGCGCAGCGAGATCGACTTCCGCACGATTCTCGGCCGGAAGGAAAATGGTGGCGGGCCTTGTGCAGGCCTCGCAGGCGGCCTGCAGTTTGGCCAGGACGTGATCTACCGCCCGCACGGTTCCATCGGCCTCCAGCACTCCGGTTGCGGCCACAGATGTAACTGAATTCCCTGGCGGGGCGCCTTGGCCACTCTCTTCGCATACCTGCAAGATGATCGCCAGCGCAAAGAGCAGATCAGCACTGCGCCCGACGACGTTCCGCGGGGGCTCGCCCAGCTGGAAGCGTACGACCAGCTGCGAGCGCACGATCCCCTCGCCAAAGAGAATACGATAGGCGAGCAGAGCGCCGGATTTGGCCGAAGCGTAGAGGTCGTCTGAACGGTTCGGCCGAAAACTGACCGTAACGTCTTCCCCGCCTGGGCAGGTTTGCAGCACCTTCGCTTGTACCAAGACTGCCTGGGCCAATCCGCTCGGGTCGTGCGGGTCGGTCAGCAGAAGCGTGAAGTTCATGGCGGCTCGTCAGGTCTCGGCGAGCTCCGCCGGTTGCTCAGCAAGAGCACCGACCCGGAAGGCAAACGGCGGCGTGAACTCGAATCCCTCCGGCAGATCGCCCATCGCCTTGCCGTCCACGTCAATCTCGCCGACCTCCACCCAACGTCCGCCGGCTGCAATGTGAACGCGCTGGCCTCTAAACATCTCGATCAGATCAGCTGGACACTCAACGAGCAGGCCGACCGGTGCCGCTCCGGGAACGCTGGGGGCCGCGTAGAGCGCGGAGATGGCAAAACCGTTCGGTGTACGCAGCCGGGGAAGCCAGCGGCTGCGATCCGCATGCGCTGCCGCCATGAGCTCGAGCTCCTCAAAGTATGTTCCGGCCCGAACGCGCTCGGCGAGTGCTTCGCGCTGCGCGCGTTGCAGCGACTGGTATTCCCGCCAGGCCTCCCGGGCGGCAGAGAGCACCTGCAAATCCGGCTGTAGTAGATCCGCATTATCGTGCCCGGCTTCTCCCAGCCAACGCACGAAGTCCTCGAAGCTTCCGGACTTTAGACTACGAGTCATACACGGCCTCCTCGGTCATGACATACGCTCGGAATCGAAGGTCGCGTGCGAATACTCGAATGCGAATGCGGGAATGGCAAGCGAGCTCTGCGGATGCACTTCCAACTTGACTGCCCAGCGCAGTGGCACGGCGGTAGCAGCGTGATCGGTTGCTCCCGCCGTGCAGTGCGGTAGCCTCAATCCGGTCGGCGAGTGTAGCTACGGAACACGAAAAGTCCACCCGGCACGAGCGCACTTGGCACTCGCGTCGCGTCTTCGAGCGCGGTGGCGAGAAGCCGCTCGTCTCGCTCAGTTGCCTTGGTGATGAGGAAGTCATCCGTCTGGGTCGTAACGACACCCGTCGATGATGTGAGGATACGCGTGAAAGTACCAGTGCCGTCGCAATTCACCGAGTACGTTCCTGTTTGCGTCCCGGTGATTATCGTCCTAGCGCCAGTTGGCGATCCCTCGACGGGTGCGTTAAGAGTAAATGTCCCCGTCAGGTTGCCTTGGCCGTCGAGATGCCTTATTGCAAGCGCGAGGGCGACGTTTGCGCCGTAGGTTGCAACAGCCGCATACGTGCCCTTGAGACTGGCGTTGGTATAACAGCGCGAGTCGTCCGCCTTCGCTGCGGACACGCCGAAAACGCCGAAGAGAACTAGCGCGGCCGGGATCAATGTGCATTTCTTGTTCAACATGGTTCCTTCTCCTTAAGCGATTTGTAAGATAGGTTGTGGTCTGCAAGTCTGCAGGCGGCCTTTCCGGGCCGCGACGCCAGCGCATGCGCCGCCGCTGAAGTTATGACGAGCCGGAACTCGCTAATGGTGAAAAATTCGGTGGATTTCACTGGATCTATCCACAGCCGTTTCTCGCTACTGGCGCGGCTCAGGAGTCTGCGTCTTGGCGCTTACGACGTCCTCGTGTCTCCCGCGCCAGATCCGGAAAGTAATAGCTAAACTCTTCCCGAATTCGCTCGATGACGTACTTGACCTGATTGCGCGTCAGTCCTTGCCTTCTGGCAATTTCCTCCTCCGTGGGCTGCGGGGTTTCGCGCAGCGCATTCAGTACGGCCAGCAGGCGTTCGTACTTTGCACGCAGCGATTCCACGCGCGCGGCTTCCGGTTCCGCTTTATCTTTCGAAGCTGCTGCTGCCAGGGCAGCCTCTGCGCGCGTGAGAGGTGCACGCAAGAGCTCTAAAAATCCCCTGTAACGGGCTCCGACCTCACTCTCTGTCGATTCCGAAGCAGGGGTGGCCGACTCGGTCAGGTTAGACCAAGATTCGGTCACCCGGGGACCTTCAAGTGGGACCGAGCGGTCAAAGTCCAGCTCCTCGAGAACGCTTCCCCCCTCATCGTCAGCGACATTCTCGATGCGCTCTGAGCTTTCAGGTCGCTTACGTCTTAGGCCATCCAGGAACAGTCTTTTCGCGATGGTGTACAGCAATCCATTAGACGGGATGGCGAGCGCGGGGAGCTTTTCACACACCGTATGGGTGCGACTGACGAAATCCAGGCCACCTGGGCAACCGAGGTCACTATCTACACGGGCAGAATCGCGTCCTTGCGCGTATTGCAGCAGCGCGTTAACAAAGCCCTGGATCTGCTCGTTAACGCGGTCTTGCGCAAGCTCTCCGTCGGATTCAGGGGACCCAGATTGCTTGTGCTCCGCGCGCGCCGCTGAGCCGACCCGCTGAGGCGATGCAGACCGAAGTAGGGCAGTCAGCGATGCCCCGAAACGCGTCCGGACTTCCGCCAGGAACTGGGTGCCCTGCCGACTCAGTGGCTCGATTCGGCCGTTGATCTCTTCGCGTAGTTCCTGCCACGGCATTGGCGCTCTCTGCGGCTCATGGGCGATGCGAAAGCCGATAGCCGCATCTCTGAAATTGGCCAATTGCCGCCGCCATGCCTCCACGAGCAGTGAATGGAGAGTGCCGAAGTCGAGCGGTCTTAGTGCCGTTCCTGCAATGCGAATCCGATCGTCAGCAGCCCTCCGCTCAGTTCCAAGAAGTTTGAAAAACTTGATGAGCGCCTGCTGGGAAATGTCTTGAGCGGTCTCCGGATCGACTCGCAGCGACCGTATGTAGCGGCATACGTCCGGGAATGCCGCACGGAAATAGCTGCTGAATCGCAGCTGGGCTTTGTGATTGTCTGACTCCGATAACCAGGCGTAGAGCAGAGTGTCTAAATGATCAGAATGTGTCACGTGGGCCAGTGTGATTCTTTAGTTAGCGATACGGCTCCGTGCGGCCTCGGGACGCAGATTACCCGGTGACTCGTTGACGGAAAAGGACCTTCGGTGCGCATTTGGAGGTCTCGAGGAGCGCGCGCTTGCTGCCCGGGTGATTCAGAGTCCAGAAGTTCACGGCGGGCGATTTGTGCCTCTCGAATAAGATCACTTCGAACCGGTAAACCCTGCACGCTTTTTGCCGCTCGAAACACAACCCGAAGCCAGATCAGATCACTGGCGACGATGGCCGGCCCGGCCCCATCGGCGCGCGGTGCACGAACGTGGTCTACCAATTCTGGCACTGTCAGGGTAAGAGCATCGCTTTCTCCAAGGTATGCGTTCCAAGAACTCCAAGTGATCTGCTCACTTCTCTGCCATTTGGAAAGCGTTTCAAAGGTGTCGATGTACCAACGAATGAGCTTCGCAACGGTGGCGTTCCGTGATGAGCCTGTGAGCGCACATCCGGGTTCTCCAATTCAACCTCGTGTTGTTTAGCCCAGGTCAGCGCGGCCGAATGGTGCTTGAACGTTTTGGCCTCCTGGTGCACCACGAACGCACCTTTCCGGATGCGAACAACAGCTGTATAGCGTGTCGAGCCATTCGCCCGTCTGCGTGCAAGATCGTTGCCATGCGGGCCTCTCGGGTGACAAGCTATTCTTGCACCTTGGCAACGATAAACGCCCCGAAATACGTGGAAATACCGCAGAAACACCGCAATTATATCGGTATTGAGATAACCCTATCAATAGCGCTTGGACTTGAGGTGACGTAAAGGGGACACGAGATTTTTGATAGACCTAAGTGCTTGAGTCAAAAAGCAGAATTGCCTTTGTCGGTCCAATCCAGCATGGGTGCGACTGAGAGCCTCCGATCGATCAAAGCCCTTTGTTTTTCGGAGGGAATGTCTATTTTTACAGGGTTTTCCGACATCGGCGCAATGTTCGGGTCCTCTACGTGGCGAAATTTCCCGAGGCGATTTACGCCCTAAGTGCTTTCGACAAGAAGTCTCGCCAAACGCCGCAAAACGAGATTCGTCTTGCGGCTGACCGATTGCGCTCGGTGATGGAAGAGCGAAGGAGACAGCGACGATGACAAAAGGAACGAAGATGGTACGTGGTAGTCGGAATGTGTTCCGGGATCTGGGCTTCCGAGAGCCCGAAGCGCGAAACCTTGCACTGCGTTCCGAGATCATGATCAGGATCGAGGAGTTTGTTGAACGAAGCGGCATGACCCAGGCTCGCGCAGCGGCGCGCCTCGGTCTTACTCAGCCACGCCTGAACGCGTTGCTGAAAGGCAAGATCGAGCAATTTAGCCTCGACGCCCTAGTGAATGCCGCTGCCCGCGCCGGCCTGCAGGTCGATCTACTCGTGACGACACCAAAGCGGATGAGCGCGCGGGCGGTCGCGAACGCCTGAGCTTGGAATCAGGCCCAATGAAGACCATTGGTTGTCAGCTCTCGGTGGCGCCGATGGTGGATTGGACCGACGATGTCCAATGCACTTTTTGAATCAACAGCTTGGAGCAGTCGCAAAACGCTTGTCACCTGAGGGTGATCGGCGCAAGCGGGGCTCCGCGGGCTCTACCGGAGTTGCGGCATCGGAGCTGTAACAGAGGAGTAATCCGTTGCGCTGGCTAGTCATAGCCGCCCAGCCACGCCAAGGCGGCGATGAGCAGGCACACAACGAGACAGGCCCAGAATCTCCAATCAATCGCCAGCGATTTCCAAGACTGCTCAGGCCGACCACTCATGAAGCTTCACCGCAGATTGAGATTCGCGCGGGTGTGTCGACCAGTCCTGCGGGCGCACCGGAAGCAGTCGTGCCGAGTTCAGAATGAATGCGAGCTCAGACGCGACATGGATAAACGCCGCAAGCAAGGGGTTGAGGAAGCCGAACGCCGCAAGCCCGATGCCGAGCGCGTCGACTCCAATCGTGCCCACAAAGTTAGCCCAGATGATTCCGCGGGTGCGGCGCGCGATCCCTAGGGTTTCGACAAATTTGAGCAAATCGTTCCCGAGTAACACGACATCAGCGCTTTCACGCGCGACATCCGTGCCCGAGCCCATGGCCACGCCGACTTGGGCTTCGATCAGCGCGGGCGCGTCATTGATGCCATCTCCGACCATCGCCACTGTACGTCCTTCGGCGACCAACGCCCTGACGCGCAGTCGCTTGTCTTCCGGCAGCAGATTGGCCGCGACCTCGGAAATGCCCAGATCTCGTGCGATAACCTCGGCAACCGCTTGCGCGTCCCCGGTCAGGAGAATGGTCTTAATGCCCATCGAGTGGATCGCCTTGATCGCGGAGGCCGCTTCCGGGCGAACCGTGTCGGCGATTACGAGCGCGCCAAGAAAATTGCCGCCCCTCGCCACGAAGACTTCCGAGGCCTCCGGGTGACGGCCACGGACATTTTCCGGCATGGCAATGTCGTGCTCGCGCAAGAGGGCTGCGTTGCCGATCAGGACCAGCTCGCCCGCCAGGACGGCATCGATCCCGCGCCCGGGTGTATAGCCGAATCGCTCTGGCTCCTGAAGAGTGCGTCCGAGTGCTCGGGCATGCGCGACGATCGTCTTGCCCAAGGGGTGTTCTGAACGAAGCTCGGCTGAAGCCGCAGTATCCAGCAGGTGCGCGGCTGCGGTGCCGCCTGCCGGAATGAGCGCGCGGACTTCCGGTCGGCCGTAGGTAAGCGTGCCGGTCTTGTCCAGCACGACGGTGTCCACCCGGCCGAGCTGCTCAAGAAACAATCCGCCCTTGATGATCGCGCCGGCGCGCGCCGCCCGACCAATGGCTCCGAGAATCGCAAGTGGGGTGCCGGCTGCGATACCGCAGGCGCCCGCCACAATGACCACCGAAATCGTTGAGCGGATGTCTCTCGTCAGCAGATAGGTCAAAATCGCTGCGCCGAGGGCAAAGTAAACCAGATATCCCGCCAGGCGGTCCGCCAGGCGTTGCACCGGAGCACGCGAGCGCTCGGCCTGCTCCACCGCCTCGATAATCTTGCCGTAGCTGGTATCGCGGCCAATCCGCTCAGCGCGAATTTCCAGCGCGCCGGACTGATTGATCGAGCCGGCAAACACAGACGCACCGGCCGTCCTCTCAAGGGGCATCGATTCGCCCGTAATGCGGGCCTGATCGACAAATGAATGCCCGGCTATCACTGTGCCATCCACCGGAATTCGCCCTCCCGGGTTCACCAGAACGGCATCACCGACGGCGAGCGCGTCGGTATCCACCTCCGCCACGGCCCCGCCGCGGCGTACGGAGACCGCGCGTGGCAGAAAGTCCAGTAGATCGCGGATTGCGCGCCGCCCCCGAGACACCGTCATCCCTTCAAGCACTTCCGCGATCAACACGAATAGCGTAATCACGAGTGCCGTGAAGAATTCCGAGATGGCGGCCGCGGCGATGATCGCGATCGACATGGATAGTTCCATGGTCATTCGCTTCGCGAATAGGTTCTTCAGGGCTTCCCTGAAGATGGGCCACCCGCCTGCGGCCAACCCCACCATGCCGATGAGACTGATCGCAGGGAGTGGCTCCCACAAGCGCCACCAAACGCACGCTGCCGCCGCAGCGACAAACGCAATACGGAGCAATTCGGACCATTCAAAGGCAGGATCGTGACCGCTGTCCTGATCGTGATCGTGATCGTGGTCGTGGTCGTGCAGACTTGCTCCGTGCTTGACGGCTGCCGGAACACAGGTGCGGCTTAGCGCTCCCTCTGTCACGGTCGACGCGTGTCCCCGTTGTGTGTTCATCGGTGTCCTGCTTACCTAAGATAAGAACGGACGACGTCGATCAGCTCGTCAGCACCTTTGGCCCGCTCCGAGTTGCTACTGATGGACGGGCTGGCAATGTGGGTGATCACGTGATCCTCAATTACGCTCGCCATGAGCCCATTCATGGCTCCCCGGACGGCAGCGATTTGCTGCAGAACCTCGGTACAACCCTTCTCTGCCTCGAGCGCGCGCTCAAGTGCCTCCACCTGGCCGCGAATGCGCCGTACGCGGCCCAGTAACTTGGCCTTTTCTCGAATCGTATGACTCATATGTCTTCGGGTAGATCCAGATAATATAGGGGGGTACAGTATGTCACAGGAACCGAAGCGCCACCGCGCAAGCTGGCCTACATGCCGGGCGGCGTTCGCGGGCGCGCGCGGCGTGCTTAGCTCAGAACGCCTAATGAGGCACCGCCGCAGAAGCCGTCGTGAGGGCCGTAACGCGAGGCCTCGACGCCCACCCGTCCCTTAAGCACCCGTAACGGGACGTGCCCGACCTGTCAGGCGTTCTCACAAGTTGCGAACCCTGCAACCGCCTCGGCTCTTGACCTGGCCTTCTCTCCGGTTGCATTAACTCCGACTCTCGAATCCGCTTATGCGATCGTCGGCGCTGATACCCCGACGCCTCGCAGCCGCGGTCCTCCGCAAGCCTGAACTGACCCCGATTCTGAAGATGCAGCGCGCGAGCGATTCCGCGCTGCGTTGTCTCATCAGTTCTTGCGGAGTAGTTTCATGTTCAATTCCCTAAGCCGGGCCACAGCGCTCGGTGTAAACACGGCGATTACTTTCCTAGCGGTCGGGCTCCTGATCGCGTGCCGGGTTCAAGCCGAGGACGCCGGGTCGGGTTCCTCTATCACCAGCGCGAGCGCCCCGGCTTGGGCATCTGCCTCGAGCACGAACGAACCCTTGACGACTATTGTGGTCACGGCTCAACGCCTGAATGCCGCGCGTTCCGAGATCGAGACCCAGACGGGGGCCTCGACCTACACCATCACCAGCGAGGCGATTGCCGCACAGCCCGGCGGTGAGAACGTGCAGATGAACCAGGTTCTGCTGCAGGCACCGTCCGTGGTTCAGGACTCCTTTGGGCAGCTGCACGTGCGCGCTGACCATAACGACCTGCAATACCGGCTGAACGGCATCATCTTGCCCGAAGGTATTAGCGTCTTCAGCCAGACCGTAAGTCCGCGCGCCAGCGATGGTGCTGGCGGCAGCGTCGCGGGTAAATACAACGATGTAGCGTGTATTTGCGGGGAGAGTGGCTGACCCGCAGTCAGCTACACAAGGCGCGTCAGCGCGTAACGCCCGCCGGGCAGTTAACTTTAACTCTGTCATACGGCGAAACCCTACTTGATGCCGTATCGCAGTTCGGGCATCGTCAGGTGGTAATGCGGCCCAGAATGAATGAAGCCACCTTCCGACGCCCCAGCGACTGGGTGGCCCGACTAGTACTGGCGATGCTATGCCTGCGGGCCCTTGTTCCGGCCGGCTTCATGCTCATGCCGATCGACGGGCGGCTCGGTGTGGTGTTGTGCGATTCGTATGCCGCGGGCGCGATGCACCATCACGGCGGCCATCATCATTCTGGGCACGCGCATCCCGATCCGACTTGCCCCTACGCGCAAAGCGCAGGTCCGGCCCCGCTCCCGACGCTCCCGACACTTAGCGCCACACCGATTGCGTCGGTGCTACTGCTCCCCACACAGTTCTCGCAGACGCGTGCCCAGTTCGGACCTCCCCGCCAGCAATCTCCACGCGCACCCCCGCCTCTAGCCTGATTCGATCCAGCGCCCGCAGCATTTAGGCCGGTTTCCCAACCGGTTTCACGTGCGCACGTCTTCTGGTCTTGCGTCTTTATCAGGTGAGGCAATGACAACGCTAGTTTCCCTCGGGCGTGAGCCGAGCACGCCGCTTATCTGCAATCCGATGCACCGGTTGGCACTTCGTGCGCTGGGCGCTATCGTGATGGCCCCATTTGCAAGTCTGATTCCGCAACTTGCGCAAGCCTGTGCGACGTGCGGATGCACGCTGAGCGCGGATGCTGCGATGGGTTACTCAGCCGCCACGGGATGGCGGTTCAGCGCTGAATATGACTACATCCACCAGGATGAGTTGCGCAGCGGCACGCGCTCGGTTACCACGGTGCCGGATGGGAATGAGCTCGAGCATGAAACGCTCAATCGCTATATCACGACCGGGATCAGTTACAGCCCCAACCAGGACTGGAATATCACCCTGCTAGTTCCCTACGTCGTGCGAACTCACTCCACTTACGGCGAATATGACTCGACACAGCCCCTGCCTGATCTCAGCAGTTCACACAGCTCCAGCATCGGGGATCTGAAGATCGTCGGCAGCTATCAGGGCTTCTTGCCGACAAACAATTTTGGCGTCCAACTTGGGGTGAAGCTGCCTTCGGGCAAGTACGGCACAGCCATCGCCTTTTACGGGGGTCCCCTGGCCGGGGAGCCCCTCGATGCGAGCCTGCAGCCTGGCACTGGAAGTACCGATGTCATCGTGGGGGCGTACTACTACCAGGCCATCAGCCAGAACTTCGACTTCTTCGCAAACGGACAATTCCAAAGCGCGGTCAAGCACCACATGGACCAACCGGGTAACGACTACCGACCCGGCAATTCCACGACCGTGAGCTTCGGGCTTCGCTACGAAAACAACCCTCGATGGGTTCCGCAGTTTCAGGTAAACCTTCTGCACAAGTCGCCCGACCAGGGCGCGCTCGCAGATGTCCAAAGTACGGCCGGTAACGTGGCGTACCTGAGTCCGGGTCTCACCGCCCAGGTGTCTTCCAAATTTCACGTCTTTGGGTTCGTGCAGGTTCCCGTGTACAGCAATCTGTATGGCTACCAGCTGTTTCCTCAGTACACTGTCAGCGTCGGCGTCAGCTATGCCCTGTAAGCCTGATTTGACCACTGCGCTCGTATCGCGTCGTACGGTCGTGAAGGGCTGTGGGACGATGCTGCTGCTCTGGGATGGCCTGCATGGAGCACCTGCGTGGCCCAATGATCTCGTCGTCGGCGCGAAAGCACCGGCAGCTACGCTGGTAACGCTAAATGGACAAACTCTTTCCACAACGGATCTGACGGGCCAGGTGGTTATCCTGACCTTCTGGGCTACGTGGTGTGCTCCGTGTCGCGACGAACTGCCGCTCTTGTCGCGCTATGCCGCCCAGCACGCTGCGGCCGGACTGCGGATACTCGGTTTCAGCTTAGACCCGGAGGATAAGGTCGCTGAGGTCAGGCAGGTCGCGCAGACCTTGAGTTTTCCCGTGGGTCTGCTGTCCCGTTCCAGCGCGCCGGGCTATGGACGCATCTGGCGGCTGCCGGTGAATTTCACAATCGATCGCATAGGTAAGCTGGCCGATGACGGCTGGAAAGACAAGAATCCGGTCTGGACACCCAGCAGACTCGAGCAGATCGTGACGCCGCTCTTGCAGTCACCGATGTAGGTCACACGCCCGCCCGGGTGACACGGGTTGCGCGCAGCAGCGCGATTGACAGAAATATCGCAGGCCCACCAAAAAGTCTGTTGAGTTTCGGCGCAAATTGACCCAAATTTGCAGGATAGCCTTTCGGCTGCTGTTTGAACCAAATGTGCAGCCGAAGCTTCTCGCGTGATCCGCCGGTCTTCTTCTCACTCGAGACGTCACTCATGCAAAGGATTTACGGCCATCAAGCGGTAGCGGACGACGGTGAATTTCCCCCCGCTGAGGCACTCCTGGACCCGTCCGGGTCTCAGCGCGGCGCTGTGTGTTGTCTACCGTCACGCCGCCGATGTGATCCCCAACGCAACGATCCGGCTCTGCGAAACACGCACAAATACCGCAACAACGCCAAAAAAACTTATCGTCTAGGGGTCAATCGAAGCGATCTAGAGGGTGGTCTTTTGTCCGCTCTTTGATTCAAATGTCATGCGTGACGAGGCGCAGCACGCATCTCTCGACCTGGATTTCAGAGGATCTTAAGCAACGATTCGCGGCACTCGCCGCGTCGCGCGGGATTTCAGATTCGGCGCTCCTCAAGCAGCTCGTCGAGGGCGCGGTCATCGGCACAACGCCGGAATTCGCACTGACTGCGCGCCCCGCGGAGGCGAGGGGCGCCAGAATTACGATTCGTCTTCTCCCGGCTGACCGGCTGCTCCTGCGGGAGCGCGCGGCTGCCCGTGGAATGCGTGCCGCTTCCTATGTCTCTACGCTGACCCGGGCGCATCTACGGTCGCTGTCGCCGCTGCCAGATCGGGAAATCGAGGCGCTGCAGGGGATCGCGATGCACCTGGCCACCATGGGTCGGAACATCCGGACCATTGAGCTCACAGCCCCTTCAGCAGGCCTTACCCCGGATCACACGCGCATCATGCTCAGGCTGTGCGAGGCGGTCCGCGACCGTATCCGTAGCATCTTGCGCGCCAGCATTCGAAGCTGGGAGAGCGGATATGGGGAAAGCACTCCCAGGTCTCGATGAGCCACTGCTCGACATTGTCAGCCTTGCGCGGCGCGGACCAAATGGGCGGCTATCTCCCGAAGAGATGTCCCTGGTCGTCCGGACGCTGCGCCGAACACCCGAGGTCATGGTCAAAGTCTCAGGAGGCGCAAGAAGTAGCGCCGGGGCGGTGGCGCACCTGAAGTACATCGACCGGCACGGCGAACTGGAGTTGGAGACCGACGAGGGCGTCACGCTGAAAGGCGGAGACGCCGAGCATCGTGTCGTGGAGGACTGGGAGCTCGATGTCCTGGCCGCACGAGCGAGATCCCCCTATCGCGGCACCGCCGGACGCAAACCCTCCAAACTGCTGCACAACATCGTCCTGTCCATGCCGGGCGGCACATCGCCAGCAAAGCTCCTTGTCGCCAGCCGAAACTTCGCACGTGAAGAATTCGCGCAAGCTATTCTTGTCACCTCTATGTCACCTCTGCAACTCAATAACGCCCCTAAACGCGCAGAAACATCGCAGTGACGCGCAGTATGGAAAGCACTGGAAAAATAGGCCTTTTAGCGCAGAAATCCGCAGGAATAATCGACCGGCGGATCTCGGTCGCTCCGATGATGGATTGGACCTACGATCGGGAAATTACTGCTTTGCCGATCAAGCTACTTAGACTATCGAAAGCTTGTCTCCTTTACGTCTCCTCCAGAAACGGATTCTGAACCGTCACGCCGCCGAATTTCCTGCCGTGCTGCAGATCTTCAGTGAGCAGCACGGGGCAACCCGCATCGGCGGCGGCCGCGATAACGAGTGCATCGTAGAACGACAGCGTGCTGCCGCGAGCCAGCTTCACTGCGTGGGTATGAATGTCGGCGGTGAGGGGGCGTGCAGGCCCCATCAGTTCAGCGATAACTTCGAGTGCTGCGTCGACCTGAGGCCAATCCCAGCTTAGCTTGCGGCGAACGACGCTGGTGAATTCGTTGAGCACCTGCACACCGATCACGCCCCCTTCAGCCATCAGCGCTTCTGCCCTGGCGCTGCGGTGGTCGCCAGCTGCGAAGGCGTAGATCAGGATGTTGGTGTCGAAGAACCGATCACCGGGCATTGGCCTCATCCCGGTCGAAACGAAAACCCTTGGGTAGCGGTTTTTTCAGCGTGCGTAGCCGCTCCAGAGCCCGTTCCCGGCTGCGATCGCGCCCGACCTCAAACCGTCGTGCTCCGGTTGCCACGATTTCGATTTCGTCGCCGGTCTTCAGCTTCAACGCCTTCACGACCGCGTCGGGAAGGCGGACGGCGAGGCTGTTTCCCCACTTCGCTACCCGCATAAATCTCCATAAGATATACCAATATTTGTATATCATAGATACCTGAGAAGCAACCTGCAAGGGGACAGGTGATTCGGTATCGGCATCTTAGGGTGCTGCGGGAAGGCGTGAGGCTGGTCGTCTGGCCCGGGAAGACGCAGGAGGCGCTTGCGACGCACTGAAAACGGGTCGAGTTGATCGTCTCAGATCGGGCCACGACGTGACAGTCGCCCATCGAAGTTGGCTGGCCGGAAGCGGACATAGGCGAGCGGCGGAAAAAACGGGCGGCCCGAAGGCCGCCCACTCAACTCATCGATATCGGTCTGTCCTAAGACCGTCACACCCGCGACCTTTGTGATCGGCGGGGGACGCAGGCGATCCATCAGTTACCCGTCGGCATTGTGATGTGGACGCCTTCGTTCTTGAGTTGGTTCCGAAGCCATTCGAACTTCTGGTAGTCCGAGATGGTGACGGGCCCGTGTAGCCCAAGCTCTGCAGCTTGCGAGGAGGATACTGGACGAAGGTTTTCATCACCTTCTGCAGTTCTTCACCCATAGCGGCCCCAACCAAGTGCGCTCGGTGAAGTTGTTCATGAACAGGTCGTAGCGCTCTTGCGGGTCGGCCCACAGGTCGAAGATTTGCGGCACGGTGGCGATATACTTCTCGGCGCCTTTCCAGCCAAGGTTAGTATCCACGGCCAGACCGCCGGTCTGTGCGCCATCATCTCCCCGAATGTTGAACACGAACTTGTAGTTGTGCCAGCGCACCGCCCCGGGCAGAAGCTCATTCTCGGTGAAGTAGTCCCAGGTTTCGCGTGGATCCGGCCCAGTACCAAAGAGCACGGGTGATATATCGAAACTGTCGAAGATCATCGGCTGACCTTCGAGATCCTTTTCCGGCAGCTTGATGCCGGCCAGCGCGGAAAACGTGGCCATGAAATCAAGGCCGCCAACGATATCGTGATTCTTGCTGCCGGCTTTGATCTTGCCGGGCATCCAGGCCATGGCCGGAACGCGGTTGCCGCCTTCGCGGTCGGTGCCCTTGGTGCCGCGGAACGGCGTATAGCCGGCGTCCGGATAGACGTCCTGCCAGGCGCCATTGTCGTGGTCCAGAACACGAGGGTGTTGCCCTTGTCCAGACCGAGGGCACGTAGCTTAGCCATGACGTGGCCGATGCGGTCGTCGTTCTCGACGATAGAATCAGCGTACTTGCTCTTGGACAAGGACTTGTGGATGTAGTCCGGGATGCGGAAGGTTCGGCTGGTGCACTTTCATGAAGTTGATATTGATGAAGAAGGGCTTGTCCAGGTGCTTCGCCGCGTCATCCAGAAACTCCAGCGCCGCCTTCTCGATATAGGCATCCAGAAACGGAATACCGACGACGCCTTCCTTGCCATCGATCACCGGCGTATCCACATACTCGCCGTTGACTTTGAAGTCTTCGTGGGCCTTCTCGCCAGCATTGCCGCTCATCATACCCTTGGTCACCTTGGTTAAACATGGCGCGCAACGTCTCCGGCATGTCCGGGAACCAGGCCGGGTCGCCATAGGTGTAGGCATTCAGGTGATAGATACCCATATACTTCATCACGTCGTAGCCGTGGGCGTTTGGCAGCGCGTAATCCGCCTCGCCGAGATGCCATTTGCCGGTGAAGTAGGTCTTGTAACCGGCCGTCTTTAGCTGTGATCCGAGGGTCCACTCCGCTTTGGGCAGTCCGCCGCCCTGGCCCTGGAAGGCCACGGTGGTCATGCCACTGCGGTTCGGGAAACGCCCGGTCTGCATCGCGGCGCGGCCCGGCGTGCAGCTCGGCTGCGCGTAGAACGAGAAGAAGGTCATGCCTTCATCCGCCATCCGGTCCAGGCTGGGCGTAGGCATGCCGCGTCCAACGCCGCCGCCATAGACGCCGGCATCGCCATAGCCGAAGTCGTCCGAAACGATCAGGATGATATTGGGCTTCGTACTAGTGGTCTGTGCGGCGGCGAGAGCGGGAAACAACGCCACTGTGGTAAGGAGCGACATGATCACCGGCATCCACCGGCGAGCGGTAAGTGAACAGCTCATCGTGATTTCCTTCTTTGTTGGATGGCAATCCTGCGTCCCCTCGAATGGCAAGGCTCCGTAAATCGGAGACTCGTGCAGGCGGCGAGACGATTCGAAGGCCAGCGCGGCAACATTCGCGACTTCCAAGGCGTTGCGGATAGCCATCTTCGCGCCGGAGACAGGCCCTTGACACTTGGACCTTGGTACCATCTACGGACTGCTATTGCGGTGCAGCAATCGCTTTGGGACGTCACCGACTCCGTCTTGAGAAGACTCGGCCGGAACCGGTTATCGGGGTGCGCAGGCGCGCGCCGGAGAGATTACGCCGCCAGCGCCGAGTGTTCGCGACAGAGCTGAGCCAACGTCCTCGGCACGTATGGCGTTTGAACTGCGGAAGCGACGGATTCGGTCGCCCGATTCCTGCCGTTCACCACTGGCGTGTTTGGGTCACTTTTACCCGTTCGCGTCAGCGGTAGCCGAATGGCCGGTCCCGGGAGCCGTGTCAGGCAGCAGGCGGTCAGAAGCGGAAATTCGCCGCACGAAATTGTCTGCTGCAGAGCAGACATTCAGGTGGCAGATGTTCGCGACTCGTGGCAACAGGGTCGAAAGGCGCCATCTTGAATGGTCGCTCACAGTCCTATCGACTCTAGCTTAAGCATGGCTCGCCTTTGCGCACACTGATGCGTAGTTAGGCGACTCCCCGGCCACACAGCGCTGTTCTGAAGCTACTAACTGAGAACTTGGTGCGACCAAGGTCCAATTGGTCCGCCTGGTTTCATACTATAGAACGATGCTGCTGTGTCTTCGGCAGACAATAAATAAATGCAGAGCCAGGGAGAAATTCGATGAAATGCATCGTCAAGGGATGGGTACTAGCGGCAGTCCCGCTCTGTTGCATGCTTGCGGCGGCGCCGGCATGGGCGCAATCGAAAAAACCCAACATCGTCATGCTGATGACCGACGACACCGGCTGGAACGACTTCGGGGCCTATGGTGGTGGCGCGAACCTCGGCCATCCGACCCCGAACATCGATCGGGTCGCCCAGGAAGGCGCCGTCTTCACCAGTTGGTACGGCCAGGCGAGTTGCACCGCGGGCCGGGCCTCGTTCATGACCGGACGCATCCCGATCCGCTCGGCCCTATCGGTCGTGGTGGTGCCGGGCGACCCGAACGGCCTAACGAAGACCACGCCGACGATCGCCGAGTTCTTCCAGAAGAACGGCTACTCGACATATTTCTCGGGCAAGTGGCATCTGGGAGATCAACCCAAGTTCTACCCGATCGAACATGGCTTCGACGAAATGAAGGAGTTCGCCGCCTACTATCCGGGCGTCTATACCTATGACGACACGGACAGCTTCGCGCATCCGTGGTTCCCGAAATACAACCCCGCCTACTGGGCCGAATATCAAAAGATCGTCAACCTATACGAATGGGAAGGCACCGCCGGCAAACCCGCGACCAAGGTCGCGCGCATCGACTACGACTACCTGCATGAATTCGACGTCCGTCAGGCCGATTCAGCGGTCGAATACATCAAGGCGCACGCCAAAGGGGGCAAGCCGTTCTTCATGGATGTCAATTTCATGAAGATGCACAACCCGAACATTCCCGCCAAGGCGTTCATTGGCAAATCGCACCTCGGCAATTATTCGGATGCCATGATGGAACTCGACTCCAACATCGGTCGCATCATGGACGCGATCCGTGCGGAGGCTCCCAACACCATCGTCATCATCACCGCCGACAACGGCGCGTGGCAGGATGCGTGGCCGGACGCCGGCACCGTGCCGTTCCGTGGGGAAAAGGGCTCGCCGTTCGAGGGCGGTTTCCGCGTGCCCGGCATCATGTGGGCGCCCGGCAAGATTCCGGCCGGCGCACGTTATGGCGAAATGATGTCGCACATCGACTGCTGGGCAACGCTGGCGACGATGGTCGGCCTCACCCCGCCGCCTCACGGTGCATGGAAGGACAATGACGGCAAGCCGATCTATTTCGACAGCATTGACAACAGCGCCTACATCATGGGCAAGGCCAAGCATTCCGCACGCAACGGATGGATCTATATCGACGGTGAAACCTTCGCCGGCGCTCGCGCCGACATCGGCGGCGATCCCGCGAACCCCGATCTCAAAATCGCCTGGAAATACCTCTATACGTCCAAGGACACCTGGCTCGGTCCCAAGCAGGATCTCGGTGCATTGGCTCGGCCTACAACCTCACGATGGACCCGTTTGAGAAATACGACATGACGTTCAACGGTGCGGTGAGCACGCGCATCCCGACCACCTCGCCCGGCCGCTATGCCGGCTATGACAATGGCTGGGTTCTTTCGTTGATGTCGGTGCCCGCTGAGGGAGTTTGACAAATCCATCGTGGATTTTCCGAACATCAAGCGCTTCCCCGGCGGAGCGTCGAACGATATGAATCCGAATCTTCAGCATCCGGCAAACCCCGTTGCCTTTGATGGATATCAAGAAGCTCGTGCAAGTCATAGGCGCAGCCGACTAGCGGTTAAATTTGATCGTGAAACACCCGGGCCGTGCTCGATCACGAGCCGGCCCGGGATTTCACCGATGAATCTCAGAACGGCGCGCGCATCTTCGTGACACTTGCCTGGGAGCAGCCCCGGCAAGACGGGCAAATAAGGGTAGTGGAATCCCCCTTTGATACCCTTGTTGATACCCCCGTGATACCCCAGCGATAGGGCATCGATACCCTTGGGAATACGTGCACGAGGGTTATAGGCGCCGCAAGCCACCTGAGCACTCAAGCTACGGCCCCCCCCTGCGCCGCCAGGCATTGGCACGATCGGCCCCGCATTGACGGCAATGCCAGCGGGCGCCGCGCTCAGCCACCACAAGGTTGTCGGGTGTCAGTTCGTGGCCGTTGCCGCAGCGGCCTAGGCAAGGAAGGTAACTGGCTCGCGACCGCTCCACGCCGAGGCTTCTTCGCGGTCCTTAGGCTCTACGGCCCGGCCGAAGCCGCGTTAAACAAGATCTGGAAGCCTGGCGACATCGAAAATCTTGAGTGAGCCGACATAGAACAACCGCTATGCACAGAGAATCGGAGGCCCGTGGTGTGGCGATCTGCTGGCCAAGTTGCGAAGGGTGCCGCGCAAACCCCACTGACGTCTCAAGACACTGACTGGTCTGCCCGACAGCGGACGTTGTGCGTCCAGCGAAGGCTGGCGCGTTCTGTGGGAGTCAGTCCCACCGGGGTAAGAGTCGGGGCCCCGTAGCTTGGGTAGCAGGATCAGCAGGGAAACCGTGATTCTGAAGCCTACCGACAACACCGTCGTAAGGATGGTGGCGAGTCACCAGGCCGTAGCGCAAGCGAACGAGAGGTGGCCTCGAAACTTTTAGCCCTGGAGGCCGAGCCGACAACGTCTACGGTGAAGGCAACATGGACCAGCGCGACTTGACTGAGGCGCTGGAACACTCCGGCGGGGTGGTTATCGACGGCATGGTGACAAGGATGCGCTGAGCAACTGGAGAGACCCTCCTCGTCCCGGTCAGAAATGAACGGAGCAAGGTAGGCCGCATAACCGGGGACACCGGGAAAGCGGGCCGAAGGCGAGAGGGAGTCGGATGGGTCGGTAGTAGCGACGAGGCGGAGTAATGCCCGCGGAGCGAAGCGGCCCTGCTGTTTGTAATTCTTCTGACCGTATGGGAGGCAAGGGCGAACTGATAAACGCGCCCGGTTATTTGCAAGACCAGAACCGGAAGATATGCGCTGTGGCGAAGGCTGGAGAGGCTGAGAGAGGTGGAGTAGGCAGACGTTTTTGCTCTGCGGAAAGCCTGCTCGGTCGGCAAGGTCCCATAAGCCACGGCCCGAAGCAAACAGGTGAGCGTAGTGCGGGAAATCCGCACGCTACGTTCGATGTGGCGGGGGCTGGAAACGTGATAATGGCAGCCGGACTGAGGGCCACCGCGAAAGCGGTGGAACACCCACCGGAGCCTAAAGTCGGCGCGCCAGTCCTCGACCCGACGACGACCGTCGCATAGGGGCCAAACTCGGATCTCGTTCCGATTCTTGGATTAGGCACTAAAAACCAACCGAACCAGTCGCCGAGAGACAGCCCGATCCCCGTCGTTGTTCTTCGCAATCTGGCGGATCGACTCCAATAATTCCCAGAAATAACACACGCCCAGGAGAAGACTCTGTTGGAGAGGGGTGGCTCCGCTTCTTAGGACAGATTTCCGTTCGAGATAAGTGGATCTGCCTGAGCGGTTGCTGATGATCGTCTCTTGGTCTTTGCTCTTCGTCAATCCTCTTGCCCGCAGCGCAGTCTCACGCCGGAGGCGGGAGAAGCTCCGGTTCCGGGTTTTTGGTTCTGGTGTGGAAAAGTCGGCTGCGTATAAAGCTCCAGGAGCGGGGATCGCGAGGGTACCCGCTATCTGCCTATCCTCCGAAACGCACGTGATGAACGGGTGGGCGGTCATGGGTGATCTTCAGGCCGCCACCGGCAAAGTGTCGGCCAACGCTCCGAAGTACACCTCATCGGGCGTGCGGTACTCGAGGCACTGGTGCAGGCGAACCGCGTTGTAAGAACTGACTGCGGAAACTGACCGCAATTGCAGGATAGCCTTTCGGCGGCTGTTTGAACCAAGCGTGTAGCCGTAGCGGCTTGCGCGTTCCGTCGGTCTGCTTCTGATTCGAGACTTCGCTTAGTCAAACAAGCTACGGCCACGGGGGGCGGTGGCAGACGACGGCGAGATCACCCACGCGGCGCTCTCAGGCCCCCGTCGGGTCCGATTCCCCGACTGTCTGGGGTTTACGGTCACGCGGCCAGTGCGACCTCGAGAACCCTGGCGCTCTCCGGCTTCTGCGGAATGCGCACAAATACCGCGATAACGCCAAAAAAACTTATCGTGCTGGGGTCAATTGAAGCGAGTTAGAGGATGGTCTTTCCTCCGCTCTTTGATTCAAATGTCATGCGTGACGACACGCAGCACACACCTCTCGACCTGGATTTCAGAAGATCTTAAGCAACGATTCGCGGCACTCGCCGCCTCGCGCGGGATTTCGGACTCGGCGCTCCTCAAGCAGCTCGTCGAGGGCGCTGTCATCGGCACAACGCCGGAATTCGCACTTACTGCGCGGCCCGCCCCAGAGGCGAGGGATGCCAGAATCACGATTCGTCTTCTCCCGGGTGACCGCCTGCTTCTGCGGGAGCGCGCAGCTGCCCGTGGGATGCGTGCCGCTTCCTATGTCTCCACGCTGACCCGGGCACATCTCCGGTCACTGTCGCCGCTGCCTGATCGCGAAATCGAGGCGCTGCAGGGGATCGCCGTGCAGCTCGCCGCCATGGGTCGGAACATACGGACCATTGCCCTCACAGCCCCTTCAGCAGGCCTTACCCCGAATCACACGCGCACAATGCTCAGGCTGTGCGAGGCGGTCCGTGACCATATCAAGAGCATCTTGAGCACCAACATCCGAAGCTGGGAGAGCGGACATGGGGAAAGCACTCCCAGGTCTTGATGAGCCGCTGCTCGACGTCGTCAGCCTTGCGCGGCGCGGGCCGAATGGGCGGCTTTCTCCCGAAGAGATCTCCCTGGTCGTCCGGACGCTGCGCCGAACACCCGAGGTCATGGTTAAGGTGTCAGGAGGCGCGAGAAGCAGCGCCGGGGCGCTAGCACACCTGAAGTACATCGACCGGCACGGCGACCTGGAGCTGGAGACCGACGAGGGCGTAAAACTGAAAGGAGGGGACGCCGAGCGTAGTGTGGTGGAGGACTGGGAGCTCGATGTCCTGGCCGCACGATCGAGATCTCCCTATCGGGGTACTGCCGGACGCAAGCCCTCCAAACTGCTGCACAACATCGTCCTGTCTATGCCGGCCGGCACCTCGCCAGCAAAGCTCCTGGCCGCCAGCCGAAACTTCGCACGTGACGAATTCGCGCTCAAGCATCGCTACCTCATGGTTCTGCACACCGACCAGCAGCACCCGCACGTGCACCTGGTCGTCAAGGCGGTCGGCGAGGACGGCAGACGCCTGAACATACGGAAGGCGACCTTGCGCGGTTGGAGGCGTGACTTTGCTGAAAAGCTGCGGGCACAGGGAGTCGCCGCAAATGCCACTGAGAGGGCCGTACGTGGTCAGGTACGGCCGCCAGTGCGGGACGGTATCTATCGTGCGGCGGAGCGTGGGGAGTTGAGGCGGGAGCATGAGCGCTCGGCGTCCTTTGCCCCGCACGCCAGGGGGCGCCAGTGCCGACGGAGCGGGATACTGCGACGCTTCAGGAAACGCGCCGCAAGGTAGTCGAGGCCTGGGGGATTGTCTCGACCCAGATGCTCAATGCCGGTCATCCGATGGCTGATGAGGTCTGGCAATTCCTCGGAAAAATGCCGAAGCCGCAACCTGAGCAAGCAGTTTTGAAAAATATTTCTCGAGACACGGTTAGACGCGGAAAGACAGCTCAAACGCGACGAGCGCACTCGTTAATGCGCATCAGATTGAGACGCAGTGAACAACTATGCAACGCCATGCACGTCTGCGGACACCATTGCGATACGGATCTATTTGCGACATTGATCGAGCTTGCAACACGCGAGTCGGTGTCAACTCGCGCGCCCCGCGCTCTTGCAATGTTCGACCATTGGTTTCAGGGTTAGCGTGTCATTCATAACCCTGCAAAAAGGTCATGCTGTGAACAACACTTATTTCGGGTTATTGGCCGAATTTGGAGAGGCCAACATCCCCCTGGCGAAGGTCGCACCGAAGTATTTCGGTCTGAGCTTCGAGGAAGCGCGCCGCCGGGCTCCGACGCAGTTGCTGCCGTGCCGAGTGTTCCGTCTCGGTGGACAGAAGTCGCCCTGGCTCGTCAGTGCGACCGACCTCGCCGAGCTGATTGACCGCCGAAGAGATCAGGCTGCGAAGTCGCCAGCGGCGCGTCCGAGCGGTGCCGCGGAGTCGCACTCGCTGCCGCCGACGCTGTGACAGTCGCGTATGTTTTCGGGTTTCAGGTTGGTATAGCGCTTGAGCTCGTTCCACGAGTCGTGGAGAGTGAACTGCGCAACCTCCTGGATCTGGTAGCCCATCTCGAAGAGTCGGCTGGTGGCCTCGTGCCGCAGATCGTGAAAGCGCAGGTCCTCGATCTGCAGAAAGTGGCATGCGCGCGTGAACGCCGCGCTGATGCTCCTTGGGTCGTACGGGAAGATGTACCGACCGCCTCGGGGCTGGGCCTTCACGACCGCCCAAGCCCCCGGGGTGTACTTGAAGCGCCGATGATTGCCCTCCTTGGCGGTTGGATGCTTGGCGTCGCGGACCATGCCTGTTTGGTTGATGCTCGTCGTTGTCCTTCCATTCCAGACGGCAGATCTCGGCTTCGCGACGGGCGGAGGTGAGGGCGAACTCCATGACGGCAGCATCGGGATTTGCGACCGCTTGTCCCTGCGCGCGAAGTAATCGCGCAACTGAGCCAATTCAGCGAGGAGTCGGCCGACGAGCGCGCTTGCGCGCCTTGCCGGTCAGCCGCAGCTCCGCGCACGCCTCGCGTGCCTCCTGCACGATCTCGGGCCTGACGGGAAGCCCCTTAACGTTCTTGGCGGCCCGCAATACGACCCCGGTCCAGATGAGGTCATTCGCTACGGTCGCCGGCCCTGTGCCCTTGGCGCGCCTTGAGCGCACGTGATCGATCAACTGCGCCGAGGTCAGAGTGAGTGCATTGGTCTCGCCGAGCGCATGGCGCTCCAGGAACTCGAGATGGGCCTGCTTGCTGCGCTGCCACTTCGAGACGCTCTCGAAATTGTCGATGTACCAGCGGACGAGCTCGGCGAGCGTGGGCGCCCCCTGCTGGAGGCGGGTGAGCGCCGATGGATCCTCAAGAGCGACTTCGCGGTGCTTCGCCCAGCTGAGGGCGGCGGAGCGGTGCGCGAACGTTCGGCTCTCACGGTGCAGGATTACCCCGCCGCGACGGATGCGGACGATCGCGGTGTAGCGCGTGGTTCCGTCGGTTTGCTTGCGAGTTTTGATTGTCGGCATGATGGCTGCTCGGGGAGACATGACATTCTTGTCTCCTTTACGTCTCCCCGGCAAACGCTAAACTGCCCCGAATGGCCAAAAATCCCGCAGAAACGCCGCAATAACGAAAAGCCTACAGAAATAGGCATTTCGCACAGAAAAAGCGCAGGAATAATTGATCGGCGGATCTCGGTCGCTCCGATGATGGATTGGACCGACCGCCACTGTCGCTATTTTCTGCGCGGCTTCTCCTCCAAGGTGCTTCTCTACACGGAGATGATCACGGCCGCTGCAATCCTGCACGGTGATCGGCAGAGGCTCCTTACCTTTGACGCTGAAGAGCATCCCGTGGCGTTACAGCTCGGAGGATCAGATCCGCAACGGCTTGCGGCCGCGGCGCGCGCTGGGGAGGAGGCCGGGTACGACGAGATCAACTTGAATTGCGGGTGTCCGAGTGACCGCGTCGCGAGCGGCGCGTTCGGGGCGTGTCTCATGCGCGAGCCCGCACTGGTTGGCGATTGTGTGGCGGCGATGTCCGCCGCGGTGCGCGTACCAGTGACCGTCAAGATGCGCATCGGCGTCGTGACGGCCGGGATGCGGCAGATGCATGCGGTCGTCGCCAATTTTGAGGAGGACGACTTTGAAGCGCTTTGTCACTTCGTGGCAACGGTGCGCGATGCCGGATGCGCGGCCGCGATCGTGCACGCACGCAAGGCGGTCCTGGGTGGACTCTCCCCGAAGGACAACCGGGAGATCCCGCCGTTACGCTATGACGTAGTGCGGCGACTGAAGGCGCGCTTCCCCGCGCTCTCCGTGATCGTGAACGGCGGCCTGCGACAGTGCGACTCCGTGGCCGAGGCGCTCACCTGGTGCGACGGGGTGATGTTGGGTCGGGAGGCCTACCATCGTCCCTACCTGCTCGCCGAGCTGCAGCAGCGGCTCTACCCGCCGGATGGCGCGAAACTCCAGACCCGCGAGGCGCTGCTGGAGCGTATGGAAGCGTATGCGCGGCGCGAGCTGGCCGCGGGCAGCCGCCTCTCGGCCATCACGCGCCACATGCTGGGCCTCTATACCGGCGCCCCCGGGGCCCGCGAGTACCGACGCGCGCTCAGCGAGGGCGCGCGCTTGCCGGGGGCTGGCCCGGAACTGTTGCGCCGGGCGGCCCCCGCCAGAGCGACCCAAAGGGCGCCTTTGTAGCCTCGGAAGGGCGCTTGCGTATAATCGATCGCACCCATGGGAAAGGACATCGAACTCGCCATCCTGTTTGCTGACGTCGTCGGATCGACGCGGTTGTACGACTTGATGGGGGATCTGCGCGCGCGCGACATGGTGGCGATCTGCATCGACGTCATGCGCAGCGCCACCGAGCAGCGTCAGGGAACAGTCATCAAGACCATGGGCGATGAGGTCATGGCGACCTTCCCCGGTGCCGATGCCGCCCTCAACGCCGCCGCGCAGATGCAGCAGCAGATCTCCAGCCACGCCCAGCTGAAGGTCGACGGGCAGCCGGTGGCGATCCGCATCGGTTGCCACTACGGACCGGTGATGCTGGAGAACCGCGATGTCTTCGGGGCGGCGGTGCACACGGCCAATCGCATGACGAGTCAGGCCAAGGCCGGTCAGATCGTAATTACCGCCGCCACCGTCGAAAAGCTCTCGCCGGAATGGCGGGCGGCCTGCCGCCAGATCGACATCGCCACGCTGAAGGGGCAGGGAAGCGAGGTCGCTCTCTACGAGGTCCTGTGGCAGACCGAGGACGTGACCAGCATGGTGCCGGGGATCGCTACCGAAGCGCGCCCGACGCGGGGCCTGCGGCTGCGGTTGCGCTGCCAGGATCGCGAGCTGCTCGTTGACGAGCGCCATTCCAGCATCACCATCGGGCGCGCCGAGGACAATGATGTCGTCGTCAAGGGCAGCCTCATCTCGCGCCTGCATGCGCGCATCGAAATCAATCGCAGCAAATTCGTGCTGATCGATCAGAGCACCAATGGCACATTCGTGCAAAGTGCCGACGGCGAGGAATCGTTCGTGCGCCGCGACAGCCTGCAGATCAAGGGGCAGGGGATGATCGGTCTCGGTCGTCTGCCCGAACAGGCTTCGCCGCAGACCATCCGCTTCAATTGCGAAGAGGACTGACGCCCCTGTCGCTCACGGCTCAGCCGAGCCGCTGCTCCGTGCTCCTGAGTTCCGCCAACAGCGCCGCCGGCACGCGAGCGCCGAATCTGCCGAGGTAGTCGCGGATCTCGGCCAGTTCCTTGCGCCACAGCGCCGGGTCCACCGCCAGGAGCTGCTGCAGAGCGTGCGGCGCGAGCGACAGGCCCCGGGTATCCAGGTCCTGCGCCCGGGGCAGGTTACCGATGGCGGTCTCCGTGGCGCCGGCCCGGCCGGCGCAACGCTCCAGCATCCAGGCCAGCACCCGCAGGTTCTCCCCGTAACCGGGCCACAGGAACCTGCCCTGGGCATCGCGACGGAACCAGTTGACGTGATAGATGCGCGGTGGCCGGGCGAGCTTCGCGCCGACCGTGAGCCAGTGCTGCCAGTAGTCGCCGAAGTTGTAGCCACAGAAGGGCTGCATCGCCATCGGATCGCGACGCGTTACCCCGACCTGGCCCTCCGCCGCCGCGGTGGTTTCGGAGGCGACCGAGGCGCCCACGAGTACCCCATGCTGCCAATCCCGTGCTTCGTACACGAGCGGCGCGACCTCGCGGCGCCGCCCGCCGAACACCAGTGCCGAGATCGGCACGCCGCGCGGATCATCCGAGTGCGGCGAGTAACTGGGATTGCGTCGCGCCGAAACCGTGAAGCGTGAGTTCGGGTGCGCCGCCGGCCCGCGCGCCGGATCGTAGGGACGCCCCTGCCAGTCGAGCACCGGCGTGCCGCTCGGCAGCCCTTCCCACCAGGGCTGCTCGTCCGCGGTCAGCGCCACGTTGGTGAACAACGTGTCGCGGCGGATCATGTCGTAGGCGTTGCGATTGGTTTCCGGGTTGGTGCCAGGCACGACCCCGAAATAGCCGGACTCGGGGTTGATGGCCCACAGGCGTCCGTCGGGGCCCGGGTGAAGCCACGCGATGTCATCGCCGACGGTATGGACGCGCCAGCCAGGCAGCGATTGCGGCGGAACGAGCATCGCCAGGTTGGTCTTGCCGCACGCTGAAGGAAAGGCACAGGCGAGGTAGTGCGTTTCACCGCGCGGACTCTCGAGCCCTACGATCAGCATGTGCTCGGCCAGCCAGCCCTCGCTGCGCGCCTGCCAGCTGGCGATGCGCAGCGCGTGGCACTTCTTGCCGAGCAGCGCATTGCCACCGTAGCCGGAGCCGTAGCTCTCGATCGCAAGTTCCTCGGGGAAGTGCATGATGAAGCGGCGCTGCGGATCGAGCTCGCCGGTCGAGTGCAGTCCGCGCACGAAGCTGCCTTCACGGGCGATGCGCTCGAGCGCCCCGCGGCCGGCGCGCGTCATAATCAGCATGTTGAGGACGACGTACGGGCTGTCGGTGATCTCGACACCGCAGCGCGACAGCGGCGAGTCGAGCGGGCCCATGCAGTAGGGAATGACGTACAGCGTGCGCTCGCGCATGCAGCCGCGAAACAGTTCGCGCATCTTGGCGTGCGCGGCCTGCGGCTCCATCCAGTGATTGTTCGGGCCGGCGTCTTCGGCCGAGGGCGTACAGATGTAGGTGAGATGCTCCACGCGCGCCACATCGTTCGGGGACGAGCGATACAGATGACAGCCGGGGAATTCGGCATTGAGGTGCTTGAGTTCCCCGCTCCGGAGCAGCTGCGCGGTGAGCTCGCGCGCTTCCGCGTCGGTCCCCTCGACCCAGTGCACCGCGCGCGGCTGGGTCAGCTCGCGTACCGAACTGACCCATCGCCTGACGGGGCCGCTGAGGTTATCGAGCGAGATCAGCGTGTGCGCGGCGGTAGCCATCCGCAGTCCTCTTATTTCATGGGAGTCCGGAATGACTAAGTATATCCCGGGTTGCCGGGCTGCCCTGATAAAGTAGGCCGAGCGCCCCGATTGTCGGTCACCAGCGTCTTGCGCACCAGATTGCCGGGAATTTCAGCAAGATATGCGCCCGGAGCCCGCCGGCCGCACCAGGAAGTCCGGACGTAGGCGCGCACCGACATGTTGGACCTTCAGGACATATTTTCCGCCGACGGCCCGCTCGCCCGCGCGCTGCCGGACTTCCATGTGCGTCGCGAGCAGCTGCACATGGCGCAACGGGTCGCGGCCGCGCTGGCGTCGCGCGCCGCGCTCGTGGTCGAGGCGGGAACCGGAACCGGCAAGACCTTCGCCTACCTCGTTCCGGCATTGCTCTCGGGGCTGCGCGTACTGATCTCCACCGGCACCCGCACGCTGCAGGACCAGCTCTTCAGCAAGGACCTGCCGCTGCTGGCGGCGTCGCTCGGGCGTCCCGCGCGTGTCGCACTCCTCAAAGGGCGCGCGAACTATCTGTGCCGTTACCGCCTTGAGCGTCTGGAGAATGGTGCCGAACAACTCAGCCTGCCCGGTGCCGCGCCGACACGCTCGCGCGCTGCCGCGGCCATGCTGACGCGCATCCGCCGCTGGTCGCACACCACCCGCAGCGGGGACCTTGCCGAGATCCGCGGACTCTCGGACAGCCATGCCCTGTGGCCGCAGGTCACCTCGACCCGCGAAAGCTGTCTCGGTGCGCGCTGCGCAGAGTTCGCGCGCTGTCACGTGGTGCTGGCCCGCCGTGCAGCGCTGGAGTCGGACGTGGTCATCGTGAACCACCATTTGCTCCTGGCCGACCTCGCGCTCAAGGAAGACGGCTTCGGTGACCTGCTCGGTTCGGCCGATGCCATCATCCTGGACGAGGCCCACCAGATTCCCGATCTCGCCACCCAGTTTTTTGGCGCCCACGTCAGCGCTCGCCAGGTCGAGTCCCTGCTGAAAGAGCTGCAGGCAGAGCTGGGTGCGCAGCTGGCGGCCACGATGCCCGCCGCGCGCAGCCCGGTCGCCGCGCTGGTGCTGGCGGACGCCGAGGAGGCGCTGGCGCGGCTGCGTGCCGCCGCCGCCGGCCTCCCCGGGCGCGCCGCCTGGAGCGCGGGCAACTCGCCGGTGAGTGAGGGCGTTCGCGCGCTGGAGGAGTCACTGCTGGCGGTGCATGCCACCCTCGCCGGCGCCGATGAGCAGAGCGCCCTGGCCGCTCTGGGCGAGCGTGCGGCGGAGCTCGCCGCGCGCCTGGCGCGTATCGGCGCCGTCGACGAGCTCGAGGGGGCGCGCACCGTCGAGTCGAGTCCGCGCGGGTTCACCCTGAGCCTGATGCCGTTTGATATCTCGCAGCGCTTCCGCGCGCTGCTCGAGGCGCGCAGCGCGGCATGGATCTTCACCTCCGCGACGCTCTCGCTCGGTGCGGACTTCGGCCATTTCACCGGCCGCCTGGGCCTGGCCGATGCGGACACGCTGCAGATCGACAGTCCCTTTGACCATGAGCGCCAGAGTCTGCTGTACCTGCCGCCGGGACTGCCCGAGCCGGCATCCTCCGGCTACGTCGCGGCCGTCATCGATACCGCGGAGCCGCTGATCCGCGCCGGCGGCGGCGGGGCGTTCGTACTGTTCACCAGTCACCGCGCGCTGGCGCAGGGGGCGGCACTGCTGCGCGCGCGCTGGTCGCCGGCGCAGCCATTCCGGCTGCTGGTGCAGGGCGAAGCCCCGCGCGAACGCATGCTCGAAGAGTTCCGTGCCGACGGCAACGCCGTGCTTCTGGGTACCACCAGTTTCTGGGAAGGCGTGGACGTGAAGGGAGAGGCACTGCGCCTGGTGGTGATCGAGAAGCTCCCCTTCGCCTCCCCGGATGACCCGCTGGTACGGGCGCGCATCGAACACCTGACCGCAGCCGGCGGCAATGCCTTTCGCGATTATCAGCTGCCCGAGGCGGCCCTCGCCCTGAAGCAGGGCGCCGGAAGGCTGATTCGCAGCGAAGAGGACTTCGGCGTCGTCGTCATCTGCGACCCGCGCCTCATGGGGCGCAGCTACGGACGTGTCTTCCTCGCCGCGCTGCCGCCGATGACGCTGACCCGGGAGGCGGAGGAGGCGACACGCTTTCTGCGCCGCCATGCGCCGCGGGCAGTCCCGGCGGTGGTCTCGTGAAAGTGCTTGCCCTCGACACGGCCACCGAGAACTGCTCGGCGGCGCTCCTTATTAACGACAACCTGCTGACCCGTGAAATGCTGCTCAGCCGCGGCCACGCCGAGCACATCCTCGGCATGGTGAGCGAACTGCTCGCCGACGCCGCTGCCGCGCTGCAGGAGCTGGATGCCATCGCCTTCGGTTGCGGCCCGGGTGCCTTTACCGGCGTGCGCCTCGCCGCGAGCGTGACCCAGGGACTGGCGTTCGGCGCGGGTGTACGCGTCGTTCCGGTATCCAACCTGCGGGCGCTGGCCCAGCGAGTGCTGGTGCAGGAGCCGCTGGCGGCGCGCGTGCTGGTGTGTACCGATGCGCGCATGCACGAGGTGTACTGCGGGGCGTTCGAGCGCGGCGCCGGCGGCCTTGCCGCGGCGGTTGCGGCCGAACGGGTCGTGGCGCCCGGGGACGTAAAGCTCCCCGCACTCTGGGTTCCCGCCCAAACCCTCGGCGTGGGCAGCGCGTTCGCCGCGTACCCCGAACTGCACGCGGCACTGCCCGGGGTGCCGGTGCGTGCGGGGCTGTGGCCGCGGGCGACGGAGATTGCGCAGCTCGCGGCGGCCGAGGTCAGGGCCGGGCGCACCGTTGCGCCCGCGCAGGCCCTGCCGGTGTATTTGCGCGATGATGTGGCCAGGGCGGTGGATCCGGGCCCAGCAAGTCATTAATTTGACAGCCGCTGGTTCCTGTCATGAATCTGCAACACACTGCCCCTGTAATAGCCGCGCTTGTCTCAAGGCAGTAACCGCACCGCAATGGCCGCAAAGCATGTACTCATAGTCGAGGACGAACGTCCGATCCGCGAGATGATTGCGTTCGGCCTGAAGCGCGCCGGCTTCGAGGTGCGCGAGGCAGAGGATTGCCGCGCCGCGCGCGCCGCGCTCGCGGACGCGCGCCCCGACCTGGTGCTGGTCGACTGGATGCTGCCGGACATGAGCGGCCTGGAACTCACGCGTGCCCTCAAGCGGGATCGTGAGACGCGTGAGCTGCCGGTCATCATGCTCACGGCACGGGCGGAGGAGGGTGACAAGGTGGCCGGCCTCGAGGGGGGCGCCGATGACTACGTCACCAAGCCCTTCTCGCCGCGCGAGCTGCTGGCGCGCATCAACGCGGTGCTGCGGCGTAGCACGCCCAACGGGGTCGATGAGCTGATCGAGTTCGAGGGTCTGGTGCTCGATCAGGGCAGTCATCGGGTGATGGTGGGACAGCGTACCGTCGCGCTCGGCCCCACCGAATACCGCATGCTTGAGTTCTTCATGACGCATCCGGAGCGTGTCTATACGCGCGACCAGCTGCTCGACCGTATCTGGGGCGGCAACGTCTACGTTGAAGAGCGCACCATCGACGTGCACATCCGCCGCCTGCGCAAGGCACTCGAGGACTTCGGCTACGACCACTTCGTGCAGACGGTCCGCGGCTCCGGTTACCGCTTTTCGGCCCGCACGGTATAGTGGCGCTGACCTAAGACGAGGCGCCGAGGTTATGCAACCCGCGACCCAGGCCTGGTTGTTCGCGGCAGGTCGACTGCTCGCCACCGTATTGATTGGGCTCGGTGCCGGCTGGCTGTTCGGCAACCTGTGGGGCGGTCTCGCCTGCGCGTTGGCACTGCACCTGGCGTGGGTGCTCGCGCACCTGTTTCGCCTCGAGTGGTGGCTGCGCCATCGCAGCTACGCCGATCCGCCGGACGTTGGCGGCGTGTGGGGCGAGATCATCGCGCAGATCGTGCGGCTACACCGGCGCAAGCGTTTTCACAAGCAGCGCTTCGTACAGCTGATGCGCCAGTTGCAGCGTTCAACCGCGGCGCTTCCTGACGGGGTCGTGATCCTCAATGCCCAGCGCGAGATCGTGTGGTTCAACCGCATGGCCGCGCGCCTGCTGAACCTGCGGCGCACGGCCGACCTGGGCATGCGCATCGAGAACCTGCTGCGCACGCCCGAGTTCGTGCGCTACCTCGCCGCGGCTGACTACGCCAACCCGGTCGTGGTGCGCACCACCACGGGCGAGGACGGGTTCCTGTCCCTGCAGGTCGCGCCCTACGGTGACGGACAGCTCCTGCTCCTGGTGCGCGACGTCTCGCGCCAGATGCGGCTCGAGGCGGTGCGGCGCGACTTCGTGGCCAATGCCTCGCATGAGCTGCGCTCGCCCCTGACCGTCATCTGCGGCTATCTGGAGACCCTGGCGCAGGACGCGGCGCTCGATCCGGAGCTCAGGCCCCCGCTCGCGGAGATGCGGCGACAGGCCGAGCGCATGACCGCCATCATCCGCGACCTGATCGAGCTGTCGCGGCTGGAGGAGACCGACGAGATCGTCGGCGGAGAGCCGGTGGACGTCGTCGCACTGGCCTCGCTCCTGCGCAAGGATGTCCTCGCGCGACCCACGCATCCGCACGAGGTGCGCCTGAAGATCGATTCGCAGGCGCAGCTGCTTGGTGATGAGCCGGAGATCCACTCCGCCTTTTCCAATCTCGTCGACAACGCCGCCAAGTACACCCCGGCCGAGGGCTCGATGGAGATCCGCTGGTGGGTGGACGAGGAGGGCGCACATTTTGCCGTCGCCGACACCGGCATGGGAGTGCCTTCCGAGCATATCCCGCGCCTGACCGAGCGTTTTTACCGCGTCGACGCGGGCCGCTCGCGGGCCACCGGCGGCTCGGGCCTGGGCCTGGCGATCGTCAAGCACGTGCTGCAGCGTCACGGGGCTACGCTCGAGGTGCAGAGCACGCTGGGAAGCGGTAGCACCTTCACCTGTCACTTTCCCCCCGAACGGGTACTCCCCGGCGCGCGGGCGGTGTCCGCCGCCAGTGCCTGACCCTGTACGCCGGCGCCTTCTCGTCAGAAACACTTAGCGGCGCTGTCACGGAACCGACACATGGCTGCACCAGCCTAGGGGCCGGCCGACCCGTGCGCGGGTGCAAGCGAAGGACGGACCATGGCAGGCGGAAATGCCCGGCGGCCCGGCAGCCTCAAAGCCCGGACGCTGTTCCTGTCGGACATACACCTCGGCTACCGGCACGCCCGGACGCGCGAGCTCAACGAGTTCCTGGCGAGCGTCGAGGCCGAAAGCATCGTGCTCGTCGGTGACATCGTTGATGCCCTGAGCCTGGCGCGGCGCGCCTTCTGGAGCGCCGAGCACACCCAGGTGGTGCGCACGCTGCTCGCCCGCCAGCGCGCCGGTACGCGGCTCATCTATATCCCCGGCAACCACGATGCGAGCCTCGCCATGCTCGCGCAGATGCTGCAGGGGCAGTTCGAGGTGCACCGGCAGTGGGTGCACCGCGGCGCCCGCGGTACGCGCTACCTGGTGCTGCACGGGGATCAGTTCGATGGCGTCGTGCACTGTCCGCGCTGGCTGCAGCGCCTCGGCGACACGCTGCACGGCGTCACGGTCGGGTTCAGCCACCGGCTGAACAACCTGCGCCGCGCCTGCGGCAAGCCGTATTGGGCGCTCACCGAGCGCGTCAAGCTCAGCATCGGCGCCTCGGCACGCTACATCCAGCAGTTCGAGCAGCTGGCGGCCGCGCATGCGCGTGCCGAGGGCTACGATGGGGTCATCTGCGGGCATATTCACCGCGCCAACCTGCGCGATATCGGCGGCACCGTCTACGCGAACAGCGGCGACTGGGTGGAATCCTGCTCGGCGCTCACCGAGAGCGACAGCGGTGAGCTGACCCTGCTGCGCTGGCCCGACACGCGGCACACGCCGCCGGCCGCGGTGGAGCGACTAGCGCGCGGAGACCGCATGAGGATGGCGCTCGCCAGCGGCGCCTGGACGCCCCAGGTCAGCGGCGTGGTCACGCCCGGACTGGCTGTCAGCTGCAGTTCGGCTATGATCGGGCGTATTGCGGCACGCAGGCAGCCGAGCCAGGCCGGAGACGCCAACTGATGGAAACCGCCGATCTCAGTCACCACATCTCGCGACGCTTCAACGAAGACCTCGAAAGGGTGCGCAGCAAAGTGCTGGGCATGGGAGGCTTCGTCGAGCAGCAGCTGCGCAAGGCCATCACGGCGCTGGTGGAGGGCGACAGCTCGCTCGGGGAGTCCGTCGCGCTCGATGATCACCAGGTGAACAACATGGAGGTCATGATCGACGAGGACTGCAGCAAGATCCTCGCGACCCGCGCCCCGGCGGCCGGGGACCTGCGGGTGATCGTGGCCATCATCAAGACGATCACGGACCTGGAACGCATCGGCGACGAGGGCGAGAAGATCGGCTACATCGCCTCGCGGCTCGCGACCATGGAGCGTCCCGCGGACAAGTACCGCGAGATCAAGCACCTCGGCCGCGTGGTCTCGGAGATGGTGCACGACGCCCTCGATGCGTTCGCGCGCATGGACGTGGAGTCCGCCCTGCGGGTCGCGCGCCAGGACCGGGTGGTGGACGAGGAGTACGAGGCCATCCAGCGCCAGAGCATCACTTTCATGATGGAGGATCCGCGCACGATCCGCCGCGCGCTCGACGTCATGTGGGTGGTGCGGGCCCTCGAGCGCATCGGTGACCACGCCAAGAACATCAGTGAATACGTGATCTACATGGTGCACGGCAAGGACATCCGCCACACCTCCCTCGACGATGTCGAGCGCGAGCTGCGTTCGAGCGCCGCCGCGGCCGCCTCCAAGACCTCGGCCTGACGCGTAGCGCCGCGCGGGGCTGCCGGATATTCTTGGCGGATGAGCTACTCGCGTCTGCCTAACTTCGCCGGCTTCGCACTGTGCGCCGCCCTCATCGGCTACGCACTGTACTCGCAGTTTTACCAGGGCCTCGAGCCGTGCCCGCTGTGCATCTTCCAGCGCCTGGGGATTGCGCTCACCGGCCTCATGTTCCTGCTCGCGGCGCTGCATCACCCGCGCGGCGGTGGGCGCCTCGTGTATGCCCTGCTGATCGCACTCGCCGCGCTCACCACCGCGGCCGTGGCCGCCCGCCACGTGTACGTGCAGCACCTGCCGCCCGGCTCGCTCCCCTCCTGCGGCGCGCCGCTGGGCGTGCTGCTGAAGTTCACGCCGCTGTGGGATCTGATCAAGAAGGTGCTCACCGGCAGCGGCGAGTGCGGCGTGGTCAACTGGCGCTTCCTCGGGCTGGCGATGCCTACCTGGGTGCTCCTGTGGTCACTCGCCCTTGGCGCCCTCGGGCTGCGCGCCAACCTCAGGCGAGCAGCCGCGTAAGGATCCCGACGTACATCCGGTGCAGCGCGTCGATATCGGCGAGCCGCACGCACTCGTTCACTTTGTGGATCGAGGCGTTGACCACGCCAAGCTCCACGACCTGCGCGCCGAGCGGCGCGATGAAGCGCCCATCCGAGGTGCCGCCCCCCGTGGAGCGCTTCGGCGGTGCGCCGCTCACCTCCTGCACCGCCGCGCTGACCGCCTCCGACAGGATCCCCGCGGCGGTATAGAAGGGTTCCCCGGAGACGAACCACTCGAGGCTGAAGCGCACCCCGTGACGCCGCAGGATTTCCTCGACCGTCGTCTTGAGCCCGTCCAGCGTCTGGGCGGGTGAGAAGCGCAGGTTGAAGCGCGCCCGCAGCTCCCCCGGGATGACGTTCGGCGCGCCGGTCCCGGCCGCGATGTTGGAGATCTGGAAGCTCGTCGGCTGGAAATGCTCCGTGCCTTCATCCCAGCCCCGCGTGGTGAGTTCGGCGAGCGCGGGGGCGAAGCTGTGCACGGGGTTCTCGGCGTGCTGCGGGTAGGCGATGTGGCCCTGCACGCCGTGCACGGTGAGCCGGCCGCTGAGCGAGCCGCGGCGCCCGATCTTGATGGTGTCTCCGAGCACGGTCTCGCTCGAGGGCTCGCCGACCACACACCAGTCGATGCGCTGGCCACGCTGCGCGAGCGTCTGCGCCACGCGCTTCGTGCCATCGATCGAGGGCCCTTCCTCATCGCTCGTGATGAGGAAGCTGAGCGCGCCGCGGTGCTGCGGGTGGGCGAGGACGAAGGCCTCGGCCGCCGTGACCATGGCAGCGAGGCCACTCTTCATATCGGCCGCCCCGCGGCCATAGAGCCGCCCGTCGCGAATGCACGGCGTAAACGGATCGCTCGTCCACTCCTCGAGCGGACCCGGTGGCACGACGTCCGTATGCCCGGCGAAACAGAACATCGGGCCGCTCTCACCCCGCTGCGCCCACAGGTTCTCGACGTTGCCGTAGCGCAGCGGCTCGATGCGAAAGCCTGCGGCCTCGAGACGTGCGGCGATGAGCGCCTGACAGCCCTCGTCGGCCGGCGTCAGGGAACGTCGCGTGATCAAATCCTTCGTCAGTTCAATAGTTTGGGACATTCAGCCTCGCCGTCTGGCCCACGCGGGAAGCGGCGCGAGGGTGCGCGTTTATACGCACCTCCGTCGCCGGCGGGCAAGCTTCCGCCACTGTCATGGCCCTGCAACCCGCCCCAGTAACACTCGCGGGTGGGCCACAGGGACGTGGCCCGACCGGCCGGGGGTCGCGCCGGCCGGCTGTCATGAGAGCGTCACATCATTGTCATCTAATGCGCGCGAGCGGTAGTTAGGCTCGCGGCGGGTGCGGTCCCGCCCCAGGACGAGAATTCAGGCCGAGGAGGCAAAACATGATTCGATTCAACGCGAAGTCTGCACTGGTGGTCGCGGCCGCGCTGGCGGCGCTCAGCGGCGCGGTCCAGGCAGCGGACATTTCCGGTGCGGGTGCCACCTTCCCGTACCCCATCTACTCAAAGTGGGCCGATGCGTACAAAACGCAGACCGGCGTGGGATTGAACTATCAGTCGATCGGCTCCGGCGGCGGCATCAAGCAGATCAAGGCCAAGACGGTCACCTTCGGGGCTTCCGACATGCCGCTGAAGCCCGAGGAACTGCAGGCCGCGGGGCTGGTGCAGTTTCCCATGATCATCGGCGGAGTCGTGCCGGTGGTGAACGTGAAGGGCGTGAAGGCCGGCCAGCTGGTGCTCGACGGCGCGACCGTGGCGGCGATCTACCTGGGCGAGATCACCAAGTGGAACGATCCGCGCATCAAGAAGCTCAATCCGAAGCTGCCGCTGCCCGCGACGACCATCGCGCCGGTGTACCGCTCGGACGGCTCGGGTACCAACTTCCTCTTCTCCGATTACCTCTCCAAGGCGAGCGCGAAGTTCCAGAGCGCCGTCGGCGCGGCAACTTCCGTGCAGTGGCCGGTGGGTATTGGTGCTAAGGGGAACGAGGGTGTTGCCAACATGACGAGCCAGACCGATGGCGCGCTCGGTTACGTTGAGTACGCCTATGCCAAGCAGACGAACATGGCTTATGTGGACCTCGTCAATAAGTCCGGCAAGACGATCGCCCCGAGCGCCGAGTCATTCCAGGCGGCGGCCAGCAACGCCGACTGGGCGCACGCGCCCGGCTATTATCTGATCCTCACCGACCAGGCGGGCGATAAGAGCTGGCCCGTCACCGGTGCGAGCTTCATTCTGCTATACAGCGTGCCTCCGGATGCGGTGGCCACCTCATCGGCGCTCAAGTTCTTCGACTGGGCCTATAAGAACGGTGGCAAGATGGCGGCGGATCTGGACTACGTGCCCCTGCCCGAGCCCCTGGTGCAGCAGGTGCGCGCAACCTGGAAGGCACAGATCAAGGGCGTGACAATGTGAGGGCGGCGCGCGCGGGCGCAAAAGACGCCCGCGCGTTCGCGGATGACTTGCGAATACCGCGGCTGCTCCAGAGGGCAGCCGGCGGTTCTTTCGATCTACGGAGATGATGGCAGCGTGACAGGTCGTCGTCCGCGATGAACACGGTGGCGGCAATCGCTTCACGACACGCCGCCGGGCAGCGCCTGCGCGAGCGCCTGTTCCGCGCGGCCACGCTGTCGGCCGCTCTGCTCGTGCTCCTGCTGCTGGGCGGGGTGGCGCTCACGCTGCTGCTCGGCGCGTGGCCGGCGCTGGCGCATTTCAAGTTCGCCTTCCTCACGCGCGAGATCTGGAACCCCGTCACCGACCAGTACGGCGCCCTGGCCCCGATCTACGGCACGGTGGTCACGTCCTTCCTCGCGCTGCTGCTCGCCATACCGGTCAGCTTCGGCATCGCCATCTTTCTGACCGAACTGGCGCCGGTGTGGCTCAAGCGTCCCGTCGGCGTCGCCATCGAGCTGCTCGCGGCCGTGCCCTCGATCATCTACGGCATCTGGGGATTGTTCGTGCTCGCGCCGGTGCTCCAGGCGCACGTGCAGCCCTGGCTCATCCGCTGGTTCGGACCGCTGCCGCTGATCGGCAAGCTCTTCCAGGGGCCGCCCTATGGCATCGGGGTGCTGACCGCGAGCTTCGTGCTGGCGATCATGATCATTCCCTTCATCGCGGCGGTCATGCGTGATGTGTTCGAGACCGTTCCCGACGTGCTCAAGGAGTCCGGTTATGGCCTGGGGGCCACAACCTGGGAGGTGATCTGGCAGGTCGTCGTCCCGTACGCACGCACCGGCATGATCGGTGGCATCATGCTCGGCCTCGGGCGGGCGCTCGGGGAGACCATGGCGGTCACCTTCGTCATCGGTAACGCCCACCGCATCGGCTCCTCGCTCCTCGCCCCGGGCACCACCATCTCCGCCGCGATCGCCAACGAGTTCACCGAGGCGGTCGGGGACCTGTACACCTCCTCGCTCGTCGCGCTGGGGGCGATCCTGTTCCTCATCACCTTCACCGTGATCGCTGCGGCGCGCTACATGCTGCTGCGCCTCGAACGCCGCGCGCTGTCCTCGGTATGAACCGGCGCGCGTTCCGCAAGGCGCTGAATCTTCTCGCCCTGGGGCTCTCGGGGCTGGCGACGGCGATGGGGCTGTTCTTCCTCGGCGCGATCCTCTGGACGCTGATCAGCCGCGGCGTCGCCGGGCTTTCCACCCAGGTGTTTACCGCGATGACGCCGCCCCCGGGCAGCAGCGGGGGCCTGCTGAATGCCATCTATGGCAGCGTGGTGATGACGGTGATCGGCATCCTCATCGGCGGCCCGATCGGCATGCTCGCCGGCACCTATCTGGCCGAGTACGGCCGTGCCAGTCGCATCAGTGCCGTGATCCGCTTCGTGAACGACGTGCTACTGTCGGCGCCCTCGATCATTGTCGGCCTGTTCGTGTACGAGCTGCTGGTCGTGCGTATCGGGCACTTCTCCGCGCTCGCCGGCGCCGTCGCCCTCGCCATCATCGCCATGCCGGTGATCGTGCGCACCACCGAGGACATGCTCAACCTCGTGCCCCAGGGCATGAAGGATGCCTCCACCGCCATGGGTGCCTATCCCTCGCGCACGATCACGAGCGTCATCTATCCCGCGGCGCGCTCGGGTGTGGTCACGGGGCTCCTGCTGGCCGTCGCGCGGATCAGCGGCGAGACGGCGCCGCTGTTGTTCACCGCGCTCAACAATCAGTTCTGGAGCACCAACCTGCGGGCGCCCATGGCCAACCTGCCGGTGGTGATCTTCCAGTTCGCACTCAGCCCCTATCCCAACTGGCAGAAGCTCGCCTGGGCCGGGGCGCTCCTCATCACGGCGAGCATCCTCCTGCTCAGCATCGTCGCGCGCGTCGTGGTCTCGCGCCTGAATCCGGCCGGCAGACGCTGATGCAGGTCCCGCAGATAAAGTTCGTGCCCCCGCCGGTAGTGTCGGTCAATCAGCCGGGGGCGGTGAAGTTCGAGGTGCGGCACCTGAATTTCTACTACGGCCAGCTGCAGGCGCTCAAGGACATCAGTCTCACGCTGGCCGACCGGCAGATCACCGCCTTCATCGGTCCCTCGGGCTGCGGCAAGTCGACGCTGCTGCGCGTCTTCAACCGCATGTATGCGCTGTACCCGGGGCACCGTGCCACCGGTGAAGTGTTGCTCGACGGGGAGGACATCCTCGCGCCTTCGGTGGACGTTGCGGAGCTGCGCTTCCGCGTCGGCATGGTGTTCCAGAAGGCGACGCCGTTTCCCATGTCGATCTTCGATAACGTGGGGTTCGGGCTGCGCCTGTCACGGCGCATCGCGCACAGCGATCTCGCCGATCGCGTGGAGGAGGCGCTGCGTGATGCGGCCATGTGGGAGGAGGTCAAGGACAAGCTGCACGACGACGGCCGCAGTCTGTCCGGCGGGCAGCAGCAGCGGCTGTGCATCGCTCGCACGCTCGCGCTGCGTCCGGAAGTGCTGTTGTTCGACGAGCCCACCGCAGCCCTGGACCCGATCTCCACCCTGCGCGTCGAGGAGACCCTGCAGAGCCTGCGCGAGCGCTACTGCATCGCCATCGTCACGCACAACCTGCAGCAGGCGGCGCGCGTCTCGAACGTCACCGCGTTCATGTATCTTGGCGACCTCGTGGAGATCGGTCCGACCGAGCAGATGTTCACCGCCCCCAAGAGCCGGCGCACCGATGACTACGTCACCGGGCGCTTCGGTTAGAGTCGTGCGGCCATGAACGACAGCCTCGAACCGAAGTCCGGGCACAGCAGCAACGGCACCGGCTTGGGCGGTGTGCGCCGGCGCCCGAACGAGGGCGGACTCGGGCTCAAGCCGAGCGGTCGCATGGCGACCCCGGCGCCCGACCCGACGGCATCGGCGCGCGAGGCGCAAGTCATCAACCCGGTGTTCGTCTGTCGCGACGTGAGCGTGTTCTACGGCGCCAAGCAGGCCTTGAAGGATGTCTCGATCGATGTCGCCCGGCGACAGGTGCTGGCGATGATCGGGCCCTCGGGCTGCGGCAAGTCGACGTTCCTGCGCTGCCTGAACCGCATGAATGACACCATCCCCGGCGCGCGCGTCACCGGCTCGATTGCCCTCGACGGTCAGGACATTCACGCCGCCGCGCTCGATGTGGTGCAGCTGCGCGCCCGCATCGGCATGGTGTTCCAGAAGCCAAATCCGTTTCCCAAGTCCATCTACGACAACGTGGCTTACGGCCCGCGTATCCATGGGCTGGCCGCGAGTCGCTCGCAGCTCGATGACATCGTGTGCTCGAGCCTGACGCGTGCGGGGCTGTGGGAGGAGGTCAAGGACCGCCTGAGCAGCCCCGGCACCGGACTGTCGGGCGGGCAGCAGCAGCGGCTGTGCATCGCACGCACCATCGCCGTGCAGCCGGAAGTCATCCTCATGGACGAGCCCTGTTCGGCGCTCGACCCGGTGGCCACCGCGCGCATCGAGGACCTGATCGATGAACTGCGTGAGCAGTACGCGATCGTGATCGTCACGCACTCGATGCAGCAGGCCGCGCGCGTCTCGCAGCGCACGGCCTACTTTCACCTGGGGGAGCTAATCGAAGTCGGGGAGACCGACCGCATCTTCACCAACCCTCGGCACCGCCTCACCGAGGATTACATTACCGGACGCTTCGGCTGAGGCGAGCGCCTGCCGGGCGCGCGCGCATGTTCCGTTCCCCGAAAAACTCGGGCCCGCCGAAGCGGGCCCGAAGCTGACAGCCGACCCCCGAGGGTACGGCACCACGGTGCTTCCTAGAACTTGAAGCGCAGGCCCGCGGTGGTGGCAATGGTGTCCTTGTTGAGGTAGCCGTTGGCGAGGCCGTTGGTGACTCCACTCCACATGCTTCCCAGGTACACATCAAAGCGCTTGGTAAAGTGGTAGTCCCCCAGCAACGAGACGGCATTGAGGTTCCCGCTGCACTTCGAACTTACGGTGCTCGAACAGCCGGCGTCTGCCCCGGTTGCATAGGCATCCTGTTTATAGCCGTAGTAAGCGGCGGTGAGATCCAGCGCCGGCATCGGGGTCCACTTCACGCCGCCCCAGTATACCTTCACGTTCTTATCGCTCGCGTACGCGTTGTTGTTCACGAATGCGAGCACGTAGCCGCCGATCGTGACGTAGCCGGCTGCCAGGGGCGTGTCCGGATTGGCAAATTTGACGTGCTCGTAGCCGCCGTACACCTTGACGGCGCCAAAGTTGTACGTCGCCATGAGGTCGTAGCTGGTGGCATCTGAGATGGTGCCGGCGAGAGAGTTGCTGGGCGAATAGCCGAGCGTGGGCAGCTCGGTCACTTGCGCGGCACTCAAGGAGGATATCCCGACCGCGTCCTTTTTCTTGAAATAGTAGGCGTCCACCGATCCGCCACCCAGGAAGTCCGCGCCCAGCTGCCCTTGCACGGCGGTGTTGGCACCCCCGTTGGTGCCGTTGAACTGATAGAGAGCTCCGAGGTGCACCGGGCCGTACTTGGCACTGTACTTGAGCGACTGATCCAGGCGCCGATCTTCGGTGTTACCGCCGCCGGCGGCGAAACCCGACAGACCGATGATGGAGAAGGCCTGCGCGGCGCCCATGGGGTCGTACTTGCTGATCCCGTCAGCGACCAGCGTGACGTTACGTCCGAAGGTCAGGGCGCCGTAGGTCGGGGAGGTGAAACCGGCATACAGCGCGCCCGCAAACAGCTGGCCGGCGATGCTGGTATCGACGCCCGTCGCCTGCTCGGTGAGTGGTTTGCCGTTATTCAGTGCGACGGACTTGAGACCATCACTCAGGTTGCCAGACTGTGGATTGAAGAAGGTCTCCATGCGGAACACGGCGGCGATATCGCCCACGCCGAGCGGCTCCAACCCCGCCAGCCCGAGGCGCGACTGGGACAGGTTACTCGGGGTTATCCCGGTCACCGAGGCATTGTTGCCCTTGTTCACAGCCGGGTAGCTGCCGGCCGGGAAGTAGTCCGAAATCGGCATTCCATGCGTGATGTACTGCAGGCCCACGTCCACGATCCCGTAGAGCGTGATGCCGTTCCAGGTGAGACTGCTGTCGTCCTTGCTGGCTGCGGTCTGCGCCTGTGCGACTCCCGCTGCCACCAACGAGGACAGTAATAGGCAGGCACGGATTGATCTCATCGTCGGTATTCCTTATTTGGTTTGGAACTCACGCCATTGCCGCTGCCCACGCACCAGTCGCAAGAGACCACTGATGCGTAAGTGCGACGCCCGCAGCGTGGCCGTGACGAGCCACGCCCGGCGCGCCCACTTTCCTGCGCTCATGTGACAGTTGAAATTCAGTCATATGACAATTCCATGACATTTGACCATAGCCCTCGGTCGGCTGACCATCGGACCCAGAGACGATTTGATGATATCTATCAGACTGTTGGGAGGCTGTTGTTTTTTTCTGAACACAATTTAATCGCCAGTTCCGAACCCCTTAATCCCGGCATGGTTTCCTAAGCTCAAGCGAGACCCCATGCGCCTGCTGCTCGTCGAAGATGAAAGGAAGTTATCCGAACTCGTGGCGCGCGCGCTGCGGGCGGAAAGCTATGCCGTGGACGTGGCCGAGGATGGCCCCGGCGGATGGTCCCTCATCGAGACTTACGAGTACGATCTGATCATCCTGGATCTCATGTTGCCGGGCCTGAGCGGGGCTGAGCTACTGAAGCGTATCCGTCGCAGGAACCAGGCGGTTCCGATCCTGATCCTGACGGCGCGCGATGCGACGGACGAGAAAGTGCGCAACTTCGAGGCCGGCGCGGACGACTATCTCACCAAGCCCTTTGCCTTTGCCGAGCTCATCATGCGGGTGAAGGCGCTGCTGCGCCGCGGCCCGGTGGCGCGCTCGAGCGTGCTGCGGGTCGGCGACCTGGAGGTCGACCGCCTCACCCAGCAGGTGCGCCGGGGCGGACGACGCATCGAGCTGACCCCCAAGGAGTACGCGCTGCTGGAGTACCTGGCGGCCAATCCGGGGCGAGTGTTCTCGCGCACCATGATCATCGAGCATGTGTGGGATCAGAGCTTCGAGGGATTGACCAACATCGTGGACGTGTACGTGCGGCATCTACGCGCCAAGGTCGACGACCCGTACCCGGTCAAGCTGATCCGCACAGTGCGGGGCGTCGGCTACGGCTTGAACGACAGCTCGGCGCCGTGAACTCGCGTTCCCTGAGCGTGCGCCTCGTGGCCTGGTATGCGGGCGTGCTGACGCTCGTGTTCGTGCTGCTCGGGTTCCTCACCATCGTGCTGCTGCGTCACGCGCTGGAGGCCAACGTGCTCGACAATCAGACGCGTCGGGCGCGTCAGATTGCCGAGACGCTGGTGGCGCACGCACGCGCCAGCACCGAGGCTCAGCTCGGCGCCGAGGTCGAAAATCTCTATTCGCCCGAAGCCAACGACCGCTTCATCCGCATCAGCCGCGCGAACGGCACGACGGTATACATCTCCGGGGCCCCTAAGGATGCGCCGTTCGACCCGGCACAGGTACCGCCGGTAGCCACCGGCGTGGCCCTGCGCAAGGTCGTCCTGGCGCGCGGCGCGCTGCTCGTTGCCACGCGCGACATCGAAGGTGCCGACGGCACGCGCTATCGCGTGGAGGTAGGCGCCTCTGCGGCGGCGAGTGAGACCACGCTGCGGCGCGTACTGGCGATGCTCGCCATCGCGCTGCCGCTGGCGGTCGCGGCCGCCGTGGCAGGAGGTTTCGTGCTGGTGCGCCGCGCGTTGCTGCCGGTCGAGCGCATCGCCAACAAGGCGGCCGAGATCAGCCAGCACAACCTCAGCGAGCGGCTGCCGGTGGTGCACAGCGGCGACGAACTCGAGCGCCTGTCGGTCGCACTCAATCACATGATCAGCCGCCTCGAGGATGCGATCTTGAGCTCCAAGCAGTTCGTCGCCGACGCCTCGCACGAGCTGCGCACGCCGCTCAGCGTCATGCGCGGGGAACTGGAGAACCTGGCGCAGGACGCCGCGCTGAGGGGCGAGACCCGCGAGCGCCTCGGCAGCGTGCTCGAAGAGGTGGATCGGCTGGCCGATATCGTCGAGGGCCTACTGGCGCTCTCGCGGCTGGATGTCGGCGAGTCGCACTCGCAGTGGGTGCGCGTGGACCTGGCGGCGCTGGCCGCCGAGACCGCGGACCAGATGAGCCTGCTGGCGCTCGACAAGCGCCTGAGCGTGACCTGCCAGTGCCAGGACGACGTCACGGTGCTCGGGGACCGCTCGCGCCTGAAGCAGCTCGTGGTCAACCTGCTCGATAACGCCATCAAGTACACCCCGGCCGGCGGTCGCGTGGCGCTCTCGGTGCGCGCCGAAGGCGGCGAGGCGCTGCTGGAAGTCGCCGACACCGGTGTCGGCATTTCTGCCGAGGCGCTGTCCCACGTATTCAAGCGCTTCTACCGCGTCGATGATTCACGCTCACGCGAGCAGGGCGGGGCGGGTCTGGGGCTGTCGATCGTCCAGTCAATCTGCAGCGCGCACGGGGCGCAGGTGAAGGTCACGAGCCAGCCCGGCGCGGGGAGCATTTTTTGCGTGCGCCAGCCGCTGGCGCAGCTGTCCGCCGACTGAAAGCCCACGCGCGCACTCCCGCGGCCGGGAGGGCCTGTACGCGTGACACCGCCCCCACCGCCCTTAAGTCGAGATCCGGCCGGGGCCCGGGCGGCCGGGGGGCGGCAAATTCCGGCGCGCACGCCAGCGCATCGCCGCTCGCGCCTCAGGTGCCCATGCGGGCTCTCGACTGAGCCCACCGCGGAAAACGATCAGAAGGTGAAACGACCACCGACTGTCGGAGCAACGTTGCTGTCGTGGTAATAGGGGACGCCGGGGCCGTGAGGAATGGCGATGGCCAGACCGCCGCTGACGTCCGAATACGCAACTCCGGCATAAGCATCGAAACGCTTGGTGAAGTGATGGTCCACGTAGAGCGAGCCCTCGTTGAGGTGGCCACCGCAGGAAGCGCGCATGTTGCTGGGCGTGCAGGTCGGCGGATCACGGAAGGTGTTCTGCTGCGCGCCATAGTAAGACACGGTGATGTCGGTCTTGCTGTCGTTAAAGGTGTATTTCACACCCCCCCAGTAGACCTGCACCTTCTTCGTAGAATCAAGATTGTTGTCTTCGACGCCGCTCAATAGATAACCACCCTGGGCCGTGGCGCCAACGCCCAGTGGGTTCGACGGGTTGTTCTGTGTGATGTGTTCGTAGCCGGCAAAGAACTTGAACGGGTCCCAGGTATATTTGGCAGCGACCATAAGGGCGGTGTTGTCGGTCACGATGCCATATTCGGTGTTAGTGGTTCCGATCACATTGTCGCCGCTGATGGGGTTGGTATTGATGCTGTTGATGGTCGACTGATATGGCTGCGTCGGACTCTGAGGCCCCAGCAAGGGGTTGAGCACGCTGATCGCCTGGAAGACACGTTGGTAGACCACGTCGGCGGAGAACTTGCCAATCTCTCCGCCGAGGTCGAATCCATAGGCGTCGTTATGCGGCTCTTCAGGCGTACAAGTGGCGGCAGTCCAGCTTGCCGAGGCGGAGTAGCAGCCACCAGAACCGTCGACGAATTTATACATCGCGCCGAAATGGATCGGACCGTAGGCGATGCGATACTTAATGGCGCTGTCCCAACGGGTGTCCTCGGTGTCGCCGCCGCCGGCCATCAGACCGTTATAGCCGATGAACGAAAAGGAATAGGCGCCGCCCGCCGGATCGTAAGCGAGCATTGCGTCGGTACCGAGAGCGCGCTGACGACCGAAGGTCAGTGTGCCGAGTTGCGTGGACGATATACCGCCCTGGAACTCGTCGTTGAAGGTTTGGCCCGCGCGCGCGCCGTCGCCGGCGAACGAATAGCTGCTCCTGGGGAGGCCGTTGTTGGCGACGTTGGTGGCTGCTAGGTTGGCGAGCTGGGCGGACTGTGGATTGATGCCGGTAGAAGCGTTGAATACAACGAACCAGTCCTGCGCAAACTCTATCTTGGCCTTGATGCCCAGACCCGTCTGCGACAGGTTGTTCGGCGCAATGAGCCATTGTGGGTGGTTGCCGTTCCGGTTGACCAGCGATTCGCCTTCATAGTTATAGGGACTTTCCGGTAAGCCGTGGCTGACCCAGCCCACGCCGATGTCATACGTGCCGTAGAGGGTGATGCCGTGCCAGCTCAGCGGGCAATCGGTGTGGATGAAGTCCTCAAAGCTCGCGCAGCCTGCCGAGCCAGATGGGGCAGCCGGCGCCGGAGCCGGAGCGGGACCGGCAGTTTGAAGATCGGCGGCGCGCGCCGCATGGTTCAAAACGAAAGTTGAAGCAAGCGCCGCAAGGGCGCAGCACCAGACAGAGCGCATTGTACTTTCCCCTGGAAGACGCCGTCAGAATAGCGATATATTCAGCTGAATATACCGATCGCGATGGTTGATCGCCAGCGCGCTCATCCTCGCCGGGGCCATCGCGGACAATACGGCTTACGCGCTCATGGGCCTGTATAAGCGCGACGAGGAGTTCAAGTTCTTCCTCGGCTACGAGTACCTCAAGTCTGGAAACCCGTCGCAAACCGCTGTCCACCGGTTTCAGCGAAATCGGCGGTTATGTGTTGACCTATGTCAACAATGATGCGTACGTACGGGGGCAAGATCCTGAACGTGTACTGCGGGGGGCGTGTGCTATACGCTCATACCGCGCATCTCGATCTGACCGCGGCTTACTACGGCTTTCACCAGAATTCGTACGCCACCGGTGCCCGCGCGGGGGGTGCGAGAGCGACGTGTCGGGCGCCTGCAGCGGCAATTTCGACGCGGTCTCCTTTGACGCCGACTACGCCTTTACCCAGCGCTTCGACGCCTATCTCGGCGCCATGTACAGCGGCGTGCATAACGGCCTGGCAAACGGCTACGATTTCCACACCACGAACCTCAACCCCACCATCGGCGTGCGATTCAGGTTTTAGGCGTGCCGCGGCGCGCCGGGCCCGGCCGCTGTTCACTCAGCACCGGCCCACGCGGGCCGCTAGAATCGTCAGCCAGCTGCGGTGGGCAGTGGATGGGCGCTTGGGCGCGAGGGGAACGTATGTCGCACGCGGTCATTCGTTTTCGTGTGGACATCGGTACCGAGCTCGGCATCGGGCCCGGCAAGATCACGCTGCTTGAACACATCGGCGAGAGCGGTTCGCTGTCGCAGGCCGCGCGGGCCCTGGGCATGAGCTATCGGCGTGCCTGGCAGCTGCTGCACAGCCTCAACGCCTGTCTGCAGGAGCCGGTAACGCAGGCGCAGAAGGGTGGTCAGCACGGCGGTGGTTCGAGCCTGACTCCGTTCGGGCGGCAGCTCATTCGCGCCTATCGCACGTTTGATGCCGAGACCCAGCGGCGCGGCGCACGCGCTTTCCGGGCGGTCGGCGCCAAGGTACGGCGGCCGCGGCGCTCCCGTACGGCAGTCGCCGGCGCCGCCGGGCTGCCCCTGAGTGAGCGCTGAGTTCGGGCTCAGGCCGAGTCGGCGCTGCGCAACAGTTCGTTGATCGAGGTCTTGGCGCGGGTCTGCGCGTCTACGCGCTTGACGATGACCGCGCAAGAAAGACTGTACTTACCGTCGGCGGCCGGCAGCGTTCCGGACACCACCACGGAGCCCGCCGGCACCCGCCCGCGCAGGATCTGCCCGGTGCTGCGCTCGTAGATGCGCGTGCTCTGGCCGATGAAGACCCCCATAGAGATGACGCAACCGGCCTCGACGATCACGCCCTCGACGATCTCGGAGCGTGCGCCGATGAAGCAATCGTCCTCGATGATGGTGGGCGTGGCCTGCAGCGGCTCGAGCACGCCGCCGATGCCGACACCGCCGGAGAGGTGCACGTTGCGACCGATCTGCGCGCACGAGCCGACCGTCGCCCAGGTGTCGACCATGGTGCCGGTGCCCACGTAGGCGCCGATGTTGACGTAACTGGGCATCAGCACCACGTTCGGCGCCACGTAAGCCCCGTGGCGTACGATGGCGTGCGGCACGATGCGCGTGCCCCCGGCGCGCAGCTGTGCTTCGCTCGTGTGTGCGTACTTCAGCGGCACCTTGTCGTAGAAATTGGTGTAAGTGCCGCGGATCAGCTCGTTGTCGCGCGTGCGGAAGGAAAGCAGCACCGCCTTCTTCAACCATTCATTCACGATCCAGCCGCCCGCGCGCGGCTCGGCGACGCGCGCGGCGCCGGAGTCCAGCAGCGCCAGCGCCTCCGCGATCGCGTCATCGAGATCGTCCGACATGCTGTTGGGTGTGAGCTGCGCACGCTCCTCGTAGGAGCTGTCGATGATGCGCTGCAGGTACTCAAGCTCGCTCATGGCGGGACCAGTCTCGCACGGGGTGAGGGTTCATCGCAGGAATTCCAGGATCCGCTGGGCGGCCTCCACGCACTGACTGAGCGGCGGCACCAGCGAGATGCGCACGTGCTGCGCGCCGGGGTTGCCGCGCGCACCGCCACGGGACAGGTAGCTGCCGGGCAACACCGTGATGTTCTGCCGCGCATACAGCTCGCGCGCGAACTCCTCATCGTCGCGTCCGACGTGCGCCCACAGATAGAAGGCGCCCGCGGGAGGGCTGATCCGCAGCGCCGGGGTGAGCAGCGGCAGCACGCGCGCGAACTTCTCCTGGTAGAGGCGGCGATTCTCGCGGGCGTGCTCATCATCGCGCCAGGCGGCGATGCTGCCGAGCTGCGTCGGCACCGCCATGGCGCTGCCGTGGTAGGTGCGATACAGGAGGAAGCGCTCGAGCAGCGCGGCATGGCCGGCCACGAAGCCGGAGCGCAGCCCCGGCAGGCTCGAGCGCTTGGAGAGACTGTGGAACACCACGCAGCGCTCGAACGCCGTGCGACCGGAGGCCTCGGCCGCCTCGAGCAGCCCCGGGGGAGGCGCGGCCTCGTCCCGGTAGATGTCCGCGTAGCACTCATCGCTCGCCACGATGAAGTCGTGGCGTTCGGCCAGATCGAGCGCCCGGCTGAAGAACTCCAGCGGCAGCACCGCGCCGCTCGGGTTGCCGGGGCTGCACAGGAACAGCACCTGGCAGCGCCGCCAGATGGCCGCCGGAACGGCGGCCAGGTCCGGCTGGTAACTCCCCTCGGGCGGGGTATCGATGAAGTACGGCTCGGCGCCCGCCAGCAGGGCCGCACCTTCGTAGATCTGATAGAAGGGATTCGGCAGCGCGACGACCGGTGTGTGCGCGGGGTCGACGGCCGCCTGCACGAAGGCGAACAGCGCCTCGCGCGTGCCATTGACGGGCAGCACCATCGAGTCCGGATCGACGCTGCCTTCCTTGAGGCCATAGCGACGCGTCAGCCACGCGGCGCACGCGGCGCGCAGCTGCGGTAGGCCCGCGGTGGCGGGGTAGCTGCCGAGCTGATCGACGCTGCGCCGCAGCGTCTCCAGCACGAACTGCGGCGGCGGGTGCTGCGGCTCCCCGATCGACAGGGCGATGTGTTTCAGGTGCGCCGGCGGGCTGCTGGCACTCTTGAGGCGCGCGAGCCGTTCGAAGGGGTAGGGGTGCAGCGCTTGCAGGCGCGGATTCATGCGGGGACGCGGCTCGCGGGCGGCGCGCGCAGTTGCGCCTGGCGCTCATCGAGCGCCTGCACCAGGTGCTCCTTCAGCCGCTCGGCGGCGGCGCCGGTGAGGGGCCGGTTGTCAAGATCGGTCAGGTAGAAGACGTCCTCGGCACGCTCCCCCACCGTCATGATCTTGGCGGCGTGCAGCTCGACCTGCTCGGCCATGAGGACCTTGCCGACCTCGCACAAGAGGCCCGGACGGTCCCCGGCGGTCAGCTCGAGCACCGAGCGGCGATTGCGCTCATCGACCGCAAGCGACAGGTGCGTGGGCGTGTTGAACATGCGCGCCTGTCGCGGCGCGCGCCGCGAGACCGTGAACGGCGCATCGGCCGGTCCCTGCAGCGAGCGCCACAGTGCGCGCTCGATCTCGGCCTCGCGGTCGCTGTCGGTGATCGGGGCGCCGTCGTCCTCCAGCAGGTGGTAGAGGTCCAGGCTGAAGCCATCCCCGGTCGGGGTGATGCGCGCATCGACGATGTTGAGTCCGAGCTGATCGAGCGCTGCGGTGGTGCGTGCAAAGCCATGGCGGCGCGGCCGGGCGAAGATGAGCGCCGCGGTGGTGCCGCGTACGCTGCGCGGCTCGAGCGCCACCAGCGGCTCGTCGGAGGCCGCGTCGCGCTCGGCCAGGAGGCGCGTGTGCCAGGCGATCTCCTCGGGGGAGTGCTGTAGGAAATAAGCGGGCGTGAAGCGCGTCCAGAAGCGCACGATCGCCTCCTCCGCGATACCGTGCTCGAGCAGCAGGCGGCGCGCGCCATCCTGCGTCTCGCGCACCAGGTGCTCGGCGTCGATGGGACTCTCAAGGCCGCGCCGCAGCGCCCGCTTGACGCGCTGGTAGAAGTCGCGGAACAGCGAAGCCTTCCAGGAGTTCCACAGCTTCGGATTGGTGCCGCGCACGTCGGCGCAGGTGAGCACGTACAGGTAGTCGAGGTGCGTCTCGTCGCCCACCTTGCGGGCGAAGGCATTGATGACCTGCGGGTCGCCGATATCCTGCTTCTGGGAGGTGATGGAGAGCTCGAGGTGGTTGCGCACCAGCCAGGCGACCAGGCGCGCGTCGTACGGCGACAGTCCCTGCTCGAGGCAGAAGGCCTCGGCGTCGACCGCGCCGAGTTCGGAGTGGTCCCCGCCGCGGCCCTTGGCGATGTCGTGGAACAGCGCCGCGAGGTAGGCGACCTCGCTCCTGGGCAGCTGCTGCATGACGCGCGAGGCATCCGGCAGCTCGTGGTCGTAGCGCGTGATCATGAAGCGGCGCAGGTTGCTGACGACGAACAGCGTGTGGGCGTCCACGGTGTAGGCGTGGAACAGGTCGTACTGCATGCGCCCCACCACCCGCCCGAAGGCGGGGATGTAGCGCCCGAGCACGCCGTAATTGTTCATGCGCCGCAGCTCGTGGGTGACCCCGACCGGCGCCCGCAGGATCTCGAGGAACAGGCGATGGTTGCGTGGGTTCTGGCGGAACTCCTCATCGATCAGCCACAGGTTCCTGGCCACCGCGCGCATGGTGGAGGCGCGCACCCCGCGGATCTCGGGGTTCTGCTGCAGGATGACGAACATCTCCAGAAGCGCCGAAGGGGTGCGCGCAAACACTTCCTCGCTAACCGCTTCCAGCGAGCCATTGCGCATCTGGAAGCGCGCATTGAGCGGACGCGGCGGCTCGCTCTCGCTCAGGATGGCCTCGCGGAACAGCTGCAGCAGCAGCTCATTGAGCAGGCTCACGTCCATGACCGTGCGGTAGTAGCGCTGCATGAACTGCTCCACCGCGAGCGTGTAGGAGGCGTCCTCGTAGCCGAAGGTCTGCGCCAGGCGCAGCTGGTGATCAAAGAGCAGGCGATCCTCGCGCCGGCCGTTGAGCGTGTGCAGCCCGAAGCGCACCTTCCACAGGAAGGCCTGGGCCTGTTTCAGGCGGCGCAGTTCCGCCTCGGTCAGAAAGCCGTGGGTCACCAGGCTGTCGAGCGTCTCGGCACCGAAGTGGCGCTTGGCCACCCACGCGATCGTCTGGATGTCGCGCAGGCCCCCGGGCCCGGTCTTGACGTTGGGCTCGAGGTTGTAGGCGGTGTCATTGGCCTTCAGGTGTCGCTCGGTCTGCTCGTGCACCTTGGCCTCGAAGAACTGCTTCACCGGCCAGATGCGCTCGGGCCCCAGGGCCGCGCGCATGGTGGCGAGGAGCGCAGCGCTGCCGGCGAGCAGGCGCGCCTCGATGAGGGTCGTCATGACGCTCACGTTGCCGACGCTCTCCTCGGCGCATTCGGCCACGGTGCGCACGCTGTGCCCGACCTCCAGGCCGATGTCCCACAGGAAGGTCACCAAGTGCTCGACCGCGGCGCTGCCGGCGAGCCCCGGCGCTTGCGGCACGAGCAGCAGAATGTCGATATCGGATGCGGGGTGCAGCTCGCCGCGCCCGTAGCCACCGACGGCCACCAGCGCCCAGTCCCCGAAGGCGCAGCAGTGCTTGCGCCAGGCCTCGCGCAGCACCGCATCGATGAGCGCGGCACGCGCGTGCACCAGGTCCTCGACCGGCTCCTCATTGAAGAAGCGCTGCTTGAGTTCCTCGTGCGCCTGCTTGAGCAGCTCCCGCCAGGCCGCCGGCTCGCTCAGGGCCGCCAGCTGCGACGACAGGCGCGCGAGCAGCGGCCACGCGAGCGGCACGGCAGGCCCTGCTGCGGGTGGCCGCTCTGTCTCCCCGGCAGCCATGGCCTGAGGCGACCTCAGTGCGGCCGCGCGGCCGCGCCGAGCGTCAGAACGTCCACGCCGCTCTCGGTGACGAGTACGGTGTGCTCCCACTGCGCCGAGAGCGAGTGATCCTTGGTGATGACCGTCCAGCCGTCCGGCAGCAGGCGCACGTGTCGCTTGCCGGCGTTGACCATCGGTTCGATCGTGAACGTCATGCCCGCCTTGAGCTCAAGTCCCGTGCCGGCCTCGCCGTAGTGCAGTACCTGCGGATCCTCGTGATACACCCGGCCGATGCCGTGGCCGCAGTACTCGCGCACCACGGAGTACTCGTTCTGCTCGACGAAACTCTGGATCGCGTGGCCGATGTCACCGAGATGCGCGCCCGGGCGCACCACCGAGATCCCGCGCCACATGGCCGCGAAGCAGGTGTCCGCCAGGCGCTGGGCGTGCGCGGGGGGCTTGCCGGCGAAGTACATGCGGCTCGTGTCCCCGTGGAAGCCGTCGCGGATCACCGTCACGTCGATGTTGACGATGTCGCCGCTCTTGAGGCGCTTGTCGTTCGGGATCCCGTGGCACACCACGTGGTTCACCGAGGTGCAGATGGTCTTGGGAAAGCCGCGGTAGTTCAGGTTGGCCGGCACCGAGCGCTGCACCTGCACAATGTAATCGTGGCAGAGCCGGTCGAGTTCCTCCGTGGTCACCCCGGGCACCACGTGCTCGCCGATCATGTCCAGCACCTCGGCCGCCAGGCGCCCGGCGGTACGCATCTTCTCCTGCTCTTCCTCGGTCTTGATCGTTACTTGCATAGAGGTGGGGAAAATGGGGTCGCGGCCGCCGCCCGGCAAGGGCGGCAGCCGCACCCGTAAGACATTGTTCCGACGAGGTCTTCATGGTATAAAGCGCGGCCTTTTTTGGCAACGCAACCCACACGCGCATCACGATCCTTAGTGACTGGGTGTTCCCGATCGGCTTTCAGGAAGGCTTTCGGGGATGGTCACGGGGATGCGCGGAGGCTTAACCCAAACAGGAGTTTTCCATGCCCGGCGTGTCTATGCGACAGATGCTGGAGGCGGGAGTCCATTTCGGACACCAAACCCGCTTCTGGAACCCGAAGATGGCCCCGTTTATCTTCGGTGAGCGAAACAAGATCCACATTATCAACCTCGAGAAGACGCAGCCGATGTACGCGGAGGCGGCGAACTTCATCAAGGGCGTCATCGCCGATGGCGGCACGGTGCTGTTCGTCGGCACCAAGCGCTCCGCGCGCGAGTCGATCCAGAAGGAAGCGGCGCGCTCGGCGCAGCCGTACGTGAACCAGCGCTGGCTCGGCGGCATGCTCACGAACTTCAAGACCATCCGCCAGTCGATCAAGCGTTTGGCCGAGATCACCGAGCTGGCCGCTTCCGGCGCCCTGGAGAAGCGGGGCAAGAAGGAGGCCACCCAGCTGCGCCGCGAGATGGACAAGCTGGAGAGGAGCCTCGGGGGCATCAAGGACATGGACTCGCTCCCGGACGCGCTGTTCGTGGTCGACGTGGGTCACGAGAACATTGCCATCCACGAGGCCAAGAAGCTCGGCATCCCGGTGGTGGCGATCGTTGACACCAACTGCTCCCCCGATGGCATCGACTACGTGATCCCGGGCAATGACGACGCCATGCGCGCCATCCAGCTCTACACGACCGGCATCGCCGATGCCGTGCTCGAGGGCAAGGAGTCCGTGCCGCAGGTCGCCGTCGGCGAGGACGAGTTCGTCGAGCTGGACGAGGCCGGCAACCCGCGCCGCAAGAGCCCGCGCGGCGGCCGCCCGCGCCCCCAGGCGGCGGTGCGCAAGAAGGCGCCCGCACGGCGTCGTGTGCCCGCCGTCGCCGCCCAGGTGCCCCCGGTGCCCGGCGTCGAGGTGGCCGCGGAGGAGGAGGACCTCGAGGCTGAGGAGGTCGCGCCGGTCGTGGCTGGCGTGGCGCCCCCGCCCGCCGCCCGCCGTCCCGCCGCAGGCGCGGGGCGTCGCAAGGGACGCACCGGCGCTGAGCCGGCCGAGTGACCGCACAGGACGCTAGAGCTTTTTCATGAACATCACAGCAGACGCAGTCAAGCAGCTTCGCGAGCGCACCGGCGCGGGAATGATGGAGTGCAAGAAGGCACTCGTGGAGACCAAGGGCGACCTCGATGCCGCCGCCGAGCTCATGCGCAAGCAGGGGCTGGCCAAGGCGGACAAGAAGGCTACGCGGGTGGCCGCGGAAGGGGTCGTGGTGGTGGCGCGCTCGGGCGACCATCGCACCGCCGCAATGGTAGAGGTGAACTGCGAGACCGACTTCGTGGCACGCGAGCACGATTTCCGCGGCTTTGCGCACGCGCTCGCTGAGTGCGCGCTGCACCGCAAGCCGGCCGACCTGGCCGCCCTGCAGGCCGCCAGGCTGCCCTCCGGGGAGAGCGTCGAGGAGCGCCGCCGGGTCCTCGTGGCCAAGATCGGCGAGAACATCAGCGTGCGCCGCTTCGCGGTGCTGAGCTCCAGTGAGCACCTGGGCGCCTACGTGCACGGCACGCGCATCGGGGCCCTGGTGGCACTCAAGGGCGGCACGGGCGAGCTCGCCCACGATGTGGCGATGCACGTGGCGGCCAGCAACCCGCGGTACCTGTCGCAGGCGCAGGTGCCGGCGGAGGTGGTGGCCAAGGAACGCGAGATCCTCACCGAGCAGGCGAGCGCGGAAGGCAAGCCACCGGAGATCGTCGCCAAGATGGTGGAAGGCCGGCTGCGCAAGTCCCTGGGTGAGATTACCCTCGGCGGACAGCCCTTCGTGAAGGATCCGGACGTGACGATCGAGAAACTGTTGAAGGGCGCCAAGGCCGAGGTGGTGGCCTTCGAGCGATTCGAGGTCGGGGCCGGCATCGAGAAGAAGCAGGACGACTTCGTGGCCGAGGTCATGGCGCAGGTGAAGGGCGCCGGGCCGGCGGTCCGGCACTGACCCGTAGGGGGCGCAGCAGTGATCCTGTAGGAGAGAACCCCGCCGCGCGCGGGGTTTTTTCCATCGGCCTTAAGGAGCGATAGGAGAGATAAATGACGCAAGCGACGGCGCGGTACTCCCGGATCCTGGTGAAGCTCTCCGGTGAGGCGCTCCTGGGCAACGGTGACTACGGCATCGATCCGGCCGTGATCAAGCGCATTGCCGGGGAATTGCAGGACATCCACGCCATGGGCGTGCAGGTCGCGGTGGTCATCGGCGGCGGCAACATCTTCCGCGGCGCGGGGCTGGCGCGCGCCGGCATGGACCGCGTGGCCGCCGATCACATGGGCATGCTCGCCACGGTGATGAACGCGCTCGCCATGCAGGATGCGCTGGAGAGCCTGGGGATGCACGCGCGCGTCATGTCCGCGATCCGCATCAACGAGGTGTGCGAGGACTACATCCGGCGCCGTGCCATGCGGCACCTGGAGAAGGGGCGCATTGCCATCTTCGCCGCCGGAACCGGCAATCCCTTCTTCACGACCGACACCGCCGCGGCGCTGCGCGCCATCGAAATCGGCGCGGACGTGCTGCTCAAGGCGACCAAGGTGAACGGGGTGTATTCGGATGACCCGGCGCGCAACCCCAAGGCGGTGCGCTATGCCACCCTCACTTACGACAAGGTACTCAGCGACAAGCTGAACGTGATGGATGCGACGGCGATCGTCATGTGCCGCGACAATCACCTGCCGCTGCGGGTCTTCAACCTCACCAATTCCGGGGACCTGACGCGCATCGTGCGCGGTGAAGACGTCGGCACGACGGTCACGCTGGAGTGAATGCTTCCCGGCAGCGAGGAGAACACAACCCATGCTCGAAGATCTGAAGAAAGACGCGCGCGAGCGCATGGCGAAATGCGTGAGCAACTTCCAGGCCGACCTGAAGAAGCTGCGCACCGGGCGGGCGCACCCAAGCCTGGTGGAGCACCTGAAGGTCGACTACTACGGCTCGGAAGTTCCGCTGCAGCAGGTCGCGAGCATCGCCGTCGAGGACGGCCGTACGCTCGTGATCTCCCCGTGGGAGAAGAGCGTGGTGCAGGCCATCGAAAAGGCGATCTTCAAGTCCGACCTGGGGCTCAACCCCATGACCGCCGGCACCGTGATCCGCGTGCCCATGCCACCGCTCACCGAGGAACGCCGGCGCGAGATCACCAAGATGCTGCGCCACGATGCGGAGAACGCGCGCGTCGCGGTGCGCAACGTGCGCCGCGACGTCATGAACGACATCAAGGAACTGCTGAAGGAGAAGGAGATCTCGCAGGACGACGAGCGGCGCGCCGAAACCGACGTGCAAAAGCTGACCGACAAGCACGTCGCCGACGTCGACGCACTGCTCGCCGCCAAGGAAAAAGAGGTCATGCAGGTGTGAGCACGGCTGCGTCCAAGCCGGTCCTGCCGCGGCACATCGCGATCACGATGGACGGCAACGGCCGCTGGGCCGGCGCCCGCGGGCTGGCGCGCAGCGCCGGCCACAAGGCGGGGCTCGCCCCGGTGCGCCTGTGCATCGAGGAGTGCGCGCGCCGCGGCGTCGAGGCGCTCACCCTGTTCGCGTTCTCCAGCGAGAACTGGTCGCGCCCGCTCGTCGAGGTCGCGAGCCTCATGGACCTGTTCGTGGACGCACTCGACCAGGAGATCACCGAGTTGCACGCCAAAGGCGTGCGCGTGCGCTTCATCGGCGCGCGGCGCAACCTCAGCGTGCGGCTGCAGGCACGCATCGCCGCGGCCGAGGAGCGCACGGCGCTGAACGGGCGCCTGCAGCTGCAGCTGGCCGTCAGTTACGGCGGCCGCTGGGACATCGTGCAGGCCGCGCAGCGTCTGGCACGCGAATGCGTCAGCGGGGCGCTGCGGCCCGAGGAGCTGAGCGAGGCGCGCTTCGCCGCCGCGCTCGAGCTTGCCGGGCTGCCGGAGGCTGACCTGCTGATCCGCACCGGCGGTGAGCAGCGGCTCAGTAACTTCCTCCTCTGGGAGCTGGCCTACGCGGAGCTGTTCTTCACGCCGCGGCTATGGCCGGACTTCGCGCTGGCGGACTTTGAGGAAGCCCTGCGCTTCTTCGCCGGACGCGAGCGGCGCTTCGGCCAGACCGCGGCCCAGCGCGCATCGTGACGGAGTCGCTGCGCAAACGCATCATCACCGCGGCGGTGCTTGTCGTGGCGCTGCTCGTGACCGTGCTGTACCTGCCCGCCTGGGTGACGCTCGCCGTGGTGAGCGCCGTGGTGCTGCTGGGGGCCTGGGAATGGTCGGGGTTCCTGCGCCTGCCGGGCGCGGGGCTGCGCGCCGCCTATGTGGGCCTGATCGCGGTGCTGATGTTCGCCGCCTGGTCCTGCACGGTCACCGCGCGCGGGCGCATGCTGCTCATGGGCGTGACGCTGCTGTGGTGGTGCATCGCGCTGCTGTGGATCATGCTTGCGCCGCGGCGCGTGGCGACCTGGTCGGCCGCGAGCGCCGGGGTGCTGGCGCTGGTGCCGGCGTGGCTCGCGCTCGTGCGCCTGCGCGTGGATCTGACCGCCGGCGCGCAGTGGGTGCTGTATGCGCTGATCCTGGTGTGGGTCGCCGACATCGGCGCGTTCTTCAGCGGGCGCCAGTTCGGGCGCGTGGCGCTCGCGCCGCTGGTCTCTCCGGGCAAGACCTGGGAGGGCGTGCTGGGGGCGATGCTCGTGGGGGGCGTGTGGGCGCTCGCCGGGGCACTGTGGTTTCACCTGCCGGCGCTGATCTTCCTGCCCCTGTGCCTGGCGGTCGTAGGATTCTCCATCGTGGGTGATCTCACCGAAAGTCTGCTGAAGCGTTACGCGGGCCTTAAGGACAGCGGCAGCGTGCTGCCCGGGCACGGCGGGGTGATGGATCGCATCGACAGCATCACGGCCGCCGTGCCGGTGCTGTTCATCGGATTGATGCTGCTCGGAGTAGGCCCGTGATTGGCGTCGCAGTTCTGGGCTCGACCGGCTCGGTCGGCGACAGCACCCTCGATGTCCTGGCGCGCCATCCGCAACGCTTCCGCCTGGTCGCCATCGCTGCGCACACCAACGCCGCAAAGCTCGCACAGCAGATCCTTGCCTTCCAGCCGCCGTACGCGGCGCTCGCCGATGAGACCGCGGCCGGGAAGTTGCACGGCCTGCTTGCCGGCCGCGCGCCGGGCACGCGCATTCTGGCCGGTGCCGGCGCGCTCGAGGAGCTGGTGCGCCTCCCCGAAGTGCACTGTGTGATGGCGGCCATCGTCGGCGCGGCCGGACTGCGCTCGACGCTCGCCGCGGCGCGCGCGGGCAAGCGCCTGCTGCTCGCGAACAAGGAGTCCCTGGTCATGGCCGGGCCGCTGCTGGTCGCCGCCGTGAATGACTCCGGCGCCACCCTGCTGCCGATCGACAGCGAGCACAACGCCATCTTCCAGTGCCTGCCCCACGGAGCGCGCACCGGTGTGCGGCCGCCGGGCCTGCGGCGTGTGCTGCTGACCGCCTCGGGGGGGCCGTTCCGCGACACCCCCAGCGAGGCGCTGGCGACGGTGACGCCCGCGGCCGCCTGCGCTCACCCCAACTGGGTCATGGGGCGCAAGATCTCCGTGGACTCCGCCACGCTGATGAACAAGGGGCTGGAGCTGATCGAGGCCTGCCTGCTCTTCGGCGTGACCCCAGGACAGGTGGAAATCCTGGTGCACCCGCAGAGCCTGGTGCACTCGCTGGTCGAGTACGTCGACGGGTCGGTGCTGGCGCAGCTCGGCGCGCCCGACATGCGCACGCCGATCGCGCACGCGCTGGCATGGCCCGAGCGCATCGAGTCCGGTGTAGAATTCCTCGACCTGCTCAAGGCCGGGAGGCTCGATTTCCGGCCCCCGGACACCGAGAAGTTCCGCTGTCTGGCGCTGGCGCAGGCCGCGGCGCGCGCCGGCGGCCTGTACCCGGTGCTGCTGAATGCAGCCAACGAGGTGGCAGTACAGGCATTCCTGGAGGGCCGATTGAACTTTACGGGTATTGCGGCAGTCATTGAAGCCGTGGTGCAGCGTGGGGCGGGACGCGCGGCCGGCGGACTGGATGAGGTGCTGGCGGCAGACGCGGAGGGCAGAGTGCGCGCACGCGAGCGGATCCTCGGCATGACCCAAAGTGCATCGGTGAAGGGCGCTCGCGCATGAATCTGGTCTGGACGCTGTTCTGGTTCATCGTCGCCGTGGGGCTGCTCGTCACCGTGCACGAGTTCGGCCACTATTTCGTGGCGCGGCGTCTTGGCTTTAAGGTGCTGCGCTTCTCGGTGGGCTTCGGCAAGCCACTGCTGAAGTGGGTCGGCGGTGCCGACCGGGTTGAATACGTCGTGGCCGCCATTCCCCTCGGCGGCTACGTGAAACTCCTCGATGAGCGTGAAGGACCGGTGGCGCCGGAGGAGCTGGCGCGCTCGTTCACGCGCCGCCCGCACTGGCAGCGCATCGCGGTACTGCTGGCCGGCCCGACGTTCAACATCCTGTTCGCCGTGCTGGTGCTCGCCGGCATGTTCTGGGTGAACGGGATCGACGAGATGCGCCCGCGCATCGGCGACGTTACCGTCGGCTCGATCGCCGCCCGCTCCGGATTGCGCTCGGGCGACGAGATCCAGAGCGTGGATGGTCGCGCCGTTGCCGGTTGGCGCGACGTCGTGCTGGGACTGTTGGATGCGGTGAGCTCCCGCGACGAGATCGTGCTCGGCGTGCGTGACGCGGCCGGTGCCACGCGCACCTTGCACCTGGGGCTGCCCGATGCCGAGCAGCGGCGTCATCTGACCGAACCCGCGGAGCTGCTGCGCGGCCTGGGTTTTGAGTTCTGGCAGCCACCGGTAGCGCCGATCGTCGGCCCCGTCGAGCGTAGCGGACCTGCCGCGCGCGCCGGACTCGTTCCGGGGGACCGCATCGTCGCGATCGACGGCGTGCGCATGAACGACTTCAAGGAGATTGCCGAGTATGTGCACGCGCGGCCGGACCGGCGCATCAACGTCGAATATGCGCGCGCGGGCGTGACGCACACGGTCGCGATCCAGGTCGCAGGCGATGACGTCAACGGCAAGCGCGTCGGCTTTATCCACGTGAGCCCGCAGCGCATCTCCGACCCCTCGCTGATCGTGCATACCGAGTTCACGCCGCTCGCGGCGCTCGCGCGCGGCGCAACCGAGTCCTGGAGTCTCACGGTGTTCCAGGCACGCCTGTTCTGGCGCATGGTGATGGGCAAGGTGTCGCTGAAGAATCTCAGCGGGCCGTTGTCGATTGCCAAGTACGCCGGAGAATCTGCCGAGGCCGGCACCAGTTCCTTCCTGGCGACCCTCGTGATCCTGTCATTGTCGCTTGGGTTTCTTAACCTCCTGCCGATCCCCATCCTCGATGGTGGTCAGATCGTGTTCCAACTGGCGGAGTGGCTGAAGGGAAGCCCCCTGTCAGAGCGCACGCAAGTCTTCGGACAGCAGGTCGGCATCGCCCTTCTCATCGTCCTGATGGGTGTCGCGCTATACAACGACATTGCGCGCCAGTTCAGTTGATCGGCCATAAGGATCGCCGCGGCGATCTGCAAGACACCCGCCGGCGGATGTGAGTCCTCCGGTTAATCGATAGTGCGGTGCCCGAGTTTTTGCTAAGCGCCAGTGAGCGCCTGAAGTGAGAGAGTCTTGGTGAAGGGAGCATGAAAACGCGGATTGCCCTCGGGGGCGCAGCGCTCGCGCTGTGGTGCGCGCTTACGCTGGCGCAGACGCGCCTCCCGACAGAGCAGACCGCACCCGCGCCGCCGGCCGCGCAGCCGCCGGCGCCTGCGGGCAGTGCGCCCGCGCCACCTGCGTCCGCGCCCGCTGCACCTGCCGCGGCTGCGCCCGCGCCGCAGGAAGTCATCCCCTTGCAGGCGCCGCCCGCCATACGGCTGCCGGGCGCCCCCGAGACGCCTGTGCCCGAGCAAGCCGCACCCCAGCTGCCCCAGGTTGCGCCCGCGACGACCATCTTCACGGTCGGCGACATCAAGATCGAGGGATTGCAGCGCGTCTCCGAGGGCACGGTGTACAACTACCTGCCGGTCAATATCGGTGATCGCCTGACGCCCGCGCGTGTGCGCGAGGCGATCAAGGCCCTGTACGCGACCGGCTTCTTCCGCGACGTGCAGATGCGCCGCGAAGGCAACACGCTGATCGTGGTGGTGCTCGAGCGTCCCTCGATCGAGAGCTTCGAGATCACCGGCAACAAGGACATCAAGACCGAGGATCTGCAGAAGTCCCTGCGCGGGGTCGGGCTCGCGGCCGGCAAGACCTTCGATCGATCGGTGCTCGAGGATGTCACCCAGTACCTGACGGATCAGTACTACTCGCGTGGCAAGTATGGCGTGCGGATAGACACCAAGGTCGAGGAAGAGTCCGGCAACCGCGTCAAGATCAAGATCGACATCAAGGAAGGCAACCGCGCCAAGATCCGCGAGATCAACATCGTCGGCAACAACACCAAGATCAACAACAAGGACATTCTCGAGACCCTGGAACTGAAGACGCCGAACTGGCTGTCCTGGTACAAGCAGGATGACCGCTACTCGCGCGAGTCGCTGCAGGGCGACCTGGAGAAGATCCGCAACTACTTCATGGATCGCGGCTACGCGAACTTCAATCTGGTGTCGGTGCAGGTGGCGATCGCGCCCGAGAAGGAAGACATCTTCATCACGGTGAACATCGACCCGGGCGCCATCTACAAGGTCTCCAGCGTCAAGCTGGCCGGCACCTTCGTCGTGCCGCAGGCCGCTCTCGAGGCGCTGCTGCTCATCCATCCCGGTGACACCTTCAACCGCAAACTGATCACGAGCAGCCAGGAACTCATGCAGAACCGCATGGGCCGCGATGGCTACGCATTCGCCAAGGTCGAGCCGGTGCCGACGGCCGACAATGCCACCCACACCGTCGCGCTCACCTTCTTCGTCGACCCGGGCAGCCGCGTGTACGTGCGCAACATCAGTTTCTCGGGTTCGAATCGCATCAACGACGAGGTGCTGCGCCGCGAGATGCGCCAGCTGGAGGGCGGCTGGCTCTCCAACACCTCGCTCGAGCGCTCCAAGCAACGTCTGCAGCGCCTGCCGTACATCAAATCGGTGGAATTCGAGAACACCCCGGTGCCGGGTGCCCCTGACCTCGTGGACACCAATTTCAAGATCGAGGAGGGCCCGGCCTCACAACTCTCCGGCGGCATCGGTTATTCCGAGACGTACAAGTTCATGCTGAACGGCAGCTATGCCGATTCCGACTTCCTCGGCACCGGCCAGCGCATCGCGGTCAACCTGAACGGTGGCGCCTTCAGCAAGGTGTACACCATCCAGCACACCAATCCGTACACCAGCATTGACAACGTGCAGCGCACCGAGTCGATCACCTACAGCGACGTGACGCAGTTCGTGTCCTCGTCCTCGCAGTTCTCCTCCCACACGCTCAGTCTCGGGCCGACCTGGGCGTATCCGATCAGCGAGTACATGTACGTGCGCTTTGGCTCCGCGTTCAGTACCTCGCAGCTGCTGACCAACTCGCAAGGCAGCGCCGAGCAGTCGCAACAATGGGTGCAGCAGAACGGACACTCTTTCACGCGCGTCGCGCACGATGACAACACCAACAACATCTTCCTGTTCTACGGCACGGACTTTAAGACGCTCGAGGCCCAGGCCGGCTGGGACTGGGACACGCGCAACCGCACCCTGTTCGCCGACCACGGCATGCGCATGACGCTGTCCGGCTCGGTCACCGTGCCGGTCAGCGACGTGCGCTTCTGGATCGCCAACTACCAGTTCGTCAAGTACGTGCCGCTGGGCGGGCGCTGGACGCTCTCGTTCCTTGAGGGGGTCGATTACGGCGAGCCGCTCGGCAATACGACGGCGCTGCCACCGTACCGGCAGTTCTACGGTGGCGGTCCGGACAACGTGCGCGGCTACCGCGAGAGCCGCCTGGGTCCGACCGATCAGTTTGGCAATCCCTACGGCGGCAACCTGCGCGTGACCAGCCAGAACGAGCTGATCTTCCCGATGCCGGTCAAATGGGCACAGACGGCGCGCGTGAGCGCCTTCTACGACATGGGCGGCGTGTACTACACCGGTGACAAGATCAAGTTCTATGGCCCCGACAACATCACCCCGCAGAGCTACAACCTGGACAGCTTCTCTGATATCCGCCGCTCGTTCGGCCTGGCCGTGCAGTGGCTCGCGCCCCTGGGGCTGTTCCGGTTCAGCTATGGGATCCCGCTCAACGCGCAGAAGGGCGTCTACCCCACCCAGTGGGGGGATGAGACCGAGGGCTTCCAGTTCTCCGTGGGTAACGCGTTCTAGGCGCCCCAGGCGCAAAGAAAGCAGCCTTCGGGGGCGTTCTACGCGATACTAGGCGTTTTCGGCCCGCCCCCTCCCGGGGCGGCCGCGACCACAAATAGTTACACACAGGTAGGTAAGTCCGTGATGCGTTTGATCAGCAGCAAGGTGGTGGTCTGGGCGATGGCAGCGGGGGTCTCCCTCGCGGCGCTGCCGGCCTGGGCGGAACCCAAGATCGGTATCGTCGACGCGCAACGCCTGCTCGAGGAGTCCCCCCAGGGCAAGGCCGTGCAGGAGTCCATGCGCGCAGAATTCGCACCGCGCCAGCGCACGCTGCAGGCCCAGGAGCAGGCGCTGAAGGCCAAGGTCGAAAAGCTGCAGAAGGACGGCGCGACGATGTCCGAGGATCAGCGGCAGCGCGCGGAGAAGGAACTGCGCGATGGCCAGCGCGATTTCGAGCGTGCCCGCGGGGAGTTCCAGGATGACATCAGCGCGCGACGTAACGAGGAGTTGTCGCGCCTGCAACGCACACTCGGCGAAGAGGTGCGCGCCTATGCCAAGGCCAATAACTTCGACCTGGTGCTGACTGCGGAGGGGCTGGCCTACGCCGCGCCAACCTATGACGTCACTGCGGGCGTGCTGGCAGCGCTGCAGGCGCATGCCGGTGCAAGCGGCGCGCGGCCTGCGTCGACGCCGGCCACCCCGCCGGCGCCGGCCAGCAAGCCGAAGTAAGCGCACCGCACGCGCCAGGGCGGGGTTGCGCGGGCCATGGGGGTATCGCTTGGGGAGCTCGCGGTACGCTTCGGTTGCGAGCTGCGTGGTGATCCGGACGCGCAGGTCGAGCGCGTAGCGACGCTTGCCGCTGCCGCTGCCGGCACGCTGACCTTTCTCGCCAACCCGCGCTACCGCTCGCAGCTCGCCGCCACCAAGGCAACGGTCGTGGTGCTGAGCGCTGCGGCGGCGGACGACTGCCCGACCGCCGTGCTGGTGAGCGCGGACCCCTACGCCACCTACGCACGCATCGCCGCGCTGCTGCATCCCCTGCCGCCGCTGCTGCCTGGGGTTCACCCGAGCGCCATCGTGGCACCCGGGGCGCGCATCGATGCCAGCGCGCAGGTGGCCCCGCTCGCGGTCGTCGGCGCAGAGGTGAGCGTCGGCGCGCGCTGCTTCATCGGCCCGCAGTGCGTGCTCGATGCGGGCGTGATGCTCGCGGAGGACGTGCGCCTGGTGGCCCGCGTGACGCTCGGCCCCCGGGTACAGATCGGCGCGCGCACGATGGTACAGCCGGGCGCGGTGATCGGCGGGGATGGCTTCGGCTTCGCCCCGGTGCGCGGCACATGGCTGAAGGTGCCCCAGGTCGGGTCGGTGCGCGTGGGCGCGGACGTCGAGATCGGCGCGAACACCACCATCGACCGCGGCGCCCTCGGGGACACGGTACTCGAGGAGGGCGTGAAACTCGACAACCTGATCATGATCGCGCACAACGTGCGCATCGGCGCGCACACCGCGATCGCTGCCTGCACCGGCGTTTCCGGCAGCGCGACCATCGGCCGGCGCTGCATCATCGGCGGCCATGTCGGGTTCGCCGGACATATCAGCATCGCCGACGATGTGCACATCACCGGCTTCTCGATGATCACCCGCTCGATCGAGCGCGCCGGCGTATACTCGAGCGGCATTCCCTTCGAAGAAGCGCGTACCTGGCGCCGTCTGGTGGCCCGCTTCAAGCGCATCGGCCTGCTGGAGGATCGTCTGCGCAAGCTCGAGCAGGCCACGGGCCTGAAGAGCCAGCCGCAGCAGGAAGAGGACGATGACTGAAGCCCTGCAACTTGATATCCAGGCCATCCTGGAGCGCCTGCCCCACCGCTATCCGTTCCTGCTGGTCGACCGAGTGCTCGAACTGCATCCGGGCAAGAGCATCCGCGCACTGAAGAACGTCACCTACAATGAGCCGTTCTTCACCGGGCACTTCCCCCACCGCCCAGTGATGCCCGGCGTCATGATCCTCGAGGCCCTGGCGCAGGCCTGCGGGATCCTCAGCTTCGTGACCGGCGGGGTCATTCCGGGCCACGCCACGCGGCTTTACTTTGTCGGCATCGACGAGGCGCGCTTTCGCAAGCCGGTGCTGCCCGGGGATCAGCTGGTGTTAAGCGCGCAGCTGCAGCGCACGATGCGCGGCATCTGGCGCTACGGCACCACCGCGCTCGTGGGTGAGCAGGAGGTCGCGCATGCGGTGATGATGGTCAGTTTTACGCCGGAGCCCTCCAAGTGATCGACCCGCGCGCGGTCGTTTCGCCGCAGGCCCGGCTCGCCGCCGACGTGAGCGTCGGCGCCTTCAGCGTCATCGGCCCCGACGTCACCATCGGTGCGCGCACGCGCATCGAAGCGCACGTGGTGCTCAGCGGCCCGACCACACTTGGCGAGGACAACCACATCTTTCCGTTCGCCGCCATCGGCGGTGCGCCCCAGGACAAGAAGTATCAAGGCGAGCCCACGCGCCTGGAGATCGGCGACCGCAACGTGTTTCGCGAGAGCTGCACCATCAACCGCGGCACCACGCATGATCAGGGCGTGACCCGCATCGGCAGCGACAATCTGTTCATGGCCTACGCGCACGTCGCGCATGACTGTCAGATCGGCGACCAGACGGTATTCGCCAACTGCGCAGCACTCGGTGGCCACGTGCAGGTCGGCGACTGGGTAATCATCGGCGGACTGTCGGCCGTGCATCAATTCGCCAAGATCGGCGCGCACGCCTTCCTCGGCGGCGGCACGATCCTCTCGCGCGACGTGCCGCCCTACGTCATGGTGACGGGCAACCCGGCCGTGCCGCACACCGTGAACTCCGAGGGCCTCAAGCGCCGCGGGTTCACGGAAGAGCAGATCCGCACCATCCGCGAGGCTTACCGCATCCTGTACCGCTCGGAGCTCAAGCTCGCGGAGGCGATCGCGCGCCTCGACGTGCTGGCGCAGATGCACGCCGAGATCCGCCCGTTCGTCGACTTCATCCACGCCTCCAACCGCAGCCTGGTGCGATGAATGCCGCGGTCGCGCCTCCGGCCCCGGCCCGGGCGCTGCGGGTCGGATTCGTGGCGGGGGAGCATTCCGGGGATACCCTCGGGGCGGCGCTGATCGGTGCGCTGCGCGAGCGCGTCCCTGAGCTCGAGTGCTTCGGTGTAGCCGGGCCGAAAATGATCGCCGCGGGCTGTCGGGCCTGGGCCCAGGCCGATGAGCTCGCGGTCATGGGCCTGGCGGAGGTGCTCGCGCACCTGCCGCGCCTGCTGAAGCTGCGCGCACGGCTGCGCACGCGTTTCCTGGCCGAGCGACCCGACGTCTTCATCGGCATCGACGCCCCCGAGTTCAACCTGCGTCTGGCGCAGGGGCTGAAGCGCGCGGGCATCCCCACCGTGCAGTACGTGAGCCCGCAGGTGTGGGCCTGGCGTCAGGGCCGGGTGCGCACGATCGGCCGCGCGGTTGACCTGATCCTGTGCCTGCTGCCGTTTGAGAACGAGTTCTACACCACGCACGGGGTGCGCGCCGAGTTCGTGGGGCACCCGCTCGCTGACCAGATCCCGTTGCGACCCGATCGTGCCGCGGCCCGCGCCGCGCTCGGCGTGGGGGCCGCCACGCCGCTCGTGGCGCTGCTGCCGGGCAGCCGTCTCGCCGAGGTGACGCGGCTCGCCGCGCCCTTCATCGCCGCGGCGGCGCACATCGCTGCGCGCCACCCCGCCTACCGCTTCCTCGCGCCGATGGCTTCCGCGGCCACTCGTGAGGTGTTCGCGAAGGAAATCGCGCAAGCCCCCGACGTACCACAGATTCAGCTGCTCGAGGGGCGCGCGCAGACGGCGCTCGCCGCCGCCGATGCCGCGATCGTGGCCTCCGGCACCGCGACGCTGGAGACGCTGCTCAGCGGGCGTCCGATGGTCGTGGCCTACCGCGTGAGCGCCGTGACCGCCTTTGTGCTGCGCACCCTTGGGCTCGTCAAGGTGCGATACTTTTCCCAGCCCAATCTGCTCGCCGGACGGCTGCTGGTGCCGGAGTTCTTCCAGGAGCAGGTGACGGGCGCCGCCCTGGGGGAGGCGCTGCTCGGGCAAGTCGGAGAGCCGGAAAAAATGCGCGAACTGGAGGAAGAATTCACCGCGATCCACCGCCGGTTGCGCCTCGGTGGCGCGGCGCGTGCGGCGCAGGCCATCCTGACCCTGCTCGGCCGCGCTGCGGCGGCCGCGGGCACCGATGCGCGCGCCACGCGGCTGTAACCTCGCGCGGGTCGCCGGCGTAGATGAAGCCGGCCGCGGCCCGCTCGCCGGCCCGGTGGTTGCGGCGGCGGTCATCCTCGATCCGCGGCGGCGCATCCGCGGACTTGCGGACTCGAAGACGCTGTGCGCCAGCGAGCGCGAGCGCCTGGCGCTGCTCATCCGCGCGCGCGCGCTCGCCTGGGCGATCGGCTCGGCGGATCGCGACGAGATCGACTGCCTGAATATCTTCCAGGCCACCATGCTGGCGATGCGCCGCGCGCTCCTGGCGCTGCCGGTGCCTCCCACCCACGTGCGCGTGGACGGCAACCGCTGCCCGCGCATCGCCGACCTGCCGCTGCCGTGTACGCTGGAAGCGATCGTCGCCGGCGATGCGCGCGTGGCGGCGATCAGCGCCGCCTCCATACTCGCCAAGACCCACCGCGATGCGCTCATGATCGCCCTCGATGCCTGCTATCCGGGCTTCGCGCTGGCTGCGCACAAGGGCTACGGCACGCCCGCGCACCTGAGCGCGCTGAAGATGCTGCCGCCCTCCGCGCAGCACCGGCGTTCCTTCGGCCCGGTGCGCTGCCAGAGCGAGGCGGACGAGGATTTCTTGACAGAGTCGGCGTTCGAGACCTAAACCCGATGTCCTCAGGCTTCGTCCATCTGCGTCTGCACACCGAGTACTCGCTGCTCGACAGCGTGGTGCGCATCCCGGAGCTGGTCGCCGCCGTCAGCGCCGCCGGCATGCCTGCGGTCGCCGTGACCGACCAGAACAACCTGTTCGCGATGGTGAAGTTCTACCGCGAGGCGCTCAGAAACGGCGTCAAGCCGCTGATCGGGGTCGACCTGCTGGTGCGCGAGGAGGGCGAGCGCGCGCCACCCTCGCGCCTGACGCTGCTGTGCCAGACCCCCGAGGGCTATCGCAATCTTGCGCGCCTGGTGAGCCGCGCCTATCTCGAGGGCCAGGAGCGCGGCATCCCGCGCATCGAGCGCGCCTGGCTTACGCGCGCAGAACTGCCGCGGCCTGATCGCGCTGTCCGGCGGCCAGCGAGGGCGACGTCGGGCCGCGCGCTCGTCAATGCGCGCGAGGCGGACGCCGAGCGGCTGCTCGGCGCCTGGCTCGAGCTCTTCCCGGGCCGCTACTACCTCGAGCTGCAGCGCCTCGGCCGCGCCGTTCGAGGAGGCCTACATCGACGCGGCCGTGGCGCTCGCGCGCGCGGCGCGACGGTGCCGGTGGTCGCCACCAACGACGTGCGCTTCCTCAAGGCCGAGGAGTTCGACTCGCACGAGGCGCGCGTGTGCATCCACGATGGCGCGCTGCTCGCTGATCCCGGGACGCGTGCGCCGCTACTCGCGCCAGCAGTACCTGCGCAGCGCGCAGGAGATGGCGGCGCTGTTCGCCGACATTCCCGAGGCGCTCGCGAACTCGGTGGAGATCGCGCGCCGCTGCAGCCTGACGCTGAAGCTCGGCGAGGCGCGCCTGCCGCAGTATCCGGTGCCGAGCGGAGGTCAGCGACGGAGCAGTTCCTCTCCGCGCGAAGCGGCGCGCGGGCTCACGCGAGCGCTTCGCCGGCGTGGCGGAGTCGAGCCGCCGGGATACCGCGCGCGCCTGCAGAGCGAGCTCGACGTCATCTGCCAGATGGGCTTCGCGGGGTACTTCCTCATCGTCGCGGACTTCATCCGCTGGGCGCGCGAGAACGGCGTGCCGGTCGGGCCGGGACGCGGCTCGGGCGCGGGCTCGCTCGTGGCCTACAGCCTGCGGGATCACCGATCTGGACCCGATCCGCCACGACCTGCTGTTCGAGCGCTTCCTCAATCCCGAGCGCGTGTCGATGCCGGACTTCGACATCGATTTCTGCATGGACGGCCGCGATCGCGTCATCGAGTACGTGGCGCACAAGTACGGACGCGAGCGCGTCTCGCAGATCATCACCTACGGCACCATGGCGGCGAAGGCGGTGGTGCGCGACGTCGGCCGCGTGCTCGGCATGACCTACGGCTACGTCGATCGCATCGCGAAGCTGATCCCCTTCGAGCTCGGCATCACGCTCGATGCGGCCCTGGAGAAGGAGCCCGAGCTCAGGCGCCTCTATCGAGGCCGAGGACGAGGTGCGCAACCTCATCGATCTGGCGCGCTCGCTCGAGGGGCTCACGCGCAACGCCGGCATGCACGCCGGCGGCGTCGTGATCGCGCCCTCGGTGCTCACCGACTTCGCGCCGCTGTACTGCGACGCCGCCGGCGGCAGCGTCGTCACGCAGTTCGACAAGGACGACGTCGAAGCGGCCGGCCTGGTCAAGTTCGACTTCCTCGGCTTGCGCACCCTCACGATCATCGACCGCGCGGTGGCGCTCATCAACCGCGAACGCCGCGCGGGCAGCGCCCCCCTCGACATCGGCACGCTGCCGATGGACGACGCCAAGAGCTACGCGCTGCTGAAGTCCTGCCGCACCACGGCGGTGTTCCAGCTCGAATCGCGCGGCATGAAGGATCTCATCCGCCGCCTGCAGCCGGACTGCTTCGAGGAGATCATGGCGCTGGTGGCGCTGTTCCGTCCCGGCCCGCTGCAGTCGGGCATGGTCGATGACTTCATCAATCGCAAGCACGGCAGGGGCGACGGCCCGATCGACTACCTGCATCCGAGTCTCGAGCCGATCCTCAAGCCCACCTACGGCGTGATCCTCTACCAGGAGCAGGTGATGCAGATCGCCCAGGTGCTCGCCGGCTACACCCTCGGGCGGCGCCGACCTGCTGCGCCGCGCGATGGGCAAGAAGAAAGCCGAGGAGATGGCGCAGCAGCGCTCCATCTTCGTCAGCGGCGCCGTGGCGCGCGGGGTGCGCGAAGCAGCTCGCCGCGCACATCTTCGATCTCATGGAAAAGTTCGCCGGCTACGGCTTCAACAAGTCCCACTCGGCCGCTTACGCGCTGCTTTCCTACCAGACGGCCTATCTGAAGGCGCACTACCCGGCGCAGTTCATGGCCGCGGTGCTCTCGGCGGACATGGAGCACACCGATAAGGTGGTGACGCTGATCAAGGAATGCAGCGACATCGGTCTCGACCGTGCTGCCCCCGAACGTGAACGCCTCGGTGTACGAGTTCACCGCGTGCGGCGAGCGCAGCATCCGCTACGGCCTCGGCGCCGTGCGCGGCGTGGGGCGAGGCCGCGGTCGAGGCGCTTGCATCGCGCGAGCGCAGCGCGCGCGGCGCCGTACGCCTCGCTCGAGGATCTGTGCCGGCGGCTGGACCTGCAGAAGGCCAACCGCCGCGTGCTCGAGGCGCTGCTGCGCAGCGGCAGCCTCGATGCCCTCGGGCCCAACCGCGCCACGCTCATGGACCGCCTGGCGGGCGGCCATGCAGCTCGGCGGACCAGAACATGCGCGCGCACGAGGCGGGGCAGAACGACTTGTTCGGCCTCGGCGGCGATGAGCGCGCCAGCGCTCGCCCGCGCCGGTGCACGGGCGCGCCGCTCCCGGAGTGGAGCGAGGCGGTACGCCTGGCCGGGGAGCGCGAGACGCTCGGGCTGTATCTGACCGGGCACCCGCTGGCGCGCTTTGAAGCCGGCCTGCCGCGCTTCGTCTCCCATCGCATCGGCGATCTGGTGAGCGATCGGCCGGTGGCCGGGCTCGAGGCGCCGCGCTTTGGCGGCGGCCGGCCGGTGACCGTTGCGGGCCTGATCGACGAGGTGAAGAAACGCGGCCCGCGGGTGATCCTGACGCTCGATGATCGCACCGGCCGCATCGAGGCGATGCTGTTTGAGGAGACCTATCAGAAGCACCGCGACCTGATCAGCAAGGATGCGCTGGTGCTCGTCGAGGGCTTGCTGCGCTTCGATGAGTTCAGCGACGCCTGGCGGCTGGCGGCGCGGCGCATCACCGAGCTCGACAAGGTGCGCGAGCAGGAGGCGCGCCGGCTCGTCATCAAGTGCTCGCACGCGCGAGGCCGCGGCCTGTCAGCGAGCGCCTGGCGCTGATCCTCGCGCCGTGGCGCCCGGGTCCGTGCCCGATCACCCTCGAATACACCGGCGCCCAGGCGCGCGGCGCGCTGACCCTGGGAAGCGAGTGGAACGTGCGCGCGAGCCGCGAGCTGCTCGAACAGCTCGAGGGCCTGATGGGCGCGCAATTCCGTGGAAGTGATCTACGGCGCCCCGGCGGCGCGCCGCGCTCATTCGCCGAGCGTCGTTGACTTAAGGTAACCTCAGCCGCCATGGCCGTCGCATTCCTCGACTTCGAACAACCGATCGCCGAGCTCGAAGCCAAAATCGAAGAGCTCCGCCACGTGACCTCCGAGTCCGGAGGTCAACCTGCACGACGAGATCAACCGCCTGCAGGCGAAGAGCCGTCAGCTCACCGTGAGCATCTTCGCCAACCTGACTCCCTGGCAGATCACGCAGCTCGCCCGTCATCCCCACCGTCCCTACACGCTCGACTACGTCAACGCCATCTGCGCGGAGTTCAACGAGCTGCACGGCGATCGCATGTACGCCGACGATGGCGCGATCGTCGGCGGCCTGGCGCGCATCGAGCAGCGTGCCGTGATGGTGATCGGGCACCAGAAGGGCCGCGATACCAAGGAGCGTGTGCGGCGCAACTACGGCATGCCCAAGCCGGAAGGCTACCGCAAGGCGCTGCGCCTGATGCGCCTCGCCGAGCGCTTCTCCCTGCCCCTCGTCACCCTCATCGACACCCAGGGTGCGTATCCGGGCGTCGGCGCCGAGGAGCGCGGACAGAGTGAGGCGATCGCCCGCAACCTCTTCGAGATGTCGGTGCTGCGCATTCCGATCGTGACGGTGGTGACGGGCGAGGGCGGCTCGGGCGGTGCGCTCGGCATCGGCGTGTGCGACCGCCTGCTCATGCTCCAGTACAGCACCTACTCGGTCATCTCGCCCGAAGGGTGCGCCTCGATCCTGTGGAAGAGCCAGGACAAAAAGGAAGTCGCCGCGGACGCCTTGAACCTCACCGCCGACCGGCTGCTGAAGCTCGGGCTCGTCGACGAGGTCATCGAGGAGCCCTTGGGCGGCGCCCATCGCAACGCGGCGGCGATGGCGGCGAGTCTCAAGGCCGCCCTCGTGCGTCACCTCGACGAGCTCGACGCCATACCGCGCGATCAGCTGCGGCAGGCGCGCGCGCAGAAGATCGCCGGGTTCGGCGTGTTCGCCGAAAACGACGCGGCGTAGGCCGATGGCGCGCGCGCGCTCGCGCGGACCTGCGACCTTCACCCCGGCCTGGCTCGCGGCCCGGCTGCACGCACTCGTCCCGGAGTTCCCGCGCGTGGCTGCCTGTGTCGCCTTCAGTGGCGGCGCGGACTCGACGGCGCTGCTGGCGGCGCTCGCGCGCGTGCGGCGCGCGGGGCTGAAGGTGCGGGCGGTGCACGTCGATCACCAGCTGCGGCCGGATGCGGCGCGCTGGAGCGCGCATTGCCGGCGGCGCGCCCGCGAGCTCGGCATCCCGCTCGAGGTGCGCCGCATCGTCGTACCGCGTCCGCGCGGCGCCTCACCCGAGGCGGCGGCGCGCCTGGCCCGCTACGCAGCCCTGGCGCAGGCTCTGCGGCCGCAGGAGATCCTGCTCACCGCCCATCAGCAGGAGGATCAGCTCGAGACCGTGCTGTTGCAGCTGCTGCGCGGCGCCGGGGTCGCCGGGCTGGCTGCCATGCCGGCGAGCGCCCCGTTTGCGCGCGGCCGCCTGGTGCGGCCGCTGCTCGAGATCCCCGGGGCGCAGCTGCGCGCGTGGCTGCGCGCGCGCGGGCTCGACTGGGTCGAGGACGACAGCAACGCGGATGAGCGGTTCGACCGCAACTACCTGCGCCGGCGGGTGCTGCCGGCGCTCAGGGCGCGCTGGCCGGCGGCGGCGGCGACGGTGGCGCGCAGTGCCCGCCACCTCGCCGAGGCACAGCAGCTGCTCGATGCCCTGGGCACCGTCGATGCCGCGGGCGCCCAGGTCGGGGCCGCGCTGTCGGTGCCGCTGCTGCGGCGACTGGATCCTGCACGGCGCCGCAATGCGCTGCGCCACTGGATCACGAGCGCGGGTTTCCCGGTCCCGCCCGCGCGGCGCCTCGAGGAGATCGCCGCCAAGGTGCTCGCGGCGCGCGCCGATCGGCACCCGTTCGTCGAGTGGTCCGGCGTACGCGTGCGCCGCCACGCCCAGCTGCTGCACCTGGAGACCGCGGCCGCAGCGCCGGCGCGCGCGCTGCCCGGCCCCTCAAGTGGCACTGGCAGCGGCAGCGACGGCTGGTATGGCCCGGGGGCGGCCTGCTGACGTTGCAGGCCGATCCACGCGGACCGCTGGACCTGGAGGCACTGACACCCGTCCTGAGCGTGCGCACGCGCCACGGCGGCGAGCGGCTGCGCCCCGTGGCCGGCGGTCCACGCCGCCTGCTCAAGGGCTTACTGCAGGAAGCGCGGGTGCCGTTGCAGGAGCGCGCGCAGCTGCCGCTGCTTTACTGCGGTGACACGCTGGTTGCCGTGGGCGATCGCTGGCTCGATGCATCGGTGCAGGCGGGGGCGCGCACGCGCCGCCGCGCCCGGCTGCGCCATCGCGCCGTGCCCTGAATCGGTGCCGCGGCGGTGTTTTCTTAAGCCGTGCCGCGCCTGTTGTGCTAAATTGCTCGCCCGTCGTCGCTCTCGCCATTTTTCGGTGTCGCGGCTCCACTCGACGGGTATCCCAAGAAGCTTACATATGACGCGCTTTGTATTCGTCACTGGTGGCGTCGTTTCCTCGTTGGGCAAGGGCATCGCCGCAGCTTCCCTCGGGGCCATCCTCGAAGCGCGGGGCCTCAAGATTGCCATGGTGAAGCTCGACCCCTACATCAACGTTGATCCGGGCACCATGAGCCCGTTCCAGCACGGCGAGGTGTTCGTCACCCAGGACGGCACCGAGACGGATCTGGACCTCGGGCACTACGAGCGCTTCGTGCGCACGACCACCGGGCGCAACAGCAATTTCACCACCGGGCGCATCTACGAGCACGTCATCGCCAAGGAGCGCCGCGGCGACTACCTCGGCGCCACGGTGCAGGTAATTCCGCACATCACCGACGAGATCAAGCGCAGCATTAAGCTCGGCGCGGACGGGGCCGACGTGTGCATGGTGGAGATCGGCGGCACGGTCGGCGACATCGAGTCGCTGCCATTCCTCGAGGCTATCCGCCAGATCGGGGTCGAGCTCGGGCGCAACAACTGCGTCTACATGCACCTCACGCTGGTGCCGATCGTGGGCGGCTCGGGGGAGATCAAGACCAAGCCTACGCAGCACTCGGTGAAGGAGCTGCGCGGCATCGGTATCCAGCCGGACGTGCTGCTGTGCCGCTGCAAGCACCCCCTGCCGGAGGAACAGCGCCGCAAGATCGCGCTGTTCACCAACGTCGAGGAGCGCGCGGTCATCTCCGCCATCGACGCGGACGATATCTACAAGATCCCGCTCCTGCTGCACGAGCAGGGGCTCGATGAGATCGTCGTCGACAAGCTGCGCCTGGAAGTGCCGCCCACCGAGCTTGCCGAATGGCGCCAGGTGGTGAGCGGCAAGGCCAACCCCGACGGCCAGGTGGACATCGCCATGGTCGGCAAGTACGTGCAGATCCGCGACTCCTACCTCTCGCTCCACGAAGCGCTGATGCACGGGGGCCTCAAGAGCCGCACGCGCGTCAACATCCACTACATCGAATCCACCGACATCGAGCAGCACGGCCCCCACATGCTCAAGGGCATGGATGCGATCCTGGTGCCCGGCGGCTTTGGCGAGCGCGGCATCGAGGGCAAGATCCAGGCCGTGCGCTTCGCGCGCGAGCACGGCGTGCCGTACCTCGGGATCTGTCTTGGCATGCAGGTGGCAATCGTCGAGCACGGCCGCCACGTGCAGGGCCTGGCCGATGCCAACAGCACCGAGTTCAACCGCGCCACCCCGCACCCGGTGATCGCACTGATCTCCGAGTGGCGTGACCTCGCGCGCGGTGTGCAGACGCGCGACGACGGCTCGGAAAAGGGTGGCACGATGCGCCTGGGTGCGCAGGAAGTCGTGCTGGGCTCGGGCACCCGGGCGCGCGAACTCTACGGCCGCGACGTGATCATGGAGCGGCACCGCCACCGCTACGAGTTCAACAACAACTACCTGGACCGCTACCGCGCCTCGGGCATGCGTTTCTCGGGGTTCTCGCGCGACGGCCTGGTCGAAGTGATCGAGCTGCCGCAGCACCCCTGGTTCGTCGCCACGCAGTTTCACCCGGAATTCACCTCCGCCCCGCGCGACGGGCATCCGCTGTTCACCGGCTTCATCCGCGCGGCGCGTGCGCAGCGCGCCGCACAGCTGCCGCAGGCGGCCGGGGCCTGAGGGGGCCGCGCCGCCCGCAGCGCGCCCGCAACCCGATGCAGCTCACCGGACACGAAGTCGGCGGCCAGCAGCCGTTTTTCCTGATTGCAGGTCCCTGCGTGATCGAGAGCCACGCGCTGTGCGAGGAGATCGCCGGGCGCCTGAAAGAGATCACGACGCGGCTCAAGATTCCCTACATCTTCAAGGCCTCTTACGACAAGGCCAACCGCTCTTCGCGCGCCTCGTTCCGCGGACCGGGGATCGACGCGGGACTGAAGTCCCTGGCCGAGGTCCGCCGCGCGATCGGCGTGCCGGTACTCACCGACGTGCACGAGGACAGCCCGCTGGCGGAAGTGGCCGCGGTGGTCGACGTGCTGCAGACGCCGGCGTTCCTGTGCCGCCAGACTAACTTCATCCTCAACACTGCCGCCCAGGGCAAGCCGGTGAACATCAAGAAGGGCCAGTTCCTCTCGCCCTGGGAGATGCAGAACGTCGTCGACAAGGCGCGCTCGACCGGCAACGCGCACATCATGGTGTGCGAGCGCGGGTTCTCCTTCGGCTACAACAACCTGGTCTCCGACATGCGCTCGCTGGCGATCATGCGCGCCACCGGCTGCCCGGTGGTGTTCGATGCCACGCACTCGGTGCAGCTGCCGGGCGGCCAGGGAGCCGCCTCCGGCGGCCAGCGCGAATTCATTCCGGTGCTGGCGCGCGCCGCGGTGGCCAGCGGCATCGCGGGACTTTTCATGGAGACGCACCCGCGGCCCGAGCAGGCGCTCTCGGACGGCCCGAATGCGTGGCCACTGCAGCGCATGGATGCGCTGCTGAGTACCCTGGTGGCGCTGGACCGCACGGTCAAGCGCGAGCCTTACGAAGAATCCCTGCTGCCGAGGTCATAAGGTAGGTCGATGAGCAAGATCACGGACATTCGCGGACGCGAGATCATCGATTCGCGCGGCAACCCCACGGTCGAGGCCGACGTGCTGCTCGACTCCGGCATCCGCGGGCGCGCCGCCGTCCCTTCGGGCGCCTCCACCGGCACCCGCGAGGCGGTCGAGCTGCGTGACAACGATCCGCAGCGCTACGGCGGCAAGGGCGTGCTGCGGGCCGTGGAGCACATCAATACGGTGCTACGTCAGGCGCTGCTCGGTGCCGACCCGCGCGACCAGCGCGGGATCGATGCGCGCATGAGCGAGCTCGACGGCACCGAGAACAAGGCGCGCCTGGGAGCCAACGCGATCCTCGGCGTCTCGCTCGCCACGGCGCACGCCGCGGCGGCGGATGCGCGCGAGCCGCTCTACCGCTACCTGGCGCGGCTGAGCGGCGCGCCGCGCGAGCCGGTCATGCCGGTGCCGATGATGAACATCATCAACGGCGGCGCGCACGCCAACAACAGCCTCGACGTGCAGGAGTTCATGATCCTGCCGGTCGGCGCCCCGAGCTTCCGCGAGGCGGTGCGCTATGGCGCGGAGGTGTTCCACGCGCTGAAGAAGTTGCTGGCCGCCCGGGGCCTGTCGACCGCGGTGGGGGACGAGGGCGGTTTTGCGCCGGATCTGGACTCCAACGAGGCCGCTCTCGGCATCATCCTCGCGGCCATCGAGACGGCCGGCTACCGGCCCGGGCGCGACATCTACCTCGGCCTCGACGTCGCCAGCAGCGAGTTCTTCAAGGACGGCCGTTACGAGCTCGAGTCCGAGCAGCGGCGCTTCTCGGCCGCGGAATTCACCGCCTACCTGGGCGACCTTGCCACGCGTTACCCGATCATCAGCATCGAGGACGGCATGAGCGAGGCGGACTGGGACGGCTGGACGACGCTCACGCGCGCGCTCGGCGGCCGGCTGCAGCTGGTGGGTGATGACGTGTTCGTCACCAACACCCGCATCTTTCGGGAGGCGATCGAGCGCCACATCGCCAACGCCATCCTCATCAAGCCGAACCAGATCGGCACGCTCACCGAGACGCTGGCGGCCATCGACATGGCCGAAAAGGCCCACTACGGCGCGGTGGTCTCGCACCGCTCGGGGGAGACCGAGGACAGCACCATCGCCGATATCGCCGTGGCGAGCGCCGCCATGCAGATCAAGACCGGCTCGATGTCGCGCTCGGACCGCGTCGCCAAGTACAACCAGCTGCTGCGGATCGAGGCGGAACTGGGGAACGTGCGCTACGCGGGCCGCGAGGCGTTTCCGGTCAAGCTCTGAACGCTGCGCCGACCCCTGGCGCGCCGCAGCGCGGCCGGGGAGGCGCCGAAGAGCCGCGCGAAGGCGCGCCGCATGCGCTCAGGGTCGCCGAAGCCGCAGCGCGCGGCCACCACCTGTACGCTGCCAGCCCCACTTTGCAGCAGCGCCCGCGCCGCATCGGCGCGGATGCGCTCCACCGCCTTGGCGGGGGTGAGTCCGGTCTCGGCGCGAAAGGCACGCGCGAAGTTGCGCGGACTCATGCAGCTGCGCGCCGCGAGCGCCTCCACTCCCGCCGGTTCTTGCAGGTGCGTGCGCACCTGCTCAAGGAGAGCGCCGAAGCGCCCGGCGGCGCGCTCCATCTGCAGCAGCGCCGAGAACTGCGACTGTCCCCCCGGGCGGCGGTGATAGACCACGAGCTGCTGCGCCGTGCGCTGGGCGACGTCCTCGCCCAGGTCCTCGCCGATCAGCGCCAGTGCCAGGTCGATCCCGGCGCTGATACCGGCGGCGGTCCATAGCTTCCCCTCGCGCACGAAGATGCGGTCGGGGTCCAGCCGCACGGTGGGGAAAGCGCGCCGGAAGCGCTCCGTGAGGCTCCAGTGGGTCGTGGCCGTCACGCCCTCGAGCAGGCCCGCGGCGGCGAGCAGGAATGAACCCGAGCACACGCTCGCGACACGCCGCGAACGCGCCGCGCAGGCGCGCAGGAAGCGCCGCGTGGGCGCGCACCCGAGCGCCGCGTAGGTGCCTTCGCCGCCGGCGACCAGCAGGGTGTCGAGCGACTGCGGCCGCGGCAGGGCCCGCGCCTCGAGCGTGGCGCCCGAGGAGCTGACGATGCGCCCGGCGCGGGCGGCGATCACCTGCAGCTCGTAACTGCCCGGACGCAGCCGTGCGGCGACCTCGAACGCCGCGATCGGGCCGGCGGCATCCAGCAGCTGGAAGTCCGGAAAGATCAGAAAACCGATGCGACGCATGGGCCGGCGCCCGCCGTCGTTGGCGGAAAAAGAGGTAAAAACGTCATTTAAGCCACAGCATACCCGGCGCATCATCGCCTGGCGAGAGGGGTTCTGTGCCGAAAGGAACGCGATGAACGCCGAGTTTCCCGTGGTGTTTGCCCTGTATCCGGATATCACGCAGCTGGATTTCACCGGCCCGCTCGAGGTGCTCTGCCGCCTGCCCGGCGCCCGCGTGACGCTCGCCTCCGTCGCCGGGGGTGAAGTGAGCGGTGCCGGTGGCGTGCGCTTTGCCGGCCTGAGGCGCCTCGACGAGGTGCGCGAGTGCGCGCTGCTGTGCGTGCCCGGTGGATTCGGCACCGCCGCGGCGATGCTCGATGGCGCCTACCTGCAGAACCTGCGTCGCCTCGCCGGCAACGCCCGTTACCTGACCTCGGTGTGCACCGGTTCGCTGCTGCTCGGGGCTGCGGGACTGCTGCGCGGGCGCCGCGCGGCCTGTCACTGGGCTTTTCGCGAGCTGCTGCCGCTCTTTGGCGCGATCCCCGAGACGGCGCGCGTGGTGCGCGACGGCAACATCTTCAGCGGCGGCGGGGTGACCGCCGGCATCGACATGGCGCTGACCGTGGTGGGGGAGATCGCCGGTCGCGCGTTCGCCGAGGGCGTGCAGCTGGCGATCGAGTACGCGCCCGAGCCGCCGTTCGTCGGTGGGCGGCCGGAGCTGGCGCCGCCGCCGGTTGTGCAGGCGGTGCGCGAGCGCTTCGAGGCCCACTGGCCCGGGCGCCGCGCGGCCGCGGAGCGCGCCGCCGCGGCGCTGGCCGGGGGCGCTGGCGGCTGAAAACGCGTCGCGCCATCCGGCGGCGTCTGCTAGGCTCTCGCACCCATGAAGTGGCTCGCCGGCGCGCTGGCTGTCTGCATCCTGCTGTTGCAATACCGCGTCTGGTTCTCCGAGGACGGAGTCCGCGAGGTCGGCCGGTTGAAACACGCCGTCGCCACACAGCAAGCCGAGAATGACGGACTCGCCGAGCGCAACAAGCAGCTCGCCGCCGAGGTGCGCGATCTGAAGACGGGAATGGACGCGCTCGAGGAGCGCGCGCGCAGCGACCTGGGGATGATTGCCCGCAACGAAACCTTCTATCAGGTTGTGCCGCCGCGCCCACACGCGCCGACGCAGCCCACGGCGCGCACCGCCTCGGCCCGCTAGGCGAGCCTCCCGCCGTGATGCGCTACTGGCTCGTCATGCCCGCCGCGGGCGTCGGGCGCCGCTTCGGTGCCGAGGCGCCCAAGCAATACGCTCCCCTGGAAGGGCGCACCGTCATCGAGTGGGCGCTGGCGCCGTTTCTCGGCGATGTGCGCTGCGCGCGTATCGTGGTGGCGCTGGCCCCGGGGGACGAACACTGGGGACGCCTGCCGCTGCGGCTGCGCGCCGCCACCGCCACCGGCGGTACGCAGCGCTGCGACTCGGTGCGCAACGCCCTGACCGCCCTCGCCGGTGAGGCGCAGCCGCTCGACTGGGTACTGGTGCACGACGCCGCCCGGCCGTGCCTGGAGAGCGCGGATCTGGAGCGGCTGCTGCGCCACCTGGGCGCGCACCCGGTCGGGGGACTGCTGGGCGTGCGCGTCACCGACACCCTCAAGCGGGGTGAGGGGGCGGGGGTGGAAGCGACGCTGCTCGGGACCGAGGAGCGCGCCGGCCTGTGGCGGGCCCTGACGCCGCAGATGTTCCGCTACGGCGCCCTGTGCGCGGCGCTGGATGCGGCGCGCGCCGCCGGCCGCACGCCGAGCGATGAGGCCCAGGCGCTCGAGTGGCACGGCGCCCGGCCGCTCCTGATCGAGGGGGCGGCGAGCAACCTTAAGGTGACGACCGCGGCCGACCTGCTGCTGGCCAGTGCCATCCTGCGCTCGCGCCATGTCTGAGGAGCGTCCATGAGAGTCGGCTGCGGATTCGACGTGCATGCCTTTGGCCCCGGCAGCGCGCTCATGCTCGGCGGTGTGCGCGTACCGCATACCCACGGCGTCATCGCGCATTCGGATGGCGACGTGCTGCTGCACGCGCTGTGTGATGCCTTGCTGGGGGCGGCCGGACTCGGCGACATCGGTCAGCACTTCAAGGACACCGACCCGCAGTGGCGCGGTGCCGACAGTGCGCGCTTCGTCACCGCGGTGCTCGCGCTGCTGCGCGCCCGCGGGTTCACGGTGGGCAACGCGGACCTCACGCTCATCGCCCAGGCGCCCAAGCTCGCGCCGCATCGCGACGCCATGCGCAACCGCATCGCGCAGCTGCTCGGGATCGAGGCGGCGCGTGTCAACCTCAAGGCCACGACGACCGAGGGCCTCGGGTTCCTCGGGCGCGCGGAGGGCGTCGCCGCACAGGCCGTCGTGCTGCTGTGCGAAGAGCGCGCCGGTGGCGGCTGAGCTGAGCGCGCGGGCGGCGGCACTGGCGCCGCCGCACGCGCACGGCGCACCCCGGGTGCAGGCCCACCTGCGGGTGGTGCCGGAGGACTTCTGCGTGGAGGAGGACCTCGGCTTCGAGCCGGCCGGCAGCGGCGCGCACGTGCTGCTGCAGGTGCGCAAGGTGAACGCCAACACACAGTGGATCGCACGCGAGCTGGCGCGACTGGCCGGCTGCCACGTGGCGGAGGTCGGTTACGCCGGTATCAAGGACCGGCGCGCGGTGGCGGTGCAATGGTTCTCCGTGCCGCGGCCGCGCGTGGCGCGCGAGTGGAGCAGCGTTCAGGAACCGCAGTTCAGCGTGCTCGCCGCCCACCCGCACAACCGCAAGCTGCCGCGCGGCGCTCTCGCCGGCAATCGCTTCGTCATTCGCCTGCGCGCCCCGGGCGGCACCGGCGCCGAACTGCGGGCGGCACTCGCGGCGCCCCTGGAGGCGATCGAGCGCGAGGGCGTGCCGAATTACTTCGGGCCGCAGCGCTTCGGTCGCGAGGGCGCGAACCTCGAGCGCATCGGCCCGGACCTCGGGCGCCTGAAGCCGCCCGAGCGCGGCTTCGTGCTCTCGGCCGCACGCGCCGTCGTTTTCAATGCCGTGCTCGCGGCGCGCGTAACCGCTGCCAGCTGGCACCGTCTGCTCCCCGGGGATCTCGCCAACCTCGACGGTCGCGGCAGCATCTTCGCCGTGGACCGGCCGGATGCGAGCCTCGAGCGCCGTTGTCGTGATCTGGAGATCCACCCGACGGGGCCACTGTGGGGCGCGGGGGCCTCCCAGGCCGGGGGTGAAGTGGCGCAGCTCGAGGAGTGCACCGCGGCGGCATACGCCGCCGAGTGCCGCGCCTGCACGGGGGCGGGCATGCGGCAGGAGCGGCGCAGTCTGCGACTCGCCGTGCGCGCGCTGCGCGTGGAGACCGAGCCACAGGCGCTCGTGCTGCACTTTCGCCTGACGCGTGGCAGCTTCGCCACGGCCGTGCTGCGCGAGCTGCTCGCCTGCGCCGGGGAGCTGCCGGAAGGGTGAGCGCGCCTCAGCGACTCTCGAGCAGCACGTAGACGGCGCCGGTGCCCCCGTCGACCGGCCGCGCCGAGACGTAGGCCAGAACCGCGCCGCTGTGGCGCAGGAGCGCGCTGACCACGCCCTTGAGCACCGGGCCGCGGTGTCCGGAGCGCAGACCCTTGCCGTGGATGACGCGCACGCAGTGCACGTGTTCCTCGAGCGCCTCGATGAGGAACTGCCGTAAGGCGTGCTTGGCCTCTGCCACGCTCAGTCCGTGCAGGTCGATTTCCCGTTGCACGCGATACTCGCCGCGCCGCAGCCGGCGCAGCACGCGGGTCTGCACCTGCGGCCGATGAAATACCAGCTCATCCCCGGCCGCGGCCCCGGGGTCCGCTGGCGGCGGCTCGAGGCTCTCGCGCAGCACCGCGGCGCGGTCGGCACGCGTGAAGCGCGCCCGCGCCCGCACCTTCGGCCGCACCGGCGCCGGGGCCGGTGCGCCGAGTGGCTTGACGCCGCGTACCGCCTCACGGAACAGCCGCGCATCGTCTGGCGGCTCGTCCGCATCGTCCTTTTCGGGTGCGACCGTCACGCTCACCTCCGCCAAAAGGGCCGGTCCTTCAAGTATAGTCACGCGCACTTTTTCCCCGCAGACAACTTCAAGCGTACGTGAAGATCCTGGTCAGCAACGACGACGGCTACCGCGCCGAAGGCCTTCGGTCCCTGCGTGCCGCGCTCGCCACGCTCGCCGACGTGACCGTGGTCGCGCCCGACCGCAATCGCAGCGGCGCCAGCAACTCCCTGACCCTCGATGTGCCCCTGCGCGTGTTCGAGTCCGAGCCCGGTGTGTACTTCGTGCCGGGCACCCCGACCGACTGCGTGCACCTGGCGATCTCGGGCCTGTTCGATTTCGAACACGACATGGTGGTGTCGGGGGTGAACGATGGGCCGAACCTCGGGGACGACGTGCTGTACTCAGGCACCGTCGCCGCAGCGGTCGAGGGGCGCTTCCTCGGCCTGCCCACCATCGCCGTGTCGCTGTGTACCGGCAGTGCCGGCGGCGGTCACTTCGCGACCGGCGCCGAAGTGGCGCGCCGGCTCGTGGCGCAGTTGCTGACGAGTCCGCTGGAGCGGGCCCTCATCCTCAACGTCAACGTGCCGGACGTGCCGTTCGCGCAGCTGCGCGGGTTTCGTGCCAGCCGCCTGGGCTACCGCCACCGCTCCGAAGGGGTCATGCGGGCCAAGGACCCGCGCGGACGCCCGGTTTACTGGATCGGTGCGGCCGGCGCCGAGCAGGACGCAGGCCCCGGCACCGACTTCGACGCCGTCGCCCAGGGCTTCGTGTCGGTGACGCCGCTGCAGGTCGACCTCACACGCCACAACGCGCTGCCGCAGCTGTCGACCTGGCTCGGAGCGCTCGATGGCTGACACGCGCCTGTCGGGCATCGGCATGACCAGTGCGCGCACCCGCGATCGGCTGGTGCAGCGCCTGCGCGAGCAGGGCATCAGCAACCTCGCGGTGCTCGAGCGCATCAAGAACGTGCCGCGCCACATCTTCGTGGATGAGGCGCTCGGCAGTCGCGCCTACGAGGACACCGCGCTGCCGATCGGCTTCGGCCAGACCATCTCTCAGCCGTACATCGTGGCGCGCATGACCGCAGCGCTGCTCGAGGGCGGCGCCGTCGACAACGTGCTCGAAGTCGGCACGGGCTGCGGCTATCAGACGGCCGTCCTCGCACCGCTGGTGACGCACCTCAACACGATCGAGCGCATCGAGCCGCTGCTGGTGCGCGCGCGCGAGCGCCTGAAGGAACTCGGCATCCGCAACGTGCGCTTCCGGCACGGCGACGGGAGCCTGGGCTGGAAGTCGCACGCACCCTTTGATGGCATCCTCGTGGCCGCCGCGCCGCTCACGGTGCCCGAGGCGCTGATCAAGCAGCTGAAGGCCGGCGGGCGCCTGATCGTGCCCGTCGGTCCGGAGGGCGAGCAGCAGCTGGTGCGCTTCACCCGGCGCGAGCAGCGCATCGAACGCGAGGTGCTGGGGCAGGTCGCCTTCGTGCCGCTGCTCGGCGGAACCGCCTGATTTTTGCGGCCAATCCTCGCGTTCGCTCGTGAGCCTCATGTCAGATCTACATGAGAAATCTCTCGTAATAAGTTGAAAAATATCACGAAAAATCACGTGTTTATCCTGGAACAGATGTGGTCTGATGCATAAAGTGCTGGAAAAGCAGGGCTTTTCTGACCGTGTGCCGCGCGGCTGCGCGCGGCCGATGTACCGGAAAAACTCGTGGTCTGTCAGCGAGCTTGCGCCGACTTCTGGAACACGCTTAACATGCGACCCCTGTCTCCTAACGACGACAGACGAGGAGGGTGACCGGCAGAAGACACAGGGAGGAGGGATTGTCGCAACAAGAGCAAAAAAATTCGAAACAAGAAGAAAAACAGTGCAATTGTTCGAGTCTGTCAGCTTCGAATGATTGTTTGGTTGGTTGACCCTCCCCTTGTGTCTTCTGCCAGTCGTCCTTCCGGCCCCCGGGCGCTAACGTAAGAACAGCGCCGCGGCGACGCGCCGCTCTTCCTGCACCAGTACGTTGAACGTGCGGCACGCCGCACCCAGTTGCATCGCCTCGAGACCGATGCCACGCGCCGCGAGCGCCTTGCGCAGCGGCAGCGGCGCAAACTGCTGCGTCATTCCCGTGCCAACAATCACCACCTCAGGTTCGAGCGCGAGCAACGTGTCGGCGTGTGCGAGCGTCAGGTCGGCAAACTCCGCCGGGCCCCAGTGCGTGAGCACCTGCTCGGCCGTGACGAGGCAGCTGCCCCCAACGCACAGGTCCCCGATGCGGATCTCGCTGTCCGAGTAACCGCGGACCAGGTTGACGCCGGTGCCGGCTTCCAGGGTGAACTTCACGATAGCGTTACGATACCGCCCGTGCGCGAGCTCGTCATAGTCCTCACCGACCTGTACCTCCCCGAGGCGCCGCCGCGGCCGGTTGCGGGCGCATCGGTGGCGTTGCCCGGGATCGAACAGACGGGGCGCTACGGGCAGCGCACGGCGCTCACCGCGGGCTGGCGCGCGTGGCTCGCGCGACGGCTGGGCCGTGACGATCTCGCCGCGCTCGCGCCCGCCCGCATCGCGGCGGCGGTGCTGCCTGCGACCGGTGAGCCGCAGTGGCTCGCCAGCCCCGTGCACTTGAGCGCCGGGCTCTCGCGCGTGCACCTCGACCATCGGGGTCTGCTGCGTCTGAGCGCGACGGAGCAGGCGGCGCTTACGCGCACCTTCGCCCACGCCTTTGCCGGCTCCGGACTCACGCTCGCGGGACTGCCGTGCGGGGAGTTCGTGCTGCAGGCACCCGGCATTCGCGCGGTCCCCACCACCGAGCCGGCGCGTTGCGCGGGCGGGGAGATCGCCGCGGCACTCCCCCGCGGGGCGGAAGCTGCGGCCTTGCGGCGCGTGGCCGCCGAGATTGAAATGTGGCTGCATGGGCAGCAGACGAACGCGGTGCGCACGCGCCTGGGCCACCTGGGCGTGAATGCGCTGTGGCTGTGGGGTGGCGGTGAGGGTGCGGCGGCGCCGGTGCCGCGCGCGCTGACGCCGGCGCCGCTGGGTTTCGGCTCGGACGCGTACCTCGATGGCCTGTGGCAGCTGCACGGACAACGCTGCCGGCCGCTGCCCGAGGACCTCACGGCGGTGCTCTCCGCGGGAGGGGATGCGCCGACCGTGCTCGCGCTGTCGGTCGCCGCGGAGCTGCAGTCCCGGCATGCGAGCTTTGCGCAGGCGCTCGGGACGCTCGATGAGCGCTTCATCGCCCCGGCGCTGGCGGCGCTGCAGGCCGGGACGCTCGCGAGCGTGACGCTCGTCGCCAACGACACGGCACTCACCGTTCGCCGCCGCAGCGCCCTGCGCATCTGGCGCCGGGGCCGCCCGGGCCTTGCGAGCCTCACGTGGACCTGAGGATCGTGCGCCGCGCCGCCGGGCCGCTCGGCGCGACCCTCGGGGCGCAGCTGCATCCGGTGCTGAGCCGCGTCTACGCGGCTCGCGGCGTGCGCTCGGCCGCTGAACTGGACCACTCCCTTGAGCGGCTGCTGCCGGTGGGGACGCTCGAAGGCATCGCGCCGGCGGTGGATCTGCTGCTCGAGCACCGGGCGGGCCGGATCCTCGTGATCGGTGACTTCGACGCCGACGGAGCCACCAGCAGTGCGCTCATGGTGCGGGCACTGCGGGGACTCGGGTTCGCGGCCGTCGACTTCCTGGTCCCCAACCGCTTCCAGTTCGGCTATGGCCTGACTCCCGAGATCGTGGCGCTCGCGGCGCAGCGCGAGCCGACGCTCATCGTCACCGTCGACAACGGGGTTTCGAGCAACGCCGGCGTGGCGGCCGCGCGCGCCCACGGCATCGCCGTGCTGATCACCGATCATCACCTCGCGGGTGCGCAGCTGCCCGCGGCGAACGTCATCGTCAACCCGAATCTCGCGGGCAGTCGCTTCGGCAGTCGCGCGCTGGCTGGCGTCGGGGTCGCCTTTTACGTGATGGCGGCGCTCAAGCGGCGTCTGGATGAGTCCGGCGGTGCACCCGGCTCGTTCGCGGTCGCGACGCTCCTGGACCTGGTCGCCCTGGGTACCGTCGCGGACGTGGTGCCGCTCGATGTCAACAATCGGGTGCTGATCGCGCAGGGCCTGAAGCGCATCCGCGCCGGTCGCTGCGTGGCCGGCATCCGCGCGCTGCTGCAGCTCTCCGGCCGCAGCAGCCGCGAACTCACCGCCGCCGACCTGGCCTTCGGCGTCGCCCCGCGTCTGAACGCCGCCGGCCGTATCGACGATATGAGCATCGGTATCCAGTGCCTGCTCGAAGACGATGAGACGCGTGCCCAGGAGCTGGCCGCGTGCCTGGATGCACTCAATGAGGAGCGTCGCGGCATCGAGGCGAAGATGCAGCAGGAGGCACTCGCGGCGGTGCGGGTGCTCAGCGATGCGACCCCCGGCGGCCCTGAGCGCAGCGGCGTCGTGCTCTTTCATGAGAGCTGGCACCAGGGCGTCGTCGGGCTCGTGGCGAGTCGCGTGAAGGAGCGCCTGCGCCGCCCGGTGGTCGCCTTCGCGCTCGCGGATGCGGCGACGTTACGCGGTTCGGCGCGCTCCATACCCGGGGTGCACATCCGCGACGTGTTCGATGCCATTGCCGCCGCCCACCCCGAGCTCATCAGCCGCTTCGGCGGCCACGCCATGGCGGCGGGGCTGACGCTCGAGCGTGCAGCGCTCGAGCCCTTCGCGCGCGCCTTCGATCAGGAGGTCCGGCGCTGGATGGCGGACCTGGGGGCCACCGACGCGATCGAGACCGACGGCGAGCTCACCGTCACCGAGATCGCCCTGGAGACGGCGCAGGCGCTGCGCGCCGGGGGTCCGTGGGGCCAGGCCTTCCCGGAACCGAGCTTCGACGGCCTCTTCAGCATCCGCAACGCCCGCGTGATCGCCGAACGGCACCTGAAGATGTGGGTCGAGGTGCCCAAGAGCGGCCGCGCCTTCGATGCCATCGCCTTCAATCACGTGCAGCCGGGGAGCGACTTCACCCCGCCCGAGGGGCTGGCGCACCTGGTGTACCGTCTGGAGGTGAACGAATACCAGGGCGAGCGGCGCCTGCAGCTGCTGGTCGATCATCTGCTGCCCGCGGCTACCTAAAGCCCAAGCGGCGGTGATAGCATCCTGCGCCGCGTCGTGCGCTCGGCTGCGCGCGCACCCCCCAAAAGCCCCTGCGGAAATGCCATGGAAGTCAACCAGCTCAAGCGTCAGCTCAAAGATCTCGGCGAGCGCCTCGCTTCGCTCCGGGGGTTTCTTTGAATACGATCGCAAGCACGAGCGGCTCGAGGAAGTCGCCCGCGAGCTGGAAGACCCCAGCGTGTGGTCCAACCCGGCGCGCGCGCAGGAACTCGGACGCGAGCGCGCCCGCCTGAGCGCCGATGTCGGCGAGATCGAGCGCACGACCAAGGGGGTGGATGACGCCGCGGAGCTGCTCGAGCTGGCGCAAGCGGAAAGCGATGAAGCGGCGGCCTCCGATATTGAGCGCGACGCGCAGCGCCTCGAGGGCGAGGTGCGTCACCTCGAGCTCAAGCGCATGTTCTCGGGGAAAATGGACTCCCACAATGCCTTTCTTGACATCCAGGCCGGCGCCGGCGGTACCGAGGCGCAGGACTGGGCACAGATGCTGCTGCGCATGTACCTGCGCTGGGCGGGCGCGCGCGGTTTTGCCGCCGAGGTGATCGACTCGAGCCCCGGGGAGGTCGCGGGCATCAAGAGCGCAACCGTCGAGGTGCAGGGCGAGTATGCCTACGGCTGGCTGCGCACCGAGACCGGCGTGCACCGCCTGGTGCGCAAGTCGCCGTTCGATTCGGGCAACCGCCGGCATACCTCGTTTGCCTCGGTGTTCGTCTCACCCGAGGTCGATGACGACATCGCGATCGAGATCAACCCCGCGGACCTGAAGACGGATGTCTACCGCTCCTCGGGTGCCGGCGGCCAGCACGTGAACAAGACCGAGTCGGCGGTGCGCATCACGCATCTGCCGAGCGGCATCGTGGTCGCCTGCCAGAACGAGCGCAGCCAGCACAAGAACCGCTCCACGGCGATGAAGATGCTGAAGGCGAAGCTGTACGAGCTCGAGGTCAACAAGCGCAACGCCGCGGCCAAAGTGCTGGAGGACTCCAAGTCCGACGTCAGCTGGGGAAACCAGATCCGTTCCTACGTGCTCGACCAGTCGCGCATCAAGGATCTGCGCACCGGCGTTGAGGTCGGCAACACCGCTGCGGTGCTCGATGGAGCGCTGGACCAGTTCATGGAAGCTTCGCTGAAAGCGGGCGTATAGATATGAGCGACTCGAAACGGGGCGGCGGCGCTGAGCCGCCGGACCACGAAAACAAGCTGATCGTCGAGCGGCGCGCCAAGCTTGCCGAGCTGCGCGGCGGCGGTAACGCCTTTCCCAACGACTTCCGGCGCGACGTGCTCGCCGGGCAGCTGCACGACGCCTTTGGCGAGCGCAGCGATGAGTGGCTCGGCGCCAACCCGACGCGCGTCACCGTCGGCGGCCGGCTGATGTTCAAGCGCGTCATGGGCAAGGCGAGCTTCGCCAAGATCGCCGACCGCACCGGGCAGATCCAGCTGTTCCTGCAGGCCGAAGGCCTCGGTGCGGCCTACGAGGCCTTCAGGGGCTGGGACGTGGGCGACATCATCGGCGCGCGCGGGGTCCTGTTTCGCACCAAGACGGGGGAGCTGTCGGTGCGGGTCGAGACGCTGCAGCTGCTGGTGAAGTCGCTGCGGCCGCTGCCGGACAAGTGGCACGGCCTCTCCGACACCGAGACGCGCTACCGGCGGCGGTATGTCGATCTGATCGTGAGCGAGAAGAGCCGCGAGGTGTTTCGCGCGCGCACGCGCATCATCCGCTATCTGCGCGACTTCCTGGATGCGCTGGATTTCCTCGAGGTCGAGACGCCGATGATGCAGGCGATCCCGGGCGGCGCGGCCGCACGCCCCTTTCGCACCCACCACAACGCGCTCGACCTGGACATGTACCTGCGCATTGCCCCGGAGCTGTACCTCAAGCGCCTGATCGTCGGCGGCATCGAGCGCGTCTACGAGATCAACCGCAACTTCCGCAACGAGGGGCTCTCGACGCAGCACAACCCCGAGTTCACGATGCTCGAGCTGTACCTCGCGTACGCGGACTACCGCGATCTCATGGACTGGGTCGAGAAGGCCATCCGCGGCCTCGCCGACACGCTCCATGGCACACAGAAGATCACCTACCAGGGGCGCGAGTACGACCTCGGCAGGAGCTTCCGGCGCCTGACGGTCGAGCAGGCCATCATCGAGCACAACCCGGGGATTGATCCGCTGTCGCTGCGCGATGTCACCTACCTGCGCAAGCGCTGCGAGCAGCTCGGCGTGAAGTTCGACCCCCACGACGGCGCCGGCAAGCTGCAGATCGAGCTGTTCGAGAAGACCGCCGAGAGCGCGCTCCTCGAGCCGACCTTCGTGTTCGGCTACCCGGCGGAAGTGTCCCCGCTGTCACGTGCCAGCGATGCGGACTCGTTCGTCACGGACCGCTTCGAGTTCTTTCTCGCCGGGCGCGAGATCGCCAACGGCTTCTCCGAGCTTAACGACCCGGAAGAACAGGCGGCACGCTTCCGCGCGCAGGTGGCGCGCAAGGACCGCGGCGATGAGGAGGCGATGTTCTACGACGCCGACTACGTGCGCGCGCTCGAGTACGGCATGCCGCCCACCGCCGGTCTCGGGGTGGGGATCGACCGGCTGGTGATGTTCTTCACCGACTCGCCCTCGATCCGCGACGTCATCCTCTTTCCGCACATGCGCCCGGAAGCGGAGTAGGGCGCCGGGGCTTACCCGCGGCGTTCGCGCGCTACTGCGGCAGCGCGTAGGGCAGCGGCAGCGCGCTCGCCGCCAGCGCCTCCCCGGCCGCATCGCGCCCGGCGGCCGGATCTGCCGCGAGGCTGGCCACGGCGAGGAATTCGCAGCGCCCATCGGCCGCGCGCGCCGCCTCGACCACCTTGAACGCACGGCCGTCGGTGAGCGTGCCGGCGTCGCCGGGGCTGAGTGCCCGGGCAGCGCGGGTGAGGAAGCGCTGCATGCGTCGCTTGACGCGACCGCGATAGTGGGCGCGGGCGATGACCTCCTGGCCGGTGTAGCAGCCCTTGTCAAAGGCGATGGCGTCCAGCAGGTCGAGATTGAGCATCTGCGCGACGAACTCCTCCGAGGTGGCCGCATAGACCTGCGGTTCGCCGGCGGCGATGGCCGCCAGCTGCCAGTCCACGAGCCCGAGCGCAGCGGCGCCGGCGAGCGTCGCGGGGGCGCCCGCGGGGCGGATCAGCAGCAAGCGCGCCGGCGCCTGCGAGCAGCGCACGATAAAAGTATCGCCCGCACGCCGCACCGCGTCGCGCGCCGCAGGGACGTGCGCCTGCGCCTCGAGGTCCGGGGCGGCGCCCGCGAGCGCGCCCTCGATGCTCCACTGCGGCGATTCATCCTGCAGCCGCACCTTGGCACGCAGCACGAATTTCCCGAGGCGCGTTGCCACCGGCGCCACCAGCTCGCGCGGCAACACGGCGAGCACGTCGTCTGCGCCGAGCTGCACGAGCCGCAGCAGCGCGATCGCGCGGCCCTGCGCGTTGTGGTAACCGGCCAGGAGCGCGCGCTGCGCGCCCAGGCGTGTTAGGTCGTTCGACAGCTGACCCTGCAGGAAGCTGGCCACGTCCGCGCCGCGCAGGCGCAGCGCACCCAGTGTGTCAAGCGGGAGCACATTCCATGACAGGCGCATGTAGTTGACCCTTGTTTTCCTTGGCGTTCGTGGCCGCGTAAGCCCGAATTCTGGCAGACTCAATGGGTATGTCGACGCCCGATCGCAAGACTCCCGAAGCACTTCCCGCCGAGCCCGTTCCAGAGCCTGCTGCCGCCGCTGGCGTCGCGCCGCGCAGGTCGCCGCCGCGTGAGATCGGCGGCCCGGCCGGACCGGAGCCCACGCGCTTCGGCGACTGGGAAAAGAACGGGCGCTGTATCGATTTTTGAAGCGTCTATGCCGAGCCGCCCCCTATCGCCGCACCTGTCGGTGTACAAGTTCAAGTACACCCTCACGACTTCCATTCTCAACCGCCTCACCGGGATCGCGCTGTCTTGTGCGCTGCTGCTGCTCAGCTACTGGCTGATGAGCGTGGCGAGCGGCACGCTCGCGCAGCAGCGCGCGCAGCGGCTGCTCTCGCTGCCGCTCATGAAGTGCGTGTACGGCGCCGTGCTGTTCGCCTTCTGCTACCACCTGTGCGCCGGCATCCGCCACCTGGTGTGGGACACCGGTCACGGGCTCGAGCGGGCCCAGTCCCGCCGCAGCGCCTGGCTGGTCGGGGGCGCGAGCGTGCTGCTCACGCTCCTCCTGGGCTATGCGCTGCTGTACGCGGGGCGCACGCGGTGAGCTTGTCCTCGCCGCTGCGGCGGGTGCTGGGGGCGGGCGCGGCGCGCTCCGGCGTGCATCACTGGTGGCTGCAGCGCCTGACTTCGCTGGCGCTCGTGCCGCTCACGATCTGGTTCGCGGTCTCGCTGCTGGCGCTCCCCGGACTCGATCACGGGACCGTGAGCGCGTGGCTGGCGCAGAGCTGGACGGCGCTGCTGCTCGTTCTTCTGCTGCTCATCGGCGCCTGGCATTCGCAGCTCGGGCTGCAGGTGATCATCGAGGACTACGTACACGGGCAGGGCGCCAAGTGGCTGCTGCTGGTGCTCACGCGCTTTGCGCACGTGCTGATCGCCGCCGCCGGCGTGTTGGCGGTCCTCAAGGTGGCGTTCGCGCGCGGCTGTATGAGCGCCTACACCTTCACCGACCACAGCTACGACGTCATCGTCGTCGGCGCCGGCGGCGCGGGCCTGCGCGCCACGCTCGGGCTGGCGGAGAGTGGCCTCTCGACCGCCTGCATCAGCAAACTCTTCCCGACGCGCAGCCACACGGTGGCCGCGCAGGGTGGCATCAGCGCAGCGCTCGGCAACATGGGCGAGGATGACTGGCGCTGGCACATGTACGACACCGTCAAGGGCTCGGACTGGCTCGGGGACCAGGATGCCATCGAGCTCATGTGCAAGGAGGCGCCGGCGGCGGTGATCGAGCTCGAGCACTACGGCGTACCCTTCTCGCGCACCGACCAGGGCCTGATCTACCAGCGCCCCTTCGGCGGCATGACGACGCATTACGGCAGCGGCATTGCGCAGCGCACCTGCGCGGCCGCCGATCGCACCGGGCATGCGATGCTGCACACGCTCTACCAGCAGTCGGTACGGCACGCCGCGACGTTCTTCGTCGAGTACTTCGCCATCGATCTGATCATGGAGAACGGCGTGTGCCGCGGCGTCGTGGCGCTCGACCTCGCCGAGGGCACGCTGCACCGCTTCCGTGCCCACATGACCGTCCTCGCGACCGGTGGCTACGGGCGCACCTACTTCTCTTGCACCTCGGCGCATTCCTGCACCGGCGATGGCAACGCCATGGTGCTGCGTGCCGGCCTGCCGCTGCAGGACATGGAGTTCGTGCAGTTCCATCCGACCGGCATCTACGGCGCCGGTTGCCTGATCACCGAAGGTGCGCGCGGGGAGGGGGGCTACCTCACCAACTCCCGCGGCGAGCGCTTCATGGAGCGTTATGCGCCCAACGCCAAGGACCTCGCCTCCCGCGACGTCGTCAGCCGCGCGATGACGGTCGAGATCCGCGAAGGCCGCGGCGTGGGCGCCGAGCACGACCACATCGATCTGCATCTCGAGCACCTGGGTGCCGCGGTGATCCACGAGCGGCTGCCGGGGATTGCCGAGACGGCGCGCATTTTCGCCGGCGTGGACGTCACCCGGGCGCCGATTCCGGTGCAGCCCACGGTGCACTACAACATGGGCGGCATCCCCTGCAATTACCACGGTGAGGTCATCGCCCCGAGGAACGGTGACCCGGAGAGCCCCGTGCCGGGCCTGATGGCGATCGGCGAGGCGGCCTGCGTGTCGGTGCACGGGGCCAACCGCCTCGGCAGCAACTCGCTCCTCGACCTGGTCATCTTCGGGCGCGAGGCGGCGCGCCGCTGCGCGGAGCTCATCCGCCCCGGGGAGCGTCACGCACCCTGGGCAAAGGACGCCGGCGATTTCGCCGTGGCGCGCCTGGACCGGCTGCGCCACGCCGCCGGCAGCCGCGGCACGGCCGCGATTCGCGTGGAGATGCAGAAGACCATGCAGCTCGATGCGGCGGTGTTCCGCAGCGGCGAGACCCTGGCGCAGGGCATGCAGAAGCTCGCCGCCACCTTCGCTTCCTTTGCGGACGTGCGCATCGCTGACCGCTCCCTCATCTGGAACTCCGACCTCATCGAGACCCTGGAGCTGGAGAACCTGCTGCTGCAGGCGACCGCGACCATCCATTCGGCCGCCAACCGCACCGAGAGCCGCGGCGCCCACGCCCGCGAGGACTTCCCGCAGCGCGACGATCAGAACTGGCTCAAGCACACGCTTGCCTGGGTAGAGGGTCTGCAACGCGTCCGCTTCGACTACCGCCCGGTGCACCTGAACACGCTCACGGCCGAGGTCGCCTCGATTCCCCCCAAGGCGCGCACTTATTAAAGGACCGCGATGGCTGAATTTCGCCTGCCCGCCAACTCGCGCATCGTCAAGGGGGTCACCCATGCGGCCCCGGCCGAGGCACGCGAGCCGCGCACGCTGCGCATCTACCGCTTCAATCCCGATGCGGGCGAGAACCCACGCGTGGACACCTTCACGCTCGACATCGCCGGCTGCGGCCCGATGGTGCTCGATGCACTGATCCAGCTGAAAGCCGCGGTCGATTCCACGCTCACCTTCCGCCGCTCCTGTCGCGAGGGGATCTGCGGTTCCTGTGCGATGAACATCAACGGCGTGAACTGTCTTGCCTGCACGACCGCGCTGCAAGGACCTGGCGGGCGAGGTGCGCATCTATCCGCTGCCGCACATGCCGGTGATCAAGGACCTGGTCCCGGACCTCACGAGCTTCTACGCCCAGTACGCGGCGGTGAAGCCGTGGCTGCAGACGCGCACCCCGGCGCCGCCGGATCGCGAGCGCCTGCAAAGCAAGCAGGAGCAGGAGCGGATCGACCGTCCGGCCGCCTGCATCCTCTGCGCCTGCTGCTCGACGGCCTGTCCGAGCTACTGGTGGAACAGCGAGCGCTTCCTGGGGCCTGCGGCGCTGCTGGCCGCCTACCGCTGGATCATCGACAGCCGCGACGAGGCGCAGGGTGAACGCCTCGATGACCTCGAGGATCCCTTCCGGCTGTACCGCTGCCACACGATCATGAACTGCACCGACGTGTGTCCGAAGGATCTGAATCCGGCGCGCGCCATCGCCGAGATCAAGAAGATGATGCTGGAGCGGCGAGGGCTAGGCATGGGCCCGGACGGCACCAGCGTCCCCGCCGACCGGCAGCTGGGCCGTCTGCTGTGGCGTTGCCGCCGCGGCATGAAGGAGCTCGACCTGCTGCTCGAGCGCTATCGCGCGCGGGCCTCCCCGGCGAGCGCCCCCGGCGCTGCGGGAGCGCTTCGCGCGCCTGCTCGGGCTGCCGGACCCGGTGCTGGCGCAGTACCTGCTGGCGGGGTGAGGAGCCCGGGGACGCGGAAATGGCGCAGCTGGTGGGGCGATCCGGGCTTATGTCGCCTGACGGGGTATTAGAGCGCTATTCTCGCAGCCCCTCCCCCCGGTATTCCCATGCTGAACTTTCACACCGACTTACAGTCTATCCTGCTCGTGGCGCGGCGGCCTTGCTCTGGGCAGTAGAGGGCGGGCATGAGCGCCGACGTCAGTGACCTGAGTCTGGTTCGTCGCGTGCAGCGCGGCGACAAGGGGGCGTTTGATGCGCTGGTGCTCAAGTACCAGCACAAACTCGTCAAGCTGGTCATGCGCTACGTGCGCAACCCGGCCGAGGCGGAGGACATTGCGCAGGAGGCCTTCATCAAGGCCTACCGTGCCTGCCGCAGTTCCGCGGCGACAGCGCCTTCTATACCTGGCTGTACCGGATTGCGATCAACACTGCCAAGAATGCCGTCGTGTCGCGTGACCGCAGCCCGATTGAATATGACCTCGACCGCCACAGCGATGAGTCGTACGACATGCAAGGCCGCATGAAGGATTCTGAGACCCCCGAGGGGCTGGTGCTGACGGATGAGATCCGCTCGACCGTCAACGCTGCCATCGACGCGCTGCCCGAGGACCTGCGCACCGCCATCGTGCTGCGCGAGCTCGAGGGCCTTTCCTACGAGGAAATTGCCGCCGCCATGGATTGCCCGGTGGGCACCGTGCGCTCGCGCATCTTCCGCGCCCGCGAGGCGATCGACCGGCGCCTGCGCGAGGTGTTTGAGGGTGGACTCGGTCGCGCAGAGGAACTGGGATGAACGAGGAACTCGACAGTCAGTTGTCCGCCATGTTCGACGACGAGCTGCCGCCGGTGGAGTGCGAGCTGCTGGCACGGCGCCTGTCGCGCGATGACGCTCTCAAGGCGCGCTGGGGCCGCTACGCGGTGATCGGCGCCGTGGTGCGCGCCGAGCGCGGCGTGCGCCTGAACGTACCGCTCGCCGGGCGCGTCAACGCCGCCATCAGCGCGGAGCCGGCGCTCGGACACCCTGCCGCGGCCCCGGCGCGGCCAGCGGCGCTGCGCTGGTGGCAGCCGCTGCCGGGGGCGCACTGGCCGCCGGGGTCGCCGCGGCCTCGGTACTGTGGCTGCGCGCCCAGGCACCGCTGACGACGCTCCCGGTCCTGAGCGCGCAATACCCGGCCGGCGCCCTCGCGGCGCCGGTGCTGAATGCGGGCGCCGCCGCCGGCGCTCGCCAGACGCCAGCTACGTCACCCCCGTGACGCCGGCGCCACGGCCCATGCTGGTGCCGAGCACCCAGCTGGCCAACTACGTGGTGGCGCACAGCATGGTTTCCTCGCCGGTGGCGCGGCGCAACCTGCTGTCGTCTTTCATCACCAGCGAGCCGGCGGCTCCCGAGGCGCAGGATCCCCCGAACCATGCTGCGCGTAGCGCGCCGTAACGAGACGCTCGCGATGCTGGTGCTTGGGGCACTGGCGACCGCGAGCGCCCTGGCCGATGAGCCGGCGCAGTGGCTCGCGCGCATGAACCGCGCGCTCACCACGCGCAACTACGACGGCGTCTTCTCGCACTGGCACGGCGGTCAGGTGGAGATGTTGCGCATCATGCACCGGGTCCAGGACGGCACCGTGTCCGAGCGCCTCGCCTCCCTCGATGGCTCGGGCCGCGAGTTCATCCGCACCGGGGCGAGCCTGGCGTGCTATCTGCCCGACAAGCGCACCGTGGTGGTCGAGCAGCGGCCGCAGGGCGAGACGCTGGTGGGTTTTCCGGCCGTAACTGCGCAGACGGCCGAACTTCTACGACATCCGCGAAGTGGCGCGCGCCCGGCTCAACCGCCGCAACACGCACGTGATCACCGTGACGCCGAAGGATGAGTTCCGCTACGGCTACCGGCTGTGGATCGATGACTCCACGGCGATGCCGCTGAAGACGCAGCTGTGCGATGCGCACGGCCAGGTGATCGAGCAGATCGTGTTCGCCAACCTCACCCTGCCGTCGCACATCCCCGATGCGGCCTTCAGGCCGGAATTCTCCACCGAGGGCTTCCACTGGGTCCGCGACATGCGCCCGCCGCTCATGGCGCCGGCCCCGGACTCCTCGGCCTGGAAGGCGCTGCGCCTGCCGCCGGGCTTCCACATGACGCTGCGCTCGGCGCAGACGCTGCCCGGCTCCACCCAGGTGGTCGATCACATCGTGTTCACCGACGGGGTCGCCTCGGTATCGGTGTTCGTCGAGCACCGCGAGACCACAATCCAGGCCGGCCGGCGCCGCCCCCGAGCCGGCTTCTGCGCCCGAGGTCACCAACGTCGGGGCCAGTTCCGCCTTCTCGACCGTCGTCGACGGGCACAAGATCACCGCCGTGGGCGAGGTGCCCCCGGAGACCGTGCAGTTCATCGCCACCCAGGTGAAGGCGGCGGGGAGCGCCGGCGCCGCCATACGGCCCTGATGGTGCGCCTGACCGTCGTGCAGCGGCACGACTGCGAACTGTGCGAAGAGATGCTGGCCGCGCTGGAGCGGCTCGGGCGCGAGCGCGCGCTGCCGCCGATCGAGATCATTGATGTGGACACTGATCCGCAGCTCGCCCGCCGCCACGGGCTGCACGTGCCGGTATTGCTGCTCGCGGGCACGGTGGTCTGCCGCCACCGCCTGGATCGCGCCGGAGCTCGAGCGGCTGCTGCGCGAGCCGCGCACGCCCTGAAGGCCGACGGTCCGCGCCACGCGCGGCATTCTCCGTCCGTGTGCGTTTTTCCCTATAATCGGCGCCCGCCGCTGGACCCCCTGCGCGGCATTACGCGTTCGGGCGCCCTGTTAAGGTTTCATGCGGCATATTCGTAACTTCTCCATTATCGCGCACGTCGACCACGGCAAATCGACGCTGGCGGACCGCCTGATCCAGCTGTGCGGCGGGCTCGCCGAGCGCGAGATGCAGGCGCAGGTGCTGGACTCGATGGCGCTGGAGCGCGAGCGTGGGATCACGATCAAGGCGCAGAGCGTGACGCTGTACTACAGCGCGCAGGACGGGGAGCGCTACCAGCTGAACATGATCGACACCCCCGGGCACGTCGACTTCTCCTACGAGGTGTCGCGCTCGCTGGCGGCCTGCGACGGGGCGCTGCTGGTGGTGGATGCCTCCCAGGGAGTGGAAGCGCAGAGCGTCGCCAACTGCAACACCGCGCTCGAGCAGGGGCTGGAGGTGCTCCCGGTCATCAACAAGATCGACCTGCCCTCGGCCGATGCCGAGCGCGTCACCCACGAGATCGAGGAGATCATCGGCATCGAGGCGATCGATGCCGCCCGCGTCAGCGCCAAGACCGGGGAGGGGGTGGCGGAGCTCCTCGAGCAGCTGATCCGGCGCATCCCGGCCCCGCGCGGGGACCCGCAGGCGCCGCTGCAGGCGCTGATCATCGACTCCTGGTTCGACAACTACGTGGGCGTGGTCTCGCTGGTGCGGGTGATGAACGGCAGCCTCAGGACCGGGGACAAGATCCGCGTGGTGTCCACCGGACGCGCGCACAACGTCGACCGGCTCGGCCGCTTCACGCCCAAGCCCATCGTCGAGAGGGAACTGGCCACCGGCGACGTCGGCTTCGTGGTCGCCGGCATCAAGGAGATCGACGGCGCCCCGGTCGGGGACACGATCACGCTGGAGAACCGGCCCGCGGAGGCACCGCTGCCGGGCTTCAAGCAGATCCAGCCGCGGGTGTTTGCGGGCCTGTTTCCCGGTGAACACCGACGACTACGAGAAATTCCGCGACGCGCTCGCCAAGCTGCGCCTCAACGACTCGGCGCTGCACTACGAGCCGGAGGTATCGGCGGCGCTCGGGTTTCGGCTTTCGCTGCGGTTTCCTCGGTCTGCTGCACATGGACATCGTGCAGGAGCGCCTGGAGCGCGAGTACGAACTGACGCTGGTGACCAGCGCCCCGACGGTGGTGTACGAGGTGCTGCGCACCGACGGGGAGATCGCCTACGTCGACAATCCGGCGAAGCTCCCGGCGGTCAACGAGATCGACGAGATCCGCGAGCCCATCATCCTCGCCAACATCCTCGTGCCGCCCGAGCACGTGGGCGCGGTGCTCAAGCTCTGCAACGACAAGCGCGGCACGCAGAAGAAGATGCTGTACCTGGGCAACCAGGTGTCGCTGCAGTACGAGCTGCCGCTCGCCGAGGTGGTGCTCGATTTCTTCGACCGCCTGAAGTCATCGAGCCGCGGCTATGCCTCCTTTGACTACGAATTCAGCCACTTCTGCGCCGCGCCGCTGGTCAAACTGGACATCCTCATCAACGGCGACCCGGTGGACGCGCTGTCGATCATCGTGCACCGCGAGAGTGCCTACCAGCACGGGCGCGAACTGGTGGACAAGATGCAGGAGCTGATTCCGCGCCAGATGTTCGAGGTGGCCGTGCAGGCCGCCATCGGCACCGCGGTGATCGCCCGCGCCTCGGTCAAGGCGCTGCGCAAGAACGTGCTCGCCAAGTGCTACGGCGGGGACGTGAGCCGCAAGCGCAAGCTCCTCGAGAAGCAGAAGGAAGGCAAGAAGCGCATGAAGCAGCTCGGCCACGTCGAGATTCCGCAGGAGGCCTTCCTTGCCGTGCTGCAGGTTGGCCGCAAACACTAGAGAGAACTATGCTACAGAGCCTGAAACCCCTCATCGATCTGCTCTCCTGGCTGGCGCTGCCGGCGACGCTGATCTGCATCGTCGACGACTGGTTCCTGCGGCCACGGCGCGCGCTCAGCGTCCCCGCGGGCGCCCAGGCCGCCCCCGATGCCACCTGGCTCACGCTCCTCTACACCGTGCTGCCCGTACTCATCCTCGCCGCGGTGGTGCGCCTGCTGATCTCCGAGACGCTCGACTTCAGCGCGGTGCTGCTCGGCATCACGGTGGTGACCGGCATCGCGTGGGGGGTCGACAGCGCGCTCTTCAAGCCCGCGCGCGTGGCCGCGGCGCGCGCCGCGGGACGCGACCCGGCGCAGCTCGCCGAGCCCGGTACGGTCGACTACGCCCGCAGCTTCTTCCCGGTCGCGCTCGTGGTGCTCCTGCTGCGCTCCTTCATCTTCGAGCCCTTCCGCATCCCCTCGGACTCGATGATGCCGACCCTGCTCGATGGCGATTTCATCATCGTCAACAAGTACGCGTACGGCCTGCGCCTGCCGGTCATCAACAGAAAGGTGGTCGCCATCGGTGAGCCGCAGCGCGGCGACGTGGTGGTGTTCCGCTACCCGCCGAACCCCTCCGTCAACTTCATCAAGCGCCTCATCGGCCTGCCCGGGGACCATGTCGAGGTGCGCGACAATCACGTGTACGTCAACGGCCAGGCGGTGCCGGCGGTGATCGCCGAGCAGCACTTCAACGACGGCTGCTACATGAATTTCACCCTGGCCAATGAGCACCTCGGGCAGCACGATCATTTCGCCATGTACTGCCCGGTGGCCATCGACCGCCAGCCGGTCCTGCCGGGCTGCCACCGCCGCGGCGTGCGCGGCTACGTGTGCGGGGACGAGGATTCCCCGGGCGGCATGCGGATTGCCCCGTTCGACGGGGTGGTACCGCCCGGGCACTACCTCATGATGGGGGACAATCGCGATAACAGTGACGACGGTCGCAGTTGGGGCTACGTTCCTGAGGAGAATCTCGTCGGCAGGGCGACCCGGATCTGGTTCAATTGGGACTGGGGCCGCTCGGGCGGCCCGATGTGGAACCGCATCGGGTCGGCGATCCCGTAGCGACCGCAGCCGGCCGCTGGCAGTCAGCTTCACGAGAGGGTGGTAGCGATGAGACGAAACAGGCAAATGGGCGTCACGGCGCTGGGCTGGCTGATCCTGCTCACGCCCTTCGCCATCGTGATCTATGCCGGCATCCGCGCCGCCCCGGTGTACCTGAACTACATGAAGGTGGTGAAGACCCTCGAGGGCACCGCCTCGGAACTCAAGGGCGGGCGGGCCAGCGCCTCGGCCATCAAAAGCTCGATCGACAAGCACTTCGAGATCGACATGGTCAACTATCCTGATGCCAAGGACTTCAAGATCACCCGCGACGAGGGCGTCTGGGTGGTGGAAGCGCAGTACGACGATGACGCGCCGCTGTTCGCCAACATCTCGCTGCACTTCGCATTCGACAAGCAGGTGCGCATCGGCGGCGAGTAGGGCGCTAGCCGCCGTCCCGCGCCGGCGCCCGCGCGCCCGCCCATGAGCGCCGCCGGACTGGCCGCGGCGCTGGGTGCAGCGAGCACCTGCAGCTACGCCCGCGCGAGCTGGCGTTGTTTCGCGCCGCGCTCACGCACCGCAGCGCCTCCGGCGACAACAGCGAGCGGCTCGAGTTTCTCGGCGACGCCGTCGTCAATCTGCTCATCGCCCACGCGCTCTATCGTGACCTATCCGCAGGCGAACGAGGGGGACCTGAGCCGCCTGCGCGCCCGGCTCGTCAGCCGCGAACCCCTCGCCGAGATCGCCGCCGAGCTCGCGCCTCGGGGAGGCGCTGCAGCTGGGGTCCGGGGAGCTCAAGAGCGGCGGCTTTCGCCGCCAGTCGATCCTCGCGGATGCCCTGGAGGCCCTGTGCGGGGCGATCTTCCTCGACGGCGGCCTTGCGGCCGTCGAACCGGTGGTCGAGCAGCTGTTCCGGGCGCGCATCGCCGCGCTGCCGGAGCCCGAGAGCCTCAAGGACGCCAAGACCCGCCTGCAGGAGCACCTGCAGTCGCGCGCGCTCGAGCTGCCCCGCTACGCGGTGCTCGCCGTGGAGGGGGAGGACCACGCACAGCACTTCAGCGTCGAGTGTGCCGTCCCCGCGCTTGGGGCCCGCACCCAGGGTCGCGGCTCCAGCCGCCGCCGTGCCGAACAGGTGGCCGCGGCGCAGATGCTTGAGACGCTGCGCGCACGCAACGTTTAGGATTCGTCCGTGAACCTCCCCGCAGAGCCTGTGCACCGCAGCGGCTTCGCCGCGCTCGTCGGTCGTCCGAACGTGGGCAAGTCGACGCTGCTGAACGCCCTGGTGGGCCAGAAGCTGAGCATCGTCACGCCCCGGCCGCAGACCACGCGCCACCGCATCCTCGGCCTCTACAGCACCCCGCAGGTGCAGATCGCCTTCCTCGATACCCCGGGCCTGCACCGCGAGGCCAGTCGCGCCCTGAACAAGGCCATGAACCGCACCGCCACGGCGGCGCTCGAGGAGGCCGACGTCGTGGTGCTGGTGCTGGAGGCGCTCAAGTGGACCTCTGAGGACGACCTGGCGCTCGAGCGGCTGCGGCGCTCCGGCCGCGCCGCGATCGCCGCGGTCAACAAGGTGGACCGCGTGCATCCGCGCGAGCGGCTGCTGCCGTACCTGGGCGCGCTCGGGGAACGCCATCCCTTCCTCGCCGTGGTGCCGGTGTCGGCGCTGCGCTCGGACAACGTCGAAGCCCTGCGCCACGCCATCGCGAGCCACCTGCCCCCGGGGCCGGCGCTGTTTCCCGAGGGGGAGCTGACCGACCGCGGCATCGAGTTTCGCATCGCCGAGATGATCCGCGAAAAGCTCACCCTGGAGCTGAACCAGGAGGTGCCGTATGGCATCGCGGTGGAGGTCGAGCGCCTGACACGCGCCGACGGGCAGCTGACGGTGGATGCGGCCATCTGGGTGGACCGCGAGGGCCAGAAGCCGATCGTGATCGGCGCCAAGGGGGCGCGGCTGAAGCGCGTCGGCACCGCCGCGCGCCTCACGCTGAACGAGATGCTCCAGGAGCGGCTGCACCTGAACCTGTGGGTCAAAGTGCGCGAGAATTGGGCCGACAATGCCCGAGCCTTGAAGGAACTGGGACTCGAATGACCCGCAGCCTCCGTCGCACCGAGCTCACCTTAGGCTACGTACTGCATCACCGCCCCTGGCGCGACACCAGCCGCATCCTCGAGGTACTGGCGCGCGAGCACGGCCGCCTCACGCTCTTCGCCCGCGGCGTACGCGGCCCGCGCGCGAAGCTGGCCCCCGTACTGCAGCCGTTCCAGCCACTGCTGCTGTCCTGGAGCGGCCGCGGGGAAGCCCCGCAGCTCACCGCGGCGGAGCGGGCGCAAGCGTGCGCGCCGCTGCCGCCGGCGGTGCTGCTGGCGGCGTTCTACCTGAACGAGCTGCTGATGAAGCTCACCACGCGTCACGACCCACTCCCGGAGCTGTTCGATCACTACCACGTGACGCTCGGCGCGCTGCGCGGCGGCGCCGCGCTCGAGCCGCGCCTGCGCATCTTCGAGAAGCGCCTGCTCGAGGTCCTCGGCTACGGGCTCGACCTCGGCAGCGAATCGCTGTCCGGACGTCCGATCCAGGCCCAGGAGTTCTACCACTACCGTCCCGGCCAGGGGCTGGTCGGCGCCGGCCCCGTGCGCGCCGGCGCACTCGCGGGGGCATCCCTGCTCGCCCTCGCGGCCGAGGACCTCACCGGTGCCCGAGCGCTCGAGGATGCCCGCAAGCTCCTCAAGGCCGCGCTCGCCGCGTGCCTGGAGGGGCGCCAGCTCAGCACGCGCACCGTGGCCCGCGCCATGCTGCACCGGGCAGTCTCGTGAGCGCGCCGCTCGCCCTCGGGGTCAACATCGATCACGTGGCGACGCTGCGCCAGGCGCGCCGCGGGCGCGCGCCCGACCCGGTGCAAGCGGCGCTCGTGGCCGAGACCGCCGGCGCCGACAGCATCACGCTGCACCTGCGCGAGGACCGCCGCCACATCCAGGACCAGGACGTGCGCACGCTGCGCGGACTGCTCAGGACGCACATGAACCTGGAGATGGCGGTCACCGGGGAGATGCTGCGTATCGCGCTCGAGGTGGCGCCCGCGGACGTGTGCCTGGTGCCCGAGCGGCGCGCCGAGGTGACGACCGAGGGCGGGCTGGACGTGGCCGCCGACCGCGCGCGCATCGGTGCGGCGGTCGCGCAGCTGACGCGGGCCGGGATCCGGGTGTCGCTCTTCATCGATCCCGAGGAGCGGCAGATCGAGGCGGCGACCGCGGTGCAGGCGCCGGTCATTGAGCTGCACACCGGCGCCTACGCGCAGGCGCAAGGGCCCGCTCAGGCGCTGCAGCTCACGCGCCTCGCCGCGGCCGTGCGCCGCGCCCGCGCGCTCGGGCTGACCGTGCACGCCGGCCACGGGCTGAACTATGAGAACGTGCAGCCCGTGGCCGCGCTCCCGGACATCGTCGAGCTCAACATCGGGCACGCGATCGTCTCGCAGGCGCTGTCCGTCGGGCTGGCAGCAGCGGTGCGGGAGATGAAGACGCTGATGCGCGCGGCGCGCCCATGATCTACGGCATCGGCGTGGACGTGCTCGAGATGCGAGCGCATCGCGCGCACCCTCGAGCGCTTCGGCGCGCGCTTCACCGAGCACCTGCTGCTGCCGGCGGAGATGGCGCAGCTCGCCCTCACCCAGCGTCCCGAGCGCTTCCTCGCCATGCGCTTCGCCGCCAAGGAGGCGATCGTCAAGGCCATGGGCACCGGCTTCGCCCACGGCGTGTGGATCCGCGACGTCGGGGTGGTGCAGAACGCCTGGGGGAAGCCCGAAGTGGTGTTTTCGGAGCGCGGCGAGGCCGTGCGCCGCCGGCTCGGCATCGGCGAGGGGCACGTGACGCTCACCGACGAGAAGGGCCTCGTGGTCGCGGTGGCCGTGCTGATGAGGGCCGCATGAACACGCTGGTGTTCGACATCGAGACGGTGCCGGACGTGGCGCTCGGCCGGCGCCTGTACGGACTGCAGGACTTAAGCGATGCACAGGTCGCAAAGGCGATGTTTGCGCTGCGCCGCCAGGGCACCGGCGGGGACTTCCTGCCGTACGAGCAGCAGCGCGTGGTGGCGATCTCCTGCGTGCTGCGCGGAGGCGAGGGCCTGAAGGTGTGGAGCCTGGGCGACCCCGGCACCGGGGAAGGCGAGCTGGTGCAGCGCTTCTTCGATGGCATCGAGAAATACTCCCCGGATCTGGTGTCCTGGAACGGCTCGGGCTTTGACCTGCCGGTGCTCACCTACCGCGGCCTGCTGCACGGGGTGCAGGCGGCGCGCTACTGGGAGACGGGCGACACCGACACCAGCTTTCGCTACAACAATTACCTCAGCCGCTATCACTGGCGTCACACCGATCTGATGGACGTGCTGTCGGGCTTCGGGCGCCGCGGCACCTCGCTGGCCAACATGGCGACGCTCTTGGGACTGCCGGGCAAGCTCGGCTTCGACGGCAGCCAGGTGTGGCAGACCTACCTCGCCGGGGACCTGGCGCGCATCCGTGCCTACTGCGAGACCGATGTGCTGAACACCTGGCTGATCTGGCTGCGCTTCGCGCAGCTGCGCGGCGAGCTGTCGCCCGAGGCGCACGCGGCGGAGCTTGAGCGGGTGAAGGCCTGCCTGCGCGCGGCGCGCGAGCCGCACCTCGGGGAGTTCCTGCGCGCCTGGGAGTCGTGCGCGTGAGCCGCGGCGCGCGCCGCGCGAGCGCGCCGGCGGCCGAGGAGACCGGCACCGTCGCCGGCCTCACCCACGCGGGCGAGGGGGTTGTGCACGGCGGCAAGACCGCCTTCGTCGCCGGCGCGCTGCCCGGGGAGCTCGTGCGCTTCCGCCGCACCGGCTATCACCGCCAGCACGATGAAGCCCAGCTGCTGGAGGTCCTGAGCGCCTCGAGCACGCGCGTGCAGCCGCGCTGCGCGCACTTCGGGGTCTGCGGCGGCTGCGCCCTGCAGCACCTGGACCCGGCGGTGCAGGTGGCGCTGAAGGAACAGGAACTGCGCGAGATCCTCGAGCGCGTGGCGCGCGTGAGCCCGGAAGTCTGGCTCGACCCGCTCACCGGTCCCGTGTGGGGCTATCGGCGCCGCGCACGCCTCGGGGCAAAGTTCGTGCGCAAGAAGGGCCGCGCGCTGGTCGGCTTTCGCGAGCGTGCCGCACCCTACGTGGCGGAGCTGGAGCGCTGCGAGGTGCTGGCCGCGCCGGCCGGCGAGCTCATCCGCCCGCTCGCGCGGCTGCTCGACACGCTCGCCATCCGCGAGCAGCTGCCCCAGGTCGAGGTCGCGGTGGCCGATAACGCCACCGCCCTGGTGTTGCGCGTGCTCGCGAGCCCCGGGGCGGAGGATTGCGCACGCCTGCGCGCCTTTGCCGCTACGCACGGCGTGCGCATCTACCTGCAGACCGGCGGACTTGAATCGGTGGCGCCACTGGAGCCCTACGCGACGGCGCTCGAGTACCGCCTGGGGTCGTTTGACCTGACGCTGGCGTTTGCGCCCACCGACTTCATCCAGGTGAACGGGCCGGTGAACGAAGCGCTCGTGGCGCGCGCGGTGGAGCTGCTGGCGCCGCCGCCCGCGGCGCGCGTGCTCGACCTGTTCTGTGGGCTGGGCAACTTCACGCTGGCGCTCGCGCGGCGCGCACAGGCCGTGGTGGGCGTGGAGGGCGCGGCCGCGCTGATCGAGCGCGCGCGCGCCAACGCCGCCGCCAACGGTCTCGGCAACGCCGCGTTCCACGTGGCGGATCTGTGCGCGCCGCTCGGCGACCTTCCCTGGCTGCGCGCGCGCTACACGCACGTGCTGCTTGATCCGCCGCGCACCGGGGCGCGCGAGCTGCTACCGGCGCTTGCGGCCCTTGCGCCCGAGCGGGTGTTGTATATTTCCTGCCATCCGGGAAGTCTGGCACGGGATCTGGGGGTGCTGGTGCACGAGCACGGCATGAGACTGGAAGCGGCAGGTGTGGTCGACATGTTTCCGCACACCGCGCACGTGGAGTCGGTGGCCGTGCTCGCCGCCGCCGGCGCCAAGCCGCGTCTCTCGAGCGCATGAGTCTCGGCCCCCTGATGATCGACCTCCTGGGCACCAGCCTCACCCAGGAGGAGCGCGAACTGCTGCGCCACCCGCTCGTCGGCGGCGTCATTCTCTTCACCCGCAACTACGTGGACCCGGGTCAGCTCGGCGCCCTGGTCGGCTCGATCCACGCGGCCCGCACACCGCCGCTGATCGTGGCGGTGGACCAGGAGGGCGGTCGCGTGCAGCGCTTCCGCGCGGGGTTCTCGCTTCTTCCCCCGGCGCGGCGTATCGGCCACGAGTTCGACCTCGATGCGCGGCGCGCTCTTGCCCTGGGGCGCGCACTCGGCTGGCTCATGGCCGCGGAGCTGCGCGCCCATGGGGTGGACATCTCCTTTGCCCCCTGCGTGGACCTGGATTACGGGGTGAACGAGGCCATCGGGGAGCGCGCCTTCCATCCGGCCGCCGAGGCGGTCGCCCAGCTCGCCACCGCCTGGATGCACGGGATGCGCGATGCGGGGATGGCGGCCACCGCCAAGCACTTTCCCGGGCACGGGGCGGTGGTGGCGGACTCGCACCTGACCCTGCCCGTCGACCGGCGTCCCCTGGTTGACCTGACCCCGGAGCTCACCCCCTACCGCCGGCTCATCGCCAACGGGCTTCCGGCCGTCATGGTGGCCCATATCCTCTTCCCGGCGGTCGATCCGGACCCCGCGAGCCTCTCCAGAGTCTGGATTCGCGACGTGCTGCGCGGAGAGCTGGGGTTTCAGGGGGTAGTGTTCGCGGATGATCTGTCTATGAAGGGTGCTGCCGCGTACGGGGACATCGTGACCCGCGCCCGGCAGGCCCTAGCGGCGGGCTGTGACATGCTACCGGTCTGCAACCATCGGCCAAGCGTCATTGAACTGTTGGACCAGCTGCGCGGCGAACCACAGCCGGCCTCCAGCCTGCGTCTCGTGCGCCTGCACGGCCGCACCGGAGCCCCCGACCGGGACAGCCTGGCCCGGTTGCCCGAGTGGACCCACGCCCGGGAGCTCCTCGCTCAGGTCTGCGCCCCCCCGTCGCTGACCCTGGATCCCGGGGGCACCCCCACGTGAACAACTGGTCGGCCGAGGCCTGGCAGCGCCTGGTGGAGCACTCCCCGGAGGGGATCGTGGTCTGTGACGCCACCGCCCCCGACCACCCGGTGGTGTTCGTCAACAGCGCCTTCGTACAGCTGTGCGGCTACCCGGTGGCCACGCTCATGGGCTCGAACCTGCGTATCCTGCAGGGCACCGACCGTGACCAGGACGGGCGCGTACGCCTGGCCGAGGCGCTGCTGAAGGGGCTGCCGGCGCGCGTGCTGGTGCGCAACTACCGCCCCGATGGCTCGCTCTTCTGGAACGAGTGCGTGGTGCAGCCGGTGCGCAGCGGCAAGGGCGAGCTCACCCATTTCATCGGCTATCACCGCGATGCGAGCGAGCGGCTGAAGAGCGCCGAGCGCTCCAGCCTGAGCGGGCTGCCCTCGTGGCTGCGCGAGGACCGCCTCACGGGGCTGCATTCGCGCGCCTACTTCGAGGAACTGCTGCAGCGGGACTGGGCGCTCGCCCAGCGTGACTCGCACGAGATCGGGCTCACGCTGTTCGACGTCGACGATCTGGGGGCCTACAACGACAAGTTCGATCGCGCCGCCGGCGATGCCTGCATCCGCCGCGTGGCGCGCGTCATCGGCGCCTCCTACCGCCGCGGCGGGGACCTCGTCGGGCGCTGGGAGGGCGGCACGTTCGCCGTGCTCACGCAGGGTGATGCCGCCGAGCGCGCCGCGCACTACGCGCAGATCGTGGGACAGCGGGTGCGCGACCTGCTCATGCACCACCCCACCGCCGGGGCCGGGCGCTACGTGACGGTGAGCGCCGCGGTGGCGAGCCTCGTGCCGCCACGCACGCTGGCGCTGGAGGGGCTGCTGCGCGCCTGCCAGACGGCCATGAAACGCGCCAAGCAGAACGGCAAGGACGCCATCGTCACCGCGGAGGCGGGCGACTTCAGCGGCTGAGCCCGGGGTCGAGCCGGGGGCGGGAGCCCGCCGCGCCGACTCACCCGGCCCCGGGGGTATTGTGTTTCCATGGAAATAATAATGCAGTATTATTTCTATTGAAATGAAGCAAGTCAGCTCCAGGCAGCCCCGGCCCGCGCAGGGCGCGGGTACTCTCCGGCGCCTTCGTGCGCGCGGGGCGCCTGCTGGGTGTCCCCCAGGCCGAACTGGCGGCCGTCATCGGCGTCAGCGGGGCGACGCTCTCGCGCCTGGCAAGCGGGCAGAAGCAGCTCGACTCCGGTTCCAAGGCCTGGCAGCTCGCGGCGCTGTTCGTGCGGCTGTTCCGCTCGCTCGATGCCATCGTGGGCTCGGACGATGCCGCGGCGCGCGCCTGGCTGCGCGCCGAGAACGCCGCCCTGGGCGGCGTGCCCCTCGAGCTCATCCACGACCCGGCGGGGCTGGTGCGCACCGTTGACTACCTGGACGCCGCCCGCGCTCGCATCTGAGGCGCACGCCTACGCGCGTACGCTGCATCGGGTGGTCGAGGCGCAGCATCGCGCCTCGACCATGCGCCTCGTCGACTCCCTCGAGGAGCAGGCGGTGCTCGAGTCGATCCTGGAGGAAAGCAAGCCGGTGCTGCCGCCAGGCACGCAGGGGCTGCATTACCTGCTCGCTACCCCGTTTCGCTACCGGCCGCACACCGGCTCGCGCTTTCGCGCCCCGCTGGAGAGCGGCGTCTGGTACGGCGCCGAGACGCTGCGCACCGCACTCGCCGAGAAGAGCTACTGGCGGCTACGCTTCCTGCTGGATTCCCCGGGGACCCCGGAGCTCAAGGCGGTGCCGCACACGGCCTTCCGGGCCGCGGTGCGCGCCCGTGCCACGCTGGACCTGACGCGCGAACCTCTGGTGCGCGAGCGCACCGCCTGGACCGCGCCCGCCGATTACACGCGCACGCAGGCGCTGGCTACGGCGGCGCGCGCGGCCGCCATCCAGTGCATCCGCTACGAGTCGGTGCGCGACCCCGAGCACGCCGCCTGCGTCGCGGTGCTCATGCCGGGTGTGTTCGCACGCGCCCGGCCGCGCGACGAGCAGACCTGGTTTCTGGCGGCCTCGCGTGAGCGCGTGCGCTGCATGCCGCAGCGCGGGGAGGGCGTCGCCTGGGAATTTGCCGCGCGGCAGCTGCTCGGGGGCGCCTAGCGTCCCGGCGCGCGGGCGCCCTGCGCGGGCGTCACCAGCGCAATCACCCCGTACGCCGGGTGATCGAAATAGTTGCGGTCGTAATAGCGAACCCGCCGACTCTCGTTGATCGTGAAAGTCGTGCCCGGGGGAGCGTTCAGACCCGGCGGCGGTGCGGCCATCGCGTAGTTGAGCATCATCCCCAGGTGCAGGAACTGCCCGTGCTCGAGGAACACCGTGCCGGAGAGTCCCTCCACGTCCACGCCGAGCCTCTGCAGCGAGAAGCCCGCCCGCGTGCCCCAGGAGCTGGCCGTCTGCGACCAGGCGAAGTGGGCCACCGGCACGTAGGCGCCGCTCGCCCGCAGACGGGTCTCCAGATCCGCGAGCTGGTAGCCGGAGGAGGGCAGCAGACCCACGAAGCGCCCGACCTGCGCGCTGCCCACCGCGGACTCATCCCCGTTGATATTGCGGGCGCTGGCGCCCTGGTTGCCCCAGTTCTCCGCGCCCCCCTGGGCACCGGTGTCACGGAACACGATCATCTCGATGTTGTAGACGGTGGTGTTGGCGGCCGGGGGCTCCTCGGCGCGCGGGCCGAGGCCGGCGCCGAGCAGGCAGGCCAGGGCGAGTGCGCCGCCGAGGACGCGGCGGGTGCGGATGGCAGACATGCGCGGCATTCTAATGGACCCGCGGCGCTTCGCCGAGGCGCTTGAGCAACTGGGTGGCGTAGTCGAAGCGTTCCCCCTCGGCGAGCAGCGCGCGCGTGACGCGCAGCTTGAGCGGTCCCTCGAGGCGGAACTCGCGCGGGTGCTTGTGGATGAGCCGTACCACGGTGGCCGGCTCGATGGCGGCGCGTTCCTCGAACGTCACGGTGCCTCCCTGGGGACCCAGATCGAGGCGCCGCACGCCGAGCGTGCGCGCGCTGAGTTTGAGCTTGGTGATACGCAGAAGGTTCTGCGCCGCCGGCGGCAGCGACCCGAAGCGGTCGTGGATCTCCGCGGCGAGTTCATCGAGGGCCGTGGCGCTGTCGGCGGCGGCGATGCGCTTGTAGAGCGACAGCCGCACGTGCACGTCGGCGACGTAGGCGTCCGGCAGAAACGCCGGCACGCGCAGCTCCGCCTCGGTCGCCGCGGCGAGCGGCTGCTCGAGGTCCGGCTCCCGGCCTTCCTTGAGCGCGCGCACCGCGTGCTCGAGCATGTCGAGGTACATCGACAGGCCGATCTCGGTCATCTGGCCGCTCTGCTCCTCGCCCAGCAGCTCGCCGGCGCCGCGGATCTCCAGATCGTGCGTGGCGAGCACGAAACCGGCACCGAGCTCCTCCATCGACTCGATGGCCTCGAGGCGTTTGACCGCATCGCGCGGTAGTCCCTGGCGGGGCGGGGCGATCAGATAGGCATACGCACGGTGGTGTGAGCGGCCGACGCGGCCGCGCAGCTGATGCAGCTGCGCGAGCCCCATGTGGTCGGCGCGGTTGATCATGATGGTGTTGGCGGTCGGCACGTCGATGCCGCTCTCGATGATGGTGGTGCACACCAGCACGCTGAAACGGCGGTGGTAGAAGTCGACCATGAGCTGCTCGAGGTCGCGCTCACGCATCTGTCCGTGGCCGATGCGCACCGAGGCCTCCGGCACCAGCGCCTGCACCTCCGCGGCGATCTTCTCGATGGTGCGTACCTCGTTGTGCACGAAGTAGATCTGGCCGCCGCGGCGCAGCTCGCGCAGCGCCGCCTCGCGCAGCGTCGGCGCATGCCACTCGATGAGGAAGGTCTTGATCGCCAGGCGCCCGGCGGGGGCCGTGGTGATGAGCGAGAGGTCGCGCAGCCCGCCGAGCGCCATATTGAGCGTGCGCGGGATGGGGGTCGCGGTGAGGGTGAGCACGTGCACGTTGGCCCGCAGCGCCTGCAGGCGCTGCTTGTCGCGCACCCCGAAGCGGTGTTCCTCGTCAACGATGATGAGGCCGAGGTCCTTGAAGCGCGCATGCGCGTGCAGCAGGCGGTGGGTGGCGATGACGATGTCGACCTTGCCCTGCTCGAGGTCCGCGAGCACCGTCTGGGTCTCCCGCGAAGTGCCGAAGCGCGACAGCGGCTCGATGCGCACCGGCCAGTCAGCGAAGCGGTCCCGGAAGTTGGCCAGGTGCTGCTGCACCAGGAGCGTGGTGGGCGCCAGCACCGCGACCTGCTTGCCCGAGTGCGCCGCGATGAACGCGGCGCGCATGGCGACCTCGGTCTTGCCGAAGCCGACGTCGCCGCAGACGATGCGATCCATCGGCCGCTCGCTGCGCAGGTCCGCGAGCACGTCGCCGATGGCCTGCGCCTGGTCCTCGGTTTCCTCGAACGGGAAGGCGTTGGCGAAGCTCTGATAATCCAGATCGTTCAGCGGCAGCGACAGCCCCGCCTGCGCCTTGCGGCGCGCATACAGGTCGAGCAGTTCCGCCGCCACGTCGCGGATCTGTTCGGCCGCGCGCCGGCGCGCCCGTGCCCACTGGTCGGTGCCGAGCTTATGCAGCGGCGCATGTTCGGGCGCGGCGCCGGTGTAGCGGCTCACCAGGTGTAGTTGCTGCACCGGGACGTAGATGCGGTCGCCGTCCTGGTACTCGAGCACCAGGAACTCCCCGGGCTGGCCGCCGATCTCCATCGGCATGAGTCCCTGGTAGCGCCCGACACCGTATTCCTCGTGCACCACGGGTGCGCCGGGGTTCAGGCCAGTGAGGTCGCGCAGGATCGCCTCCGGGTCGGCGGCGCGCTTGCGGCGGCGCTCCTGGCGGGCGCGGGCCCCGAACAGCTGCGCCTCGGAGATGATGGCGATCGGCGGGCTGCCGAGCGTGAGCCCCTCCAGATCCGGCGCCACCGTGAGCGCGAGGCGCGCGGTGCCGGTGGCGAAGCTCTCCCAGTTGTTGACGACGCTGACCGCGTGCCCGTGGGCGCGCAGCATTTCCTGCAGCACCTCGCGCCGCCCGGCCGAGTCGGCCGCGATCAGCACGCGCCCGTCGAAGGCCTTGAGGAACGCATCGAGCGGTGCGAAGGGTTGCTCGGCGCGCACGTCGACCCGCAGCTCCCGCGGCGCGCTGGTCGGGAAGTTGCGCACCCCGGGGGCCGCGCCGCCGAGTTCGGTGTCCGCCTTGAAGGCATCGAGCGCCACGCCCGCGAAGCGCTCGAGGGCGCCGAGCAGCTGCGCTGGCGGCACGCACAGCTCCGCCGGCGCGAGCACCGGGCGCTCGATGTCGTGGCGCCGCTCCTCGTAGCGGCCGGCGAGCTCGTCCCAGGCGTGCTCGAGGGTGGGCGCGAGACGCGTGCCGCTGACGATCACCGTGTCGGCGGGCAGGTAATCGAGCAGCGTCGCGGTCGAGTCGAAGAACAGCGGCTGGTAGAACTCCACGCCCGCAGGCGCGAGCCCCTCGCTCACCCCGCGGTAGATCGCTGACTTGGTCGGGTCGCCCTCGAAGCGCGTGCGGTAGCGGCGGCGGAAGTCTTTCACCGCCTGGGCATCCAGGGGCACCTCGCGCGCCGGCAGCAGGCGCACGGCCGGCAGTGCATCGAGCGAGCGCTGCGTTTCCGGGTCAAAGCGCCGGATGGCCTCGATCTCATCGTCGAACAGGTCGATGCGCAGCGGCGTGCGTGCTGCCCATCGGGAACACGTCGAGGAGCGAGCCGCGCACCGCAAACTCCCCCGGACTCACCACCTGGCTCACGCTCGCGTAACCGGCCTCGGCGAGACGCAGCCGAAAGGCATCGAGGGCGAGGGACTGGCCCTTCTTGAGCTCGAAGGCGCGCCCCTGCACATAGTGGCGCGGCGGCAGGCGCTGCATGAGCGTGTCGGCCGCGACGATCAGGCAGCCGTGCCGCACCTGCGGCAGCTCAAAGAGCGTGCGCAGCCGCTCGGAGACGATGTCCGGGTGCGGGGAGAACAGATCGTAGGGCAGGACTTCCCAGTCCGGCAGGCGCAGCAGCGGCAGCGCAGCGCCGGCGAAGAAGTGCACCTCCGCGCTCAGGCGGTCGAGCTCGCGCGCCGCATCGACGATGACGAGGTACAGGCGACGGTCGGCGCGCATCGCCTCCGCCAGCGCGAGCGCGGCTGCGCTGCCATAGAGCTGGTGCCAGCGCAGGCGCGGCTGCGCTGCGGTCGGCAGGGACGGGTGCAGGAGTGCGGACATGCGGGCCCAGGGGACGCGAAAACCGCACAGCTTACCTAAAGCGGCGCGCCGGCAGGGACTTCAGGAGTGCCGTGCGCTCAGGCGGCGTGCAGCTGCACGCGCTGCGCGCGCGGCACGCAGAAGATGTCGATCGGGTGCGAGCGCCCGCGCAGCTGCAGGGGCGGCAGCGGCGTCGCGCCGATGTCCATGCCGCGCGCATCGAGGGCACGCTTGAGGCTGCTCGAGAACAGCATCTCCCCGGCGCGCGCGCGCTGGCAGAGGCGCGCGGCGATGTTCACCGTATCGCCGATGATCGTGTAGTTCATGTACGAGGAGGAGCCCACATTGCCGGCCACCACCTCGCCCTCGTTGATGCCGATCCCGAGACCGGCCTCTACCTGGTGGCGCTGCCTCCAGGAGTGCGCGAGCTCGCCGAAGCCGGAGAGCATCTCGCGCGCGGCCTGCACGGCGCGCTGCGCGCTGTCGTTCTGCGCGAGCGGCACGCCGAAGCCGAGCATCAGGCAGTCCCCCGCCATGTGAAAGACGGTGCCCTCGTGGCGGAAGGTGATCTCGGTCAGGAGCGAGAAGAACTCGTTGAGCAGCGGTACCACCTGCTGCGGTTCGAGCTGCTCGGAGATGCTGGTGAAGCCGCGCAGATCCGCGAACAGCACGACCGCGTGCGTGCGCGTGTCGGCGGTCGCGAGCAGCGTGTCGCGCAGCTGCGTATCCTCGAGGATCTTGTCGGCGACGCGGGGCGAGACGTAACGACGGAAGGTCTGCCGCAGGACCTCTTCGCGGCGTCTGATTTCCGCCTCAAGCTGTGCCGCGGCGGTCTTTTTGCGTAGCGCTCCCGCCCGTACCAGGGACTCGATATGGGCCCTTAAAAGCTCATCCTCGGCCACAAACTCCCCAACAAAATTATTCTCTTAAGCCGGAGATTAGCACATCTACATGAGGTCTCTGCAGCCTCCCGCCGCGCCATCGGGGGTGGACGTTGCGGAACCGCGGTGCCGGCCAGGGGCGAGCCGGGCCGGGCGTTACGGAAGCGTGCGGTGGTTTCCCACGCCGGGCGGGTGCGGGATGCGGATGGCGCGGCGCGCCGGCGCGCGCTTACTAGCCAGCGGTGACGACCGAGTCGATGACCCGGTCGTGCTCGAAGACCACGGAGAAGCCGTTGTAGTCCCAGCGCGTGATGGGGGGTGCGCCGACGGTCGGGTGGCGGTTCACGGGGGCGCCGAACTGCTTCTCGACCGCGCCCATGGTGGTGCCGCGCTTGGGCGTCGGCATCTGTGAAGGTGCGACCGCGACCATGCCATCCACGATGATCGTCTCTGCGGCGGCGGTGCCGGCCAATGCGCAGCCCAGAAGCAGCGCGGCAAGAATGCGGGTCTGCATGCGTTGATCCTCCCAGATCATTTAACTATAGCACCGGGGTCAATCGCGCCAAGTCAACCGGGCGCCGCGCGCGCGGATTTGTGACGCGCGTCTGCATCCGCCGCCAACTGTGGTTAAATCGCCACGATGTTCCACCCGCTGTCGGTGTACGTGGGCCTGCGGTACGTGCGGGCGCGCTCGCACACGTTCTTCGTCTCTTTCATCACCTGGGCGTCGCTGCTCGGGGTCTGCGTGGGCGTGGCGGCACTCATCGTGATTCTCTCGGTCATGAATGGCTTCGAAAGCGAGCTGCGCGAGCGGCTGCTGTCGCTGAACGCCCCGGTGCGCATCAGCGCGCCCGCCTCAGTCACGAGCGCGGACTGGGATGCGGCGCAGCGCGCCGTCGCGGGCACGAGCGGCGTGCGCGATGCGGCGCGCTACGCGGAGTTGCAGGCCCTCGCCGTGCGCCAGCCCGAGATGGTGCCCGTCCTGCTGCGCGGCATCGACCCGGATGCCGCTGCAACCCGGGCGGACCTGGGACGCTCGCTTACCCAGGGACACCTCGCGGATCTGACGCCCGGCTCCGGGCGCGTGATCCTCGGGGCGATCATCGCCGAGCGCCTGGGGCTGTCGGCCGGGGATTCGATCACCTTCCTGCTGCCAACGGTGAGTGCCGGCGGCGCGCCGACCCCGAAGCTGCGGGAGTTCACGGTGGCCGGGATCTTTGAGGTCGGGCTGCAGGACCATGACGGCACGCTGGTGTTCGCGAATCTGCAGGACGTGCGCGCCCTGGGGGCAGGCTCCGTGGACGAGGGGCTGCGGGTGCGCGTGGCGGACGTGCTGGCCGCGCCGGCGGTCGCCGCGCGCCTGCGCCGGCAGCTGCCACCGGGGTTCGCGGTGACAGACTGGACGCAGGAGAACGCCAATTACTTCCGCGCCATCCGCATCGAGAAAACCATGATGTCGCTGATCCTGCTGTTGATCGTCGCGGTCGCGGCCTTCAACATCGTGGCCATGCTGGTGATGGTGGTCACCGACAAACGCACCGACATCGCCATCGTGCGCACCATCGGGGCGAGCCCGCGCCGCGTCATGGGCATCTTTCTCACCCAGGGGCTGGTGATCGGCTGGCTCGGGGTGCTCCTGGGCGTGCTGCTCGGGCTGACGCTGGCCTTCAACGTCGATACCATCGTGCCCGTCCTCGAGCGCACCTTCCGCTTCCAGATCATGAACGCGGACGTGTACTACATCACCTCGATCCCCTCCGAGGTGCACTGGGGCAACGTGCTCGCCATCGCCGTGGCGGCGCTGACGCTCACCGGGCTTGCGACGGTCTACCCGGCGCTGCGCGCCGCGCGGGTCGCGCCGGCCGAGGCGCTGCGCTATGAGTGAGCGATGAGTTCGTACGAGTGGCTGATCGGCACGCGGCACCTGCGCTCGACGCACCGGCGCGGCTTCGTTTCGTTCGTGGCGCTGATGTCGGTGTGCGGCCTGGCGCTCGGGGTCGCGACCCTGATCGTGGTGCTGTCGGTGATGAACGGCTTCGAGCGCGAGCTGCGCAACCGCATCCTCACCGTGACCTCGCATGCCACCATCTCGGGCCTGCGCGGGCCGATCGGCGAGTGGCAGTCGCTGCAGGCGCGCCTGCGCCGCCAGCCGGGCGTGCAGGCGGTCGTGCCCTACATCGAGAGCCAGGCGATGTTCGCACACGGGCAGAAGATGGCCGGCGCCAACGTGCGCGGGGTCCTGCCGGCCGAGGAGCGCACCGCCACGGGGCTCGCCCAGCACCTCACTGCCGGGAGCCTGGATGAGCTGCGCAGCGGATCCTTCGCGATCATCCTCGGTGACGCGCTGGCGCGCGAGCTCAACGTCCGCGTCGGCGACAGCGTCATCCTCATCGCCCCGGAGGGCACCGCGACCCCCACCGGGGTGGTACCGCGCATGCGGCGCTTTCGCGTTGTGGGCCTGTTCGAGTCGGGGATGTACGAGTTCGACCGCGGCCTTGCCCTGGTGAACCTCGCCGATGCCGCGCTGCTGTTTCGCAGCGGCGCGGGGGTCACGGGGCTGCGTCTCGCCTTCGCCGACCCGCTGCGCGCCCCCGCCCTGGTGCGCACCGCGGCGCTGTCCCTGGGCGGCCCGGGCTACTACGTCAGCGACTGGACCGAGGATCACGCCAACTTCTTCCGCTCGATCGAGATCACCAAATCGATGATGTTCCTGATCCTGCTGATGATCGTCGCGGTCGCCGCCTTCAACATCGTGGCGACGCTCGTCATGATCGTGAAAGAGAAGCAGACCGACATCGCGATCCTGCGGACGCTGGGGGCCGGCCCGCACAACATCCTGGTCACCTTCGCCATCCAGGGCGTGCTCATCGGCCTCGCCGGCACGCTCTGCGGCGCCGCCCTGGGCACGTTGCTGGCGGACAACCTGCAGCGCCTGGTCGCCGCGCTCGAGCGGCTGCTCGGCACGCAGTTTCTCGACGCGCGGGTCTATTACATGAGCGACCTGCCGGCGTATGTGGAGGGTTTCGACGTGCTCAAGGTCTGCAGCGTGGCATTCCTGCTGTGTGCTCTGGCGACCATCTACCCGGCGTGGCGGGCGGCCCGCACCGCTCCGGCGCAGGCGCTGCGACATGAGTGACACGGTGCTAAGTGCGCGCGGCGTGCACAAGAGCTTCCGGCAGGGGCCCACCGAAGTGCACGTGCTCGAGGGGGTGAACCTCGCGGTCACGGTCGGCGAGCGCGTGGCGATCGTCGGCGCCTCGGGCTCGGGCAAGACGACGCTGCTGCAGATCCTCGGCGGTCTCGACCGCCCGAGCGCGGGCGTGGTGGCGGTGGCGGGCCGCGACATTCATTCCCTGAGCGAGACCGAGCGCGGGGTGCTGCGCAATCAGGCGCTCGGCTTCGTCTATCAGTTCCACCACCTGCTGCCGGAGTTCTCCGCGCTGGAGAACGTGGCGATGCCGCTGCTGGTGCGCCGCACGCCGGTGGCCGAGGCGCGCGCCGCGGCGCAGGCACTGCTGGAGCGTGTCGGGCTGGGGGAGCGCCTGCAGCACCGCCCGCACCAGCTCTCCGGCGGGGAGCGCCAGCGGGCGGCCGTGGCGCGCGCGCTGGTCACGCAGCCGCGCATCGTGCTCGCCGACGAGCCCACCGGAAATCTCGACGGCGCCAATGCGGCGAGCGTCTTCGCCCTGATGCTGGAGCTCAATCGTGAACGCGCTACGAGCCTCGTCGTCGTCACGCACGATCTGAAGCTCGCGCAGCGCATGGAGCGCATCTACGAGCTCGAGCGCGGCACCCTGATCGCGCGCAGCTAGTTAGTGCGCCCCGCGCGGGCGTTTCAGGCCGGCGCGGAGCTGCGCCGCGCGCGGTAGCGGGCGAGTACGTGCCAGCGCCACAGAATCTCGAGGGCGAGCCAGCCGAGGCATGCCGCGACGACGGCGCATACCAGGCAGCCGAGCAGGAATGGCTTCCAGACCGGGGCGAGTTCGTGCTCGAACCAGTGCCAGTTGGCCACGAAGTGGAAACGATGGCGCGGCACGGGCAGCAGCGCTGCGCCCACGCGGTACGCGAGGTAGTAGACCGGCACGGCGGTGAAGGGGTTCAGCAGGAATGTCGTGCCGCAGATGACCGGCAGGTTCAGCCGCCACAAGAGCGCCACCGCGCAGGCGCTCGCCAGGTGCACCGGCAGCGGGATGAAGCAGATCGCCAGCCCGGCGGCGAACGCGTAAGTCACGTTGCGCCGGTGCAGGGACCACAGCTGCGGCTCCGCGAGGCGCTCCGCGAACGGACGCAGCAGCCACAGTCCCCGCAGCGACGCGGGGTCCGGGATGATCTTTTGCAGGAGCCGGCGCGGCATCGAGCCGCGGACTCTAGCAGATGCCCGTGCCCCGGCGCGGGGTGTGTGACGCACCTGGGACGCAGTTACCTTGAGCGGGCGGGCCCGTTCGGTATGATGCTGTCCTTTCGGTCCTCTGGCCGTTGGGGTCGCTTCGGATGTGGGAAATAGTGCGGGCCGGCGGCCCGCTGATGTGGCCGATCATTCTGTGCTCGATCACGGCCGCCGCGATCATTCTTGAGCGGCTGTGGACGCTGCAGGACAAGCGCGTGCTGCCGCAGGAGCTGCCGCAGCGCGTGTGGCAGCTGATCGAGACCAACCAGGTGAACGACAAGGTCATCGCCGCGCTCGAGCAGAATTCTCCGCTCGGGCGGCTGCTCGCGACCGGCCTTGCCAACCGCCACCGGCCGCGTGAGATCCTCATGGAGCGCCTCGAGGACACCGGCCGCCACGTCGTCTACGAGCTCGAGCGCTTCCTCAACACGCTCGGCACCATCGCCGGTATCTCGCCGCTACTGGGACTGCTCGGCACCGTGACCGGCATCATCCGTGCGTTCCACGCCATCCAGGAAGGCGGCATGGGCGATCCGCGGGCGCTCTCGGGGGGGATCTCCGAGGCGCTGATCGCCACGGCCGCGGGCCTGTGCGTCGCCATCCCCGCGCTCATCGCCTACCGCTACCTGCGCGGGCGGGTGGAGGGGATCGTCATGGAGATGGAAAAGCACGCGATCCGCATGGCCGACGCCCTCGAAGCGGCGCGCGCTGCGCGAGCGTGCGGCGCGCCGCGGCCGCCGTCGCCTAACCCTAAAGGGGATCCTGCGGTGAACCTACGGCCCGGCCGCCGCCACGAGGAGCCCGAGATCAACGTGGTCTCGCTCATCGACGTGGTGCTGCTGCTGGTGGTGTTCTTCATCCTCTCGGCGAAGTTCACCGACGAGGGGCGACTGCGCGTGCACCTGCCGCACGCGAGCGCCGTGCCCGCCGAGCGCGCGAACACGCGAGCCGCTGGTGGTGAGCGTCACGCAGGGCGGCACCTACCTGGTCAATCAGCATGAGCTGATCAACTCCAGTCCCGAGACGCTGCGCGCGGCGCTGCTGAAGGAAGCCGGCACCAATCGCAGCATGCGCGTCACGCTGCGCGCCGATGCACGCGCCACGCATCAGTCGGTGATCACCGCGATGGACGTGCTCGGACGCCTCGGCTTCGCCGAGGTCAACATCGCGACGGTCAAGGATGAGCCGGCGGGCAAGCCTTGAACGATACGACCCGAGCCGCGCGCTAGCGGCGTGCCCGTGCGCCAGCCCGCCAGCAGCCTGCGCGCTTACCGGCGGCTGCTCGGCTACATCCGCCCCTACCGCGGGCACTTCGTGCTCGGCATGCTCGGCGGGATGCTGTTCGCGGCTCACCATGGCCAGCTTCGCGCTGTTCGCCAAGAAATTCGGCGACGGCACCTTCACCCACCAGCGATCCGCGCACCATCGTCTGGGTGCCGCTCGCGCTCGTGGGCCTGTTCATCCTGCGCGGTATCGGCGACTTCACCCAGAACTACTTCATGGGCTATGTCGGACGCCACATGGTGAACCAGGTGCGCCAGCGACGTGTTTCGCCGCATCCTCATGCTGCCGGTGGGCTACTTTGACCGCCATTCCTCGGCGACCCTGCTGTCGCGCCTCACCTACAACACCGAGCTGATGGGCACAGGCCACCACCGATTCGGTCATCATCGCGGTGCGCGCGCTCGCTCACCATCATCGGCTCGATCGCGTTCCTGCTGTGGATGAACGCGCGCCTGACGGCGATCGCCCTGATCATGGGGCCGCTGGTGGGCTGGCTGGTCTCGATCATCAACAGCGCTTCCGCCGTTACAGCCGCCGTATCCAGGACTCCATGGGCGACGTGACGCGCATCGCCAAAGAGGGCTTCGAGGCGCCGCGCCTGATCAAGGTCTACAACGCCGAAGCGCACGTGGACCAGCCAGTTCGATGCGGTGAATGACGCACAACCTGCGCTCCAACATGCAGCCTGGTGCTCACGCAAGGCGTCTCCAACCCGATGGTGCAGCTGGTGGCCGCCGTCGGCCTGGCGTTCGTGCTCTCGATTGCGATCGCCGACGCCATCCACGGGCGCATGAGCATGGGGGATCTGCTGGGCTTCTTCACCGCGCTCGTCGGCATCGCGCAGCCGCTGCGCGAACTGGTCGGCGTCGCCGGCCCCTGCAACAGGGCATCGCCGCCGGCCAGAGCCTGTTTGAGCTGCTGGATGAGCCGGTCGAGCCACAGGGCGGCAGCCTCACGATCCTGCGGGTGCGCGGGGAGGTGGAGTTCGACCAGGTTTCCTTCCCCTACGCGCAGCCACGCGGCGACCGCGGAGCCGCACAGCCGCCGCGCGCGCGGCCCTGGTGCGATGTGTCGCTGCGGGTGGCCGCCGGTGAGAGCCTCGCGATCGTCGGTCGCTCGGGGAGCGGCAAGTCGACGCTCGTGAATCTGCTGCCGCGCTTCTACGACGCCAGCTCCGGGCAGTGTGCGCATCGACGGGGCACGACGTGCGCGAGTACCGGCTGCAGAGCCTGCGCGAGCAGATCGCGGTGGTCAGCCAGGACGTGGTGCTCTTCAACGACACCATCCGCAACAACATCAGCCTTCGGGCGCGCCGTGCCCGATGCCGCTATCGAGCGCGCCGCCGAGGCTGCGCACATCCTGGAATTCGTGCGCAGCCAGCCGCAGGGCCTGGACACGCTAGTCGGGGATCGCGGCATGCTGCTCTCGGGCGGGCAGCGCCAGCGCATCGCCATCGCCCGCGCGCTGCTGAAGGATGCGCCCATCCTGATCCTGGATGAGGCCACCTCCGCGCTCGACACCGAGGCCGAGCGGCACATCCAGGCGGCGCTCGCGCAGCTGGTGCGCAACCGCACCACGTTCATCATCGCGCACCGCCTGTCGACGGTGGAGCAGGCCGACCGCATCATCGTGCTGGATGCCGGGCAGATCGTCGAAAGCGGCACGCACCAGCAGCTGCTGGACCACGGCGGGCTGTACGCGCAGCTGCACCGCCTGCAGTTCTCCGACTGACCGCGGCCGATGCAACGGCTGACCGCGCGCTGGTATACCGCCGCTGCAGGACCCTCGCTCCTGCAACCCTTAGGCTGGCTGTACGGCGCTGCGGTCGCGCTGCGCCGCGGCGCCTACCGGCGCGGCTGGCTGGCGCGCGCGCACATCGCGCGCCCGGTGATCATCATCGGCAACCTGACCGTCGGCGGCACCGGCAAGACGCCGCTCACCCTGTGGCTGGCCGAGCGGCTGCGCGCGCGCGGCGCCGCGGTCGGCATCCTCTCGCGCGGCTACGGCCGCCGCACGGCGCGAGGCGCGCCCGGTGCGCGCCGACTCGGACTGGCGCGAGGTGGGCGATGAGCCGCTGCTGCTTGTGCCGCCGCAGCGGCTGCCCCACGGTCGTGGACGCGGATCGCGTGCGCGGTGCGCAGTGGCTGGTCGACCGCGGCGCCAGCGTGATCCTCTGTGACGATGGGCTGCAGCATCTGCGCCTCGCGCGCGACGCCGCGATCGTGGTGATCGACGGCGCGCGCGGGCTCGGTAACGGGCGGCTGCTGCCGGCCGGCCCGCTGCGCGAGCCCGCGGCCGGCCTCGCCGGCGCTGATCTGCTCGTAGTGAACGGGCCGCCGGTGCATCCCTCGCTGCACGAGCTGGCGGCGCGCGGTGCGCTGCTGCGCATGGATCTTGAGGCCAGCGAGGCGCTGCCGGTCACTGCCGCAGGTCCCGCGCGGCTGCTGTCCTCCTTCGCGGGGGCCCCCGTGCATGCGGTCGCCGGCATCGGCAATCCGCAGCGCTTCTTCCTCGACCTGCGCGCCCGGGGGCTGACCCTCATCGAGCACCCCTTCGCCGACCACCATGCCCTGAGGGCGGCCGAGCTCGACTTCGGCGACGCGCTGCCCGTGCTCATGACCGAGAAGGATGCCGTAAAATGCCAGGCCTACGCGGATCCGCGTCTGTGGTACGTGCCGGTGACTGCCCGCTTCAGTGAGGCGCACGCCCGGCAGCTGCTGGCGGGCGTGCGCGCCAAGACAGGTGACCTTGCGGTCCCCGGGAGTTGAGTGCCGATGGATGCCCGCCTGCTGGAAATTCTCGCCTGCCCGGTCTGCAAGGGCACGCTCAAGTATCAGCGCGAGGCGCAGCTGCTCGTGTGCCGCATGGACCGTCTGGCCTATCCGATCCGCGACGAGGTGCCGGTGATGCTCGAGGAAGAGGCACGCCAGCTCGCGGCGGATGATCCGCTGCTCGATCGTTAGCGGCAGCTTCCGGGAGCGGCGTGTTCCGGGTCGTCATTCCAGCGCGCTATGCGTCCCTGCGCCTGCCGGGCAAGGCGCTGCGCGAGATCGCTGGCAAGCCGATGCTGCAGTGGGTGTATGAGCGCGCCTGCGCCGCAGGGGCTGCCGAGGTGCTCATCGCCACCGACGATGAGCTCATCCTCAGCGCCGCGCACGGCTTCGGCGCGCCGGCGCTGCTCACCGCACGCACCCACGCCTCCGGCACCGATCGCATCGCCGAAGTGGCGCGCGCGCGCGCCTGGCCGGCCGCGGACATCGTCGTCAACGTGCAGGGCGACGAGCCGCTCATGCCGCGCGCTCTCATCCAGCAGGTGGCCGCGCTGCTCACGGCGCATCCGCAAGCCGATATCGGCACGCTCGCCACACCCGTTGAATCGCTCGCCGAGCTCATGGACTCCAATGTCGTGAAGGTCGTGAGCGATGCGCAGGGGCGGGCGCTGTACTTCAGCCGCGCGCCCATTCCCTGGAACCGCGACGCTGCCGCCGCCGGACCCGGCAGCCCGCGCGACTTCAGCGGGGCGCGCCGCCATATCGGCCTGTATGCCTATCGCGTCGGGGCGCTTCTGCGCCTCTCGGCCCTGCCGCTCGGGCAGCTCGAGGCGCGCGAGAAGCTCGAGCAGCTGCGCGCCCTCGAGCACGGTTTGAGCATTCAGGTGGCCGAGGCGCTCGAGCGGCCGGGCCCGGACGTGAACACGCCGGCAGACCTGGAGCGCGTCGCGGCGCTGCTCGGAGCGACGGCGGCGCCCGGCCCCTAGGCTGCGCAGCCGCGCGCGCCGCGGGGTCCCGGTCCCAGGGGCGCACGTTTCGCCGGCGTGGGCCTTGTGCGCCCGGTGGGGCGCCCCGATCTAGGCCGGAACTGCCGCGGGTGCGGCCAGTCAAATTGACTGGTGCCGCACGGGCTTAGGTGTGTCAACGTGCCCGTCCGGCCGGCGTTCTTTAGGCCAGGGACCGTGCATTTACCGTAGGAATTCTTCGCGAACATGAACCGACGCCAAATGACCGTGCGCCCTGCGCTCGCCGCCCTGGTGGCCGGGGCGGCGCTGCTGCTGAGCGCCTGTGTGGCCGGGCCGCCGCCCGCGCCGCGCCCGCCACCGCAGCCTGCGCCGCCGCTGCCGCCGCCGCCGAGCGAGGTGTTTGCCTATCCGCAGCGGGGCCAGACGCCGCAGCAACAGGACCGGGATCACTACGAGTGCAGCACCTGGGCCACCCAGCAGACCGGTTTTGATCCGAGTGCCCCGGGCGTGCCGCCACACGAGCGCGTGCAGGTCGTGCCGGGGCCGGCCCCGACGGGGGCAGGAACGGCCGTCGGCGCCGTGACCGGCGCCATCATCGGCGCCTCGGTGGCCAATCCGTGGAATTCGGGTCCTGCCGCGCTTGCCGGCGCGGTGATCGGGGGCGCGCTGGGCACCGCCGCGGAAGCGGCCAACTCGCAGCCACGGACCGTAGTCGTGCAGGATCGGCATGCGCAGGCGGCGCAGGCGCAGCAGGCCGCCAACTACCGCCGCGCCATCAGCGCGTGCCTGGATGCGCGCGGCTACACCGTGCGCTAGTGTTGCAGCGAGGCTGGTCTATGACTCACTTACGCCACCTGCTGACGGCCGTGCTGGTGCTCGCAAGCCTCGGCGCGCAGGCGCAGAACTCGCCTTCGCCGCAGGCCCACGCCCCGCAGGCGCAGCAGTCACATCCGCCGCAGCCGTATCCAGCGCCGCACGGCGCAAGTGGACCTTATCCGCGCTACGACGGCCGCTACAGCCACAACCAGTACTATCCGGCGCACGGTTCGACCGTCCCCGTGATGCCGCATCAGCCGGTGCTGATTACCCATCCCGGCGGCCCGTACTACTACTCCTCGGGTATCTGGTACCGCCCCTACGGGTCGAGCTTCGTGGTCGTCGGGGCGCCCCTCGGCGTGTACGTGCCGGTCCTGCCGGCGTACTACACCACGCTGTGGGTCTCAGGCGTGCCGTACTACTACGCGAACGACACCTACTACACGTGGAATCCGGGGCAGAACGGCTATGAAGTCGTCGCGCCGCCGAGCGATCCGGGTGCGGTCGCACCCCCGCCACCGAGTGATGACCTGTTCATCTATCCGCAGAACGGCCAGTCGAGCGAGCAGCAGGCGAACGACAAGTACGATTGCCACCAGTGGGCCGCCGGCCAGTCCGGTTTCGATCCGACCCAGGCTGGCGGCGGCGCCGCGGGCGACCCGTCCGGCAACGGGCGCGATAACTATCAGCGCGCCATGCGCGCCTGTCTCGAGGGCCGCGGCTACAGCGTGCGCTGAAGGGGCGTGCGGTCCCGGTATCAGTGGGGCCGGCGCCCGGGCTTTTGCCCGTACGCGATCAGCAAGTGCCCGACCTTCAGCCGTCCCAGCGGGGCGCCCATCCAGCGGGCCGTCAGGTTCTGCACCCGCCCCGGCAGTGCGTAGAATCCGGCCGCCCGCAAGGTGGCGTGCGGGAACAGTTCGGCGAGCTCTTTGCGCGTGAAGCGGTAGATGTAATCGACGCCCGGCTGGCCGGGGCGGCCTTCCTTCACCCAGTGCCGGCGCTGCTTGAAGCGGCTGTAGTGGTGCGCGCTCACCACGTAGCGTCCGCCGGGCTTGAGCACCCGCAGCAGTTCGGCCGCCGCCTGCCACTGCATGTCCCGCGTGAGGCAGTTGATCGTGTTGGCACACAGCACGCAGTCGAAGCGCTCGTCCGGAAAGGGCAAGCTGCGCACATCGCCCTGCACCAGCTCGAGGTTGTCGTGCTCGCCAAGGTTGGTGTGCAGCACGGCGAGGGAGTTGGCGGAAAAATCGAGCGCCTCGACATGCTCGCACCCGAGCAGGAAGCGCGTGGCGGCCCCGGTGCCGCAGCCGGCATCGAGCACCGCACCCGCCGGCCGCAGTGCCTCGATCGCCTGATCGATGCAGGAGTGGTACACCGGGTCCTGGGCGCGCAGCTGATCGTACTCGGGAGCCAGCCGGTCCCAGACTTGTGGTGTACTGGAGCGATAACTCGTCTGCTGCACGAGGGTTGGTCCTCCATGACTGCAAGGCGGGGAGTGCGCAGCCGCAGCGTTTCGCTGCACGGCACGCGCCGGTGAATGATCGCGGTGCGCGCGGCGACGGACAAGCGTGACAGGCGGCGGAGTGCACGTCCGACCTTGCTGACAGGCAAGACCTGCCGGTTCAATCTAGGAGCGCGTTGCCGCTTCCGGGAGTTTTTCGTGTCCGTTCGGGGCCACATTACCGTCACGAACCACGAAGGCGCAGGCGCTCGGTGCCGTCGCGAAAAGGCTATAAAATAGACCGATGAAAATCCTGTTCGTGTGTCTGGGCAACATCTGCCGCTCGCCGACCGCGGAAGGGGTGCTGCGCACGCTGGCGGCACGCGAAGCCCCGGAGCTTGCGATTGAGGTTGATTCTGCCGGGACCGCGGGCTACCACGTTGGTGAGCCCCCCGACGCCCGCACGCGCGCGGCGGCCGCCCGCCGTGGCTACCCTCTGGAATCCCTGCGGGCCCGCGTGGTCGAGCCGGCTGACTTCGAGCGCTTTGACCTGATCCTCGCCATGGACGCAGAGAACCTGCGCGTGCTGCAGCGGCGCGCGCCCACGCACGCGCACGAGCGGCTGCGGCTGTTCTTAGAATTCGCCCCGCAGCGGGACGTGCGCGAGGTGCCCGATCCGTACTACGGCGGTCCGAACGGCTTCGAGGAGGTACTGGACCTCGTGGAAGAGGCCGCGCGCGGACTGCTCGCACACCTGCGGCAGCGCGCGCGCGCGGCGTAGCGGCGGGCCTTATTCCTCGGGAACCTCCGGGCCGTGTGACCCGGGGAGTTTCTCTGCCGGAGCTGAGGACCACACCACGTAGGGCTTGTGCTCGCCACCGGCCCCTTCCGGGCGCGGGGCCGGCTCAAAGTGCGCCAGCTCATGCGCCCCTTCACGCGGCTCGGCGTGATACTGGCGCGGCAGGGGTTCCTGCGAGGCGTGGCCGTTGTTGCCGCCAGCCTCGCTCGGGCCCGGACCGGAAACCTCCGGCGCGCTCTCGCGCCCGGGCTGCCCGGCCTCGGCGGGCGCGCCGCCCGGGACTGGCTCGCGTGCCCCGCCGCCGCCCCCACCGCGCCGGCCACGCCGGCGTCCGCGCCGGCCACGGCCACTGCGCTCTGCGCGCGGTGCCTCGCCGGGCACAGCGCCCGCGAGCGGCGCGGCTGCGCCTTCTCTTGGGGCCGGCTCTTCGCGCGCGCGCCGGGGCCTCGCGCACCGGCTCACGCGCCTCGCGCGGGGCAGCCGCACTGCGTTCACCGGAGCGCTCCGGACGCCGCCCGCCGTCACGGTTGCGATCGCCGCCCCCGCTGCCCGCGCGGTGGTCGCGGTTGCGGTCCCGGTCGCGCCCTTCGCTGCGGCGGCCATCGCCGCGCTCGCGGCGCGCACCTTCGCCGCCCGAACGCGAATGCCGGGGGCGCTCGCGCCGGGAGTCGTAACGCCCCTCGTCGCGCCGCGGCGCGCGGCTGGGGGCCGGCGCGCTCGCCGACGGCGCCGGCTCTGCCGAAGCGGGCGCGGGCTCCCCTGCCAGCATCTTCTTGAAACGTGACCAGAAGCCGCCACCGCCGCCGCCTTGGGCGGCCGCCGGTGCGGCCGGCGGCGCCGGGGTGGGCGCCGGGGCGCCGAGCGGCGCGGACGTCGCCGGCAGGAGCGTGGCCACGGCCGGGGTCTGGGGCTGGGGCTTGCGGTCCTGGGCGCTGCCGGGTTCCCCGACCTCGGGGGCCGCGGGCATCAGGTAGGTGGGCTGCTTGTGCTCGGGCAGATCCATCTCGTCATCGCGCACGCGCTTGATCGAGTACTCCGGCGTCTGGATATTCTCGTTCGGCACGATGATCAGTTCGGCCGTGCTCTTGTCTTCGAGGGTGCGCAGCCACTCGCGCTTCTCGTTGATGAGATAGGTCGCCACGGCCACCGGCACCTGGGCGATGACGCGCGCGGTGCGGTCCTTGCGCAGCTCCTCGCCGATCAGGCGTAGCACGGCGAGCGTCATCGACTCGACGCTGCGGATGCTGCCGATCCCGACGCAGCGCGGGCACACGATATGGCTGGACTCCCCGAGCGAGGGGCGCAGGCGCTGGCGCGACATCTCCAGCAGGCCAAAGCGCGACAGGCGCCCGATCTGGATGCGGGCGCGGTCCATCTTCATCGCATCGCGCAGGCGGTCCTCGACCTCGCGCTGGTTCTTCGGCAGCTCCATGTCGATGAAGTCGATGACGATCAGACCACCGATGTCACGGATGCGCAGCTGGCGGGCGATCTCATCGGCCGCCTCCAGGTTGGTGTTGGTGGCGGTGGTCTCGATGTCCGAGCCGCGCGTGGCGCGTGCGGAGTTAATGTCGATCGACACCAGCGCCTCGGTGTAATCGATCACGATGCTGCCGCCGGAGGGCAGCTGCACTTTGTGTGCGTAGGCCGACTCGATCTGGCTCTCGATCTGGAAGCGGGTGAAGAGCGCGATGTCGTCCGTATACAGCTTCAGCTTGCGCTGTGCGTCCGCAGGCATGAAGCGCTGCATATACTCCTGCGCCTTCTGGAACGCGGCCGCGTCATCGACCAGCACCTCGCCGACGTCGTCCGAGAGGTAGTCGCGCATGGAGCGCGTGACGGCATCGCTTTCGCGGAATACCAAAAACGGCGCGGGCCGGTCCTTGACCGCCGCATCGATTTGCGCCCACTGGGTCTTGAGGTTATCCAGGTCCCACTGCAGCTCCTCGACCGTGCGGCCGACGCCGGCGGTGCGCACGATCGCGCCCATCCCTTCCGGGATCTGCAGCTGGCTCATGACCTCGCGCATCTGGTCGCGGTCCTCGCCCTCGATGCGGCGCGAAACGCCCCCGGCACGCGGGTTGTTCGGCATGAGCACGAGGAAGCGGCCGGCGAGGCTGATGAAGGTGGTGAGCGCTGCCCCCTTGGTACCGCGCTCCTCCTTCTCGACCTGCACGACCAGCTCCTGACCCTCGCTGAGCAGCTCGCGGATGTTCATGCGGCCGCCCTGCGGCTGCTGGCGGAAGTACTCCTTGGAGACTTCCTTCAGCGGCAGGAATCCGTGGCGCTGGGCGCCGTAATCGACGAAGCACGCCTCGAGCGAGGGCTCGACGCGGGAGATCTTGGCCTTGTAGACGTTAGCTTTTTTCTGTTCGCGGGAAGGTAGATCGATACTCAGGTCAAATAGTTTTTGTCCATCAACCAGAGCTACGCGCAACTCCTCTTCTTGAGTTGCATTCACTAGCATTCTCTTCATGTGCCCCTACTGTTACGTGAGGGGCCGGCAAGCAGACGGCGGGAGGCCGCGGGCTGTAACTTCCGCAGCGGCGAAGATTTCTTAAACCTGGCAAAAGAGAGCGAATCTCGTTGGTCATGTTTCATGACGGCCGCGTTACACGCGGCTTGGCAAGGAAACCTTCGGTGAACTCGACCGACGGCGCTGGCTGCGGAAGTCTCGAACGTTGCGAGATTCAACGCAGATGGCGCGATCTTGGCGGCCCAATGCGATGGCCTCGATACTAGAGGTCCAACTAAACGGGTGGCGGCTGCGAAGCCACCACCACTGGCGCGTCCGCACGGCGGACGACCGAGCGAGTATACTACAGAATCTTGTAGAAACAATGCCTTACACCGAAGAGTCCCATTTGTCCGTCCCGGATGCCTCCCCGACCCGCACCGCCGTCCAGCACTTCGAGGTCAGTCTCGATGAAGCCGGGCAGCGCCTGGACAACTACGTCCAGAAGCGCCTGGGCGGGATCCCGCGCAGCCGTGTCTACCGCGTCATCCGCAAGGGCGAGGTACGGGTGAACGGCAAGCGTGCGGACCCGGAGACGCGGCTGAGCGTCAACGACCGCATCCGCATCCCGCCGGTGCGGCCGGCCCCGGCAATCGAGCCGGGCAAGCCCTCGGCGGCGCTCCTCGAGCGTATCCGGGCGGCCATCGTCCACGAGGACGAGAAGATCCTGGTGCTGGACAAGCCCGCCGGGGTGGCTGTGCACGGGGGCAGCGGGATCAGCTGCGGGGTGATCGAGACGCTGCGCGCGCTGAAGCCCCAGGAATCCCTCGAGCTGGTGCACCGGCTGGACCGCGACACCAGCGGCTGCCTGATCGTGGCGCGCAAGGGTGCGGTGCTGCGGGACCTGCACGCGCTGTTGCGCGAGGACGGATTCGAGAAGCGCTACCTCGCGCTGCTGAAGGGCAAGTGGGACCTGGGCGAGAAGCGCATCGATGCGCCGCTGCGCACCGACACCCGCGTGGGCGGGGAGCGCACGGTGCGCGTCGCCGCCGGCGGCAAGGCCTCGGTGAGCACCTTCCGGCCGGTGGAATTCTTTGGCCGCACCGCAACTCTCGTGGAGGTGACGCTCGAGACCGGGCGCACGCACCAGATCCGCGTGCACGCCACGCATGCCGGGCACCCCGTGGCGGGGGATGATAAGTACGGCGATGCGGGCTTCAACGACACGCTGCGCGGGCTTGGCCTGACGCGCATGTTCCTGCACGCGAGCAGCGTCAGCTTTCAGTACCCGCAGGGCGGGGAGTTCAGCATCAACACGCCGCTGCCGCCGGAGCTGGGTGCGGTGCTCGATCAGCTGAGCGGCCGCAAGGAGAACCGCTCCCTCAGGGCACGGGGTGGCCGGCGCCCCGCAGGGCGCCCGCGAGCCAAATGAGGGGCAGCCCGATGAGGGCGCTGGGGTCCTCGCCCTCGAGGCTCTCCAGGAGCGCGATCCCCAGGCTCTCGGCCTTGAAGCTCCCGGCGCAATCGTAGGGCTCATCGCGCGCCACGTAGCGGCGGATCTCCGCGGCACTCAGCGTCCGGAAATTGACCACCGTGGTGTCCAGGTGCGCCAGGCGCAGTCGCGGTGCGGTGCTCACCACGGCGCAGGCCGTGTAGAAGCGGGCGCTGCCGCCGCTCAGGCGCGCGAGCTGCGCCTCGCAGCGCGCGGCGCTGCCGGGCTTCTCGAGCAGCGCATCGCCCGCGCAGGCGACCTGGTCGCTGCCGATGACCAGCGCCGCCGGGTGGCGCTCGGCCACGGCGCGCGCCTTGGCGAGCGCCAGGCGCAGCGCCCGGTCCATGGGCAGCTCCTGCGGCAGTGTCGCCTCATCGACCCCGGGGGCCTCACAGGCAAACGCAATCCCGAGCCGCTCGAGAAGCGCGCGGCGGTAGCGGGAAGTGGAGGCGAGGATGAGCGGCGAGGGGGACGTCACGCTGGCTTCCGAATCATCGTCGAGAAACAAGGGCTTAGGAGCAAGTGTGGCTTTGACTTAGGCAGACCCGATACCTATTATACGCGCCCCATGTCGCCGCCCTGGTCGAGTCCGCTCGAGGTCGACCGGCTGGCCGATGGCGGAGCCGAAGTCGACTTTGCTATCCCGCTCGCCGAGCTGCCGGGCCTGCGCCCGGAGCGACCGGATGTGGGCGGCCGCGTCGCGGGACGCGTGCACTTTATGCGCGAGCGCGGACTGGCGCTCGCCGAGCTGACTCTGCAGGGACAGGCGCAGCTTCAGTGCCAGCGCTGCATGCAGCCGCTGAAACTCGCGCTGCACGCGCAGGCGCGGGTCGCGCTGGTGCACTCGCCGGATGAGGCGGCACGCGTGCCCGAGGACCTAGAGCCGGTGCTCGCCAGCGGCGGTCGCATCAGCATCGCGGAGCTGGTCACGGAGGAGCTGCTGCTGAGCCTGCCGCTCGTGCCGCGCCACGAGGTGGCGGCCGAGTGCGGGGTGGCAGCCGCGCCGATTGAGGCGGGCGCGACGGAGACGCACCGTCCCTTTGCGCAGCTGGCGGACCTGTTGAAACGTAAGTGAACCGAATTCGAGTGAGGAGCTGAACACATGCCCGTTCAAAAAAGCCGCAAGACGCCCTCGCGTCGCGGGATGCACCGATCGCACGACCGCCTGGCGAAGCCGGCGCTGTCGACCGATCCGCAGTCCGGTGAGACGCACCTGCGCCATCGCATTACCCCCGATGGCTTCTACCGCGGCCGGCGGGTGATTGAGAAGCCGGCCGAGACCGACGACAAGGAATAGCCCCTAGAGCTTCGGCGCCGGACCTGAAGGGCCTGCGTGCTGCCACTGGCGATCGATGTGATGAGCGGCGACTCCGCGCCGCGCGAGTACGTTGCCGGCGCACTGCGCGCGCTGGCGGACGACGCGCAGCTGCGCCTGCTGCTCGTCGGTGAGCCGACGCTGCTCGGCGCCGAACTTGCACGCGCCCCGGCGGCGCTGCGCGCGCGCCTGGAAGTGGTCCCCGCCTCCCAGGTGGTGACGATGGCGGAGAAGCCACGCGAGGCGATCCGCCGCAAGAAGGATTCCTCCATGCGCGTGGCGATCGACCTGGTGCACGAGGCGCGCGCCAGCGCCGCGGTGAGCGCCGGCAACACCGGGGCGCTCACGGCGATCGCGCATTTCGTGCTGAAGACCCTGCCCGGGGTCGAGCGTGCCGCGATCATTTCGGCGATCCCCGCTGCGCACGGACTCACGCAGATGCTCGACCTGGGCGCCAACACCAAGGCGAGCCCCGAGCAGCTGCGCCAGTTCGCCGCCATGGGCGCCATCATCGCGCGCGATGTCTACGGCATCGCCAATCCGCGCATCGGCCTGCTCAACATCGGCGAGGAGGACATGAAGGGCCACGAGGTGGTGCAGGCGGCGCACGCACTGCTGGGCGCGAGCGCCCTGAACTACGTGGGCTTCGTCGAGGGCGACGATATCTTTTCCGGCGACGTCGACGTCGTGGTGACCGATGGCTTCACGGGCAACGTGGCCCTGAAGAGCATGGAGGGGCTCGCCGGCCTGATCGCCGCTCGCATGCGGCAGGAATTTCAGGCCTCCCTGCTTGCGCGCCTCGCGGGCCTCGTGGCACGACCGGTGTTGCGCCGCGCCGCCGCGAGCCTCGATCCGCGCCGCTACAACGGCGCCTGCATGGTGGGACTCGGGGGAATCGTGGTAAAAAGCCACGGTCGCGCCGACGGTGTGGCGTTCGCACGGGCCATTGGCACCGCCGCGCTCGCGGTGCGGCACGACCTGACCAAGCACATCGCGCAGGCCATGCAGGCGCAGGGGACCGGCAGTTGATCTACTCGCGCATCAGCGGCACCGGGTCGTATCTGCCGGAGCGCATCGTCACCAACCGCGAACTCGAGTCGAAGGTCGACACGACCGATGAGTGGATCCGCACGCGCACCGGGATCGAGCGCCGTCACATCGCCGCCGACGGCGAGACGACGGTGGATCTGGCGGAGAAGGCCGCGCGCCGCGCCCTGGATGCCGCCGGGATGGCGCCCGAGGATGTCGACTTCATCGCCTTCGGCACCACGACGCCGGACCTGATATTTCCCAACTGCGGGGTCCTGCTGCAGCGGCGTCTGGGCTGCTTCGGCGGTCCGGCGTTCAGCGTCGAGACCGCCTGTGCGGGGTTCATGTACGCACTCTCGATCGCCGACAAGTACGTGCGCTGCGGGGAGTCCAAGCGGGCGCTGGTGATCGGCGCGGAGACGCTCTCGCGCATCACCGACTGGAGCGATCGCGGCACCGCGGTGCTGTTTGCCGACGGTGCCGGCGCCGTGGTGCTCGAGCCCTCCGCGGCCGCAGGCGTGCTGTCCACGCACCTGCACGCCGACGGGCGCTACCACGAGATGCTCTACTGCGGCAGCGGCGTGTCACGCGGTTTTACGCCGCCGGTCACGATCACCATGTCGGGCCGGGAGGTCTTCAAGGTCGCGGTCAACAAGCTCGGCGCGGTCGTCGACGAGACCCTCGCCGCCAATGGCCTCGACCGCTCGGCGCTGGACTGGCTCGTGCCGCACCAGGCCAACATCCGCATCATCCAGGCGACCGCCTCGAAGCTGGAGATGCCCCTCGAGCGCGTCATCGTCACGGTGCAGGACCACGGCAACACCTCCGCGGCCTCGGTCCCCCTGGCGCTCGATGTGGGCGTGCGCGACGGGCGCATCAAGCGCGGTGAGCTGCTGCTCCTGGAGGCCTTCGGCGGCGGCTTCACCTGGGGCTCCGCGCTCGTGCGTTACTGAAGCCCTTTCAGTTCCCCAAAGAAAAACGCCGCGCAATGCGCGGCGTTTTGCTTCGACGTTGAGTCCGTCGCTTACTTGGAGACCGAACGCTTGAACATGCGGTCGATCTTCTCGTTGGTCGCGTCGCAGCACGACTGGCTCGCATGAGCCGCAGCCAACGCCTGGTTCGCAGTGCTCTGGGCACCGCTCGCCGCCTGTCCCGCCGAAGCCGCGGCGCTGTTGGCCGAATCAGCGGCGCTCTTGGCCGCAGAGGCATCGCCCTGCACCTTGGCTACCTGAGACTTCAGGTCGTCGATCTGAGCCTGAATGGGCTTCAGATCCGTACAGCCTGCAAGACCAACCATCACGGCCACGGCAGCGGCCGCCGTTACAACACTCGCGCACTTCATAATCGTCCCCTTTGGGTTGTTAATTCGGGAGTCCTGAATAAAACCGAAGCGACTCCGGTGGGCAAGTTCCGCCGTCGTTCGCCGGGGCGCAACTGCATCAAATTTGCGGGGGGAATGCAACTCCAAACACGTAATTGTCTTCAGCCCGCGACAACATCTTGCCACAGTTGAGAGTAATTCGCGTCGTGAACTTTCCCTTGTAAATTGCAGGCGCGCGATTGTGGTGCGTGAAGGGTGAGTTTCGCGCGCAGCGCAATCGTGGATCATACGCATCAGACGCCCTCGACATGAACGGCGCATGAACGCTGCGCTTGTGCTTGGGCAGTGCTGTGCACGCTGTGGGTATGCAGGGGAATCACCAGCGAGGTCCTGCGGGTCGTTTCCTCCGTGAAAGCCGCAGCACCGCCCGGCTCTTGCCAGGCTCCCGTATCTGGATATAATCACAGTGACTGTATATATGAACAGGACCCTTGGCCCATGTCAGACGTCACGCCCATGTCGGATCTCACGCCGCGGCAGACCCAAATCCTACGGCTGATTCAAAGGTTTATCGGCGAAACGGGGATGCCCCCGACCCGGGCGGAGATCGCCCACGAGCTCGGGTTTCGTTCCGCCAATGCCGCCGAGGAGCACCTGCGGGCGCTCGCCCGCAAGGGCGTGATTGCGCTGGTGCCGGGCACTTCCCGCGGGATAAAGCTGAAGGACACGATCCGCGAGCAGATCGGGCTGCCGCTCATCGGCCGGGTCGCCGCCGGTAAGCCGATCTTCGCCGAGGAGAATTTCGAGGCGCGCCTGCAGATCGATCCCGCCATCTTCCAGCCCCGGCCGCACTACCTGCTGAAAGTGATCGGCATGAGCATGAAGGATGCCGGCATCCTCGACGGGGACCTGGTGGCGGTGCACCGCACCTCGGAGGTGCGCAGCCGCCAGATCGTCGTGGCACGTCTGGAGAATGAGGTCACGGTGAAGCGCTACCGCCAGGAAGGCTCGGTCGTATGGCTGTTGCCGGAGAATGCGGACTTCGAGCCGATCAAGGTGGATCTGAAGGAAGAGCCGCTGCTGATCGAGGGCATCGTCGTGGGCGTCGTACGCCGCGGCCGCGCCGCGGGACTCATGTGAATCCGCGCTGTGCCCACGCATCTTTCCTGCAAGAGGCCCTGACCTAGATTGCGGCATCCCGTCGATGGACGACTTGCGCATCGCTCGCTTGCTCGAGCATCCCGCCATCTGGCGCGGCCGCAGCGCGGCGCGCCTCCAGACCCTGCCGAGCGGCTTTGCCCCGCTCGATGAAGCACTCCCCGGCGGTGGCTGGCCGCGCTCGGGGCTGATCGAAATCCTCATCGCCCGCTTCGGCAGCGGAGAGCTGTCGCTCCTGCTGCCGGCACTGGCCGCACTCACGCGCGCAGCGAGCGCGCGCTGGTGCGTGTGGGTGGCACCACCGCTGATGCCCTTCGCCCCGGCGCTCGTCGCGCAGGGGGTAATGCTCGATCGGATCGCCGTGGTGGGCGGCACGCGGCCGTTGTGGGCGTTTGAACAGGTGCTGCGCTCGGGGGCCTGCGATGCCGCGCTCGCCTGGGGTCGCCGGATGCGGCCCCGGGACATTCGTCGTCTGCAGCTCGCCGCCGAGCGCGGCCGCACGCTGGGGGTGCTGTTTCGGCCGCGGCATGCCGCGCGGGAGAGCTCTGCGGCGTGCATTGCGGCTGGGCGTGCAGGCCGCAGGCAGCGGGGTGTGCGTCACGCTGCTGAAGGGGCGCGGTGCGCGCGGTGTGGTGCGGCTGCAGAGTCTAAGTCCGTGAGTCCTCCGGTCCGACAGCCCGACGGCGCAGCCGCGGCGCTTGAGGAGCGCGCGCCGCGTGTGCCTGTACCGCGGCGCGCGTTCGCCGCTGCGCAGCGCACGGAGCGGCTGGCGCTCGGGGAGCCGCAGGCGGAACTGTGGGTGGGCGTGCACCTGCCGCAGGTCCGCAGCGCGCGGCAGCTCCGCCAGCTCGCGCATCTGGCACAGCGCTTCTCACCGCGCGTGAGTCTCGAGCCTCCCGACGGGCTGCTGCTGGAAGTGCGTGGGAGCCTGGGGCTTTTCTCAGGAGTGGCGGGTCTGCGCGCCGCGCTGAGGGGCGCCTGCGGAGAACTCGGGCTGCAGGGCCCGCTGGCGTTTGCGCCCACGCCGCTCGCCGCGCTCGCCACGGCGCGCGCCGGCCGGGAACTCGAGGTCCTGCAGCGCGCGCAGCTCGTCGGGGCGCTCGCGCCGCTGCCGCTCACCGTGCTGCGCTGGCCGCCGCCGGTGGTGGAGCGCCTCAAGCGTGCCGGCGTGCGCACGCTCGGGGCGGTGCTGCGGCTGCCGCGGGCCGGTTTCGCGCGCCGCTTCGGCGTCGCGCAGCTCGCCATGCTCGACCGGCTTACCGGGCGCATGCGCGAGATGCGGGCGGTGTTTCGGGCGCCGGAGCGCTTTCGCGGCCGCCAGGAACTGGGCTGCGAAGCGCAACATCACGCGCAGCTGCTGGGCGCGTTGCGCCGGCTGCTGCACGAGCTCGAGGATTTTCTGCGCGCGCGCCAGGCCGGCGTCATGGCGCTCGAGTGCCGTCTGCTGCACCGGCAGGCGGCGGTGACCGAGTGCCGCCTGCAGCTGGCCGCCCCGGCCGCCGATGCGCGTCATATCGGTGCGCTCTTCGCCGTCGAGCTCAGCCGCGTGGTACTGCCGCAGCCGGTGCGCGCGCTCGAGCTGCGTGCCCGCACACTGCTGACCCTGACGCCTGCCGGAGGTTCGCTGTGGCAGCCAGGGGAGCAAGGCGGGGGTCATTGGCAGTGAGGCACACGCGCTCATCGAGCGGCTGCGCGCCCGGCTCGGGGAGGGGGCGATCCACGGCCTGACGCTGCTCGAGGATCACCGGCCCGAAAGTAGCTGGGCGGTGGGCCCGCCGCCGCCGGCGGCCGCGCGGGTGGCAGCCCCTGCCGCTGCCCCGGCGCCGGGCATCCGGCGGCCGCTGTGGCTCCTGGGGCAGCCACAGGCGCTCGCGGTGCGCGGCGGTTTGCCGCGGCGCCATGGACCGCTTGCGCTCGTGAGCGAACCGGAGCGCATCGAAGGCGGCTGGTGGGACGGGCAGGACGTCGCGCGCGATTACTACACCGCGCGCGATGCGCAGGGCGTGCGGCTGTGGGTGTTTCGCGAGCGGCGCGCCCCGCATGGGTGGTTCCTGCACGGCATCTTCGGGTGATCGCCGCCGCCACGTCCCCGCCGCCGTCCCGGCAGTCCCTGCAGCAACCGCCGCCCGCGTACGCCGAGCTGCACTGCCTTTCGAACTTCAGCTTCCTGCGCGGGGCTTCCCATCCGCACGAACTGGTGGCGCAGGCGGTGGCGCTCGGCTACCGCGCCCTCGCGCTCACGGATGAGTGCTCGGTCGCCGGCGCCGTGCGCGCGCACATGGCGGCGAAGGGGCGGCCGCTGAAGCTCCTCGTCGGGGCGGAGTTCCGCCTGGGCTGCGGACTGAAGTTCGTCGCGCTCGCGATCGACCGGCGCGGCTACGCGCGCACTGTGTCGCCTCATCACCCGCGGGCGGCGCGCCGCGCCGAAGGGCCGCTACCACCTCACGCGCGCCGATCTGGCCGACGGCGCTCCCGGGCACTGCTTCATCCTGTGGGTCCCGGGTGCGGCGGCGCGCGCCGAGGAGCTTGAGTGGCTCGCGGCGCGCTTCCCGCAGCGGCTGCGCATCGCCGTCGAGCTGCTGCGCGAGGGCGAGGACGGCGCGCACCTGGCGCAGCTCGAGGCACTCGGGACGCGCTGCGCCGTGCCGCTCGTCGCCGCGGGCGATGTGCACATGCACGTGCGTGCGCGGCGTCAGCCTGCAGGATGCCCTCACCGCGATCCGCCTGGGCGTGCCGCTCATGCAGGTGGGCGCGCGCCTCTACCGCAACGGCGAGCGCTATCTGCGCGAGCCGCAGCGGCTTGCGCGCCTGTACCCGCGCGCGCTCCTGGAGGCCGCGGTGGCGCTGTCGCAGGAGTGCCATTTCAGCCTGGATGAGCTGCGCTACGAGTATCCGCGCGAGCTCGTGCCGCCAGGGGAGAGCGCGCAGAGCCACCTGCGCAAGCTGACCGAGGCCGGCGCGCGCTGGCGCTGGCCGGCAGGGGGTGCCGGCGCGTGAGCGGGAGGCCATCGAGCACGAGCTCGCCCTCATCGCCGAGCTCGGCTACGAGCCGTATTTCCTCACCGTACACGACGTCGTCGCCTTCGCGCGCCGCCAGGGGATCCTGTGCCAGGGGCGCGGCTCTGCGGCCAACTCGCGCGTCTGCTACTGCCTGGGGATCACCTCGGTCGATCCGCAGCGCGGCGCCGCCATGCTGTTCGAGCGCTTCATCTCGCGCGAGCGCAACGAGCCGCCCGACATCGACATCGACTTCGAGCACGAGCGGCGCGAGGAGGTGCTGCAGTACGTCTACGCGAAGTACGGCCGCGAGCGTGCCGCGCTTGCGGCCACGGTCATCATGTACCGGCCGCGCAGCGCGCTGCGCGATCTCGGCAAGGTCTTTGGCTTAAGTGCCGCCGAGAGCGCGCGGCTGGCGAAGGTGATGCAGTGGTGGGACGGCAGTGCCGCCATGGGCGAGCGGCTGCAGGCGGCGGGCTTTGAGCTCGACAGTCCCTGGCTCGGGCGGTTGCTGCCGCTGGCCCAGGAGCTCACCGCTTTCCCGGGTTTTCCCCGGCATCTCTCGCAGCACGTCGGCGGTTTCGTCATCGCCCAGGGGCTGCTCGAGGAACTCGTGCCCATCGAGAACGCCGCCATGCCCGAGCGCACCGTGGTGCAGTGGGACAAGGATGACCTGAATGACCTGGGGCTGCTCAAGGTGGACCTGCTGGCGCTCGGCATGCTCTCGGCGCTGCGGCGCGCCTTCAACCTCGTGAATGACTATCGCGGCACGCGCCATGCCCTCGGGGAGCTGCCGGCCGAGGATCCGAAGGTCTACGACATGGTGTGCCGGGCTGACACCATCGGCGTCTTTCAGATCGAATCGCGCGCGCAGATGGCGATGCTGCCGCGCCTGAAGCCGCGCTGCTACTACGACCTGGTCATCGAGGTCGCCATCGTGCGCCCGGGCCCGATCCAGGGGGACATGGTGCACCCGTACCTGCGACGCCGCGCCGGCGCCGAGGCCGTCGAATACCCGGGCGAGGAGGTGCGCGAAGTATTGCATCGCACCCTCGGGGTGCCGATCTTCCAGGAGCAGGTGATGCAGATCGCGATCGTCGCCGCGGGCTTCACGGCGGGGGAAGCCGATGCGCTGCGGCGGGCCATGGGCGCGTGGAAGAGAACCGGGGGACTGGATCCGTTTCGCGAGCGGCTGCTGCAGGGGATGCACGCCAAGGGCTACCCGCTGGAGTTCGCGCAGCGCATCTACCAGCAGATGCTCGGCTTCGGGGAATATGGTTTTCCCCGAATCTCACGCCATGAGCTTCGCGCTGCTGGTGTACGACTCGGCGTGGCTGAAGTGCTACGAGCCGGCCGCCTTCACCTGCGCACTGCTCAACAGCCAGCCGATGGGTTTCTACGCCCCCGCGCAGCTGGTGCGCGATGCATGCGCGCACGGGGTCGAGGTGCGCCCGGTGGATGCCTGCGTGAGCCTGTGGGATTCCACCCTCGAGCCGCGCGCGGACGGGGAGCCGGCGCTGCGCCTGGGGCTGCGCCTGGTGAAGTCCCTCACCGAGGCCGGAGCACGGCGCCTCATCGCGGCGCGTCACGGGCGCCCCCTCACGAGCGTGCAGGATTTAAGCGTACGCGGCGCGCTCGAGCGCGGCGATCTCGAGGCGCTGGCCGCCGCCGGTGCCTTTGCCGCCCTGAGCGGCAACCGGCACCTGGCCTTCTGGGAGGTGGCCGGCACCGAGCGCCCGCTCCCCCTGGGGCTCACTGCTGAGCACGGCGCCGCTGCCGCGGAGGGGCGGCCGCTGCTGCGGGCACCGACCGAAGGTGAGGGCATCGTCGCCGACTACGCCGCCCTCGGGCTCACACTCGGACGCCATCCGCTCGCGCTGCTGCGCGGGCGGCTGCGCGCCGCGGCGCTTAAGTGCGCCGGCGAGCTGCAGGCGGCGGCCCACGGCACCCGGGTGCGCACCGCCGGCATCGTGCTCATGCGCCAGCGCCCGGCGACCGCCAGTGGCGTCACTTTCCTCACGCTCGAGGATGAGAGCGGGCAGGTGAACGTCATCGTCTGGGAACGCATCGGGCAGGAGCAGCGCGCAGCGCTGCTCGAATCGCGCCTGCTGGAGGTGCACGGCGAGGTGCAGCACCAGGAGGGCATCTGCCACCTGATCGCCCATCGCCTCATCGATCGCACCGCGCTGCTCGGGGAGCTCTTGACCCGCTCGCGGGATTTCCACTGACCCCGGGGGCTCGGGCCGCCCTCAGCCGTGGCGCGGCTTGCTGCGGCGCGGCTTGGAACCCCCGCCCTCGTCCCCGATGTCGTAGTCCTCGAAATCGCTGGTGAGCTCGGCCGTGTGCTTGTCCTCGATCAGCCGCTCAAGGCGACGCCACGCCGGATCCCCGGCCCGCTGGCCGCGGCGTTTGGCGAGATCGAGGTCCTTGATGACCTGATCGAGATCCACGTCCCCGTCCTCGGCGACGGGCTCGTCGGCTTCCTCGTCCTCGAATTCGTCTGCTTCCGGCTTCTCGCTCATGACCCCCTGAGGTCCTGCGCAGGAATTGGACGGCGCGAAATTAAATCGATTCAGTGCGGCGACTGCAATCTCGCCCTGGCGGCTTTGTGAACGGTGCCCCGGTCCACGCCCGGGCCCGGACCGCGGCCCTCGCCGCGGCCGCTAGTGGATGAGGTTGTTCATCTCGAAGATCGGCAGCAGCATCGCGAACACGATCATCATCACAAAACCGCCCATGAGCACGATCAGCAGCGGCCCGAGCAGGCCCACCATGGCCGCGAGCAGCCCATCGAGCTCGCGCTCCTGGCTGATCGCGGAGCGCTCGAGCATGCTGTCGAGTTCCCGCTGGACTCCCCGCTCGAGATCAGGTGGATCGTCATGGGGGGGAACAGGCGGCTCACGGCCAGGGAGCGCCCGATGGGGGCGCCCTCGCGCACGCGCGCCGTGGCATCGGTCACCGCATCGCGCATCGGCAGGTTCGTCACCACGTCCCCGGCGATGCGCATGGCCTCCAGCACCGGCACGGAGCTGCCCGAGAGGATGCTGAAGGTGCGGGTGAAGCGCGCGGTGTTGAAGCCGCGCACCAGCTTTCCCAGCACCGGCACCCGCAGCTGCCAGGTGTGGAAGGCGCGCTTGCCGGCCGGGTTCTTCTGCCAGCGCTGGAACAGCCACACCGCGAGCGCCGCGGCGATCAGCACATAGATGCCGTAGAGGCGGAAGAAATCGCTGGTGCCGATCAGGAGCCGCGTGATCAGGGGCAGCTTCGCCTTGGTGGACTCGAACACCGACACCACCTTCGGCACCACGAACACGAGCAGGAACGAGACGATCGCAAAGCACAGCACCGTGAGCACGATCGGGTAGAGGAGCGCGGCGAGCACCTTCTGGCGGATCTGCTCGCGGCTCTCGGTGTACTCGGCCAGCCGCTCGAGCACGTTGTCGAGGTGGCCGGCCTGCTCGCCGGCGGCCACCGTGGCGCGGTAGATCTCCGGGAAAACCCGCGGGAACTCGCTGAAGCCGGATGCGAGGGTGTGGCCCTCCATCACCTTGGCGCGCACGCCGAGCACGATACTCTGCACGCGCGGCTTCTCGGTCTGCTGCGAGACGGCGAGGAGCGACTCCTCGAGCGGCAGCCCGGCGCGCACCAGGGTTGCGAGCTGGCGCGTGAACAGCGCCAGGTCGGTGGACGACACGCGCCGCATGAAGCTGAAGGAGCGCTGCCGCTTGGCCTCGCGCTGCGCGACCTCTCCGACGCTGACCGGCAGCAGCTGCTGCTCGCGCAAGAGCTGGCGGATGTGGCGCGGCGTGTCGCCCTCGAGGATGCCCTTGCGCTCGTGGCCGGCGGCATCGAGGGCGACGTATTCGAAGGCGCCCACGCCTTCAGTCCTCGCGCGTTACGCGCAGTATTTCCTCGAGCGTCGTTTCCCCGCGCAGCACGCGCGTGCGGCCGTCGTCGCGGATCGAGGGGGTGGCCAGGCGTGCGTGCCGCTCGATTTCCTGCTCCGAGGCGCCGTCGTGGATCATGGTGCGCATCGTGTCATCGACCACGATCAGCTCGTAGATGCCCGAGCGCCCGCGGTAGCCCCCGGTCGCGTCGCGTCCGGGGCGGTAGAGGGTGGGGGAGGCCTCGTTGGGCCCTAAGTTCAGCAGCCGCCGCTCGTACTCCCCGGCGGTGAAGGGCTGCTTGCTGTCGTTGCTGAGCACGCGCACCAGGCGCTGCGCCAGCACGCCGATCAGGCTCGAGGACAGAAGGAACGGCTCGATGCCCATGTCGCGCAGGCGCGTGATGGCGCCGGCGGCGGTGTTGGTGTGCAGGGTGGAGAGCACCAGATGGCCGGTGAGGCTCGCCTGCACGGCGATCTGCGCGGTCTCGAGGTCGCGGATTTCGCCGATGAGCACCACGTCCGGGTCCTGGCGCAGGATGGCGCGCAGGCCGCGCGCGAAGGTCATCTCCACCTTGGTGTTGACCTGGGTCTGGCCGATGCCGTCGATGTAGTACTCGATCGGATCCTCGACCGTCATGATGTTCTGCGTGTTGTCGTTCAGCCGCTCGAGCGCGGCGTACAGCGTGGTCGTCTTGCCGGAGCCGGTGGGACCGGTGACCAGGAGGATCCCGTGGGGCTTGTGGATCAGGTCGTCCATCAGCGACTGGGTCCGCGAATCCATGCCGAGGGAGCCGAGGTCCAGCCGCCCGGCCTGCTTGTCGAGGATACGCAGCACCACGCGCTCGCCGTGCCCGGAAGGGATGGTCGAGACGCGCACGTCGACGGCACGCCCGGCGATGCGCAGGCTGATGCGCCCGTCCTGCGGCAGGCGCTTCTCGGCGATGTCGAGGCGCGACATCACCTTGATGCGCGACACCACCAGCGGGGCGACCGCGCGCTTGGACTGCAGCACCTCGCGCAGCACCCCATCGACGCGGAAGCGGATCACCAGGCGGTTCTCGAACGGCTCCACGTGGATATCGGAAGCGTTCTCCTTGACCGCCTGCGTGAGCACCGCGTTGATCAGGCGGATGATCGGCGCATCGTCCTCGCTGTCGAGCAGGTCCGCCTGCTCGGGCAGCTCCAGCGCCAGGTGCGCCAGGTCCGTCTTGTCGTCCAGGCCCTCGACCGCCTGCATGGCGTCCGAGCCGGCCTCGTAGGAGCGCCGCAGGAGCTCATCGAACTCGCCCTCGGCGACACGTTCGAGCTTGAGCTGCCGGCGCAGGTAGCGCCGCACCTCGGCGAGCGCTTGGGGGGAGGCCGATTCACGGTAGATGCACTCGGCGACCCCGTTCACGATGCGGTTCACGAGCACGCCGTGGCGCTTGGCGAAGGCAAACGACAGGCGCCGGCTCGCCGGGTCGGTGCTCTCCAGGCTCGGGGTGAGGACGACGTCGTTCATGGCTGTCCGGGCGGGGACGAGGTGGCGTTCGGAGCCGGAATGGCCGGGTCGACCGGGGCCGCGTGCACCTCGGGCACCGCCGGGCTGGGGGCGGAGGGCGCCGGCAGCGGCTGACCGGGCTTGACCTCCGGGGGTGGCGGCACGGGGCGCCGGCGGCAGGGGGTTCAGCGCGCCGCGCGTCACTCCGGGCAGCAGCGGCAGCGATCTCGCTTGTCATTGAGGCCTTCTGCTGATCGCGCATGTAGTTGTACTTCAGGTCCGTCTCGTAGGCGGCCTGCGCCTGGTCGCGCAGGATCTTCGGGCGGATGAAGATGATCAGGTTGTTCTTGGTCGAGGTGGCGTTGCGGGTCTTGAACAGGAGCCCGATGATCGGGATGCTGCCGAGGTAGGGCACGCGGTGCTCGCCCTTGACGCTGTTGTCCTCGATCAGGCCGCCGAGCACCACGACGCCGCCATCCTCGATGAGCACGTTGGTGGTGATGGTGCGCTTGTTGGTGACGAGATCCACCGCACCGGCGGGCTTCTGGCCGATGCTGGAGCTCTCGATGGCGATCTTCAGCATCACCGCCGAGCCTTCCGGGCGAGATGGTGGGGGTGACCTTGAGGATCGTGCCCACCTCCTCGCGCTGGATGGTCTGGAAGGGGTTCACCGTGCCGCCGGTGGACGCGGTCGTGTTGGTGTACTGCCCGGTGACGAAGGGCACCTCCTGCGCGACCTTCAGCTCCGCCTCCTGGTTGTCCATGGTGACGGCCGAGGGCGTGGCGACGACGTTGGTGTTGGTGTCCCCGCGGATGGCGCGCAGCATGGCGGCGAAGTTGACACCCGTGCCCATGATGCGCCCGATGCCAATGCGTCGTGCCCTGCAGGAGCGTGGTCGTGACGTTGGCGGGGTTCTGCGACCGCCGCGGCCAGGTCCACGATGCTCGTGCCGCCGACCGGGCTGACGAAGGCACCGACCGGCACCGTGCCGCCGGGGAGTAGGCCGCCCAGTTGATGCCGAGCTCGGCGTCCTTGTCGACGTCGACCTCGGCGATGATGGCTTCCACCAGCACCTGCGGGCGGCGGATGTCGAGCTTGTCGACGATGTCCATCACCATGCGCATGATGCGCGGCGGCGCGGTGATGACGAGCGCGTTGTTTGCCGGGTCCGCCCAGACCATGGCGTTCTTCTCGGCCACCGCCTGCGCGGTGGTGCCGCCGCCGGTGATCGGGCCCTGCACGCCGGCGGCCCCGGCGACGGCCTGGACGATGCCGGTGATCTGCTCCTTGAGCTTGGGCGCGATCTTCTCGGCGTCCGCGTAATGCAGGTAGCGCACGCGGGTGTCGCCGCCGGACTCCAGCGGCGTGTCCAGGTGCGCAATCAGCGCGCTTACGCGCAGGCGCTGCGACTGCTCGCCGGCGATCAGCACGCTGTTGGTGCGCTCATCGGCCACCACTTTGATGGTCGGCGCCTCGGCGCTGTTGCGCCGGCTGTACAGGGAGTTAACGACGCGCACGATCTCGGCCGCCGAAGCGTTCTGCAGCGAGCACGATCTCCGGCTCCGTGCCGCTCGCCTGATCGATGCGGCGGATGATGCGCATCATGCGCGCCACGTTGCTCGCGTGGTCCGAGATGATGAGGATGTTGGAGGCGGGGTAGGCGGCGATGTGGCCGTACTGCGCGATCATCGGCCGCAGGATCGGTATCAGCTGCGCGGCGCTCACGTTCTTGACCTCGAGCACCTGCGTGACCATCTCATCCGAGGTGGAGCTCACCCGGTCCGGCAGGTCATTGGAGGGGTACTGCCGCGCGTTGGCGTCGGGCAGGATCTTCACCATGTTTCCGGAGGGCACGGCGATGAAGCCGTAGACCTGCAGGATCGAGAGGAAGGTCTCGTAGAAGGCCGCCGGGGACATCGGCGTCGAGGACAGCATCGTCACCTGCGCGCGCACGCGCGGGTCGATGATGAAGGTCTTGCCGGTGGCCGCGGAGACCGCCTCGGCGATCTGCGTGATGTCCGCGTCGCTTGAAGTTCGGGCGTGATGCGCTGCGCCTGGGGTGCCACGGCCTGAGGCGGCGGCGGCTGCTGCGCCGAGGCGAGGCTCGCCACCGCGAGCACCGCGAGCGTGCCCACGAGGAAGGAACGGTCACTGCTCAATCGCAAATTCAAATTTCCCCCGCTTCGCGCATCGCAGCCGGCTGCCCCTCAGGGTCCGGAGCCATCGGGCGCCGACGGCGGCGGTGGTTCCTGGGCGGGCGGCGGCGCCTCGACCGCCGGCGGCGGTGCCGCCATCGCCGGCCCCTGGGCTCCCGCAGAGGGCACCGGGCTGCCAGCCTGGGTGGCCAGATTGTCCGCTTCCTGCGCCAGCTGAGCGATGTTCAACACCAGATCCTGCTGCTGTCCGCCGCGCACGACCGTGACGCGCGCCTCACTCGCGCTCGAGAGCGTCTTTAAGATCTGCTCGCTTCGATCGCGATCATCGAGCGGCGTTCCGTTGATCGCCGTCACCAGGTCCCCGGGGTGCAGTCCCAGGCGGGCAAAAGCGGTGCGGTCGCGCCCCGGATAACACCCGAAAGCCGTTCATGTGCCCGCTCTTGAGGTCCACGACCGGCTGCGGGCGCACCACGTCCCCGATGAGCCCCGGCTGCTCGCTGATCATGCGCCGCATCCGCTCGAACGGGGATTCGCGGCCCCCTGCAGCAGCGCGGCGGAGGGCGGTGGCGCCAGCGCCGGATTGAGGTTGCGCGGCAGGGCCAGTGACTCGAGCTGCCCGTTGTTGTCAATGACCACGCGGTCCTCGTACACCGAATGCAGCTTGACGCCGCCGGGCAGGGTGTCGCCGACCGCATACACCTTCGTGGCCTGCGCGGTGGGCCGATGATCGCCAGGCCGTTCTGCGGGTCGTTGCCGGCGATGACGCCGGTGAGCACCAGGGGATGCGCGGGTCCCGGGCGATCGGCCGCGATTCGGCGTCCGGCGCTTCGGCGCCGAACAGCTGTGCGCGGGTGATGACGTCGAGCTCGAGCGGTCGGGCCTGCACCGCGGGCGTATGCACGGCCGCAGGCTTGGCGCCCCCGCCGGCGAGGTCGGTCACGATGAGCGCGGCCTGCACAAAAAGCGCCACGCCGAGAACGACCGTGGCGATCCGCGGTCCTTCCTTGAGCAGCAGGGCGCGCCAGCGCTCTTGCGCCGGGAGAGTCTCCAGCCAGGAAACCGCGTTCATGGGCAAAAGAGCATGAGCTTCAATGTCGTCCTTAAGGCCGCCGGCACATGATGCGCGACGCGCCCCCGGCGCGCCCCGCTACGCCTCAAGCGCCCGCCATCATACGGGTGTGGCGGTTGTGCTCTCAAGCGATTGTTTCTGCAGGAGTAACTACGACTCATTCTGGCAGGCTTGTGTTGCCGATTCGCGACCCCTATAAAGACTCTCATGCCCGATCCTCATCCGGTCCGCCCTGATACCGGCATCGTCGTCGAGGAGGCCCGGCCGGAGGTCAAACAACCGCCGCTGTACCGGGTGGTTTTGCTGAATGACGATTACACCCCCATGGAGTTTGTCGTCGACGTACTGGAAAAGTTCTTTTCCCTGAACCGCCCGACCGCCACGCGTGTAATGCTGGAGGTGCACACCAAGGGCAAGGGCGTGTGCGGGGTCTTCACATACGAGATTGCCGAAACTAAGGTGGCGCAGGTCACCACCTACGCGCGCGATCACCAGCACCCGCTCATGTGCACGTTGGAGGAGGCTTGAAAGCGGTGCAGTCTGACTGAATGAATGGCCGGAAGGGTTTTTACTGACGCCATAAAGTGAAAGGTCCGCCGAAGTGCTGTCCAACGAGCTCGAATACTGTCTGAACGATGCGTTCCACCAGGCGCGCGAGGCGCGCCATGAGTACCTGACGGTGGAGCACCTGCTGCTCGCGATCCTCGACACCCCCAAGGTGCGCGAAGTGCTGCGCGCCTGCGGTGCGGACCTGGCGAAGTTCAAACAGGAGCTGAAGGAGCACATCGACCAGTCGACCCCGAAGCTCGAGGAGGGCGAGGAGCGCGAGGTGCAGCCGACGCTCGGCTTCCAGCGCGTGCTGCAGCGGGCCGTGTTCCACGTGCAGTCGAGCGGCAAGAAGGAAGTCGGCGTCTCCAACGTGCTGGTCGCGATCTTCAGCGAGAAGCAGAGTCACGCGGTGTTCCTGCTCAACCGGCGCCACGTGACGCGCCTCGACGTGGTCAACTACATCTCCCACGGCCTCTCCAAGATCGCCGAGGAGAAGACCGATAAGGAAGAGTCGGCGGCCAGCGAGGGCGAGCGCGACGCCGAAGGCGGTAGCGCCCTGGAGAAGTACACCAGCAACCTCAACCGCATGGCGCAGGACGGGCGCATCGATCCGCTCATCGGCCGCAAGCTCGAGGTCGAGCGCACCATCGAGATCCTGTGCCGCCGTCGCAAGAACAATCCGCTGTACGTCGGCGAAGCCGGCGTCGGCAAGACCGCGATCGCCGAAGGGCTCGCGCGCCTGATCGTCGAGGGCAAGGTGCCCGATGTCCTGGCGGATTCCACGATCTACGCGCTCGACATGGGCGCGCTCATCGCCGGCACCAAGTACCGCGGTGACTTCGAGAAGCGCCTGAAGGGGGTGATCAGCGAGCTGAAGAAGCTCCCCGGGGCGATCCTGTTCATCGACGAGATTCACACCGTGATCGGCGCCGGCGCCGCTTCCGGCGGCGTCATGGACGCCTCGAACCTCATCAAGCCGGTACTCACCAACGGCGAGATCCGCTGCATCGGCTCGACCACCTATCAGGAATACCGCGGCATCTTCGAGAAGGACCACGCGCTGGCGCGGCGCTTCCAGAAGATCGACGTCGTCGAGCCCTCGGTCGCGGAGACCGTGGAGATCCTCTTCGGCCTGAAGCCGCGCTTCGAGGAGCACCACGGCATCACCTACGCCGACGATGCGCTCCGGGCAGCCGCGGAGCTCGCCGCGCGCCACATCAACGAGCGGCATCTGCCCGACAAGGCCATCGACGTGGTCGACGAGGCCGGCGCGCGGCAGCGCCTGAAGCCCATCGCCGAGCGCGAGCCCCAGGTGGAAGTGCGGCACATCGAGGATGTGGTGGCGCGCATGGCGCGCATTCCGGCCAAGAGCGTCTCGAGCTCGGACCGCGAGGTGCTGAAGAATCTCGAACGTAACCTGAAGCTGGTGATCTTCGGCCAGGACAAGGCGATCGAGGCGCTCGCCGCCTCCATCAAGATGGCCCGTTCCGGGCTCGGGGAATCACGCAAACCGGTCGGCAGCTTCCTCTTCGCCGGTCCCACCGGCGTCGGCAAGACCGAAGTCACCCGGCAGCTGGCGATCGCCATGGGAGTCGAGTTCCTGCGCTTCGACATGTCCGAGTACATGGAGCGGCACACGGTCTCAAGGCTGATCGGCGCCCCGCCGGGCTACATCGGCTTTGACCAGGGGGGGCTGCTCACCGAGGCGATCACCAAGCACCCGCACTGCGTGCTGCTGCTCGATGAGATCGAGAAGGCGCACCCGGATGTCTTCAACCTGCTGCTGCAGGTGATGGACCATGGCACGCTCACCGACAACAACGGCCGCAAGGCCGACTTCCGCCACGTGATCATCGTCATGACGACCAACGCCGGCGCTCAGGAGATGTCACGCGCCGCCATCGGCTTCATGCACGCCGACAACACCAGCGACGGCATGGAGGCGATCCGCCGCATCTTCACGCCGGAGTTCCGCAACCGCCTGGATGCCGTCATCCAGTTTGCGGCGCTGGAGCCGGCCACCATCGAGCGCGTCGTGGACAAGCTGATCATGGAGGTCGAGTCGCAGCTGGAGGCTAAGGGCGTCGCCATCACCCTCGATGACGCGGCCCGGCGCTGGATCGGCGAGCGCGGCTACGACCCGAAGATGGGCGCGCGCCCGATGGCGCGCACGATCCAGGAACACATCAAGCGCCCGCTGGCCGAGGAGCTCCTGTTCGGGCGGCTCGCCAATGGTGGCCACGTGAAGGTGTCGGTGTCGAAGGACGGCTCGCAGCTGACGCTCGAGTGCGAACCGGCGCAGCAGCTGCCGACGGTCACGGCGTAGCGCTCGCGGCCGCACCGGACGCGGCTCACGCAGAAACGGGGAGGGCGGCGCGGGCCCTCAGCGGCCGCGGTAGATGATGCGGCCCTTGGTGAGATCGTACGGCGTCATCTCCACGGTGACCGCATCACCGGTGAGGATGCGGATGTAGTTCTTGCGCATCTTCCCGGAGATGTGAGCGGTCACAATGTGGCCGTTCTTCAGCTTCACGCGGAAAGTCGTGTTGGGCAGGGTCTCGGTGACCTCGCCCTCCATCTGGATAGCATCTTCCTTCGACATACCGCCCTTAAGCAGCTTTCGGGGCGCGAATTGGAGCATAAGCGCGCCGCTCTGGCAATTTGCCGCACCGAGCGTGGCGGGCGTGCGCGATCTCAATGATCTTCAGGCACTTGCGAGGGCCGCAGCGCCAGCGTGGGCCTGCTCGGCCAGCAGCCTCTGGAACTGGCCGCGCGGAATGCTGCGTGCGCCGAGACTGGTCAGGTGCTGGGAGGGCAGCTGGCAGTCGATGACCGCCAGGGCGTTGCGGCGGCACAGCGCCACCAGGTGCGCGAGCGCGGCCTTGGAGGCGTCACGCCTGCGGCTGAACATCGATTCCCCGAAGAACACCCCACCCAGGCGTACGCCGTAGAGACCGCCGGCCAGCACCCCGTCGTGGCGGATCTCGATGCTGTGCGCATGCCCGAGCCGGTGCAGCTGCAGATAGGCGGCACGCATCTCGCGCGTGATCCAGGTGCCCGGGCTTGCGGCGCGCGGCGCCGCGCAGCCGTCGATGACGCCTTCGAAGTCCTGATCGAGTGAGGCGGTGAAGGCGCCGCTCTTCAGCGTCTTCGCCAGGCTCCTGGAGAGGTGAAACTCATCCGGGAAGAGCACGGCACGCGGGTCGGGTGACCACCACAGCACCGGCTGACCGGGGGAATACCAGGGAAAGATCCCGCGGCGGTAAGCGGCCAGCAGCCGCTGCGGGGAGAGATCCCCGCCGGCCGCCAGCAGTCCTGCGGGTTCCTCGAGCGCCTGCTCGGGCGGGGGAAACCACTCGGGCGCATCGTGCGGGGAGAGCCAGGTGATCGTTCTCACGCGAGCGGCCCCGCGTCGCGGCGCCCGCGGTAGGGCACGTGGCCCTGCACCTCGTGCGCGTACGCCTCGACCGCGGCGCCCTCCTGGGAGAGGTAGTCGGCGATCGCCGCGCGGAACTGGCCATCGGCGATGTAGTGCGCCGACCAGGTGAGGGCGGGCTCGAAGCCGCGGCTGACCTTGTGCTCGCCCTGCGTGCCGGGCTCAAAGCGCCCGAGTCCCCGCTCGATGCAAAACTCGATCCCCTGGTGATAGCAGGCCTCGAAGTGCAGGCTGTGGTAGTCGGCCGCCGCGCCCCAGTAACGCCCGAAGAGCGCGTCCGCTCCGACGAAGAAGACGGCCGCGGCGACCACGGCGCGGCCGTGCAGCGCCAGCTTCACCATGAAGGCGTGCGGCAGGGCGCGCGCGATGGCGGTGAAGAAGCCGCGCGTGAGGTAGGGCTCATGTCCGTGGCGCAGGAAGGTGTCGCGGTGCAGTTCGTAGATGCGCTCGAGCAGCGGCTCATCGAGCTCAGCGCCGAAGCGCGTCTCGAAGCGCACGCCGGCCTCGGCGACCCGGCGGCGTTCCCGCCGGGCCTTCTTGCGCTTCTCCGCCGTGAAGCTTGCGAGGTACTCCTCGAAGCTGCCGTAGCCGCGGTTCACCCAGTGAAACTGGCAGTCGCGCCGCAACAGCCAGCCGCGCTGCGTGCACGCCGCGCGCGCCGGTCCATCGAGAAACAGCGCATGCACGCTCGAGAGAGCGTGGCCGTGCGCATAGCGCTCCAGCTGCTGCAGCAGCCGCTCGGCCACCGCGCCGCCGTCCAGGCCGGAGCGCGTCAGCAGCCGCGGGCCGGTCGCCGGCGTGAAGGGGGTGGCGAGGGTGAGTTTTGGGTAGTAGCGCCGCCCGATGCGCTCGTAGGCGCGCGCCCAGGCGAAGTCGAACACGAACTCCCCGAAAGAGTGGTTCTTGATAAAGGTAGCCGCCGCGCCGGCCAGTCCGTGCGCATCGCTCACGGTGAAGTAGCGCGGCTCCCAGCCGCTGAGCGCCCCGACGCACTGCTCGCGCTCCAGGGCGGCGAAGAACTCGTGACGGGTGAAGGGATTGCCCGCGGTGCCCAAGGCATTCCAGGCCTCAGGTGCAAGTTCCTGGATGCTGCGGTGGACGGCTGCCGAATCCCTGGGCATGTCGGTAAGGTAGCGTGTCTAGGGGCCGGTATGCGTGTCCAGCGCCTCCAGGTAGCGGTCGGCATCGAGCGCGGCCATGCACCCGGCACCGGCCGAGGTGATGGCCTGCCGGTAGACATGGTCGGCGACGTCGCCGGCGGCAAACACCCCGGGGATGCTGGTGGCGGTGGCCCCCCCTTCCAGGCCGCTCCTGATGTTGAGGTAGCCGCCCTCGTGCATGGCGAGCTGCCCGGCAAACAGGGCGGTGTTGGGCACGTGGCCGATGGCGATGAACAGGCCGGTCACCGCAAGGTCGCGCGTGGCATGGCCGTTCACGCTCTTGATGCGCACGCCGCTCACGCCGTCGGCGTCCCCGAGGACTTCCTCGACGGTGTGGTTCCAGATGACCGACATCTTGCCCGCTGCGACCTCCTTGAAGAGCCGGTCCTGCATGATCTTCTCCGCGCGCAGCTTGTCGCGGCGGTGGATGAGCGTGACGTGCGCGGCGATGTGCGCCAGATAGATGGCTTCCTCGACCGCGGTATTGCCGCCGCCGACGATGGCCACGCGCTGGCCACGGAAGAAGAAGCCGTCGCAGGTGGCGCAGGCGGAGACCCCGCGGCCGCGATGCTGCTCTTCGGAGGGCAGCCCGAGGTACTTGGCGGCGGCGCCGGTGGCGATGATGAGCGCATCGCAGGTGTAGGTCGCGGCATCGCCGCTTAGGCGGAAGGGCCGGGACTGCAGCTCCGCGGTGTGCACGTGATCGTTCACGATCTGCGTGTTGAAGCGTGCCGCGTGCTGGCGCATGCGCTCCATCAGCGCCGGTCCCTGCAGGCCCTCGACGTCGCCGGGCCAGTTGTCGACGTCGGTCGTGGTCATCAGCTGCCCGCCCTGTTCCAGGCCGGTGATCAGCAGCGGGGCACGATTGGCGCGTGCCGCGTAAACGGCCGCGCTGTAGCCGGCGGGACCGGAGCCAAGAATGATGAGGCGGCTGTGGCGCGTGGTCGTCATGGGGTTCTCAATGGATTCAAAGCCTCACGGATGGTACCCAAGCCCTATAATGGCGGCCGCCTATCTTACGATGGAGATCTACCGGGTTGGCTGAATCCTCGGCGTCGGCGCGCAATGGCGCGCGCTTTACTTCGGCCGTGAGCCGCGGGCTGCGCGAAAGCGCGATCATTGCCATCGGCATCGTGGCGATCGTGCTGCTCATGGCGCTTAGCACCTACAGCCCCGATGACCCGGGTTTTTCCTTCACCGGCAGTGCCGCCCCGGTCCACAACCGCATCGGTGTGATCGGCGCTTGGCTCGCCGACGTACTCTTCTTCCTCTTCGGACGCCCGGCGTTTCTGTTCCCCCTGATGCTGGGGCTGGCCTGCTGGGGGATGCAGCGGCGCATCCGGTCCGAGAGCAGCTCGCGCGCCAACAGCGCCGTGCGCATCGCCGGCTTTCTGCTGGTGCTAGTCGCCAGCTGCGCGCTCACCACCCTGCACTGGCAGCCGGGCGCACTGCGCCAGAGCGCCGGCGGGGTCGTGGGCGCCCTGGTCGGCAACGGGCTGGCGGCGGGCGTCAATTTCCTTGGCGCGACACTGCTGCTGATGGCCGCCTGGATGGCCGGGCTATCGCTCGCCTTCGGGGTCTCCTGGTTCACCATCATGGACCGGCTGGGGACTCTGACCTGGGCGGGAATCGGCTGGCTGCGCGCGCGGCTGGTCTCCTCGCGCGATGCGGCCGAGGGGCGCGAGCGGCGCCAGGCCCGCAAGGAGGCCGTGGAGATCTCGCAGAAGAAGTCCGCGGCGCGCTCGCCGCCGCGCATCGAGCCCCCGACCCCGATCGTGGAGAAGAGTGCGCGCGTCGAGCGCGAGCGGCAGGTACCGCTGTTTGATCCGCCCAAGGCCAACGAGCTGCCGCCGCTGAAGCTCCTCGACGATCCGCCGCCGCGCGAGCCGCTGTATTCCGCGGAGGCGCTGGAAGCGCTCTCGCGGCTGGTGGAGATGAAGCTCAAGGACTTCGCCATCGACGTCGAGGTGGTGGCGGTGCAGCCCGGGCCGGTGGTCACGCGCTTTGAGCTGCGCCCGGCCCCGGGGGTGAAGGCCAGTCAGATCACCGCCCTCGCCAAGGACCTGGCGCGCGCGCTCTCGGTCCTGAGCGTGCGCGTGGTGGAGGTCATCCCGGGCAAGAGCGTCATGGGCCTCGAGATCGCCAACGAGAAACGCGAAGTCGTAACTCTCGGCGAGATCATCCGTTCGAAGGCGTACGACGAGCTCAATTCCCCGCTGGCGCTGGCGCTTGGCAAGGACATCGGCGGACAGCCGATGGTGGCGGATCTGACCCGCATGCCGCACCTGCTGATCGCCGGTACCACAGGCTCGGGTAAGTCCGTGGGCATCAATGCCATGGTGCTGTCGCTGCTCTACAAGTCCACCGCCGAGCACGTGCGCCTCATCATGATCGACCCGAAGATGCTGGAACTCTCGGTCTACGAGGGCATCCCGCACCTGCTGGCGCCGGTGGTGACCGACATGAAGCAGGCGGCGAATGCGCTGCGCTGGTGCGTCGCGGAGATGGAGCGCCGCTACCAGCTCATGGCAGCGCTCGGGGTGCGCAACATCTCCGGCTTCAATCGCCGCGTGAAGGATGCGCTCGAGGCCGGCAAGCCAATCAAGGACCCGGTAATGATGCTGCGCGCGGCGAACGATCCCTCGATCGATCAGCGCGAGATCCAGGACCTCACGCCGCTGCCCTATGTGGTCGTCGTGGTCGATGAGCTCGCCGATCTCATGATGATCGTCGGCAAGAAGGTCGAAGAGTTGATCACGCGATTGGCACAGAAGGCGCGCGCCTCGGGCCTGCACCTGATCCTCGCCACGCAGCGCCCCTCGGTGGACGTCATCACCGGTCTCATCAAGGCCAACATCCCCTGTCGCATCGCCTTCCAGGTCTCAGCGCGCGTTGATTCGCGCACCATCCTGGATCAGATGGGCGCGGAGACGCTGCTGGGCCACGGCGACATGCTCTACCTGCCCCCGGGGACCTCACTGCCGACGCGCGTGCATGGCGCATTCGTGTCCGACCAGGAAGTGCATCGCGTGGTCACTGCCCTCAGGAGCTCCACGCCGCCAAGCTATATAGAGGAAGTGCTGTCGGGGCCGAAGACCCCGATTCCGGGTCTCTCGGGCGAGGAATCCGAGACGGGTGCCGGCGCGGAGAGCGCCGAGCAGGATCCGCTCTACGATGAGGCGGTGCGCATCGTGACCAGCGAGCGCAAGCCCTCGATCTCCTACGTGCAGCGGCGGCTGAAGATCGGCTACAACCGCGCGGCGCGACTCCTGGAAGCGATGGAGATCGCCGGGCTCGTGGGTCCCCTGCAGGCGAACGGCGCGCGCGACGTGCTGGCTCCGGCGCCGCCCGAGGACTGAAGGAGCACCATGCGCCTGGTCATCCGCTCGCGTTCGGCGGCGCGTCTGCTGGCGCCGTTGCTGCTATGGGGGGCAACACTCGCGCAGGCCGCGGGCACGCCGCTCGATGCGTACCTGGACAACCTCAAGACGCTGCGGGCCAGCTTCCTGCAGACCCTCGCAGACCCGAAGGGCCGCGAGATCGACCGCGCCACCGGCACGCTGCTCGTGTCGCGGCCCGGCAGATTCAGCTGGGAGATCCATCCGCAGTCGGTGAACGGCGGCAGCACGGGCGCCGGCCAGCTGATGGTTTGTGATGGTACCAACCTGTGGTTCTACGACCGCGACCTGCAGCAGGTCACCGTCAAGCCGGTGGACGCAGCGCTGACGGCGACCCCGGCCATGCTGCTGTCAGGCACCGCGGACCTGCGCCAGAACTTCAAGATCACGGCGGCCGGCAACCGTACCGGACTCGACTGGGTGCTGGTCGAGCCGCTGGCCGCTGAGGCCGATTTTCGCAGCGCGCTCTTTGGGTTTGCCAACGGGGAGCTCAAGCGCATGATCGTCGAGGACAAGCTCGGCCAGACCGCCACCATCATGTTCCAGCAGATCGTGCGCAACGTGCCGCTGGACCCGGGGGCCCTGAGCTTTACCCCGCCGAAGGACGTCGATGTCATCGGCACGCCCCATCCGTGAGATGGTGAGCGACGGGCGCCCCGGCCCGTGAGCGCGCGCGATCTGTTCGACTCCGATCCGCTGCGACCGCTGGCCGATCGCATGCGTCCGCGCACGATCGAAGAGTTTATCGGCCAGGCGCACCTGCTCGGCTCGGGCAAGCCGCTGGCGGCGAGCATCGCCGCCGGACGCCTGCATTCGCTGATTCTCTGGGGTCCACCCGGTACCGGCAAGACCACACTCGCGCGCCTGATCGCGCAGGCTTCCAACGCGCAGTTCATTCAACTCTCGGCGGTCATGGCGGGGGTGAAGGACATCCGCGCCGCGGTCGAGGCGGCGCGCGCCGCGCGCGCCCGCGACGCGCGGCCGACGCTGCTGTTCCTCGATGAGGTGCACCGCTTCAACAAGGCGCAGCAGGACACGTTCCTGCCGTATCTGGAGGACGGGACGCTCACCTTCGTCGGCGCGACCACCGAAAACCCTTCCTTCGAGGTGGTGAGTGCGCTGTTGTCGCGGGCGCGCGTGTACGTGCTGCGCGCGCTCGGGGTCGAGGACCTGACGGCGCTGCTGCGCCGCGCGCTCGTGGACAGCGAGCGTGGCCTGGGACGCGAACAGCTGCAGGCCGAGGATGCCAGCGCTCGATCTCATGGCGCGCGCCGCCGATGGCGATGCGCGCCGCGCGCTGAACATGCTCGAGCTCGCCGCGGGTCTTGCGGAAGCCGGCGCGGGCGGGCGCACTCTGACGCTCGCGCTCGCACAGGAGGTTGCCGGCGGCACCCACCGGCGCTTCGACAAGGGGGGTGATCAGTTCTATGACCAGATCTCCGCGCTCCACAAGGCGGTGCGCGGCACGGATCCCGATGCAGCGCTCTACTGGCTGTGCCGCATGCTCGATGGCGGCTGCGATCCGGTGTATCTCGCGCGGCGTGTGGCGCGCATGGCGATCGAGGACATCGGGCTCGCCGATCCGCGCGCCTTCGCGCTGACGCTCGATGCCTGGGAGGCATACGAGCGGCTGGGCACTCCGGAAGGGGAGCTGGCGCTCGCCACAGCGGTCGTCTATCTCGCCTGCGCCCCCAAGAGCAACGCGGTGTACGTGGCGATGGCCGCGGCCATGGAGGATGTGACCAAGTACGGGACCCTCGAGGTGCCACTGCATTTGCGCAATGCACCGACGCGCCTCATGAAGAACCTGGGATTCGGGCGCGATTACCGCTATGCGCATGACGAGCCCGACGCGTTCGCCGCCGGTGAGCGCTACCTGCCGGAGAGCCTGCCCGATCGGCGATACTACCGTCCCGTGCCGCGCGGCCTGGAGATCAAGATCGGCGAGGCGCTCGCGCGGCTGCGCACGAAAAATGAGTCGAAAGGCTGACCTGCCGTGATTGATCCGAAACTGTTGCGCAGCGATCCCGACGCCGTAGCGCGCAATCTCGCACGCCGTGGCTTCACCCTCGAGGTGTCCGCCCTCAAGGCCCTGGAGGAGAAGCGCAAGCCCTGGGCGGTCGAGGTCGACCGACTGCGCGCCGAGCGTAACGCCAATGCCAAGGCCGTCGGCATCGCCAAGGGCAAGGGCCAGGATGCCGGCCCGCTCATGGCCAAAGGCGAGAGCCTCACGGCCGGTCTGACCCAGGCCGAGCACGAGCTCGGCGCGGTGCAGGAGGAGCTTGAACAGTGGCAGCTCGGACTGCCGAACCTGGTGGACGCCTCGGTGCCCGAGGGTCGCGATGAGGGGGCGAACCTCGAAGTGCGGCGCTGGGGCGAGCCGCGCCGCTTCGCCTTCCAGCCGCGCGATCACGTCGAGGTCGGGGAGCGCCTGCGCGGCCTTGACTTCGCGGCAGCCGCCCGCATCTCCGGCGCACGCTTCGTCGTGCTGCGCGATCAGGTCGCGCGGCTGCATCGGGCCCTCGCCCAGTACATGCTGGATCTGCACACGCGCGAGCACGGTTACACCGAGGTCTATGTGCCTTACCTGGTGCAGCGGCCGGCGCTGCTCGGCACCGGCCAGCTGCCGAAGTTCGCGCAGGACCTGTTCGCGGTGCAGGGCGAGCAGGGCTTCTACCTCATTCCGACTGCCGAGGTGCCGGTGACGAATCTGGTGCGCGGGGAAATCATCCCGGCCGAGTCATTGCCGCTGAAATTCGTCGCCCACACACCCTGCTTCCGCTCGGAGGCGGGCGCGGCTGGCAAGGACACGCGCGGCATGATCCGCAATCACCAGTTCGACAAGGTCGAACTGGTGCAGATGGTGCGCCCCGAAGCCTCCTACGCGGCGCTGGAAGAGCTCACCGGGCACGCCGAGACGGTCCTGCAACGCCTGGAGATTCCCTATCGCAAGGTGGCCCTGTGTGCGGGGGATACCGGTTTTGCCAGCGCCAAGACCTACGATCTGGAAGCGTGGCTGCCCTCGCAGGAGCGCTACCGCGAGATCTCCTCCTGCAGCAACTTCGAGGCGTTCCAGGCGCGACGCATGCAGGCGCGCTGGCGCAATCCGGACACTGCCAAGCCCGAACCGCTGCACACGCTCAATGGTTCCGGGCTCGCAGTCGGTCGCACCCTGGTCGCGGTGTTGGAGAATTTCCAGCAGCAAGACGGCTCGGTGAGCGTGCCGGGCGTGCTGCAGTCCTACCTCGGCGGGCTCACGCGCCTGGCACCGTAGACTATCGATTATCGATAGTCATATACTGCATTTCACGATGAAACGTACGCCGCGCAAGCTTGCCCCCGCGCGCGCGCGCGATCCGCTGTTTAACCGCTCAGTGGAAAAGGCCCTCGCGCTCCTCGAGGTCTTTGGCGGCGAGCGCCGCGCCTTAAGCCTCGCGGAACTTGCCGCCAGCGTTGGCATGACCACCAGCTCGGCACAGCGGTGCGTGCACACGCTGGTGCGGCTCGGGTTTCTGCGCCGGGATCTGGGCATCAAGCGCTGGGTGCTCACGCCGCGCCCACTGGCGCTCGCGCATGCCTACCTCTCCGGACACGCGTTGCTCGAGCATGCCACCACGCACCTGATCGATCTCAATCAGGCGAGCGGGGAATCGGTGAGTCTGTCCGAGCCCGAAGGCAGCGACATGATGTTCATCGCGCGCTTCCCGAGTCTTAAGCGCTTCTACATCCACATGCCGGTCGGGCGACGCCTGCCGATGTACTGCACGGCCTCGGGACGGGCCTATCTGGCCGCCTTGCCCGCCGCCGCCGCGCAACGTGTCGTGCGTCGCTCGGACCTCAGGGCCCTCACCCCGCACACGCTGACCGAGCCGGCCGCCATCCTGCAGCCGCATCCACGAGGCCGGCGAGGCGGGCTACGCCTGGTCCGACCAGGAGTGTTACCGCGGTGATCTGTCGATCGCGGCCGCCGTGCTCGGGGTCGATGGGCTGCCGCTGGCAGCGCTCAACATCTCCGCCCCCACCAGTCGCTGGACGCTGCCCGAAATGCACGCCAAGCTCGCCCCGCTCTTGCTGCAGACGGCGCGCGCCGCCTCGCTCGGGCAGTCGCTCCTGCGCTCGGCCTGAGTCATCCCAAGGAATAAAGCCATGCCTGAACTCAGCCGCTCTTTGGAACCACGCCATATCACCATGATCTCGATCGGCGGCATGATCGGGGCGGGTCTGTTTGTCAGCAGCAGCGCGGCGATCGCGGCCACCGGACCGGCGATAGTCATCAGCTACCTGATCACCGGCACGCTGGTGCTGCTCGTGATGCGCATGCTGGGCGAGATGGCCATGACGCTGCCGAAGGTGCGCTCGTTCACCGAGTTCGGGCGCGCAGGGCTGGGCAACTGGGGCGGCTTCGTGGCCGGCTGGCTGTACTGGTATTTCTGGATGATCGTCGTGCCGGTGGAGGCGATTGCCGGAGCCAACATCCTGCACGCCTGGTTCCACCAGGTTCCGCCGTTGGCATTCGGGCTGATCCTTATGGGCGTCATGACCGGGGTCAACCTCATGTCGGCCCGTTCGTATGGTGAGTTCGAGTTCTGGTTCGCTTCCATCAAGGTCGCGGCGATCATCGTGTTCATTGCACTCGCAGCCGCGTACGCGTTCGGCTTCACCTCCCCGAGCGGTAACACTTTCGGTAACCTGACCAGTTACGGCGGGTTCGCGCCACGTGGGCTGATCGCGGTGCTCTCCGGGGCCGTGACGGTGTACTTCTCGCTGACCGGTGCGGAAATCACCACCATCGCGGCTGCCGAGTCCAAGGAGCCGGCGCGCGCGATCGCGCGCATGAGCACTACCGTGATCGTGCGGATTCTTACCTTCTATGTAGGCTCGGTGCTGCTCATCGTCACCGTGGTGCCGTGGATCCTCGTGAAGTCCGGCGAGTCGCCCTTTACGCTCGCCCTTACCACGATGCAGTTCAGGTGGGCGAGCCTTGCCATGAGCGCCATCATCCTGACCGCGGTCCTGTCGTGCCTTAACTCCGCGTTCTATGTCTGCTCGCGCGTGTTGTTCGTGCTTGCCGAACATGGCGATGCGCCGCAGTGGCTGGTGCAGCTGAACGCGCGGCGCGTGCCGACGCGCTCGGTGTGGATGGGCAGTCTCGCCGGCGTGCTCGGCATCTTCGCGGCCACCGCGCATTCGCAGACGGTCTTCGCCTTCCTCGTCAACGCTTCCGGCGCGCTGATGGTATTCATTTACATGATGATCGTGGTCGCGCACCTGCGCGTGCGCCGCGCGCGGGAGGCCAGTGGCGCGCCGGTGCCGGGCCTCACGATGTGGCTGTTCCCGTGGGCTAACTATCTGGCACTCGGGGGGATGGCGGCAGTGCTGGTGGGCATGGCGCTGACACCCGACATGCAGCGTGACTTCAAGGCGAGCATTCTTTCTCTGGCGGTGGCGCTGGCGGCGTTTCTCATCGTCAATGCGCGCCGCAAGGCACGCGCCGCGACGCGCCCGGCGCTGGAATCTTGAGACCTCACCCGCCGGGTATGCGGCGCCCGGCGCCTGGCCTGGGACTGGACCGCCGCATTCCGCGCCGCGATTTCCTGCAGGGCGCGCTGCTGGGGGCGGCCACTACCCTGGGCGGCTCGCTCCTCGGCGGCATCGCCGTCGCCGCCGAGGGGTCCGACGGCGCGCAGCCTAGCTACTACCCGCCCGCGCTGCAGGGCCTGCGCGGAGCGCATCCCGGCTCATTCGAAGCGGCGCATGCGCTGCGTGACGGCAGGCCCCAGCCGGCCCCGCGGGACACCGGGGAAAGCTACGACCTCGTGGTGGTCGGTGCGGGAATCAGCGGCCTGGCGGCTGCGCACTTCTACCAGGCGGCTACGGCACGAGGCAGTCGCATTCTGATCCTCGACAATCATGACGATTTCGGCGGGCATGCGAAGCGCAACGAATTCCTGCTCGACGGGCAGCTGCAACTGGTCAACGGCGGCACGCTGGACATCGACAGCCCGCGTCCGTACAGCGCGGTGGCCAAGGGGCTGCTGCGCGTCCTGGGGATCGACGTCCCGGCACTCAGTCGCGCCATCGAGCACCCCCAGTACTACGCGCACCGTGGCCTGCACGGTGGGGTCTTCTTCGACGCCGAGACGTTCGGTGCCGATCGACTGATCGCGGGCTGGCGCTCGGTTCCAATGCGCAGGCTCCTGCGGGACGCACCACTGTCGACCCAGGCCCGCGAGGATCTGGCACGCCTCGAAGAGGCGCGGGTCGACTATCTGCCAGGCCTCACGGAATCCCAGAAGAAGGAGCACCTCGCGAGCATCAGTTACCGGGCCTTCCTGCGCGATCTCGTCAAGCTGGATCCCGGTGCCCTCCTGGTCTGCCAGCGGCTGACGCACGGCGAGTGGGGCGTGGGGATCGATGCGGTGCCCGCGCTGGATCTGTGGGGCTACGGTTTTCCCGGATTCCAGGGGATGGACCTGTCGCGGCGCGCGACGCCGCGCATGAGTCCCACGGCGGCCGGATATCTTGAGACCGGTGGCTCGGCGCGCTGCCATCTTCCGGACGGCAATGCGACCATCGCGCGGCTGCTGGTGCGACGGCTGATTCCGGGCGTCGCGCCCGGCAGCACGGTTGAGGATGTCATTACGGCGCGCTTTGACTACGGGCGCCTGGATAGGCCGCAGACCGCCGTGCGCCTGCGCCTGAACAGCACCGTGATCCACGCCCGCAACCTCGCGGCGCCCGGGGTGGAAGTCGTTTACCTGCGTGACGGCGTGCCGTGTGCGGTGCAGGCACGGCAGTGCGTGCTCGCCTGCTGGAATATGATGATTCCATATCTTTGCCCGGAGCTGCCGGCGACGCAGCAAGCGGCACTGCACGCGCTGGTCAAGGCGCCCCTGGTCTACGCCAACGTGGCGCTGCGCGAGTGGCGCGCCTTCCGCTCGCTCGGGGTGAGCGAGATCTACGCGCCGGGCGCGTACTTCAGCAATCTGTTCCTCAATCCCATCGTCGACATCGGTACCTACCGCACGGCCGCAGACCCCGCGCGGCCGACGCTGCTGCGCCTGGAGCGCACCCCGTGTCAGCCGGGACTGAGCGAGCGGGAGCAGAACCGCGCGGGACGCGCCGAACTGCTGGCGACCCCATTTGCTACGTTTGAACAGGAAATCCGCGCGCAGCTGGCGCGGATGCTGGGGCCGGCCGGCTTTGATCCCGCCCGCGACATCCGTGGCATCACCGTGAATCGCTGGCCGCACGGCTATGCCCCCGAATTCAACTCCCTGTTTGACCCGCTGCTGCCGCTGCAGCAGCAGCCGCAGGTGATCGCGCGTGCCCGCTTCGGGCAGATCGCGATTGCCAATTCGGACTCCGGCATGGCGGCCTATACGGATGCCGCCATCGATCAGGCGCACCGCGCGGTCACCGAACTGCTGCATGCCTAGCGCCGCGGCCGCGGGCGCTCAGGACCTGTTCTTGTAGACCTGCTTGCCCTGGAAGTACGTCGACAGCACCCGCGTCTTGGTGATGTCGTCGGCATGACCCGCGGCGGCGAGCGCGAAGATGTCGCGATCGAGGACTACGAAGTCTGCCGACTTGCCCGCTTCGAGCGAGCCAGCATCGGCGGCGATGTTGAGCATCTGCGCGCCGTTGATGGTGTAAGCCTCAACGACTTCCGCGAGTGTGATGCGGTGCTGCGGGCCGAGCGCGGGCTGGCCGGGCAGGTGCCGCGTCACGGCAGTGGCCATGTTGATGAAGGGCCGCGGATCGCGGGTGTCGATCGGCGCATCCGAGCCGGCGGTGATGATCGCGCCGGCGTCTTTCGCGGCGCGCACCGGGTAGGCATTGTTCTCGTAGTAACTGCCGCTTGGATGTAGTGCCTGGTAGCTGTTACCGCTGACCGGCTGCACGAACGGGATGACCGTCAGGTCATACTCCGGGTCGGTGTTCATCCACGCGTAGGTGAAGGCCACGTACAGGTGATCGCGCCCCAGACGCGCGACGTCGGCGGGATCGACGAGCTGCAGGTGCGCGAGCGCATCGCGGGTGCTGCTGACCCCGTCCGCCGCGCGTGCGGCCTCAATTGCATCGATCGCCGTGCGCACCGCGCGATCACCGATCGCGTGGATGTGCAGGCTGTAGCCGGCGATGTGCATGCGTCGGGCATACTCGAGGATGACGGCGCGTTCGTGCTGCAGCTGCCCGTCAGAGACCGTGCATTGCGCCGGGTGGTGGCCGTGCGCCCTGATGAACGCTCCCACCTGATCGGCGCTCGTGTAGTCATCCGGATGCGCACGCACCTCCTGACACAGCGCCGAGGCGGTGTCTACGTAGCCGGTGACCGTGGGAAGACCCTTGGAATCGATGGCATAGATCGGCTGCAGCCAGGGTCTGAGGCTTGCGCCATCGGGCAGCGTCGGCGGTATGGCGAACGGATTACCCTCGATCACACCGTCGGCGAAGATCTTGATGACATCGGCGCGGATGAGGCTCGTGGCGGCATACTTGTCACGGATCACGTTCGCCTGGGCAAGGATATGCTCGTAGTCCACCTGGCCGTCGGGCCTGCGCGTCGCCGACGGGTCGTAGAACTGCGCCAGCTCCACGCGCACGGTCAGCTTTCCACTCGCCAGCAGCTTGTCGTACACGACCTGGCCTTCCGGGGCCGCGAAGGCATCCAGTACGCCCGTGATGCCGACACTGTTGAGCTTCTCGGGAATGCGCTCGGCAACCTTCAGGACTTCATCCAGGACGAGGTAGAGCATGCTGTGCTGGCTGACCATCGCACGCGCGTCTTCGGTCACTACACCGTTGGGCTCGCCGTTCTCGTCAACGCCTATGAAAGGCTTGTAGACGGCAAAATCACTGGCCAGCGTTGCCTTGGACAACCCCACCACCTGGCCGGAGGCGTTCCTGGCCTGCGCCAGCGCGAGGCTGTTGAAGGCGCCATGGTGACCATCCTCACCCAGCAGCTCAATCTTGCGTGTCGTGGAAGCCGCATCCAGCGCCGCGCGCAGGGTCCGGTGCTGCGCGTCCGGCTGATTGCCGGCGGAGTAGTTCCACTGGAATACACGCAGCGAGCCCCCGGGCGGAGTCTTGTAGTGTGCCAGGCACTCCACCACAAACTGTGAGAGCTGCTTGAGGGTGACTTCATGGTCATCCAGGTCGCAGACGTCGAGATCGGCAATATCGAGCGGATGGATGTGCGCGTCGATCAGACCGGGAAGCACGAGCTTCCCGCCGAGGTCCTCGATGCGGGTGTTGGGACCGACCCACGACTGGACGGCGGCCGTGGAGCCGACGAATACCACCCGACCGTCCTTGACCGCGAGCGCCTGCGCGATCGAGCGTTCCTTGTCCACGGTATAGATCTTGGCATTGCGCACGACCAGGTCGGCGGACCTGGGCGCGGCGGCGAGGACCGTTCCCACGGCAGCGACGCTCAGCAGTGCGCCCAGCAAGGACGGGCGCCACGGGTCAAGCATGAGCAGTACCCTCAACAACGTCCGCAACGGGTCAGTAGGCCGGCCCCGGCGCCGGGCCGGAACTCGCCAGAGCCTGTACGACCGCGCCACGGGTCGCCTGCACGTCGGCCAGCGGGACGTGACGGGCACTGGTGACCTCCGCCACGGTGAATGGTGCGGGCGGATTCTGGCCGGCAGCGGGGTAAGTCGCGGCGAGCCAGTTGAGTACGCCGGCCAGCCCTTCATCCGAAAGCACGGAGTTTGCGGCCCCCGGAACGCGCAACACATAGTTGCGTCCCTCGCTGGTGCGCATGTACAGCGGCAGCACGCCGGCCAATGGGGGAACTTTTCCGGGAACCCCGTGAGCGGTATCCCCGTGGCAGCCCATGCAGTAGAGCATGTAGTCCTGCGCCGGACTTGCGGTGGCGGCGTCGGCCGCCAGGAGCATCGCGACGGCCGCAGCTGCGGCGAACGGTACGCGCGCCATGAGACCTACTGCGCCGGCGGCGCGACGGCCTTGCGGTGCTCCCGCACGGCGGCGCCATCGAGCGGCCGGGCGCGCTCCGCCGCGACGTCCGCAGCGCTCAGGGGCTGCACGCCGGTGGCGGCGTGGCCGAGATCGAACACGACGTAATTGAGCGTCGCGGCGAGCGTCGCATCGTCAAGACGCGAGAAATCCGGCATTTTGAAGTCGAAATGTTTGTCATCGACGGTTATGTCGCCAAAGAGTCCGTAGAGCACTGTCATGGCCAGCTGCCGCCGTCCCTCGACGCTGGCCGCGTAGCGTGCTGGGTAGGACGTCAGCGGCGGTGCCAGCGAGGGCAGTCCGCCCCCCTGGGCGCCGTGGCACACGGCGCAGTTCGCCTGGAAGCTCGCGGCGCCAGCGGGGAACTTTGGTGCGGGGGTATCGGCCGCCGCAAGGGAAACCGAGAAAACCAGAGCGCCGATAAACGCGCAGGCGCGCGGCAGCGCCCCGCCGTGCGCGACGGCACACCGAATCATTTTTCAGCGACCCCGAGGATCACCGACACGGAACAGTGATAGTTCGCGTCGGCGTTGGCCATGCACCAGTTCAGATCGTTGTTGCGCGAGGGACGATAGGGCGGCTTCTCGCGCTCGTTGCGATTGCACTCGCAGTTGCCGCAGCTGGTCTTTCCGCAGCAATCGTTGTACGAGATGATGTAATCGCGGCCATCGCCCGGATTGTGGCAGGTGCCGATCCAGGTGATGGGGGAGGGGGCCGCCCCCGGGGGGCAGGAGGTCGAGGTGCCACCGCAGCAGGAACACAGGAACCCGTCGATCGCGCAGTACTTCCAGTAGTCGCAGCTTTCCGGGCCGCTCGCCTTAGGCTTGCCTTCAGCGGCCTGCGCGCGGCCGGCGCGATCGATGGGCAGCAGCGGCAGCAGCGCTGCGCCGGTCAGCACCTGGCCGAGCGTGCCGAGCAGGCTGCGCCGCGAGGTGCGCCGCGCCAGGGAGCGCGATGAATGTTCAAAGAATCGATCGAGAGAACGCATCAGGTGCCCCGCAGTCTCAAGGGTTGAGCATCATCCACGGCGTCTGGCCAAGATGCTTCTCGAGGTGCTTCATCTGCCCGCTGAGCGCATCGAAGATGGCGATGTCGGCATTCGCGGTCGCGGCAAACAGCAGCGGCGCCGGATCCTGCGAGACCTGGATGGCGAGCACATTCTTCAGGCCACTTGCGTGCACGGGCCAGCGCGCCAGACGCTTGTGCGTGCCCATGTCGAACACCCAGATCTCGGTGCCGCCGTCCTTGTGGGTGCCTTCACCGCCCTCGTGCATCGGTACATACAGCCGACCGAGCTTGCGATGGATTGCGCCGACCTGTTCTGCCCCGGGACGCCAATGGCCCTTCTCCGCCGCCGTCACGAGCGACCAGGCGGGCGCAAATGCGGGCTTATCGCCCGAGAAGTCGACCTCGTGCACCTCTCCCAGGAACGACAGGAACGCGAAGCCCTTGTCGATGGGGATTCCCTGGACGAACACCGGGTCGGTATCGGGATTGAAGAACGGTTCGGACATCGACCGCGAGCTTTCGTGCCCATCCGCATCGAGTGTGACCGTCAGCAAGCGGCCGCTCTCGCACATCGAGGAAACGCGGTTGGGACCGGAGGGGATCACGAGCACACAGCCTGCGGTATCGATCTCGCTCAATACCTTCAGGTGCGTCGGGTCGAGCACGCCGAAGGAGGCGGCGGGCGTCACGTAGGACGCGTAGACGAAGTGCCCATCCTCGCTGTAGGCCACGCCGAACAGATTCGGCGCGGTCATTGCCCGCTTGTTCGGCAACACGATCTCTCCGGCCGGAGAGAGTGTGGCATTGTCCGTGAACTCGACGAGGTCGGTGCGCGTTCCGCGGCTGCCGCGGGCGAAATAGGTGGTGGCGACCGCGGTCTTGGAGCCATCCGGGGAGAGATTGAATTGCGCCGTAAACCCCGCATCGATCTGACCCAGACGCCGATAAGTGTCCCCGTCATAAAGATGGACGCGAAAGTCGATCTCGTTGTCGAAGGCCGTATCGAAGACGTAAAGCCAATGCGGGCTCTTCGGCGGCAGCTTCTCGACCGTCAGGTGCTCGGCGGCCAATGGCGGCGGCGGAGCGGCCGCCCCGGCGCCCGGCGCGCAAAAACCCAGTACTGCTGCAGCCACAAGTGGTGCTGATCGCATCGATTTCCCCAAGCCGGACACGCTGGTGAGGTGCGGTTTACATCCCGGGCGCGCCCGCGACGACGGCTTTGCAATGAGTCTGGCACAACCCCGATGAGGGGGAAAGATGGCGTGCGGCGGCGGGCCGCGGTTTGACCGACAGTGCCTCCTGCCGTAGAGTTTGCGACCCACACGATTGATAAGAATCGATAATCGATAGACCTCCGATGCCCGCCTTAGCGCTGCAGTCGCTGTGGTCCGTTACCGCGCCCCCGGGACCCGAGTGCGCCCGCCTCGATGGGGTCCGCAACGCGCAGATCGCGGTGATCGGTGCCGGCTACACCGGATTGAGCGCGGCACTGCACCTGGCGCAGGCCGGCCGCGACGTCGCGGTGCTGGAGAGCGCCGAGGTCGGCGAAGGCGCCTCTGGTGTGAACGGCGGCCAGGTGATCCCCGGAGTCAAGCACGATCCGGACAAGCTGGAAGAGCTTCTGGGTGCCACCGCAGGCCGGACCCTGATCGATACGGTCGCCTCGGGTCCGAGCGTGGTCTTCGAACTCATCGAACGGCTCGGCATCGCTTGCGATGCCCGGCGCAACGGCTGGATCCAGCCGGCCGCTTCCGAGGTCGCGTTGGCCACGCAGGCCGCGCGCGTCGAGCAGTGGCGCCGCCGCGGCGCCGCGGTGGAACTGCTGTCGCGCACGGAGGTGCAGCGGCTGACGGGCTCCAGTGGCTACTGCGGCGGCCTTATCGACCGACGCGGCGGCACGGTGCAGCCGCTCGCTTTCGTACGTGGCCTGGCCCATGCGCTGCTGCGACAGGGTGGGCAGCTGTATACCCACAGCCCGGCGCTGAAGCTCGCACGGGAAGGCCAGGCCTACCGGATCGACACCCCGGGCGGCAGCCTGAGCGCGCCGCTCGTCATCGTGGCCACCAATGCTTACACCGGCTCGCTGACGGATCCGCTGCGCCGCTCCGTGGTCGCCGTGCCTTCCTTTCAGGTCGCCACCGCGCCGCTGTCCGACGTGCTGCGTGCGGGTATTCTGCCCGAGGGGCAGGCGGCGTCGGACACCTGCCGGTTGCTGCGCTACTTTCGCCTCGACCGCAGCGGTCGCCTGGTCATGGGAACGCGGGGCGCGTACACCGCAGCACCCACGACCTTTACCGCGCGCCATCACTATCGCGCCGTGCGCGAGATCTATCCGCAGCTCGAGGGAATCGGCTTTGACTACCACTGGGGCGGGTTCGTCGCCCTGACGCAGGACCACCTGCCGCACCTGCACGAGCTCGCACCGGGTATGTACGCCGGTCTTGGCTACAATGGCCGCGGGGTGGCGATGGCCACGGTGATGGGGGGGATCCTGGCACGCTGGGCGCTCGGCGAGTCGCCCGCGACGCTGGGCTTTCCCGTGACGCCGGTGCGCCCGATACGCCTGCACGCCTTCAGTCGTCTCGGCGTGCGCGCCACGATCCAGTACTTGCGCCTCGCGGACGCGTGGACACGCCCGCAAGCCTGAAGCATGAGCACGGGGCCTTCATGAACGTGACCAAGACCGTGCTGCTGATCGCGCTGGTGCTGATCAACGTGCTGTTCGTGTTTGGCTGGATCTGGGCCGTGCGTCGCCATCGGCTGACCGGGCGACCGACTCTCGGGGATGTGGCCATTGGGCTCTTCACCGACTTCCTCGACACCCTGGGCATCGGGTCTTTTGCACCGACCACCGCGCTGTTCAAGTTTCGCCGCCGTCCCGCCGATGAGCTGATACCCGGCACGCTCAACGTGGGACACAACTCGTCGGCATTCCTCTCGACGATCCTGTATGTCACTGCGGTAACGGTGGACCCGACGCTGCTTGCCTGCGCGATTGGCAGCGCGACGCTGGGGGCATGGTTGGGGGCGGGCATCGTCAGCCGCCTGCCGCGGCGCACGATTCAGCTCTTCATGGGAATCGCGCTCTTGGTCGCCGCGACGTTCTTCGTCATGCGCAACCTCGGCGCCTTTCCGCCGGGTGGTACGGAATTCTCACTCAGCGGTTGGCGCTTCCTCGTAGCCGTCGGCGTTAACTTCGTGCTGGGTGCGCTCATGTGCATCGGCATCGGCAACTACGCGCCGAGCGTGATCGTGTTTTCGTTGCTCGGTATGCATCCGCTGGCGGCATTCCCGATCATGATGGGCAGCGATGGCATGGTGCAGCCGGTCGCCAGTCTCGGTTTCTTCCGCTCCGGGCGCTTTTCCCATGGCACTTCGCTGGGTCTCGCGTTCGGCGGGGTCTTCGGCGTCCTGGTGGCCTTCTTCATCGTCAAGCAGTTGCCACTCACCGCCATGCGCTGGCTCATTATTGTCGTCGTCACCTATGCCGCCGTCTCGATGCTGCGCTCGGCCCATGCGACCCGAGTCGCGGCCCCGGCTGCGTAGGCGTTCCGGGGCCACCCGCCTCGAATTAGCTCAGCCGGCTTCCCAGCCCATCCGCACGGCGACCAGATGGCCACCGCTGCGCCCACGCTCCAGTACCGGCTGGGTGGTGGCGTGCTCGGGATGCTGCGCGGGGCACTGCGCGACTTCGCGGGCCTGCGCTGTCGGCGCGACGCTGAACACGGCCGCGATGATGATTCCCAGCATTACGTTGATGATTACGGATCCCATTATTCCTACCGCCGTCGTGGTCTTCATGAGTCTTTCCTTTCGGTCCAAAGCTACGATGTACGTATCAGACACCACCCTGCCCGAGCCGGTCAGTGGGCAGGGAACGGGCCCATCCTCGCGGTCAACGGGTTCGTCCCCATGCTCCCCGGTGGCCCAGATTTCAGGGGTGTTACGCTCTCTTTGATGCGCTTCCTCCGGGGTTGGTTTAAGGCCGAATGCGCCCCGTTATACGAATGCTTCCGCGGATCGTATTGCTCTGTGCCGCCCTGGCGGCCGCGGTGTCCATCGCCCTGCAACTAAGTCCGTGGCCCTCAGCGCTGGTGATTCGCCTGGCGTTCGATATCGGCGGGCGGCAGATGAATAGCGCCCTTGCCGACCGTGTTCCGGCGGGCGTCTCCGCAGAGCTCAATCAACGCTACGATCCGAGTGATCCACGGGAGCGCCTGGATGTGTTCTATCCCGCAGCAGCCACCAGGGAAGGTACGGCGCATCTGACGGTTGTATGGATACACGGGGGCGGATTCCTCGCGGGCAGCAAGCAGGACGTCGCAAACTACGCGAGGATTCTGGCCTCGGGCGGCTACACGGTGGCGACGGTGGACTACGCGCTTGCCCCGGAGCACAGATACCCGACTCCGCTGCGGCAGGTCGATGCTGCGCTCGAATATCTCACCCGCGCGGCAGCGCGTCTGCACGTCGATCCGGGCCGGATAGTGCTGGCGGGCGACTCGGCCGGCGCGCTGATCGCGGCGCAGTTGGCCAATGTCATTACCTCCCCAGCTTACGCGCGCATCCTCGGAATCGTTCCGGCGTTACAGCCACGGCAGATCGCCGGTGTGCTGCTTTACTGCGGCCCGTACGATGTGCCGCCGGCGAGGCCGGACGCAGCGCCCAGCTGGTTCATGCAAACGGTACTCTGGTCCTACTTTGGGCGACGCGACTTCGCGAACGATCCGCTCTTGCCAACGCTCAGGGTCGTCGATTATCTGACCCCCCAGTTCCCTCCAAGCTTCATCTCGGTCGGGAACGCGGACTCGCTGTCAGCACAATCGCACTCGCTGGCGGGGGCGCTTGAGCGCCGTGGCGTGACTGTCCGCACCCTGTTCTTCCCTGCCGGCCACGTGCCGCAGCTCCCGCATGAGTATCAGTTCAACCTGCAGACCGCGGAAGCTCAGCAGGCACTTGCGCAGTCCCTGAAATTTCTCGCAGCCCTGCGCTGACAGCGGGCTTCAGTCCGCGGGAGGCAGCAGCGCGCTTCGGCCGTCCCACTGCACGAGCCAGCGGCCTCGGGCCTCCACGACCGGGCAGTTCGTGCTCACGAGGCGACGCTGCTGCTCAATCGAGCCGGCGGTTTCGCGCGAACTGCGTGACTGCATGGCGGACAGCTGATCGCGCGCGACGGCGCACTCCGGGGAAAGCGCGGTATGCAGGCGAGCGGCTTCTTCCTGCTGCTGCTTTTTCGCTTTGGGGTCCTCGCTGCAGACCGCTCCGGCGAGCCGCTGCAGATGCGCCAGTTCGGCGGGGCGGTCGCCGTCCTCGATGTAGTGCCGCTGGCCTGTCCCGCTGAGCTTGTAGACCGGGGCCATCGTTCGCAGGGTCTTGATCTGTTCCAGTAGCTGCGGGCAGCTCATCTGTGTCGTCGCGTCGGCCACCGCGGCCGCGGGAAGTAGGGACAGTCCGCTGAGAATGAACCACCGCGCGGTCATTGGATCCCTCGCTCACGCATGGGTTAAGTATAAATCGCGAGGCGCTTGCGTTCCCGTGCAAGCCGGTGTCCCGCCTGCGGCGGCGATCCGGACGGCGCGTTTCTCGCTGGCGGACGATGCACTGCACACACTACACTGCCCGTGAAGTGCCTAAAGGAGCACGAAGCATGAAGTGGGGCATTCTCGCGTGTGCCGGGTACCTGGTGGCGTGCGCAAACTCTCCGCCCATCGACAATCCGTCCTCGCCCAATGCGATGCGGCCGCAGTCCCAGGAAGCCATGGAGGCGCGTCAGCTCGAGCGGGCAGAAGGGGACTGCGCGAGTCAGGGCAAGCACGCTGAGGCAAAGCGGGCGGAAGGCCAGACGGTCTACGATTGTGTGAGCACCCACTAGTTCCGCGCTGTACCCAGGGGTATTCGCGAGAAGTCTTCCATCGGTGCCGTCCTGCTAAAATGGCGCGGTGCCAGATACCTCAACGGAGAGGTGGCAGAGCGGTTGATTGCACCGGTCTTGAAAACCGGAGGGTTCGCAAGAGCCTCGTGAGTTCGAATCTCACCCTCTCCGCCAAAATAAGGCCGCCAGGAAGGCATTTCCCAATCGAGCTGACTTATTACATAGGCGAACTTTCCGGCAGGGTCCACAGTGATTGCCTGCGGATCAACCGCTCCTGCGTTTATGGTGAAGGTCAACGGGTTCGAACTACCCCCGCCGGTTGCAGGATTGAAGACTAATGACCACGGCTGTCCCGGCTGCAGCGATGTCACTCGCCGACATCTGAGCAGTTAGTCCGTTAATGCTTCCATTGCTAGTGGTCGTCCGGTCGCTGCCGTTCCAGCGCACGACTGAATCCGCCACAAAATTTGACCCAACTACTGTCAATTGATTATCTGCTCCATCAATGAACTGTTCTCCGGCGGGAGCGCAGTTCGGAGAGAGAAGACTGATCGTCGGGACGAGGTTGGAACTAGATCCGCTGGATACGGGCGGATTGCTCAATGACTGACTCGTGCCGCCACCGCCACCGCCACCGCAGGCGCACAGCGACAGCTACAGCTACAGCGATATCAATGTGGCGAGGATTTGGAGTTGCTCTGTATTCATTCTGGGCCTTAGGAGTCGTTGGTGAAAGACCTCGCGCAGAGGTGTGTTCACATGCCGCCCCTTCTCAAACAACGCCAAGCTGCTTATTTCCCCCGCTTATCACCGCCAGCCCTCTGTAGTAGGGTCGGCTGATCTGTTGATTTTTCCTATGTACCCGTGATCTGCACGGCATCAAGACGCGGCGCATCATTAAGTGCGGCGCGACGGTCTTCTATCTTGTTCATGGCGCTCTCCTATGGTTGATGATGGCGCCGGACAATCCGGCGGCGGTTACCTAAGTCCGAGTTCGGCCTCACTGAGGTACATCAGTAACGGAGGGCAAAAAGTGACGGCGATTCGAACTGCTCAGGCCCGGCGGTGTCCCAGCCGGCGGCAAACTTCACGCACGCCGCTCGACCTCACTGACCTCGAACTGGAAACCGCGGCTCGTGCCTGCCCTGCGCGGGCTCGTCAGGAAGAGCAGGCAGCGAAGCGGATAGCTAATCCGGGAATGCGCGGGCCTATTGAGAACACCGTCAAACGTGCGGCAGCACTGACGGAGAAGTTCGAGGCGGCGCGGAGTAGCCAGGAGAAACACGAAGCAACCGAATGGGGCGAATCCTTTCCTTCCGCGACCTAAACCATCACCCAGATTGTCACGGACTGCTGGAGCTACCGCGTCGGCATTTCCTACATCGCTGAGTCACGCGTAGTCAGTTTCTCACCCGGCTGCGTAGCAACGCATTGATTTCCTTCTTGCCTGACTGCATGGTATGGGATATGCATCAAAATACTACTCACGTCACGTGGTCAGCGCTCGCAGTGCGGACAACGCACACGACAGCACTTAGAAGTCACGCCTACGACTCTGATTGCGATGTTGATCGCGGGTGTGCCTGGGGTTTCTGGTGCTGCCGTGTATGTGACCAACTACGGAACGGACAGCGGTAGCTGCGGATCGACCGCGAGCCCCTGCCGCTCCATCAGTCAAGCGATTGAGAACGCGGCCATCAACGAGACGATTTGGGTGGGAGCAGGACGGTATGGCGACCTAAGTGGTGCTGGCACCTTCACGGGACCAGGTGACCAGCACGCGACCATGTTTCCAGGCTACACGCTTGATCAAGGGTTCCAAGGATGCATTGTGTGCGTTAACAAGCCAGTACGAATCTACTCCGTCGAAGGCGCCGCGCGGACGAGTATCGACAGCGACCCTTCCACAGGAAGATTCGCCGTGACTGTGGACATCACCGCGGATGGCGCGGTCTTTGGCGCCAACGTGCACGGGTTCACGATCACTGGCGGGAATGCCATTGGAGTCGCGGTCGATCTCGATAGGTTGGGCTATACCGGAGGCAGGTGTGACGGTTAGTGGAAACGTCGACCTCAGGGACGGGAGGGGATTTGGCAATGGACCCGATAGTGCAATCCAGTCGCTCCTGGCTGTGTGTGTCCGCCGGGCTCACAGCTGACCTGCCCACCGGTCGGGTACCGTGGAGAAATCCTTCTATCGGGAAACGAGGCCATCGGGAATGGCACTGGCTTCTTCGTTGAACCTGAGACGGTGCTCTTCTTCCCACCCACTGCGCCATTTGTCCTTCAAGACAACGTAGTGCGTGGAGCAGGCACCGGATTCTCTGTCGATCCCGGATATGTTCAATGTGACGATTGCACGTTAATGCCGACGGTTGGCGGCGCAGGCGGCGAGGAGCCGCTCCGCCGCAAGCGGCCTGGCTAGGGGTTCGGGATCGGCTACAATTCACGTATGGACAATCCTGAACGGACGATAATGGCTGTACCGACTCAGGGTTTCCTCGCTGCCACCTGGCCGACGCCGAGGCGCCCCTTCAACGGAATCGGCCCGACCTCGTGGGTGCGGCATCCGCCTGGAAAATGCACGTCTGAGCCGGAGGCGTCGCGCGACACTGCCTCGCGCAACGCAAATTTCGCCCAGCCGAATCCCTGAATGCAGCGACTGAGGCGCATTCTGCAGTTCCCGTCCGACGCCCCTGGCGCCTCCGGGCAAACGATCTCGACCCACGACAAATACCGCCCAGACATCGATGGCCTCAGGGGCGTGGCCGTGCTCAGCGTCATGTTCTTCCACCTTGCCCCGAGCAGTATTAGCGGTGGATGGGTGGGAGTCGATGTCTTCTTCGTGATCAGCGGCTTCCTGATCACGCGGCTGATCAGGGATCAGATTGAGGCGGGGACGTTCTCGTTTGGAGCGTTCTACGCACGTCGCGCACGGCGATTGTTTGCGAGTTTCATCATGACAGTCGCCTTGACCTTCGTGGCCGCGCGCCTGATCTTCGATCGGGCGTACTGGCAACACTGCGCCGGCGAGGTGGTGTACGCGCTTGCCGCAGCGTCGAACTTCTTCTATTGGCTCGACGGCGGTTATTTCGGCGTCGCGGAACAGTACAAGCCCCTGCTTCACACATGGTCCCTGGGAGTCGAGGAGCAGTTCTATCTGATCTGGCCCCTCGCCATGTTGCTGACATTTCGGTACGCCCGCCGGTATCTGTGGGTGGTGCTTGCGTCGGCTTTCCTGGTGTCCATCCTGCTGGCGGAATACTACATCGCCATTGGGAAGGAAAATGCAACATTCTTTCTGCTCCACGGACGCATATTCGAGTTCTGCATCGGCGCGATGATGGTATGGCTGGTCGATCACCGGCCAGGGAACCGGTATTTGTCGCACATCGCGCTGATTCTCGGTCTCGGACTGATCTTCATCGGCGTGTTCTGCTTTACGAGCACCACGCCGTTTCCTGGGGTGTATGCACTGGTGCCGTGTCTCGGTACGGGACTGGTGATATTCGGCGGGACGGCCAGCGGCCTGCGCGTGATCCTCGCGAACTGGCTGGCCGTCGGAATAGGCAAGATCAGCTACTCACTTTACTTGGTACATTGGCCGTTGATTGTCTTCTACAAGTACCACCGGCTCGCGCCCCTCACTCATCTGGAGCAGGCAGGGATCAGCGTCGCCGCGATCCTCATTGCGGCGCTGATGTACACGTTCATAGAGCAGCCGTTTCGCAATCCGACCAGAGTCCGCTTTCCATCTAAGGCCGCGCTCGGCCTGACGTGCGTGGCTGCGACGTTTCTTCTCCTGTTTCCCGCCTCCATCATCTGGGCCAAGGGTTCCTTGAGGTGGGGAGGGCCCGTCCTGTACATCGACGCCGCCGAGCTCGAGCGGGTCGAGGAAGACAGCAAACAGCTTCAGTTGGACGCTCAAGTGAAGCAAGGGGAGTTTGCGCCGGATAGCGGGCGCCGCAGAATCATGGTCGTCGGTGACTCCCACAGCAAGGATGTCGCGGCTGCGCTGCTCCTGGGTCTCGGCGTTGACCGTTACGACTTTGCTCGTATGCTCTTCGACGATCCATGCTTCTCCTCACGTCACACCGGGACGTGGATGACGCAGCTCGTGGGCACGAAGACCGAGTGCGAGTCCGAGATCGAGGCGCTGAAGAGCAACCGCGCGATCGCTGCCGCGGATTACCTGTTGATCGCCAACTATTGGGATGACGAGACGGTAAAGGGATTTGACGAAGGCCTGGCGTTGCTGAGGAGTCTGACGAAAGCCAAGATAGTGGTGGTAGGCCAAAACGCGGCATTTCCTACATTCGACAGCAGTCTTCGCTTCCTGGATGCCAACCGGATGCGGAGCCTCAACGCGCTGTTCTATCGGGAACAGTCCCAGGAGGATCTGCAGATCAATGAGGAGTTGAGAAGGGCGGCATCGAGCAACGGACTGGATTTTATCGATCGGGAACCGCTGGTCTGCTCGAAAGTCGCGTCACAGTGTGAGGTGTCGATCGGGAACGGGAATTTCCTGTACCGGGACCGTTCGCATTGGTCGTACATGGGACGCGCGCTGTTCGGCGCCCGCATGGCGCGGCAATACGGGTCGCTGTTCTTGTCAGCCGCGGATCATTGACGCCCGTGCCATGCGCCGGGAATAGACCACGACGAGTTGGTGCCGGCTGAGGGGATCGAACCCCCCGCCGCCATCAATATGGACGTACGAACGGACCAACACGCCCCTCTCGCCGGGGTGTTCGCGGCTTTCCGGAGTCGGCACGGCGTTATGACAACGCGCATTCCCTCCTGACAAGGGCACGCTATTTCGCAATTCTGTAAGCCAGTGCGCAGCGCGAAACTTGCGTCGCCGCGCGCGGCCGTGCTGTGGTCGGCTCGTACCAAAGTAAAGCCGAAATAGCCGGAGGTCTTATGCCTACCTTGGTTTGGGTTCTGATGACGGTCTATCCCTCGGCCGACCCTGGCTTGCGACGCCCTCGATGGTTCACCGAGACGAGAGCGATTGCAAAATTGCCGTGCACTTTACGCGGGAAGACTGGGCAGGCGCCCAACACGTCGAACTCAGTGCGTAAAGGTCCAGTGGGGCACAGGATCGACCCACCGCTTCTAAAGCTTGTAACTGCGCGCATGTTGCAGTTCGTGTTGCAGTAGCGCCCAGGAGTTGGGATTTCAAGCCTGAAGGTCGTTCTTTAACATCAGCGGAATTGTGCGTCCACGCGTGCCTAGAATGCATTATCGGGTGAGTGGTGGGACTTGAAAACCGGAGGGTTCGCAAAAGCCTCGTGAGTTCGAATCTCACGCTCTCCGCCAAAATATAGGCCTTCGTGATCCGGTGCCTTCACCGCCGGCTGCTGCAGGCCTGGATCAATGGGCTACGTGGCGATCATCGTACTGTCCGGGCCGCGAGCGGGCCGAGAACACGCTCCACCGAGTGCGTACGTCCGAGCGACGCGAGGGAAGGCGTTCGTTGGCCGATGCCTAGTCAGCTCGGCGCCTTAAGTCATATCCCCGCCTTAATGCACACCTGCCATCATTAGGTGCCCTTCCGATGGCCCCACAGGGCGCCTGTCGCATCCGGTTGACGACCCGACCTGCCGGGGAGCAGGCTTAAGCAATTGGGGATCAAAGACCCGACCGCAGCCGGGCCGCCGAAGCGGCAGTACGGTAGGGCTGGACTGGTCTGCATAAGAACAACAGGAACCCATCATGGTGCAGCAAGCTAAGCACCCAGACGAGTCCGAAGCGGGCCTCGGAAAGCCAGGCGAACTGCTGTCGCTGGATGTCGCTTCTTACGCCGCAGGACTTGCCTGTGGCGACAAAAATGGCGAGTCGAGCGAGCTAAGAACTTCGGACAGCAGCTGGGACGAGAGCCGACCACACACATTGGCGGAGCTATCTCCGATCGAGACGCTGCGGGAAATCGAAGCGTGGATCGCGGCGCAAGACGCGCGCACGCGCATCAACAACCGCGTTCTGGCGGAACTGCAAGCAGCGCGCGCCGAAGCAGAGGCTCGAGCCGATAATCTTGCGCTTGAGCTCCAAGGCGCGCAGAAGGCGCTACACACCGCCCTTTGTCGCGCCAACGACGCTGAACGCGCGGACTTCGTCACGACTATCGACAAATTGCGTGCCGAGCTTGCCCAGCGCGACGCCGCCATCGCGCACGTCACGGCACAGCACACGGCTCAGTCCACCGCGTTCGAGGAACTCGCCGCGATCCGCTTGCGCGAGCAGCAAAGCTCCGCAATCAGGCACGAGGAAGTACGTGCTGCCGCAGAGACGCTGGCCACCGAGTTCCAGGCGCTGGAGGAGCGCTACCGGCGCAGCATTGAGTCCATCGCTGCCCGCGAAGCGGAACTTGTCGAGTCGCGTGCCGCACGCTCCGCTCTGGAGGAGACACTGCGTACAATGCGCACAAACAATTCAGTCCATGCGGTGCGCATGGCTGAACTCGAGTCGCTCGCGACTGACTTAAGCGAGCAGCTGCAAGCGCAGACCGAGGCCGCAGCACGCGCGAACGCGTTGACGGAAACTCGCGAACGCGAGGTGGCGGACGAGCACAGCCGAGCCAGTGTCCTGGACGCACAGCTGCAGGCAGCGATGCGCCATGCGACGGACCTATCAGCGGCGGCCCAGTCGACCGAGAGGGAGCTCAAGATGCAAATCGAGCAGCTCGCTACAAGTGAGCGCCGGCTGGCGAATTTTGAGCGCGAAGCGACATACCAGTCCGAGTGGCTTGCGAATCTGCAGGTGGAGCTCGCCCATGCCGAAGTGCTGGCAGAACAGGCCGAGGCGTCGCGACGCCCGCTCGAGAACGAACTCGGGCGCGTCCGCACTGAACTGCAGCGCGAGAGCGAGCGCGCGAATGCCCTGGACGCCACGCAGCAGGAACTCGCGCTGGAACTCGGGCGCGTCCGCACTGAACTGCAGCGCGAGAGCGAGCGCGCGAATGACCTGGACGCCACGCAGCAGGAACTCGCATTAGAACTCGAGCGGACGCGCGACGCCCTGGGCGAACGGGAACTTCAGATGCGACGTCTCGAGAGTGATGCGAACACCAGTACCCAGGTGTTGACTCCGATCAAGGTCGGGATTGAGCGCGGAAACGAGTTTCCGGACGACGGCGCAACGCTCGTCCCACTCGACGACAGCGACGCGCCGGCGGTGCTGCTAGGCCGCCACACAACGATAGGCCGGGCGCGGGAAAGTGATTTATGCCTAAAGGACTCATTAGTCAGTAGGCGCCACGCCGTCGTGACGATCGAGCGAAACGGGGCATTTATCCAGGACCTCCGCAGCGTAAATGGTGTGACCGTGAACGGTCAGCGCATTCGGCACGCGCGCGTTTCTGACGGCGACGTGATCGAATTGGGAGTGAAGCGGTTCCGGTTTACTTCCCCGGCGGCTGCGCGGAACGTAAGGAACGCGATGTAGCGCGGGTTACCCTGCCGATCCTTGAAGAACGGCGTTTCGGGTCCGTCGGGCAAACCCCTGTCGTCACGGTGCCTCCGGCACCTAAGTGGTCGGGGGTTATGGCACGATGGGATGGTCTTCTGGGCCTTCCGCGAGCGCTTCGGGAACATCTGGCGTACCGAGTAAGTGATAGTCGCCTGACTTGAAAACCGGAGGCCCTTCACGGGGCTCGTGAGTTCGCATCTCACCCTCTCCGCCATATAATCAAGTACTTGGGCGGCTCCACCGGAGTCCGGCAAAATCCGGCTACGATTCAACTCACCGTATCGGCGCTTGTGAAGATATATCAGAAGCTGAATCAATCGAACTACGCGGGGTGCAATGATTTGGCTGCGTACTTTACGCGCCGGCGCGTGGCCACCGTTGGGACTGCTAGTCCGGCAATGTAGGACGAGCTATCGCTCCGAGCATCGAAGAAGCATTTCAAGGCGTGGAAGCGCTCACCCGCAAACCGGTAGAGCCAGAACTCGTAGTCCGTGAGCTGCGGTGGGATGGCGGGAATTTTGCCGGCCGTGCCGGGTGTGCGTCCATTCAGTACCGGCGACCGCGGAAACTGGACGAACAGGCGTACACTCGCCACGTGCTCAATCATGCTATTCACCATGCCCACGCGCGACTGTCCGAAGTCGCACCGTGTGACTGCTGCAAGTTCGCCGCGTGTTGCGCGATCGAGCACCGAGCGTGTGTGGCATTCAGCATGTACTTAGCCGACGTACCCGCGGTGCGCTGGCGGCTCGCGCCCCGAGCGCCCACGACCGCCCGGTATACGGCGCTTATGGGGTAGCGCGCTTCGCCCGCCGACCGGCATCGGCCATTATCTGCCGATCGCGGCCAAGGTCCGATTGTCCCGATACCGGACACTCGCGAACTCCCCTCGGCGCGAATAGCGAGGCCGTCAGCCGTCAGGCCGCGATGCCTCTGCGCACTGGGCTGCTGAAGCCGATAACCGCGGGTGAAGGTCCGCCCACAAGTAAGGACCACGTCGGGAAGTCCTCCTGAGCCGCGCGACAGACCCCCTGTGGCTGATAAAGGTAATTCCCATAGGACGTTGCGAGGTAGCCACGATCGACCCAGGCCCTGTCCTCTTGCACTTATTGCCTAGTTTCAGATCGTCTGAGCGCTGCCCTCAACTCGGAGGGTGTTGTCCCCTCCCACGTTCGGAAAGCTCGATAGAAAGAATTCGAATCCTCGTAGCCGAGCAGAAATGCCACTTCCGTGACATCCATCTCCGGGCGGTTGAGGTACTCGTGCGCCAGTTCCTGCCGCACCTCAAGAAGCAACTGCCGGAAGGTTGCGCCGTCATCGATGATTCGACGCTGCAAGGTCCGATCGCCCAACCCGAGCTCGCGCGCCACGGCCGTTATCTCCGGCCGGCTTCCCGCGAGCAGGCGTTTGAGAATCCATTTCACCTGCTCACTGATCGAACCTTGCGCACGGCGCTCTTCAAGCGCGCGTTCGAGCTGCGGATTCAACATGTCAAGCAACTCGGCGTTGTAGGTAAGGAACGGCCGATCTAGATCAGTCGCGTGCAGGACGAGAGCATTCCGTCGCGCTCCGAAGGTGATCGGGCCCTTGAAATAGGCTTCGTGGAAGCCGGTCGCCTCCGCGCTGCGCTTCAGCTCGACCCTTTTCGCCGTCACCAAATGCCCTGTGCCGCGGCGACCAAGTTCAACGAAGGAGACGAAGGCGGCGTCTGTCAACAAAGGCGGCGTTTCTTCCCGCGCGTGGAGCCACACAGGCTCGATCACGCACTCGTCCTTGCTCACCTTGATTTGCAGTTCCTCGGACGAACACAGTTGCTTGAAGCGAGCAAGGCGGGTGAGGGCATCCCGGTAGTCACGGGCATAATAGGCCGCCATAGTTGACGGTGGCCGATTGCCAACGTCGATCTGGGTGGCGATTTTCAGGCCCGCGGCCGGATCACCGGAGACCTCGCCGACGGCACGCCAGAGTGCAAAGAACTGCGCCGTTGTGACGAGGTTCTTCTTGCCGTCGTAAACAGTCAGTGGCAAGCGAGCTTGGCTTAGCACCGCTGCTGGCGTAAGTCCGATCTTAGCGAGCCCTATCCAAAAGGCGTTCGCGACTTTGAATCGGTCTGGCACGTGGACGGTCATTTCTTTCTCTCGCCGGCATTTCGTCTTGAAGCAATCGCGCTGTCACAACATTCCTCGGGTTAGCCGATGATCGCTTTGGGTTCCAGGTACTCCTGCAGCCCGAAGATCCCGCCTTCCCGACCGATCCCCGATTGTTTGAACCCACCGAAGGGAGCGAACGGATCGTGACTTAACGTGTTGATCAGGACGCGGCCGGCGGCGAGTTTGCGCGCCACACGGGTGGCCCTTTCCGAGTCCGCCGAGCTTACGTAGGCGATGAGGCCGAATTCGGTGTCATTGGCGATTTCAATGGCCTCGGCTTCCGTCTTGTACGTCAGTATCGACAGAACCGGTCCGAAGATTTCTTCCTTCGCGATACGCATCTCGCGGGTGACGTTGGCGAACACGGTGGGCTTCACGAAATTCCCACCTTCAAGTCCCTGGGGATGACCTTCCCCGCCGATGACGAGCTCCGCACCTTCCTCGATCCCAGACTTGATGTACTCCTGCACGCGCTTGTACTGCTTTGTGCTGGCCAATGGGCCGAGGGTGACGCCCTTGTCCCTCGGATCGCCCATTTTGATTATTTCGACGACCGCCTTGGCCAATCGCTTTACTTCGTCGAGGCGGTCTTCCGGCACGATCAGACGCGAGGCTGCAATGCAGGCCTGCCCGTTATTCAGATAGCATGCGTTGATGGCCATCGGGATCGCCGTGGAGAGATCGGCGTCGTCTAGGATGATGTTGGGTGACTTGCCCCCGAGCTCCAGCGTCAAGCGCTTCATTGTGTCCAGGGAGTTCTTGGCAACCAGTTTTCCGATCTGCGTCGAGCCGGTGAAAGCGATTTTCTGAATATCGGGACTTTGCGTTAACTCCGTCCCGACGACCTCGCCGAGGCCCGTCACGACATTGATGACGCCAGGAGGCAACCCGGCTTCATCAAAGGCGTCCATCAAGACTTCGGTTTGCATAGCGCTCATCTCGCTGGGCTTGATAACGACCGTGCATCCGGCGGCGATTGCCGGCGCCACCTTGATCGCGATCGAGCCGGCGCTCGAATTCCATGGGGTAAATATGCCCACCACGCCGGCCGGCTCCATCACGATCTTAGATGTGCCGACAGTTTTGACCAGGTCGAAATCTTCGAGGACTTTCTTGAAGTGCAGGAAAATGTTCGCCGCGAGGTTGTTGGAGCCCTTGGCACGCTCTTGCGGTGCGCCGTATTCCACGACGGTTGCTTCAACGAGTTGATCCATTCGCTTGGCGAGGGCGTCGTGCAGCCGCTGCAGGAGCTCCATCCGGTATTCCTTGCTACTTTGCGAAAAGGAGTTGAAGGCCTCTTTCGCTGCGCCGATGGCTTTTCGGGCGTCGATTTCGTCTGCCATGGTGACCTTGCCGATAACCTTGTTGTCGGTCGGGTTCACCAGATCGACGATCTGCGTTCCATGGGGAGTGACGAACTGGCCGTTGATATAGGCGCGATCAAAGGCTCTCACTGGAGTCGTGGTTTCACGTGTTTTCATTTGTGTCACCCTTCATGAGGTTTCGGCTTTACCAAGGTCGCTGTGTCTCTCAGGACCCGAGCTCACAATTTCAGTGTGGCTTAAGAGGGGGTCGGCGTAACTAGCAAAAGACGCCAATGCTCTTGCAGAACGTGCCGAACGATCTATTGCTTAGTTACCGCTTCTAGTTCCAACCTCCGGGCCACGATCTCTCTGCCGCAAGGTGGGCCGGCCGGTGCCGTGGGAAGCTGCCGCGCGCAAGGGGGCGTAACTTTGTGGTTCGGCGGACGTCCGCTTCTTGCAATTTTTCCCGATACCTATTCGACGTGTGAGCCGTCGTAAGCCGTCTCTTGGCATGGAACCCCTGTTGAGGCCGCAAAGCTGCCGCTCGCCACCGTCCGCAAGGGGGTCAGGAGCAGGCACGCGCTGCGCGGGCGTCCGCGTGCGGCTCGAGGTAATTCAACTGAACCACCCGCGTGACGCGGGGAGGCTGGCACGATGTCCGCCAAATCACGGACACGTGTCATTGTGCACATTGTGACGATTAGGCCACAAGCATGTTGCAGCCCATGTTCCGGTGAGAAATTTCATCGACTAGATGAGGCGCGGCGTGTTGATTCAAGGAGTCTTCCTGAGTGGCTCAACGCACAGACGGTGTGGCGCGGATGTGGCCTACTCACAGCGAATAGAGTTATCTCAAACGACCATCATCCGGAGACCGATAATGACCATGACAGCTGACAGCCGCGAGCAGGTTGCAACGGAACTTAAGCGCTTCGCTGCAGATCTCCACTTAACTGAGGAACAGAAGGGAAAACTTCATACCGCTCTTGCCGAGGGGCGAGAAAGGGTTGGGCAATACATGACGGCGCACCCCGCCACAACAAAAGCGGAGATTGTTGCCAAAGTGAAAGAGCATCGCGTCGAGATTCATGAGCGCATTGCTAAGTTTCTGAATCCCGAGCAGCTCGGTAAGTGGGACGATGAGGTGGCCAAAGCCAAGGAATTTCTAGGCCAGAGGCTCGATTCGTAAGAACCTAGTCCGCGAACGGGTGGCCGCCGGCGTAAGCTGGCGGCCGCTTTTAGGCCGAGAGTCCTGTATTCAGGTGGCTAGAAACGCTCTGAGCAACGTCAATAGCTCTTCGGCCTTCACGGGTTTGCTGGTGATTCGAAGGCGGGGATCAGGTGGCAGCTCCTTGATCTCCGAAGAGGTATCTCCTGTAATCAGCACGGCCTTCAAGGGAATACCTAAGTGCTTGCGCAGCATCGCAATGATCTGAATGCCCGTCTCGCCTTCACTCAGGTGATAATCAGTTATCAGAAGGTCGAGACGAGTGTCGTCGGCGGCCGCTTTTTGCAGCGCCTCCGTGAGCGAAGCGACCGCGGTTACGCGGTAGCCCTCTACCTTCAGCAGCATGCGGGTAGCGTCTCGTACGGCCTGATCGTCTTCCACCAGGAGGACGTGGGGTCTACCGGTTTGTGGCTGCAGTGCGGGCGTCTCCTCTGACTGAAATCGCGGGGGTTCAACGCGGTTACTACTCGCTGGCAGCAGAAGCGAGAAGGTGGAGCCTTTGCCTAGCTCAGAGCGCACGTCGAGCCTGATATCGAGCAACCTTACCAGGCGTTGCACGATGCTCAGTCCCAGACCATACCCATCGCGCGAGGCATTGGTCGGGACACCGATCTGATAGAACTCATCGTAGATGTAGCGGACCTGATCCGCTGGGATGCCGATGCCGGTATCCAGTACGTCAATGCGGATCAGTCCCCGCTCCTGCAGGCAACGCAGGCGCACCCAACCTTCACGCGTGTATTTGATGGCGTTCGATAGAAGATTACTCAGGATCTGCTGCACCAGTGAGGGATCGCTGTGCGCGCAGTCCGTGCACTCCTCGACCTGCAATTGCAGGCGCTTGTTTGCCGCAAGGTTGGCGAAGTCGCTGCGCAACTCACTGAACAACGCCGCCACAGTGAAGTCCGTCAGCTCGGGTTTGATCGCCCCCGATTCCAGCTTGCTGATGTCTAGCAAGGCATTCAAGAGCCGCGACATCGCCCCAATGGCCTGTTCCTGCTGCCTGAGCGCGTCGGCGGCATCCGGCTCCGTCACCATTCGGCGCAATGTGCCATTGAGAAGGGCGAGGCTCTGGAGGGGCTGGCGCAGGTCGTGGCTTGCGGTGGCGAGAAAGCGGCTCTTAGCCAGATTGGAACGATCGGCCTCGTCGCGTGCACGGTCAGCCGAGTCGCGCTCCAAGATCAGCTCGGCTTCTATATGCCTGTGGTGCGCGGCCTCGCGGAGGTCGGCGGCAAGCCAAGGGTTACCGTTTTCGACGGCACTCACGCTGAACCCACCGGAAGCTTTCTGTGCCATTCGCTTCTGCCCAAGAGTTGTGTTTAGCGATGCCGCAAAAGAGGGCCGCCAGCGTAGTTCACTGCGCCAGCGGACCCTGCTGAATCCCAAAACGCCGCTCGGGGGGAGCGAGCGAAGTTGGAGTGGATCCAGATTGGAAAACCTAATCCGCCACTGCGAACTATTCAGTGCGGTATCGCACATAGGTTCGCCGGCCGGATGCACAGCACAAGCCGGAACTAGACCGTTGTGTAAATGGGCGTGCCCGGGGGCCGTGGAGGGGCTGACCAGAACGCGCTCATGCCGCCTTTCAGTGCACGCGATGCGCTCTTACAGAGGCGGGCAGGCGCGAAAACGTCTCACTAAAAGCCGTCGGGTTCAACAGAGAGCGCCATACATCGCAGCTCATGACCCTCATGAAGCACTACCCTTTGCGAACCCCTCCGATCGTGCTCGGGCGGCAGACTCAGCGGTTACCGCCAGTCCCGTTTCGTATCTGCAGATCCGCCAGAGCGGCAAGCGTTGCGCGATTCAGTTCCTTCAGCTCCACAAGCTCCCGTCGCATTTCCTGGATTTGCTGTTGCTCCTGTTGGGCTTGGTTGAGCAACATGGGCGCAAGTTCTTCGTAGCGAACACCCTGAATCTTCCCCGCTTCATCTCGAATTACGAGTTCCGGGTACACCCTGGCAACTTCCTCCGCGATCAACCCATACTGGAGGGCACCCTTGGGATCGGTCTTGAGGCGAAAGGTGACCGGCCGTAGCTGTTGCAGCCGCGCCGTGCTCTCCCCCATGGGAGCAACCGCGGTCTTGTAGCGCTCCGATGACGCAAGAACTCCGAGTTGACCGGTCGACGTGATGTAGACGGCGCTGCCGGTGACGCGCGCGCCGCTGATCCCTGCAATGTAGGTAGCCGTGTGCTCGCTTGATGTGCCAATGCGTATCGTTCCCGCATCGGCGGCAATACCAACGTTGCCGATGTCGATATTGCGGTAGCCTCCCACGATCTTTGACCCGGCATAGTAGCCTAGGGCGACATTGTTGCCGCCGGTTGTATTGGAACTTAGCGCACCGGCGCCGAGCGCGAGATTGTTGCTGCCTGTTAGATTCGCGTACGCGGCGGCCACACCGAGTGCTGTGTTGTTCTGACCGCTTGTACTATTGAAGAGCGCCGTTGCGCCAACTGCGGTGCTTGAAGCCCCTGTAGTATTCGACAACAGGGCATTCAATCCGTCAGCTGTATTTAGGCTTCCGGTCTGATTCTTGAACAGAGCCCCTGATCCGGTAGCGGTGTTGTTGCTGCCGGTCACATTTCCCGACAGAGCCGATACTCCCGCTGCGGTGTTGTTCGCGCCAGACGTGTTGTGATCCAGACTGAATAGGCCGTAAGCCGTATTACCGCTGCCGACGGTATTCGCGGTAAGAGAGTTAAACCCCGTGGCAGTGTTTCCTTGCGCGTTCGTGGCACTGTTAAGGGCGTTGGCACCCACCGCGGTATTCCACACTCCGTTGCAGGAGTAGGGCTCGTCGGTGCAAGTGTTAAGGGGAGTCAGTATATTTTGCAGCGCGCTGTCACCGGCAGCTGTGTTGCCAAAGTTATCGCTTGAAACCACATCAGGAGGTTGTTGGCTATGCACGGGGAGCGCCATCACGATGCATGTGGCCAGCGAAATGGCGAGAGAAAAGCAGTGTCGGTTCACGGGAGTGCCCTGGTGCTCCGCAGCATTGCTGCGGCTGATTGCAGTTAGTTGTTGGGAAGCGTAGTGCCAGATGCCGTCAACGTTATGTTCATGCACGTCGTGCGCCACGAATAGTCACACTCGTGATTTCAAGACGTTGCATTTGGCAGCGCGGCAGGGGCCACCGCGGACCTGTAAAGACAATCGACTCCTGACTCTTGCCCGCGGATTTGCCCGTGTCCATCGGAATTACCTGCAGGCGTTGGTGTGTTGCAACCGCTGGTTTCAGGGTAGCCACGCAATCGGCAGGCCGACGTACGGGCAGCTTTCCCTTGCCGAGGCATTCCTTGGTGCACTGCGGCAGTTTCGTTTTTAGCTGCCCTTCGATTGCCAAGAGGTTTCAACTGAGTGGGGGATTCATGTAACTGTGGTGCAGAGCGAGACCGCGTCTTCGCGGGAGGTCGCAAGTAACAGAGAGAATCCTGCCCGGGGCATTTGAGTCTGTCGCGCCGCTATCCTGAGTCGAGCGGATCCAGCGCGGATTCGTCCGGCTGTCGCAGTCCGTCGGTGTTCAAGGGTCCGTTAGGGTGTAGAAAGTGTCCAGCTCAAAATCTTCTGAACTGCGGTGAGGCCGCCGGTACCGCCTGTGAAGCCCACATGAGCGGTGTTGCCCCGCACGATGGCGGGAATGTTGATGAGTTTCGAGGCGCTGAAGCTGGCGCTTGTGGCGGTGTCAGTGATGGTCAGCGTCAGTGTGGTGCCATCATAGGCCAGCTGTACCGCCATGATGTCCCCGCTGTGCAGGTTTACCCCTGAAGAGGTCATATCCAGCGCCGGTACAGTGGGTTGCGCGCCGTCGATGTAAAAACCGGTGGAGTCGGCGCCTTCGCCGGCGTTGCTGAAGAGATCAAACTTGACAGCAACGCTCGAAGCGATGCCCGCATAGCCCAGACCACCACCGAGGCTGCCGACAGCGTTCCCTCCCGCATTTTGAATGGTGAAGGTGAAACCATCTCCGGAAGCCGGGCTTATCTGGAAGGTGAAATTAGTGGTGAAGCTCTGCACGTTAACCGGGGTCGAATACCAGGTGGCAGTCGTCTCCGAATGCCCGCCATCCGTCAGCTCCAGTGCACCGCTGGTCACTTTGGCGCCATCCACGAGGGACAGTCCGGCGGCGGAGGCGAACCCAGAGGAATAGTTCACCACCGGCGGCGGTTGAGCGCCGATGGTATAGGTCGCGGATCCGACGGCACTGGTGCCATATCCCTGGACAACGGCGATGGCTTTTACCGTCTCAGTGGCGCTGACAACGATGGGGCTCGAGTAAACCGCGGAAGCCGTCGTGGGCGTTGATCCGTCAGTCGTGTAATAGAGAATCGCACCCGTAGTCGTATCAGTGAGGCTGACCGATTGGGCGACAGGGTAGCTACCTGCAACCGGGGAGAAAATGGGGGTCGCCGCAGCCTGAGCGCTGATGGTGTAGGTCGCGGATCCAACCGCGCTGGAGGCATATCCCGGGGCAACAGCGATGGCTCTTACCGTCTCAGTGGCGCTGGCAACGATGGGGCTCGAGTAAACCGCGGAAGCCGTCGTGGGCGTTGATCCGTCACTCGTATAATAGAGAATCGCACCCGCAGTCGTATCAGTGAGGCTGACCGATTGGGCGACAGGGTAGCTGCCCGCAACCGGGGAGAAAGTGGGGGTCGCCGCGACAGGCGTAACGCCGGCGGATCCCGGCGAGTAGGTCCAGCTCAAAATCTTCTGAACTGCGGTGAGGCCGCCGGTACCGCCTGTGAAGCCCACATGAGCGGTGTTGCCCCGCACGATGGCGGGAATGTTGATGAGTTTCGAGGCGCTGAAGCTGGCGCTTGTGGCGGTGTCAGTGATGGTCAGCGTCAGTGTGGTGCCATCATAGGCCAGCTGTACCGCCATGATGTCCCCGCTGTGCAGGTTTACCCCTGAAGAGGTCATATCCAGCGCCGGTACTGTGGGTTGCGCGCCGTCGATGTAAAAACCGGTGGAGTCGGCGCCTTCGCCGGCGTTGCTGAAGAGATCAAACTTGACAGCAACGCTCGAAGCGATGCCCGCATAGCCCAGACCACCACCGAGGCTGCCGACAGCGTTCCCTCCCGCATTTTGAATGGTGAAGGTGAAACCATCTCCGGAAGCCGGGCTTATCTGGAAGGTGAAATTAGTGGTGAAGCTCTGCACGTTAACCGGGGTCGAATACCAGGTGGCAGTCGTCTCCGAATGCCCGCCATCCGTCAGCTCCAGTGCACCGCTGGTCACTTTGGCGCCATCCACGACGGACAGTCCGGCGGCGGAGGCGAACCCAGAGGAATAGTTCACCACCGGCGGCGGTTGAGCGCCGATGGTATAGGTCGCGGATCCGACGGCACTGGTGCCATATCCCTGGACAACGGCGATGGCTTTTACCGTCTCAGTGGCGCTGACAACGATGGGGCTCGAGTAAACCGCGGAAGCCGTCGTGGGCGTTGATCCGTCAGTCGTGTAATAGAGAATCGCACCCACTGTGGTGTCAGTCAGGCTGACTGTGACAGTCGAGGTAAATGTACCTGCCGCAGGCGAGAAGACAGGAACTGGCGCCGGTAAGAGTCCGTAAACATCAATTTCACCGGCGGTGCCTACATAAACCTTGCCGTTGGCTATTGTGGGAACCGCGAACTTAACCGCAGTCCCCGCTTTGTCGCGGGAGGGATTGGTCGCGCTCGAGTAGAGTGTCGTTGCGACGTTGCCGGCAGCGTGTGCCTGTACCACGGCGGCCGTGCTATTCGCATAGCCTGACGTATCGACTGTCCAGATAATTCCCTGCGCCGTCCCGTTCGCTGAGATCGACGGTGTTGCGCCCGGCCAACCCTGCGTCTCTGCCGACATGTTCGGGGTCGTGGATAGGCGACCGTTGACGAGCGGGAAAGCCTTCAGCTTATCGTACTGTCCCCAGTAGTAGACAAACCCGTTCCAGTAGGCCGGAGAACTCCAGACACCGCTGCCTCCGACCGCAGCCGTCAGTTCCTGCAAAGCCTGATCCCCGCTCGGGTGATACCCGCCGAGGTTGTCCCGATTGAGCAGGTAGATTGTGCCGGTCTTTCCGGCTTGCACCAGCAGGTGCGGATAGTTCCCGGCGCTCTGTGTTGGCAGCACCAGCAAACCCCCTGAATCCACGTCCAGGTCATAGGTATTCAGTGAAGCTTGGATATTGGTCGTAAATTCATCAGTGAGTGTTAGCACTCCGTTGGTGAGGTCGAGGTCCAGATGAGAGTCACCGTAATCCTGCAGCGCAGCGTTGTAGTCCCCATTGCCCGTGGGCACAAACATCCTGCCGTACGGATGGTTAACGGGATCGAGCTGATCCGCCGCGAGACCCGCACCCGACATCCATACCCCACCACCAAGTCCGTTGGGGCTGGTGCAATACACCCCGGTTTGGCTCAGGTGAGTGGCGTCGTAACCCAGGATCCAACCATGCCAGTTCCCTTCGTCCTGGTGCGAGGCGAAGCCGATATAGACGATCCCATTCAATAGCAGCAACCCGGAGCGCTGATTCTCAAGAGCGGAATTGAAGGCGAGCGTTCCCCCGACGCTGCCCGCACCGCTACCGGTGACACTGGCACCAATTGTCACCGGGCCACCGAACTTCTCACTGCCACTGGACACGTCCAAGGCATGCAACCGCAGCACCTTCGTACCGCCTTCCAGCGTATCGCTCACGACATAGAGTGTCTCTGAGACGCTGTCGATGACCGGCGTTCCCGTGATCCCGACTTCTGGGTCTATGTCTGAGCCCACAGGCCAGGGAACGGTCGTCGCTCCGATCGCCGCGCCGTGGGCCGCAGATAGCATCGACGCACTCCAGAGCAAGCCACCGCCGGTACCGCTCGGCGAATCAGCGTCAAAGGCAAAGACTGAGTCGTGCTCAGTGGCGACGAAGACTACGTTGTGCTGAGTGCCATTGACCAGGATTCCTGATAGATAAAGAGGCTGCGCGTAAACGAGACCATCGACGGCGTACGAGAAGAGTTTGCCAAACAGGGTCGCATTTACGTTGGACGGGGTGAGAACGGATTCGCTCAGATTCTGCCCAGTGCGGCCGATGTCGTTGTGTTGCGTGGTGACATTCACCTGAGCGTTCGCCACGCGCCAACCACCCATGGCAGACATTGTCAGGTACAGCGTTAGCAGTAGAACGGCGCGTGACCTGCCGGACTCATGGCCGGCTGCTGCGGTTCGCAAAGCGTTCTCCCCTTTGAGGTTCTGTTTGTTCGATTGCTGCCTGCGCGGCAGCTTCGTACTGATCGTTGAATGCCGCGGGCGAAATTCTTCTTAAGGTCTCGCGGCTTCCCCACATTTTGAGCGGTTCGCGACGGCATGTCGCCGTTTATTGAACATATTGCCTGCCGTCCCTCGGTTTACCGGCAACCTGGTAAGTGAATGAGGCGGTCCAGTGCCGGATCCCAGCGCTCCCAGACCGCCGCTGCTGAGGTCCACAGACCCCAAATTGAACCCATCATGGCGGCGGGGATGATTGAGGTTCTTTTGGCCGCCGGACATTTTAGCCTCAGACAGTCCGCATTGGGATTGCGAGTTGAATCTCACCTTAGGCGCCTCCTGCGACGCGATCACGCCACACGGAGCCTTGGGTGCTGCCCGCTTGGGCCGTCAGCGCGAGCGCGGGGACTTGACCCAATCTCATGCACATTCAGGCGCGGTCCCGCATCGACGACGCATCACAACGCTATAGAAGAGCCGTATGACGGCGCATAACTAGTCGTAATAGTTCCCGTCAGCGGTCAGCTGCGATGCCGGGTTCGCAATTCGCCCGCGCGCTCGTTAGCTCTTTAGCGCGTATACTGAAAACGACCTCTCGAACATACGAGCACGATCTTGAGCATCGACGAGCGCTACCAGCTGCAGAAGAAGCACAAGTTCGGCGCGTTATTGCTTTTGTTCACCGCGACGATCTGGCTTTCCGGATGCGCAGGCGTATCGGTAAAAAGCGCGTGGCAGCCCGGGGTCGCCCGCAATCAGACCTTTGCGAGGGTCCTCATCGTTGGCGTCAGCCCAAACTTCAACTTGAGATGCGCGTTCGAGTCGGCTTTTGCATCGCAGCTCAGGAGCGCGTCAACGACGGTATTCTCGAGCTGCGACATGATGACCTCAGAGGTGCCACTGACCCGCGAGAACATAGAACGCGTGATCGCATCGGTCCATGCCGATGCCGTGCTTGCGACGCGTCTCGTCTCGTTGGATGCCGGCCACCAGAGAGGCGGTAGCAGGGACACGCGCGGCGACTCGCTTTACAAGTCGACGGATTTTGGCTACGGCGCATACGGTATGCCGGTAACCTACGTAGAGTTCCAAACGGCGCCGCCGCTTACGAGACTCACGAGTTCGATTCACGTGCTGACCAAGCTCTACGAGACGCGTGACGCGACGCTGATGTACACGCTCGACACAACGACTAAGTCCCAGGAAATCGATTCAACTGAAGCGACTCTTATCACGATCACGGCGCCCACGGCGGATCGTCTGCGGCGGGACGGATTGATTCGATAAGCCTGCGGCCGTTGGTTCGTCCGGACGGGACGCAGCGCGCGGACTGTGACATGCCGTGTGGCAAATGGTGTGGCACGGACTTCGGCACCTCGTCCGTTTGCATGCACACAGGTCCGAGCTTGTCCGCCAGTCGTACGCTCTTCCAGGACCTCAGCGGCTGTGGGACGCGCCGGTGTCCATCGCCCGGCTCATTTCGCCGGCCCATCGGCACTGAAGGTGCCTTGAGTGGCCGCGCACAAGCGGCATCACACCTCGAGTCGATCTTCGGGGCGCGCCACAAGTGAATAGAGCACCGGCATGAGGAATACGCTGATCAACAGGCGCGTAAATAGGCCACTGACGATGACCAATGCAAACGGGCGCTGAGAATCCGTGCCCACGCCCGTTGCCAGCGCCGCCGGCAACAAGCCGAGCGCCGCGACCAGGGCGGTCATCATAATCGGACGCAGACGCAGGATAGCGCCGTGTCGAATCGCCTCGGTCAGCGCAGTGCCATCGCGCCGAAGCTCGTTTACATACGAGATGTATACGACCGCGGTCTGGACGGAGACGCCGAATAGCGCCAGAAAGCCGATGCCCGAGGACACCGAAAATGGCGTGCCGGTAATCCAGAGCGCCACGATGCCGCCGACGGGTGCCGACAAGAGTACGCCGAGCACCGTGATCAGGGGAAACTTGAAGTTGCTGTAGAGCGCGAAGAGTAGCAGGAAGATCAGGAACAACGTCAGTGGCAGGATGACGTTCAGCTGCACGCGGGAAGCCAGATACTCCGTATATTCGCCGCCCCAATCGAGCCGGTAGCCTTGCGGCAGCGTAACCTTGTTGTTGACCTGGCGAATGGCGTCTTCCACGGCTCCGGCCAGGTCGCGCCCCTCCACCGAGAACTGCACGCCAATATAGCGTGAATTGTTCTGGCGATAGATGAACGCGGCGCCGTCGGTGACCTGAATGTCCGCGAACTCTTTGAGCGGAATCTGCTGTCCATCGGGGGTAGCAACCAGGATGTTCTCGATTTCCTCGGGTGTGTCCCGATACTGCTGCTCCAGGCGCACGACCAGATCGAACTGCTTCTCTTGCTGTACGACCTGGGTGGCCACGTCGCCGCCAATGGCTGTTTGAATCAGGGCGTTGATGTCGGCGACGTTCAGACCGTAGCGGGCGATCCTCGCGCGGTCGATTTTGATGGTGAGGCTCGGTTGACCGAGTTCCTGCACCAGCGTCACATCCGTGATCCCGCGCACCCGCTCCAGGACCTGTTTGATGGCCTTGCCCTTTTGCTGGAGCGTGCCGAGGTTGGCGCCGAAGACCTTGACCGCGAGGGCACTCTTCAAGCCTGTTTCCGCCTCATCTACCGCATCTTCCGCCGGCTGCGTGTAGTTAAAGACGATGCCGGGGAAACCCTCAAGCTTGCGGTTGACATCCTCGATCAGTCCGGCTTTGTTGTGATAATGCTTCCCGCTCCATTGCGCGTAGGGTTTAAGGCCCACATAAAACTCGACGTTGAAGAATCCGGTGGGATCCGTGCCGTCGTCTGGGCGTCCGAGTTCTGAGGCGACCGTCGTGACTTCGGGAAAGGAGTGGAGTATGTCGCGCACTCTGGGCGCAATCTTCGCCGCCTCGTCGAAGGAAATCGTGTAGGGCATGGTTGCGCGTACCCATAGTGCGCCTTCATCCAGGTGCGGCATGAATTCGGCGCCGATGCGCGGTATCAGCAGTAGCGCGCCGGCCAGCAGCAGCAGCGAGGCGAAACAAGTCCCCCACCGATGCTCAAGACAGAGATCCAGTCCCCGAGTGTAGAGGGCCTTGAGGTATTCGAAAGCGGCGCTGCGGCGCTCTTGGACACCGTGACGCATGAACCACGCGCACAAGACTGGCAGCAACGTCAGAGTGACGATCAGCGAACCGACCAACGCGAAGATCATCGTGTCGGCCATCGGTTTGAACAGCGTTCCGGAAGGCCCGGAGAGGACATAGATCGGGAGGAAGCTGGCCACGATCACTGCGACGGCATAGAAGAGGGGGCGATCCACTTCCGCTGCAGCGCTCTTGATGACTTCCACGACGTCCACGGGCGATTCGCGGCGTGCGGTGAGCTGGCGAAATATGTTTTCCACCATGACGACCGCCCCGTCGACCAGGATTCCAAAGTCCACTGCGCCGATGGACAGCAGGTTGGCCGAGGCGTTTTGCAGATCCAGGCAGACGAACGCAAACAATAATGCCAACGGGATGGTGGTGGCGACGATCAGTCCGGCGCGAAAGTCGTAGAGGAAGAATATGAGGATCACGACTACCAGCAACATGCCCCGCAACAGGTTGCGTTCCACGACCTGCGTCGTCAGCGCGACCAGGTCGCTGCGGTCATAGAAGGGAACCACCTTAACGTCCTTCGGCAGGATGACTTCGTTGAGCTCCTTGGTCTTGGCCTCCACTTTCGTTAAGACGTCCTGAGTCTTTTCACCGGTGCGCAGCAGAATGACGCCTTCCACTGCATCGTCCTGCTTTTCGTAGCCGAACTCCCCTAGCCGCGGGGCGATGCCGATGACCACATGCCCGACATCCTTGACCAGCACCGGCGTGCCGTTGTTAACGGCCAGCACCACGTTGCCGATGTCCTCGGTGGTGGTGAGGCGTCCGATGCCGCGCACGTAATAGAACTCACCACCCTGCGAGTAGAAACCTCCTCCCGCATTGGCGTTGTTGGCGGTCAGGGCGCTTTCCACCTCCTGCGCTGACAGTCCGACCGAGGCCATTCTGGTCGGGTCGAGTAGCACCTGGTATTGCATAGTGCCGCCGCCGAAACCGGAGTCGTCGGCGACGCCGGGAACGGCTTTGTATTGAGGCTCGACGACCCAGTCTTCGAACGTCTTGAGTTCCATCGGCGAGCGGTCGGGACTTTGCAGCACGTACCGATAAATGAGCCCAGAGGGCGCGGAGAGGGGAGCGAGCGAAGCGGTTACACCGTTTGGCAGGCTTACGTCGCCCAGGCGGTTTATGCCCTGCTGTCGGGCGAAGTACTGATCGGTGCCGGGTTCAAAGGTGAGGATGACATCGGACAGGCCGTAGAGAGAGATTGAGCGGCTCGTGGCCAGCCGCGGAATGCCGTTCATTCCCAGCTCGACGGGTATGGTGATCAGCCGTTCCACTTCCTCCGCCGCGTGCCCAGGCCACTGCGTGATGACTTCGACCATGGGAGGCGACAGATCGGGGTAGGCGTCGACCGGCAGGCGTCGCAGGGAATGTATCCCCGCGCCGATGAGCACCAGGGTCATGAGCGCGACGAGCAACGGCTGGCGTAACGAGGACGCCACGATGCGGTCCATGATCGACGCGCTTCGAGGCGCAGATCCGCTTGCGGGCAGGGGCGAGCTCATTGACTCTGCATGAATTGAACAAAGATGCCCCCGGCAACCACAACCTGATCGCCGGCGTGCAGACCGGCACCGATGTCATATCGGTCCCCAGCGCGAAAACCGACAGTGATGTGGCGCCGCGCGTAGCTGCCGTCGGACTGCGCGACGTAGACGAATGGCAGATTTTCATCGTCTCGCAAGACGGCGGAAACCGGGATCAGAAGTCCGGTGCTTTCCTGGCGTGCCTGGATCAACACGCGCACATACATCTGCTTCTTCAGGAGATTCCCCGGGTTGTCGACGACCACACGCACCTGCACCGAGCGGGTGTTGGGGTCAACCAAAGCGGAGATGTTGTCGACTTTCCCGGAAAGGCTATGCGCGCCGATTCCGCCCATGACGGCGGCTGTGTCGCCGGTGCTGACCGCCTCGAGGTCTGCACCGAAGAGCTGCGCCAGGACCCAAACACGCGAGAGGTCGGCCACCGTGAAGCACGGCGTGGTACCGGCCTCCAGAAGTTGTCCCGGAGTGATGAGTCTCTCGACCACGATTCCTGCGATTGGCGACCGGATCATTGCCTCGGTGTACGTGGCCTGCCGGCCATCTTGGATGTCCTTGATGGTCTGCGGGGCAACCTTGAGCGATATGAGTTCTTGCAGCGCGGCGTCGCGATCCGCCTCAGCGCTGACTGCATCGGTTTCCGCCTGCGCCTCCTCGCGCTGCGATACGCCGTTGTGTTCGAGCAGATCCTTGTCCAGGTTGGCGAGTCGGCGGCTCGTCTGGGCTGTCGTCAGTGCCTTGCGATAAGCGCTGATCGCAGTCGCAAAGTCGGGCGAGTCCACAACGGCCAGCGGAGCTCCAGCCTTGACCTGTGCGCCGAGCGAAACGAGCAGGCGCGATACCGGGCCCGAGAATGGGGCCAGCACGCTGGTTGCCTGGTCGTTATCGAAGTCGACCACACCGGTAGCCTCGATCGTCCTGTGAAACCGCGACGGCTCCACGGTATACAGTTGCATGTGCTCGCGTTGCGCCGACGTCAGCCTGATGTTGCTCGCCGTCATCGATGCGGCCTGATTGTTGTCGATCTTGGCTGAGCAAGCGGTCAACGAGATGACGGCTAGTACCACGGCAGCAACCTTGAGTGTCCGTGCAGCGGCGGCTGGGTCTGCGTCAGCGCCACGTGCTCCCAAAATTCTAGCGCCCATGCTGCTCTGCTTTCAGCTCCGTGCGGTTCCACCAACCGCCGCCCAGGGCCTGGAACAACGCTGCGGTGTCGGCATAGCGATTGGCCTGGGCCTGTACCATATTGATCAGCGCTTGCTGGTAGCTTTGCTCAGCGCTTAATAGCGCCAGCGAGTTGGCGTAGCCGCTCTGCAACTGCCGTCGTGACAGATCCAGGGTCTCGCGCGCCGCGGCTTCGGCGCTCGCGGCTGCCTTCAGGCCCTCGGCGTCCTGTTGCAGCGCCGTCAGCGTGTCGGCAACATTTTGAAAGGCAGCGAGTACCGTGCTGCGGTATTGCTCGGCGGCCTGCGTATAAGCGGCCTTCGCCGCCCGTTCCTGATGCAACAGCGTTCCGCCTTCGAACAGCGGCACGGTTGCTGCGGCGCCGAGGCCCCAGAAACCCGTTCCCGAGGTGAACAGCTCGTTCATGGCGAGCGCCGTGCTACCGGCATTTGCGCTGAGCTGGATATTGGGGAGACGGTTGGCGATCGCGATGCCGATCCGGGCGCTCGCATCGTGGAGATTGGCTTCCGCCTGCAACACGTCCGGGCGTTGTGCCACGAGGGCCGATGGCAGGCTCACGGGCAATTCCTCGGGTAGTTGCAGACTCGACAGCTCAAACTTCTCGTTTGTAGCATTACTGGGAAACTGCCCGGCGAGCACCGCGAGAAGATCGCGCAGTTGGGCGGCCTGCTTGATAAGCGGCGGCAGAGTTGCGGTGATCTGCGCGAGCTGTGAGTCCTGGGCGGCCACGTCGAGTCGACTGACATAGCCCTTGGAAAACTGATAGTGAAGGATTTCCGCCATGTTGGAATTGATCTCGATGAGCCGGCGCGTCGCATCTATCTGGGTCTGCACCGCCGCCAGCTGAATCGCGGTGACGACCACGTTGGACGTCAGGGTGGTATAGGTCGCGATCATCTGGAAACGGACTTCCTGTTCCTGAGCCTGCAGGGACTCCACGGTGCGTCGGTTCAGACCGAACACGTCTGGGGCGTATGCCACGGTGACCTGCGGCGTGTAGAGATTGTATAGAAGAGCGTTAGAGCTCGGCACGGGCGCGAGGCTGCCGGCCTGCCGTTGGCGGCTGGCCGAGAAGCTTCCTGAGACACTTGGATAATAAGCACCGCGTTGCGCGAGCACGTTCTCCCTTGCGACCGACAATGCGGCCTGCGCTGCCTTGAGGTCGGCATTATTTGTGAGCGATTGTTCGATCAGCTCATTGAGGGGCCGGGAGTGAAACAGCGTCCACCAGTCCCCGGTGAGGTCGCGGCCCGGGGCAAAGTGCTGTGCTTGACCACCGGCGACTTCGGCGCTCACCGTGCTCGACAGCTCGCCGCTGGTGTAGTGGTTGACGTCCGGGGGAGCCGGTTTCTTGAAGTCAGGGCCTACCGCGCAGCCGGAAAAGGGCGCTAAGACCACCGCCGCAAGCAGGGACGCGAGGTGCGACTTACGGACCATAAGTGGGTATGAATCGCCGCGCGACGCTGAGTTCCGTCCGGGCATGCGCCGCCTGTTCGCCTGCATTGTGAAGCGCGGATTGTGTGCTAAAGGCCTCCCGACCGCCAGAGAAGGCAAAGTGGGGTAAGGGAGCGCGGACCTTTCTTGCCACGGCACCGGTCTTTATACCGGCTGTGTCCCCGTCGTGCTGAGAATCGCGGCGAAAAGCACCGACCGGATTATTCCGCGTGGTCGGCCACAGGAGCAGTCCCTTCCACCGTCCGGCGCACCGAGAACGGCGGGGTAGAGGGCAATCAGGTCGTTATAGGTGAGCAGCCCCCGAAACGCCGGTGGGCCGCCGCGGGGCTCGCGTCCTGGCCAGCACGCCAAAGCCCGTGCCAGTAGCGCGATCCGGAAACATCGGCCGAGCGGCAGCCATCCCTCAGCGGCCGCAGCGCCAATTAGCCAGCGTAAGACAATCGACTTACGAAAAGTCACATTTAGCTATATGGTTTCGCCTCGGATGCGCCATTGGACTTTGTACCTCGTGCGGCGCATCAGCGAGATCCCCGGAAGCCCAAATCGCCATGAAACCCGTCTCCAACACGGCCTTCTACTGCTGCGGCATCCGCATGCGCGATGCGGAGAGTCCGCACCCGATCTGCAACGATCGCTTTGCCAAGCTCTTCATGAACGAGCAGGGAATGGAGATCTTCAATCGCTTCGGCGGCGAGCGCGGCCCGAACGTGAGCAACGTGGCTCGCGCCCGCTACATTGATGACCTGCTGCGCACGCGTCTTGCAGCCAATCCCAAACTTCAGGTGGTGCTGATCGGCTGCGGCTTTGACAGCCGCGCCTTTCGACTGTCGAGCGGCGCGTGGTTCGAACTGGATGAACCCCAGCTCATCACATATAAAGAAGAGTGTCTTCCGGCGGCACAGGCGCCCAATCGAGTAGAACGGATCGCGATCGATTTTGAGCACGAATCGCTTCGGGACAAGTTCCGGTCGCTGATTGGCACGGCGCCTACGGTCTTCGTGATCGAGGGCGTGACGATGTATGTGACGGCGGAGGCGCTGCGCGCAACGCTCGAGGTGCTGCGTTCTACGTTCCCAAGCCACGAGGTCATCGCCGATCTCATGACTCGCACGTTTATCAACAGCTACGGCGCGACGATAAAACGCATCATCGCGCAGTTGGGAGCCGAGATGATTCCGGGCGAGGAACCCGCGTTGCCGTTTGAGCAGAGCGGCTATCGCCAGGTATCGTCGCGTGCGATCGCTGGCCTGGCATTCGGATATCGCTCGCTCGGCTGGCTCGCGCCGATCGTTCGCATGTTCTTCCCTGGATTGTTTAGCGGCTATACGGTGCGGGTGTTTGCGCCGCCCGGCAGCGACACAGCCTCCTGAACAGACAAGGCCCGATGCTCAGAATCGAGCGACCAGGCCTACGCTCATTTCCCCCTGCGCTACGGCGCTGCTGTTCAAGGCAATGTTGCAACCGCCGCTGCAGATCGCCGTGGTGCTGCCGTTCCCGGTGAACGTGAGCACGGCGCGGATGTCGCCGCGTATGCCGAAGTGCTCGCTCGCCATCCACAGCACTCCGCCGCCGATCCCGATGCTCGGCTTGGTTTCTGTCTCGCCCCCCGCCGAAAGCTGGGTTCCGCCAAAGGTGCCGAACACAAGCCAGGAGAGCCGGGGATTCTCATCGCTGGGTATCGCATCCACGAGCCCGACGTGGAACACGCTCACCGTCACGTCGCGGTCGCCGGGCACGTAGGTTCCGCCAGGGGAAACCGTCGTGGGCTGACGGCTGTAATAGAGCTCGAGGCTGTGCACGTCGTAAAGAGGAATGTCAACGACCGCTCCGTAACTCAGCGCGGCGTTCAGTGAGAGTGAATTCGATTGCGTTGAGGGGCCTGTGGGCTGCGTGGTGACGTCGCCGCCGAAGCGGAAGCCGGCAAATGGCACAACGTCCACGGCCCGCGCCGGAAATGCGGAGGTCGCGAGCAGGACACCGAGCAGTACTGAGAAGCGCCCAAGTCGAGGGTGCACGAAGACCTCATACATGGAATCGTCGCGTTCAATGTAACTGATCCAAGCTGCGATTGCTGCCCGCGACGGCGAAACCCAATACCTGCTTCCCGGCCTTCGATACTGGTTCGTGCGCGCCCGAGAGCTACGAATTGCGAGTCGGGTCCGGCGGGAGCAGGAAGATCTGTTGCGCGATATCCCTGGCGTGCCTAGAAACGCACCAGGACACCGGCGCCCCAAATGACCTCCCGCGTGCGCAGATCGGGATACCAGATTCCGCCCGCGCCAGCGCAGCCGTCTGCGCCGCTCGTAGAGCCGTTGTTGCACACATAGCTGGCGGGAGCGCCGGTATTGCCCAGCGGGGGCGTGACGCCGCCCGACCCGCTCCAATACGGTACGTCGGAATGGCGGAAAGTGGTCTCCGTCCACCAGGTGAGCCAGTCGTTGGGCATGTACTGGAAATTGAGCTGCATGTCCCACTGATCGAGCTTCTGCCCAGGATTCTCGGGGAAGTAGGGTGTTCCCATGCCCGCTGTGGCGCCATTGATGGGTGGCACGAGCGCCAGATAGCGTCCCGGATTGTTCATGAAGCCACCCCCGTAGGTCAGCGCGTACTTGTTGTGCGCAAACCAGGTGCGGTCATAGGCCATGACGCCGAAGAAATTCGCCTTGTTGGGTCCGTGGGAACAATGCACGCCGCCGCCGTGCTCGCAACCGATGTCCCAGGTCAGTGAGAACGCCATGCGGGAGATGCCCAGCGGGTTATCGCCTGAACCTTCGTAGTACTTCACCAGGATGCTGTCGTCCTCGTGAACGCGGGTCACGTTGGCGTAGTTGACGTACGTGCCATTGGGGTTTGGCACGCCGATGGGCGCGTTGGGGTTGCCACCATTGGCGGGATAGCCGCTGCCACTCGCCAGATTGTCCTGGCCGATGGTGTAGGTATTCAGAACCAGCTTGAACGCATCATTCGGAATCCAGAGGATCTGGCCGCCAAATCCGGGGTGGCTGTTGAACTTGCCGTACGACTGCCAGCCGTTGATCAACCAGGGCTCGATTTTCAGCGTCTGGGTCGGGAACCACTGCACCCGCAGCCCGTTGAAATACCAGGGCGTGTTGGAGGAAACGAACGACGGCTGATAAGTCCAGTTGTCGTAGTTGTAGTAGCTGAATAGCCCGATGTACGACACGAACACACCGACGTCGACATTAAGTCCGTGATTTACGTCCCAGTGGTACCCGGCGTTGGCTTCCGAGAAGTACTTATAGGCGCCCTGCAGATCCCATTGTCCGACGGACGTACTGGCATCGTTGCGTGGTGTCGTGACCGCAAAGAGTCCATACATGGACAGGAAGCGGGCACGCACGTCGTGCCAGTGGAAGTCGCCCCCGAAGCTCACCTGTTCCACCTGAAACTCGCTCGAGCGAAATTCCTCGGTGGAGCCCACGATGGTGTGATCGACGGGGTGATTAAAGTCCTGCAGGTAATTGGCGTCGAAGCGGATCTCGGGCGTGAAGAATTTGGTGTCGAAGATCGGCGATTCCTCCCGGCTCGTGCCATTCATCCAACCCAGGTAGCCCACCGCGAACGGAGTCTCGGTGTCGGGTACCGACGCGGGCGCTGGCGCCTGCAGGGCTTCCGGCAGCACCTTGGCGACCTCTTCCGCAAGCGTAGGCGCGGTCTTCGACGGGGTTGCCGCCGCCAGCGCCCCGGCAGTCGCGGCTGCCGAAGCGGCGGGAGCTGGGGCACCCGGAAGGCGATTCATGACCACGTCGTGTCGCGTGGCCTTGCTGGCTTTCACTTCGACCGCCGCCAGCGTGGTTTCCTGGTAAGCGTCGGCTTCCCAGCTGAGCGACCAGTTCCCGGGCGGCAGGTCCGCGAACGAATAGACGCCGTCGGCTCCGGACACCGTTGCACGAATGGCGTGGTCGTCCGCCTTGACGGCGGTCACGGTGGCACGCGCCACCGGGTGACCGGCGGTATCGGTGATTACGCCGACGATCGTGCCCGGGTCTGCAGCGTAGGCGGCGGGCAGCATGAACAGCAGCACGACGGCTGCTGCCAAGCCCGTGCGCAATGCGGCGGCCGACCATGGGTACAACCGGGCAGGCTTACTGAGGCCCATTTCGTCCCCCTTATCCAGAGTCACGCGATCCTGTCGGCCATGATAGGTATGGCCAATGCGCGTTCCAGACAGGAATTCGTTAAGAAATCGCCTTAGCAGCGAGGGTAGGGCTCAAATCGTGGTTATTCGTCAGTACTTTCCGCACTGTCCGCCAAACGCAGGCGATAGCCGACGCCCGATTCAGTGATCAGATACCGGGGTCGTGGCGGATCGGGCTCGAGCTTCTGCCGCAGGCTGCGGATGATGACGCGCAGGTTGCGGGTGTCGTGTTCACGTCCCGGTCCCCAGACCTCGCGGATGATCTGTTGTTGTGTGACGATAAGCCCGCCGCCGCGGGTCAGTGACTCCAGCACCCGGAATTCCAGCGGCGTCAGGTGAATGGCCCCCGCAGGGTCCCTGGCTACACGGCGCTTGAGATCGAGTTCGCACTTGCCAATGTGCACCAGGGCAGTCTGTTGGGCGGCCTGGGCGTTGCGGCGCAGTGCGGCGCGAACCCGAGCCAGCAGTTCAGGGGCGCTGAACGGCTTGGTGACGTAATCGTCGGCGCCCGCATCGAGCGCCGCAATCTTCTGCTCTTCCATGGTGCGGGCTGATAGCACTACCAGCGGCACCGGCGACCAGGCGCGGATGCTGCGAAGCACCGCCAGGCCGTCACGGTCGGGCAGTCCGAGGTCCAGGAGCACGAGGTCGGGCTTCTCCGTGCGTGCGGCGACTTCCGCCCGCGCTGCGCTTTCTGCTTCCGCGATGCGATAGCCTTCTGCCTCCAGCAAAACCCGGATGATGTGGCGGATCTCCGGCTCGTCCTCGACCACCAGCACGCGGTACATGGCACGCGTCATGCGCTCACCCATGAACGCGCGCTGGTGGGCAGCGTAAACTCAAAGCGAGCTCCCGCGCCTTCGCGTGCAATCGCTTCGATTTCGCCGCCGTGGGCGCGGACTGACGGCCCGACAGATCGCCAGCCCCAGTCCGACTCCGACTACGGTTCCCTCGTCATTGCCACGTTGGAACTTATCGAACAGCCGCGCTGGATTCCCCTGCGGCAGGCCGGGGCCTTCATCCTCCACTGAGATGCGCACGAAATCACCGTCAGGCACGGCGGAGATGCGAATGCGCGTGCCGGGAGGGGTGTACTTGACGGCGTTGTCCAGCAGGTTGACGAAGACCTGGACGACGAGCGTCGCATCGACGTGTACCGCGGGCAGATCCGGTCGCAGGTTCACGTCCACGGGATGCGCCTTGAGGCGCTCGCCGAGGGCTTCCAGAGCTGCGCCGATCAGGTCGTCGAGGGTCTGCCAGTCGAGCCGCAGATCGATCTTGCCGGCCTCAAAGCGCGTCAGGTCGAGGACATTGGAGACAAGCTCTGACATCTCGCGTGCTTTGGTCTCGATCGAGCGCGCGAGACGCGCACGCGTGGCTCTCATCGAGCGTGCCGCCGCGCTCCGCAAGCGTGCTGCTGGCGCCGGCGATGACCGCCAGCGGAGTGCGCAGGTCATGGGAGATGGATGCCAGCAGGGTATTGCGCACGCTTTCGCCCTCGGCGGCCACGCGTGCCGCTTCGGCCCCCTCGGCCAGCCGGGCGCGCTCGAGCGCCAGCCCGATCTGGCCGGCAAAGGTTTCGAGCAGGTGCCGCTGCTCGGGCAGCAGCACGCGGCGCGGATTGCTGACCAGCACGCGCCAGTACGCCGAGTGCGCGCCGCTCGTCACCCAGCGGCAGGTACAGCCCGGGGGCTGCCGGCAGGGTGTCCGAGCCCATGCCGGCGCGCTGACCGTGATCGGCAACCCACTGCGCAACCGCCAGGTCCGCGCCGCGAAAGGACTGCTCGAGCGGCGGATCGCGTGGTCGCTGCAGTTTCCCCGTGGCATCCGGCAGCAGGATCACCGCGCGACACTGGAACACCTCGGCAACGTGCCGGACCGCGACCTGCGCCATGCTGGAGATGCCACGCGGTCGCGGCGAGTTCGCGGCTCATCGCATAAAGCAGCGCGGTGCGCCGCTCACGGGCGCCGGCCACCCGCGTCTGCTGACGCACGCTGGCCGTCAGGTTTGCGATCACCAAAGCCACGGTCAGCATCACCCCGAAGGTGATCAGGTACTGGGCGTCGGAGACTGCCAGGCTGAAGCGTGGGGGAACAAAGCAGAAATCGAACACGATGACGTTTGCCACCGAGGTCAGCACCGAGGGCCCGCGACCGAATCGCAGTCCGGCAATGACCACGCCCAGCAGGTAGACCATGGCCAGGTTAACGAGCTCAAAGTGGCCGAACATCGCAAAGGAGATCGCCGTGCAGGCGGCGGTCGATCGCAACCGCCCAGCCGTAGCGATCCCAGCGCACGCGCGCGCGGGTTCGGCGCCGTGTCTGGCCGACGTTGCGCCGGCGGTGTGGGCTGGCCGCCGGTGCGCCACCACGGTAACGTCGATGCCGGGGTTTTGCCGGATGAGTTGCGAGCGTGGTCGACGGGCGCAGCAGCGCGCGCCAGCCGCGTCGCTTGGGCGCTCCCACGACGAGGCGTGTGGCGTGACGGGTGCGGGCATACTCCTTAAGCACGGCCGCGGCCGATGGGCCGTCAAGGGTCACCGTCTCGGCCCCCAGCGACTCCGCCAGCCGCAGCAGATCAACGCGTCGGTTACGCTCGCGTCCCGAGAGCTGCAGCAGCGCCGGAGTCTCGACGTATACGACAGTCCATTCGGCGTCCAGCGCATCCGCCATACGCTTGCCCGTGCGCACCAGTTGCTCAGCCTGCGCATCCGGGCCGATGGCGACCAGTACTCGATCGCTGGCCAGGCGGCCGCGGCGCGCGGTCGGCCGGTTGCGCGGCGCGCGCTGCGGCCTCCACGCGGTCAGCGACCCGTCGCAACGCCAGCTCACGCAACGCGAGCAGGTTCGCCGGGCGGAAGAAGCGCTCGACCGCCGTCGTCGCCGTCATCGGCCGAGGTAGATCTTGCCGGCCTTAAGACGTGCAATCAGGTCTTCCGGCGGGAGGTCGATGAGTTCCACTTCGTCGGCCTCATCGAACACGCGATCAGGAATCGTTTCGCGCTGCCGGACGCCGGAGGTCTGCGCGACGAGATCGTTGAGACTCTCTAGGTGCTGCACATTGACCGTGGTCCAGACGCTGATGCCGGCCTGCAACAGCTCCTCGACGTCCTGCCAGCGTTTGGGGTGGCGCGGCGTGGGGTCACCGCCCAGGAGATTCGAGTGTGCGAGTTCGTCGACGAGCAGAATTGCCGGTCGACGCGCGCAGCGCCGTGTCCAGATCGAATTCGTGCGCGGACGATGTCACGGTAGTGAACCGCAAGCGGCGGCAGGCGCTCGAGGCCCTCGAGCAGGCGCTCGGTCTCGATGCGGCCGTGCGGCTCGACATAGCCCACGACGACGTCGCGCCCGGCCGCGCGCACGTTGCGCGCAGCTTCCAGCATCGCGTAGGTCTTGCCGACGCCGGCGGAGGCTCCGAAAAAGATGCGCAGTCGCCCGCGCTGTGCGCGCGCTTCCTCGGCATTGAGGCGCGCGAGCAGTTGATCAGGGTCCGGCCGTTCCGACTGTCACTGCGGGACTCCCAGAGCTCGCGCGGCAGTCTTGTCGCGGCGCGCCGGCGCCGCGGGCGCAGATCGACCTCGCTTCCTAGTGGGCTGGTTCCCTGCAGTTCATCGAGTGCGAGGTTGAGTTCGAGGACGTTTACCCGCGGCTCGCCAAGAAATCCGGCGAACCGATCTCCGCATGCTGAGCGTGACCAGACTTTGCAGCTTCTCGGTCGGCATCTTACGCGTTCGCGCGACGCGCGAAAGCTGGTACTGAATGGCCGCGATGCTGACTTCCGGATCGAGCCCGCTGCCGGAGGCCGTCACGAGATCCACGGGTACGGGTGCCGCGTTGCCGGGATCCAGGGCGCGCAGCGCCGCTACGCGCTGCTTTCACCGCGTCCGTGAGCGCGGGGTTGAGAGGGCCCAGATTGCTGGCTCCTGAAGCGGTGGCATTGTAGGGATAGGGCGTAGTTGCGGAAGGTCGGCCCCAGAAGTATTGCGCGCCGGTGAAGTTCTGGCCGATGAGCCTGGAGGCGACCGGCGTGCCATTACGAACGATCAGGCTGCCACTGGCTGCCGCGGGAAACGCCACGCGCGCGAGTCCTGCTACCAGCAGCGGATAGACCAGGCCGGTGAGCGCTGGTGAGTGCCAGGAGAACAACGATCGCAGGTCGCGCGTGACAGAGGCGGACATCGGTTTTTTCCCGTCAGGTGAGCCGCGCCAGATCTCGAGCGTAAGATCAATGCGCCTTGATGCCGATGAACGGCAACACAATGCCGCCGAGCCCGTAGATCAGGAAATTCCGTCGCAGCAGGATCGCCGCGCCCGAGCGGCCGGTATTGGACGCCTTTCAGGGCGAGCGGAATGAGCGCGACAATGATGAGAGCATTGAAGATGACCGCCGCAGAGAATCGCCGAGAACGGCGCTCGTCGAGGCGCATGACGTTGAGTGCGCCAAGCTGCGGGTAAGTGGAAGCAAAGGCGGCGGGAATGATGGCGAAGTACTTGGCGACGTCATTGGCGATGCTGAAGGTGGTCAGTGAGCCGCGGGTCATCAGCATCTGCTTACCGGTCTCCACCACCTCGATGAGTTTCGTCGGGTTGGAGTCGAGGTCGACCATGTTGCCGGCTTCCTTGGCCGCCTGCGTCCCGGTGTTCATCGCGACTGCGACGTCGGCTTGCGCCAGGGCGGGGGCGTCATTGGTCCCATCACCGGTCATGGCCACGAGCTGTCCCTGCGACTGGTGTTCGCGGATGAGCCGCAGCTTGGCCTCAGGGGTAGCCTCGGCGAGAAAATCGTCGACCCCCGCCTCGGCCGCGATGGCGGCAGCGGTGAGGGGATTGTCGCCGGTGATCATCACGGTCTTAATCCCCATGCGGCGTAGCTCCCCGAAGCGCTCCCGGATGCCGCCCTTCACCACATCCTTGAGCTCGATAATGCCGAGCAGGCGCGCACCGTCGCTCACCAATAGCGGGGTACTGCCGCGACGCGCAACGTCCTGAGTTGCCGTTTGTACTGCCTTCGGCAGCACTCCGCGCAGCGACTTCGCACGTGCTTCTGGATTGCCGAGGGTGCGCCCTTGCGTATCTGGCGCTCGCCAATGTCCACACCGCTCATGCGCGTGTGCGCGGAAAAGGGCACGAAGTTCGCATGCAGCGCCGCGAGTTCGCGCTGCCGCAGACTGAAACGCTGCTTTGCGAGTACCACGATGCTGCGGCCTTCCGGTGTCTCATCCGCAAGCGAGGCCAGCTGCGACGCATCCGCCAGCTCTTCTTCGGCAACCCCGGGGGCGGGGAGGAAGGCGGCTGCCTGACGGTTACCGAGCGTAATCGTGCCGGTCTTGTCCAGCAGCAGCACATCCACGTCGCCGGCTGCCTCCACCGCCCGCCCTGAAGTGGCGATCACATTGGCGCGCAGCATGCGACTCATGCCCGGCGACCCCGATGGCCGAGAGCAGCGCGCCGATGGTCGTCGGAATGAGGCAGACCAGCAGTGCGATCAGCGCGGTAATGGTGATCGGAGTACCGAGGTGCGTGACCGCGACGCTGTAGCTGGAGAAGGGCAGCAGGGTCACGGTCGCGAACAGGAACACGATCGTGAGCGCGACCAGAAGGATCGTGAGTGCGATTTCGTTGGGGGTCTTCTGACGCTTGGCATTCTCCACCATCGCGATCATGCGATCGATGAAGGTCTCGCCCGGGATCGGTGGTTACCCGCACGATGATCCAGTCCGAGAGCACGCCGCGTGCCACCGGTGACTGCCGAACGGTCGCCCCCGGATTCGCGAATCACGGGCGCAGACTCACCCGTGATCGCGCTCTCATCGACTGAGGCGGCGCCGCGCACGACTTCGCCGTCGGCGGGAATCAGCTCACCGGCCGGCCACATAGGCCAGATCTCCACGGCGCAGGTCCTCGGCCCGCACGCGCGTGTGGCGATCGAAGCTGTCGGGCGTCGAGAGCTTCTTCGCCCATACGGTCTGTTTGAGGTCGCGCAGCGATGCGGCCTGCGCCTTGCTGCGGCCCTCTGCCAAGGCTTCGGCGAAATTGGCGAACAGTGCGGTGAACCAAAGCCAGATCGCGACGTTACCGATGAACCAAGTGGGGGCCTCTCCGGAGCCGCACAGCGCCTGCAGCCAGAGCAGCGTCGTCAGCACGCTGCCCACGTAGACGACGAACATGACGGGATTGTGCCACTGGGTGCGCGGGTCGAGCTTGCGCAGCGAATCGACTGCTGCAGGGATCGAGCAGGGTGCGGTCGAACATGGAAAGCGCCGGTCGGGTCATGATGCACTCGCGTTCACGCAGTTATGGTCCCCACAACATCAGGTGCTCGACCACGGGCCCAAGTGCCAGCGCCGGTACGAAGGTGAGAACCCCCACCAGGAGAACTGTGCCGATGAGCAGCACGATGAAGGTCAGGCCGTGAGTCGGCATGGTGCCGGCTGTGGGTGGGATGCGCTTCTTCCCAGCGAGTGAGCCGGCGATCGCCAGCACCGCCACGATGGGCCAGAAGCGTCCCAGCCACATGACTATCCCGAGCATACGTGTCGTAGAAGGGTGTGTCGGCCGAGAGACCGCCAAAAGCGCTGCCGTTGTTGTTCGCGGCGGAGGTAAACGCGTAGAGGATTTCCGTGAAGCCATGGGTTGCCGGGATTGCCAACGGCACCTTTGCCGGCCTCGCACGAGACGGCGATCGCCGTGCCGACCAGGGCCAGAAAAGGCATGACGAGGATGGCGATGGAACTCATTTTGATCTCGAAGGATTCGATCTTCTTGCCAAGATATTCCGGTGTGCGCCCGATCATGAGGCCGGCGATGAAGACGCCCACGATGGCGAAAATCAGGAGCGAGTAGAGTCCGCTGCCGATACCACCGGGGATGACTTCGCCCGAGCTGCATATCGAAGAGCGTCACGAATCCGCCGAGCGGAGAGAGCGAATCATGCGCACCGTTCGTCGCGCCCGTTGAGGTAACCGTGGTGACCGTGGCGAAGAGTGCGGTCGCAGAAGTGCCGAACCGCGCCTCCTTGCCCTCCATATTGCCGCCAGGCTGTGCTACCGAGGCGCCCTGATCCACGCCAAATTGGGCGAATAGGGGATTACCGCGCTGCTCCTCGTACATGTTCAAGGCAATCAGGGGTAACAGCAGAAGTGCAATCGCGGCCAGTAGTGCCCATCCCTGGCGGGTGTCCCCGACCATGTGACCGAAGGTGTAGGTGAGCGCAAGCGGCACCACTAGCAGTGCGAACATCTCGAGCAGATTGCTCAACGCGGTCGGGTTCTCGTACGGATGTGACGAGTTTGCATTCAGGAAGCCTCCGCCGTTGGTGCCGAGCTCCTTGATGCTCTCCTGTGAGGCCATCGGTCCCATGGGCAGCAGTTGGGTCGTGACGCGGGTCGCCTGGGAAATGGGATTCCCCGCTGCGTCCTTGAGGGGACTGCCGCCGGCGTCGCTCTGGGGCTGCTGATAGGTCGTCGGCTCCAGCGTGGTGACGGCCTGATAGGGCCTGAAGTTCTGTACGACACCCTGTGTAACTAGTGCCACGGCCAGCAGCAGCGCCAGCGGCAGGAGCAGGTAGAGCGTGACACGGGTCAGATCGACCCAGAAATTGCCGATGGTCGCGGCGCCGCGGCGCGCAAACCCGCGAATGAGGGCAATGGCCACGGCGAGCCCGGTCGCCGCCGAGAGAAAGTTCTGTACGGTGAGCGCGCTCATCTGCGTGAGATAGCTCATCGTGGTCTCGCCGGAGTAACCCTGCCAGTTGGTGTTGGTTACGAAGCTGACGGCGGTATTGAAGGAGGACTGCGCGCTTACCGCTCCGAGCCCCTGCGGGTTAAGTGGCAGCCATTGCTGCAGCCGCTGCAGCGCGTAGACCAGGATCAGACCCAGCGCATTGAACACCAGGAGAGCGAGCGCGTAGATCTTCCAGGACATCTCTTCGTGTGGCCGCACCCCGGCGAGCGCATACAACCCTCGTTCAAAGGGGGCGCCAATCCGCGTAAGCCACATGGGGCGTCCCTCGACGACATGGGCGATGTGAAGGCCCAGTGGCTTCACGTAAGCCAGGCGCAGGGCGAACAACACCACGACGAGGGTAATTCCTGCGACGGTCATCAGAAGCGTTCCGCCCGCAGCAGCGCGTACAGCAGATAGACGAAGAGTCCTGCCGACAGCAGCGCACCGAGCCACTCGATCCAGCTCATTCCGGGCTCCTGAGGCGGCCGATTGCCCAAATCAGGAGATGAGTGCCCGCGTAGAGGGCGGCCATCACCAGCAGGAAGACGACATCCACGTTGACACCCTGCGCCAAGATTGAGACGCGCATTTTGCTGCCCGGCAGGCCCGGCTCGCGAGACAGGTTCCTGTGAAGATTTCGACCGCGTCGTCCGATAACCCCCGGGAGTCCCGGGAATCGGCCCCGGACTCTTGCCGTGCCACGCAGCGGATGCTAAATGAAGGCCTTACCAGAGACTGATGTCTGGGCGCCGGGCAGGGGCTCGAGGGCCGACCGCCGTGTACGCCCGGCCGCTATCTTAAGGAGATGAATGCATGCTACGCCTGATCGGATTCCTGTTTGCCGTGCTGCTGCCGTTCTCGGTGGCCCAGGCCGACACCAGTGCAGATGCCGACACGATCGCGCTGTTTAAGAACGCCGGTGCCAGCGCCGGGTTTTTCGGTAACAGTTACGGTTACGCCGTGTTTCCTTCCGTCGGGCAGGGCGCGCTCGTGGTGGGCGGTGCGTATGGCACGGGGCGCGTCTACGAGCACGAGAAGTACGTCGGCGACGTTTCCGTGACGCAGCTTAGCATCGGTCTGCAGGCCGGTGGCCGCGCCTACAGCATGATCGTCTTTCTCGAGGACAAACGAGCGTTCGACGAGTTTACCGGCGGCAACTATGAGTTCGGTGCCGACGCCACCGCCGTCGCCATCACCGCCGCGGCCTCGGGTCAGGTCGGTACGACCGGGGCAAATTCCGGTGCCAGCGGCGGTATGAAAGACGCGATCACCTCGGGCAAATACTACAAGGGCTTCGCGGTGTTCACGATCGTGAAGGGTGGCGCCATGGTGCAGGCGGCCATTGCCGGCCAGAAGTTCAAGTACACGCCCCGGAGCGGCGGCTAGCGGCGGCGCCGTTGCTCCGCACGTCTCGGGTAGGTCCGGGAGATCCATGAATCTGGGCGCGAGCCGTTCAGTCATGGCTGCGATCGGGGCGTTTGGCCTCGCGCTTGCCCAGGGAGCGAGTACCGTGCAGAACGATCACCCGAGCGATGGAGTCCGTGCCGATCCGTACCTGTGGCTCGAGGACGTCCATGGCGCAAAGCCGCTCGCGTGGGTAGAAGAACAGAACGCGCGGGCGCGCGCCGTGCTACAGGCGGATCCACAGTACCAGAAGGACTACGAGGCAATCCTGCGGGTGCTTGATGCGACGGACCGCATCCCGTACGGCACGCTCGAACACGATTACGTCTTCAATTTCTGGCAGGACGCCGAGCATCCGAAGGGTTTGTGGCGCCGCACGAGTGTGCCCGATTACGCCACGACCGAACCTCACTGGGAACTCCTGCTCGACCTCGACAAGCTCGCCGCCGACGAGCACGAAAACTGGGTCTGGGAGGGCGCGGACTGCTCACCCGCGCTCAAGCGTTGCCTGCTCAGCCTGTCGCGCGGAGGAGGGGACGCGAGCGTGGTGCGCGAGTTCGATCTCGGGAGCCGCGGCTTCGTGCCCGACGGCTTTGCGCTCGCCGAGGCCAAGTCCAACATCACCTATCTTGACGAAGATGTCGTGCTGTTCGGCACCGACTTTGGCGCCGGTTCAATGACCGCATCTGGCTATCCGCGGGTCGTGAAACTCTGGAAGCGTGGCCAGCCGATGGCCGCGGCACGCACACTGTTCGAGGCGAAGGCCGCTGACGTCGGGGCGCAGGCGGCGGTGTTTCATGGCCCCCAGGGCAGCGTGGCGGTCATCGAGCGCAACGTGACGTTCTTTACCTCCGAGTATCACCTGCTGCAAGCGGATGGCTCGCTGCGCGCACTGCCGGTGCCGTTGGGGGCCGATCTCAAGGGAGTACTGGACCGGCGTCTGCTGTTCACCTTGCGCGAAGACTGGGCGCCCGCGGGCGCAGCGGCGATCCCCAAGGGATCACTGATCGCCTACCAGCTCGGGCCCGAAGGCGAGGCGGCGGCCGGCAAGCGGCCGAGCGTACTCATGACGCCTGATGCCAGCAGTTCCATCGATGAAGTGGCGGTCGGGCGCGATGCCGTATTCGCCTCGATCTATCGCGACGTCACCGGCAGCGTGCATGCATTCCGGCCCACAACTGAGGGCCGCTGGAGAGATGAGGCATTGCCTTTGCCCGCAGGCGGTTCGACGCACATCGTCTCGGCCAACGCCTTTGGACCGCAGGCACTGTTGCGGCACGAGAGTTTTACTACGCCGGCCACGCTCTATGAGTATGCCGGTGACGGCACACCGGTAGCGATCAAGTCACTGCCCGCGCGCTTTGATGCTTCGAACCTGGCCACCGAGCAGTTCTTCGCGACCTCCAAGGACGGCACCCGCGTGCCGTACTTCGTTACGCGCGCCCAGGGCGCGCGTCGGCCGGTGCCCACGGTGCTGTACGGTTATGGTGGCTTCGAGATCTCCATGACGCCGAGCTATTCGGCGAACTTCGGCATGCTATGGCTCGCCAAAGGCGGGGCGTTCGTGGTCGCCAACATCCGTGGCGGCGGCGAATACGGGCCAGGCTGGCATCAGGGCGCGCTGCTCGAGAAGCGTCAGAGGGCCTACGACGACTTCCAGGCGGTCGCGCGTGATCTGGTGAAGCGCGGCATCACCACGGCTAAGCAGCTCGGCATCATGGGCGGCTCCAACGGCGGACTGCTGGTGAGCGCCAACATGGTCCAGGCACCGGAGCTGTTCGGCGCGGTGGTATGCCAGGTACCACTGATTGACATGATCCGCTACACCCAGATCGGTGCCGGTGCCTCGTGGGCGGCGGAGTACGGCGACCCGGCGCGTGCGGCCGATCGCGCCTGGATCCTGCGGTACTCCCCGTACCAGAATGTCAGCGCACAGCGACGCTATCCGCCCGTGCTGTTCGTGACGGCGACGAGCGATGACCGCGTGACGCCGGTGCACGCGCGCAAGATGGCCGCGCTGATGGAGGCGCAGGGCCACGAGGTGTTGTTCTACGAGAACACCGACGGTGGACACGCCGCGGCCGCCGATCACAAACAGGCGGCCGAAATGTGGGCGCTGAGCTTCGTGTACCTGAAGCAGAAGCTCGCCGCGGGAGGTTTCCATGACTGACACGGCCGCCGCCGACAGTACTGGCGGATGCCTGTGCGGCGCGGTGCGCTATGCGGTACGCCATGGCGCGCTGCGCCCGATCGTTGCCTGTCACTGCACGCAGTGCCGGCGGGTTACCGGGCATTATCTGGCGGCGACCGCCGCGCGCCGCAGCGACTTCCGGCTCCTCGAGGACTGCGGACTGAAGTGGTATGACTCCTCGAGCGAGGCGCGCCGCGGGTTTTGCGGCAACTGCGGCTCAACCCTTTTCTGGCAGCCCCACGGCCGAGACTACCTCAGCATCGCCGCCGGCAGCCTCGATGATTCCTCGGCGCTCACGACTGCGTGTCACATCTTCGTCGCCGACAAGGGGCGGTACTATCAGATCGAGCCGGGAGTGCCTCAGATCGAGGACGGCAATTTCTCCGTCCCTTTGCCGGACACGTGAGCTCCGAGCACGGTGACGTTGAATGGCTTCCCGCGGCTCGTCGCCTGGACGTGCCGTGGAAGAACGGCGGCGGGGTCACGCGCGAAGTCGTGATCAGCCCGGCAGCGGCCGGTCTTGAGCGTTTTGACTGGCGCATCAGTACCGCAGAGGTCCGCTTTCCAGGTCCTTTCTCAGCGTTTCCTGGCATCGAACGCACCCTGTGTGTCCTTGAAGGGCAGCTCGCGCTCGCGCTCGGAGGGCGCAGCGCGATCGTGCTGAGTGCTGCCAGCGCGCCTTTTGAGTTCGCCGGGGATGTTCCCGCGCACGGTGCACCGCTGGACGGACCGGTGATCGACCTGAACGTGATGGCGCGCCGCGCTAGCTTCGCCGTCCGCGTCCGGCGGGTGCGGGTCGGGGCAGCACTGCAGATCTCCACGGCGGTGGCGGTGCTCTTTGCACTCGGTGCGCTGACCGTCGCGGCGGGGGGGCGCAGATGGACACTGGACCGCTGGGACGCACTGCGCTTTGCCGGCCCCCGGGACTGCTGCCTGGAGTCCCCGCAAGGCGCCGCCGCTTACCTCATCGAGATCTCGCCCGTTACCCAGCCGGCGTAGCTAGCTGTTGGCCACGCGCCCCAGGCCCTCGAGGTCCTTCAGGACAATGCGGTTGTAGTTCGCCTCGAGCAGCCGATCACGTTCGAATCCGGCCAGGTAGGCGTTTACCGTCTTGCGGGTGACCCCGAGCATCTCGCCGATGGCCTGCTGAGTGAGGCGTACGACCGGCTCGCCGTTGGCAGTGGCGGCCATGATCAGCAGTCGCGCGGCCAGGCGTTGCCGTGGCGGCAATGCGATCAGCTCCGCCAGTGCGCGCACGGTACGGCGCGTATAGGTGTACGCAGAGGCGGCGAGTGCGCGCCACAGCGTCGGCCACTGCTGTGCTACCTGCTCGAGGCCCCGTTCGGAGATGGCGAGCAGCACGCTCGGCGCCGCACAGACCGCGGTCACCAGGCGCGGGCCGCCGCTGAAGCGGGTAGCATGTCCGAGAACGGCCCCTGCCTCGCAATGACCAATGAGGACATTGCGGTTGCCCGCAACCTGGCAGGACACGTGCACGACGCCCTTGATCACGACGACCAGTCCGCGCTGCTCATCGCCTTCGGTCTGCGCCCACTCGCCTGCACTGAGGTGCAAGAACCGCCCGTGCGCGAGCAACGCATCAATCAGCGCATGAGATTCCCCGCGCAGCCATTCGCACTCGCGCAGTACCTTGAGCGCTGCCTCACGCGTTGCCCTCATGGGCTAAAAGTAACCGCGGTGACAATTTGCTTCAAGACCCCGTACTAAAGTCGCCTCGAGAGGCCGGCAAAGGGGGCGGGTACGACCCATGGGCGTCGCGGGACAGGAGAAGGTCATCCGCATCGGCGGCGCGTCGGCATTTCTGGTCGACAGTGCGCTCGCCGTGCCCCAGCTTCTGCAGGCACAGTGCCTGCACTACATGATCTTTGACTACCTTGCCGAGGGCTCGATGGGCCTGCTCGGGCGCATGCAGGCTGCGGATCCCAAGGGGGGCTTCGGCGCGGATTTCCTCACGGTGCACGTGGGACCGCACCTGAAGGAAATCGCCCGCCAGGGCGTGAAGGTGATTGCGAACGCCGGCGGCCTGAATCCGCACGGACTTGCGGCCGCCACCGGGGCGCTGATCCAGGCAGCCGGGCTTTCCCTGCGTGTCGCCACGGTCGACGGCGATGATGTCCGGGGTGGGCTTGCCGGTGTGCAGGCGGCGGACGTCCGCGACATGTTCACCGGCTCAAGGCTGCCGCGACAGCCGATCATCAGCGCCAATGCCTACCTTGGCGCCTTTCCCATCGCCGCGGCGCTGGCGGAGGGCGCCGACATCGTGATCACCGGGCGCGTCGTCGACAGCGCGCTCGCGCTGGGTCCGCTCATTCATGAGTTCGGCTGGCAGCCGCACGATTACGCCCACCTTGCCGCCGGGACACTCGCCGGGCATTTGCTGGAGTGCGGCGCACAGGTCACGGGCGGCACGTTCACCGACTGGCGCAGCGTTCCGGACTGGGAAAACATCGGCTTCCCGATCGGCGAGTGCCACGCCGATGGGTCGCTCGTGATTACCAAGCCGGCGGGTACCGGTGGGATCGTGAGCATTGGCACGGTGGCCGAGCAGCTGCTCTACGAAGTCAGTGATCCGGGCGATTACATCGTGACCGACGTGCGCTGCGACTTCACGCAGGTGCAGCTCGAGCAGCTCGCGCCGGACCGTGTGCGGGTCTCGGGAGCGCGCGGCCGCGCGCCCACGGACACGTACAAGGTCTGCATCACCTACGATGCGGGGTGGCGGGCGATTGCCTACCAGCCGCTGATCGGCGAGGAGGCCGCGGCCAAGAGCGAGCGCCAGGCGGCCGCGTTGTTTGCCCGCACGCGCGTGCTCTTGCGCGCACGCGAGCTGCCCGACTTCAGTGCCACGGCGTGTATTGTTATCGGTGCGGAGCGCAGCTTCGGCGCGCATGCGCAGCCGGGCGGCGGCCGTGAAGTCATCTGCAAGCTCGTCGCCGATCACCCGCAGAAGCTGGGCGCGGATCTGTTTGCCCGCGAGCAGTGGACGGCGATCTCCGCAATGTCCGTGGGCACTTCCATCAACCTGGCGACGCACGTCATGCCGGTGACGGGACTGTTCCTGTGCCTGATGCCGAAGAACGCGGTCACGCCGCGCCTCACGCTGGATGGTGCCGCCCGTCTACTGCCGGACGCGGCCGGGGAGGCCGTCGGTGAGCCTCCGCCGGCCGCCCCTGCGGCCGCGCCCGCGGCGCTGGCCGACCCGGTCAGCGTCGATCTGCTGCGCCTGGCGTACGTGCGCAGCGGTGATAAGGGCCACCTGTTCAATGTGGCGGTTATCGCGCGCCGCCCGCAGTACCTGCCCTGGCTGCGCGCCGCCTTAACCCCGGCGGCCGTAGGGCAGTGGTACCGGCACCTGCGCGCCGCCGGCCCGCCGCGAGTCGATTGCTACGAGGTAGGGGGCTTTCACGCGCTGAACTTCGTCGTGCACGATGCACTCGAGGGTGGCATCAACGCGAGCACGCAACTGGATCCGGCTGCCAAGGGCATGGGCCAGATGCTGCTGCGCTTCCCGGTGCCCGTGCCCGCGGCGCTTGCGGCGCAACTGGCCGCAACCGCGCACTGAGGATTCCGGTAACCGCCTGCGGAGAGCAAAGGCCGTGAACGACTATTCCTATCTGATGAAGGGGCTTACCCGGGTGCCGACCACGAGCAGCACGCTCGTCAGCTCTTCAAAATATCTGAACGATCCGCGCATCCGCGACTGGGTGGCGACCCACCTGCTGCGCAAGAATGGTCCGGACGCGCCCACCCCGTCGGATCCGATGCCGCTGGTGCTTGCACTGCGCGAAATTCAGGACATCAATCACATCAATGAGCTGTTCGCGGCGGAGCGCACGCACAATGCCGCGCTCGATGCCTGGTTCCGCGAAGGGTATGTGTCGAGCTTCAAGCGGGAATCCCTGAAGGACTATCCGCCGCACACCATGGCCGGCATCTTTTACAAGCAGCTGATGGACAATGATCTGCAGGTCGACATCGTGCCCCCCTACAAGCCGCAGAACGACTACCAGTATTTCTTTCTGCGCGCGGGACAGACACACGATCTGGAGCACATTCTAGGCGGCGGTGGTTTCGACTTCATTGGTGAAGTCGTGCCGTACTACATGCGCCTCACCAACCTGTTCGTGCACCTGGGTGCGGAACTGGCGGGCGAACTGTGTGTCTTCTACATGCTGTCTTCCACGCGCATCCTGACGCGCGCAGTGCTGCATTACCCGCAGACGTGGCTGACGGTGCTCGATGCGCTCGAGCGTGGCGCCGAGGTGGGGCGCAAGTCCGCCCCCCTCTACCTGCTGCGCTGGGAGGACGTGTTCGAGCTCACGCCCGAAGAGGCGCGTGAGCACTGCGGCATTCGCGGCGTGCGCCTCGCGGACACCTCCGTAGCGTCGGCGCAGTGGTGCTGACATGGCACGCTCGGTCATTGTCACGGGGGCGTTCGGCGTGCTGGGTGCCGCGGTGGCGCGCAAGTTTGCAGGCAGCGGCGCCCACGTGGGACTGATCGACATGGTTGCTGCGCCGGAGTGGACGCGCACGTTCCCCGCGCCGCATCGACTCCACGCCGGCGTTGATCTCACCGACGCGGCCGCCGCGAGCGCGGCGGTGCGCGAATTCAGCGAGGCGGCAGGCGGCCTCGACGTGCTGATCAATGTCGCCGGCGGCTTTCAGTGGCAGCAGCTCTCCGGCGATGCTCTCGAAGTCTGGGAAACGATGTTCGCGGTTAATCTCAAGACGGCGGTGATTGCCTGCAGCGCCGCGCTCCCCTACCTGGGCGTCCGCGGGCCCGGGTCGATCGTCAACATCGGCGCCGGCGCGGCCGCGCGCGCCGCAGCCGGCATGGGCGCCTACAGCGCCTCCAAGGCTGGCGTCGAGCGACTCACCGAGTCGCTGGCCGAAGAGCTCAAGGATCGGCAGATCACGGTGAACTGCGTGCTGCCGGGCACGCTCGATACGCCGCGTAACCGCGCCGATATGCCGCAGGCGGATTTCAGCCGCTGGGTGGCGCCGGAGGCGGTCGCGGATGTAGTGGCGTTTCTCGCCTCGGATGCGGCGCGCGCGGTCACGGGCGCGGCGATCCGGGTATTCGGGCGCGGCTGAGGGGTCCCGAGAAGCCGGCGTCGTTGCACGGCGCCGAAGGTAACCCTGACAGCCGCGAGCGCACGCGGGTACTGATCATGGTCTCGAATTTTCGATCACTGCCTCGAGGACCTCGATCTGACCCACGAGGATGACGTGGCGCCCGACGGCTCCGCCCTGTCCGAGAGAGGCCGTGGGGCAGCCCCTGTCGGCCCTGGCCGGCGGCTTTGATTACCTGTGGCGTGATCTCGTCGGTGGGGGCCTCGATCTTACGGTCCAGCATGCCTTCCGGGGGTGACGCGCTGCAACGCCGACTACTGGCCACCGGAGGCTGCTTCGCCAACGGCGCCTTCAGGTCGGCACGACCCAGGACTGCACCGATGTCCGCGTGGCCGGAGCAGCCGCGCGGCGCAGCCGGTCACGGTCGCGCTTTACGCCAACAACCTCTTGGACAACCAGTACGCCACCTGGATCCAGACGATCAGCGCCGCAGCCCTGGGCACGCCCTCCACCAACATCACGCCCCCGCGTTCCTGGGGTGCCGAGCTCGGGGTACACTTCTCACAGGAGACCCGGATGAACGCGCAACCGCAGGAAATCGCAGCAGGCACGCCGAGCGTGACTGCGACGCTGCAGGCGGCGTTCGAGGCCCAGCGGAGGGCGTACGCCGCCGATCCGGTCCCCGCTTACGCGCAGCGCGTGGCGGACCTGCGGACGCTGCGCCGCTTCATCGTCGAGAACCGCGAAGCGCTGCTCGAGGCGGTCAACCGTGACTACGGCAACCGTTCGCGGCACGAGACGCTGTTCGGCGAACTGGTGCCGGTGCTCGATGGCATCAAGCACGCGCTGCGGCACCTGCGCGCCTGGATGCGGCCGCAGCACCGCGGCGTCGACCTGCTGCTGTTCCCGGGCGCGCGTAACCGCGTCGTGCCGCAGCCGCTGGGGATTGTCGGCGTCATCGTGCCCTGGAATTTCCCCATCAACCTGATGTTCTCGCCGCTCATCTCGATCTTCGCGGCCGGCAATCGCGCGCTGGTCAAGCTGTCGGAAAATTCGCGCCACCTCGCGGCATTCCTGCTCGTGGCGCTGCCGAAATATTTTCCGCCGCAGAAGCTGGCAGTGTTCGATGAGAGCGGCGGCGTCGGTGTGGAGTTCTCGCGCCTGCCCGTGGATCACCTGCTGTTCACCGGCTCGTCCCAGACCGGGCGTGCCGTGATGGCGGCGGCTGCGGCGAACCTATGCCCGGTGACGCTGGAACTCGGCGGCAAGTCTCCCGCGCTGATCGACCGCGATTTTCCGCTGCGCAAGGCCGCCGAACGCATCCTGTTCGTGAAGCTTCTGAATGCGGGCCAGATCTGCACCACGGTCGACTATGTGTTCATGCCGCGGGCGCGCGTCGAGGAATTCGTAAAGCTCGCCCAGCAGATCACCGCGGCGCGCTATCCGGACCTGGCGAGCGCCGACTACACCTCGATCATTGATGCGCGGGCGTTTGCGCGCATCAAGCAGGCGATCGAGGAGGCCCGTACGCGCGGTGCGCGCGTCGTGCAGCTGTTGCCCGGGGAGGCCTGGGACGACACGACGCGCAAGATCACCCCGCACCTGGTGATTGACCCTCCCGCGGACTGCGAGCTGATGGAGCGGGAGATCTTCGGACCGGTGTTGCCGGTGCTGGGCTACGACGAACTGGCCGAGGCCGTGCAGTTCATCAACGCCCGACCGCGGCCGCTGGCCTTCTACCCCTTCAGTAACCGGCGCGCGACCATCCAGTACCTCCTGGACCACGTCATGTCAGGCGGCGTCTCCGTGAACGATGCCCTCTGGCACGTGGGCCAACACGATCTGCCGTTCGGCGGCGTGGGCGCGAGCGGCATGGGCCACTACCACGGTAAGGAAGGCTTCCTGACCTTCTCGAAGCTGCGCCCGGTCTTCTACCAGGCTCCCGTGAGCGGGATGCGGCTGCTGTGGCCGCCATTTGGTGCGCTGGCCGACTGGGTGCTGAATTTTCTGACCCGGTAGGCGCATCAGCGTCTCACCTGCGACTCGATGCGCCGGTCGGGCACCAGCCACATTAATGCGACTGCGACATAGAGCGCGATCGAAATCCACGGCTCGACAAAGGCAAGGACGATTCCGAGCACGTAGAGCGTCAGCGACGTGCGGCCCTTGGAATCCGCGCCCACCGCAGCTGCCAGGCCCGAGTCCGGGCCATTCACGGCGATGATGGTGCGCTCGAGGATCAGGTAGGCAATCGCGGCGCCCGCCAGCACGACGCCGTAGGCGGCCACCGGCGCCGTGGTGAAGCCTGCCTCATCGATCCAGCGGATGACAAAGGGCACCAGCGACAACCAGAACAGCAGTCCCAGGTTGGCCCACAGCACGCGCCCGTCGACGCGCTCAGTGACCTGCAGCATGTGGTGATGGTTGTTCCAGAAGATGCCGACGTTGATGTACGAGAGCACGTAAGCCAGGAACAGCGGGACTTCTTCCCGCAGCGCCGCGAGATCCCGCCCCTTCGGGACGTGGATCTCGAGGACCATGATGGTGATGATGATGGCGATCACCCCGTCGGTGAAGGCCTCCAGCCGCGCGCTGTTCATCGTGCAGATCCTACGGACAATTTGCCGCCTAAGCCATTCTTAACTGAGGAGATATTGCGGAATCGGCTGCGCGCTGCGGCGCCGCGTGGCTCCCCCAGTCTGAGGAGACCTCGCGCACCGGGGCAGTGATACGCTCGCGACCGCCTGGCATGTCTTCCCGGGGGCCTGCGACGTTGAGCGATAGCGAAGTTGTACCGCGCGAGATCACCCAGCAGCGCCTGAACCGCGGCTACGTCCGCATCATGGGCTACCGGCGCGATCAGCCCTATAGCGTGGCGGATCTGCTGGAGGAGCGCGCCGTCGATGCGGCCGGGCAGGCGTTCGTCGTGTTTGAGGGTGGCACGCTCAGCTTTGCCGAGCTCAACGCGCGCGCCAATCGCGTTGCGCACGCAGCGCTGGCCGCCGGTCTTACGTCCGGGAGCGTCGTGGCGCTGATAATGGAAAACCGCCCCGAGTTTCCGATGGTGTGGCTTGGGCTCGCCAAGGTCGGCATCGTGACGGCGCTGCTCAATACCTCAGCGCGTGGTCCGGTCCTGCAGCACGCGCTCGAGCAGACCGCGGCACGGGCGCTGATCTTCGGCGCCGAGTGCGGCGATCGCGTGCGGAGCCTGCGGGCGGATGAACTGCCGCCGCTGCTGTTCTCGGTGCACCACCCCGACGCTCCCGCGGCCGCGGTGATGCCCGGCGCTCGGTCGCTGGATATCGCCATGGCGGAAGCGAGTCCCGAGGATCCGCCGCGCAGCCACCGCGCGGCGGTGCGTCTCGGCGATCCGCTCTATTACATCTTCACTTCGGGCACTACCGGGTTGCCCAAGGCCGCGCTGATGAGTCACCTGCGCTTCCTGAACGCTGGTGGCGTCATTGCCGGACTCCTCGAGCTGACCCGTGCCGACGTGCTCTACAACGTGCTGCCGCTTTATCACGGCGCCGGCGGCATGGTCATCGTCTCTGCGGCCCTGCACGTGGGCATTCCCATTGTACTGCGACGCCGTTTCAGCGCCACCGAGTTCTGGGACGACGTGCGCCGCCACCGCGTTACGGCCTGGTATTACATCGGCGAGATCTGTCGCTACCTGTTGAACCAGCCGGCGCGCGCGGACGACCGGCAACACACGCTCAAGCGCATGAGCGGGGCGGGCCTGAAGGCGGAGGTCTGGCGCCAGTTCCAGGAACGCTTCGGCATCGAGCTCATCTGCGAGGGGCTAGGATCCACGGAGGCCAACTACGGCATCACCAACGTCGACAACAAGGTCGGATCTGTCGGCCGCATCCCTTACCCGGAGCGCAGCAACGTACGCGTCGTGCGCTACGATACCGCCAGCGGCGAGTACGCACGCAGCCCCGAGGGATGGCTCGCCCTCTGCAAGCCCGGTGAGGTCGGGGAACTGATCGCGGAGGTGCTGGAAGGTCCCGGTCCGGCGGGCTTTTTCGAGGGCTACACCTCAGCGCCGGCGACGGAGGCCAAGCTGCTGCGTAACGTGTTTCGCAGCGGCGATCGGTGGGTGCGCTCGGGGGACCTGGTGCGCTTTGACGCCGAGGATTACTACTACTTCGTCGATCGGGTTGGCGACACCTTCCGATGGAAGAGCGAGAATGTGTCGACGGATGAAGTGGGTGCCGTGCTGTCCCAGTTCCCGGGGCCCGCGGTGGCGAATGTCTACGGCGTGCGGGTACCCGATAACGAGGGGCGCGCCGGGATGGTGGCCCTGACGTACGCGGATCCGGCGGACTTTGACCCGCGCGCTTTCCACGAGTTCGCCGTGACGCGGCTTGCCGGCTACGCAGTGCCCGTGTTCGTTCGCGTGTCCGCGGAGGCAGAGCTGACCACGACCTTCAAGCTGCGCAAGATTGAGCTGCAGCGCGCAGGGTATGACCCGGCGCGCACGCGGGACGCCTTGTTCGTGCGTGATGCGCGGCGCGGGCGCTACGTACCGGTGACCGAGCAGAGCCTCGCGGCGCTTGGTATTGCACCTTTTGCGGGGGATTGAGGCGATGCGCGTCGATTACACCCCCGAGCAGCAGCGCCTGCGGCATGAATTCCGCGCCTATCTGCAGGCGCTGATGACTCCGCAGCTGCGCGCCGCGACGCAGGACCGTGAAAGCGGGCCGGCGTTTCGTGCGGCGCTGCGGCGCATGGGGGAAGACGGCTGGCTAACCCCCGGCTGGCCGCGCGAGTATGGCGGACGCGGCCTCGACCCGCTGGCGCAGAAGATCATCCTGGAAGAACTGTGGCTGGCCGAGGCGCCGTTTCCGTTCGTGACCGTCAACACCATCGGTCCGGCGCTGATCCGACGTGGCAGTGCCGAGCAGAAGCGCGAACTGCTGCCGCGGATCGCCCGCGGGGAGCTCAACTTCGCCATCGGCTATAGCGAAGCGCAGGCGGGCACCGATCTCGCGGCGCTCAGCACGCGGGCGGAGCGGGACGGCGACGACTTCATCATCAATGGCCAGAAGGTGTTCACCAGTGGCGCCGAGGGCGCGGACTATATCTGGCTGGCGGCGCGCACCGATCCGCAGGTGAGCGCGCATCGTGGCCTCTCCATTCTGATGGTGGACACGCGCCTGCCGGGCTTCGCCATCTCCCCGATCCACACCGTTGGCGGGATCCGTACCAACGTGACGTACTACCGGGACGTGCGGGTGCCGGCCTCCATGCTGGTCGGTGCTCTGCACGGCGGCTGGCAGCTGATCACCGAGCAGCTCAATCACGAGCGGGTGGGGCTCGCCGCGCTCGCCTATGGGGCGCAGGCCTGTTTCGATGCAACCCTCGCGTGGGCCCGCGCGACCCCCGCCACCGCGGGCCGGCGCCTCATCGATCAGCCCTGGGTGCAGATGGCGCTCGCTGAAAGTTACGCGTTGCTGCAGGCCTATGCTGTGCTCGGCAACCGCGTGGCGTGGGAGGTGACGCAGGGGCAGACCAGTGCGCCGCTCGCCAGTGCCTGCAAGGTATTCAGCACGGAAACCTACATCCGCGTACTGCGACTGCTGCTTGACGTGACCGGTGCCGCCGGAGTGCTGCGAGACGGCTCGCCGGGGGCGCTGCTGAGCGGTCGGCTCGAGAGTGAGTACCGGCGCTGCCAGATCAACACCTTCGGCGGTGGGGCTACGGAAGTGCTGCGCGACATGGTCGCGCAGATGGGCTTAGGCCTGCCACGCGCGCCGGCGTCGCGATGAGCACGGCCACCGCCCCGCAGTGGCTGGCACAGCTGCGCGCCGCGCGCGGCGCGCCGGCGGCGCCGGCGCGCACCGCACCCGATGCGGTCAACGTTCCCATGATCCGTCGCTGGTGCGAAGCGATGGGCGAGCGCAACCCGCTATATCTTGAGGAGAGTTACGCCGCGGCGAGCGAATACGGCGGCGTGGTGGCGCCTCCGGCGATGCTCGAGGTCTGGACCATGGGACGGTTCCGTGCCGATGGCCGCACGGATACGGGACAGTTGCTGGGGATGGATCAGCTGAATGCCGCGGGCTTTACCGCCGTGGTGGCCACCAACCTCGAGCAGGATTACCTGCGCTATCTGCGGCCGGGCGATCTGATCACCCAGCGGGTGTTCCTGGAGGACATATCGGAGGAGAAGCGCACCGCGCTCGGTGCCGGGCACTTCCTCGACTATCGCTACGAATTCTCGGACCAGCAGGGCGAGCTCGTCGGCCGCATGCGTTTTCGGATCCTGAAGTACCGCCCGAGCCAGCAGGCCGCGGCTACCAGCGCGCTGCCGTCCAAGCCTGCGCATCCGCGACCCTCGATCACGCGCGACAGCGCCTTCTTCTGGGAGGGGCTGCAGCAGCGAGCGCTCCTGATCCGCCGCTGCAGCCGCTGCGGGCATCTGCACCATCCCCCCGGACCGATGTGCCCGCGATGTCACTCGCTGGAGTGGACGCCCCAGCCGGTGAGCGGCCGCGGTGTGATCCACAGCTACGTGATCGTCCACCAGCCGCAGATGCCGGGATTTTCCTACCCGCTGCCCGTGGCCCTGGTTGAGCTCGAGGAGGGCGTGCGGCTCATCGGTAATCTGCGCGGACTTACTGCGGATGCGGTGCGCATCGGCATGCCAGTCGAGGTGCAGTTTGACGAGGTCGAGCCCGGGTACGTGCTCTACGCGTTCCGCGAGCGAGCGGGTTAGCTGTCATGGATTTCCATTACACCGAAGAGCAGCGCGCCCTGCGCGAGCTTGCGGGTCGGCTGTTCGCGCAGCGCTTCACCGACGAGCATCGGAAGCTGTTCAGGCGCGGCGGCGCTGCCTACGACGTGACGCTGTGGGCAGCGCTCGCCCAGGCCGGCGTGCTCGGCACGGCCATTGCGCCCGCTCAGGGCGGCTCGGGCCTCGGGCTCACCGAGCTGTGCCTGGTGCTCGAGGAGCAGGGCCGCACCCTGGCCGCGCAGCCGCTATGGGCGAGCCTGGTGCTCGGGGCGCTGCCCCTGCAGAAGTTTGGTAACTCCGCCCAGCGCGCACTGCTGGGAGAAGTTGGTAGCGGACGGCTGCTGCTCAGCGCGGCGCTGGAAGAGGCGGGCGGTGAGCCGTTGGAGCCCAGGACGTCGGCGCGTCCGATGGCGGGCGGTTGGCAGCTCTCGGGCGAGAAGACCTGTGTGCCATACGCCGCTCAGGCACAGTACCTGCTCGTCTCGGCGCGCACCGAGGCGCACGGCGTGAGGCTCTTCCTGGTCCCCGGTGGCACCCCCGGAGTGCACGTGCAGCCGCAGCACTCGACCTCGGGTGAACCGCAGGGCCTGGTGCAGCTCAGGGAGGTGCCGCTCGGGGCCGCGCAGCTGCTCGGCGCGAGCCCGGAGAGCGCGGCGCAGGCACTGCCGTGGTTGCTCGAACGGGCCCACGTGGCCCTTGCGGCACTGCAGTTGGGGGTGGTGACCGAGGCGCTGCGCCGCGCGGCCGCGTACGTCGGTGAGCGCCGCCAGTTCGGCCGCCCCCTGGGAAGTTTCCAGGCCGTACAGCATCGCCTGGCCGACTGCTACATCGACATCGAGGCGCTGCGCTCAGCCTATCTGCGCGCTGTCTGGGCGCTCGATGCCGGGGTTGAGTCGCAGGCCGAGGTGCTTGCTGCCAAGTGGTGGGCGTCACGGGCAGGACACCGGGTCACGCACGCGGTCCAGCACGTGCACGGCGGACTCGGTGCCGACATTGAGTACCCCGTGCACGCGTACTTTCTCGCAGCGAAGCAGATCGAGCTTGCCCTGGGCGGGGCGACGCCGATGCTGGCGGCCATCGGCCGCGAACTGGCCGCTGGCGCCGTGGCCCCGTTTACCTGAAGGCAGCGCAGGAGGTTTCGCATGGGCGCAGTCCGCTTTGCCGACGTCCGTACCGGGGAGTCACTGCCGCCGCTCGCCGTGGCGGTGAGCCCCTCGGTCATCGTCGCCGGCGCCATGGCGAGCGGGGACTTCGAGGTGGTTCACCACGACGTGCCGGGCGCGCGGGCACGCGGCACGCCCGACATCTTCATGAACATACTGACAACGAATGGTTACGTGCAGCGCTTCGTCAATGACTGGGCCGGCCCGGCGGCACGGATCCGCTCCGTGGCGATTCGCCTCGGCGTGCCGAACTTCGCCGGCGATACCCTGAGGCTCAGCGGCGTGGTGCGCGACAAGCGTATCGAGGGTGCCGAGCACATCGTGGAACTCGCGGTGACCGGGACCAACAGCATCGGTGAGCACGTCGCCGCGACGGTACGGATGGCGCTGCCGTGAGCGGCGCGCTGCGCGACCAGGCCGCCGTCGTCGGCATCGGCGCGACCGAGTTCTCCAAGGACTCCGGACGCAGCGAACTGCGGCTCGCACTCGAGGCGATCAGCGCGGCGCTCGGGGACGCCGGCCTTGCGCTCAGCGACGTCGATGGCCTGTGCACCTACGCCATGGACAAGAACCCCGAGATAGAAGTCTTTCGCCACCTGGGCGGCCGCGCGCTCAAATTCTTCACACGCACCGAGTACGGCGGTGGCGCCGCCTGCGCGCCGTTGCTGCAGGCGGCGCTCGCGGTGCACGCGGGCGTGGCAGAGGTGGTCGTCTGCTACCGCGCCATGAACGAGCGCTCACAGTACCGGTTCGGGCAGGCGTTCGTGCCGCCACCGGTGGCCAATGCGGAGAGTGCCAACTGGGCGTGGACGGTGCCGTTTGGGCTGGCGACCCCCGCCGCCTGGGTCGCGATGGCGGCGCGGCGCTACATGCACGAGTACGGCGCGACCAGCGCGGACTTCGGCCGGGTGTCGGTCGCCTGCCGCCGGCATGCGGCGCGCAACCCCCACGCCTGGTTCTACGGCAAGCCCATCACGCTCGCCGACCACCAGGCCTCGCGCTGGATCGTCGAGCCGCTGCACCTGCTGGACTGCTGTCAGGAGAGCGACGGTGCCGTGGCGCTGGTGGTCACCAGTGCGGTGCGCGCGCGTCACCTGCGCCAGAAGCCGGCGCTGATCCGTGCGGCGGCGCAGGGCGCCGGGGATGACCAGATGAACATGACGAGCTTCTATCGCAGCGATATCACGGCACTTTCCGAAATGCGGCTGGTGGCCGAACAGCTGTACGCCATGTCGGGACTGGGTCCGCGCGACATCCAGACCGCCGTGCTGTACGACCATTTCTCGCCGTTCGTGCTGCCGCAGCTGGAGGTGTTCGGGTTCTGCGCGTGCGGCGAGGCGAAGGACTTTATCAAGGACGGCGGCATCGAGATCGGCGGCCGTCTGCCCGTGAATACCCATGGCGGTCAGCTCGGTGAGGCCTATATCCATGGCCTGAACGGTGTCGCCGAGGCCGTGCGTCAGGTGCGCGGCACGTCCGTGAATCAAGTCACCGGGGTCCAAAACGTCCTGGTGACTGCAGGTACCGGCGTACCCACGAGCGGCGCAATTCTTGCGGCAGCGGCCTGAGGCCCGCGTGGTTTATCATGGCGGGCATGATTGACCCGGCCATCGGAACTTTGCTCGCGGGAGCGTTTGCACTGTTGTTCGCGAGCGCAGCGCTGCACAAGGTGCGCGATCTGGCGCTGTTCGCGCAGATCCTGGCCGCCTACCGCGTGTTACCCGGCGCCTCAGGGCTCGCCTGGCTGGTGCCGCTCGCCGAAGTGTTCGTGGGTGCGGGGCTTCTGCTGCCGGGCACCCGGGCGGCTGCCGCCGCGCTCGGGGCGGGGTTGCTGCTGCTGTATGCGCTCGCGATGGCGGTGAACCTTGTGCGCGGGCGGCGCGAGCTCGCCTGCGGTTGCGGGGGCCCGAACGAGCGCCGGCCGATCGGTGCCTGGATGGTCTGGCGGAACCTGCTTCTGGCCGGCGCGCTGGCGCTCGTTACCCTGCCGTGGACGGTCCGGCCGCTGCAAGCGGTTGATTTCCTGACCGTCGCCGCCGGCGTCGCCGTGGCGGCACTCATATATATGAGCGCCGACGGACTGCTGGCGCGCGTCGCGCCGCGAACCGTCGGCTGGGAACGGCTGTCGTGAGCGCGCTTGCTATTTCCAACATCGTACTGTGGGCGCTGGTGCTGATGCTCGCGGCCGTGCTGCTCGCGCTCGTGCGCCAGCTCGGCGTGCTGCACGAGCGCATCGCACCCGCGGGCGCGCTGATGTTGAATAAGGGCCTGAAGGTTGGCGACGCCGCGCCGCTGGTCCAGGTGACTGACCTGCAGGGGCAAAATCACGCCGTGGGTGCGGCCCGCAGCGACGGCCGCAGCACGCTGCTCTTGTTTGTCTCGCCGACCTGCCCGGTCTGCAAGAGCCTTCTGCCGGCGGTCAAGTCGAGCCGCAAGGACGAGCGCGCGTGGCTGGATGTGATCCTTGCCAGCGACGGGGATCTCAAGGAGCAGCAGGACTTTGTAAGGGCGCAGACCCTGGAGGCCATTCCCTACGTGGTCTCGGCGGCGCTCGGGCTCGCCTTCCAGGTGAGCCGCCTGCCGTTTGCGGCGCTGCTCGATGAGCAAGGGGTGCTGCGGGCGCGCGGCCTGGTGAATTCACGCGAGCACCTGGAGAGCCTGTTCGAGGCCAAGCGGCTCGGGGTCGCCTCGCTTCAGGAATACTTCTCCGGCGCCGCCTGAGGCGCACCAGGAGGGACTGATGCAGGAACCACTCGCCAATGCGTCCTTTCGGACGGTCATCGAGGAATACGAGGCGCGCGCGGGGCGCGAAGAGGCACTGTGGGAGACCCTCAGTGCCGAGGAGCTCGGCCGGCGCCGCGACGAGATGCTGCTGCCCGTGGGGCGCGCAGCCGGCGTACTGCTCAACCTGCTGATCCGCGAAGGCGGCGCGAAGCGCATCCTGGAGGTGGGCAGCTCTTATGGCTATTCCACTCACTGGCTGGCCGATGGCGCACGCGCGGTGGACGGCCGCGTCACCTCGCTGGAACTTCAGGCACCCAAGACGGACTACGCGCGCGAACGGCTGAGCCGCGCCGGGCTCGCCGGGTTCGTGGAGTTTCGCGTCGGCGATGCGCTCAGCTCGCTGCGCGCACTTGCCGGGCCGTTCGACTTCGCGTTGATCGACCTGTGGAAGGATCTGTACGTGCCGGTGTTCGAGCTGCTATATCCGAAGCTCGCGCCGGGCGCCATCGTCGTGGCCGACAACATGCTGTTCCCGGACAGCGCGCGCGCGCATGCGCAGGCCTACCGCGAGCGGGTGCGGGCCGCCCCCAAGGTGAGCTCGGTGCTGCTGGCGGTGGGCAACGGGCTGGAGGTCAGCCGCTACTGCTGAAGCGCGATCTCGACGCGCTTGTTGTGTTTGCCCTCGCTGCGGATTCTGAGCACTTTGATCGCTCCGATTTCCCTGATGTTGGCCACATGTGTGCCGCCGCAGGGCTGCAGGTCGATCCCCGGGATCTTCAGGAGCCGGACCTGCCCGGCACCGCGCGGCGGCTGCACGCTCATGGTCTTCACCAGATCCGGCTGTGCGTCCAGCTCGGCATCGCTGATCCAGACGGTCTCGGTGGCCACGGCCGCGGCGATCAGGGCGTTGGTCTCGGCCTCGATGCGCTCGGCGCTGAGCTGGCTGAGCTCGATGTCGAAATCCAGCCGTGCCTTGTCCGGCACGATGTTGCCGCCGGTCACGGGGGCGACGATCACGCAGGACATCAGGTGCAAGGCGGTATGCAGGCGCATCAGGCGGTAGCGGCGTTCCCAGTCGACCTCCAGCGTGACGGTCTCGCCTGGCTCGAGCGTCACGCTGGCGGGCGCGGGGATGTGCAGCACCCGGTCCGCGGATTCGCCCTTGCGGGTGTCGTTGATGATGAGTCGCTCGCCGTTCTCGCGCACGACGATGCCAGTGTCGCCCGCCTGTCCACCCCCTAAGGGGTAGAACACCGTGCGGTCAAACTCCATGCCGCCCGCGCCGACGGCCCGCACCCGGGCGCGCGTACTGCGAAGATAGGCGTCCTGCCGGAACAGCAGTTCAGTCGTCATGGCTTATGATCGATCCCTCGTGGCGCTAGAATTCAAATCCTGATGCCTGCGTACGCTTACCGTCTGGTCAACGTCTTCACCCAGGGAAACGCCGTGCTCAGCGGCAACCCGCTGTGCGTGTTCGAGCGTGCCCAGTCGCTGGACACCGCTAGGATGCAGGCGCTGGCACTGCAGTTCAATCTGTCCGAGACGACCTTCATTCTGCCCTCCGAGCGGGCCAATGCGCGCGTGCGTATCTTCACGCCGAGCTACGAGATGCCCTTCGCCGGGCATCCCACCCTGGGCACCGCGCACGTGTGCCGGGCTCTGGGCCTGGGGGGCGACCGCCTGACGCTCGAGGTGCCCGCGGGCATCATTCCCGTGCGCGCGAGCGCCAATCGCTGGACCCTGCAGGCCAAGTCGCCGACCTGGCGGGAGGTCGAGGAGCCCCGCTTCACGCTGGCCCAGATGCTCGGGCTCGACAAGGAGGACCTTGCCGAGCGGCCGCTGTGGGTGAATGTCGGCACGGAACAGCTGATCGTGCCGCTCGCGAGCGAGGCGGCCGTCAGGCGCGTGCGCGTGCGGCCCGATCTGCTGGCACAACTGGCGAGCGCCCAGGGACAGAGCATGGCGTACGTATTTGCGCCCGCGGGCTCGGGACTGCTGGCGCGGTTTTTCTTTCCCCAGGGCACGGGCGTCCTGGAGGATCCGGCGACCGGCTCGGCGACGGCAAACCTCGGTGGCTGGTGCCTGGCGATGGGGCGCACCCTGCCATGCGAGTTTGAGATCTCGCAGGGCGAGTTAATCGGCCGTCCCTCGTCACTGCGCCTGCGCGTGGATGCCGAGCGGCAGGTCCATGTGAGCGGGGAAGTGATCGAACTCGGCCGCGGCAGCGTCAACCTGTAGCCGGCCAGCGATGCGCTTGCACGACTTCACGGCGCTGTCCTTCGACTGCTACGGAACCCTCATCGACTGGGAGACGGGACTTTACGCAGCGCTGGCACCCCTGCACAGCGCTGCGGGGCGGGACGCCCCGCGCGACCAGGTACTCGCCGAGTTTGCGCGCCACGAGGCCGCGCAACAGGCCGAAACCCCCGCGATGCTCTATCCGCAACTGCTCGCTCAGGTACACCGGCGACTGGCGCGCGACTGGGGCGTCGAGCCTGCGGAGGCGGCGCACCAGGCGTTCGGCCAATCCGTACCGAACTGGCCGGCCTTTCCTGACACGCCTGCCGCGCTTCAGTACCTCAAGCGTCACTACCGACTCGTGATCCTGTCCAACGTGGATCGCACGAGCTTCGCGGCCAGCAATGCTCGGCTCGGCCTCAGCTTTGACGCCATTTGCACCGCGCAGGACATCGGCTCCTACAAGCCTGATGCGCGCAACTTCCGCTATCTGATCGCGACACTCGGCAGCCTGGGGGTGCGCCCGCAGCAGCTCCTGCACACCGCGCAGAGTCTGTTTCACGACCACGCGCCGGCCCAGGCCGCGGGATTGGCGTCCGCCTGGATCGACCGACGCCACGAGCGCTCGGGCTGGGGCGCCACACGGGCGCCCGAAGAAACGCCCGCCTACAACTTCCGCTTCGAGAGCCTTGCCGCCATGGTGCAGGCGCACGAGGCGGAGGCGGCCGCACGCTGAGGCCCGCCTAGAGCCCGGCGATCAGCCGATTGCGGTTGAAGAGGCCGCCCGGATCAAAACGCTGCTTCAGGCGTCGGTGCAGCTCGAGCGTGGTGCCGGCGAGCGGATGAAACCGTGACCCCTCGCAGCTGCCACGCCAGCACAGGGCGGTGCCGCCGCGCAGGACGGCCAGTGCGCGCACATCCAGCCCCGCGGGTACGTCGGCGTACCAGCGCACGGAGCCACCCCACTCGATCAGCGGTTGCGAGTCGATGCCGAGGGGTGCTGCGGTGGCCGGCAGCGATACGCGCCACAGCGAGGGCTGCCCGAAGAAGGGCAGCGTGAGGTCGCGCAGCCCGCTCCAGAACGTGTGGGCGGTGTGCGCATCGATGAGCTCCCCGCCGATCCGCGTGCGGGCGGCGCTCACCGCCGGCGCTGCACCCGAGAGGCGCACCCAGGCAGCACCCTCACACCAGGCCGTCGCCGAGAGCGGCAGCGGCTCGCCGGCCCACTGGTTGAAGGCCTGCACCGCGGTGGCCGCCGGCAGGGCGAGCCGCACGGTCGCCTCGGCACGTGGCAGCGGCAGCACCTTGAGGGACACCTCCGCGATCACCCCGAGAATGCCCAGTGAACCGCACAACAGCCGTGAGACATCGAAGCCGGCGACATTCTTCATGACCTCGCCGCCGAAGCGCAGCACCTCGCCGCGCGCGTCCACCAGCTTGGTGCCCAGCACGAAGTCGCGCACCGCGCCGGCATAGATGCGCCGCGGCCCGGACAGGCCCGCGGCGACCACCCCGCCGAGCGTGGTGTCGGCGCCGAGGCGCGGGGGTTCGCAGGCCAGGAACTGCCCCTCCGCCGCGAGGGTCTCCTCCAGGTGCGCAAGCGGCGTGCCGCAGCGCGCCGTGATGACGAGCTCGGAGGGTTCGTAGTGCACGATGCCCCGATGGGGGCGCAGATCGAGAATCTCTCCCTCGAGCGCCTCGCCGTAGAAGTCCTTGCTGCCGGCGCCCCTGAGACGCAAGGATGCGCCGCGGGCCGCTGCCGCGCGGATGCGCTCCTGCAGCTCGGTGATCGAATCCGCCGCGTTCATCGCAGGTTAGAAGCGCGGCAGCTCGGGGTGCGCCAGGGCGCCCCCGTGCACTTGCATGCGACCATACTCGGCGCAGCGCACCAGGGTGGGAATGAGCTTGCCGGGGTTGAGCAGCCCGTGCGGATCGAAGGCCGCCTTGACGGCGAAGAACGCAGCACGTTCGGCGGGCGTGAACTGCACGCACATGGAGTTGATCTTCTCCAGGCCGACGCCGTGTTCGCCGGTGATGGTACCGCCCAGTTCGACGCACAGCTCGAGGATCTGCGCCCCGAAGCGCTCGGCGCGCTCCCAGGAACCCGGCTCGTTGGCATCAAACAGGATGACAGGATGCAGGTTGCCGTCACCGGCGTGGAAGACGTTCATGCAGCGCAGCTGATAGCGCGCTTCCATCGCTTCGATGGCCTCCAGCACGCGCCCGACCTGCTTGCGCGGAATGGTGCCATCCATGCAGTAGTAATCCGGCGAGAGTCGGCCGGCCGCCGGGAAGGCGTTCTTGCGCCCCGACCACAAACGCAGTCGTTCGGACTCCGTGGCCGCGATGCGCAGCGAGCTGGCGCCGGCGGCGCGCAGCACGCGCTCAATCTCGGCGACCTGGTCGGCGACTTCCTCCGCGGTGCCGTCCGACTCCACCAGGAGAATCGCGGCGGCCCCGAGGTCATAGCCGGCCTGCACGAACGGTTCCACCGCGGCCGTCGCCTTGCGGTCCATCATTTCCAGCGCCGCGGGGATGATGCCCGCGCCGATCACGGCCGCAACGGCGTCGGCGGCGCGGTGCACATCGGCGAACGAGGCCATGACGAGCTGCGCGCACGGAGCACGCGGGATCAGCTTGACGATCACTTCGGTGACCACCATGAGCAGCCCCTCCGAGCCGATCGTGAGCGCGAGCAGGTCGAGCCCGGGGGCATCCGCGGCAAGCCCGCCGAGCTCGATGCGCTCGCCGTCGATGCCGTAGCCGCGCACGCCGAGGACGTTGTGCACCGTCAGCCCGTACTTCAGGCAGTGCACGCCGCCGGAGTTCTCCGCCACGTTGCCGCCGATCGAGCAGGCCACCTGTGAGGAGGGGTCGGGAGCGTAGTACAGCCCGAAGGCGGCGGCGGCCTCGGACACCCTCAGGTTCGGCACCCCAGGCTCGAGGCGGGCCGTGCGACCATGTGGGTCGATCTCCAGGATGCGGTTCATGCGCGACAGCGACAGCAGCACGCCATTCTCGAACGGCGTGGCGCCCCCGGAGAGGCCGGTCCCGGAGCCGCGGGCCACGATCGGGACCGCAAGCCGGCTGCATACCAGCAGCACCGCCTGCACCTCAGACTCGGTGCGCGGCAGGGCCACGAGCCGCGGAATGCGCCGAAACGTGGTGAGGGCGTCGCACTCGTACGGTCGACGCTCCTCGGGTGTGCTGAGCACACTGTCGGCGGGCAGCACCTCGCGCAGGGCGGCGAGAATGTCGGTGGCGGCCATGGCAACATCCTAACGCGCCGGCGCAGGTCGCGGCAGGCGCACCGGCGCGCCGGTGCGCTTCTGCTAGGCTTGGCGCCGGGCCGGCGGTGGCGCGGGAGCGGTCGATCAGCGAAGCGCAGGGGGGGCGAGCGATGCGGTTCACACGGGTGGCTCAGATGCTGGCGGGGATGGCTCTGGCGGCAGCGGTAGCGGCGCAGACACCGCCGCTGAAGCCGGATATTCCCGGCGCCTTCACGCAGGCAGGGCCGGCATTCGATTATGAGAAACGCGAAGTCATGATCCCGATGCGCGACGGGGTCAAGCTCTTCACGGTACTGGTCATTCCGAAAGGTGCCAGGAACGCACCCATCATCCTCACGCGCACCCCTTATCACGCCGCCAACCGCGCCAAGCGTTTGACCAGCCCGCACATGCTCGCCGCGCTCCCCATGGGGGATGAGGTGTTCGTGCCCGAAGGGTACATCCGCGCCTTCCAGGACGTGCGCGGCAAGTACGACTCCGAGGGTGAGTACGTCATGACGCGCCCGCCGCGCGGGCCGCTCAACGACTCGCCGGTCGATCACTCGACCGACGCGTACGACACCATCGACTGGCTGGTGAAGAACGTACCGGAATCCAACGGGCGCGTAGGGATGATCGGCTCCTCCTACGAGGGGTTCACGGTCCTCATGGCACTCATCAATCCGCACCCGGCGCTCAAGGCGGCGGTGGCGATGTGTCCCATGGTGGATGGCTGGAAGGGCGATGACTGGTTTCACAATGGTGCCTTCCGGCAGTCGAATTTCCGCTACCTGACGCTGCAGACCAGCAAGCGTGCGGAAGGCAGCGAGATCGCGACCGGTGTCTACGATGAATACCAGCTGTTTCTGGAGGCGGGCTCGGCGGATGCCTTCGCGCGGCGCTTCGGCATCGACCAGCTGCCGTTCTGGCACAAGCTCATCGAGCACCCCGCCTACGACCAGTACTGGAGCGCGCAGGCGCTCGATCAAATCCTTGCCAGACTGCCACTCACGGTGCCGACGATGTACGTGACCGCGCTCTACGACCAGGAGGACATGTACGGTGGCGTCCACACCTATGCGGCGCTGGAGCCCAAGGACCTCGCCAATGACCGCAACTTCCTCGTGCTGGGGCCGTGGCGCCACAGCGGCGTCAATTACGACGGCACCACGCTCGGACCGCTGAAGCTCGAAGGCAACACCGCGCTGCAGTTTCGCCGCGAGGTGATGCAGCCGTTCCTCGCGGAACACCTGAAGGAGGGCGCGGCGCCGGCCGCGACGCCGCCGGTATTCGTCTATGAGACCGGCACCAACGCGTGGCGGCGGCTGCCCGCGTGGCCGTTGTCGTGTGAATCCGGCTGCCCCTCCAAGCCGCAGCGACTGTATCTGCAGGCCGGCTTTACCGTGGGTTTCGATGCGCCGCGCAGGGGCGCCACCGCCTACGACGAGTACGTCTCCGATCCGGCCAAGCCCGTGCCGAACACGCCGCGGCCGGTGCATTTCGCCGACGGCCCCGCCTGGCAGCGCTGGCTGCTGGAGGACCAGCGCTTCGTGGCGGACCGGCCCGACGTGCTGACGTACGTGACGGCGCCGCTGGCGACGCCGCTGCATATTGGCGGGGCGCCCATGGTGAACCTGTTTGCCTCGACCAGCGGCACGGACAGTGACTGGGTGGTGAAGCTGATCGACGTCTACCCGGACGAAGTGCCCTCCGAGCCGCCGATGTCGGGGTACCAGTTGCCGATCGCCATGGATATCTTCCGCGGCCGTTACCGCGCAAGCATCGAGCACCCAGGCGCCCTGGCCGCCAACCAGGTGCTGCGCTACCGCTTCGCGCTGCCGATGGCCGACCATGTGTTCCTGCCCGGGCACCGCGTGATGGTGCAGATCCAGTCGAGCTGGTTTCCCCTCTATGACCGCAACCCCCAGACTTACGTCGACAACATCTTCCTGGCGCGGCCCCAGGACTATCGCAAGGCAACGCAGCGCGTGTTCCGCAGTGGCGACGTGGCGACCTTCATCGATCTGCCGGTAGTGCAAACGCCCTGAGTCCGGGTCCGAGGGGTGCCGGTGGCGCTGCCGGAGAAGTGCATGCCGCAATCCGGTCAGTTCGGCCCGCGGGGGGTGCACCATAATGGCTCAACGGCCCCGCGGGGCATTGCGTGATCTACGCCTTAGGAACCACCACCATGGACGCGCCGCAACAGTCGAGCCCGAGCGCCCGCACCCGCCGCCCGAGCGGCCGCGACGCCAAAATCGCCGCGCGCACGGCGCGCTCGCACGCCTTCGTGCCGTACATCACGCGCAACGTGCCGTACTACGAGGTGCTCGGCGAGGAAGGCCTCGCACTGCTGGAGCACAATGCCGACACTATCCTCGAGGAGATCGGCATCGACTTCCGCGATGATCCTGAGTCGCTGCAGATCTGGAAGGATGCCGGCGCCGATGTGCGCGGTGAGCGCGTGCATTTTCCGCGCGGCATGTGCCGCACGCTGGTGCAGCGCTCGGCGCCGCGCGAGTTCACCCAGTACGCGCGCAATCCGGCACGCAACGTCGTCATCGGTGGCAACCGCACGGTGTTTGCGCCGGCCTACGGCTCGCCGTTCGTGCGCAACCTCGACGAGGGACGCCGGTACGCCAAGATCGAAGACTTCCGCAACTTCGTCAAGCTCGCCTACGTCTCCACCGCGCTGCACCACTCCGGCGGCACCATCTGCGAGCCGGTCGACCTGCCGGTGAACAAGCGCCATTTCGACATGGTCTACGCCCACATGAAGTACAGCGACAAGCCGTACATGGGCTCGGTCACGCACCCGGAGCGGGCCACCGACACCGTGGAGATGACCAAGATCCTGTTCGGCGATGAGTACCTGGATCCGCTGAGCGGCAAGCCACGCACCTGCATCATCAGCCTCATCAACGCCAACTCACCGCTCACCTGGGATGCGACCATGCTCGGGGCGCTGAAGACCTACGCGCGCGCCAACCAGGCGACCATCGTGACCCCCTTCATCCTGGCGGGAGCCATGTCGCCGGTCACCGTGGCCGGCACGGTGGCGCAGACGCTGGCCGAGTCGCTCGCCGGCATGGCACTTGCGCAGCTGGTCAATCCCGGCGTGCCCGTGGTGCTCGGCAGCTTCGCCTCGTCACTGTCCATGCAGTCCGGCGCCCCGACGTTCGGCACTCCCGAGCCGGCGCTGGTGCTGTACGTCATGGCAGCGCTCGCGCGGCGCCTCGGCGTGCCGTTTCGCTCCGGTGGCTCGCTGTGCGCCTCCAAGATTCCGGATGCGCAGGCCGCGTACGAGTCGGCGAACACCCTGCTGCCGACCTGCCTCGGCGGCGTTAACTTCGTGCTGCATACGGCCGGCTGGCTCGAAGGCGGCCTCTCGATGGGGTACGAGAAGTTCGTCATGGATGCGGATCAGGCCGGCATGATGCACACGCTCCTCGCGGGCGTTGATCTGAGCGAGAATGGTCAGGCCCTTGATGCGATCCGCGAAGTGGGCCCGGGAAAGCACTTCCTCGGCTGCGCGCACACGCAGGCGAATTTCCAGACGGCGTTCTACCGTTCGCCGCTGGCGGACAACAACAGCGTGGAGCAGTGGGAAGCGGAGGGCGCCAAGGACACGACGCAGCGTGCCAACGCCCTGTGGAAGAAGCAGCTCGCCGAATACGAAGCGCCGCCGCTGGATGTGGCCGTCGACGAGGCGCTCAATGACTACATGAATCGCCGTAAGGCCGCGTTTCCCGACTCGAACGTGTGAATTGACGCGCAAGGCACCCGTGCGCGGCGCCTGCCGAAGAGAGCGCAGTCGTTGAGAAGGCGATGCTTACGGTGTCGCGCCTGGGCGGCGCGAAAACGGCGCTGCTGCGGCGATTTCTAACTCCCACTCCCAAGCCGTTGACTCAGCGTGCTCAACCAGCACTTGGTGCATCGCGACAATGGACCCGTAGTCTGAATCTGACATCGCGTGGGCGTGCATCCCGACCGACTCGCTCAAGTCCTCGATGCACGCTAGTCTGGAGAAGGCGACCTAACACTAACAGGCAAGCGTGATGATGCTGCAGTACGCGGCGGGTTTTCTGCTCAGCGCGATGATCGCCGCGGTGCTCGGTTTTGGCGGCCTCGTGACGCAAGGGAGCGGTATCGGCAAGACCCTGTTCGTGGTGTTTGTGCTCGGCGCGGTGGCGCTGCTGCTGCTGCACCGCTCCCGGGTTTGAAGCCCGGCATGATGCCCAGGAAAGTCAATCGGCTGCTCGCGATGGGTACGGACACCCTGAAGGCCGGCGCGGCGGTAGGGATAGCTGCCCAAGCGGCAAGGACTGCCGCGCGCCGGAGGCAAGGAGGGTCCTCGAAGGAGCTCGAGGTGCTGGTGACGGACATTCAGCACCTGCTGGATCGCGTGGACCGCTGGCTGAGCCTGGTGGAGCGCACCTGCCCGTCCCGGCGCCGGCCGCAACGCTCAGCCGCGTGGCTGCGGGCGCGCACCGGCGCCGGGCGCTGCGTGTTTGCCTACACGCTGCACCTGAGCGACCCGTGTTCCTTGGTTCACGCCGCACACGCTCGAGCGCGACACCTGCCGCCACACTGAACCGTCCCCGGACAGTAGCTCCGGTCCGGGGCGGGCTTTTTTCTCAACAATTACGTCGGCGGGCGCCGCCGTCCGGTGCGGGTGCTCGCGCGCGCCGGAGGTGCCTTGGGCTCGGGCAGCCTGACCGCCTGGCTCAGGTGCGGACTTGGCGCCGTGGAGTGTGGCAGTCCCATCGCCTCGACGAAGTGGGCCTGAAATTTCGGTTCGATGGCCGTCTCGATCTTCTCGACACGCCGCACGAGCTCCTCGATCGTGCGGCGCGAAGAGCGGTCGAGGAGCGCAATGCGTGCGCCGGTGCCGGCCGCGTTACCGGCCGAGGAGACCTCGCGCAGATCGCAGTCGGGAATCATGCCGAGCACCATCGCGTACTTGACGTCGATGTGGCTGCCGAAGGCACCGGCCAGGCGGATGCGATCCAGCTGATTGACTCCCAGGTGATCCATCAGCAGCCGGACGCCGGCGTAGAGTGCGGCCTTGGCGAGCTGGATGGCGCGCACGTCGTTCTGCGTGATCATGAGGGGCGCCGCGCCTGCGGCCTGATACAGGGTATAGGCGAAGGTGCGTCCGGTGGCGATGATGCGCGAACTGCGCGCGGCCAGCTCCCCATCGACCACTCCGTCCTGGCTGATGATGCCGGCGAGGAACATTTCCGCGATCACCTCGATGATTCCGGAGCCGCAGATGCCCGTGACTCCGGTGCGTGCGATCGCCGGCTGGAAGCCCGGCTCATCGGACCACAGGTCTGAGCCGATCACCTTGAAGCGCGCCTCGAGCGTCGCCGGGTCGATGCGCACGCGCTCGATCGCCCCGGGTGCGGCACGCTGGCCGCAGCTGATCTGCGCGCCCTCGAAGGCCGGGCCGGTGGGGCTGGAGCAGGCGAGCAGCCGGTTGCGGTTGCCGAGCACGATCTCCGCGTTGGTGCCGACGTCCACCAGCAGCGTGAGTTTGTCGGACAGATCCGGACGCTCGGCGAGGATGACCCCGGCGGCGTCCGCGCCGACATGACCGGCGATGCAGGGCAGGGTGTAGACCCGCGCCCCCGGATTGAGGTTCAGGGCGATCTCGCTCGCTTTGAAGCGCAGCGCTTCATCGGTGGCGAGCGCAAACGGCGCACCGCCGAGTTCCACCGGATCGATGCCGAGCACCAGGTGGTGCATGATGGGGTTGCCGACGATCGTTACCTCGAGGAGGTCGGTTACGGCCACCTTGGCCTCCCGCGCGACGTCAGTGGCCAGCGTGTTGAGGGCGCCGCGCACCGCCTCGGTCATCTGCTGCGCGCCCCCCGGATGCATCATCGAGTAAGAGACGCGACTCATCAGATCCTCGCCGAAGCGGATCTGCGGGTTCATCAGACCACCGGAGGCGACGACCTCACCTGACTCCAGGTCACACAGGTGCCCGGCAATGGTGGTGGAACCGACATCCACCGCGAGCCCGTAGATGTGCTCGTGCAGTCCCGGCCAGACGGCGACGATCTGATTGCCGCCGTGCACCGCCGCGGTGACCTTCCAGGACCCCTGGCGCAGAGTGGCCTGCAGGGTGCGCAGTACCGAGACCTCGCAGGTGAGGCCGGAGAGCTTCCATTCGCGCTCCAGGGCCTTCACGAGCCGCTCCAGATCGCCGGACGGATCGTGCATGTCCGGCTCGCGTACTTCCACGTAGTGCAGGCGCACCACCGGATCGAGGGTGATCGTGCGCGCCTCGGCGGCTTTGCGCACCACCTGGCGATGCACCTGACTGCCCGGCGGCACGTCGATGACCAGATTCCCTTCGATCTTTGCCTGGCAGGACAGACGGTGGCCCGCCGGCAGCGGGCGGCGGCGTGAGAAGTTCTGCTCGGTCGCGCCCGCAGCCGAGAGGTGCGTGGCACTGGAACTCACGCCGTGCTTGGCAAAGTCGCCTTCCATGACCAGCACCTGACAGCGCCCGCACAGTGCCCGGCCGCCGCAGACCGAGTCGACATCGACCCCGAGGCTGCGCGCCGCCTGCAGGAGCGGGGTACCGAGCGGGAAGCGCCCGCGCTTGCCCGAGGGCGTGAAGACGACGAGTGCGTCCTCAGCGCTCATGTGGGGCTCTGGACGCGCCTCCGGTGTCCGCCCTCACGCCGGCCCCGGGCTGCGCCTTCGGCGGGCGCCGCGACTCCGCCACCCGCCTGCATCGGCGGGGCTTCGCGGAACCGGCGTATCCAGCGCGCGCAGTCCGGATCGTGGCCCATCATGACGTCGGCCCCCATGCACGCTTTCACGATCTCCAGATGCATCGGGTTCATGATCGCGGAGGTGAGTCCTGCGCCGATGGCCATGCTGAGGAATACTGCGCTAATGCCTTCGCGCGCCGGCAGGCCGAAGCTCACGTTTGAGGCGCCGCAGGTGCTGTTCACCTTGAGCTCGTTCTTCAGGCGCCCGAGCAGGCGCATGACCTGCACGCCCGCCTGGTTGATGGCCCCGATCGGCATGACCAGCGGGTCGACGACGATGTCGCTGTACGGGATGCCGTGATCGCGCGCCCGATGCACGATCCGCTTGGCGACCTCGAAGCGCACGTCCGGGTCCTCGGAGATGCCGGTCTCGTCGTTGGAGATCGCCACCACCGCCGCGCCGTACTTCTTCACCAGCGGCAGCACGCTCTCGAGGCGTTCCTCCTCGCCGGTGACCGAGTTCACCAGCGGCTTGCCCTTGTACACCGCCAGCCCCGCCTCGAGTGCGGCGACGATCGAGGAGTCGATCGAGAGCGGCACGTCGGTGATCGACTGCACCAGCTGGATGGTCTTGGCGAGGATTGTCGGCTCGTCCGCGAGCGGGATGCCGGCATTGACGTCGAGCATCTGCGCGCCGGCGGCGATTTGCGCCAGCACGTCCGACTCGACGCGGCTGAAGTTGCCCGCGGCCATTTCGGCGGCGAGGATCTTGCGGCCGGTGGGGTTGATGCGCTCGCCGATCATCACGAACGGGCGCTCGAAGCCGATGACGACCTCGCGCGTGGCGGAGCTGATTACGGTATCGGTCATGAGGCTATCCTGTTTGAATTCGTTGCTGCGTCACGCCCCGGGTACCAGGGCACGCGCCCGGCGAGCACCCCGGAGCGCTCGATGATCTCCGCCACGGTTTCCTCCTGGCGATAGGCCATCAGGTGTACGCCGTGCACGCCCCTGATGGTGCGGATCTCCTGGACCAGTTCCGTGCACAGCCTGCGCCCCTCGAGCGCCTGATCGGTCGCGCCCCGCAGCCGCTCGATCACGGCGTCCGGGATGTGTACGCCCGGTACGTGCGTACGGATCCAGTCGGCCGCCCTGGCGGACTTCAGCGGCCCGGTACCGACCAGGATGAAGACCTGGTCGAGCAAGCCGAGCTCCACCACCTGGTTCATGAAGCTCTTCAGCAGCGGCACGTCGTAGCAGTACTGGGTCTGGATGAACTGCGCGCCGGCGGCCACCTTTTTGGCGAGCCGCGTGGCGCGCCACTCCACCGGGCGGGCGAAGGGGTTCTCCGCCGCCCCGAGCAGCACCCGCGGCGCGTGCGTGATTTTGCGGCCGGAGAGGAAATGATGCTCGTCGCGCAGCGTCCGTGCCGTTTCCAAAAGCGACATGGAGTCCAGATCGAACACCGGCAGCGCCTGCGGGTGATCGCCCGCCTGGACGCCGTCGCCCGTCAGGCACAGGAGGTTGCACACGCCCATCGCGGCCCCGCCGAGGATGTCGCCCTGGATGGCGATGCGGTTCTTGTCGCGGCAGGAGATCTGCATCACCGGCGCGTAACCCACGCGCGTGAGGAGCGCGCACACGGCCAGGCTCGACATGTGGCAGTTGGCGCCCGAGCCGTCGGTGGCGTTGATGGCGTCCACGTAGCCGTCAAAGATGCGGGCGCGCTGGTACACCTCTTCCGGATCCGCAGAATCCGGCGGCGCGAGCTCGCTGGTCACCGCGAACTGCCCGGCACGCAGTACCCGCTCGAAGCGCCCCGGGGAGGTGTGGCCGGGCAGGATCGGCAGCGGATAGCCCGGAACCGGTTCATCCTCGAAGATCATGGCGGCCGTGTCTGGGTGCGCTCGCGCACCACGCGCAGCCAGGAGGAATGACCCTGCAGGCGCCGATCCACCGCCGCCTGGACATCACGGATGGCCTCGGGGCCCCCGGGGATGCGCGCGCTGCCGACGATGGCCTCGCGCCACACGCACTTCATCTCCGGGCGTACTTCGCAGTGGCCGTTGGCGCGTACGCCCCCGCAGGGGCCATTGCGCAGATTCTTCGGGCAGTTCATCGGGCAGGACATGCCGGTCGAGCTCAGGATGCACTGCCCGCACATGCGGCAGTCGAACAGGAACCCCTTCACCGTGCGTTCCACGGCCGCCACCGGGCGCTCGAGGCGCGCATGGCCGATCGCCCGCAGCAGCGGATCGAGGCCGACGAGTACGTTCTCGAACGCGCGGTAGAAGGTATTGAGGCCGCGTGCGTGGCGCACGGACCATTGTCGGACGGCGTACACCTTAGGGCTCCGGCTTGAGCAGGCCCTTCGCCTTGATCAGCGCTTCGAGCGCTTCGTCGGTGAAGGAGGCCTCGAGCCGCGCCGCGGCCGCGCCGGCCTCGGCCCGCAGATCATCGCCGCAGGGGGTCGGATCACTGCGTTTCCAGTCCGCCAGGTAGGCATCCGAACTGCCCTTGCCGGCGCGCATGGCGGCGCGGTCCACCGCCTCCTGGAAGCGCTGCGACAACTGCACCTTGGCGACTTCGCGCCCGCGCTTCACCAGCACCTGCGCGGGAATGTCGCGCCAGGAAATGACGATCAGGCTGGCCATGCGGGGGAGTCCTGGCGCGAGGCGAGGGCGCGCAGCCGCGTGCCGAGATCCCCGTAGCCGGTGAAGCGGTACTCGAAGCTGAAGCCCATGCGGGTCGCGATCTCGCGCGCGCGCTCGATGTAATCCGGTCTGGCGGCCTGCGCCAGATAGACCAGGCGGCGGTAGTGGCGGAAGTACTCGTCCTTGAGCTCGGGGTGGCGGTCGATGCCGAGCCCGCGAATCACGAAGCGCTCAAAGTTCTTCAGCAGGAAATCGGTGAGGTAGAAGGTGCCAGGTTCCGCCTCGGCGAGCGCGGCAAATACCTCGGGTGTGGCGAAGAACTCGTAGCAGTGAGCACCGGGCAGGCGCTCCACGCCTTCGGCCTGCAGCACCGCATCGAGCGCCCCACCGGTGCCACAGTCGGCATAGGCGACAAAGATCTGCGCGTAGTTGGCGCGCTGCGCGCGGATCTCGGCCTGCACGGCCGGAGCGATGCGCTCGGGGCGGTTGTGCAGTTCAGCCGGCAGGCAGCGCACATCAATGGCCGACCAGTCGTTGGCGCGGCGCAGGGCCGCGATCTCGCGGGCGAGGGCGCCACAGGCGATGATGAGGGTGCCGCGGCGTGAGTCGCTCATGGGTTGACGCGCCGCGCGCAGCGCTCAGGCGGCGCGGGTCGCGCGCCGCTGGGCGAGCAGGTTCTTGGCGGTCTCCACGGCGATCGCCGCGTCGCGGCAGTACGCGTCCGCACCGACGGCCTTGCCGAATTCTTCGTTGAGCGGCGCACCCCCGACGAGCACGATGAAGTCCTTGCGGATGCCGGTCTCCTTCATCTTGTCGATGACGACCTTCATGTACGGCATGGTCGTGGTGAGCAGCGCCGACATGCCGAGGATGTCGGGCTTGTGTTCCTCAAGTGCCGCCAGATATTTCTCGACCGGGTTGTTAATGCCGAGGTCGATCACCTCGAAGCCGGCACCTTCGAGCATCATCGACACGAGGTTCTTGCCGATGTCGTGGATGTCGCCCTTGACGGTGCCGATGACGATCTTGCCGATCGGCGGCACACCGGTCTCGGCGAGCAGCGGCCGCAGGATCTCCATGCCGCCCTTCATCGAGTTGGCCGCGAGCAGCACTTCAGGAACGAACAGGATCCCGTCGCGGAAGTCGATGCCGACGATGCGCATGCCTTCGACCAGGGCATCGTTGAGGGTTTTTTCTGCGCTCCAGCCGCGCTCGAGGAACAGGCGCGTGGCTTCTTCGACCTCGGCCTTCAGCCCGTTGTACAGATCGTCGTGGACCTGTTCGGTGAGCTCCTGATCGTTCAGGTCGCGTAAATTGAATTCGCCTTCGGCTTGCTCTGCCATTGTCGAAATCTCCATGCGCGACTACGGGTTAGCGCCTCGCGCAGGCGCCCACAAGGGGATGGTAAGGGGAGGGTATCGGAGGCAATGGCTGCTTAGCGACCGCGACATGCCGCAAAGCGACAGGCGGCGCATTAAGGCAAGCCGCGGATGAGCGCGCCCTTCAGGCCGGTACCAGCTCCCCGCGGGCGCCGGTGGCGGTTTTTGAGGCGCGGCTCTGGCGCTCGGCGCTCGGCGGGCAACCGAACTGGGCGCGGTAGCAGCGTGAGAAGTGCGGCGGGGACTGGAAGCCGCAGGCGGTCGTGATGTCGATGATCGGCATCGAGGTCTGCAGCAGCAGCTCCCGCGCGCGGCGCAGCCGCATCTGCAGGTAATAGCGCTTGGGCACGCAGTTCAGGTGGCGCTTGAACAGGCGCTCGATCTGCCGGCGCGACAGCCCGGTGGCGGTGGCGATCTCATCGAGTGACAGGGGCTTCTCGATGTTCTCCTCCATCAGTTGCGCTACCTTGATCAGGCTTTCGTGCGAGACGCCGATCTGCGCGCGCAGCGGCACGTACTGCCGGTCGCGGTCGCTGCGCACCCGGTCGACGATGAACTGCTCGGAGATGAGCTGCGAGACATGGGCCCCGTGCTTGCTTTCCACCAGGTGCAGCATCAGATCGAGCGGCGCCACACCGCCGGAGCAGGTGAAGCGGTCCCGGTCAATGCTGAAGAGCTGATCGCTCAGCTGGATGCGCGGGAACTCCTCGCGCAGCGCCGAGAGGTTCTCCCAGTGGATGGTGGCCCGGTAGCGATCGAGGAGGCCGGCCTTCGCGAGCGCATAACCGCCGGTGCACAGCGCCCCCAAGGGGACGCGCCGCTCGGCCAGGCGCTTGAGCGCGGCCAGGATCTTCGGCGACACCGCCGCCTGCACGTCCACCCCCCCACAGACGAACAGGATATCGACCGCGCCGACGGCGTCGAGGGCGTGCGTCGGCGAGAGCTGCAGCCCGTTGCTCGCCGGTGTCGGCTGCCCGTCGAGGCTCACGATCGACCATGCGTAGACGCTCTGGCCGGTAATGCTGTTGGCCATGCGCAGCGGCTCGACGGCGTTGGACAGCGCAATCATCGAGTAGCGCGGCAGCGTCAGGAAGGCGAACTTGCTGCGGGGGAAAGTCACATGCCAGATTTTACCACATGCTTGCCTGATTGCGACACCCGGTCGGCTAGCGCGTCGGGAGCGCCACAGCGTTTGGCGCACCGTGGCCGCGGACCTTAAGCGTGCGGCGATTGCTGTAATGTTGAGGGCATAATGAAATGAACTGAAGGAACTTGCCGTCCCCATGGCGAGCTTCATCGAATCCCGCTCGATCGACTACGTGCCGCTCGCGGAGCGTCACGGCAAGGTCTGGCACCTGTGGCCGGTGTGGTTTGCCGGTGGAGCGCACCTGGCCACGGTCGCGGTCGGGGTGCTGGGTATCGCCCTCGGGGGCAACTTCTTGTGGACCGCCATCGCGGTGGTGCTCGGAGTGCTGTTCGGGACCTTCTTCATGGCGTTCCATTCGACGCAGGGCCCGCAGCTCGGGCTACCGCAGATGATCCAGTCACGCCCGCAGTTCGGTTATACGGGGGCGCTGCTGGTCTGGGGCGTGGCGATGGTCTCCTATATCGGCTACAACGCCTTCAACTTCGTGCTCGCGGGGCAGGCGATACACCAACTGTACGCGCCGATTCCGGCGGCATCCGCCTGGGTCCTCGTCGGGTTTGCCCTCGCGGCCGTGGCGCTCGCGGCGGTGGGCTATGACCAGATTCACATGGCCCAGCGTGCGGTCGCGTTCTTCATGATCGGCATCCTCACGATCTTCACCTGCGGGGCGTTCCTCGTGCACCTGCCGCCCGAACAGTGGGACGTGCACGGCTTTCGGGGCGTACCTTTTCTGGCGCAGTTCTTCGCCGCGGCTTCCTATCAGCTGAGCTGGTCGATCTATGTGTCCGACTATTCGCGCTACCTGCCCCACAGCGTCGGCGTGCGCGCGTCGTTCTGGTGGACTTACCTCGGGGCCTTCGTCGGCTGCGCGTGGATGATGCTCGTGGGCACCGTGGCCGCCGCCGCCGCGCCGCGGCTCGATGTCGCGCCGGCCATGGAACAGGCCGCTGATCAGATTCATCCGGGCTTTGGCAAGGTCTTGCTGGTCAGTGCCGTTCTCGGCCTCATTGCCATATCAACGCTCAACTTTTACGGGGCTTCGCTGACGCTGCTGAGCGTCGCCGACACCCTGAAGCCGATCCGCAGCAGCGCACGCAAGCGGCTGGCCAGCCTTGCGGCGGCCTTCGTGGCCAGCACCGCAATTGCATTTGCTTCCTCGGGCAGCTTCGGCAACCGCTTCGCGGACCTTCTGGCGGTGCTGCTGTATCTGTTCACGCCGTGGACGGCGATCAACCTCGTGGATTTCTACGTGGTGCGCAAGGGTCACTACTCGATCCGTGAAATCTTCAACCCGAACGGCATGTACGGGCGCTGGAACCGGCGCGGCCTCATGGCCTACGGGGCCGGATTCGCCGCGATGATCCCCTTCTTCAGTACCGATTTCTGGCGCGGGCCGGTGGCGAACGCGCTCGGCGGGGCGGACATCGCCATGCTGATCGGGCTGCCCGTCTCCGCCGGTGTGTATCTGTGGGCCTACCGCCGCTTCGATCTGCCGGCCGAGATGCATCGCGCCGCGGCGGCGGATGCGGGTCTCGAACCTGGCGTGCCGGCAGCGGGGACGGCGGTTTCCTAGGCGGCGCCGGCGCACATGCCCAAGCTCGTGGATCACGACAAGCGCCGCGATGAGATCGCGCTCATCGCCTGCCGTGTGGTCGCCGAGCACGGCTTTGAGAAGGCCAGCATGGTGCGCATCGCGCGCGGGGCCGGCTATACCACCGGCATGCTCGCGCATTACTTTGACAGCAAGCAGGACATCATCATCGCGGCGCTGCGGCTGATCCTGCGGCGCATCGATGAGCGGCTGACGCAGCCGGCTGCCGCGACCGCCCGCCCCGACCTGCTGGCGCTGCTGACCGAAGCGCTGCCGGTGGACGAGCAGCGCCGCACCGAGTGCGCGTTCTGGATCGCCTTTTGGGGCCAGGTGAGCACCGACCGGCGCCTGCGGCGCATCAATGGCTGGGTGCACGCGGAGTATCTGCGGTTGTTCGAGCGCTGCCTGGCGCAGGGCTGGGGGGGATGGCCGGAATGGCCCGCGCCGACGCGCGAGCAGGTGCTGCGTTCGCTGGTCACCTTCATCAATGGGCTCACCGCCGGCGCGGTCGCCAACGCGGGCGATTGGCCGCCGGCGCGCCAGGTCGAGCAGCTGCGGCTGCAGCTCGAGCTGCTGCACGGTTGGGCGCTCGGCACTGCGGGTGCCGCACCGGTGCCGCGCGCCGCCGGTGTCTGAACGCTGCCGTGGGCCGCCCGGGCCCCCTAGAATCCCCGTCGCTCAGGATCTCGACTCCAACAACGAGGAGGCTCGCCCCATGCTGCGTCAGCTGACCCGCCTGTGCGTGCGCTATGCCGAGCGCTACATCCCCAACCCGTACCTTTACGCCGTCATCCTCACCTTCATCACCGTGGGGAGCGCGCTTTGGTGGACCGCGAGCACCCCCGGGCAGGTCCTGGAGGCCTGGTACAGGGGCATCTGGGAGATCCTCGCCTTCGCCATGCAGATGGCGCTCGTCCTGGTCACCGGCGTCACCCTGGCGGATGCGCCGGCCGTCAAGGGGCTGCTGCGTCGCCTGGCGGTCGTGCCCGCCGGGCAGACGGGCGCTGCCATCACGGTGTTCCTGAGCGCCGCGCTCGCTTCCTGGCTCAACTGGGGGTTCGGGCTCGTGGTCGGGGCGCTGGTGGCACGCGAGATCGCCAAGCGCCTACAGGAGGTGGACTTCAGCTTCCTGGTCGCGGCCGCTTATATGGGCTTCATGGTGTGGGCGTCGGGACTGTCGAGTTCCATCGCACTCGCCACCGCCACGCGTGGCAGCGCGCTCAACATCGTCGAGAAGGTAACCGGGGAGGTCGCAGGCTTCGGGCAGACGGTATTCACCGCCTACAACCTCGTGCCCGTGTTGCTGCTCCTGATCGTGATTCCACTCGCGTTGCGTTACATGGCACCGCACGCCGCGGAGATGAAACGGGTCGACGCGAAGGTGCTTGCGGCCCAGGACGAGGTAGGCGCGCCAACGCAACGCCCGCGCACCTTCGCGACACTCCTTGAGGATGCGTGGCCGCTGAGCCTGCTGCTCGTGCTGATGGGGGCCTGCTACGAGGTCCACACCATCCGCAAGGCCGGCTTTCACCTTGACATCGACGGCTTCATCTTTCTCGTGCTGATGCTCGGGCTGCTGTTTCACTGGCGCCCGATTCGCTACGTGCGCTCCTTCGAGGCGAGCGCGCGCACCGTGGGGCCGATCCTGCTGCAGTTTCCGCTGTACGGCGGGATCATGGGCGTCATCACCGGCACGGGCCTGGCGGCGCTCATTGCCGAGCATTTCGTCGAGTTCTCCAGCGCGCGCACGCTGCCGTTCTGGACGTTTATCTCGTCGAACATCATCACGCTCTTCGTGCCCTCCGGCGGGGGGCATTGGGCCGTGCAGGGTCCCTTCATGGTGCCCGCGGCGGTGAAGCTGCACGCCGATCCGGCCATGATCGCCATGGCGACTGCGATGGGTGAGCAGACCGCGAACATGATCCAGCCGTTCTGGGCGCTGCCGATCCTGGCGATTGCACGCCTCGGCATCAAGGACATCATGGGCTACTGCGTGATCGCGCTCGTCATCGGGCTGGCGATCTTTGGCGGTGCACTGCTGGTGTTTGCCTGACACCGAGGAGAGAAAAATGCGTGGGTGGGGTATGGCCCTTTACAGGGGCCGTCCGCCGCCGCGGCTGAAGCCCGGCGAGGTCGGGCTGGCGGCGGGCCCCCGACCGTGGTGATTTCCTGGCGCGAGGCTCAGATCACGAAGGTCTACTCCGACCGCTCACGGGCCGTCAGGCCTTGAGTTGCAGGTTCTCCGGGTCATAGGGCGACTCGCGCAGCACGGTCGCCGGCTGCTTCTCGCCCAGGATCAGGATCGACAGCGGTGTGCCGGGTTCCGCGTACTCGGCCTTCACGTAGCCGATCGCGAGGCTCTTCTTGACGTGGTGACCGTAGTAGCCGGAGGTGGCGCGCCCGATCATGCGGCCGTTCTTGTCGAACAGCGGCTCGTTGCCCAGGGGGTCGGCGTCGGTGACGCCATGCACCTCAAGGGTGACGAAGCGGTTCGGGACGCCGGCCGCGAGCTGCTGCTCGAGCGCCGCGCGGCCGATGAACTCGCCCTTCTTCATGCGCACGAAGCGATCCAGGCTCGCCTCGAAGGGCGTGTAGTCGGGCGTCATGTCGCTGCCCCACATGCGGTAGGACTTCTCCATCCGCAGCGATTCCATGGCGCGCATGCCGACCATGCCGATACCGTGCGCGGCGCCCGCCGCGAACAGCGCATCGAACAGGTTGTGCGCGTACTCGATCGGGAAGTGCAGCTCCCAGCCGAGCGAGCCCACGAAGTTGACTCGCAGCGCGTACACGTCCACCGCGAGCGCCGCCTCGATGGTCTGCGCCGTGAGCCAGGGGAAGGCATCGTTGTCGAGGGGCGTGTCGGTGAGCTGGGTGAGCACCGCGCGCGACTTGGGCCCGGCAAGCACGAAACAGCCGCGCGTGTTGGTGATGTTGCGCAGGATCACTGAACCGTCGGAGGGTAGCGCCTTGGTGAGGTAGTCCCCGTCGTAGCGCTCGGCCGCGCCGGCGCTGACGACGTAGAAGTGTTCGTCCGCGATCTTGGTGATCGTGAACTCCGAGCGGATGCCGCCGCGGCGGGTGAGGGCATGCGAGAGCGCCATGCGGCCAACCCTGGTCGGCACCTTGTTGGCGACGAGGGTATCGAGCCAGGCTTCGGCCCCCGGGCCGGTAACCTCGTGCTTGGTGAAGGGCGTGAGATCGATGATCCCGGCCCGCTCGCGCATCAGGCGCACTTCATTGCCGACGTGCGCGAAGTAGTTGGTGCGCCGGAAGCTCCAACGGTCGCGCGGCTCGACGCCCGGCGGGGCGAACCAGTTGGCGCGCTCCCAGCCGTAGCGCTGACCCCACACCGCGCCTCTGGCGTTCAGCTTGTCGTACACGGGACTCGTCTTGGCCGGGCGCCCGTCGGCGCGCTCCTCGTCGGGGAAGTGCACGGTGAAGACGTTGCGGTAGGTCTCCTCGTTCTTCTTCACCACGTAGCGCTTGGAGGTGTAGGCGCCGTAGCGGCGCGGGTCCACCGCCAGCATGTCGATCCCGGGCTCACCCTCGGTAATCCACTCGGCGAGCTGCCAGCCCGAGCCGCCGGCGGCAGTGATCCCGAAGCTGTGACCCTCGTTCAGCCACACGTTCTGCACGCCCCACGCGGGGCCGATCAGCGGGCTGCCGTCGGGCGTGTAGGAGATCGGGCCGTTGACGACGTCCTTGATGCCACAGTTCTCGAGCGCCGGCACGCGGCGCGTGGCCGCCTCCACGTACGGCACCAGCCGGTCGAGGTCGCCCGGAAAGAGGCTGCGGCCGAACCAGTCCGGCACGCCCTCGGCGAAGCGTGCCGGTGCGCCCTTCTCGTAGGGACCGAGTATCCAGCCCATGCGCTCCTCGCGCAGGTAGTAGGACTGATCGGATTCGCGCAGCACCGCCAGCTCGCGGCCGCCGCGCTGGCGATATTGCTTCAGTTCGGGGGATTCGTCGTAGACGATGTACTGATGCTCGACCGGGATCGCCGGCACGTTGAGCCCCAGCAGGCGACCGGTCGCGCGGGCGTAGTTGCCAGTGGCGAGCACCAGGTGCTCGGCGCGGATCTCGCCTTGCGAGGTGCGCACCAGCCACTCGCCCGAAGGCGTGCGCGTGATCGCCTGCGCCTCGGTGTGCTCGTAGATCTCAGCGCCGGCGCTGCGCGCTCCCTTGCGCAGCGCCATGGTGAGATCGGCCGGCGCGATGTGACCGTCGTCAGGGTGGTACAGCGCACCGATGATCGCCGGCGTGTCGGGGCTGCCACCGATCTCGAGCAGGGGCCACAGCTCCTTCACGCGCTGTGGCGTGATCACCTCGAACGGCACGCCGATGGTGTTGGCCGTGCCGCAGTACTTCTGGTACTCGTCCATGCGCTCCTTGCAGGTCGCAAGGCGCAGGTTGCCGGTGACGTGGAAGCTCACGTCCTGCCCGGTCTCGGCCGGCAGGCGCTTGTACAGATCGACCGAGTACTTGTGCAGCTGGCCGACGGTGTAGCTCATGTTGAAGAGCGGCAGGAGTCCGGCGGCATGCCAGGTGGAACCGGCGGTCAGTTCAGTGCGTTCGATCAGCGCGACGTCTTTCCAGCCCTTCTTCGTCAGGTGATAGAGCGTACTCACCCCGACGACGCCGCCACCGATGACCAGAACCCGAACATGCGTCTTCACCAGTCGATTCTCCGCGTAAGGCCGGCAAGCTACGCGTGCCGCCGGAAATTCAGTGTAGCCCGCGCGACCCCCGCCGGGACTCCAATTGCGACCGGACCTTGTCTAAATGATCCCGCGGCTCGCTTCGCCGAGGAACTGTGCGACGTAGGGCGCGAAGGAGCGCCACACCTCGAGGCGAAATGCCTCTGCGTCCGTACGCCACAGCACCACCTCCGCCTTGCCGAGCACGGTGCGGGTGCACATCCCGACCGGGAAGAACTGCAGGTCCAGGTCAAGCGGGCAGCCGCCGGCGAGCACCGTGGCCGCCTGCGGCCCATGCGCCAGGAGTGCCATCTGGCGGTGGCTCACGTCGACCAGCGAGTGGGGCCGTTGCGCCAGTGAGCGCTCCAGCCGCGTCGCCAGTCCCGCCTGCTCGGCCGGTGCCAGGAGCAGCCACTCATCGGGCCCGAGCCACAGCGCGGCGCGCTCGCCCGTGACACCGGCGCGGCACGCCGCGGCGGGCACCGGCACGCCGAGGGCCGCCTGCGCGGCCGCGCGCACCGCCTCATCCCCGCGCAGCACCCAGCGTGCAGCCGCCGGCAGCGAGCGCAGCCACAGGTTCTCGTTCACGAGCGCAGATTTTCGCGCGGCCGTGAGGTCAGCCATGGATGCGCGCGCCACTGGGGTCATAAAACACACTCGCGGTGACTTCGACCGCCACCTCGCCGCGCTCGGTGACCACGTAGAGCGTCTCGCCCATGCGGGCGCGTCCCCCGGCGAGGAGTCCCATGGCGATCGAGCGGCCGAGCGTGGCGCTCAGGTACGAGGAGGTGACGTGACCAAGCGGGCGCGTCGGCACGCGCGCGCCGGGTTCGCTCATCAGCTGTGCGCCTTCCTCGAGCACCACCTGCGGGTCCTGGGTGAGCAGCCCCACCAGCTGACGGCGCTGCGGCGTGCTCATCGCGGGGCGCGCCAGCGAGCGCTTGCCGACGAAGTCCGGCTTGCTCTTGCCGATCGCCCAGCCAAGTCCCGCGTCCTCGGGCGTCACCGTGCCGTCGGTGTCCTGGCCGACGATGATGTAGCCCTTCTCGGCCCGCAGCACGTGCATGGTCTCCGTCCCGTAGGCGGTCATGCCGAGCGCGCGCCCCCTGTCCCACAGGGCGTCCCATACCGCTGCCCCGTAGTCGGCCGGCACGTTGACCTCAAAGCCGACCTCGCCGGTGAAGCTGACCCGGAACAGCCGCATCGGCACCCCGCAGATGTGCCCCCGCGCGACGCTCATGTGCGGAAAGCTCGCGGCACGGATGTCGACGTCGATGAGGCCCTCGAGCACCGCGCGCGCCTGCGGTCCCTGCACGGCGATCACCGCCCACTGTTCGGTGGTGGAGGTGAGCCACACCCTGAGCTCGGTCCACTCCGTCTGCAGATAGTCTTCCATCATGGCCAGCACGCGCGGCGCACCGCCGGTGGTGGTCGTGACGTGGAAGCACTCGTCGTCGATGCGCGCGACTACGCCGTCATCGAAGATGAAGCCATCCTCGCGCAGCAGCACCCCGTAGCGACAGCGGCCGACGGCCAGGCTGTTCCATGCGTTCACATACAGGCGGTTCATGAAGGTGACCGCATCCGGACCCACGACCTCAATCTTGCCGAGCGTGGAGGCATCGAAGATGCCGCAGGCGCGGCGCGCGGCCCGGCACTCGCGTGCGACCGCCGCGTGCATGTCCTCGCCCGGCTGGGGAAAGAAGCGCGCGCGCTTCCACAGCCCCACGTCCTCGAACACCGCGCCCTGGGCGGCCGCCCAGTCGTACATTGGCGTGCGGCGTATCGGATCGAATAGGTCCCCGCGCGCAAGCCCCGCGAAGCTGCCGAAGGTGACCGGTGTATAGGGCATGCGGAAGGTCGTGAGCCCGACCTGCGGTGGGGTCTTTCCCAGGGACTGCGCGACGATGCCGAGCGCGTTCAGGTTGGAGGTCTTGCCCTGGTCGGTCGCCATGCCGGTCGTGGTGTAGCGCTTGACGTGCTCGATGGCGCGAAAACCCTCGCGCAGCGCCAGCGCCAGGTCCTTGGCGGTGACGTCGTTCTGCCAGTCCACGAATGCACGGCCGCGCGTGTAGGCGGTGCGCGGCAGCGCCCCGACGAAGCCGGACTCTGGCGCCGGCGGCGGCTGCGGTGCAACGCGGCCGGCGCCGCCGGCAGGGTCAACCCCCGTGCGGGCCGGGTCGAGCGCCTCGCGGGCGGCGGCCGCGCCCGCGGCGCAGCCGTCCTCCAGCACCTGCTGCAGCGCGAACACCCCACGGCAGGCCCCGGCGCTGCGCGCGCGCTCGGCCGCCGCTACCGGAATGAAGGCCTGGAGCGCTGCGCTCCAGGTCAGGCGGCCGCGCGACTGGGAGTGCAGGTGCACGCTCGGGGTGAAGCCGCCGGACATGAGTACCAGATCGCACGGCTGTGTCTGCTGCTGGCTCAGTTCCCCCTCGCCGAGGCGCGCCAGTTCGATGGCGCCGACGCGTCGGCGGCCGTGCGTGCCAAGCACGCAGGCCTCGGTGAGCACCGGGATGCCGGCGGCGCGTGCACGGGCACTCAGCACACTCTCGGTGCGCGTATCGGCGATGCAGGCGATGAACACCCCGGCACGCTGCAGGTCGAAAGCGGCCTCGTAGGCCTCATCGGCCGCGGTCACCACCACGGTGCGCGTTCCGGGCAGCACCCCGTAGCGATTGAGGTAGGTGCGCGCCGCGCCGGCGAGCATGACGCCGGGCCGGTCATTGCCGGCAAACACCAGCGGCCGCTCGATGCTGCCGGCGGCCAGCACCACCTCGCGCGCCCGCACCTGCCACTGGCGCTCGCGCGGCGCATCGGCCGTGGGGTGCGCGAGATGGTCCGTGAGGCGTTCGCTGAGTGCGACCATGTTGTGCGGGAAGTAGCCGAAGGCGGTCGTGCGGGTCAGGATCCGCACGCGCGGGTTGGCCCCAAGCGCGGCCAGTTGCGCGGCGAGCCACGCCGCAGGCGGGCGCCCCTCGATCGCGCCCGCAGCCGTGGCCGGTTCGCTCAGGAGTGAGCCACCGGCCTCGGCCTGCTCGTCGCACAGAATGACGCGGGCGCCGGCGCGGGCGGCGCTGGCTGCGGCCGCGAGTCCCGCCGGACCCGCACCGACCACCAGCACGTCGCAGTGGGCGAAGTGATTGGCGTAGGTGTCCGGATCTGCCGCCTTGGGGGCGTGCCCAAGACCGGCGGCGGCACGGATGCGTGGCTCATACAGTGCATGCCACGCGCGGCGCGGCCACATGAAGGTCTTGTAGTAGAAGCCGGCGGGGATGAAGGGCGCGAAGAAGTCGTTGATGGCGCCGGCATCGAAGGCAAGGCTCGGCCAGCGGTTCTGGCTGTAGGCGGTGAGCCCCTCGTAGAGCTCGACCTGCGTGGCGCGCAGGTTCGGGGTTTCACGGCCGGCGTCGCGGCGCACGGTGACCAGGGCGTTCGGCTCCTCGGCGCCCGCGGCGAGCACGCCCCGCGGGCGGTGGTACTTGAAGGAGCGGCCCATCAGGTGCACGCCGTTGGCCAGCAGCGCAGCCGCCAGGGTGTCGCCGGCACAGCCGCGGTACTCACGGCCGTCGAAGCTGAAGTGCACCGCGCGCGCGCGCTCGATGCGACCGCCCGCTGCCGTGCGCAGCTCCTGGCTCACGGCGACCTCGCGGCCACGGCGGGACGCGCCTCGCCCACCTTGTAGGTGGCCAGGAAATGATCGCTGGTGGTGTCGCGCAGCGCGTTGAAGAAGCGTCCGCAGCCGCGCGTGTGGCGCCAACGCTCGGCATGCACGCCACGGGTGTTGTCGCGGACGTAGAGGTAATCGGCCCAGTTCTGCGTGTCGACCTCGCTCGGCCTGGCGGGGCGGGCGATGTGGGCCTGGCCGCCGTAGACGAATTCAGGCTCCGGGCGCTCGCCGCAGTAAGGACAGCGGATCAGGAGCATGGCGCGCGTCGCCTCTAGTGCGCGACCGCGGCGGCCGCGGCCTCATCGATCAGGTCGCCGTCGCGGAAGCGCTCGAGCGTGAAGGCGGCGTTGATCGGATGGGGCTCGTCCCTGGCGATCGTCCAGGCGAACACGTGCGCCGAACCGGGTGTGGCCTTGAAACCGCCGGTGCCCCAGCCACAGTTGACGTACAAGCCCGGCACGGGGGTCTTGCCGATGATGGGCGAGCGGTCGGGCGTAACGTCCACGATGCCGCCCCAGGAGCGCAGCATCTTCAGGCGCCGGAACATCGGGAACAGCTCGCAGATCGCCTCGAGGGCGTGACTGGTGATGTGCAGCCCGCCGCGCTGCGTGTAGGAGGTGTAAGCGTCGGTGCCCGCGCCGATGACCAGTTCGCCCTTGTCCGACTGGCTGATGTAGGCGTGGATGGTGTTGGACATGACCACGCACGGGAACACCGGCTTGATCGGCTCCGAGACGAGGGCCTGCAGCGGATAGCTCTCGAGCGGCAGCTGCACGCCCGCGAGCCTGAGCACGACGCTGGTGTTGCCCGCGGCGGCCACGCCCACGCGCGGGGCGCGGATAGTGCCGCGCGAGGTCTCGACCCCGGCGATGCGGCCGTCGTCGTCCTTCAGAAAACCCGTGACCTCGCAGTTCTCGATGATGTCGACCCCGAGTGCATCGGCGGCGCGCGCGTAACCCCACGCGACCGCATCGTGGCGCGCGGTGCCGCCGCGGCGCTGCAGCGCCGCCCCCAGGACCGGGTAACGGATGTCGCCAATGTTCAGCGGCGGGCAGAAAGCCTTGGCCTCCTGCGGCGTCAGCCACTCGTTGTCGACACCGGCGGCACGGTTGGCGTAGACATGGCGCCTGAACACCTGCGCATCGTGCACCGTGTGCGCGAGCATCATGACCCCGCGCGGTGAGAACATGACGTTGTAGTTGAGTGCTTGGGCGAGGCCCTCCCACAGCTTCACCGCGTGGTCGTAGAGCGCCGCGCTTTCGTCGAACAGGTAGTTCGAGCGGATGATGGTGGTGTTGCGGCCGGTGTTGCCGCCGCCGATCCAGCCCTTTTCGAGCACTGCGATGTTGGTGAAACCGTGCTCGCTCGCCAGGTAATACGCCGTCCCCAGGCCGTGGCCGCCGCCGCCGACGATGACGGCGTCGTAACTGTTCTTGGGTTCGGGACTGCGCCACTGTGGCTGCCAGCCGCGCTGGCCGGTGAGGCCCCGCAGGAGAAGTGACAGACCGGAAAAGGGTTGCATCCGGAAAACCCTGCAGGTGTGCCCGAGTGGGCGCGCATCATGCTCCCGCGAGGCAGCCCGCAGTTAGGCCCCACGCGGCGCAGGGCTTGAACGAACGCGACATTTGCGACACCGGGGACGCTCCGCTGTGCGAGCGCGCAGGCCTCGTCTAGGAGCCCCGGATGGTCGCTGCGCCCTTAATCGCGGTGCGCGGGTTCACGTGCAGGACAAACTCGGCGACGTAGTCATCGGCGGGCCGCTCCACGATGTCGTGCCCCGTGCCGCTTTGCACGATGCGGCCACCCTCCATGATGGTGACCGTGTCGCCGAGCTTTAGGGCCTCGTCGAGATCGTGGCTGACGAACAGAATCGTCTTGCGCACGCGCTCCTGCAGCGCCAGCAGCTCATCCTGCAACTTGCGCCGGATGAGCGGATCGAGCGCCGAGAACGGCTCGTCCATCAATAGAATGTCGGCATCGGTGGCGAAGGCGCGCGCCAGTCCCACGCGCTGCTGCATGCCCCCGGAGAGCTCACTCGTATAGCGCTCGGCCCACTGCGACAGACCCACAAGTTCGAGCTGGCGGTCGACGATCTCGCGGCGCTTCTCGGGCGGATCGCCGCGCAGCTCGAGCCCAAATCCCACGTTCTGGCGTACCGTGCGCCAGGGCAGCAGCCCGAACTGCTGGAACACCATGGCGACGCGCTGGCGGCGGATGCGCCGCAGCGTGGCCGGATCGCAGGTGGCGCCGATATCGACCGTGGCGTCGGCATCGGCGACCAGGACGTTGCCGCGCGTGACCAGGTTCAGCCCGTTGGCGGCCCGCAGGAGCGTCGACTTCCCGGATCCCGACAGGCCCATGAGCACGGAGATCTCGCCCCGGGCAACCCGGAGCGAGGCGCCGGCGACCCCGACCACGACGCCGGTCTTCTCGGCAATCTCGCTGCGCGTGCCGCCGGCATCGAGCAGCCCGAGCGCCTGCTGGATCGCCGCCGCGTGGGCGCGACGGCCGCTCTTGGCGCAGAAGAGGATGTCGACGGCGCGAAACTCCAGCGCGCTGCTCATGGTGAACCGGGCTTTTCCGCCGGGCGGGTGATCCGATCGAGCACGATGGCGAGCAGTACGATGACGAAGCCAGCCTCGAACCCCATGCCCACCTGCACCGAGTTGAGCGCGCGCACCACCGGCACCCCGAGTCCGCCGGCGCCCACCAGGGCGGCGATCACGACCATCGAGAGGCTGAGCATGATGCACTGGGTGACGCCGGCGAGGATCGTGGGTGCGGCGCTCGGCAGCTCGACCTTCCACAGCATCTGCATCGGCGTCGCTCCGAAGGCCTGGCCCGCCTCGACCAAAGACTTCGGCACCGAACTGACGCCGAGTTGCGTCAGGCGGATCGGCGCCGGCAACGCGAAGATGACCGTGGAGATCAGGCCGGGCACGACGCCCAGTCCAAAGAGGACCAGCGTCGGGATGAGGTAGACGAAGGTCGGGAGCGTCTGCATGAGGTCAAGGACCGGACGCAGGATCGCGTACAGCCGCGGCCGGTGGGCCGCGGCGATCCCGAGGGGCACACCGATGAGGGTCGACACGACCGCCGCCACGATGACGAGCGAGAGCGTCTCCAGCGTGGGCTCCCAGTAGCCCTGGTTCATGATGAAGAGGAGCGCCGCCACCACAAACGCCACGAGCGGCCACGAGCGGCGCAGCACCCAGCTTAAGGCCGCAGCGCCCAGCACCAGGAGCGGGGAGGGGATTGCGCGCAGCAGGGCGGTGAGCCCATTGACGCTGCCGCGGATGACGGTCGAGATGCCGTCAAAGAGTACCCGGAAGTGAGTCTTTACGTACTCGATGAGCACCGCCACCGTGTCCCCGACCGGGATCTTGTGATCGGCGAGCCAGCGCTCGAGGCTGAAGGCGGCGATCAGCTGGTTGCTGCCGAGCAGCGCCGCCAGCGCCGGCTGGCCGTCGAAGGTGGTGACTCCCTGCAGCCACGCGGCCACCGTGTCCGGGTTCGCCTTGAGGAAACTGGCGGCGGCGACCTCGGCGGGCTGGTGCCGATTGAGCATGTCGTCCATCACGCGACTCTCCTGCCGCGTGGTGAACACCAGGTTCTTTAGCAGGCGACCCATGTTGGGGCATTCCCGGGTGTACCCCGCGCGCGTGTTGGTGTAGATGGTGGCCTCACCGTAGTTGGGGCCGAATACCGTATCGCCGCCGGAGAGGTAGGTCATGTCGAAGCGCATGTTCATCGGGTGCGGATCCCAGCCCAGGAACACGATCGGCTGGTGCGCCCGTACCGCGCGCTCGACCTCCGCCAGCATGCCCTGTTCACTGGACTCGATCAGCCGGAAGGTGCCAAGGCCGAACAGGTTCTGCTTGATCATCGACAGCACCAGGCGGTTGCCGTCGTTGCCGGGCTCGATCCCATAGATCGCCGCATGCAGCTGCGGCGCAAAGCGCTCGATGTCGGCGAAGCTCTTCAGTCCCGCCTGATAGGTGTAGGTCGGCACCGCGAGGGTGTACTTGGCGCCGGTCAGGTTGGCGCGGCCGACTTCCACCGAGCCGTCCTTGATGTACGGCCTGCGATCCGCGTCCTGCGCCGGCATCCAGTTGCCGAGAAACACGTCGAGGTCTTTGTTCTTCAGGGATGCATAGGCCACCGGCACCGACAGCACCGTGATGGTCGGCTTGTAGCCGATGCGCTTCAGCAAGGCGCTGAACACCGCGGTCGTCGCGGTGACGTCCGTCCAGCCGATGTCCGGCATGCGCACCGTCTGGCACTGCGGCGGATCGGTTGCCTCGGCGGCGCGGGCGCCGGTGACGCCCGCGATGAGCGTAAGGCTCAGCAGTACAACGGCCCGGGCGCGGCCCAGCAACGCGGCCCCCGGCGCCATTGCCCCTAAGGGTTCGGACTCAACTGAAGCCATGCCCGCTCCGTGCAGGGTTTGCCCGCAGACTTGACCCGCAGGGCCCCCGATATCATCATTCTCGCCGTGATTTGAATAGCCGTTTAACCGAGATGCTGTCAAGTCCGCGAAACTCCGGCAACTCCCTGAGAAATAAATAACTATAGGTTCGAAGACTTTAGAACCTTGAGGCCTTGGAAGCCGCGCCCGGGAGAATGATCGGAGCGATGCATTGAACAGGCAATCAACTAGTTCCCGCGACCCGCGCCGTCGGCCTGCCTCGGGGGTTCCGCGCGATGAAGGCGAAGAAGTCCGGCGTAGCCAGCTGGTCGACGTCACGATCGATAGTCTGGCTGAAGTCGGCTACGTCGGCACGACTCTTGCGGAAATCGCGCGCCGCGCCGGAGTTTCCCCGGGGCTCGTGGCCCATTACTTTGGCGACAAGGACGGGTTGCTGGAGGCGGCCTTTCGCACGCTGGCCCGCCCTCTGGCGGCACGGGTGCGCGCGCGGCTGGCGCTCGCGCACACCCCGCGCGGGCGCGTGCAGGCGGTGATCGACACCAACCTCGCGCCCGAGGAGTTCGATAAGCGCTCGGGCACTGCGTGGTTGGCGTTCTGGGGGCAGGTGCTGCACGTGCCGGGCCTCAAGCGCGTGCAGACCGCGTACCAGAAGCGCATGTTGTCGAATCTGCGCAGCGACCTGCGCCAGGTGATCCCGGGCGCCGAGGCGCGCACGCTCGCTGCGATGATCGCCGCCATGATCGACGGTGTGTGGTTGCGCGCGGCGCTCTCGGAGTGGCAGGAGGCCGACAGCGAGAGCGCCCGGGCGCTGCTCACGGCGTTCGTCGACGCGCGACTGAAGGATCTGACCGTCGGCGCCGTGAGCGCGCCGAGCGCGCGCCCCGCGGCCGTCAACAGCTTTCGCGTCATCAACCCGGCTACGGGGGCGACGCTGGCGCAGATTGCGGTCGACGGGGCGGCGCAGGTCGAGGCAGCCGTGGCGCGCGCCCAGGCCGCGCAGCGCAAATGGGGCGCGCTCACCGGCGCGGAGCGCGGCCGCATCCTGCAGCAGGCCGCGCGGTTGCTGCGCGAGCGCAATGATGAGCTGGCGCACCTCGAGACGCTCAACACCGGCAAGCCGATCCAGGAGACGCGCGCCGTGGACGTGCTCTCCGGCGCGGAATGCCTGGAGTATTACGCCGGGATCGCCGCGGGTATCGCCGGCGAGCACCTGGACCTCGGCCCCAAGGCGTTCGGGTACACGCGCCGCGAGCCTCTGGGGATCGTCGCCGGCATCGGTGCCTGGAACTATCCGCTGCAGATCGCCTGCTGGAAATCGGCGCCGGCGCTGGCCTGCGGCAACGCCATGATCTTCAAGCCCGCGGAGCTCACGCCGCTGACGGCCGTAAAGCTCGAGGAGATCTACCTCGCGGCCGGCGTGCCGCCCGGGATCTTCCAGGTGGTGCAGGGACTGGCGGATACCGGTCGCCTGCTCACGCGCCATCCGCTCATCCGCAAGGTCTCCCTCACGGGTGAAGTCGGCACGGGCAAGGCGGTGATGGCGGATGCAGCAAGCTCGCTCAAGCAGGTGACGCTTGAGCTCGGCGGCAAATCCCCGCTGATCGTCTTCGAGGACGCCAAACTCGATAACGCCGTCGCCGGAGCGCTGCTCGGCAACTTCTACTCCGCTGGTGAGGTGTGCTCCAACGGGACGCGCGTCTTCGTCCACAAGAGCCTGCGGGGTGCCTTCATCGAGCGCCTGCGCGAGCGCACGGCGGCCATGCGCATCGGGGACCCGCTGGATCCTGCAACCCAAGTCGGCGCACTCATCTCCCAGGAGCACATGGAGAAGGTGCTCGGCTTCATTGCCCGCGGCCGCGCCCAGGGGGCGCGCCTGGTGATCGGGGGCGCGCGGATCACGAGCGGAGCACTCGGCCGCGGCTACTTTGTGGCACCCACGATATTTGACGGCTGTCGCGACGACATGGACATCGTGCGCCAGGAGATCTTCGGGCCGGTAATGTCGTTGCTCGAGTTTGAAACTGAAGAAGAGGTCGTGGCGCGCGCCAATGCTACCGAGTTCGGGCTCTCGGCTGCCGTGTTCACCAGTGACCTCACGCGTGCGCACCGGGTGATTGCACAGCTGCAGGCCGGTACCTGCTGGATCAATCACTACAACATCACGCCCATCGAGCTGCCGTTCGGCGGGGTGAAGATGTCCGGCCTCGGTCGCGAGAATGGTCGCGCGGCCATCGAGCACTACACGCAGCTGAAGAGCGTGTACGTGGCACTCGCTGACGTTGAAGCGCCGTACTGAGCGCGCCCGTGCCCGAAAGCGTGCCGTGACCGGGGAGTCATTCGATTACGTCATCGTCGGAGCGGGGTCCGCGGGCTGCGTGCTCGCCGCACGCCTGACCGAGGACGGCAAGCACAGCGTCCTGCTGCTCGAGTACGGCGGCTCGGACCGCTCCCTGTGGATCCAGATGCCGACCGCGCTTTCGATCCCCATGAACATGGAGCGCTATGACTGGCGCTACTACACCGAGCCGGAGCCGCAGCTGAACAATCGTCGCCTGCACACCCCGCGCGGCAAGGTGCTCGGCGGCTCCTCCTCGATCAACGGCCTCGTGTATGTGCGTGGCAATGCGCTCGATTTCGAGCACTGGGAGTCCCTCGGTGCCCGCGGCTGGGGGTACCGCGACGTGTTGCCCTACTTCAGGCGCGCCGAAGGACGTGCGGAAGGCGCCGATGACTATCGCGGCGGGGACGGGCCGCTCGCCACGCGCCGTGGCTTGCTGACCAACCCCTTGCACGCCGCCTGGCTGGAGGCCGGGCGGCAGGCCGGCTACTCGCTGACCGAGGACATGAACGGCTACCAGCAGGAGGGCTTCGGGCGCATGGATATGACGGTCGGCGCGGGCCGGCGCTGCAGTGCGGCCAACGCCTATCTGCGCCCGGCGCTGCACCGCCCCAATCTGGAGGTGCGCACGCACGCGCTGGCCACGCGCATCCTGTTCGAGGGCCGGCGCGCGGTTGGCGTGCGCTACCGGCGTGACAACCTGCGCCACGAGGTGCGGGCGCGCCGCGAAGTGATCCTCTGCGGCGGCCCCATCAACTCGCCGCAGCTGCTGAAGCTCTCCGGCGTCGGGCCCGGCGAGGAGCTTGCCGACCTCGGCATTGACGTGGTGCACGATCTGGAGGGGGTCGGGGAGAACCTGCAGGACCACCTGGAGTTCTATTTCCAGGTGGCCTCGCGCGAACCAGTTACTCTTTATTCACAGATGTCCCTGTGGCGGCGCACCCTGATCGGCGGCCGCTGGCTCCTGACCCACGGGGGACTCGGCAGCAGCAACCATTTCGAGACCGGCGGCTTCATCCGCAGCCGCGCGGGCGTTGTCTATCCGGACATCCAGTTCCACTTCCTGCCGCTCGCGGTGAGCTACGACGGCTCCTCGCTCGCGCGCGAGCACGGCTACCAGGCGCACGTGGGGCCGATGCGCTCGCGCAGCACCGGCTGGGTGCGGTTGCGCTCGTCCGAGCCGCTCGACAAGCCGAAGATCTTCTTCAACTACATGTCGCGCGACGAGGACTGGGAGGAGATGCGCGCCTGCGTGCGCCTGACACGTGAGATCTTCGGGCAGCACGCCTTTGATCGCTATCGCGGCAGGGAAATCCAGCCCGGCGAAGCAGTCGCCAGCGACGCCCAGATCGACGCCTTCATCCGCGCCAAGGTGGAGAGCGCCTATCACCCGAGCTGCACCTGCCGCATGGGCGCGCCTGAGGATGCGCTCGCCGTAGTGGATCCGCAGGCGCGCGTGATCGGTCTTGAGGCGTTGCGCGTCGTGGATTCCTCCATCATGCCGGCAATCACGACCGGCAATCTCAATGCCCCGACCATCATGCTGGCCGAGAAGGCTGCCGACCACATTCGGGGCCTCGCGCCACTGCCCCCCGCGAGCGTGCCGTTTTACACCGCCCCCGCCTGGCAGAGCACGCAGCGCTAGCCGGTCCGGCTAGGCGCGGTAGCCGGTGAGCGCATCGGCGAGGGCTGCGCGCAGCGGCCCCAGCCACCGTTCATAGTGGCGCCACTGATCCAGACCTTCGCGGAAGATGGGCTGGCGTACCTGCTCGGAACTGGCGGTGCGCACGCTGCGTTCGGTCTTGTGGAACTCGACACAGGCAGGCTCGAACTCCAGCCCGCAGTAATCAAGGATGCGCCGCACGTTGCCCTCGAGGTCATTCACCAGATCCTCGTGCTGCACGCGCAGCACGCGTCCGGGCAGCACGGCGTCCCAATGCCGCATGAGCTCCAGGTAGGTGCGGTAGTAGCGGGCGATGTCCTCGAGGCTGTAGGAGAACTCCTGGCCGTGGGCGAACAGCTGCTTGAAGTTACTGAAGCAGCACGCCATTGGCTCGCGCCGTGCATCGATGATTTTCGCATGGGGCAGCATCAGGTGGATGAGCCCTATGTGCCGGAAGTTATTCGGCATCTTGTCGATGAACCGCGCCTTGCCACTGCGATAGGCGCGGGTGTCATTCAGGTATTTTTCCCCCAGGCGCCGGAAGTCCTGCGCCTGCAACTGCGCCAGCACCCCCGGATAGCGCGGGTCCTCAAAGCTCCACTCACGGCCCTGCAGTTCGACCACCATGCGGGGGATGTCCGCCAGCTCGTGGGTGCCTTCGACTGACGAGTGCGAGGCGAGGATCTGCTCGATCAGGGTCGAGCCGGAGCGGGGCAGGCCGACGATGAGGATCGGATCGGGGGCGGGCATCCCGCTATCCTTGTTCCGTTCGAACAGTTCGCGCTTACAGACTTCGATCTGCAGGCGCGTGTTGAGCTCGATGACCTCGGGGCGGTAGCCACTGTCGGCGCGCTTGAGCGCATTCCCCCGCGCGTAGTACGCAAAAGACTCCTCGTACTGCCCGCGGTCCTCGAGCGCCTTGCCCAGGGCGAAACACAGGTGGTAGCGGTCGATCCGCGAGCTGGATGCGGCCGCCTCGGCGGCACGCATCTGCGCCAGCTCTTCGTCTGCGAAGCGGTAAGTCTTGAGATTCGCAAGACTCCAGTAAGCGTCGCCGAACGCGGCGCGTGCCCCGGCCGCGTCGCGATAGGCCACGATCGCCTCTTCGCGCCGTCCGAGTGTCTTGAGCGAGTGCGCGATGGACAGGTGCAGCTCGGCCGGCTGCGCGGCGCCGGTCAAGAGCTCGCGGTACAGCGCCATCGCCTGTTCGTGCCGCCCGAGTCCGACGCAGGTCATCGCCAGGAGGGTGCGGTAGTTGCGATCGGAAGGCTCGGCGGCGAGCAGCTTCTGCGCCTGCTCCTGTGCCGCCGCGTACATGTGCCGCTTCACCAGCACCTGTGCGTAGTCGAAGCGCGCTGCGTGATAATCCGGGGCCACAGCGAGCACCCCCTCGAGCAGCAGCTGCGCATCATCAAGCACGTCGCGCTCGATGCCGATCCGCGCGAGCAGCCGCATCGCCTCGATGTGGTGGCCGTGCTGGACCAGGAAGGCTCGCACGAGCTGCTCGGCCGCAGCCAGGTCACCGTCGAAGAACAGTGCCGTCGCCGTGACGACCTCGGGCGGCAGCCGTTTCAGCGTCGCGACGTGCGTGGCCGCCGTGGCCGCATCGGCGGCCTGCCCGGTCATGCGGTAGAGGCCCTCGAGCATGCTCCAGCTCGCCGGCAGGGCTGTGTTCATGTGCACGGCACGCAGGAAGGCCTCGATCGCCTCGGGCGCCTGCTTCAGCACGACGTAGCAATGGCCGCGCTCCTGGTACAGGCGGCTGAAGCGGGGGTGCAGTTGTTCCAGTGCGGTGAGCGTCGCTAGTGCGGCGGTGATGTCCCCGAGCTGCCGCTGTGCGATTGCCCGCAGGTACAGCACGTCGCGGTTTTCGGGCACGGTGGCCACAAGCGCCTGCGCCGCCGCGGCTGCTTCGGCGAAGCGGCGCTCCTGCACCAAGGCGCGGATGCGCCGTACCTCGAGTTCCACTGCGGAAGGTGATCGCATGAGTCAGTCAGCCGCGGGCCGTGGGTTCCATGGACCGCAGTGTGCGGCGAATCAGACCCGCCATCCATGGCTCCTGGACCCGAGTCGGCTGAGGGGGGGCCTCAGGGCGGCCCCGGTTCAGTCCTCAGAAACTATAGCCAAAGGCCCCGCCGATGACCCGCGGCCGCAGCGGCGTCTGCGCAACGATGAACTGGTCGGTGCTGATGAAGGTGCTCTTGTTCGAGTTGCTGCAGTTCTCGCAGTAGAGGTTGAACCACCACGCGTCCTTGGCTACGCCCGTCGCTGCCTCGTAGGTCGAGTAGGCGGGATTCTCAAAGCGCAAACGGCCCGTCGTGATGGTTCCCGGCCCGAGCGCGGGGTTGGAGCCGGCCTGGGTGTAGGAGTGGTCGCTGTGCGTGGCGCCGAACTGCACGTAGGGCCGGTAGTTGGAGACGTTCCATTCGTAGCGGGCGCGCACCGCGAACTGCATCGGCGGCGAATTCGCGCTTGGCGAGCCAGACTGCCCGAACGGGTTCAGGTATGGGTTGCCGTTGACGCAGTTGGCCCCGAACGCGTTGCAGGCAGTCGTGATCGGCTGGCCGTAATTCGCGCTGTTGGGATTGTTGTTCAGCAATATCGGCGAGTTCGTCTGCTCGCTCTGGTTCCACGCCACCCCACCCTGCAGGGTCAGTCCCGTCGTGACCCGTGCGACGAAGGAGGTCTCGATGCCCCTGATGCGGAAGTCCTGGCCATTGGCGTTGAAAAAGATGTTGCCGACCACGCCCGGATCAAAGAACGCGACCTGGACGTCGTTCCAGTTCTCCTGGTAGATCGCCCCGTTCCACTGCAGGCGATGGTCGAACCATTCGGTCTTCCAGCCGACCTCGTTGTTGGTCAGCTTGTCGGAGGTGTACGACTTGGGAATCAGGTACTGGGCTTCCCCGCCGGGCGTGTAGGCATGCGCCGCGCCGCCATTCTGGTTGAAGCCACCGGGCCTGAAGCCTTGCGAGTAGGTGTAGTACAGCATGGCGTCCGGGGTGATATGCCACGTCAGGTTGCCGCGGCTCTTGAAGCCGGACTCCGAGTCGCTGAGATTCGCCGTGTTGAGGTTGTAAGAGTCACCGGCGTGGCAGCCGCTGGGCTGCAGCACCGCCTCGAAGCAGAGGAAACTGGAAAGCACGCTGCCAGCGGAGTAGTTGTTGAACTTGAAGTAGCGCGTACCGGCGGTGATGGTCAGGACCTTCGGAATCAGGTCGTAGTCGAAGGAGCCGAAGACCGCGGTCTGCTTGGTTTCACGCACCGTGTCCTGGTAGAAGGACGTGTTATCGCCCTGGATCCCGGGATTCTGCACCGACGTGCCCGGAAACGTGCCCACGTTTGCGAAGCAGCCGCTCGTGAGCGTGGCGGTGCAGGATGGAATCGTTTTGTAGTCCCAGCCGGTCTGGTCGTACAGCACGTTCTTTTCCCAGAACGCGCCGACAATACCGCGGATGCGCCATTCATCCGGCGTGCTCAGGCGCAGCTCGTGCTGCTGGTGCTTGTTCTGCTCGTTGGAGCGCCAGTAGGCACTCGGCGAGAAGCAGGTCGCCTTGAGGGTGGGTGTATAGGCGCCAGGTCCGTAGCACTGGTAGTAATCGGCATAGACGCCGCGCGAGTAATTCGTGTAGTCCCCCACCTGTTCGACCTTGCGTGTCAGGTAGCCCCCGGTATAAACCGCCTTCAGGTCGCCGAACTTGCCGTTCAGCGTCCAAGCGGTGCTCTCGAACTGATCCTTGTCCCATGAGGGGTTAAACAACGTGACCTGCAGCTTCTGCAGCGGTTGCCCGTCGGAGGCGTTCGGCTGCTGGTAGAAGACGCCATCGGCGTCCATGTTCTGATAGCTCTGACTGAGGAGTGCGTCCCAGTTCTCGCTGAATTTATAGAGCACTTCCAGGCGCGCTCCGCTGTAGGTGACCGGGTTGATGTTGTTGCCGACCACCGGGCCGTTGTTGATGACGGGGCTTCCGGGAGGCACCTGGCACGCCGGAGCCGGAGGTGTCCCGCAACCGCCCACCGGATAGGAGCCGTAGTGGATGCCTACGTCGGTGTCCTTGCGCGTAAAGGTGGCCGGGACGTTGTCGATGTAACCACCGCGATGGTCGTTATAGATCACCCCGCGGGCCGCCATGGTGCCCTCGATCAGTGGCAGGTTCAGAACCGCCGTCAGATCGGAGTTCGGGTCGCCGCTTGCGGTCGTCCCATAACCGGCCTTCACGTTGCCCTCAGTCACGTCCAGTTTCGGGGCGTTGGTGATGTAGCGGATCACGCCCGCTTCAGCGCCGGCGCCGAACAGCGTACCCTGCGGACCCTCCAGGATCTCGATGCGATTTAGGTCCGCGGCATAGATGTCCAGATTGCGGTTCGGCAGCTGCCCGGACTGGTTATCCAGGTAGATGGCCACGTTCGGCCACAGGCCCGTCGAGGCGCTGCCCTGGCTCGGCTGCGAGCCGGCGGACAGGCCGCGCATGAAGATCTCGTTCTGGCCGGGGCCGTTGTTGGCGGTCGTGACGTTGGGCAGGAACTTGATGTAGTCGTCGAAGGTCTGCACGTTCAGCTGCTGCAGGGTCTGGGCGGTGAAAGCCTGCATCGCGATCGGCACGTCCTGCATGTTCTCCGTGCGGCGCTGCGCGGTGACGGTGATCTCCTGCAGGGCCTCGGTGGGTGCGCTGGCCGCGGCATCGCTGGCGTCAGCGGGCGCTGCTGCCGCCGCCCCGGCGAACGTCGTGCCCCCCAGGATGGCCGCTACCGCAAATGAGATCTTCGAGTTCATTGCTTGATTCCTTCAGGACTTGATGTGCGCCGCGCAGCGCCGGAGCGCCTCACGCGGGCTATGGTGCGGGAGTCATCGGGCACACTATTCATATCATCTCCCGACTCAGCCGCCATGCGGCGTCGCGGTGCCGGGGCCCGCAACGTCACTCGAATACCCGTGCGCGCGCCGCATCCCCATAGGCCGTGCGCTGCGGCTGCAGGCGGCGCGTGGAGGGCGAAAGCCCGTAGGCGTCCTTGAACTGCCGCGAAAAATGCGCACAGTCGGCAAAGCCGGCCTCGTTGGCAATGTCGGTGACCGAGCGGTCGGTGTTCTCGATGAGCCAGTTGGCGTAGCGCATGCGCAGCTGGCGATACAGCGACGCGGGTCCCATGCCCACGTGCTGGCGGCACAGCCGCTCGAGCTGCCGTGCCGAAAGGCCGAGCTCCGCGGCCACGGCCGCGACCGCAATCGGGCGGGCGAGATTCTGCTCCATGAGCAGCAGCGCGCGGCGCACGCGCGGCTCCCGGACGGTCTCCGACAGCGGCGGATGTGGCTGTGCGTCACTCCCCGAGCGCGGGCGATCGAAGAGCAGCACCTGGCTTGCCTTCTGGGCCACGGCGCGCCCCAGATGCTGCTCGATCAGAAAGGTCGCGAGAGCCGCGGCGCCCGCGCCGCCGGCGCAGGTGATGCGCGGCCCGTCCACGAGGAACAGGCGATCCGCAATGACTTCCTGCCCGGGGAAGGCCTCGAGAAAGTCCTGATAGTGATACCAGCTCACGCAGGAGCGGCGGCCCTTCATGAGGCCGCTGCGACACAGCACGAAGCTGCCCGTGCAGATGCCGATGAGCGGTACGGCCGTTGTGCCGACCTCGCGCAGGTAGCGCGCGGTGGCTTCATCGACCTGGGGGCCGGCGTGCAGCAGGCCGCCAATGACGACGACGTAGTCCAGCAGGTCGGTGGAGAGCAGCGGACTCGTGGGCTGGATCAGCACACCGCAGCTTGCCGGTACCGCATCGGGCCGACTGGCCATGATGGACCACTGCACGTGCAGGGGGCGGCTGCGGTCACCTTCGTCGGCCGCGAGCCGCAGATGATCAATGAAGACCGCGAACGCCGACAGGGTGAATTGGTGTGCGAGGATGACGCCGACGCGAAGCGGAGGTCGCATACTGCGCTCCGTTGCAGCCGATCTTGCCGTCGTGCTTGAGTGAGGCATTGAACGCGCAGTCAATGTCTTACGATTTCTCCCCCTTCGCTATATTCCATTAACGTTCTGTAGGACGCAAGAACCAATCGAGTAGTGAGAGAAGTACAACAATAACAAGTGGCTGTACGTGCAGCGGCGTGCGCTGCGCCAGGCAGGCAGCATTGAATGGTCATTCAGGATGAGGACTTCGGGCGCGCAGGCACAGAAAACGACCTGACGAATCAGGCCGCCATAAGGCGCGCCGGTTATCGCAGGACCGCGAGTCGCGCCAGATTCGTCTGGACCGTGGGGTCATGGCAGCCGCTGTGGGCATACCAGCGGCGTGCCGCACCGACCAGGGCACGGCCGGTCTCATCGGAGGCGGCCTCCGTGGGGTCAAGCCCCTCATCGGCCCGTGGCAGATAGCCGCGCGGCGGTGTGCGCACGTGGCGCCGCAGCTGCAGACGGCGCAGCGCCGAGGTCGGCACCTGCGTCGGCGCGTCCAGGACACGGCTGGGACCAGCAGGCGTAGCTTCCGCTTTGAGGGACGGGGCCCGCTGCGCCTCCAGCCACTGCTGGCACCAGACTCCTAGGGCCTCGCCCGAGCAGCGCAACTGCGGATCACTCAAAGCGACGGCAATGCGCGGCAGCTCGCAGGCCTCACGCAGCGCGGCGTCCCAACGCTGCTCCTCGAGGAGCTGTTCGATGTCGGTCAGGTACCCGGTGAGCATCCGCGAGCTGGACGGCGGTATGGCGGCCGACGTATCGCCTTGGAAAGACTGTGGGCTCATGGGCTTACAGTTTGTCCTCCGATTTTAGCGGGGCCGGACGGCTGCTCGCATCACCCGTGACGGCGCCCACCGGGCTGCCGGCGATCACGATCGTAGGCTCCGGGGCCTGGACCTGGACGGCTGGCTTTGGCGGGCGGCGAACTCTGACGGCGGGAGCGCGCTTTTGGGTTCGGCTGCGCGCTCGGGCACGAGTTCCCGTGGCGCGGACGCTTTTCGCAGGCCGCTTCACGGCAATCGTCTTCGTGCTTCTCTTGCGGCGCGCGGCCTGGACACGAGCTGGTGCTTTGCGGGCCTTCTTGGCTGCCGCCCTGGTCTTAGGCGACGGGGAAGGGCGGCCTTTATGATCACGACGGGCGCGCTTGAACGCCTTGCGGGCCGCTGCCGCGTGCTTGCGCGCGCGCCGGGCTTCGCGTTTGGCTTCCTTCAGCCGCTTGCGGGCGCGCTTGAGCTCGTCTTTCGCAATGCGGACACGCTGCTTGGCTACGTCCGCCTGCAGGCGGATGCGTTCAAAGGGTCCCGGCGGAGAGGCGGGTTCGCTGCCTGTCTTCTTCATGTGCGGCTCGGCGAATCGGTAGGAACCAAAGTTTCACACAAGAAGCTGCGCCTTACCACCGCGTCGAAGTTATCCACAGAATTTGTGCATAACTATGTGGACAGAGCGGTTCGCAGCACGCAAAGACCGAGCCTGAGCAAGAACTTGCGTTACGGTGTGCGTGTTTTCGCCACCGTGCGGTTTTCTTAGGCGACGCTGCCGAACATGGTCGCGGTCACGCGGTTGCGGCCGCCGTGTTTGCTGCGATAGAGGGCGACATCGGCGATCTTGAGCACCCGCTGCGCGAGCTGACGTTCGCCCGCGGGCACGCGATCGAGGCCGCACAGACCGAAGCTTGCGGTCACCTCGACGTTCTTGCGATCGTAGACAAACGGCGTCTTCGCCACTGCGAGACGCAGTTTGCGCGCCACTTCCAGCGCGTGCTCATAGGTCGTCTCGGGCAACACGATGGCGAATTCCTCGCCGCCGATGCGTGCCACCCAGTCGATCCCGCGACGCAGGTTCTGCTGCAGACGCGACCCGAACTGGCGCAGGATCTGGTCCCCGCCGGCATGCCCGAGCGTGTCGTTGAGCTTCTTGAAGAAATCGATGTCGCACAGCACGAGCGACAATCCGCGCCCATACCGGGCGGCACGCTCCATTTCACGCGGAAAGTGCTTACTGAAGAAACGCCGGCTGGCAACCCGGGTCAAATCGTCGGTCGCCGAGAGCTTGCGATTCTCCGCCAGGGTGATCCGCAGAACGGTCTCAAGTTCCGCGATGCGGCGCGCACTGGCGATACGCGCATCGATTTCGCGCTCGGTGGCGCGTCGAGCGACACAGTCATCGGCGCCCGCTAACAGACCCGCCTCGCGCTCGGCACTCTCATCCAGCTCGGCAATGTAGACAATAAAGGGCGTGCGATCGCCCGCGCGGGCACGTAATCGCCGCACGGCATCGAGCGAGTCCGTCACGATCACCGGGCGAAATTCCTGCTCGAAGCGACGCAGTGCCTCGGTTTCATCCGCGACCGAGGCAAAATCAAGCACGTCTGGAGTGATCCGGCGTTCCAGCTGCTGCCGCAGGACCGGGTCCAGGATGACCAGTAGCGCCTTCGGTGGAGGCACGACACGCAGCATCACGGCGATGCTGGCGGTGGTCTCCTCGGTGTTCGCCGGCGGCCGTTCGGCCCGCCGCTCCAGAATCCTCTGGATGACGGTAGTCTGCCCCCCCGCTGCCAATGCTGTCTCCTAACCGGGCCCGTAGCCGCCACGGGCGTGGTCACAGATTACCTACCCGGCGCGCAAATTGCGCGCGCGCCGCTCAGGGACGGGTGGTGGCCGTTCATCTCGTAACACAGCGTTACCAGCGAGCTCCGCGGACGAGCAGAATCACTAGTATCATGAGGGCCTTATGGAACCGCCCGCCATCACGCGCCACCGGCGGCCGTTTCTGGCACCGGTATGGCTGAGTCTGCTCGCGGCGCTGCTGGTCGCCGCGATCGGCATGGCGCTGTATCACAGCTCCGGCACCACCCTGGTACTGCTGCTGCGTCCGGGTGACAGGGATCCGGGCACGATCGCGGACCCACCCCTGTCCCCGGAAGGTGAGGAGCGGGCGCAGCGCCTGGCGCGCCTGCTTGGCGACCCGCGACCCGGCGTGGGATTGGATGCGGTCTACGTAACGGGGGATCAGCGGGCCCAGCAAACCGCGGCGCCGCTCGTGGCGCGCCTGCAGCGGCATCCCCAGACGTTTGCCGCCGACCAGGCCGGGGCGGTGGCGGGGCGCTTGCTGCACGAGCACACCGGCGGGGCCGTCCTGGTGATCGCGGCCGAGCCGGCCTTTACGCGACTGCTGCGGGCGCTGGTCGGCGCGGACAATGCCGGTGCTGGTCCGGATGACTCAGCAGTGATGTACGTCGTCAGCGTGCCAAGCTTTGGCCGCGCGAGCCTCGTGCGCCTGCGTATCTAATCGGTGCGCTGGCTGGTGCCCTCGCGCCGGCCGCTTCCGGCACTCAACGCCGCGGCACGGCGGACAAACTCGCTGTGTTGCCCGATGCGAAAATCGGCCAGTACTGCCGCCCGGATGTAGCGCGCCTGGTCGATCAGGTAGGTGGCGCGGCGTACACCAAACCCGAGCGGGCCCAACACGTCGTACATGCGGATGACGAACTTGTCCACGTCCGCAAGCAGCGTGAAGGGCAGGTGATGCTTCTCGCGGAAGCGACGGTGACTGTCGGGTGACTGCGGACTCACTCCCGCCACGTCCAACCCCGACTGCAGCAGTTCGGAGTGCAGATCCCGGATATTGCAGGCCTCGCGGGTGCAGCCAGGTGTGAAGTCCGCGGGATAGAAGTAAAGAATGAGGGGGCCGTGCCGCAGCAGCGTGCTCAGCGATACGCTCTGGTCGTCCTGGTCGGGCAGCGTAAATTCAGGCGCACGGCTCCCGATGGGCAGCATGGCGTTGTCTCCGTTTTTGCAGCTAAAACATCCCCCTAGGATGATGATAGCCGTATCGTGGCGGGGCAGTTAAAACTTCGTTGGACCCCCCCGACCTTGATGCTAGAATCGCGCGCCTTGAAATGGGGCGGTAGCTCAGCTGGGAGAGCGTCGCGTTCGCAATGCGAAGGTCGAGGGTTCGATCCCCTTCCGCTCCACATCCATAGACGTCCATTGATGTACACCGGTGTCCACACACGTCTTAGCGAGATCTCCATCTCCTGAGAAACACGACGTTTTATCGTCCATGCGTGTCTGTGAGCGTCTATGGCCGTCCATCCAAAGCAAGCTTCGGAACTGGGGTACCGGGTGGGGTACCGCGAGATAAAGAAAATCGGTACCCCAATTTCGTTGGCAAGCCGCACCTAACTTCACGTCCGCGTGCTTCTGCGGAGCACCGCGCTTACAAATTCTGCGAGAAAAAGGCCACTGATGGCGTGGTGTACGTTAGTTCCTCGAAGACATCGTTCACTGATCGCGGCTTCGACCTTGTAATCGTGATGGCCCGATGGGCCCGGTCAATTGGATCCCCAGGCAAGGGTTCGAAATACTCCAAGGAGTACTTTCAAGAAAAACATCGAGTTGCGGAGCGATGCCGCTTGACTTAGCTCCAGCATATCGACGCGACTCCCTGACTAGACTAGACTAAGTATTAGCAGCCAGGATTTACAGTATGAGCGTCATCAATGTTTACGAAGCGAAGACCCACCTCTCGAAACTCATCGAGCAGGCAGCGGCGGGCAAGGACGTTGTGATCGCGCGAGGCGGTAAGCCGATTGCACGGCTGACACGTCTGGAAAAGCCGGTGCGCAAGCTTCGCTTTGGTGTGCTTAAAGGTAAGGTTAAGCTGGCCGAAGACTTCGACGCCCCGCTTCCGGAACACCTACTGGCGCGGTTTGAGGGTCGATAGTGCGCCTGCTTCTGGACACACATGTGTTCATCTGGTCGGTATTGGGTAGCCGACGGCTCAAGGTGGCTACGCGCACGTATCTAGCGGGCGCCGAAACAGTCTATGTATCGGCAGCCTCGATCTGGGAAATTGCCATCAAGAAGAGCCTGGGCAAAATTCAAGGCGACGCTGACGCGTTTGCGGCAGCGATTGAGGCGAGCGGGTTCCAAGAACTACCAGTCAACGCGCGCCATGCCGCGGCCGTCGCAAAACTACCGCTGCGTCACGCCGACCCATTTGATCGCCTGCTTCTCGCGCAGGCGTTCACCGAGCCGCTGCGGCTCGTCACTGCCGATCAGACGTTGGTCGCCTACGGTGGCGCCGTGGAGCTAATCTAAGGCCGGATCGCGGAGCTTGGCCGGGCACGGCCCGATTTGGCTCCCAAGAAGCGACATTCAGTGAAGAACCATGAGAGCAATCGGCAAAGGTCGCCTGTTGACCCCTTTGCGGTCGGCCGCGAACGACGGCTTCCGGGCAGTCCCGTCAAGTCGCTGGCGTCCCGCCTCAGTGGATCGTAAGTGGCAGCGTCGTCGTGACAACCTGGGTTGGCTCCGAGTCGTCGACAGCCCAGACCGTGACGCTGTAAGCGCCCGAGGCCGCGGGCGTGCCGCTTACCGTGCCGTCCTGGTGCACGACGATCCCTGACGGCGCGCCCCAACCCACCCAGACGTAAGGCGCTGTACCGCCGCTCGCGGAAAGGACCTGATTGTACGCCGAGCCTGCAGTGCCATCGGCCAACGACGTCGTCGTCAGCGCCAGCGGCACCGCCGATCCAACTGCGGTGCCAGATGCAGCCGGCCAGAGTGTGTCGGAGCCCGCGTACTGAGTCCAGAGCTCAAAGTTGCCGGCCGGCAGCACGACGGGCGAGAGCGTGAAGCTGCCATCCGCCGCAGTCTGCACGGGACCGAAGTTCAACGCCTGACCGCTGCCGTCGGTGGCCGTGGCGGTCGCCGTGATCGGTGCCATCGGGACTGGCGCGCCGCTCGCGAGCGAAAGATTACCGCTGATTGCGCTGGCGCCGAGCGTTGCCGTGAGCATGGTCCGCGTGCGGAAGTAGCGATCGATCAGGTAGGTGAAGGCGCCGGGATCGGTCTCCGGCAGCACGTGCGAGGGATACGGGTTCCACGACTGGAAGATGACTTGGTCAGGCGGCGGGCTTCCATAGAGCTCGCGCAGAGTGAAGAAGCTCTCGGCCGCCGCGATCCAAGTGACGTCGGTGGTCGGCGTCGCTTGCCCGTTGTATATAACGCCATATGGAATGCCGCGCGCGGCGAGCGCGATCCGCAGCGCCGTGTCCCACGGCCTCCAGTCTGCACTCGGCGCGATATCGAAATCGAAGAACGCGAACGGCGTGCCGGTCGTCGCCTGCCACGCGTCGATCCATGCCAGGTAGTGATCGAGCCAGTCAGTCGTTACGTAGAGCGCCGGCAGCGGCTCGATGTCGCCGATGATGACGTCGGGGAACACATTCCGGATCTGTGCGACCTGCGCCGCCGCATTCTGCGCGATTTGTGCCTCGGTCCAATTGCAGGCGTTGGTGCCGGTGTAGAGCCCTGCGTAATACTCGAGCTCGTCGAGCGCAACGTAGTGCAGGTTGCCGCCGAAGTTCGCGATCGTCTGCGCGAGGTCTTGGTTGTCACCACCGAAGCCCGCGATGCCACTGCCGCAGTTCGCCCCGGGAAGCAGCGGGTTCCATTCCGTCGCGAGCCCGATGTGGTGGTTCGCGAGGAAGTTGACCATAGTCATGATGTCTGCGGTTGAATACGCATCACCGTTCCACATCCCGGCGTAGACCTTGAACACCTGGACGTGCGACGCGGCGTTCGTCCACGACGCACCCGGTTGAAACAGCTGCATGTAGTCCACCGAACCGTTGCCCGGGCCGACCAGCGGGAACGGCGCGAACCATACGTTCGGTGGCGGATAGACCGGGATCGTGACTTGCGCCGTCGCCGAGCCGTAGGCGTTCGACGCGGTCAGCATGTAGGTCGTGTCTGCGCTCGGCGTAACCTTGACGCTTGTGCCGCCTTGCGTGCCAAGCGGCGCCAGGCTGACGCTAGTGGTGTTGCTCACACTCCAGCTGATCGTCGCGCTGCCGCCAGCCGTCACCCACGCGGGGCTCGCGCTTAAGTTTGCGATCACTGGCGCTGATCCGGAAGGTGCGCTCGATCCGCCGCCGCAACTACCGGTCAGTCCCGCAGTCGCGATCAACGCTAGAATCCGAACAACCCGTTCTCTTGTGTGGCCACTCATATACGCCCCTTAACGCTTTAAGGTCTCGGCGCGCGGCATCTACCGGCGGCATCGGACTGGCCAAAGCGGGGTAAAGAGTGGCCCGAGTTGACCGAGAGCGGCGGTTCCCGCCTGAAGTGCCAATCGACTATGAGTCAGATTCACCCGGAACCGCCTGTGGCGAACGGCAGCATTTGGGCATTCACGAACCGGCGCTGCTAATGTCTTCCTGCGAAATGCAGCAACCATGCCTTAATAAACTGGCCCCTCGGTCACGTTGCCGAGACAGCGCATGGGACCAACGGTCAATAGCTGGTATTCACCGCGTGTGCTAGCGTGGACTTGGCGGCAAGCTACCAACACCCCTACGTCATATTTGTCGGTCTTGGCGTTCCTTGTGGGGCCAGAAAATGAAAGATCGGGAAAACGCATGCGCAACGTCCATTTTTTCGCGTTGATAGCCCTGTTTGCGGCCGTTACTGCCAGCGTCGGAACAACCTACGCGCAGCAGATCAACGGGACGCCCGGGTCACCAGCGGCGACGACGACGATCGACGGCGGGCAGCTTCCACCGCCGCCCAGAAATTTGGCGGTGTGATCAAGGAAAGCTACCAGGATTCGAAGCCGTACTGGCCGCCGCGAGTGGTCCTGCCCAAGGGCGCGCCCAACGTGCTGCTCATCATGACCGATGATCAGGGCTACGGGGTTTCGAGCACCTTCGGCGGCGTCATTCCGACGCCGGCGCTCGATCGCATCGCCAAGGCGGGATTGCGCTACACGCAGTTTCACTCCACGGCGCTTGTGTTCGCCGACGCGCGCGGCGCTGATCACCGGCCGCAACCATCACTCGGTCGGTTTCGGCGTCATCGGCGAATTGTCCACCGGGTTCCCCGGCTACGATTCCGTCATCGGCCCGGAGAGCGCCACCATCGGCACGATCCTTAGGGACAACGGCTATGCAACCTCGTGGTTCGGCAAGAACCACAACACGCCGGGCTTTCAATACAGCGTCGCCGGGCCGTTCAATCAATGGCCGGTCGGCATGGGCTTTGAGTATTTCTACGGCTTCATGGGCGGCGAGACCGATCAGTGGACGCCGTATTTGTTTCGCAATACCACGCTGGTTTTCCCCTGGATCGGCAAGCCCGGCTACAACCTCATTACCGATATGGCGGACGATGCGATCAGGCACATGCGCGATTTGAACGCAGCCGCGCCCGACAAGCCGTTCTTCGTCTATTACGTGCCCGGCGGCACTCACTCGCCGCACCAGCCGACCCAGGAGTGGATCGAAAAGTTCAAGGGCAAGTTCGACATGGGTTATGAAAAGCTGCGCGAGCAGATATTCGCCAACCAGAAGCGGCTCGGCGTCATCCCGGCCGGCACCCAGCTCACCCCGTGGCCGGACGGGCAGGCCGCGTTTGGCGGCGCCAAGCTGCCGCGGTGGGACTCGCTTTCAGCGATAGAAAAGAAACTCTTTGCGCGCGAGGCCGAGGTTTTTGCCGCCTATGCCGCCTATACCGACCATGAGATCGGCCGGGTCATTCAAGAAGTCCAGGATGAAGGCAAACTCGACAACACGCTGATCATCTACATCGTCGGCGACAACGGCACCAGCGCCGAGGGCACGCTGTACGGAACCTATAACCAGCTCATCGCCTACAACGGCATTCTGAAGACCCCGGAGCCCCTGCAGCTATTGCACTACGAGGACTGGGGCTCGGACAAGACCTACCCGCACATGGCGGTGCAATGGTCGTGGGCGTTCGATTCGCCGTTCAAGTGGACCAAGCAGGTGGCCTCGCATTTCGGCGGCACCCGCAGGGCATGGCGATCTCCTGGCCCGGCCATATCAAGGACGTGGGGGCCATGCGCACCCAGTTTCACCACGTGATTGATATCGTGCCGACCATCCTCGAGGCCGCCGGCATCAAGGCACCCGACCAGGTCAATGGCATCAAGCAGAGGCCGATCGAAGGCGTGAGCATGGCTGTACACGTTCGACAAGGCGAATGCCAACGCGCCCTCGAAGCGCGACACGCAGTATTTCGAAATGGTCGGCAACCGCGGTATCTACCACGACGGGTGGATGGCCAACACGAGTCCTCCGTCCCCGTCGTGGGAGCTGGGAACGGGCAAGCTGGCCGACCTTGACACCGGCTACCAGTGGGAGCTTTATCACATCACTGAGGACTACTCGCAATACAACGACCTCGCCGCAAAAATGCCGGACAAGCTCAAGGAAATGCAGGCCTTGTTTGCGACGGAAGCCGCGAAATACAACGTGTTCCCGTTGGATAACCGGGCTTCTCGCGTCTCCTGACGCCGCGGCCGAGCGCGGTCGCCGGCCGGACGGTGTTCACCTACACGGGGGAAAATGCCGGCATTCCTCCCGGCAATGCGCCGAGCATTTTGGACCGGGACTACACCATCACCGCCGATGTGACGATTCCCAAAGAGGGCGCGGAGGGCATGATCGTGACGCTCGGCGGACGCTTCGGCGGCTATGGCGCTATACCTGCTCAAAGGCAAGCCGGTGTTCGTCTATAACCTGCTCGATCTGGAGCGGTTCCGCTGGGAGGGCGGCGTGGGCGGCGAGGACTGGTTGGGCTCATCACTCAAGGCGGGCAAGCACACGCATTGTATTCGATTTCAAGTACGACGGCCCGGGTCCCGGCAAGGGCGGCACCGGCGTGCTCTCGGTGGACGGCAAGGAGTTGGCGCGCAAGACGATCGAACACACGATTCCGCTGCTGATGACCATCGACGAAACCTTCGATGTCGGCATCGATACTCGCTCGCCCGTGGACGACAGCTACAAATTCCGTTCCGATTCAACGGCACGATCAACAAACTGACTTTCAGTCTGGGGAAAGAGCAGCTGTCGGCCGACGATCACGCGGCAATGCAGAGGGCGCTAGCTCAAGCGCACGATTAAGCAAACCGGGTCCGGAATCTGCGACTACGACGTGCGGCAGCGATAGCCGCATGACTTTCAACTCATCGGAGTGTACGGGCTGGCTGTCGTGTCGACCTTGACATTGCACGGTATGACTTTAGAACCGGCTTCACTGCGAGTGCGCGACAGGGTCGGGGCGGTATGGCTTCGTGTGGCAGCAGGGCGCGCTCGGCAAGGACAGCCAACAGCTGGCGTCCTTCCTTGCCCAGTTCAGGATCGCCGACGCCGGCACGGCTGCGCGAGGTATCAACGACGCCGTGCCATTTGGTCGCGAATCCCTCGCGCGCACCGAACCTTTCGATATCAAATCGCTGCGCCGCTTGACCTATGCCGCGGCGCGCCCTGTTCGCACGTGCTAACTCTTTCTCTCGCAGGCTCTAGAGCACACCACATGCCACCTGATCGCAACTGGGGTAGCGCATGGGGTATCGTGATTACTACGGTAAAATAAATGTTATCGAACAATATCTTAGGCGTGCCTTGGATCCCCTTCCGCTCCACATCCACAGACGTCCATTGATGTACACGGGTGTCCACGCACGTCTACAGCGAGATCTCCATCTCCCGAGAAACACGGTGTTTATCGTCCACTGGTGTCTCGTGAGCATCTATGGCCGTCGATCCAAAGCAAGCTTCGGAAGTGGGGTACCGGGTGGGGTACCGCGAGATAAAAAAAGTCGGTACCCCAATTTCGTTGGGAAGCCGCACCTGAGTTCACGTCCGCGTTCTTCTGCGGAGCAGCGCGTTTACAAATTCTGCGAGAAAAAGGCCACGGATAGCGTGGTGTACGTTATTCCCTCGAAGACCCGGTTCACTATCGCGGCTTCGACCTTGTAATCGTTATAGCTCGATGGGCCTGGTCAATTGGATCCCCAGGTGGGGGTTCGAAATCGGATCGCTGGGTCTCTCGCCTAGTCCCGTCTTGATCTTTGCGCAAGTAACTCTTCGAGAGCGTAAAGCGCCTTCTGCGGGAAACGCTCCGGCGGATAATACTTGCTGACGATTTCGAGTGCTTGATCGTAGGATCGAACATCTAACAGCCGCAGGAGGAAGCGCACATCTTCCTCATCGTGGAATTCAGCCCCTATCCTCATCGCCAGACACTTCATCGCAAGCATGTAATGCGGTTCCGCCACCATCACTCGGAGATGGTCGAGCTCGAGAAACGGGGCGAAGTCGGCCTTTTCGCTCAGAAAGCCCTTCACACCGTCATTGAGCCATTCGGCTGGGAGGTGGGCCTTCGCAGCTGCACGCTCCGCCGCCTTCCGCACTTGCGCTGCCGGTCGAAACAGGGCGTCCACATCAGCAGTCGACTGCCTGGCGTTGAACGCAAGACACATCACTGCACCGCCAACCAGGTAGAGCTCGCCGCGGGTGTCAGACTGGCGTAGCTCTTCATTCAGGAGCTCAAAGAGCCGCCGAATGTCTTCTTGCGTGAGCGCAGGCATGTCACACCCGGTCGCCGAGGGTCGAGTCGATGAAGATATTTCGACGTCGGAACGGAGCGGGGGAGTGCGTGAGGAGGTGCAGTCGAAGCGATCCCAATGTGGAACCGAACGCAGGCTCATCGAGCGGCGGGACTCTCCGGGTCCATGCGGGCACCCGCATCCCATGCTTCGCGCACGCAGTCTCAACCATCGCCGAGACATAGTTAGCGAGAAACGGTGGAAGCTCGACCTCTGGTGCGGCCGCCACAGCGTCGCGCAGCTCGGCCGCAGTGAACTTCGAAAGAAGCGTATTGATGTCCGCGAGCGCGAAAGAAACTCCACCAGGCCCGCTTAACGCCCGGACTGCTTCCTTGAACTCGCGTGCCGGGATTGAGAGCACGCGGCTCAGAACGTAGGTGGACATGTCTAGACCTGCGCGCGCGGCAGCGCTGCGAATGGCGGACTTTTCCGCCTCCGATACCCGAATCTGAAGCTGCGAGAGTTTTGAGTTTCTAGCCACTGACGAAGGATGCCAGCTCGCCTTTACAGTGTCAATACGTAGGTATTGACATATAAGTATATAATATACATACAATTTTCACGGAAATCACAAGGCGCCTCGTACGAATTCTGACTGACCGGTTCGCGGCCCCCGTGAGTTCGGAGCGGCGGTCGCCCCCGTGAACCGTGGGTTCAAGGGTTTGGGGCGATAAAGAGGGAGCTAAACCGCGGTGCGTCCGCCGTCCACTGCAACCGTTGCGCCGTTTACGTATGCCGCTGCTTCGGAGGCCAGGAATGACACTACCGCCGCCACTTCGGCAGTGCTGCCCACGCGGCCGGCCGGCACGGTCTTACCCAACTGTTCCAGCGCCTCCCCCATGCCCAAAGTGCCGGGAGTTCGAATCGGCCCGGGTGCAACGGCGTTTACCGTCACGCCGCTTGGGCCAAATTCGGCCGCCCATGACTGTGTCAATAGCTGCAGGGCCGCTTTGGATGACCCATACAACGCGCCACCGATCATTCCGAAGTGCGCTGCCATCGTCGTGATATTCACGATGCGGCCCCATTTACGCACCGCCATAGCGGGGGCCAGGCGTGCGGTCAGAAAATAGGGGGCACGCACGTTACTTGCAAACATGGCATCGAAGGCCTCCACGGTTGTATCGGCTGTCGGCCCAAATGAGAAGATCCCGGCACTGTTAACCAGGATGTCGATGCCGCCTAAGAGCTCGACGGCTTGATCGGCGAGTCGCGATGCCTCGCTCGCATTGGCAAGATTAGCAGCCAGAAACTGAGCTTCTCCGCCCTGGCTTTGGATCGCCTTCACCACGGCGTTAGCACGGGTGGCATCGCGGCCGGAGACGATTACACGCACGCGCGCGGCGGCGAGTGACTCAGCGATCGCCTGTCCGATGCCTGATGTGGCGCCGGTAACCAGGGCATTGCGGGTGATGTGGTTCAAGCTGTCTCCGTCGTGAGGTCGTGATCGCCCGACAGTGAAGTTCGAGCATGCATTTCCGCTCGCTGGTCCTCAGCTCACGCGTGCGGGCACGGACGCGAGGTGCGGAAAGAGCACCCGACGCGCTTCGTCGTCCATCTCGGTCTTGAACGTGAATCGCGTCTTTAGTGCCTCGGCGCGAACCGCCGCGGGACGCGCGCTAATCTCATCCAGCAGTCGCTTTAGCTGCGGACGCTTGACCCAGGCATCCTCGCCGAAGATAAAGGGCAGGGCGCGTGCCCAACCCCAGACGGCCATGTCGACGATCGTGTAGGTCTCGCCCAGGACGTACCGATGGTTCGCCAGGCGAGCCTCGAGGATCGCCCAGTGTCGGTCCGCGTCGTAGACATAGCGGGTGACCCCGTAGTCCTTGGGCTCTGGCGCAAAGTGCTTGAAGTGCACAGCCTGGCCCGAGTAGGGGCCGATACCTGTGGCCACGAACATGAGCCATGAGAACAAATCCGCGCGCCCGGCAAGCGTATTGGGCGGCAGGAATTTTCCAGTCTTCTCGGCGAGATAAAGCAGGATCGCGTTGCTGTCAAACACCGGCACATTGCCATCGACAATTGCCGGAGTCTTTGCGTTGGGATTAATCGCCCGGTACTCAGCCGAGAACTGCTCCCCACGGCGCGTATCGACTGGCACGACTTCGTAGGGGAGCCCCGTCTCTTCCAGTAGGAGCGCGACCTTGGCCGGGTTCGGCGAGGGATGAAAGTAAAACTTAATCATGGCGCGCTCCATGGGTAGGTTGCGGACAGTACGTGGGCTGCGGCACGCGACGCCATCTCTCCGGCGAGAGAGCTCAATCCTCGTCATGCAATCGCCCGTTCCCGAGTGTGGGGGGCATTCCCAATTTCGCCCTTTGTATATTTGCAAGCTAAGCCGCTTTGAGTATGGTGCGCGCCGCCTTGGTTGCCACGTTGATCTCAATCGCAGCGATCTTTGGCGATTGCCTAAGGGGAAAGGGCGGAGTTAACTCCGTCGGGTTTTGCGATTCGGCGGTCAGCCTCGAAGCGTGACGGCACGTGCCAGTAGAAGCGCAGCCCCTGACGTTCGTCAGTAGACGCATGGAGGCTTGTTGCAGAGGCCGGCGCCAACCAGGGCGCCCTCAAAGACGCGTAGCGCCTAGTTCGGGGGTCCCCGCGCGCACAGGTGGCAGCCTGGTCGGGGACCTCGCGCCTGCACCCGGAGCATTTTACGACGGCCATCTTGGATTATGCGTCTCATCACGCGATGTCCCGTCCCCGGACCAGCGCGATGACGCGATTTGGTGCGGCGGCTTTACCAGTGTGCGCACTGCGCCACTGTTTGAGTCCATTTAGATCAAGCTCAGCTACCCACCAGTTATCGTCGCCAGAACCATGCGCCGCGGTGACTACGAATTGGCGGCCGTCGGGCGACCAGTCGTATTCATACACGTTCAAGTCCGAAGGACCCAGTACGAGGATCCCGCCACTTTCAGCGGGGATCACGGCCACTCAGCTGGCGGACTCTTGGTTCTGGCTAGGTCTCGATACGCTCCACTCCGTCCATCAGTCGATGATGAGGTCGTCATACTTGAACGGCCCGCCGGTGACGGGCCGTAGAGAATTCGGGGAGCCGCCGTCGAGATCACGCACGCCATATTCCTTGGCCTGCTCCGCGCCGATTATGGTGCGGCCCGACAGCGCCATTATGTCCGGATCGTTGTGGATCGCCGCGATAATGCGTCCAGTAAAGTCCGGCGTTTCCATATACGGCAACAGAAAATCGAACTGGCCCGGCTTTTCCGCCATAGAAGACGCCGACCGCGCAGTCTTCAACAAGCCCATCCAGATGCTGACCGATGCCACGCCGAAGGGGCGCAGGTCCACTGCCATGTCGGCCGACATCTTGTCGGTCCCGGCTTTCTGCGCGCCATAGGCGGGGCCGTGGGCGTAGTTCACAGCGCCCGGCGCGGACGTGAAGACCAGCAGACCGCCGGGCTGGGCGACGAGCAGGGGTGCCGCCGCGTGGGCCGCGATATAGCTCGATCGAAGGCCGACGGTGATGATGTCGACCATTCCCACCGGCCTAGTCCAAAATCCGCCGCGCTGGATCAGATCGCTGCTGATGGCCGCGGCGTTGTTGACCAGAATGTCCAACCGACCTTCATCGCGCCCAACGGTCGCGAACAGCCCGCGCACCGCTTCGTCGTCGGCGTGATCGCAGGCGTACGCAACGCCACGTCCGCCGGCGGCGGTCACCTCCGCCGCCGTTTCATGGATCGTACCACCCAATGGCGATGCATCCGCAGTCTGGCTGCGCCCGGTGACATAGACGGTATATCCCGCCGCCCCCAATGCCCGCGCGATGCCCTGACCCGCGCCCCGGCTCGCGCCGGTCACCACTGCGACACCGTTCCTCATGTACGTCCCCTTTGTCACGGCCCGACGCCTGGGCAGCCGATGTGAGCACACACGGGCAACCGTGATGTACGAGCGCCGGTTTGAGCTCGCCGGCCCTCCTTGATGGTACTGGAACCTATCTCAAAACTGTTTGAGAAGAACGCTTCGACCCCTTCGTCTTCTATCAGTCGAGTCGACTCGGATCTACCGAAGGCAGGCGCCGGCGGGTACTTGCTTAAGAGCATGATTCGCGCCTATGTATTGCCAGCCATTCGGTCGGTTCACGGTCACCACCCTTGCTTGCATTCATCCGCTGTCGACCTCATGTACGCAAATATTCAGAGGGTGCGTACGCGGCATGCACGCAATTCAAGCATGACGCAGTGTTTGTCGTCGGGAGCGCGTTCCACGAGGAAGACGTCCTGACGCGAGTCTCGGGAACCGACGGGCTCGTCGGAACCTGGCGCGCCTCCAAGGTCAAGGGCGGCGGCGGACCGCAGGAATTCGTGATCAGCGTACCCGGTACGGGTAAGGTGCATTACGAGGTGCCGGATATGAAGGTGAACGTCGAGGGTCGCACCGACGGCAGCGACAATCCGCTCACCGGTCCCACGGTACCCCTCGGCTCGACCATCTCGTTCCAGGCGCTCACGCCCACCAAGATGCGGTATGTCATGAAGATTGATGGCAAGACCGACAACGTCGGGGAGCAGACCCTCGCAGCAGACGGGCGCTCGTTCACCGATGTCAATTGGAACGCGGGCAAGGAAGACGAGAAGACAACCGGCGTCTACGTGAAGCAGTAGCCGCTTGCGGTCAGCCGGCAGGGCCGTGTGGCCCGGGCGGCGAGGCCCGAGCAGTCGTGTCACAAGGGAGCTTTGCCGCATGAATACCGTTGACCCGCCTCTGCTCGCCGAGCGCCCAGCGACCTCAGTACTCGCGGAAGCCGAAACCCACAGCGACGGTATTAGGGGCCGCTGACCAGTGAGCCAGTTACGGCTCGGTATGACCGAATTGGCTTCCGGGCAGGCATCTCGCCGGGTCTGAGCTTTCGCTGCCGGACCCCCAAGCAGCTGTCCGCCAGGCCCGGGAGCGGGCATTCGAAATCGGATAAGCTGACGTTCGCGGGCGAGGCCGGCGGCACCCCCTACAAGGTCCCCGAGCCACGACCGGGGGAGCGACGCCGCGATGACGGAGCCGGCTAGAGCCGTATTCCTGAGCTATGCCTCGCAGGATGCCGAAGCCGCGCGAAGTATCGCCGACGCCCTGCAAGCCGCCGGGGTCGAAGTCTGGTTCGATCAGAGCGAACTCCGCGGCGGCGATGTCTGGGACCAAAAGATTCGCCACCAGATACGGGACTGCGCGCTGTTCCTCCCGATCATCTCGTCCCATACCCAGGAAAGGACGGAGGGATACTTCAGGCTTGAGTGGAGGCTCGCCGATCAGCGCACACACCTGATGGGGCGCACCCGACCGTTCATCGTGCCGGTCTGCCTCGACGACACGCCCGAGGCGGACGCGGATGTGCCGGACGCGTTCTCTGCCGTGCAATGGACTCGCTTGCGAAACGGGGATGCGCAAGCGGCCTTCGTCGAGCGCGTGTTGCGCCTGCTGTCGCCCGAAGCGGCTCATGCAACCGGAGAGGTCAGGTCGCTGACCGCAGTGCCACACACTGGGGCCGCGCCGCGACCGCCTGCGCCGAGTTCTGCCGCGCCGCGACCAACGCAGCGTGTGCTGCTGCTGATCGCGGCAGTCGCGGTGATCGGCGTCGGCTACTTTTCGATGGGCAAGTTGTGGCTGCCGAAGCGGCCTGCAGCCGATACGCACACCTCCGCATCGACGATTCAGGGCGGCACGCGCAAACCGGGTGCAATCCCGGAGAAGTCCGTCGCAGTATTGCCGTTTATCGACATGAGCGAGGGGAAGGACCAGGAATACTTCTCGGACGGATTGAGCGAGGAACTCATTGAGCTCCTGTCGCAGGTCCAGGACCTGCGGGTGCCGGCCCGCACCTCCTCGTTCGCCTTCAAGGGCAGGGCGGACGATGTCCCGAGCATCGCTCAGAAACTGCGCGTCGCCCACGTCCTCGAAGGGAGCGTGCGGAAAGCTGGCAACACGCTCCGGGTGACCGTGCAGCTGATCCGCGCCGACAACGGCTATCACCTTTGGTCGAAGACCTACGACCGGGACATCAAGGACATCTTCAAGGTGCAGGACGAGATCGCCGCCGCCGTGGTCGATGTGCTGAAGGCCAAGCTCGCGCCGGAGCAGGCCGTGGCCGCCTATCGCAGCTCAAACGCCGAGGCCTACAACCAGTACTTGCTCGGCAAACGGTTTCACAGTCGGGGAAACATCGACGGCTGGCGGCGGGCGATCGATTCCTTCCACAAAGCGATCGCACTCGATCCCGACTACGCAGCAGCCTATGCCAGTCTTGCTCTCTCGGAGTACGTCCTCGCAGATTTGACGGGCGATAGAGCAGGCCAAAGGCAAGCGATGGCCGATGCCGAGAGGGCTATTACCCTCGCACCGCAGGAGGCCAACGGCTATGCGTCGCGCGGAGTTCTGCGGATGAACGTCAGCCGGGACTGGAACGGTGCTGAAGCGGACTTGGAGAAGGCGCTGGCGCTCGATCCCGCCTCCGACAAAGTTCAGGGAAACTACGCTACTTTGTTGGAAAGGCTCGGCCGGTTGCCAGAGGCCATTGCGGTCGGCAGAAAGGCGACCGAGATCGATCCATTGTCCGCTATCGCTTGGTCGAATCTTGGTCTATATCTGACGTTCCACAAGGACTACCCCGCCGCAGACGAGGCATTGCGTCGCTGCCTCGAGATCAATCCGGAATCGAGTTTCGGCGGGCATCACTTGGCTATCCTGCGGCTTCTCGAAGGCAACGCGGCCGCGGCACTCGCGACGGCGCGCAAGATCGGCATCGAGGGTTTTAGGCTGACCGACGTCGCCATGGCCGAGCACAGCCTCGGTCACGCGGAGGAGTCCCAGCAGGCCCTCGATGATTTGATCGCCAAACACGCCCTGGATGGCGCCTACCAGGTCGCTGAGGCGCTCGCGTGGCGTGGCGAGAAGGACAGGGCGTTCGAGTGGCTCGAGCGCGCGTACCAACAGCGCGATGGCGGCCTTTCAGAGGTCAAAGTCGACCTGCTGCTCGGGCGCCTGCACGACGATTCGCGCTTCAAGAAACTACTCAAGAAAATGAACCTGCCGGAGTAGCGCGTTCACATAGCGCCGCCTTCGGGCGGCGTTTTCTATTCAACGCCGTCCTCGACGTATTGCTGAATGTCAAAACGAAACGAGCCGTCGAACTTACTCAAATGCAGAAAGTCGGTGAATCTGCAACTTCCACCGACGTTGTAGGTATCCGAAACGACGACACAATCCTCCGGGGATTCCCAAAGGAGGCTTGGCTATCGCTACCGAGTAGCGCGAAATTGAGCGCCGAAATGAGCGCATCGGGGTCGACCGTCGTCGGGTCTTTCGCAGCAGCAGTAGCAATAGCCGTCACTGCACGAGCTGCGAGCCCACGTTGTGCTCCTCATTCGGTTGGCGGCGTTCGCTGGGCTGGACCAGAGTAAGGCGATACGGGCGTCCGGGCTAAGGAGAGATTCCGAGTGGGGTACTGCGAGGGGTATCCAGATACTGCGCCGGAACTATCTCATTTAAAACATGATCTTACGTGCCATTTCGATCCTCTTCCGCTCCACATCCTCGGCAGCCAGGATTACAGTGTGAGCGTCATCAATGATTATGAAGCGAAGACCCAACTCTCGAAGCTCATCGAGCAGGCAGCGGCGGGAAAAGACGTTGTCATCGCGCGAGGCGGCAAGCCGATTGCACGGCTGACACGTCTAGAAAAGCCGGTGCGCAAGCTTCGCTTTGGTGTGCTTAAAGGTAAGGTTAAGGTGGCCGAACACTTCGACGCCCCGCTTCCGGAGCACATACTGGCGCAGTTTGAGGGTCGATAGTGCGCCTGCTCTTGGACAGACATGTGTTCATCTGGTCGGTATTGGGTAACCGACGGCTCAAGGTAGCCACGCACACGTATCTAGCGGCCGCCGAAACAGTCTATGTCTCGGCAGCCTCAATCTGGGAAATCGCCATCAAGAAGAGTCTGGGCAAAATTTAAGGCGACCCTGACGCGTTTGCGGCAGCCATTGACGCGAGCGGGTTCCAAGAACTACCAGTCAACGCGCGCCATGCCGCGGCCGTCGCAAAACTACCGCTGCATGACGCCGACCCATTTGATCGCCTGCTTCTGGCACAGGCGTTCACCGAGCCGCTGCGGCTCATCACTGCCGATCAGACCTTGGTCGCCTACGGTGGCGCGGTGGAGCTGATTTAAGGCGGGATCTCGTTTTTTCGTCGTACGGGTACAGCGCATTCAGGTACCGGGGACGCCTCGGTTGAGTCGTGTAGGTTCCCCGTTGGGTCGGAGCTGTAAACAGGCGTCGAATTTTGACCAGGATTCTGGCCTCACCGGCGCCGAAGGCTGACCAGGGTCGAAACAGATTTTCTCATAGAGAATCTGGTGTTTGCCGCATCGACCCCTGGTCAATGGTGGACACCGGACCGCGGTCAATGCTCGACGCCGATTAACGCGGCTCGTGCGTACCCAGGCGTCCGGAAGACGTCCGTAATGACGTGCCCTGGCGCTGCCTGCGAGCCAAGAAGGTTTTTAAATTACTGACTCGGCTCTCACGGTTCCCAGAGCCGTAGCGTGCTGTGGTTTGCGATTCCACGAAAATCCAGATCGCTCGACAGCATGAACATTCAGCACCCAGACCCGCCACTTTGCGTTTGCGTTAGGGCGTGACCGGAGTACACCCGCATCGGGTTAAAATCGTGCCATTGCAAGCTCCAGGCGGTTGGGATACTGAATAAGGCGTTGGAATTCAGGGGCATGGGCAAGGCGGCGGGATGCCAAAGCTGGTGGCACGATGGGAGCTGCCATCGCCTTGAGCGCAGCTTTGCAGTGAGCAGCCTGAACCTCCGGCTGTTTGAAACGCGCGGAGCCACGCTGGTGACGAGTCGGATCGGGGCTGAACCATGAGAATATCTGACACCCACTTCCGCACGATTTGGAAGACAGAATCCGCAACCGTCCGGGTGATCGATCAGTCTCGTCTGCCCTTCGAATTCGCCACCATCGATCTCGAGACTCTCGCCGATACGGCGCACGCGATCACCACTATGGTGGTACGTGGTGCGCCGCTAATCGGAGCAACGGCGGCATATGGCATGGCGCTCGCCGCCCGTTCGAACCCCTCGGACTCGCATCTCGCAGAAGCGGCGCGAATACTTCAAGCGACGCGTCCAACGGCGATCAATCTGGCCTGGGCGTTGACGAGAATGCGCAAAGTGCTGGCGGAAGTTCGGCCGACGGAGCGAGTTGGTGCGGCGTTTCAGGAAGCTGCCGCAATCTGCGATGCCGACGTCGAGCAATGCCGCTTAATTGGCGTTCACGGCCTGGAAATCATCCGCGCACTTGCCAAAACCGCGCGCCGAAAGCTCAACATTCTCACGCACTGTAACGCCGGTTGGCTTGCCTGCGTTGATTGGGGCACTGCGCTTGCGCCTGTCTACATGGCGCACGACGCCGGGATACCTGTGCACGTGTGGGTGGACGAGACCCGCCCGCGCAACCAGGGTGCTGCACTAACGGCCTTTGAGCTTGGGGCGCACGGCGTACCGCACACGGTCATTGCGGATAATCTGGGCGGGCATTTAATGCAACGGGCCCAGGTGGATATGGTGATAGTTGGAAGCGACCGCACGACAGCGGCCGGGGACGTATGTAACAAGGTGGGCACGTACCTCAAGGCGCTTGCGGCCCGGGATAACGGAGTGCCCTTCTATGTGGCACTGCCGGTAAGCACCATCGACTGGTCTCTCCACGCGGGGTCGGCAATTCCAATCGAAGAGCGATCGCCGGATGAGGTGACGCACATCACCGGCCGGAGCTCTTCGGGCCGGATAGAAACCGTCAAGCTGGTGCCGGAAGGTAGCACCGCGCTGAACCTCGCTTTCGATGTAACACCCGCACGATTGGTGACCGGACTGATCACCGAGCGCGGCATTTGCTCCGCGAGTCGTGCAGGATTGCAACGACTGTATCCTGAGCTGCGAGCTGTCGAATGACGAACACCTGCTCCAGCGGCGCAGATCTGCGCACGATGGTGATTGCAGCCTGTCGTGAGCTGACGCGTCGAGGTCTGACCCATGGCACATCGGGCAATGTCAGTGTGCGCTACGATGCGCGGCGGTTCTTCGTGAGTCCGAGCGGAATGGATTACGAGGCCCTGCAAGCCGCTGATGTTCCGCTCATGGACCTCGATGGACGTTGGTTCGGCCGCCGCCGCCCCTCGAGCGAATGGCGCTTCCACCGTGACATTCTCAACTCGAGGCACGAAGTGGGCGCGATCGTTCACACACATTCCCCACAAGCGACGGCGCTCGCCTGCACCGGTAGGGGTATTCCGGCGTTCCACTACATGGTGGCGGTTGCGGGTGGCCGCGACATCCGCTGCGCTCCATATTACGCATTCGGTACACAGGAGCTTTCAGACGCAGCGTTGGCCGCTTTGAAAGATCGCAAGGCGTGTCTGCTTGCCAATCACGGCGTCATTGCCACAGGCGCTGACCTTCCCTGCGCGATCTCGCTTGCCGACGAGGTCGAAAGCCTCGCGCTACAATACTGTGCGGCGCTGTCCCTAGGAGAAGTCTGTATTCTCGATGACGCAGAGATGTGCCGCGTGGTCGAGAAGTTCAGCACTTACGGGCAACAGAATGCAGTGGACCCCGACCTCGTCTTTGGCGGAGCTCTGCCTGATACTCTGGAAGGAAGTTGATCGTGCCGGGGGTAGACACGCCTTCCCGATACCGAATCCACGTCATTGACGCCGTCCCGGGCTTCATCGGATCCAAGGAACACCGCACGTCCGAACACGCGCGGCAAGGCTGCGCGCTCCAAGTCAGCAATCGAGATTGCTGACGAATTGTTCTCAGGGAAGAATTCCCACCAAGGTGACTTCAGCCGCCAACAGTTGCGCCGTCGCGAAGCTCCTGGAGCCGGCCGCGTTCCTCGCCCTGTCGAACCTCTGTGCCCGCGCAGCGGGCCCGCTTCACAGTGCACTCAATGGGGTTGCGCATTCTCATCTTTCCCATCCGAATACGTACGCAATCGGACAGGTCACGGCCAGGAGCGGTTCAAGTAACAACTTTGGCGACCGCCTAGGACCGGAGGTTCAGCTTACCACTGCTTTCGTCAGCGACCTGCTCTCCCGGAGTCCGTGCCGGCCGCGAGTGGGCGTTCATGGTTTTGAAATTGGGCGTCGCGCAGCCGACATCGCTGCGTGCGATAGGCTAAGCGGGTAGGGCAAACCCTCCGTAGGCGGCGAGGCTCATGGCCTCGCCTCTTCAATTTTCCGCTTCTGGTAACGCTTCGGTCTCTTGGGATAAGCGTAACGGGAATTGTGCCATGGACCTGACAATTGCCCGCGCGACAAACTATAGTTTAAACCTAGGGCACGGTAGGGTGGGCATCATGGATCCGGAAGTTACCCTTGCGAATCGGCGCTCGATGTCCGATGGACGGGACGCCCACTCGAATCTTCTGCCTGCAGTTTGCGATGTCTCGGTGACGAACGTATGCAACGCTGCATGCGACTTTTGCGGCTTCTCTCGCGACAAGAATCTGGCTGGGCCTCGTCGGTATGTCGACCTCGCCGAATTCTCCCGTGCGCTTCCGATCTTGCGTAGGCGCCGAATTCGATACATGACGTTGCAGGGTGGCGAGCCGCTGGTTCACCCCGACATTGCATCGCTGGTTGCCGCAGCAACCAGCGCCGGCATCGACTGCGGTCTGATAACCAACGGTTGGTTCCTTCCGCGGCACATCGAGGCACTGGTGACAGCCGGCATTAAGCGCCTGCTCATATCGATCGACAGCAACAATATGGCCAGCCACGAGGCCAACCGCGGCCTGAACGGACTGAATGCGCGCATTGAGGAGGGCATCGCCCGGGCACGCGCTCATGGCATCCCGGTGTGGGCGTGCGTGACTGTGAACCGGCTGGTCAACTACGAGGCGCTGCCGGAAGCCCTCGAGAAACTCGGATTTGACGCCGTGACGTTCTCGTATCCAAGGCGCGAGCGGTTCGGCTCTTCTTCACTGGTTTATAGCGAGGATTCGGCCTTGGTCGACTTGCGGCCCGAGGAGATTCTCGCCGCACTTGAGTCAATCAAGCAGGTGAAGAAGAGGTTCCGCGTGCTCGATCCGAACGCCTCGCTCGCGGAGGTTGCTCGATTCGTTAGGGGAGAGAAGCAGTTGGTTCCGTGCATCGCAGGGCACAAATATTTTTACATCGATTGGAACCTCGATGTCTGGCGCTGCGAGCCTTGGTCCGAACCCATGGGCTCAGTGTTCGATCTCGACCACATTCCTGATCAGCGAGAGGCGTGCAATGCCTGCATGATGTCGTGTTATCGTCATGCGAGCGCCCTGATGCATGGGGCGATTGCGGTGACGGATTCGGCCCAAGCGCTGGCGCGCGGAGACGTTCGGTCCGCGGTCAGCTCTTTGTTCCAGCGCGGCGTGGCATTCTCGCTCTGGGCACTCGCCGTCGATGAATGGCCGCGCGCTGCGCTTTCCTCGTTGAGGACCAAGCGCAAGCGGCGAGAGGGCTCGGCCGCTCCCGTCAGGGAATGACGCCCGTCGCGTGCCGGCGGTATCGCCAACCCCTCCTGAGCAGGATCGTCGGTATCACGGAGGCATGTCATGCACTAGCAGCAGGCGAGGTGTCCGATCCGGCCGCGGTGAGCCGCGGCATCGGTGTTGGTCAGGAACAATGCCTTCAGTTCTTCGAGCTTTGCGGGATTTGAGGCGGCGAGGTCGTTGTATTGTGAGTAATCCTCGGTACTGTTGTAGAGCTCCCAGTGATAGCCGTTGACGACGTCAGGCATCTTGGCTGTGCCCATGACCCACGGCGGGAGCCTTCGCACTCCATCGATAGAGAGCTCGAAACCCGGGGACCCGGGGATCCAGAATCTCAGAAGGCTGGCCGATAAAAACCGGGGACCGCTTTATGCATTTTCAACGCGCTCCAAATTTTTTCCGCGCCATACTCGCTCTGGCGGTCCTGTCGTTGAGTATCGCTTGCGCGGCGCAGGCAGCAACTGCACCGGCGGCAACACAGGTCAGGGTTCTGGCTGACGAGTTTTATCTCACCCGCGCTCGCTTTGATCCATTGTATTTTGCCACGGCCAACGGTGACAGCCGGTTCGATGACCAGATCGGCATGAGCATCGCACCCGAAGTCCGCGCCAGTTACTTTGCGCGGATTCATCGCCTGCAACGCCTGCAACGGAAGCTGGCGCAGATCCCGCACGCACCGCTGAGCGATGCAGACCAACTCAATGAAGACATCCTTGCGTTCCAATTGAGCAGTGCGCTTGATCTGGAAGATTTTCCCGAGCATCTGCTGCCGCTCAACCAAATGGACAATGTGCCGAGCACGCTGGCCAACTACGCCAGTGGTACCGGATCACAACCCTTGGGGACGCCGCAGCAGTATCGCGCTTATCTGCAGCGCCTGCGTCAACTGCCAGGCTGGATAGATCAGGCGATCGCCAATATGCGTGAAGGCATACGCAGTGGCATCGTTTTACCGAGAACGATCACGATAGCCATGTCTCCGCAGTTTGAGCACATGCTGAGTGCTACGCCTGAGACCAACATTTTCTATACGCCGATCAACAACCTGCCTGAGCAGTTTTCAAAAGAAGACAAGCAAGGACTGACCGCCGCATACCGGGAAGTGATCGCGGAGCAGTTATCGCCCGCGCTGCAGCGTCTGACACACTTTATACACGACGATTATTTACCGGCCAGCAGAGACACTAGTGGCTTGGGCGCCTTACCCAACGGGGCAGCCTGGTATCTGGCGCGCATCAGGAACAACACAAACCTGCCTCTGACTCCGTCTGCAATTCACCAGCTGGGGTTAAGGGAAGTCACGCGGATCCAACAGGAACTCAGCGAACTCGGCCCCAGGCTAGGCTACGATGGGCCGCCCACTGGGTTGCCGCAATGGGTTTTCGAGCAGAAGAAGTTCAAACCCTTCACCACCGACACTCAGGTACTGAGCGCCTATCAGGAAATATACGCGGCGGTCAGCGCGCAGTTGCCGGCCTATTTCCATATCCTGCCCAAAGCGAGGCTTTCGCTGCAACTGGAGCCTGAATTAACCCGTGCGACCGCTTCTGATCACTACACGCCAATGGCCGCGGATGGTTCACATCCGGGGGTATTCTGGCCGGTTGTGAATGATCCTAAGGACTACAGCACGGTGGGTATGGTGACGCTGTTTTTGCACGAAGGCGTACCGGGCCATCATCTGCATGCTGCCCTTCTAAAGGAAATGAATCTGCCGGATTTTCGCAAATTTAATACAGAGAATTCTGACACCGCCGCCTACACCGAAGGGTGGGCGCTATATTCCGAAACCCTGGGTAAGGAATTCGGATTTTATGAACATCCGGATGCGTACTTCGGACATCTCAACGATGAACTGTTGCGTGCGGTGCGCTTGGTCGTGGATACCGGCATCCATGCCCAGGGTTGGAGCCGGGAGAAGGCGATTGCGTATGCCATGGAAAATTTGGGTTACTCCGAAGCTCGCGCACAGAACCAGATTGAACGCTACATGGTGATGCCCGCGCAGGCATTGAGTTATAAAATCGGCGCATTGAAAATTCTGGAGCTGCGCGCGCGCGCCCGACAGGCGCTCGGCGGAAAATTTACCTATTCCGGATTTCACGACGTGGTGATCGGAGAGGGCACGCTGCCCTTGCCGATACTGGAAACGCGCGTGGATGCCTGGATTGCCAGGGAACGCAAGCAGTAGATTCGCCCTGAATGATTCGGGGTCGAAATGAGCGCGATAGTTCAACTCGAAGGTTCGAATAGGCACTTCAGGCAGACTCCCCGTAGGCACCCGAAGACGTGTTTTGCCGATGTTGGCCCGGTTGCATGCACGCCGAACAGGGAGGTCGTAACGCCCGCGGCAGCCGGTGTTTTCCCCGGCGACGCAACTCAATATTTCAATTGGGTGGCGGCGTGGAATCTCGATATGCCGCGCCGCAACCGTTAAAACCAAAATCTTGCGCGGTACTGCGATTTCCTTCCGTTCCAGTCTCAATCTTTTGATCTACGCGGAGGGGCAAGCGGGCGGCTCACTTCGCCGCATGATTCTCATCTGGTCTTGGAGCGGCACCAGCAGAAGCGTATTGTCGCGGGGAATCGCGCCATGAGTGCGGACCTTGTGGTGCAGGGGTCACCATGATGAACAAGAAATTCCTCACCGCCTGGGTGGTGCTATTCGTCGCGTGGTTTTTGGGCAGTTTCTTAGTGCACGGTGTGCTGCTCGGCCCGGACTATGGGCGCCTGGGAAGTCTTTTCAGGGCCGAGAGCGACGCGCGCCAATACTTTCCGTTGATGATCTTGGCGCACGTGATCCTGTCCGGTGCCTTCGTCTGGATCTATGCGCGCGGCGTCGAGCCAAAGGCGTGGATGGCTCAGGGCTTGCGCTTTGGTGTGGCCGTAGCGCTGCTCACCATCGTGCCGACTTACTTGATCTACTTCGTCGTGCAGCCAATGCCAGTCAGTGTGGCCATCAAACAGATTGTCTTTGACGGCGTTCTGCTCGTGATACTCGGAATGATCGTGGCTTGGCTTTACCGGAGCACCGCGTCACGGACGATATAGTCAGTCCTCTGGCGGGAGGTGCCTGAAGAAGTCGCACAGTGCTCGGGCAACATCATCGGGACAGTCGAGGGGAGTGAAATGTCCGCCTGGCAGGCGGATCAGGTCCGCCCGCAACAGCTCCGCGAGCGGGCGACCCACCACGTCGATTGGTAAAAACAGATCGTGTTCTCCCCATAGGACGAGCGCTGGGACGCCACTGAGGCGCAGGAGCTCACCGATCTGTTCGGTCTGTCGTGGGTCGAGGTCCCGTGAGGCTCGGATCAGGCGTAAGCCACCTGACTCGCCCTGGTACGCCGTGAGCATTTCTCGCAGCTGAGCGCTTGTCCCGATGCGCCGCGCCAGCACCGGATAGAGGCGACGCGCCTCGGCAGGGTTCCAGGCCTGGATGCTCGCGATGGCGTCCATCGCCCATTCAGCGCCGTACACGCCATCGAGGACAGCGAGGCCGCGGACCCGCTGCGGCGCTCCAGACACCATGAGCTGCGCAGCCGCCGAGCCAACATCGTGGGCCACGACTACCGCACGCGCAACGCCGAGCGCATCGAGTACCTCGAGCATCCAGTTTGCCTGGCGGCCCATGTCGACGCGCACGCCCGCCGCGGCTGCCGATGCGCCGTAACCCGCGAGGTCAGGTACCAGCACGCGAAACCCGGCAGCTGTCAATAATGGTGTGACGCGCGACCAGAGATAGCGCGTCGCCGGAAAGCCATGCAGGAGAAGAATCGGCAGACCCTCGCCGACGTCATCGAGAGTGATTGTCGCGTCGGTGACGTGAATGGTGGTCGTCAAAACTTCTCCAGTGGCAGCCGGGAAGACGCGCCATTCAAAGCGCGCATCTTACCGAGCACGACGGTCACACTCCATTGGGCTCGGGTCGCGAGCACCTGGTACCGGAATCGTTACAGCAGGCTAATGCTTGCTGGGGGCTACAGATGATTCGATGTAGACGTCGACGAGCTGGCCAGGATAGAGCTGCACGCCCGGCGGCCTTTTCATTCGGAAGATTACCGGGAGCACGCGCAGATCAACCCGTTCAGTGCGTTCACTCGACAACTGAATCTTCGGTGATACGTAGGGTTGTACCCGAACGAATTGCAGCGGGATGCTGACCTGGGTCCCCCGGATAAACATGCGTGCGGGAGTGCTCTGCGTTAACGCGAGGCGCTGTATCAGAATCTCATCGATGTAGCAGCGTACCGAGAGCTGGTCGGCCGCGCCGCCTCCCATGAGGAGCACGGGGCCGTCGGCCCCGGAGATGGAATCGTAGGTTCCCTGAACCGATACATAGCTGCCAACGGCCGTCTGGATAGACAGCACGGTTCCGTCGACGGGAGCCCGAAGTGTGTATTTTGCGAGTTGCGCGGCGGCCGACTGGTAGGCCTTATCCAGTGCGGCGGCCTGTTGCGTCTGGCTTTGCACGTCGTACTTCCAGGCACCAGCCCTCGTTAGTTCATACTGCCGCCGGGCAACCGACAGGCTCGCAGTCGCCACCGCAACGGCGTTGGCGGCATTGTCGAGCTGATCGCGGCTGATCAGGCCCGGGTCGCTCTTGGCGATGCCTTCGAGCTTGGTGAGGCTATCGGTATTCATCTTCAAGGTCGCTTGCGCCACATCGACCTGCGCAGTCACGACCGCTAAGGATTCCGGCCGCGGTTCCGCGCGAAGCTCAGCCAATGCCGCCTGTGCCGCCTGAGCCTGCGCCAGCAGCTGTTCGGCCGTGGCCTGCTGTACGGTAGCATCGAGGACCAGAAGCACGTCGCCGCGCTTGACCCGCTGTCCTTCGGAGACCGGAATCTGGATCACGCTTCCGGCCACTTCCGGGTACAGGGCGATATTCGTGCCGTTGGCCTGGTCACTTTGAACGATGCCATTGGCGTAGATGCCCGCCGCATAGGGGTTGGCTGTTGGATCGAAAACGGGCGCCAGAGGTTTACGTTCGATTCCGTAATACACAGCGCTGAGTAAGCCGATTAGCGCACCGGCGCCCGCGAGTATAAAGAGGGACCGGTTCTTCACTGGACCACGTGCTCCTCAACATTCTTGAGCTGTCCGTCTTCCATATGAATGATGCGGTTGGCGTACTCAAAGATACGTGCGTCGTGTGTCACGACGAGAATACAGCGGTGCTCGTTTAGAATTTCGCGTTTGATGAATTCAATGATCCGCCGGCCGGTGTCACCGTCGAGGGATGCCGTAGGTTCATCAAGGATCAAAATGTCGGGGCGGCTGACGATGGCGCGCGCAATCGCGACCCGCTGTTGCTCTCCACCACTTAGCTTGATTGGCGAAAGATCTGCGCGGCCTTGTAGGCCTACGATCTGCAGCTGCGCTGCTGCCTGCTTTAGCGCTTCATTCCACGGTAACTGTCTCAGGATCAGCGGTATCGCGACGTTCTCGGCGCTCGTGAGCCGGGGGAACAGGTGGTAGTCCTGAAAGACGAAACCGATCTTCTGCAGCCGAAGATCGGCGAGAGCGTTAGAAGAAAGCTTCCAGATGTCCTGACCTTCCAGTTCTACCGTACCGGTATTTGGCTTGAGGATCCCGGACAGCATGCTGAGTAACGTTGTTTTGCCGCTTCCCGAGGGACCGACGACGTAGAGTAGCTCGCCGAAGTGCGCCGCGAAATTCACGTCGCGCACGGCATCCGTACGCAGGCGCCCCTCGCCAAACCATTTGCACAGGCCGCGGGCACGGATGGCGTCCATCGTTATCCCCTGAACACATCGAAGGGTTCAATGCGGATCACACGACGGATGCCGATGTAGCTGGCAAACGCGGTGATGACGATGACCATCGCGAAGGCCAAACCCAGGTTGAAGAACGTCACCATCGCGGCATAGCTGGGTAGCCGCAACTTGGCAGCTGCGATCAGCAACGAGCACAGTCCCACGCCCAGCCCATAGCCGGTGAGTCCGGTGAATGCGGCCTGAAAGAGAATCATTGCGATCAGCTCACGGCTCTTGGCGCCGATTGCCTTCAGCGCTCCGAATTTCTCCAGGTTTTCCAGAATGAATGTGTAAAACGTCTGGCCGGATATCGAGAGCCCGACGATGAAGCTGATGACCGTCATGAGCAGAATGTTGGTGCCGACGCCCGTCTGGTACTTGTAGAAGTCGGACGTGCGCTCCATGAACTCGTCCTTCGTAAGCGCCCGATACCCGAGCGCATCGACCGCGCGTGCGATTTTGGCAATATCGCGAGGACTCTTCGGCTCCACCAGAACATAAGACATCGTAAAGCGCGTGGCGGGCAGGTCCTGAGTCGCCCGCCCATAAGTCGTATACAGGGTCGGGATGCCGAACAGCCCGCTCGACGCCACAGCCGCGATCCCTACCACGACTCCTTTATGGTCGTTGATCTCGAACTCGGCGCCCAGCGTGGGCGAGCCCATCTTGGGGTATTCGCTGTCTTTGACGACGATGAAGCCGTCATCCGCGTAAATGTCCTCGATATGCCCCTCGAGCAAGCGCGGTCGACCCAATAGAGTCGAGTCATCGAGGCCCATGATGGAGACGGCCTGGTAGTCGCCGTTCGGTAGCTTAACTAAGCCACTTCCGGTGTAGAGGGGGACCGCGTACTTCACGCCATCGAGGCTGCGAACGGCGTCAAGCACGTAGTCGGGGATCGGAATGGCGTTAGCTACCGTGTTCACCGCCCGATCCATGACCCAGACGCTTGAGCCGGTATTGATCACCGTGGCGGAGGCGCGACTCATGACACCGGCAAACATCGAAGTCATCATGACCATCAAGAGAACTGCAAAGGTAATACCGATGAGAAGTGCCGCGAACTTGCCTCGGTCATTTACAAGCAATTTGTAGGCAATTCGGAGAACCCCGCTCATAGGTAATGGGGAATCCCAGGTAAGGGGAAGAGGACGACACGGTGAATCATGCGTGGCCGCGCGGATCAGCAGCCATACGTACTTACACGGACTGCCGGTCCTGGTGACCGCCCAGCTGGCGCTACGTTGATTGCGAGCCGGTTCTTGAGTTCAATACGTATCCGGACTACAGCAGCCGGTGCAGGACTGCTCGATAGTTCTCCTCAGCCAATGGACTCGCGGAGAGGTTGTATCGACGATGAAAATTCATCTTTGTTGCGGCCCGCAGCAGTATCCCGGCTGGCTGAACGTGGATGCCGTCGACTTCGGTTTCAACGTCGTTGCCGATCTGGGGGGGACGTGGAACTTTGCGCCGGCAGACTCCGCCGAGTACATCGTCTGTAAAGATGGCTTCGAGCATATGGAGTCACCCAGCCACTTTCTCGCCGAAGCCGCGCGGATCCTGGCGCCAGGGGGTTGCCTGGAGCTGTGGGTGCCGCACTACAGGAACCCATCAGCCTACAGGCTCACCCATCGAACCTACTATTCGTGGAGCCTGTTCAATGTTTTTCCCGAGCCGCACGACGCGGTTCAGAACCTGAACGTTATCCACAACAGGCTCTATATCGGCAGGAAGGAAAGCGCCATCTTCGGACCGCTACATTATCTGGCCAACATTTCACCCAAATGGTGGGAGCGCCTGTTCTACGTGTCGAACGTCGAGGTGAAACTGGAAAAGACCGCGCGCTCATGACTGCAGGCGTTGCCCTGCGGCCAAGCCGCACGGCCTGCGCCGGTGTCAGATCATGTGTCGGCGCAGGAGCGCCGTCTTCACTACCTGCGTGAGTAGTACGTAGCACAGGAGTGTGAGCGCCAGAAGTGGCCAGTAGAGCGCGGGCAACCGGGTGAATCCCAGCGACGTGCCCACGGGTGAAAACGGGATGGCGATCCCAACGGCCATGATCACCACGCTCATCACGAGCACTGCCCGCGAAGACCTGCTCTGCAGTAACGGGATCTTGTTCGTGCGGATGACGTGGATGATGAGTGTCTGAGTCAGAAGGCTTTCGACAAACCAGCCGGTCTGAAAGAGGCTTGCGCTGTGGGCGGCCGCTTGCGGCGTCGCGAGGTCCCAGCAGTTGAACAGGTAAAGCATCATGAAAAAGGTGGTGTAATCAAAAATGGACGAGCATGGCCCGATAAAGAGGACGAAACGGGTCAGTTCGCCAAGGTCCCAGCGGCGCGGGGCGACAATCCGTTCCGGATCCACCGCGTCGGTCGGGATCGTGGTTTGTCCAAGGTCGTACAGCAGGTTGTTCGCAAGAATCTGCACCGGCAGCATCGGCAGAAATGGCACGAAGATGCTGGCTCCCAGCACGCTGAACATGTTGCCGAAGTTGCTCGAGGCTCCCATGCGCAGGTATTTGGTGATGTTAGAGAAGACCTTGCGGCCCTCAATGACGCCCTCATCCAGGACGAGGAGCGATTTCTCCAGCAGAATCATGTCGGCCGCCTCCTTGGCAATGTCGACGGCCGTGTTGACGCTGATTCCGACATCGGCGGTGTGCAGCGCCGGGGCATCGTTGATACCGTCGCCCAGGAAGCCCACGGTATGCTGACGCGACTGCAGCGCTTGGATGATGCGCTGCTTGTGGGCTGGGGAGACGCGGGCAAACAGGGTGGTCTGCTCGGCAGCCTCAGCCAGCTGTGCGTCGCTCAGGCGCTCAATTTCATCGCCCGTGACTACAAGGTCGGCTTTCAGACCCACCGCCTTGCAGATCTTGCGGGCGACGAGGTCGTTGTCACCGGTCACCACCTTCACCGTCACGCCGTGCCGTTGCAGTGCCAGGATTGCCCCGGCCGCGCTGTCGCGCGGCGGATCAAGGAATGCCACGTAGCCCTGCAGGGTCAGATCGCGCTCATCCGTCTTGCCGTACGGAGTAGCGCCGGCCGCCGCGCCGCGCGGCTCCTGGTCCCGGGTGGCGATTGCCAGCACGCGGAATCCATCGGCGCACAACTGCTCGTGTTCCTTTTTGAATTTCTCGACGTGACGTGGATCCAGCGGCACGAGGCCGCCGTCCAGCTCGGCGTTAATGCATCGCGGGCAGGATGGACTCCGGGGCCCCCTTGCAGATCATGCGGTCCTTGCCCTCCGGGGTGCGCACGACGACCGACATGATGCGGCGCTGGAAGTCGAAGGGGATCTCGTCGACCTTGGCAAAGGCGGCGCTGGCGGCTGGCAGTCGCGGGTCCGGATGGCCCAGTACCGCACGATCGAGGACGCTCTTCAGGCCGGTCTGGAAGTGGCTGTTCAGGTAGGCGAGCGCCAGAACCCCCTCATCCTCACGGAGCATGACGTTGCAGTGGCGTTCGAGGATCACCGTGTCAGTCGTCAGTGTTCCGGTCTTGTCCGTGCACAGCACATCCATCGCACCGAGGTTCTGGATGGCGTTGATCCGCTTGACGATCACCTTTTTTCGCCCCATCGCGACCGCCCCGCGCGACAGGCACACGGTGACGATCATCGGCAGCATCTCCGGCGTCAGGCCGACGGCGACCGCGAGCGCGAAAAAGAAGGCCTGAATCCAGTTGCCCTTCGTGAGTCCGTTTATGACGAACACCAACGGCACCATGACGGCCATCAGGCGCAGCATGAGCCAGGTGAACTGGGAGATACCACGATCGAAGGCGGTCTTCGGCGGCGGCTCCTGCAAGGATGCGGCCATGCTGCCCAGATAGGTGTTCTTGCCGGTCGCAATCAGCACCGCAACGGCCGAGCCGCTCTCGACGTTAGTGCCCAGGAACACGATGCTGCGCAGTGCAATCGGCACTTGCGCGTCTTCGGCTGAGCTTGTCGCAATCTCGGACTTCTCAACCGGAAAGCTCTCGCCCGTGAGCGACCCCTGGCTCACGAACAGGTCTTTTGCCTGAACGATCCGCGCATCGCCGGGAACCATGTCACCCGCGGCAAGCTGTACGACGTCACCCGGAACCAAATGGGCCACAGGAATCTCCCGTGGAGCGCCGTCGCGCACCGCGGTCGCCGTCACCGATATCATCGCTCTGAGTCTGGCCGCGGCGTTGCCCGCCTTGGTCTCCTGCACCAGCTTCAGCCCAACGCTCAACGCGATCATCGCCAGCATCATGACTGCCGCCCGCGCATCGCCGGTCCCAAAAGAGACCGCGGCGAGGACTGCAAGCAGCACCACCAGAGGATTGAGCAGGGCTTGCCACAGCAGCTTGCCGAGACCGGGGCGCTGGTCCTGGGCGAGGACATTGGGGCCGTACTGTTCCCGCCGCTCCGTCACTTCTGCCGCGGTCAAACCTTGCGGTCGGGTGCCAAGTCGTGCATAGACCTGCGTCGTGGCCACGGTCGCCGACTCAACGACAATGGGCGCAACGCCAATCGTGGGACGCTTGTGCTGGCCGGCACTCAGCAGGCGTTTAGGCAGAATGGCAGTCAGATTTCGTCCTTTGCATTTGTCAGGCGGCGCATGTCAGCCAAGACGGGACGGCTTCCGGGCGGCGGCCAGTGGCATTTTCCTCTAAAATGAGGCGCGCCCGCCCGCAGTGCCGCTAAGTATGTGTCGCGATCGGTCCGGCTACGGGTGTTGTTGTGCCTTCGCCCTCCAGTTGGGTGCAACATGCGGCATTTTATGGACCCCGGTGTTGCTGGCCTTGACCTCGAGATGAGTGCCGAACTGCCCCAAAGATTGCGCGGGCTGCTCAATCCTGCCGCCTACCCCCACCCGGTTGGTTGCATTGAGCTGGTCCAAACACACGTCTCATGGGTGCTCCTTACGGGGCCCTTTGCTTATAAGCTCAAGCGACCCGTGCGGTACGCGTTCATCGATCTGCTGTCTCATGAGCGGCGTGAGTTCCTGTGCCGCGAGGAACTGCGCCTGAATCAGCGGTTTGCACCGGAGTTGTACCTGGAAGTGTGCCCCATCACTGCACCCGCGGGCGAAGCGCGTATCGGCGGTGACGGAGAGGCAATCGAATACGCGGTCAAGATGCGTCAGTTCCCCCGCGAGGAGGAACTCGATCATTTGCTCGACGCCGGTGCGATAGCACCGCAAGAGCTCGAAAACTTCGGCGGCGAGCTCGCCGCCATTCATGCGCGGCTGCCGTCGGCCAGCGCCGCTTCCGCGTGGAGTACGGTGGAGCGCGTGCGCCAGGTGGTCCTGGTGAATCTGACGCAATGTGCGCAGGCGGCTGCTGCCTTCAACGCGGTGGCCGACGTTGAGGCGCTGCGCCCGCTGCTCGAGATGCAACTGCGTGCCCTGGGCGAGTGCATGGCAGCGCGACGCGCGGCTGGCTACGTGCGCGAATGTCATGGCGATCTGCACTCGCGCAATGTCGTACGCCAGGACGGCCACCTGCTGGCCTTCGATTGCCTCGAATATGAAGCAGCCTTTCGCTGGATCGATGTCGCCGACGAGATCGCTTTCCTGCTGTCAGATCTGAACGCGCGCGCGTGCCGTGATCAGGCGCGCGCCTTTCTGGCGGGCTATCTCGCCGGCAGCGGCGACTACCAGGCGTGCCGCCTGCTGCCCTTGTACCAGGCGCATCGCGGACTCGTGCGCGCGAAGGTCGTCGCACTGCATGCAACGGGTGGCAGTGAGATTGAGGTGGCGGCGCTGACCTCCGAATGGCGCCGTCTGATCAGTTTTTCTGCCGCCGTGCTGCTGCCGCGTCAGGCCCGCATGTTTCTCACTTGTGGTCCATCCGGTGCGGGCAAGACATGGCTTGCCAAAAGGCTCGCACCGCGTCTCGGAGCCTTACACCTGCGCTCTGACGTGGAACGCAAGCGCTCTGCTGGACTTGCGCCGACCGAGCGCGCCGGAGCGGACCCGGGCCGCGGCCTCTACGGATCGTCGATCACCGCCGTAACCTACGCGCGGCTCCTCCGAGCTGCCGAGGACGTGCTCGCCGGGGGCTGGGACGTGATTGTCGATGCTACCTTTGGCCGCCGGGAGGAGCGTGAGCTTTTCTCCGTGTGCGCAGGTCGTCTGCGGATTAGATGCACACTCATTCTCTGCGAGGCGCCAATTGATGTATTGCGCGCGCGAATCGCGGCGCGGACGCGCGCAGCTGAGGATCCTTCGGACGCCGATCAGGCGGTGCTTGACTGGCAGCTGGCCCATCAAGATGCGCTCGACGAAACCGAGCGAATGCATGCCATTTGCGTGGATACCCGAGACTCGCGAGTGATCGACGAGATCATCGGTCACATCATGGGATCCTAAGCATCGGGAACGCGCTCACCCGATGTCGCTTCGGGGTCCCATTGCCAGCGCTGGAAGTGTTGCTGCTGATCCGGGATCCACCGTGGTTTTCCGTTGTCCGCAAGGCGCTCCTAGGTAAGCGTCTGCAGAGTTTCTGGATAGGGCGGCGTCTGAGATTGCGCGGCCGACTCTTGGGTGGCAGGGGATTCCTGGGGCGTTCTCCGCCGGGCCTCAGGCCAGAACTGATCTTCGGTGATGCGGCGGATGCACTCGAGCTGCCAGAGAACATGGCAGCGAACGTGAAATTACAGGATGCGATCCGCGAGGTCTTCTGTGGTCGCGACTCCTATAGAGCTCAGTCGGATGATTCGACCGCAGGCGGCGCATTTCTATCCCGGCCCATAACCGCCACTGAGCCGTGTCGCAACCATGACCGGCAGTCGGACTTTCTCAATGCGATGCCGTAAGCGGAGGCGGACCTGCTTGTCTGGGAGCGGCGAGACGGCCACGGTGCCTCCGGGTGAGACAGTGGAGATCAAACTACATTTGCGCCCTCGCGCGGATGTAGCTCAAACGCGTCGGCCCTGCGTTTTACTCGCATTTTACTAGAACCTATCTCAAAATTCCGAAACACGTATAAGACGAGTAAAATTCGTGCGTGCTACGCGTAACCGACGAGCAGTGGGAGCTGATCCGGAAGCACTTTCCGGAGGAGCATATTCCCGACGATCGTCCCGGCCGCAAGCCGATCCCGGCGCGCAAGGTACTCGAGGCGGTGCTGTGGATTCTCAACACTGGTGCTCAGTGGCACATGCTTCCTCAGTCCTATCCAAACTACAAGACGGTGCATCGTCGCTTCCAGCAGTGGTGCGAGAACGAGGTGATTCGTGCAGCGCTTACGGAGCTGGCGAATGCACTTCGAGACGAAGGCGCGATCGACGAGTCCGAGTGCTACATCGACGCGACGTTCGCCTCGGCGAAGGGTGGCGGCGATGAGATCGGACCCACGCGACGCGGAAAAGGCGTGAAAATCATGGCGATTGTCGATCGTCACGGCCTGCCGCTGGCGGTCACGACGCACGCCGCGAACCATCACGAGGTCACACTCGTGCAGCTGACTTTCGATTTTTACATGATTGAAGCCCGGCCTGAGAACCTGATTGGCGACAAAGCCTACGACAGCGACGCGCTCGACGCGGCGATGCGCGCCCAGGGCACGGAGATGATTTCCCCGCACCGCTCCAACAAAAAGCGTAAGACTCAGGACGGTCGCCGACTGCGCCGGTACGAGCGCCGCTGGATCGTCGAGCGCTTCTTTGCCTGGATTCAGTGGCAACGTCGGCTCCTCGTTCGCTGGGAATACCACCCGACCAACTTCCTCGGTTTCGTGCAGCTTGCAGCCCTATGCATCCTGCTCAAGCAATTTTGAGATAGGTTCTAGTAAATCTGCGAATCTCAGGATGGCCGGGGCTGGGATGCGTTGCGGCCCGCAAGCAAGGTTCACCCACAGCAGCGTTGCCAACGACAATTGCTCCCGATTCGGGAACGCCAATTCATGTGTGAGGCCGTCAGCGCAGCAGGCTGCGTATCAGGAGTAACTAATGGCGCACACCAATGGTTAGCGCCACGTTTCGATGATCTATGCGATTAGATCGCGATAGGCGTGCCAGGTCGCGTAGCCGAGCAAGGGGGCAATAAACACCATGCCGATGAGCAGCGTCAAAAAGCCGATCGCCGTAATCACGACGATCAGAGCAGCCCACAAGAGCATGGCGGGCGCGTTGGCCAGGACGGCCCGGATACTCGTTCGAATTGCCTCCGAGGCAGTGGCATGCCGATCGATCATCAGGGGCACCGCAACCACCGATAGTGCGAACACGATGCAAGCAAGCACTGCGCCACTGCCCAGGTAGCTGAGCAGCTGCTGCGCGCTGAACGCTTCCGAGCCGCCCCACAGCGCGACCGCTAGACTCGGCGTCGAGGCGCCGAAGACGGATTGCAGGAGCCAGGCGGACAACCCAAACCACACCAAGGCGATCAGCGCGAGGATCGCGCCGAAGTGCGTCAGCCCCTCGGCATTGCGCCGCAGTGGCTGCAGGGACTCATCAAATCCCAGCGGCTCGCGCGCGCTGCGCGACGGCGCGCCAATTCGCACAAGCCCGTCGTCATCACCGGGCCAACCAGCAGGTAGCCGGTGACGGCTGCGGCAATGAAGTACAGATTAGAGCTGCCGAGCATCAGCAGCACCGCGCCCAGGATCGCAATGAGTGCGCCATGGGCGATGCCGGGTACTCCGATCGCCTTAAGATCGTCCCACCCACGCTTCAGCCAGAGTAAGGGCTGACCTGCGCTCACATGGCGGATTTCTAGGTGAAGGGGAGGGGAATGGCCGAGGCTGATCGACGTTGTCATGGAGGCCTCCCGCTAAGTAGCGACACAGCGCATGCGAACCAAATTCTTTCGCTAGTCATCCTACGCCGAATTATGGTCCTGGCCATGGCCGGCCATGCCGGTCACCGCTACACTTTAGCTTCGGCTGCCCCCGTAGCTCAGTGGATAGAGCGACCGCCTCCTAAGCGGTAGGTCGTCGGTTCAACTCCGGCCGGGGGCGCCAACTGACCTTTTCAGCGGGTATCATCCGTGCCCACTCGGTAGCAGCAAGTTCTAATAAAATAGGCGTTTTTTGCTGCGTTTGACGCCGAAGCCGTCTCAGCGTGCAACTCCCGTTTTCAAGGTCCAGACTTGTCGGTACGTCCCCGTAGTTCAGCTGGATAGAGCACCGCCGCCCTCCTAAGGCTGGGGTGGCCGGTTCGAATCGGGCCGGGGACGCTCTTCAGATGGCAATGGGTCCCGTCCCTGCTAAACGAGACAGTCCGGCGTATACGCCGCTGATCGCTGTTATGAGTGAGGTCAGATCGCCCGGGGATGCGTGATCCAAAGCTGGGTCGGCTGCCTCGGGCACAACGTGTCGCGCTTGCTCTAAATGATTCCGCAGCGAACCCTAGAAGCAAGCGAACTTCCAGCGCAATCGACACGTCTATCCGCCGGACGTGCTGCGCCAGAGGTAGTAACTGGCTTCCGAGAACTCATGCCGACGGCATCGGTGATCCATACTCACTCCGCCTCAGGCAGGAACCGATGGTCTGCTCCTCGCTGAACCGCTTCTTCATGTCCAATCTCCCGTATCCCGGGGTTAGACCCAATCCTGCCGCTGCTCAAGAGCGGGGCGCGTCGGACGCATCACGTACCACTTCAATTATTTTTTGCCTCGACACAGCGGAACTCGATCAGGGGTGCCGAGACTTCTAGGAATCCACCTTCGTTCTCACTCGTAAGGACGGTCTCAATGTTCTTGCCGAGTTTCATGCAATAGACGGCTGCATCCCTGTATGCGTTCGCCTTTTCGGTAGAACCAGAGGACGTTCCCATCAAGTCCGGGCTCGGGATTATGAACGTGCCATACCTGGTCGGTACGATTTGCCGTTGATGTGTAGTGGTCGTGCAGCCGGGCGCAAATGCCAAGAACATCACAATCCAATGCTTCCGTGACATCTCCCACTCCGTGCAGCCTATGAATCCGAGTCGCCCAATCTATGGGCCGTCCGTCTGACGACTACGACACAGGGCATGGCTTTACGTTCCAGATTTGGGTGGCGTAGTCAGCAACGGCACGATCGCTTGAGAACTTCCCTGAACCGGCGACATTCAATAGGGCCATGTGCGCCCATTTGTCTGCATTGGCATACAACTCGCGCACCCGCGTGTCTGCCTCAAGATACGATTTCAGGTCCGCGAGGTGCATGTACTGATCGCCGAGCGTCAACAGTGTGTCCCATAAGGGTGCAAACGCCCCAGGGTCACCGCGGCTAAAATGGCTGGAGCGAATCAAATCCAACGCCGCACGGGTTTCCCGTTCGTGCTCATAGTGCCAGTGCGGGTCATACCATCCACGGCTGCCGGACACTTGTGCCGCGGTGAGGCCGAATAGAAAGAGATTTTCCTCACCCACTTCCTGGGCCATTTCGATGGTTGCGCCGTCACGCGTCCCGAGCGTCAATGCGCCGTTCATCATGAACTTCATGTTGCTGGTACCGCTGGCTTCATAGCCCGCAGTTGAGATCTGGTTGGAGACATCACTGGCCGGAATAAGCCGCTGCGCCAATGAAACGTCGTATTCGGGCAAGAACAGAACTTTAAGCTGACCTCGTATCGCCGGATCTCCATCGATTGTTGCTGCCAAGCTATGGATGAACTTGATGATGAGTTTCGCAAGCCGGTAGGCAGGTGCTGCCTTGCCAGCGAAGAAGAATGTTCGCGGTGCCATCTCGAGAGAGGGATTCTCTCGTAGTCTGTTGTAAAGCACTACGATGCGCAGCGCGTTGAGTAGCTGCCGCTTGTATTCGTGTATGCGCTTGATCTGGCAATCGAATATTGTTCCCGGATCCACTGACACACCGAGTGTCGATCTCAGCCAATTGGCACAACGGGATTTGGCCTCTCGCTTGGCGCTTCGAAAGAAGTCGCGGAACCCTTCGTCATCCGCGAGTAGTCGGAGTCTGCTTAACTCCTCAAGGTCGGTTACCCAGGACTCGCCTATTGCGTCCGTGATCAGATCGGCAAGTGCCGGGTTGGCAAGGAGCAACCAGCGACGAGGCGTGACGCCATTTGTCTTGTTATTGAAGCGTTCCGGGAACATCTCAGCCAGGTCCTTGGCTGTCGTGCGACGCAACAGCTCGGAATGGAGCGCCGCGACGCCGTTGGTGCTGTGCGAGCCTACGATGGCAAGGTTTGCCATGCGAACGAATTGGACCGAGCCTTCCTCGATCAAACTCACGCGCCGGACGCGACCGTCATCCCCGGGAAATCTCCCTCGGACCGAGTCGAGCAGGCGGCGATTGATTTCATAGATGATCTCGAGGTGACGTGGCAATAGTGCTTTGAACCAGCTCAGCGGCCATCTTTCGAGGGCCTCCGGTAACAGGGTGTGGTTGGTGTACGCGAGTGTTCTTTGGGTAAGGTCCCATGCCTGCTCCCATTCCAGACCGGCCTCATCGAGCAGAATTCGCATCAGCTCCGGGACGGCACTGGCCGGATGAGTGTCATTCAGCTGAATGGCGACCTTTTCAGGGAGAGTGCTCCAATCGGCGTTGCTGCGGCGGAAGCGCCGTATGAGGTCGGCTAGCGAGCAGGCCACGAGAAAGTATTCCTGCACGAAGCGCAGACCCTGTCCCATGCTCGTCGAGTCGTCCGGGTAGAGCACGCGAGTCAGGGACGCAGCCTCAAGGGCCTCAGCCATCGCGCCGACGAACTCACCATGACTGAACTCTTGAAAATCGAAGGTATCGGTCGTATCTGCGGCCCAGAGGCGTAGCGTGTTGATGGTCCTGCCCCCGTAACCCACGATTGGTCGATCGAATGGCATGCCGATCAGGGTCGATGGCTTACCGACAATGGTGCGCAATCTGCCGCCGCGCACTTCATAGGAGCAATTGAGCTTGACCTGAACTCTCTCTGAGGGTCGCCGAACCTCCCATGGATCCTGACGCTGGAGCCAATTGTCCGGCATTTCCTGTTGCCAGCCATCGCGCAAGACCTGTTTGAACATGCCGTATTCATATCTCAAGCCGTAACCCATTGCGGGCAGTTGCATCGTCGCCATCGAATCGAGGAAACAGGCCGCCAGACGCCCGAGTCCACCATTACCCAGGCCGGCGTCGGGCTCCTCCTCGAGAAGCGCGGCCCAATCGAGACCCTGCTGCTCAACCGCTTGTTTAGCGATCCCGGCGAGGAGCAGATTCGTCACGTTGCTCGCGAAGGCGCGGCCAATGAGGAACTCCATGGAAAGGTAGTAGATACGCTTGGTGTTCATCCCCGCGTATACGTTCTCTGTGCGTATCCATTGCCGGGACATGGAGTCGCGCACGGTACGTGCGAATGCCTCGAATCGCTCGCGTGGCGATGCCGAGATCGGATCGACCACCTTGTCGAACAGAAGATGCCGCTCATAGCCATTCGCTCCCGTCAAATGCTCTGGATTGCGCTCGTACCGCCTATTGAGACTTCCAGCGGGCGGCATATCCGTCGGTGATCGCACACGCATCTCACCGTTCGAATTCATGCTTGATGCTCCGGATGTAAGGCTGACAAGGCGTCGGCAGAGGGCATCGGGCTCGTCTATAGCTCGGGTGGACCGCGGCGCTCCTAAGGCGCTCCGGAGCGCTGACGCGTGTCTGACACGGGGATGCTGGCTGAGGCTTGCAAGCACTCGAGCACCCGAGCATCACTCCCACGCGAGGTTGTGACCCGCCCACGGTCACTGCCCTGGCGTGTTATTCGCCACCTGAATACTCGTAGAATTCAGGATAACGGGTAGCCGCGCCTTTCCCGATCTGATTGGGACGAATTTGGCATTAGGCGATTCCGCCTTCTCAGTTGCTTCAATTCCCTGCCACGAAAGGATCTTGTCTGCCAGGCCGTTACTAATGGTCGCCTGATAGTCCGCGATACCTGCCGCCTGGATCCAGCTTTTGAGGCGTTGCATGATGTTGCTCCTTCGGGGTCCATGGCTCATCGACGTGTGCGACTGCAGTGGCCCCGGCTCCGTCGACCTGGGATCTCAATTGCTCTGTGAACTGATCGGGGTTCCCAGTGCTCTTAACGGACAGCGATGTGGGCTCTCAAGTTCACCGAAATGCCTCGTAAGCAAATAACAATTTGTGAATGTGCCTCTCATCGGTGTTGGTCACTTTTTGAAGCACAGCGAATTGGTGTTAAATGGTTTCTATTGATGACGATGTGTTTCAGTCCTGCACGGAACAGATGGAAAGTTTCTTGCGAACCGCTTGATGTCGGCGGAATTCGAGAGGGATTCCACTGTCGCAGGTATGTGGTTCATGGCACTGTGAGAGTGAATGACTGACGGCAGTGGTAGAATCGGTACTGAGGCCGCGCTCGTTGAGAACAGTTCGAGCGTGCGCACGTCTCGGCCTGTTTCCGCCGTAGCGCGGTTTGCTTGACGAGTGCGACCTGAGTGCCGACGCGCTGTCGCTTGATGACCGAAAGGTAGCTATGAATACCATCCGAAAATCCGCGAGTCCTCATGGCCTGCGCCGGAATGGCCTTGATGACTTGGCAGCGGCCGTTTGGGTCCAGGCCTTCGACGCCGCATGGCTGGGGCAGGACTGGTCGACACTTGAACGATACTTCGCCCCCGAGGTCGCTGTGCTGCTGGCCGACTTTACGACCACAGTGGCAGGACGTGCTGCAGTGCTCAATCACTTCCGCGCTATGATGAGCGCAGCGCAAGTGCACGAGTACAACGCAACCGATTTAACGGGGTACTCCTCCGGCGATACCGGGTTTGTCTGCTATCGCTGGCAACTCGATTGGACGGTCGATGGCAAACGTCGACCGAGTTCCGGTCGCGATATACTCGTGCTGCGATCAATGGAAGAGGGCTGGCAGCTGGCGTGGCGGGCGCAGGTGCGCTCGGGCCACTAGAGAATTGGTGCTGCGGTTTTTTGCGGCGACGGCGCTCACTTGAGCGCACTATTTGGTATGACCATGAACGTTGGTGTGCCGTCGCGTACGACGCGTATCAGCAAAGGGGCGTTCCGGGTCGGCTGACTAATGCCGACGATCTGATCCACGCTTTTGAGCTCCTTAGTCCCTACGTGAGTGATCAGGTCACCGATCTGCAGTCCCGCCAGCGCGCCAGCGCCAGCTGGGCGCAGTTGCGTCACGATGACGCCGCCGGCCTCCTCATCCGCGCCCACTGCGTGGCGAATTTCGAAGGGCGCTGGCGCTACTCCGAGGCCGAGCACTGGTACCCAAGAGTCGATCTGTCCATTGCCCGGGGCTGCGACTGGGGCGTCAGGCAGCCGGCCCGCCATCACGTAGATCTTCCGCGGGATCCCATTTCGCACGACCAGAAGTTCAGCCCATGCACCGGGGCGGAGGTGAGCGGTAATCTTGCCGAGATCGCTAAACACAACCGGCGCCGAGTCGATGCTCATCAATACGTCTCCGATCAGTATCGTTTGCGAGGCAGGGCCCGGCGCGTCAACCGCGGTAACGATGGCACCTCGAATGGTGCCTACACCCAAAGCGTTTGCCAGATCGGCCGTTAACGGCTGCGTTGAAATGCCGAGATAGCCACGATTTACGTGCCCCTGCGTGCGTAGTTGTGCGACGACGAGCGCGACAGTTTCCGCGGGAATGGCGAAACCCAAACCAATCGAGCCGCCGGTGGGCGAAAGGATTGTGGACGTGACGCCAATGACCCGACCGTCAGCCCCCAGTAGAGGCCCTCCGGAATTGCCATGATTGATTGCAGCGTCCGTTTGCAGAAAATCAATGTAGGGGTCGCCGACGAGCAATCGGCCACGCGCCGAGATGATTCCGGCGGTTGCTGATTGGCCAACACCAAACGGATTCCCAATCGCCACCACGGGGTCGCCGACGGTGGCACGTGCGGATGAGCCTAAGCGAAGCACCGGCAGGTGTTTGGCATCGATCTTAAGAAGAGCGATATCCGTGGGCGCGTCAGCCCCGACTATCTGCGCGGGAAGCTCACGGCCATCAAGCAACCTCACCCGCAGACTGCCCGCGCCCTGGACGACGTGGCGGTTGGTGACGATTAGACCGTCTTCCGCAATTATGAATCCAGAACCCAGCCCAAGCCCGTGGTCGGCGGAAGGAACTGGTTTCTGAGCACTTGATGTCGGCGCGTCTCGCGCGGATGTAGCGCGTTGAGCCGCGCGCCGTGCGGCGTCTTCGGGCTCGAGTTGTACGAGTACCGTAACTACGCTCGGAGAAGCCTGGCGTATGATCTTAGAAAAACTGCGCGGAACAGACCCGACGGACGAACCCAGCGCGAGCATCAGCCCAATGGCAACGCCCAAACCCAGCCAGCGTTCGTGGCACCAGTCCAATATTCGGCCGATGTTCGGGTCCATAACTCACCCCTTCGCTAGAGGCGTCCGCGGTCCCGCGCGGATGTCTCGAATCCGAAGCGCGACGGTGGCGGAACCCAACACTTCGGCGGAGGCCGCAATCCGAGCGATTCTCCAAGATTGCGGATCGCGGGGGCGTCTGACCGTAAGGTTGGTACCGTCGAGTAAGCCGCGCTCCGGCGTAGCATTTGCCTGTGCGTAACTTTACGTTTATTTGGACCGCGAATGTACTTTGCGAACTCGCTCCGACTAGGCTCGGGAATTATCAGCTTCCGCTTTTTTTGCGTTTTCGCGATCCGATGGCGCTTTGATCGGACTTCGGTCTTGGAATGTTTCGATGGATGTAACTGTGTTTCTGTCTGTATCCGGATCAGGTGCTTGGCTTCCCGACGTTGACGCGAATCGTGGTCGCGGGCTTAGACTTCGCCCGAGCCATGGACGTCGCGATCAGGCAATCACCCACACGTGCTAGCATTTCCGCACCAAGCGCAGTCTCAGTTACGAGGGAAGTCGTAGAAATTGAGCTGGGAGCAGGGACGCGCTGCCAGCGTGCGCCGCGCGTGCGGAAGTGCAAGATAAATCATGAGTTCGCCCCATGTGGTTTTTGTCGAGGACGACCCGGAAATTCGCGGGTTGGTGGCCGATTTTTTGAATGAGAACGGCTTTAGAGTCACTGTTGCCCAGGACGGCGAAGAAATGGATCGCCTGATGAGCGCCGAGAGGGTCGATCTTCTGATCTTGGACATCATGCTGCCGAAAGAGGACGGTCTTAGCCTGTGTCGACGCGTCCGGGCCAAGGGTAATCTGCCGGTCATCATGCTGACCGCGCGTGGCAGCGAGATTGACAGAGTGGTTGGCTTGGAAATGGGAGCTGATGACTATCTCACGAAGCCGTTTGGCAGCCATGAGCTCGTCGCGCGCATCAAGGCGCTGCTGCGTCGCTCCCAGTACTCGGCCCATGAGCCGCGTAGCAGACCGCGCTCCACGGCGACGTTTTTTGACTGGCGGCTGGACTTGGTCGCCCGCCGCCTCCATTCAGCCGATGGTACGCGTGTACCCCTAACGAGCGGCGAGTTTGAACTGCTCGTGGCGTTCTGCGAGCACGCGAACAAGGTGCTCACTCGAGAGCAGCTGCTCGAATTGACCCGAGGCAAGAGTCCAACTGATCGCAGCGTCGACATTCAGGTGAGCCGCCTGCGACGCAAAATAGAAAAGGATCCAAGAGATCCGGCGCTCATCCAAACCGTCCGCTCGGGTGGTTACATCTTTGCTGCCCAGGTCGCATTCGAATGACCCTGAGCCTGCGGCGCCTGCTGCCCGGCGATTTACGAGGTCAGGTCGCCGGAATCCTATTTGTGGGCTTGGCACTTTCGCAACTGGTCGCCGCGGTGCTTTACGTGGTTCTGCTGCCGAGATGGGAAGGACTGTTACGGCCAGAAACGGTCGCCACTCGCATTGAAATGATCGTTCGTCTTCTCGAGTCGGTCGAACCAAGTCAACGACCAGGGCTCGTCCACTTGTGGAGCGAACAGGGGTTTAGTCTCAATTACGCTGGGACGGCGCCCGTGCGCAGCGATGCCGTCGGAGAATCGAAATTTCGTCAGCTGCGCACTCGGCTTGCCACGAAGCTGCGTAAGAACGAAGACGACGTCTGGGTGCAATCGACGCAAGCCTCCCCGGATGGCACGCGGGTGGATATCGGTTTGCAGGGTGGAGGCACCCTGCAGGTCATGACTTCGCTCGGTCTTGAACATCCACTGGGATTCGCGGCTCAGGTGGGCTTGGGGGCATTTCTAGTCTTTGCGACGGCTGCCTTATGGGTGTGGCTCACGCTTATGGTCAATGTGCCACTCAGACGTGTAGCGTGGGCCGCAGAACATGTGGGTCTCGATATCAACGCGCCGCAACTGGCAGAACAGGGGCCGGCCCAGCTGCAGCGCGTAATACGTGCATTCAACGATATGCAGCTTCGCTTGCAGCGATTCCTAACCGACCGCACGCTTATGCTCGCGGCTCTTAGCCACGATCTTCGCACGCCTTTGACTAGATTGCGGCTGCGCGTCGACACCGATCGCGCCGAGCATGAGAAGGAGAAAATGCTAGACGACATCCAAGCCATGGAAAGCATGATTGCGTCGAGCTTGTCGTTCATTCGTGGTGTCGATGATGCCGAATCGCACGATCTCGTGGATCTTGGATCTCTCCTGCAGACTGCGTGCGATATGGTCAGTGATTTAGGCGGCGAGGTTGAATACGAAGGTGCGGCGCGCAGCCGCTATCGCTGCAAGCCGGTGGCGCTTCTGCGGGCCGTGACGAATGTGATAATGAATGCAGTCAAGTACGGCCGCGTTGCACGGGTGTCACTGTCCCGTGCAGACGAGTCGGGGTTCGTAATCGATGTAGAAGACGAGGGTCCGGGAATCTCCAATCTGGAGAAATGCAGAGTCTTTGAACCGTTCTACCGAACAAACGCGGCCAGAGACGTTAATAGCGGGGGAATGGGCTTAGGTCTCGCGATCGCTCGATCAGTGATTCTCGGCCATGGCGGAACAATCGACCTTCTCGATCGCGCACCACGGGGGCTTCACGTAAGGATCGTATTGCCGGAAGCTGTGGGCTGACTCGTCCTCTGTCCCGAAGGGGATGAGTTTTTTGCGGTAGTTTTTGCGGCGTTACCCGAGTCCGGCGCCGATTCTTTTGAGAGCCGCAACCGATTCAGCTTCATGTAGACGTGTACATCGCCATTGCGACGACCTTCGGCACGGACACTTGCCCTGGCTAGCTGGAACGATTTCGCTCCCGGAGTCCGTCGCCACAGTCATCGTGTCGATGACGTTCCGCACTCCCGCAGGTTCATGAGCTAATGACACGGCGAAATTGCGCTGCATATCGGTCGTCACGCGACCACTCAGGTACACGACCTTGTCCCATGTTTGGACATATACCCGAATTCCCGGTTCGGGATGCTCATCCAGCAGTGACCTAATAACCTCACCGTTATTTCTCGCATCTGGTGGACATCCGTGACTGGCGCACTGTCGATATTCGCGGTATGCGGCGCATCCCGAGGTTGCGGCAACGGCAAAGATAGAAACCAACACGTTCGATAGTGTCAGCCTTTTGCGCGATGGCTTAATCGTTGTTCTTTCTAGCCCCGGAAAGCGACTGCGCCGAGCATCAGGTACACACTGCTACGGGATGCCGGGATTCGTGCGGGGCTGTTTCGCCTTGAGACAGTCCGATGTGATTTGTTGCGCGGCCTCGCGGCGATCGATCAGAAGTGCAGTCGTGCATAATCTGCGGGTGTAGCCTAACTGTTCATTTTGGAAGTCCGGTCCGGAGTTTGGACGGCACTACATTTCACGGCGCATAGAGCCTTTCGCTTGGGATAGATAACGTTGGATGCGTTGCACGAGTCCGCTGGCAAGATTCCGGCTTCGCTTATGCATCAAGGCGCCGCCAGGTTCTGGCTGGCGGTGCTGCTTACCGGCGTAGGCGCCGGTATCGGGGCAGCGCTTTTGACGCGGCTCTTGGGAGTTATTCAGCATTTAGCGTGGCCCGGTCCCGATCTGCTTGATGCTGCAAAGGCCGCTGGCCCCTGGCGGCACGTAGTAGTGCTATTGGGGGCCGGCCTATTAACGGGCGCAGGGCAGCTTGCCCTGCATCATTTAACGAGCGGTAACGCGATCGACATCACCGAGGCGATTAATCGTTTTGCCGGCCGGATGCCGCTGAAGCGTACGCTCGGCAGCGCCGTGCTATCCGTGTTGCTCGTCGCCATGGGCGCTTCGCTCGGTCGCGAGGGCGCACCCAAGCAAGTCGGAGCACTGCTTGCAAACGCTCTTTCTGACAGGGGCCGCCTGTCTGACGAGCAGCGCAAGCTCCTGGTGGCCTGCGGTGCCGGGGCTGGGATGGCAGCCGCTTACGGCGTGCCCCTGGGAGGTGCTCTGTTCGCGGTCGAGGTGCTTCGTGGCGTATTGGCCCTGCGACTGGTGCTGCCTGCGTTGCTCGCAGCTGCAACCGCCACGGCAGTCTCCTGGTTCCTCCTACCCAATGCGCCCACGTACGCAATACCAGCGTATCCGACGACTCCATCGGTGGTCGTATGGGCGTTGATCGCCGGCCCGCTCGCAGGGATTGTCTCTGTGGGTTACATCCTCCTGATTGCCTGGGCGGATCGCAACAAGCCGCAGGGCTGGAAGAGGTTGGTTGCGCCCGTACTGGCTATGGGGACTCTCGGTGCCGTCTCGATTGGATTTCCGCAGGTCCTCGGCAACGGCAAGGATATCGCGCAGTTGGCGTTTTCAAATCAAGTTGCGCCCGCTTTGCTTTTGATGCTCCTCTTTCTCAAGCCGGCGGCCACGGTGCTGTGCCTCGGAACCGGCGTGCCGGGGGGCTTGTTCACACCATCGTTGGCGCTCGGAGCGTTGCTCGGCGGTGTTCTAGGTCACGTTTGGGATTGGTTCTGGCCGGGCACGCCACCCGGGCTTTTCGCCTTGGTCGGAGCTGCGGCCGTCCTTGCGGCCACAACGCACGGTCCGATCTCGGCCGTCCTGCTGACTCTGGAGCTGACCGGTCGGGACCGATCCTTCATTTTGCCCCTGTTGTTGGCCGTTGTTACGGCCACCGTGGTTGCGCGTACGCTCGATCCACGTTCGATCTACGACGCGCGCCTTACGGATAAGGAATTGAAAAACCTACAACGGGCGCGAGCACCGTCGCCCTCCTAGCTCTAGTAATACAGGTGTGAGTGGGATGGACCCAGACGGCTCCACCGTACGCGTCGGTGGAGCAGATCGGTACTGCGATGCAGTCCGGTCGGCGCCGAGCTGCTGCAGGTTGTGAGGCACACTGACTCCAAGCTTGCCATGCGCTCCTGCAGATGCTATGTGCAGACGGGTCGTCGCCATACGGTAAAGAAATCGAGGCGGATGAGCTAATTGAGACCGGACAAACACGAGCAGTTTTATGAAACTCTCTAGTCTGATCGTCTATTTCATAACCGGCGGACTATTTACGACGATCATCGTCGCCTTGGAAGAGGTTGGTCAGCGGAGCCTGTCCGGCTTGGCGACGCTAATGCCAGTCTTCACCCTCGTCGCATATCTCTTCATCGGCCAAACGGCGGGAAGCCATGCAGTGAGTCAGCACGCGAAATGGGTACTGGCTGGCACCCTTGTGACATGGGTACCCTACATGCTTGCGATTGCATACCTCGCACCAAAGATTGGTTCCCACCGCGCCATTCTTGCGGGACTAGCAATCTTCTTCGTCCTGGCGCTCGCTTATATTGGAATGACCGACCGTCTGAGACTGTTTCAATGACGGACACCGGTGGTCCCCTGTAGGCCGATTGCACACACGACAGCGGCGGGAGAATGTAGGACTGCTACGGATCACCGCTGGCGGGTACACGGCTGGGTACGGTATAGATCGATACTGCAGATATCTTGTGGATCAGGTGGGTGTGCACGCGGATGCAACTCCGGCCGGGGGCGCCATATCAATCAATCACTTGCGGTCTGCTGGCCGGCTCTTAGGGGTCATCGTCCACGCTGTCCGACTGTCCGACTTCGATCGCGCGCAGTGGAGTCGTAGGTCCCAAGGCGCGCGGTGACTCGCCCGGCGACACTCGCCATGCGCGAGGGCAGCGAGTGCGCGTAGACATCATTGACTAACGTTGAGCGTGAACGTCCGCAGTTGCGATCCCGTCGCGTCCTGTTTCACGCGCAGGAAGAAATGTCCGAAGCCGATTCGGTAGCGTCCGCTCAGGCAGACTTCCCACGCGAGTTCAGCACCTGCGTGCTTCCGCAGGTTGCGTAATAGCTGTCGAGCGCGTGCTGATGCCCGTTCAGACGCGCTAGCGGGGCCGTCTCCAAACCACTACATCGGCGCCAGATTAAATTGAGCACCGTCCCAAAATTCGCGACGCCAAACTCCGGCGCTTAGTCACGCCTCCGGCAGCTGGCACGCAAGAAGCAGTGATGCCGCTATTTCGTCATTGACGCTAATCTTGACTGAGGCTGGAAAAGTTTCGACAGGGGTTTTGTCGGCAACGTAGTCGTCGGTTGTGGCATGACGATGATCGACAACGGAGGACCATGCCCGCCGCCCTCCTGCGCGAGTGCGACAGTTGATGTCATGAACAAGAGGGCCGCCATTACGTATCTCATACTCATTCTCCTTGGGCGCTGCAGTACGCGGCGCTGGCGACGTGAGTACACGATCCGTCGGATGTCGCTTCCGTGTGAAAGCGCCGTATTACTGATCTGTTACGGGAGACTGTCGGCTCTCAGCATCCTATGAGAGTTCTAACCTTTGCTGAGACGAGCGCGCTTTAGGGAACAGGTAGTGAGTGAGCGCGGAGAACTCTTGCGATCCTATAAATTGAGGACCCACCTAGGGTCGGAATGCAGCGCGGGAGCATTGCGGTGAGCCGAGTTAATGTCGCGGTCGCGGTTGCGGATGACGCTCAAGGCCGCATTTATGAAATCGCCGCTGCCTGCCGCGCGCTGGGGCTTGACCACAGTGCGACGCTTGCGATGGTCGGCGTTTTGACCGGTTCGATGGAGTCCGCTTACCTGGAGAAACTCTTGGCTGTTCCCGGAGTTCTGGCGGTTGAGGTCGAATACCAGTTTCGGTCGGAAGTTACCGGGATGGCCCCAGTTCCGTGGCTGCGCAGATTGAAGGGGAACGCGTCCGCCGCGCCCGGCGCGCCAGTGTCGGGCTGTAGGCGAAGGACATAGTCACCCGGGGCCAGGCGAGAGGCGTCAGCATAGAAATGCACATACCCGTCGGTGCCCACCGCAAGTCCAGCCAAGGTAGCAACGGACTCCGCAGAGGCTCCCTCGACCTGGCGCACGAGTGACACGCGGTAGCCATGAAATGTCTCGTTTGTGCTCGGCGCTGCCCGAATCTCGATCAGGCCTGCGGCAGGCAGGTCGAGATCGGGCGCCGAGGCTCCGCGCATGGAGACAAATGTGAAGTGCGCTGCGACTGATGGCGTACCAGCTTGCGCGGAGCCATGAGAATCGGTGATGGCCCCGTAACGCGGGACAGCCAGAGGAATAGAGCAAGACCCGCGCCTGCGGCCGCTACCAGGGAAGGTACCCAGACCCGAAAACTTCCGTATTGGGGCGCAGTTTTTTGCAAATATCCCTGCGTTCGCAGGCGCTGAAGCCCTTCGCGCATCCGCAGGGACTGATCGAGTTCGCGCGCGAGCGTCGGGTCATCAACGAGGCGATCTTCAAACGCTCGGCGCTCATCGTCGGACAGGCGTCCAGCAACGAAGTCTTGCATCGTGGCGAAATCCTGTTCTGGGCTCATCACTTCAGACCTCCCAATGCAAGGCTGCTGGCGAGGGCGGCGTGAAATGCGGGTGACAAAGCGCCCGATCCAGTGCTGGAGATGCAGACGCCGATCGCAGCGATCGTAAGCAGATCGGCCTTCCGAAAGCCGCGATGCTCTATGAGCTCTCTGAATCGATTTCGAGCGCGAAAGATCACCCGATTGAAATGCTCTTCCGATAGTCCCAGCTCGCGACAGATCGTCTCTCGGTCCTCGTCATCGAGATAGAAACGGACCAGGACGTCCCGGTCCCGTGCAACCGGCATCTCCTTAAGCATGCGCCGCGCGGCCGTGGCCCACTGGCGTCCCCGGACAGCGTCCCAATCCGCGTCATTCTCGGACGCCGGCAGTTCATCCAAAGCTTCGGCACTGGATATCGCGCTGCGATCCTTGCGGCGGTGATTTCGCAGGTGGTTAAGCGCTACTCGGTAGAGATATCCACCCAGGTTCTCCGGGTGTGCGATTTCTCCGTTGCGAAGCTTCTCGAGCGTTGTGACTGCCGCGTCCTGCAAAATGTCCGCGGCCAGCTCAGGATCACGCACCCGGCGCAAGATCAGTGCGCGAAGGCCGGGATAGTCGCGATAGACTGCAGCCAGGTAGGAAACCGGGTCCGCTACCGGCGCGGGGAGGTCCGATTGTGGGGGAAGGACCCCCACGGGTGCCGCTTGGTCATCAACACCGTTCATACGCTGAGTATAGGCCGCGATCGCGGGACAGCGCAGCCTTCGATCTGCGTTCGCCCACTTGGCAGGCATCTCATAGTGGCGGTTCTCCTGGCCCTGTGGTCGGTGCCGGGGTTCGCAGCAAGTCTCTCGTGCACCAGCGAACTCGGAACTCCTGCGCTTGCCGAAGGTCCTCTGAAAACGCTCGGAACGGAACCCGCGACTTCGCATTTTCTTGCCGCGCTGGGCCATACATATCTGATCCAGGTCGACGAGAGTGATAACGATGCGCTCGTCGAGGTTCTGGACGCGAGACACCAGATCGTTGCCCGTGCTGACCATCCCGAGCGGCGGACGGGTACCCGTCGGGCCGTGGTGACGATGCCGGATTCATCCTCGCTCCTCATCCGGGTGACCGGCAAGGACGCGGGCGCGGCCGGGACGGCAACCGTTCGAGTCTTCGATCTCGGGACGCTCCGGGCGCGGTCGGACTGTCTCGCGATCCTGAAGATACTTGCGGCGGGCGACTCAGAGTATGCCGCCGGACAAGAGATTTCCAGGGGACGCTCGACATCCTCCACGCACGATGCACGCGAGGCGTTCCTGCGGGTGGCGCAGGCGTATTCGGATGTCGAGCAGGCCCTCCGTGCATCGGCAGATCAGCCACTTCGCGGAGAGACGGCGCTCGCTCTCGCGGGTGTCGAGTACTTCGATCTGCAAGACTGGGCCCAGGCGGCGGACTGGGCCCAGTCGGCTGCCAGAACGCTGGGGTCCGATGAGCCCTATCGAAGGGCACGTGCCAATGCGCTCCTCGCCGCGGCGTGGATCGAGGTCGGATCCGCGGCCGCGGCCGGACGAGCGGTCTCGGGTTCTCCGGCCAATTCGGAGCTTCTTGTTCGAGCACGGCAGTCTGCTGCAGCAGTTACTGCGCTTCCACCTGCAGCGCGGCGAACGGTATGACGCTGGACTCCAGCTTACGAACATCGGGCTGACCTATCTGGATGAGGGCAGCTATCGGGAGTGTGTGAGATCGTCCGCCGCGTCGAGTCGCTTGTTTGGCTCCCTGCACGCGACGCAGCAACGCGCGCTGGCGTGGCAAAACCAAGCGCTGTGCCTCTGGGGGCTCGGGCAGCTGCCGGAAGCGCTGCACTGGTTCGAGCGCGCACTCACCGACACCGGTCCGGAACCCTACCCGCGTCCGTATCTGATCGTGCTGACCAACACCGCGCTTGCAGACTTTGCACTCGGTCGTTTCGACGAATCGCTGCGTCTCTATGATCGCGCGCTCGCTTTCGCGCATAAAATTCAGTTTGCGCGCGATGAAGCGTACTGCCTCTACGGGATTGGCGTGAACTACTACGCGCTCGGCGACCGGCAGCGCGCCCGGGAGTTTATCGAGCGCTCGCTCGTGATTCGCACGGTCGCACTGGATGGCCGAGGGCGCATGGCTAGTCTGCGCGCCCTCGCGACGATCGATGCCGAACAGGGGCGGGTAGAACAGGCCCTCGCGTTAGACTCCGAAGCGCTTAGCCTTGCGATTGCCCGCTCGGCAATCGCGCGGATCAAGATTCAACAGGCCGTCCATACCGCCGCCGCCGGGCATCCCGTGGAGGCAAAGAGTCTGCTCGACGAAGTTCTCTCGAGCGGTGCCAAGGCCGGCCCACTCATTCAAGCCGAGGCGTTCCTGCAGCGCGCGGTGCTTCTTCGCGGCATGGGACGGCCGCGAGAGGCCTTGGCGGATCTTGCCGCCGCTCGGCTGGGGCTGCACACCTATGGCAGCGTCATGGAAGAGTTTGAGCGGGACCTCGAGCTCGCCCGCGCGTTGCGAGAGGTTGGAAAACCTGACGCGGCGCTCGCGGCGGTTGAGCGCGCGCTGGGGCAGGCTGACGCCGTGCGCCTTCAGACCGCCAACCCCGAGCTGCGCGCTCAACTGCAGACACCGCTTCGACCGGCCTACGACCTCAAACTCGAATTGCTCCGGGATCGCTATGAAGGCGCATTCGCAATGGGTCGGGAACAGGAGGCCAAGACGCTGGCGGCGTCTGCGTTCGCGGCTGCGGACGCCTCGCGCGCGCACTCGTTTGCTGATGTCGCAGCCCAGCAATATTCGCCTGCGATTCGTCGAGCACTTGCCTCTGAGCTTCGGCGCCGTGAGGAGCTCTATCGTGAACTTTCCGCTCGTCAATTTGCCCTGGACGCCCGACTTGAGCGTTCGGGAACCGACGATCCCCGGGTCCGGCATCTAATGGGTGACATTGCGGAGCTGCGGCGCGAGGTGGACACGGTCAACACCGTCATCGCAAGCCGCACCATGAGCGATGGTGCGCCGGCTAAAACCGGCCGCGAACGGACGAGCGTCCCGTCCTTGCCAGCCGATACGGCGCTGGTGTCGTACTGGCTCGGGTCCGAATCCGCCTACGCGTGGGTGGTATTGCCTGGAGAGATTCGCTGGATGCGCCTCGCATCTTCGAGCGCGATCACCGAGCAGGCCTCCGCGTTCCATCGGTCACTCACGCGCCTTGTGGACGTGCCGCTCGAGCGTCGCCTGCAGGACGCGTCAGCCCTATATGCCATGATCATTCGACCTCTTGAGCCGTCGCTGTCGCGCGTACGGAATTGGGTGGTCATTCCGGACGGCGCTCTTGACTACGTGCCCTTCGCAGCTCTGCAACAGCGGGATGCGTGGCCGAAGACGTTTGTTGCGCTGCAACATGACGTTGCGGTTACGCCCGCCGCTTGGATGCTCGACGCGAGCGGCACCCGGGCGAAGCTGGACTACCACCGGCAGATTCTGCTCGTGGCTGATCCGGTGTATGAGGCGAATGATCCGCGCCTCACAACGGTCAAGAATACGCTTGCGGCGGCGCAAACCTCGGCCGCGCCAGATCCCATGCATCACGACTATCGACGGCTTCGGTTCACCGCCGAAGAGGCCGCCGGGATTGCCGCTCAGTTCCCGCCGGCGGACGTTGACGAATTGATTGGGGTCAACGCTACGCGGGAGCGGCTGCTGGCCCTTGACTGGTCGCAATACCGGTTCATCCACATTGCAACGCACGGCATTGCGGATGCGCAAGTCCCCGCGCTGTCTGCGTTGATTCTGGGCTCCTACGGCGCCGGTGGAGAGGTCACCGATCGTGCAGTGCGCGTTGCGGACGTGTCTCTTCAGACACTGACAGCGGAGGTCGTAGTGCTCAGCGCCTGTGAAACAGCTCTCGGCACGGAGGTTCGCAGCGAGGGGCTCGTCGGTATGAGCTCAACGATGCTCGCCCGCGGTGCGCGGGCAGTCGTGGCCTCGCTTTGGTCAGTGCCCGATGAGATCGGCGCGCGTCTGATGACAGAGTTCTACAAGCATATGCTGAACGACTCGATGGGCCCGGAGGCTGCCCTGAGCGAGGCAATGCGAACGATGGCGTTGCGCGAGCGGTCGGCCGATCCGGCGCTTTGGGCGGCGTTTCAAGTCTCGGTGGCCGCTGTAGGGGCCCCGTTACCGACCCGTCACCCAGGGACATAAAAGGCGCCGTCGTGACAACAACGCCTTAGGGGACCCCGGGGAAGCCATGTATTGGGACTATGGCAGTCACGTTCGAGGACTACCGCTTACAAATTATCCAGCAGCTTAGGGCTGCCGGCGGCATTGGACGCGCGCGCGACCTTCTTTCCGAGGTCGACATGGTGCTTGCGAGCGCACGGCTGAGCAGGCCCGCTCAGAGGGCGTTCTGGGAGAGCCTGAACAGCGATCTGGATGTTTTGGCCGAGGAATCAAAGGGAGTGCTTGGGAAAGAGGCGGCCGCCACGCTGGGCGCGATCATCGCCGCAGCGCAAGGCGCGGTGTGGAAATACCGGCGACTGCTCCAGAGCGATGAAGCCACATCCGCGGATTGATGGCTGCAGAGCGAAATGTTCTGCCTGGCTCATCGTTCTGCCAGCGCTTGCTTCCGTACTTCTAACCTGGCCTGCCTGGGCGGCGCCCGAAGCGCCGGATGTCGAAGAGTCGACGCCCGATACCGCGGTACACCTCGACCCGCAGCAGCTCGAAACGATCGTACGGGACAGATACCCCGAGCTTGTGACGCATAGATTCGCCGGAGTCCCGGTAGTGACCGTGCTGCTCAACCACGACGGTACGCTTGCCGCGACGGACCTCGAGATCTCCCTGAAAGATCCTGACGAGCTGGTTGTGACCCGGCTGCATTTTGCTCGCTTTGGGGTTCAGGCGAAGGATCTCAGCTACATTGGAACAGCGCATCTCGAACTGGCGCTTAACACGGTGCTTGTCATGTTTGGCGGAAAGAGGACGGACCCCGCACGCTGATGTTCATCTGGATCTGACCGCTGGAAGCGGCTTCCGGCCTGCGCCCCAAGTCGTATGCGCGGGTGGTTGACCACACCTGCTGTAGGCGGGTCTCGAGAGGATCGAGATCGAGGGGCGGGCGAGCGAGCGCAGTGCCGCCCATGATCTGTCTCGACAGGCGTATCCATCTCATACCGCTTTGGGGTCATTGCGCTCAACGGACAGGGTGCCGTAGCTTGCGCCGCAGTCACGGCTCACCGATTGTTCCTACCCGGCGCCGCGACTAGACGCCCACGGGTTGTGTCCGCAGCCCGTGGGCGTCGCTGGGGGTGCGCTTGCGCTTGTCCTGACTCGGTACCTCTATGGTATTGGAGTTTTCGATGCCGGCCGGTGGCCACACGACGGTTATTCAGCGGATCCTCGAACGCCGCGCGTACAAGCCTCCCGCACCCGACGAGGGAACGACCGCCACGCTCGCCGTCATGACGCGGGTCGTGCAGCCGCCCAAGGCACTGATCGCCTGCCAAAATGACGATGTGCGTCAGCGTTTCGAGCGGCGCATCTTGCCCGACGTGTTTGAAACTGAATGCGCTGAACCTGATCTGCAGGCACTAAGGCGTTGTGGTGCCGGGCTCTTCGTGGCTGTGTTCACCGACAGCTTGGAACTGGTGCGCCAGATACGCCTACGACCGACGCCGCCATCTCCCTTCGTTCTCTTTGTCTCTGAACTTGACGCGGACTCGGAACGGGCAGCGGGGCTCGTGGCCGGCTCGGATGAATGCGTGGCGCGGCGCGTCAGCGATCGGGAATTCGACGCCCGGATCAGCACCGTGCGGCGGATAGCAGAACTGGAGGCCGTCCTGCGGATCACGTTGGATGAAAACCGCAAGCTCTCCGCAACCGATGAGCTGACGCGAGTGGCGAGCCGCCGCTTTTTCGGCAAACATTTTCCCCAGGAAATTAAGCGCGCGGCCCGCTACGAGCGCGCGCTATCAGTGGTCCTATGCGACATTGACGAGTTCAAGAAAATCAACGACACGCTCGGACACGCAGCTGGAGATCAGGTTCTGCAGCAGTTCGGCGCTCGGTTGAAGCAACTTCTACGCCCGAGGGTTGATTGGGTGGCCCGGATCGGCGGCGAGGAGTTCGCGATTGTACTGCCTGAAATGGGCTATCAACCCGCGCTTGAAATGGCCAGGAGCCTGCAAGAGGGTATTGCACGTGCGCCGTTCAAGATCGGGGAGAAGAGGATCACAGTAACAGCAAGTTTCGGCTTATGCGCGATGGATCGCGTGCTGGAGGATATACCCCGCATGGCGGAGCGGCTCTTGAAGGCGGCGGACGAGGCGCTTTACCGCAGCAAACATGATGGACGCAATCGCGTGACGGCTACCGCCCTTTAGGGGTTTCGTCGCCTCGAGCGCGGGTGCTCGAAGCTACGGGTCAGCCTGGTCGTCGGTACGCGATTGCGGCCCGGCGCGCCCCGCTAAAGCGACGACGATTGCGTGTATATTGCGATGTTTTTTGTATTTCCATATAATTGGAAGTATGAAAACGCATGAAGCGATCGATGCCCTGAGCGCACTGGCATCTGAAGCGCGCCTACGCGTGCACCGCCTCCTCGTTAGGCGCGGTCCCGAGGGGTACACCCCCTCCGAACTGTCTAAGCGCTTGGATCTGCCGGCCCCTACACTATCGTTTCACCTGAAGGGCCTGGTTCACGCCGGACTTGTCGTCAGCCGACGGGACGGTCGCAATCTCTACTACAGCCCGGACTTCAGGCGCATGGAGGCTCTGGTCGAGTTTCTTACCGAAAACTGTTGCAGCCTGGCTGAGGAGGCCTGTGGCGCGAATTGCGAGCCGCTGGTGGTTCCGGCTCAACGAAGGAAGAGAGCATGAAACGCCTACACGTTCACGTCTCCGTTAAGGATCTCGAGACGTCCATCCGCTTCTATTCGCAGCTCTTTGCAGCAGCGCCTGCGGTACGCAAGGACGACTACGCAAAGTGGACGCTGGATGATCCTCGAGTGAACTTTGCGATCAGCCAGCGCGATGGCAAGCCCGGCGTACAGCACCTCGGAATCCAGGTCGAGGATCGCGGGGAACTTGCGGAGGTGTATGCGCGGATGCAGCAAGCGGAGCGTCCGGTGATCGAGGAAGGAAGGACGACATGTTGCTATGCGCATAGCGAGAAGAGCTGGATCTATGACCCTCAGGGCGTTCAATGGGAGGCATTTCTGACTATGGGCGAGAGCACCGTATACGGCACCGACGAGATTCGATCCATACAGGAGAAGCGACAGGCCGAGGCAGCCTGTTGTGCGCCGAGCTGCTGTTCGCCGGGACCTGACGAAAGGAGCAAGGCGTGACCGAACTGCGGGTGGCCTGCGAAGAGGAACTGGCCGTTGTGCGTGTGCTCCTGCAGCGGGCTGGGCTACCGACGAGTGATCTGGCGCTCGTGAACCCCAAGTTCATGGTGCTGCGGGAGAACGGCCGCGTGGTGGCTGCCGGTGCGCTGCAGCCGTTCGGCTCCGTGGCGCTGGTGCGTTCTGTGGTCGTTGCCGGCGATCGCCGCGGAATTGGGTTAGGTCGGCTGATGGTGCAGGAGCTCGAGAAAGTCGCGCGCATAACGCGGATTAGCGAGCTGATTCTTCTTACGGAGTCCGCTGCGGAGTTTTTTGCACGCCAGGGATATCGCGTCATCGAACGCATCAATGCGCCGCGGGACGTCCAGCGGAGCGAAGAGTTTCGCTCCCTGTGCCCGGCCTCTGCGATCTGCATGACGAAACGACTGTCCGACTCTGAGTAGCACCTATGGCTGATCGGCCTTACCACGTGCTCTTCCTGTGTACCGGAAACTCGGCGCGCAGCATCCTTGCGGAGGCGCTGATCAACCAATGGGGGCGGGGGAAATTCCGCGGCTTCAGTGCGGGCAGTCACCCGAAGGGCACCGTGCACCCGATCGCGCTGCAGCTCCTTCAGCGGCTGAATTTTCCGACTGATGGGCTGCGCAGCAAGAGCTGGGACGAATTCGCCGTTCGGGGCGCCGCGCCTCTGGATTTCGTGTTCACGGTCTGTGACAACGCCGCTGGCGAGGTTTGTCCGTACTGGCCCGGGCAACCGATGACTGCCCACTGGGGCGTGCCAGATCCCGCTGCGGTTGAGGGCGCAGACGCAGAGAAGTGGCTGGCCTTCCGGGACACGTTTCGGATGCTCGATAACCGAATCAAGATCTTCACGAGTCTCCCGCTGGAATCGCTTGATCGCATTAAGCTGCAGGAGCAGCTCGACGCGATCGGCAAATCGGCCCCGGGTCCAGCTTGAACACGGCCAAGCGCCTGGCAGCGGAGGGCATGGGCTCCGCTCTTCTAGCCGCCGCTGTAGTGGGCTCTGGAGTTATGGCAGAGCGACTAGCTGGGGGCAACGCGGCCGTGGCGCTTCTGGCGAATACGGGCGCCACGGTGGCAGTACTCGCGACCCTAATCGCGCTCTTGGGTCCTATCAGCGGTGCTCATTTCAATCCAGCGGTTTCAATGATTGAGGCGCTTCGCAAAAGCCTCTCCTGGCGGGACGCCGGTGCTTATGCGGCTATACAGGTGCTCGGTTGCTGCCTCGGGGTAATTCTCGCTCACGCGATGTTCAGGCTTCCGTGGCTGCAGTCGTCGGCTCACGTTCGCTCGGGTGTTTCCCAGTGCCTGGCCGAGACCGTGGCGACGTTCGGGTTACTTCTGGTTGTTCTGGGTCACCGACGTCCACAGGATGCGCCTTGGATGCTCGCGGCGTGGATCGGGGCTGCGTACTGGTTCACGGCATCGACCTCGTTTGCGAACCCCGCCATTACGATAGCGCGGTCCTTCTCGGATACGTTCGCCGGGATTCGACCGCAGGATGTGCCGGAATTCGTACTGTCACAGCTTGCAGGCGCGTTGGCGGCCTACTACGTTGCGCGTTGGTTATTCTCGCCACCGGATGAGACCAAGCTCGTTGCGACTGCACGCCAAGCTAAGAAGGGAGCCGTCGATGCTTAGGTTCACGATTGAAGTGATCGGGTGGGTGGCCGCGATTCTGATGCTATCGGCGTATCTTCTCCTCACAGCGGGCAAGGTCAGTGGGCGCTCTCATTTTTACCAATGGTTAAATGTTTTGTCCGGCGCGGGCTTCATCATCAATAGCGGCTGGAATGGCGCGTACCCCTCTGTGTTCATCAATGTCGTGTGGATGATCATCGGACTGTACGGGGTATTCGGCCGATCAATCAATAGAGCTCCGGCAACCACCGGGTGACTTCGGTGCTTGTGGACTTAGTCCGCCGGGCATCGTGACGAGCACCTAGGGTGCCGGCGCTGCGCCGATCGAGTGAGAATCAGTCATCATCCAAAGCTGCCGATGCCGCCGAGCGGTTATTCGCAACAGGCGTCAATATTTCGCCCCCGCGGGCGATCACGAAAGCACTACTTTAACTCCTATATCGTTGATCGCGATGTTGGTCCGTGCTAATCAAGTGTGATGCCTCCTCCGAATACGCTCAGTTCGCTTCATCGAGACCTGTCCGACCTTGGATTGCGAGCGGGTATGACGGTGATGGTTCATGCCTCGCTTGGTCGAGTCGGCTGGACTGTTGGCGGACCGGTAACGGTCATTCGTGCACTGCTTAAGGTGCTTGGCACAGCAGGAACGCTCGTAATGCCGGCTGAGTCACCTTACGTCTCCGATCCGAGCACTTGGGATGACCCGCGCGTGCTACCCGAGTGGTACGAAACGATACGCGAGAATCTGCCGGTGTTTGATCCAGTCACGACGCCAACGACCATGGGGGCTGTTGCGGAGGCGTTTCGGATGTTTCCCGGGACGCAAAGGAGCAATCATCCGCTCGTTTCTGTATGCGCGAATGGTCGGTATGCCGTAGAAATTACGAAGCAGCACGCGCTGGAATTTTGTGAAGGCGAGGGGACCCCTTTCCAGCAGCTTTACGATCTGGACGCTTACACGCTGCTCCTGGGCGTTGGCTTCAATCGATGTTCATCCCTGCACTATGCTGAATCGTTGGTGGCCAACAGGAGGACGACTCGAAGCCGATTCCCGGTCATTCAGAACGGCGAGCGCATCTGGGTGGAGAAGCGGGATATGGCGCACGACAACGGCGTTCACTTTCCAGTTGTCGGTAAGCAATTTACCGAAGCACGTGGAGTCAAAGCAGGCCTCGTCGGTAACGCAGAGGCACTGCTCTTTGGGACGCGTGATGTGGTTGATTTCGCTAAGTCGTATTTCCTGCGCACATTGGGCCCGGGTTGAGCGGTGTGGGCGCCGTGAGCGGCCCGCGACTTAAGCGCAAACGTCATCGCGGCGCTTCGATGACTCGAAGCCAGCTTGATGACCTCGAGTGCGTCGACTCTGGGTGTCTCGCAGCGTTCGCTCTGATTCCGATCGGCGGTTGCTTCGATGGCGATGCGGACTTCGATGGCGTTCCCTACCGCAAGGACACTTGGCCGGGCTCATTCAAGGACCCCGTCCAGGATGCGCTCCTCCATACCGAGCCGGTGATCTTCTCCAGCCCACTGTTCACCGACCGTGCGGGGCACTTGGAAAATTTCAGGCGCGTCGCCTTTGAATCCGACATGCCGCGCATCGAGTCCGGCACAACCCCGCCGTGCCAGCGGCACCTGTCGAACCCCGCGGACAAGAATCCGGGGCAGGGCTGCGTCAATCCGCCCAAGGGCGCGGGGTTCTATCCGTTCTTCAGCACGCGGTTGGATGACAACGGCTGTCGGTGGCAGCTGGGTCACCGGTTCATACCGGGAACGCCGGACGATTTTGGCGGAAGCTCAAAGGCGGAGTACGGGCCCATTCTGGCGAGCTTCTATCCGGCTCCGGATGGCCAGCCCCAATATATCTACGAGAACTTTCACCAGACGCTGGCGTTCAACCCGTGTCCGACGTTTGGAGACTAGTGCTGTGTGAGGACTGACGTCGGAAGCGCAGAAAGGGCGGTAATCCGCCCTTTCTGTTCTGCGCGGGAGGGTTCGGTTCCCATAGCGGTGATTGCATTCGCCCATGGGGGCTGCAAGTGCAGACAGTGCCGCCGGCTTGCGGGGCCGCCCTACTGTAGAGCGGTAGTGCAGGGGTCAACTGATAAGTTGTGATGATGGAGGCCCGACGTCCGGGGTCCGGATGTGCAGGCATCCGCGGGGGTCGGATCAGGACAGAAGACCACCCAGAGCGTAATGGCGATAAGAAGTGCGATCGGGAAGGTAAATCCAGGCCTTAGCATTTGTGCGCCTAATTTGCGTGGCTTGCGGGTGATCCTTGCTGATCAAAGCTATTCGCAACAAGGACGCAGATCACGTTATGCGAAGAGGGAAGCACCCTCTCTGTACGGGACTGTACGGCGGCTCACCACGTAAATCCTCCACCTGGCTCAAGCGCAGATGGTTTACGAACAAACCCGTGTCAGTGGCGCGTTTCCTTGCGACGCGAAGCGAAGGGTCAGGGCCCAAATGGTTTCCCACTCGTTTCTCACCCCGCCGCGCAGGATTTTCTAGGAACTACGCGTCCAACGGACTTCCAACGTCCCGGCAACCGCGAAGCCGGCCGGTTGCGTCGCGGCAGGTGCAAGCGTTTGATTATCCTGCTACTCGTTCGTCCTCGGTTACACTCACTTCTGGCCCGCTCGTCCTCCCAAGCGCTAGGGCGTCGGTTCCGGCCGCGGGCGCCAACTGAACGCTTGACCGGGGTGGTCGGGTTCGAACGGAGGGTGGCAGGCGGCCCAGGGTGTGCAAATTGGCAACCGGAACGTCGGGCTGTGTGGGAACTGGATCAGCCGATCGTCGCTTAGGGTTGCCGAGCGACGACCATTTCAGAGAGGAACTAAAGCGTGCTTAAGAACAAAGCAGCCGGGCGGACCGACAGCGGCATGGAGCACTTCGGCTACCGAGAATCGCTCGATCGCAGCATCGGGGCCTTTGGCAGCTTCGCTGCTGGCGTCAGCTATATCTCGATACTCACCGGCACCTTCCAGCTGTTCTACTTCGGCTTCGGCACGGCCGGCCCGGCCTATCTGTGGTCCTGGCCGCTGGTGCTCGTCGGTCAGTTGGCGGTCGCGCTGTGCTTCATGGAGCTGGCCGCCAAATACCCCCTCGCCGGATCGGTCTATAACTGGTCCAAGCTACTGGGCAGCCGGATCGTAGGTTGGTCTTCGGGCTGGCTGATGCTGACTGCATCGATTGTCACCCTGTCGGCCGTGGTGCTGGCGCTGCAACTTAACCTGCCGCGGCTGTGGAGCGGCTTCCAGCTCATCGGCGACGGCAATGGCACCTACGATTTCGCCACGAACGCGGTGGTCCTCGGCACTGTCTTGATCGTGTTCACCACCGTCGTCAACGCGCTCGGCGTACGGCTGATGGCGATGATCAACAGCGCGGGCGTCTTTGTCGAGCTGATCGCCGCCTGCCTCATAGCCATCTTCCTGGCGGTCAACACCAAGCGAGGTCCGGAAGTATTTTTCTCCACCAACGGCTACGGTGCCGGCAAGAGCGGAGGCTTTCTGGGCGCTTTCCTGGTGGCATCGCTGGCCTCCGGGTACGTTATGTACGGCTTTGACACCGCCAGTTCACTGGGTGAGGAGACGCTGGAGCCTCGGCGCACCGCTCCCCGGGCCATTCTGCGGGCCATTCTCGCCTCGTTCGTCATCGGCGGTGCGATCCTCGTGTTCGCGGTCATGGCGGCACCCAATTTGGCTGATCCGAGGATCGGCAGCAGCAGCGGTGGCTTGCAATTCATCGTCGAGCAGGTGATGTGGGGCCCGCTCGGCAAGATCTTTCTGGTCTGCATCGTGGTCGCCGTGACGGTGTGCTCGCTGGCAGTGCATACCGCGGCCATCCGATTGACCTTCGCAATGGCGCGCGACAACGCGCTGCCGTTCGGGGAGAAGCTTGCGCGGGTGAATTCCAAGACGCAGACGCCGATTGTTCCTGCCATCGTGATCGGGGTGATTGCCGAGCTGATCCTGGTCGTCAACATCGGGCAGCCGAAAATTTTCACGGTGCTGACCTCGATTGCGATCATCATGATCTACCTGGCGTACTTGATGGTGACGGGCCCACTGCTGATGAAGCGCCTGCAACGCCAGTGGCCCCCCGCAGACCTTGCGGCCGGCGGCTACTTCACGATGGGCAGGTGGGGGATGCTCGTCAACGTCGTCGCGGTGCTGTGGGGCGCGGGCATGGCGCTCAACCTGGCGTGGCCCCGCGAGGCCGTCTACGGCGCGCCCTGGTACAACACCTGGGGCGCCTTTGTCTACATCGCCGTGATTCTCGGGGCAGGTCTGTGGTGGTACGCCCTCAAAGGCCGCCATCACATCGGCACCCTGGAGTCGCACGCGGTGAGCACAACAGCTGCTGCACCGCAGACAGACATTTTAGCGAGCGAAATCGCGCGCTGAAGCAGTGCGCACCGGGCCGCTGTTCAAGCTTGCCGGCTTCCGCTGCGTGCGCAACCGGTCGCCGAGGTGCACTACGACCTGGTGACCGGTCACCGCTCTCCATCTCGGTGCGTTTGCGCTGGCCCTCCGGACAGGGCGCCACGAGTGCACTATCAAGCATCTGCGGCAGGAGGCGCGCCTTCACGCCTCCGCGGTTCCGCTTCGGTCGGCACTACGCAGCGCGCACCGGCATGTCATCGCTAACGCGCTCGATGCCGCTGGCGCAGGCACTACGCCCTGGTTAGTGACAGTGAATGTCGTTCTCGACGCAATCGTGCCAGGCCTGAGCGTGCCACCATCGATTGTGTTCACGATCGTAGTAGCCTTCTTTATAGCCCTGAGAGTAGGCAGAGGAGCCGCGGTCCGGGACCACCACTTCACGGTCGCCGGCGCTCCGCGTCGGGATCCTGCCGTCCCCGTTTAAAATCCAGGACTCACCTCTCGCAGGCACTTCGCCCGGACTAGTAATGTTCATCGCGCCGGGTCCGCGTCGCTTTCAGGACGTCGGTCCTTAAGGGGACTGACACTATCGGGCGACCTCGCGGCCCGGTAGCGTAGCGGGTCGGGGATCGCGGCGGCCTACAAGTTACCGCCACCTGAACGGAGTTCCTTATGCAGATCCGACCCGACGACCTCATTGCCGCCGCCTGCGCCCAGACAGGCCTCGAGGATTTCGGCGGCGACAGCTTCCGGGAAGGCCTGGAAGTCTATTGTGAGTCGGCCTCTGCGGAGGCGCAGCTCAACCCGATCGGCTTGGCGGTCATTCGGGGTGCGATCCTCTCCTCCCTCGCCAACCGGCTGCGGATCACCGAGTGGCTCAAGCATCACCCGGAGGTATCCGGGGAGCACATCGAGGCACCATTCGTCGTAATCGGCCTGTTCCGGGCCGGCACGACGTTGCTCTCGTACCTCCTGGAAAAGGACCCACGGCACCGTCCGCTCCTGCGTTGGGAAGCCGGCGACAGCGTGCCGCCGCCGGTGCCGGCGACGCTGCCCACCGATCCGCGCATCGAGGCGGCCCGGGCGGCCGCGTCGATGCTGAACCAGATGAACCCGCAGGTCCGGCTCGTGCAAAGCGAAGAGCCCGACGGACCCACCGAGTGCATCGCGGTCCTGAACCAGGATTTCAAAAGCCTGCTGTGGGAGGCGATGGCGAACGTTCCCGGCTACGGCCGCTGGCTGCAGGCGACCGACCATCGTTCGGCCTACGAGTACCATCGGCGCGTGCTGCAGGTATTGCAGAGCGGCGGGGTGCGCGGCCGCTGGTCGCTCAAGAGCCCGCACCATGCGCTGCACCTGGATGCACTGACGGCCGTCTATCCCGACGCCCGCCTGGTGCTGATGCACCGCGATCCCGTCGTGCTGTGTGCGTCGGTCTGCAGCCTGATCACCACGCTGACGCGAACCTTCTCGGATGCCGATCACCGGCGCTATATCGCGGCACACTGGACCGACATCCTCGCGAAGTCGATCGCAAGTGTTGGTGCGTTTCGCGACGCCAACCCCGGGCGGCCGATCGTCGATGTGCATTATGCGGACCTCGTCCGCGACCCGCTGGGGACGATGCGGCGCGTCTACGCCGCATTCGGCGAAGAACTTGACGGGCCGGCGCTGGGCGCGATGACGGACCACCTAGCCTCGCACCCGAAGGGGCGGTTCGGCAGGCACGCCTATGATCTCGGGGAATTCGGGCTGGATGCGGCCATGATCGCCGAGAAATTCCGGCCCTACGTCGAACGTTATGCTATCCCGCTGGAACAGTCCGCCAACGCCTGAGGTCCTCGATCGCGCCCACTTGCAGCCTCCCGGCGGCAACGAGCGCACGAGCCTAGAATGCGGAAATTCTTTCGAGCACCCAGTAGCTCGCGATGCCGCCGATGGCGTAGGGCGGGACTCTCCAGAGCCAGGGTGGTTGCGGGACGCGGATCCGCATGGCGAGCCAGCGTGCCGCGGCGGTGACTGTAAGGACCGCGGCGATGAACAGCAGCTGGCCGATCTCGACGCCGACGTTGAAGCAGAACAGGGCGATCGGGATCGCCCGTTGCGGCAAGCCGACCTCCGCGAGGGCACTGGCAAAGCCCAGCCCGTGCAGCAGCCCGAAGGTGAAGGCGACGACCCAGGGATAGCGCTGCGTGAGCCCGGGCTTGCCGTCCTTGGAGTGGATGATCTCGCCGGCCACGAAGACGATCGAGAGCGCGATCGATGCCTCAACCGGCGGTCCCGGTACGTGCACCCAGCCGAGGGTGGCGGCGACCAGTGACAGGCTGTGGGCGACCGTGAAGGCCGTGATGGTGGCGATGAGGCGACGCAGGCCCTTCACCAGAATCACGAGGGCCAGGACAAAGAGCAGGTGATCGAACCCGGTGAGGATGTGCTCGATCCCGAGCACCGTGTAGGTGCGTACGACCTCGAAGGACCCGGGGCTCGCCGTGACCACGAAGTGCGGTTCAAGCCGCAGCACCCGACCGAGCTGCACCGTGCCGTCAGCGCGCTGCAGACGCACCAGGACGTCAAGCCGCGTGGCGGGCAGACCCGAGAATTCGATGACTTTGCCGGCCAGCCCACCCGTCACCTCGACGCGCCAGCGCTGCACTGCCGTGCCGGAGGCGTAACTTGACTGGATGGGTGTCAGCTCCCGCGTACCCTCCGGAAACTGCGGGTGCACCCTGAGTGTCGTCGTCTCATCGAGTGCCGGCAGCTTCCACAGCACGTCATAGGTATCGGTGCTGAGCTGTGTCAGCTGCAGGTAGGCGGGGCGGAACTCATCGGCCGGTGCGCACAGCGGCGCCGCGCAAAGCGTGAGCAGCAGCAGCCAGCGCAACGTCCCCATCAGCGTCCGGCGACCGCAGGGGGACGTCTAGCTTCAATGACCACGTCGTAGTCGCGGCGCAGCTTCTGGTAGTTGTCGTCGCGTGAGCTGGTGCGCCGCGCATTCTCCCATTCGCGCGCCACCAGGGGACGCACTTCGTTCAGCGGCGGCAACACCGCCGGGACTCGCGCCGTCAGGCGCACGAGGTGGATCCCGAAGCCGGAGGTCACCGGCCCGCTCCACGCATCGAGCGGCAGCGTCGTGAGCGCCGCGGCGAAAGCGGCGCCGAAGTCGCGTGCCACCTCATCCTGCGAGGCGTTCTCAACACGGGCGGGCAGCAGTGACGCCCGGCCGAGCCTCCCGGGAGCGGTTCCGCGTGCCAGCGCCGCGCGCGCAGCCGCCACTTCGCGCGCAACGTCCACATGCGCGCCGGGAGCATCGAGGAAGATCTGCTCGAAGCTGAGCGTGGCCGGGCGCAGGAACTGGGCGGGATTCTTCTGCATGTAAGCTGCCAGGTCGGCATCGGTTGGCGCGACCTGCGCGTTCTGTTCCTCGGACATGAGCTCGAGCTTCTGTCGCACGCGCCGTTTGATCACCGGATCATCCCGGTCGAGCCCGAGCAAGAGTCCGTGGCGATACAGGATCTCGTCCTGCACGTACGAATCGATCTGGCCGGCCAACTCCTGCTCGGTCGGCGGTCGCATCCAGCGTGCCTGGAATTCCTGGGCCATCTGCTCGAGCATCGCCTGGCTCACGACGATGTGCTTGCCGGCTCTGTCCGGGCCGGCGATCTTGCCGTAGACGGCAAACAGAACGACGCCGATCAGCAGAAAGTGCAGGAGCGGCTCACGAAAAAGCTGCTTCATACGCAGGCCAATACCTCACGAAGAATGGCGCCGGGCGATGCGTGGTGCGCCGCGCCGCAAACCCAGCACGAATGCGGGAAGCCGCTGCGGTCCCTGGCAGCTACCCGGCCGGCGAGGCTGCGGCGTGCCTGCGGCGCACGTTCCGCATCATCGGGATCTTGTCGCCGGCCGCATCACACGCACAACCCAAATGCGCAACGGACCCGCCAACCTACAGCGGCGCGGGGGTATACCAGATCGGCGAGGTCCAGGCGCGCTGTTGGACCGTCGTGGGTTGTTCACGGTTCGGGGCCACCTGGAGCCTCGCCGCCCAGTACGTCGACCAGCGCGGCGTCGGAATCTCGAGCACGCGCGCGTAGTAGGTCGCATGCGCGGCGGGGTCGAAGCTCGTGTCCACCCATTGACCGCTCAGCTCCGGGCTGCCGATCGAGTTCGTGTAGGTCGCCGTTTTCACGTCGACTGTGTTGCCGACGGGTGGCACCTTGCCGGTCTTCGGGTCGATCTTCCGATCCCCGCTCCACACCACATCGAAGAGCTGTTCATGGCTGAGGCCGCCCTTGGTCCAGACCTTGATGATCTGGATGCGGTCGAGATTGCCGCTATTGGGATCCTTGATAGCGGCGATCACGAACGTCGGACGCGCGGCACCGGCGTGCGGCGGCAGGTCCCCGCCCATGGGCACGCCCTGGGCGTAGGCAGTCTTGACCCAGTCCGCGTTCTTGGTCAGCTCCTGCGGATAGTCCCAGCCGGCGAACATGCGGACCTTGATGCGTACGCCCGACGTGCCGAAGGTCTCCTTGCGCTTCATGGCCGCAAACAGCGAGGCGCGGGTGTTCTCCTCCGCCCAAACCCCGGTCAGGCCGCCCGAGCCCAGCGATGTGGGCGGCTCACCGCCGATGGAGGTCGTATCCGTGATGACCTTGCGCGCCAGATTCGGATCGCTGTCCTGATTGCCATGCGAGCCCGGGTAGTTGCTGGCCTCCGTGGAGGACAAGCCCGAATGAAAGTCGGTCCCCGCCTCGATGCCGTACTTGAACGGGTTGACGCCCAGCTTCTCCTGCAGCGCCTGCCCGACCCCGTAGGCCTGGCGGATGTAGCTGCCCGTGGCCGACTTCATCGGGGTGCTGGTCCCGATCAGGTACTTCCACATCTCGAAGCGCGCAAACTCGTCGTTGCGGGAGAGCTCGGGGCTGGTGTCGCTCTGGCCCTTGCCCTGGATGATCTCCACCAGCGGCTCGTTGGCCATGCGCCGCTCAGCGTAATCGCGCGTGAGGGGCTTGCCCGACATGTCCTTGACGTTGAACATCAGGCCATTGCTCGCGTTACTGTTATGCGGTACCGCAATCACGTCGTGCCCTGCCTGCCGCTGCGTCTGCAGGTAACGCCACAGGTCCTCCGGGTTCTGCGAGTCGAACGATGTGTAGGGCATGTCCGGGCCGCTGTCGGCGAAAATGACGCAGCGATGCAGGTTCTGGAATGCCGGAGCCGACGTCCACTCAAAGCCGACAAAGGCGGTGAACCTGCCGGGGTCGTTGTATTTTTCGGCGACCGCGGCGTACTGGGCCCACGCCGTATGCAGCGTCGCGGGCTCGGAGAACGCGGGCAACGGCTTGTTCACGACGGTCGACCCGATCAGCTTCCTGAAGGCCTCCGCCGAGACCTTCGGGTCCGTGCTGGTCATCATGGTAAACCATTCGGTCTTGGCATAAGGCCCGCTCGGATCGATCGTCTGCCGCACGACGCCGAGGTATTCCGCGTGGTCGGTCAGTGCCAGAAAATCCAGCGGCGCCATGCGCTTCTGCGCCTGACCGAAGTACTCGACGCTCTCGCCCCTGGCATAGCGGAAGGCATCTTCCGGGGTAGTGCGCGTGCTCATCGCGAAGGCATCCATCGAGTAGCTGCTGTGCAGGTGCAGGTCCCCGAAATAGGCATTGCGCAGCGGGTTCGGCGGGGGGAGCGCCGGGGCGGCTGCGGCCGCAGCCGGCGGTGGAGCCGGATTCTGGGAGGGCGGTGGCGTTTGCTGTCCGCACGCGCTGGCCAGCGCGCCAGCGATCATCATGAGGAAAACCTGCTTCAGCATGACTGACACCTCGACCTTGGTTAGCGCGAACGTAGCACAACCCGGGGCTTGACTGTACTCGTCTGCGGCTCCGCGCACCCATCGCGCGTGCGGCACGGGGCGCGAGCCGCCCGCCAGAGGACCCATGAAGATGCGGGTGTGGACCTGGTTGCCCACGGTCGGGCGTTGCGCGCCTGTCGATGTATTCGGCGCAGAGCGAGGCAGGGCCAACGTTGTCAGCAGGCGGCAGGCCGTATTCCAGCGCGGAGCACCGCGCGAAACTCGCCGGTGTCCAGGCAGTTTCTGGCCTCGGTAAGTCCTTGGTCCCATCCCCGTGCCCTGCAGAACCGCTAGACTGCTCTCGCAGGCGGCTCCTTTCGGGTCGCCGCGACACGGAGAGTTTCCGCATGCATTGTTATCAGTCCTCAGGACGGTTGTTCCTCGCAGCTTTCGCCGCGCTGTATCTCGCCGCCTGTGCCCATTCGCCCCCTCCGCCGCCGCAGCCCATGTTCCATGACGTTACGCGTCAGGCGACCGCGACGGTCGAAGTCGCCGAGCCGGTGACGCGCCTTCTCAAACTGCACACGGCGCAGGGTTCCACCTGGCTGCGTGCCGGTCCAGAAGTGCGCAATTTCAATCAGATCAAGGTGGGTGACACCGTGACGGTGACCTACTACACGGCCGTCGCGGCGCAGCTGACCCCCAAGGGCGCAGCACCCATCCCGCAGACGATGGCGCTTGGTGCCTCCCGCTCCCTGCCGGGCCAGCGTCCCGCCGGTAGCATGGACACGACGGTGGTGGAAACGGTCACCATCCAGAGCGTCGACAAGGACGCCAACACCGTCACCTACCTGCGCCAGGACGGCACCGTGGGCACGGCGTCCGTGCGCTCGAGCGAGGGACGCACGTTCATCGCGGGTCTTAAGTCTGGCGATCAGGTCGACGTGGCGCTGAGCGAGGCCGTGGCGATCAGCGTAGACCGGACACACTAGGTCGCTCGTTAAACTGCCGGCCGTACTCGCCACAGCGCCACGGCCGGCAGTGTTTTCGTTCTTGTCAGCGCACGTTGCAGCGGCAGGATCAGTGCGGCGCCGGTGCTTCATACACAGCGCGTCCGCCGACCACCGTCAGCAGCACCTTCACGTCCGCAATCTGTGCCGCGGGCACCTTGAGGATGTTGCGATCGAGCACGATGAAATCGGCCAGCTTGCCGGCCTCGAGCGAGCCCACGTCCGCTTCGGCGTGCAGTTCGTAAGCGGCATTGGCGGTGATGGCGCGCACGGCCTGCGTCACCGTGAGGCCTGGATCCGTCCCCAGCCGGCCGGCGTAGGCTGCGCCCGCCGCCGGATCGTTCTCACGCGTCACGGCCACCTTCAGCGCAAACCACTCATTTAGCGGATCAATGGGCCAGTCGCTGCCGTAGGCGATGAGCGCTCCGGCGCGGGCGAGATAACCCGCAGGCTCGATGTAGCGGTAACGGTCCGGCCCGAGATAGCCGAGTTCGCCCTCCACGGTATCCGGTGCGCGCTTCTCCCACTGGAATGACAGGACCGCAATCGCCTCGAGCTCACGGAACCGCGGGAAGTCGGCGGGGCTTACGATCTCATCGTGCGCGATCGCGGCGCGGATCGCACTGCCCGGGAACTCGCGCCTCAGGGCCGCGATCCCGTCCAGCGCCGCGCGCACGGCGCGATCGCCGTCGGCATGCATATGCGGCTCGAGGTGTGCGCGGGCGCCCTCGATGAGCATGGCCGCCAGGGCGCGCGGCGGAAAGTACACCGCCGGTCCGCGGTCCGTGCCGGGCGTCCACAGTGGCCGGGCCTCGGTGCCGCTCTTCGCGAAGTACGGTTCCAGCATCGCGCCGGTGAGCGCCGGGGCAGTAATGATGCCATCCATGTAGAGCTTGATGTTGTGCACCGCGAGTGCCGGCGTTGGCTGCGCCTTGCCCCGGTCGTAACGCTGCGCGAGCCCGCGCACACGCGCTATGGCCGCCTGCGGATTGGCTGCCTCCTCGGGGCCGATGTGCAGCGCAAAGTGGCCGCGGGCGCTCAACGCTCCGGCGCGCTCGGCAGCGGCGAAGGCGGCGAGGGACTCTGGGAACGTGTCGGCGTCGAGGAAGCTGGTGATGCCCTGGGCGCGCATCGCCGCCAGTGCGGCGAGCGCGGCCTGCGCGTTCTGGTCAGCGGTGGGCTTGGGGATGTGGGTGCTTACGAGGTCGGAGGCCGCGTCCTCCAGGATCCCGGAGGGCGTGTGCGAAGCCTCGTGATCGATGCGGCCACCGAGGGGGTCGGGAGTGGCGGCGTCGATCCGGGCGATCTTGAGGGCGCGCGAGTTGACCAGCGCGGTGTGACCGAAGGAGGACATGACGTAAATCGGGCGGCGGGTCCTGAGCGCATCGAGCGTCGCTCGGGTTACCGGCACGCCGCTCGGCAGCATCGCCTCGCGGAACCAGCTCCTGACCTCGAGCCAGCGATCCGGCTCGCTGGCGCGCGTCGCATCCAGGCATCCCTGGATGCGCGCCTGCATCTGCGCCACCGTGAGGCGCTCATAGTTGAGGTTGCACTTCAAGAGCGCCGTGCCACCTTCCAGCGGGTGCATGTGCCCGTCCACCAAGCCCGGCATCAGCGTGCGGCCGTAGAGGTCGATGGTGCGCGTCGCCGGCCCGGCCAGCATACGCGCAGCGGCGCTCGTGCCGACGTAGAGGATGCGTCCGTCACGCACCGCTAGCGCCTCGGCCACGCGAGCGTGCGCATCCACCGTGTAGACATAACCGTCGAGATAGAGCGCATCGGCGGGGCCATCCGCCGCGGCCGCGAGGGGGGCGGCGCCCAGAGCCAGTCCCGCGCCCACAAGCGCTGCGTACGCTGCGCGAATCGTTGCACTGCCGGCGCGCCGCACGGTGCTAGGACGTGCCCCGCCTGCCGTAGGCCACGAGCCGGCGATAGGCGAGTGCGGCCAGGAGCACCGCGGCAGTCGCCACGAGGATCAGGAGCACCGCCAGCCAGAACAGATGATTGAGAATTCCGTTGACCCGATTGGCGGTGTCCTGGCTGGCGATCCGCAGCACCGGCAACAGGGAGTCGGTACGCTGGGCAAGCGCATCGAGCTCGCGACTCGCCGTCGTGGCCTCGCGCAGCATTTCGGTGTAATTGCGGATGTCGAATGGCGGGCCTTTGTCGGCCGCCGCCGTCTCGGGCTTGCCGGCAAACTGCCCGGTGATGCGCTCGACGACGTCCAGTGTCCCGTGCACGGCATTGGCCGTTTGCGTTCCGGCCTCGAGCGTCGAACGCAGATTGGTGGTCAGGTCGCTTACCGAGGCGCTTTCCTGCTTCAGGATCCCGACCAGCTGCGCCAGGAGTGCCTCGCGCTGCCGGTCCAGCATACTCGGCAGCCTCTGGACCAGCTGATCCGATGCACTGCCGATGAGTGAGAGCCGCTGGGAATCGCCGAGCAGCGCCTTGCTCTCGGGCATCACGGCAAACTGATAGGTCAGGCGCACGACCTGCATGTCGAGCAGCGTCGGGGCGCGCTGCAAGTAGTAGATCGTGCGCTCCGCCAGGGCGCGGCTCTGGGTGATTTCGCGCACGGCAGGATCCAGGGAAGAGAACGGATCGATTCCCAGCATGGAAAAGAGGCTCGCGCCCTGCGCGTCTTGCCCCACCCCTCCAGCGCCCACGGAATCGGCGAAGTCGCGGAAGTGCACGTACGAGACTCCCTGGACCTCGGGGTGGCTTGCGCGCCACTGGGCCATGATTTCCCGCAGGCGCCCGATCTGCGCCTCGGTCAGAACACCCACCAGCAGCTGCCAGGCTTCGGCCTCGACCTTGCGATAGATCTCCTGCATGGGCTTTATGCGCACGCCGAAGCGCTCGTTCACCCACTGGTCCTCGAGCCGCATGCGGCTGAGGGACGCCAGCACGACCATGTCGAGCGCATTGGTGACCGGGCTCGGGCCACTGGCGATCGTGTAGGCGGCGGTGGCCTGCTGAACGCGCCAGTCCTGCGTGAGCAGCCGGTTCTCCGGGCTATCGGTTTCTGCCTGGAAGCGCGTGATGGCCTCGCCTGTGCGCGCGACGTACTCATCAGCAAAGCTCATGATCGTCAGCTGCAGGCTCTGCAACTGCGCGACCTGCTTGCGCGCGGCGCGCTTGGAGGGACTGTACTGATCGTACAGCGTGCAGCCCGCGAGCGGCACGAGCAGGGCAATCGCCAGCACGCGTGCGGCAGCCGAGACGCAGACTTTCACAGCCGTGCTCCGCCAGTCGAAACCTCAGAGCGGGGTTGCGGTCCTTCGGCGCTCACGGCTAGGGTGCCGCGGCGAGTGTTCGTGTCACGCTCGGAAGGAACGCCCGCGCGCCGTCAGGGCGTAGGGATGGCGCATACGTGGATGAGGGGACGACGGCGGTCACTTGATCGTGTAGCCCTTGCCTTCCATGCACGCGGAGAACGCCTTGTTGTAGTCGGACTTCTGTTCGGCAACCGAGGCGGCAGCGGCCGAAGCCGCCGCCTGGTCGGCCACGGCCTGCTGCTGCTGCTGCGCCGCCGCGGCCTGGGACTTTGCCTGGCGCTTGGCACCCGCCCCGGCGAACACCCCGGTGGTTGCCCCGATCGCAGCACCCTTGCCCGCATCTCCGGCTATTGCACCGACTGCCGTGCCAAGAACGGCGCCCTTCACCGCACCTCCTGCCACAGCGCCCTTGCCGGCGTCGGCGGGAGAGGTCGTGGAGGAGGCCTGCTGCGGAGCGGCCGTGGCCTGGGGCTTGATTGCCATGGGGTCGACGCCCGTGCGGGTCTTGGCCCAGCCAAAACACGAGGCCTCGTCGCTGGATTGCGTCTTCGCCGTCTGGTTCTTGGCCGGAAAGACGTACAGCCCGAGGCTGGAGGACAGCGCTCCCGGATCCGTGGCCGGCGCCACCGCGGCCGGCGTATCGGCCAACACGGCTGCGCTGAGCAGGGCTGCAGCCGATGCCGCAGCGAGAGTTGGGGTCAGATGTCGCATGAGGATTCCTGAATCTGAGTGGATGCGCATTAAACGCCTTCGGCTCGCTTATTTCACAAGCTGTTCAAGGTGCCAATGGGACCTTGGACCAACCGCTGCGGGCACAGGCCGCGCGAGAGTGCCGGCAGGAGGACGGGGTGTCAATGCCCCGGGGTCAGGACCAGATCGTGCTGCGAATGCAGCTGTGCGAGGCCATCGACGGTGATGGGCGTCAGTCCGTTGGCCGTGAATACCTGCAACGTCAGCCCGGTCGCCCGCAGCAGTGCGGTCAGAACCGAGGGATCCAGTCCGGCGCACTGCAGGCCTTCAGGGGAGTACTCCAGCAGCAGGCACGCACAGCGGGCGAGCAACTCGCCCGCCCCGCGCAGCACGAAGTACTCGAACCCCTCGACGTCGACCTTCATGAAGCGCAGCGGCCGCGACGCGAGCTGGTGTTCCTGCCAGAACGCGGCGAGAGTCTCGATGCGTACCGAGAGCATGTCGCGACCGGCTGTGCCTCCCAGCAGCGAGTGTCGGCCATTGTTACTGTGCTTGTAGCGGCGCAGCTGGCCAACGCCGGCCTCGGCCCCCAGCGCACAGTTGACCGCGGTCACGTTGGTCACGCCGTTGCCATGCAGGTTGCGCTGCAGGAGAACAAAGGTCTCAACATCCGGCTCAAATGCGTAGATGTGCGCCCCGGGGGTGCTGAGCCGGCTCAACAGCACGCTGTACCAGCCAATGTTGGCGCCGATATCCAGGGCGACGTCGTCCGCGGTCAGCCGCACGTGCTCCATGACATAGCGCGTGATCACGGGCTCGTGCGCCCCGAAGCGGTAGATGTGCCGGGTGATCACGTCCCGCGCCGGGCCCACGAAGGTGGCCGCAAATGGTGCCGCAGGCGCGCTGACGTAGCCATCCAGCGAGCTCAGACGCGCGAGTCCGAAGCGCACGGTGTTCAGCAGCCGCCGCGGCCACGAGTAGCCAGAGCTCTCGGCCGGTGGTGGGTACGCCTGATCGGTTACGCGATTCATGGGATCTGACGGTTCAGTGACTCACTCGTTCAGGGACTGTCGGATCGAGATTCCGGGCCTCCGCGTGAGCCATTCTACGGCGCCGCGAGTCTGACCGGACCGCTGTTATGCGGTCCTGAATCGCCAAGAGCCCGACGGACGTCGGCGCGTGCCAGCACCCCTGGTAGCGCATAGGGATTCGTGCGGATAGCATCCGGCGAGCACCCCCACTAGAGTCGTCCGGTGGCGTGATTTCGCTGTGCTGCGCGCAACAAAGGCGCAATGACTCTGAAGGACAAGCCGTGCACAATGGCTGCGCCGCGGGTGCAGCCGGTCCATTGGGTGACGGCACGGCCGCCGAAATGCGACCACCGCGACGTTTGAACCGAATCAGCCGTCTCAATGCAGTGCAATGTAGGAGTTGAATCATGAAGGGCTTGGCCGGGTTTTTGGTGTCTTCGGTGATGGTGCTGGCCAGTGCTGCCAGTTGGGCGGACTCCTACAGCGACACGGTCGCTCTGTTTAAGAACGCCGGGCAAAGCGCCGCCTACTTCAAGAATTCGTATGGCTATGCGGTCTTTCCGACCATCGGCAAGGGCGGTCTGGTGGTCGGGGGTGCCTACGGGTCCGGGCGGGTCTATAACCACGGCAAGTGGGTGCAGGACGTCTCGGTCACGCAGCTCAGCGTCGGCTTTCAGCTCGGTGGCCAGGCTTACAGCGAGATCATCTTTTTCCAGGATGCGCGTTCCTTCAATGAATTCACGCAGGGCAATTTCGAGTTCGGCGCTGACGTGAGCGCCGTCGCGTTAACGGCTGCGGCCGGGGCCGGCGTCGGCACGACCGGTGCCAGCGCGGGAGCCAGCGGAGGAAAGAAGGATGCGACGACGGCGGCCGAGTACTACAAGGGCCTCGCAGTCTTCACCATCGTCAAGGGCGGCGCGATGTATCAGGCGACCGTCGGCGGCCAGAAGTTCAAGGTCAAGCCGAAGTCTGACGGCTAGACAGGGGTGCGGGATCCGGCGGCCGGGTCGGCAGCGCGAATCAAGCCGCTGACTGGTTCGCCGCGGCCGCGGGCGGCAGGCTGATCGTTACGCTCAGGCCGCTGCCGCCGGGCGGCGCCGACAGCTCGATGGTGCCGCAAAGAATCTCGACGATCCGCTGCACGATCGAGAGCCCGAGCCCACTGCCCCCGGTGGCACTGCCGGCAATCCGGTAGAAGCGCTCGAACACGCGCGTGCGCTCGGCCGCCGGGATCCCCGGGCCATCGTCCACCACCGTGAGCACGGTGCCCCGGGCGGTGCTGCGGATCTCAAGGCCCACGTGGCCGCCCGGCGGCACATTGCGGATGGAATTCTCCAGGAGGTTGCGGATTAACAGGTACAGCAGCTCAGGGGATCCGGGCAGCACCTGAGGGCAGTCAGGCACCGCCAGTGTGACCTTACGCTCGCGTGCGGCGGGCGTGACGTCTTCGAGCACGAGGTCCACGATCATTTTCGCCGGGCTGGCCTGCGCGGCGGCTTCGCGGGCGCCGGGCTCGATGCGTGCCAGCGACAGCAGCTGGCTCATCAGGTGCGTCGTGCGGTCGATATTGGTTTGCAGCTTATCCAGAGCATGGCGGCTCTCCGCGGCGCTGGTCGCGCGGGCGGCGACCTGCGCCTGCGCGCGCAGCGCGGCCAGCGGAGTGCGCAGCTCATGCGCGGCGTCGGCCGTGAAGCGCCGCTCCCGTGCCAGGACTTCGGCATGCCGCGCCAACAGCCCGTTCAGCGCCACTCCAAGCGCGTGGGTCTCGATGGGCATCTCTGCGGTGTTGACCGCCGACAGGTCATCGGCCCCACGACCCGCCAGGTCTGCGGCGATGCGCCGCACGGGGCGAAAGGCGCGCTCGGTCACGAGGGCGATCAGGATCGTGAGCAGTGCCAGCGCGCCACACAGCGGCAGCGCCACCGCCCGCAGCGTGCCCGCGAGCAGTGCGCTGCGATACTTGAGCGGCTCGGCCATGTGGATCAGGAGCGGTGTGGAGGCCGAGGCCAAGGAGTACACCCGCCATGCCTCGCCATTCAGCATGACATTGGTGTACCCGGTCGCGAGTCCGCTACCGAGCGGCGCCTGTGGGGCGCCGGCGGAGCGGTAGAGCAGCTTGTCCGCGATCGTGAGCTGGTAGACGACTTCGAAGGGCATCAGTTCGGGCTGATCATAAGGCGCTGGCGGCACCACGTCGGTCTCACCCTCCTCGTACTCGTGGTCGGCATACCGCAGGGCCAGCGCTGCCTGCTGCTGCAGCAACTCATCGAACTGCGTGGCGGTGCTGGTGGCCACGGCGCGATAGACCAGGGCGCCCAGCAGCAGGAACACCGCGCACGCCGCCGCCGCCGCGGCGATCGCCATGCGCCGGCGCAAGGACCAGGGTCGCTCAGGCCTGCTGGGCCGGGTCGATACGGTAGCCGCGACCCTTGAGGTTGGTGATGAAGGCGCTCCCGAGCTTGCGGCGCAGGTTGTGGATATGGACCTCGATCGCGTTGCTGGCGATGTCGTCCTCGAAGCCATAGATTTCTCCTTCGATCTCGGCGCGCGTGACGAGACAGCCAACTTTGCGCATCAGCAGTTCCACGACCGCATATTCACGCGCGGTGAGCGCCGCCGGAGCGCCCTGGTAGGTGACCACGCGCTGGCGCAGGTCAAGCACCACATCGCCTACGGCGAGCTGCGATTCGAGGCAGCCGTCCACCCGCCGGGTGACGGCCCGCAGCCGCGCCGCCAGCTCCTCGATGTCGAACGGCTTGATCAGGTAGTCATCGGCTCCGGCGTCGAGTCCGGCAATGCGATCGGCGAGCCGGTCACGCGCCGTAGCGATCACCACTGGCGTCGAGCGCCCGCTCTGGCGCAGCCAGCGCAGCACCCCCAGCCCGTCGCCGGCCGGCAGACCCAGGTCCAGCACCACGGCGCTGAAGCGCGAGGTCGACAGGGCCGCAAGCGCAGCGCCGCCGTCCCGTACCCAGTCCGTCACGCAGCCATCCTGACGCAGTCCGTCGCGGATGGCTTCACCGAGCAACTGATCGTCTTCGACCAAGAGGATTCGCACCGCCCCCCCTGTTACTGGCCCCGACTGCCGCATCGGGCGCTTAATTCTGCCTTAAGCAAGGCGCTCTTATGCTGATTTTGTCCGTTCAGGTTGAGGCCCCAGGCACATGTCCACCCCCCGCGTCGCACAACGGTACCCGAGCCTGAGGCGTTCCCTGCTCGCCCTCACCGCCGGCGCGTTTGCGTTCCTGATCGGGCCCCGCGACTGCCGCGCCGGCATTGACCACGAATGGACTTACGATGACAGCGGGCCGTGGAAACGCAGCTACCAGCAGATCCTGGAGTACGGCCTGATCGGCGGGGAGGTGATCGGCGGGTTGTGGGAGGGCGGGGAGACGCGCTTCGGGCATACGTTGTGGACCTCGATCGATTCGTCTGCCGCGGCCGGGATCGTGGCTCAGGTCATGAAGGTCGCCTTCTCGCGCGTGCGTCCCATCGACAGCAACAACGACCCGAACCTGTGGTTCAAGGGCCACGGTAACGAGAGTTTCCCGAGCGGGGAGGTTACGGCAGTCAGCTCCATCGTCACGCCGGTAGTACTGGAATATGCAGCGGAGCACCCGTCGGTCTATGCGCTCGAACTGCTGCCGGTCTACGACGCGATCGGGCGCCTGAAACTGCAGGCGCACTGGCAGACGGACGTGATCGCCGGATTTGCGCTGGGAACTGGCATGGGCTGGCTCATGCACAACCGAACCGAGTCACCGATCATCCTGAGCTTCATGCCGCACGGAATCTACGTGGGAATCGGCTCGCGCTGGTGACGCGGGTACGTCCGCGGCGGCCGCGCGTGCGGTGTCTATCAGGCGGAAGAGAAACCCTGTACGCGTTCGTGGCAGTGCTGCGGCGAGGAGGCGCGGATGGCATAAGCTCGTGTGTGGGCGCAGCCAGTCGCGCGCCCGGCTGACCGCAAACAAGGGATCACCCATGGCATTCGCAAACCCAGCATCCGCCGGCCCACCGCGCGAACTCGCCTGGATCGCAGGCGTGGGCGCATCCGCAGGACTTGGCGCCGCCCTCGCGCGCCGGTTCGCACAGGAGGGGCTGCTCACGGTGCTCACGGCGCGCAGTACCGAGCGTCTGCACGCCCTGAGCGCTGCGATGGTCGCTGCCGGCGCCCCGGCACACCCGCTCGCCGGGGATATGAGTTCGCCCACGGACGCGGCGCGTCTGGGGACGCAGATTGCACAGCTGGGCACGCTGCGGGCGGCGATCTTCAACGCGGGCAACCTGGTGCGCGGGACACCCTTGGAACTGACACCGGAGCAGTTCGAAGCGACCTGGCGCGGCAGCGCCTATGCCGGGTTCCTGTTCGCGCGCGCAGCGCTTCCGCGGCTGCTGGCCGCAGGGGGTGGCAGCCTGCTGTTTACCGGCGCGAGCGCCTCACTGCGTGGGCGTGGCCCGTTCGTCGCCTTTGCGGCCGCGAAGGCGGCCCTGCGCTCGCTGGCCCAGAGCTGTGCGCGCGAGTACGGGCCGCAGGGCGTGCATGTGGCGCATATCGTGATCGACGGCGGAATCGACGCCGAGCAACTGCGCGCGCGCGCCTCGCAGCGCGGGGCCGCCGCTCCGGCGGACACGCTCTTGAGACCGGAGGCAATTGCGGAAACCTACTGGCAGCTGCATCGCCAGCCCCGCAACGCCTGGACGCACGAACTTGATCTGCGGCCGTACCGGGAGACTTTCTGAGCTCAGTGAGGGCCGCAGCGGGGGCGGCCAGACGGCGGCGTTCGGCACGTCGCTGGCGCGCGATCGCGCTCGATGATGCTCAGGGGCTCGGGTGCTTCGCCTTGAACGCGCGTACCTGTGCGTTCAGTTGGTCGGCGAACGCCTGTTCCTGGTCGACGGCCGTATTGTGAGCGCCGTTACGCAACGTCTTGAGCGTGTCCAGGTCCGCGGGCGACGCCTGCGGAAACTGTTTGATCACGCGCTCGATCGTCTGGTCCACGCACTGGGTGAACGCATTGGTTGCGGCATCGTATTGCTGGAATGCGGCGCGTGCGGCGAGCATCTGTTCCCGCGATGACTTGCTGCCCTCGGGAACCGCCGAGGGAGGCGTGGCAGCCGTACACTCCTGGAGGGCGGCAATCGCGGTCGGCACGGGCTCAGCCTGAGCGAGCGGGGCCGCTTCGGCGGTGGTATTGACGGTGGCCGGCGGTGGTGGCAGCGCTGCCAGACCCGGCGCGAAGTGTGACCAGGCGACCCATCCGGCGAGCGCGATGCCCGCCGCCGCGAGGCCGAGCGAAACGACGTTTCCGAACGCCGGGCGCGCCCGCCGGCGCAGGAGCCGACGGCCGAAGAACGCGGCCAGCACCAGCACGGCGCTCACCAGCAGCACAAACTCGCTGAGCTCCGGAGACATAGTTACATTTCCCAACAATGGCAGTCCTTATGGCAGCAACTGGGACGGCGGATATTACGCAATTCGGCGCAACTGAGCAGGGTGACGACAGAGGGGACGGCGGGAACTGCATGGGCGCGCCGGAATACGCGCGCTGTCGCCAGGACAGCCTTGGCGCGGTGCAGTGTTGCAGATTCGGGCTGATGCGGGTGGACGCGCGTGGCGCGCGAGCGCACGGAAAATCGAACGAGGGGGTCATCCAACTCACCAGGATGGCTCACGCGCCACGACGTCCGCGCATACCGTAGCGCGTGCCACGCGCCGGGCGCCAACACCCGTTGCTTCTGACTGCATGCCCGCAGGGCATGAGATGGCCGCTGACCTGCTACGCCGAGGCGTGCTGGCCCCCGACGCCGAGGCGCACCGGCACGTGTGCGCGCTCGAGGCATGGCGCCGGCAACAGCCGCTCCGCCAGCTGTTGCCGCATGTTCGCGCAGTTCCCCGACCGCCGTGGTTTCCCAGTGCGTAGCACGCAGCAGCGGACCCGGATAGAAGATCCGGTCGGCCGCGCTGCCGCTGGCGCTCATCAGGGCACCGTAAGCACCCGTGGCCAGTCCCAGTCCGAGCGGATCGGGTACCGCTAGGCCCTGCGCAATCAGGCACTGGGCGGTTACCACAGGGTGCGGCACGGGTTCCAAACGAGTCACAAACGCAGCCGTGGGCGCCGGGTCTCGTCCGCGGGCAGCGCTGCGGTGCGGCCGTCGTCCCATCTTGGGCGTGGGGGGGCTGCTGCGCGGGCCGTGCGGCGGCGCCGCTTCCCTTGCGGGGCCTGCGGGGGGCAGGGCAACATGCCGCGCCGGGGCCGCGGAGTCCGTGTACCTTCCCGAGCGTCCGACTGGAGGCGACCGTGTGTGATCAGGATGCGTTCGATGCAATGACCGAGTACCAGCTGAAGTCCGGCGCGCTGTCGCGACGGCAGTTTGGTGCTCTGGCGGTTGGCGCTGGCGTGCTCTCGTTGCTGCCTGCGGTGGCGGCGGCCGTCGAGGTGATCGAAGCCGAGGTCGAGATCAAGACGCCCGACGGTACGGCGGACGCCTACTTCGTGTATCCGGCCAAGGGGACGCACCCGGGTGTCCTCGTATGGCCGGACATCTTCGGCCTGCGCCCGGCGTTTCGTCAGATGGGCCGCCGTCTGGCGGAATCGGGCTATGCGGTCCTGGTGGTCAATCCCTTCTACCGGCAGAAGAGGGCACCGACGGCGCCAGAGCACCCGGACTTCAACGATGCGGCGACGCGTTCGGCTCTCATGGCGCTCATGGGCGCACTAACCCAGCAGACGGCGTTCACGGACGCCAAAGCGTTCGTTGCCTGGCTCGACGCACAGGCGGCGGTGGACAAGAAAAGGAAAGTCGGCACGACGGGCTACTGCATGGGCGGACCGCTGACGATGCGCACGGCCGCGGCGGTGCCGGCGCGCGTGGGGGCCGGCGGCTCCTTTCATGGCGGGGGCCTGGTCACCGACAAGCCCGACAGCCCGCACCTGCTCGTCCCGCAGATCAAGGCGCAGTACCTGTTCGCGATCGCCGCGAATGACGACCAGAAGGAACCGCAGACCAAGGACGTGCTGCGGGCGGCATTCGCCGCTGCGCACCTGCCGGCGGAAATCGAGGTCTATCCGGGCACCATGCACGGCTGGTGTCCGCCGGATTCCCAGGTCTACAACCCCGAGCAGGCCGAGCACGCCTGGGCGCGCTTACTGGTGCTGTTCAAGCACGCGCTCGGCTAGCGGGGCGGGCGGCGCCCGCTCCGTCCTGCGCCTAGAGGCCGAGCTCGCTTAAGCCCGCGTGGCCGACTGGGCGCGCGCCCGGCGCGCTCCAGTGGTACCGGCGCTCGCTCTCGCTGATCGGCAGATCGTTGATCGAGGCGTATCGCCGGCGCATGAGTCCTGCTGCATCGAATTCCCAGTTCTCGTTGCCGTACGAGCGGAACCAGTGGTCCGAGTCATCGTGCCACTCGTACGCGAAACGCACCGCGATGCGCTCATCCCCGAACGCCCAGATCTCCTTGATCAGCCGGTAGTCGAGTTCGCGCGCCCATTTACGCCGCAGAAACTCGCGGATCGCCGCGCGGCCCTCGAGGAACTCGGCACGGTTGCGCCATTGGCTGTCCTCGCAGTAGGCGAGCGCGACCCGTTCCGGGTCGCGGCTGTTCCAGGCATCCTCCGCCATGCGCACCTTGGTGGTGGCAGAAGCCAGCGTAAAGGGTGGCTTTACCGGCGTCGGTGCGCCTGCGGTGCTGCTGTCGCTCATACGTCAAGTTCCTCTCAGGGCGACACGTGTTTCAGCCGCCCGAAACTCACCGCGGCGCCCGCTAAGGCGAGCAGCGCCGCCAGATACAACGCAAGGTTCGAGCCCGCCGCGCCGTAGGCGCGAAACAGGATCGCCACGCTCGCAGCGCCGAGGGTCTGGCCCGCCAGCCGCGCCGCGCTCAGCATCCCGCCCGCGGCGCCGCTGCGGGCCCGCGGCGCCGAGGCCATGATAGTGCGGTTGTTGGGCGCCTGGAAAAGGCCGAAGCCGAACCCGCACAGCGCCATGCGCCACACCAGGCCGGCGGCGCTGCCGCCGGCGGGAAACAGCGCGAGCAGCAGCAGTCCTGTCGTCAGGAGCAAAAGACCGACGCCGCCGAGGATCCCGGCCGGATGGCGGTCGGCGAGACGCCCGGCGAGCGGTGCGGCGAGCGCCAGCGCCAGCGGCCAGGGCGTCATGAAGAGTCCCGTCGCCACCACGCTATGGCCGAGACGCTGGATCTCAAACGGCAGTGCCACGAAGGCGCTCATCTGCGCCATGAAGCTGCAGACCGAGGTGGCGATCGAGAGCGTGAAGATCGGGCGCGCCAGCAGGTCGAAGGGCAGCAGCGGCGCGGCCCTGCCGCGCTCGTGACGCGTGAGGAGCCATCCCAAAAGAACCCCCAGGCCGATCTGAGCGACGGCCAGGGGCGTGGCAGCGTGATGTGCCAGCGCCTGCAGCCCGCTCAGCGCCACGCCAAAGGACCCGGCGTACAGCAGTGCGCCCACATAGTTCAGCCGGCGCTGCGAGCGTTCCGACTCCGGCAGCGCCCGCAGCGCGATCGCGAGCGTCACCAGGCCGATGGGCACGTTGATGCCGAAGAGCCAGCGCCAGTGCGCCACGGCCAGCACGGCCGAGGCGATGGTGGGACCCAGGGCGGCGGAGGCCGCGACCGCGAACGCGTTGATGCCGATGGCCCGCCCGAGCGAGCGCTGCGGATAGGTGAAGCGCACCAGCGCGGGATTCACGCTCATGATGCCGGCGGCGCCGATGCCCTGGATCATGCGCGCGATGCTCAGGGTGAGCAGTGTCGGGGCGAGTGCGCACGCCAGCGAGGCGAGGGTAAACAGTGCCAACCCGGCTTGCGAGACCCGCCGGTAACCGACGATCTCCCCGAGGGACGCCAACGGCAGCAGCAGCATGAGGATCGCGAGCTGGTAGGCGTTGACCACCCAGATCGACGCCGCGGCCGTGACGGCATAGTCCCGCGCGATCGAGGGCAGCGCGATGTTGACGATCGTACTGTCGAGCACCGACATCACGATGGCCAGAATGATCACCGCAATCGCCCAGTAGCGTCGCGGCGGGGGCAGCCCGTCGGGCATGGCGTGCGAATCGACCCGGCTCTGACTTACAGCAGGCATCCGCCGGGCATCATATATATGAGTGGGACGCGCGACGTCATAAGTTGAATTGGGGTGTACTGCGGAGCGAGTGTGAACTGCGTCACGCTTGTGGCGCCCGCTGCGGCCACGCTGCGCGGCTACAATGGTCCCGAGCCGCCCACCCGGCGGCACCGAAAAGAAGAGTGCCGGTGTCCATGGATGCACAAGGCCCGAACCCGCCCCGCTCCCGGGCCGGACTTCCGGAACGCCGACGTACCGAGCGCCGCTCGAGCGTGTTGCGCGCGCTCTTCTATGGCAGCCTGCGTCCGCGCCGGCGCGGGCCGCGGCGCCTCGATGAGCGCAGCGTCAACGCCGTCGACTGGCACCATCCGCAATGGCTCGCGGTCTCGATGCTGATCGTCATCGGCTCCTGCACCGATGCGCTGCTGACCTTGGTTCTCGTCGAGCGCGGCATCGCCGTGGAGGCCAACCCGCTGATGGCCCCCCTGGTGGGACAATCCCCCCTTACGTTCGCGCTGGTGAAGGTGGTGCTGACCGCCGGCGGGGTGCTGCTGCTGACGCAGCTGGCGCGCCTGCGCGCCTTCGGCCGCATCCCCGTGGGGATGTTCCTGTACCTGGTCCTCGGGATTTACGGCGCGCTCATCACCTACGAAATCAGCCTCCTCGACCTCGCCTAAGTCCCGGGGCGCCGGCGGTTTTTCCGCCACGACCGCTTTTTCGCTAAACTGTTGAGCCTGCCAGCGCCTGCTTTCCGCAATGCTCGAACCGACACCCCTCTACGGCGGTAACGCCGATTTTCTCGATGCGCTCTACGAGCAGTATTTGCGCGATCCTGCGAGCGTGCCCGCGCAGTGGCGCACGTACTTTGCGACCCTGGGCCCCACGGCACACCAGGAGCGCCCGCATGCCCCGGTGCGCGCGGCCATCGCCGCCCGTGCGCTGGAGGGTCCCGCGGCGGTGACGCCGGGCACCGGCGCGGATGCGCGCCAGGCCGCCGTCTCACGCCTGATCCAGGTGTGGACGAATCGCGGACACCTGCTCGCCAGCATCGATCCGCTTGCCCTGAGTGTGCGGCCGCGGCCGCGGGTGCTGGACCTCGATTATTTCGGCCTGACGCCCGCGGACCTGGAGTCGGAGTTCTTCACCGGCAGCCGCAGCGCAACTGCGCCCAAGCGCATGAAGCTGCGCGACATCCTCGAGCAGCTGCAGTACATCTACGCCGGCACCGTGGGCGCTGAGTTCGCGCACGTGTCCGACTCGGACGAGCGGCTGTGGCTGCAGGACGAGTTCCAGGAAGGTCGTCTGCGTGGCCGCTTCAGCCCGCAGGAGCGCCGCAACATCCTCTGGCAGCTCACCGCCGCGGAGGGACTCGAGCGCTACCTGCACACGAAGTACGTCGGCCAGAAGCGCTTCTCGCTGGAGGGCGGCGATGCGCTGATCCCGCTGCTCGATGATCTGATCCAGATGAGCGGTGCGGCCGGGGTCGAGGAAGCCGTCATCGGCATGGCGCACCGCGGGCGGCTCAACGTGCTCGTCAACCTGCTCGGCAAGTCCCCGGCGGAACTGTTCTCCGAGTTCGAGGGCGCGTACGACCCGAGTCGCCTGCGCGGCTCGGGAGATGTGAAGTATCACAAGGGTTTCTCCGCGGACCTGCGTACCGCCAACGGCAGCGTGCACACGGTGCTCGCGTTCAACCCCTCGCACCTCGAGGTCGTCAATCCCGTGGTCGAGGGCTCGGTGCGTGCGCGCCAGGAGCGCCGCGGCGACGCCCGCGCGGAGCGGGTGCTGGCCGTGCTGGTGCATGGCGACGCCGCCTTCGCCGGTCAGGGCGTGGTGATGGAGACGCTGCAGCTGTCGCAGGCGCGCGGCTTCTTCACCGGCGGCACGGTGCACGTCATCATCAATAACCAGGTGGGCTTCACCACCTCCGAGCCCAAGGATGCGCGCTCGACCATCTATGCGAGCGACGTCGCCAAGATGCTCGAGGTGCCGATCTTTCACGTCAACGCCGACGACCCCGAGGCGGTGGTGTTCGTGACGCGCCTGGCACTGAAGTACCGCCTGCGCTTCCGCAAGGACGTGGTGATCGATCTGGTGTGCTACCGCCGCCACGGTCACAACGAGGCGGACGAACCCGCGGCCACGCAGCCGGGGATGTACCGCAAGATCCGTCGGCACCCGACCGCCCGGCGCCTGTATGCCGACCAGCTGATCGCCGCCGGCGTACTCGCCGAGCCGCAGGTGCAGGCGATGCTTGAAGAGTACCGCAGCGGTCTGGATGAGGGGCGGCCGCAGGCGCGCGCCGCGTTAGGGATGATCGGCAACAAGTACACCGTCGACTGGAGCGCCTACTCGCAGGTGGATCTGACCGAGCGCGTCGAGACCGGCGTGCAGCTTGCGCGGCTGCGTGCGCTTGGGCAACGCATTACCAGCTTTCCGGCGGCCTTCACGTTGCACCCGCGCGTGGCGCAGGTCGTGACCAACCGCAAGAAGATGCTGGCGGGCGAGCTGCCGCTGGACTGGGGCTGCGCGGAGACGCTGGCGTACGCTGCGCTGGTCGAGGACGGTTTCGGCGTGCGCCTCACCGGCCAGGACAGCGGCCGCGGCACCTTCTTTCACCGCCACGCCGTCCTGCACGATCAGAACACGGACGCGACCTGGATCCCGCTGCAGCACATTGCCGAGCCGCAACCACGCGTACAGGTGATCGACTCGGTGCTCTCCGAGGAAGCGGTCATGGGTTTCGAGTACGGCTACGCGACCACGGACCCGACCACGCTGGATATCTGGGAAGCGCAGTACGGGGACTTCGCCAACGGCGGCCAGGTCATCATCGATCAGTTCATCAGCTCCGGCGAAGCCAAGTGGGAGCGCTTCTGCGGACTGACGCTGCTGCTGCCGCACGGTTACGAGGGCGCCGGGCCGGAGCATTCCTCGGCACGCCTGGAGCGCTTTCTGCAGCTGTGCGCCGAGAACAACATGCAGGTGTGCGTGCCCTCGACCCCGGCGCAGATGTTCCACATGCTGCGACGACAGATGCGCCAGGCCTTCCGCAAGCCGCTCATCGTCATGACGCCCAAGAGCCTGCTGCGGCACGAGCTGTCGGTGTCGGCGCTCGAGGACCTGACGCACGGCGGCTTTGCGCGGATCATCGGCGAGCTGGATGAGCTGCCGGTGAAGGACGTACGGCGGGTCGTCTTCTGCAGCGGCAAGGTGTACTTCGACCTGCTCAAGACGCGCCGCGAGGAGGGCCGTCAGGACGTGGCGCTGGTGCGCATCGAGCAGCTGTATCCGTTTCCGAGCGAGGAGTACAGCGCCGCGCTCGGCCGCTACCCGAACGCGCGCGAGATCGTCTGGTGCCAGGAGGAGCCGCAGAATCAGGGCGCCTGGTATCAGATCCGCCACCGCCTGCAGGAGCTGGCGAGCGCCAAGCGCGAGGTGCTCTATGCCGGGCGCGCGCCCGCGGCGGCACCCGCCACCGGAATCGGCAAGATCCACCTGCTCGAGCAGCAGACGCTCGTGGCCGCCGCGCTCCATGCCACGACGACCGAGGAGTCCGGGCGTGACACGCAGCGTCTGCGGGCCGCCGTCCCCGCACCCGCGACCCCGCTGAGAAAGAGCTCATGAGTACCGAGATCCGCGTCCCGCAGCTGCCCGAATCCGTCGCCGATGCGACCCTCGTGGCCTGGCACAAGCAGCCCGGCGATCCGATCGCGCGGGATGAGAACCTCGCAGACCTGGAGACCGACAAAGTAGTGCTGGAAGTGCCGGCCCCGGCCAACGGTGTGGTGCGCGAGATCAAGGTGCAGAGCGGCGCGGTCGTGACCAGCGGCCAGGTGCTGGCGATCATCGAGGAAGGCGCCGCCGCCCCAGCGCGCCCGGCTGCGGCCGCAGCGGCTGCGCAAACGGTGGCCCCCAGGGCCGCAGCGCCCGAGGACGGCAAGGACCAGGGGCGCCTGAGTCCCTCGGTCCGGCGCCTGGTGGAAGAGAACCAGCTGAACCCGGCGAGCATTCCGGCGTCCGGCCGAGACGGCCGGCTGACCAAGTCGGATGTCGTGGATTATCTGGGTAAGAAGCCCGCCGCGGCACCGGCACCTGCCTCGGCCCCCGCGCTGGCCCGAGCGGTTGCCGCACGCCCGGTGACCGCCGGCGCGCGCTCCGAGCAGCGCGTGCCGATGACCCGCCTGCGTGCGCGTATCGCGCAGCGGCTGCTCGAGGCGCAGGCCTCGCAGGCCCTGCTCACCACCTTCAATGAAGTCGACCTGTCGGCGATCCAGGAGCTGCGGGCGCGCTACAAGGAGCGCTTCGAGAAGGAGCACGGCGTCAAGCTCGGCTTCATGTCCTTCTTCGTCAAGGCGGCGGTCGAGGCGCTCAAGCGCTACCCGGTCCTGAACGCCTCGGTCGACGGGAACGACATCATCTACCACGAGTACTACGACATCGGGGTTGCCGTTTCCACCGACCGCGGCCTGATCGTGCCGATCGTGCGCGATGCGGACGCCAAGAGCTTCGCGGCCATCGAGAAGGAAGTGGGCGACTTTGCCAAGAAGGCGCGCGAAGGCACGCTCGCCATCGAGGACCTGACCGGCGGCACGTTCACGGTCACCAACGGCGGAGTGTTCGGCTCACTCATGTCGACGCCGATCGTGAATGCACCGCAGAGTGCCATCCTCGGCATGCACAAGATCCAGGAGCGTCCGATGGTGGTCGACGGGCAGGTCGCGGTGCGCCCGATGATGTACCTGGCGGTGACCTACGATCATCGCATCATCGATGGGCGCGAGGCGGTGCAGTTCCTCGTCGCCATCAAGGACACGCTCGAGGATCCGGGCCGCATGCTGCTCGGCATCTGAGCCGGCGCAAACCGCCGCGGACCACGGCCCGGCCGGCGCGGGGGTCCGGGCCGGGACCGGCCGCCTAGAAGACGTGCCGGAAAATCCAGTAGAGCACGCCCGAGAGGATGATCGCCGCCGGCAGGGTCAGCACCCAAGCGATCACCAGATTGCGCAGGGTCGCCATCTGCAGGCCCGAGCGATTGGCCGCCATGGTGCCGGCGACCCCGGAGGAGAGCACGTGGGTGGTCGAGACCGGCAGCCCGAACATGTCCGCCGCAGCGATCGTGCTCATGGCCACGAGCTCTGCCGAGGCGCCCTGCGCGTAGGTGAGATGAGTCTTGCCGATCTTCTCCCCGATGGTCACCACGATGCGCTTCCAGCCCACCATCGTGCCCAGCCCCAAGGCGATGGCTACCGACACCTTGACCCACAGGGGGATGAACTTCGTGGCGCGGTCGATCTGCTTTTTGAAGGCCGCAAGATCGCTCGTGGTCTCGGCATCGAAGGCCTTGCTGTGCGGGTCCTTGGCGATGAAGCGCAGCGCCTCGGAGGTGAGGTACATGTCGTTGCGCACGTTGGTGACCGCGGAGGCCTGCATGTCCGCGAAGCCGCCGCGCGCGCGCACCTGCTCGGCGATGCTGCCGGTGACCGCCGCCAGCGCCGGGACGAGCTCATCGTTCCACGCGTGCGTGCGCACGTAGGTGGCGAGCGTCGCGCGCGGGTCCGCCGGGGCGGGGGCGGTCGCGTACTTCTCCAGCGCGTGTTCGGTGGTGGTGGCCATCGCGATGAACGGCACGACCTTCGACTGGGGCAGGGCACGATTGAGCGCATAGGCCAGGGGCACGGTGCCGATGAGGATCAGCATGATGAGGCCCATGCCCTTCTGGCCGTCGTTCGAGCCATGGGCGAAGGACACCCCGCCGCAGGTGAGGATGAGCAGGCCGCGGATCCACCACGGTGGCGCGGACATGCCCTTGGGCTCCTGGTAGAGCGCGCGGTTCTTGACCAGAGCCTTGAGGACCAGGAGCAGGAGCGCGGCGCACACGAAGCCCACCACCGGCGAGATCAGCAGTGACCAGCCGACCTTGGCGGCCTGCGACCAATCCACGCCGCTCGTGCCATCGCGCCCGTGCATGAGGGCGTTGGCCACCCCCACGCCGATGATCGAGCCGATCAGCGTGTGGGAGGAGGAGGCCGGCAGCCCCAGCCACCAGGTGCCGAGGTTCCAGATGATGGCGGCGATCAGCAGCGCGAACACCATGGCAAAGCCGGCGCTGGTGCCGACCTGCAGGATCAGCTCCACCGGCAGGAGCGAGATGATGCCGAAGGCCACGGCGCCGCTCGAGAACAGCACGCCGAGGAAGTTGAGCGTCCCGGAGTAGACCACCGCCGCGGGCGGCTGCAGCGCATGGGTGTAGATGACGGTGGCCACCGCGTTGGCGGTGTCGTGAAAGCCGTTGACGAATTCAAAGCCGAGGGCGATCAGCAGCGCCACGCCCAGCAGCAGGTAGGGCAGCAGCGTCATCGTCTGTGCGGTGCTGCCGATGTCGTTCACCAGACTGTAGCCGGCGTAGGTGAGCCCGATGGCGAGCAGTCCGAGGAAGAGGAAGACCGTGCCGGGGCTCGGCCGGTGATCGAGGCTCGGCCGGATGGCGGAAGGGACACTGGCGCGCTCGGCGAGGACGCTACTCATGGGCGATCACTTTCGAAGCTGTGAAGACGGATCGCCCAGCGTAGGGCGCAAATGTTTTGGTTTTGTGACCGCGCACCTCCGGGGGTTGACCTTCCGCGGTCCTAAGTCTTTGATCGAGGCTGGGTTCTGATCGTGTCCCGCGCCGCCTCCGGGGTCCCGCGGCGCCCCATTCTTCCTTTGTGGTACTGTCCGGGGCCCCGAAATTTCGGTACCTGCAGCGATGCCTAACGAGAACAAGTCCCAGGCTCCGGCCGAGCAGTTTGACGTCATCGTGATCGGCGGGGGGCCCGCGGGCTACCCGGCCGCGATTCGTGCCGCGCAGAACGGCCTCACGGTGGCCTGCATCGATGAGTGGAAGAACCGCGATGGCACCGCCGCCTTTGGCGGCACCTGCCTGAATGCCGGGTGCATTCCCTCCAAGGCGCTGCTTGAGTCCAGCGAGCTGTATCACCGCGTGCAGGAGGAGATCGCCGTCCACGGGATTAAGGTGACCTCCGCGACGCTCGATCTCGCGCAGATGCAGAAGCGCAAGGCGGGCATCGTGCGCGGCATGACCCAGGGGATCCTCGCGCTCTTCAAGGCCGCCGGCGTGACCCCGCTGCAGGGACACGGACGGCTGCTCGCGGGACGGCAGGTGCAATTCACAGCCCACGGCGGCGCGCCCCGCACGCTCAGTGCCCGGCAGGTGATTCTTGCCCCCGGCTCCGCCCCGATCGAACTGCGCAGCGCCCCGTTCAAGGCGCCCGTGATCGTGGACTCCTGGGGGGCGCTCGACTTCGAGGCCGTGCCCCAGCGCCTGGCGGTCATCGGCGCCGGCGTGATCGGCCTGGAACTGGGCAGCGTGTGGCGACGGCTCGGCTCGCAGGTGGTGATGCTCGAGGCGCTGCCGGAGTTTCTGGCCATCGCCGATCAACAGGTCGCGAAGGAAGCGCTGCGGCACTTCAAGAAGCAGGGACTGGATATTCGCCTGGGCGCCAAGGTGACCGGTGCGGCGCCCGCGGGCGCGGCGGTGGAGGTCACTTACAGCGACGCCAAGGGCGAGCAGCATCTCACGGTCGATCGCGTGGTGGTCGCCATCGGCCGGCGCGCGTACACCAAGGACCTGCTGGCCTCCGGCACGGGCGTTGAGCTCGACGAGCGCGGCTTCATCCAGGTGGATGACCACTGTCGCACCACCGCCGAGGGCGTTTGGGCGGTCGGGGACTGCGTGCGCGGACCCATGCTCGCGCACAAGGGCAAGGAAGAGGGCGTCATGGTTGCCGACCTGATCGCCGGCCGCTACGGGGAGATGAACTACAAGGTCATCCCCTCGGTCATCTACACCGCGCCCGAGATCGCCTGGGTGGGGCTCACCGAGGAGCAGGTGAAGGCGAGCGGCCGCGACTACAAGGTCGGGATGTTCCCGTTCCTGGCCAGCGGCCGGGCGCGCGCCATGGAACAGTCCAGCGGCTTCGCCAAGCTCCTCGCGGCGCGCGATGACGATGAGATCCTCGGCGTGCACATCATTGGTCCCCTGGCCGGCGAGCTGATCGCCGAGGCGGTCCTTGCGATGGAGTACTCGGCCAGCAGCGAGGACCTGCAACGCACCATCCACGCGCACCCGACGCTCTCGGAAGCGGTGCACGAGGCGGCCCTCAACGCCGACAAGCGCTCGATCGACTCGCTCAATCGCTAGCGCTGGCGGCGCGCTTCGATCACGTTGGCGACCCCGCTCAGCCGGCGCAGGACGCGCGCCAGCTGCTCGAGGTCGCGCACCGCTACGGTCAGCGCAAAGTCGGCAAGGCCGGTGTCATGGTCGGTGCGGGTGCTGGCGGCATCGATCGAGAGTCGTTCGACCGCCAGTACCTCGGTGAGGTCGCGCAGCAGCCCCCGACGGTCATAGGCGCTGACGGCGAGCACGACGTTCAAGCCGTCCTGGTCGGCGGCGTTCGTCCATTCCACCTTCAGCAGCCGCTCGGGCTTGAGCGCACCCATGCGCGCAAGGCTCGCGCAGTCGCTGCGATGCACGGTGACCCCACGTCCGAGGGTGACGTAGCCGGTGATCGGCTGCGGCCGCAGGGGTGCACAGCAGCGCGCCAGCGTAATCGGCAGATCGCCGACGCCCTCGATTTCCACCGGCGAGCCGCGCCGGCGCTTCGCCGGCCCCCGGGTCGTGCGCAGCAGCGTGCGTGGCGGCGGCTCGAACAGACGCTGCGCCGCCTGCAGCAGCTGCGTGACGCTGAGTTCGCCCTCCCCGATGAGCTCGTACAAGCGCTCCGTGTCGCGCGCCTTGAGCTCCTGGGCGAGCGCGGCGAACTGCTCGGGCCTCACTCCGATGCGCGTGAGCTCGCGCTCCGCAATCTCGCGACCCGCACTGCGGTTGTCCCCGGCGTTCTGCTTGCGAAACCAGGCGCGCACCTTGCTGCGGTTGCGGGCCGAGACGAGGTAGCCCTGCTCGGGCGCGAGCCAGTCGCGGCTCGGGGTCTCCTGCTTGCCGGTGATGATCTCGACGATCTCGCCGTTCACCAGCGGGTAGGTGAGCGGCACGATGCGCCCGTTGACCTTGGCGCCGCGACAGCGGTGACCGAGGGAGGTGTGCACCTGGTAGGCAAAATCAAGCGGGGTCGCCCCGCGGACCAGATCGATCACTTCGCCCTTGGGCGTAAGCACGTACACCCGGTCCTCGAACAGCTCGGCGCGCATGCCCTCGATGAGATCGCGGTCGGCATCGGCGCCACCGGCCTCGCCGGGCTCGAGCAAGCGGCGCACCCACTCGATCTTGCGCTGGTACTGCGCATCGCGCGGGCCGCCTTCCTTGTAGGTCCAGTGCGCCGCCACGCCGAGCTCGGCGTGCTCGTGCATCTCGCGGGTGCGGATCTGCACCTCGACGCTGCGTGCCTGCGGACCAATGACGGCGGTGTGGATCGAGCGATAGCCGTTGCCCTTGGGCGTGGCGATGTAGTCATCGAACTCGCCGGGGATGTAGGGCCAGCGACCATGTACCACCCCGAGCGCGGCGTAACATTGCGGTACCGAGTCCACCACGACGCGCACCGCGCGCACGTCGAACAGCTGCGAGAAATCGAGGTGCTTGCGCTGCATCTTGCGATAGATGCTGTAGATGTGCTTCGGCCGTCCGTAGACTTCGGCGCCGACGCCGGCCGCCTGCAACAGCGTCTGCAGCTCCTCGCACACCAGCTCGATGTAGCGCTCACGGTCGGCGCGGCGTTCGTTCAGCGCGGCGGCGACCCGGCGGTACTCGTCCGGCTCGAGATAGCGGAAGGCGAGGTCCTCGAGCTCCCATTTGAGCTGCCACACGCCCAGGCGGTTGGCCAGCGGCGCATAGATGGCCCGTGCCTCCAAGGCACGGCGTGCGCGCTCCGTGGAGCTCAGGTCGCGGCCATGGCGCAGCGCCACGAGCTCCTCGGCGATCCGGGCCAGGATCAGGCGCGGGTCGCTGACGACGGCCAGCAGCATCTTGCGCAGCGTCTGTGTCTGGCGGGTATCGAGCCCGCGCCCGGGAGACCAGTCGCGTGGCAGCCCGAGGTTGCCGAGCCGTACCAGCGCCGCGGTGATCTGCGCCGATGAGGCCCCGAGGGCGCCGGTGCACTGCTCGCTCGTGAGCGCACCGCCGGCGAGCGCGGCGTGCGCGAGCAGCGCCAGCGCGAGCTCGGTGTTCTCGGTGAGTCCCCCGATGATGCCGGCCGCCTCGGCGGCCTGCGCCAGTTCGCTCCCCGCGCCCAGCGCTTCGAGGCGCGTGCGCGCCTCCGCGACGGCGTCGCGGATGGCGGGTGGGCAGGGGAGGCTCGTTTCCATGCTCGAAGCCTCGTCTGAGGCAGAAAAATGGCGCGCAACGTGTTGTTCGCGCAGGATTAACGGTATCATACGCGACTGTTTTTACGGCGACCTCTAGCATGGCCGGACATAGCAAGTGGGCTAACATCCAGCGCCGTGAGAGCGTGCAATCGCGCCGCCGCGACCGCGCGCTCGCGCATCCGGCAGCCCAGGGGCTGCAACGCGTCCGCTATGAGGGCTACGGGCCGGGAGGCGCGGCGGTGATGGTGGACTGCCTGACCGATGACGGGGGACGCGTGCGCACCCAGGTGCGGCGCGCTTTTGCCCAGCACGGCGGCAACCTCGGAGCCGACGGCTCGGTCAGCTACCTGTTCAACACCGTCGGGCTCATGACCTATCCGCCCGGCACGGACGAGGAGGCGCTGATGCGCGTGGCACTCGAGGCGGGCGCCGAGGATGTCGTGCCCAGCGCCGATCACTCAGTCGAAGTCCTGGCCGACCCGTTCGAGTTTGACACCGTGTGCGCGGTCCTCACGCACTGCGGCTTCGCGCCGGCGACCGCCGAGGTGACGCAGCGCGCCGCCACCGCGCTGGAACTTAGCGGCGAGAGCGCCGAGCGGATGGTGCGGCTGCTCACGGCACTGGAGGACCTGGACGAAGTCCGGGACGTATATTCGAATGTCGAGATATCGGACGAGGTTCTGTCCCGTATTTAATCAGTCAAGCCTTTCGCCTGAGCTTCTACTGGCGTCTTATCTAACGTTTCTCCTGCATCCCGCGAATTTCTACCTTCGCTGACGCGCAATTGCGGCTCAATGCCGAGGGCTCGTGCCGGGACGTTCTCCACGCGCGTGCTGGCGGAAAGGTTCGAGGCGGCGCGTAAGAAGAGCTGAGACGCAGACGCGCGCAATCACATTAGGATGACGTCAGGGTTAAAGCGCGACCGCTCGCCACCTACTACGATCCGCCCACACGACGCCGCTTGACCTCACCGGAAGTAGAATTGTCACTTCGCGACACAAACGTGTGCCCGGCTAAACTCGCTTTGAAATCCCGGTCCGTTCCCGGTCACTGATCGGCCAAGTCTCATTGCACGTTGCACAACGGGCATCGATTGTGGTTCGCGTATCGAGCAACTCGCGAAGAGCGCTGCGCGTGTAACTGTCCTGTTGCCGCTCGCGCTTACACTTTGGGCACAATGAGGTAAAAGGCAGCGACTGATGCGCCGATGGTGTCGTCGTTTCGGAGGCTACAGACATTCCACTGCGCGTCCTTTGAGCTGGGACTACAGTATCTTTGCCGGTCCGCAGCTGAACGGAGACTGAATCGCCCGTACCGGGTCTGGTACCCCGCCACTGTGCAGAGCCGGCGGCGAAGCGGAGAGAGAATCCGGGCGTGCGTGGCCCGATTTCCAGGAGGCGGTGAAGCGGGCGGCGGCACTTGCGAAGAAGTTCGAGGCTGTGCGCCGACCCAGGGCAAGTAATTTGCGGCGCGCGTGTACGATGCGATCCTCCGTTACTTTTTTGGGAGCCCGGGCATGACACAAGTGGAGTTCACTAATCTAGTCGCGATGGCGGCCGCGGGCCTAGCGCCGATCATGCTGGCTCACGGCCCTATCTCTGCGGAGCGCCTAAAGGAGCTTGCCGAAACCGCGGCGAACCTCGCGAAGCAGGTTTCAAATGAAGCGCGGACTAGATACGAGGCGGCAAGCGGCTCAATCTGAGCGCGCGTGACCGTGGTTGGCAAAGGCCGCTCGCGCGCGGGGCAGCCTTTTCCGTTGAGTCATCCCACTCCAGTTGAGTGGTTCGTTCCGTTTACGGGCCCAATCGAGGCTCTCGCCGTAGCGGTGAATATGCTCTGGCGCGCGAACGCGGACTGCATGTCACGGACAACCATCGGTGCACACATCAGCGTCGCGGACACCGTGTTTGCGGGGAAGATCGACACCGGGAGGCCTGATCTCAATACGTGACCTGATCCGCGGTGGCTCAAGCCAGAAGCCCCATCCACAGCGCGCAACCCTAGTGGCCTTCTAATGTCCCGACAGCAACGGACACGACTGAGCATGATCAGGCAATGCGTAAGTCCTTGTTTTCAGTTACCCTTACGCCGCCCAGATCATGCTCAGCCTAAGCTGAGACGGGACGTATATTCGAATGTCGAGATATCGGACGAGCTCCTGGCGCGGCTTTGAGCCGGAGGCGACGAGCGCGCGCCTTAGCACCGCCGCGACCGTACGCATTCTGGGCATCGACCCGGGCTCGCGCCGCACCGGATTCGGCCTCATCGAGAGCCGCGGCAGTCAGCTGGTGGCGCTCGCGCATGGCTGCCTGAACGTCGCCAGCGCGGCGCCGACCGCGCGACTGCGCCTGATCTTCGAGGGCCTGCAGCGGCTGCTGTCCGAGCACGCGCCGGCGGAAGTGGCGGTCGAGCGCGTGTTCGTCAACCGCAACGTCGACAGCGCGCTCAAGCTCGGCCAGGCGCGCGGCGCGGCGCTGTGCGCCATCCCGGCCGGCGTGCCGGTGTTCGAGTACGCGCCGCGTGCCATCAAGCTGGCGGTGGTGGGCTCCGGATCGGCTGAGAAATTCCAGGTGGCGCACATGATCCGTGCGCTGCTGGCGCTCAGTGAACGCCCGGGCGCAGATGCGGCGGACGCGCTCGCGGTGGCCATCTGCCACGCCCATGCGCGCTCGCTGGCGGTGCTGGCCGCGGCGGCCGCCCCGGCGCTGTCGCAGGGTGGGCGATGATCGGGTCGCTGCGTGGACGCATCAGTGCAAAGTCTCCGCCGCAGCTGACCGTCGAAGTCGGCGGCATCGGTTATGAGATCGAGGCGCCGATGTCGACCTTCTTCCACCTGCCGGCGGTGGGCGCGGAGGTGCAGCTGCTGACGCATCTGGTGGTGCGCGAGGACGCGCACGTCCTCTATGGCTTTGGCAGCGAAGCGGAGCGTCGCCTGTTCCGCAGCCTCATCAAGGTCTCCGGGGTCGGACCGAAGATTGCGCTCGGCCTGCTCTCGGGCATCAGCGTGAGCGAGTTTCAGCAGTGCGTGCAGTCCCAGGACGTCGCCGCGCTCACGCGCATTCCTGGCGTCGGGCGCAAGACCGCCGAGCGGCTGATCGTGGAGATGCGCGATCGGCTCGCGGCACCGGAACTGACGACGGGCGCTGCGGGTGCCGGCGGCACCGGTAGTCCCGAGGCCGAAGCCTATGCGGCTCTGGTGGCGCTGGGGTACCGCCCGGGGGAGGCCACGCGCTTGCTCAAAGCCGCCGGGACCGGTACACATTCCACCGAGGAACTGATCCGCCGCGCCCTCCAGGGTGCGGTGCGGGAGTAGATCGAAACGACCGTGACGTCCGAACGCATCATCAGTGCCGCGCCGAGCCCGGAAGAGGAGGCCGTCGAGCGGGCCATCCGTCCGCGCCGGCTCGTGGAATATATCGGCCAGGGGCCCGTCAAAGAGCAGCTCGAGATCTTTATCAGCGCCGCCCGCGCCCGTGCCGAGGCGCTCGATCACGTGCTCATTTTCGGTCCCCCGGGGCTCGGCAAGACGACGCTCGCGCATATCATCGCGGCCGAACTCGGCGCGAATCTGCGTCAGACCTCCGGACCTGTGCTCGAGCGCCCCGGCGATCTCGCCGCGCTGCTCACCAACCTGCAGGCCCGCGACGTGCTGTTCATCGATGAGATTCATCGCCTCTCCCCGGTGGTCGAGGAGGTCCTGTACCCGGCGATGGAGGACTACCAGCTCGACATCATGATTGGCGACGGGCCGGCTGCGCGCTCGATCAAGTTGAATCTGCCGCCCTTCACGCTGGTCGGCGCCACCACGCGTGCCGGACTCCTCACCTCCCCGCTGCGTGACCGCTTCGGCATCGTGCAGCGCCTGGAGTACTACGGCACCGAGGACCTGGAGCGCATCGTGAATCGCTCGGCCGCGATCCTCGGCGTCGGCATCGATGCCGGGGGCGCACGGCGCATCGCGCAGCGCTCGCGCGGTACGCCGCGGATCGCCAACCGCCTGCTGCGCCGGGTGCGTGACTACGCTCAGGTGCGTGCCCGGGGGCACATCGACGAGGCGGTCGCGACCGCGGCACTGGAGTTGCTGGAAGTCGATCGCGAAGGCTTCGACACGCTCGACCGCAAGCTCCTGACCGCCATCATCGAGCGCTTCGACGGCGGTCCGGTCGGGATCGACAGTCTCGCCGCGGCGCTCGGCGAGGAGCGCGATACGCTCGAGGATGTCACCGAGCCGTTCCTGATCCAGCAGGGCTTCCTGATCCGCACGGCGCGCGGGCGGATGGTGACGCGCGCCTCCTACCTGCACTTTGGCATCAAGCCCCCCGAGCGCGTGAGCGCCACGCTGCAGCTGTTCGAGGACCCGCGGTGACCGCATTTGCGTGGCCGGCGCGGGTTTACTGGGAGGACACGGACGGCGGCGCGATCGTCTACTATGCCAATTACCTGCGCTACCTGGAGCGCGCACGCACCGAGTGGCTGCGCGCGCACGGGCACTCGCAGGGGCTGCTGGCGCGCGAGCCGGGCATTCTCTTTACGGTGGTGAGCCTGCAGGTCGATTACCGCGCACCGGCGCGCCTGGACGATGAGCTGCAGATCTCCTGCCGTCCGCAGGCGGAGGGGCCGGCCTCACTGCGCTTCCTGCAGAGCATTCGGCGCACCGGTGCGGCGCCACGCCTGCTGCTGGAGGCGAGCGTGCGGGTGGCCTGCCTGGACGCTCGCAGCCTGCGGCCCAGGCGGCTGCCGGAGTTTCTGATCGATCTGCTGAGCGCGGAGACCGCAAGTTAATGGGTGACCAGCTGTCAATAGTGCGCCTGATCGTACAGGCAAGCGTTCCGGTGCAGGGCGTCATCGGCATCCTGCTGCTCGCCTCGCTGAGTTCCTGGTCCATCATTTTCAAGAAGAGCCGTGTGATCGGCCGCGCGCGGCGCGAGGCCGACCGCTTCGAGAGCCGCTTCTGGTCCGGCGATGATCTGGCGCAGCTGTACCGCTCGATTGAGTCGGCCGGCGGCGCGACGGGGCTCGCCGGCATCTTCGAGTTCGGCTTTCGCGAGTTCGCCCGCCTGCGCCAGGCCGCAGTGTCCCAGGACCAGTTGCTTGAGGGGTCGCGGCGCGCCATGCGCGTGGCACAGCTCAAGGAGATCGACCGGCTCGAGCACGGCCTCGCCACGCTCGCCACCGTCGGCAGCACCAGTCCGTACGTCGGGCTGTTTGGTACGGTCTGGGGCATCATGAGCGCCTTTTCGGGGCTGGGAAACGTGCAGCAAGCTACGCTCGCCATGGTGGCGCCGGGCATCTCGGAAGCGCTGGTCGCCACCGCCATCGGGCTGTTCGCGGCGATCCCTGCCGTGGTCGGCTATAACCGCTTCGCCGACCAGGTCTCGCGCTTGGAGCTGCGCTTCGATGCCTTTATCGAGGAGTTCTCTACCATTCTGCAGCGGCATGCCGGGCGCAGCGGCACCGCGGCGGCAGCCGCGGAGCGCTAACAGCCATGCCACAGACCGCGCGCGGACGGCGTTTGATGGGCGAGATCAATGTCGTGCCGTACATCGATGTTATGTTGGTGCTGCTGATCATCTTCATGATAACCGCACCGCTTCTGACTCAGGGCGTCAAGGTTGATCTACCGCGGGCGGCCGCGGAACCTCTGGAGGCGCAGCGACTCCAACCCCTCGTGCTTTCCGTCGACCGCGCCGGGCATCTGTACCTGAACGTCGGGGGTAACCCGCAGGCGGTGCTGGATGAGCACACCGTCGCGGCGCGCGCCGCGGCGCTCTTGCGGCGCGAACCGGAGACGCAGGTGCTGGTGAAGGCCGACAACGCGGTGGCGTACGGGCGTGTGGTGCAGGCGATGGTCGTGTTGCAGCAGGCCGGTGCGCGCAAGATCGGCTTTATCACCGAGCCACCGCCGCTGGCGGCCCCGGGGAGCTGATGCGCACGCCCGATGCAGCGCCGGAGTGACCACTGGATTTCCTTAGCACTGTCGGTGCTGCTGCATGCGGCACTGCTGGCCGCGCTGGTATACGGCTGGCTGTTGTTTCGCCATCCCGCGCGCCCGAAGCCGACGCTGGCCATCGAGGCCACGGTGGTCGATGCGCGGGCGCTGCGCGAGGCGCAGCGCCCGTCGCCCCAGCCGCCGGCCGCAGCTGCCCCGCCGCCGCCGCAGCCGCCGCCGCCACCACCACCCCCGCAACCGACGCCGCAGGAACTGGCGCAGCGCGAAGCAGAGCGCCAGGAGCAACGGGTGCAGGCGGCGCGCGAGGAGCAGGCTGCCGAGCGCGCGGCCGCGGAGGAGGCGGCGCGGGCAAAGCTCGAGGAGCAGCGCAAGGCGGACGAACGCCGCAAGGCAGAAGCCGAGCGCAAGGCGCAGGCCGAGCAAAAGGCGCAGGAGGCGGCGCAGGCGGCACAGCATGCTGCGGACGCCCAGGAACAGAGCGATCTTGAGTCCGAGCTCAAGCGCAGCCTCGCGGCCGAGGAGCATGTGGCGCGCAGCGGGCCGGCGTTGGCCAACTGGCAGGCACAGATCACTGCCAAGATCAGTCGCGCCTGGCTGCGACCGCCGACCGCCCGTGCCGGCATAGAATGCGTGTTGAATGTGACCCAGGTGCCCGGAGGCGAAGTGACCCAAGTGAGTATTGGCGAGTGCAACGGGGACCAGGCGGTGCGTGAGTCGATCGAGGCAGCCGTCTACCGCGCCTCCCCGCTGCCGCCGCCGCCCGACCCGGCGCTCTTCGAGCGCAACCTCAAGATCAACTTTAAGCCGGACTAAGCATGCCCTTATACGCAAGTTCTCCGCTCGCCAGGCTTCAGGGCCGCCGCGGCATCGTTGCAGCGCTGCTGTTGCTGCTGTGTCCGCGGGCGTACGCGGCGCTCGAGATTGAAGTCACCTCCGGGGTGCGTGATCCGGTCCCGATCGCCATCGTGCCCTTCGCGCACGGCGCGGCCGAGGTCCCGGTCGATGTCGCCAGCGTCGTCCAGCATGACCTTGAGGGCAGCGGGCGCTTCAAGGCACTCCCGCAAGAGCGGATGCCGGCCACGCCGGGGCGTGCCGAGGAAGTGGTGACCGCGGCCTGGAAGGCTGTCGGCAGCGACTACGTCGTAGTGGGACGCGTGACCGCGATGGACAGTGGGGGCTTCGCGGTGGACTTCGACCTCATCAACACGCTCACCGGCTCGCGTCTTGCGGGCCAGCGCTTTACCGGCAGCGCCAGCGCCCTGCGCAATGCGGCACATCGCACCAGCGATGTGATCTACCAGAAGATCCTCGGCGTGCGCGGCGCGTTTGCCACGCGCATCGCCTATGTGGCCGTCGACGGCGAGCCGCCGGCACAGACCTTTCGCCTTCTGGTCGCCGATGCCGACGGGGCCAACCAGCAGCGCATCCTCGAATACCGTTATCCGATCATGTCGCCGGCCTGGTCACCCGACGGGCAATGGCTGGCGTACGTCTCCTTTGAGAGCAAGCACTCCGCGGTGTACGTGCAGCTGGTGCGCACCGGCGAGCGGCGGCTGGTCTCGGCGCGCGCCGGAGTGAACGGCGCGCCCGTGTGGTCACCCGACGGCAAGCACCTGGCGCTGACGCTCGGCGCGAGCGGTGGCAACCTCGACATCTATGTGCTCGATCTGGCGACCCAGGCGCTCACCAAGATCACCGACGACCCGGCCATCGACACCGAGCCCGAGTGGGCTCCGGACGGGCGGTCGCTGTACTTCACCTCCGACCGCGCCGGTTCGCCGCAGATCTACCAGATCGGGATCCAGCCCGGGGCGCGGCCCAAACGCATCACCTTCGGTTGTTCCTACTGCGCGCGCCCGCGGATATCTGCCGACGGGACCCTGCTGGGCATGGTCACGCTGGAAAAGGGCAACTACCGCATTGCGGTTCAGGAGCTGGCCAGCGGCACGATGCGCACCCTTTCGCACGGGCGACTCGACGAATCGCCGAGTTTTGCGCCCAATGGAGCTACACTCATCTACTCGGAGCGCGAGGGCGGACACGGTGAGCTCGCGACGGTCTCAACCGATGGCCTGACCGGTCTGCGGCTCAAGGCGTCGGAAGGGGAGATTCGCGAACCGGCCTGGGGACCGTTCATTCCCTGACAGGCGCGCAAATACCAAGGCGGAGGATCGTGGACATGGCGGAGAAATCATCAATGCAGCGCACGTTGGTCGTACTGCTGGTGGCGGCGGCGTTGGCACTGGGCGGCTGCGCCAGCAAGAAGCCCAAGCCGTCCGCGGCAGCCGGCACCCCGCAGGAGTCAACAGCCGCGACCGAGAACGGCGCCGCCGGCGCCAATGGCGCATTAGCCGGTGCGAACCCCGACGACGAGGCTGCCGGACCCCAGGGGGGGCTGCTGGCGACGCGCGTCGTGTACTTCGATTTTGACAGCAGTGAGATCACCGGGTCGGGCACCGATGTGGTCGCCGCGCACGCCAAGTACCTCGCCAGTCACCAGGGCACGCGCGTGCGGCTCGAGGGCCATACGGATGAGCGCGGATCGCGCGAATACAACATCGGCCTGGGTGAACGGCGCGCACAGGCGGTGCGACGCTCCCTGCTTCTGCAGGGTGCAACCGATGCGCAGATTTCCACCGTGAGCTACGGCGCGGAGCGTCCCGCGGTCTCCGGACACGATGAGGCCGCCTGGGCGAAGAACCGCCGCGTTGAGATCGTGTATCTGGCCCAGCCAACCAGCGCCGTGAAGCCGTAAGGACAGGAACAGCCGATGCGAGCAGCCTTACCCGCGTTTGTGACCCTCCTGCTGATCGGCTGTGCCAGCACGCCCCCGGAGGAGGACCCGGTGCAGGTGAAGTTGAACGAACTTGAGGCACGCGTCGCGCGGCTCGAGCGCAGCCTCGCCAATCAGGTGACACTGTCGCAGCACGTGGACGAGAACCAGGCGACACTGCGCGAGTTGCAGGGGCGCATCGAGGAGCTCGAGCACAATAACGAGGCGCTCTCGAAGCAGCAGCGGGATCTGTACACGGATCTCGACAAGCGACTGGGTGGCAACGGCACGGTTCCCGCGCCCGGTGCCGCCGGGGCTGCGGCTGCGGGCGCTGCCAGCGGGGCCGCCGCCGGAACTACGGCCGCGGGCGCGGCGGCCGGCACGGCACCACCGGCGGACAGCGGGCCCTCCTCGACGGAGCAGGCGGTCTACGCGCAGGCCTTCGATGCGCTGAAGGCGGGGAGCTATTCGCTTGCGATCACGGGGTTCAAGGACTTCCTCACCACCTACCCCAACAGCGCACTGGCCGAGAACGCCCAGTACTGGCTCGGAGAGGCGTACTACGTCAACCATGACTACGAGTCGGCGGCGGGATCCTTCCGCACCGTGCTGAAGAAGTGGCCGGACTCGCGCAAGGCGCCGGATGCGCTGCTGAAGCTCGGCTATGCGCAATATGCGCAAAAGCAGTACCCGGCCGCCAAGGCGACCCTGACGGACGTGACCAAGAAGTATCCGGGGACGGAGTCCGCGAAACTGGCCGCGGATCGTCTCAAGCGCATTCCCGAGCAGTAAGCAACGCGACGGGGCGCGCAGTGAGCGCGACGCGACTCAGGATCACCGAGATTTTCCATTCGCTGCAGGGCGAAGCCGATACCGTGGGCTTGCCCACGGTATTCATCCGCCTGACCGGCTGTCCGTTGCGCTGCCAGTATTGTGATACCGCTTATGCCTTCCACGGCGGTGAATGGTGGGAGCTTGAGGCTATTCTCGGGCGCGTGCGCGAATTCGGCACGCGCTACGTGTGCGTCACGGGCGGGGAGCCCCTGGCGCAGCGCGCCTCCACGGTGCTGCTGAAGCGGCTGTGTGACGAGGGCCTGCGGGTGTCGCTGGAGACTAGCGGCGCCATGGCGCTGGATGAGGTGGATCCCCGCGTCATCAAGGTCGTGGACGTGAAGACGCCCGGCTCCGGCGAGGAGCGGCGTAACCGCTACCAGGAGCTCGAGCGGCTCAATCCCCACGACCTGGTGAAATTCGTGATCTGCGGGCGCCACGACTACGAGTGGAGCCGCACGCAGCTGCAGGCGCTGGGGCTGCCGCAACGCTGCACGGTGCTCTTTTCGCCCAGTCATGAGGAACTCGCGGCGCGCGAGCTCGCTGACTGGATCCTCGCGGACCAGTTACCGGTGCGCTTCCAGATCCAGCTCCACAAGTACCTGTGGGGCAACGTGCCCGGGAAATGAGCGGCGCGCGCGCCGTGGTGCTGCTCTCCGGCGGGCTGGATTCCGCCACCGCGCTGGCGATCGCCGGTGCGCAGGGCTACGCCTGCCACGCCCTGTCCGTCGACTATGGCCAGCGCCACGTGGCCGAGCTGGAGGCCGCGCGCCGCGTCGCCGCAGCGCTACGGGTGTGTGAGCACCGCATCGTGCACGTGGACCTGGCCGGGATCGGCGGCTCGGCGCTCACCGACCCCGGATCGCAGTGCCCGAGACGCCTACGGCGGGGATCCCGGTGACCTACGTTCCGGCGCGCAACACGATGATGCTCGCGCTCGCGCTCGGCTGGGCCGAGGTACTGCAGGCGCGCGACATCTTTATCGGAGTCAACGTTTTGGACTCCAGCGGCTACCCGGACTGTCGCGCGGAATTCATCGCAGCGTTTGAGGCACTGGCGGCCCTGGCCACCAGGGCGGCCGTCGAGGGCGCGCCCGCCCGTGTGCACGCGCCGCTGATCCGCTGGACCAAGGCGCAGATCATCGCCGAGGGAGTGCGTCTGGGGGTGGATTACGCACAGACCGTCTCGTGCTACCAGGCAGACGCCGAAGGCCGCGCCTGCGGGCGCTGCGATTCCTGTCGACTGCGGCGCGCCGGTTTTGCCGAAGCGGGCGTTGCGGACCCGACGCGCTACCGCAGCCCCGGCGGCTAGGTGAGAGACCCCGTGGTCGCCGCACCGCGTTTCTCGCGGTGCAGCGACCACAGATAAACCGGCACCCCCGCGAGTCCGAAGCCGATTCCCGCCAGAAGCGGGCGTGCCTCGATGCCATAGAGGATCCAGCCGCAGTAGAGCGCGGCGAGAATCGCCGCGGCACCGCGCAGCAGCGCTGGCACGCGCGCCGTGCCGGGGCCGCCCTTCAGCCGCAGCACCGCGAGCGCATCGATCAGATACAGCGGCAGCGTCAGATTCGTGGCGATCAGGCTCAGGAATACGAACATCTGGGCGATCGAGCCCACGTAGTTGCAAAGCAGCATGACGCTCGTCACGATCCCGGTGAAGATGAAGGCGCGCGCCGGGGCGGCGTGCGCGTTCTCCCGGGCCAGCGCCGGCGGGAAACCGCGGTGCTTGGCCATGGTCTGAGTGACCTCCCCGATGACGAGCGTCCAGCCGTTGAGCGCTCCGAGGCCGCTGACGGCGACGAAACCCGCCAGGATCGCACCCCAGTTGCCGCCGAGCCGCTGGGCGAAAAGATCCGCGAACGGGGCATTGGAAGCGGCGAGCTCGTGCTGCGGGATCAGGAACATAGGGACGACGGAGATGCAGATGTAGATGAGTGCCGCGATGAGCGTACCGGTGAGCGTGGCGCGCGGGATCGTGCGCTGCGGCTCGCGCACGCGCGTCGCCGGGATTGTGGCGCATTCGATGCCGAGCATGGCGAACAGCGCGATCGAGCTGACGCTGGCGACCTCACGCCAGGAGGCCGGATTGGGCGGCAGGTGCTCCCTGTATACGTGCGGATGCCTCAGCAGCAGCACGACGCCGAGCAGCACGACGGCGGCCTGCGGCACGAGCTTGAGCAAGGTGGTGAGCACCTGCACCCAGCCGGCCGCGCGCACACCGCGCAGGTTGATGAGCACGAATACCCACACCAGCGCCAGTGCGAGCAGCGGTGGCAGCACCGTGCTGGCGGCGAGGGCGGGAACAAAGAACATGACGTAGCCCACGACGCCGATCGCGATCGCCGCATTCGCCACCCACACCGACACCCAGTAGCACCACATGACGAGGAACGCGGTGGCGGGCCCGAAGGCGCGCTGCGTGTACGCATACGGACCGTCGTCGTGCGGAAAGCGTCGTGCCAGATCGGCGAAGGCGATCGCAAGACAGGCGCAGCCCGCAACGGTGACCAGCCAGCCGGTCAGTGCATTGAGCCCGAACGGCGCCAGCGCCGCGGGCATAACAAAGATTCCGGCACCAATGATGTTGCCGACCACCAGGGCGGTGGCCATCCAGAATCCGAGCGCACGCTTGGCGGCCGGTGCAGCCGCGGCGGGCTGGGTCAACTCTCCGCCAGCGCTTCGCGCAGGGCAGTCTTGAGCAGGCCGAGGGCTTCATCGACGTGCTCGCGGGTCACCATCAGCGGTGGGATGAAGCGCACCGTGCTCGTCCCGCAGGACAGCAGGATCAGACCGTTGTGGTAGGCGCGGGTCAGCACCCGCTGGCACAGCGCGGCGGCGGCCTTGCGGCTGGCGCGGTCGGTAATCAGTTCGGCGCCGATCATCAGGCCCTTGCCGCGGACATCGCCGATGCACTCGAACTCCTTCTGCAGTTCGCGCAGACGCCCCTGGAAGTAGGCGCCGACCTGGGCCGCATTGGCAGCGTACTCACGCTGCACCAGGTCAAGTGTCGCCAGTGCCGCCGCACAGCAGATCGGGTTCCCGCCGTAGGTGTTGCCGTGCGCGCCACGCTTCCACTTCTCCATGATGGTCTTCTTGGCGACTACGAGGCCGATTGGCAGCCCCGAGCCGAGGCCCTTGGCGAGGGTCATGATGTCGGGGCGCACGCCCCAGTGCTCGGCGGCGAACATCTTGCCGGTACGGCCGATGCCGCTTTGGACTTCATCGAATATGAGCAGGATCCCGTGCCGGTCACACAGGGATCTCAGGCCCGCGAGAAACCCGTCCGGGGGCACGAGATACCCGCCTTCCCCCTGAATCGGCTCGACCAGAATCGCCGCGACTTCGCTCGCCGGCACGTTGCAGGCAAACAGCACATTCTCGATGTACTCCAGGACCGCGCGCCCCTGGTCGGCGCCGGCGAGGAGCGGCCGATAGAGATTCGGATAGGGCACGTGCGTGACCCCGGGCATCGTCGGGAAAAAGCCCGCCTGCTGGGTGTACTTGCTGGCCGTGAAGCTGAGCGAGCCCATGGAGCGGCCATGGAACCCACCCAGAAAGCCGATGAAGCGCGGACGTCCCGTGACGTAGCGGGCGAGCTTCAGGGCTCCCTCGACCGATTCGGTACCGCTCTGGCAGATCAGTATCTGCACCGGCACACCCAGGGGATCCAGCTCGTTGATCCGCTCGCCCAGGCGTGTCATGCGCTCGTGCCAGTAATCACTGGAGATGTGCAGAAACTCGTCGGCGGCGTCCTTGATGGCCTGCACGACCTCCGGGTGGGCATGCCCGGTGCTGCACACGGCAATGCCCGCCGCGAAGTCGAGAAAACGGTTGCCGTCGACGTCCCAGACCTCGGCGCCGCGCCCCTTGGCGATCACGAACGGGTAGTCGCGCGGATAGGACGGCGAACTTACGGCGCGATCGCGCGCGAGCAGGGCCTGAGCTTTGGGTCCGGGTAGCGACGTGCGAATGTGCGGGGAGGCCATGGTGGTTACCTTAGGTTGAGTGCTGGGAAGTCGGCTGGGGCAGGCGGATGCGCACCGGGGTACTGTGGGCGCGCTCGGTTGCGGTCTGCATTTCGCGCAGAACCCGCAGATCCTCCGCTTGCGGGGACGGCAGCTGCTCCAGGGAGGCGGCCACCTGCAGCGGCCAACCGGTCGCCTGACGCACCGCTTCCACCGATACGCCGGGGTAGAGGGCGGTGAGCTCGAGCTCCTCGGTCTGCGGGTGTGGACGCAGGATCCCGTAGTCGGTAATGACCGCCCGCGGCCCAAGGCCCGGATAACCGGCGCGCCGGCGTGCCCCGGCGCCCCCCAGGTACCCAACGCTGGTCATAAAGTCCAGCCGCGGCACAAAACTGCGCGGGGACTGCTTCATGATCAGCAGCACTTCGCGCGCGTGCGTGGCGATGTCGGGCGCGCCGCCCGAGCCAGGCAGGCGCACCTTCGGATGCCCATAGTCACCAATCACGGTGCTGTTGAGGTTGCCAAAGCGATCGATCTGAGCCGCGCCGAGGAAGCCGAAGTCCACCCGCCCGCGCTGCAGGTAGTGCGCGAATACCTCCGGGAGGGGCACCACGACCGTGGCCGTCTCGGCGAGTTCCCCGTCCCCGATGGAAAGTGGCAGGACCCGTGGCCGGGCGCCCACGGTGCCGGACTCATAGATCAGCACCAGGCTTGGCGCGTGCGTGCGCCGCGCGAGGTTGCAGGCCGCACTAGGCAGGCCGATGCCGACGAAGCAGACCGCCTGGTCGCGCAGTTGCCGCGCGGCCGTCACGGTCATCATCTCATCGGCGGTGTAGCCGGCAGCGCTCATGCGGCGACCTTCAGGCGCTGCAGCAGTTCGGCATGATCACGGCTGGCATGGACATACTCGCCCATCCAGGCCTGAAAGCGCTCGCGCTCGCGAGCGATGTCATCCCACGCGACATAGAAGCGGTTGTCGCGTTCGTAGTAACCGGCAGCGTAGGAGGGGTGCGCGCCCCCGGGCACGACGCTCACCGCCGTGACCATCCAGTGCGGCAACACGATCGCGTTGGGCGCAGCTTCGAATTCTTCGACCCGTTCCTCGACCGTCACCAGTAGCGTACGTGCCGCGAGTGCCGCCTCGCGTGCTGCACCAAGGATGCCCTCGATGAGCACGTTGCCCTGCGCGTCGACCCGCTGCGCGTGCAGAACCGTGACATCCGGGTTGATGGCGGGAATCGCCAGGAGCGTTGCGCCGCTGAAGGGACAGCTCAGGGTAGCGGCTTCCCTGGTGGCCCCCACGCGATCCAGATCCGTCGGCCCGTAGTGGCGCACGAGCCCGCAGGGCATGCCGCCCGCCCCGGCCTGGTAGGCCACGGCCATCTGCGCGTGCGTGCGTTCCGTGATCGCAAGCGGCTGCGGCCAGCCTTTTTCGATGGCATCGCGCAGACGGTACAGTGAGCCGACGCCTGGATTACCACCCCAGGAAAAGGTCAGCCGGGCAGCGCAGCCGGCGCCGATCATCTGGTCGTGGATCAGGTCCGGTGTCATGCGGATCAGGTGCAGGTGGCGCCGCTGCTGGCGGATGATCTCGTGACCGGCGGCGAAGGGAATGAGGTGCGTGAAGCCCTCGAGCGCCACGCTCTGGCCGTCATGTACGTGACGCGCGATCGCGTCGGCGAGACTCAGGAGCGGCATGGCTACTCGACTACGGTCTGCGACTGCTCGTGCAGGTATTGCGGCAGGTAATAGCAGGAGCCGATGGCCTTGCCCGTGCTGCCGGAACCCTTCCAGCCGCCGAAAGCCTGGTAGCCGGGCCACGCGCCGGTGGTGGCGCCCTGCGGACGGTTGGCATAGGTCACGCCTGCCTCGATGTGCTCATTGAACCACGCGACCTCCTCCGCGGCGCCGTAGAAACCGGCCGTGAGTCCGAGGGACGACTTGTTCGCCAGCGACATGGCTGCTTCCTGTGAGGCCACCCGGTGCAGCATCAAAATGGGCAGGAACAGTTCTTCCGTCCACAATGGGTGCGTGAGGGGCGCTTCCGCAAGCGTCGGGCGCACGTAGAACCCGCGCTCCAGACCTTCCTGCCGCAGTTGTTCGCCGCCGCTGAGGATGCGCGCCCCGTGCGTGCGCAGCTGCGCGGTGTAACGGGCGTAACTTTCGTACCCACTCGCCGTGGTCACCGGACCGAGCCAATGCTCACGTCGCACCGGGTCCCCGATGCGGATGGCGCTGATCTGTGCCAGCAACCGTTCGATGAGTCCATCAGCGACGTGCTGGTCGACGTAGAGGCGCGACAGCGCCGAGCACTTCTGGCCACCCATGCCATAGGCCGAGCGGACGATGCCGAGGGCCGCGCGGTCGAGATCGGCCCCGGCGGTGACGATGCAGGCGTTCTTGCCGCCCATCTCTGCGATGCAGGGGCGGGGGAAGGGCGGGGATTGCAGGGCACGTACGATTCCCATGCCCACCCCATAGGAGCCGGTGAAGGTCACCCCCGCCGTGAGCGGGTGGGCGGTCAGTGCGGCGCCGGTGACAGCGCCGGGACCGCTGAGGTAGTTAAAGACGCCCGGCGGCAGGCCGGCATCGCGGATGCAATCGGCCAGCAGCCGGTCCGCCCAGGGCGTGGCGCTGGCGCCCTTGGCGACCACGGTATTGCCGGTGATGAGCGCCGCGGCGGTGGGGCCGGCTGCGAGTGCGAGGGGAAAGTTGAACGGTGCGATCACGACCCAGGGGCCATAGGGTTTCAGCACGCTGCGGTTGTGCGAGACGTGGCTCGTCAGTGGGTCATCCGGCAGTGCGTGGTCGAAAGCGCGCTGGCGCTCGAATTCGTGCGTGTACAGGGTGAAGAAGTCGGCGCTCTCCTGTGCCTCGCCGAGGGCTTCCATGCGGTTCTTCCCGACCTCGAGTGACAGCGCCGCCGCGATGTCGTAGACCCGTTCCTCGATGAGCTGCGCCACGCGCCGCATGAGCCGGGCACGCTCGGCGACGGGCGTGCGCCGCCAGGCGGGCCAGGCGGCGCTAGCGGCCTGCAGCGCCGCGTCCGCATCCTGCGGTCCGGCGGCGGCAAATTCCCCGAGAACCTCGCCGGTGTTTGCCGGGTTGGTCTTGGTGAAATAGCGCGCCGCGGGGCGGTCTTCGCCGTTCACGTACAGGAAGTAGCGGCCTCCCAGGTCCGCGCGCACACGCTCCACCGCGCTCTCGAAGCTGGCGTGCAGCGCGGCCGGTGGCTCGAACATGGTTGCGTAGGTCAGTTTGAAACTCATGCGACCCCCTCCGTGCGCAAGGTGCCTTCCAGGTTCGTCAGCAACCCATCAAGAACGTCGAGGCCCTTGGCCAGTTCGCGCTCATCAATGACGAGCGGCGGCGCCAGCAGGATGAGGTTGCCGCGCGCGGCGAAGGAGACGCCGGCCGTGATGCCCTGCTGCAGCAGCGCCTTGATGCCCGGGTGCATCTGCGGCCAGGGGGCGAGCGGCTCGCGGCTGACGCGATCGCGCACAAGCTCCAGCACGGCAAACAGGCCATCACCGCCGCGGACGTCGCCGATGAGCACATGACGCGCCTGCAGCTCGCGCAGGCGCGCGAACAGCGTCGCCCCCAGCGTGCGCGAGCGGCTGATCAGGTTCTCCTGCTGGTAGCTCTCGATTGCAGCGACGCCGGCCGCGCAAGAGAGCGGATGCCCGGAATAGGTGAGTCCGGTCATGAGGGTCTGTGACTCGAGCACGCGGGCCACCTCAGCGGTGACGAGTACCGCGCCGAGTGGCGCGTGCGCGCCGGTCAGCCCCTTGGCGAGGGTCATCAGGTCGGGACGGTTGTCGCTCCCGTAGCGCTGCCACGCGAACCATTCACCGCAGCGGCCGAAACCGCTCATGACCTCGTCGGCGATCAGGTAGACGCCGCGGTCGCGGGTGGCCTCGCGTAACGCCGGCCAGAAGGTCCTGGGGGCGACGATGCCGTTTGTGCCCGCGTTGGGTTCCATCAGCACCGCCGCTACCGTGCCGGTGCCGCGCGCATCGATCGTCGCCGCAACCTGCGCGGCGGCAGCCTGCCCGCACTCATCCGCCGTGGCCGTATGGAAAGGGCAGCGGTACGCGTAGGGCGGGGGCACGTGAATGACGCGATATGTCGCCGGGTCCGCCTGCGCGGCCGTTCTGGTATCACCCGAGAGCGCCATCGCAGCGTAGCTCGCCCCGTGATACGAGCGATCCCGCGTGATGACCCAGCCGTTGGGCCGCCCTGATGCCTGCCGGGCAAACTTGACCGCGTGCTCATTGCCGTCCGCGCCGCCCAGCGTGAAGAACACGCGACCACCGTCGAAACCCGCCTTCTCGAGCAGCAGCTCCGCAAGTTGAGCCCGCGGCTGTGCGCCCCAGGCGCTGGTCACGAAACACAGCCGGGCGGCCTGGGTACGAATCGCCTCGACGACTTTCGGATGCTGATGCCCGAGATTACTGCACTCCGCGAGACTGCTCATGTCGAGGATGGCGTGTCCCTCGGCCGTCAGCAGCCGGGCGCCCTCGCCGCCGACGATGGTGGGTGCACGCCAGTCGGTTTGCCGGCACCAGGTATGCAGGACGGTCCGTGCTTCGGGCAGCATTTTGTGTGCAGTTTATGGGGATTGCGCGCGAGGCTCAGGATCGCTGGCGCATGTAATTAAAAACGAATTTAGGCCGCCGCAGCGGCCGCCGTCAACGCATCCCGGCGCGAGAGTCCTGCCGCGTAGAACAGGTCCACGAGCACGGGTCCGGACCCGCCATCCGCGGAACGAGCGACCGCGACTGTAGTATTATTCCGCACCCGCGCCCCTTGACTTTGGGGCCCATATCGGCCCGCGGGCCCACAGCTGTGGGGCGTTAGCTCAGTCGGTAGAGCATCGGACTTTTAATCCGCTGGTCGACGGTTCGATTCCGTCACGCCCCATATCCTTAACGCTTGACGTTAATAACGCGTAACGTTATGGTTATGGCGTGATCCGAACCTTCCGGAACAAGGACACCCAAGCGATTTTCAGCAACGGGCGCGCGAGAAGCTACAGTATTTAGACAGGGCTAGAGTGAGAAGAGACTATGGCAGCTAAGAAACTGCGCCCAGTTCATCCTGGTGACATCTTGCTCCACGACTTCATGCAGCCCCTTAAGCTGAGCTCTTACAAGTGGCAAAGGAACTCGGCGTTGCCGCGCCAACGGTCAATGAGATTGTGCGGCGTCGCCGGGCGACGCGAAGGGATGCTAGTCGGTCGAGTCTGCTGGCGCTTATGCCGCCGCGGACCGGGTGTTGGCATCACCGACGCACGTTGGCTGCGTGCGGTCGCGCGAGTGGCTCACGGCACTCTTTACGTTCTGCTGCTCGTCGTTACACCGTTGGGTTGGGCGGCTGCTTCGGCACGCGGCTGGCGGGTCGCGTTTTTCGATCACCTGGCTCTGCCGGCATTGCTGCCGCTCGGTTCAGCGGCAGCTTCTCTGGCTGGCGATGCGCACGGTTTCCTCGCATATCTGCTGCTGGCGCTGCTAGTTTTTCACGTCTCCGCGGCCCTCTATCATCGGTTCATATTGCACGACGAGGTCTTGGCGCGAATGCTTCCGAACGGACGACGGCCGCCGCGGGGATACCGATAGCGGAAGCAAACCTTCCGTTCGTGTCTTGGCGAACGTTGTGCATCTGCTGTTGAGCCGAATGATTCCTCGTCGTGCATTGGTCACAGCTTGCGTGGCGGGATCACTCGGCGCACGGGTACTTCAGTGTCAAGGCGCTCCCGAGGAGATCCAGGTCTACATCGACGATATGAGCGCGCCGGGCCATTTCGGCGTAGATGTCCACAACAATTACGTGTTTTCGGGTTCGGAGGTCCCGACCTACGTCGGCGAGCAGCCGCCAGACCATGTGTACCGGCTGACGCCAGAGTTCTATTACGGGCTCAGCAAGACATTCGAATTAGGCTTGTATGTACTGTCAACTCACACCGCTAGTGGTGACTTGAATATGGACGGTGCCAAGGTACGCATCAAGTTCATCGCACCGCACGATCCGTCTGCGGGCCTCTTTTGGGGCGCGAATCTGGAAATCGGCGACACAAGTCGACGTGTCTCCGAGACTCCTTGGAATGGCGAATTGAAGGGTATTCTCGGATATAGAGTGGATCGCTGGCTCTTCGCCATAAATCCGAATCTTGACTGGAGTCTTTCCGCTCACGGGGGCGCCATGACCGTGGACGTCGATGTTAAGTTCGCCTATTCATTGGGCCCGAACACACAGATCGGCATGGAGTCCTACAATGACTTGGGTCCGGTGAGCGGGTTGCAGCCATTCAACCAGAACAGCAAAACGCTCTACCTAGCCATCGATCAGGATCTTGGCAAATTTGATCTTAACGCGGGCCTTGGACGAGGTCTGACGAGCGACTCCGACCGTTGGATCTTTAAATTTATTGTCGGTGCACACTTCTGATCGCCGGGCCTCTTCACCCCCATGTGAGGGGTAATCGCAGACGTGGGCGTTTGCGCGTCCAACTGTGGGAATCAGCAACCGGCGTAATTCATGACCTTCGGCGCCAAGCGTGCAGGGCGCAGGGCAACCGTGCCCTGCGGCGCATCGTCCGCAGCGAGTGCCCGATATGGCACGGAGCGACGAGACCAAATGCAGAAAAAATGTGAAAGTCCGCTGCTCATTCGGTGAAAATTCGGTGCAGTGACTAACTCCAGGGCACTCGCATGCCCACATAGGCACACATCGAGCCACCATGATAAGTAGCGTAAACTCAAGGAGTTACGCGGAGTGCTGCGGTGTCGCTGGGAGTCGCTCTGAGTAGGGCGCACGACATTTAATCCGCTGGTCGACGGTTCGATTCCGTCACGCCCCAATTATTCACCGGATCACGCCGTATCAAGGCGTAGCAAGCAGAACCGAGTTAGCACATAAGTGCTTGTTAAATAGGTATTAACCGTGAACAAGCGGTAGCAGCGCGCTTCTTGACAGCCTGAGTTGCATGCGGGTAACTATACGGGTAACTGCGATGGGCGGAAATGAGTTACCCATATGCTCGAACTCACTGAGCTTGCGATTCGCGCAGCAAAACCCAAGGACCGACCGTACAAGCTACGAGATGGCGGAGGACTCTTTCTTTTTGTACGGCCGGATGCCGCGTTGTACTGGCGCTTTCGGTATCGGTATGAGGGCCGAGAAAAACTCATCTCGCTTGGCGTGTATCCACACGTCTCGTTAAAAGCGGCCCGCGCACGCCGTGACGAGGCTCGGCTGGCGCTTACTAACGGCATTGATCCGGCTGCCAAACGCCGAGCGGAGCGAGTGGCGCAAGCGGACTCCTTTGAAGCCATCGCGCAAGAATGGATTTCCAAGCGTCCCGATGTCGATCCGGGAACCGTTAAGCGCGATTACGATCGCTTGCGTAAATTCATTTACCCGTATTTGGGAAAGCGCCCAATTGCTTCGATTGAGGCGCCGGAGCTCTTAGACGCACTGCGAAAAATCGAAGCGCGAGGACGGCACGAGACCGCGCACCGCACGAAGTCTGTGTGCGGCCGCGTATTTCGATACGCGATTGCCACAGGCCGTGCAAAACGGGATGTGAGCGCTGATCTTCGTGGAGCCCTGACGCCACCGCCAAACAACAACCTAGCTGCCATCACAGAGCCCGCGAAGGTCGGGGAACTCCTCCGCGCGATCGACGGCTACGGTGGGCACGACTACACGGCTTTGGCTCTCAAATTGATGCCGCTAGTGTTTACGCGGCCCGGTGAGCTGCGCGCAGCGCGCTGGAGCGAAATCAATTTCGAAGAAGCTGAATGGCGCATTCCGGCGGAGAGAATGAAGAAACGTCGAGAGCATATTGTTCCGCTCAGCCGCCAGGCGTTAGCTATTTTGCGCGAGTTGCATCCACTCACTGGGAATCGAGTCTTTCTCTTTCCCAGTTTGCTGGCGCCAAACGAGCGGCCCATGTCTAACAACACGATGAATACCGCGCTGCGACGCATGGGGTATTCCAGGGAAGAAATGACATCTCATGGATTTCGCACCGTCGCAAGCACGCTTCTTAATGAACAAGGCCTCGCCCCGGATGTCATCGAGCTGCAGTTGGCTCATGCAGAGAGGAATCAAGTTCGTGCGGTCTATAACCGCTCATTGCGGCTCGGGGAGCGGCGCAAGATGATGCAGGTGTGGGCTGACTACCTAGACGGGCTACGATCGGGGACGAGACGAGGATCGATGCGCAAGCGCGCGGCTTAGAAACCGATGAGATGCGTTGGTGGTTTCACGTCCAGAGTTACCCAGAAATCTACCCAATTCTTGCGCGACTGGGATGAGACGCGCTGAGACTTCCTGAGCCTGAGTTGCAATGAGTGGTGGAGAACCCCTTTTTTTCGTGATGCGCCGTGAGATTGGTTGATACCGAACGGACGAGAAGTACGGTGCCTGGGAGAGGACTCGAACCTCCACGGTAAATTCGTTCGCAATCATGTCCTTAGCGGGGTGGGAGTTTTTCAGTTACCCAAAAAATTACCCAGCAGTCGCAGGCACTGGCGCGACACCCGCTGGTAGCGCGTGGTGCCGGTTGATAGCGCTCACCCGATTAGCGAACGGATACAGTCCGCGGCGCAGCGTTATCCGAGGCTGTCCGCAGTCATGGCCATATTAGACCGGTGTTGCCCCCGAGCAGTCCGTCGATCTTCCGGAAGGCAGACATTCCCGGACGCTCGCGACGCTCACCCGATGACTCTCGGTCGAATCAATGCTCTCGAGGAGCCGGGTCACAACTGCAAACAGGAAGCTCGCCGACAGTCCGCACATGAGCACACCGGAAACACTTTCTACCGGCCCGAGGAGCCGCCACACCGGTTGGAGCACGACATCCCCATAACCGACGGTCGAATAGCTGGTCGCCGAAAAGTAAAAAGCCGACTCCCAGGTGCTCAAACAGCGCCAGCGATAAAACACTGCCCACACCAGAATCTCCAAAATGTGCAGGCAGATAATCAAGCTGGTGAAACGCACCACGAGCACGGCGGAGCCCCATGCGCCGAGCGCTTGCACGCCCCGGGCAAAATGAGACTTTGCCCACTCGATGAGACCCGCCATCCCTGCGCTCTGCATGCCGAGCGTGATGATGACGAGAACGATCGCCGCACATGCTTGACGTAGGAAAAGCATCGGCCCAAAAACTGCGCCCACGCCGCTCACCGATGACTCACGGCCGCCTGTCAAAGCGTCGATCAGAATGTAACTCGAATCGTAGCCCGAGACGCAGCCGAGCTTTGAAATCGGTTGTTGATTCCCGGACTGCCATTGAGCCACATCTGCCGCTTGCCGTCCTTTTATGCTACAGGTTGGTGGCTCACAGGTAACACACGGCGGATTAGACTCAACGTCAAAATGGAATCTATCACACGTAACGATGCGATCAGACGTCTGGCGGCCCGCTCACCATCGGGTCCGGACCCCAACCAGCCTCGCAATTGCCTGCTTCACGAATGCCGTAGGTTCCGAGTACCGGCGGCCTGCTGACGTCCCCGTGGCGTCCCCTCGCGGCGCCCTCGGCCACCGCGTTGACACCGTTCAGTGTGAGAACGCCGGCGTTCAAGACTGGGTATCACAGTCTGTCGGCCTGCCTTGGATTTCGACGAGCCGCGCAGCTCCCTAGAACACGTGGGCGCGCGCTCCAGCGGGTGGCGGTGTGTTAAGTGCGAGCCGGCGTTCGTTAGCTTTGGATATTCGCCAAGGCAGCGCGGTGGAGGCAAAGGTGAGTCTACAGCTGAGGACCAAAGAGCCTGACCGCTAAATCATGCATGCCACAAACCTATTTCGGCACCGCGGGCTGGCGCTTGTATTCATGGGAGCGCTCCTCGGCGCATGCAGCCATGCGCAGCTCCCCAGCGGCCCCCAGGCGCCGGGGGTCACCGTCGTGACCGTCCACCGCACGAACGTGCCGGTGACGATCGAGCTTCCCGGAAGAACGAACCCGTACTACGTCGCGCAGGTGCGAGCGCGGGTCGACGGGATTGTGCTCAAGCGCGATTACAAGGAGGGCACAGATGTAACGGCGGGTCAGCGTCTTTACCAGATCGACCCAGCGCCTTATATCGCATCGCTCAACAGCGCAAGGGCTTCGCTGCAGAAGTCGCAGGCGAACCTCGTGGCCATGAAGGCGCAGGCCGAGCGCTACAAAGCCCTGGTGGCCAACAATGCCGTCAGCAAGCAGGACTACGACAACGCCGTGTCGTCGCGGGGCCAGGCTGAAGCCGACGTTGCGTCCGGCAAGGCCCTGGTTGATAGCGCGCAGATCAACCTCGGATATACCGCGGTCGTCGCGCCGATCAGCGGCCGCGCGAGCATATCGCAGGTCACGGAGGGCGCTTACGTGCAAGCAAGCGCTGCGACGCTGATGAGCACTGTCCAGCAGATCGATCCCATGTACGTCGACCTGACGCAATCGAGCGTCGATGGCTTGCAGCTGCGTCGCGACGTCGCGAGCGGCAGGGTGAAGCTGAACGGCCCCAACCAGGCGACGGTAAAACTGCTTCTCGAAGACGGCACCGAATATGGCGAGCCCGGGTCGCTGGAGGCCACCGACATAACCGTCGATCCGACCACGGGCATGGTGACCCTACGCACAATCTTTCCGAATCCAAAATCCGTACTACTCCCCGGAATGTTCGTGCGCGCCCGTATCGAAGAGGGCGTGAACGAAAATGCGTTCCTGGTGCCGCAAGTCGGCGTGACGCACGACCCGAAGGGACAGGCGACTGCACTCGTCGTCGGCCCGGACGGCAGGGTGGCGCTGCGCACGCTGCAGCTCGCGGGTACCCGCGGCGATCAGTGGATCGTCGAAGGCGGCCTCGAGGAGGGCGATCGGGTCATCGTCGCGGGCCTGCAGAGGGCACAACCTGGCGCAACCGTCGCCCCCACCGAGGCTCCCGCGACACCGCGGTATGCCGCCGCGGCCGCCGTTGGCCAGTCCGGAGCACCAGTGCCGGCTCGCGACGCCCCCGTCAAGAGAGTCGAGGCGATGTCCGGACTCGTTGCGGACGCAAGTCCAGCGCCACACGGGACTGCCTCGACGCAACCGAAATAGCGACCGGCGAACTTCATGCCACGCTTCTTCATCGACCGTCCGATCTTCGCGATCGTTCTCGCGATCCTGATCTCGCTCGCCGGCGCGCTGTCGATCGCGCTGCTGCCGATCGAGCAGTATCCGACCATCGCGCCGCCGGCGGTCCAGATCTCGGCACAGTATGCCGGCGCGTCCGCCGAAACGGTCGAGAACACCGTCGTGCAGGTGATCGAGCAGCAGTTGAGTGGACTCGATAATTTTCTGTACATGTCGTCAACGTCCGACGATTCCGGCGCTGCGGTCATCACGGTTACGTTCCAGCCGGGAACGAACGCCGACGTCGCGCAGGTCCAGGTCCAGAACAAGCTGCAGCTCGCCACGCCAGAGCTGCCCGCCGCGGTCCAGCAGGCGGGTATCAAGGTCACGAAATCCACGAACGGCTACCTGTTGATCGCCGGGGTAATCTCGAGCGACCAGAACATGACGAAGTACGACATCGCGAACTACCTCGTCTCGCACCTGCAGGATCCGGTCAGTCGCATCAACGGCGTGGGCGCGGTAAACGTGTTCGGCACGCAGTACGCGATGCGCATCTGGCTCGATGCGTCCAAGCTCAACAGCTACGGTCTCACGCCGGTAGACGTCGGCAGCGCTATTTCAATGCAAAACGTCCAGGTCGCCGGCGGGCAGCTCGGCGGGACCCCGGCGCCGACCGCGCAGCGGCTCACCGCGACCATTACTGAGGCTACGCTGCTGCGCACGTCCGAAGAGTTCGGCAACATTCTGCTGAAGGTCAACCAGAACGGTTCGCAGGTCCGGGTGCGCGACGTCGCCCGCGTCGAGCGCGGCGCGGAGACGTACTTCATCGATTCGCACTACGCGGGGCAGGCGGCATCGGGCATCGGCGTCCAGCTCGAGCCGGGCGCCAACGCGCTCGCCACCGCCAACGCAGTGCGCGCGAAGATCGAACAGCTGAGGCCGTACTTCCCAAAGGGACTGGAGATCGTCTATCCCTACGACACGACGCCGTTCATCAAGATCTCGATCACCGAAGTCGTCAAGACACTTTTCGAGGGCATCGTGCTGGTGTTCCTGGTCATGTACCTGTTCCTGCAGAACCTGCGAGCAACGTTCGTTCCTACGATCGCTGTGCCGGTCGTACTGTTCGGAGCGTTCGGGATCATGAAAGCCGCAGGCTTCACGATCAATGTGCTGTCGATGTTCGGTCTCGTGCTAGCCATCGGCTTACTCGTCGACGATGCGATCGTCGTGGTCGAAAACGTCGGGCGGGTGATGGCGGAAGAGGGGCTTTCGGCGCGCGAGGCGACGCACAAGGCGATGGGGCAGGTCACCGGAGCGCTGCTCGGCGTGGCGGTGGTGCTCTCCGCGGTGTTCATTCCGGTTGCGTTCTCGAGTGGATCGGTCGGCGCCATCTACCGCCAGTTCTCGCTCACCATCGTCTCTGCGATGCTGCTGTCGGTGTTCGTCGCCCTTTCACTAACCCCCGCGCTTTGCGCGCTGATCCTCAAGCCAGCCGAGCCCGCACACGGCGCAGGGAGGCACGGGTTTTTCGGTGCATTCAATCGCGGCTTCGAACGCATGCGCGACCGATATGTGGGAAGCGCCAGTCATATCATCAACCGGTTCGGGCGGTGGCTCCTCATCTACGCGACGATCATTGCGGCAGTGGGGCTTTTGTTCGTCCGAATCCCGACATCCTTCCTGCCCGACGAAGACCAGGGAGTGGCTTATTTCATGGTGCAGACGCCGCCCGGCACCGCGCAGGCCGTGACCGAACAGGGGCTCGAGGACGTCGCGCAGTACCTTCTGAAGCGCGAGAGCGCCGCGGTGCAGATGACGTACGAGATCGCCGGCTACAACTTCGCCGGCCGCGGGCAGAACCAGGGCATGGTGTTCGTGCGCTTCAGGGACTGGTCGCAGCGCAAAGCGTCCAGTCTCTCGGTGCAGGCGGTGCTGGGACGGACGGCTCAGCATTTTGCCTCCTACCAGACCGCCTTGATCATTCCGATCAACCCGCCGTCGATTCCGGCGCTTGGGACGTCGTCCGGCTTCGATCTGGAGCTCGAGGATCAAGGCGGCATCGGTCACGCGCGACTCGCGCAGGCGCGCGACCAGCTGATTGCGATGGCGAAGCAGGACGGGAATCTCGCACTCGTGCGGGCGAATGGCCTCGTGGACAACCCGACGTATCGCATCGACATCGACCGCGAGAAGGCGAGCGCGCTCGGCATCAACTTGAATGACGTCGACCAGACGTTCTCGATTGCCTGGGGCTCTAAATACGTCGACAACTTCCTAGACACCGATGGGCGCATCAAGCGCGTCTACGTGCAGGCCGATGCGCCGTTCCGCATGAATCCGCAGGACCTCGGCTCACTGTACGTGCGCAACAGCGTGGGCACGATGGTCCCGTTCACGTCCTTCGCAACCGGCCATTGGGATTGGGGCTCGCCCAAGCTCGAGCGCTACAACGGTGTGTCGGCGTTCGAGATTCAGGGGCAGGCGGCCCCCGGCCAGAGCACCGGGCAGGCAATGGCGGAGATGCAGCGCCTGATGCCAAAGTTGCCGTCTGGCGTCGGATACGAGTGGACAGGCACGTCTTTGCAGGAGGTCCAGTCGGCATCGCAGGCACCCTACCTGTACGCACTGTCGATCCTCGTCGTCTTCCTGTGCCTTGCGGCGCTTTATGAGAGCTGGACCGTACCGATCTCGGTCATCATGGTCGTTCCGCTGGGCGTTCTCGGCGCACTGCTCGCGGCGTCCGTTCTTCACCTCGAGAACGACGTGTTCTTTCACGTCGGCTTGCTAACTACCATCGGATTGTCGGCCAAGAACGCGATCCTGATCGTCGAGTTCGCGCGCGACCTTGAGAGGGACGGCAAATCGGCAATGGACGCCGCGATCGAGGCTGCAAAACTGCGGCTGCGGCCAATACTGATGACATCGCTCGCGTTCGTGCTGGGGGTTCTGCCGCTCGCGCTGGCGACCGGCGCCGGCTCGGCCAGCGAGAATTCCGTCGGTCGAGGCGTCATCGGCGGCATGTTAACGGCGACGTTCCTCGCGCCGTTCCTGGTGCCGATGTTCTTCCTCGTGATCACCGAGAAGGTGTTCAAGTCGAAGGGAAAGCCAGCGCAGCCGGCTGTGCAGCCTCCGCTCGAACGGACAGCCGACAGCGTGGCGACGTCATGAGACCGAGGCGCCACCTTGAAAGCCCGCGCGCACCCCTCACACGACGTTGGCATGCGCTGGCCGGCGTTGCAGTGCTCTCGGCTGGCTGCTCGCTGCAACCGGTGTACGAACGTCCCGCAGCGCCGGTGGCGGCGAGCTATCCGAGCGGCCCCGCGTACAAGCCCACCGCGGGCAGCGAGCCCTTACCCGCCGTTGAGATCGGATGGCGTAACTTTCTTCACCGACCTGCGCCTGCAGCGGCTAGTCGAAATCGCGCTCACGAATAATCGCGACCTGCGCATCGACGCGCTCAATATTGCACAGGCCCAGGCGCAATACCGGATCCAGCGTTCGAACCTGTTTCCGCAGCTGAACGCGGGCGCAAGCGAGAGCGCTCAACGCGCGCCGACGGTCGTCGGCGGGAAAAGCCTCACGACGCACGAGTATGCGGTTGGCGTATCAAGTTCCTCCTGGCAGCTCGACTTCTTCGGTCAACTGCGAAGCCTCAACGATCAGGCTCTGCAGCAATACTTTTCCACCGCGCAGGCGCGCAAGGCGTTCCAGATCTCGCTTGTTTCCCAGGTCGCCGTCCAGTATCTCACGATGCTGGCCGACGACGAGCTTATCGCCGTGACCCAGCACACGCTCGACACCGCGCACGCTTCGTACAGCCTCACGCTGCTGCAATTCCAGAACGGCACGACGAACGAATTGGTCCTGCGTCAGGCCGAGACGGTAGTCGAGCAGGCGAACGCGAACTACGCAGCGCAGGTGCGTATACGGGCGCAGGACCAGAACATGCTGGTGCTCCTCCTTGGGCAGCCGCTCCCGCCGGCTCTCCCGGCTGCGACTCCGCTCGATTCGCAATCGATGCTCGCCGACATCCCGGCTGGCGTGCCTTCAGACCTGCTGAGGCGCCGTCCCGACATCATGGAGGCGGAAGCCAGTCTGCGCGCCGCGACCGCGAACATCGGCGCCGCGCGCGCTGCATTCTTTCCCTCGATCAACCTGACGGGAAGCTATGGCCTCGCGAGCATTGAGCTGTCGGCGTTGTTCGAAGGCGGGGCGCGCGCCTGGAGCTTTGCTCCATCGATTACCATGCCGATATTCACGGGCGGCAAGCTGCGGGCAAACCTCGATGTGGCATGGGTTCAAAAGGAAATCAGCGTCGCGCAGTACGAGAAGGCGATCCAGTCGGCGTTCGAGGAAGTGGCCAATGACCTCGCGGCTCGGGGCACCTACGACGACCAGGTGGCCGCGCTCGCGCGCTACGTCGCTACGTCGCAGCGGTATCTCGACCTTGCACAGCAGCGCTTCCAGAACGGCGTCGACAGCTACCTCAATGTGCTGACCGCGCAAACGACGCTATACAGCGCGCAGCAGGCGCTGGTGGCCGCGCGATTCGGGCGCCTATCCGCACTCGTTAACCTGTACCGGGACCTCGGCGGCGGCTGGATCGAAAACACCGGCGAGACGCCGCCTGCCGCCGAGGACATCGGGTCACTGGCGCCGCGAAGCACCCGCCTTGGGACCTATTGAAATCGACACGGCCGGCAAACGCCGAGGCTGCGGGCGCCGGGTGATCGAGGCAGCGACTGATTCTTCGCCATCAGCGGCCAGTCAACAAGCAAACGCGTCAGGCGTTTTTTCAGCTGCGCGCCGGCGTGCGCGGCAGGACATGAAGATGCCTCGCGTCATAGTCCTGATCTTGCTGCGACCGATGCTGCGCTTATACGATGAAGGCAAACTGCTTACTTGCCGCATTCCGAGCCGGCGTAGACGTGTACCGTACCACCGTCGATCAGATGCGGCCGATCACGATGTGCACAACTTCGCATGTCTGGACCGATTGTGGTCGCGGTCCATGACAAGTGGCCCTCTCCGAATCCGTTAGCCACGAGCGTGATTGAAACTGATGAAAACCCATTGATGGTTTGACTCGACAAGAGGCGTGTGACGGGATTCGAGTTTAAGTCATAGACCGTCACCAGAAGATCTTTCGTCGTATTGTTACTAATCGTGATGTTCACGCCGTCCCCGGCAAGCGCCGTTACGCTGGTCACGACGAGGAGTGCGTGGATCACGGTGCGTGCGGTGATCGGTGCTCGATTGTGGGAGTTATCTTCGGTCACAAAGGGTGCGGCAGTACTTGGTATCGCGCGTGCGGTTGCTGCGTGATTGGCGCGAGCTCGATCATGAGCGGTGCAGCTCTGCCGGTAAAAAATGATGCTGATTCCAACCGTGTTTCACGCGGCGAGTGAGTCGAGGTCGAGAACGAGACGCTTGGTACCGAGTTGGCCGGTGTCTTGACGAAATCCGTACTTGTCTGCCAGGCGAAGCATTCGTACGTTCTCCTGCAAGACGTCGGCGACCAAGAACGAGATGCCGCGGCTGCGGCAGAGGGTGATCATTCTGTTGAGCAGCAACGAACCCATCCCGCGGCCTTTAAGATCCGAGCGCACGAGCAGCGCAAGCTCGGCGCAGCTTTCTGTCATTGCGTGAGCGCGGGCAACTGCGAGAATCTCTGGGTTGCCGCTGCTTGCGGGGCTTTGCGCCACCACGGCTATTCGTTGTTTCGGGTCAATGAACATCAGGTGATCGAATAGATTAGGCGGCAGACTACGAAATCCCCCGAAGAAGCGCATCCGGAGGTCGTGCAAATCGGTCCGTCGAACTAGGTCCTCGAGCAACGGCCGATCCTGGGCCTGGAGTGGCCGCAGGCACACCGGGCGCCCACGGAAGCTGACGACTTCTGCCATGCTACGCTCCGATCTTCGACCTGCGCACGCGATATGCGCGCCACGGTTGTATACGTGCCGAGCAGCACGAATGACGCCGCCCGAGTGCGACCAATGTGTCGCTTAGCACAGCTAGCCAGACGCTGCTGCCACGGCCGCGCGAATCCGGTTGCCGCATGCATTGTGGCGTCTGCCGCGCGAAGGCGAGCACAACTGCAGGCCGACTCGAACACGAATGGGATGCGCGCCGCATGCTCGCATATTGCTGTCTCTGCGCTCACCGCTGGCACACGAACGTTAGAGCTTCTGCCGGCCCATCCAAATCCTGATGCTTGGCTTTGTGCATGCATCTGCACGCAGTTGGCGGACAGGGGGAACTTCAAATCGCAATCTGTTGCGACGGCCAGCGTCAGCCGAGATGTGACCCAATGAGCCGTTCTTTGACACGTTTGCTAGCGATTACTTCGATAAACCTCTTAACCTTGGCATTCGCTTGCAATTCGGCGAGCTCCACATCGTAGAGACGCCGTACCACTTCAACTGGCGCATGCGCTTTCCTAGCAAGCGCATCTAGGGCGGCTTGGTCGAAGTGTTCGTCATTGCGCATCGCATCAACCCGCAGCGACCGACACTGTCTGATCTGCGAGAACGGGCAGAGCGTGCGAGCAACGCTCCTCAGCTCGTCAGACTCACTTGGACCCCATCGGCCGATAGGTTGAACTTCAGACCGACCTCCGTGGCAACGAGCTTGATTACCACTCCATGCTCGTTCTTGAGGTAGATAGCGCTGCCGCCTCCGGCAATGGTGACACCGGCGCTGGCGGCGACGTAGTTCCCCGCGAAGTCGGAGAGCTGCTTCAGATAATAGACTTGACCTGCGGCGGTGAAATCGGTCGCGCCCACATCGACAACAGAAACTCCATGGATCGAAAACTTATGCGAGTCGCTGCCATAGTTGAGCTCACCGTGACCCCAGGTATAGCCGATGCCTGCCGCGATACTGCCACCTTTCAGGGTAACCGTGCCGTCGGCCGCGGCGTCGTTGGCGACTGGTACCGGAGCATCGCCATTACCGGTGGCGTACACGGTGCCACAAAGCAGAGTGCATACGGCCAGAGAAACTATCATGTAACGCATTGAGCTAAAACCTCCAAAAGCGATGTGAGTTGTCCGTCAATCCAGAGCGCGGAGAACAAGCTGCCGCGCGTGTGGTGGACGCAAGGCTAGCGTCGCGCGGCTCACCGCGTGCTCACGGCTGAGCGGTTCGGCTCCCGTACGCGGAGATTTGAGACTTGGTGTGAGTGGCAGCCCGACGAGCCGCATTAGCAGTTAGGGACAGCGCCCGTAGTACGTGTGCGGTACCGTGATGTGATCTTCTAGCTTGCGGCGGTAGTCGCGTTCATGAGGGTAGGCATACGAAGCGAAGAGATCAGTTGCGTCACGAGCAAGGCGGTCTACAGGGAAATTGGGCGGGTTAAGTGTTATCAGGCCGCTCTAGGGCCGGTAGACTGAATTTGAATGTAGCCCCTTGAGATTCGTTCGCTTCTGCCCACAACCGCCCTCCATGGGCGTCGATGATGGAACGACAAATCGACAAACCGATGCCGAGTCCATCGACTTTCGTTGTATAGAATGACTCAAAAACACGTTCTAAATCATCGGGACGGATGCCGGGTCCCGAATCGCGCACCGTAACTAGGACCTCCTGGCGCCCGCTGCGGTCGGTGCCAATCGACAATTCGCGTGCCTGGGTCTCCACTGCGCTCATCGCTTCGAGCGCGTTCAGCATGAGGTTCAAAACGACTTGTTGCAGTTGAACGCGGTCCCCCTGCACCGGACACAAGTCGGGCGCGAAACGAGTCACAACGCGGACCTGCTGCTTGTCTACCTCGGATCGAGCCAGTGCAATGACTTCGCTGATGGCGTCATTCACATCGAGCCGCTCGGTTTGTGGCGGAGCATTTTTGATGTGCTCGCGGATACGGCTCACGATGTCGCCGGCCCGATACGAGTCTTTCAAGATCCAGTTGAGTGCATTTCTGACTTCATGTAGATCTGGCGGCTCGTTTTCCAGACTCTTAATGCCAGTGCTAGCGTTGAGGCGCATCGCTGTGAGCGGCTGGCCTACCTCATGAGCAATCGAAGCGGTGAATTGTCCCATCGTAGCCAAGCGATTGGCATGCGCCAGTACGGCCTGAACTTCGCGGTAGCGCCGCTCGTTTTCGCGCGCCTCGGCTTCCGTCCGCTTGGCGGCCGAAAGATCCAGCACGAATGACAGGCCGTGTTCCTGGGAACCCTCGAGAAACGTGGCACCGATCAACACCGGAACGCGGGTGCCATTGCGATGCAGGAATTCCCTTTCGTGAGGAGTGCACATCCCATGCGAAAACATCCGTTCGCTTATAAGCTGGTTGAGCTCGAGATACTCCGGCGGGTTCATTTGCCGCCAGCTCAGGGCTCCGCGACGTAGATCTTCGACCGAATGGCCGACCAGACGCAGAAACGCCTCGTTGGCATCCGTGATAGCGCCATCCCTGCTCCAGAAGAAAACACCCACAATGTTGGAATCAATCAACCTGCGAGTGCGCGCTTCACTTGCGCGCAGGTCGGAATATAAGTAGGCGTTCTCAAGTGAAATGGCCGCTTGCGCCGCCAGTACGTTCAGCACCGCCGCGCGCGCGGCAGTGAACGCACCCGCAGCTATTGTGTTCTCCAGATACAGAACTCCAATCAGACGACCCTGGCGTGTAAGCGGCTGGCATGACAGGGACCGCGGTCTTTGCCGCTGCAGATAGTCGTCACCGGGGAAGGAGTCTGATGTGGTCGCATCGTCTAAAATCACGCTTTCGTGCGTGCGCATTACGTAATTAACTACGCTAAGTGGCAGTTCCTCGGCCGTGAGTTCCCGCTGCTCGACTGTCACGGCTACTGTGTTCAGCTCCGTTGCGGCTGTGGCTTCCAGGCGCGCGGTGTCACCACGCGCTAGAATCAGCTTTCCGCGGTCGGCTCCGGCCTGCTTCATGGCAAGGGTCAGCAACACCTCAACCAGATTCTCTAGCACGATTTCGCTCGAGACGGATCGTGCGGCCTCGATCACCGCGGAGGCTTCGAGCTCTCCAGCGAATGCACCGAGGGCGCCGATCGGTGGCGGAAACGGCTCGCGCAGATTCGGATGTGTTGCCTCGAGGTACCGGACCTTTGCAAGCGCTCCCCACTGCTGATAGCAGGAGCGCGCACTACTGAGCAAACTGGCCGACAGCCGACTCAGGCCACGCGAGAGATAGAAGCGGGCAGCTGATTCGAGAGCGACCGCCTCATCATGAATCAGATGATGGTCAGTCGCGGCGCAGATCGCCTGTTCGTAGAGCCGCTGCGCGTCTACGTCCCTGCGCTCGAGGCGCGCAAGTTCCGCGCCGACTAAACTCGCACGCGAGCGAAAATTGGCTGCGCTACCGGCAGCCATGGCCTCTAATGCTTGAAGGTGAACTACAATCGCATCAAGCTGCTGCCGCAGCTCCGCGCCGGAGAGATCATTGGAACATGCCGCGCGCGAGAGAGCCGTGTAGAAGTGGTAATCGCTGCTTATCTCAAATAGGGTCAGCGCCCTCCAAAGATGCAGACTGATGTGCGACGCGGCGTTGAGTGCCGCGGGGTAATCATCAGCGTGAAAGTACAGCTGTAGTTTGCGAATCCAATACCAGGTCACTCGATCGTCCAGGGCAGGGTGCTCCCCGAGGCGCTTCTCATACTCGCCCTCATCGAAGTCTGCGTTGGTCAAAGAGCACAGGGCGGTGGTGCCGCCGCGTAGCGCGCGTAGAAAGGCCATCTGCGGAGTAATCAGATCGAGCATGTAGCTGCCGTGCTTGCGTGCAAACTCGAGGGCGCGCTCGCCTTCCTGATGCACCTCTTCTAGCGGCTCTCCGGCACAAAGGCTGTGCGGGAGCAGCATGAACCATGCATAGCAGGCGAGCGTCAGGTCTCCGGCATCCTGGGCGCTTTGAAGCGAGCGCCGCAGCCACACGAGGCCGCTTCGCATGGGTTGCGTCCAGGGGATCACGGTGGCGCCGAACATAAGCTCCACTCGGGCCTTGAAGCGATATAGGCCCTTCTCAAGCAAATCTACGGCGAGCTTCCCGAAACGGAACCCAAGGGCGTAGTCGTCGTACTCAGCGCCAACGATGAAATTCAGATAGCTGTACGCGAGTACGGAGCCATCGCTGTTGCCATGCTCCAGGCTCAGATTCGCCATGCGTCCGACGACGAGGCGAAACAGATTGGGGTTGCTTGTCAGGAAAATCGGCGCCAATACTGATGCGAGTACATCCAGAACCGCCCGCTGGCGCGGATCAGTAACGGGCGACAGGTCGATGAGTTCCTCCACCGGCCGCGTGCCTAGCTGCCTCCACAATCGTGCGTATTCTTCCTGCACTACCTCTTCGGTGGGAGCGGATGGCAAGACGACTCCCTGCTGCGCTAAGTATTCGAGACACACTTCCACAGTGCGGACATTGTCTCCCAGTGTTTCGTACGTCATCTGGCGCAAGCAGGCGACCGTAGCACCCTGCGTTGGGTTGCAGGCCCGAGCAGACAGCTCAGCCAGACGGGCCGCGGCTGCCTGCGGCTGCCCCGTTAGAAGCTCGCATTCCGCCCACGTGAGCTCCAGCCCAAAAGCGCTGGCTTGGCAAGTTGTCCAACGATCCCGCGGTAGCAGGTCGGTGCCGGCCACAACATAATTGACGGCGGCAGAGTAGGCACTGGAGTGCACTGCCTGGCGGGCCGCACGTAGATTAAGCTCGGCCACCGACTGTCTTTCGCCTGCGTCCGCAATGAGCTCGCGACCGCGATTCAACTGATTAACGATCTGAAAAATATTCTCGTCGAGTTCCTGCGGACTCGTCCGTGACCTTAGCGCTCGTCCGATACGCAGGTGAAGGACAGGTCGGTCTTGCTTGGTAACGAGAGAGTACGCCGCCTCCTGGATACGGTCGTGAAGCAACCGATATGTTCCCTCGCTGCGGATAAGAAGGCCGGCAAAGGCGGCTTCCTCGAGCGCGCGGTCTACAGCGGGTGTCGAAGCGTCTAGCACCGTGGCCAGCGTGTCGACATCCGCTCCGCCGCCGATACAGGCGAGGCACTGCAGCGCCGCGACGGTGTTTTGCGACAGGCGGCTTAGCCTGCCAACCAACAGATGCGCAACATTATCGGTCAAGCCTTTTGTACGGATACGGGCGAGGTCCCAGCTCCAGCCTCCCTCGGTGCCGTCCCATTTGAGAAGTGCCTCCTGCTCGAGGCTGGCCAGGAACTGGAGCGCAAAGAAGGGATTTCCGTCGGTTTTCAGGTGCACCAAGTTCGCTAGCTCCGCGGCACGCTCGCGTGAGCAATGCAGCGCATCGCACACCAGTCGCTCCACGTCCGATCGTTGCAAGGGTTTCAGCGGCATCTGCTCCACGATGGTTCCACAGGAACATAGCGCCTCAAGACTGGGAGCTAGTGGATGGGCCGCACCAACTTCGTGATCCCGGTAGGCGCCAATCACCAGCAGGTGTCGCAGGTCCGGATCGGTCAACAGGTGCTCCAGCAAGTCGAGTGTGGCCACATCCGACCATTGCAGATCGTCTAAGAACAGCACCAGCGGTAACTCCGCCGTTCCAAAGACCCCTACAAACCGACGCACGACACGTCGAAAGCGATGCAACGCATCCTGTGGTGGAACCTGCGAGGCGGCCGCTTGCGGCCCGATGATCAGTTCCAACTCGGGGATTAGATCGATTAACAACTGACCGTTACCGCCGAGTGCTTCGAGCAGCCGTCTGCGCCATTGCGCAATCTCCGAATCCGGACGACCCAAGAGCTGGCGCACGAGAGTGCCAAACGCCTTCATCAAGGTGGTGTAGGGCGTCTCGCGCTGAGAGCTGTCGCACTTGCCGGCGGCGAACCAGCAGCCAACCTGCAAGAGCTCCTGACGAAATTCATGCACGATCGCAGACTTGCCAACCCCCGCATAACCTGCAACCAAAAAAAGCACCGGCAAGCCGCGCGTCGCGACCTGATCATAGGCCGAGCGCAGGGCAGCGAGTTCGCGCTCTCGCCCATATAACCTCTCTGGCGTGACCAGACGATCCGGTGCGTCGGTCTCGCCTAGCGCAAAGGCCTCGACGCCGTTGGATCGCCTCCATTGCTCCAGACACCGACGCAGATCCGCCTCAAGACCTTCGGCCGTCTGGTAACGCTCCTCCGCCGACTTGGCGAGGAGTTTTAGGAGGATTTGTGCGATGGGCTCAGGAACCAGTGGATGATATTGCCGCGCCGAGGGGGGGCGGCGCGCGATGTGACAGTGCACCCAATCCAACGGCTCGGTCGCTGTGAAGGGAAGCCGGCCCGTGAGCAGTTCAAACAGCGTTACCCCGAGGGCGTAGAGGTCGCTGCGCGAATCGATCGAGCGGTTCATGCGCCCGGTCTGCTCTGGCGCCATGTAGGGCAGCGTTCCTGCAAGAACCGCGGGCGGCTGCAGGACCTGCCGCTCGCGCGGCGAGCGCGACGCGATGCCGAAGGCGGTGAGAAACGCCTGGCCGTGGCCGTTCAGTAAGATGTTTGCCGGCTTCAGGTCTTTATGGATCAGGCCGCGGGCATGCGCTCTGGCCACAGCAGCCGTGATCGCGATCGCCAGTGAAAGGAACTCCCCGACCTCGCAGGCTTCCCCGATTCGACGTTCCAGCGGCTCACCGCCCGGGTCCTCCAGTAGCAATACTGTGCGCCCAGAGCGTCGGATCAGCTTCAGAGGCCGAGCGGCGAAGCTACAGTCGAGCTCGGATGCGAGAGAGAGTTCATGTTCGAGCTTGTGACGGCTGTTGGCCGAGGGCGGCTCGGCAACGGGGGCCAGAACAAGAATGGTCGCCGTAGGGTCATCGTAAGGGGCGCCAGACTCCGAAACATCCAGATGCTCATGAAGCGATTCACGGATGAGGACGAACTCGCCATCCTGCTTAAGCGTCTGCATGGCGGGGGAGCGTGCTAGCGCCGGGTCAGGTGACGCGATGGGGACTGGCCCGACGCAGTTTGAGTGTCTCCAATGTTGCGGCCGTACCGGAGTTGTCTTGGAGATCCTCCAAGGCGATGGTACAGCGTGCGGCCCAACTCTCGAATTAGCCGCCATTCACGGTACCAGGATGTGGACTTCATTCTGCCGGCGGCCGAATCCTCTTCCACTTCGAGACATTCGCTGCCGATAGCCACGAGCGACCAGATCCCGATCGCGAGAACGAGCAGAATTGCGCTGCCAGCTATGAGAATCGTGCGCATCGGATGCTCGCCTCAAATTGCCAGTTCGTCTGCATAATTTCTATGGACATACAGAAGACTAAGACAGTCCCAGCTCTGTCAAGAGGCAACGTTGTTACTACGTTTCCGCGAATTCTGGAAAAGTCCCAGCAATCCGATAGGCAATTCTCGAGGGAGGGTAAAATCTACAGGCTCACACGGGCCTCACCGCTTGAAGTGACCCGCTACCCGCGAGAGGACGCCGAATCCCCTGTAACTCGCGGCCTCGAAAGGGCAATACCAGCCTCGCTGCTTCGGCTGCAAAAGCGTTGACTTGGCAGTATGGTTTCGACCAAAGCGCGTGACGCAACCCCATCAGCGCAGCACTCCTTGCGTGCCCGGGCGCCATTGCAGAATTCGAGCCGGCGATCGAAGGCAGCTTCGTAGAAATTCTCGGGCGCCTGTGCTCGTAAGACATGGACGGCAACAATGACGTCCGATTAGCGATGTCAAGTACGAACGCGCACCGCACTGCGCCCGCTACCCCCTGTTGAGCAGATGTGCACTCCGGAAGGCGCTGGCAGTCGCGTCCGCTCGTGTTGCGGTGAGCCTGCGGCGAGCTTGCACGCAGTACGCTTTTTACCGATGCGACGCGCCTGGGCCTCATCGCAAATGTGAGAGCGGGTGGCGGGACGATCGAGCACGTCGCCAGTTCGAGTCCATTGGAGCCGATAACTGCGGTGTTTGGGTGCACACGAGCGCCGCGCTCGGCAGTCTGCTTACCGAGGATGAATCATGCGCATCTTTGTTCTTGGAATGTGTGCCTTGGTTGCTGCGGGTGTGTTCGCCACTATGTTCCTTTCAATTTGGAGCAGTCGTCGCACGTGTGACGAGACACAGCGCATCGCCCAGAGCACCGTGAGCGAATTCGTCTGGATGCTGATTCCCTGTCTGATGATGATTGCAGCGGCAATTCCGGCGGCGATCGCGATCACGGGCAACTGAGCCGTCCCCCGGCAGTGTCTCCGTCCATGGTAAGCAGCGGTGGCGTAAGCATCGCAGCTGAGTAACTGCAGTTCCTACTGCCGTATTGCTGGCGGTGACCTTAGCCTTCGTTGCATTCCAGCGCTTACAGTGCTCGCGCAACTGGGTTAGCCGACGACTTGAAACAGCCGGATTACCGGCAACCCCCCTGATACGAGCGTTCCCGGGTTGACGGCGGGGCGCCCGAGCGGACAGATAGCCCCTTCCTTACCAAATCATCACCGCCAGATCACGACTTGGGCGGATTTCTGCGATTACCGTGTCGTCATGCGGTTGCAAGCCGCTTGGGGGATGAGGGAATTCCAACCAATTGTTGGTCGAAATCGCAGGGAATCACTACGATGGGCAAACTCTCCGTTGAACGCGCCACGCTCCCCAGGCTCCCGGACATCGTGCCGCGCGAGCGCCTTTTTAAGTTGCTGGACCAGCTGAGGAAGCACCCCCTCATCTGGGTCGGCGGACCCCCGGGAGCCGGCAAGACGACGGTGGTGGCCAGCTACCTGGAGCGGCGGCAGCTCCCGGGCATCTGGCGCCACCTCGACAGTGAGGATGGTGACCCGGATGCATTCACTGCGCGTTTGAGGTCACTGATCAGTGACTCGACAGCGCCATCGGGCCAGGGGCTTCCGAAGGCAGTCCTTCGCACCCTGTACGAACGGCTGCCGAAACCAGGGTTGCTGGTGCTTGACGATTGTCACGAAGTTGCTCGTGATGCGCTGCTTCATGCGCTCCTAGTGGACTGCGCAAGACAGATCCCCTGTGGCAGCAATGTGGTCCTGATCGGCAGAGGCGATCCTCCCGGTATCTATAGTCGCTTGATTGCCAACGGGACGCTTGCGGTGCTCGACTCGCGACAGTTGCAGCTGACGCGGGCGGAAACGCAGGCCATGGCCCGTCACAGTTCCGCGGACGAACAGGTACTGGATGCGTTGCATCAAGAGTGCCGCGGCTGGCCGGCAGGAGTCACGATGGCGCTCGAGCGGCTGACTCGTAACGCCCTGGATCCACAGCATCTGCGATGCGAATTTCGTAAGAGCCTGTTCGACTACATCTCGGGCGAAGTCTTCGACCGGGCACCCCGGGAGGAACGGCGCATCCTGGTTTCGACGGCATTGCTACCGCGGGTTTCCGTGCCGCTGGCGGTGGAGGTCAGCGGCAGCCCACAGGCCGCGGCACTGCTCGCCCGGCTGGCGAACCATCAAATGTTCACCTTCGCCACGGTGGGTACTTCTTCTACGAGCTATGAATACACACCGCTGTTTCGCGACTTTCTGCAGAGCCGCATCGAAGAGACGTTTAACCGTGAAGAGTTCGCGCAAGTCGCAACGCGGGCCAGCGCCATTCTCGAGCAATGCGGCGAAATCGAGGCCACCGCGGCGCTGCGAGTGCAGACTCAGGACTGGGATGGTTTACTGCGGCAGATTTGCACGCACGGCATGAGGATGCTGGCACAAGAGGAGACGAAGACCATCCGCAAATGGATCGCTGCATTTCCGGCGAGTGTCGCTGCGCACTTGCCTTGGCTGACGTACTGGTCCGGCACAGCAGCAATCTTGGAGAGTCCCGTTGCCGCCCGCGCTCTGCTCGACAGGGCCTGGACGCTTTTCGAGCAAAGCGGAGATCGGGCCGGCCAGCTGTTGACTGCGGCAGGGATGCTGGAAACCTACCAGTTCGAGTGGTCGACCTATGAGCCCGTCGCTGTCTGGATCGATCGGCTGGAAGCGTGTCTGCAGGCGGGCACGACCGCACCCTCGCCGGAGGCAGAGATCCGGGTGCTGACGAATCTGCTTTTCGCGTTAACCAGCGTGCGCCCGTCCCCGGAACGCATCGCGACCTGTAGCGCGAGGCTGCGTCAGTTGCTCGAGTCCGCCGGTCTCGATGTCAATCACCGATTATTTGCGGCGCGGGCACTGCTCCTGGACTTGTGCTCGAGAATGGAGGTCGACTCCGCTCGGGAAATGACCGCGCGCATCAACGTGATGCTGGAGGAGCCGGGCGGCGCGCCGGCGACACGCGCTGCCGCACTTAACGCCGTTGCCTACAGTCTGTGGCTCGACGGTAGACTTGCCGACGCGGATTGTGCGCTGCAGCACGCTGTCAAGGCTGGCGCAAATCAGCATTTGACCTCGAGAGACCCGCTGCATCATTTGACCCAACAACTTCTCGCAGTCGCGCGTCGTGATCTGGCGCAACTTATGGCATGCATGGATGGCTTGCGTCGGGCCATGGACCCAAGGTGTCATCTGGGAATGAGCCTGCTGTCCTGCGCGCGGGCGCAGGAGGCAGTCCTCCGAGGAGAGCACGCAGTAGCGCCGAAGCATTGGCTCGCAGCCGCGACGCAGGCCGACGCGGCATGTGTTCGCCCGCTGCAGTGGATCACAAGACTTGCCTTGGCCGCTGAACTCGCCGGGCAGCGCAACGGTGAAGAAGCGTCGCACGTGTTGCAGCAGGCCGCCGCGCTCGTCGCAAAGGACGCCTCGGGCGTCTGGCAGCACGACTACGAGCTGCTGGGCGCATACGTGGCACTGCAGTGTGGCAACCGGGTCGAGTGTCATCGACTGCTGCGTAAAGGGTTTGGCAGCCCACAGCGCGCGTCGCCGGCTTGCGCATTGTTCCCCGCGGCGATGTCCGAGCTCTGCATGGAGGCGCTACGCAGCGGTATTGCCGCTGATTCCGCCCGGCCACTGATCGAGCGCTATCGATTACGGCCGCCGTCGAACGCCGGTTGCGCCTGGCCATGGCCCTTCAAGGTTTTCGTGCTCGGCGGGTTCCGGTTGCTCAAGGGCGATGCGCCAATTCGCTTCTCCCGGCGCACGCAGCGCAAGCCGCTCGAACTGCTACAGGCGTTGATCGCCTTTGGAGGCAGGGAAGTGGGCGCGAGTGTACTGACCGACGCCTTATGGCCAGACTCGGAAGGGGACGCAGCCTATCACGCGCTGGAGAGTGCGCTGTACCGTTTGCGCCAGCTGCTGGGTACGCCGAGCGCCCTGACGATGGCAGGGGGCAAGCTGAGTCTTGACCCACAACAGTTCTGGGTTGACATGTGGGCGTTTGAGGGTGAGCTCCAGACTCTCTCCCGGGGTGCTATACAGCCCGCGGAGCAGCTTAAGCGGATGCGCCAGCTCTATACCGGGCACTTCCTCGAGCACGAATCCGAAAGACCATGGGCCCTTAAGAGACGGCAGATGCTCCAGGAAAAGCTGGTTCGCTCGATTCGCGAGGTCGCGCGGACTTACGAGGGCCGGCGTCAGTGGCATGAGGCGATCCACATTTATCAAACCGGAATCGAAGTGGACAGCCTCACGGAGGATTTCCATCGGGGCCTGATTCTTTGTTATCACGAGCTCGGGGATCACGCTGCGGCGCTGCGGGCGTATCGCCGGTGCCGTGAGCTGCTGGTCAAGGTGTTGGGCGTGCAGCCTAACGCCCGGACACTTGCCGCATATCAGAGCATCCGGCTCAGCGCGGGTGCGCAGGCGATCTGAAGAGGGGTCGGCGGACGTGCCACAAACGCAGGAGGTCATCACTCGGGAAGGGCTCGAGAGTCTCGTTGGTGATGTTATTGCGAACAGAGCAACAGGGTAAAAAATACTTGCATTTGGGGGCGCAGCGCTCGGTTGCAAATATTGAAGCAGAACTTCGATGTGTAGTAGAGGCTACCCGATAACTAATTTCGGAAGAGTTGCGCGACACCCTCCGTTAAGCTTCAATCTGCTGGCGACTCGTATTTAGACTAAGAAAACGGGCGGCCGGCTGAAGTCCCACTATGCGCTTCAGAAGATCAGTGACGCAGTACTTTGTCGGCGGCTTAAGCCTCGCGGTGCTGACCCTGATTTGCTTTAGGCTCGGACTCAACCTGGCTTCGGCCGCCCTTGTCTATCTGCTTCTCGTCACACTTCTATCGCTAAACAGTACGGTTCTTGGCGCGGCCATTCTTTCGGTTGCCGCTGCCGCATGCTTAAACTTTTTCTTTACGCCGCCCGTGTTTACATTTCGCATCGAAAGGCCGCAAGACCTCGTGGTGGCGTTTGCCTTCCTGGTGACGGCTTTGACGGTAACCCGCCTGGTGGTACGGGTGCGTTCGCGCACTGAAGCCGCGCTACAGGCCGAAGCGGCCCTTCGACGCACTTCAGCGTACCTCACGGAAGCGCAGCGTCTGAGTCGAACCGGGAGTTTTGGTTGGCGCACTTCGGACGGAACACTGTCCTGGTCCGAGGAGACCTTTCGCATCTTCCAGTACGAACCAGGCAAGGAATCGAGCGTGGGCCTTGCCTTGCGGCGCTGCCATCCCGAAGACCTTGCGCGTGTCAAGCAGACGCTCGAGCGCGCAGCGCGCGAGGGAAGCGATCTTGATTATCAACATCGCATAGTAATGCCCGATGGCGCCGTCAAGCACATCCACGTCGTGGGTCATGCTGAGAAGGTCAAGGGTGGATTCGAATTCGTGGGCGCGGTCACTGACATCACGGCGGCGGAGAGCGCCCGAAATGCACTGCGGATCAGCGAGCAACAATGGCGTGACGTCTTCGAGAATAACCCTACCATGTACTTCATGGTGGATGCCGCCGGCCTCGTCATGGCGGTTAATCCCTTTGGCGCTCAGCAATTGGGGTACACCGTCCATGAGCTGGTCGGCCAACCGGTGGAGGGCGTCTTTGTTGAAGCGGATCGCGCCGCGGCAAGGGAAAAACTAGCCGCGTGCCTTGAAAAGCTCGGTCAGCCGCTGACCTGGCAGCTTCGCAAAACACGCAAGGATGGCTCGGTGCTCTGGGTTCGCGAAACCGCGAGAGCCGTGCTGCGTGCGGACAGTCCCGTAGTCCTGATCGCCTGCGAGGACATTACCGCACAGAAGCTGGCAGAGGAGAAGCTACAGCAAGCGCAGGCCAATCTCGCGCGCGTCAACCGGGTGATGCTCGTCGGGGAGATGACCGCATCGATTGCCCATGAGGTGAACCAGCCTCTCACAGGCGTGGTGGCCCATTCCGGTACTTGCCTTCGTTGGCTCGAAGCGCAGCCCCCTGACGTCCATGAAGCCCGTCAGGCTCTGCAGCTGGTAATTCGGGACAGCCACCGCGCGGCGGACGTTCTCGGCCGCATTCGGGAGCTGGTTTGCAGAGTGCCCCCCCACACGGTCCCCCTGCACGTCGAGGAGGCGATTCGGGAAGTGTTCGCTCTTGTGCAGGGGGAATTGGAACGGCACGCGGTGCGACTGGGGACGGATTTCGCACCGAACCTGCCGGTGGTTTCAGCCGATCGCGTCCAATTTCAGCAAGTGGTCCTGAACCTCATCGTTAACGCAATCGAGGCGATGCATCAACTGCACGACCGGCCGCGCGAGCTCGTCGTAGGTGGCCGTGCGGATGCCAAGGAGGTATTTATTGAGGTAAAAGACTCTGGCCCGGGCCTCGAACCGGGAAGCCTTTCCCGGCTATTCGGCTCCTTCTACACGACCAAGCCGATGGGCATGGGCATGGGACTATCAATCAGCCGGTCGATTGTGGAGACCCACGGTGGACGGATCTGGGCAGTGCCGAACCAACCCTGCGGCGCCGTCTTTACTTTCACACTTCCGCTCGAGGACATCCCAACTTCCCAAACCGCCGGAGCCTGATGTACTTGAGGCGTTTTCGAGAAATGCTCCGATCGGAAGTTCTGGCGATTGGTGGCGTCTTTTGCTCCCGAGGAACGGCGCCGGATAGGCCGCTTGCTTCGTGCGGGCCTGCCGGCGCACTGTTCCCTGGTTGTGCAGAGACGCTGAGCGGCCGATGAACGAAGGTCAACCCACGGTGTTCGTGGTCGACGACGATGCGACTGTGCGCGAGGCCATCGCCGGCGTCGTGAAGTCCGTCGGTCTGAGAGCCGAGACTTTTGCCTCGCCACAGGACTTCCTCGCTCGCGGCGCCACAAATGCTCCGGGTTGCCTCGTGCTCGATGTCCGGCTGCCCGGGGTGAGTGGACTTGATTTCCAGAAGGAACTCATCGAAGCGGGCTTCGATCTCCCGATTATCTTCCTCACCGGCTATGGGGATATTCCGATGACTGTGCGCGCAATGAAAGCCGGCGCCGTGGAGTTTTTGACCAAACCCTTCCGTCACCAGGATCTGGTCGATGCCGTTCATAAGGCGATTGATCAGAGCCGCGCGACTTCTCGGGCGCTCTCTGAAATTAACGCGCTCCTCGAGCGCTTTGAGGCACTGACAGTCCGCGAACACCAGGTCATGAGCCTCGTCGTCGCGGGCAAGCTCAACAAGCAGATTGCAGCGGAACTGGGAACGAGCGAGATCACCGTGAAGATTCAGCGGGCTCGCGTCATGGAAAAGATGCAGGCGCAGTCTCTCGCCGATCTGGTCAGAATGGCAGAAAGGTTGGAAGCTCGATTACGCAATAAATAGGCCATCTCCGGCCAGACGGAGGTCCAATAATACTAAAGTGTTATTGCACGACCGGCTGGGATGATTGCACCAGCTTCCCCGAGCGGCTACCGTCCCACCATGAGTCCACAGCAAAAAGCGCTGATTGCTATCGTGGACGACGATGAATCGGTTCGCTGTGCGGTACAGGGGGTGCTGAAATCCAACGGCTACGAGTCACGCTCTTTTAGTTCAGCTGGCGAATTCCTCGAGTCAGGCCAGCAACGTATCGCCTCATGCCTGATTACCGACGTCCGTATGCCCGGGATGAGCGGTCTTGAACTGCAAGCCCGGTTGGCCGAGGACGGTTGCAAAATACCGATCGTATTTCTGACCGCGTACGGTGATTCAAGGATGCGATCGCAGGCGATGAAGGCAGGCGCGATTGTGTTTCTTGGAAAGCCATTTGACGCCATGGTGCTGCTCGACAGCGTGCGCTCAGCGCTCAAGATGACTTCTGACGGAGCGGGTTAAAGGGACGCAGGGGAACTGCTGTGCTCACGCAATCCGTAATCACCAGCAGGGCTTCAGGTAGCACGAGTTTCTGTATAGCGCGTGCTCGGGCTATGGGGTTCCACCCATGAGTTCCGTCTCCGTGGAATTCGCGCCTGACACCTACACAGAGCCGGAACGCGTCATTTACCGGCCCCGAAAGTCGCCGCAACCGGCAGACGAGTCGACGGAAAGTATCGTGCGACGCTCGGCCGTTGTCGCAGCACGGACTGCTACGGCGGAGTTTCCGCCATTTCGCCTGGATCCGGTGAACCAGTGCCTGTGGCACTGCGGCGAGTCAGGTGAGGCTAAGCGGGTAGGCTTGACACCGAAGGCGTTCGCGCTCCTGCAGTATCTTGTCAAGCATGCGGGGCGTTTGGTAACCCAAGATGAATTGCTGGACGCGATATGGCCCGGGTGCTGCGTCCAGCCAGAGGTGCTGAAGAGCCAGATTCTCGACATCCGTCGTATCCTCCAGGACGACCCCAAGAACCCGCGTTTCATCGAGACGCTGCCACGTCGCGGTTATCAGTTCATCGCGGCAGTCAATGAGATTCCGGCCAATTTGATGCCCAGCCAGGATGCGGATGACGGCCGATTGGTTGGCCGCCACAAGCCGTTAAGCCAGCTGGGTGAAGCCCTGCAGACCGCCTTGCGCGGACAACGGCAGCTCGTCTTCGTAACTGGCCCCACGGGAATCGGCAAGACGGCGCTCGTCGACACGTTTCAGAACCATGTGATCACGCGTGCACCATCCATTTGCGTTGGCCGTGGACAATGCCTTGAAGGCTACGCGGGCACCGAAGCGTTCTATCCGATGCTTGAAGCCTTGGGCCAACTCTGTCGTGGATCCGCGGGGCCTTCGTTGTTGCAGGTATTAGCCAAACGCGCACCGACCTGGTTAGTTCAGTTTCCAGAATTCGTGAGCCGAGAGCACCGCCAGGTATTGCAGGGTGAGATTCTCGGGACAACCCGCGAGCGCATGCTGCGCGAAATTGCCGAATTTATCGAAGCGATCGCTTCCGAGACACCTCTGCTCCTGATATTCGAAGATCTCCATCGCGCGGATCACTCGACCGTGGATCTGCTTTCCGTGCTTGCGCGCCGCCGCAACGCGGCAAAACTCATGCTCATCGGTACCTATTCTCCCGCGGATATCGGGGCCATGGATCGTCCCCTCAGGGCCCTAAAGCGCGAACTCGCGATGCATCACTTGTGTCGGGAGATCGGTCTACCCCCGCTGCGGGAAGAGGATATCTGTCAATATTTGTCTGGTGGCGTCCCGGATGCGATAGACAAGGCGGCAGAATTGGCGGGCCTGATCTATCGATACACGGAGGGCAATCCGCTCTTCATGGTGACCGTGCTAGAGCACCTAAGAGATCGAAAGCTCGTTGCATTGCACGGCAGCGGTTGGACTCTCGAGGTGCCGCTTGAGAGGGTCGAACTGCGCACGCCGGATAGCCTACGCCAGATGATCGAAGTACAGATTGGGCGCTTAAGTGATGAGGAGCGCCGAGTGCTGGAAGCCGGAAGTGTCACGGGGAGTATGTTCTCCACCGTCGTGGGTGCTGCCTGCGCGGATATGGACCCGGATCGGTTTGAGGAATTGTGCGAAGAGCTTGCGCGCAAGGAACAGGTGGTGCGACCAACAGAGCCTGTACATCTTCCAGACGGAACGATGTCTGAGCGGTACGCGTTCGTCCACTCGATGTACGGCGAAGTGCTCTACACACGGCAAGCGGCCAGTCGCAGGGCAAAACTGCATCTGCGTGCCAGCGCCAGGATTGCGGCACTCTATGCGCAATGCATTGAGGAGGCGGCAGCGGATCTCGCACATCACTGCGAACGTGGCGGAGACTGGCAGAGTGCCATCCAATATCTCCAGCTGGCCGCCGACAGCTCGGCGCGCCGGTTCGGGCCACGTCAGGCGGCGGCAATACTCGAGCACGCGCTCGATTTGGTCAGCAGGGTTCCCGTGACACAGCGGGCGGAACTCGAAGTTACGATTCTCGAACGATCCGCAGCGATCTGTAATGCTTCATTGGGCTCTCGAAAGATTGACGGCGCCACGCATGCCGTCGGATCCCGCGACGGGCATTCAGATTGAGAATTCCGACGCACTCGGTGTTGCCTGTAGCAATTGCATAGGAACTCGGTTCAGGCCACGTCGCCGGTCCGCCAGTGGATTCAGTCAGATCCGAAAGCGTCGGAAGCACCCGAAGGGCCGTAACGCGGGGCAATAAGAGGCACGGCTGGGCGAGCGGCGCGTTGATTAGCCGAGTGCTTCATGTGAGCCACCCCATTATACAGTCCAAGCCGTGAGGGACGCGCACGAGCGGACCCAGCCAGCAGGGCGAGCAATGGGAGCAGGCACATTTGTCATCGTGGCCACCCTTATTTGGGTTGCACGCGCGACAGCCGCATTTGCGGGTCGCGATAGACCGGCAGCCGCGCATTGCCCATTGGTCGTCCGCAGGGACAGACGCTCGCGCATCGCATAGCTCCCCCCACTTCCCGCAACATTCGGGAAGCTTCGCGGCGGGTAATGCCCGCCGCGTTTTTTTTGCGCGCCTGTATCGACTCCGCGCCCGATGCTGATCCAGCAGATGCTCTCATGCAGCCCATGAGTCCTTCAGGACTTGCCACGTATCAAATGTGAAGATGCCGATCCGTGTGTCCGGTGCGAGTGCGGACTCCTTATCGTCTCACCAAGATGAGATCTGAGGGTGTGCGTGAATATGCACGGTCATTGAGGTGTGGGAGTGTAATCATGGCAATCCGGGTCGTTCGTGATCCCACTGCGCCGATGCGGCTCATGGTCGAAATCGATAAATATCGTCTTGCGATGGAAATCAGCGGCGACGACGGCAGTCACGCTGCTGGCCCGAATCCGCACGACCTTTACGATGCGGCCCTGGGGGCGTGTAAGGCGCTCACAGTACTGTGGTTCGCGAAGCGAAAGGAAATCCCGATTGAGAACATAGAGATCAGCGTGACACGGGACAATTCGCAGGAGCGGAGCGGAATCTATCGTCTCAGCGCAAATGCGAAATTGACGGGTGGCATGACTCAGGGGCAACGGGCAGAATTGATGCAAGTGGCACGGAGGTGTCCCATCGAAAAACTGATGACCGAGGTAAAGACAGAGGTCATCACCACATGGGTGGAGACGTGAGGCGGATCCTGGGCTAAGGCGAGTCGAGTTCGCCTCGCTGGATTGTCGGGTAAGTCGGGTTTCACCTGGCTCATGGGTGATCTCCTAAGCTTCATCCAGCTGCAGGTCCCCGTAACGTGAACGGCGATTCTGAGGGTCGGACCCGCCAAAATCAGCGCGCCGGGGCCTACGGATTACGCAGAGGGACGAGCGCCGAAAAACGCAAGAATTCGCGGCAACAGCGGACTGTCGGCGCCCACGTTTTCAGTCGCGCGCACGGCCACATTTCTGTGCAGGAGGGCGAGTCCGCGGCGAGCGGATTTGTCGAATGCCGCCGCCATCTCTACATTGGCTGTGAGGAGCGGCTTCAGCGCTTCGCGGGAAAGTTGATAGATGGAGCAGTGTGTGCGCGCTTGCGCGGTGGCAGCGTGCGCGGCGCCTGTCAGGAGACCAATTTCACCGATGTATTCTCCTGCTCCCAGACGGCCCAGAGTTACACTTCCACTTACTTCAGACGTCTGTGTGACTTCGAGAATCCCGGAGGCGATCACATACAGCGTGCAGTCCGCCGCACCCTGGCTGAAAAGCAACTCGCCCGGCTCGAGGAGGCGCGTGGCAACGCGCGGCGCGAGCTCGTCGAGCTGCACAGGTTGCAGGCAGTCGAATAGCGCGATTTCACCGAGAATTTCTCGAGCCGGAAGGATCCCGGAGTGGATGCGCTCGCCTTCGCGCTCTGAACTGCCGCCCGAACGTTGGCCGAGGAGGCCGGCATAATAGAGTTGTTGGCGCGCATGCCGAAGCAGCAGACTCTTGGTCGACGCGACGAGTTGTGAGTCCGGGACACAGAAAGTAACCGTGTAGTGGCTCCGACGCGGACCGACCCGTGTGAGTGCCACACTAGGCGGCGGGCTTTCCAGAAGTGATGGACAAAGCATTGTGGCCTCGTGGAGCACATCGATCACGCGGTCCGGATTTGCCGACGCCGCGCACCACAGGTGCACCGAAACGGATCTGAGTCGGGTCGGTACACTCCTGTTCAGGATCTCCAGTTTCGCCACGACGCTATTGGGTATGATCGCCGTATCTGCGCCATCCGTCTGAACTCTGATGGAGCGCCAATTCATCTCCACCACCTGCCCCTCGATGTTATTACCGAGTGAGATGCGGTCGCCGACATGAAACGGCTCCTCGACTCCCACGGCGATTCCCGAGAAGACGTCTGCCAAAGTGCTTTGCAGCGCGAGACCCAGCACAATGGCCAGGACACCGGACGTTGCGACCAGACCCCCGATGGGCAGCGAGAGAACCGACTGCAGCACGATCAGCGCGGCGCCCACATAGACAGCCGCGGCCAGCAGATCGACGAAGAGTTTGGCCTCGCGGGACCTGCCGTCATGGCGCAACGTAAAGTACAGAACAGCGACAACCACGCGGGCGCTCAAGAGCCACCAGGCAACGATTATGACGCGCAGCCATACTACGGAGCTGCCTGCCGAAGCTACCAAAGGCTGAGCGAGAGGCGTGGCGCCGCGTTGGTAAAGGACGATGCTCAGAGCGGCGAGACACACGATATCGAATACCATGCGAATGCGCGCCGGAAGGGAGCGCAGACCGAGAATGCCGGCGATGGCAACGGCTAGAATCCCGACGGACCAGAATATCGAGTTCATCTATTGCGGCGCCGAGCCGAGACCACCGACGGCCAAGGCCAGCGTCGCAGCCGCAGAGAGCGCGGCGCTATATGTGTCGGTTGATCCGTTCCTGGCCTGCAGAAGCTGCGTCTCAGCCACGGTGGCATCGGTGATGGAGCCGACGCCGTTGCGGTAAGCCGCGAGGGCCGCTTCGAATGTCGTTTCCGCCGCCGCGGTGAGCGCTGTAGATGCACTGTAGGCGGACAGGGCGGTACGCAGTGCGTTCTGAGCGACGACGATTTGGCGGACGGCTTCATCGCGTGTGTGATTGAGTGCGAGGCTGGCGCTGTCCGCCTTCGCACGCGCCTGTTCGAGCACCGCTGCGCGCAGGCCGCCGTCGTAAACCGGGACCGTGATTCCGGCGAATACCGTTCCGCCGAAGCGGTTTCCGGTGAGATTGAGGGTCCCAGGAGACTGCTGGCCGACCGACGGGATGGCCGTGACGTCCAGGTGTCCGCTGTTGTATGCCCCGGTGGCTGAAAGAAAGAACTTGGGCAGAAATTCGGCCCGCGCCGCCCGAACGTTCTCGAGACTCGCCTTCTGTGCGGCGTAGGCGGCCAGCACGTCCGGGCGTCGGCCGAGCGCGTCCGCCACAATGCGCTCGATCGAATCCGTGTCGGCGCCCGGTAGCTTGCGTTCTGGAAGGTCCGCAATCTTGAGCCTCGTCAGAGGAGAAATCCCCATGGCGGACAACAATGCCTGATAGGCATCCTGCGCGACACCAATGGCTTGCACCTGCAGCAGCTGCGCCTGTGCAGTGGCTTGCCGCGCCTGCGCGACCTCGACCACAGTACCTACACCGTGTGCACGGCGCGCGTCTGCTGCGATCTCGACGTTCTGCGCATTTTTCAGCGAGCGGGCGGCAGTCTCGACGCGTGCTCGTGCAGCGCTTTCAGCGTAATAGGCGAGACTCACTGCATAAATGACCTGCTGGTGCGCGGCGGTAAACCCGATGTTTGCGATGACGGAGGTCTGTTTGGCCGCATTGATCACGGCTGTGCGCTCGCCGAAGTCAAACAGCAACCATTGGATGGAGAGCGCGGAAATGACTCCTTCCGCCGTCGTTTGGTTCAAGTTAAGACCCAGTGTCGATTCGTGGTCATGGGTGCTTTGATAGCCCCCGACGGCGCTCGCCGTCAGATTGGGGAGGTAAGCACTCTTCGCAATGCCGGCGGCGAGGGCGGTTTCCCGGGCATTGTTCCAGGCGGTGCGGGTCAGCGAATTGTTAGACTGCGCGATGTCGATGAGCTCGGCGAGCGAATAGGCACGTTCGGGCTCAATATCGGGCGTGGCCGGCACGTTGCCCAGCGCGGTATTGACGGGGAGTGTGTAGTCGACGCGCCCGCTCTCTGGCGACGGCGCCTTGGCTCCGGGAATGATTTCACCCCCGGCGGTCGTGGCGGGGACCCAAGGCCGATCGGGGTGATCAGGGGCCATGTCAATTGCCGAGGTTGCACAGCCGACGAGCGCGGGTAGCCAGACTGCGAACAGCGGAAGTAGCGGGTTTCGGTTACGCCGCAGCATGGCCCGCGGTCCTTTCGCGGCCAGCGTCCCAGACCGCCGGTGAGCTGTCGTCTAAGACCTCCTCGAGGCCGGTAAGATGCGCGCGCAGCATACCGGTTAACGGACTTCCCTCAGCCCTTGCGCGTCTGGCGGCTACATCAGTCTCCTGTCGCCGGCCGGTATCCTGGGCGACGCTCCCGCGGCTTTGGGCCTCAGGCAATGGAGTGCTCTGCCGCGCGCTCAGACGATCGGCTATTCGCTCCAGACGCTGGCCGATGTCACCTGCTGAGGCAGGATCCAGATCCGCACTCAGCAGCAACGGTCCCTGGAGCGCCCCCAATTCACGGGAAGCTCGCCGACGTGCCCGCAGCCACGCTTCGTCCGGGCGGATCGCCGCCGGCTCGTACCGGGCCAGATCGAGATCCTGCTCGATGTTTCCCAGTGCGCCTTGCACTTGTGCGGCTACAGAGCGCCGAGTCGTGGGACTTGTCGCCGCTGCCATGGCGCTCAGGCGACGCAGCACGGAAGCGATCGCCGGATCAATGCGCTTCGCGACACTCACGGGCCACAGCCGCGTGAAAATCAGATAGACCACCAAGTTGCCGAGCAGGATGCCAATGATGCGGTCGCGAGCGATGGTCAGGTCGAAGGCGGGGGCGGGACCCTGGATGACGCAGAGAAAGAACGCGAACGCGATCTGAAACCCCGCATAGGAAATGCGCGGACTGCCGGCGGCGACCCAGGCAGACAGAAGCGCAACCAGAAAGACGACCCCGAGCAGGCTCCCGATCGAAGTGAGATACGGGATCACATAGACAATCGCGGCGACGCCGGCCGCGGCGCCGATGAGGCACCCTGCGATGCGCAGGATGAACTTCTCAATGGTCTCTGCGCTCGTGCCGAGCGCGACGATGTAGCAGGTGATGAAGCAGGTATGGATGCCAGGCCAGTCGAGCAGCGAGTACAGCGCATAACAGAACATCGCAGCGCCGGTGGTCTTGAGCGCGTGGTGCACGTATTCGGGATTGGTGAACAGGTCGGGCATCAAAAAGCCGCCCGGGGGGCCGGCAGGTTGTGGCGGCGAAGAATCCGGGATGGGCGGTTCGGCGAAGCGTGCCAGCAGGCCCCGCATGTCAGCCCACAGCTCGGCGGAGTGAGCCGGCAGGGGGGACTCCCCGATGTGAGCCTCCAACGCGATCTCCAGCGGGTAGCCGCCTTTGAGCAGCACCTGCGCCATGGCCTCCAGAGTCTGAGCGAGCTGCTCGAGCAAAGGGGCAGGAAGCAGCCCCGTACGCATGCGAGTCACCACGTCCACCCATGCGAGGATGGCTGTCGTGGATTGCATGGCCTGCCGCAGCGCGGCAATGTCGCGCGGCGGCGAGGTCTTCTCCGCACCCGCAAATTTCAACCAGCCTTGAATTTCAGCTGTCCCCTCGCGCAGGTACTCAGCGAAGGCTTCGCGGGTGCGCTGATCGGGCACGCGCAGCATGGCGGCTGCCACTCGCACGCGCGCCGCTAGCGACCGTTCCGCGAGTTTGCGTGGCGCGGGGGCGAGCAGCAGGTTCACCACCACGGACACACCCGCTGGGATTGTGACAAAGAGCCATACGTACAGCACGGCGCGGTTTGCGAGTTCCCCCGACTGAAACCTTGCGACGACATCGAGCCCGTACCCCAGGATGAGCATGATGATTCCGGCGACCGGGCGCAGCTTGCTGCCGAAGGCTACAGTCAGGAGGGCGACCGAGAGAGCACTCATGACGGCAACACGCCAGATCGGCGCATCGATGACGAGCATCGTCAGGAGCATGAGGAGCCCTACGATCGCCGTAATCAGAATCGTCAGTGCCACGTCCACGATCAGGCTTTCGACACGGTCGGGCTTATTGAGAAAGAAGGCGACATAGGCAGTCAGCGCCGGATCGGGCGTCTGGTAGATCTGGACGACCAGCGTGGTTATGGCGCAGATCAGGGCGAGTCTCGACGCATACGCCAATCGTCCGGGGCGCGGCCCGAGCAATCGCGCAACCCCAGTGAACGCGCCGCGCCAATCAGCGGGTTGCGCATAAGCGCTCATTGGCAGGCCGCGCCATGCTTGACCTCGACCACCGCAGTTGCGCCGAGCCTCATGAGCTGCACTGGCGGATCGGCCAACCGGACGCGTACGGGAAAGCGCTGCGCGACCCGTACCCAATTCAGCGATCGCTCGACATAGGGAACGGAGCGGGGCAGATTGATGCGCTCCTCATCGAGTACGCCCCAACCGATGCCCTCAACGGTGCCCTTGATCGCCTGACGGCGATCGATCATCGAGTACGCAGTCGCGCAGTCACCGACTGCAATGGCTTTTAGCTCGGTCTCGCGGAAGTTACCGACGGCATACCACACCTCCGTATCGATGAGGGTGAACAGCGCCTGCGCCGGGATGACCACTTCACCTGAAGTAATGGACAAGCCGACAACGCGACCGTCATGCGGGGCGGTTACGGTCGTGTCCTCGAGCGCGCGCCTCGCGATGGCCAACGCTGCTTCGCGAGCGCGTACGAGGGCCTCTGCTGCCGTCTCGGTGCCAATTGCCCGCTGTGCTGCAGCCTCCTGCTCCTGAGCCTGCCGCAGGGATGTCGCTGCGTCATGTTGTGCCACCTGGGCCTGGTCGAATTGCTGAGTCGGCACGAATCCCTGGTCGGCGAGGGGGCCAAGCCTTTCGACGGTGCGCGCGGCGAGTCCACCATTGGTCCGGGCGCGTCGGGCTTGTTCAGAGGCGATTGCCGCGTTCGACCTTTCCGTCGCGAGCACGCGCCTGCGCGTGTCGAGCTCACCTTCGGCGAGTGCCAGATCGGCTTCGGCTTGCGCGAGCGCAAGACGATAGGGCAGTGGATCGATCTGAAATAGGAGGTCCCCTTTGGAAACCTTACTATTCTCGGTAACGGCAATGTTGATGATGCGCCCGCCAACTGCGGCGGCCACGTGCACCACGTCCGCGTCGAGCGTGGCGTCGTCTGTCGAAGGATGGCGTGCGCTGCGGTATGAGGCGTACCAACCGGCCACAACGGCCACCGCGACAATGGCAAGTGAAATGATCTTGCCGCGAGAGGGGGGGTGATGCTGGCCGGCAGACTTCATGTCGCGAACCAGAGCAGCCAGACGAGTACCGCAACCGTCAGACCGGCTGACACACAGACGAGCAGCTGCAGCGGTAAGACCTCGACAAGGCCCGTGGCCACCAGGGCCGCGCGCGTCGCGATTGCCGCCAGGATTCCGATGCCGCCCAGCAGCATCCAGGCGGGAAAGAATGCACCGAACAGGGCGAAGGAGGGCGCGCCGCGCTGCGCGCACCCGCTAATCGTAGTAACCGCGAAAGCGATCAGCAGGGCAGTCGCGGACCTCCGGACGCCCCGCAGGTGCTTTCTGCCGCCTAGGTACACCGAGGGGACCCATTTGGCCTGTTTCATTGCTCCCCACATAGTTCGAACGTGCGTGCCGATGACGACCCCTGACACCGAAATAAGCAGGCGTCGGCTCTGGGAGAGTAGGTTCCGGCGACTCACGGCGCGCTCACCACTGAGGGCGGCAGCTTCGCCGGCGCACGGAGGAGTGGGGCACGGCGTCGAACCGTCCCCGGCTGGGGTCGGCAGCTCGCGCCGCACGCTGAAGCCCAAGCTCTCGGTGGCGACCCGGAGGCTCGCGGTAATTTCTAGAGGCGCTGCGGCGATGACAAAGGCCGCGGTGGCCGGTGAAGTAGATGGCTTGACGCGCAGCCGACACGATAGATCACGATTGCTGACGCATCAGCGCCTCCATGGGCATGGACATGTGATTCATATGCGCCATGATCCAGAGTGACCCGGTCACAATGAGAAACACGATCAGAACTCCCAGCGCCAGCGCGAGCACATTGTTGGTATTGTCCGGTGCGGTGGTGATGTGCAGGAAAAAGACGAGGTGGATTCCCATCTGCGCGATTCCGAGTGTGACGAGCGCAACCGACACTCCCGGTGCGTAGATCAGATTCGTCTGCGCAGCCCAGAACGAGGCGATCGTGAGAATGACCGCGAGCGCAAATCCGATGAGATAGGTGCGCAGCCCTGCACCAAAGCCCGACGCACTCTCATTACGTTGGCCTGGCGCCAGATCCCCCATGCCGCCGTCGGTGGCGGCTACACTGTTATCGTTCATGCTCGCGCTCCGATGAGATAAACGATCGTGAAGATGGCGACCCAGATGATGTCTAACGTATGCCAGAAAAGACTAAAGCAGAAATAACGTCGGCAGACATCCGCTCGAAATCCCTTCGCATACAGTTGCGCCATCATCGTGCCGAGCCACAAGAGACCTGCGGTGACGTGGGCGCCGTGCAAGCCGACCAAGGCGAAGAATGAAGAGAGGAAAGCACTGCGCGATGGCCCAGCGCCCCGCGCAATCAACCCGGCGAACTCATGCAGTTCCAGGGCCAAAAAGCCGAGCCCGAGAAGCCCGGTCGCGAGCAGCGCCAGCTGCGTGAGTCGCTGGGCACGCTGCTCCACGGCGAGGGTGGCAATGCCACAGCAGAAGCTCGAAAGCAGCAGACAGGCGGTTTCAATCTGAACATTGCGGAAGTCGAAAAGTTGAGAGGCGGTTGGACCACCCGCGGTCGCCGGCGAGAGCACGGCGTAGGCGGCGAAGAAGGCTGAGAACATTACGATGTCGGACAGCAGAAAGATCCAAAAGCCATAGCCGACCACGATGCGCTTGGGCGCCGGGCCGCCTTCCCCGTGTCCGGTCACGTCCTCACCTTCAACCGTCGCCGCAGAGGGCAGATCGAGGGCCGCCGGGGAAGAGGGTAACCGCAGTGCGGCGTCAGTCGTGCTCATGCGTAACGCTCCCCGAGCGCAAGCGAGCGAGCGGCGCGGTTCGCACGGTCAATGCGCGCGACGGCGTCCGCTGAAATGACCTTCTCTGCCACGTCGCGCCAGGCAAATACGACAAAAGTGGCGTAGGCGCCGATGAGGCCCAATACGACTAGCCACCAAATGTGCCAGATGAGTGCAAAGCCCATAGCGGCGGCGAAGAACGCGGTCACGAACCCGGTTGCGGAATTGCGCGGCACCTCGATAGGCGTGTAATGCGGCTCGGCACTCAAGTGCATCGCCTCGACGGCTTTGCGCTTCATTCCCCAGTAGGGCTCTTCGCCCTTGACGTTCGGGACCACCGCAAAGTTGAAAAGTGGCGGAGGCGATGGCGTTGCCCACTCGAGCGTACGTCCATCCCAGGGATCCCCGGTCGGTTCAGCCAGGCGAGCGCGCGAACGAATGGAAACGAACAGTTGTGCAGCCTGCAGCGCGATGCCGCAAAGTATGATCAGTGATCCCGCTCCGGCGACCAGAAGCCACGGATGCCACTCCGGCTGAGTATAGTGCTGTAGCCGGCGAGTCATTCCGAGGAGGCCAACCGCGTACAGCGGCGTGAACGAGACGTAGAAGCCGACGAACCAACACCAGAACGCGGCTTTACCAAGCCGCTCATCGAGCGTGAAGCCGAATGCCTTCGGAAACCAGAAAGTGTAGGCCGCAAACGCACCGAACAATACGCCGCCGATGATCACATTGTGGAAGTGGGCAACCAGAAAGAGCGAGTTGTGCAGCACGAAGTCCGCTGGCGGCACCGCCAGCAGCACACCCGTCATGCCGCCGATGACAAACGTCACCATGAAGCCGACGGCCCAGTGCATGGCGGCGGTGAAGCGCACACGGCCGCGGTACATCGTGAAGAGCCAATTGAATACCTTTACTCCCGTGGGCACGGCAATGATCATGCTCATGATGCCGAAGAATCCGTTCACATCAGCGCCGGCTCCCATCGTGAAGAAGTGATGCAGCCAGACCATGAAGGAGAGCACGCAGATCGCCATGGTCGCGGCCACCATCGAGCGATACCCAAAAAGGGGCTTTCCGGAGAACGTCGACACAATCTCGGAAAAGGCGCCGAAGGCGGGCAGAATGAGTATGTAGACCTCCGGATGACCCCATGCCCAAATGAGATTCACAAACATCATGGGGTTGCCGCCGGCCTCGTTGGTGAAGAAGTGAAAATCGAGATAACGGTCCAGCAACAGCATGGCGAGCGATGCGGTGAGGATGGGAAACGCAGCCACGATGAGCAGATTCGCAGCGAGCGCAGTCCAGCAGAAAATAGGCATGCGCGTATAGCGCATGCCGGGGGCGCGGGTCTTGAGAATGGTCGTCACAATGTTGATGCCGCCAATGAGCGTACCGGCGCCCGAAATCTGCAGGGACCAAAGGTAGTAGTCGATGCCTACACCCGGGGAATACTGCAGCTCGGACAGTGGTGGGTAGGGGATCCAGCCAGCACGGGAAAACTCTCCGACGACCAGAGAAATATTGATGAGCAGCGCCCCGGCAGCGGTCAGCCAGAACCCGACCGAATTGAGTGTCGGGAACGCGACATCGCGCACGCCGAGCTGCAGCGGGACTACATAGTTGATTAATCCGATCATGAACGGCATGGCGACGAAAAAAATCATGATGGTGCCGTGCGCGGAAAAGATCTGGTTGTAGTGCTCCGGCGGCAGGAAACCGGCCCCATGAAAAGCAAACGCCTGTTGCGCACGCATCATCAGGGCGTCAATGAATCCTCGCAGCAGCATCACGAGCGCAAGTGCGCAGTACATGACACCGATACGCTTGTGGTCGACGCTCGTGATCCACTCGCGCCACAGATACGGTACGTAACCTTTGGCGGCCACCCACACCAGAACGGCAAGCAGCATCAGACCGACGACAGCCGCGGAGTAGAGCGGAATCGGCTGATCGAAGGGAATAGCCTGCCATGTCAATCTCCCGAGCATTTTCAGTCCTCCTTCAGCAAGCGGATGCCTGCGCCCGACTGTGACAGGCGTGGTCCCTCGCCCGGGGGTAGCTGCTGCGAGGCAATTGCCTCAAACAGGTGTGGGGTTACAAACCGATATGTGTAGGGCTTGATGTTCGATGACTGGCGCAGTAACAGGCGGTAGCCTGCATCGTCGAGCACCGGTCCCTCGGCTTGCGCGGTGCTGATCCAATCGGAAAACTCGAGCGCAGAGACCGCACGGTCCTCGAAGTGCATGTCGGAGAAGCCGTCGCCGTTGATATTGGCGGCCAGGCCGTGGAATGTGCCGGGTCGGTCCGCCTGGAGATTGAGCTCCGTAACCATGCCGTTCATCGCGTAGATCTCGCTCCCGAGCTGCGGCACAAAGAAGACATTCATGACCGATGCGGATGTCAGTCGAAAGTGCACGGGCGTCCCGACCGGTGCGACAAGTGAATTAACGCTCGCAACATGCTGGGCCGGGTAAATGAAGAGCCACTTCCAATCGAGTGCCACGACTTGGACCTCGAGCGGCTCGTGGCGCGTGTTTAGGGGCTTGGCCGGATCGAGGTCATGGGAGCCGATCCAGGCGATTCCTCCAAGAAACAGGACGACGAGGGCCGGAATTGACCAGACCAGCAGCTCGAGTCGACCGGAGTAGGCCCACTGCGGGGCGTAGACCGCCCGCCGGTTAGTGGCGCGATACCACCATGCGAATGCCAGTGTGCAGACGATCGTCGGTACGACGATCGCGAGCATGATGGCGAGGGAGTCGATCAGAATAACCCTTTCGGCACCGCCCACGGGTCCCGCCGGGTTCAGAAGGCCATGGTCGCAAGCGGACAGAGTTCCGGATAGCAGAACGAGCATGCTGATACGATGGGCGGCCGCGAAGATGCGGGGTGGCGGTACCGGCACGACGGTGCGGGTGGTGGAAGCCATGGCCGAGTGACCTCTCCGTACGTTGAATGGCAGGGTGTCAGATAACGACTCACCGCTGACTTACCGCTAGGAGCACTCGGGCTATGCCGGCTTGTGGGGTTGACTGGACGCGGGGCCGAGTTCAGCACGCGGCTGCGGTTGAGGCCGCGCACAATCCGCTCGACGTTTCAGTTGCACTGATTCCCCATAATCGGGCGAGAAAGGCGGTGCGGCTATTAGCGAGCGCGCAGCTAGCCGGGAGCAGCCAACTCCCGCTGCGCGCTCCCTAGCTTGCTGTCTCCCAGCCACCTCCGAGCGCAAGGAATATGGCAACCTCATCGGTTGCAAGCTGGGCATGGGAAGCCGCCAGCGCGCCGTCCGCTGCGGCCAGGGTCCGTTGCGCATCCAGAAGCGACAGGAAGTCAATTTTGCCCGCGTCATAGAGCTTCCGGGCGTCCAGTTCCGCCTCACTGGCGCGCGCCTGCGCGGCCATGAGGTCCTCTTCGCGATCTCGATCGCGAGCGTACGTGGTCAGCGCACTCTCAGTGTCGCGCAGCGACATCAGCACCACAGCGTCAAAGCTGGCGAGCGCACCTTTCGCGCCGGCCCCCGCGGCTGCAATCTGGGCCCGAGTGACCGACTGATTGGCCTGCCAGTGAATGCCGAGCCCGATGCCGTAGCGATTTGTTGGAGTGCTCAGCAGGTCACTGAGCGCGCCGGTCGAGCCGGCGCTTAGCCCGAGCGTCACCCGCGGATACAGATCGGCGGTCGCGACGCCGATACGCGCGGTAGCCGCGGCCAGCTGACGTTCCGCTTCCCGCACGTCCGGTCGCCGCCGCAATAACGCCGCGCCATCCCCAACCGGAAGTGGCATTCGCAGGCGAGGCGCTTCGAAGCACGACTCAGCCGCACGCGGATATTCCGAGGGCGGCCGGCCTGTCAGTGCAGCCAGGCGATAAAGTGCGTTGCTGCGCTGTCCCTCGAACGCTGGAATGTTCGCTCTGAGCTGTGCGGCGAGTCCGGAGGAGCGTGTGTAATCCAGCCTGGGGGCTCGTCCCGCGGCCAGTAGACGCTGCGTCACCGCGGCGCTATCGAGCTGCAGCTGCAACGAGCGGCGAGCCACTGCCAGCTGCTCGCTTGCATTGCAGACTTCGGCGTACGCGCGCGCCGTCTCCGCCGCGACAACGACCCTGGTCAGATCGTAGGCAGCTCTCATCGCTTCGTCGTCTGCCTTGGCGGCCTCGACGGCGCGACGCAGCCGCCCGAAGAAATCGACCTCGTAGCTTACCGTTACGCCCGTATCATAGAGGCCCGTTGGAGAAAGAGAGCCGGGATAAAGATAACTCTCGGCTGAGAGTTGCTGGTAGCTTGGATCGAAGTTGACTGTTGCTGAAGGTTGTCGCCGAGCCCGAGCCTGCTCCAGCAGCGCTGCGCTGCGCTCGAGGTTCGCCCGCGCGACTCGCAGATCCGCATTCGCAGCCATTGCCTGGGCGACGAGTTGATCAAGCGCAGCTGAGTCATACAGATGCCACCAGGCGTTTGGAACGGGCTCCTGGGAAAATTCGGAACCGGAAGCGCTGATGAAGGCTCCCTGCGCCGCGGGGACGTTCACCAGCGCTGCAGTCGGTGGGCCTCGATAGTCTGGCCCGACCGTTCGGCAGCCACCCGAGCTTAGCAGGCATGCGCTCAGCGCAGCCCAAAGGACGGCTTTTCGACCGCGATTCAAGGCGCCCGCTCCCGCCGCCGTGGAGGGGATTCGAACGAAAGGTCAATGACAGTCGCGGTGCGGCCTGCAATCAGGCGAACCGTGGTGTCGGCTGCATCGAGCTTGATCCTCACCGGCACCCGTTGCGCCAGCCTCACCCAGCTGAAGGTCGGGTTGATATTGGCGACGAGATTACCGGTGGGCGTGCGTTCGCGATCCTCAATGGCCGGCGCGACACTTTCCACGCGACCATAGACCAGTTGCGATTCGCCCATGAGACGTACGGATACGCGGTCACCGAGATGAATGCCCCGCAAGGTAGTCTCTTCGAAATAACCGTCCACGTGCAGGCTGTCGCTGTCAACCAGTGCCAGCGCCTGCCGGCCAGTCGTCAGGTAGTCTCCGGGCCGTAATTCCAGGTTCGTGACCACCCCATTGACCGGGGCCACGATGATCGCGCGCTTGAGATCGAGCTGCGCGGCGGCGAGATCCGCGAGGCCTCGCGCAAGGTTGGCTGCTGCTTCCTGCACGCGAGCCTCGCTCTGCTCACGTACCTCGAAGGCAACCAAGTCACCGAGCTTGTCGTTGCGGCGCGTCTCACGCCGAGCCTCGGTGAGGATGGCTCGCTCGCGTGCGACCGTCGCCTCCGCCTGGTGAACGGCGATCTCATAGCGGGCCGTGTCGAGTCGAAAAAGTGTATCGCCCTTTCGTACAACCGCGTTGTCTGTGACCGAAACGCTCGCCACGAACCCTGACTCATCAGGTGCAATGCTCACGATGTCTGCTCGCACCCGGCCATCGCGGGTCCACGGAGCACGCTCGTAGTGAAACCACATCCAGCGCCCCACGACAATTGCAACCGCCGTGATGGCAACCGTGATCGTGGGACGTAGCAGCGGCACGATGCGGCGCACGACCGAGTTCGCGGAGACCACCAAAGGCCTCACGGTCGTGCGCACGATCTTGACGATCCCGGTGTCCATCGGTTCATTGCCGCAGTCCAGCCACCGAGAACGCCATCTGGTATGCGCCCGCTGAGATCGCGCCCCAGAGAATCACGAAAATTGCCAGGTCGAACAGGGCACGATGCCAAACCAGCCGATAGCATCCGGTGCGTGCTAAAACTCGCTCGACTGCCAGGGAGAGGACAAACGCTGCACCCGCCCAAACGAGTGCAGCCGGCACGTAGACCCCTCCGATATTGATCTCCAGCATGGTCATCTCTCGCGCGAGAAGAAGGGGCCATGTCGTTGGAGAGCATCCGCGATCACTGTGGCCTGAGCTGCGGCATCGACCGCGCGCTCGCCGTCGGCAGCGGGCCGATTGCCTTGCGCGGCTGCAAAGCGAACCAGCGCGCCATGAGCTTCGGCGGTATTCGCCTCGGCAAGGTATTCCAGGGCACGATTCAGCGTATCGCGCGCCGGTGAAGTGGGCATCACTTGAAGCAACGCGATGGAGGCCTGTCCGACCGAAAGCGCCGCCAGGAGCTCCGCCGCCTCTTCCAGGGTTGCCTGCTTTGGCAGGGCGGCAATCCGCTGCGAAAGCAGGCCGAGCCAGGCGTCTTGCGAGAAGTGCCTCCGCCCGCCCACTAGCCGACGCAGATCCCGCAAGGTGAGCATCAGCAGACGCTGGGTACGCCGCTCCGGAGACAGAGGCGGCAGAAGTCGAAAGAACAGCACCGGCACCGCAGTGCCGGCCGCGACTGCTAACGCCATGTTGAACAAACGCGCGGCACTGTAGTTGGTCTCGTTTTCGATCGCTAGGATAGGAATAAGATTCGCGGCCGCGGCCACGAACACGGCCTTGTGCCACGATCCGGCCGATAGGGCACCCAGTGGCAGCAGTAGCAGGGCCAATGCGAGGGAAAGAGCAAGGAAACCACCGTGTATTGCGGGCAGGATGGCGAGGAGCAGGATGGCCGCAAGAACGGCGGCGAGGGCGCATCCCAATGCGAACTCCAACGCACTCGAATAGGCCGCATCGGTCTGGCGAGCAAACAGAATGACGCCGATTGCTGTGAAGATCATCATAGTCGGCGCGTCTGGCCAGCTGGTGGCGACCCAGAACAGCTCGACCGCACCGAGTGCAATGAAGATTCGCAGCGCATCGAGCATCCCGGGAAACGGGTCTGACACGTAGATCCGGGCCCTATGAGGGACTTTCCATTGCATACCGGGCGTGCTGACCACGAGCAGCCCGTTCGCGATCGCTTTAAAGGCCTCAAAAATTCGTAGCAGTCCGTCGTTGAGAACCCGCGATGAGGTATCGGCGGCCGGTCTCTGGGCGAGGAGCCGATCGCCCGTGCAACACAACTCACGTATCGCCTGTGGATCGCTCGACCAGACCTGATCAGCTAGTGCCACCACCGAGGGCAGAACGGGCGACACTAGCTCCTGCCTGCGGTGCGCCGGTATGACGGTGAGATGGTTCGCCAGACCGCGCCACGCCGAGAGCGCGACGATGAAGGATTCGAGAACTGCATGCAGCTGGGCACGGCGATGACGCAGATGCGAAGGCTCTCCCATCGCCTCATCGATCGTTGCATCGAGTGCGGCGACGCGTCCGATCAGCGCACGACGTGACATCCTTAGCCGCAGGTCTTCCTGGCCCGCCCGAAGCGTCTGGGCTACTCCGGCGGCGATCGCTCTGCCCACCTCGGACACTCCCTGTTGGAGACGGATCCGGGCGTCGCCAAAATCTGTTAGGGAATGCACGATCACCGCCGAGGAGATGCCGATAATGATTTCAGTCACGCGCCATACGGTGACCATGAACACACCCTGAGGATTCTCGATAATGCCCGCGAACACCAGCACGGCGGTGTACCCGGCAAGTGCGGCCGCATAGCCAGCAAAGTTGCGCAGAATTGCGGTGAGAACTCCGCAGACCACTGCCCACAGCGTAAGGCCGAGCAGAAACCCGACGTGATCCTGCGGGAACGCGGCGGTCAGCAGGACAATAAGAATTCCGCCGACGATCGTACCAATCGCGCGGAAGCGTCCCTTGCGCACCGAAGCACCAAGAGCCGGTTGCGCGACGATCGCGGCCGAAGTGCCAGCCCAATGAGCGTTGTCGAGCTGTAACCAGAACGCGATTGAGAGCGCGAGGCAGACGGAAGCGGTTAAACGCAAGCCGTGCAGCAGCGCGGGCGCTGCGCTGACCAGGGAGCGCTTCAGCGCCCCGCCATCCTCACGTGCGCCGCCCCAGCGTACGAGGTCCCAAGCCTGAGGCGTCTCTGTGACCACTAGCGGTTATTCCGCAACAGAGAAGGGCGGCTCACAGGCCCCTCCAGTTGCCGGTCCAGTGGGAACCGCCGGTACCCGCAGACTGCAGCGGACCGTAGGGCACTAGATCTACGGGCGGACAGAGCAGATGCCGTCATCCGGGTGACTCCAATAGAGTACGCTGTTCCAAGTTGCTGCCGTCGTGGTAGGCATCTATGCACGCAATCAATGGTGTCGATGATCAGCGGCGCTTGATGACGACTCAGTGTTTCTGTTGCACTGCTGTGCCGGTTTCCTTTAGGAAGAGGGCCAGGATCGCAGCGACCAGAATCGCGGCGACATAGATGTTGCCGACCTTAGAAAAAACGGTGAGCGTTAGTTGGCCGCCATCGGCGAGCACTTTTATCCACCACCCAAGTGCAGACGCCGCGACCGCGCTTATCACAAAGACTAGGAAGTTCATTGCACCGGTGGCGCTGCCTTTCGCCTCATCCGGATTGACCTCTTTGATGACCGAGTACGGGACCATCGCCGCGCCAGAGCCGAAGCCGAGCAGGAACGCGAGGACATAGGCGGGGAACGTCTGAGGCGGCAAATAGAAAATCGCCGCCGTCGCGGCGAGCATCAGCGCCGCCCCAGCCAGAATGACAGGTTTGCGCCGGCCGATGCGGTCCGCCATATAGCCGATGATTGGGGACCCAAACACCCAACCGAGCGGCACCATGGCCGCGCGATCGACAGCCTCCGTGTAACCGAGATGCCAGCCATCGCGCAGGAATGCGACGCCCCACGTCATGTCGCCAACCGTCGTGGGTAGAAAGAGCAATCCCGCGCAGAGGCCACACAGATACGACTGCGGGTTCGTGAGCACTGTCTTGTACAGGGCAAAGCTACTCCAGATGCTGGGCTTCGTGCCTTCGGCCTTATTCTCACGCGGCGTCACGATGAACATCGCGATTGCAATCAGTAAAGTCACGACGCCCGCGTCAACCCAGAATTTCTGCCACGTAAGCGGCCCGTGTATGAGAGGTGCGGCGAGGAAGCCACCTGCGGATCCGCCGAGCATGCCGACGCACTGGGTGACGCCGATGGCGGTCGCGAGATATCGCGCTGGAAGACCGTGCGATGCAAGATAGACAGCCGCGACAAATGCGAAAGCAGCACCGGCGCCTTGCAGGAACCGTCCCACACCTGCAACCCCACTCGCTCCGACGCCGAACATCGCAGTGCCTATTGCGAGGAGCAGAACGCCGACAGGGATCGTGTACTTCGCTCCCCAGCGATCGACCGCGGCGCCAGCAATAATCGCGAAACCCGCGTACGAATAGTAATAGAGGCCGAGAAGGGCGCTCAATCCCGCCGTGGTCAGCCCGAAAGCGGTCGTGAGCTCCGGCAGCATTACGCTTGGTGCGGAGCGTACCGCGTACTCCATGAAGTAAAAGAACAGGCAGAAGATCCATGCCACGACAAAAGCCCCGCGGAAACCACGGGCGGTCGGCTTCGTCGTCGCAATAGTGATGGAAGCGGCTTGCGTTGCCATAAGGAACCCTCAATCGTTATGGGTGTAACTGGCGTCGACCTTGGTCAGGAATGTAGATCGCTCATAATCCAGTTGAAGTGACTGCGGTCGATATGACAGCACCCGGCCCACCAAGTGGAAGGCGAGAGTCGACGCCGTCAACGACCGGAAGGAAGAACGCCGCCGTGACGATAAGGCGACGGTGGGCGCGACGCCGAGCCGCGGCAGCAGAACTCCGCTCATGATCGCCCGCACGCCTCAGCGCCAGAGATTCGACTTTGCGAGATCGATGACTTCGTCACCCCTGCCGCTAATGATCGCCTTGACCATGTACAGCGTGAAGCCCTCCGCCATCTCCTTGGTGATGCTGGGTGGCATGGCGAGCTCGGTGCGGTTCACGACCGCATCGACCACAACGGGACCGTCGTGCGCAAGCGCAGCGCGAATACCCTCGTCAACCTTGCTCGGGTCCTCGAGCCGAATGCCACGAATGCCCGCAGCTTCGGCTATCGCGGCGAAATTCGGGTTCTTGAATCCGGTGCCGAAATTGAGGAAGCCCGTCGATTTCTGTTCAAGTTCAATAAACCCCAGCGCGCTGTTATTGAAGATGACCACCTTCACCGGCAGCTCAAGCTGCCGCAAGCTCAGCAAGTCGCCCATGAGCATCGAGAATCCACCGTCTCCGGAAAGGGAGATCACCTGCCGGTCCGGAAAGGTTTTCTGGGCCCCGATAGACTGCGACATCGCGTTCGCCATTGAGCCGTGCCAAAATGAGCCGAGCAGACGCCGCTTGCCATTCATCGCCAGGTAGCGCGCGGCCCAGACGGTGGGCAAACCCACGTCACAGGTGAAGATTGCATCTGCGGCCGCGCGGTCGCTGAGGCTCTTGGCGATTTGCTGGGGATGGATCAGCGCGCGGTTTGACGGTGCCGCAAGGTCATCGAGCGCTTGGCGCGTTTTCTTGTAGTGGCGGCGTGCCTGCTCGAGATGTCCCCCGTCGCGCTTCGGTTCGAGCAGAGGGAGCAGCGCTTGAAGCGTCGCGCGCACTTCACCTACGACACCGACATCGACGGGCGCACGTCGGCCAATGTTCTCGGGCCGGATGTCGATCTGCACGAGCTGCACGCCTGAGCCACGTGGATAGAACTGACGGTACGGAAAATCGGTGCCGAGCATCAGCAGCACGTCGCAGTCGAGCATCGCGTAGTAACCGGACGAAAAGCCGATGAGCCCCGTCATCCCGACGTCGTATGGGTTGTCCCACTCGACATACTCTTTGCCGCGCATTGCATGGACCATCGGGGCCTGGAGCTGTGCGCCCAACGCCAGTAGCTCGTCGTGCGCGCCCGCACAGCCGGAGCCGCACAGAATCGTCACGCGCTTCTCCCCGTTAAGTAACCCTGCAAGTCGGTCCAGCTCTTGGCGCGCGGGGATTACCACCGGCGTCGGAGGCAGCAAGCTTTCAATGGAAGGCGTCGGCGCATCACTCGCCGGTTTAAGCGCGACGTCTCCAGGGAGCACCACAACCGATACGCCGCGTTTGCCGACTGCCTGGCGAATCGCGATCTCCAACGTACGCGGCAATTCGCTCGGGGTCGAGATCAATTCGCAGTAGTGGCTGCATTCCTGAAACAGCGATTGCGGATGCGTTTCTTGGAAATAGCCCGAACCGATTTCCGCCGAGGGAATGTGCGCCGCGATCGCGAGGACCGGAACACGCGAGCGGTGGCAGTCGAATAGCCCGTTAATGAGGTGGAGATTACCCGGTCCACAGCTTCCTGCGCATACCGCAATTTCGCTGGTTAGGTGCGCCTCGGCACCCGCAGCAAATGCGGCGACTTCTTCGTGCCGAACATGAACCCACTCGATCTTACCCTGCCGGCGAATGGAATCGGTTAGCCCATTGAGGCTGTCGCCAACGATGCCGTAGATGCGTTTTACCCCGGCGGCTGCGAGAGTCTCAGCGAACTGATCTGCAACGGTCTTCATGTATTTGAGCTCCCTGACTGTTGAACAAGCGATGCGATTCGAGCTGGGCAGTTTCTGAAGTTTCAACATGGCAGATGCGCGCTCGCGGCAGGCTCACCGCAAGGGATGCCCGTCGGTATTACAAGCACTTAGTTGCAGCCGCCGATTGCTGGCCATCGGGGCTGTGCACTGCCTCGCGTGCACTGCCCTCACGCGGCAGATAGAAGGCGCAAGCTCAAATCGGCTCCCAACGTGGCCACTTAAGTCAACTTGCGGTGGTGTGCTCTTCGGCCGCGTTCCATGGGGACGCACGGTCTTTCGACAAAGAGCGTCGTATCGGTAGCGGGTATCCCTGCCTACGCGCCGAGCAGACATTGACGATACTAAGATGTCCTCAGCGGTGAGCCTCGTGTGAGTCCTTGCGAGCAGAATCACCTGCGTGTGTCGACTTCGCGGACTTCGACCCACCGAAATGGCCGGTATCGATCAGTGAATTGGTATTTCGGGCCACCGGAGCTGCGGATTGTCGGAACCGTCGCTAACTGAGTGTTTCCAGTGAGCCGGGGAGGGCAAGAACCTTTGCGAGCGCGATCCAGAACTCCCGCTGGGGATTGAGCGCCCAGAACTGCAGCATGACAGCGGACCCCATACGAGCACGATCGTCTCGAGATTTCCTCGCCCGACAGGGCACGCGCCACTCGAACTATAGAAGAGCAGCATGAAGCCCGACTCCGCAGCCCCAACGGCCAAGGCAGTAAAGCAACCAAAGCCATCACCCACCCCAGATAGTGACTTTTATGGACTCTATGAGACGTTGGCTCCCGAAGAGCTGGCGACAGTAAAGCGGGTGCGCGCGTTTATGGAGGGCAAGGTCGCGCCTCTCGTTACGAAGTATTGGGTGGAGGACGCCTTTCCCTTTGAGCTCTTACCCGCAGTGAAGGAGTTGGGTATTGGCGGCCTTGGAATGCACGGCTACGGATGCGCGGGCGGCAGTTTGGCGCTGCTGGGCTTCGTGCAAATGGAGATTGCACGCATCGATCCGTCGTTCGCGACGTTCATGGGTGCGCACGGTGGGCTCGCGATGGGTTCCATCTATATCGACGGATCTGAAGAGCAGAAGCAAAAGTGGCTGCCGCCGATGGCACGTTTCGAGAAAATTGGATGTTTTGGGCTCACTGAGCCGTTGGTGGGATCCGGCGCTTCCGGCGGCCTGACCACGACAGCAAAGCGGCAGGGCGACGTGTGGATCCTCAACGGCGAGAAGCGGTGGATCGGAAATGCTCCGTGGTGCGATGTGTCGGTCATCTGGGCGCGAGATATCGCGGACGATCAAGTCAGGGGCTTTATCGTGGAGAACAAGACGACCCCCGGCTTCAGCGTAGACAAGATCGAGAACAAGACTTCGCTCAAGATCGTTCAGAACGGTCATATCACCTTTAAGGACGTGCGCGTCCCGGAAACGAACCGCCTTCAGGGCGGCAATTCGTTTCGCGACACCGCAAGGGTGTTGAAAGTGACGCGCTACGCCGTAGCGTGGATGGCGACCGGGTGCGCAATGGGAGCCTACGAAGCGGCAGTCAAATACAGCCAAGAGCGCTTGCAGTTCGGAAGGCCGATCGCGTCCTTCCAGTTGGTGCAGGATCTCCTCGCGAGAATGTTAGCGAACATAACGGCTTCGCAGTGCTTGATCACGCGCCAAGCGCAACTGCATGCCGAAGGCAAACTGTCCGACGCCCATGCGGCGCTTGCTAAGGCGTTCGCGACGGCCAAGTGCCGCGAGACTGTAGCGTGGGCACGCGAAGTGCTCGGCGGCAACGGAATCGTTGCCGATTTCAAGGTCGCGCGCTTTTTTGCGGATGCTGAGGCGCTGTATTCCTATGAAGGCACCTATCAGATGCAGAACCTGATCGTGGGCAAAGCCATCACCGGGATAAGCGCGTTTGTTTAGGGCTGTTGTTCCTCGCAATTCGGCGCGGCAACGCGACGCATGCGCATGCCCGAACGTCATGAGAAAACGGGGATAAAGACACGTCCGCGTTCCTGGAGAAGCGCGTGTCGTGGCGCAGCGCTGAGGGACCGCAATTCATCATGCGCAGGAGTCATCGATGACAATCGACAACATCTTCTCCGGCCTGAACGTCGTGGACATGGCAAGTTTCATCGCGGGTCCTAGCGCGGCCGTGATCCTGGGCGACTTTGGAGCCGATGTCCTGAAGGTGGAACCACCCGCCGGCGATGCGTGGAGAAGAGGGCACATGATTCCGCCGCAGCCGCAAGCGAACGACGCCTATCCGTGGCACCTGGCCAACCGCAATAAGCGCGGCATCACGCTCGATCTGAAATCTACGTGCGCCCGGCCGGTTCTCGAGCGGCTGGTCAAGTGGGCGGACGTACTCATCGTCAACACACCGCATCCGGCACGCAAACGGCTGAAGCTCGAATACGACGATGTAGCGCAATGGAATCCGCGTCTGATCTACGCCGATCTCACCGGATTTGGCGAGAAGGGTCCCGACGCCGACCTGCCGGGATTCGACATTACGGCGTACTGGGCGCGAAGCGGCCTTTTGTCCCTAACGCGCGACGTTGGCGCGCCGCCCACCTGGCCGGTGGCCGGCAGCGGCGATAATGCCACCGCCGTTGGCCTGTACTCGGCGATTGTGACGGCGCTTTATCGCCGTGAGCGCACCGGCCGAGGATCCCGTGTCACCACGTCGCTTTTAGCCGAAGGTGTCTGGGCCGCAAGCGTCTCGATTCAAGCTGCGCTGTGCGCTGCGCATTTTTTCGGGCTGCATGACCGGCAGCATCCCGCGAATGCAGCGTTGAATGTATACCGTGCATCGGACGGCACCTGGTTCGTTCTCATCGTCACGCCTGGCAAGCTGGCTGCCGTCGCGAACGCAATTGGCCGTGCGGATCTCCTGACGGATCCGAGATTCGCCGATCCGGCCGCGCTGATGCAGAACAGGCCACAGTTGACCGCAATTCTCGATGCGGTCTTCAGCGCACAGCCGATGACACATTGGAATGAAGTCTTCAGTGGGGTTCACGTCACATTCGGCGCCGTGCGCGGGCCTCAGGAAGTCATCACCGACCCGCAACTGTTGTCGAATGACATCGTCGTTCCGCTGGAAGGTGCCGGGGGAAAGCTCACCTCGACGATTAGCAGTCCGATTCAGGTGCAGGGGGTCAGGAAGGTGCCTGCAAAACGGGCCCCGGCACTGGGAGAACACAACGAGGAGGTTCTCGAGCAGCTTGGGTTCACAGCAACCGAGATCGATGCCCTGCATGCAAGCGGTGCCGTCCCGAAAGCCGACCGTGCGGTTGTGGGGGATGGCATGCACTAGGCAGCCCTGTCCGGGAACGCGCCTGAACGCACACGGAAGGGGTGAGCCTGCGGTGAGCCTCTTAGCCGCATCATCGCGGTTACTGAGACCGCGTCCACCTGAGGACTACGCCATGGGGGCCACGCACATCGGTTCGATTCGTCGGGTCGCTTCGGCCCGACTGCCCACTCCGTGGGGCGTGTACACGGCGCTGGCGTTCGAACGTGAGGTCTCGAATGGCACGCGCCACATCGAAACGGCGCTCGCAATCGTTCTCGGCGATTTGGCCGCGGGCGGAGCCCCGCTTTTGCGCATTCACGGGGATTGCCTCACCGGCGACTGCGCCGACCAGCTAGACATTGCCATACGCGAGATTGCCCTCGAAGGGCGCGGGCTCGTGATCTATGAACATCAAGAGGGGGGCGGTATCGGCCCGATGGGGAAGCTGAAGGAGTACGCGCTACAGGCCGGCTTCGATACCGTGCACGCGAATCGCCCGCTGAGCTTTGCCTGGGATTGCCGCGACTTCAGTCTGCCGGCGGCGATTCTGCATGTGCTCGGTATCCCTCGCGTTCGCCTGCTGTCCAACAACCCGGCCAAGATGCGCGCGCTGTCTGATGCGGGTATCGAGGTGATCGAGCACGTGCCATGTTAACCGGCGTCTCAGAAGCTTTGCGAGCGCGATGCCGGCATCGCCGCGATGCCCGGCGAGCGCGGCTTAGCTGCGGGTGATCGCTGCGCGCCTCTCCTGCCCTCGATTGCACCGGCCGTGCTGATGCAAGAGCCGGCAAAAATGGCCTCGGAACGCTCGGACGTCAAGTCGGGGTTGCTCGTGCGCCGATCGTTCAATGAGAGCTCGCCCGGGCTCAAGGCGCGACTCGCCGGTATCTACGGGGTGATTGCAGCGCTTAACGGCGGCGCATGGCTCTGCGCGCTCGTGGCCTTTCACAGGCAGCCCGTGCCGCTCGGTGTCGCGCTGATGAGTTACGGGCTCGGGTTACGTCACGCATTCGACGCCGATCATATTGCGGCGATCGATAACGTGACCCGGAACCTAATGCAGAGAAACAAGCGTCCGGTATCGGTGGGCTTCTTCTTTGCCCTGGGCCATTCAGCAGTCGTGGTCGTCGTGGTGGCGTTCGTCGCCCAGGCGGTGAGTTCCCTGGAGCGCCTGGAAAGCTTCAGCCATCTCGGTAGAACGATCGGCGTCAGCGTCTCCGCGCTGTTTCTACTTGCAATCGCGGCTATGAATCTTGTGATCGTCCGCTCCCTCTACACGAGCTACCGCCGCGCAGGCAGCGGCGCCTCTTACGCGCCGGAAGGTGGGGATCTTCTAGGCCATTGTGGGATCCTGACGCGGATCTTCCAGCCGCTGTTCGGGCTCGTGACCCGAAGCTGGCACATGTTCCCGCTCGGCTTTCTCTTTGGGCTCGGCCTCGACACGGCAACCGAAATCGCGATGTTTGGTATGTCGGTTGCGCAGGCCGCGCAGGGTATCTCGCTCTGGGCAATTCTCATATTTCCGTTGCTGTTCGCCGCGGCCATGTCGCTGATCGATACCACCGACGGTGTCGTGATGCTCGGCGCCTACGAATGGGCCTTCGTCACGCCGGTCCGCAGGCTCTACTACAACATGGCGATCACCCTCGTGTCTGTCGGGGTTGCGCTTTCAATCGGTGGTATCGAGATACTGGGACTCGTGGCGGAAGAGATCGGTCTGCACGGCCCACTCTGGAGCGCCGTCCGGTTACTTAACGAAAACCTCAACAGCCTCGGCGTTCTCATTGTCGGCGTGTTCCTTTCCGCCTGGTTGTTCTCTTATCTGTTTTGGCGAATCAGGCGGGCCGATAACTTCCAGGCTACGCGTGGAAGGGACGATCGCAGTCGCGCGCACGCTGCGTCGGTAGCACAGGCCGACGCGACCAAAACCCTGCGGGCGGCGATGCCGTGAGCCACGCGTGAGCCTTCGCACCGCACAGTCACTCCATGCTCGAACCTGCCGGCGGCTGTGTCGTTTTGTGGATGGCCGCGGACAGGGGATCGAGCCAATACCACCGGAGCGACCTTGTGTCGCGAATTGGACAGGAGCAACCAATGGCTACTGAAGCAGTAATGAAGACCGCGCCAGCATCGAAGCAGTCCTCGGATTTCGCCGAGAAAGTTAAGAAGTTACGGGCAGTTTATGCCGATGCTTCAGAAGTTTCGAAAGCCGCTCTGGAGAACGTGATCCGCGCACTGCAGTCGGGCGGAGCCGCCAAGGAACCGGAAGGAAAGGCGGAAAGCGCCGGCCGCGTTGGCGCTCGTCGCGGCAAAGTCTCGGAGCTGACCGCGATCATGCCGCTCAGGAAAGACGGCGCAAAGCGCATGCGGGCGTTTTTCGAGACGCTGCACGGCAACATAGGCAATCAAAGTGTGGATCTGGTTGGTACCGTTCACGATATGCGCTGGGTGTTCCTCGATAACGATACGAAGCTGCTCTTCGCCAGCACGTATGACCGCGATTGGGACCCGTACATTGATGACTTTGCGACCAAGATCCCGGACATCCTGGATCTTCAGTTCGGGGAAGTCGAAGGTTGGCCAGGGGTTCGAAACCCCGCGGTGAAGGATTTTATCGTCAAGCACCAGATCACAGCGCACTTTTGGTACGTCGCCAATCCGGATTTGACCGTGGTCGAGACGAAACGACTCGAGAAGATCGGGAAGGCGCTCGGGGAATTCCTCGACAAGGTGGGCTGAGGACGAATCCGTCGACAACAGGGAGAGGGCTGCCTGCCGCCGCGGCGGGCGAGCCGCTCCGATCTTCCGAAGAGCCCTAATGAAGGAGTGTTCGTTGCCTTCACTGCAAGATCGTCATGGGGGAAGACTCAGCAAGAGCGGCGCCGCTACCGTTGATCTTCACGACATTCAGGCAACGGTGCTGCGCTATCGACCAGAGCCCTATTACGGCACGCACGTCTTGATGCACATCGAGGACGCCGGCAGCGGCCGTGAGTTCTTGCGCAGGCTCGCTCCGCATGTCGCTTCCGCGGCCGATTGGTGGAACGAAGCAAGCGCCTGGATTGCAGTTGCCATCAGCTATAACGGCCTGGTGGCTTTGGGGGTGCCGAAGGAGTCGCTGCAGAGCTTTCCCGAAGCGTTTCGGGTGGGAATGGCAGCACGTGCCGAGCAGCTTCTTGACCGCGGAGAGAGCGATCCGAAGAACTGGGACCCGATGTTCGGAAGCGGGCAGATTCACCTCGCCATCAGCATTTTCAGCGACACGGAGGAAAAGTGGCGCCACACCATGGAAGTGGCGCGGCGGCAGCATCAGGGAATGACCGGCATTTATGTCCTCGGCATTCAAAACTTCGGAGGCCAGCCCGGTGACCGCAATCCACTCGGCTACAAGGACGGTATTGGCCAGCCGGCGATTGAGGGCAGCGGGATTGACCCGCTGCCCGGACAGGGGCGTCCGATTAAAGCGGGTGAATTCATTCTCGGTTATCCAGGCGAAGCGGGGGTGCCGCTTTCGATGCCTAAGCCGGATGTCCTGGGGCGCAACGGCACCTTTCTCGGTCTGCGCAAGTATCAATCGCGCGTCGGAGCATTCAACAGATTTCTTAGAGACAATGCTCAGACGGAAGAAGAGCGTGAACTACTGGCTGCGAAGCTTGTAGGTCGTTGGCGCAGCGGTGCCCCGTTGACGCTTGCGCCAACAAAAGACGAGCCCGCACTCGGGGAAAACCCGCTGCGTAATGACGACTTCACGTATGCAAACGACCCGAATGGCGACCAGGCGCCGCTCGGCTGCCATATGCGCCGGATGAATCCACGCGATACCAAGATGCCGGTTCTCACGGACGTGAACATCCATCGCATTATTCGGCGCAGCACGACCTTCGGAACGCCTTACGACCCGAACACGCTTTTGGATCGCGACGAAGTTCCGCGCGGGCTCTATTTCCTCTTCATCAGCGCCAAGGCGATGGCGACCCTGGAATTCCTGCAGCGCGAGTGGATCAATAGCGGGGATTTCATGGCGCTGGGCGACGAATGCGACCCCATCGTCGGACTGCAGGACGAGGCGGCAACGTTCACTATTCCCAGAAAGCCGGTCAGGCGCCGAGTCCATGGGATCCAGACGTTCAATGTGTTGCGCGGCGGCGAGTATTTCTTCATGCCCAGTCTGTCCGCGCTGAAATGGCTAGCGGATCTCAACGGCTAATACCGGTTTTTAGATATCGCAATTAGATATCACAAGGATCAATCATCATGGACAAAGTTCTTTATGACCGCGGTCTCGCGAGGCGCCGACAGGTGCTGGGCGCTTCATACGTTGACCGCGCGCTTTCCAACGTTAACGACTTCAACCGCGAATTTCAGCGGCTGGTGACTGAATACTGCTGGGGCGAGGTGTGGGGCGAAGACACTTTGTCGCCTCGCGAGCGCAGCATTCTCACTCTGGGCATGGTAGCCGCGCTCGGCAAGATGGGCGAATTCGCCAACCATGTCCGTGGGGCAAGCGTCAACGGCCTTACGCCGAAGGAATTGAGCGCGGTGCTCGTTCAAATCGCCATCTACTGCGGGATTCCGGTGGGCGCCGACTGCTTTCAGGTGGCAGAGGGCATTCTGAAGGAAGGCAAACAAGGGTGAAAGCGTCATTTCTAGGAGCATCCCTGACACCCGGTGAACCGGGGGTGAGTATTGCGCAGGACCGCAGCGATGAAGCAGTCCGCAGGCGGCAGTCACGAATACCGAAGAAGCACGGTAGAGAGAGCTAGCCATGTCCGACCACATCTCGGGACCGCGCGCCATCGCTGACCCAGTCACCGACATCACGGACGTTTTTGCCTTTCCCTGTCCAGAAAGACCGGAGCATCTGGTCTTAATCATGAACGTGTTTCCGTATGCCGGCCCGTCGGCAGTGTTTTCCGATGCGATCATTTACCGATTGCGGGTGCGGTCGGCAGCGATAGCGTCGGACAGACGCGGCTTCGCCGTCGGCGCTGACGAATTCGTTTTCGATTGCACGTTCGACGTACCTGAAGTTAAGGACAACGGTGCACCACTGGTGCAACGCGGTCGCTGCACGATGCCAAGCGGCGAGGTCGTGCCATTTGACGTGAATGACCCGAACGGTGGCAGGGGGAGTGCCCTGCATGTCTTTGCAGGTCAGCGCTCCGATCCCTTTTTTCTGGACGGCCCGATGATCGAAAAGACCATCGTGACCCAGCAGCTTGCGTTCAAGAATGTCGGTTCCGACAGACTCTATGGCAAGAATGTCCTGGGAATTGTTCTCGAAATCGAATGGCTCACGTTGCTCAAGGGCGGCCCCATGTTCGCGGTCGTCGGCGAGACCTTGACGGCCGGAAAACGCCCGATCCGGCTGGAGCGTGTCGGACGCCCCGAGATCAAGAATGTGACCCTGAGCGCCAAGATGTTCGATCCCGTGAATCGAGATCTGGAGATTCGGGAGCTGTACAACAACGAGGATGCCTTCAACCTGTCCAAGACCTATATCGGCGCTTTTCGCGCGAGGTGCAATGCCAACCTTGTTTTCTACGATGGGCTTGATGGAAAGACGGATTGGTCGTTAGACCGGCAGGGGAATCATCCACTGACTGAGCTTCTGCTTGCCGACTTCCTCACCGTGGATATGTCCAAGCCGTTCCGGGAGACGAGCTATTTCGAGATCGAGGAGGCGATGCTCAAGGAGCGTGCGCACGCGACATGCGGAGGGCGATGGCTTAACGAGGATGTCGTTGATTTCATACTGACGATGTACATCAACGCGGGTCACGGCCCGCGAATCAGCGATGGCGTGGACGCGCCAATCGCTTGGTCTTCGAAGTCGTTTCCGTATATGGCGCCTCCGAATCCGCCAAAGGGTGTCGCGTCGTGAGAGGCGCGGCAAACCTGGCGATGGTGGTGGATATGGCCGGCGTCGCCCCGCGGCCGACCACCCACGGGACGATCGCGCTCTTCAATCTCGAGGCGCAGATAGATAGTCTGCAGGAGGATGCCCAGCTTGGCCGTGGGAGTCTCGAAAGTCGAGCCGCTCTCTCAGAGCTCATCACACTTCACGGGTTTATCACGGGGCGTGTCGCCGAGTACGAGCGGGCGCAAGAGATCGTAGACCAGCTTGTGCGCGAGGCAGCCGCCGACCCGGCCGTAAGTCTTGCGCAGGCGCGGATGCACGCGGTCTTCCATCGTTTTGCGGAGGCCCTGGACGAACTTGATTGTGCAGAGCGGCTCTCGCTCGATGCCGAGACGGCCAATGGCGAGCGTGCTGGAGTATTCCAAGCGCTCGGTCGTTACGATGAAGCTCTTGCCATACGGGAGGAAGCCGCAAACCGTCGGCCGAGTTTTGAAACGATTGGGGCCTTGGCCGGACTTTGGGCCGAGCGGGGCGAAATCGACACGGCGCGGTATCTATATGAGGAAAGTTTGCGTCTTTACCGCCGCGTGTCGCCGTTTCCTCTGGCGCTTCTCGATTTTCAACTGGGCCTGATGTGGATGAGCAATGACCGGTTGCAGGGCGCACGAACGTCATTCGAGCGAGCGCTTGGTCGTGTGCCGACGTACGCGCCAGCGCAGGGCCATCTCGCCGAGATCGAGGCAGAACTGGGCCAGATCGAAACGGCGATTGCCCGTCTGTATCCATTGGCAATCTCGTCGGATGATCCTGATTACGCTGGACAGCTGGCACGCATCCTTGGAGACGTTGGGCGCACCGATGAATCTCGGCATTGGTGCCAGCTCGCGGCCGCACGCTATGAAGACCTGGTTGCGGCTCATCCTGAAGCTTTCGCCGATCACGCAGCCGAATTCTGGCTGGCTGCCGGCGCCAATCCGGTGAAGGCACTCGGCCTGGCACGAACGAACTTCAAGGTTCGCCAGACGCCGCGTGCCCGCGATCTACTCAGCCAAGCGGTTGCGGCTGCGGGTCGCCCTATGCACTCGGGCTAGGCGGTCTAAATGCGAAAGCGCCTCCTCATCTCGGTCCTCGCGCTCGGAGTTCTGGCCATTCTGGGCTTCGGCGCGCTGGCTTGGCGCCCGGCGATCGCGCCGATCGTCCCGGGGTCACCGGGCGCATTCGCACCCGAGCTCGTCGCGAAGGGAGCAGCGCTCGCCGCCGGGGGCTATTGCGCCGAGTGCCACACCGCCAAGGGCGGACAGCAATTCGCGGGTGGCTATGCCATGGCGACCCCATTCGGGCTGCTCTACTCGACCAACATCACGCCCGATTCCGAGACGGGTATCGGCACGTGGTCCGAGGCCGCGTTTGCCCGTGCCATGCGGCACGGCGTGGCGCGCGATGGTTCGCTGCTCTTTCCCGCCTTTCCCTACGATCATTTCACGAAGCTTTCCGATGGGGATGTGCAGGCGCTCTACGCCTTCTTCATGACCCGTGCGCCCGTGCGAGCCCCCGCACACGCCAACGGATTGCCGTTCCCGCTCAATGTCCGCTATCTGCAGGCGGGCTGGCGCTTGCTGTTCTTCCGGCCCGGCCGCTTCGAGCCCGATGCCGGCAAGGGCGCCGAATGGAACCGCGGCGCTTATCTCGCGGAAGGACTAAGCCACTGCGGCGCCTGCCACACACCGCGCAACCTGCTCGGCGCCGAAAAGAGCGGCGCTGCCTACGCCGGTGCCAGGGTCGACAACTGGATTGCGCCCGCCCTGAGCGCGGCCAACCTCGATCCCGTGCCCTGGACTGAGTCGGAGCTCGTCGCGTATCTGCGAAATGGCACGAGCGATCTTCACGGGTCGGCGGCCGGCCCGATGGCGCCGGTTGTGCACGGCCTCGCCGCCCTTCCCGAATCGGACGTCCAGGCCCTCGCACTCTATTTTGCCGATATCGACCATGCCGCCGAGCGCGCATCCTCCATTGCGCCGGCCGTCGCGCGCGCCATGTCGTACGCGCCGCTCGGCACCGGGCAGGAGACTGACCCCGATGCGCGTCTCTACATGGCCGCCTGCGCCTCCTGCCACTACAACGCCGGAGCACCCCTTGCGATGCGGCCGGACCTCGCGCTCAACAGCGCCCTGAACCTGCCCGATCCGTCAAACTTCATCCAGGTCGTGCTGCATGGCATCGATGCCCAGGATGGAATCCCGGGCGTCGTCATGCCGAGCTTCGGGCGCGCGCTGAGCGATGGCGACATCGCCCGCATCGGTGCCTATCTGCGGCGCACCCGCACGCCTTGGCCGCCCTGGTCCGGCCTCGACAAGCAGATCGCCGCGCTGCGCGCGAAGACTGAAACCTCGGAGCCCTAAAAGTTCATGAGCACACTCCACATCAATGGTCGCGCCGTCAATATCGAGGTGGAGGAGGGCACCCCGCTGCTCTGGGTGATCCGCGACCTCATCGGCCTCACGGGCACAAAATTCGGATGCGGCATCGGCATGTGCGGCGCCTGCACCGTGCATGTGGGTGGTCGGCCGACCCGATCCTGCATCACCACTGTGGGCAGTGTCGGTGATGCCGAGGTCACGACGATCGAGGGACTCGATGCCAATGGGCAGCATCCCTTGCAGAGAGCCTGGATCGAGCTCCAGGTGCCGCAATGCGGCTACTGCCAGTCCGGGCAGATCATGCAGGCGGCGGCGCTGCTCAAGGATTTTCCGGCGCCCAGTGACCAGGACATCGACGCCGTCATGACCGGCAATCTCTGCCGCTGCATGACCTATGTGCGGATTCGCAAGGCCATCAAGCAGGCCGCGGCAGAGCTTCGGGAGCGGCCCCATGGCTGAACTCCTGCACCTGTCGTCGCGGCGTGAGTTCCTGGTCGGTATGGCCGGTACTGCGCTCGTGTTCGGCTTTGCGAGGGCCGATGCGCTGGCCAACAGCGCGGCTCCGGCGCAAAGCGCCTTCGAGCCGACCATTTGGTACAGCATGGACCGCGATGGCATCGTCACGGTCAACATCATTCGCGCCGAGATGGGGCAGCATATCGGGACGGCACTCGCCCGCATCCTCGCCGATGAGCTCGAGGCGGACTGGCGCAAGGTGCGGATCGTTGAAGTCGACTCCGATGCACGGTGGGGATACATGGTGACCGGCGGCAGCTGGTCGGTCTGGATGACCTTTCCGATCTTCAGTCGCGCCGGGGCCGCCGGCCGCATCGCCCTCATTGAAGCCGGCGCAAAGCTTCTCGGCGTTCCCGTCGATCGATGCACGGCGCGCGGCGGCGCGGTCACGGGCGGCAGCCGGTCTGTCACTTATGGCGAGATCGTCGCGCGTGGCGACCTGCAGCGCAGCTTCAGCGCAGAAGCCTTGGCTAAGATGCCGATCAAGCCCGCGTCCGAGCGCCGCCTCATCGGTAAGGACACGGAGGCCATCGACATTCCCGCGAAGACCAACGGCAGCGCGCGCTATGGCATCGATGCCGCGGTCGACGGCATGGTCTATGCGCGTCCGAAGATCCCGCCGACGCGCAACGGTTCGCGCGTGCGATCGATCGACGATGCCGCCGCGAAAAGAGTCAAAGGCTACATCGGCAGTCTCGCGCTCGAAGACCCCTCAGACACCGTTCCCGGCTGGGTGATGGTGTTCGCGAGTTCCTATCCGGCCGCCATTCGTGCCACCGACCTCGTCAAGGTTGATTGGTCGGTCGGGGACGGTGCCACGATTTCTGAGCACGACGTTCTTAATCATGGCTTGACGCAGATCGCGGATCCCAAGGGCGGCACCTTGCTGGTGGATGATCCGGGGCTCGATGCCGCATTTCAATCCGCAAGTTCGACCTTGGAGCGAACCTATACGACCGGCAGCGTTCTGCACGGCCAGCTCGAGCCGGTCAATGCACTCGCCTTCGAAAAGGACGGTATTTTTGAGATCCACGCTGGCACCCAGTGGCAGAGCCTTATCCTGCCGGTGCTCGCCAAGGCGCTCGGCCGACCACAGGAGCGGATCGTACTGCGTTCTTACGCGCTGGGCGGGGGCTTCGGGCGGCGGCTCAATGGTGACTACACCGTGCCGGCGGCACTTGCCGCCAAGGCGCTCGGTAAGCCGGTCAAGATGGTGCTGACGCGACCCGACGACATGCGCTTCGATTCATTCCGCTCGCCCTCGATCCAGACCCTGCGCATGGCGTTCGGCGCGGGTGGCAAGGTCACCGGCATGGATCATCACGCCTCCGCCGGCTGGCCCACACTGGTGATGGCGCCGGTCCAGATGGTCAAAGGATTACAAGGCCAGCTCTACGATCCATTCGCGATCGCAGGCGCAGATCATTGGTACACCGTGGGCGCGCAGCGCGTGCGCGCTCTCTCGAACGATCTTGCCAACAGCGCCTTCCGCCCCGGTTGGCTGCGCTCCGTGGGGCCGGGCTGGACCAATTGGGCCGTCGAGACGTTCATGGACGAGGCGGCGCACGCGAGGAGTGCCGATCCCGTCGCGTTCCGATTGACCCTCCTCGATGGCGCGGGGCGCAACGCCGGCTCTGCCCCCAATTCGGTCGGCGGAGCGAAGCGCCAGGCCGCCGTTGTGCGGCGCGCGGCCGAAAAGGCCGGCTGGGGAACCGCGATGCCGAAGGACTCAGGTCTCGGCCTCGCCACCTCGTTCGGCCAGGAGCGCGGCATGCCGACCTGGGTTGCGTGCGTGGCGCGGGTACGTGTCGAGCGTGCCAGCGGCGCCGTTTTCGTCGAAAAGCTCACGCTCGTCGTCGATGCCGGAACCATCGTGCACCCCGACGGTGCGCTCGCCCAGGTCGAGGGCGGCGCGCTCTGGGGCCTGAGTATGGCGCTGCGGGAAGGCACCGAGTTCGTGAACGGCCAGGTGAAGGACACGAATTTCGACACCTACACGCCGCTGCGGATCGGCGATGTGCCGGAACTCGACATCGAGTTCGTGGACAGCACGGAGGTGCCGGTCGGCCTCGGGGAGCCCGGAACGACCGTGGTTGCGCCTGCGATCGGCAACGCAATCTTCGCTGCCGTCGGCGTGCGGCTCAGACACTTGCCGATTCGCCCGAACGCGGTGCTCCAGGGCCTTACGCAAAAGAGCTGATGGAAGGGGCGCTCGCCGGTGTCGGTGGTTCTCAAAATATCCATGTGTGGGTTGGTGCCTCACCTGCGTAAGGATGAGGGATTGAAGCGCAATGATGATTAACGTGGTTCAGGCTTTCGATCGGGCGCCCATCACCGAGCTGGAAAGCGACGACGCGGCGGCGCTCGAGGCGAAGATCGAGGCGGCCCGAAGGCTGTTCGCCGACCGCGGTGCTTGGCTTAAAGCCCACCAGAGGATCGCAGTTCTTCGAAAGCTGGCTGGGCTGATGGAAGGCAAGCGCGAGCATCTCGGCCGACAGATTGCACGTGAGGGCGGCAAACCGCTGACGGATGCGCTGATCGAAACCGATCGCGCCATCGACGGGGTGCGCAATGCCGCCGAGGAGCTGCGCGTCATGGGCGGGCGCGAAATCCCCATGGGGCTGACGCCCGCGAGCACTGATCGGCGGGCCTTCACGATCCTGGAGCCGATCGGGGTCGTCGCTGCGATCTCGGCCTTCAATCACCCCTTGAATCTCATCGTTCATCAGGTCGTGCCGGCCATCGCCGTCGGTTGCCCGGTGATCATCAAGCCGGCGATGACCACGCCGCTCTCCTGCGTCGAGCTCGTGGGGCTGCTTCGGGAGGCGGGCCTACCGCCAGATTGGTGTCAGACGCTTCTTCCCGAAACCAACGAGCTGGCTGAGGCGCTCGTTAGGGATTCCCGCATCGCTTTCCTGAGCTTCATCGGTTCGAGCCGGGTCGGCTGGAGTCTCAGATCCAAGCTGCCGCCCGGAACACGCTGTGCCTTGGAGCACGGCGGCGCCGCCCCGGTGATCATCGATCGAAGTGCCGACCTCGACCGCTTAATCGAGCCGCTGGCAAAAGGGGGCTATTACCATGCCGGCCAGGTCTGCGTGTCGGTTCAGCGAATCTATGTCCATGCGGATCTCGAGAGCGCGTTTCTCGACCGCTTTGCCGCCCGCGTTGCGGCCTTGAAGGTCGGTGACCCGCTTCTTGCCCAAACCGAAGTCGGCCCGCTGATTCTTCCCCGCGAAGCCGACCGGGTCCTCGCTTGGACCGAGGAGGCCGTTGGCGGGGGTGCCCGGCTCATCGGCGGGGGGCGCCTTAGCAGCTCAACACTCAAACCCTCGATCCTTGTTCATCCTCGGGCGGACGCCAAAGTCTCAACCCTCGAAGTGTTTGGCCCGGTGACTTGCGTCTATTCTTTCACGCACCTCGACGATGCGATCACCGCTGCGAATTCGCTTCCGGTGGCGTTTCAAGCCAGTATTTTCACCGAGGATCTGCGCACGGCATTCGATGCGGCCGAGCGCCTCGCTGCCGCCGCTGTCATGGTCAACGATCACACGGCATTCCGCACCGACTGGATGCCCTTCGCCGGGCGCCGCCAGTCAGGCTACGGCATCGGCGGCATTCCCTGGACGATGCGGGAAATGACCGAGCAGAAAATGATCGTGTTTCGGAACTAGCGAGGCTCAGCGGGGCTGGAAACTTACTCTATGACTTCCTGTGTAAGCCTCGGCGCGACCGGCAAGGAGAGTGTCACTCTCGGTAAATCCAAAGAGGGGAATGGGTGTTCACGGGTGCAAGCGCCCCTAGGGCCCCTGCTACCTCTATTCGAGCGCGAACGCCACGCCGGGCGCGCGCTCGCCCTGGGCGTGCTGGTGCACACCAGCGGGTCGACATATCAGAAAGCCGGAGCGCTCATCTTGATCGCCGCCAACGGTGACTACGCCGGACTGATCTCCGGGGGTTGCCTGGAAGGGGACTTGCGCGAGCACGCCCGGCGGGTGATCGCCGATGGTGAGGCACGCACCGTGCGCTACGACCTGCGTGGACCCCAGGAGCTCTTGTGGGGCCTTGGCCTGGGCTGCGAGGGGGCCTTGCGAATCTTGCTGCTGCGCGTAGGACCTGAGAATGCTTGGCAGCCCCTGAGCTATCTGGCCGCGGCGCTACACGCGCATCAACCCGCGGCGGTGGGCATCGTGTGCGGCTCAGCGTGCAGCGAGCTGCCCGTGGGGACGATCGTGCTACCCGACACGGCTCACCTGAGCGCTCCACTGGCGAGCACCCGTTTGCGCGCAGCTCTCGCTCAGGCCGCCAAAGAGGCACGCGGCGCCTGGTATGCGAGCGAGACTCGGGATGTGGAGCTGTTCCTGTTGCCGCTGTCCCTCCCGCCGCGCATCCTGCTGCTCGGCGCCGGGCCCGACGTGGTTCCGGTCGTGGATCTGACGGTGCGCCTGAACTGGAAGGTGACGGTGGCTGATCATCGCTCGGCCTACGCCAACCGCGAGCACTTTCCCCACGCGGAGATGTTGGTGGAAGTGCGTCCGCAGGAACTCGCCGCAGCGCTCGACCTCGGCGCCTTCGACGCCGCCGTCATCATGAGCCATCACCTGCCGTCCGATCTTGCGTATCTGCGTGCGCTGGCGCCGACTCCCATCCCCTACGTCGGACTGCTCGGCCCAGCCGCGCGTCGCGACAAGCTTCTTGGTGACCTCGGCCCCGAGGGCGCGCGGCTGCGCGACCGGCTGCATGCACCGATCGGTCTGCCACTCGGCGGCCGCACACCCGAAGCGATCGCACTGGCGATCGTGGCGCAGCTGCACGCCTTCATGTACGCACCTGACCTCCACGCGGCCGTTCCCATGAGCTCAGCCCGTGCCGCCGGGGCTGAGTAGGGCGGCGTGTGAGCGAGATTCAGTTCGAGGCGCAGACGAGCAAGTAAACAACTTACGGAGACAGCTATCATGGCAAAGAAGAGTAAAAGCGCGTTGACTCGCCGACGCAAGGCGCCGCTGATCACGCCGACAGATCTCAGTCCGGAGGCACGTAAGGACATTGCCGGTCCGATGAATGCGATACTCGCTGATGTGTTTGCGCTTTATTTGAAAACGAAGAATTTTCACTGGCACATGAGTGGGCCGCACTTTCGCGATTACCATCTGCTTCTAGACGAACAGGCCGACCAGCTATACGCGATGACTGATCCCATTGCAGAGAGGATCAGGAAAACTGGCGGCACGACACTGCGCTCCATTGGGCACATCAAGCGCATACAACGCGTATCAGACAACGATGCGGAGTATGTCGATCCGCAGGATATGCTTGCGGAATTGAGAGAAGACAATAAGGGACTCGCCGGTCGCCTTCGGGAGGTTCACGATGTCGTGGATGATTTGCGCGATATCGCCACGGCGAGCCTTATTGAGAACTGGATCGACGAGACGGAGCGACGTACCTGGTTCCTGTTCGAAGCGAGTCGAAGATAGCGCCTGCTTGCCGGCCATCCTCGGAAGGAGCGGCCGGCCGCACCGTGCGCGGGACCCTTCCCTTTAGGTTCCGGAGACACTTGAGCCGAGGACGCCAACTTGGCTGAATCTTCGGCCGCATCTGCCCACGCGCAATCCGTTGGCACTCGGCCAACCGGGGGGCCGGCTCCAGCGTTGGCCGCATCGGTGCTAGGTGTGGGGTGGGGATGCGGCACGGCCTGATGGCTGATCTCCATTGCCCCGGCAACTGTGGGATCCGCATCACGGTCGCGGCAGTGTTTCATGGCGGGCTTCCCTATCGATTGCCTCGTGCTCTTGCGCGCGCCCGGCACGCCTTGAGCGAGGTCGACGGGACTCCTGGAGCTCGGACGCGTTGCTCACGCCAATGACGCTCGATAGCTGTCCCGCTTTCGGTGAGCACTCGGTGAGTCTCCCAACGCTAAAGTTTTCGGGACACTAGCAGTGGCTAGTGGAATGTTGATCGATTCGGACGCGACAGACCTACGTAAGCGACCGTGAAGAGCTGACGTAGAGCCCCAGCATGGCCGGCCTCCGCTGCGTCGGGGGTGTTCGATTTAACCCAACCTAAGGAGTTCAGTTTCATGCACAAGTTAATTCTAAGTCTCGTTGCCACTGTGTTTGTCTCCACCGCCGCCCTGGCGGCAGGGGACGCCTCGTCGACGTCACCGCCGGTTGCGGACGGAGCGATACCCTCGGCCTACGTGTGGCTGAGCGGCGGCTCGGTCGCCGTGGGCATCGGATATACCTGGGGGCACGGCACGCTTTACTACAGCAAAGACCAAAAGCAGTACAAGTTCAAGCTTTCGGGGATATCGGTCGTGGACGTCGGCGCCACCGGGCTTAATGCCGAGGGTGAGGTCTATAATCTGACCAGTCCGGCGGATCTCAGCGGCAACTTTACCGTTGTTACCGCTGGCCTCACGATTGGTGAAGGCGGCTCAATCGCTTGGCTCAGGAACGATAAGGGCGTTGTAATCAAGCTGCATTCTCAGACCGGCGGGTTGCGATTTAACCTGGCCGCCGAGGGTATGCACGTGACGCTCGTGTAGCCGCCGCAGGTCGGTCGCCATGCACCTCGTCCCCGAGACCGATTCGCGAAGGTCGATGGCGGCGTCTGATCGCGGAGCCGATGGGTGTACGAATCGCGAGGGCCCTGCATGTCGCACGTTGCCCACCGATCGACCCAATATCCCCCTGTGAGAAGAGCGCGGCGAGACAGGCTCGCCGCGCTCTGCAGTGTTCTCGCCGAACTCGGTGAGCTCGCGGGCAGTTCTTAACTATGCGCGGCACGCACAACGCGCCCGCTGTATTCTCGGCTTTGCGCGCCGACGCGCTGCCCGCGGCCTCGCGTATCAGGGCGGTCTCCAAGCACCTGATTGTGCTGGTGCGTCCCACGACGTCCGGCTCATGATCGGCTCGCCTCCGCCTTGGTTGAGCTTGCGCCGGGTAGCGGCGGCGGCCGTTCTCGCACTCACTTTCTGGCTGATTAGAAGTTTCGTGCTTCCGCTCATTTGGGCTGCGATCTTTGCGATTGCGAACTGGCCGCTCTACCGTCGCTGCGCACAGCACGCGCCGGACGTCTTGAAAGCGCGAGCGCTGCCGCTGGCTTTTTCAGTACTGGTCACGTTTCTCGTCCTTGGGCCAGTCGTCTTCGCCTTCGCGATCTTGGCGGAGCACAGCCAAGCTTGGCTGACCGAAATCTCGATCATGGATAAGGGTGGACTGGTAGCCCCGTCATGGCTGAGCGCCATTCCCATCGGCGGCGCGCGACTAGCCGATGCCTGGAACGATGCGCTGGGAGCGCCCGGCGGCGTTTCGGCCTTGCTCAGCCGTATCGAACAGGGTTCGCTGCTACGTTCACTTCAGTCTGTCGGGCATTTGATCGCCTACCACGCATTTGTCGTGGCGATCACGGTTGTCACTCTGGTGCTCTTGTTTCGTCGGGGAGAAACACTCGCAGAATCGCTGGCGCGTCGCATCGATGAGCAGTTTGGTCGACTTGGCACAAAATTTGTCGGGGTCGCGGTCGGAGCGCTACGGGCGACGGTGCAAAGCATGGTTCTCGTCGGACTCATTGACGGGGTTGCTCTGGGAATCACCTATGCCGTCGCACATATACCATCCCCTGTTGCCTGGGGTGCGGTGACTGGCATTCTGGCCATGCTGCCCTTTATAGGCTATTTCGCGGTTGCCGCAGTGTGCGTGGCGCAGCTTGCGCAGGCTTCCTCCGCCTCGGTGCTGCTGGTCGGAGCCGTCGGATTCGCCGTGTTGTTCCTCAGTGACAAATTCGTGCGCCCGATGCTGATGGCCAAGGGCGCGCGGCTCGACTTTCTGGGCGCTTTCATGGGCACTGTCGGAGGATTGCAGACGTTTGGCTTGCTGGGGATCTTTATCGGCCCAGTGATCGTCGCCGTTGGGAAAGCCATTTTAGACGAGTGGTTGACCCCCTCAATACCGGTCACGCCGGAGAAGGAGGTCACCATCACCGGGGCCGACAAATCGTTTCCGAGTGTTTGGGTGCGCCAGTGATGAAAATCTGCGTCGTCGTTTGGCGGTACGTGTGCGGGCCGTGAGTAATGCCGATGTAGTCTCTCGTGAGCAACGGCGAAACACAGGCGGTCGGAAGTAATGGTACGGCGTCAATACGCCGTGCCTGACCCTACGCGTGGGTACATGGGTTCCTCGGCTATGCTCGCCCAGCTGCGTGAAACGACGAGCTGCTTCAGTTCGGACCGGCAAGCAGGATCGATAAAGCTCAATGCAACAGATTGAGAGTTAACGAGGCGCGTTAGCGCGTTTAGCTCATCGATTGAAATGAGTGAGTGTTTCCGTGAGTTAGCTGCGAGTGCAGATTGCCTAAAATACTCACTGTGCCGCCGCTCACGACACCGAGCTTGATTTGCAAAAACTGCGATACCGTACATCGGCAGGTCTCGCTCGCCACGTCTGAAGTGGCCCACTGCAGTTACTGCGGTGCCGTGCTCGCGCGCAAGGATGACACGACGACCGCGCAACTGCTGGCCGTGACGCTTGCCGCTGCAATTGTCTTTGTAATCGCGAACGTGACGTCGATTCTCACTATCGAGTTCGGTGGGATCCGAACAGATACAGGCGTATGGACGGCGGCGCTTTCGCTGGATCATGGATGGATGTTCTGGGCGGCACTGGCGCTGGCAGTGACGATGTTCTTGGTCCCCATGTTGCAAATTACATTGCTGCTCTGGGTGCTGATTTTTGCCAGCCTGGCGCGGCGCGCACCTGCATATAAATATGCCCTGATGCTCCTTCACCGCCTGCGCCCCTGGAGCATGACCGAGGTGTTCCTCTTGGGCAGCCTGGTAGTCATCGTGAAGCTTTCGAGCTGGGTGCATGTTGAAGCGGGCGAGGGCATATGGGCACTTGGCGGCCTTGCAATTCTCCTGGCGATTCTCAGCAGATACGATTCTCGTGACTGGTGGGATCTTGTAGAGCAAGCGCGGCCATGAGCAACCGGCCAACTGCGGCTGCGCTGGGACTGATTGCGTGCCACATCTGCGGGTTGGTTTCGCCGCGGACTCCGACGCTGATTCGCGGTCGGTGCGCGCGGTGCGAAAGCCGCGTTCAAGTGCGCACCTCCCGAAGTACGGAACGTACCCTGGCATGGCTTCTCGCGGGAATGATTCTTTATGTACCGGCCAATCTATTGCCGGTGATGTCCATCGACGGAATACAGGGACGGCAGGAGGGCACGATTCTCAGTGGCGTGAGCAGTTTCTGGCAGGCCGGGGCCTGGGACATTGCCGCGTTGATCTTCATCGCGAGTGTGGCCGTGCCAACCACCAAGTTCATTGCGCTGGGGCACATGCTCTGGAGCGTACGACGGGGAGCTTTGTCGGGCCAGCGTGAGCGGACTCAGCTCTACCGAGTGGTGGAATTCATCGGCCATTGGTCGATGCTCGATGTGGCCGTGGTCGGGCTGACATCGGCGCTGCTGCAGTTCAAGGCGTTGGGTACCGCAGAACCTCGTGCAGGGATCGTATTTTTTTGTGGCGTGGTCGTGGCCACCATGATTGCGGCCTTGAGTTTCGATCCAAGACTGATATGGGATGGTGAGGCCAGCAATGGCTGAGGATCATAACGTGCCCGTTGCTGATGCACCCGCAGCGCCGCACATCAGGGCAAGACGCTGGATCCCATCCCTCGTCTGGCTGGTGCCGATTGCGGCAGCTCTGATCGGTCTGTCTCTGGTCATCAATACTTGGAGCAAGACGGGCCCCCGAATCACGATCAGCTTTCAAACCGCGGAGGGGTTGGAAGTCGGGAAGACGCTGGTGAAATATCGGAACGTTACGATCGGGCACGTGACAGGGATTACGTTGAGCTCGGATCAAAATACGGTGCTGGTTACCGCGGAGCTCACCAGAAATGCCCGTGACGTGGCGAGCTACGATACCCAGTTCTGGGTGGTTAGACCGCGATTCGGTGTCGGCTGGGCATCGGGACTCGACACGCTGCTATCGGGTGCATTCATCGGTGCCGAGACAGGCGTAGCGAAAATGCCGCGTCGGGATTTCATCGGCCTCGAGAATCCTCCGCCCTTGCCGCATCCGCTGCAGGGCAGACGTGTTGTGCTGCATGCGGATGACCTCGGATCAGTGAGTCTCGGCGCCCCCGTTTATTTTAGGCGGCTCCAAGTCGGACGAGTCATCGACCAGCAACTGGACGCCGATGGTACCGGTGCGCAACTCGTGCTGTTCATCGATGCTCCTAATGATCGCTTCGTAACATCCGCCACCCGTTTCTGGAACGTCAGTGGAGTTGAGGTCAGGCTCGGTGCCAATGGCATGGACCTTAAAACGCAGTCGCTCGTGTCGGTGCTGGCGGGCGGGGTGGCATTTGGGAACGCCGCCCCGATCCAGGCCGGGCTGGCGACGTCGGCGGCAGCGCAGTTCATCCTGTACAAGGATGAGGCAGCTGCCATGGCGCCACCCGATGGCGAGGCTCGCTACGTGCGAATGCGCTTTGAGCAATCATTGCGCGGGCTGCAGAAAGGCGCACCGGTCGAATTCGTGGGGGTAGACATCGGCAATGTCATTTCGATTGACTTGGACTACGACGACAAGACCCACCGCTTCCCGGTGATCGTCACGGCACGCATCTATCCACGCCGAATGGGACGTGCGTACGACGCGCTCACGCAACGTGGTGTTACCGAGAACGAGGACACAATGGCGCGGCTGGTAGGAGATCTCGTGGCCCGTGGATTGCGCGCGCAGCCGCGCCGCGTGAGCCTCCTCACCCCGGAACTTTACCTTGCGTTGGATTTCATCCCGGGGACAAGCCGGGTACGCTTCGACTCATCGCTAAGGCCGGTTGAGATCGCGACGATCCCTGGCGGCGTTGACGAACTGCAATCGAAAGTCGCCAGTATCGTCAACAAGATCGATGCTCTGCCGCTCGATCGCATCGCGAGGGATCTCGACGGCGACCTAGTGGGCCTGCATGAAACGTTCAATCGCCTTAATGCCGACGTGCTCCCCGGCGCAGCACAGAGTTTGGACGCATTGCATAGTACGCTCGGCAATATCGATCGACTCCTGGCGGACGACACACCGTGGCGCGAGAGCGTGGATCTAACGCTCGGGGAGGCCAGGCGTACCATGCGCTCTGTTCGCTCGCTCGCGGACTATCTGAACCGGCATCCTGAAGCGCTTCTTCGCGGCCGACCCAGCCAAGTGGGCAGCGCGGCCGCGCTCAACTCCGCCACGAACGATGCGCAGCGATGAAGGTGATGCATTGGCTCTTGCTGGGTTTGGGGTTTGCGATCATGGCAGCCTGCACGTCGGCGCCGGTCCATTACCATACGCTGGTTCCAGACCCGGTCGACAGCCCCGCTGCGCAACGCCCGACATCGCGCAGGGTCGAGGTAGCAGCGGTAAAGATTCCCGCGCAGGTTGATCGACCGGAACTGGTTGTCCGACAACGGAACGGTCAGATTGCGTTATTGGAGAACGAGCTGTGGATTGCGCCGCTATCCAATGAGCTACGAAGTGCACTCACCGTAGAACTCGTGCGGCGGCTGTCCGTGGCGGATGCGCAGGACTCACGTCGGGGACAGGGGCCGATCACGGTGCATATCGATATCGAGCGTTTCGAGTCAGCGCCAGGGCAATACGCACTCGTAGAAGCGTTCTGGCGCCTACGCATCAAGAGTTCAGCTCAGGACAACATACTGGTCTGCAGAACACTGGCCTATGAACGCGTGCCAGAAGGCTATAGCGCGCTGGTCCGTGCCCATCAGCATGCCGTTGCGCTGATCGCGGACGAAATCGCGGGCGCGGCTGCACGATCGACCCCCGACAGTATCGCTGTATGCCCGGTGGCAGAAGATGCTCATTAAGAGCAGCGCCTTCACAGGTACACAGCAGTGTCGCCCAATACCTTCCCCCTGCGATAAGCGTAAGTCGCGGAGGTCAAACGACGCTCGGTCGGTCATTGCGATCGACGTGAGCCGCCCGTGAGTCTCGCGGCACTAGGGTGTATGCGAAGGGCCTTCTCTTGGGCAGGAGACGACTGAATGAGTCAACTGGTAGAAGCACCTGCGCCCGCGAAGGGCGAACGGCTGGTGTACACGGCTAAGACCGAAACTAGGGGAGGCCGGGACAACGGCAGCTCGCGCAGCTCTGACGGCCGCCTGGACATCAAGCTCTCGATTCCGGGAACGGCGGGCACTGGCACCAATCCAGAGCAGCTGTTCGCCGCGGGGTGGTCGGCCTGCTTGGAAGGTGCGATGGCGGTTGTGGCTCTCAAAAGGAGAATCAAACTCCCCGCTGACACGAGCATCCGCGCCGAGGTGGACCTGAACCTGGACCTGGCGGATGGCACCTACTTCCTGCGTGCCCGGCTAAACGTGAGCCTGCCAGGCATAGAGCGCGAATTGGCGCAGACCATCGTGAACGACGCGCACCGCATATGCCCGTACTCTAAAGCAACGCGCGGAAACATCGACGTAGTCATCAGTCTTGTTTGAGCTCATTCTCAAGCGCGACCGGCTGTGCGATGGCGCGACTCATGGCGCGATTAAGTCTTTGATCATCAAGGCCTGGAGCGCCAGGACAACCACCTGATGCGTCCGGGCCGAACAACCCCATTGCGTAACGGTGCCGGGCACTGGGCTGCGCCGTGGGTCCTTGTGATGCTAGGCCTGCGCGCACTGATCCCGGCAGGTTTCATGCTGGCGCCGGCCGAGGGCCATCTCACGGTCGTCCTGTGCGACGCGGTTGCGCACGGTGCGGTTCACCACTTAGGTAGCCACGATCATCCGGGACATCATTCTCATACTCAGTTCGATCCCACTTGTCCTTACGCCCAAAGTGCAGGGCCGGCACCGCTGCCGGCACTGCCGGTCCTCGGGCCGCAGCCGATCGCGACGGCGGGTCCTCTACCCGTGCAGGTTGCCCAGACACACGCCCAGTCCGGACCGTCTCGTCAGCAATCTCCTCGCGGCCCCCCGCACCTCGCCTGATCGACAGCGAACGCTCGTCTCGGACCCGACAAACGGTCCGGCGAAGCGCTCTTCGTGTATTGGCCTCTAAGTCAGGTGAGATATGAATATCGCCGTAGCACGGCGTGAACGTACCACGTCGCACTGTTCTCGTTTACTGACCCATGTTGCGTTCTCTGCGGTGTGTGCTCTGTTGATTCCGCAGATGGTGCAGGCCTGCGCGAGCTGTGGCTGCACGTTAAGTTCCGATGCCGCGATGGGCTACTCAGCCCTTCCTGGGTGGCGCTTGAGTTTGGAGTACGATTACATCCATCAGGATCAGCTGCGCAGTGGAACGGGCACCATTTCCACGGTGCCCGCTGGCAACGAGCTGGAGCGTGAAACGCTCAACCGGTATGTGACCACCGGGCTTAGCTACAGCCCGAACTCCAACTGGAACGTGACGGTGCTCGTGCCGTACGTCATCCGTACCCACTCGACCTACGGAACGTACGATCCGACCCAACCGCTCCCGGAGCTCAGCAGCTCACGCAGCTCAAGTTTGGGGGACATCAAGGTGATCGGCAGCTACCAAGGCCTGCTACCGACCCACAATTTAGGCATTCAACTGGGAGTCAAGCTACCCAGTGGGAAATATGGCACCGCGATCGACTTCTATGGCGGCCCGAATGCCGGCACACCTCTTGATGCCAGCCTTCAGCCCGGCACCGGCAGCACGGATGTGATTGCGGGTGCGTACTACTACCGAGCCATCAGCCAGAGCTTCGATTTCTTTGCCAATGCTCAGTTCCAGAGCGCCGTGCGGCATCACATGGATCAGCCTGGAAATGACTACCGGCCGGGGAATTCCACGACGGCGAGCTTTGGGCTGCGCTATGAGGACCACCCGCAGTGGGTGCCGCAACTGCAGGTTAACCTGCTGCACAAGTCGGAGGACCAGGGCGCGCTCGCCGACGTTCAGAACTCCGCGGGCAACGTCATCTACCTGAGCCCCGGAGTCACGGTGCGGGCATCGGGACATTTGCATGCATTTGCATTCGTGCAGCTTCCGCTCTACAGCAACCTCTACGGTTATCAGCTCTTTCCGCGATATACGGCGAGCGTGGGTGCAAGTTATGCCTTCTGATCGTCAGCCGGCCCGCAGTTCCTGGTCGCGCCGCGACTTTTTGAGCGCGTGCGGGAGCGCACTGGTCGCTCCCCTGGGCCTGCGCGTGCCGTGCGCGCAGGCGAATGACCTGCGCCTCGGTTTGCCTGCGCCCCCCGCCACCCTCGTGACCTTAGACGGCCAGAAAATCCCGACTTCCGGCCTACTCGGCAAGGTCGTCGTCCTCACCTTCTGGGCGACGTGGTGCGAGCCCTGTCGGGAAGAGCTTCCGCTGCTTTCGAGATACGCCGGTTACCACGGGGAGGCAAAGATTCAGGTGCTTGGGTTCAGCCTCGACTTACCGGATCAGCTCGCCGAGGTACGTAAAGTTGCCCAGACGTTGCGCTTCCCCGTTGGCCTGCTCAGCAGTTCAAGCGCACCGGGGTATGGCCGAATCTGGCGCTTGCCGGTTAATTTCACCATCGATCGTGCAGGGCGGCTGGTCGAGGATGGCTGGAAGGAAAAGCAGCCGAGCTGGACCGCTGAGCGACTCGATGAGATCGTGACGCCGCTTCTCTCGTAGCGGATTCCAAAGGCGCAGGTTTGCGCCGATAAAACCAAGAAACTGTCTAGTTGAAGCTCGCCCTACCGGGACCGCTTTTGATACGTAGTTCTGCGATGTACAGAACCGATCTCTCTGCCTATAGTGAATTGTGTTGGAGCATCTGGAGGGAAAATCATGAACGAAGACAAAATCAAAGGACAGTGGAAGCAACTGGCGGGAAAGATGAAGACAAAGTGGGGCAAGCTCACTGACAACGATCTGAAGGTCGCCGAAGGCACCAGCGAGTATCTGATCGGGAAAGTCCAGGAACGTCACGGGATCGCTCGGGAAGAGGCGGTCAAGCAGGTCAAAGAATTTAGTTCAAAGCTTTAGCCAAGCGACTTGCGCGTCGCGCAGGCAATCCCGTGCGCGCGTCCGCCTGAACAAAATCCAGTTGATAGAATGATTGATCCTCACTTCGATTCTGCGCCGTGATCCGGATGTTCTTGTCGCTGGGAACAAGACAGTTCACCAGATAGGCCGCAATGCCGCTCTGGTGATGATTTTCAAACACGAGCTTCCGGTTCGTGCCGCCGCGGGGCAAACTTGCGGTGAACTCGATCTGGATCACGCCCATGCCTAGCTTCATCTCGTCGAGGGACGAGAAGTCTGCCGAGACAAGGCGCAGCGCGAGGTGTTGGCCACTGGTGCTGAGGGAGAGGTCGCTCAATACACGCAGCGCATAGGCCTGCCGCTCGGCCTCAGAGAGCATGCCGTCGCCGTTCGTGTCGATGCCCGAAATGACGATAGAGGAGACCGCAACGCCAGGGACCAGGCGCAGGTATCCCTCGACATGATCCCGCTCGACGGAGAGGAGGGTCACCTCGAGGTACTCATCCAGACGGTGCGCGTAGGCAGGTGTCGTGAGTAACAGGATTGCTGCGGCAGCGAAGGGGAGGACTTTCCTCATTTGGCTGCTATAAAGTTTTTGCCGTAATCGTTGGTCGGATCGCGATACATGGTGTGAACGTGCATCGCGGGGTCACCACCGAGGGTCTGTGGCGCATACTCGATGACCACGTGCGGTCCCTGAATGCGGTAGTACGCCGTGATATTGGCACCGGGCTTGACGGTCACCGGGCCGCTCCACGCAAACCAGGTCTCGTCGAGATCAGCCTTGAGTTCGGCCATCCGGCTGGCCGCCGCGCTTTCGTGAATGATGCCCGCCCACTCAGCCATCAAGGCGAGCAGCGCGGTGCGTTGAGCCCCGGTCATGGCGGAGGCCTTCAGCCCTTCCGGTATTATCGTTTTGCCATCCTGCCCAGGACCGAGCACAAGATCGGCGAGACGGTAGCTCAGAATCGCCTGCTTGCGTTGCGTCTTGTTTAGGGATTGCAGCAGAGCAACTGCCTGGTCGCTCTCCTTGCCGAGCGGGCGCACGGTCTTGCCCTCGAGGGAGTAGAGAGCCGGCTGTGCGCCGGTCAGGGTTGGCGTCAGAACGCCCCGCTCGCCAGCGATGGTGATATTCAGTGCCAGATGGTGACCGCCAAATTGCAGCATCCATGGATGGCTTTCCGAAGGAGTGCCGAGAATCGAAATGTAATAAAGATCCCTGCCAAAGAGCGGGCCATCGCCGATGCGTGGACCGCTTGGTCCATTCGAGAAAGGCGGTGCATCGCCGCGGTTGGGAGGTGGGCCTGCGCCGCCTGGAGGACCGCCGTTACCGCCGCCAGGCCCGCGGTCGGTCAATTTGTTGACCTCATCGGCCTCCATGATTTGCTGCACTTTCTCGAACCCTCGCGGGCTAAGCGCGGCAGCCACCAGCGCCATGGCCGCCGAGCGCTGTGCGGCAGTCATCTCCTTGAGACTAATGCCGCCACGAGGAACCATCGCCGTCGGGAAGTTGGACCAGCGCACTCGCTGCTGGTCGTCGTCGAACGCATAGAGGACGCGCTGCCGCTGCTTCGCGTCGAGCGCCGAAAGAAAGGTGTTGGCGGTCCGCACGATATCGGCGGTTGCGCTCTGCTGCGCCATTGCGGGAGCCAGACACACAGCTCCGAGTACACCGACACCGCAGATGAATGCGATCGATCCGACCTTCATGCCGCGTTCTCCCCGGTATGCACCGTCCGCTACTTGCGACTAGGTGCTTAAACATAGCGCACCGTTCAAGAGTTTTTCACAGAAGGGGGGCTGACGCGTTTCCTTCCGTGGAAAGGTGCCTTGCTCGCTCATGTGCCCCGGCACCCGATTCTCAACCAACGGAATTTCGTGGGATGGGGAACGTAGGGATCTCAGCGAACGCTTTTTCTCGGCCCCGACAAACGGAGCGCCGATCTGCGGATAGCACCAGGACTGCGCCACTCTCCGGCAAACCTTCGCCGGGGTTACCAACTTTTCCCCGATATGCGGCGAGCGTGGGTGCAAGCTATCCCTTCTGATCGGCAGCCGGCCCGCAGTTCCTGGTCGCGCCGGAGTTTTTGAGCGCGTGCGGGACCGCACGGGTCGTGACCTTTGTCAGCGCGCTTCTCCAGCACTACTCGCGAACGGCTGCTGCACCGTAATAAGCGGCTACCCCATGCATCTCGTCGGGTGTTAGCGCTCGCGCAATCACGCGCATTTGTTCGTTGATGTCGTTCTGCCGCATGCTTTGGGCAAAGGCGGCGAGTTGGCGTTCGATGTACGCGGTGTGCTGGCCATGAAGCGCTGGCGCGCCCAGCTTCTCGGCGCCAGGACCATGACAGGCCGCGCACGGCGGGATGCCACGCCCAGGATCGCCGGCAAACACCAGGCGAAGGACAGGATCGCGCTGCCGCAGGCTGCGGCCGCCCTTAGGGATGCCTTCACCCACGACCGGGGCCAGCCCATCGGGACGATGGGCGAAATAGCTGGCTACATCGGCCGAATCCTGGTCGGTCAAGGCGCTGGCGATCGCGCCCATGACGCCCCATTGGCGTTTGTTCGAGCGGTAATCATCGAGCTGTTTGTAGAGCACCGCGGAATTCTGGCCGGCCAGAGTGGGGATCAGGGCGGATGCGCTCACGCCGTGATCGCCATGGCAGGCCTCACAGTTGAGTGCGACGAACGCGCCACGTTGTGCGTTCCCAGATTCGATGCGTGTCAGCGTGTCTCGCGTCCAGGCAATTCGCGTTGGCGTTCGTCGTGGCGGCTGCGGCGCGTTTGCGGGTTGGCTGTCAGAGGTAATGCCAAGCGCGCGGCAAAACGCGTCCCACGCACCGAGCGTCGGACCATTTTGTTGGAATCGTCCCAGCACGAGGAACCCGACGAGAAAAGACACAATGCACACCCCGGCGATCAGTCCCCAGGCGATGCGGCTCCAGCGGTTATTGAGATTGAACGGACCTTGCTCGCGGACCATTACCGTTCTCCCACGGCAGACTGGCCCACGATTGCGACCGCCGGAACCGAATGCTGCTTCATGAAGAAGAACTGCCCGATGGGATAGCCGTAGGCGATAACCATCAGTACCGCTACGATCGCGTTCCAGAGCACGAAGCCGTTCAGTGCAGGCGGCACGCGCACGGGGGGAGTGACCGCAAGCGCATAGCCCAGCGGCTCGGCCGGCACCTTCTTGCCAAGCTGCGACCGAACCAGAATGACAATCAGTAGGATTGCGGAACTCAACAGGATCAGGCCGCCAAGGACAGAAGTGATGACGAGCGGACCCATCGGTGCAATGAGGGGATCGGTGTAGTCAAACGTCGCGACGCGCCGCGGCTGTCCCATCAACCCGGCGACATGCCAGGGAACGGTGGTGATCAGCATCCCCCAGAACCACAGCCAGAGCTGGGCTCGCGCCAGAGCCTTAGAGCGCAGCGCTGTGCCCGTGATCCGCGGCCACATTTCGTACGCGATGGCGAAGTACATGATCAGCACCGCGCCGCCAAAGATCAGGTGAAAGTGCGCCGTGACCCAGGACGTGTTGTGGATCATCGCGTTCATGGCAAAGCTCATGTTGATGAGCCCGCCGAACCCGCCCAAGCCCAGCATCACCAGCGACAAACCTACCGCCAGCACCATCGGCTCGCTCCAGGGCAGCGCTCGAATCCAGCCGAAGAGTCCGCGACCGCCACGCACGCGGCCGGCGATCTCCAGGCTGGCGCAGATCGAAAAAACCGTGAGCAACGTCGGCAAAGCGACGAGGAAAGTCAGCGAGGACTGCAGGAACTTGAAGCCCGACCCGTGTTCGGGGTCCATGAAGAGATGGTGCATCCCGACCGGCAGTGAAAAGACGAGGAACATTATGAAGGTCAGACGCCCCATCGTGTCACTGTAGAGTCGCCCACCGGCCGCCTTGGGTACCAGGGTGTAGAAGGCCACGTACGCGGGCATCAGCCAGAAGTAGACGATTGCGTGCAAGGTCACGGAGAACAGCGTGCGCCCGAGAGCGGCATCAATCAGATCGCTCCAACCGAAGGCCCGCGGCAGCAATATTCCGCCAAGTTCGAAGACGACGCCGGAAGCGGTCCAGGCCCACAGAATTGCGGTCGCCGTGATGGCGAACATCGGCAGCGGAACGGGTCGACCGGGATTGTCCCGTTTCCAGGCCGTCATATTGAGAACCATCAGCACGACCCAGATCATTGAGCCGCCGACCAGCAGGAACGCCCCGCCGTAGTACCACGCACTGCCCAAAAGGGGCGGATAGAACGTGTAGAGCACCGACGCTCGCCCGGAGAGAATCGCCACGACCGCCATGAGCGTGCCCACAAGGCAGATCGCGAACCCAACCCAGGCAGCCTTCGCGCCGCGCAGCGGGCGACCGAGACTCGTAGCCGCTACGGCATAGCCGAAGCCCATGGTGAAGAAGGTTGTGACCACATAGGCCATCGCCGTACCGTGCAGAGTGACGGACGCGTAGTAGGCCGCGGAGTCGTCGAGCGGCGCCGGCAGGGGACTGCGCATCAGCATCTGCCAGGCTCCGAGCAGCACTGCGGGGAGGAAGGTCCCGAAAGCGACCCAATAGTGGGCGAGGGCGAGCCGGTTGCTACGATTCACGGAAGGCTCCTTCCGCTCGAAGTCAGGGATACAGTGACCGCGGGCCATTCGGTCTGGCCGCAGACACCCTGCGATTGCGTCGTGATCATGGCTTTGATTGCACCAGCGAGGCAGAGGGAGCCTGAAGCTGCTGGTAGTAGGCAGCGAGCGCTGCGATTTCCTGATCATCAAGCTTGTTGGCGAAGAGGGTCATCGTCGTCGGACTGTTTCTGCGGAATCCCCGCTGCCACATCTGCAACTGCGACGCCGTGTAATGCGCGTACTGCCCGGCGAGATACGGGATGGTCGGAGATTCCCCCGCGCCCTGTGCGCCATGGCATGAGCCGCAGCCGGGGATGCCTTTCGCGCTATTGCCCGCTTCGGCGAGTTCTTGGCCCCGTTTAATCAGCTGCGGATCGGGTTTCGCCAGCGGTGGAAATTGAGCCGTGGCGTTTGCGTAGTAGGCAGAGACGTCCTCGATATTGTCGGAGGACAGTGCACGCGCGATCGGCGACATGATCGAATTGGAGCGCACACCGGAGCTGAAATCGCGGAGCTGCCTCGACAGATAGAATGCGGGCTGGCCGGCAACCCGCGGGAACGCCCCGCTGCCATCCGACCCGCCGGTAAACGCATGGCATTGTGCGCAGGCCGGGGCACCGGAAGCGGTGCCCTGGGCGACGATGACAGCTCCTTGATTGGCATCCGCCCGGTGTTGGCTGTTTGCGCTGCGCGCAGCAGTTTCCTCGTTGGCGCGATGAATCACATAGGCGCGGATCGCTCCGGCTTTTGTGCGGTCAAGTTCCGGCGCAAAGGGCGCCATGCCGTCTGCCTTCAACGCACCCTCCAGTACGACGCTGTACCAGGCATCCACGGCGATGAAGGGCGAGCCACGAAGATCCGGAGTGATACCGCCGGCGACAACAGCTTCGCCATGACAAACGCTGCAAAACTGCGCGTACAATCCTTCGCCCGCCGCTACCGTGGCCGGGCTCGCGGTGTCGGATGGCGGATCGATGACCAGTTTCGGTTCGGGCGGCAAGGCCGGCAGATCAGCCTTCGCACCGAGCTTAAACACCAGCAATCGACTGACATTGCGCTCATTTCCGGACTTGTCGGATGTCTTTCCCTGCAAGAGGGGATAGGCCCCGCCCCATCCGGACAACACGGCGATGTATTGCTCGCCCTTGACCTCATACGTGATTGGCGCGGCGATTACGGGCGACTGGGCAAACATCGACCACAGCTTCTCACCCGAATCGGCGCGATACGCGCTGATATCGCCGGCTGCATTGCCTTGAACCACGAGATTGCCGGCGGAGGTGAGGATGCCTCCGTTCCACGGTCCCAGATAATTGGCGCGCCACGCTTCTTTTTTGCGCACGGGATCCCAGGCAATGAGATAGCCCTTCACGTTGGGTAAATTCGTCGTGGCGGTTCCGACGTTCCAGCCGATCGGATAGGGCTCATAACCCTTCACCGACTCGTACGACATGGGGATCTCTTGCGCCGGGATGTACACAAGACCCGTCTTTGGATTGAAGGCCATCGCCTGCCAACTATGAGCGCCGAGCGCCCCCGGCAGGAGCTCCGTTCGCTTGCCGGTCCTGTCATAGCGGATTCCCGGCAACTCGACGGGCCGGCCGGTTTTTAGATCGATACCGCTCGTCCAGGTAACCGGCGTGAAGTTGTTGGCCGAGATGAGCTGTCCAGTCTTTCGGTCAAGGACGTAAAAGAATCCGTTCTTGTTGGCCTGCATGAGTACCTGACGTGCCTTCCCGTCGATGGTCAGGTCGGCCAAAATCAACTGCTGGACGGCATCGAAGTCCCATTCGTCTCCCGGCGTGGCCTGGTAGTGCCAGGCATAACTTCCGGTATCGGCATTGATCGCGATGATCGACGACAGAAACAGGTTGTCGCCCTTGCTCAAACTGCGATATTCCTGGTTCCACTCGACTCCATTGCCAGTACCGAAATAAATCAGGTTGAGACTCGGATCGTAGGAGATGCTCTCCCACGGCGCGCCGCCACCGCCCAATTTCCAGAACTCGCCGGACCAGGTCTTGGCCGCCATCGCCATGGCCTCGTTTTCGAACGGCTTCGAGGGATCACCCGGCACGGTGTAGAAACGCCAGACTAGTTTGCCGGTCTCGGCGTCATAGGCCGAGATATAGCCGCGCACGCCATACTCATTGCCGCTGGTGCCAATGACGACCCGCCCCTTGATGACGCGCGGCGCCATGGTGATGGTGTAGGGCTTGCTCGCATCGACCGTCATGACGCTCCAGACGGGCTTGCCCGTTTGCGCATCGAGCGCCACCAATCGCCCGTCAAAGGTGCCGACGAAGATCTTGCCTTGCCACGCGGCAACGCCTCGATTCACGACATCGCAGCAGCCCCTGACGCCAAGCGCGCGTGGGACGGCGGGATCATAAGTCCAGAGCAGCCGACCGGACTGCGCATCGAACGCCTTGACGATGCTCCACGCCGCCGAAACATAGAGAACACCGTCGATCACAAGTGGGGTACTTTCCTGCCCGCGGTGGCTGTCGAGGTCAGCGTACCAAGCAAGGCCAAGCTGCTTCACGTTGGACGCCGTAATCCGAGTAAGCGGGCTGAAGCGCTGCTCGCTGTAGGTCCGGCCGTAAGTCACCCAGTTGCCAGGGTCGGTGTCGGCATCAACGATGCGCGTCGCATCGACATTCGCCGCTGGCTCGGCCGCTCTCACCGGTTGCAGGCTGCTTTGCACCAGGCACAGCAGCAGAATCGCCATGATCCAGACAGTGATGAGATTGGCGCGGCAATGAGCGTTGCGTGCCGGATAGGCGTCTTTGGGCGCAGTACGCCAAATACTCGACTCAGTGCGCAATATTGCCATGTCTGTCTGACTCCGAAAAAGCTGTGATCCAAACAAGTGGGCTACTGCGAATCACAAGTAAACCGTTCGCGCGGAGCGAGCAGTCGCTTGCTCATTGCCCCAGCAAACCGTTCTGTCGACACGACGCGGACGTGCGCCCACATGGCGTGATGCCCGAGACCGCAGAACTCATGGCAGGGCATCGTGTATTCGCCCTGGTTCGCGAAACGTGTGCGAACCTCCGCAACAAATCCCGGCACGATCATCGTGTTGACATTGGTGTCGGGCAGCAGGAAGCCATGCACGACATCGGCGCTGGTGAGGCGGAACTTTACCGGCGTTCCTACCGGCACCTGAACGCAGCGCGGCACAAAATCGTACTGCTGGGCGATGAGACGCACGGTGACGCTTCCGTCGGGCTCGATGGCCGTGCCGAGATTGCTCTCGACGAATTCGCCCTGCAGATGCAGGGTCGTCGGATCAATGACTTCGACGTTGCTGGAGGGGTGCAGTGCTCCCATGACGCCAGTCAAGATGATGACGATCATCATGATGAGGAGCATACCCACCATGAGCAGGACCCAGCGCTTTTCGGTACGAGCGACGATGCCCTGCGGGATAATGCCGTCCGGTAGCGGCCGGCCGAGTGGATTGGAGAGATCGTCAGCCAATGGCCCCTCGCGGCATGAACAGAAGAAAATAGAACACGAGCCAGGCGATGAAGAGCACTCCCACAGCGATACCGGCCACGACGAATGCGCCGATCGGTCCGTCTCGCAGCGCCTGTGCTGCCTCCGCCGTGCTGACCGGCGCCCCGATTGGATCGGGCGAGCGGGTAACGGTCTGGTGCGGTTCGCCGGCGGACATCGCGATCACCCCGTTGGTTGCAGCTCGAGGTGAAACCGACCCTGGTAATAGGTCCTAGGGAAAATGTGCGCGTCGCGTGTCCATGAAGCTGTTCTCGTATGACCCCGTCTAGGCCGATTGCGCACCCTCGGTGGCACATCGGTTACTGGGTGACTCGTTAAATCTCCGCGAAGCTGAAGTTACGAAAGCGGAATACACGGATAGCACACGGCAGTGTGAAATCGCGGCATTGCGGGATTTGCGGGGGCTTGCACGCCCGCGAATTCGGCCTGAAATGCCGAATGTGGGTGTCAACGGCGATCGGCGCTCCGGGTATGAGCCCCCAAGCTCACGTCGGGTCAGGGGCGTGGAAAAATCCCAGGACGTTGCGCCGTATACCTCCGCGGCGTCAGGTCGGCGGCCGGCGCCGCAGCCACTAACGCCATACCCAGGACGCTCGGCACCAGGCAGAACGACTGAGTCGTCAGCGTATGTCGGTGGCCATGCCCACTCGATGCGACTCGAGGGCCTTAATCCAACCCATGGCAACCGCTCTGGTCCTCAGAGTGCAGGAGCCGAGTTTCGGACCTCGTGGTTCGGTGATTCGTGGCTCCGCGTCAACTAGCGAATCCATTGGTGGGTGCTAGGAAGGCGCGGGGACCTGGTAACGGGACACATCGAGACTTCGGCTCGCAGTCGAAGGCGTGGATTCACGCGCCTCGGGCGTAAATGAGACTCACGGTAGGTCGCGTCGTGCCCGCGTCGACACTGCGCAGGCGGGGAAATCACCAACACACAACCAACAGCTAACCGGAGGATCACGATTTCAACTTCCTGCTGCGCCACTATCTCTCCCGAGCACGCAGTGGATGCCTACCTAATGTTCAGCAGGTTTCGATCGCAACGGGCCGGATGGTTCAAAGTGTCTGCCCGCGTGTGGACTTCGTTCAATACGCATGGCCTGCGTGAGTCGGACACGATCACACTCACGCGCCAGCAGGCTGCAGGTTCGCGGAGATGAGGCCCGTATCCGCGGGAAGTTTTCCATAGCCACTGGAGATTTCGAGATGATAAGGACGGATAGCAGAATCATAGCGGGCACACTGCTCTTGGGAAGCGCGCTGCTCTCAATCCCCGCCGGCGTGTTAGCGGACGAAGGTCCTTGGGTCGTGCGCCTGCGCGGTATTTACATCGATCCGGCGAATAATTCTGATGCGATATCTGCGCCCGGAACGCTGTTGGTACCGAAGAATGGCGTCCACGTATCCGACAAGTGGGCACCGGAAATAGACTTCGAGTACTTTTTCTCGAAGGCTTGGTCGGCCGAACTTGTCCTCACCTATCCTCAGGAACACGATGTCACGGTGAAGGGCGCGACGATTTATCCGGCGGGAGCCGCGACGACAGTCCCGTCCGTAAAAATTGGGACCTTCAAGGAGCTGCCACCGACGTTGACGCTTAAATACAATTTCCTACCTGATGCCGTGTTTCGGCCATATGTTGGCGTAGGAATCAACGTAACCTCTATCACGGACGTCAACCTGAATGTGCCCACCGTGGGAGCCGTGAAGCTCGACAGCACTACGGTAGGCGCCGCGGTGCAGGCAGGATTTGACTACCAAGTGGCGGCCAGCTGGTTCGTTAATGCTGATGTCAAGTACGTTCAGATCGAACCCGACTTGAAGTTTAACGGCCAAAAAATCGCTACGGTGAAAGTCAATCCAATCCTCGCGGGTATCGGTATTGCCTATCGGTTCTGAAGCGCAACGGTGGATGTCAGCCTGTGCGCTTCCGAGCGCACGAGATTAGCCGTGCCTTCCTTCCCGCTTTAGAACGAACGGATCACTTCCTCGAGCACCCTCCGGGTACCACGTGTCAGCCATGGATGGGATCACCTCGATCGACGAGGTTACGACCCGCGGGAGTGGACGGGCTGACTTTTGGCAGGCGGGTCCGCGTCCACGACTCGAACCATGGTCCCAGTCGTTTGCGGATAGAGGGCTTCATGGGTCACGAATAACGTCGCTCCCGGCGTCAGGATCCCATTAAGCCGGGCCGCGAAGTCGGCAGGCAGTCTGATTCTGGCAACCGCCATCGGATCCACCTGGGTACCCGCCTCACCCATGTGTCCCGGCACACTCATTCGTAACCACCGGAATTTGGTGGGATCGGGAACGTAGGGGTCGGGCACGTTGCTCGGGCCCTCGGTGAGCACCAGTGCGTGATTGACGAGCGGCGCATCGCCGCTGACGGTCAAGCGGGCTCGACCGATCTCTATCCCGTTGCGATAAACGATGACGCGTTGACTACCTTGACTGACCACGATGCTGACCGGCCCGCTGGGAGACAACTCCGGTTGCCAACGGTCATCTTCAGTCGGCGCAAGCGGCTCGCGCTCGAGCGGTTGGCCGCCGACAAACTTCACCGGAGCGAGATACCCCGGATGCGCCACCTGCTCCGGCTCAGTGGCCTCGGTGCCGATCACGACCGTCATGCCGTTGGGTGAAATCTCGAAGAGCCGCTGTGCAAACTCGCTGGGCAAGTGAATGCAGCCGTGCGATTCGGGATAACCGGGCAGTCCGCCGGCATGCAGCGCGACGCCACCCCAGGTGAGCCGTTCCATGTAGGGCATCGGCGCACCGTCATAGATCGTTGACCGATGTTCCTTTTGCTTTTGCAGGACGGTGAAGACCCCGGTCGGCGTTGGGTGACCTGGGCGCCCCGTGCTTACGGTAGTTGCCCCGATCAGGATACCGTTGCGATAGACATAGGCTCTTTGCTCCGTGATGCTGACGACCATGACCACGGGACCGGTGCTCACGGCTTCACCCATCCACAGAAACTCACCCTTCTTCAGCTGGTTGACGGGCGTGTCGATCGGTACTGACGCTTTTGCGCCCCAGAACGGTACTGAGTCGGCCAGCGCGCGAGCCGGTAGCGCCATAGCCGTAACGCTCAGCACTAACCAGAAGAAATGAAGGGTCCGACGCATGGCAGACATGTGAACTTCCCGGGGTGAAACGGGTCTACGAAAGCTTATCTGTGCCGGAGCTCAAGGTCTTGGTATCTTCCCGCCGCTCTTTTCTCGGGCTCTCGTTCGCCGGCCTGGCTGTGGCGTTCACAGGCGTTCGGCCGGCCCTCGGGCAAACGAAGAGAATCCACAGCCCGATAGCCCCTGGTTTGCTGCGGCGGGCGCTCGATGCTCTGGAGCGACATCGCGACCGCATTGCCGAGCGAGACTTTATCGGTGTCGCCGACTTCTCCTTGCCCTCGCGTGCACCGAGGTTCCACTTGGTGAAGCTCGCCGACGGCAGCGTGCAGTCGCATCTGGTCGCACATGGAAGGGGTTCCGACCCCTCCCGTACCGGATGGCTTGAGCGCTTCTCCAACGAACCTCACTCGAATGCGACCTCCGCCGGAGCCTATAAAACGGGTGCCTTCTATGTAGGTGCCCATGGCCACTCGATCCGTCTTGAGGGACTCGATCCGAGTAACAGCAACGCCCTTTCCCGGGCAATCGTGGTGCATGGCGCCTGGTACGTGGGTGAGGAAATGCTCGGCTTCTCCGGCATTCTCGGGCGCAGCCAGGGTTGCTTCGCCGTCGCCGGTTCCAGCCTGCCCGAAATCATGACGCGGCTCGGGCCGGGCCGCCTGATCTACGCGGACAAAGCCACGGAGACGGTCTAGCCCACGCTCGCCGACGGGTGCGTCCGCTCCGCGCTCACCTCCAACTAGGGTCCATCCGAGTGCCTCAGGCGCCGCGTCACGTGGGTGTATGGCCAATTCACGCACTGCAAACCTAACGACCTTTCAGTGGCGCCTGATCCAAGTTGCGGCCCGTTTCGCGAGTATGCGACCCCAAGGCTCACGGCTGGCTTACCGGTATCGTCTTCTTGGCATCGCCCCATCCAGGCGATCGCTTGGCGATGAGCGCACACACCTTTCCAGAAGAGAGTAGTTACAGTAACTGTCCAGAAAATAAGGGGTTTTGTGCCTTGGCCTGCACCAAGAACGGCACGGCCCCCTTCGACAGTACTTCGTAAATTGCTAGGTGCGATCGATCGAATTCGATCGCTGAAGGCTGACTGGGTCAATACCGCAGCACAGCAACGGCGGAATCACAATCACCAATCCTGAACTCCCCGGCAATGCGCGGGGAATTCGGGATGCTTTCGCAGATCAGGCGCCTTCTTGCACCCTCTGGTTTTTGGCCCTGCAGACACAGTGGCAAGGAGCCTGCGTGGAAGGGTAGCCTCGGCAGCCGTGCGCTCGGGGTCACAAACTAACAAGGGCGAGGCAATAGGATCGGCCCCTCGAGGCTTGAGTCCTGTCATTTTGTTCCCGCTGTGCTTCGCGTGTACGGCGCCACTTCCCGCTCTTGCAGGTACGCCTGATGAGTTGGGCCCAGAGCGTCCGGTGAACGCGATCGTGACACCCACCGATCGAAAGAATACCGGCGATGAGATCCTGGCTCAGACGATTATCTCCGCACCGTCAAGCGTCAGCGCGACTTCAAACCCGTTCGTGAGTCAAAGCAGCTCCACGGCCGAGGAGACCAAGAATAATCAGGAGCTCCAAGTAGTGACCATTACGGCTCAGAAGCGCACCGAGCGGCTCCAGGATATTCCCGTCGCTGCGCAAGTGGTGTCTTCGCAGGCTCTGGCCGCGGCCAACGTGGCTGACCTGTCGGATCTCGACAATCTGGTGCCGTCGGTGCAGCTCAACGGCACGATCAATGGTCGTGTGCCGACCGGTATCCGCGGCATCTCGAGCATCTCGAATGAAGGTAATGTTGGTATCTCCTCCGGCGTCGCCCTTATGATCGACGGCGTACCAGTGCCATCGGACTCCTTCGTCGCTAACAACGTCATGGGTTTTGAGAGCGTCGAAGTGCTGCTCGGCCCACAATCGACTCTGGGCGGCCGCACCGCGGCCTCAGGCGTCATCAACCTTACGACACGCGGACCCACCGACTCGCCACAAGGGTTCGCAAATTCGACCGTGACGACGGACGGCGAGTACCGCGCCGAGGGCTTCCTCTCCGGACCTCTCACGAATCGACTCGAGGGGAGCCTTGATGCATATGGGAGGACGACGCCCTATCCGATCACGAACCTGACGCTCAGTCACACGACCACACAAGACGTGTATGGCGGCCGTGCGAAGCTAAAATTAGCGATTACCGATGATCTTGACCTGATGCTCACCGGGCACTACGAAGATACCGAAAGCAAGGGCTTCAACTTCACCTATATTTACATCACGCCAGGTAACACCTTCCTATTCAACGGTAGTCCATTCACGCAAGCGGTGATGCTGCCTGGGATCAAGCTCTCGTGGGAAAATCTCGATTACACCAGCCCGGTCACCAACGCCGGTGCCACTTACCGTGATACCGACTACGGCGCGATCGTCGACTATCGGCTGCCGAGCGGTTACACCGTTACCTCGACAACCGCCTACATGCATGAGAATCAGAACCAGGTGCAGGACATATTCGCAGTCAACGAGTACTACTGGACCGTGCTGACCGGGACGACGACATTTAACAACACGCAGCAGCAGATTTCGACGGTGCGCCAAACCAGCGAAGAGCTAAAAATCCTATCGCCGAGCGATCTGTCATTCAGCTGGCTGTCGGGGTTCTTCTATTCGGATACGACGGTGGACGAGCACGGTCTGCGCAATTTCCCGCCCGCGCCTGTTGACCGCTTCGTGGTTTCCACGACCACCACATACGACCTGTACGCTCGCTCGACTTTGAGGGTGACACCTTCGACCTCGCTCGTCACGGGACTACGCTTTAACCACGACATCATCAGTTACACCATCGATCAGCTTGTACGGCCGCCCGCGTATCGCAGTGCAGGTAGCGAGGCCAACAATACGCTGGTCGGTGACATCGCCTTGAAGCAACAGCTCAACCGTGAGGTTATGAGCTACGTGAGCTATTCGCGCGGCTATTCGCCCGCCGCATATAACACCGCAGCGACTCTGACGAGTAACGACTCGTTGGTGCCCGCAGCGCCGGGAGACATCAATAGTTTCGAGATTGGAACCAAGGGCACGTACTTGGACCGCAAATTGACCTTCAACGCCGCTGCGTTCGACACGATCTACGACGGCTACCAAATTCAAAGCTATTACTACACGCCAGGCGTGCTATCGCCGGCTCTGACGCTCACCTCTGCCGGTCGCGCGGAGACGCGCGGCGTGGAGCTCCGGGCCGAGTGGTTGGCGACGCCCGCGACTCGCTTGACCTTCAACGGCGCGTACATTAACGCGAAGTTCGAAGACTACAAGGGCGCACCGTGCTATGGCACGCAGCCTACCGTCCCTATTACCCAGTTGAACGCTCAACCTCCTGCGGGCTTGTGTGGTCAGCTGACCGTAGCGGGTTTGCGCACGGGGAGCCCGTACCAGAATGTCAGCGGCGATACCATGCCGAACGCGCCCAAGTTCAAGGGTATCCTCTCGATCGAGCAGCGCGTACCGCTCTCCCGGCGGCCGTGGCAATGGGTGTTCGATGCGACCTACACCTACCGTACCTCGGCGCAAATGCTTCCCGACCAGAATCCCTACGCGATCCAGGCCGGGTTTGGACTACTCAATCTGAGTGCAGCGTTCCAGAGAACTGACGGGAAGTTTGCGGTGACCTTATTCGTTAAGAACGTCACCAACCACGTGTATTACACCGACGTGGAGGATTTCTGGAGTGGGTTGTGGGCTGGCAGTCCAAGCCACACGGGCGATGCAGTTATCGGCCAGCCGGCGCGCGACGCGGTGCGCTACGCTGGCGTCACTTTGTCCGCAAACTTATACTGACACCCTCAATGGCCCTTCGGGCGGGGCTGGTGATCGAAACGGCGCGACCCGGCAGTGGTCGGTGGGCTGCGGCGCTGATCCGCCGCGGACGGTCAGGGTCTTTAATTACCATGGACTTGTGAGCAGTGTGCCAATGCTCGCCCGCGGCGTTTCGGGGTGTGTCTTCATCCGCGCTCCTGCTGTTCAGTGGAGTGCTCGCGCTGCTTGCCCCCCATCCCGTCGCCCTCGCCGCAGAGGTCGCTCTCGACCTCACTCAGTATGCCCACACGGCGTGGACCGATAGCGAAGGATTGAAGGGTCAGATCAACTCGATTGCGCAGACGCCTGACGGCTATCTATGGCTCGCCACGGAATTTGGTCTGGTTCGCTTTGATGGTGTTCGGTTTGTCCCTTCTGGAGCAAGAGCGGGCACGCCTGTGCCGAGCAGGGACGTCTTGTGTGTGTTGGCCGCGCACACTGGCACTCTGTGGGTCGGTACTCTCGATGGGCTGGCACGCTGGGACAAGGGCCAACTCACCCAATACCCCGAGTTTAAGGGCCAGCCTGTCCTTGCCCTATTGGAGGACCATGAGGGAACGGTATGGGCTGGAGGCCCCAGAGGGTTGTGCGCCATTCGAGAGAAAAAAGTTGAATGCAGTGTGATCGAAGGTCCGCCGGGCAAAGAATTGTATTACTCGTACGGCAATCGTAGCAGCAGCGTTTTTTCCCTGTACGAGGACGGTGATCGGCATCTGTGGGCCGGAACAGATTCGGGTCTGTGGCTGTGGAAACCCGGTCCGCCGAACCGCTACGAGTCGCAACCGATTCGAGTGCAACAAGGTCTCGCTCGAGGGCCCGAGGGGGCAGGTCTGATTGCCATAACCGGTTGGAATGACCGCGTGCTGCGACAGACCGCCAGCCAAGGGATGCGGGAGTACACGATTCCAGGCATCCGACAGCCATTTGATGCTCAGCGTCTGCTGCGGGATCGTCACGGTGCTCTTTGGATAGCCACAGTGCACCAAGGGCTCCTGCACGTTCAAAACGAAAAGATCTCCCGGTTTTCGCAGGATAACGGCCTTTCAAACGATCACATCAGAGCTCTGTTCGAGGACCGCGAGGGTACAATTTGGGTCGGCACGGCAAATGGCCTCGACCGCTTTCGCGAAGGGGCTGTCTCATCGATCTCTTCCAAGCAAGGATTGTCCCCGCCAGTGGTGTCCGTCCTGGCAGCGCGGGATGGTGCTGTCTGGTTCGGTTCTTACGGGGGATTGAGCAAGTGGAGTGAAGGGCAGGTGACGATCTATCGTGCGACGGCGGCGCCGATCACGCCATCCGCCGCGCCTCAAAAACGGGAGACTTCGGGGGCACGTGACCTGGTCACCGAAGTCACGAATACTGGATTACCGCAAAACGAGATCGATTCCCTATTCGAAGATCCGCTTGGTCGCATTTGGCTCACAACTCACGACGGCGCAGGCTGGTTCGAGCACGGCAGGTTCACTCGCGCAGCGGGTGTGCCGGCCGGATCCGCGATCGCAATTTTTGCTGATGCGCGCGAGGGGGTCTGGATAAGCTATCCCACTTCCGGTCTGTTTCATGTGATCAACGGCAGCGTGGCCGAGTCTGTACCCTGGCCTTGGTCTTTGGTCGGGAACGGTCCGCGACTTTCGGCGGTCGTACCGGACCGGATAGGTGGTGGACTGTGGGCTGGATTCCTCGAGCGGGGGATCGGTTACTTGAAGGACGGTCAGGTACGCACAACCCTCGGCTTGAAGGATGGTCTTGGTTCGGACACGGTCTGGAATCTTCACCTCGACCATGAGAGTGCGCTTTGGGCCGCTACCGCAGGCGGCCTCAGCCGTATAAAGGCCGGTCGAGTCGCGACCCTGACGACCAAGAATGGCCTGCCTTGTGATGCCGTCTATTGGGTCATCGAGGACGACGCCTTCTCCTTGTGGCTCTACACCGCGTGCGGCTTGCTACGCGTCGATCGAGCCGAGTTGAGCGCGTGGGCGTCGGATTCGAAACGTTCCGTTCACCCTATCGTGTTTGATAGAAGTGACGGAATCAAAATGCATGCGCCCGCCAATGGGTTCAGTCCGGCGGTAACCAAATCGCCAGATGGAAAGTTATGGTTCGTGCAATCGGACGGCGTCAGCGTTATTGATCCGCTCCGCCTTCGAATCAACCGGATTCCTCCGCCGGTCTATATCGAGCAGATCGCGGCTGATGGACAGACATACTCTGTGACCTCCGGGTTACATCTTCCTGCGCAGGTGCGCGACCTGTCGATCAATTACACCGCGTTAAGCCTCGCAGCTCCTGAAAAAGTGCACTTCCGGTTCAAGCTCGAAGGGCAGGATCCTGCGTGGCGTGAAGTCGTTAACATTCGCCGTGTGCAGTATTCGAACCTCGCGCCCGGCAACTATCGCTTTCGGGTCGTGGCCAGCAACAACAGCGGTGTGTGGAACGAACGGGGCGCGGCACTGGATTTCTCTATTGCGCCGGCCCTCTGGCAGACAATCTGGTTCCGCGCGGCATGCTTAGCCGTCTTTATGCTCGTGATGTGGGCGCTCTATCAACTGCGTATGCGTCAGATCGCTCAGGCGTTCAATACCCGCTTGGAGGAACGCGTCGCTGAGCGCACCCGCATCGCGCGTGACCTGCACGACACGCTCCTACAGGGCTTTCAGGGACTGCTGCTGCGTTTCCAGACGGTCTATGAGTTGCTGCCGCAGCGCCCGACCGATGCCAAGGAAACGCTTGCCAGCGCCATCGATCGGACAGCGCAAGCCATCACGGACGGACGAAACGCGGTGCAGGGGTTGCGTGCCTCCACGGTGGAGTCCAACGATCTGGCCGCGGCCATCACGAGTCTGGGGGAGGAACTCGCTGCCGAAGCGGGTCCACATGCCTCGATCGGACTGCGTGTGGAAGTGGAAGGCATGCCGCAGACCCTGCGCGCGATCGTGCGCGATGAGATCTACCGTATCGCGGGGGAGGCGTTGCGCAACGCATTCCGACATGCCGATGCGAATGAGATCGAAGTGGAACTCCGCTACGATGAGCGCCAGCTACGCCTGCGGGTCCGGGATGATGGCAAGGGCATCGATCCGCAGTTTCTGGGTACTGAGGGGCGTGCAGGACACTTCGGGCTACATGGCATGCGTGAGCGCGCGGAACTCATGGGTGGCAAGCTGACCGTGTGGAGTGCGCCGGATTCCGGCACGGAGATTGAGCTCAGCATTCCGGCGGCCCGTGCCTATGCCGAACCCACCGGCACGCGCCGGTGGTGGTTAAGCGAGAAGTTCGCGCCGAAGAGCACGCAGAGCGAGCCATGAACAGCGAATCAGGTCCGATCCGGATCCTCTCGGTTGATGATCATCCCCTCATCCGCCAGGGGATCGCAGCCCTGGTCGCACTCCAAGCGGATATGAAGGTTGTCGCCGAAGCCGAAAATGGACGTGAAGCCATCCAGCAGTTTCGTCTGCATCGTCCGGACATCACGCTGATGGATCTGCAAATGCCGCAGATGAGCGGATTCGATGCGATAACCGCGATCCGCGGGGAGTTTCCCGAGGCGCGCATCATCGTGCTGACCACCTATGCCGGTGACGCGCAGGCGCTGCGTGCCCTCAAGGCGGGCGCCCGGGCGTACCTGCTTAAGGACACTCTGCACAAGGAACTCCTGGGGACCATTCGTGCCGTTCACGCAGGTAAGAAATCTTTGTCCGCGGAGGTTTCCTTCCAGCTCGCGGAGCATGCCACCGAGGAAGCGCTGACCGCTGCCGAAATTCGTGTGTTGCGCCTGATTGCCGAGGGCAATGCCAACAAAGAGATCGCGGCGCAGCTCTCGGTGAGCGAAGACACGGTAAAGGGGCAGGTCCGAAACATACTGTCGAAACTGGGGGCTAAGGACCGCACCCATGCCGCCATGATCGCCTTCAGACGCGGGATCATCGAGTTCTGATTCGCTCGAAAGAGTCCCGAGATTCAGCCGATTGAGCGTTTCCGGCCGCAAGGGGAAGCCACTAACCTTTTGCGGCCGTGCGTCGACTGTTCTCCAACTTTGCCCACGGGACGCCCGCCATTGGACTCCTGCTCATGCGAGTGGTGTCTGGTGGCGCGCTCCTCGTTGAGGGGTACCTGGCGCTGCGTGGCAAGCCGCCGCTGGGACCCGCGCTGTTCCAGGCGTCCTCCATGGGTCTCGGGATACTGCTGCTCGCAGGTCTTTGGACCCCAGTCACAGGATCGCTCGTGGCGCTTGAGGCGCTGTGGCGCGTGTTCGCTCTGGGGCATCCCTCGAGCTGGATTTTGCTGGCAACGGTCGGTGCCGCCATCGCACTGATCGGGCCGGGCGCATGGTCCGTGGACGCCTGGCTCTTTGGTTGGAAGCGGCTCGAGATTCAAGGCCGCAAGAGTCAGTCCCCGCCCCCCTGACGGGCGCACCCTGCGAGCTCTGGAAGCCTTCGCGTGGACCTAGAGAGGTCACTGATCGCCTCGATATGGTGGGAAAACACCTCCGTCGGGGGGCTGCGCACTGATCGCTCTTGGTTCCACAGTGCGTACCAGGAAGACGGGAGGCCACGACCATGAGTGCACAGCGCCCAGGCCCGGAAAGCCCCAGAATGAGCGAGCGTTCTTCGTCCCAGCCGGACGCGTTGCGCGAGGGGCTCTGCTTCCAGCGGCACGACAGCAACGGCGAGCGCTTTCGCTTCGACACCGTCAATCAGTGCCTCTGGAAGCAGGTCCCCAACGCCCCGGATCGACGTCTGCTGCTTCCGCCCAAAACGCTCGCCGTACTGAAGCATCTCATCGACCGCGCAGGCAGGTTGGTCACGCACGAGGAATTTCTCGAAGCCGTCTGGCCGGGTGTCTACGTTCAACCAGAGGTTCTCAAGAGCCAGATTTTGTCGCTGCGTGCCCTTCTCGAGGACGATGTCCGTAGTCCTGGCTTCATCGAGACTCTGTCACGCCGTGGCTACCGCTTCATTGCTCGTATCTCTGCTGAGGGGGTAACCTCATCCGGCGGAAGCGTACCGGGCGCCGTAGCGCCGGTCCTTGTGGGGCGGGACCGGCCACTATCGGAGTTGGACGCACTGCTGCAGCGCACGGCGCGCCAACGTCAGCGTGAGATCGTCTTCGTCACCGGAGAATCCGGTATCGGCAAGACATCGCTCGTGGATGCATTTCTCCACCGGATCCGCCTGGAGATGCCTCAGATTCGCACCGCCCGGGGGCAGTGCGTGGAAGGATATGGCGGCAAGGAGGCCTACTACCCCGTGCTCGAAGCGCTACGCGAGCTGTGCGTGGGTCAGGGCGGAGCACCAGTGCTGCCCGAGCTCGCCTCCTGCGCGCCCTGGTGGCTTGCGCAGATTCCCGCGCTCCTGCAGCCTGCACAGCGTCCGACCCTGCAGCGCGAACTTCTCGGCGGGACGCGCGAGGGAATGCCGCGCGAACTCATGAATTTGTTCGAGCGGGTGACTCATGAGTTCCCTGTCGTTCTTGTCTTTGAGGACCTGCAGTGGGCCGACCCGGCGACCGTATCTCTGATTGAAGTCCTGGCTCGCACCCGCACGCCGATGCAACTCATGCTGATCGGCACCTATCGTACCGCTGAGCTGGCGTCGGGGGAGGAAGCGTTGCAGGCACTCCGACAGGACCTGCAGCTGCACCGGCTGTGCGCCGAGGTGCCGCTGGAGCCCCTGACAGAGCCTGACATCGCCACCTACCTTACCGGACAGGTACCTGAAGAGGCCGCCCCACCGGGCCTTGCAGGTCTGATCTACCGACATACCGAGGGCAATCCGCTCTTCATGGTCGCTCTGCTGGAGCACCTCTGTCAGCGTGGTTTGCTCGCAAACCGCGAGGGAGCGTGGCAGCTGCAGGCGCCACTCAACACCATCGAATTCGAAGTCCCCGACACCCTGCGCGAAATGATCGATGCCCGGGTCACACGAGTATCGGCCGAAGAACTGCGCGTACTTGAGGTCGCAAGCATCGTGGGGGTCGAGTTCTCCCCACAGTGGTGCGCAGGCGCCGCAGGACTGGAACTCGAGCGCACGCAGGAGTTGTGCCAGGCTCTGGCGGACCGGCATGGTCTCCTGCGCCTTTCCCAGAGCGATCCGCCATGGTCAACCGCAAGTGCCCCGAGTCGATACGAGTTTGCGCACGCAATGTATCGCGAGGTGCTGTATCGGCGTCAGACGCCGGCGCGGCGTGCAGGCCATCACCTCAAAGTGGCACGCTGGCTGGAAGCCGCGTTGCCCGCGCAGCGGGAGCTGGCGCCGGTTATCGCGCACCATTTTGAGCGCAGCCGCCGCCCTGCGGATGCCACGAGGTCCGTGGCTGAGGACTGCGCGCCTCAGGCGACGGGATACCAATCCGGTGGTTTTCCCGGGCGCAGCCTGCTGGGACAAAGTCTGTCTCGGATCCAGGCCGTGCACTCGTCAGCGGCAACGGCTGACCCGCCAACGATCCGACCGATGCTCGCCCTTCAAGGCTGATGCGCGCGAGGTTTGTCCGTCACGGTCGACGCAGCCGCGGATGGCACGGCGACTCGGTACATTCGGCCAATTGGGGAGCCGACGAAAACCCGGCGGCGGCCAAGCACGCCAGGTAACGCGTTGGGTCCCGGTGACGCTCCGTCCCTATGGATACGCTCCAT
>CAWDXW010000003.1:0-1007500 GCA_963806375.1 uncultured Pseudomonadota bacterium
CAGTACGGCGACGTCGGCGAAACTGATCGGGCTCTTGATCCCAGTCAACTGTGCACGCAAAATCTCACCGACTTCGCGGCAGACGGTTTCGACGGACTCGCGGCGTGGCGGAGCTTTTGTGCTCGGGGCTTCGCGCAAGTCCGCGAGTATCTGGATGCAGTCCGTGGGGCGGCTCAAACGAATCTTCCCGATCACCTTCGCATCGTTTTTAGGTCGTGCGGGACGCGGTACTCGACAGCGCCTTGGATCTCATACTCCCCAGGAGCTCACATGGTAACCAAGAATCGAATCTCGAAAGCGTTATCGCTCGTAATGCCCGCGGGTGCACTCGGCGCGTCCCTACTGCTGGCGCTGTCAGCGGTACAGGCAGCGATCACTCCCACTCCATCGGCAGACTCCAATACCGATCAGCCGGGCGTGGCCGCACGGCTGAAAGCGATACGCGCCGGCGTCGCGGAGATGGCTTCGCCCGCAGGCGAAGGATCCCCCCAGATCGAGCAGGCGGATAGCGGCGCTCTGGAACCCACCTGGTGGGGCAACGGCGGCTGGGGCCGATGGCACGCCGGATGGGGTAATGGGGGCTGGGGCTGGGGCTGGCACAACGGAGGCTGGCCTAACGGCTGGCACAACTGGGGCAACGGCGGCTGGCCGAACGGTTGGCACAATTGGGGCAATGGAGGCTGGCACAACTACTGGCAAAACGGCTAAGCCTGCAGCGGGAGAGCAAATCATGTCCGAATCCGTGAAGGAGCCCGATGAACCGGCCATCTCAGTAGTGGTGGTCCAACCGACCCCGTTCTGCAACATCAACTGCAACTACTGCTACCTGCCGGGTCGAAACAACAAAGCCACGATGTCCCCGGACACTCTGCGAGCGCTGTTCGAGAAGGTGTTCGCCTCCGGATGGGCTTGTGAGGAGCTGACCGTCATTTGGCACGCGGGCGAACCTCTGGTTATGCCGGTGTCCTTCTACGCAGACGCCTTCAGCCTCATCGAGTCCCTGCGGCCGCCACAGATCAAGGTCCATCACTCGTTTCAGACTAACGGGATGCTCCTGTCCAAGGCGTGGTGTGAGCTGTTCAAAACGTGGCAGGTGGGTGTCGGAGTGAGCATCGACGGACCCCGCCGATTCAACGATGCCCACCGCCTGGGTCGCAACGGAGGCAGCACGTACGACAAAGCGATTGCCGGCATACGCGTGTTGCGAAGCGAACAGGTGCCTTTCCACGTGATCTCGGTGCTCACCGACCAGAGCCTGGATGCCCCGGAGGAGATGCTCCAGTTCTATCTCGCCGAAGGCATCGAGAATGTGTGCTTTAACGTCGAGGAGTCCGAAGGCGATCACGTGTCCGAGCTCTTCGCCAGTCAGGCGCCCCAAGAGCGCTTTCAGCGCTTCCTCGGCCACTTCTGGCGGGAGGCCCGGCGCGATGAGCGCATCCGCTTCATCCGTGAGATCGACGGGATGATCCCCCGGGTCTTCCGTCCTGGCGACGATGAGCTCAAGAACGTGCAGATCGAGCCGTTCGCGATGCTGAACGTCGACTGTCACGGCAACGTCTCGAGCTTCTCCCCGGAGCTTCTCGGACTGAGAAACGCCGCCTACAACGACTTCATCATCGGAAATGTTCGCACGCACTCCCTCAAGGAAATGCGTGCAAGTGCCGCGATGCGCACTATGACGCGCGACATCGCGGCGGGTGTCACCCGATGCCGGGAATCGTGTGAGTACTTCTCGGTGTGCGCAGGCGGTGCGCCGATCAACAAACTCAGCGAGAACGGCTCGTTCGACAGTGACCGAACCCGGTTCTGTGCTCTGACCCAGATGGTACCCACCGACCTCATTCTGGAGGCCTTCGAACAGTTGCAGCGCGGCGCGGACGCGCAGTCCATGCCGCAGCTGCTGCAGGAGTTCTCCCGGCGATCGGCACCGATTCGTACTGAAATGGCCGTTTGACGAATCTCTTACCTACTTACCACCTGAAGCGGGGAGTAACGATCATGAATCGAATGAATGCCGCCGCTGCTCTTGCGGTCGGATTGATGCTCTTGAGCTCGGCTGGCGCTCTTGCGCAACCACCGTCCGCCTCAGACCCCGCGCAGCGTACCGGGATGCCCCTTACGGAGGTGCCACCGGTTAATGGAGGCTCCAGCGACACCCGGACACACGCGGTACTTCGCATCACGAGTGTCGAGATTATCCGCAGTAGCCATGCCCCCTACATGGACATCATTCGAGTTCGGGGTCTTGCAAGCAGCACTGGATGGGAAGAGGCGGAACTCGTCCCGCTCACTCGCGGGGTTCCGCCGGACGGCGTACTGCAGCTGATCCTAGTGGCCCGGCCGCCAGAAGTCGCCGCCGACGCCACCGGGTACGAGGCCGTCGAGGCGATCTTCCCGCTAGAGACCGACCACCCGTTCAAAGGCGTTAACGTGCACGGTGCGACCAACGCTCTCACCGTGATGGCCCTGCCCGGTTACTCCGAAGCAAAATCTGTGGCGGACGACTGCGGCAAGTGTGTCGGCAAGATCTTGGCTGCGAAGGCTGTCTCTGATTCTTCGGGCCGCAGCGACATCGTCCGCGAGGATCGGCTGCCTCCGGACACTCGAATCGTACGACCCTCAGACGGCATGAAGGGGATGGAGTCGAATCCCAATCGGCTAACTCTCATTTTGGATAAGGACAATCGAATCGTAACCGCGGTGTGGGAATAGCAGCTGGCTCAAACTGTTCTCAGGTGGCCTGATCCCGTCCATTGGGACGGCTCACGAGGTCAGTGCCAGAACCGGATGCTCATATCTCGTACGACCTTATAAGAAGGGAGGTTTTTAAAAATGAAGAGCATACTCTGTGCACTAACTCTGATCTCGCTGTTGGCGGTCTCGGCCGCGGGATGTGCGACCACGGCACAGATCACGAGCGGCAATAGCAACATGTGCATGAACGTGATCAACCATGGCTCACCACAACCCGGCGCTCCCGTAATTATGAAAATGTGCGATCCGTGGCAGAACCAGCAATGGTCCTTCAACGGAAACGGGCAGATCACAGGCGTTGGGGGCTTCTGTCTGGATGTGCAAGGCGCCGCGCCCACCGACGGTGCTGCGGTCATCTATACCCCCTGCGTGGGCGCACCGAGTCAAAACTGGGCCGCAAGCAACGGTACGATCGTGGGGATCGGCGGGAAGTGTCTAGACATCGGTGGGGGCAGTCCGGAACAGGGCGCGCCACTAGTCATTAATACCTGCAACGGCTCACCCGGCCAGCTGTGGGTTTCGCATTAGACAGACGGCCTCGATACGTCACCGCGGGTAATCTGCAGGCGACGAGCTACTGCAACGTCGTCACGCCTCCAGGCTCTGCCGGGATAATGGAGGTGCTAGCGCAATTTCTGTTTCCCGGAATGACTACGAGCTGCACAGTACTTATCCGCAGGACCGCGAAGTTCGCGAGCGTCGATTGCCGTTCGAATTATCAACGGATAACACACGGTATCAGCGGATGTCGCGCCAGTGCCTGCGAATGCTGGGTAATATTGTGGGTAACTGAAAAGTCCCACTGCGCCAACCGCTTGATTGCTTGAGAATTTACTCCCGAGGTAAGATTCTCTCCCGGGCACCACATTAAATTCCCATCTTAGATCAATCACTTACGTCGCTTTATTTTTGGGTCAAGAGGACCCGAAGTGCGATTCGCACTATAGAGGATTTGCGCGAAGTGTACGTAAGCCGTTGCGCTGCCAGCCGAATCCCAATTCCCTCCTTCTGAGCGAACTCGAGCCGTACGCGTCGAGTGTGGGTAACTTTCCGCATCGCTTTTTCGCACCTTAGTCTTCGCCCTCGGCGTCTGGTGTAATCCCCAATCACATCCTCTGCGTCGCTTCTCAAAGCACTGCTCGTAGTCTGGCGCCCCTCCCGACTTTACGCAGGTGACGCCATGTTACTCACCTCTCGGATCGTGCGTGCCGCGAGACCTCGCGAGCACCGTTACGTTCTTGCGGACGAGCACGGCATGAGTCTTCACGTGACCCCCCGGGGTTCGAAGTGGTGGCGGTTCCGCTATCGCTTTCGGCAAACCGAAAAGATGATATCCCTCGGCGTCTACCCAGACGTGGATCTGGCCACGGCCCGTCGGTTGCACGCTGATGCCCGCGGGCTTCTCGCCCGAAACATTGATCCGAGTGCCGATCGCAAAGAGAAGCGCGCGGCGGCCGCGCACACGTTCGAGACCGTTGCACGCCAGTGGCTCAAGCTCCTGGAGCCGCGCGTCGCAAAAGGTCTGCTCGCCGCCGATACGCTCAAAGATGCCACTCGGATCCTGGAGCGCGACATCTTCCCCGCCGTGGGCGCTCGTCCGATCGCCGACATCAGCGCGCACGAACTCCTCCGGGTACTCAAGGAGATTGAGCTCAAAGGTCTGCGGTACACCGCAAGACGCGCCAAGCAACGCTGCAGCCGCGTATTTAGACACGCCATCGGCCTGGGCTATATAGAGAGGGACATTACCGAGGATCTCCGGGGTCTTCTTGAACCTCCCCGGGTTCGCCACCGTCCCTGCATCATCGATCCTGCCCGCTTAGGAGTACTGCTGCGTGCGATCGACGGATACACCGGCCGCGAGGTTATCGGTATCGCCTTGAAGCTCGCCCTCCTCTTCTTTGTGCGACCCGGGGAGCTTCGCAAGGCGTGCTGGCGGCAATTTGATCTGCAGGCGGCGCAGTGGCGAATTCCGGCCGAATGCATGAAGGCGAGAGTGCAGCATCTCGTCCCCCTCTCTCGGCAAGCGCTGGAGCTTCTTCTGATGCTGCGGACGATTTCTGGAGACAGCGAGTATGTCTTTGCTTCCCTCCGCGACCCGTCGCGACCTCTACACGGTGCCGCCTTGGGCGGCGCCTTGCGGTCATTGGGCTTTGAAAGCCGCGAAGTGACGCCGCACGGATTTCGGGCGACTGCCTGCACATTGCTCAACGAACTGGGATGGCGCTCGGAGGCGATCGAGCGGCAGATGGCGCATGGTGTCTCAGACTCCGTCCGCCGACACTACAACTATGCGCAACATCTCCCTGAGCGCCGCCTCATGATGCAAGCGTGGGCGGACTATCTGGATAAGCTGCGCGCGTCCGCTTCACCGGGTGAGGCGGGATCGCGCCCCTCCCGAGCAAGCAGAAGGACCGGTCCCGGCCCACTAACAGACGCCTCGCAACCAAATTGAGCTCCCCAAAAGGATTCATTCGCCGCAGCAACGTGAGCCTGGCTGGCTCTAGCCGCGTCTATAGGGACAACTACGGATCGCTCCTGCTCGGATTAGGCTCGAGTCTGCATAGGCAGTAAAAGCAAACTTGGCTAGCGATGTTCTTCGCGCGCGAGAAAGCAGCGTGGGACATTCATATTTTTCACAGGAGTTTTCCGCATGCGAAGTAATCGCGCCTTCCCCGGCCGCCTGATCACGCTCATCGCCGCATGTGGAGCGTTGATCGCGTCCGCCCCGTCCGAAGCCTGTACCCGCGCGCTGTATGTCGCCAAGGACGGTACGGTCATTGTCGGCCGCTCCATGGACTGGGGTGAGGACATGATGTCCAACATGTGGGTATTGCCGCGGGGCATGAAGCGCGATGGCTGCGGTGGCAAGAACACGATCTCGTGGGTTTCGAAGTACGGCAGCCTGATCGTCACCGCCTACGATATTGGCACCGCCGAAGGCATGAACGAAAAAGGGCTGGTCGTCAACGAACTCGCGCTCGTCGAGTCGGACTACGGTCAGCCGCCCGAAGGCACCAAAGTCATTTCGCTCAGCACCTGGCCGCAGTACGTCTTGGACAATCACGCCACCGTCGCTGAGGCAGTTGCCGATCTCAGCAAGGAGAAATTTCGGGTACAGACGGTGCTTTTGGCCACGGGTAGGCCTGCGAACATGCACTTGGTGATATCCGATGCGAGCGGCGACTCGGCCGTGTTCGAGTATGTGAAGGGCAAGCTCGTCATACATCATGGCAAGCAGTACAAGGTGGTGACCAACTCCCCGACCTACGACAAGCAGCTGGCCATTATGGAGTATTGGCGCGAGGCTGGCGGGCTCGAAAAGTCCCTGCCCGGCACCTCCCGCGCGGCGGATCGCTTTGTACGTACGACCTATCTGCTCGGGGCGCTTCCCTCAGAGATATCGCCGAAATACATAAGCGGTTCGCCACAGCAGAAGTTCCAGTTCCAAGCGATGATGTCGGTGCTGTCGTTGATGCGCAGCGTGGGCACTCCCCTGGGCTTCTCCCTTGAGGAGCAACCGTGGGTCTCCTCGACCATCTGGCGAACGGTGAGCGACAGCACTAACCGGGTGGTCCTCTTCGATTCCGCCATGACGCCGGCGACTTTTTGGGTCCGGATGGACGATCTGGATCTGAAGCCAGGTGCGCCCGTGAGAAAGCTAGAACTAGCGGGCGGTAAGACCTATAGCGGAAACGCAGTGGATAAGTTTGTCGACGCCAAGTTATTTACCTTCCAGGATCTCACCAACGTCGCGCCGACGTCCCCCCAGTTATGAGTAGCGGAGTGACCTAGAATCGGACCGCGATTGAGGGCGCGGCTTCACGCCACACGATAGTCCTCGTAAGCCGGGCCGAGCCTTACGAAGGCTTGGTCGTGACCTAAGACCTTCCCCTTCATACATTCAGCAACAGCTGCTTGCCAGGCATCATTCTCACCCATTCGATTTGCGGCGCGCTTCTGGCGAAGCGCCACCCTCTCGGCCTGTATGCGATGGATGCCCTGCCAAGCATACCGCCCGAGATACGTTTTTACGGCTTGGGGATCCTCGGCACCCTCGAGCACTTCAGCCACGGTAACCGGACTGATCCAAAGATGCGTCCGGGGATTTCGCTTCAGCCACCGCAATGCCGGTCCTTCATCATCGTCGTCTGCCAGTTCATTCAGAAGATCGATGATGAAAGACGAGTCTACGAGGTATTTCCTCATCGACGCGAGACCCGCAGCCGCACATCTCCCATGCGCTTTTGAGCATCGGCCAATACATCGGATGCGGTCTCGAAAGGCTGCTCACGGATGAGCTTACGTACGAAACTCGCCTTCTTCATCCCCGCAATGCGCGACCTGCGCGTCAGCAGCCGTTCTTCTTCCTCGGTCAACCGAACCGTAAGAATTGCCATAGTGTCAATAACAATAGATGTATGTCATTTGTATGTCAAGGCACTCACCAGAAGGCCTCGGGGACGCGGTCTCTGCGTCCCCGAAATTCCCGCGGGCCGCGCGGCATGCCCGCATATCGTTACTCTCGGAGCGGACGATCGCCGGAAGCAGGCGGCATCGCGCGACGACCGTCAGAAAAGGTGGTGAATGCGTCGCAACCTGACAATGCGGCTCATGCGCGCCCAACCGATGCCAGGCAGTTCATTTCCACAGGCATCGCGTGCCTGCTTGCGGGTCTTCTCGTTGCCATTCCGGCAGCATTCTTGAGTTGGTTGCTGTTACGGCGCGGGTTTGCAGCGAATCCTGCTAGCGCGGGATTGGCGGCGGGCGCACTGGCCGGTGTGAGCGGCCTGACGATGTTGGAGCTACAATGCCCCAATTTCCAGGCGCTGCATGTGCTCGTTTGGCACACCGCGGTGGTGCCTGTGTGTGCTGCCGCCGGAGCGCTGCTGGCGTGGGCGCTTATGCGCTATGGCCGGAATACCCGTTGATGGACTCGGTCTCTTCGGTTCGCGGGAGTTACAGAGGCCACCAGTAGCCTATCCGGTTTTCAGCCAAAGTCTCAGGGGCCCGTCTTGTGGGGCCGCCGGAATGCGGCGCCACGCATTTTGAACCTGGTGCCTCCACGCGCCGCGAGTCTTCGGAGCTCGGCTCTGCACCTGATTGCCCTTAACCACTCTCCTGTTGGATCAGACGGCTACACGTCACGTCCCGGGTGTTTATCCTCGTGGGGTGTTGGATCGACCATCGCACGCACTCCCGCGCTGGTGCATGGCTGTCGTCGGAGGACACGCCGAAGACCCGGCCGCCGTGAGCTCGAAGGTTCGAAGTCTCTCCCAGCTGAACCGGTATTCAAGGTTTCCACGTATGCGATCTCGCTCCTCCGCGAACACACCGCTCAGTAGGAGGTCGTACTGGGCGCCGGTACACGGTACTGTCGCAGCAGCTGCTTGATCGCCGCTCGCTCGACGGCAAGCGACGCGTTGATCCTTTCGAGCAGCTCCGGCTCATCGCGGCGCACGCCGACCGAGACTGCGTAGGTCATCGGCCAGCCTTGGTCGGACTGCGGGAGCACCGGTTGCAGACGCAGCGGTACCGGCGAGCGCGCCGCGAAGAACCCCGCAAGTGGCCCCCACACGATGGCCACGTCGACCGCACGGTGGACTACGGCCTGGACGATTTCGGCCGGAGGATTGGGGCGGTGGTAGTCTCCGTAGAGCGTGTAGCCGCGCACGTTCTGCGTGATTCCTCGCGCCGCCAGGGCGTGGGCGGGTGGCGTGTTCATCGCATCGTCCCCCACCATCTGCACGGCGATGGTCACCTGCCGCAGCCGTTCGTCATCCAGCGACAGGCCGCCAAGGTCGCTGCTGCCGCGGGTGACGAACACGTAGGTCGAGCGGTAGTAGGGACGGGAGGTCGCCATCGAACTGAGGCCGGTCGCCACGCCCGGCCAAAGGTCACAGCGGGAGCTCGCGAGCGTATTGCGCGCGAAACCGCGTCGCTGAGCCCACCACTCGTAGCGAACCTTGCGGTGAAGATCCGCCGCGATCAGGTTGACGAGCTTGTTCTCAAATCCTGCCTGCTGGCGGTTGGAGAATGGCAGGTTATTCGGGTCCGCACATACAGTGAGCACCTGGCCATGGGCGGCTGGAATCAGCGCGAGCGTTGCAATCAGCAGCCAGGTTCTGGTCACTTAGGTCCCGTCGTCAATGACGTGTAGTCGTTGGTCGTATCTGGCGGGGGCGACCAACCCGCGTCCTGGTTGGCCTCACGCGGCACCGGCGCCGGGGTCTGCGACGGCGTCGGACCGGTCTGCGCCGCCAGCGTCTGGGGGAGCGACATCGAGCGAACGTATGCGGCTATTTGCCACAGCTGCTCGTCGGGGACTTTCCCGCCCCAAGCGGGCATGCCGTTGGGTCGTCCTTCGACGAGCGTCTGGTGTATCTGTTCCAGTCGAGAGCCGTAGATCCATTCGTCATCCATAAGCGAAGGCCCCATGCCGCCGCCCCCGTTGGAGTGGCAGCCGGAGCAGTTGTACTGTCCGAAGAGACGCATGCCGGTAGTCACCGCCTCCCGATTGTCGTAATACTTCGCGGCGCGCGGGTCTTCGGTCACGATCGAGTGGTCAAGCCCCGGCGCGAGCGCGGAGGTCACAACCGCCGTGTCGCCTGGGGGGGGCTTCACGCCCTGGACAGCAGCAGCCGGCTTTTGGCAGCCCGCCGCCACGAGCATCACCAGCGCACACAATTCAATGCGGCAGCGCGAACACATATAGCGTCCCTCCGGCGGTGGTGTACTTGGGAAGATCGGACATGACGTTCACCATGCCAAGCGCCGCGGAGCCGTCGCGCGGGTCTACCGGTCCCGAGACCACGGCGCCCGACCAACCGCCGACGCCTGAAAGTACCGCGATGTATTGGTGCCCATCGGGGCCGCGATAGCTGACTGGCTGGCTGATGATTCCGCTGTCGACCTTGTACTGCCATAGCGGCTTGCCGGTGCGGGCATCCACGGCCTTGAACCACCCGTCCATGCGTGCCGTAGAACACCAAGTCCGCCGGCGGTCACGACGGTCCCCGACCAGATGGGAAAGTTCTCCTTCACCGCCCACGCCGGTTTGCGGTTCACCGGATCCCAGGCGGTGAGCTCACCACGGTTACCGCCCGGCCCTGGCTTCATGTGCACGCTGGCCCCCACATAAGGCGTGCCCACGATGTAGTTGACCTCCATGTCGGTCCAGTCCATGCACATGTTCTCGTGCGGGATGTAGAGCAGGCCGGTCTCGGGGCTGAAGCTGCAGGGGTTCCAGTCCTTGGCTCCCGAGGCCGTGGGGCAAATGTTGTTGGTCTGCCGCCGACCTTGGTCTCCTTATCGGGATTGACGATCAGCCGTCCGGTCTGCAGATCCACGCCTTTCGAGGAATTGATCGGCCCGAACGGATCGGCCGATAGCACCTGCCCGTTGGTGCGATCGATCACATAGACGTAGCCATTGCGGTCTAGGTGGATGAGCACCTTGTGCATGCTCCCCGCGAAGGGCATGTCGAGCAGGAGCTGCTCGTTGACGCCGTCATAGTCGTGCTCATCATGCGGGTTCATCTGGTAGTACCAGCGTGCGGCGCCGTTGGCCGGATCGCGCGCGAAGATGCCGGTCGTCCATTTGTTGTCTCCGGGCCGCTGTTCGGCGTTCCAGGGCCGGGATTGCCGGTGCCGTAATAGATGCGTGTTGAGCTCGGCATCGTAGGTGATCCAGCCCCAGACATTGCCGCCGCCGATCTTCCACGCATCCGGCGGCCAGGACCTCACGCCGAGGTCGGTGCCCTTGTCGGTCGCGTAGAACGGGTTGAAGTCTGCGCCGATCAGCACGTCCTTATCGGGGCCGGTGTTATATGCGCGCCAGACGAGCTTGCCGCTGCTCTCATCGAGCGCGGCGATCCAGCCGCGCACGCCCATCTCCCGCCGGAGTTGCCGACATACACCCGGCCCCTGGCCACCAACGGCGCCATGGTCATCGTCTCGCCGATGTTGATGTTGCCCAGCTGCGTGCGCCAGATGGGCTTGCCGGTCTTGACGTCCAGCGCGATCGTCTGGCCATCGAGCGTATTGAAGATGTACTTGCCCTGATCGACCGTGCCGCCGCGGTTGACGACGTCGCAGCAGGCCACGCCCTGGCTTGCCGGCAGTGGCTTCGGCGCGAATTTCCATTTCAGCGGCGCGCCGGGCTTGGTCAGATCGAGTGCATAGACGAAGTTCGGATAGGCCGTGACGACGTACATGGTGTTGTCGGCCACGATCGGCGCGGCTTCCTGGCCCTTGTTGACCGCGAGCGAGAAGGTGAACATCGGGGCTCAGATGCTGGACGTTCTGCGGCGTGATTTCGGTCAGCGGGAGAAGCGCGTCGAGGCGTAGTTCTTGGATGGCATGGTCCACTGGCCGTCATCGTCGGCGCATTGGCGGCGCTCGGCTGCGGTGCGGCCGGCCTCGGGTGTCGGGGCCGACAGCGCGTGTCCGATCTGCTCGCGCGTGAATACTTCATTGGCCGGCACCGGCGCGGGTACCGTTTGCGCAGCACCGGCGCAGACTGCGCGGCGAAGATCAGCGTCAGAACCAGAACTACGCACCATAGTGACCGTCTCCACGGCAAACTAGTTAACCGGCGCACCGCGGCAACAACCACGATGCCGACCGCCTGTCAGCAGGGTGGCGACAGCAAAATCCGGCGCCAAGCACGACACCCCAGAGCGCGAGAAGCGTGCGCGGCCGACTCCTGCGGATGATCCGGTGCCGCTGGCCGTCGGCAGGTGCTGCCAGGAAACCCAGAACGCCGCGAGCGCGACGAGCGCACACCAGCAGCAGCACCGCCACCATCCCGGCGTGGGTCCAAGCGAAATACCGTCCGGCGGATGAGGCGCTGGTCTGCGAGAAGCACGGTCCGCTCGCCAGCGCATAGCCGGCGCAGCAGTTCGATAAACCAGGCCAGCGGCCCGCCAACACCCCGAAGCGGTCAGCGAGAGAACCTCGCACGCGAGCCGGTCCGCGTTCGGGACGGGTGGCGGCTGCAGTCATGCGCCAAACCCCAGGTACGGGGTGAGGTAATAGGTCGTGAACACAAACAGCCACACCACATCGACGAAGTGCCAGTACAGCACACCGGCGGACACCGACAGGCGGCGTCTGGGGCTGAAATAATCCAGCGCGGTCCACAGAAAGATGGCGCCGAGCACCAGCAGCCCGACGAAGCACGTGCGCCATATGGAGGCCCGGTGGTCAGGAAGTACAGCGAGCCGTAGCTCGAGGTGCCGAAGCTGAAGGGCTTGGTGTGCCACTCGTAGCACTGGACCAGCGCGAAGACGGTCCCCATGAGGAACGCCAGCCCGAAGCCGAGCAGCGCCTGCGCACGGCGCTCCGATGAGAATGCCCCGTTCGCCCCACCAGGCGACGGCGCTCGAGGCCAGCAGCAGCAGCGTGTTGGGCAGCGCCACGCTGCAGGCTCGGGCGTGCGCTCCAGGACCCAGCCGTGCCGCGCGGTGGCGCCGGTGTAGAAGTAGGCAAACAGCAGGTAGCTGAACAGCGCCGCCTCGCTCGCCACCAGCGTTCCGACGCCCCACCAGCCCACGCCGCGCGGCCGATCGGGCCGACCGGCAGATCGCGCGGCTCGGCGCTGATGACTCGCTTCAGCCATGCGGTGGCTCCCGCTCGCGCAGCGTCGCGCCGCGGCCACAGCCACACCAGCAGCGCCGACTGCCGGCCAGCACCGTTCGCCGCTGCCCGCGAGCCACCACTCCTTGAGCGATCAGGCCGGCGAACAGGCACGCGATGCCCAGGGTGAGGAGCAACGGCGCATAGGTGTCCTCGGGCATTTCCAGAATCATGTCCGGTGCGGCATCCAGCGCCGTGGTGCCGATCGTCTCCTTGCCGACATCCAGCAGCATGTCCGCGATCCAGCGACGAGCGGCGCCCCTCTGCTCGTCAGGCGGCCCTCCCACAGCGGATGCCGGGAGGCCACGGTCGGAATCACCGCGAAGTTGTAGGGCGGCGGCGGCGAGGGCACGGACCATTCCAGCGTCGGCGCATCCCAGGGATTGCGCCGGCGGCGCGCTGCCCTTTCTGCCAGCTCTTGACGACATTGACGAACAACAGCAGCACGCCGACCGCGAACACGAAGCTGCCGATCGTGGTGATCAGATTGAGGGTCGTCCAGCCCATGCCGGCGGCGTAGGTATAGACGCGGCGCGGCATGCCCAGCAGACCGGTCAGGTGCATGGGCAGGAAGGCGAGATTGAAGCCGATGAACATGGTCCAGAAGTTCCAGCGGCCGAGCCGCTCATCCAGCAGCCGCCCGGTCATCTTCGGAAACCAGAAGTAGATGGCGCCGACCACCGGAAACACGTTGATGCCGATCAGCACGTAGTGAAGATGCGCGACGACGAAGTAGGTGTCGGTGAGCTGCCAGTCCACCGGCACGCTGGCCGTCATGAAGCCGGACACCCCGCCGATGACGAACAGCAGGATCATCGAGGAGAAGAACAGGAATGCAGTCGTGATCACCGGCCTGCCGAAGCCAGATGGTCGCAAGCCAGGCGAACACGGCGACCGCCGACGGCAGCGTGATGGCGATCGAGGCCGCCGAGAAGAACGACAGGCCGAGTCCGGGCAGCCCGGTCGCAAACATGTGGTGCACCCAGACGCCGAACCGAGGATCATGGTCGCGACGGTCGACAGCGCGACCAGCGAATAGCCGACCAGCGGGCGCCGGCAGAAGACCGGCAGGCCGTCGGACACCATGCCCATGGCCGGCAGCACGATCGCGTAGACCCAGGGATGGCCGAAGATCCAGAACAGGTGCTGCCACAGCAGCGGCTGCCCGCCGCCTGCGGTGTTGAAGAAGTGCGTGCCGAACTGGCGGTCCATCCACAGCATCAGGAACGCAAGACTGACCGCCGGCACGACGATCAGGTTGGCCACGCTCGCCGTCAGCGTGCCCCAGACCAGGATCGGCAGGCGGTTGATCGACATGCCCGGCGCGCGGGTACGAAACGCCGTGACGATGAAGTTGGCCGCGCCCACCGTGGTCGAGATCCCGAGGAACACCATCCCGAGGGAATAGAAGTCTTCGTTCAGTCCCGGGTTGTAGTGACGCGAGGCGTACGGCACGTAGTTGAACCAGCCATCGTTGGGCCCATTGCCGGTGAGGAATCCGACATAGAGGAAAATGCCGCTGGCGAGGTAGACCCAGTAGCCGAACGCGTTCAGCCGCGGAAAGGCCATGTCGCGGCTGCCGAGCAGCAGCGGCCACAGGTAATTGGCGAAGCCGGACAGACCGGCGAGGCATACAGAAAGATCATCGTCATGCCATGCGTCGAGAACAGCTGGTCGTACTGCTCCGGCGTCAGCAGCGTGCGGTTGGGGCCTGCCAGCTGCAGGCGCATGAGCAGCGCCTCGAGGCCGCCCAGCACCAGGAAAACGAAGGCCGTGACGATGTAGCGGATGCCGATCTGCTTGTGATCGACGGTGCTGAGAAAGCCCGCTGAGTCCTCCGCGTCCCTCCCACAGTCGCAGCAGCCGCGCCTGATGCGCGACGCTGTCCGACGCCGATAGCCGGGTGCGGAAATCCGCCGGCTTCATTGCAGGGACTCCAGATAGGCAACGCACATCGCTCAGGTCTGCGCCGCAAGATTCTGGTTCGGCATCAGGTTGCCGGGCTTGATGCTGCTGGGCGTTCTCGATCCAGCCGCTCAGAGTGCCGGGGGTATTGGGCAGCGGGCCGGCGGCGATCGTGCTGCGGCTGGCAAGGTGGGTCAGGTCCGGCGCGCTGCGGGCTCCGGCGCTGGTGCCGCGCACCTGATGACAGAGGCCGCAGCGATATTCCACCAGTGCCCGGCCGCGCTGCTGGTCTGCTTCTGCGGTCTGCGCGCGCCGGCTGCAGCTGGTGCGCGCGCCAGCGCTCGAATCGCTGCGGGGGTTGCGCCACCACCTCAAAGGCCATGTGCGCGTGCTGCAGCCCCGCAGTATTCACTGCACTGTCCGCGGTAGCGCCCGGGCTGGTCTGCCTCGAGCCAGCTGAGATTGGTCTGCCCGGGAATCGTGTCGGTCTTGCCCGAGAGCTTCGGCACCCAGAAGCTGTGGATGACATCCCCGCCATGCAGCCGCACCAGCACCGCGCGCCCACCGGAATGTGGATCTCGTTGGCGGTCGAGAAGGTCTGCGACGGATCTTGCGCCGCGTATGTGACCTCCCACCACCATTGGTGCCCGGTGACATCGAGAGTCAGTGCCGGGATGAGGGCGGCCCCGAGACCGCCGCCAGCGTCACCATGGTCCACACCAGCGTGACCGGCAGCGGTACCGCGGAGATCAGCAGCCCAGTTGTGATCCAGTGCAGACCGTTGCTGCCTTTCTCCACGGGCACTGCGCGCGTTTCACCGGCCCCACCATTGCCTGCGACCGGCCGCGGCCTGCCACAGCAGAGTCGCGATGACCATGCAGACCAGGATCGAGACGATCAGCGTGAACCAGGTCAGCGGCACGATGGCACGGGCGCGCTCGCCGGCCGAGGTGAGGTAGCCAGCGGGTGCGCTCATCGCGGACTGTGCGACTGGCAAGCACGTCCACGCAGCCGCTCAAGCGTGCGGACGCCCGCCCACAGGAACAGCAGGATGCCGGGTACCCACATGAAAACGCCGCCCAGCTGCTGGTCCTCGCAGCGGTGTGAGCCCCCACACCTGGGTCGTGGTCAGATGCCAGAGGAACAGCGGCCGGGAGGCCATGGTGAGCACGGCGCCGAGCAGTCCCATCTGCATCGAGCTCAGGCGCGCCCACGACCAGTGCATCGACGAGATATCGCGCGCTGCCGTTGCAGCAGCTCGCGCCACAGCAGGATGGCGCTGCCGAACAGGGTCACGTGCATCGCCCAGTAAATGGGCGTCGAGAGGAAGGTGGCCTCGTAGGGCGCCGGCATATGCCAGAACCAGAGGGCAACGAAGAAGAACAACGCCGCGCCCCAGAGCCATAGACGAGCCCAGGGCCCCCGTGGCCCCGGCAGTGCCAGCGCCAGTAAGGGGGGCAGCCACTAACACGAGAACCATGTGCTGAAACACCCGTGCGCAGAACAATGCCACCGAAAGCGCGCACAACGGCGAAACAAAGGCAAAGGTCGCGACCACCCACCCCCAAGCTGCGTAAAGGCGTTGCGTACCGTTTCGGAGATACAGCAGGTGCGAGGCCGCCAGACTAGCGAGGACCAGCAACAGCACGGGGTCCCAGTTGAAACGGGCTGCCAACTCTCCTGGCGAAGGAGCGGCACCACAATACGGTAAGACGCCCATCGCTTCCCCCAAATTCAACTATCCGTTGGCGGCCCGACCCCGACGAGTAGAGGCCGAAACTTCGATGCCCTTGAGCGCGGCCTCCGCCACCCTCTGATCCTGATCGACGGTGCCACCGCTGGCGCCCACGGCCCCGATGACGGTCCCGTTGCGCTTAACCGGTATCCCGCCGGCGAAGATGACCACTTTCTCGTGATTCGTGCTGTTGATGCCGAATAGCTGCTTGCCGGACTGGGCCATCTTGGCAAGTTCTTCCGTAGCCATGTCGAAGGCCCTCGCCGTCCAGGCCTTGTGGATCGAGATATCGATACTGCCCAACCACGCGCCATCCATTCGCGCATGCGAAACGAGATTTCCCCCGGCGTCAACGACTGCCAAGTTGTACGGCACGCCGAGTTCATCAGCCTTCTTCTCGCCCGCGGCGATGATTTTGCGGGCATCCGCGAGGGTGAGCGAGTGCAGTTGCCGAGACACGAGCGACCCCCCTTGCTTTCACGCTTTCACAGCACGTGAAGGGTCATACCAAAAGGGGGGAAGCGCTGTAGGCGCAAATGAGAATGCCGCGTAAGTCGCTTACTCAGTCGAGGGCTGCCCATACGCCCTGGATTTAACTTGGCCTCTCAAGTTGCCCCGCGCAAAGCGCCTCGCCGACTTTCGAAAGGACGAATTTCACATTTCGCAACGGTGACCAGACCCTGATATCATGCTTATGCTGTCTGGCCATCCGCCACGCACTGGCTCGGTGAGTCTGAGTTCAGGATTGGCAGGTCGACGATCCAGTGCCGCCACGGAGGGTGAGCCATGATCAAGAGGCGAACCGCGGCGGTACCACTTGCCTGCACCCTGTTGATCAGCTGCGCTTCAACCGCCGACAAAAGTCGCGTGACGTTTCTGGATCACCAAGCAGTCAATCGCCAAGAGGTTCAAAGCCATCTCGGCGAGCCGAGCGCGGCTTTCGAGCACGGACGCGTACTTACCTATCGCCTGAGTCGTTCCGGCAAGGGCTACGGAGCAGACCCGCGCCAGAGTGGCTGGGAAGGCGTGACCTATGACCTGGTTGTCGAGTTTGACGAACACGACATGGTTCGCAAACACACCCTGGTCACGATTCGAACACCTTAGGCCGAGCGACGTGCTGATTCCGTCATCGCGTGCTGCCGCACTAATGCTGCTGCTACTACTCGCGAACCCTCTATGCGGGTGCGTTTATATGTATCCGATTCTTCCCGGACCCAAGAAGTACTCTCGCACCAACGTTCCAGAGCAGTTACCGGCGTGGATCGTTGCCGGTCAGACGACGCGTCGCGATGTACTTCACAGGCTAGGTGAGCCGGACGAGCGGCCTGATGATGACGCCTGGTTCGGGTACGATTCGGCGATCGGCCACTGGGGTGCCGGCGGAGGAGTGAAGTTCGTGCCTGGCGCCAGCGGTGACTACGGTGGCCTCGAAGCGGTCGAGTATCGAAGGCTCGTTGTACAATTCACGGAAAACGGCCTCGTATCGGCTGCGAATCTCGAGGAGAAGACCTGCGCATCGTGGAGTAGCGGCGGTAGGATCGGCCTCCCCTGCATTAAAGCCGACTGACGCAACGCGGCTTGATGCCTACATGCGGTTTCCAGGCGCCATCCACGCTACGGGACCACTAGGGCGTAAGGAGATCGCGATGTACGACCAATCCAAGCTATCCGAGTAGAACGATCCGGTCGGCCGCATCCGGACGCTTGCGAAGGAGGCGGGCCGAGAGAACGTCGAAGCCGTATCGGCGGACCTCGTGGCGATGCAGGAGGCCACGCAACCGGCGGATGTCCTGTGGCTGCACCTGTTCTACCACGATCTCCACACTGCGCTCATCCAGGCCAGGGGCCAACGGCGGCCCACTTCAATCGAGCTGTCTACGAACAGCTAAAACCCGGTGGATCCTACGTCATCGTAGACCACGCCGCCGCCGTCGGGGCGGGCACGAGCGACGCCCAGTCGCTGCATCGGATTGAGCCTGCATCCGTTCGCGAGGAGGTGGAGGCGGCCGGCTTCGTACTGAACGCAGAAGGCACCATGCTCGCGAACAAGGACGATTCGCACTCGATCAAGGTGTTCGATCCCTCGATCAAGGGCGAGACCGATCGCTTCGCCTATCGGTTCGTGAAGTCCTGACAGGACCCGGCGCCGACTTCATGTCGGTAGGCCATTTTTCAGGGCAGCCGCCGACCGATAAGACATACTGTCACGCTTAAGCTGTAATCCGTCTAACTCCCCCGGCCGAGCCGGGCCCGCAGGCTTAGAAGTTGCTCTTGTAACTCCCCCGCCCGTCCCTATTTTCGCGTGTCGTAGGGTTCGGCACGCTAGTTGCGTACCGGCGGACTGAACATCCAAACCTTGGAGGACGTTTCGATGGCTACGTTGCGCTATCAGCCTTGGGCAGTCGTTTCCCAGCTACAAAACGATATCAATAGGGTATTCGGCAATCTGAACGACTCAGAGAGTAGCAGTGCCACGGCAGAGTGGATCCCTGCGGTAGACGTACTTGAATATGCCGATCGCTTTGAACTGTTGGTCGATCTTCCCGGCGTCGATTCCCAGGCAGTCGAGGTCACACTCGACAACGGCGTATTAACTCTTTCCGGGGAGCGCCGCCAAGAGGACGCCGTAACTTCAAGCGGTACGGAAAATGCGCTTCAGCAGGAGCGGAGAGAGCGACTACACGGCAGGTTCTACCGTCGCTTCATCTTGCCCGATACGGCAGATGCCGAGAACGTAAGTGCCACCGGGCGCAACGGCGTTCTGGAGGTCTCCATTCGCAAGCATCCTAAGGCGCAGCCAAAACGGATCGCTGTCAAGTAAGCCGCATAAATTTGCCGCACGGGTGGCAGCTGGCCCCGTGCGGCAAATCCCGTTCAGCAGCTTGGGCCAGATCATCGCCGTCAGCCCGAGCGCGGATCCGTGACCCCAACCGGCGATGGGTCCCCTCATGGGGCGCTCCAGTCGCAGCCGGTAAATGTGGCGGGCGGTGAGATGCAGATAAGCCAGATAGACGCCGTAGAGCCGTCCTCGATCAATTGAGTGCCGTGCCGGGCTCGCCCGGCGTTTTATCAGCTACCCAAGGCGTCGCTCAAGGTCCGCCCCAAATGAGTCTGAGTTCGGACTTTGTCCGACGGCAAACGAAATTGCCTAGCCCTATCGTGCGCTCCGAATCACTCATTTATCTCAGCAGATAGCATGGCGACTCGAGAGGAACTGTTGATGAACCTGGATCTCGCGGCGCACCGCGTTGCACAAAGCGCAAGCCGCCTGAGTCGTCAGCGACAACTAGTCAGGACCCTCAAGGGTGAGCATCGCGACTACGAAGATGCGGAGTGCCTGCTCGCGATCCTCGAGCAGCTGCATGCTCTCAGCGTCGGTGATCAAGAGCATCTTTTACGAACGTTGCACCTTCCATCGACAGTCCCCTCCGCAACGTCGCAAATCCAGTCGGTTCGCGGGCATTGAATGAATTGGAGTTACGACTGCGGCATTTGTGGCGCGTGTTGTGTCGTAGCACGCTGCAGTGGATTGACCACGAGGGAGCACGGTTGGCTGCTTCCCTATCTTTGTATAGCGTCCTCTCTCTTGCCCCACTCGTAATTTTGGCAATTGCGACCGCGTCTCTGGCCTTTGGGCGCCCGGCGGCGCAGCAAGCCCTCCTGAGCCAAGTGCGCGATCTCATGGGTTCGGACGGCGCGAGCGCCGTGCAGGCCGTGATCCAATACGGCCGCACGCCGCATATGGACCGTGTGGCCTCGGTGATCGGCATCCTCACGTTGCTATTTGGAGCCTCGAGTGTATTTGCTGAATTGCAATCTGCGTTAAACAAAATCTGGGAAGTTCCCGCGCCAGTTGGCACTGGCTTCTACGCGATAGCTAAGTCCCGTCTTTTTTCCTTTGCCTTGGTGCTTGGGATCGGTTTTTTTCTCTTGGTGTCTCTGCTTATCAGCACCGCGCTTTCTGCGCTGGGCCATTACTTCGGTACGCTGCTGCCAGCGCCAACATGGGCACGATCAGTTTTAAACTTGTTGCTGTCTTTCTTGGGCATTTCCGTTGTGATTGCCTTGATTCTCAGATACGTGCCCGATACCAAGGTGAGTTGGCGGGCTGCGATGCAAGGAAGCGTTGCGACGGCCCTACTTTTCACAATCGGCAAGTCGCTGCTGGGCCTGTATCTGGGGAAGGCGGCCGTGGGCTCCGCGTATGGCGCCGCCGACTCTTTGGTTGTCGTTATCCTCTGGGTTTATTACTCCGCAATGATTTTCTATTTCGGTGCTGAGTTCACGCACGTGCGCTCGCTTGAGCTACAAGCGTCTGCGCGGGCGAATCCAGGGCACGGCATTGAGACGACTGAGACACGTCAGGCTCGGCGCCCCTAAGCCAGGCTGCGCACTCGCATTGCTGGCGCCCTTTGGCTTGCAGGCATCCGCAATGCGACTGGAAGTAGTTTCGCGCCGCACCGCAGATGCCTGGGGAATTATGTTTGTTAGTGGGACTTGGCCTCGCGGCTAGGGGATTTCTTCTGTCCACTGCGATGCGGGCTATTCGCCCCGCGCTCCTCTATCAGGGCGAGGTCTTCCCGCAACTCCGCTTTGCGCTCTGCCATTCGAGTTCCGAGCGCCTCTCGATCGAGTTTTGCCCGCCTCGCCTTGGGGAACATCTCGCCCTCCTCCTCTTTTACGTGATGGTCAATCTGCTCCCCGAGGACGGTGACCTTGGCGTCGTACAACTCATCCTCCGGATCCATTGCCTCAAGCTGAGAGATCAATTCCTTAGCGCCAGCGTGTTCCACAAGTGCTTCATCCATAAGGTCGCCGTCGTCAATTGCCTTACGGACGGCGGGGTAAAAAATCTCCTCTTCGATCTGAGCGTGAACTGTTAATTCGTTGCAGATCTTGCGGACCAAAAGTGTTTTTTCTTCTGAATCCGCTCTCTGCTTTTTTAAAGCGGCGAATTCCTTGAATAGTGCCTTTACCTCTTTATGATCGGATGTGAGCATTTCTACGGCATCGTTGCCAGAAGGCGCGCGCGCAGATTTCCTTTTGACCGCCATTTTCCTATCTCCAGTACGGATTAATTGGGTGGGAAGGTTAGGCGGAGCCATGTTTCGAGGCAGGGGCACGATGCCGCGAACGACTGTCAGAATCCACCTGCCGACGCGCGTGCACTGGTCACTCTTTCGAAACATGTCAACGTCGCTCGAGCCGGAATAGTGGCTGCGCCATGGCGATCCAAGCGTGACGCTTTAATCTTCCGAGTCGCCTGCTCCACTAGAGTACCTTGACCAAAGTTGCCATCCTTTGCGATCCGCTTTAGTACCCATTGGTTGTTGTGTACCGTTCCCATTCGCGGCCTCCGTTTTCTACCGTAGGTCGTGAAGACAGAGTGTCGAAGAATCTTGGTAACGTAATGCGGTGACGGTGATATATAGGACTCGGCCGACGTTAGATGCATCGACCAGTCTAAGTTCTCGGTGCATATTCTGCGAATTGGTGAGCCCTCTCAAAGCGCGATGTCCGCGTTGGTTTTGCCGTTCTCTAGGAGTCTATATGTCGATTATCGCCTGGATACTACTTGGCCTTATTGCTGGATTCGTCGGAAGTAAGCTGGTGAATAAGACGGGAGAAGGCGTCGTCCTCGACATTGTCCTTGGGGTTATTGGCGCACTCGTCGGGGGCTGGTTGTTCAACACCTTCGGCATGGCCGGCGTGAGCGGTCTCAACGTTTACAGTTTGCTGGTAGCGGTGGTGGGAGCTGTAGTCGTTCTCGTGCTATACCACCTCGTCACTGGAAAACGGACGCCGTAACAAAGAGCAGTCTGCGCGGGTTAAAGAAAGGTCAGGGACTCTGAGCAAGCCGCGCCGGGAGTCTTCCGCGTTGGGCGCAGCTTCTACGGCGTTACACTGAAACTTATGGGTGTCGATCTGAGACACCCAGACTTACGACTGCGGCATGTTTGGCACGTATTGCGCCGCAGGTACCCTGAGCGCTTTCAACACTCGCCGTCCCGAAGCTGACAACACGCACGCGCAGCTTCGGGCGAGTCTTGAGGAAGCAGCGCAACCGCGGCCGCTTCCTCTTCTTTTGAGTCCATATCGCTATTTCCGACCTCCGCGACCCACGGTGACGGTTGAAGTTAGGCCTGAGCGGCTGGCCCGCTGCATCAGAGAATGGGCACTGCAGAGGTACTTCGTGTCGTGGGAGTCAACCGATCAACCCTCTTCCGGTGGACAAGAGGCGGGCGATTCCCGGACAGTCACGTTTCCGGCGGATGGCTTCGATCTAACGTCGAAAGGGGGCTTCTGATCGGCCCATTCGCGATAAAGAGTCCGCGAAAAGGCGCGCGTAGCGCTTAACGCCAGCTCGAACGGCAATCACTGGCCTGGTCGCCTTCGGGAACCCGCACGCTCGGAATCCGCCTCGCACGTCGCGGGCAGGTCGAGCGGCTTGTCTGACCGCAAGAGCGAGAGCGGCAGCTTTACGATGAATTCGCTACCACATCCCGGACCGTCGCTGCACGCCTCGACTGTCCCACCATGCAGCGCGACTATTGCGCGCACGAGGGCCAGGCCAATGCCAAGGCCTCCCTCGGCACGATTGAGCGCGTTGGACGCTTGGGAAAACATGCCAAAGACGCGGGGCAGAACGTCCGGGGACATGCCGATACCGTTGTCCGCCACCGAAAGAACGATGTCGGCGTCCTGCAGTCGGGCGCTCAGCTGAATTCGTCCCCCCGCATCCGTATATTTCGACGAATTGATTAAGAGATTCCCGAGCACCTGAGCCAGCCGTACGGGGTCCGCCTCAAGCATCACGAGGTAATCCGGAATGTCCAGGAACAAGGCCTGCTGCTTCTCCCTGATATGCGGCTGCGCAGTCTCCACCGCATTTTTTACGACGCTGCTCAGGTCCGTCGCGCTGGTCTTCAGTTCGAATTTCCCGCTCTTAATGCGCGAGGCGTCGAGCAGGTCATCCAACAGTCGGCGCATTGCGCCGAGCTGTCGCTGGATAATATCTCGCGCTTGGAGTTGTTGTTCCGGTGAGCTTCCCGGGCTGTTGGTTAGGGCGAGCGCATACTGAATAGGTGCCACAAAGTTACGCATCTCATGGGCAATTTGAGCGACGAACTCATCCTTGTGCCGGTCCGCCTCCACAAGGTCTTGCTCACGCTCACGAAGCCGCGCCTCATTTCGTTTGCGCTCCGAGATGTCCCGGCCCACTTTCGATGCACCCACAATGCGTCCGCGTGCATCGCGAATAGGAGATACGTGAGCGAGATAGGGATGCGACGTCCATCTTTAGTTACTCTGATCGTATCGAAATGCTGGACGCGCTCGCCTCGCCGGATTTTCTCCAAAATCATCCGTTCTTCGTCGTGCAGTTCAGGAGGAATGATCGTCATGATCGACTGGCCAATGATGTCTTCCGCCAGATAGCCAAAAATTCGCGAGGCGGCGCTGTTCCACGAAAGAATGCGGCCCTCCAACGTCTTGCTAACGATGGCGTCCTCGGACGACTCAACAATGGCAGCCAGCAGGGCTTGCTGAACGAAGTGGTCCTTACCCCAGGGCAGTGCGCACATCCCCCGGAGAAAGATCTTTCCGCTCAGGTCCGCTGAGTGCAGACCCGCGATTGGAGTTCCTCGTCAGACCGAAACCCCTTCTTTGGCTGAGGACGACAAAGCGCAAGCTTTAGGCAATGACTCATCGCTTCCGTCGCCATCCACGGTTCGTCAAGCCGCCGCGAACTCAAGTGGCGGAGACGATGATACGGAGTTGGAAGGAACCCGGGTAGCCCGATGCCTGCTTTGTCCGTCGGGGCGGCCTGAACCGTTGGGAACTGATGCTTGCGGGCATTCTCATTCGTTCGACATGTCGGCAAGCCGTTAACCTACGAACAGACGGGGGCCGGGGATAGCGACGCGGAGTTGCATCCGAATCGCGTAAGAACAGCGTGCCAAGGGAGGATTCGTGCGCTGCGAGCGGAAAGGCTACTGAGACTCCCGGACTGTTCATTCAGGTGCCCGCAGCTTTTCAGGCCACGCTAGAGCTGAGACTGAATTTCCGGCCTCGTCTATCTTTAAATCGCTACGGCTAGTGAGACGCGCCAGGGGCTAACTGGCGTTGCGGCTCGCTTTAATGCAGGCCTTGATGATCTTGCGGCCTTGTGCAGGACCTTTAAGACCGAGTATCCGATACTGTTCGCCACTGTGTCGGGTTTGCCAGTCCCCTCTGCGAAGTCGCCGCCACCATACACACCTCTGACGGGTTCAATCCTTCTTAGGAGAGCCGCAGGTTCTCCTGATCTCCCGTGGTGGATGAAATCGTCTTACCACAGCGTACAGTCCGGTCGACAATGCCCAGCCAGTCTGGCGCGCCACTGCGTGTCAGACGGACCCTAGGTTGGGCTGATTTTGGCGAGATAGCGCGATCCTCGACGCGACCGCGATTGCGCTTCCCGGTTAGCGCTAGTGGGTCAGCTTAGCCGGTGAGGTGGGGCCGGCCTTACGGAAGCGCGCCGGAAATCGAAATCGCAGCCACCACGCAAGCACCACGACGCTGAGCCAGACCAGCGCCGCGGCTGACAGCGCCCGAGGGGTCGGTCGCGCATCAAGAAGCCTCCAGGCCGTTGCGCCGAAAGCCATTAGCCCCGTTGCTCCCCAAACGGCTCCCGAGGCATCGAGCGCGGCAGCCCGGCGTCCACGCCGGCGCCCGCTGAGCCCTGCACGCGCTTTTTTCTTTGCCTGGTGTCGTTCGATCAGAGTCGCGCTCGCTGGGAAGATCGCCGGAAACGACAGAAATAGACCCCCAACTACTGGACCCCAGTTGTCGGCTATGAGACCGGTGCAGACTGTGACGACGCCGCCGAGGACGAAGCGCACGGCATATTGGCTCCAGCGTGCTTGGCGCAGACCCAATCATGAATTTAGGGATCACAGTCGTGTCAACGCCGTGCCGGCTACCCAGGCGATAAGGATCCAAACACCGAGCGCGGCCAGCGTGGTTGCCGCCGCCGGCCAACGGGCGCTCGCTAGCGCATGCTCCACAGTGAGGGCATACAATATGAAGGCAAAGCTGGAAGCGATCATCGAGCGCGCCTCCACCTTGGCAACGTCCGCTCCGGAGGCTTGGGCAGTCAAGGCGAGCGTGGCAATTGCAACGGATGGAGCGGCCGCAAAGAGACCGGCAAATCGCTTCGGGCGCACTATGTCACCGATAAATGCAAAGGCACTCACAAGAGCGCCACCGAGCAGAAAGCGCCAGAGCAACTGCATGGCTCAATATGCCGTTTAGCGCGCTACCTCGCTAACGAGGGTTCGGCTTGGCATTCGCGTGACTCCGACTGCCGCTGATGACGAAGCTCTGGGGCTGGCCGCGCCCGGAGCGCGTAGAGACGTGCGTGACCACGCCGCGGCCAAAATCGTCAGTTTAGCCACCGATGTAGCCCCCGATAATGGGCAAGATCTCGCCGGTGATATAGCTTGAGCATTGGGGAGAGGCTAAGAAGCGTAAGCAGGCGCAATCTCCTCGGGCTGCGCCGGGCGGCCCATGGCCGTGCCTTCCCCGAACTTGCGCACCTTACTGGGCGGCTTGTCGGAGGGGTTAAGCGGAGTCCACACGGGTCCGGGGGCGACCGCGTTCACGCGAATGCCACGCGGAATGAGATTGGTTGCGAGCGAGCGCGTAAAGGCGTGAATGCCGCCCTTGGTGAGGGAGTAGTCGAGGAGATCCTTGTTTCCCATCAGTCCGGTGACCGAGCCCGTGTTGATGATCGCGCCGCCGTTGGGAAGATGGGGTATCGCCGCGCGAGCCATGTAGAAATAGCCGTAGAGATTGGTGCGTAGTGTCAGGTCAAAGTGCGCGTCACTCAAATCCTCTATGCGGTAGGTGTGGACCTGGAATGCGGCGTTGTTCACGAGCACATCGGGACGGCCGAGCCGGTCAAGCATCTGCGAGACGATCCGCCCGCACACTGCCGGATGGCGGACGTCCCCCGCGACCGAATGCCTCGCCGACCCTCCTCGCGGACCGCTTGTAGGGTCTGCTCCGCGTCCTCCCGCTCATCGAGGTATTGGATGGCCAGGTTCGCGCCCTCCCGCGCGAAGAGCACCGCGACGGCTCGGCCGATGCCGGAGTCCCCGCCGGTGATGAGCGCTACCTTGCCCTCAAGCTTGCCCGAGCCGCGGTAATACGGGGCGTCGTACAACGGTAGCGGGGTCACGTCGCTCTCGTGCCCCGGCTTGGATTTGTGCTGTGCGGGCAGCGGCGGCGCGGGACAACGGCGCGCGCCGGCCTGCATAGCGCCCCTCAATTTCCTGGGAGGATGCAAACGGTCGTTGCGGGCAACCTCGCGCTGAATCGTTCGTTGCATCTCCGAGGAGGCGGAGCCTCGTCGCCGGCTCCTGGAGCGTGCTTTCGGGAGACGTCGTTTCACGCGCATAGCATCACGGTTTATCGAATAAGCGCCAAGATAGAACGATGAAGAACGAGCCCGATGCCCCCACTCAGGTCGTACCCCAGCCGGTGCTGTAGGGCCAAGCGGGCAGCAGGCCAATGAGAAGTAGAATCAGGACAATGAAGAGGAGGGTTCGACTTGACACGTGGAATTCCTAACGTCGCAACGTATGCGATGCAATCGAGCTAGTCCTCTTCTCAACTCGGGAGCAGTACGCTGGCATCCGTCCCGGCCTCATGTTGCCATTCGCCAGAGACGTCGTATTTCCCGGATAGGAATCTATGGTCTTCCTGGGCATGGGCACGGGCGAGGTGTCAGCGATTGGTGTGCCAGTCTCGGCGCCGGTCGGCTCTTTCGTCGTCTTTGCCACATGAAGAGATGATTTCGCGCCGCCGCAGCGGCGGTAATTAGAGGGTGACACGAGGCGGTGTGGTCGGCGCCTACAGGCTCTGCTGACCAAGGCTCTTGACCTTGGGCACTAGCATACGCGGGAAGCGACGCGGAAGTGCCCGCAGAGCTCCGGAACTCTCGGGTTCCCGCGAACCGATGTGGACTCGCGGCTAATCAAAATGCGGAAATTGCCCACCCGATACCGGCCGCAGCCATGACCGCCGTGGCCAACCATCCGAGCGCCAGCCACAGGCCCGAAATCACAAATGTTCCCGTCATTTTGCGGTTCGCTGCCATCCGCATAAGAAGCGCCATAACCGGGACCGCGACAATCCCGTTGATGACGGCGGCCCAGACCAAGGCTTTTATGGGGCTCACAGACGCCATATTCGCGCACGCACCCAACACGGTGGCGAGCGCTATGGTTACATAGAACGCTCGGGCTTCGAGCGGCTTACGAGCAAGTCCCACCGGCCAACGACGAGCTTCGCCCAGTGCATAAGCCGCCGAAGTCGCCAACACGGGTACCGAAAGCAGGCCGGTGCCAACAATCCCCAGTGCGAACAGGGCAAACGCAAAGTCGCCCGCCAGCGGTCGCAGGGCCTGCGCCGCCTGGGCAGCTGTTTCAACTTCCGTGATGCCCGCCGGCGGCAATGTGGCCGCCGTCGTAATCAGAATGGCGAGGCCCACGAGGTTCGAGACGCCCATGCCTATCGCTGTATCTAGGCGGATTCGCGCGAGTGCGGACGGACCCTGGCGCGGATTATCGTGCAGCGGGACCCGCACCGGATCGGCCTTGGTATCTTCGACTTCCTGACCAGCCTGCCAGAAAAAGAGGTAGGGGCTGATGGTCGTCCCCAGAATCGCGATCACCATGAGCCAGAATTCCGCCTTGAGAGCCCCATGAGGCAATAGGAGCGAACGCGCGAGCTGTCCCCACGGCACGCGAACGAAGATCAGCACGGCAAAGTATGAGAGCAATACGAACGTCAACCACTTCAGTACCCTGACGTAGCGTTCGTGTGAGAGGAAAATCTGCGCCAGCGTCAGTAGCAGCCCGAATCCAATGACCCATGTCCAGGCGGGAACACGGGGAATCAGGAGACGTGTCGCTTCAGCCATGGCGCCCAGGTCCGCGCCGATGTTTAGGGTATTCGCAATGAATAGTAAGGCGACGACGAGTTGCAGCAGCCCATTCGAATAATGTTCGCGCAGATTGCCTGCAATGCCCCTGCCCGTCACGCGACCAATGCGTGCGCTGATATCCTGTATCACCACCATCAGCGGGTAGGTGAACAGCATCGTCCAGGCGAGCTGATAGCCAAACTTAGCACCCGCCTGAGCGTAGGTGGCGATTCCGCTCGGATCATCGTCCGATGCCCCGGTGATCAGACCGGCGCCAAGGCGTGACCAGAGTCCAGCGCGTGTGCGTGTACGGCGCGATTTAGGTGTCGGCTTCACGGCCGTTCCGTCCTCCGCCGCCCAGAACACCAGGAACCGAAAGGGGCCTCTGCACGAAGTACGCCAGCGAACGGCCGCTAACTGGCGGCCCTTTGGCCCTACGTATGACCGAATTTGGCCGGGAGCTGATTTACGTTCATCTTGCCGGCGCTACTTTAATGTCATTGACCACGTGCTCTTTGCCGACAACGGATGCGGCTTTGCTGGCAATTTCTGCTTTCTCGTCATCCGTCCGTACTACGCCATTCAGTGTAACCCTCCCGTTTGCGGTAACAATCTTCACGTTGTGTGCGTATGTCGAGAGATTTTTGTCGTCCGTCACGCTTTGTCGGATACGACGCGTGAGGTCCATATCGGTCGAGTTATTACGTTGCTGTTCCGCAGTCTGATTCCTGTTGGACGGACTTTGATTGTTTTTGGTGTTATCCGCTTTTCCGTCCGGGCTAGTCGCAGAGGTGCCGCTCGACTGCATGGTCTGCGTCTGCGCTATGGCCACTGGTACGCCGAGCATCAGAAGTGTAATGCTCAAAAATGAATAAATAATCCGCTTATTCATGGTCCACCGTGGTTGGATTGAACTAAAGACAAAAACGGGGGGGCCGAGCACGGCTCCCCGCGCATGCGCGCATCCGCAATATCACCGCAAGTCCTGCGATCCGCGGTGTTCTTTCTTCGCTTCAGCTGTGCCCGCAGCACTCTCGCCGGTCGAGGCAATGTCCTCTGCTCCGGTGCCCTTCAAGAGGTCTTTTGCGCGGCCCACGTCGGCAGATGAATTGCAGTGAACGGAGAGGAGCGTGCCTCCATTTTTCACCCGGCCCTCATAGCGCTTGGCCTCGTATTCCGGAATTCCCATTCCGACCAGCGCGCCGACGAGCCCACCTACTGCGCCGCCCACACCAAGACCCGCCAGTCCCGCCATGATGGGGCCCGCGGCGATGAAGGGTCCTAACCCAGGAATCGCCAGTGCGCCAACACCCGCGAGAACGCCCAAGGTACCGCCAATAACGCCGCCGGTAGTGGCGCCGGTCGCCGTACCCTCGGGGGCCTTAGTCTCCTTTACGTGAGCGAATTCCCTGGTGCTTCGCGTATCGGGAAGCAAAACCGAAATATCGGAACTGTCAAAGCCCCCTGTGATGAGCGTGTCGACGGCACGCTCTGCATGTTCGGCCGATGAATAAATTCCAAAGACTGCAGTGTTTTTGCCTGCCATAAGTACTCCGGTACATCTAAGTCTGAATCTGGTTTCGTGTGCGACCGCAATGCCGCAGCGCGCGTGACATCAGGCGCTTATCGCCCCGCGCGCGCTGTAGGAGCGACCGGGTTACAGCTGTCAGCCAAGCGACTGACGGAAAGTCGAAATCTGCGGACGATGGGACTGTCTCGTCCACGCTATCGATGGGGCAAGCGAACTTAAGCGCGGCGATGAGGTGCCACCAGTTCACGGGCGCCCGCTGTCCCGAAATCTTGAGGCGCGAGGCCCGATCTCGCGTGAAGTGCTGCAGGCGGTGGATTCGCGCGCATGGACACTCGCTGAGCGGAGTGACTGCTTGGCAACCCGTGGCTACCTCCAATACACACTGTCGCAGAGCATCGGATTCTGGTGGTCGGCTTTGCTTCTTTCGACGGTTTTTTTGCTGCTTCACGCGTTCCTTGCCCGGCGAATCGCCACTTGGGCTGTTCAGCGCGGGTGCTCTCGGGATGGTTTTCTGTTTGAGCCTCTGGTACACGAAATCGCTATTTTGGGCAGTCGGTTTCCACGCCGGTTGGGACTGGGCTGAGTCCTATTTCTACGGAACGCCGGACAGCGGGATGCTGATTCAGGGACACCTACTGACGACCCATCCGACCGGGAATCCTCTATGGAGCGGAGGGGCGACGGGCCCAGAGGGGAGCCTGTTCCAGTTGCCCTTGCCAATTCTGATGGCTATTGGCATCTGGATCTGGTGGGGAAGAAGGAAGCAGCAACCGTTACATTGATCATCAAGCGTCAAAGGCCGATGTAGTAGCCATTGCCGTTTGTAAGTGGTTCGAGCAACTTGCTCTTGATTGATCGCGTCCTAGGGTACTTTTTGGAGAGATTCGAACCCTAAAGGCTTTGGAAAATGCGCCGCTCTTTCACCACGGCACCTTCGGGTCATGATTATAGGGAGAACCACGATCCCGGGCGTCCAATGGAGTCTCTGTCATGGCGGCCACTGCGAATTTATTTTCCTAAGGTTGGGCCATCGAGCCTTTCCTTCGTGACACATAGGAAAAAATGAAGACTCCATACTCTTTCGCTCTCATCGTGCTCATCGCCGGGCTGTGTGCGCTGATCGACGGCGGTCTAGCAAAGGCTGCGACGCGCCCGACCGCTATCGCGTATGGCAGCAACCCTGCCGCTGGCAATACCTTCATGTTTAATGGCAATCGCTTCTACTTTGAAACCTATGGACGCGGCGTGCCTGTATTGCTGATTCACGGCAATGGAGCATCGATCAGCGAATTCAAGGGGCAGATTGGGCCATTTTCACGGGGCCACCAAGTCATCGCTATGGACAGTCGCGGACAAGGTAAGTCTGATCTTGGTACGACGGCACTCACCTACGAAGGGATGGCTGAAGATATCAATGCGCTGTTGGAGCACCTCAAACTCACTCACCTCAAGGTGCTCGGTCAGAGTGATGGTGGCATCATTGGACTGCTGTTGAGCATCCATCACCCCGACAAGGTGAGTATGCTGGCTGTAATGGGTGCGAATCTTGAGCCGAATGGGGCCTACTTATGGGCGCTTGACGGCGCCAAACGCCTGCGTGCCCGTACGATGGCAGAACTTTCGCACAGCAATAACCCGAAGCCGCTAGAGCTAAAACTGCAGCTTCTCGATTTGCTGGAAACGCAGCCCCACATTCCAGTCGCTGAATTGAAGCAAATACAGATTCCTACGCTGGTCATGGCCGCCGACCGCGACGTGATTCGCGACGAGCATACGCTCGAGATATTCCACACACTCCCAAAGTCACAGCTTGTAATTTTCCCCGGTGCAACGCACATGATCGCTGTGCAAGATCCGGCACGCTTCAACCGAACGGTGCTTGAGTTCTTTGACAGACCGTTCGCGATGCCCGATACGAAAGATCTGGGGTGGTTTGACTAGGTGGCGCCGCCCTGGGGATTTATCATATCAGCTACCCGGCCATTCACGACCGACAGCCCGGGGTCAACTCCGGACCTCGATGTCCTGTGTGCAGCGATCGTGAATGCCCCTGTCGCAGATCCGTAGCAACAGCTTGCACGCGGTAGCAGCGGATATCGCACCAGTGCATGTAGTTGCTGGGTAAATTTTTTGGTAACTGAAAACTCCCACCGCGCTAACACTTTGATAGCCGGGGAATTTATTGCCGAGGTGCGAGTCCTCTCCCGGGCACTAAGTCGTTATTTTTCAATCTGATATAACACTTTCTTCGTGTAATTTCGAGAGACGTCAGCGGCTCGAATTAGGACACGAACTATAGATGATTCCACGGCCGCAGATTGCACCGACTGCGGTCTGTGCTCATGACCTTGCGGTAGCGAATTCATTGAGATCCACGACGGATCTCGTCCGTCTCTCAATCCGTCAACCCGAGCACCACGTAGCTCGCATGTCCACGCGTTGAAATCGCGACTCGCTGCGCGCCTTCTGCCAAGACACAGAGATTTCGACGGCCTCCCCGAGAGAGCCTGCCGTAGGTTCGACATTGCGGCTCTCGGAGGATTCGGCTAACGCGGCCACTCCGGGACAAAAGACTCTGATGAGACGCGCTTGCGGCAGTAGCTCATGAAGCTTCTGGCTAATCGAGTCGACGCGCTCGCGTTCCGGACTGGGGAAGGCGCTCACCAGAAAAGCGATGGCAACGCCATCGGGGTCAGCGCCAGGCGGCAGCCCGGCATTTATTTCTGCGGGAGAGAAATGCCGGGCATCTATTTTCTCGCTGCGCAACAACCGCACGAGCAGCTCGGTCGCGAGATCATCGGCTGGTGAGCCCAACTCGATGCAGATGACGATAGACCCCCGGGGCACCCCGAGCGGACCCTGCCATTTGCCAGTCAGTTGCTCGCGCTGTTGACGCAGCCAGCGTCCGGCATTCACCTCCCCTAGCACCGCGCCTCGATGACGGCGTTGCAGGAACTTGAGGCTGCTGCCGCTGAGCGTGGCAGCGACATCGACGATGACGCGTCGAATCTTCAATAACTGGTCCCCAGTAGTGGCGCCCGCCTCTGCGTCGAGCCGTGCCAGATGCAACGCCGGAATCATCACGCGATCGCAGTACGCCGCGAGCGAATCCTTTTTCAGAAACGCTCTCGCATTGGCGATGATCTCGTGGGGATCACCGGAGAGCGCCCGTTGGTAAAACCTCTGCGGCAACGTCAGCGGCTGCGCATTGCCCAATAGCAGCTCGAAGACACCGAGCCCCTTCATGTGCCGGCCCGCAACCAGCAGACACAACGTGAGGGGCGTGGACAGGATCAGCCCGGCCGGACCCCAGAGCCAGCTCCAGAATATGGCTGCCACGACTACCGAGAGCGGCGATAGCCCCGTGGCGTGACCATAAAGGTGTGGTTCCACTAATTGTCCCACGATGATGTCGAGCAGGATGAATACACCCAAGGTCGCACACCGCCAATGACCAACCTGGATCGACGGCCAGGGCAAGGACGGCGGCAAAGAGCGCGGCTATTCCCACACCGACGTACGGTACGAAGCGCATTACACCGGCCAGAATTCCGCAAAGCAGGGCCTGCGGCACGCGCAACATGCTCAAGCTCATCCAGATGGCCAGCCCGAAAGCGAGGTTGACCAGGAACTGCGAAACAAAATACCTGGAGAGTCGGTCGCCGGCGTCGTTAAGCGCGAGAGTGGCCGAGCGTATGTCTGTCGCGCCGGCGATGCGGATGAAGCGGTCGCGCAGTGATTCGTGCTCGAGTAACACGAATACGAGGACGAGAAGCACGATACCGGCGAATTGGACCGGACGCCAAACGGATCTCAGTAGCTTCCACATAAGCTGCAGCGGGTGGGACCCGAATTTGCGTGGTTCGAGCACCGCCCCACCCGGCACTGCTGCTGGCGGGGAGCGGTCGACATCACGGTCGCGGACGGGGGCGCTCCTCTGCCGATTCGCGGATCTCGATCAAGCGACTCGTTTCGTTGCCGAGCCGGAGTAGCGGGCCGATGGTTACTTCCTCGAGGGTCTCGAGCTTGCGTTGCACATTCGATTCGTATTGAGGGAGGCTCTCGGCGATGTGCAGGATTTGCGTGCCGAGCGCCGACCGCAAGACCCATGCACGAGCACGGCGAGTGCTACAACCGCAACGAGCACGGAAGAGGTTCTGCCGACTCCTAGACGCTTAAGCGCCCGAACTAGCGGTGCAACCAACAAGCTCAGCATGAGGGCGAGCGCGAGGGGTATCAGCACGGACCGACCGAAATACAAGAACGCCAGGACGATTCCCGCGGTCATGATGCGGCTGCTGTGATCGCGCAGCCATCCGGGCGCTTCTTTGACATTCATACCAGGTTACTCTAGTCGAGTTTTTGTACGGGCGCAGAAATATCGCGCCAGGAGTCCCGTGTGAGCACCCGCTATTGCATGTACCAGCCGTGACTCACAACCAATGATTGCCCCGTGAGCGCGTTTGATTCAAAAGACGCAAAAAACAGCGCGGCCTCAGCGACGTCCTGCGTCGTCGTGAACTCGCCATCCACGGTCTCTTTGAGCATGATGTCCTTGATAACGGCCTGCTCGGAGATCCCAAGTGTGCGAGCCTGCTCCGGGATCTGCTTGTCGACCAGCGCAGTGCGCACGAAGCCCGGGCAGATGACGTTGGCACGAACGCCGTGTCTGGCGCCTTCCTTGGCGACGACTTTGGCAAGTCCCATGAGCCCGTGTTTGGCAGTCACGTAGGGTGCTTTGAGCATCGAGGCTTCCTTGGAATGAACCGAGCCCATGTAAAGGATGCTGCCGCTGCCCTGCTTGTACATGTGCCGCAAAACCGCACGCGTGGTGAGGAATGCGCCATCGAGGTGTATCGCCAGGAGACGCTTCCAGTCCACGTAGGAAAGCTCCTCAAGTGGTGCCACGACCTGGATGCCGGCATTGCTCACCAGAATGTCGATGCGCCCGAACGCGGCGATGGCATCCCTGACCCCCGCCTCAACCTGCAACTCGTTGCCGACGTCCATACCGATCCCGAGTGCTGGCTGACCCGATTCATGCATCTCGGCTGCTGCAGCTTTGGCTGCCACCGTGTCCAGGTCCGCGATGACGATCTGGGCGCCTTCGCGCGCAAAGGTTCGGGCGATTTCCTTGCCGATGCCGCTCGCGGCCCCGGTGACGATGGCCACCTTATCTTTAAGACGCATGTCGCAACTCCGTAACTCCGTGCCGTTTGAGGGTGCTTGATTGCCAGAGGTAGTCGTGAACCACCTTGCCCAGTCCCAGCGTGAGATCGGCCCGGATGTGCGTCGCCGCGACAACTTCGAGGACCGGCAGCTCGGCAACCGGTGCCAGCGCATGCGGCGTAAGGGAGAGCGCCGCAGGTCCCGTCCAGCCGCCCTTCACCTCGATATCCTCCAGGAAGTACTCCACCAGCTCGCAGATCCTTGGGGTACCGTCGACGTGCGGGATGATCTTGAGCAGATAGTTGGGCGTCGAGAGTGCGGTCTTGATGCTGGCCCGGTCCAACGAGCGGTGCTTGTAGCCCATGGTTCCTGTCGCCACCCGGACCGAACCGTAGTCGAGAGTGCCCACCAACATGTCGCGTTTCCGTGCGCAGAGTTGGGCCGCCCAAGCTTTTTCGGGAATCCCCACAGTTCCCGGCCACCGGCGATCGGTGCATGATCGTCGAGGAACATGCAGTGCGTGTAATTACCCTTGCGACCCCGGAATGACACGGGGATCACCTGTCCACTCTCGGTGTAGTCCCCAAAGCCGTTGGAATCCGGCATGCGGATGAATTCGTACTTGACCAGCGGCGACTCGAACTCGAGCGGCGCCGGCACCACAGCGCGCAAGCGCTCGGGATCCGTGCGGTATGTCACGATGAAGTACTCGCGATCGACGAACCGATAGGGTCCGCGCGGATATGCCGGTTGCGTCAGTGGCATCGCGAAGGCCCGGTCGAGGACTTCTTGCTCGTTCATGATCTTTCTCCCGCGACAATTGTCCCGGTCGGATCGCAGCACATGGCGTTGGGTCTCCTATTCACGGCCGTGTTGTTCGAGATCAAAGGTGAGCACACCCTCGATGTTGTCAGGGCGTTGCAGCACTTCGGGGTGGCGCAGCATGCGCACCGTGTCGTGGTAGCCGGACCGCCAGTGCTCTTCCATGCTGAGGCGGGAGAACTCGTAGTCCTTGTAGTCGCCCTCGTAACCTTTGGCCCGGTAGATCAGCTGGACGATGTTGTAGGCCTTGGCGCTCGCGACCGGGCGGAGCACTTCAAGTTCAGGCAGGGTCTTGCAACTCATCGGGAAGTTTCTCCAGCAGACTCGCAAAGGTATTGCGCAGCTTCTGGGTGTACCGAAACCGATCGGAGTTGCTGCGCGTCCGGCTCGAATACTGGATCTCCTTCTGGCGGGTCATGACCTCGGCCACGTTGCGCGGAAAAGTGCCGCGTGCATTCCACAGGTCCACCTGGAAAGCGAGCGTGTCGCGCTGCGGCTCGCTCTCGAGCACCCATTGAAGCGGCGTATTCGAGACCAGGCCGCCGTCCCAGTAGAACTCACCCTCGATCTCGATCGCCGGGAAGGCGGGCGGCAACGCGCCGCTCGCCATCACGTGTTCGGGCCTGATCCGGTGAGTCGTGTTGTCGAAATAGACAAAGTTGCCCGAAGTGACGTTGACGGCACCCACGCTGAAGCGCGTCTGTCCGGAATTGAGCAGGTCGAAGTCGATCAGCTCTTCGAGCGTGGATTTCAGCCGCGCGGTGTCGTAGTGACTGGTCGCTTCCAGTGATCCGGGCGGCTGCAACCAGGCCACCGGGAGGCGTGGCTGGAAGAAGCTCGGTACGCCGGTCAGGATCGCGGTGCCTGCACTCAGATGATTGAGCAGTCCCCGACTCGAGCTCGCCGCGCATCCAGGAAACGGGTCCCAGCTTCGCGATGCTATCCAACGGCTGCACCGGCGTGATGCGCTCCCAGAATGTTCGGAGGTTAGCAAGTCGCGTCTCGGGGGTGTTGCCGGCAATGAGCGCCGCGTTGATGGCGCCGATCGAGATTCCGGCAACCCAATCCGGCTGCAGCCGTGCTTCGGAGAGGGCCTGATAGACCCCCGCCTGGTAAGCGCCCAGGGCACCGCCACCTTGCAGGAGCAACGCGATGCACTCGAACGGAGAGGACGCGGGGGGTAGCTTGTGAACCGTTTGTTGGGCGTTTGTCATCTTAGATCTCTTCGTGCAGGTGTTTCGTGGCTCGATCTCCGACTGCGGCAGGTTTGACGTCACTGGTACTTGAGCTGCGTAACGTGAGTGGCTCATGCCGGCACCATCAGACGCTGCCTGCGAACGTGGAAGCAGGCCTGCACTGCACAATGCAGCCGGGGCGGCGAGACCAGTGCAACTCCAAGGCATTGCGACTCGGTTGCCGCCGCCAGGAGGCCTCCAGCCACGCCCGCGAAAGTTCTTTTCTTCAGCGTGAAATACGGGCGATCTTGCTTCCAGCGCCGCAGCGATGAGCTCTGCCAGGACGCTGTGGTCGAAATCAGCTTGCCGGTTGACGGCCGCGTGGTGCTCCAGACGCTCGTTCATCGCGTACTCCCAGCCGCGAGCTGGACATTCCTCAACGGACACGCTACTTCCTCATCCAGCCGGCGGGCTTTGCTTCGCGACCGGTGCTGCGGCGGCGACTGTGGCCATCGTTTCGTCCATGGTGGTCCACAGACGTCCGCTCTCTGCGCATCGCGCCCCGTACTCGAACAGCGGACGCATCGTCGATGCTCGAAAGTCAGACGAGCTGTATTTGGGATAGTCGAACGGCAAATACGTCGATTGAACCGACATGCGGTACTTGTCGGCGAACTGATCGACCGCGACTACCTGCGCTCGCGACATGTGTTTCAACGCCACCGAGAAAGTCCGCGCCACGATCGATCCGAGCTTGAAGGGGGTCGTCTCGGGCTCCTCAATAATCTGTCCGTTGATCAACACATACACCCGTGCACCGTCCAGGGCTCGCTGATCCAATAGTGCAAAGTAGGCTGCCACGGGCGCGATAAAGAGCGATGTGGATGCGCCTCCATCGACATGCATTTCGTCGTACAACCTGCCCCCTTGCTGGACGTGGATGAGTACAGGCTCGAACACACCCGGAATGCTCGCCGATGCCACCAGGACGTCCCGGAATAGTTTCCGAGCCGGCTCGCCGCCACGCATCGCAATGGCACCCAAGTCCCAGATGACCGTTTCTTCCTTGTCGAGGTCAGTTGTGGCCACCCACAGAAGCCGTCCACTGCTGGCCTCTCTAGCGACAGCATTGATGAGATCCGGAGTGACGTAGTGGTCCACGAGCGCTGTGAGTGCAGCGCTCCTGCGCGATGTACCAAACGGTAACTCGAGCAGTCCGCGTACACTCATCTGCTCACCTCGCCCGCTCGTGAAGGCTTCGGTCAGCTGTGAGTCCCATTCGGGACCGAGAAATGCAAACGGAGCGATGAGCGCACCGGCACTGACGCCCGTGACTACATCGTATTGGGGGCGTTCCTGGCGGCGGGTGAGCCCGACCAAGGCACCGGCGCCGAAGGCGCCGCCGGCACCGCCCCCGGAGAGGACCAGAGCGCGTACCGTTCCGTCCTTCGATCGGCTTCTCAGTCGCTGCAGAGCGGCTGTGGATTTCGTCTCGACGCTCGCCCGATCCGTGCTCAGGAAACGCACGTCAGCAGGAAAATCCACGGGGGTCGCCGAACTGAAAAGTGTGGGTGGTGCATCACGACGCGGGAGCGCACATCCCGCAAGTGCCAAGACGCCTAACACGCACGTCCAGCGAAGAGCCCTCGCCTGCCAGCACCGGTGAAGTCTGATTTGCGCCGTGACCATACCGCGATTCCTTCGTGTGCAATTCCTAACCGACTCAATGCCCGACTGACGCAGCGTCGACCGCTCGAGCCGCTTTGGGCGCGAGCACGATCGAGACGGATGCGATGATGAAGATCGCGCCGACCACCAGCATCAGACCGTTCGTGGCGAGCATCAGGCTTTGACTGGTCACGAGGTTGTTGAGCATCTCGCGCACCATCTGTCCGCTTAAGCCCGGGGGAAGCGCCGATGCGACCTGGCCGCTCGGGTCGACAATATCGGCGAGCTTGGCGTGGGCGATGATGCTGCGGTTCTGCCAGGAGGTGGTGACCAGGGAGGTCGCAATGGCCCCGGAGATCGTGCGCACGAAGTTCATGAGTCCGGCGGCGGAGGCCGTCTCCTCTTCATTGACCGACCCCATGGCGAGTCCGGTCAGGGGCACGTAGTACATCGGCATGCCGACCCCCATGAAGAAGAGCGGGATGCAGATCACCCAGTAGCTCATGTCGGAGGTGGCGTAGGCGCGCCAGAACGTATCCAGGCCGAGCCACAGGCAGCCGATGAAGATGAGCATGCGCGGATCGACTCGGTTAGCGAGCTTGGCCGCGATCGGGGAGAAGACGACCGACAGGAGCCCTCCCCACGCGACCACGAGTCCCGCCCAGGTGGTGGTGTAGCCCATGTTGTACTGCAGCCATTGCGGCGTCAGCACGTTGAGACCGAAGAAGGCGCCAAACGCAAGCGCGAGCACCACCATGCAGGAACTGAATCCGCGATGGCGGAAGACGCGCAGATCGACGATCGGATTCTTCTCGGTCAATTCCCAGATCAGGAAGCTGATAAAGCCGATCACGGCGGTGATGGCGAGCACGCGGATCTCCATCGAGGAGAACCAGTCCTTGTCCTTGCCCTCATCTAGCATGATCTGCAGTGCCGCCACCCAGATGATGAGCAGCAGCATGCCGATCTTGTCGACCGGTTTGATGACCGCAGGATCCTGGTAGCGCTTGAGCAAGCGCCCAGGCGATCAGCACCGAAGAGCAATGCCATGGGCACGTTGATCAAGAAGACCCACGGCCAGGAGTAGTTGTCGCACAGCCATCCACCGAGCACCGGCCCGACCACGGGCGCGAGCAGTGTCGTCATCGCCCAAAGTCCCATGGCCTGCATGGACTGCTCCTTGGGGAAGATGCGCAGCAACAGCGTCTGGGAGAGCGCCAGCAGCGGCCCCCCCGCCATACCCTGCAACACGCGCATGCCAAGCAGCATTCCGAGGGATGTGGACATGCCGCAGAGGAGCGAGAAGGCGCCGAAGAGCACGACAGAGATGCAAAACAGCCGCACCGCGCCAAAGCGCCCGGACAACCATCCGGTCAAGCGGAACCGTGATGGCCTCCGCCACCGCGTAGGAGGTAATCACCCAAGTGCCCTGGCTCGAGCCGGCGCCGAGCGCGCCCGCGATATTCGGTACGGTGACGTTGGCAATGGTCATGTTGAGCACCGCGACGAAGTTCGCGAGCGCGAGCACGATGCCGGCCACCCACAGCATCCCGCCCTCGAGTGCGGGCGGGTGCTTGGGTTCCATGGGAAGGTTGGACATGACAGGTCCTTCAGGAGTTGCTGCAGAGATCGCTTACGAGTTGCTGCGAGTTGCCGCGGAGGTCGCTGCGAGTTGCTGCGAGTGGCTGCGGAGGTCGACCTTGGCATCCATCGACAGTCCGACTCGAAGCGGATGGGCCGCCAATTCATCCGGGATTCAGACGGATGCGAACGGGGAGCCGCTGCACCACCTTGATCCAGTTGCCGGTCGCGTTCTGCGCCGGGATCAGGGCGAAGGCCGCGCCGGTGCCGCCGTTGAAGCCCTCGATGACGCCGTGGAAGGCGACCTTGTGGCCATAGAGATCGGACACGAGCTCGACGTTCTGGCCCGGGAGCACCTTCTTCAGCTGCACTTCCTTGAAATTGGCGTTGACGTAGATCTGCGTCACCGGGACCACAGACAGGAGCGGGGTGGAGGGCTGGACGCGCTGCCCGAGCTGCACCTCGCGGCGGGCAATCACCCCGTCGATCGGGCGAGCGAATCACCGTACGACCGAGATCGACCTTCGCCTTCTCGACGCGCGCCTGCGCCAGCTGCCACGGCGGCGCGGGCCGCCGTTGAGTGAGGCACGAGCATTCGCTCGCGCCGTTGATGACTTTCGTCAGCTCGTCCCCCGAGACAGAGCCCGAGGCGACCAAGGCCTGGCGTCGTTGCAGATCGATCCCCGAGCGCTCGACGTCGGACGTTGCCGAGGCCACTTGTGCCCGGGCGCGTGCGAGATCCGCCTCCGCCTGCCGCAGCGCGAGTCTGGCATCGGTGTCGTCGATCACGATCAGCACGTCGCCGCGCTTGACCTGCTGGCTGTCGATGACATTCACCGCCGCGACCGGTCCGTCGATCTCGGCGGTCAACCACGGCAACTTCGGCGGCCGTGTAGGCGTTGTCGGTCGACACATAGCGTGAACCGACGCGCTTCCAGTACGTGTAATAGCCGCCTCCTGCGGTGGCGACCGTCAGCAGCCAGGAGCGAGAACAGGATGGATTCGTTTCCTGCGGCTCTTGGCATCCGTGTCCTGCGGCGTCGAAGTCGGGACAGGTGTATCAGAAGCTTTAATGGGCTCGCTCATTGCATTCTCCTCAAGAGTGCTTGGGTTCTAAATTGGGGGTTCGGGATTGGGCGCCGAGGCTCTCGGGCGAGAAGCCGCCTCCCAGGGCACGCACCAGCGCCACATCGAGAATCAGCGCACGGGTTTCCAGCTCAGCCTCGGAGCGCTGGGCCGTGATCAACTCATCTTCGTGCAGTCAGTACGTCGAGGTAGGTGGCGAGCGCACCCTCGTAGCGGCGGCTGACAATCTGATGTGCTTCTGCCGCAGCCGCGACCGCTGCCCGCGATGCGGCGAGCTCCCCATCCAGGGACCTGCGGCTGGTCGCCGCGTCTGCGACCTCGCGCAGCGCCTGCGACAGCGTGGCGTTGTAGGTCGCCACGGCGGCTTCGTACTCCGCATGCGCGCCGCGCAGCTGGCCCTGGAGACGTTCGGTGTTGAAGATGGGCAGCGAAATCGCCGGCCCGATGCTGCCGACGCCGGAGCCGGACTTGGTGAGATTGTCGATACCGAGCGACTGCAGGCCCACGAAGCCGAGCAGGTTCACGCTCGGGTAGAAGCCCGCCTTTGCCTGATCGATGCGCCGGGCGGCGCGCTTCGGTGCGCGAGCGAGCTGCGATGATGTCGGGTCGGCGTCCGAGAAGCTCCAGGGCCAGGTTCTGCGGCAACCCCTGGGAACCGGGGAACTGGGCGGTGGGGCGGGTAATCGCGAGGCCCCGATCGGGACCGGCGCCGAGCAGCGCCGCGATCGCGTTCCTTTGCAGGCCAATGCGTTCATCGATCGCGAGGAGGTCGCCCTGCGCTGCGGACTGCCGCGCCTCGACCTGACGCACACTCGCCAAGGTCTCGAGACCGAAATCGTGCCGCTGGCGGAACAGGGCCACGGTCTTGGTTCGAATCGCCAGCGTCTCCGCGGCGTTGTCCCGCAAGGTGTACAGATGCACCAGCCCGGCGTAGGCCGAAGCCACCGAGGTCGAGAGGATCAGGCGGGTTTGCGCCACTTCGACCTGCGCGGCCCGCTGCTCGGAGACTGCTGCAGCCAGTGCCGCGCGGTTCTTGCCCCAGAAATCCAGTTCCCAGGCCAGATTCACCGTGGCCACCCCGTAGTCGTTCCAGCCCTGGGGCAGCGCGGCTTTCGGGATGAGGTTGTTGTAGCTCTGCTTCTGCTCCGTGAGAGCGGCCGTGCCGGTCACCTCAGGAATGAGCGGGGCATGCGCGCCCTGCACCTGAGCCATCGCCGCGTGCAGCCGCGCCCGGGCGAGGTCGAGGTCCGGGGAACCGCGCGAGCGCCTCCTCGATGAGCGCGTCGAGTTGCGCATCCCCGTAGGCACGCCACCATCCATCCCCCGGCCACGCCGCATCCGGCGCGGAGAAGGAGTGTCGCGCTGCCGAGCTGCTCGACGTTTTTCATGGCGGCGGCGAGTCCAGCGGGGAAGCGGTGCACAGCCTGCGCTTGCGAGCAGGCTGGCGGAAAGCAGCGCCTTCACGATGAGGCGTGCAGCCAGTGGGGCGCCGGAGGCCTTTGGTTTCTAGCATTGCAGTCATCTCCAATACATGTACTGTTCGGTACAGTTTAGCATACGAGTTGAACGGTTGTCAACATTTCTGAACCATATCGTACAGTTCCGGTTTCCTTGACCAGGGGCGCGCAACTGCTTAAGCTGAACTTTCGGTACGGTATTGGAGAACCGCTGCAAAGATGGAGGACGAGCAACGTGAAAAAGAGCGACAGCAAGCGGCAAGCCATCCTGGACACCGCCTTCCGGCTGTTCCGGGCGCAGGGGTTCGATAAGACCTCGGTTTCGGAAATCACCGCCGAGGTCGGCGGTTCCAAGGCGACGATCTACAGTCACTTTCCCTCAAAGGAAGAACTGTTCGTCGAATGCATGATGGCGGCCGCCGAAAACTACATGGCGGGGACTCTGAAGCATCTCGACGCATCCAGTGCCGATCCGGCTGTCGCGCTGTTCGACTTTGGCAGGAGCTTTCTGAACTTCATCTGTTCCCCGGAACAGTTGGAAGTGCGGCGGCTGATGATCGCGGAGGCTGCGCGCTCCGGCACCGGCAAGCTGTTCTTCGACAAGATTACCGCCTTGCGGACACACGTTTCGGCATTCATGTCCGCATGCATGGCATCTGGAACACTCCGCCGTGACGACCCCACTCTTGCCGCCGATCATCTCGGCGCGCTGCTCGAGGCCGAGATCCTCGAACCCTTGCTCTTGCACGTGCGAGAAGGTTTACCCGGTCAGACGGAGATACTGCTGGCGGCAAAACGTGCGGTAGCCGCTTTCCTCAGGGCTTACGCGCCTGCTGGCCGACAAATTGAAGCCGCACGAATCCGCTCGAAACAGTGGCGGGTGGCTTAAACGTTCGGAGAGTTCCGCCTCCCGCCTGGCTGAGCAGAGATGAAGGGCTCGCGGGCTCGAGCGTCACTGCCGGGACATGAATCTCATGTACCGGCGGCGTGTCTGGTTGCACGTGCATGCGCCAAGAAGTAAACTGTACCGATCAGTTCTGATAATTGGCACTCATGAAGACCAAGACTGAATCGAAACGCCAGGCGATTCTTAAGGCCGCCGCCGACGTTTTCCGGGAGGTGGGGTTCGAACGTGCTTCCATGTCGGAGATCCGTGCGCGGATCGGCGGCTCCAAAGCGACGCTATACAACTACTTTCCCTCGAAGGAGAAGCTGTTCTTCGAGGTCATGTATCAAGCCAAGGAACTCGAACTCGGTACGATTACTGCTGCCCTGAACCCCGACGCGGATGATCTGAAGCAGGAACTGCTGCACTTCGGACAAAGACTGGTGCCGGTCGCTCTATTCACCGGACGCCATTGCAATCCGTCGCCTCGCGATCGCCGAACTAGGGCACTCCAACATTGGCAAAGTCGTTTTTGAGGGATCGACCGCCCCGATGGAGAAGCAGGTTGCCGAATTCCTGAAAAAGGCAATGAAGCGCGGGGTGCTTCGCACCACCGATCCGAAGATCGCCGCCGTGCATCTGCTCAGCCTTCTGGAATCGGAACTGTTGCAACGAGTGCTGCTGGGCGTGATGGACTCGGTCAAGCCGGAGGCGGTCAAAGGGGTCGTGCGACGCGCGGTCGAGGTATTCTTATCAGGGTATCAGCGCCGTTAGTCGGTGCTGGTCCCACCATCCCGAGGGACCGCTGCCCATGAACGGACGCATAGCAGCGTTCGCCAGGCCTACGGGGTCCGGGGCGCCGAGCGCGGAGGTCCGACTCGTTGACGCCCTGATCGATCGCGAGCGACAGCTACCGTCAAGACCGCGGCAGCCCCCGCTTCATGTCTCGATCGGCCTCCCGTTCGAACGGGGCTCCCGAAGTCCGGGAGCACTTCCGCCCGTGGGCAGCTGGGTGCCCGAAGCAATTGGACCGTAATCTGAGGCACCTCCGCGTCGATGCGCCATAAGAAGTGCTCATTTCGCTGGCGGCTTGACTTCAGATCGGCCCGCCTCCGAAAGATCTATTGCAAAGTCTAAGCTGAAGATAAGTCCGGGTTCGTGGCTTTATTGCCCCAGGGTAGAAGCGCCCTCTTGTAAGTCCAGCGGCCGTCCCTATGTCGCGCATCGTAGGTCGGTGCGTACATTGCGCACCGCGGGCACATCAAAACCTTGGAGGACGTTTCGATGGCTACGATGCGCTATCACCCTTCGGCACTTGTATCCCAGTTACAGAACGAGATCAATCGAGTATTCGGCAACTTGAGTGACGCAGAGAGCAGCAGTGCTACTGCGGAGTGGATACCTGCGGTAGACATACTCGAGTACTCCGATCGCTTTGACCTGTTGATCGACCTGCCCGGGGTCGATCCCCACGCAGTGGAGGTCACGCTCGACAATGGCGTGTTGACGCTTTCCGGCGAGCGCCGCCAAGAGCAAGCAGCAAGTTCAGGCGGTGCAGAGAATGCGCTTCAGCAGGAGCGGAGAGAACGACACCAAGGCGGGTTCTACCGTCGCTTCATCTTGCCAGACACTGCAGATGCAGAGAATGTGAGTGCCAGCGGGCGCAACGGCGTTCTGGAGATCTCTATTCGCAAGCATCCCAAGGCACAGCCAAAGCGGATCGCTGTCAAGTAATCTGCCAAGATTTGCCGCACGGATGGCAACCGCTCCGTGCGGCAAATCAGTGCGGTCGGGGCTCGGCGTACTTCGGGCTAAAGCCGCGATGCGAGTGATACGCGACCACCTCCAGGGCGAAAATAATCCGTTCGACGTCGTGCCAGTTTACCCGGCCAGAGGATCAAAAGTCGTGCGCCCTGCCCTGAGTTACTCGAAGCGGCTTTCAGAAGATGCCACCGGCCATAGATTCAGGACTACGCCGTCGCGATGATTGACGAACCGGAACACCCGACACGGCTGAACGGCTGGCGCAGAAAGCAAGCCACCCTGGATGCAGCGTTGCGAGCGGCCAAAGCGCCTCACATAAGTCCAATCTGCTTTAGCAATCCCACCAAGTCATAGAAGAGCTTCTCTTCGACGATCTCGCCGTTCTTCCAGTGTGCGACGGTGCAGAACTCGATATGAAACTTCCTGTTCGTTGGCCCGATCAGCTTGCCGTCGGAACCCTTCATCGGTCCGCGCATCGTGCCTGTAAAATCCGCAACGGTGCACGTCCATTCGCCGTGAGCAATCTCCACCTTATATGGGTGATTGACCAGATGATTGTCCGGAAAGGTCTTGAAGAACTCGATGGACTCCGCCTTGTGATTGTCTCGTCCCCTGGTCGGCTCGGCCTGGCCCGGCCAAAGCACAACAGTGTCCTTGGCATGGCGCTTTTCGAACGTCTCCCAGTCTTGCGCATTCCACGAATCGTCAAGTGTCCGCATGAGCTCAAGATTGTTCTGTGCGATGTGATCCTCCCACAATAGCTGCAGCCCAAGACAGCCTGAGCGCGTGCTCGTCATCAGTCTTCTGAGCCTAAACTCGTATTGTGTCTCGAGTGAATCCTGCGACGCTGTTGGGGCAACCCCGCCCAATAACTTTGCTGTAACGGGCGATGGGCAAACCTCGTCCCTTAGAGCCTCGAGCTAAATTCCTTTACCTGCTTTTCCGCCTCTGCATGGGCTACGCCGTAGCGTTCCTGGATCTTACCGGCCAGATATTCGACGTTGCCCTCGGCAACTTTCAGATCATCGTCAGTAAGCTTGCCCCACTTTGCCTTCACCTTTCCGGCGATTTGCTTCCACTGTCCTTTGATCTTGTCTTCGTTCATGACTCTCACTCCTGATGTTCCACCGCTGCACAAAGCCGGCGCGACATTCGCGAATGGTCCAACACTAGTGCATCACTAAACCTCCCGTAATTCGGGATTGTCCGTATAGGCAGTCGCGATGACCACACGGGCTCTTAAGTTCCCCTACAGCTCAAGCTAGCTTAGGTGGAGTGGCCGGATTTTGCGTGGCGGGCCCAGGAATTCACACGAAGACTTCCCGATCGCTTCCATACCCGCTGCCGGCGAGTGAACGCCCGGGTGATCCTACGATTGGGAAGTTTGAGCTGCCCCCGATTCTCCTGACACCGAGTTAGGGTTAGGCAGCTCGAGATAACGCTCTAATAACGTGCTCCGGATCGTTGCGGATCGCGCGTAGCAACGCCTTGGCAGGTCCAGTGGGTTCGCGACGCCCCTGCTCCCAATTTCGCAGCGTACTAAGCTCCCCACCGAGCAAAGCGGCAAATTCCGGCTGACTAAGTTTTGTCCGGCTGCGCAGCTGCTTGATCGTCGCGGCATTGACCTGGAATGTGCGCGAGGGAGCGCGCGCCCCACGCGCAATTTCAGTCGCCGGGGGAATTTATCGTCGAGGTTCGAGTCTCCCGATCACCGTTTCGATGAGCGGCGGCCCGCGCAACCGAGCTAGGGCCGATCGGCTTCGTGTCTTCAAGTGGTCGTTGTCATCCAACTGTCACACAACTAGACATAGCCGGGCCAGGGTGCAAGCGGGCTCAGGCATGCGTGTCTCTCGCGGCTTCTGCTTATTCACCGTGCCACATACCCTTGCTAGTGTGTCCTCCTACATTTTGTTTGCTGAACAAAGCGAGGCGGCAGCGGTTTAGCGCGCTCCGCCAAACGTGGAAGACATGACCGAATCAGCTTTGCCTCCAGACAAGGACCACGCCAAAACGATCAGGGCACTCTCCGATAAGTTACAGGTTCCCATGCACGAAGTCGGCGAGATATACCGAGTGGAATTTGATCGACTCGCGCAAGGGGCGCGCATCCCAACGTATCTCAGCGTCCTCGCTATGAACCATACGCGATCGATCCTGCGCAAAGGTGGCAAGCATGCCACTTTACGTTGAGTTCCCATAGCCATGTCCTCACTACCCGCACGCGCTCATTCGAATGCTGCCGCACGCACTCAGGAGATTGCGGCGCTGTCTGCAGAACTAGACTCCCTTAGTGCAGACATTCGAAATGTTGCCGCTGACGGCCGTGAGTTCCTCGATGCTGTGCCGGCAGAGCATCAGGCCAGCGCCATCAACCTCATTCACTATCTGGCCCTGCGTCGGCACGATCTGAGAGTGCTGCAGCCTCGACTGTCCGCGTTCGGATTGTCGTCTCTAGGGCGGTCGGAAGCCCACGTGCTTGCCTCGGTCGATGCAGTACGCGTCGCATTGCAAGCCCTGCACAGCTATAAGGGCGGGACGACGGCAGCGCCCCCCGACGCGACGAGCCAGCATGGACTGCTCGACTCGCACGCGCAGGCGCTGCTCGGTCCGTCGCCCGCCGGGCGGCAAGTGCGCATTATGGTGACGGTCCCCACCGAGGTGGGTGCCGACTACACGCTCGTGCATGAGCTCGTGCGCAGAGGAATGGATTGCATGCGTATCAACTGCGCGCATGACGACCCGGACGTGTGGGGCAGGATGATCGAACACTTGCGACGAGCGAGCGCTGCGCTGGGTCGACCTTGTCGCGTCGCGATGGATCTCGGTGGACCAAAGCTGCGCACGGGGCCACTGGCACCGGGTGCGGCAGTGCTCAAGATTCGTCCGGAGCGCGACATTTACGGGCACGTTACTGCGCCCGCCCGCATATGGCTCACGGCGGCGCAGGGAGGGCACCCTGCACCTTCGCCAGCCGATGCGACTCTGACGCTGCCGGTGGCCTGGCTGCGACGGCTCAAAGCGGGCAATACTCTGAAGTTCACGGATGCCCGTGCGGCGCGTCGTGTCTTGAAGGTGATCGATGTCGACGCTGCCGGCGTCTGGACCGAGCTTGCCAACACAAGTTACATCGTTCCAGGTACGAGCATCCGGCGCGTAGGCGCTAGAGGTAAAGCGCCAGCAGCAGCCGTCGGCCAGTTCACCACGGGCGAAAATCCAATTGTACTGCACACGGGCGATACCCTCGTGATCAACCGGAGTCTCGAACTCGGCCGCCCAGCGACTTACAACGCGCGCGGTCGCTTGCTGAGGCCAGCCGTCATCAGCTGTACGTTGCCCGAGGTGTTTGAGGACGTGAGGTGTGGTGACGCAATCTACTTCGACGACGGCAAGATTGGTGGGGTGATCGAAAGCATCGAGCCTGACTGCGCAACCGTGAAGATCAATCGCGCGCGTGAATGCGGCCAGAAACTACGAGGCGACAAGGGTATCAACCTTCCCGATAGCGCCTTAAGGCTACCCGCACTTACCGCTAGGGATGTCGAACATCTCAAATTCGTTGTCCACCACGCTGACATGGTTTCGCTATCCTTCGCGAACAGTGCCGCGGATGTCGAGCTTTTGCAGCAACACCTCAAGCGCCTCGGTGGTGAGAACCTTGGAGTTATTCTCAAGATCGAAACGCGCCGCGGCTTTGAGAATTTGCCCGAGATGCTGTTCGCCGGCCTGCGCTCCCTGTGCTGTGGGATAATGATCGCGCGCGGTGATCTCGCAGTGGAATGCGGGTTCGAGCGCCTCGCCGAAGTGCAGGAGGAAATCCTCTGGTTGTGCGAGGCAGCTCACGTGCCTGTGATCTGGGCCACGCAGGTGCTCGAGAGTCTCGCGAAGGATGGCCTGCCGTCGCGGGCGGAAATCACAGACGCCGCGATGAGCGAGCGTGCAGAGTGCGTCATGCTCAATAAGGGCCCTCATGTTTGCGAGGCGGTTAGTGTTCTCGACGACATTCTGCAGCGCATGGAGACGCATGTGACCAAGAAGCGCTCAATGCTCCGCGAACTCAAGGTGGCCGGTCATTTCCTGAGCCACAAGACGCTGTGAGTTCGGGGAGGGGGATAAGGATTCCTGAAGGTCGGCTGTCAGATTGCGCGGTGTGCGAAGACGCAGGATCATCCGCCTAGTAATCGTCGCGCCAGCAGAGACTGCATATCCCGGCGCCCATCGGCGATGAGATAAATAGCAACCTTCTGCCCCACGACTCGATAGATCAGCCGATAGGGCTTGAAGAATACTTGCCGATATTCTTGGTCGCCCAGTGAACGGAGTTCCTTGGGCTGTGAGCCCCGCGTCGGTGCGGCGGCAAGGCTATCGGCAATCTCGAGGATTCGACTCAGCACATGCTCCGCGCTACGGGCCGAGTCATGCGTTGCTATGTAGGTGACGATATCTTCCAGGTCGCGTTCAGCGTCTTCGGTGAGAACGACCTGAAATCCCATTAGTCCTCCGTCCCCTTCAGAGCGCGGATTCTTTTGACCACGTCGACCAGCGGTTTCACCCGGCCCTGCGCGATTTGTTGGTTCCCGAGCGCCAATATCTTGAGCAACGCCAGTGTTTCCTGGGTCTGCTCGTAAGAGGCCACATCCTGTATTACGGCTTTGGCCTCACCATTTTGAGTAATAACCATCGGCTGACGCTGATCAGTCAATTCCTGCAGCACCTCTGCTGCATTGGCCTTCAGATAGCTAATTGGTTTGATTTGCGTTGAATATCGCACGTCGGCTCCCGGCTACCTTCATAGGACTGAATATAGTCCTTTATCGGTCTTCAGGCAAGGATGCGTAATCTGGGTGGATTTGCGCGGTCGCATGGCGGCTATGTGACCCTCAGCTAGGGGTCCAAAATCCGCCTAACGAGCCATAACGGCAGATGATGTCGTCACTCGCGCGCTCGAGAGGCGCCCCAGCGTCGCGGAGCACCCTTATAAGAAACCGGAGACACCTCTCATACGGGGTAAAATGGTTGAATAGACGGGACCATCTTCATGTTCAACCTCATTGCCGCAAGCGGCTATTTTCTGCTGATCCATCTTGCCGTGTCCGGCACGCGATTGCGTGACACGCTGGTGGCACGCCTCGGCGAGGGTCCTTATCGCGGGGCATTCGCTCTCGCCTCCCTGCTCGGGCTGCTCTGGATGGTCTACGCCTACAGGCACGCCCCCACGGAGCATTTGTGGGATCAGCCACTGGCCTTACGAGTAATCGCGTTCGTGCTGGTGTTCGTTGCATTCCTCTTCGTCGTAATCGGCCTTGCCACGCCCAGCCCCACGCAAGTCGGCATGGAATCAAAACTCGCGGAAGGAACTGACATTGCCCGTGGCGTCGTTCGCATTACGCGCCATCCCTTCTTGTGGGGCGTGGCGCTCTGGGCGCTGATACACCTGGTCGCGAACGGTGACCTGGCCTCGCTCATTCTCTTTGGGTCGTTACTGCTGCTAGCGCTCGCCGGCACGGTTGCCATTGATGCCAAGCGGCGCCGCCGATTCGGGAATAATTGGGCACGGTTCGCGCAGACTACCTCCAGTGTCCCATTTGCCGCGATCCTGAGCGGCAGGAACAATATTCTTTCGGCATTGAGGGAGATCGGGATCGTCCGGCCACTCGTTGCGGTCCTCGTTTTCGGGTTGATTTTCTTCTTTCACGGGCGACTCTTCGGCGCGCCGCTTGTGTGAAGATGTGACTACGACGGCGCGATGCGTGCGCGCAGCATCCAGTCCTAAGGAACTCCGTACCAACGGATGGCACGCAGTAACAGCGGATACCTCCCCAGTGCCTGCAACCGCTGGGTAACTTTCGGGGTAACTCAAAAATGCCACCGCGCTAAGGCTATGACTGCGGTGGAATTTTTCTGCGAGGTAAGAGTCCTCTCCCGGGCACCAGTTTTTCCTGGTTAATCATAACATTATAGATCTTTTCACGAATAGCAGAGGCATCGAACCTGATGCCGCGCACTATAGTGGATTCGTGCGCAGCGCACGTAAGTGGCTGCTCGCTGAGCAAAATTTCACCGAAATTTTCGCGATCGCTTTGTGGGTAACAAAGCATCGTGCGAGTAGCTCTGTGGGTGGCTGGCTTGATCGAGTTAAGAGCTCACGCACAAGCCACACAACAGATCTGGAATTCATTACTCTGGGTGCGAAAGCGGACAGCGAACCTGCAAGACCTCGTTTTCGTTTCTGTCCTGAATGCAGCGGGCAGCGTCTATTAGGGCTCCTTTTCTGCGCTTCGACCTCGTCGATGGTTGTCGCCGGCGTCGCGCGCGTCTGCATCTCTCGATCCTAGTCCGCGAAGCGTTGCGTGGCGCAGAATTGGCATCCCGCGGCGACCTCGCCGAAGTCACCCCTATCCTCCCGAACCCGTTGGGCGGCGTCGAGTCGTTCGCCTCCGTCCCAACGCAGTTCACCGAATCAAAATCGCATTACAGACTGTGAAACTCCTATCCAGTCGCCTCCAATCTGCCTATTAACGCCCTATCAATACCCCAATGAATACCCTATGTAATTCGCACCCAAGCGATGTTGCGCCGCTATCATCGGACGCTTGTCTCCTCCTGAATGAGTGCTATTCCGCCGTGGTGCGCGGCTCGCCGCGATTGAACCGAGGGTTGAGCCATCCCCCCAGTAGGATGAGCCACACGGTAAGAACAAAGCCCGAGGCAAGGGCGGGCGCCACCCCCAGCCGGCTGACAAAGCTAAAAATCCAGGTAGCGCCTAGGGCGGCCAAAGCTGCCAAGCGGAGATCGGTGGAAACCAGGGCATACGTTGCCATCGCCGCGAGAACCGCGTTGAAACCGACGAAACCACTGTTGATCGCAACCCCAGGGGCTCCGACATGCGTCGCCAGCGAGGCCGCCAGCGCAGCCCCCATGAGGGCCACAACGGCGTGGCGCCAGTTGCTGACGAGCACGCCGGCGAGAAAGATCAACCCGGCCACAGGGCCTGAAGCGAACAGCGCCGCCCCGAGCGCTGAAACGGTCGCCGCGATGAATTTTACGGGGGCATGGGGGAACGCCCCGAGATCAACCTTCTCCAGCCCCATGACATCTGCGAGGGGCCAAATTATCCAGAACGTGGCGATGAAGGGAGCGGCCAGGAACGGAAATGGCAGCCAGCGAGCCATTGTGATGGTGAGGGCAGCGACCAATGCCGCCAGGACTGGCACCCAGCACCACAGCTCCGGGCTCGGCTGAAAGAAGTTCATGAGGGCCAGTCCCATGAGCCCGGAATTAAACCCGTACAGGCCAAGTCCGAGCAGTTCGGCGTTTCCCCGAAGCAACTTGGCCACGAGTGTGGCCAAGACCACCGACACGACATAGGCAGCGCCCATGCGCCAGTTGAAGACAGTTGCTGCAGTAATGAAGAACAGCGCAGTAAGTTCGTTGGCCTGGAAGGCACATTGCGAGTAGCCGCGCAAAACCTGTCTCCAGAATGGCGCCTGCCCCGGATCGACTTCCGGCAGAACGGAGACTCCAGCGAACTTCATGATCTCATACCCCTGTTTTGGATTGGATGTAGCTGCGCCATCCGCCGTGCGAGGTGATCTCGCGCTGACCTTCGACAAGGGCGGCCTCGCCAAGCACACCCAACACGGTGGATCCGTCGGCCAGTCGGACTTTGCCGATGGCTAGACCAGGGGGCTCGCTGAGGAGAATTCCGGCCAGGCCCGCAGCGGGGACAGACCATAATTCGAGCTGAATGGCAGCGCCGGAACCGTCGACGACCCGGATCATCGCCGGATGATCGTCATTGATCTACAACTTCATCTGGGTGGACACTAAGAAGGGGCCGCTGGTCGTGGAGGTTCCGCCCAGGGTGCTGGGGCTCTTCAATGATTTCTGGTATCGCTGGGTCGCTGATGTGGGCATTACCGGGGCCGACAAGGGCGCCGGCGGCAAGTATCTCGTGCTGCCACCCGACTACAAGGGCGCAGTCCCGGCTGGCTACAACGTCGTTAGACCAACCACGTACGGAAACTGGCTGGTGTTCCGGGCGTTTCTTGTCGAGGGAGCGACCAGGCCCTCAGTTGAATCGGTCAAGAAGAATCTGAAAATTTATCAGCTTGAGGATGCCGCCCATCCGCCCGCGGTGAAGTTCGTCAATATGTCAGGCACGCCGTCGAATTTCGTGGCACCGGGTGACTATGCGTTCTGGGATCTCCTGAACAAGGTTATCCAGGAAGAGCCGGCCAACGCCGCCGATCCCACCGCCATGGGGCTCTATGCTTCCATCGGAATCGTGAAGGGCAAGCCCTTTACCCCCGACGCGCGCATGAAGAAGATCCTCACGGATGCGGCCAACATCGGCGCGGTGACGGCGCGATCCATCGCCTTCAAGATCCGCGACGAAGACGCGTATTACTATCCTAAGAGTACATGGCGCCTGCCGTTCTTCGGCGGCTACAAGTTTGAAGTGTCGCCGGGGGTTACCAACCTCGACGGGTACATCTTCTACTACTACTTTGCCACTGGCGTCACGCCGGCTATGGAGATGAAGATGGTCGGTAAGGGATCGCAGTATCCCTGGTCCGTGCAGGACTCGAACGGCAACCCGTTTGACGGTGGAAAATCCTACAAGATGCACTTGCCGCCGAACGTTCCCGTCAAGGACTTCTGGTCAGTCATAGTGTATGACGACCAGACGCGCTCAATGGTGCAGACCGACCAGAAGGCGCCGAGCGTCAGCAGCCAGGACAAGGCCACCAAGGTCAATGCCGACGGTTCGGTGGATGTCTATTTCGGTCCCAAGGCCCCCGCCGGCCTGGAGCATAACTGGGTGCAGACCATCCCCGGCAAGGGCTGGTTCATGATCTTGCGCCTGTATGGTCCCTTGGATCCGTGGTTCAACAAGACCTGGCGCCCTGGCGAAATTGAGCTGGCCAAGTAACAACGACACTGGAGCAGACACAGACTCCCCATAGCTGACGGCGACGACCGTCAGCTATGGGTCGAGCTTCTGGTCGGGCTGGGTCCGCTGATACTTGACGGCCAGCTTCTTTAGCAGCCTCCAGCGTCGGCCGTGGGGCCTATCGATCTTCCCGAGTGTGAAAGACTCGCAGTACGACGATCTCTCTTTCTGTCACCTCGTAGCGAATCTCGTACTTCGCGGCGAGAACGCGTCTGACTTCCCGGGATCCGAAGCGCGGCAGCCGCTCCCCGAGGCGCGGCTGCGCCGGGATGCGCTCGATGCGACTGAAAATCACACGTACGGCACGGGTGGCTGCACCAGGATCGACGGGCTCCAGGAAGTCGTACAGTCGACGCAGGTCCGCGTAGGCCGACTGGGTCCAGCGGAGCGCCACCGAATCAGCGCCGCGATTTCCGTCGAGGGGTAGTAAGGCCTTTCCCCCAGGCACGGACCTCAGCGTGGTCAATCGTCGCCCCAGCATCGACTTCAGCGAGTGCAGCCAACGTCTGGCGGTGACGCTCCTCATCCAGGGCGAGGTACCCCTCAATCGCTGTCTTAACGACCCAGCCCCGCGAGCGCTCGAGGCGCTCCGCAAGGCTGTCGAGCTTGCGAGCGAGCTGGTCTGGAATGTGCGCAGTCACGACCCGATTACTCATGTTAATCACTCTGAATCAGATTGATTAACAGTATAGCGTCCCGGAAAGCCGGCGCCCACGCCGGCCCCTTGTATATCACCGATGCTCGCCCCAGTCGGCAATTCGCGTGGGTAACTTAGTGGGTAAGTCAAATAGTCCCACCGTGGTAAGACTTTGATTGCGCGAGGATTTATTGGCGCCCTTCGAGTCCTCTCCCGGGCACCAATAAAAACAACAAGTTAGCGTTTATTTCGATTCTCTTTCTGGAAGTGATCCCGCAGCGCCGAAAGGCCTGCTACGGGGCGCGAGCGTCAGCGCTCGGCGGACCGTCCGCGGGTGGGATTCCACCCACTCTTTCTATATGTAGTTGCGCGGGGTCGTAAGTCAGACCAGGCGGCGACCCAGCAGTTCCCCCGAGACGCGTTAAAGAATTCCTGAAGTCCTCTCAGCATGGCTGGAGGACGACATCACCGCTCGGATTGATGTTAGCCGCGCGGACCGTTTCATCGTCGCTCGCGGGTCTGCGTCATCGTCGCCGTGCACAGTTTCCTTTGTGCGCCTGACCAGAGGTCAGCACTGTAGCTCGACCGAGGATCACATGAGCTGGCTGGGCCAACCAGCGCGACCGCGTAGAATGACCGCCCCGATCGGCACAGGATAGTGCATGGAACGAGAAGCCCTGCAGAAGACCTTTCGCCCGCGACTCGGGAGCCCCGCTTCTGGAGTCGTCGTTACCGGCGGCGCTTCGGGCATCGGACTCGCCTCTGCGCGAGCATTGGCTGCGGTCGGGCGACCGCTCACGTTGTGGGATCTTAAGACGACCGAGGCAAAGAGCCGTGCGGAGGAAATCGCCGCCGAATTCGGTGTCATCACCCTGGGACTCGGCGTCGATGTCCGCGATCCCGCAGCCATACGCGATTCGGCTGCCGCGACACGCGGGAAGCTTCCCTCGACCGGCGCGCTCGTGCACTGTGCGGGCACGGTCGACACCGGATCGCTCGAAGGGATTAACCTCGGAGAATTGGGCCGCTGGCATCGACGTGCATCTGCGCGCCATCGTCCTCCTCCTGCAGGTGTTCTTGGAGGACCTGCGGCAGCAACCAAACTCCGCGATGGTCGCCATCGCCTCGATCAACGCCACGCTCGGCAACGCCATGAACCCGATCTATTCGGCCGCCAAGGGCGGCCCAAACTTCGCTCCTCCCCGCGCCGCTCGGCGGGTGCACACCCCAGCGCGCAACTGGTGTGGGTAACGTTCTGGGTAACTCAAAAAGTCCCAGCGCGATAAGGCCATGATTGAGGGGAATTTATCGTCGAGGTAAGAGCCCTCTCCCGGGCACCAATAAAAACAATAGTTTAGCGTTTATTCTCGGTTCTGGAAATGAGCCCGCCTGCGCCAAAGCCGCCGTTCATGAGTGGCAACTCAGGGTCAGGAAGCGAGCCCCCGGCGGGTTGGTTTCATTCGACGGTCGGCGTCCGGCTGCCTCCGTCATCTGAGGCGCTAGAATGGCCACCGAAGGACGAGTGTTCATGGCCGGTCGTGGCCAACGTCAATGAGAATAATTTAATGCTGCAGAAAAATATTGTCAGGGCGGCGGCGTGGCTTGAAATCGTCGTGGGCGTCACCTTGATCGCGATTCCCAAACTTCCATGTCAGCTACTGTTGGGCGCACCGCTAGATGGTGCCGGTGTGATAATGAGCCGGTTCGCAGGCATTGGGCTCTTAGCGTTAGGCATTGCCTATTCGTCAACGGCAGTAACGACGCCACCACGCGGTGCCGTGTTGGGGTTGTTTGTGTTCAACGTCGCAGCGGTGATTCTGTTCATCTGGGTCGGCGTCGCCACGGCGGTACACGGCCTTCTGCTTTGGCCGGCGGCCATCCTGCATAGCGGTATTGCAGCTGTCTTGCTACCCATATTACTGGGCAGAACCTCACTCAAGAGTGGGCCCGTCTAAATTGGCGCGCCCGGGGGCGGACGTAGTCGCTCCGTCGTTGGCGTCAACACCGGTCTTAGGCGTAGCGGCATCGGTTATCGCGCCGCAGCCGGTTCAATACTAGCTGCTTAGCGCAGCGGCTTAGGTTTCCTGGCCGTTCTCCGACACCGAACGCCCTGTTTGCCCGCCGCTTGCAGAGACGAGACAGCCGACATCTCGGGCGCCGCACATCACTCGGACCCAATATCGGACGCGCCGGGCCAATTTGATCATTGATTGCGCGTTGTAAGCGAGGGTGCATGGGCCTTAGGGCCAATAGCGTGAACCTCGACGCGAGCGTATATCGCTATTGAGTGGCACTGCCAGAAGTGCTCAGAACCGACACCGAATCAATTGGTCATCAGCGTGTAAGTCTTCCTTAAGTATGTGCGTTCTATGATCTTAAACTTCACAGTGACGGTTGCACCCTCGCGCAGCTTGCCTGTTATCCTGTGGCCAGATCGCCGACACATTGACTACGCTTAGACTACGCTTACGGAGATTACTCATGAGACCCACAAGTCACTTGCCAATACTCATCGCGCTGACCGCAATCTCCGGCGCAGCGTCGGCTCAGGGAATAATCGCGACATCATCGAGCCCCATGTGGAATGGCTTTTATGTGGGCATTAATGGCGGTGCTGCGATCAGTACCACGTGCAACACCTGGACGGCCAATGGGCCGGCCGCCGGCACCGCGGCATTCAACAACCGGGACTGTCCCAACAAGAGTGTGGGCGTCGGCGGCGTACAGGTTGGCTACAACTTCCAGCACGAGGAGTGGGTGTGGGGCCTTGAGGCGGAGTACGAGTTCTGGGAAAGCAAAAGCAAGAGCAAAACGGTGACCTACACCGGGAATGTCTTCCCGCAGGGCACCTATTCCTTCTACGGCAAGGTGAGCCCAAACGGTGTGGCGCTCATCGGGCCCCGGCTCGGCTACGCGATCGATAACTGGTTGCCCTACATCCGGGTCGGCGGTGTCTTCACCAGCGGAACCCATGATCTCATGGCCAGTTACACGCCGACGGGCGCCTCAAGTCCCACGGCCACTTTCGATGGCGGGAAGAACACTGGCTCCCATGGCTTCGGGATCAGCGGCGGCGTCGAGTACAAACTGGCCGAACAGTGGTCAGCGAAACTCGAGTACACGTACATCAGTCTGAACAAGAGCAGCCAGAACTCCACCACGAACTGCACGAGCACCGCTCCTAACGCTTGCGCGATATTCTCGGGCTTTTCGCTCGACAGCATCCATAACAGTTTCACCGCGAGCCTGATCCGCGTCGGTATCAACTACGATTTCTAGGTCTCGGATCTGCGTTCGCCACTTCGGCTGCGAATTTCATGCACGCCTTGCATGGGATTTCGATATAGCTGTTGGGTAAGTTCGGGTCCTGAAAAATCCCATCGCGACAATGGCGGTGGGATTTATGGCGACGGAGCTGCCGGTTACGAGCGCTAGCGCTCGTAACCGTCCGCGGGTCGGATTCTACCCACTCTTTCTATATGTAGTTGCGCGGTGTCACCGCTCAGACACCGCGGTACAGTTACCCAACGACCCTGGCGGCGGTATCGAATCGCGCCACGGACGGCGGGCATAAATCCCGAAGCCCGCAATGCCGGCGTAGCAGATGCCCGGAACCAAGAGCGCGGCCTTGAGTCCCAGGGCGTCCGCAGTATGCCCGGTGATCAGGGGGACCACCGCGCCGCCGACGATGGCGACGCAGATGATCCCGGAGCCTTCCGCGGCACGAGCACCGAGACCTTCGCAAGCCAGCGAGAAAATCGTCGGGAACATGATCGAGTTGAAGAGCCCGATCGCCAGAAGCGACCAGCCGGAGATCGGCCCGGTTGTGTTCGCCGAGACTATGAGCAGGCTGATCACCGCGCATGCCGCCGTCATCAGCACCTTCCCCGGAGAGATGACCCGCAAGAGGTAGGCGCCGATGAAGCGGCCCACCATGGCGCCGCCCCAGTAGAACGGCACGTGTTTGCCGGCGGCTTGCTGAGCGAGCCCGAGGACGCTGGACTGCATCAGGTAGCTGACGATCAGTGAGCCGATCGCCACTTCGGCGCCCACGTACAGGAAGATGCATGCGGTGCCGTAGGCAAAGCGCACACGGCGCAGCAATGTTAGCGCGTGGTGCAGGGTCGGCGACTCGCTCGGGGTCTCCACCAGACGCTTGCGGAAGAGCCATACCAGGCCGGCAAGCAGCGCGAGCGCGGTCGCCAGACCCAGATAAGTGTGCACGATGACTTGCGTCTCCTGGGTGCGAAACCGCTCGAGCGCATGCCCGTTCAGAGTCTGCGGATCGATCGCGGCGAGCGGTCCCAGGATCAGTATCGAGCCGACATAAGGAAAGATCGTTGTGCCTAGAGAATTGAACGCCTGCGCAAACGTCAATCGGCTGTGCGCGCTCGTGGGTTTACCGAGCATCGAGATCAAGGGATTGGCGACCACCTGCACGACGGTGATGCCGGAGGCGAGCACGAACAGCGCGACGAGGAAGGTCGCGAACAGGCCCGAGGAGGATGCCGGCACGAACAAGAGGCATCCGGCCGTCATGGTGAGAAGGCCGATGACCGCCGTACGCATATAGCCGAGCCTGGTGACGATAGCGGCGGCCGGAATCGAGATCAGCAGGTACGCGGTGAAGAACGCTGACTGGATCAGCATGACTTCGCCGTAATTGAGCGTGAACAGCCCCTTGAGCTTGGGGATGATGACGTCGTTGAGGCTGGTGATACCGCCGAAGACGAAGAACAGTGCGAACACGAACAGACGCAGGCCGCGCACAGCGCTTTCCGGAGGGTTGTCGGTCGATGCGGTCGAATTCATCGTGTCCCTGGCTCCGGCAACGGACAATGATCGGCGGCGGCATCAGCGGGATAAACGGCCATGAGCTTGCGGGTCACGCCGTTGGTCCAGCCGAACCCGTCCTGCAGTGGGTACTCCCCGCCCCCGCCCGCGCGCTCGCCATTCACCACGTCATACTTCTCCACGAGCTTGCCACTTTGGGCATATACGCGCCGCACGTTCAACATCCATCGACAGGCGACCGTCTCGGCAAGTCCATTGTGGCCATAGCGGCTGAGACCGCTCACCGCGATCCATTGCAACGGCGCCCAGCCGTTGGGCGCATCCCACTGCTGCCCGGTGGTAAGCATCGTCGTCACCAGGCCTCCGCCCTTGAGCAAAGAGGCATGCGTGGTAGTGGCCACGGCCGCGGCCTGCGCTTCGCTGGCGGCCCCGACGAACAGGGGGTAGAGCGTCGCCGCGGAGAGGCGCGGCACGCGCGTATGCTGCGTCCAGCGGTAATCCAGATAGGCGCGAGCCTGCGCGTCCCACAGATAGCGGTCCATTGCGGCTCGCCGCCGCTGCGCGCGCGCCTGGAAGTCCCCCGCGCAGGCGCGGTTGCCCTGGGTCTCGCAGCCGGCGGCGATGGCGTTCTCCAGGCCGAATAAAAGGCTGTTCAGGTCCGGCGGCACGATCTCGGTGGTGTAGATGGAAGTGAGCGTGTGACCGTCGGCGAGCCAGCGCGAGCCGAAGTCCCAGCCGCTCTCGGCCGCCGCGCGCACTTCGCGGTACAGCTGAGCGGGCCTGCGAGCGCTTGCGCGCGCCAGTTCCAGATCCTGCGCGTAGGACTCATCGCGCGGGGTATCGCGATCGTCCCAGTAGCGATTGAGGATCGCCCCGTCCGGCAGCGCGACGGCGCGCCGGCGCGCGCTGCCGGGGTACAGCCCGGCCGCGTCCGCCATCCAGAAGGCGTACTCGTGCTTAAGTTGGGGCAGGTAGCGCGCGAAGGCTTTCCCCGGAGCTGCGGGCTCGAGTAACGCGACCATCGCAAAAAAGAATGGCGGCTGCGATCGGCTGAGATAATAGGTACGGGTGCCGTTGGGCACGTGTCCGTATGCGTCGATGAGGTAGGCAAAGTCGCGGACCATGTCGAGCACCAGATCATGCCGGCCGCTCTCCTCGAGCCCGAGCATGGTGAAGTATGAATCCCAGTAGTAGATCTCGCGGAAACGGCCCCCGGGCACAACGTAAGGTGCCGGCAACGGCAGCAGGGAAGAGCCCGGCGCCGCGTTCGGCGTCTCCCGCGTCAGCTGCGTCCACAGGTTATCGATGTGCGCCATAAGCGAACCCTGTGCGCGGGGCGAAGCGGCCGTGGAGGCCACGCCCGGCAGGGTAAAGTGCTGCGCCACGAAGCGACGCAACTCCGCCGCATCCCGGGGATGCTGGACATGGTAGGCGGCCAGGATCGCCTGCGCAGAGCCCTCCGGCACGGCATCGGCAAAGGTCTTGCCGTCCTCGAAGAGATGTTGGGTCTGCACCGCGACATACAGGTCCCCGAACAGAGCCTGCGGTGGTTGGGGCTGACGCGGTGCCGGCCACTCGCGTGCCTCCACCGCAGCGAGGGACAGGAGCCCTAAGACAAGCGCGAACCGCAGCAGCACAGAATGCACCGCGGAGCAGCGCACAGTACGATGTCGGTGGGCCCGGATGGGGGCCTGACGGACCCTGGCATGTGTATCTGTCAATTTCCCCATCCCCAAGAGTGCTGAGCGGTTACTTGCTGGGGCTGAAGTTCGCCAATTGCGGTCGCTGGCTCCTGTTCAACCCAGTGAGGCGCGGCTACATCGGGGCCTGGCGGTCCGGCCGTTGTCAGCGTGATGGCACGCACCTCGGTGGTCTCCGGTCGCACTGCACGGCGTCAGTGTCCATACAGCCACGGCGGATCCGGCTTCGCCCCTCCCGTACGATCTGGATAAAATCGGAAGCGCGTCGCATGGCTGAGGTTCCAGACGGCCTGCAATCCGATGCATCGTAATGGCTGTCTGTGCCAACGGAAAGCACTCGCCATGTCGGTATTCGTCCAGCATCGTGGCCAGCACCGAGGCGGTCAGACGGAGTGATCGAAGAGGGTTTTCATTGCGTCTCAAGCGGCAAGAAACCCAGGGTCTGGCTGAGCGCTTAGGGCGCGTAAAGCGTTTAAGGGAGTGATGAGCCCCGTCCCCAGCTCAGCCGGTCAGCGTGCTCCGGGGTCAGTGAGTCCGACAGGACCGGGGAAACGGTTCAGGTGCTGCGGAACCCGCCCTCGCTACGTTGATCTCGTACTCCATAAAATCGGGGAGCGTCTCGGCAATCGCCTCGGAGCTCCCCTGTACCGCAAATGTGTTGGGCTCTGCCATGGACCGCAGCAGTCCCAGCCTGATCGGTTGATACACGGTAGGAAAATCATTCCCAAGATCGATGGCGACAACCGCGTGCGTAATTCTGAGGAGAGGTCGACTGTAAATGACATCGACGATTACCCCTCGTACGTAGACCATTTCGTCGGAGCTGAGCATTACCGCGCTTCCGACCCAAAAACCGCATTCCGGTACTTTTTGTTGGTATCGCACGTAAACAGAATGAGTAACGGAATTGGCGTTGGGCGTCAGTCCGTAGACCGAATGCCCGTAGGAGCTCCGCACCTCGAGACTTAGTCATCGTCCGGTCAGTCGTTTTTAGCCATCGGGCGCCTCCTGCCCGGATCTGGCTTAAGGTCTCGACGGTGAAACGACCTTGCCAAAGCCTGACTCCCCGGCACCGGCGCTCGCCGCGTTTCACTGCCGGAACGCGCCGCGGACTCGGCTTCGGCAAGCAGCGCTGCACAGTTGTGATCCTTCGCCACCCCGGGATCGACGAAGGTATGGCCGCCAACGGAGTCGGCAAGGTGCCCCCGCGCTGCGGCAATGCCGCGCGTGGACTTGGTAACGGGATCCTGAAGGAAGGGGTTTGTGTGGGCGGTTCATTCTCAGCATAGAAAAGGCCCGGCGCTTGCAGCGCCGGGCCCGCGCTCAGTCAGGTCGATCCTAAGTCAACTTTGGGGGTTGATCTTTGAGATCTTCGAACCTTCGAATGACAGATCGGCGATCAAGCCCTTCTCGGCGAAAATAAACCCGAGAATCGGCTTCTTCATTGTCTGTGTGTCATAGCTCCCGCTGGCGCCGCCGGTAACTACCGTGATCCCCGCATCCGCGCCGATCGACCACCCCTTGCCGGAAGTGAACTTGTCCAGGGAGTCTTGCGTCATAAACATGATGACCTCACTGCTCTTGGCAACGCCGAGCGTCAGCCCTACCGAGGCGGAACCTACGCTATAGTAACCAACGGTCTTGCCATTCACCTGCAGCGCACCTTCACCGAACTCACCGGCGACTCCGACTCCGCCCTTCGTGACGCGGGGAAATACCAGCACCCCCGCAGCTTTGTCACCTAAGGCCTTGTGAGCCGGGCTGATCGCATCAAATTTTACGAGCGTCTCGGACACTTGGTTGTCGATCTGAGTCTGCGTGGCGGCGAACGAAGTGATGCTCGTCGCGAGGGCGACAGTGGCGAGGCCGGCTGTCACCAGGACAATCTTGATACCCATAAGTCATCTCAATAGTTAATGGACCGCGAGGATGAGGCAGGATGGCGGGTGAGTCTGTGCGCCGACGTACACAGTCACCGCTGCAGATCCGGGCACAGGGCCCACACTGCGCTAACCCCCGGCATTTTGAGCCAGTGCCGCAGCCTGGCGGCTGCGGGCTCACTCAGCGCAGGCGATATTCGATGCTGGCGAGAACCTGCACAAATCGGTTGTCCGTGGTCGAGGCGAAGTAGTCCGCATTCAGGGCGACGGCCCAGTGCTCGCTGAGTGCATAGCTCGGACCGAGACCGAGCACATAGCCCCACCCGCGATCGTTGCGGTTCAACTGTTCGGCCGAACCGATCCACAGGTCCGAATGAGTAATCCAGCGGTAGGGTCCGGCACGCAGATTCAGCGACAGTTTCGGTTGCAGTACCCAGCGGTACCGACCGACGAGGAACCAGGCATCGCCTCCGCCCCGCGTCACCTGCGAGGCGTCGTACAGCAGCTGGTTCAGGTCCGGGGGCGCTGCACCCTGCAGTTCGGTCCGTGTGCGCCCAAGGTAGCTCCAGCCAGCCTCGACCGCAAACTGCCTAGGCAGTTCGTAGCCAGCGTACACGCTGCCGCTCGAGCTGCTGCGCTGCACGTCCGTTGCCATGACCTGATAACCATCGGCCTCGAGACGGCTGGTGACCTTGCTCGGGGTCAGCGTGCTGGTCACCTCCCCCAGTGCGCCGCCGAAGTACAGCCTCGAGCTATCCCAGTCGGCGGCCGCTGAAGGGTGACTTGCGGCAACCCCGGTGAGGACGAGCAGCACCGCGGTGATATTCAGCGGCCGACGGCTGCGTCGCAGGGCCAGCATTATCGCCAGCGCGAGCACGAACCAGGGTGACAGGGTGCCGCCGCCACCGGAGGTGATCGTCACGTTCTGCAGCTGTGGCTGTGGGCCGGTGGTCACGGTGAAGGTCGCATTCACGCCGCCGATCGTCAGCACGACAGCGACCGGCGTGTTGTAGGAGGATGAGGACGTCACGCGCACGGTGACCAGGGCCCCCGGGGAAACGATGCCGGGCGTGGACGTATAGGAGCCACCGTTGATGCTGTACTCAGCACCGCTGCTGACGCTAATGGTCGTCGGAACGTTCGTGCCCGCGACCGTGATGGCATTGGAGACCTGCGCGGTGGCAGGATCCACATTGTTGAGCGGGACGAAGCTGAAAGCGCTCGGCACGGCATTGGTGCCGGTGCCGCTCAGCGTCACGATCGTTGGCGAAGAGGAGGCACTACTGGTGATGACCAGCGTGCCGTTCAGGCTCGCCTCGCTCGCGGGCGTGAATACGACTTCGATGGTGCAGTTGGTGCCGACGGTGAGCGCCGCACTGCAATTGTTGGTTTGCGTGAAATCCCCGGTGGTGGCGATATTGCTGATCAGCGCGCCGTCGGTTCCCGTGACGGTGATGGCCTGCGCTGCGCTTGGGGCGCCCACGGTCTGCGGACCAAACGACAGCTTGCCGGGATTGGCTAGCAGCGTGACCACGCACGTCACCGTGGAACTGACCGCGGCATCATTGTTGGTCGGGTCCGGATCGATGAAGGTGGAGGCGCTGGCGAAGTCGGCGTTCGCGGAGTTGCTGACAGTTGCGCCGCAGGTAGAGGCCGGATCCAGGGTTCCGGTGATCGTGTAGGTCACCGACGCGTTTGTCGGTAGTGTAAGCCCCGACGTGTTGAGATTACCGGCCCCGGAACCCGTGCAGCTTGCACCTCCCACGGGCGTGCAGGTCCAGGTGACCCCGGTGATCGAGGCCGGCGCGCTGTCGGTCACCAATGGCGCGTCCGCCAAGCCGATCGGATAGGAGCCATTGTTGGTCACGGTCAGCGTGTAGGTGACAGGGCTCCCCGGTAGGACCGTGGCGGGACCGTTCATCACCACCTGCAGGTCGTCCGGAGAGGCCGCCACCAGCCCGTGCAGCTCGTGGTTGTTGGTCGAACCGCCGGTGCTGCCGCTGATGCCCACGCTGAGGCTCGACGGAGCGACATAGGGCACCGACACGTTGGCAAACACGGTCTGGTAAGGCGCACCGGTGCTCGGCTGGAACAGCGCAGTGGCGGTGTAGCCGAGCGCGGCTGGCGTAAGCGTCAGTAGGATCGTCTTGGCCTGAGGCCGCGATGCGACACCCGGGTTGTCGATTCCACCGCTGATCGGCGCGCCCGTGATGTATTGATCTTGGGCGCTCAGCGGCCCACGCAATACCAGGGACTCGGGCACCCGGCCGGGACCCCCGCTGGCGCCCCCGCACTTGTCGCCCGGATTGGAGAAGTTGCCGTACTCGTCCACGCCAACGGCAAGGTAACCGCCGGCGCCACCACAATAACCGAGCCCGCCGCCGGTGAGCGCACCGCTCATGTTCTGGGTCGAGTCGTAGAGAAACACTGTGATGCCATCGGCTCCGGTGCCACCCCAGGACACGTAGCTGAAACGAACCGTCACCGGCACGTTGCCGGCAAAGGATTCGGAAGTATCGAGAGCCAGACCCTTTTCGTTGTTGCCGGTATCAGTAAGGCGCAGCCATCCCTGTCCGGCGCTATCGATCGACGGCGCCGTGAGGAACGCGAAACCGGACAGCGTCCATCCCGGCGCGGTCGTGTCGGTGAACGTCTGCTGCAGTTTGAACTGCGCGCTGGCTGTGCTGACATGCGCCGCGAGCAGCAGGGCTGTCAGCGCAGACGCGATCAACGGGCGCCGCGGCCGGGCTCGGAACGAAGCAGACTCGGGCGTGGTGCGGTGGATCGCGGCCATAGACAGACGCCATAGCGCCCCCGTGGGACGATAGGCACAGCTTTCCCGGCATTGGACATAACGGCAACGGGCGGATGCTGGCTCTGTGACGCGACCCAAGCGTTTGGCGCGCAACGAAGAGGATCTGTGACGTACGTCAACGTGTGTGGGCGCGACGTCCCGAGAAGCAGTCCAGCGGCGGCCTGCCACGCGCTGAGTAGCCCGAGACTGCCGGCCTGTCTGCCAGTCGCGTGCGGCGTAAGGAATGTGCGCATTATCCCGGGCGGACGACCGTACGGATATCGCAGCGCATCAATGTATGAACCGGACTCAGCGCCCACGCGGGCCAGTCGCCCAGTTGGATCCCGGAGAATCAGCGAGAACCCGCGCCGCGGGTAATGCGCCCGAACCAGAACTCGGTCTTAACTACGAATCGTGCGCACACCTGGCGCAGTGGCGCGACGCCGTTAGTCATCAGCCCGCCATGCAGCCGCAGCATCGTACAATGCATGCGATTTAATACTCATGGCCCAATCATGTGCGTGTCTTCGTAAACGGATAAATAACGCCGCGGCGAGCAAGAGCAAAAGCATGCAACATAGCGTTCACGATAGCGCTCGCCGTCCTGGCCCACACGCGGTTTGCAACGAGCGAAGCGCGCGCGGCGCTTTGGCCAGAATTATCAGCGCACGAGCCACCGTGAGATCCCCCTGGTGATCGTGGAAGCGAAGCACGAGTGCGCCGGGAATTCGCCGCTGATCCCCGCGATCGACGTCAGCGCACTGTTCGTTGCGGATCCGGTTGCACGCGCCGCGACGGACCAGGCAATCATGGCGGCTGCGGCCAGCTGTGGTTTCATGCTGATTCATGCCGTCCCCCGGGAAGTACCGATCGGCGCAAGAGCACGCTCGCAGTTACTGCGGCTCTTTGAACTCACGCCCGAGGAAGTCCAGCCGCTCTGGAGGCAGAAATTCGACCCGGACCACCGCAATGTCTACCGCGGATGGTTTCCGCTGCAGAAGGGATTCCCGACCGCCAAGGAAGGCATCGACCTGGGAGCCGACGTCGCCTATGGCCCGGGCGTGGTCGATGCCTCCGACCCGCTGCGCGAAGCGACACCGCTCCCATCCGAGAACGCGCTGCCCGGCTGGCGCACGGCGGTCGCTGAGTACTACCGCGGAATGGACAGGGTGGCCAGCGCACTCATGCGCTCGATCGCTCGCGGACTTGGACTGCCGGAGCGGTTCTTCGACGCTTACTTCGAGCGCGGGCTGTCAACACTGCGCCTGATCCGCTATCCGGTGCGCGACGAGACAGATGAAGGGAGTCCGCAGCTCTGGGTCACGCACGCAGGTCAGCGCCATCCCCTGGTCGGGAGCCCGCATGTCGACTCCGGGTTCCTTACGCTGCTCGCGCAGGACGGGGTCGAGGGCTTGCAGGCGCGTCACAGCAGCGGCCAATGGATCGATGTGCCGCCCCTCGAAGGCCACCTGGCGGTGAATTTCGGCAAGATACTGGAACGATGGTGCGGCGGTCGGATCAAAGCCACCGAGCATCGGGTCATCGGAGCCAGGCGCGAACGCCGCTCGATACCCTTCTTCCACGAAGCGCACGCTGAGGCGGAAATTGCGCCGCTGCCCCTTCACGGCGCCGCCCAGTTCGAGCCGTTCCTGTACGGGGACTACCTGTGGGCGACCACCACGCAGTTTGTCGAATTCGCGGGAATGCAAGCACTGCGCAAGCCGCTGCGCGCTTCTTCCGGCGTCACAGCCCAGGGCGATCAGTAACACCCGCTGCGCTCGGGACTCTTAGGCTGGCACCACCACGGGCGCTTACTTTATGGCACGGCCTAGCACTTCGGTCGCGTGTCCGGAGTCAAGATATTCACGCACGGTGCGGATCTTGTCGTCTTCCAGCAGTACCAGTAAATGGTACAGGTTGTTGTAGAGCTTGCCGCCACGCGTCATGCCGTAGGATTCTGCTTCAAGTGCCACGCGGTCGTCTTCGGCGGTGGTGCCCGTAATTGTGAAGCGCAAACCGGTCGGAAATTCGCGGGCCGAGTCCGCGACCAACTTTCGATAAGTCGTCTTGGTGTACTCCGAGGGATAGGGGTAGTCCGACGCGCGAGCGATGAGCTTCCAGTCCGCGTCCTCCGCCACGCGATCCCAGCAGGCCTCATTGCCGACGGCCAGCTCTTGGAAGAAATCGAGCACGAATTGACGCGCGTCCGCGGCCTTCACAGCGTCCTCCAGTCCGAGGCGAGGATCTCGCTCCCAGCGAAGACCCGAGTATGGATGGTAGGACACCCCGCTAACTGAACGAAGCGTCCCAGCGCGGCACCACCGTGCCCCGGGAGGAATCACGGCAGCGGCGGCGCGGTCGCGATCCCATTCTCCAGCGCAAGGCGCCACCGGCATGGGGCGGCTCGGGAGACACTCAAAAAGATCCGTCTCCCCGCCTGATTGCGGTAGACTTTCCCGTTGCGTTGGGGTCCTCTCCCGGGCACCAATTAAAACAATGCGTTAGCGTTTATTGCGTTACCCGCATCGCGGCAGAGCTGCTGCAGGGGTGGGCGATCGCGCTCCTGCGCATCCGACGGGGGGGTTACCGCACCCACTCTGCCTATAGGGCGTCGCACGGGCTTGCCCGTGAGATACCCATTAAGCGCACGTTCCCCGCATTCGCCCAATAGGACTCATGAAGACACCCCCTGCCCTGCAACCGCTGATTGATGATGGTGTGATCGACGAGGTCATCCGCTCGCTCAAGAGCGGGAAGGAAGCCACGGTCTATCTGGTACGCAGCGGCGGTCAGGTTCGTTGCGCCAAGGTCTATCGTGACATGGCGCAGCGCAGCTTCCAGAAGCGCGCCAAGTACCAGGAAGGCCGCAAAGTGCGCGGCAGCCGGCAGTCGCGTGCCATGAGCAAGAGCACCCGCTTCGGGCGGCGCGAACAGGAAGCGGCGTGGAAGAACGCGGAGGTCGACGCGCTGTACAAGTTGGTCGCCGCCGGCGTGCGAGTGCCGAAGCCCTACGGGTATTTCAACGACACCTTGATCATGGAGCTGGTGACCGATCTCGCCGGAGACCCGGCCCCGCGCCTCGGCGAAGTCGATCTGTCAGCCGAGACCGCGCGTGAGTACCACGGGTTCCTCGTGCAGCAGGTCGTGCGTATGTTGAGCATTGGCCTCATTCACGGCGATCTTTCTGAGTTCAACGTGCTCGTCAGCTCTAATGGCCCGGTAATCATCGATTTGCCGCAGGCCGTGAATGCAGCCGGTAACAACAGCGCGCTCGCGATGCTCGAGCGGGATGTGAACAACATCCGCGGGACGCTCGGACGTTTTGCCCCGGAGTTACTCGGTACGGAGTTCGCACGGGAAATGTGGGCGCAGTTCGAGCAGGGTGAGCTGACGGCAGACACCAAGCTCACCGGCCTCTTCGCGCGCGAGGAGTCAACAGTTGATCCCGACGGCGTCTTGCTCGCCGTCGAGGATGCGCGCGAGGATGCGCTGCAGCGAGAACTTGGCCGCGAAAGCTAGGGCGGCTGACCGGTCGCACTCACGCCCGTCACGTCAGGCATGGGCGTGCACCCATCGGACTATATCCGCCTTACCCATGGCGCCGCTCTGGCGGGTGACCTCGCGCCCTGACTTGAACAACGCCAGCGTGGGAATGCTGCGGATACTGAACTGGTTCGCGAGGCCGGGGGCCGCTTCAGTATTCACCTTCACCAGACGCGCCGCAGGCTCCAGCTCCGCGGCGGCCGCAGAGAACTGTGGGGCCATTACCAGGCACGGGCCGCACCAGGGTGCCCAGAAATCCACCACTACGGGAATGTCGTTGCGTTCGATGTGCTTCTGAAAATTAGTCTGATCAAGTTCGATCACACGCCCCGCGAAAAGGGCTTGATGACAATGCCCGCACTTGGGCGCCGCATCCAGACGCGTCGCCGCCACACGGTTGACCGTCTCGCAGTGCGGGCACACGAGATGCAAACTGTTGCTCATGCAAGAAACCGTTGGGGGCCAACGAGCTGATTTCAAGTCCGCCGCGGCCTACCCCGGGAGCACCTCGGAGGTCCTGCTCCGTAACAGCTCGATGCCGAGCCGCACCTTGCGCACTGCGCACCTTCTGGCTACCGCTCGGTTTGATCCTCGCGGCGGATTCCTGTGGACTACGCCGGATTCAGGTTGAGCGCGGAGGTATGCGGCCAAGAAGGGTGGGACGGCCTTCAACTACTGACTCCCGTGTGACAGACCAGCCGTGATCAACTGCGTTGCCAACCCTCTTCCGCGAAGGCATCTCAGACCGGGTATGAGCAGAGCCGTCTACAATGTTGGGAGTTGACCAGACACTGTGACGCGGTCGCCCCCTCACGGCGACCGCGTGCCAGTGCTGCTACCGTACGGCCCTTTTGGCGAGCGCCCGGCTTCAGCTGTTGATGAAGTCCAGGAGGTCGGCATTAATGATTTCCGCCTGGGTTGACGGCATCCCGTGCGGGAACCCCTTGTAGGTTTTCAGGACCGCGCCTTTGACCAATTTCGCGCTCAACGCTCCGGAGTCTGCGTACGGCACGACCTGGTCATCGTCGCCGTGCATCACCAGTGTCGGGACGGTGATCTCTTTCAGGTCCTTGGTAAAGTCCGTCTGCGAGAATGCCACGATTCCGTCGTAGTGTGCCTTCGCGCCCCCCATCATCCCTTGTCGCCACCAGTTCTGAATGAGACCTGCCGATACTTTCGCGCCCGGACGGTTAAAGCCGTAGAACGGACCGCTGGCGAAATCCAGGTAAAACTGCGCCCGGTTCGTGGCCACCTGCGCTTGAAACCCGTCGAACACTTCCTTGGGCATTCCTCCCGGGTTATCGGGCGTCTTGAGCATGAGGGGTGGCACGGAGCTGATCAGGACCGCCTTGGCGACGCGGCTCGCGCCGTGGCGTGCCAGATAACGTACGACCTCTCCCCCGCCGGTCGAATGGCCGACGTGGACGGCATCCTTGAGGTCCAGATGGGCCGTCACGGCCGCCAGGTCATCGGCATAGTGATTCATATCGTGACCGTCAGGCGTCTGACTCGAGCGTCCGTGGCCGCGGCGATCGTGCGCGACGACACGGAAGCCGTGACTCAGGAAGAACATCATCTGCATATCCCAATCATCGCCAGACAACGGCCAACCGTGCGAGAACACGATGGGCTGACCCTTGCCCCAGTCCTTAAAGAATATCTGGACTCCATCTTTGGTCGTGATTGTGCCCATGATCCTTTACTCCACTGCGTGGGTGTGGCAATGCGCCACCGTCAACTTGAACAGCATTTACGCCCCAAAGAGACCAGCAAAATCCTAGCACCCTAACGTTGCAATACGAACGCTGGTTGCACCGTTACCTTGAACGTATGGGTGGCGGTAATGCACAAGTGCCGGGGCCGGGGACCATGACCACCCTTGCGCTGTCGCGCCTTCGAGTTCGGGCCGCGCAGCCTCATTTGCCCTTTTGTGGAGGAACCTGAGCAAGCGCGTCGTCGAGCATCTTCACTAACGCTGCGCGGTCATAGCTATAGGGCTGGTGCTCGTTCAGCTGCACGAGCTGTTCGATCTGCTTCTTGATCGTGAGCTCCGCCTCGTCCTGGTTCGGGACCACCATATAGCGGCGCTGCACGGTGGGCTCCGACAGCGCCTGCGCCACGACCACCGCCACTTCGTCCGGCTCCTTATAAATGGACCGGTCCGCTTTCAGCTTATAGCCTGTCGAAACCGCTGCCTTTGAGTCCGCCCCGATTCGAGCCAGCGCGCTCTTACCGATATTCGAGTTGTAGTTACCGGGCTCAACGACGCTGACCTGCACTCCGGACTCGGCGAGCTGCGCCGCAAGGGAATCTGTGAGCGCCTCTATGGCGTGCTTACTCATCGAGTATGCGGCGAGGTTCGGGCTGGCAAGAATCCCGGAAATCGAGCCGATGTTGATGACCCGCCCCCGTCGGGCCGTGAGAAGCGGCTCGAATGCCTTGATCATCCTCACCGGTCCGTATGCGTTTACCTTCATAACAAGGTCAAACTCTTCCGGACTCATGTCGGCAATGGTGCCAACGGTCGCGATGCCGGCGTTGTTTACGAGGGCGTACAGCCCGCGACCGCCCTTGTTGATTGCGTCGACCGCGGCTGCAATGTCCGCGGGCTCGGTTACATCCAAGCGAAGCGGGTGCACATTTTTGATGGCCCCAAGTGCCTTGAGGTCGTCCTCCTTGCGCGCGGTCGCGTAGACAAAGTAACCATCGGCCGCGAGTCGTTCGGTGACTTTGCGTCCGATGCCGGTGCTCGCCCCGGTGACCAGGACTGCCTTGGCTCCGTTGGCTTCCAGATTTTCCGCACTGCCGATCAACGGCACGGCCAGCATCAGCACAATTACAATGAGACGCATTACTTCCCCCAGTTTTTTCCAGATCCAAGGACCATTGATGACACTCACCGAGGCTCACTCGCGTGCGCTTCTTTTTTGCATCGCACGCCATTCACCCGAACCGCGGGATTTTTCGAATATGAAGCGAAGTCGAGCCGCTGAGCGTTGCGGCCCAAGCCGTACATTGTACAGCTATCCGGCGCCGTACCCATCCTGCGTGCCTACATGAGACACGGTCGCGACCGCTGGTGCCGCTGTCGCCACCGGGGCCAGTCACTGGGAATGACTGGCCCCGGCGGGCCCGGCAAGCTATTTGTTGCAGTCGGTACGGTGCAGAACTACGCGGCGATTGTGTGCGCGGCCTTCGGCCGTCTTGTTGTCGGCTACCGGATTGTCCGCGCCATAGCCCTTGACGGTTATGCGGCCGCCAGCAATGCCGTGCGCTTTCAGGTAGTCCGCCACGGCCTGCGCGCGCCGCTCCGAGAGTCCCTTGTTGTACTGGGGACTGCCCGTGGAGTCGGTGTAGCCATCGATCTCGCCATTGACGAAGGCCAGACGCGTCAGGTTGACAATCATCTTGTCGAGCAGCGTCTTGTCCCGCTCTGTCAGCTCCGCTGAATTCGTCGCGAAGTGAACTTCCTGCGTGATATCGCACGGGCAGCCATACCGGTCGACGGCGACGCCCGCGGGCGTGTCCGGACACAGTGGCGCAGGTTTCCGCGGCGGCGGCGGCGGGGGTGGTGGGGGTGGTGGTGGCGGCGGGGCAACGACCGGGGCCGCGGCGGCGACCGGTGCAGGCGCGTGCGCGCCGAAGCGGTAATTGACGCCGAGACGTACGACGTTCGCACTCACGCTGTTACTCGTGGACTGGAGCGACAGGTTCGCAAAGGCATCGCAGCCACCGGCGAAGGTAGTGCTGCAGTTCGACACCTGGTTGGCGCCCGAGCCGAGCTTCACGTATAGGTACTCCAGCTTCACGGACCAGGCACTCTCAACCTGGTACTCAACTCCACCACCGAGTGTCCAGCCATTGGAACTGTAGGTCTTACCGCCGGAAAAGGACGCGGTGGGTGCCCCAGCCCCCGTCGGCGTGAAGGTTGCGGAGCTGCGCGTTGAACCGCCGGCGAACGCGGCACCGCCTGTGACATACGGCAACCAGTTTTCGATCGCGTAGCCGAGGCGCAGGCGGATCGTGCCCAGACCGTTTGGAATGTTTTTGCCGTAGAAGTCGAAGGTCCCCGGAGGAACCGCTGTCCCGCCCGGATAGTCGTATGAGCGACGGTTGGTCTTACTGCTCACGCCGTCGTAATCGCCTTCTAGGCCAATCACGAACTGGTCTGTCTGCCAGTTGTAGCCGAGCTGGCCGCCGCCGAGGAACACGCTGTTACTGGGGCATTTGCTGGTGTTGAAGCGCGCGATAATCGCGGGATTCTCCGGACTCCAGTTGGTACACGTGGAGTTGTCGAGCACGCCAGCATTCAAGCCAAGGTAAAAGCCATCCCATTGCGCATGATCGGCCAGCGCCGTGCCGCTCACGATGCCCAGTGCGATGAGCACCCAGCGATAATGTGTTCTAGCTTTCACGGCACACCTCCCTTGTCTTGAGATTAGAGCGGCCGGGTGCGGCGCGCGTGCATGGGGCCACCACGTCCCGGGTCAGCCCGAATAAGCTTAGTGAAGAAGCAATCGTGCGTCGACCCGTGACTAATCCGCGATCAGCTCAGGCCCTCGGTTCAACGCGTCGTGAATCAATCCAATGTGCTCGGGTCCTACGCCGCAGCAGCCCCCCACGATATCCGCACCGTCCGCGAGCCATTGACGCACCCACGACAGATACGCGCCGGGACCGAGGTCTGCCCGCAGCTCGCTTAGCTCGGAATTCGCACTGGCCGCCGCCGTTTTCGGCCCGAATGCATTGGCGTAGGCGCCAAGGAGTACGGCCTGACCGGTGCCCGGCGGCCGAGCAGTCTGCAGCGCAGACTTTGCAGCAGCCAGAGCCTGGCCGATGCTCTCCGGCTGACAGCAATTGAATAGCACCGCAGTGGCGCCGCGGCGCGCGGCGTGCAGGACCGCGGAAGCCACCGGCTCTCCAGAGCGCAATCGCGCGTGGGAATGCGGCGCATCATCGGTGAGCGTGTAAGACACCCACCAGGGCCGCCGGGTGTCTCCCAGCACCTCCTTCGCGAGTACCATTTCCGCCTCCGAACTCAGGGTTTCTGAGAGCCACAAGTCTACGTAGGGATTGAGGGCATCGACGAGGCGCTGCAGTATCGGCCGTGCCACGGCGGCGTCGAAGAGATCGGGGCGGTACGATCCACACACCGGCGGCAGCGACCCCGCCACGTGCACCGGTCGCGGCGCTGCGTCGGCCGCGGCGCGCGCCAGCCGCCCAGCCAGCGCCGCCAAGGCTGCGCCCTCCCGCTCGAAGCGTTGAGTGCCAATGTGAAACGGCACCACGGCATAACTGTTCGTCGTAATGACTTCAGCGCCCGCATCGATGTACCGTTGATGCACCTTCGTGACGTACTCGGGCGCCTCGATCAAGGCGAGAGCCGACCACTCCGGCTGGCGGAACGGTGCCCCCAGCCGCATGAGTTCTCGTCCTGTGCCCCCGTCGAGCAGCGTCGTGTGACGTGCATGGAGGGCTGGCGGTGAGAGGTGCCGTGACATGTGAACGTCTACGCCTTTTTTATTCCAGTGTCAGTGTCCGCACCCGGGGGTGCAGCGTGGGCGCAGGCTGCAACGAGCGGATCAAGGATTCAGTGACGCGCCATTATCCGAAGTGCGAATAACCGACGATGCGCTCCAGCGATGTAAAGAACAAATAACCCATCGTCACAAAGAGCCACGCGAGCGACAGGAAGCCATGAATTCTTCGATTAGGCGTCGACATGCCGATCAAGGTTATAACGAGCGCGGCGGGAATCAATACGTAATATTGCGCGGGCAGCGCCCGAAGGTGCTCGGTCTGCTTGTGGACTGACTCCGGGATGTCCATGACGACTACCGCGAGTTGAAAACCGAAGAACCACTTGCGGTTTGCGAAGAAGAATTCCTCACAGTCCATCCGCCCCCATGATTCCGGGGGATAGAGCATGAAGGCCCACATGAAGAGCACGATGGCGTAAGCACTGAGAAAGAAGAACCACTCTGCGGTCCAGACCTCCAGTCCCTTCCACCAAAACATGCCGAACCAGATTGCCAGCACGTAAGTGACGACGTTAATCGTCCACACGACCTGCACCCAATACGGCCGCACTTCCTGGCGCATATGAATGAGCTTTGCCAGGCCCCTGAGCACGTGGGTGAGGGCCAGCCCCAGAATCACAGAAATGAGTACGCTGAAATAGTCGAACATGTGCTGATCCGCGCGTCAGTGCGTCGTCGTGGTTAAGTCATCCGCAGCGTCTGTGGCCGGAATGTTGGGAAGTTTCCAGCCATTTTTCATTATGAATCAGCATTATGCATCAAGATCGCGTCATCGGATGACTGGGTAACGGACGCTAAAGATGCCGAAAGCCCCTGGTTGTGTCGGCGCGACTGCGCGGCACACGGCCACGCCCCTCAAAGTGGGGCCTTTCCTGAGGCCACGTTCGCTTGGATACTAGCCGGGCGGATGCGAAGGGCAGGCATTATTACAGAGGAGATCGGATGAACACGAAGGCCCCCGGACTGATGCTCGAAAACAGCAGCCACGCTGCGCAGCGCGCAGCAGCGCTTTCGGCCCGTTACGCTTCTCAGGGAACAAAAGCTGCGTGGCTGGATCTGTACGCAGAGGATGCAGTCCTTGAGGACCCCGTGGGAATCTCGCCCCTCGATCCTTCAGGTCAAGGTCATCGCGGCCGTGCCGCATTGGCGCAGTTCTGGGACCGAGTGATCGCTCCGGGGAAAATGACCTACGTCATCCGTGAGTCATATCCGTGTGGCAACGAGTGCGCGAATGTCTGGAGCTTGACGAACGCCCTGCCCGGGAATGTGTTCGTCACCGTCGACTTGGTCAGCATCTACAAGATAAACCCGAGCGGCAAGCTCGCCTCCATGCGCGCATTCTGGAGTTACGCGGACGTGGAACAGAAACTGAAGGCGGCGCTTGCGCCGTGAGCATCAGGGCATGGCGCCTGCAGCCCGCGAAATCAGCCGCAGGCTCCTCCGTCCCGTCAACCAACGCGCTGTTCTGCAACGACGCGCTACGCGAGCGCCGCCTGCAAACGCCAGCAAGAGTGACTATGCGGCGCAGCGCAGTATCCGACTCTTTCAAGCAACAAAGTGAGACCCCGGTTAGCCGATTCGGGCGATGAACCGTGACCCGAGTACGACTGGCAGCTGCTACAGCACGTAAACTACAGCCTAGGATTTGCGGGTGATCGACCAGGCGTAGGAATAAGTCAACATGCGGACGTCATCTGTGGCCAGGGGCATCTTGGCCGCCGCCATCTGCATCGCAACACCGGCACTGTCTTATGCGGAATCAAATTTTCGCACCGGGGCCGGTGGACTGACTGCAACCGCTCACGTGGATTTTCAGATCGCCATCCCGAAGTTCCTGTTCCTGCGCGTCGGCTCGGGAGTCGGCACAGCGTCCGGGGGTTACGCGACCCAAGCCACGATCGATGAGATCACCTGGGCGCCCCCCGCCGCACAGGTCGGTACGGGGCCTCTCGCCGGAACTGGCGGTGACCTCACGGGCGGTGTGGAGAGCGCGGTCGTCGTGGCCAACCACGGCAACGTCAGACTGAGTTCCACCACGACCGGCCCGCTCAGCGATGGAAACGGCGACACCATCAGCTTCGCCACCATAACGACAACTGCGAGCCACAATACGACCGCGACCACGCTGGCCGCCCCGGCGTTGGCAAACGGTGCGACGAGGACAGTCACGCTGACGGCGGTCAAGAAAGTCGTCAGCCAGGACGCCAAGTGGGCATATACGTACGCGAACGCCACGAAACCTCCGGCTGGCACGTACGGCGGCGTCAACGTTCGTGGTGGTCGCGTTACCTACACCGCGTCAGTTCCCTGACGAGACTCGATCTTACGTTTCTCCGAGTCGATCTGCCGGCGGGCACCTTGTCGCCGGCGATAGCTAGAATCTCGGCGCACTTCAGACTTGGCCCTAGTTCACCCAGGCGTACAGGGGCTGGTTCTTGTCCACGATGTGCACCGTGAACAGCCTGAGCGGCGTGTCACCGACGATCGTAAAGCCTGCATGCGGAACGTCGCGTAGATTGAGGATCGGCGTTCCTGTTTCCATCATCGTGGGGTCCTTGCCCGGCAGCTGGATCATAGTGCCCTGCATTACGTAGCCGGTCTCGATCCCGTGATGGAAATGGCGCGGAACGCTCTCGCCCTTCTTGAATTCACTCACCGACGTGATGACCTCCATGTCGGGTGCGCCCGACAGGTCCGCGCGTTTCAGCTCCACTCGCTGCGGCAGGTCCGAGGAGCCGGTGGCGGCACCGACGGTTACCGCTGCAGCGCACAGCGTGATGACCATGGCCAATCGGAACGTACGCATGACTTTTCCCCCGGCGGCTCGTTTTGAGCTGCATGTCATTGTTTCGCATCGCTGTCATCGGTGGCAACGAAAGTTCTGGCGAGCCGCGCACCACCCCCAAAAGCTTGCCCCGAATGGCATCTTCAGGGAATCAGCTAGCCCGGCTTTCTGAACGATCGAACGGGGTGTAAGAATAAGGCCCCAAAGAGCGCGTCAGTCCGGATCACCGACCCCCGCCGGTTGTTATGGGGGCGAGTGTGCAACCGTCGAGAGTCTCGCATGTTGAGCTATGCCCGCGGTCCCGAGCACCCTCTCCTCGAAGGAACGATCTACTCCACATTCCTGCAAACGGCAGCGCGCTACCCGAACGCGGATGCGCTGATCGTTCCTTTTCAGAACCTTCACCTAACCTTCCACCAGCTGGCGGCTGAAGTCGAACGGGTGGCTGGAGCGCTGCGGGCGCTCGGACTGGCTACCGGAGACCGCTTTGGCGTCTGGGCGACGAATTGCGCGGAATGGCTCCTCCTTCAGATCGCTGCGGCTCGAGACGGATTGGTATTGGTCAACGTAAACCCTGCCTACCGAGCCGCCGAACTCGCCTACGTTATGCGCAAGTCCAGGATGCGCGCACTCTTCCTTCATGAACGGGATCGACGCAGCGATTACCGGTCGATCTTGGAAGAATCGCAGGCCACGAATACGCCGGACCTGCGGGATGTTATTTACCTGGGCTCCGAGTCCTGGGGCCGGTTCCTGTCGGCGTCACGCCCGGCCGCGAGCACGGCAGTCCGCGCGGACGACGTGGCCAATATGCAGTACACCTCCGGCACAACCGGGTCGCCGAAAGGGGTGCTCCTCACCCACCGCAATATCGTCAATAACGGCTACCTGATCGCGCAGTCTCTAAAACTGTCCGTAAAGGACCGCATCGTTGTCCCCGTTCCCATGTACCACTGCTTCGGCTGCGTTGGTGGATCGATGCCCATGATCACGGTGGGCTCGGCGCTGATATTGCCAGCGCCAACGTTCGAGCCCGCAGCCACGATGGCGGCCATCGAGCACCACCGCGCTAGCGTCATTTACGGCGTGCCCACCATGTTCATCGCGCAGCTCGAGCACCCGGAATTCGAGCGCCGCAACTTTTCGACCTTGCGCACCGGGATCATGGCCGGAGCGCCCTGCCCCATCGAGATCGTGAAGCGCGTCGTGCGCGAGATGAGTTGCCCGCAGCTAACGGTCGTCTACGGCCAGACTGAAACATCACCGGTGATCACCGGTTCCGGGGTGGACGCCGCGCTTGAAATCCGAGCAACCACGGTTGGAATCGCCTATCCCAACACCGAAGTCAAACTGATCGATACCGCGGGCAATACTGTGGAAATCGGAGAACAAGGCGAGCTGTGTACCCGCGGCTACCATGTCATGCGTGGCTATGACGGCGATCCGGACGCCACGAGCCGCGCCATCGATCGCGATGGCTGGCTGCGTACGGGGGATCTGGCCACCATGAGCTCCGACGGCATATTTCGCATCACCGGCCGGGTCAAGGACATGATCATCCGTGGCGGGGAGAACATCTATCCGCGGGAAATCGAAGAGTTCCTGTACGCCCATCCTAAGATCAGTGATGTACAGGTCGTGGGCATCCCGCACGCCCTGCTCGGCGAGACGGTGGCTGCATGGATCCGCCTGAAATCGGGCGTCACGGCCAGCGAAGATGAGCTCCGCGACTACTGCCGGGGTAAGATTGCCCATTACAAGATCCCGGAATTCATACGCCTGGTTGACGAGTTCCCCATGACCGTTACCGGCAAAGTTCAAAAATTCCGCATACGGGAGCAGGAGATCGAGCTCCGCGGGTCAAGCAGGATCGCGGAAACTGGCAAGGTGTAAGCCGGTTGAATCCGAGACTCTTGGCTCTAGATTGACTGTGTGCCCTATGCCCTAATAGCCTGAGGCACCAATACTTTTTGCACCTGCACAGGAAGCACACTATGGTCTTCGAGCACAGAATCAATTTATGAAAGCCCTATTCAAATCGCTGAGTCCGAGACGCGCTTTAGCGCTGACTGTCCTGGTGGGCGGCGCCCTCGCTGCGGCCTTCACGGTGGTCCAGGCCGAGGCGCCGGCCGTCGCGTCGGGGCGACTCGGTGCGTTCGACATTGAGGCCCACCGCGGTGGCCGCGCTTTGCGCCCGGAAAATACCCTGCAATCCTTCGCCAACGCACTGTCGATGGGAGTCGACACACTCGAGCTCGACATGGGTGTCACCAAGGATGGGGTGGTAGTGGTTTCCCACGAGCGCGGGCTCAACCCCGACCTGGCACGTGGTCCAGATGGCCGTTATCTGCCGCCCCCGGGCATTCCCTATGTCAGGCTGACCCTGAGCGAAGTAAAGCAATACGATGTCGGGCAGATCAGGCCTGGCAGTGCCTACGCGGCCCGCTTTCCCGACCAACTCGCGATACCCGGCACACGCATCCCCACACTCGCCGAGGTGTTTGCCTTGGTGCGCAGGTCCGGCGACCGTCACGTGCGACTGAACATCGAAACGAAGATTGACCCCAACCATCCGAATGAGTCGCCCGATCCGCAGCAGTTCGTGACAGTGGTTCTCGAGCTGCTGCACCGCGAGCATTTTGCCGATCGCGTCATGATTCAGTCGTTCGACTGGCGCACTTTGCAGCTCGTACAAAAGCAGGCCCCCAAGATTCCCACGGTCTACCTGTCAGAGCAGCACGAAGACGATGCCAACGTCTTTGCTGCCAAGGCTTCCCCATGGACCGCCGGATTCGATCCGCAAAAGTACGGCGGCTCCGTGCCCCGCGCGATCAAGGCCGCCGGTGGCAACATCTGGTCGCCGGATTTTGGCGACGTGGACGCGCAATCGATCCGCGAGGCTCACCAACTCGGTCTTCCGGTAGTCGTCTGGACGGTCAATCGGCCCGAGGACATGGCACGCCTCATCGACATGGGGGTCGACGGCATCATTTCGGACCGACCCGACCTGCTAAGGACGGTCGCCGCGCAGAAGGGCATTCCATTGCCGCGCGGATATCCGGTATCTCCTTAGGTCGAGCCTGATAACGATCCGCTAGTGCAGCCTGCTGTGCGCACCTGACTTCGGCGAGCGCGCTCCTGTGGGTCGATTCCGACGCCCTCCTACAGTCGACGGTAACCGATGACTACGCGAGCCGCCTGCATCTTGGGCGAAGCTACAGAGGTCTCCGCGGAATTCGCCGGAGGCGGTTTGACACGCGCACGGATTATTGCCGTGTGGGTGTTCCTCTTTTTTCCGGGACACCGGCGCGAACGAACCGCAATCCAGGAGCGAGACGGTAGTGAACGATGAGTTCAGGGGCGAGCGGCCTGCCCCGAATAAACCTCAGAAACAACGTCGCTCGGGCCGCGGGGTCCGGCACGGCGCGCCGGCAGCCGGCGAAGCACCTCCTCCCGGGAACCTGCAGCTCGATCGGTGCGCGCTGTTCCTTGACGTCGATGGGACGCTCATTGAGATCGCCGCACGACCTACGGATGTCGTCGGTGACGCGCAGTTGCTGCAGCTATTGCGCACGCTGCGGATACGTTGCCAGGACGCACTCGCGCTCATCAGCGGTCGAAGAATCACTGATTTGGACCGTATCATGGTGCCGGAGCGCTTTGCGGCCGCGGGCTTGCACGGGTTTGAGCGTCGCACCGCGCGCGGAGATTGCGTGCGTCGCACTGCACCATCCGTACAAAAGATGAGCGAAATCCGTCGTGTACTGACGCAGCTCTTGTCCAGCCACCCGCAGTTGCTGCTCGAAGACAAGGACTATTCCTTGGCAATACATTATCGTCAGGCGCCGCACCTGCGAGAAGTCGTGGAGCACGCCATCCGCAAGCTGCCGGATCTGCCTGACGGTGGCCTGAAAGTGCAGCATGGACACATGGTCGCAGAGATAACCCCGAGCGACTCGAGCAAGGCTGTTGCCCTTGCCGAGTTCATGGCTGAGCTCCCCTTCAAAGGCAGGGTGCCCGTGTACGTGGGAGACGACCTCACCGACGAATCCGCCTTTCAGTGGGCGAATGCTGCTGGCGGCCTGTCGGTCGCCGTGGGCCGACGGCAATCTTCTTGCGCGCTCGCACACCTGGACTCGGTCGACGCTGTTCGCGCCTGGCTGCACGCCCTCACCGAAGCGGGGGACACCGGACGTGACTGAGACCCCGCCTGCGACCCCCGCACCGGCCTCCCAGACGCTGGCGGACGTTGGCGTTGTGGGCAATGGCCAGATCACCGCCCTCGTGCGCGCAAGCGGGGCCATCCCCTGGTGCTGCTGGCCCAGACCTGACGGTGACCCGATCTTCTGCGGACTGCTCTCGGCCGGTAGCCAGGCTGATCAGTGTGGCGTTTTCGATATCACAATTATCGATCAGAGCGAAACTGAACTTCGTTATCAGCGCAACACTGCGATCCTCGAATCGATCGCCAGAGACCCCCACGGCAATGCCGCGCGTATAACCAGCTGGTGCCCGCGTTTTTTCCGCCAGGGCCGCCTCTATCGTCCGGCAATCCTGGTCCGCCGTATCGAACCCTTGAGCGGACGGCCGGCCGTGCGCATCCGCCTTCGGCCCGCCTCCGGCTATGGCAGCAAAGCATTCGATCGACAACTTGGCAGTCATCACGTGCGGTTTTCTGATGGCAATCAGACTCTGCGAGTGACCACCGACGCGCCGGTGTCCTATCTTGCCGAGGAGCGCGTCTTTGTACTCGATCGTCCGCTTGATCTGGTGCTGGGCAACGATGAGACCCTGAGCGCCCCGGCCCATCAGGTGGCCGACGAGACGCTACGGGCTACCACGCGCTACTGGCACGAATGGGTGCGCGGACTGGCGGTTCCATTTGAATTTCAAGCCGCCTGCATCCGCGCGGCAATCACCCTGCAACTGTGCACCTACGATGACAACGGCGCCGTGCTCGCGGCCCCCACCACTTCGGTGCCCGAAGCACCCAACAGCGGGCGTAACTGGGACTACCGCTACTGCTGGCTCCGGGACGCCTATTTCACCGTCCAGGCAATGAACCGCCTCGGCGCCACCGGCGCCATGGAGGCGTTCCTGCGTTATCTCGATGACGTGGTGGTGCGTGAACAGCAATCGCACCTGCAGCCAGTCTATGGCATCAGTGGCGAGGCCGATCTCAGCGAACGCATCGTGAGCACACTGGCCGGCGTGGAGGGCATGGGGCCGGTGCGGGTTGGGAATCTCGCCTTCCGCCAGCGCCAAAACGACGTATATGGATCGATCATCCTTGCATCAACCCAGCTCTTCTTTGACGAACGCCTCGAGCACCCCGGGGACATTGCACAGTACAAGCGCCTGGAAGCTCTCGGTGAGAGGGCGGCCCCGCTCATCGATGAGCCGGATGCCGGCATCTGGGAGTTCCGCGGCACCGAGCGGCGTCATACCCTCTCCGCGGCCATGTGCTGGGCCGCCTGCGATCGCCTGGCCCGTATCGCCCGGCGGCTGCAGCTTGAGGAGCGCGCCAGCTACTGGCGCAGTCGCGCAGATTCTCTGCAGCAACGGATATTGGCGGCCGCGTGGCGTGAAACCCTAGGAACGTTTTCGGCGACGCTGGACGGTGACGTCGTCGACGCCAGTTTGCTGCTGCTGCCGGAACTCGGCATCCTGAGTTGGCGCGATCCGCGCTTCATCGGCACGCTGCGGACCATCGAGCGAGAACTGCGCGTCGGGGATTTCCTGGTGCGCTACCGTCATCCTGACGATTTCGGCGAAACCACCAACGCCTTCACCGTTTGCTCATTCTGGTGGGCTAATGCGTTGGCCGGAGTGGGCCAGCTTGAGGCTGCCAGAGCGCTCTTTGAGAAGCTCTTGAAGGTGCGCAATTCCCTGGGGCTTCTCTCCGAACACGTCGATCCCATCAGCGGCAGGCTGTGGGGCAATTTTCCACAAACTTACAGTATGGTCGGCATCATCACCACCGCAATGCGCCTGAGCAAGCGCTGGGAGGACGAGGTTTGACCAGATTGGTCAACGTGTCCAACCGCGTTGCCCTGTCGGGCTCGCGGGCTGACGGGGGGCTTGCGGTCGGGCTGTTGGCGGCTATGCACGACTCCGGTGGGATGTGGTTCGGATGGAGCGGCCGAACAGGTCCCGACGAGGGCATTCAGGAGTCACCGGAACTGCTGCAACGCCAAAACGTGTGTTACGCCACGATCAACATTCCGGCATCCCTGTTTGAGCTTTACTACAACGGATTTGCCAACGGGACGTTGTGGCCGCTGTTTCATTATTTTCTCGACCGATTTCAGTATCAGGACGAACAGCACGCTGCCTATCTGGAGGTGAATGCCCTGTTCTCCCGCAGCCTGACACCGCTGCTACGGTCCAACGATCTCATCTGGGTTCACGACTACCATCTGATTCCCCTTGCGACCCAGCTTCGGCAGCAAGGCGTGCGCGCCCCGATCGGGTTCTTTCTACATGTGCCGTTTCCGCATTTCGAGGTACTGCGGGCGTTGCCCGTGTACGAGTCAATTCTGCGCGCCCTACTGGCTTATGACTTACTTGGCTTTCAGACCGAGGTGGATCGACAGGCGTTTCTGGGTGCTGCGCGCGCCGTGTGGGGCGATAACTGCGTGAGCGCTGCGGGTGCCGCGGGTGCCGCGGGCGGCTCCGCCCACCGCGTTTACACCGGAGTGTTCCCCATCGGGGTTGACGTCGACGCCATTTCCCGGGCCGCCACAAAAAGCGCGACTTCCGTTCATATCCGCAACATGGCGCAGGATCTGCGGCGGCGCCAACTGGTCATCGGCGTCGACCGCCTTGACTACAGCAAGGGCTTGTTGGAACGCTTTGAGGCTTACCAGCGGTTTCTGGAGCAATTTCCGCAGCATCTCGGTGAAGTGACCTACCTGCAGATTGCGCCCTTGGGGCGCCAGCAGGTGGAGGCCTATACCCGTATTCGTGCCGCCCTCGAACAGCGCGCTGGCCGAACCAATGGGCGCTTTGCGAACGTTGACTGGACTCCGATCAGATACCTTAACCGCAACTTCCCGCATGGCACGCTCATGGGCCTCTTCCGGCTGGCTCAAGTCTGCCTGGCGACGCCGCTGCGCGACGGAATGAATCTAGTCGCGAAGGAATTCATCGCGGCCCAAGACGCCAAAGATCCGGGGGTGCTGGTGTTGTCCGACAGGGCTGGCGCCGCGTACGAGATGACCGAGGCGTTGATCGTCAACCCGTACGATACGCAGGCCATCGCCCGGGCACTCAAGAATGCCCTCGACATGCCGCTCGCGGAGCGAAGGACGCGGCACGCAAGACTGCTCAGTGCCCTACGCGAGCGCGACATTCATGATTGGTCCCGTACCTTTATCTCTGCGCTACAGGCGGCCGGCCAGCGCCGCCATCAGCGAAGCGGCGAGGAGCCTCCCGAGTTCTTCATCTCGCCCGCGGAAGCATCTCGGCTGAACGGCTGATTGGGAGGCGTGGATTGAGTTCTCCCGCTAACGAAGGCGACGAGGTGCCTCAAGGAGTGACCCGATCGCGTGAGCGACGTGGTACTCCGGCAACGTCGGGGGCGGCGTCGCGACGCATCGGCGCGCCTGGAGCCGTCGCATACAGCCGGCGCAGCGTGCTCTTTGGAATCGGCGCCGCCACGGCGGCCTCGGCCATGGCCATTAGCACCCGATCCCTCGGAGCCAATGGCCTGAGCTTCGCCCCGCCTCTAACGTTTTCCTTTGACATGCTGACGCGGGAGGTCCAGGCATCTGCCGCGAGCGCCTATGTGGCGCCCGCACGGCTGCCACAAGACATTCTCGACCGTATTGACTACGAAGCGCTCGGAAAAATTCACTTCGATCCGGCCTGTGCCCTGTTTCGCCATGGCCCGGGCCCCTATCCGGTGACGTTTTTCCACATGGGCAAGTTCGCCCCCACGATCGTACGCATGTATGCACTGACCGGAGCCGGGGACGGCACGGTGGCGCGCGAAGTCGTATTTGACCCCGCCTGCTTTCGCGTGCCGATCGGCAGTCCGGCACGGGACCTGCCGAAAGAGGCGGGATTCGCCGGATTTCGATTTCAGGAGAGCCGCGTGGGGGATCAAAAGGCGCTCCCCTGGCAAACCAATGACTGGGTCGCCTTTCTCGGCGCTTCGTACTTCCGCGCGATCGGCGAATTGTTCCAGTACGGAATCTCGGCACGAGGAATCGCGATCGATCTCGCCACGCCCGACCGAACCGAGGAATTCCCCTGCTTCACGCGCTTTTACTTTGAGCCACCCCGGGATGGCACACACGAGGTCACAGTTTATGCGGCGCTCGAAGGCCCGAGCGTCGCGGGCGCCTATCGGTTCGTGATGCACCGAACACGCTCAGTCATTATGGAGGTCGAAGCGCGGCTGTTCTTTCGACACGATGTAGCCCGACTGGGCATCGCCCCGCTGACGAGCATGTACTGGTTCTCCGAGGCTGTGAAGCCAACGGGCATCGATTGGCGCCCCGAGGTGCATGACTCGGATGGCCTTGCGCTGTGGACGCGAGGCGGAGAACACGTCTGGCGGCCCCTCAACTTGCCCGCAGCGCTCATTGTGTCAGCGTTTGGCGACGAGGCGCCCCGGGGATTCGGTCTGCTGCAACGTGACCGCAACTTTGATCACTACCTTGACGGAGTGCATTACGAGCGCAGGCCCAGTCTCTGGGTTGAGCCGCTCGATGAGTGGGGCAGAGGGTCCGTGCAGCTGATCGAGGCTCCGACTGACGATGAGATCCAGGACAATGTCACCGCGATGTGGGTTCCCCAGGAGGCCGTCAAGGCCGGAACACAATTGCGATTTCGGTATCGTCTGTATTGGAATGCAGATGAGCCCTTCCCCTCAACGTTGGCGCGCTGCGTAGCCACCCGCCTGGGCAGGGGTGGGCAGCCGGGCCAGCCGCGACCTCGCGGCGTGCAGAAGTTCATGATCGAGTTCCAGGGCGGCCCGTTGACGCAGTTACCGTTCGGCGTGATACCCGAGGTGGTGCTGTTCGCCCCCAAGGGACAGTTCTCTTACGTGTTTGCGGAGGCCGTACCTGATGGAGTGTCAGGGCACTGGCGCGCACAGTTCGATTTCACGCCCGCTTCCAAGGACGTGGTCGACCTGCGCCTGTTCCTAAGATCCGGGGATCAAACGTTGTCTGAGACCTGGCTATACCAGTACCGGCCTGCCTAATCACCAGGCCTCGGCCATGTTTCGGGTTAATCGGTGGTGCACCCGTATGGCGACACCTTTGGGTAAACCCACCTTGACCACAGCTGTCTTTGTCAGGCCCAGGACGCCTTTTCGAGATTCTCCTGAACACCAGCGGAATCGTGTAGAAACAGAGTCGTAAAAAGTAGCCTTGGCTAGAATTGACCGCCCTCACATCGCTTTGAATCGCTATGAAGAGCACATGTCACGTCGCAACACCAACGCCTGTCTTGACTGCGAACCTGCGCGCAGCCGTACCGGCGGTTGCTAGATCCTCGGCTGGGTGGACCTTGTGGTTCCGGCTGACACCGTGATCAAGCCCATCTTCCTCGCCGCAGTCTGCGCGGCTCTTGCCGGCGAAGTTTGTGCGACCGAAACGACGGCACCTCCGGCGAGGCGGGTGGTGGCCGCGCCCCCGGCAACCGCGCCCCCTGCTTCGGCAGCATTCACGTTAGAAGACGTGCGGCGGCTGGCGCAGGAGCGCGTCAGACAGCCATACCGCGCAGCTCCCGAGGCGCTGCCCGATGCGCTGAACAATCTAACCTTCGAGCAGTATCGCAACATTCGCTACCGTCCCGGGAGTTCCCTTTGGCGCGGACAGGCGCTCTTCGAGATTGAGTTCTTTCATCGCGGCTACCACAATCGACAGCGAGTCAACGTCTTTGAAGTCGGTAACGGCGCAGTGACGCCGATTGCGTATAACCCGAGTTACTTCACCTTCGGCAACCTGGCGAAGGTACCGAAGGCTCCCGCGAGCCTCGGCTACGCCGGCTTCAGGGTGCACTTCCCGCTGCAAACTCCGACCTACAAGGACGAACTGCTCGCCTTTCTTGGTGCCTCTTATTTTCGAGCCCTAGCCAGGAACCAGCATTACGGTGCGTCGGCACGCGGCCTTGCCGTCGACACCGCCGCCCCCAGCGGGGAGGATTTCCCGACATTCACGGATTTTTGGCTGGTGCACCCGCGGCCGACGGAGCGGGTTCTGACGATTTACGCACTGCTGGACAGCAAGAGCGCGGTCGGTGCGTTTCAGTTCGACATCCGACCCGGAGCTATTACCCAAATCGAGGTCAATTGCACGCTGTATCCGCGACGTGCAATAGGAAAGCTTGGCATGGCTCCCCTCACTTCCATGTTTCTTTACGGCACCGATTTCACCGGGCGGCGGTTCGATGATGTGCGTCCGCAGGTCCACGACAGTGACGGTCTGATGATCCAGACGGGCAACGGACAATGGATCTGGCGTCCGTTGGTCAATCCTCGCGAGCTACGCGTTAACCGCTTCATGGACGAGAGCCCACGCGGCTTTGGCCTCATCCAGCGTGAGCGGGACTTTCAGCAATACCAGGATCTAGAATCACAGTACGAAGCGCGGCCCAGTTACTGGGTGCAGCCGCTGGGCGCCTGGGGCAAGGGTGGAGTTGAACTTGTTGAGATACCGAGCGACGAGGAAATTCACGACAACGTTGTCGCCTACTGGGTCCCGGCCGAGGCGCCGGTAAGCGGCAAGCCACTGACCTTTTCATACGTGCTGTCAGCCTTCTCGCAGATGGGCCAGTGGCCTCCAGGCGGAAGAGTGGTCGCGACACGCAGTGGCAGTCCGACTTCAGCAGAAAGAACGACTCATTTTGGCGCGGGAGCTCGTCGCATAGTGGCTGATTTCGCCGGGGGTGATCTTGACACCCTCAAAGCCGCGCAGCCGGTACGGGCTGAGGTCACCGCCGACAACGGGCATGTCGAGGCACTGTCGGTCGTGCGGACCGAATCCGGGGCATGGAGAGTCGCCGTGGTCGTTACGCCACGCTCCAAACACCCAGTTGAGCTTCATTGCTTCCTCACTTTGTATGGCGAAATTCTGACTGAGACCTGGGTATACCAATGGAATCCATGAACAGCCCGCGAGCGCGCGTGGGACTGCGCCGCACTCTGTTCTTCGGTCTGACGTTCCTGACCGCCGGCGGCGCGACCGCGCTGATGCTGGATGCACTGCGGGCGAATGGCTTGACGACCAGCGAGCTTGTCGGCCTGGTGCTTTTCTACTGTCTGTTCGCCTGGATCGCCGGTGCCTGTTGGACGGCGATCGCCGGGTTCATCATTCGCATCGCGGGCAAGGACCCGGCTGCGCTTGATCCCGCCTCGGTAAAGGGCCGGCGACTGCGCTGTCGCACGGCAATCGTCATGCCCGTGTACAACGAGGATACACAGCGGGTCGCCGCAGGACTGGAGTCGACTTGGAGTTCCCTCCTCCGCGAGGAGGATCAAGCCGCGTTTGATCTATTCGTGCTTTCCGACACGACTGATGCGGCGATCGCCGGCGCCGAGGAAGCCATGTTCCGCGGGCTGGTGGCGCGTTTGTCCGCCGAAGGCCGGCTGCATTACCGGCGCCGCAGCGACCGCAGCGGCCATAAGACCGGGAACATAGCCGACTTCGTGCGCCGCTGGGGGAGTCAGTACGATTTCATGATTGTTCTTGATGCCGACAGCATCATGACGGGGAACGCGCTCGTAACGCTCGCGCGCCTGATGGAAGCGCATCCGCAGATTGGAATTCTGCAGTCACTTCCCCTCCCAGCCGGTCATGAGACCTTGTTTGGCCGCATTATCCAGTTCGGCGCGCGGCTGCAGAGCTCGATGCTCGGAAGTGGCCTCGCCTTCTGGCAACTCGGCGACAGCAACTACTGGGGGCACAACGCCATTCTGCGGTTGCAGCCCTTCGTTGCCCATTGCGAACTTCCGCGCCTCAGCGGCCGACCGCCGTGGGGTGGCGAGATTCTCAGCCACGATTTCGTCGAAGCCGCCTTAATGCGCCGTGCCGGGTACGAGGTTCGCCAGCTGCCAGAGCTCGAGGGTAGCTGGGAGGAAGTGCCGGGCAACGTCATTGATTATGCCGCCCGCGACCGTCGCTGGGCGCAAGGTAACCTGCAGCATTTGCGCTTGCTGAACTATCCCGGGTTGCGCTTCATCAGTCGGGTGCACCTCGTCACGGGCATCATGTCGTACGTGAGCTCCCCAATGTGGCTGGCCTTGCTGCTCTTGAGTTCTCTGCTGAGTATCATCGAGACAGCCAGACTCCCCCAGTACTTTCTGCCTGGCCTGCGATCATTGTTCCCCCGCTGGCCGGAGATCCGCACCGGCGAGACCGGGTTGCTGATCGTGGTCACGCTGGCGGTCCTGCTCCTGCCAAAACTCCTGGGTGCATTGCTCGTAGTTGCCCACGAGCGCACCCGCCGCTCCTACGCGGGCACCATCCGGTTGTGCACGAGCCTGCTTCTTGAACAGGCATTCAGTGTGCTGCTCGCGCCAACCATGATGTTGTTTCATGCAAGCTTTGTGATCCAAACCCTGCTGGGAAAGAGTGTGTCGTGGAATGCACAGCCGCGCGGGGAACGCGGCGTAACCTTCCCGGAGGCATTTCGCCGGCAGAAGTGGCAGCTGATGACGGGACTGGTCTGGGGTGCTGTCATTCTGGAATTTGCCCCGAGTTTCTTCTGGTGGCTGACGCCCGTACTCGCCGGTTTGATGTGTGGCATCCCCCTGACGGTCTGGACCAGCCGATCCAGTGCCGGCCGCCGTGCGCGCCGCTGGGGACTCTTTCTGGTGCCGGAAGAAACGGAACCGCCACCCGAATTGCGGCCCCTGCAGCATCTGCAGGTGGAATTCAAGCCAGCGCTTCCGTCCATCGGCTCGCGCACCGCTGCGCCCGCGCGGGCCGATTCCCCACGCAGACCTGGCTGATCTGGGTACTGCCACCAGGCCAGTCCCTTGGTCATGCGCTGGCGGCACGCCAATCCCTAGATCAGGGTAAGTACTTTCTCGGATTCTTCTCTTCGCCGGACAGGTTCAATGTGTGCCCGTAGGACCATTGGTCGTCTCGGAGCGGAGGTTTTATGAACATTGTTCGATGGGATCCGTTTGCAGATGTGGAAGCGATGTTCAGTCGAATGGTACCGGCGCGTTGGCCCCGCCTCGCGCCTGAGCAGAACGGTGGACGCGCGGTTGAATGGTCGCCGGCGGCGGATATCAGCGAGACTGACAAGGAATACGTCATCCGCGCCGAATTGCCCGCCGTGAGGAAAGAAGATGTGCAGGTGACCTTCGACGCTGGGGTTATCACCATCAAAGGACAGCGCAAGCAGCGTACCGAAGACAAGAACGAGAAGTTCCATCGCATCGAGAGCTTCTGCGGCACTTTCGAGCGAAGCTTCTCATTACCGGAAAACGTGGATGCCGAAGGGATAAGCTGCCAGAGCAAAGATGGCGTGCTGACCGTGCATCTCCCTAAGACGGTGGTGAAGAGCGAGCAGCCTAAACGAATCAGTGTCCAGTAAAGCTTGCTTTGGCCGTCGGGAAAGCCGCTTCCGGCTTGCCCGACGGCGTTCTATTTTTCCGCTAAAGTGACAGATCAGCCGCGAGGCCGAACGACTTCTCGGTCAGCGGTCAGGGTATTTGACACAGCGCCGAGCGAATGAGGAAGCGCACATTGAGGGGCGCCTCCAAGGAGAAGCTGCCGCCCCGCCCGCTTACGACATCGACGGTCCAGGACGTGTGCGCCCAGCGGCGCAGCTGTTCGCGGTCCATCCAGAACTCGCAGCCCGCGATCTCGCCGACCTTCTCATCAACGCTGCCAAGCCTAAACTCACCCACCTGGAAGCACATCGGAGCACTGCCATCGCAGCAGCCGCCGGAGAGGTGAAACATCAACGGCCCGTGAGTACGCCGTAGCTGCTCGATCACGCGCTGCGCCGCAAGGGTCACGCCGACACGCAGGGGGGTCGGTGGTGAAGTGGAATTCATCGTGCCCCTCGAAGTGCCGCCGGGGCGGCCGCCTTGTTGCTGGCGGCACGCCCCGGCTGCGGCGTTACGCGTGACTCTAGAAGAATCCGAGCGCCTTTTCGCTGTAGCTCACCAGGACGTTCTTGGTCTGCTGGTAATGGTCAAGCATCATCTTATGCGTCTCGCGCCCGATTCCCGACTTCTTGTAGCCGCCGAAGGCGGCGTGCGCAGGATAGGCGTGATAGCAATTCGTCCAGACCCGTCCGGCCTTGATACCGCGCCCGAAACGGTAGGCGGTATTGAGGTCGCGCGTCCAGACACCGGCACCCAGGCCGTATAGAGTGTCATTCGCTATCTCCAGCGCTTCCTCAGGCGTGTCGAAGGTGGTAACCGAGACAACCGGCCCGAAGATCTCCTCCTGGAAGATACGCATCTTATTGTGACCCTCGAACACCGTCGGCTTGATGTAGTAACCGCCCGCAAGCTCGCCCGACAGCTTGTTGGCGACCCCGCCCGTTAGCACCTTGGCCCCTTCCTTCTTGCCAATGTCGATGTACGAGAGAATCTTCTCGTATTGGTCGTTTGAGGCCTGCGCCCCGATCTGCGTGCTCATTTCATACGGGTCTCCCTGCCGGATGTTTTCGACACGCTTAACCGCACGCTCCATGAATCGCTCGTAGATCGAGCGCTGCACCAATGCGCGCGAGGGACAAGTGCACACCTCTCCCTGATTCAGCGCGAACATTGCAAAGCCCTCAAGAGCTTTGTCGAAAAACGCATCGTCTTCACGCACCACATCGGCGAAGAAGATGTTCGGGGACTTGCCGCCGAGCTCAAGCGTCACCGGTATGATGTTTTCCGATGCGTACTGCATGATCAGGCGACCCGTGGTCGTTTCCCCGGTGAAGGCCACCTTCGCGATGCGCGGACTCGTCGCCAGCGGCTTGCCGGCCTCGAGGCCAAAACCGTTGACGATATTGAGAACTCCCGGGGGCAGGATGTCCTGGATCAGTTCGGCAAACACCATGATCGAAAGCGGAGTCTGTTCGGCTGGTTTCATGACCACTGTGTTGCCCGCAGCAATTGCCGGTGCGAGCTTCCAGGCCGCCATCAGAATGGGGAAGTTCCACGGAATAATCTGACCCACGACGCCGAGCGGTTCGTGGTAGTGATAGGCTACCGTGTCGTCGTCCAGTTCGCCGAGCGAGCCTTCCTGGGCGCGTACGCAGCTCGCAAAATAGCGGAAGTGATCGACGGCCAAGGGCATATCCGCGAGATTGGTCTCCCGGATGGGCTTGCCGTTGTCGTAGGTTTCCACCGCTGCCAGGAACGGCAGATATTCCTGCATCCGGTCCGCGATGCGATTCAACGCCGCCGCGCGTTCTGCGACCGCAGTGCGTCCCCATTTGTCAGCGGCTGCGTGCGCGGCCTCGATCGCCAGTTGCACGTCTTCCGCCTGCGAGCGGGCGACCTGGCACACAACCTGGCCAGTAGTCGGCGAGATGTTGTCGATGTAGCCGCCCTTTGCCGGCGCCACCCACTTGCCGCCGATAAAGTTCTCATAGCGCGAGCGCAGCGGAATCTTGCGCTCCAATGTCTTCAGATGGCTGACAAAGGAGGCGCTGAGCTTCATCGCTCCGGTCACGGCCTCACCATTGGCTCGAACTGCACTTAGAGGGCTCATCAAATTCTCCTGACTATGTGGTCATTCGTGAAGATTATTCGTTCGTTCGCAATCCGGTAGTTACCGATTCACTGCATGTGCTGGCCGCCGTTGATGGCGATGTTCGCTCCGGTAACGAATGCGGCCTCGTCGCTGGCCAGATAGGCGACCAGACCCGCAACTTCTTCCGGTTTCCCCAGGCGTCCCATGGGGATTTGCGGGATGATCTTGTTTTCCAGAACATCACCCGGAATAGCCATCACCATCTGAGTCCCTATGTATCCCGGGGAGATGGTGTTGACGGTGACGCCTTTGCGGGCAACTTCGAGGGCCAGTGCCTTCGTGAAGCCGTGCATCCCGGCCTTCGCAGCAGAGTAATTCGTCTGTCCGAAGGCCCCCTTCTGGCCGTTGACAGAGGAAATATTGATGATGCGGCCCCAGCCACGCTCGAGCATGCCGTCACATACCTGCTTGGTCATGTTGAAGCACGAGTCCAGGTCGGTCCGCATCACCACATCCCAGTTGACGCGGTCCATCTTGCGAAAGGTCATGTCGCGCGTGATGCCGGCATTGTTCACCAGCACATCCACCGGACCCACGGCGTCGGAGATTTCCCGCACGCAGGCGACGCAGGATTCCCAGTTCGCCACGTCGCACGCATAGGCGTGAAAGGCGTAGTCGCGTTCGCGCATGCCCCGGAGCCACTGCTCGGACTTGGAATTTGCCGGCGAATGGGTCGCCACCACCGTGTAGCCCAGGGCTGCGAGCTTGATGCAAATGGCCTCGCCCAAGCCACCCATGCCGCCGGTCACCAGTGCTACGCGCTTCTTTGCGTCCATCGTTCATCCCCCGCTGGCTGCGCCCTCAGGGCGAGCGTTCGACTGCAAGTGCTGTTCCCATCCCCCCGCCGATGCACAGGCTCGCAAGACCCTTGCGGGCGTCGCGACGCACCATCTCGTGCAGCAGCGTGACCAGGATCCGGCAACCTGAGGCACCGATCGGATGTCCGATAGCGATTGCCCCGCCGTTGACGTTGATCTTAGAGGTGTCCCAACCCATCTCGCGATTGACGCCGATCGCCTGGGCAGCAAACGCTTCGTTGATTTCCATGAGATCAATCTCAGAAGCCTGCCAGTCCGCCTTACGCAGACAAAGACGACTGGCGGCCACAGGCCCCATCCCCATCAATTTCGGATCTAGTCCCACGGAGGCGTAGGACTTGATGCGAGCGAGCGCTTTTAGGCCGCGGCTCGCGGCCGTGCGAGCCGACATTAGCATGACCACCGCTGCACCATCGTTGATTCCCGATGCATTGCCCGCAGTCACGGTCCCATCGCTGCTGAACGCCGGCCGCAGATCACCGAGGGCCGCTGCTGTGACCCCGTGCCGGATGTATTCGTCGACTTCGAAACGCACGGTGCCCTTTTTCGAAGCGATCGACACCGGGATAATCTCGTCGCTGAAGCGTCCGCTTTTTTGCGCTGCCTCCGCCTTTTGTTGCGAGGCAGCCGCGAATTCATCCTGCTCACCGCGTGAGATTGCGTACCTTTTTGCGACGTTCTCGGCGGTGACCCCCATGTGATACTGGTTGTATACGTCCCACAGGCCGTCGATGATCATGCTGTCGACGAGTTTGCCGTCGCCCATCCGCAGCCCATCCCGCAGGCCGTTGATCACATGCGGCGCCGCGCTCATGTTCTCCTGTCCGCCGGCGAGTACGATGTCCGCATCACCACAGGCAATCGCCTGCGCGCCCAGCTGCACCGCTTTGAGGCCGCTGCCGCAGACCTGGCCAATCGTTACTGCCGGAACGGTGTCCGGAAGGCCGGCCCTGATCACGGCCTGTCGCGCCGGGTTCTGACCACACCCCGCCGTGAGCACCTGCCCGAGCATGACTTCCGAAACCTGCTCCGGTCGGACACCGGTCGTGTTCAGGAGCGACGCAATGACCCGCGCACCCAGTTCCGGCGCCGGCAGCTTGGCAAGCCCGCCGCCGAACTTGCCGACCGGCGTGCGTAAAGCGGCGACGATGACGACTTCGTCCATACATCAGTGCCCCGTGGAATTGTAGGTGTCGGTAAGCCTGCCAACAGATTGCCAATCCGACCATCCGTAGCTGCTGCAATCTCGTAGGTGCAATTACCTATCGGCACGTGCAGCGCGCTTACGCTTGAGGTAGCGGTTTGGCTCGTCTGCTCGTTAGATCGGGAGGAATGCAGCGGGAAGCCCAACGCTGACGGACGAGGGTGATCGACTTACACTGCAAGCACGTGAGGAAACTGAAGAAATCATCGCGGCGCGGTGCGCTGGCGTCCCTCGCGCGTCTGGGCCCCGGCCTCATCACCGGCGTTGCCGATGATGACCCGAGCGGCATAGCGACCTATTCTCAGGCGGGCGCCCAGTTTGGCCTGGACACGCTGTGGACCATGCTGCTCACCTATCCGCTGATGTCGGCGGTGCAGTCCATCTGTGCACGCATTGGCCGCGTCACCGGTCATGGCCTGGCCTTCAATCTGAAACAAGCCTTTCCGTTGTGGGTGGTTTACGCCTCGGTCGTTCTCCTGCTGGTCGCCAATATCTTCAATATCGCCGCCGACGTGGCCGCCATGGGGGAAGCGCTTGCAGGATCGATCGGTGCCAACCGTCACGTGGCCACAGTGCTACTGGTTGTGGCCTCGCTGTCACTCCAGGTATTCGTGCCCTATCACCGCTACGTCAAAGTGCTGCGATGGCTGACGCTCTCGCTGCTGGCCTATGGCGCAGTTCTGTTTACGATTCATGTTCCTTGGCATCAGGTACTCCTGCGGACCCTGCATCCGCAACTCAGCCTGAATGCCTCGACGGCTACCGTCGTGGTGGGCATATTCGGCACGACCATCAGTCCGTATCTGTTTTTCTGGCAGAGCTCGGAAGAGATCGAGGACATGCGCGTGGAGAAATCCAAGCCGCTGCTCGTTGACCATACCGCCGCGGCCCGGGAATTACGCCGGATTCGCTGGGACACCTGGGGCGGCATGCTCTTTTCAAATGTAGTCGCATATCTCGTGATACTTACCACGGCACTCACGCTGCATCCGTCAGGCATCACCGACGTCCAGACCGCCGTTCAGGCAGCGCAGGCGCTGCGCCCATTGGCCGGCGATTTGGCGTTCTACCTGTTTGCCTTGGGGATTATTGGGGTGGGCATGCTCGCCGTCCCGGTGCTGGCCGGATCCGCCGGTTATGCGCTCGCGGGAGACGATGGGATGGCGTTGGGGTCTTGAGGTCAGCGCGCGCCAGGCAGCACGCTTCTACGGAATAATCGTCTTTTCCATGCTCGTCGCCCTGGGCCTGGAATTCACCAGAATCAATCCCATCAAGGCACTGTTCTACAGTGCCGTCATCAACGGTGTAGTGGCGGTGCCCCTTATCGTGCTCATTCTGCTCCTCTCTGCGCGCACCTCTGTCCTGGGGCCCTACCGGGCGCGCGGCATGCTGCTGGGGCTTGGATGGGTGGCGGCAGTGGTGATGGCACTCTCGGTCGCCGGCATGCTCATCCCCTCCTGAGAACCCGCGGCCAGCGGCTCGCCACGTGATCGCGCCTAGTGTCGTTGCACTTGCATGCGATCATCCGCGCGGAAGAAGCGACGACCCATGCTCACCAGCTCGCCATCGGTCGGGTGATCGACAGTCTCGACGCCGGAAACACGCTTGGCGATTTCGGGGTGTGCGCGCTCGATGTGCGTCATCAGCTCTCGCTTGGCACTCGCCGGGCCGGTGATGAGGATAGCGCCGGCATTCTTCAGCGCCAGGGCTACGTGCTCGAGGTATTCGGAATCCACTGCAACGTGCCCGCTGTCACCCGCGTTGACCTTGTGATGGAGGTGTTGCTTGCCGTGCGTGCTGTGAACAATGGAAGAATCGGCGCTGTCTGCATTGAAGCTGATGACTTTGGCGAGCTGGTGATCGATCCACACCAGGAAGTGAAAATGTTCGCCCATATATTGAACCTGCGATTTCGTCTGAATAAGAATTCTCCCAACAGTGGCCGCACATGGGTAGAGGTATTTCACGCAACCACATGTGGCACCCTGCCGCAGGTCCTACCCCACGCGCGGCTGGCCCTGTAAGCCAATAACTTTTATAGTATTTTTCAGAGCGGTGACGCTCGCAGTGCGCAGAATACGCCAAGGCCCTGGGGCCAATAGGCACATTTACGTATGACATGAAAGCGTGCATCGCGGTTAGCGTGTTGCCTGCGCAGGCCTTGGCCGAAAATACGCGTGGAACGTGTCCCATGACGAGAAAACCATCGGCCTCGAGCTCTTCCCGCCGCTCGCATGGCTGTCTCACCGGATAAGGCGGCATCTGTAGTGCCCACCACGAAGCCGCGCAGAGATCTCGACGCGTTGCTCGACGCCGCGGTCGATGGAATCATCCTGATCGATCACACGGGCCGCATCGAGGTATTCAACCAAGCCGCCGAGCGTTTGTTTGGCTATGTGGCCGCAGAAATCTCGGGCCACAATATCAAGGAGTTAATGAATGCTGAGGATGCACGTGCTCACGATGGCCACGTAGCCAGATTTATCGCAACACGCATTCCGCATATCATCGGCAAGGGCCGGGAAGTCAGCGCGCGCCGCAAGGATGGCACTCTATTTCCGGCTAACCTTTCCGTTGGGCTTGTTGCCGGCAGCGAGCCACCGCGATTTGTTGGTTTCATACAGGATGTCACTTCACAGCGGCAACGCGACGATGAAGCCCGGCGCCTGCAGGAGCGACTGTGGCATGTATCGCGCCTGGCCACGATGGGCGAGATGGCCTCGGGGATCGCCCACGAGTTGAATCAGCCGCTGGCAGCCATCGCCAACTACGCGCAGGCTTGCGATCGCCTGCTGTCCAAACCCGACGCCGACATACCGGAGATTCGCGATGCCCTCAAGGAGATCACGGGCCAAGCCGTGCGGGCCGGCGACATCATCCGCAGCTTACGCGGCCTGGTGAGCCGCTCCTCCGGACACTCCCGCAGCACCGACGTTAACGCGCTCATCTCCGAACTGACCGACCTCGTGAAATGGGACCTGAAGGCGCACGAGGTGCAGTACCGGCTCGAGCTCGCCGCCGCATTACCGCCACTCGAGGTCCATCCGGACCAGATTCAGCAGGTTGTACTGAATCTGATTCGAAATGCCGTCGAATCGGTGGCACAGAGTGCACAGCGCTCTCGCGACATCGCAGTCCGAACGACGCTCACCGATCAGAAGGACGTGGAGATTGCGGTCTGTGATAACGGCCCCGGGGTGCCCCCCAACATGATTTCGCGGCTGTTCGATCCCTTCTACACGTCCAAAGCCACCGGTACCGGCCTGGGACTTGCCATGAGCCGTACCATCATAGGCCAGCATCACGGGACGTTGACCTATCGACCGAACGTTCCCTCGGGCGCATGCTTTGTAGTACGTTTACCGCAGCGCTCTGAGTCCGAATCATGAAGGATCCTGTCAAGCAACAGCCCACCAAGGTCTTTATCGTCGATGACGATGAAGCGGTGCGTAATTCCCTGCGGCTGCTGGTCAAATCCGTCGGCCTGTCGGCAGTCACCGCCAATTCCGCGCAGGAGTTTTTGGCAACCTACGATGCTGCGGATCCGGGTTGTCTGATCTTGGACGTCCGCATGCCCGGCATGAGCGGGATCGAGCTGCAACAACAACTGAACCTGCGCGGCGCTGTCATCCCGGTGATTTTTATCACGGGCCACGGCGACATCCCGATGGCGGTCGAGGCCATGCAGCAGGGGGCGTTCGATTTCCTGCAAAAGCCATTTCGCGACCAGGACCTCATCGACAGGGTCCAGCGCGCCCTCGAGAAAGACCGCGCCAATCGCGGGGAACTACTCGAGCGCGCCGGGATTCGCAAGCGTCGGGATTCGCTCACGCCGCGCGAGCGAGAGGTGCTGGAACTGGTGGCCAGTGGCAAGCCAAACAAGGTCATGGCGGCCGACTTGGGCCTCAGTCAGCGTACCGTGGAAATACACCGTGCCCGCGTGATGGAGAAGATGGGCGCATCGTCGCTCGCCCAGCTGGTGCGCATGGTTCTGGACCTTCAGGAATCTGCCCCGGGGCCCTGATTCCAGGGCGCGCAACGCTTCCATGCGACCGGACCTAGGCGTTTGTGAGCTCGAGCAATATATGCAGCAGGTCCTCAGCTCGTATCGGCTTGCTGGCCACCCGCAGCAGCGGGTCGCGACGTATTTCGGCGACCGCGGAAGAAGTATCGCCGGTAATTAGAACCGCCTTCAAAGGCTTCCCGAGCTTGCCCCGAATCGCAGCAATGACGTCAAGGCCACTTTCCCCTTCGGAGAGGTGATAGTCCGTCAGAAGCAGATCCACCTGAGCCATCTCCCGGAGGCGCTCGAGCGCATCCGAGAGCGACCCCGCGGCGCTCACGACATAACCCTCACTCTTGAGGAGCAGTTTGGTCGCGGTGCGTACCGCTGCGTCATCCTCCACGAGCAGGATGTGTACGGCAGTTTTGTGCCCTTGGGTGCTCCCGCGATCAGCCACTTTTCGCTGTTGTTTCACCGCATGTCCGGCGGGCAGCGTCAGCGAGAACACAGACCCCTTGCCGACTTCAGATCGCACCTCGAGCCTCGCACTCAACAGCGTCACCAGGCGCTGCACGATGCTCAGCCCCAGGCCATAACCCTCGCGGGAACTGTTGGTCGGCACACCGACTTGATAGAACTCGTCATAGATCAGTCGCAACTGGTCCGCCGGAATTCCGATGCCCGTGTCTTCGACCTCGATGCGAATGAGCGACACGTCAAGCAGGCACCGTAGCGCGACCCAGCCTTCGCGTGTGTACTTGATGGCGTTCGAAAGTAGATTCATGAGAATCTGCTCAACCAGCGCGCGGTCGCTGTGCGCGTAATCCTCCGATCCGGAAACTTTTAGGGTCAGGCCGCGGCTGCTTGCAAGGCCGGCAAATTCGAGCCGCAGTTCCTCGAACAGCCCGCTGACGGAAAAATCAGTGGGATCGGGTTTAATCGCCCCGGATTCGAGCTTGCTGATGTCAAGCAGCGCATTGAGCAGCCGCGACATCGATCCGATGGCCAGCTCTTGCTGCGCGAGCGCTTCGGCTGCCACGGGCTCCACGATTGCGCGACGCAGCATTCCGTTCAAGAGCGAGAGTGTTTGCATCGGTTGCCGCAAGTCATGGCTTGCGGTTGCCAGAAAGCGGCTCTTGCCCTGGTTTGCCCGGTCCGCACTCTCTCTTGCCACGTCGGCGTTTTGGCGTGCCACAATGAGTTCCGCCTCGACGCGCTTGCGGTCGGTGACATCCCGAATGGCTGCCGCGACGAGTGTCTCGCGCTCATCTTCGATCGGGCTGAGGCTGATCTCCACGGGAAACTCGGTGCCATCCTTGCGCAGCCCGAATAGCTCGAGACCGATCCCCATGGGTCTTAGGCGCAGACTCTCGAAGTGGCTTTGGCGGTGCGATAGGTGACGTACGCGAAAGCGCGCTGGCATCAGGAACTCGACCTGTTTGACCGACGATTTCCTCGTGCCTATAGCCAAAGACTGCCGACACTTGCCGATTGGCAAGGCGGATAGCCCCCGTTCGATCGATGACGATCATCGCATCCGGGGCTGCATCAAGAACGCTGCGCGCAAGCGCTGCCGATACGGACTGCATTTAGGCGCTGACCGAAAGCTAAATCTGGGGAATGATAAGCCTCACAGCGCATCGAACTGTATGGCTTTTCATCTGTAAGAAAGCTTAACGGCTGCCCCGCCTATGTACTTGATTCCTATGTCTTCGACATTCTGCAGAACCGATTTTAGAACGTGCATCGCCCCCGCAGGCTCGTGACATAGCGCGCCACGGCCGCCGCCTGGTCCTTGTTCAGCATCGGATCCGGCATTTTCAGGGGCGTGGACTTCTCATCCCAGTGCGTAGTCAGCACGAAGTGTGCGACGCTTTGTGCCGTTGTCTGAGGCCGATTCGCGATCTCACAGAAGCTCGGCGCCTTATCCTTAAGGATTGGATCCCGTTCCTGCTTCTGCGCAACGCGGTGGCAGGCCGAACATACCTCCTGCGCCAGACGCTCCCCTTCCGGGGGTGGCGGATAGCCTTCACTCGCCCATAGCAGCGAGGGCACAAACAGCTGGCTGACCAGGAGTGCGGCTGCAAGCCGTAGGCGCTCGAAGCCTACGGAGCACCGCCAACGAACTACGCTATCCATGAATCCATCGTCCTCGTCCTTGTCACGTCGGATAATCGGCATCCATTTTGAGCGTGGGCGGCGCGCGACGTCCAGAAAACAATTATAAGTGACCCTTGGCAAGCCTGGCATTGCAAGATCCGTCGGCACGCCGGTACGTTCCTCAGGTTCAGATAATTTATATTCCCGTATGACCCCATCCGGGTGTCCCCCTAGTGCAAAGGCTGACGCAGCATGACCCGCCGCATCGTAGACGAGCCCCCGCTGGATATCAGCCGCGTGAAGAACGCGGTTCCGGCCGAGCGATCTTCGCGCGTCCCTCGCTACCTGGAAGACCTCGTGCAACAGGCACGCGGATGCAAGCCGCTTAGGACCGCGATCGTACACCCGGTCGATGGCGCCTCCCTGTGCGGAGCCATCGAGGCGGCGCGTGCCGGGCTCATCCATCCGGTGCTGATCGGGCCTGAAGTGAAGATCCGCGCGGCGGCACAGGCCGCACACATAGACTTGAGCGACTACGAGCTCGTCGCGACCGAACACAGCCATGCCGCTGCAGCTGCCGCCGTGGCCCTGGCGCGGGAGCGACGCGTGGCAGCGCTGATGAAGGGCAGTCTGCACACCGACGAATTCATGGAAGCGATCGTTTGCGAACCCAGACTGCGCACGGCACGACGCATGAGCCACGTGTTCGTCATCGACGCCCCCGCCTATCCCAGACCGTTGTTTGTCACGGATGCAGCGCTGAACATCTATCCGACACTGGAGGATAAGGTCGACATTGTGCAAAACGCGATAGATCTTGCGTGCACGCTAGGCCTGAACAATCCCAAGGTTGCAATTCTTTCGGCGGTGGAAACCGTGTCGCCTAAGATCCGCTCCACTCTGGATGCCGCAGTTCTGTGCAAGATGGCGGAGCGCGGACAAATCAGGGGTGGAACCATCGATGGCCCCTTAGCGTTTGATAACGCCGTGTCACGTGATGCGGCGGATGCCAAGAACCTGCATTCGCCCGTCACGGGACAGGCCGATATCTTCGTGGTACCTGACCTCGAAGCGGGGAACATCCTCGCCAAACAACTGGAATATCTCGCGCAGGCGAAGCTGGCTGGAATCGTCGTGGGTGCCCGGCTGCCGATCATTCTGACCAGCCGGGCGGATCCCATCGCAGCGAGGCTGGCTTCCTGCGCCATCGCGGTCCTGCTGGCGCGCGCCGACACCTCCGCTCCTTAGTCCGGCCGGACAGGGTGCGATTGGCGGTGCCCAGTGAGCGCCGTCAGCTCAGGGATCGTTACGGCTCGCGTCAGTCCCGGCAACGAGAGCCCCAAGGCGCGAGATGAAATTGGCAATATTCTCCAGCTGCAGGTCGGAAAGGTCACGCCCCGCCCAGGGCGACGGCACTCTTCCAGCGTGCGTGGACGAGAAGTTGCGCACCCGCGCCAGAAGATAGCGGTACTGCTGACCCCCGATCGCCGGGGCGCCGTCCGCCTGCCCCTGTCCATTCTTCCCATGACACGCTGAACATGCCTGCAGGTACAAGACCCTGCCGGAGTCTCGATCGGTATTCTCGCCGAACTCCGGCGCCCTGCTTCGTGGAGCTCGGCTGAGGTAGGCGGAAAGATCGCGCACGGCCTGCGCCCAATCCAGATCCGGGTGACGCATAACCTCATGCATCGAATCACCCGCCCGCTTTGCCATCGCGAACTCGGTCAGTTGCTCGATCAGATAGTTTTCATGTTGGCCGGCCAAGGCCGGGATCGCCCGCGGTCCATCGCCCCAGCCGTGGGGCCCGTGGCACGCCGGACAGTGCTTCAGGTACAGGATCTTGCCATGCTCCGCGTCAGGCACGGCAGCCATGACGTGTTCGATGTCCGGTGGGATCGGAGCGCCAGCGTTCGTCAGACCGAAACACAGGACGGCGCCCGCATACACCAGGAGATGGGCAGGCGCTGCACGGCTCATTCACTGCCCCCCGTCCGGTTCCCACGAGTTCGCCATCCTGGATCCGCCCCCAGCGCTGCGGACAGGTCACTCGCCGCCGGATCCGCGCCGGCGCCGCTCAGGTGCGACAAGTACGACGCAAGACGCATCAGTGCCTGAACATCGAGCTCATAAAGCGCCCGGTAGTGTGTAGCACGCATGTTTGGCCGCCGCCCGTCCACTACATCGTGCATCTGCCGCAGCAGATACGCAAAGTCCTGCCCTGCGAGGCGCGGGATTCCGCGTGCGTCTCTGCCTTCGCCAGACTGGCCATGGCAACGGCTGCAGTTCAGGCTGTACAGGTGCTGAGCATCGGTGGCCACAGGGAACGGCGTGGCGACCGCCCCGTGCCCCTGCAGCTCCGTCGCGGCAACGAAGGCCACGATGTCGGCAATGTCCTGGGGACCTCTCAGGAGATGCCCCTGGGCGACGGGCTCCATGTGCGGATCCCAGCGTACGCCGTGCCGGTAGTCAAGAAGCTGCTTGACGAGATACCGGGGGTGCTGGCCGGCAATCACAGGCACCCACCCTGCGGGCAGTCCCTGCTCATTGTCTTCGTGGCACGCAGCGCAATAGGTGAATATTTCCGCACCGCGTGCGAGGTTCGGCTTCAGGCGCAGTATGCCCTCGACCTCTCGCTGCGCACTCGTGCCCGCAGCGATCGCGCTGGTGGCGAGTACCCATCCCAGGATCGCCGCGGCAGTTGCGCGCGAGACCCCGCGGTGCAGGTTTGGTGATGCCATGCGACGGCACTTTATTGAATCGCTCCGCCCGGCAGTCTGCGTAGATGTACCTAGCCTCAGGGAACGCCTGCGCCTCCCTTACGGAATTACCCGTATTACGGTAATCCGCCTGACGTCGTAAGTTGCGCCAATTGCCGATCGGAAGGACTTACGTTGACAAATCGAGTGGATATGGACATCGCGAACGTCGCCGGCACGGCATTGCGGGAGAGTGCTGAGATTCAGGCGGTTGATATTGCGCTCAAGGTGACCGAAGGGGTGATCGCGCTGGGCGGCTATGTCCGACGCTTCAGCGATAAGTATCGCGCCGAAGACCTCGTGAAGTGTCTGCCCGGGGTACTGGCCGTAGCCAATGATATTGAGGTGCTTTCGAGCAGTCCCGAAAGCGTCTCCGATCCGGAACTGGCACGCGCAGCAGTGGGTACGCTGCGACGCGTGCTGCCGGCCAGCTGCGCACGGATTCGGCTGACCGTGCGCCGTCGGATCATCACGCTGGAAGGAGTCCTTGAGCAAGATCTAGAGCGGACTCGGGCGCTGGCGGCGATCCGCATGCTGCCGGGCGTCGAGGCTATCGTTAACCTGCTCTCGGTGACGGCCACATCCAGTTAACGACCTCTGGCAGGTCCTCGCCGTGCTGCCGAATATAGACATTGTGTTCGCCCAGCTTATCGCGCATGAACTGGCGGACGTGTGCGGCACGATAGCCAAGGTTCGGCACGCGGTCGATCACGTCCATTACGAGGTGAAAGCGATCCAGGTTATTGCGCACCACCATATCGAAGGGCGTGGTTGTGGTGCCCTCCTCCTTGTAGCCGCGTACGTGCAGATTGGCATGGTTGTGCCGCCGGTAGGTCAAGCGGTGGATGAGCCAGGGATAGCCGTGGTAAGCGAAAACCGTCGGCCGGTCAGTCGTGAACAGAGCGTCAAATTCCACGTCGGTCAGCCCATGCGGGTGCTCCTCGCGAGGTTGAAGTGTCATCAGATCCACCACGTTCACGACGCGGATCTTCAGATCCGGCACGTACCGATGCAGCAGATCGACCGCAGCCAGCACTTCCAGGGTCGGCACGTCGCCCGCGCACGCCATGACCACGTCGGGTGGCCCGCTCGCGTCGTTGCTGGCAAATTCAAACAGGCCGACACCCGCGTCGCAGTGACGCGTGGCTTGCTCCATCGTCAGCCACTGCAGTTCGGCATTCTTGCCGGCAACGATGACGTTCACTCGGTTGTAGCTGCGCAGGCAATGTTCCGCAACGCATAACAGACTATTGGAGTCCGGAGGGAAATACGCCCGCACCACTTCGGGCTTCTTGTTCAGGACCACGTCAATGAAGCCCGGATCCTGATGTGAGAACCCGTTATGGTCCTGGCGCCAAACATGTGATGTCAGCAGGATGTTCAGCGAGGCGATCGGTTGGCGCCAAGCCACGTGGCGCGCGGCTTCCAGCCATTTGGCGTGCTGATTGAACATCGAGTCGACGATGTGGATGAAGGCTTCATAGCAGGAGAACAGACCGTGGCGCCCGGTGAGCAAGTAGCCTTCGAGCCATCCCTGGCATTGGTGCTCGGACAGCACTTCCATCACGCGCCCATCGCGGCTGAGGTGGTTGTCACCCGCATGCAGCTCTGCCAGCCACGTTCGCTGCGTCTGTTCAAAGACGGCATCGAGGCGATTTGAACTGGCTTCATCGGGCGAGAAGAGTCGGAAGTTGCGCGCCTGTTCGTTCGCCCGAAAGACTTCCCGTAGCCAGCCGCCCAGTACGCGCGTCGCCTCACTCGTCGTGCGACCGGGCTGGGGTACCTCGACGGCCAGCGCAGCTGTTGGCGGCATTTTGAGCGCCGCCAGGCGCATCCCCCCGTTGGCGTGGGGATTTGAACCCATCCGTCGGTCGCCGGCGGGGGCGAGCTCGCGCACGTAAGCCGTCGGAGCGCCGTTCGCATCGAACAGCTCGGTCGGGGCGTAGCTACGCATCCACTCCTCGAGTTGTCGTAGGTGCTGCGGGTTCGATCGCACCTCGGCGAGGGGGACCTGGTGGGCACGCCAGGTACCTTCGACCTGCACGCCATCGACGAACTTCGGTCCCGTCCAGCCCTTGGGCGTCTCGAGAACGACCATCGGCCACCTGGGACGACTCACCGTCGCGCGGGCGTGCTCCCGGATTGTGGCAATTTGCTCAAATACCCGGTCGAGGGTCTGCGCCATCTTGGCGTGCATCGACCACGGCTCGTCGCCGCTGACAAAGTAGGGTTGCCAGCCGTAGCCGAGGAGCAGCTGCTCGAGCTCCTGCCGGGGAATGCGGGCCAGCACGGTCGGATTGGCGATCTTGTAACCGTTCAGGTGCAGTATCGGCAGCACCGTGCCATCCGTGCGCGGGTTCAAGAACTTATTTGAGTGCCAGGCGGTCGCCAGCGGGCCGGTCTCCGCCTCACCATCTCCCACGATGCAGGCGACCACCAGCCCGGGATTATCGAAGGCGGCGCCGAACGCGTGCGCCAGCGAGTAACCCAGCTCGCCGCCTTCGTGAATCGAACCGGGCACATCCGGCGCGCAGTGACTGGGAATCCCTCCGGGGAAGGAAAACTGCCGAAACAGCCGGCGCATGCCCTCGCCGTCCAACGGCACGTCGGGGTATCTTTCGCTGTAGCTGCCCTCCAGCCAAGTGTTGGCGACGAGACCGGGGCCCCCGTGTCCGGGACCAATGATCGGCAGGATGTCCAGATCGCGCGCGTTGATGACGCGATTCAAGTGGGCGTAAACGAAGTTGATTCCCGGAGTCGTGCCCCAGTGGCCAAGCAGCCGCGGCTTGATGTGTTCCGGGATCAGCGGCGCGGTCAGAAGCGGGTTTTCAAGCAGGTAGATCTGCCCTACCGAAAGGTAGTTCGCTGCCCGCCACCAGCTATGAATGCGCTGCAAGTCCGCGGTCGCGACCGAGGAGCGCGCGGCCAGCTCGTGAGAGTGCGAGAGCATCGGTTCGCCTTGCGTCGAGTCAATTATTGATCCTGAGGCCGATGCCTTATCGCCATCCATACGAGCAAATCCTTACGATCCGTCAACGTGACTGGCTGAATAACCTTTACCATAGAGCGCCATTGCGCATGTCAATCTTAACCATCAATTCCGGCAGTGCCTCCGTCAAGCTCGCGCTTTACGATTGTACGGATCGCGGCGACATTGCGCGCCTGCGTACGCTGCCGAGCCCCGGCGATGGTGACCCTCATGCGGAGCTCACGCAGGCGTCGCAGCAGCTCGAGGTGCAGCCGCAGGCCGTAGCGCATCGGATCGTTCACGGCGGCGATCGTTTTTCACGGCCGGTGCGCATCGATGCCGAGGTCATCGGCGCCATCGAGCGCTTTTCCGCCCTGGCACCGCTGCATAACCCCCGGGCACTGCGCTGGGCCCGCGCGGCGTTGAGCGTGTGGCCCGGCGCGTCTCACGTGGCGGTGTTCGATACGGCCTTCTTCAAGGACCTGCCGCGGGTCGCCGCGGAATACGCGCTGCCGTCGAGGCTCGGCACTGAGCAGGGCGTGCGTCGCTATGGTTTTCATGGCCTTGCGCACCAGGCCATGTGGGAAACCTGGTGCACCCTTTATCCGGGTCTGGATCGGGGCGGCCGGCTGATCACCGTTCAGCTTGGCGGTGGATGCTCGATCGCCGCGCTGCACCAGGGCCGCCCCATGGACTCATCCATGGGCTTTTCGCCACTGGAAGGTCTCGTGATGGCGACGCGGTCCGGAGATGTAGATGCGGCGATCGTACCCTTTCTGCAGCAGAAGCTCGGCATCACCGGTGAATCCGTCGTAACCGCGCTCAATGAGCAGTCCGGGCTGCTCGGGATTTCCGGCTCCGACGCCAACCCGAGTACCCTGCTCGCCAGCACCGACCCCCGCGCGCAGTTCGCGCTCGACCTCTACTGCTACAGGCTTCGCAAGTACCTCGGGGCGTATCTGGCGGTACTCGGCGGCTGCGACGGCATCGTTTTCGGCGGCGGTGTCGGCGAGCATGTCCCCGAAGTTAGGGAGCGCGTCTTGCGGGGCCAGGAATGGGCGGGGATATTCCTCGATTCAGCCCGTAACGCGGCTGCCCGCGGGGGAACCGCGTGCATCAGCCCCGCCACAGCTGCGGTCAGGGTGCACGTCATTGCGGTCGACGAGGAGTCGATTCTTGCGCGCGCCGCAGTGGACGTCACTCACGCTTAGCACCCGCGTTGGGTATCGCTTCGGGTACGGACATTCCGCAATTCTCAGGGGTGGTGTGACCGAGTAGCGTACGTGCTCACGGTGGAAGTAGAAGCCCTAAGCATATGAAGACGAAGCTTCGCCGTATCCTGGTCGCGGTCGAGCACATGCAGCATCGACCGTTGGCCGCGCTACGCAAGGCCGCTGAGCTTGCGCGCGCCTCCGGGGCGCGCATCGAACTCATTCACGCCATCTGCGACACGCCCATTAGCCTCGCCTCGCAGAACCTCAGCCCCTCGGCTCTCCAGGCATGGATGGCCGAAGTGCGGCGAGTACGTCATCGACAGCTACAGAAGTTCGCGCAGATCAAAGCGCTGGATGGAGTGCACGTTGACTTTACGGTTGTATGGGACAGGCCCGCGTGCAACGCCATCATCCGTGGCGCCCTGCGGTCGCACGCGGACCTGGTGGTCGCAGGAACGCATCCGCACACCTTCCGGAATCGCCTGGCTACCGAGAGCGTTGACTGGAAACTGATTCGGGCGTGCCCAGTACCGCTTCTTCTGGTGAAGTCCGGGCGAAAACTCGAAGGATCATCGGTAATCGTGGCGGTCGACCCGTTCCATGCACGGGCTCAGGCGACGCACCTCGACGCGCAGATGCTGCACCTGGGTCGCGCCTACGCGCATTGGCTCAAAGCGCCTGTGCATATTTTTCATGCGTTCATGCCCCTGATACCCGTACAAACGCTGCCTCTTGCCGCTGCCGCCCCGCTCATGGTGCTGACCCCGGAGGAAGAGGCGACGCATCGCGCCCAGGTGCAGCGCAGGATTGCGGCCTTAGCCCGCTCGGCCGGAATACCCAAGGCAGCCCAGCACATTCAATTTGGTGAGGTGGCCCGCGAGCTGACTGCGATCACAAGAAGCACGCGGGCCGGCCTTGTAGTGATGGGCGCGGTATCCCGTTCCGTATTGGGCAGGATCCTCATCGGCAGCACCGCGGAGCGGGTACTTGATAAGCTTGCTTGCGATGTTCTGATCGCAAAGCCACGAGCCGTTCGTGGCCACCGGCGGCCGCAAGCCGTGAAGTCAGGACCGCAGATCCCCACTGTCGAAAACGCCTCAATGGTGATCTTGTAGCCCGTTTCCTGTTGAGAACTCACCCGTCACGCGCTTACGGTATCGCTGCATGCCGAATTTGATGACCGCAATGCGTTTGCACGCGGGGACGAGGGGCCTGCGCCTCGAGTCTATCCCGAGACCGTTGCCCACCAAACTACAGATTCTGCTGGAAGTGCTGGCGTGTGGCGTGTGCCGGACGGATTTGCACGTCGTGGACGGGGAATTGCCGCACGCGCTGAACCCGCTCATTCCAGGACACGAGATCGTCGGGCGCGTGCTCCAGGTCGGCGCGCAGGTGGACACCCTGCGGGTCGGCGACCGGGTGGGCGTGCCCTGGCTGGGTCACACCTGTGGCGTCTGCACCTATTGCCAGCGCGGTGCCGAAAATCTGTGCGATCTTGCTGGCTTCACCGGTTACACCCTCGACGGCGGCTACGCTCAGTGCACTGTTGCGGATGCGCGCTACTGTTTGCGATTGCCTGGTAACTATTCAGACGCACAGGCGGCACCGCTGTTGTGTGCCGGTCTGATCGGCTATCGCGCCTACCGGGCGGCGGGCAACGGCCCGAGGCTTGGACTCTACGGTTTCGGCGCGGCCGCCCATCTGCTAGCACAGGTTGCCAACGAGGACGGACGGCGCGTATTTGCCTTCACGCGCAGCGGCGATCTCGTCGCACAGGACTTCGCTCGTTCGCTCGGAGCGGTCTGGGCGGGTTCGTCCGAGGAGTTGCCGCCGGAGCCACTGGATGCCGCGGTGATCTTTGCGCCGGTCGGCGCACTCGTCGTCGCCGCGCTGCGAGCCACGCGCAAGGGCGGCCGCGTGGTCTGCGCGGGAATCCATATGAGTGACATTCCCAGCTTCCCCTATGAGCTCCTTTGGGGTGAACGCTCCATCTGTTCGGTGGCGAACCTGACCCGCGCGGACGGGATTGACTTCATGAGAATTGCGGAACGCTTGACACTGCGGCCCGCCGTTCAAGCATTTCCGCTGGACCAGGCCAATGAAGCGCTGTCTCTGCTACGCGATGGCCGCATTTCCGGCGCCGCGGTCCTGATTCCCGGCCGTACCTGAGTTTCCGAGCGCAGCGGAATTCCCGCGCTGCCTTCTGGGCTCGAGGCGCCGGCTCCTGGCACGCGTACCCGCGGCGCTCTTCTGGCCTCAACGCCGCATTCGGTCGATGTACTGCTGCGGGAAGTACGTACTCAAAGCAAGCAGATCCGCCGGTAGGATTACGGCAGCAATCCAAGTCCCTCCTGCGGATTTATCCAACAGGAATTCCTCGAATGACTTTGAACGAGACATACAACGATCGGGTAGTGCGTCAGTTCGCCATCATGACCGTCGTGTGGGGCATCGTCGGCATGGCCGTCGGGGTCCTCATCGCGGCTCAACTGGCTTGGCCCGCGCTCAACTTCGACATCCCGTGGCTCACCTATGGCCGCCTGCGACCCCTGCATACGAATGCAGTGATCTTCGCATTTGGAGGCTGTGCGCTCATCGGGACCTCTTACTACGTGGTGCAGCGCACCTGCCACGTTCGACTCTTCGCAGACCGGCTGGCCGCATTTACCTTCTGGGGCTGGCAAGTGGTCATCGTGGCGGCTGCCATAACGCTGCCCCTCGGCATAACCCAGGGCAAGGAATATGCGGAGCTCGAGTGGCCGATCGACATTCTGATCACCATCGTGTGGGTGTCCTACGCGGTGGTGTTCTTCGGGACGATTGCGAAGCGCCGCGTCAAGCACATCTACGTCGCAAACTGGTTCTATGCGGCCTTCATCCTCACGATCGCGGTACTGCATGTATTCAACAACCTCGCGATACCGGTGAGCCTGACCAAGTCGTATGGAATCTATTCAGGTGTCGTCGACGCCATGATGGAATGGTGGTACGGGCACAACGCCGTGGGATTCTTTCTAACCGCGGGCTTTCTCGGGATGATGTATTACTTCGTACCGAAGCAAGCCGAGCGACCCATCTACTCGTACCGCCTGTCGGTCGTGCACTTCTGGGCGCTGATCTCCGTCTACATGTGGGCGGGCCCGCATCACCTGCACTACACATCCTTACCTGACTGGGTGCAGTCGATCGGTGCGGCCTTCTCCATCCTGCTCCTCGCGCCGTCCTGGGGAGGAATGATCAACGGCATCATGACGCTCTCGGGCGCCTGGTACAAATTGCGCACCGATCCAATCTTGAAATTCATGATCGTGTCTCTCGCCTTTTACGGTATGTCGACATTCGAGGGCCCCATGATGTCGATCAAGACCGTAAACGCCCTGTCGCATTACACCGACTGGGTCATTGGGCACGTGCACTCTGGAGCACTCGGATGGGTCGCGATGATGACCATCGGCACGATGTACTGTCTGATTCCGCGTCTGTTCAATCGCCCGCAGATGTACAGCGTGAAGCTCATCGACGTGCATTTCTGGACGTCCACCATCGGCGTGGTTCTGTACATCACCTCGATGTGGATCGCCGGAGTCATGCAGGGACTCATGTGGCGTGCCTTCAACGATGATGGAACATTGACCTACAGTTTCATTGAAAGCGTCAAGGCCACCCATCCCTTCTATCTCGTACGTCTGCTCGGTGGCTTCATGTTCTTCGCCGGCATGCTGATCATGGCCTACAACGTGTGGATGACGGTAAGACGCGAACGACCTGCGCCCGTTCCCGTGCTTGCGGCGGATGCGGCCGCGGCCAGCGGAGTCTCCTGATGAACCACGAGATCATTGAAAAGAAGCTCGGCCTTCTGACGGTACTGATACTCCTAGTCATCAGCGTCGGCGGCCTCATCGAGATTGTGCCGTTGATGGTCTCCGGTGCTGCTAAGCAAGGCAGCGTGAAGATCACCCCGCGCACGGCGTTGGAGCAGGCCGGATTCGATGTCTACGTGCGTGAGGGCTGTTACCTCTGCCACTCGCAACAAATACGGCCATTCCGCAGCGAAACCGAACGGTACGGTCCCTATTCGGTCGCTGCGGAGTCGCAGTATGACCATCCGTTCCAGTTCGGGTCTAAACGTACCGGGCCGGACCTCGCCCGTGTCGGTGGCCGCTACAGCGACGACTGGCACCGTGTTCATTTGCACAACCCCCGTGATGTGGTCCCGGAATCGAACATGCCTGGCTTTCCGTGGCTGGCCGAAGCCAAGCTGGACGGTCAGCTGATGCAGCGCAAGCTGAAGGTGCTGCGCATCCTGGGTACGCCCTACACGGACGCCGATGTCGCCGGCGCTGCCGCCGCCGTGCAGGACAAAACCGAGCTCGACGCGCTCGTCGCCTATCTGCAATCACTCGGCACCGACAAGCCGCGTGGCTCTGGAAGTGAGGCCCCATGAGATTCGACATCAACCTGGCCAGAGGGATCGTAACGATTCTCTGGTTCGCGCTCTTCATCGCAATTGCAGTTTCCACCTGGAGCAAGCGGCGCAGCAGGGAATTTGAAGCTGCGGCGCGCATGGCCCTGGAACCCCAGGATATAGCGGCGGCCCCGTCGGATACTCCGAGGGAGTCACGGTGATGTCTCCGTTGTTGAGTGCGATCGTGACCGTGGTCACCTGTCTGAACGTGCTTGCTTGTGGCTGGCTCATCTGGTGGACGGCACGTAGACGACCCGATGAGGCGGCGATTGGAGCGGTTACCGATCACGTGTGGGACGGCAATCTGCGCGAGCGCAACAACCCGATGCCGCGTTGGTGGCTGATTCTCTTCTTCCTGAGCATCGCGTATTGCTTTGTGTACTTCTTCTTGTACCCAGCCCTCGGCCATCATCGCGGCGTCCTCGGATGGAGTTCCGCCGGCCAGTACCGGCAGGAAGTGGCACAGGCGCAGCGTCAGTACGGTCCCGTGTACGCCGCCTATGCCGGTCTTAGCATCGAAGAGCTGGCAAAGAATCCCAAGGCGCTGGCGCTGGGGCGTAGCCTGTTCGCTAACAATTGCATCAACTGCCACGGTTCCGATGCCCGCGGTGCTCCGGGATTCCCCAATCTCACGGACAACGACTGGCTCTACGGCGGCACCCCGCAGGCCATTGTGCTGAGCATTTCCCAGGGTCGCGAAGGTGTTATGCCCGCGCTCGGGCCCGCGTTGGGGGCTCAGGGAGTGGATGAGGTCGCCGCCTACGTGGAAAGCCTCAGCGCACGCACGGTACCTGCGGAGAAAGTGGCGGCCGGTCAGGCGCGATTCGCGCTGTGCGCCGCCTGCCATGGGGCTGACGCCAAGGGCAATCCGGCCGTGGGCGCTCCCAACCTGACCGACGACATCTGGCTGTACGGTGGTTCGGACGCCGCGATCCGCGCGTCCATCGCGAGCGGTCGCCACGGGAAGATGCCGGCTCATCAGTGGCTGGGAGACGACAAGGTAAAGCTGCTGGCTGCCTATGTATACAGTCTGTCTCATCCCCAGTGATCTCGCGCCATGCGTGTCTACCTCTTCCGTCGGAGTCGCACACGCTTCCTAGGCCGTGATCTCGGACTTGTGCTTTGGCCATCGTTTCTTGCGGCCTGCGGCGCGAGCCTGCTCTTTTTCGCCGCAGTTGACCCGCTCCTGCTACGCGACGCCGGGCCACGCCTCTTTGCCGGTATCGAGCGCGAAAGCGGCTACGCGCTCGGCTTCGCCTTCTTTTGGGCGACCGGCGCAGTGGCCAGCGCCCTGAGCGTGTATCTCATTCGCACGGCCAGGAGCACGGGCAACGGCAAGGACCACCCCTCATGAAGCCAGCACTCGCAACCGTTGACGAGGCGGGTCAAGGCGCATTCTACGTCGCGGCGGAGAAGATCTACCCCCGGGAGATTGACGGCCGTTTCGCACGCCTGCGTAAGGGCGCCGCAGTGGGCCTACTCGGGCTCTTCTACGGCACGGCGTGGCTGCAGTGGCAGGGCCATCAGGCGTTGTTATTCGACCTCCCCGCCCGCAAGTTTCATGTCTTCGGCCTGACACTGTGGCCCCAGGATTTCCTGTATCTGGCGCTTTTGCTGATCATCGCGGCACTCTCATTGTTCTTCTTCACTGCCCTCGCCGGCCGCCTCTGGTGCGGCTACGCCTGTCCGCAGACCGCGTGGACGGAATTGTTCATTTGGATCGAGCAGTGGACCGAGGGCGACCGCTCCCGGCGCATGAAACTGGACCACGCTCCTTGGGACCTGGAGAAGTTCACGCGCAAGGGACTCAAGCAGCTGCTGTGGATTACCCTGGCGGTCTACACCGGGTTCACCTTCGTCGGATACTTCACGCCCATCCGATCGCTCGGCGGCCAACTCTTAAGCGGGTCCTTGGGCCCGTGGGCCCTCTTTTGGATCTTCCTGTATTCACTCGCGACGTACGGCAATGCCGGCTTTCTGCGCGAGCAGGTGTGCAAATACATGTGTCCGTATGCTCGTTTTCAGAGCGCCATGTTCGACAAGGACACCCTGATTATCTCCTACGACGAACCGCGGGGTGAGCCGCGCGGAGCACGCCGGCGCGGTACGCTGGCCCGCACCCAGGGGCTCGGGGACTGCATCGACTGCACGCTCTGCGTGCAGGTTTGTCCGACAGGAATCGACATCCGCCGCGGCCTGCAGTACGAATGCATCGCCTGCGGCGCCTGTATCGACGCCTGCGACAGCGTCATGGACAAGATGGGTTCGCCGCGCGGCCTGATCCGCTACACCACTGAGCAGGCGGTGCACGGTCGGCAGGCCCACGTCATCCGGCCCCGCATGATCGTGTACGCGGCGTTGCTCACGGTCGTCGCCGGCTTTCTTGCGTACTCGATCCTTACCCGCACGCCCCTAATCCTCGACGTCATCCGCGATCGCAACGCACTTTATCGAGAAGTTCACGGGGAGCTGATCGAGAACATCTACAGTCTCAAGGTGATCAACCTGGACAATGCGCCGCACACCTACAGCCTTCAGGTAAGCGGCATTGAGCACCTGCAGGTCGCGACGCCGACGGACCCGATTCAAATCCCGGCGGGGACGGTGAGCACGGTGATTACTCGCCTCGAAGCACCCGCCGCCGCCGTCGGCGGCGTACACCAGATCACTATCACCGTCGCTGCCCTCGACAAGCCCGCCATCAGAGTCAGCGAAAAGGCCCGATTCATAGGACCGCGCACATGAACACGCAAATTCTTCCCTGGTACCGCAATTTCTGGCCATGGTTCATCATCGCGCTGCTGTCAGCGGCGGTTGGCGGAAGCCTGGTCAGCGCGTATCTCGCGATCCACACGACTGACGTTGTGCTAGAGCACGGCGACCAGGCGGGCTAGGACGCTTGCAGGTGTCGGCACCTTCCTGTTTTCACTGCGGCAACCCGGTACCTCCGGGATGCGACATCAGTGTGCTCGTGGATGACGTACCGCAGCGGCTGTGCTGCTCCGGCTGCGAAGCGGCTGCGCGTTTCATCCTGTCGCAGGGGCTGGGTCGCTATTACCAGTTTAGGGAACCTGCATATTCCCCCCCCACCGACGCGGTACGCGACTGGCTGATATACGACCGCAGCGTCGCACTGGGCCGCTACACCCACTTGCGCGCTGACGGGGCGCGCGAGGTCGCCGTGCAGCTCGAAGGACTGCACTGCGCCGCCTGCGTATGGCTGATCGAAAACAGCCTGACGCGCCTGGGCGGAGTTCTCGACATCAGCGTCAATCTTGTCGATTGCCGCGCACAAATACGCTTCGACCCGCAGCAGCTGCTTCTGAGCTCGCTGTTGCGGGAGTTGCAGAAGCTGGGATATCTGCCGCGACCTGTCGGCTTCGCCGATGACATGGACGCGCGGAACAATGCGCGCCGCGCTGCGCTACGGCGTCTTGCGGTCGCAGGCTTCGGCATGATGCAGGTGATGACCTTCGCCGTCTCTCTCTATGCGGGCGCACTCGATGGCATTGCGCCGAACATGGAACAGCTTCTGCGCATCGTAAGTCTGGTCGTCGCAACCCCGGTCGTGCTGTACGCCGCGCAACCGTTCTTTGTGTCGGCCTGGAAAAGCATCCGCGCAGGGACGCTGGGCATGGACGTGCCGGTAGCGCTCTCCATCGGTGCTGCCTACCTGTGGAGCGCCTGGGCGACATTTGTCGGACATGGCACCGTGTATTTCGACAGCGCGGTCATGTTCACGTTCTTTTTGCTTTTGGGCCGCTACCTGGAAATGAACCTCCGGCACCGCGCCGGCAGACAACAGGACTCCCTGCGCCGGCTACTGCCCGAAAGCGTACTGCGCCTGGGCATTGGTCAGTCCGAGCGCGTGACCCCGGATGAGCTGCAGCCGGGCGATCGGATCCGCGTGTTACCCGGTGAACGTCTCCCGGCCGAAGGCGTGATCACCAGCGGCACATCGGAGATCGACGAGTCGCTGCTAAACGGCGAGTCAACACCGAGACTCTGTCGCCCCGGTGATTCTCTGATAGCTGGTTCCTTGAATCTCAACGGGGTGATCGAGGTCTTAGTCGCCAGGGTCGGCCACGACACGACGCTCGCTGCGATTTCTCGACTCCTCGACCGCGCTCACGCGTCCCGGCCCGCGGTTGCCGCAGTTGCCGATCGGGTTGCCGCATGGTTCGTTGGCGGAATCCTGCTGGTGGCGGTCGCGGTGGGAATCTATTGGTGGCATTTCGATGCTCAGCGCGCCTTCCCGACGGTTCTGGCTGTCCTGGTCGTCACCTGCCCGTGCGCCCTGTCGCTCGCCACGCCGGCGGCGTTGGCGGCAGCGACTACACAACTCGCGCGCCATGGCCTCTTAGTCACCCGCAGCTCGGCGCTGGAGCGCTTGGCTCGCGCAGATCGGATAGTGTTTGACAAGACCGGCACCCTCACTCGCGGTCAACCACGACTCGAATCAGTGAGCGCAGTTGGCGGTCGCCTGACACAGGTGCGCTGCCTCGAGCTGGCGGCCGCCCTGGAGTCGTACTCGACGCATCCGATTGCGCGGGCATTCAGCGCTTTGCCGCCAGGCCCGGGGGCAGAGGCGGTCAAAGTCGTCCCGGGGCGTGGAATTGAAGGAAGGATCGATGGAAACAACTATCGCATTGGATGTGCCGACTACGCGTGGCCAGTTGCCACGCCTCAGCAGGCGCTCGCAACCGCCGAGAGTGACGGCGCCCACCTGACGAGTGTGTGGCTCGCGGACTCCGATGGCGTGCTGGCGCGATTCCTGATGGCGGATGATGTCCGGGCAGACGCCAAGCACAGCGTCGACCGCCTGCGCGTACGTGGCCTGACGCCCCAGATCGCAAGCGGCGATCGCCCCAGCGTAGTGGCTGCCTGTGCTCAGCGCCTGGGGATCCAGAGCGCCGAAGGGGGATTGACCGCGGCCGCCAAACTGGCCCTGATGCAGGGCCTGCACCAGCAGGGTCATCGGGTCGTCATGGTGGGAGACGGCGTCAATGATGCTCCGGTACTGGCCGGCGCGGACGTCTCCGTAGCTATCGGCAGCGGCACGGAACTCGCCCGCGTCAGTGCCGACATCATCTTGCTGGGGGACGGGCTGGGGGGGCTCGTGGCAGGCGTAGATACGGCGCGTCGCATGTTGAACATCATTCGCGAAAACCTGGCGTGGGCGGTCATCTACAACGTGACCGCGGTGCCCTTGGCCGCCAGCGGTGTACTTCAGCCGTGGATGGCCGCGATCGGCATGTCAATGAGCTCGCTGCTGGTCGTGCTGAACGCACTGCGCATTCTCGCCACTCCGCTCCCGCGCCCGCTCGGAACACCCGTGCTCAACGCTCCCGAAGTAGTCCACGCATGAACATTCTCTATCTTCTGATCCCGCTCAGCCTTGTGCTGGTTGGCTTTGCTCTGTGGGCCTTCTTCTGGGCCGTTCGTGAGGGACAGTTTGACGATCTGTCCAGTCCGGCGACGCAGATACTGCTGGATGACGATCGGGCGCCACCGCCTCTGAGTCAGCGGAAGCGACCCCATGCATGAGGTACTGTGGATGACCGCCTTCGTCGCCGGGCTGTTGGGTAGCTCGCATTGCCTCGGAATGTGCGGTGGTATTGCGACGGCTCTGGGCACCGGGACACCGGGGCGCGCGAGACCCGGCACTCTGTGCGTGCTGTACAGCTGCGGCCGCATCACCAGCTATAGCCTCGCCGGCGCCGTTGCCGGAGCTTTTGGAGTTGCGACGCTCGGTGCCTTAGGCGGCAGCCATTGGGCCGAAGTCCTGCGCTTGTGTGCCGGCGTAATGGTCATGGTGATCGGACTGAATATTGCGCTCGGTCACGCCAGTCGCATCGGCTGGCTGCGCGTGCCAGAGCGCTGGGGAGCCGCGTTGTGGCGACGCGCCAGCCCGCATCTCGGCCGACTGCTGCCGCAAGCGGCCCTGCCGCGTGCCTTGGTCGTCGGCTTTCTCTGGGGTTGGCTGCCGTGTGGACTGGTGTATTCCGCGCTCCTGGCCGCCGCGACGGCCGGCAACGCCCTGACTGGGGGCATTACGATGCTGGCATTCGGCGCCGGAACGCTCCCGGCCATGGCAGGCGTGGGGTACCTGGGAAGTCGTCTGCGTCTGCCGCTGCCCCGCGCGACCACCGCACGCATTCTCGGCGGCTGCATCATGCTCTGTGGACTTTGGACCGCGGCGATCCCCATCGCAGTCCTTGCGGGCGTCCACGAACACCCGGCTCACCACCACGCAATGCTCGTGCACCAGGGGAAGTAACAGCCATGGATGCCATCCCGGAACTGTGTGAGTCACTGTTGCAACGCTACGATCGCCCGGGGCCACGCTACACCTCCTACCCGACGGCACCGCATTTTCGCAGTGACTTCGGGATCGCTGAGCTGCGGCACCAGGCGGCGGCCGGTAATGCCCAACGCCCACTGCGACCACTCTCGCTGTATGTGCATGTACCCTACTGTCAGAGTCCCTGCTTTTACTGTGGCTGCACCAGGACCATCTCCCGGGATCTGACCAAGGGCGAACCGTACGTGCAGCGACTCCTGAAAGAGGCGCAGCTCGTTGCGCCGTTGTTTGCACGCGAGCGGCCGGTGGTGCAGCTGCATCTGGGCGGCGGTACGCCAAACTTCCTGCAGACGACAAGCCTGGAGCGGCTGATTGCGGGCCTGCGCGACTGCTTTACATTCAGCGCGGCACCGGACCGGGATTTCTCCATCGAGCTTGATCCACGCTCCCTTCCGGAGGATTCGCAGCAATACGCGCGCCACCTGTCCGAGCTCGGCTTCAATCGGGTAAGCCTAGGGGTGCAGGACTTCGACCAAGAAGTGCAGCGCGCGGTCAACCGTTTGCAGACGTCCGAGCAGACCCTGGATCTGGTAGACGCGTGTCGCGATCAGGGGTTTCGCTCGGTCAACCTTGACCTGATTTACGGCCTTCCCAGGCAGTCATCCGCGGGATTTCGGCGCACGCTTCGCACCGTGATTGCAGCACGTCCGGATCGCATCGCGATCTACGGCTATGCGCACCTGCCCGCGATGTTTAAAGCGCAGCGCCGGATCCGTACGGCGGATTTGCCCGAACCAAAAGCGCGCCTTGCGCTGTTGCGTCTCGCCATCGAGGAGCTGGGAGCGTTCGGCTATCGCTACATCGGCATGGATCATTTCGCGCTGCCGGACGACGAGCTGGTGCGTGCGCAGGATGCCGGAGGGCTGCAACGCAATTTCATGGGATACACCACGCACGCCGGATGCGACTTGATCGGGCTCGGCGCCAGCGCGATCAGTAGTGTCGGTCACAGTTACAGCCAGAACTTCCGCGAGCTGCGCGACTGGGAACGCGCCATCGACGCCGGCACGCAGCCGCTGTGGCGTGGACTCGCCCTGACGCTTGATGACCGTGTGCGTGCAGCGATCATCGAGCAACTGATGTGCCACGGACGCATCGACATCCGATCGATCGAGGCCGCCCATGGCATCGTCTTCAAGACTTACTTCGCCGACGCCCTGCTGCAACTGGCGTTACAGGCGAGCGACGGGCTCATCGAGTATGACGACCACCGCATCCGGGCAACCCCCACCGGACGGCTGCTGCTGCGAAACCTAGCCATGTGCTTCGACCGGTACCTGCCCCGACCGGTCGCGCCCACCCCCATGTCCCAGGTTATCTAAAAGCGACCTGCGGCCGCCGCTCAGGCCGCTGCGGAATGTGCGTATCGACGTGACAACGCCGGGCGCGCAACGTATTACCCAAGCTTCAGGACAAGGAGGAATGATGGCCACGTGTCGCATTCGTCGCATTCTGGTCGCGGTTAAGAATCCCTCGGCAGCGGCACTTCCGGCCGTTGCCAAAGCCGCGCAGCTCGCGAAGGCTCTGGGCGCCGACCTCACCCTGTTCCAGGCCCTGTCGACGCCGCTGAATCTCAGCGACGACCTGCCACCACGCCATGCGGTCCTTGGCGCCTTAGAAAACTATACCCGCAGCGCCCACGAGGCGTGCCTCAAGGGCTTGGCACTGCGGCTGCGCCGTCGCGGGATCCGGGTCTCAGTTTCAGCCGAATGGGATCATCCGGCGGATGAGGCCATTCTGCGTGAAGCTGCGAGGGTGCGCGCCGACCTAATCGTGGTCGAAGCACATCCCCGGCACCACGGCGCATCATCGTTCCTGCGGCTGACAGACTGGGAACTTCTGCGCCGCAGCCCGGTACCGCTGTTGCTCGTCAAGCGCCCGGCGCCTTATCGTCGCCCGCGCGTTCTGGCTGCATTGGACCCGGACCACACCTTCGACAAGCCGCTCAGCCTCGATGGCGAGATTCTGGCCTTTGGCACCACGCTGGCTGCCGCGCTTTCAGGCTCCCTGCATGCCGTACACGCCTATGCGCCGGTCATGCCCGCCGATACGACCCAAGGAGTGATCTCCGCGGCAACTCTGGCCGCAGCGCAGACACAGGCAGCGGCGAACGCCAGCCAGAAGCTGGCCAAGGCGACCCGCGGATCGGGCATCCCAAAGTCACGGCGGCATGTCTCGGGCCGCCATGTGCCGGATGCCATCGAGCAGGTCGCCGCCGAGATCCGCAGCTCCATCGTCGTTCTGGGCGCGGTTGCACGTTCGGGCCTCAAGCGCCTGCTAATTGGCAACACGGCAGAACGTGTTCTAGATCATTTGTCGAGCGACGTTCTCTTGGTGAAGCCGGGGCTTGCCGCCAGACGGGTGACCCCCAAGGTCGCGGCCGCCCGGGCCGCTGCACCGCTCGCCCCCAGAACGTAAGTCGCACTACCTCTTGCGGCGTACGCGGGCGTGCCCTTACGACCGGTTCTTAGGCTATTCCAAAGAGTTTGCTGCGCACGAGCGCCCCGCGGCTATGCTCAATCCGACAAAGCGATAGGAGCTCTGCAATCGTGGCAGCCATCGGCACCGAACGTGTCCTCGCCCTGAAACACTGGACGGATTCGCAGTTCACCTTCACCACGACCCGCGATCCGGGCCTCCGCTTCTCGAATGGCCAGTTCGTCATGGTGGGGCTGCAGCTCGAGCGACCGCTGCTGCGCGCCTACAGCATCGCAAGCGCCAATCACGAGGACTACCTGGAGTTTCTCAGTATCAAGGTTCCGAACGGTCCGTTGACCTCGCGTCTGCAACACATCCGGGTGGGTGATGAGGTCCTGGTCAGTCGCAAGCCGACGGGCACCCTGCTGTTGGATGACCTGCGCCCGGGTGAACGCGTGTATCTGCTGAGCACCGGCACCGGTGCCGCACCGTTCATGAGCCTGATCAAGGACCCGCAGCTCTACGAGCGCTTCTCACAGGTAATTCTCGTGCACGGGGTACGCTGGGTGCGCGAATCCGCGGTGGTCCATGCTCAAATCACGCGCCTGCTGGAAGACGAGTATCTCGGCGACCTCGTACGCGAACAGCTGCGCTATTACCCAACCGTCACGCGTGAGCCCTATGTGCACCACGGCAGACTGACGCGGCTGATCGAGACCGGGCGACTGTTCAAAGACCTGCATTTGCCGCCACTGGACGTCGCACATGACCGTGCCATGGTCTGCGGCAGTCCGGCCATGCTGGCGGATGTGCGCGAGCTGCTCGACGGTCGCGGCTTCGTGATGTCTCCCCATATTGGCGAGGCCGGGGACTACGTGATCGAACGGGCGTTCGTTACCCAGTAGCACCCGCGGGGTAAGTCCTGCGGCTCGGGAAGACCGTGGGTCACTGTCCCAACGGCGCCACTAGGGCGAAGACGATTCCCGCACCATAGGTCGCCGCGGCCGCCGCGGCACCGATGCAGGTTTGGCGCAACCCCGAAAAAAGCGGCGATCGAGCGTTGAACAAGGAGGTCGCGACACCCAGCCCGAACAATGCGGCCAGTGAGAGCAGCAGCGAAGCGGCACGCGCGGGCCACCCAGACAGCAGTCCGAACGGCAGCAAAGGAACCGTCGCACCGAGAGCGAAAGATACGAAGGAATATGCGGCAGCGCTGAACGCTTCGGAAGCCGGCGGCTGCGCGCCAACGCGCTCAGAAGTGCCAATGCCGCTCGGCCGATCCAGCTGACTGGACGCAAGTTCCCGGGCATTCGTTACCGACAACCACTCGCCCAGCGCCATCGAGAGCGCTCCGCCCAAGAGCCCCGAGACTCCTGTCAGCAGTAACGTGCGCGGCGAGACGCCGCCGCCGGCAACTCCAGCCATCAGACACAGGTTGGATGCAAGTCCATCATTTGCGCCCAGCACCGCCGCGCGCAGCTTGTTGCCGAGGGACTGGTGGACTGCGCCCTCGCGCAGAGCAGACGCGTGATCGTTCTCATCGTGGGCCAGGCCCGCCGCCTGCGCATCATGCTGGTCGGCGTAAGCATCCCGATCCTTCATCTCGGTCACGACGAGACTCGGGACCACAAACCCCACGCCCAGATGCCGCGCCAGGCGGATTGATAACGCCGTGCGGAACGACGCCCTAAATGGCGGCACCGCGCGAGCGGCGGCCAGCAGGCGCCCTTCCCAGAAGCGCGCGTGCCGGCCTTCGGCCTCCGCGAGGCCGCTATACATGTCTGCGTCCATCGGGCTACGCGCCAAGCGTGCCAGCGCGCGGTACAGCGCTTCACTGTTCTTCTCTGCTCGCCAGTTGCGCAGCAGACGCGCTGCGTCAGTGAAACCGCAGTCGTCCTTTCGGTTCGTGCTCGGCACTCGGTAACCTCGTCCGTCTCCCGGCAATGCTAGGCGGGGGCCGGCATGACCGGCGTACGTACTTGTACGGCCCACCCGTCGCTGCCGCGTTCCGCGGCAGAAACCAGCCCTGAGATACTTTTTTTGCGTAACAGCGCGCAGGGCCTACGTACTAACCACACTGGTTTCCCCGCCCCTCCAACCTAGGCTAGCAGCCGAACTATCGATGATGACTTGAGGGAGAACCGACCCATGTCCACACAGGCATTGCTCGTTTATTCACGACGCTGGGTTATGAGCGGCATCATCGGGATGACACTGCTCGCCGGGACATCCACGGCACTCGCAGTACCGAGCTTTGCACGACAGACGGGCATGGCATGTGAAGCCTGCCATACGGTTTACCCGGAACTCACCCATTTCGGCCGTGTCTTCAAAGCCAACGGCTACCTACTGACCAACGTGAAGAGCGTCCGCGACGTCACCGGCAAGAGGGATGAACTGCTGTCGCTGTCCCAGACCCCGGCACTATCCATCATGGCGCAGTTTTCCGATTCGCAGATGAAAACCAGCGTGCCGGACCTGTCCAATGCCGGGGCTCCGGGAGTGGCGCAGAACGGCACCGTCGGATTTCCGCAGCAACTGAGTCTCTTTTACGCGGGCAAGATTGCGCCGCACCTCGGCGCGTTCTTCCAGCTGACCTATAGCAACGACGCCGGCACCTTCGGAATCGACAACAGCGATCTGCGCTTCGCCGACACGATCGTGCTGGCGGACAAGTCCCCATTCACGTATGGACTTTCCCTGAACAACAATCCGACGGTTCAGGACCTGTGGAACTCCACGCCGGCCTTCGGCTTTCCGTACGCCGCGAGCAATGCCGTCGTGTCGCCGCTGGCCGCCACGGCAATCGACGGAACGTTTGCGCAGAGCGTAGCCGGCGTCAGCGCTTACATCTACTGGCGGGAGTCGCTGTATGCCGAGGTCGGCGGTTACCGATCAGCGCAGCAGGGAACGTTAAACCAGCTGACCGGTCAGGCTGGCCCCCTCGATGGCACCGCATCCAACGTCATCTCCGGCATGGCGCCCTACTGGCGCGCCGCCTACGAGCACAATTGGGGCCCGAATTCCCTCGAGGCCGGAATGTACGGGATGCAGATCAAGCTCTACCCCGGTGGCACGCCCGACGCACCTGCGCCGCTCTCCGGGCCGCAGAACCGCTTCAGCGATGTGGCCGAAGACCTGCAGTACCAGTACGTGACCGACGAACATCAGATCACGGTCGCGGGCACCCATATCCACGAGTCCCAGACCCTGGATGCCAGCTATGCCACGGGGGCTTCCGTCAATCCCACGGACCACCTCTCGACCTCGCGGTTATGGACCACTTACTACTATCGTCGCCAATTGGGCGGCACCGTGGAGTACTTCTCGACCACCGGCAGTACCGATAGCGGGCTTTATCCGGCGACTGCACCCGGCAGCCCAGGCGTCGTCACCAGCGCGAGCGGCTCCCCCGATACACGCGGCTGGATGGCGGAGGTTAACTATCTACCCTGGCTCAACGTGAAGCTGTCAGCCCAATACACGTGGTACAACAAGTTTAACGGGGGCAGCACTAACTACGACGGGGTCGGCCGCAACGCCTCCGGCAACAACGCGCTGTATCTCCTGCTGTGGATCGCCTACTAAGGATCACCCCATGCGCAATATCGACAAGTCCCGAATGTTCCCCCGCATGGCCGCTCTGCTGCTGGCCGGCGCCCTTGGGTCCACGGGCGGTGTTTCCAACGCCGCTGCCCCGGAGATCGACGCAGTCACGCGGGCCTACGCAGAGAACATCGCGATCACCGTGTGCGGCACGTGTCACGGGACGCGGGGCAACAATACCAACCCGAAATTCCCTCTGCTGGCGGGCCAGAACGCCAACTACCTCGCGGCGCAACTGAAGGCATTTCACTCCCAGACACGCGGCGATCCAGACGCGATCGGGTACATGTGGGGGATGGCCGGTGAGCTTGACGACGGGACCATCAGTGCCTTGGCTGCCTACTACACCTCGCAGAAGCCCGACGTGAGCGTCGCCGCCAGTCCGGCGACCGTGGCACGCGGACGGGAGATCTATGAACATGGCGTGCCCGCACAGGGAGTTCCCGCCTGCAGCACCTGTCATGGCGCTGATGCGCACGGCATGGCGGACTTCCCGCGCCTGGCCGGGCAGCACAGTCAATACATCCTCAAGCAGCTCTCCTCATTCCAGAGCAGCATGCGCAACGTCGCGATCATGCATGGCGTCGCGCAGAATCTGCAGCTGCAGGAAATGCAGTCCGTGGCGGCGTATCTGCAAGCCCAGCCCTGATAAGCTGATCACCCCGAGGAGCTCTCATTGAACCCATCGTTGCGGTAGGCCGCAGCCAGTACCGCCTGCGCTGCGGCCAGATCTTCGATGGCAGTGCCGACGGACTTGAAGGTCACCAACTCATCGTCCGCGACCCGGCCCACGTGACGGCCGCTGGCCAAATCCGCCAGCTGCGCCTCAACCTGCTCCCGTGTAATAACGCCCCGGGACAGGGGATCCAGGATGTCTCCCGCTTCAGTCATGGCACCCTCGAATGTGTCGACAAAGATTCGCGAGCGCCTCAGGACATCGTCATCCGCTTCGCGCCGGTCCGGTGAAAACCCACCGACGAGATCGACAAAAGCACCCTCGCGGAGCCAGCGGCCGGCCAGTACCGGCGTCGCACTGCTCGTGACGCAGGAAACGATATCCGCACTCGCCACCGCCCCCGCGACTGAGCTTGCGCTCCGCACTTCAACGTCCGGTTTCACCACGAGGCGGATGGCAGCGGCGGTGCGCTGCGCCGCAGCTTCGCGCCGGCCGCAGACACTGATGCGGCGAATCGGACGCACGGCCGCGTGCGCCGCCGCCATATGGGGAGCAAGCGAACCCGTCCCGATGATTACGAGGTGAGCGCTGTCTGCACGCGACAGAAAGGTCGACGCCAACGCGGAAGCAGCCGCCGTACGCAGGCGCGTCACGATGGTCCCGTCCAGTATCGCCACCGGCGCACCGTCGTCCGAGAACACCAGAATCCCCGCCTGGATCGTGGGCAGAGCGCGCGCCGCGTTACCTGGAAATACCGTCACCAGTTTGACCGCACCCGCGCCGCGGCGATCGAAGGCCGGCATGATCAGGCAGAGTCGCTGCTGCGTCCCTCCCGGTACGGCGACAATCTGTCGGGGAGGACATACGAAGTCTGCCTGAAAGGCGTGCCGCAGCACTTCGACGAGCGCGCCCGGCGTGATCAGCGTTTGAATCTCCTCGGCGGTAAATACACGCATGGCGTCTCCGTATCCTGATTCCATGTACGACGTGGGCAGCCGCGTAGGACTGTGTGCCGCGACGATCGTACGATTTCCGCCCTATAGATAAGGAGTCGGATCTGTCGAATTTTGTCAAATACCTCGCGGCAACCGCCCGGCGAGCACCGCAGGCCTCGCCGTCGGCCCCGAGCCCGAAGGAGTTGCCGGCTTCTAGCGAGCAGCGCCAAAGCCGGCGCCAGCCAACTACCAACCAGCGTGCGGGCAGCAGCCAGTCAGCGCGCGGGTTCACAGGGTGGTCAACACCTCGTCACCGTCCCGGGGCAGCGCTGCCAGGGTGCGCTTCATCAGAACCTCGCATGACGATTGCGCACCTCGCCGACCGCTGCGCTACGCCATGATGCCGCCGCTGGGTCGCAGCTTGCTTCAACTGCGAGCGCACGCCCGGCAGCATATGCATGGATCAGCCGGTGGCGCGTGCGACGAATCTCGGTGCACGTACGCGATTGCTTGTTGCACCGCGAGCCGCTAGTGTTGGTGCCGAAATATAGTGCCTGCCGCGCACTCCCGGCGACACATGCGGTTCCCCCCGCGCGAAAAGTTCCCGCACGCCCATGAACGCAAAAATCGTAGCACACTCATCCGATGCCTCGCAGGACGAACACTGGACGCGCGCGATTGCGGCGCAGCGACCGGGCCACGCGCTGACGCGGGAATTCTACTGTGACCCTGAGCTTTTCGAGCGTGAGAAGCGCCGCCTGTTACAGCGACACTGGCACTGCGCAGGTCACGCCAGCCAAGTACCGGAAGCCGGTGACTTCATTACCACGGAGATCTGCGGGGAATCGATCCTCATCGTCCGGGGCGCCGATGGTGAGGTGCGGGCGCTCCTGAACGTCTGCCGCCACCGTGGCTCGCGCATTTGCACCGAGCGCACCGGCCGGGCCCGCGGAGGCGGCTTCGTGTGTCCGTACCACGCCTGGAGTTACTCACTCGATGGGAGCCTGCGCGCCGCGGCGCGTATGCCCGCAGGCTTCGCGCGCGCTGATTACGGGCTGAAACGCCTGCACGCGCGTGTGATCGAAGGCCTGATCTTCGTTTCCTTTGCCGCTGAACCCCTCGGTTTGCAGCATGTCGAGCAGGTTCTCGCTGGGTCTGCGCGCGCCTACGGCTGGGCGGACGCGACGGTCGCCCACCGGGAGACCTACGCCATCACAGCCAACTGGAAGCTCGCCGTGGAGAACTACATGGAGTGCTACCACTGTGCTCCCGCCCACGAGGAATACTCGCGCTTTCACCTGTACGCCCGTCCGGCCGCGCTGAACACCCAGGCCGACGAGCGTGTCCGGCAACGGACCCGGGCGCTCGGCATCGAGATCTGCGAGGCCAATTACTGGGGCGCCAACGCCGACGCTGGTGAGGAGGCAGCCGCCAGCCTACGTTCCTCGCTCGCCGACGGCACGGTCAGCGGCAGCGAGGACGGCAAGGCGCTGGCTCCGCTGATGGGTCAGTTCAAGGACTACGACGGGGGCGTAACGTTTTTCGACGTCGGCCTGACCAATGATTTTCTGGCCTACCCGGATCACGGCCTAATTTATCGATTCATGCCCAGGAGCGTTCAGAGCACCGACATGGAAGTCATCTGGCTGGTGCGTGGGGCTGCGCGGGCAGGTATTGACTACGAGCTCGAGCGCCTGACGTGGTTGTGGCGCGTAACCAGCGTGGCGGATAAGCGCATCATCGAACTCAATCAGCAGGGTATTAATTCCCGTTACTACGAGCCCGGCCCGTACTCGGAAATGGAGCAGGACACGCGGCGTTTCGTCGAGTGGCTACTGCGGGAATTGCAATAAGCTCGAAATTCGGTGCGCCGGAGACCAGATTCCGAGTCAGCTGAACGCCAGATATACACTGTAGCTCACGACCATGAGCACCAGCCACGCACTGAGGATCAGCTCCGAACGCACATTCTTGGCGGAATACATCTGTGCATCGTCGAGCAGGCGCGCGGTGCGAACGAACCGTATCGTGGCGAGGACTATCAGGCCCACACCGCCAAAGATCAGGGCTAACCCGTCGTAGCGTCCGAAGCGCCCGACCCCGCTTGCGAGCTCCGAGCGCTGCCCCGGCGCCACCGCCGTACCTGCCAGCGCCAGCATAAACAGGTTGAACTTCTCGATGACAACTCCGAAGGCAACCACGGCGATACCGGTACGAATCCAGGCCAAAAACGTGCGTTCATTGGCCGCATGATCGCCATAGTCGCCAATCATCGTGACTCTCCTTCGCAGCTGGCTGCACCGCGACCATGATAGTCCGCCCCATGCGTGCGTACCCCGCGACCTTGACGGCCCAGCTTGCCTGCGCGGCCTTTTTGCGCTACCAGATTCCGCGAGGTGCGGCGCGAGCGGCGCCTCAACCCGCCCCAGGATAACCGACCGTTCGGGTCCGACGCCTTTGGCCTCGGGCCCTCAGTGGAGGAGCACTATGAGCCAGATGAGCCTTACCACGGCGGACGATCGGCGGATTCTGGTGACGCGCGCCTTTGCCGCAGCTCCCGCACTGATCTACCAGGCACACACAGACCCCGTCCTGATCCAGCGATGGATGCTCGGCCCGGACGGCTGGAGCATGCCGGTATGCGTCTGCGACGCGCGTCCCGCAGGGCGATTGCGCCTCGAGTGGAGCAATGGTCGCGGGCGCGAGTTTTATTTGACGGGGGAGTTCCTGGAACTCGAGCCTCCCACGCGGATCGTCCATGTGGAGCGCATGCATCTGCCCGAGGCGACCCCGGACAATCACATTGAAACGCTGTTCGCTGCTGCCGGAACCGGCACTGCCATGACCATGTGCATGACGCTGCCCGATGCGCAGGCCCGCAGCCGCATGCTGGGCACCGGCATGGCGCACGGCATGGAGGCGAGTTATCGGCGGCTCGAAGGCCTGCTCCGGAACTTGCAGCCCGGGTGAAAGCCTAGGTGTGTTCCGGCGTGAACTTCACTTGCTGCGGCCGTGACGGCGCCCCCACGCGACAGGTGATCCGATCGATGCTCACCTGGGTGATCTGCGTTGTATGTTCGGCTTCGGCCGTATCGAAATACTGGCGGTCCACCACGATCGAGCGGGGTGCATGCGGCGCTACTGCGTAAGCAACCTGCTTGACATCGGAACCCGTGGTTCCGTCCTCAGCGCGCCAGCTGACGCGATACCGGATTACCCCATGGCAGCCGCTCGCGCTGCAGTGCCCGGCCTTGATGCCGAAGGCGATGCGAAACTCGTCCTTGCTCATGCGCATCACGAGGGGCTCGTGAGTCAAAGACACGGCGGGCATGGCTGGCGGCGCAGCCTGCGCCGCTGCACTCACGAGAAAAACCAAGCAGAGTAATGTCGGCTGCATGACGGTCCCTGTAGCGGCCTGTGCGACGTGGCACAGGATTGCCCAGGTAAGCCGGCCGGACAAACGATGAATCTTTACCGGTGCCCCAAAACTTCTCACGCGTGCGGCGCGGAGGGTCAGTCGCCATAGCCGGGGTTTCGCCGGTCGAGACGCCGCAGCAAGCCTGGCCAGACCAGGGCGCTGCCCAGCCCGCGGGTAACCTGCTCCGCCGCCGCACGAATTCCGCCAAGGATGCTGTCGGAGATCGGGATCAGCTCTCGGCCACCGCTTTGTGCGCGCAGCTGGATCGTGCAGGTGGTCTCGAAAAGGTACATGTACAGGAAGGTTTCCGCAGCTGAGGTACCGACGGTCAGCAGCCCGTGGTTGCGCAGCATCAGATAGGACTTCTCTGCCAGGTTGCGCACCAAGCGCGGCTGCTCGGCGGCGTTGAGCGCGACCCCCTCGTAATCGTGATAGCCAAGAGATGCCAGCACAAACAAGGATTGCTGGGAGATGGGCAACACACCCTCACGCTGCGCGGACACCGCGACGCCATTCAGGGAATGCACATGCATCACGCAACGAGCGTCCTCGCGCGCCGCGTGAATGCAGGCGTGGATGGTGAACCCCGCCGGGTTGATCTCGTACGGCGACTCCAGCACCTTCCTGCCCGCGAGGTCGACCTTGACGAGCGAGGACGCGGTGATCTCATCGAACATCATGCCGTACGGGTTGATAAGGAAGTGGTGCTCGGCACCCGGCACCCGCGCCGAAATATGCGTGAACACGAGGTCATCCCAGCCGAACAAGGCTACCAGCCGATAGGCAGCAGCAAGATTGACGCGCACGTCCCATTCCGCCGCACTCACCTGTTGCCGAACCGCGGAACCCTCTGTGCGCGTCGCCTGCATTGGCGGCCGCCTAGCGCGCGACGTCCTGACGGGCGGCGCGGCAGCCGGCTGCGTCAGGCTTCACGAGGCTGTCGCTGAAGCGCGCGAACTGAAAATCGCTGTCGCCCATCGTCATGTCGATCATGGTGAGGCGCTTGAAGTAGTGGCTGATGATGAGGTCGTCGACCATTCCCATGGCTCCGTGCAGCTGTACGGCCTGCTGGCCGACGAAGCGCGCTGCGCGACCGATGTACGCCTTGGCGGCACAAACGGCACGCTGGCGCGCGGCCGCGTCTGCCGCATCGAGATGGGCCGCCGCCAGGATGGCCATGGAGCGGATCTGCTCCTCTGCGACATACATCTCGGCCATGCGGTGCTGCAACGCCTGGAACACACCGATGGGGACTCCGAACTGCTTGCGACTCTTCAGGTAGGCGAGCGTAGCTTGGTTGAGTGCCGCGACGATGCCGAGCGCCTCAGCACACAAGGCTGCCGCCCCCAGGTCCACCCCGCGCCGCAGCATCCCGAAGGCGTCGCCCACGGTGCCGATCACGGCAGAATCACCGACCCGAACGTCGAGCAGCTCCAGATCGGCAGCGCGTCCGCCGGATTGGGTCGCATAGGAAAGCAGTGAGACACCGGCCGCCGTGTGCGGCACGAGGAAGAGCGTGATGCCTTCGGCATCGCGAAGGCCTCCGCTCGTGCGCGCTGAGACCAGAAAGAAATCCGCCGAGGGCGCATCGATCACCACACTCTTGCGGGCGCACAGCCGCCAGCCACCCTCCTCGCGGATCGCCTGTGAGGCGACGTAATTGAGTTCGTAGCGCCCGCCCGCTTCAAGAGGCGCAAACGCCAGCTGCGCCTTACCGGCCGCAATCCGGGGCAGCAGCGCTTCACGCTGCCCCGGTGAGCCGTAGTCCCGGATCAGCCCGCCGCACAGCACGACCGTGCTGACGTACGGCTCGAGCAGCAGGCCTGCGCCTATCTCTTCCATGACCGCCATGACATCGGTGCCGTTGCCGTCGAGTCCGCCGAACTGCGCGGGCAGCGGCAGTGCCAAGAGTCCGAGCTCCGCGTACTGCGCCCACGCCGCCGCGGAATAACCTAACGGCGAGCGCGCCAACTCGCGGCGCCGTTCGAAGCTGTAATCGCGCGTGATGAAGCGGCGCAGTGTCTCCTTGAGCGCGAGTTGTTCTTCGTTATAGCGAAAGTCCATAGCGGTCGCCGTCAAAGTCCCAGGATCATCTTCGCGATGATGTTCTTCTGGATCTCGTTCGAGCCGGCGTAGATGCTGGTCTTGCGCTGATTGAAGTATTGACCGGTCAGCGGTGGCGCATACGCCGGGTAGTGCGTGGCCAGGAGCGGTGCCGGCAGCCATTGCGGCTCAAGACCTTCCCGCAGGTATGGCAGCGCATCGGGGCCGAGCGCGTGCATCTTGAGTTCCGCGAGCTGCTGGATGATCTCCGAGCCCTTGATCTTAAGCACCGAAACCTCCGCTCCGGGCGGTTGATTGTCGCGCGCGAATGCGGACAGCACCCTCAGGTTGGTGATTTCCAATGCCATGAGTTCCAGTTCCACCCGCGCAATGCGGTCACGGAAGCGTGCATCCTCGAGCAGGGGGCGACCGTTCGCCAGCCGCTCGGCCGCGATCAGCTTCAGCTGCGCGAGCGCGCGTTTGCAATTTCCAATGCCCGCGTTGTTGGTGCGCTCGTGGTTCAACAGGAACTTGGCGTAGGTCCAGCCCTGATTCTCCTCGCCGACCAGATTTGCAATCGGCACGCGCACATTCTCGAAGAATATGTCGTTGATCTCGTGCTCGCCTTCGATGGTAATGATGGGCCGCACGCTGATGCCCGGGGTCTTCATGTCGATAAGCAGGAACGAGATGCCCTGCTGCGGGCGCCCCTCACTGCCGGTACGCACGAGGCAGAAAATCCAGTCGGCGTAGTGACCGAGGGTATTCCAGGTTTTCTGGCCGTTAACCAGGTAGTGCTCGCCCGCACGGATTGCGCTGGTGCGCAGGGAGGCAAGATCCGAGCCGGAACCCGGTTCGGAGTAACCCTGACACCACCAGTCCTCCCCGGCGATGATCCGGGGAAGGAAGTACTGCTGTTGCGTGAGGTTCCCAAAAGTCATGAGCACCGGCGCGACCATGCGCAGTGAGAACGGTAACTGCGGCGGCGCGTTGGCCGCCGTGCTCTCCTCTTCGAATATGTACTGTTGCACAACGCTCCAGCCGGCGCCGCCGAAGCGCGTAGGCCACAGGCCGGCGCCCCAGCCGCGTCGATGCAGGATCTTCTGCCAGCCGACCATGTCGTCCTTGTGCAGCCGACGACCGAGCCGCACCTTGGTGCGCACCTGCGCAGGTACCTCGGCGTCGAGAAAGGCGCGGACTTCGGCGCGAAAGGCCTCCTCTTGAGGTGTGTAACTGAGATCCATGGGTGTCCCGGTGGGTCGGTATTGTGGTGCCTGCGGTGCGCTAGGCGGTTACACCGGAATGACGCGTAGGTGCTGGCTCGTTCATATCCGGGAGGCTCTCTCTAATGCTCGTCAGGCAATCTCAAACAGCCCGGCCGCACCCTGGCCGCCACCGACGCACATGGTCACCACCACTAGGCGCACGCCGCGGCGCTTGCCTTCGATGAGGGCGTGCCCCGTGAGCCGCGATCCGCTCACTCCGTACGGGTGCCCGACCGCGATCGCTCCGCCGTCGACGTTCAGAAGCTCATCGGGAATGCCCAGCTTGTCACGGCAGTAGATCACCTGGCAGGCAAAGGCCTCATTGAGTTCCCATAGGCCGATGTCGGATACCTTGTAACCGGTGCGCGCGAGCAGCCTGGGAACGGCGTAGACCGGACCGACGCCCATCTCGTCCGGTTCGCACCCGGACACCGCGAAGCCGCGGAAAATGCCGAGCGGCTGCAAGCCGCGCTGCTCGGCGAGTCGGGCACTCATCACCACGCAGGCGCTGCTGCCGTCGGAGAACTGGCTGGCGTTACCGGCAGCGATGACGCCGCCGGGCAATGCCGGGCGAATCTTGCTCACGCCCTCCAGATTGGTGTCCGCGCGGATGCCTTCGTCGCGATCTATGGTGACTTCGCGGGTCTGGATCGTGCCTGCGATCGGATCGGCCACCCCCATCGTGGTCGTCATTGGCACGATTTCGTCCCGGAATCTGCCGGCCGCCTGCGCGGCCGCGGCGCGCACTTGGCTACGCACGCCGTACTCGTCCTGCGCTTCCCGGGATATCTGGTAGCGCTTGGCCAGATTCTCCGCGGTCTGCAGCATCGTCCAGTAGAGCGCGGGTTTGTGCTCGAGAACCCACGGATCGGTCAGCATGCGCGTATTGGCGTCGTTCTGGACGCAGGAGATGCTCTCCAGGCCCCCGGCCACGAATACTGTCGCGCCCTCGGTCATGACGCGCTGCGCGGCGATGGCGATCGATTGCAGCCCCGAACTGCAGAAGCGGTTGATGCTCAGCCCGGCGGTGGTGACGGGCAAGCCGGCGCGCAGCGCGATTGCCCGCGCGATGTTGCCTCCAGTCGTGCCCTCGCCGAACGTCGATCCCATGATGACGTCCTCGACCTCGGCCGGGTCGAGGCGTGCGCGGGCCACGGCATGGCGCACGGCGTGCGCACCGAGCGTCGCGCCATAGGTCATGTTGAAGGCACCCTTCCAGCTCTTGCCCAAGCCGGTGCGCGCGGTGGAGACAATGACGGCCTCGGTCACGCTGCGGCTTCCGTGTTCTGGCTCAAGGTCTTGCCCTGCGCGGCCAGCTGGCGTAGCAGCGCCGCCGGCTCCCAGAACTCGGCCGCCGCGCCCGCCGTGCGCGCGATGCGCTTCAGGTCGCGCACGACCTCACTGAGCCCGCATTGATCGGCGTAGAACATCGGGCCACCGCGGTACGCGGGAAACCCGTAGCCATTCAGATACACGAGGTCGATGTCCGAGCTGCGCTGCGCAATGCCCTCCTCGACGATGCGCGCACCCTCATTGACCAGCGCATAAATGCAGCGCTGCACGATCTCCGCGTCGCTTACCTCGCGCGGACTGATGCACCGCTCGCGACGGAAGCGATCGACGAACGCCTGGGCTTCCGGATTCGGCAGCGCCGCACGCGAGCCCGTGGCATAGCGATACCAGCCGGCGCCGGTCTTCTGGCCATAGTGACCGGCTGCCACCAGCAGATCGGCCACGTTGGCGAGATCCTTGTGCGGAGATTCCGCCTGCAGGCGTTTGCGCCACAGATAGCCGACATCCAGACCGGCGAGGTCATTCATGCGGAACGGCCCCATGGCCATGCCGAACTGCTCGAGCGCCTGGTCGATCTGTGCCGGGGATGCGCCGGCGAGGAGCAGGTCGTGTGCCGCCTGCGCGTAGCCTGCGATCATGCGATTCCCGATGAAACCGTCGCAGACGCCTGCGACGACAGCGATCTTCTTGATGCGCTTGGCAAGCGCCATGGCGCTCACCAGCACATCGTCCGCGGTCGCCGCACCGCGCACGATCTCCAGCAGCCGCATGACATTGGCGGGACTGAAGAAATGCAACCCGATGACGTCCTGCGGCCGCCGCGTGAAGCCGGCGATGGTGTTGAGGTTCAGCGCCGAGGTGTTCGAGGCGAGAATTGCCCCGGGACGCGCTACGGCGTCCAGTTTCAGGAACACCTGTCGCTTTACCTCCAGATCCTCGAATACCGCTTCGATGGTCAGATCCACTTCGCGCAGGGGTTCATACTCCAGGGCCGCCGTGATGAGCGCGAGACGCTTTTCCAGCGCGGCCTCCGTCAGCGTGCCTTTACGCAGCGCCCCCTGGTAGTTCCTGCGTATGGTCGCGAGCCCGCGCTCGAGCGCTTCCTGACTGCTCTCCAGCAGCACCACCGGCAGACCGGCGTTGATGAGCGCCATGGTAATGCCGCCACCCATGGTGCCGGCCCCGATGACGCCCACCCTATTCACCGCACGGCCGGCGGTCTGCTCCGGTATCCCCGCGATGCGCGCCGCGGCGCGCTCGGCCTGGAAGACGTGTCGCAGCGCCGCCGATTCCGGCGAAGCCATGAGCGTCACGAACAGCTCCCGCTCACGCTTCATGCCCGCTTCGAAGGGCTCCTTGGCCGCTGCCAGCACGGCCTCCACGCACGCCGGCGGGGCGGGATACGGGCCGGCCGCCGCCCTCACCGCGGTGCGGGCGAACTGCAGGTAAGCCTCGGCCTCCGGGACGCTGACCGGCAGGTCCCGTAACCGCTTCGGACCGCGATTGCCGGCTAACAGCGCACGGGCGAACTCGACGGCGGCCCCGCGCAGGTCCTGATCCGCCGCAACCACGCCATCCAGGAGTGCCGTGTCGCGTAACTCCTCGGCACGCACCGGGTTGCCCGAGACGATCATGTTGAGGGCACGCTCCACGCCGATCGCACGCGGCAATCGTTGCGTGCCGCCGGCGCCGGGCAGCAGGCCGAGTTTCACCTCGGGCAGCCCAAGCTGGGCGTCCGCGGCGGCAACACGATAGTGACAGGCGAGGGCCAGCTCGAAGCCCCCACCCATGCAGATGCCCCCGATGGCCGCCACGACCGGCTTGGCGCCGCCCTCGGCGGTGCGCAGGACGCTGAGAAGGTGCGGGGCCGCCAGGGCCTTGGGCGTGCCGAATTCGCGGATATCGGCGCCCCCGGAGAAGCCCTTGCCTGAGCCGATGATGACCACGGCCCCGATCGTGGGGCTATCCTCGGCCCGCTCGAGCGCTTCCACGATGCAGCGCCGCAACTCAAAGCCCAGGCCATTGACGGGCGGATTCTGGAGCGTAAGAACGGCGATCTCGCCGGTAACCTCGAACCCCAGCATCCGCATTTCTCCTTCGATTTCGCTGCCCCGCGGATATTACGCGGATCGAGGTCCGAATCTGCATTTACGGCGCGGCTCGAAGTCCCAGCCGCGGAGCAGTCGGCTGCGGCGCAGCCACTGGGCTACTGGGTCTGGCGGTCCCGGGGAAACGGATGGAACGCCCTGCGTGGCGTAATCTCGCGCCTTCCCGTGCCGGGATCCGCCGGCGGCGGGAGTATCTCCTCCACCCTTGCAATCGCCACAAGCACGGCAGTAGCGCTGCCCACCAAGACTGCCGCGGCGATCAACACGCCGATCACGTAGGCCATATCCCTGCTCCCAGATCTCCCCGCCTGTGCCTGGCAGCCCGCGCGTCGCCGCCGCCGCCCAAGGATCGCGCAGGCTTGCGGGCGCGCGCCTCTCCCGAATGGAGGAGCGTGCGCATGAGCCGCCGGAGCGCCTCGTTGCCCGCTTCGGGTGCTGCTCGTATGCTGCACAGGCAAACCGGAGGCACCCTGCCCAGGGGCCGCGGAAGCACCTGTTGAACACCGCTCGAGGTAAATAGGGGCATACATGCCAGTTCGTTCACTGCGCGGCCCGCACCGGCGGCCCGCTGTACCAGTCTGGGCGGCGGCGCTCCTGGCTCTGTCGGGGCTTCCGGCGCTGGCTGGCGGGGACACCCAGGCGCCGGCCAACGGTGCCTGGCAAAACATGCGCTCACAGCTGTATGGAACACGCACCATCGGGGAAAGCGGCGAGCAGCTGAGCATCGAGGCGCCGGCGAGCACCCCGGACCCGGCCGCCACGCCCGTCGTGGTTCGATTCGGGAGTGAGCTGAGCGGGCACGTGCGCCAGCTGCGGGTGATCATTGACAACAACCCCTCGCCGCTGGTCGCGACCATGACGCTGACAGCGGGCGTGCCGCTCGATGAGATCGATCTGCGGGTGCGGATCGACCGCTTCACTTCGGTTCGCGCCATCGCAGAAACCCCGGACGGACGCCTCGAGATGCGCAGCACCTGGGTCAACGCCAGCGGCGGCTGTTCCGCCCCGCCGAATGCTGCACCGGCGGGCACACTCGGACAGATCCGCTTTCATGCCTCCGATGACGGGCGCGCCGTGCAGGTGAGCGTCAGACACCCGAACAACTCCGGCTTTCAGATCGATCCGCGCACCGGGGATCCGATTCCGCCGCATTTCATCTCGCATATTCGCCTGCTGGCAGCCGGATCAACGGTTCTCGAGGCCGACACCGGGATCTCGCTCAGCGAGAATCCGACGCTGCGGATCGCGAGCAGCCGCCCGCTCGGGACACCGCTGACCTTTGAAGCGACCGACATACCCTCGCAGCAACTCTTCACCGCCACATGGACCGGCGAGAGCATGAGTGCCGGCAGCCGCTAGTGCACCCGGGACGCAAGGACGCCTGAGGCGGGCGGCGAAGGTGGCGCCCGGGACCCCGGGCCGGGGCGCGCGGCTGGCGTGTGCCGGGCTGGGTGCGATCCTGCTCGCACCGCCGCTCGCGGCCAGCCCCGACTCCTTTGAGGTGCAGCAGATCGCCGCGGGTGTCTATGTCCATCCGGGGAAGCTCTTGCCGCTGGATGCTCCCGGGCACGATGACATTGCCAACCTCAGCTTCGTGGTGGGCACCCGATGCATCGCCGTGATCGATACGGGAGGTTCAGTGCGCATCGGCGCGGCCCTGCACGCGGCGGTGAAGCGGCACAGCACGCGGCCAATCTGCTACGTGATCAACACGCACGTGCACGTCGATCACGTGCTCGGGAATATCGCCTTCAGCGCCGACCAGCCGCAATTCGTCGGACACGCCGGGCTTGCGGCGGCCCTGGACCGCAGCCGCGACTTCTTCGTGAAAACCTACGCAGCGGACCTGCAGGATCCGCCAACCGCCGCGCAGATCATTGCTCCCGGGCGCAGCGTTGCGGTGGGCACTGATACGGTGCTGGAGCTCGGGGGACGGCGCCTGACGGTGCGCGCGTGGCCCACGGCGCATACCGACTGTGACGTGTCCGTCTACGATTCCGGAAGCCGCACGCTCTTTACCGGTGACTTGGTCTTTGTGCAGCGAACCCCGGCCCTGGACGGCAGTCTCCTCGGTTGGCTGAAGGTGCTGGACGCACTGGCCGCCTCAAAGGTTGCGCACGTGGTGCCGGGACACGGGCCCGTAGGGTCGCAGCTGGAACCGGTAGTGGCGCTGCAGCGCGACTACCTCGACGCACTGCTCACCGGCGTGCGCCGGGAGATCGCCGAGGGCCGGCCACTGCAGGAGGCAATCAGGGACCTCAGCCCGGCTGCCACCCAGGGACACTGGCTGCTCTGGGATGAAACCCAGCCGCACAACGTGGCACGCGCCTATCAGGAACTCGAGTGGGAGTGACGCGCCGCCGGCTGTTTTTCGGCGCCGCAGCGCTCGCACTGACGGGCGCCGCCGGCGGCCGCAACCCTGCAACGAAACCGCGGGTCATCATCGCCGGCGGTGGTTTCGCCGGGGGATGCTGCGCGCTGCAGCTGCGCCGCATGGATCCGGGTATTCATGTGACGCTCATCGACCCGGTGCGTACGTACGCCACGTGCCCCATGAGCAACGAGGCGATCGTGGGCGCTCGTACCCTGCAGTCGCTGATGGTGACGCGCGCGGGCCTGGGGGCCGCCGGCGTCGACTTCCAGCAGGATGAGGTCCGTGCATTCGACCCGATCCGCCGCAGCGTCCGTCTTGCCAGCGGCCGGACGCTCGGATACGAGCGCCTGGTAGTCGCACCGGGCATTCGCCTGCTCTACGGCCAGCCGGAGGGTTATGACGAAGCGGCTTCACGGCTGATGCCCCATGCGTGGCTTGCCGGTCCGCAGACTTCCACATTGGGTGCCTGCCTGCGCTCGGCTGCCGACGGTGCGACCGTGGCGATCAGCGTACCGGAAGGTCTCATGCGCTGCCCGCCCGGTCCTTATGAGCGGGCGAGCCTCATGGCCTGGTGGCTCCAGCAGCACCGTAAGCGCTGCAAGGTCCTGATCTTCGACGCCAACAACCATTTCCCCCGACAGGACATTTTCACCGCCGCATGGGCGGAAAGGTACCCGGGAATGATCGAATGGATCCCCCCCAGCGAGGGCGGTCTGATCACGCGCGTCTCCGCGCCGGACCGCACGCTCTACAGCGCCAGCGGCGCGCACCGGGTCTCAGTGGCGAGCGTCATCCCAGCGCAGGCCCCGGGAACGCTCGCACTCACGGGCGGTCTGTCCGCCGGGCACGGCTGGTGTCCGGTCAAGCCCGCCACCTTCGAATCGCAGCTCATCGAACACGTGCACGTGATCGGCGACGCCTGCATCGCCGGACCCATGCCGAAGTCTGCCTCGGCCGCCTCGAGCCAGGCGCAGCAGTGCGCCGCGGCGATCGCGACGGCGCTCGGCGGACACCGCGGCGACCCTGCGGAACTGAACACGGTCTGCTACAGCCTGCTCGCTCCCGGCGTTGCGCTGGCGATCCGCGGACAGTATTCGCTGCAGGAGGATGAGATCCGCGCCGTCCCCACGGCGAGCGCTGCCGGGTCGGCGCCATCGGCTACGGCGGCCCGCGAGGCGGCGCTCTGGTATCGGCAAATCCGCTCGCGCTGTTTCGGGGATCTGATCTGACGGTGCCGGCCGTTCAGCGTGACAGCCAGCGCTCCGGAAGATGCTTCCACCGCATCCACCACAACGCGAACGCTACCGTGCCCCAGGTCAGCGCCGCGACCGGCAAGTCCAGATGGAGGAATACCAAGTCACAAGCCGCACGATGAGGGCGAAGCACGCGAGCGCCCAGGCGCCCAGCACGGCCCCGGCCGCATCGACGGGCGCAGTGCGCCCGCGCCGGCAGCAGCGGATGCCCGCGCGACACTTCTTTTCCGTTTCGTGCGCCTCGATCAGGGAGGCGCTCGCCGGCAGGATGACCGGAAACGCCAGGAACAGCCCGCCGGCTACCGGCCCCGACTGTTTCAGGATCAGCGCGGCCGCCACGGTGACGAGTCCGCCCAGGGTGAACCGCACCAGAAACTCGTACCCATGCGCTCGCTTGAGCCCATCGAGACGAACCGAGGCAATAATGCCGGCCACGCCGTTAGCGCCAGATACGCCGCGAGCGCAATGGCAGACCACAACGCCAAAGTGGCCACGGAAACCGCCAGTGCGGAGCGCTGACCACCAATCAGCAAGCGCTCCACGGTGAAGGCGTAAGCCACGAACGCCAGTGCCGCCAGGACCATCGAACGCGCCTCGATCGCCACCTGCTCACGTTCACCCTGCCACAGCGCCAGCGCCAGAGTGGCCAGAGCCACGGAAGGGGCTGCGCCGAAGAGCCCGGCGAGGCGCTTCGGCCGCAGCACGTCGGCGAGCAGCGCAAACATGCTGGCCATCGTGCCGCCGATCAAAAAGCGCCACAGCAGCTCCATGCGCTAGTTTCCCGGAGCGCCCCGAGAGCGTCGGCTACTCGGCACCCGGCCCCGGTCTGTATTCGGCGCGTGCAAGCCCCCGAGGCAGGCGGTGAACTGCGCGCCAAACAGGAAGATCTGCGCGCTGTAGTACATCCAAAGCAGCAACGCGGCGAAGGACGCCGCGGCGCCGTAAGCCGAAGCTTCCGTCGAATGTGCCAGGTACGCACCGATGCCGCGGCGGCCCAGGTCAAAGAGCACCGCGGTCAGCAAGCCCCCGCCGATGACCGCGGACCACCTGAGCCGCCTGGCGGGGAGCAGCGCATACAGCAGGGAAAAGAAACCCGCCACGAGCGCCAGTGAGACCAGTACATCCAGGGTGCTCAACAGCGGGACGACGAGCGTATAGCGTTGCGCCAGCACATCGCTGGCGGTCGCGAGCGCGGTGGAGATCGTGAGCGAGACCAGCAGCAGAAATCCGAGCGCCAGCACGACCCCGAATGACAACAAGCGGGTGCGCAACCATGCCACGATGCCATAGCCGACCGCGCGGCGCGTTTTCCAGATCCGCTCCAGCGCGGCACGCAACGCCGCGAGCACGCTCGTCGCGCCGATTGCCAGCGCGATGGCGCTGATGAGCGTGGCCCAGACGCCGCGGGCCTGATGGGCCCGCGTTACGGCACTCAGCAGTGCACGCGCCGTACTCGCTCCGAAGAGCGAGGTGAGTTGCTCGGTGAGCTGGCGTTGCGCCGCGGCATCACCGAGCACATCGCCGACGACCGCGAGCACGAGGACCAGCAGCGGCGCGAGGGAGAATGCACAGTAGAAGGCCAGCGCGGCGCCTGCGGTTGCCGCGTCGTCCTGGAACCAGTGCGTCACCGCGCACTTCAGCAACCGCCACGAATCTACGAGTGACTGATGCACCTGCATGTGAGGATCGTGAATCTGTTGAGCGATCGCCGGAAGCTTGGTCTCGTTCACCGGCACTTGCCAGCGGCATCACTGCCTTCACGTTGGCTTCCTCTCATCGGCGCTTGCAGGCCGCTGCGTTCCTTACTTGCGTGCGGGCTTCTGCGCTGGTGTCAGAGCCGGCCGACGCAGCGATGCGCGATTGCGCACGTGCGCCGCAGAGGAAGCCTGAAAGGTGCGCGCTGCCAGAGACCGCCGGTGTACCGAACGCGGCAACAAGCCGCTCCGCGATTCACGACAAACAGACTCCCCGGGGATGCGCCCCCGGGTCCGGGCCGCTCTCTAGTAGCGCCAGCTGCGCAGGTCTGCTCCGGCCGGTGCCGAGGTGGCGATGCGCTTGAGGATGGTGGGCAGATACTGGAAGTTATAATGCAGCCGCGAGTAGGCGTTGGGCAGGTTCGGGTCCCCGTTCCAGCAATGCTCGGCCCGGTCCCCGTATGCCACGGTACCCTCATAGCGCGGCTGCAGGGCCTCCAGGCGCTCCTGGGCAAAATAGACCGAATCGGTGAGGTAAAAGCTGTCGCCGCTGCCCACGTAGATGTGGATCTTGCCCTGCAGTTGCGGTGCGAGTGTTTTCCAGTCGCGCTCGATGATGTGCGAGAGGTCGAAGTGCTCCTTCCAGTACGCGGCCACCTCGCGGTCGATGACGCCCGTGAGCTTGTCGAATACCTGGCGCGGATAGCCGTCGGCTCCCGCAGGCCCGAAGACCGCGGCCCAGATGTCGTACTGCCCACCAGAGCGTCCACGGTCCCCCTGGGCGAGCTCCATGTAGTTGGAATCGCGCTGCGTGGCAAAGACCTCACCGAGATAGTTGCGAATTGCGGGCCGTTCAACCGTCTCCGCCTCGCCCTGCAGTACGTAGGCATTGGCATCCTCGTAGATGTTGATGAGCGTATAAGCGCGAAAGTCGATCGGATCCGGGCAGGCGGCAAAGGCGCCGTTGTACATATCGGGATAGAAGACCTGCGTTGCCAGCGCCTCCCAGCCCCCGGTAGAGCCCCCGTAGGTAAAGCGCGCCCAGCCGGCACCGATGCCGCGGAAGCGCCGCTCAATCTCGGGGATCAATTCCTTGTTGATTGCATCCCCGTAGGGCCCGAGGTTGGCTGAATTGACCGCATAGCTGTCATCGTAGTACGGGTTCGCGTGTTCGATCTCGACGACGAGGAAGCGCGGGAAGTCCGCCGAAACCCACTTCTGGTAGAACGCATAGGCTTCCTGCTGCTGGATGCGGTTATAGCCGGAGAGGTGAAAGCGCTGCGAATAATCCGGCTTCAGGTCGGCATCGGGTGGCGTGGTGCGAAATTCCGAGATGTCCTCCGGGTAATGCCCGTGAAAAACCATCAGCGGAAAGTGCGCTTCGGGGTGCTTATCGAAGTCTTTCGGCACCAGCACGTGGGCTCCCAGAAATACGTCGCGACCCCAGAATTTGGACAGCAGCTCGCTGCGGATGCGGATGTGCCGCACGAACTCGGAGTCAGTCTTCGGGGCGATGGGGCCGATCTCCTGGGCGAGGCTCAGGGCGACCGCGCCGGGATGCGCCCGGTCGATGCGCACGCGCAGCGGCGTGGAGTACAGGTTGCCCGGCTTGCTGGTCCACTGCTGACCCTCGCCCTTGTCGGGCGGCAGCTTGAGCACGCGCCCATCGGCGAGCCGGTAAGTCTCGTAGCGGTTCAGGACGACCTGCACGAAGTACTCACCGGGGGGCACGTCGGAGAGCTTTCGCGCGGGCCACCCGAAGGCTCGATCATCGAGCACCACGGCCTTTCCCGCGGCCATCGCCTCGACATTCAGGCCGAAGATAAACGGGCTCGACAGTGGTTCGTCCGGATTCACGTGCTCGCGCGGCTCGCGCGAAAAATCCCGGCTCAGCAACAGGATCAGTCGCCCATCCAGCGCTTCACGGCTGCGCAGCGCCGGAAAACTGATCGTGAAAGACGGCCCGGCGGCCTGGGTCGCGCTCCGGGGGGTAGCCGGTGGCGCGGCGCGCGCGGCCTCAACCATAGTGCCGCAAGCCGCCGCCAGCAGCAGCACCAACCCCCAGTCCGCTCGATACTTTCTTGACATTCTTTATCCCCAAACGTTGCCTGAACATCAGCCCGCGGCAGGGAACGGCCTGCCCGCGTGACTCCCTGCGCCGCGCTCGGAGCCGGCGTTGACGCGTCGCGAACCTTGGTACAGGGTGCGCAGGGCCAGTGCCGCCGAAAGGATGAGCGGATGTACTTACCCAGTCAGTTTCGCGAGGATCGACCGCAGGTCCTGCGCGCCTTTATCGCACGTCATCCGCTCGCAACGCTAGTTGCGACGACCAGCGAGGGCCTGGTCGCCAACCACGTGCCCATGCTCTGGCGCGCAAGCGGTGACACGCCGGGAATTCTCGAAGGCCACGTCGCCAAGGCCAACCCGATCTGGAAGGACCTCCCCCCGGGGGCGCCCGTGTTGGTCGTGTTCATGGGCGCGACGCACTACCTCACCCCGACCTGGTATCCCGGCAAACAAGTGGACGGCAAGGTTGTGCCCACCTGGAACTACTCGGTGGTGCACGCGCACGGCGCCATACGGTTCCTCGAGAGCCCCCAGGAGGCCCTGGTCAAGGTGCGCCGCCTCACCGAGCACCAGGAAGCCACACGCCGTGAACCGTGGGCGGTCACTGATGCACCGCGCGAGTATCTCGACTCCATGCTGCGGCAGATCATTCCGTTCGAGATCGCCGTGACCCACCTGCAGGGAAAATTCAAGGCCAGCCAGCACCGGCCGGCCGACGAACGTGCCGCAGTCACCGCCGCACTGCGCCAGGAGGGCCTGGATGAGACTTCGATCGAGGAGCTGGTGCGCCCGCCCAGGCAGACTTAGTCGAGCGGGAAGTGCACCGATTTGGGCAGCGGCAGTTGCGGCGGCGGCGTGGGGAGCTGCCGCCCGCGCGCGGCTCCGTCCACGGCGCGCCACCAGGGTTTGGGCGCCAAGCCGTGCGCCGGCTCGATGGGCTCGCCGAGTTGTGGCATCAGCAGTGGCACATCCAGCGCCGGAGCGCGTGCATAGAGAACTTCCGCCGGTTGATCCCAGGCGTGCATCGCCAGACTGAAGGTGCCCCAGTGGATCGGCAAAAAAGCTCCGCCGCCGATCAGGGCGTGCGCCTTGAGCGCATTGTCAGGGCCGAGGTGCATGTCCCCCCAGGATGGATGGAAGGCCCCGACCTCGAGCATGACCAGATCGAACGGTCCCAGGCGCGCGTGGATTGCCTGGTATTCCGTGGTCAGCCCGGTGTCGCCACTGAAGAACACCGCATGTCGCGAGGTGCGCACGACCATGGAGGACCAGAGCGTCGTGTTGCGGCTGCGGAAGCCCCGACCGGAGAAATGCTGCGAAGGGGTTGCGGTGACCGTCAGCTCACCGCGCGGCAGCCGGTAACTCTCCCACCAGTCGAGCTCATGAATATTCTGCGGCGGCACGCCCCACGCTTGCAGGTGCGCGCCGACGCCGAGCGAGGTGAGGAACGGAACCTCCCGCTTGCGCAGCGCGCGTATGGTTGGATAATCCAGATGATCGTAGTGGTCGTGCGAGATGAGGACCAGATCCAGAGGCGGCAGCGCGTGCACGGCCACCGGAACCGGCTGAAAGCGCTTAGGGCCGGCGATGCGCGATGGCGAAGCGCGCGGACCCCAGACCGGGTCAGTCAGCACCCGATACCCGTCGATCTCGATGAGCACGGTGGAGTGCCCGAGCCAGGTCGCGCGCAGGCCGCTGCCCGGCGCCTGCAGCCAGCTCTGCAGGGGATTCAGTGCCGGCAGCGGCGCGCGCGGCACGCGCCGCTCGCCGCCGCAGAGAAACTCCGTGAGCGTTGGCATCGGCACGCCGGGGTCACGCAATCCGGGAAGAATCGGATGCAGATTGCGGAAGCCGTCCCCCGCCCAGCGTGGCGAGGCTCTGAGGCGTTCGAGGCGCGCGCCCTCCGCCCGGCGTCCCATGGATCTCATGGCGAAAAGATACCTAAGAACGCATGACGATGCCCGCGCGATGCACGAGCGGCGGCTAGGCGCGGCGCTCAAACTTGAGCGACACGGAGTTTATGCAGTAGCGCAGGCCGGTGGGCGGCGGCCCGTCGTCGAATACGTGGCCGAGATGCGCCTCGCAGCGCCGACAGGCAACCGGCACCCCGGTCATGGCCATGCGGCTGCCGGAGCCTTCGGCGACGTTGAAGCGCGAGATCGACTGCCAGAAGCTCGGCCAGCCCGTATGGGAGTCGAATTTCGTCCGCGAGTCGAACAGTGCAGTATCGCAGCAGATGCAGCGGTACAGGCCGTTCGCGTAGTTCTTGTCATACTCGCCTGAGAATGGAAATTCGGTCCCCGACTGCCGCGTCACACGGAAAGCTGACGGGGAAAGCCGCTGCCGCCATTCCTCCTCGCTCTTCACGATGCGCGCGACCTCCACCGTGCCCTGCGAGACGCCGGCTCCCGAGAAGTTCTCGATGGTAACCAGGTCGGCGCGCGTGGGCGGCGGCAACGGCGGCGCCGCGTTGAGCGCGCGGCCGCCAGCGAGCACGGCGACCGACGCAAGGCCGCGGGTCAGAAAGCTGCGCCGGGAGTGCCTACGGTCGCTGGCCGCGCTGTTGCTGTGTTCCATGGCGAGTGCCTCTGTAGTCCATCATCCAAACGTAAAGGAATAGGCGCGCACGCCCGCGTCGAGAAATTCAATGCTGAAAGTGTGGTCCCCGACGGCACCGCGCTGTCGGATCAGCTGATACAGCCGTTGCTCGCGCACCACGCCTGCGCCCTGCCCGTCCACGTCGGCGCCGTGATCCAGACGCGGCTCATGACCATCGATCGTGACCTTGAAGCGCACGGACTTGCCGTCACGGCCGGGTGCGAGTACCAGGTGCAGATCGCGCGCGTGAAACCGAAAGGCGATCCTGGTTCCCGTTGCCTCGGCCTGTGCGAACTCCGGACCCACGACCCAGACCCCGCCCAGCGACCACTGATTCAGCTGCAGGGCAGAGGGCAGCGCGTACGCGGCCTTCTGGTCGCGCCGGACCGCAACGGGCGAGCTGAAGTTCCGGGCACGCTCATAACCCACATAGGTTTCCGGCGACGCCACGTCGGGCTCATCGGACGCCACCTCGATTCCCTGGGCCGGTTGCGTGCCGACCATGCCCGGCAGTGCCTGTGCACCGGATTCATCAAGCAATGTGCGGATGAGGCGCTCGGACTCCTCATAGGAGCCTTCACCGAAATGGTGTCCGCGGATTTGCCCCGCGGCGTCGATGAAATAGTGAGCGGGCCAGTATTCGTTGTCGAACGCACGCCAGATCGCATAGTTGTTATCGATCGCCACCGGGTAGCGAACGCCGAGGTCCGCCACCGCCCGGCGTACGTTCGCCTCGTCCTTCTCGAAGGCAAATTCCGGGGCGTGTACGCCGATGATGACGAATCCCCGATCCTTGTAGCGCTCGTACCAGGCCTTGAGGTAGGGCAGCGTACGCAGGCAGTTGATGCAGGAGTAAGTCCAGAAGTCGATCAGGACGACTCTGCCGCGCAGACTTTCCGGCGTCAGCGGGGGCGAATTGAGCCACGCGACTGCACCACTGAGGGAGGGCAGCTGCCCCTCGACCGGTGGCGCAGAAGCCGCAGCGCTCACCCCGCCGGTCATCGTCGCGGGCATCGTTGCGTGCGCGTTGTCCGCGCGGTGACCGTCAGGGTCCACCGCACGCCTGGGTGGCTGCACGGCATTGACCAGCGACTGCTCCACGCGATTGGTGCTCGCATACGACAGACGCGTCAGCAGGCCGGTGTCCCAGCCCGCGGCGATCGCGAGCACCCCCGTCAGTACCGCGACGCCGAGAGCGCGGCGCACCCAGTCGGCGGTCCCGAGCGCGGACCGAAAGGCGCGGAAGATCGCAGCGCCCGCGAGCGTGGCGAGTGCCAGCGAGCTCATCGCGCCGAGGGCGTAAGCGAGCAGCAGCAGGCTCGTGCGCGAGCTCGGTCCACTAAGCGCAGCGCCGGTCAGAATCAACCCGAGGATGGGGCCGGCGCAGGGTGCCCATAGAAATCCCGTGGCTACGCCCAGAACCGCCGACGGCAGCACAGTGTCCCTGGCTCCGGCGGTAGCAATCAATCGGTTACCAAGCGAAACAAACGGCGCGGCGATGAAGTCCGCCACGCGCTTGGACAGCAGGGCGAAGCCGAACGCCGCGAGCAATACGAGCGCGAATCCGCGCCCATAAGCGTTGACACGTATCGCCCACGCTCCCCCGACGGCCGCCAGCGTCGCCAGCAGCGCGAACGTCACGGCCATCCCCGCCAGCAGCGGCAAGGTACCGCGCGCGAATGAGCGATCGCCACGCGCAAACACAAAAGGCAATACCGGCAGGATGCAGGGACTGATGATGGTCAGTGCCCCACCCAGGAACGCAAGAAGCGCGAGTAACATCGGTTGTTTCGTTGCTGCGTGGCGCTAGCGCGCCGCGAGCGTAGCGGGCTTGCCGTTGTAGAGCGCCGGCAGGAGCTTCTGGAAATTCTGGATCTTGGGCAGGTCGTTGAACATGATGTAGGGATTGCCCGGATTGTGCAGCAGGAAGTCCTGGTGATAGTCCTCGGCGGCGAAAAAGCCCTGGAACGGATCGACGCGCGTCATGATCGGTGCGCGGAATACCGCCGCCTTGTTCAGTTGCGCAATGTACTGCGTCGCGATCCGCTGCTGGGTCGCATCGGCGTAGAAGATCGCTGAGCGATACTGGGAACCGGAGTCCGGCCCCTGCCGATTCAGCTGCGTCGGATCGTGGGCAACGGAGAAGAAGACCTGCAGGATCTCCCCGTAAGACACCAGCTGCGGGTCGTACACGATCTCCACCGACTCAGCGTGCCCGGTGCCCCCGGTGCCGACGAGCTCATAGTGCGCGGTGCTGCGCGTGCCGCCCGAATAGCCCGCGACCACGCGCCGCACCCCGGTCAGGTGCTCGAAGACACCCTGCACGCCCCAGAAGCAGCCCCCGGCGAGCACGGCCGTCTGCGGCGGACCGGCCACTTTCTGGGCGTCGACCAGCGGCGCTGGAACTGCCACAGCATTTTCGGCGCGGCCCGTCGACAGCGGCACGGCGCTGAACGCTGCGATCGCGGTGATGAGTCCAGAAAGCGCCGACAGCGATCTGCGGGAGGCGCGGTGCAAAAATAGGCAAGCCATTGATAGTCCTTAAGAACTTACGCCCGCTGCGGTGACGGCATGATGCCGAGATACCCTGCTGCGGCCTCACCCCAGGCGCGCACAGTTACGGCACCTAAGGAGACCGTCGATTCGAGCGGGCAATTGCACCGCCGCGCGAGGCGCGCCGGCGCAATCGAGCCGGCACTCCTGAGGCGCTGGGAAGTGCGTGACAAGGTGCGCACGTCGGTGCGGCGCGGCTACTCGAACAGCGGCCTCATCCGCGCATCGTGCCCCAGACCGCCGTACAGCTCGAGGCTGCGCGTAAACCAGGCGCGCAATACCGCGTCATCGGCGGCCAGGAGCGGCAGCGTGCTCACACTCGCCACCCACTGCAGCACGGCGAGCACCATATAGTCCGCATAGTTGGGGGAGGCGCCGCCAAGATACGGGAAATTCGCCAGATGCGCGCGCAACGGCGCAAACGCTGCGCGCGTGGCGGGCAACCGCTGCTCGCGGGCCGCCGTAAATTCCTCGAGCGAGCGTCCCTGCAAGCGCTTTTCGCGGCTCTGGCGAAAATAAGGGCGATCCTGCGGCCGGGCCGCGTCGTGGATGTCCAGCGCGTAAAGGCGAAACAGGCGGCGCAGGATTTCGGTGTGCAGCCACGCGTCGAGTAGTTTCGTCGTGGCAATCTCGGAGGCGCCGTCGAACAGCGCCACGCCCTGCGGCCGCATTCGATCGAGATACTCGGCGATGTCCCAGCTCTCCGCGACCAGATGGTCGCCGTCCTTGAGCACCGGGACGGTCCTGAAGCGTCCGCCAAACACGGTCGGGATATCGGTGAAGCCGAGCGGCACGGAAGCGTATTCGATGCCCTTATGGGCGAGCACATAACGGCTGCGCCACACGTAAGGGCTCGCCGAGCGCCCGTTGTCGAGAACCAGCTCGTAGAGCTGCACGGCGCGACCTGGGGATTCCTGCATCGGCGACCCTGGCATTACCCGCCGCCGTGCGCGTCGTCCTCGAGCGGCGCCCGCGGGTCGTTGCCGGGCTTACCTTCCCGGAGCTCGTACCACATTGCGTTCAGCACGCCAAACGTCAGTGCCAGTCCCAGTCCCAAAATCCAGCTGAAGTACCACATGATCTTGGCCTTAATAAATTCCGGTATGACGCCGGATCTCCTCGAGCGTGATGCGCCCGCGCAGCACCCGAAACACCCACGCGGTGTAGGCGAGCACGATCGGCAGCAATATCACTACCGCCGCCAGCATGAGGCCGAGCGTGCGCCGGCTGCTGGAGGCATCCCAGATCGTCAGCCCCTGGTTCGGGTGGCTTGACGAGGGCATGAGGAAGGGGAAAAGCGCCACGCCGGCCGTGAGGATGGTTGCGCCGAGCGCAACCGCGCTGCTCACGAAGGCCGCTCCGCCACGACGCAGTCCGAGAAGGCGCCAGGTTGCACCCGCGGCCAGGACCGCGATGACCGGCAGCAGCCACAGAACCGCGTGCGCGCGATAGTTGGCCAGCCAGCCCCCGTGCACCAGCGCCACTCCTTTGTGCAGGGGATTGGAGTCGCCGAAGCGGTCTGCTGCGGCCGTGAGCTGATGACCTTCGAGGCCGGCCATCCAGACGCCGGCACCGACAAAGGCCACGACGTACAGCAGCGCCGCGGCGCGCCCCAGACTCGCCGCGCGACCCGACATCGGCGGCCCGACCTTCATTGCCGCATACACGTTACCGTGCATGACGAGCATTGCCACACTGACAAGCCCCGAAAGCAACGCGAAGGGGCGCAGCAACGTCAGCAGGCCGCCGGCGAACACCGGACGCCCCAGCGCATCGAAGTGGTACGGCAGCCCGAGGAACAGGTTGCCGAACGCGACGCCAAAAAGCAGCGCCGGAACGGCACCACCAACCGTCAGCGCCCAGTCCCACAGGTTGCGCCAGCGCAGATCCGCGACCTTGTTGCGGAAAATGAATCCGACCGGGCGCAGGATGAGCGATACCAGCAGCAAGAACATGGCCAGATACAGCCCGGAGAAGGAGGCTGCGTACAGCAGGGGCCACGCCGCGAACACCGCGCCGCCTGCGAGGATGAACCAGACCTGGTTGCCATCCCATACCGGCTCGACGGACTCCAGCAGCGCGCGACGTTCGTCGTCGGTGCGACCCAGCCAGCGAAACGTTGCCCCGAGGCCGAGGTCAAAACCGTCCATGACCGCAAAGCCCACCAGCAGCGCCCCCAGGATGAGCCACCAGATGAACCGCAGTGTCGCGTAGTCGGGCATGCCGGCGGTCCCCTCAGTGCACGGCAGCGGACGTGCGCGGGGGCCAGAAGCCCAGACCTTCCGGACCGCCGCGGATCATGCGTACCAGCAGGTAGATATCCACCGCAGCCAGCACGGAATAAAAGATGGCGAAACCGCTGAGCGAGAGCAGCACGTTGGCTCGGGAGGTGGCCGATACGCCTAGGAAGGTCGGCAGCAGACCGTCAATTGCCCAGGGCTGACGGCCGTACTCGGCTACGATCCAACCCAGCTCGGCGGCAAGCCACGGCAACGGCAGACTGCAGAATGCCAGTTGCAGGAACCAGCGGTGTCGCTGCAGCTGGTGCCGCGCCGACAGATAAAACGCGGTCACGAAGAGCGCAATCAGAAACAGGCCAATGCCCACCATGAAGCGGAAGCTCCAGAAAAGCACCGGCACATTCGGCACGGTGGACCATGCGGCCGCCTCGATTTGCTGCGGCGTCGCCTTGGCGGGATCATCCACATACCGCAGCAGCAGCAGCCCGTAACCCAGATCCCCCTGGTGGCTCTCGAAGCGTGCCGCCGCCACCGAATCCTCCGGGTCGACGCGCAGCAGCTGCAGGGCCTTGTGCGCCTCGATGCCGCTCACGACGCGCTCGCGCGCGTGCGCTACGAGTTCGAACATTCCAGGCACGGTCTTATCCAGCGAGCGCGTGGCGATGAGCCCGAGCAGCCACGGGATGCGCACCTCGGCCCGGGTCGCATGTGCCGCCAGATCCGGCAGCCCGAACACTGTGAACGATGCCGGGGCCGGCTGCGTGTGCCACTCGGCCTCGATGGCCGCCACCTTCATCTTCTGGTTCTCGCTCGCTTCGTACCCGGATTCATCGCCCAGCACGACGACCGAGAGCGAGCAGGCAAGTCCGAAGCTCGCCGCCACGGCCATGGAACGCCGCGCAATGTCGACGTTGCGCCCGCGCAGAAGGTACCAGGCGCTGATGGCCAGGACGAACACCGCACCCACGACGTAACCGGCTGCGACCGTGTGCACGAACTTCGCCTGCGCGACCGGATTGAAGAGCACATCGCCGAAGGACTCCAGTTCCATGCGCATGGTGCGCGGATTGAAGCGCGCCCCCACCGGGTTCTGCATCCACGCGTTGGCAATGAGAATCCACAGCGCCGACAGACTGGACCCGAGCGCCACCAGGCACGTCACGACCAGGTGGCCGATGCGCGATAGCCGGTCCCAGCCGAAGAAAAACAGCCCGACGAAGGTCGACTCGAGGAAGAACGCCATGAGTCCTTCGATCGCCAGCGGTGCTCCGAAGATGTCGCCCACGTAGTGGGCGTAATAAGCCCAGTTGGTGCCGAACTGGAACTCCATGGTGATGCCGGTAGCGACTCCCATCGCGAAGTTGATGCCGAACAAGACGCCCCAGAAGCGCGTCATGCTCTTCCAGATCTCGCGCCCGGTCATGACGTAGGTTGCCTCCATGATCACCAGGATCATGGACAGTCCGAGGGTCAGCGGCACGAAGAGGAAGTGATAGAGCGCGGTGAGGGCGAACTGCAGGCGCGAGACGTGCACGAGGGCAAGGTCGATCACCGCGGCTTTACTCCTGGCTGTGCCGCTCCCGGCGGCGGCACCGGCAAGGCAGCGGGCGACTTGAGCGCGAAACGGTGGCTGGCCGTTGCGGCGGTGAGCGCCGGGTGGTGCGCCGGCGAGAAGAACAGCCCCCAAAGCGCCGCCAGCGCCGCAGCCTTCAGGAGCAACCAGAGGGTGAGTTCGCGCCGCAGCGCGCCACGCCAGCCTGGCCCGGGGCCGCAGTGCCCTCCCCTAACCCCGGCCTCTCGCTGCGTTGTCAATCTTTACCTTCCGAGCCCGTGAAGAGTCGGTACCGATTCTAGTCCGGACCTGCAGGTGCCGTCATGCGCCGGGCCGATGATCTGCCTCAGGCACCTCCTGCGCGGTCCGCGGACCTCGATAGCGCACCCGTGGCATGGGCCGATTTGCCCGCGGCTACCGGGTCCGAGTACGTGCACCTGTTGTTGGGAGAGCACACTCAGGTCCCCGGCGTGCTTGCTGGTCGCAGTGGCCGATCCGAGGGTCTTTGCAAATGCGCGCAAAGAGGGCAAATTCGTGCCTTACAGCGCGCGCAATCCGCACTATATTGTGGACCTGGCTGCCATTCCGGTAGGCACCAAGGTGCCACCACTATGGTCACTGAGCTGCTGGCCAAGCACTGATGGAATCCACGGAGAAAATAATCGTGAGCGCAAATCCTTCCTCCGTACGTCGCGACCCGGGCTACCTGGGGCTTACGACACCCGTCCAGGCGTTGCCGGCGTACTTTTACTTTGACCCGGCGCACCACCAGCGTGAACTCAAGCAGATCTGGCACCGCAACTGGATTTACGTTTGCCGCTCGAGCGCCATCGACAAGCCACGCAGCTACCTCACGCTCGATCTGGACGCGCAGTCGATCCTGGTCGTGCGCGGCGAGGACAACATCGCGCGTGCCTTCTTTAATACCTGCCGTCATCGCGGGGCGGCACTGTGCCGCAGCAACAGCGGTCGCTTCAGCGCAGCCGGGATCGTCTGTCCCTACCACAGCTGGCGCTACAGCCTGAAGGGCGAGCTGCTGCAAACGACCTCGGTGCAGCCCGGGGATGGCTTCGAGCGCCTTGAATTTCCCCTTTACGGCCTGCCCCTGACCGAATGGAACGGCTTCATCTTCGTGGCGCTCACCGAGCGGCCTCCGCCGTTTGAGAAGAGCTTCGATCTGCCCCTCAACCGCCTCGATGACTGGCAGATGGCGAGCCTCGCCGTAGGGCACACGCTGAAAAAGACCATCAAGTGCAACTGGAAGGTATTCTGGGAGAACTACAACGAATGCCTGCACTGTCCCGGTGTGCATCCGAAGCTGGCGCAGCTGGTCCCGATATTCGGCCGCGCGCTGCTGGAACCTCGCGACGATCCGCGCTGGCAGGATCACGCCGCGGATGAGGACCCCAAATACGTCGGTGGCCTGCGCGGCGGTGCGCAGTCCTGGACGATGGACGGCAAGCCCGTGGGCGTGCTGTTCCCCGGGGTCAGTGCGGCGGACCGTAAGGCCGGGCACCTCTACCTGACCAGCGTCCCGTCGGTGTTTATCGTGACCCACGTCGACTATGTGCGCGTCGTGCGCCTGCTGCCGCTCGGTCCGGAGCTCACCGAGATGAGCATCGAGTTTCTCTTCCTGCCGGAGACGCTCGCGGACCCGCAACGCAACATCTCCGGCGCGGTGGAATTTACTAATATCGTCATGAGCGAGGACGCCGAGATCTGCGAGGTCAACCAGCGTGGCCTGCACGCTCTGCCGCATCAGCAGGGCGTGCTCATGCCCGAGGAGTACGCGATCCGGCAGTTCCAGGATTGGGTGAGATCCGAGCTGTCGCGCCCCTAGTGCGGGCGGCCTCGGCCCGCAGCGGCGCCCGTCGCCCGGCGGCGCTCGCCCTGCTGGCTGTGCTCGGCAGCGTCGGCCTTGGCGGCTGCGGCCGGGCCGCGCCGGACGTCGCCGGCGCCTCCGGCACCAAGGCACCACCGGCCGAAGAACGCGTGCTGCGCATTTACAACTGGGACGAGTACATCGGGTATCACACGATCGCCGATTTCGAGCGGGCCACGGGTATCAAGGTCATCTACGACCTGTTCGATTCCAACGAAACGCTGGAAGCGAAGCTGCTCGTGGGGGACTCCGGCTACGACATCGTCAGTACCAGCGAGAATTACTATGGGCGCCAGATCCGCGGCGGCCTGTATACGCCGCTCGACAAGTCACAGCTGCCCAACTGGAAGTATCTGGATCCCGCGGTGCTAGCCCTGCAGGCCGCGTTTGACCCCGGCAACCGCTATGCGGTGCCTTACCTGCACGCCATGAACGGTTTCGCCTACAACGTCACGCAGGTGCGTGCCCGCCTGCCGGAGGCGCCGGTCGACAGTCTCGACATGCTGTTCAAGCCCGAAGTGGTCGCCAAGCTTGCGGACTGCGGCGTCAGCTTTCTGGATTCCCCGGATGACGTGATCGCGCTGGCGCTCGTCTACCTGCACCTCGATCCCAATTCACGCAGCCTCGAGGATCTGCACGCGGCCGAGAAACTCATACTTGCAGTGCGCCCTTACATCCGCATGTTTGACTCGAGCGATTACCTATACCAGCTTGCCAGCAACGAACTGTGCGTGGCGATGGCCTGGTCGAGCGACTATTCGATCGCCAAGGCGCGCTCGCGCGCCGCCGGCCTTAACCTGGACCTTGCGTTTACGATCCCCAAGGAAGGTTCAGACATCACCTACAACGCACTCTTGATTCCGGCCGGCGCACCGCACCCGCGCGCAGCGCACGAGTTCATCAACTTCATCCTCAACCCCAGAGTCATCGCCGATATCACCAACGATATCCACTACGGCAACGACAACCTGGCGGCTCAGGCGCTGGTGAACCCGGAGATTCGCAATGATCCGGCGGTCTACCCGCCGCCTGAAGTGCGCGCGAAACTGTTCCTGCCGACGGAGTTCGACTCCAAGTACCAGCGGCTGCGCACCCGCGTCTGGACCCGCATCAAGAGCGGTGTGTGAGCGCGCTGCGCAGTTGCGCGCAAAAGTGCGCAAATTCGCCCAGGAAGCGCTCGATATCCTGCGGCTGCGTCGCCGGACACATGAGCAACATGCTGTGAAACGGCGTGATGAGGATGCCACGGTTCAGCATGTACAGGTGCAGCAAGGCCTCGAGCGTCGGATCGCGACTGCGTGCGAGCTCGGAGGCATTGCGGGGCGCTACCGGGGTGAGCATCGGCTCCACGCGCGCACCGCTTCGGCCGATGTACCACGGCAGGCCATGCTCGGCGATCAGCGCGCGCGCCCCTGCGGCCAGAATGCCAGCGAGCTCGATCATGCGCGTAAAGTTTGCCGCGGTCAGTACCTCGGCAAGCACGGCGCGGACCGCCGCGACCTGCAACGCACTGCCGGCGAGCGTACCGCCGAAACCCATGTGGGAACTCTGGCGCACGCCGGGCCGCTCCGACTCGCGCGGCGCACGTTCCCAGAGCCGTCGCGCCACAGCTTCACTCACGCCGTAGAGCCCGACCGGCACGCCACCGCCCACCGCCTTTCCCAAGGTGAACAGGTCCGGACTCAGGCCGTCGCGAGCAGTGCATCCCCCGGGCCCCGCCGACCAGGTGTGCGTTTCGTCGTACAACAGTAAAGTGCCGGTGCGGCGGGTAAGTTCCCGCAGCGTCGCGAGGAATCCGGGCAACGGTTCGATCATGCCGTAGTTGGTCATGCACGGCTCGGCCAGCACCAGAGCAACGTCACGCTGCTCCAGGGCCGCCTCGAGCGCCGCCGGGTCGTTGAATTCCACGACGCGCGAGACGCGCTGGTGATCAACTGCATTCGGGTGCACGCCGGAGCGCATCACCATCTGCCCGGCCGCAAGACCGACGTGCGCCTCCTCCACCGAGCCGTGATAGCAGCCGTTGAACACCAGGACCCTGTCGCGCCCGGTTACCATGCGCGCGATGCGGATCGCGGCCCGATTGGCATCGGTGGCTGAGGTGGTAAATCCCCAGTACGGTAACCCGAAGCGCTGCATCAGCTCCGCGCCGACCCACTCGGCGTCCACCGTCGGCAGCATCGAGGTTGCGCCGCGCGCGAGCTGCGCGCTGACCGCGGCAGTGACGGCCGGGGCGGCATGACCGCACATGGCGCCCGTGTCTCCCAGGCAGAAGTCCACGTAGCTGCGGCCGTCGACACACCACAAGCGCGCGCCTTCGGCACGGTCCGCATACAGCGGAAACCCGCCGGCCCAGCGACGCATCCAGTGCATCGGCGCCCCGTAGAGGTAATGCCGCTCACCGGCCTGGAACTGCGCCCGCGAGCGCGGGTGCCCGGCCACGAACTGAGCCTGTTCACCCGCCAGCCAGGATTCGAGCTCAGCGCTCATGTGCGTAATCGCTGGGCGAAAAGCAATTCATACGAGGGCATTACCTGCTCTATCAGATCACGGAACTGCTCGGGCACTTCGGGCTCCACGTCGTGAGGCGCCTCGAAGCCCGTCGAGCGATAGACCTGTGCGTACCAATGCGGCGCCCACACGCCGTCGCTGGGCCGTGGCCCCGCGGGCCAGGTGAGCATCCGTGGTGTGAAGTCGACCCCAAGCACGGCGCACAGGGCCCGCAGCTGGGCCTCGGGCGCCTGCAGGAACTCGCCCGGCGTCGAGCACCGGGGGCGAGGCCGTGCCGATGCCGCGCACATACTCATAGATCTCGCGCTGCTGCAGGATGCCGATGTCGGCCGCCACTACATTGGGCCGGCTCTTGATATACGACACCAGCACGCGGCGCGGATCGCGGATCAGGAAGGCATGCGTCAGGCCGCGCAGCCACTCCCGACCGATGTGCGGCAGCAGATGGTGCGTCATGTGCTTCTGGTAGGAAAGCGCGATCCCGGTCGGCAACGGTCCGGTCAGCTGCTGCGCCACCATGCGCCAGTCGGTCTGCCCCGCGCCGATCACCGCCTCGCGTCCGGGGTGATCCAGCCCGGTATAGCGCAAGGTAGTGTGCGTAGAGCGGCTCATCGACAACGACGCAGTCGCCGCGGTTTTCCCAGGCGCGCATCATGGCCGTGGAGATATTCCGCGGCCCCGACCACATAGCCAGGTGCAGCGGCGGCGTCACGAGCCTGCCTGCGCGGTGTCGCGCTCGATCAACTCCAGATAAAGCCGCTGCAGCCGCTCCACCATGGGCCCGCGCGCTGCCGTGAGCCTGCGGCCGTCGACCTCGGTCACGGGCGCAATGCCGGCGAAAGTGCCGGTGACAAAGGCCTCGTCCGCACCGTAGACCTCGGTCAGACTGAAGTCCTTCTCGATGGCCGGTATGCCGGCCTGCCGGCACAGGGCAAGGACGTTGGCGCGGGTGATGCCGGCGATGCAGTACTTGCCGGTGGAGGTCCACACTTCTCCGTGTCGCACGATGAAGAAGTGGGTGGAATTGCAGGTGGCCACGAAACCGTGCGGATCGAGCATGAGCGCCTCATCCGCGCCCGCCTTGGTTGCCTGGATGCACGCGGTGATGCAGTTGAGCTTGGAATGCGAATTGAGCTTCGGGTCCTGCACGTCGGGGGCCCCGCGACGCACGTGAACGGTGAAGAGCCGCACGCCCCGGGTCAGCACCTCGGGACGCGGCAGCTTGTATTCCGGGATGATCACGACGGTGGCCGGCCCGATGCAGGCCCGCGGATCCTGATACGGAGTGCTCTTCAGGCCGCGCGTGACCATGAGCCGCACGTGCACGCCCTCCTTCATATGATTGGCCGCGAGCGTACGGTACAGCGCCGCCGTCAGGGCCGTGCGATCCAGACCGATGTCCAGATCGATGGCCTTCGCGGCCTCAAACAGCCTGGCAAGATGCATGTCGAGGAACGCCAGCCTGCCACGATGCACGCGCAGGCCTTCCCACACTCCATCGCCGAGAATGAACCCGGAGTCAAACACCGAGATCAGCGCGCGCTCGCGCGGATAAAGCTCGCCGTTGACGTAGATCTGAATGTCACGGTTGCGCGGATCGTCGGCGCCGTGATGCGTGCCCTGGGTCATCAGATTAGCCTCATTCAGCCGCAGGTCAGGTCGCAGCCGCGTTATGATGGACTGAAGGTACGCAGCTTAAGACTTTCCACACGGATTATGGAATGGCACCCGCTACGTCGGCCCGAAAGCGCGTCACTCGTGTGCGCCGTTCTTGACTCCAGCCGCGTGCTGGTCGCTGCGCTCCCGTGAACGGCAGCGCACGGGTTCTGCTCGGTGCGCTCGCCGCCACGGTCATATGGTTTGTGTGGCAGTGGTTCACGCTTGCACGCCAGCGCGCAAAGCAGGCGCCCCGAGCTGCCGACATGCTGCTCGGACTGGTCACCAATTTTTTCGACACGCTCGGAATAGGCTGCTTCGCTCCGACCACGGCCGCCTTCAAGCTGTTCCGCCGCGTGCCCGATGAAGTCATCCCGGGGACGCTGAACGTCGGCCACGCGATCCCGGCGGTCACGGAAGCCTTTATCTTCATCGCCGCCGTCACTGTCGAGCCGCTGACCCTGATCAGCATGATCGCTGCCGCCGTGCTCGGCGCCTGGTTCGGCGCCGGCGTGGTCGCGCGGTTGCCGCGTCGCCAAGTGCAACTGGGTATGGGCATCACGCTCACCGTCGCGGCCGCCCTCATGTTCATGACCAACCTCAGCTGGATGCCCGGCGGCGGGGAAGCGACCGGACTCTCCGGCGCGCGCCTGCTCATCGCCGTCGCCGCAAATTTTCTCCTGGGGGCGCTGATGACCCTGGGGGTGGGTCTCTACGCCCCCTGTCTGGCGATGGTTTGCCTGTTTGGCATGAGCCCGCTGGCGGCCTTCCCCATCATGATGGGCTCGTGCGCCTTCCTCATGCCGGTGGGCGGCGTGCGCTTCGTCCGCAGCGGTCGCTACAGCCAGGCTGCGGCGCTCAGTCTCGCCCTAGGGGGAGTACCCGGGGTGCTGATCGCCGCTTACATCGTCAAGTCGCTACCGATCCACTGGTTGCGGTGGCTGGTAGTCCTCGTGGTCCTGTACGCCGCCGCCATCATGCTGCGTTCCGCGTACCGCGCCGCGCCTACACTCGCGAGCGACCTGCGATCAGTGCAATGATCGCGCCGATCAGGAATACGACGAACAGGACCTTGGCGATGCCGGCCGCACCTGCGGCGATGCCGCCGAAGCCAAGTACGCCCGCTATGATCGCGATGACAAAGAAGACAATGGCATAGTGCAGCATGGGGGCCTCGTCCGTGTGGTGGAACCTGAACCTAACATGCAGTATCGCAATCCCGGTTAATGCTGCGACCACGGTCCGCACATCCAGCGGTTGTAGGATGACAGCTACTTCATGCACCGTAGGCGCCGGCGAGGTAGGCATTTCCCGCAAACGCGCTGGTGCTCGCCGTATTGGTAGCCGTGCTGCTGGCCGCGCTCAAGCCTTTCCCGGACCGCACGGGGCGGGCGGTGGTCTGGCGGAAACGCCCCATCGAAGCCAGACGGCGCGCTAGAATCCTCATCCCCCGGCACCGCGCCGCACGGAGGTTACGCGATGATCAAGGTATCCGTCCTGTACCCGAACTTCCCGGGCGCAACGTTCGACATGAACTACTACGTCAACAAGCACATGCCGATGGTGCGTGACCGCTGCGCGCCCGCCTGCCGGGGCATCGCGGCCGAGGGCGGTGTCGCCGGCGGCGCCCCCGGCGCGCCCCCGCCATACATTGCGGTCGGTCATCTCACCTTCGATTCGGTCGCGGCGTTCCAGGCGGCGTTCGTGCCGCACGTGGCCGAAATCATGGGCGACATCCCGAATTACACCAACGCCACGCCAGTCGTACAGATCGGCGAGGTCACGCTCTAGGCGCAGGTCAGGTGGCGGCAGTGCCCCGCGCCGCCTCAGAGGGAATCGCGGAACTTCACGGCGGCGTGCGAGCCGTCGCAGAAGGGCTTGTTCTTGGAGGCGCCGCAGCGACACACCGTCACCCGGTTGCGCACCTCGTAGGCGTGGCCGTCAGCGGAGACGAGCGGAATGCCACCGCGCAGCCACAGCGGACCACTCACCTCCTGCGCCGGGTCCTCAATGATGCCGATCGAAATCGGCAGCGGATGCTCAATGGACTTGCCACTTGCCTGATCCCACGCCACCAGCCGCCCGGACGGACAGTCATTCACCTGACGGACAAAGTTCGTGCGCACCCTGGCATCATCCGTGTGCTCCACCTGGCTCCAGACCTGCCCGTTCGGATCACAGAAGCGCGCAAAGGCGCACAGCGATTCCGCATCCGTCAGTGCGAGCACCGGGCCCGGCGTCAGCTGCGCCTGTTCGCGGTACGGCCTGCGGTCAGCGGTCTCAGTGCCATCAAAAGCCACTTTGGTGTGCGTGCCGTCGCAGAACGGCTTGGTCTTGGAGTGGCCGCAGCGACACAGGGCGTAGGTCGCCTGCCGCGGGAAGGCAGCGCCTTCCTTCCAGGCCTGGGACTCCCCCTCCGCATCGCTGTCGATGGTCTGCTTGGCCAGCGGTATGTCGCCGCTGACGAGGTAGGGACCGTTCTTGGATACCACCACCTTAACTTCGACCTTGGACTTCGTCATGATCGCTCTCCGGCAGGTCTGTTCCAGTACGTTCAGCCGGCCCTTAGCCTGAACTCCCGGCGAGCGAACGACAAGACCGGAGGGAGCCCAGGCCGCCGATGGGGAACACCGGGAGTCGTCTGATGGCCAAGAAACCCAAGTACGCCGACGAGCGCATCCCGGCGCTCTCCAAGAAAACATATATGCACCAGCTGCGCCGACTGCAGATCGAGCTCGTGAAACTGCATCGTCATGTCATCGCCCACGATCTGAAGATCCTCGTGATCCTTGAGGGACGCGACAGCGCCGGCAAGGATGGCACCATCAAGCGCATCGTCGAGCATCTCAGCCCGCGCGAAACCCGGGTTGTCGCGCCCGGAAAGCCCAGCAATCGCGAAGAAACCGAGTGGTACTTCCAGCGCTTCGTGCGCTGGCTGCCGGCCGCGCAGGAGATCGTGCTGTTCAACCGCAGCTGGTACAACCGTGCGGGTGTCGAGCCGGTCATGAAGTTCTGCACGCCGGCCGAGCACGAGGCCTTCCTCGAGGCGGCGCCGCGCTTTGAACGGCTGCTGGTGCGCTCGGGCACGTTTCTCCTGAAGTATTATCTGGACATCAGCCGCAAGGAACAGGCTCGCCGGCTGCGTGAGCGGCGCAAGGACCCCCTTAAGCAATGGAAGATAAGCCCCGTGGACAATGCCGCCCAGAAGCACTGGCGCGACTACAGCCGGGCCCGCGACAGCATGCTGCTGCGCACGCACCATGAGGAAGCGCCGTGGATCGTGGTGCGGGCCGATGAGAAGCAACAGGCGCGGCTCAACGTGATCCGTGATCTGCTGACGCGCGTTCCGACCAGCAGGCACCGCCACCGCGCGACGCGCCCGGATAGTCGCGTGCTGCGTGAGTTCCGTGAAAACCTCATCGGCAGCGGATGGCTGGCACCGTGAAGTCCGCGCGCGATCGGCGCCGCGCTCCGCCTGTTACACCGGGGCGCAGCAGGAATCCGCATGGATAGCTCAGCCGAGCCCACCAGCCTCACCCTCGACCGCCACCTCGCCGCCGCCGGTGGCGCGGCCGCCAGCTTCGCGCGGCTGTGGGAAAGTGTCTGGGTGCAGCCCTACGTTTCCGCCGAGCTGCTGGAAATGTGCCGCCTGACGCTCGCGCGACTGCACCAAGACGCGCTCGAGCTGCGCGCCATCAATCCGCATGCGGGTCCCTCAGCGCCCGCCCCGGCGCGCCGCGCGGTCGTGCTGGCGGGCGACGCCGTCCGCGACCCGCTGTTCTCCGCCGCCGAGAAATCCGTGCTGCTGTTCTGCGAATGCTACGGCCTCGATCCGCAGTCGATCGCGGACGAGGTCGCCGACCAGACCAAGGCGCACCTCGGTGAGGCGGGCCTGGTATTCCTCATCGAGGCGCTCGGCCTGATCGACGGCCGGATGCGCACCGCGCGCTGCCTGCGCGATCTTGGACCCCCCGCACGGTCGGAAACTGCTCATGGGCACTAAGGCGCGCGCCAACGCTCCGGCGACCCGGACCGGCAACATGATCCGCGACAGCGCGCTGGGACTGGTACCGGAGACGCTCGCCGAAATCATCGCACTCAACGGCGCCGTCTGGCACTCGACTCTCGTGGCCCCCGCGCTCCTCGAGATGCTCCGGCTGCGCAACGCCCGCACCGTGAATTGCGTGTACTGCAAGGCGGTGCGTTATGAGGTGGCGCGCAGTGACGGCCTCACCGAAGAGCGCGCGGCCATGATCGATGCGAACTACGCCAGCAGCGACCTGAGCGAACCTGAGAAGCTCGTGATCGGGCTCGCGGATGCCTATCTCGGCTTCCCGGTCGGCGTCGGTGCGCAACTCGCCACCCGCCTGCGCAAGGAGTTCTCGGCGGCGCAGATCGCTGCCATGTTCGTCGCCCTCATGACCTTCAACTTCACCTCCCGTACCGCGGTGAGCATCGGCGGCATGCCGGAGGATCCGTTGCCGATCACGCTCTTGCCACTGAGCGCGACCGGCGCTTAGGCGCCGGCTCCGAGCCATTTGCGCACGTAAGTCTCGATGTCGGTCTTGCGCTTGAGTCCCGCGGCGTTCATGTAACGCACGTTGCCGAATACGGGGCGCCGTGGCCAGGGTCGGTCATGCAGGCCAAAGACCCAGCCGACGTTGGCGTAGGAACTGGCGTCACGTCCGTCAAGGAAGTACGTGTTGTTGAGGCGCAGCAGGGTCGCGTGGGCTTCGCGGGGTGTCGGTGACCACTCGAGCACTTTCTTCCCCCAGTACATGCGCATGTAGTTGTGCATGTAGCCGGTCAGTCGCAGCTCCTGCATCGCAGCGTTCCAGTACGGGTCGTGCGTGCCGGCTGCGGCCAGCTGCTCGTAGCTGTACAGATGATCGCGACGGTCTGCGGCGTGCATCGCAAGGGAGCGCCGCGCCCACTCGGGCAGCGCCTCGTAGCACGCGTAGTCCGGCCGCGTGGTGACGAAATTCACCGCCAGCTCGCGCCGCACGATGAGTTCCTCCAGAAAGCTCGCGCACTCGGACTCGGCGACAGCGGCATCGCGAGCCGCCAGCGCGACCTCGACCGGAGAGATCTGGCCAAAGTGCAGGTACGGGGACAGGGTCGAGACCTGCGGCGCGCCCGGCAGCGCGCGCGCCTGCCGGTAGGCGCGAAGGCGGCGCGTCACGAAACCCCTGAGGCGGGCACGCGCGCGGCCGTGACCGCCGTGAAAGCTCGCGACCGGGCCCACTTTCTGGTCGAGCCTGAGCGTCGCGAGTATGCCGGAGACGTCATCGAGGGAGACATCGCTCGTGAGCGACAGTCGCTGCGCCGTGATGCGCGGCCGCAGCCTGCGCAGCGGCGCGAGAAACGCATCGCGCAGGCGGCTAATCTTCGGACGCAGGGAGCGCGCACCGATCTCGGTCTTGCCGGATACCAGGGCCGTCGGGACCACCACATCGCCCTCGACCATGAGCACGCGACGCGCGGCGCCCTGCGCGACCTCGCGCCGCCATTGCTGCTGGCGGCGCAGGTATCCGCGATCGCACACGACCAGCGCGGCGCGCGGCGCCAGGCTCAGAATCACCTGCGGTGGAGCGCCGCGGCGAATGACGAAGCCGATGTCGCGCTCGCGCAGCTGCTGCGCCGTCTCGGCCAATCCCTCGAGCATGAAAGCGTAGTGACGCGCCTTGGCCCGGGGCAGCGGCTCCGCAAGCGCAAAGGCCACGAGCACCGGCAGGCCGAGTCGGTTTGCCGCGGCAATGGCCGTCTCGAGCGCGGGGTTGAATACGGCGCGCTGCGATTGCTGCATCCAGTACAGCACGTAAGCGCCGGCACGCTCCGGCGCATCATTCAACTCGCTCAAGCGCTGCCCTTCGACCACCACGAACTCCACCGCCGGCCGACGAGCAAGCACGGTAGAAGTTCCTGCCTGGCAGAGGCAAGTCCGCGTCCGGCCGTGAAGTAAATCGCCCATCCGGCGCGGTGAATTCAGTACAATGCGGTCGCGCTGTGGCCAGGGGGAAGCGAACGGGGCCGGAATTTTCGGCACCCGTCAGTTCATGATGTCTTTGCAAAACGGAAAGCGGTCCCGTCGCTCGCTCTCAGGCGAGCGACGCACCTTCAAGGCCGTACTCGATCCAGCGGATCGTGCGTTAACGGCCCCATCGTGATGACTCCCCGTGCGACGCCCTCCGTCGCGGCCCAGACCGTGTTCTTCATCGCCGCCGGGCTCGTCATGCTCGGCAACTACTACGTTTACGATGCGGTCGGGCCGGTGGCGGAAATGCTGCACAGTCAGCTGCACTTCAGCGACACGCAGATCGGCACCCTCAATGCGATCTACAGCCTGCCCAACATCTTTCTGGTGATGCTCGGCGGGGTACTGGTGGACCGCTTCAGCGCGCGCGTCATGGTGCTCGTGACAACCGTGATCTGCCTCCTGGGTGCGACTCTCACCGCCCTCGGAACGCACTTCCCCGTGATGGCCGCCGGGCGGCTGCTGTTCGGCATCGGCGCCGAGACCCTGGTCGTAGCCGTGCTGGTCGCCCTGTACCAGTGGTTCTCCCCGGGGCGCCATTTCGCGCTGCAGATGTCCCTGAACCTGAGCCTGGCACGGATGGGCTCGTACCTTGCAGATCGCTCCACCTCCTTCGCCAAGGGACTCTACGATCAGGGCTGGCAGCCTCCCCTGTGGCTCGCGGTCGCTTTCGCTGCGGTCTCCCTGCTCGCGGCCCTGGTGTACTTCTATACCGACCGGCGCGCGGCAGCGCGCGGGACACTCGCGGCCGCACCCCCGCCGGAGCGTTTCGAATGGGCGCACCTGTGGCGTTTTCCCGCCGCCTACTGGATGCTCGTGGCCACTTGCGTGGCCTTCTTCTCCGTCATTTTTCCCTTCCGCAGCACGTTTGCCATCAAGTACCTGCAGGAAGCACAGGGGCTGAGCAACGACCAGGCAGGCACGCTCAACAGCCATGTCTTTCTGATGGCGGCATTTACCACACCGTTGTTTGGTCTGTTACTGGACCGCACCGGACGCAACGCCATGTTGCTCGCCGCCGGTGCGATCTTCCTGCCGCTGAGTTTCCTAGTACTGGGCACCATGCCCGGGGCAGCCGGCATCTCGACCGACCTTCTGGGCTTGAGCTTCTCGCTCCTGCCGGCCGTGCTGTGGCCGACGGTCCCCAAGTATGTCGCCCCGGAGCAGCTCGGCACCGCCTATGGCCTGATGACGGCGCTCCAGAATGCGGGACTGTTCGCCGCGAACGTAGCGGCCGGACGCATCAATGACCTCAGCGGCGCGAGCGCCGCAAACCCAGCCGGCTACACCCCGATGCTGTGGTTCTTCGGGGTGCTGAGCCTGGCGGCGTTTCTGTTCACCGTAGCGCTGTGGGTCAACGACCAGCGCCGGCCCGCACCGACGCCGGCCTGACGCGCCGCAAGCGCGTCGGCCGGCCCGAAGCGCGTGCGGCGGGCTTAGCTCCTGGCGTAGTTGCTGGCCCCGAACCAGTCGACCACCACGACCGGCTCGTCACCGATCACCCAGGCGTCGTGCCCGCTTGGCAGGGAAGTGATGTCCCCGGGCCTGGCCACGAACTCGGTGCCATCGTCCATGCGGATCCCCAGGCGTCCGCTCACGTGATACTGGAAATGCGGCGCCGTGCAGCTGTGGGTCTTGGCGATGGGCTTCACGTCGTTCGACCAGCGCCAGCCGGGTTGAAAGACGAGGCGCCCGACCTCTCCGGTGCCGATCCTGAGGATCTCCGCCCGGCCGCGCGGAAACTCGCGTGTCTCGTCTGGCTTGGTAAAGGTCTTATGCTCGGTTGCTTGCATGTTTTGCCCCCAGGGGCGGCGCCGATCCCGCCACGGCCAGTCTCTACCAACTAGTTGGTAGATGCAAGCCTGCTGCTATCATGGGGCGCATGAATACCCCTGCCAGTGAGGCTGCCGACAGCCCGCAGCGCATTCTCGACGTCGCCGCGCACCTTGTGCAGACGCGCGGCTTCAACGGCTTCAGCTACGCCGATATCGCCGCCGAGGTCGGGCTCACCAAGGCCACGCTGCACTATCACTTCGCCACCAAGGCGGAACTGGGACGCAGGCTCATCGAGCGTTATGCGGCTGCCTTCGAGCACGCACTGCACAAGATCGATGGGGCCGCGGCCGGCTCACCGGCGCGCCTGCGCGCGTACGTGAAGCTGTACGCGGACGTGCTGGCCGAGGATCGCATGTGCCTGTGCGGCATGGCAGCGGCGGAATACGGAACCCTGCCGGCGCCGATGCAGAAGGCGCTGCAGATGTTCTTTGCGGCCAACGAGGTGTGGCTCGCGCGCCTGCTCGATCAGGCACAGAACGAGGGGTATCTTTGCCTGCGCGCGCCCCCGCGCGAGGAGGCTGGCATGATGATGAGCGCTCTGGAAGGGGCCATGCTCGTGGCACGCGCCATGGGTGACCCCATCCGGTTCGAGCGGGCGGCGGCGTCGCTCCTGGCCCAGCTGGAGCACTCCGGAGCTTCCGCGGCCCGCGGCCTGCGCACGCGCGGCAAAGTCGCGCACGCGCGCCTGCCCAAGCAGCGCCGCCCGCGCATCTTGCGGCGCGGCTGACGCCACACGGGTTACCGCGATGTCCCCGCAGCGAACGCATGGCATCCCCCGCAGGAACTGACCCGGTGGCCGCGCTGACCGTGCTGTTCATTTGCGCAGTGGTGCTCGCCACGGCTCTCGAGCTGTGGCTCTCGCTGCGCCAGGCGGCCAACGTCACGCGCCACCGCGGTCACGTTCCAGGCCCGTTTGCCGCAAGCGTGTCGGCGCAGGAGCATGCCAAGGCCGCAGACTACACCGTCGCCAAGGTACGCCTGGGGCGGCTGGTCACCGTGGTGGATGCGGCTCTCACGTTGGCACTCACCGTGGGCGGCGGCATCGCCGCGCTGGATGCGCTATGGCGGCGCACGCACTGGTCGCAGCCGTGGCTGGGACTTGCCGTGATCGCCAGCGTCGCGCTGATCATCCAGCTGGTGAACCAGCCATTTTCGCTGTGGCGCACGTTTGCACTGGAGGCGCGCTTTGGCTTCAACCGCACCACCCCGGCGCTTTACTTCGCCGATCTGGCCAAGAGCATGCTGATCGCCGGGCTGCTCGGCGGCCCGCTCCTGCTCGGGACGCTCCTGCTGATGGATCGCGCCGGCCGCTGGTGGTGGGCGTGGGCGTGGGGCCTGTGGCTGCTGGTCATGCTCATCATGGCGTGGGCGTGGCCTGCATTCATTGCGCCGCTTTTCAACCGCTTCTCACCGCTGAAGGACCAGCCACTGCGGGAGCGCATCGAGGCGCTGCTCGGGCGCTGTGGCTTTGCCTCCAAGGGCGTGTTCGTGGTCGACAATTCCCGCCGCTCGAGTCATGGCAACGCCTATTTCACCGGGATCGGCCGCTACAAACGCATCGTGTTCTTCGACACGCTGCTCGAGCGGCTCGCGCACCCGGAAGTCGAAGCGGTGCTGGCGCACGAGCTGGGACACTTCCGCCTCAGGCACGTGCGCCAGCGGCTGCTGCTGTCAGTGGCCGCGACCTTCCTCGGGCTCGCGCTGCTGGGCTGGCTGGCGTCCCAGCCGGGCTTCTACGCCGCCCTCGGCGTGCCGGTGCCCTCGACCCATGCCGCCTTGCTCCTGTTCGTGCTGGCAGTCCCGGCGTTCATGTTCTTCGTCACGCCGCTCGCGTCGCTCTGGTCACGCAAGCACGAATTCGAAGCGGACGAGTTCGCCACGCGCTACGCCAGCGCCGGTGAGCTCGCCACCGCGCTCGTCAAGCTGCATCGTGACAACGCCAGCACCCTGACCCCGGACCCGGTATACGCGGCCTTCTACTACTCGCATCCCCCGCCGCTCGCACGCATCCTGCGCCTGCGTGCCACCGCCGGGGCCTAGAGACTCAGGGAATGTAGTAGAGATCGATGGTGTGCCCGATGCGTTCGAGCGGTTGGTAGGCGTCGAGCCACTGGAAATCGCTCGGCCGGCGGGTACGCGCGAGCGCCGAGACCGCCACCCAGCCGCTCACGACCTGGCGCGGTTTCAACGTCTCCAGCGGCGGCAGCGGCTCGCGCGCGAGGTCGGCGGTCCCGTTGTAGGCCAGGTAGAGTTTGCCGATGTGCAGCTGCGCGGCACGGATCTCCAGGCGCCTGAGATCCTGCCCCCAGTCGAGGTCCGAATCCACCAGCACGCGGCGCGGCTCGCGCACGGTCTCGTTGAAGTACGGCAGGTAGTCCGGGTACGCACGCCACAGCGTGCTCACCTGCCACAGCAGCAGCGCCATCAGCACCACGGTCGCCGCCGTGCGCAGGCGTGCATCGCTGAGCGCCCGGCAGGCCTGCCATGCGCGCCACGCGAGGTAGGCGCCGCCCAGCGCCAGGAACGGGTACAGAATTAGCACGTGCCGGATGCCGATGTTGATGCGGCTGAAGGCGCTGGCGAAGCCCAGGATGGCGAGCACCAGCACGAGTGGCGCCAGCGCCCAGCCGTCGCGCGTGCGCCAGCCCTTGCCCGCGAGGCACACCAGCCCGACCGACCCGCCCGCCAGCAGCGGCAGCGGGGTTTTGACCGCAAGGGTCACCAAGTAGAAGTACCACCAGCCATTGAGGCTCACCTGCCCGAGCAGGTAGGAGCGGTGTCCCGCGTCGTTGTGCGCCTTGACTGCGATCACCCCGTTCACGAGGTCCGTCAGTTCCCGCGGCAACCACGCGTGTGACAGAGCGCTGCCCACCGCGCGGGCGAAACCGCCCTGGGAGATGAGGTAGTTCACCGCCCACTCGAAGCGTACCTCTACGCCCGACACGTCCGGGGAGCGCACGGCGTACACGGCCAGCAGCGGCACCAGGGCCGCAAGCGCCGCCAGCACCGTCCCGGTCAAGCGCGAACGCAGCACCCGCCAGGGATGGTGCTCGTGGGTGCCGCGGGTGGCGCGCCAGCTGTTCAGGCCCTGCACCAGACCCAGGGCGAGGAGCGAGAGCGCGATAAAAGGGACGGCGGAGAACTTGGTGGCGATGGCGATGCCAGAGGTGACCCCGAACAGGACCGCTTCCTCCCAGCGGCCGGAGGCGAGCCAGTTCTCGAGCGTGTACAGCGCCAGCAAGCAGGTCGCTGCCGCGGCAACGTCGAGAGTCGCCAGGGCCGCATGCCCGAGTATCGGCGGGACGGAAATCAGCAGCACCAGGGACAACAGTGCAGCGCCCCCGGCGGCGAACAGGCGGCGCGCCCACAGCCAGGTGGCCAGCAGCAGCAGCACCAGGAACGGCAGGTTGCCCGCGCGCGCCAGCGTCAGGTAGAGACCGTAGTGCCCATCGGCGTAGAGGATGTCCTTGCCTTCCTGGGTACCATCCGGCGGCGGCGTGCCGAAGGAATGCGCGCCGGCGAGAAAGGGGCCGAGGGCCAGCAGCACGCGCGCCAGCGGCGGGTGCTCGGTGTCATACTCGTAATGGCCCTTGTCGAGCAGTTCAATGCCGGCGGCAATGTGTTCCGGCTCGTCCCAGGTATTCGTGTAGATGCGCCAGCAGCCGGCCGCAAGAACACAGCTGCCGAGGATCACCAACGCGAGCGCGAGGCGCACCGTCCAGCCGGAGCGCCCGGGCAACGGCGGCGCCAGGGTCAGACTCCGAACGGGTGCCGGAGCACGATGGTCTGCTCGCGGTCCGGCCCCGTTGAGATCAACTCGATGGGTATCGCGGCCAGTTGTGCGAGCCGCTCCAGGTAGCGGCGCGCATTGTGCGGCAGCGCCTCGTACGTGGTGATCCCCACCGTGCTGTCGCGCCAGCCCGGAAGCTCCTCGTACACCGGCTCGATGTCCGCGTAGCCCTCGACGCTCAGCGGCGGCTCAGGAGTCACGATCCCATTCAGGCGATAGCCGACGCAGATGCGGATCGTGTCAAGACCATCAAGCACGTCGAGCTTGGTGATGCACAGCCCGGACACCGAGGAGTTCACGATCGCGCGCCGCAGCGCCACCGAGTCGAACCAGCCGCAGCGGCGGCGCCGCCCGGTCACCGACCCGAACTCGTGCCCGACACGCGAGAGGTGCTCGCCGTACTCATCGAACAGCTCGGTCGGAAAGGGGCCGGCGCCGACCCGGGTGGTATAGGCCTTGACGATGCCAAGTACGGCATCGAAGGCGCGCGGGCCGAGCCCCGTGCCGGTCCCGGCAAACCCTGCGGTAGTGTTCGAGGACGTGACGAACGGATAGGTGCCATGATCGACATCGAGCATAGCGCCCTGCGCCCCCTCGAACAGCACGTTGGCATCGCCGGCGCGCAGCTCCTGCAGTGCGCGCGTCACGTCGGTGACCAGCGGCGCGATCTTGTCCGCCATAGTCAGCTGCGCATCCAGGGTCTTCTGGAAGTCCACCGGGGCGATCCGGTAGTAGTTCTGCAGCACGAAATTGTGGAAATCCAGAACCTCCCCAAGCTTCGCGGCGAAGCGATCGCGCTGGAACAGGTCCGCCACGCGCACCGCGCGGCGCGCCACTTTGTCCTCGTACGCCGGGCCGATGCCGCGGCCGGTGGTGCCGATCGCATTCAGGCCGCGCGCAGTCTCGCGCGCCTGATCGAGGAGCACGTGCGAAGGCAGAATCAGGGGACAGCTGGGGGAGAGGCGCAGCCGCTCGAACACCGGCACGCCCTGCTCGAGCAGCATGCGGCTCTCACTCAGCAGCGCCTCGAGCGACAGCACGACGCCGTTGCCAATGAAGCAGCGCACCTGCTCGCGCAGGATCCCGGACGGGATCAGCGACAGGATGGTTTTCTTGCCGCCGATGACCAGCGTATGACCGGCGTTATGGCCGCCCTGGAAACGCGCCACGGCGGCGGCATGCTCGGTCAGGAGGTCGACAACCTTGCCTTTGCCTTCATCACCCCACTGGGTGCCGATGATGATGACGAACTTTCCCACCTTCGCGATCCGCCTCTAGCGCACGAGGAACAGAATGACGACGCCCACGAGCATGGAGCCCAGACCCGCGATGCGCAACTCACGGTCGCGCACTTCGAGCAGCTTGGCAAGCGCGCGCTTAAGGCCCTGGGGGTTCACGAAGGGCGCGATGCCCTCCATCACCAAAAACAGCCCGAGCGCGGCCAGCAGGTCGTTGAAGTTGAGCGGCATGACACTCGAGCCGCGCGTCAACGGCGCGGGGCCGGCGCCTTCGGCGAACCTGCGTCGTTCAGGTACTTGAAGAACTCCCCGTCGGGGGTGATCACCAGCAGATCGCCGTCCTTGCCCAAGGAGCGCTCGTAGGCCTGCATGCTGCGGTAGAAGGCGTAGAAATCCGGGTCCTTCGAGTAGGCGCGCGCATAGGTCTGGGTGGCGACGGCGTCGCCCTCGCCGCGGATACGCAGCGCCTCGCGCTCCGCATCGGCCAGGATCACCGTGCGCTGGCGCTCGGCGGAGGCGCGGATCCCGGCGCTCGCCTGCTGGCCTTCCGCGCGCAGCTGGCTCGCGGTCTTGGCGAAGCTCTGTTTCATGCTCTCGTAGACGCGCGCCGCCACCTCCTCCGGCAGGTCGATGCGCTGCACGCGCACGTCCACCAGATCGGTGCCGAGGGCGGCGGCCTTCTCGCTCGCCTGGCCGAGCATCTCGCTGGTGAGCCCCGCACGCTCGCTGGACACGATCTGCTGCAGGGTGCGCTGCGCGACCACGGTCTTGATACCGTCCTTGACGATCTCCGAGAGACGCTCGCCGGCGAGCCCCTCGCCACCGCCGGTGGTCGTGTAGAACAGCGTCGGGTCCTTCACCTTCCACTTGATGTAGAAGTCCACGATGAGTCCGCGGCCGTCGTTGGTGAGGAAGGTCTCGCCCGTGTAGGACTGGGTAAGGATGCGGTTGTCGAACTTGGTTACTTTGTCCCAGGGCCACTTGTAGTGCAGCCCCGGCCGGTAGTGCGTGCCGACGATTGCGCCGAACTCCTTGCGGATCGCGTACTGCGTCTCGCTCACCGTGAACATCGACAAGCCGATGAGGATCAGGAGCGCGACAACGATCCCGTAGAAGGGGACGTAGCGGGCACTCATCAGCGCTCTCCCCGGCCGCGCGCTTCGACGGTCACCTGGTCGGGCTCCTTGGCGCCGGTGGCCGCGGCATCCGCGGGCGTCGGCTCGCCCTCGCGGGCGTTGCTCTTCTCCAGCAGCTTGTCGATCGGCAGGTAGATCATGTTGTTGCCGGCCTTGCCGTCGATGAGCACCTTGTGGGCGCGAGCGAGCACGCTCTCCAGAGTGTCCATGTAGATGCGACGCCGTGTCACCTCGGGTGCGAGCGCGTAGGCGCCCTGCAGCTGCGCGAAGCGCGACGCCTGGCCCTCCGCCACCGCCGTCACCTGGGCCTTGTAGCCTTCGGCGTCCTGCTGGACGCGCGCGGCCGCGCCCTGGGCCACCGGCAGGATGCCGTTGGCATAGGCCTCGGATTCGAGGATGAAGCGCTCCTTGTCGGCCTGCGCCTTGTTGGCATCGCGCTGCGAGGGGATGACCGCGTCCGGCACCTGCACGTCCTCGAGGTTGACGGTGGTGACCGTGATGCCGGAGTTGTAGTAATCGAGGGTGCGCTGGATCAGGTCCTTGGTGCGCCGGGTGATCTCCGGGCGGGTGCCCCCGACCTGCACGTCATAGAGCGTGCTGCGCCCGACGATCTCGCGGATGGCGCTCTCGCTCACCTCGGTGAGTGTTTGCCCCGGCTCGCGCACGCTGAAGAGTGTCTTCTTCGGATCGGAGAACTGGTACTGCACGGCAAAATGCAGGTCGACGAGGTTGACGTCGGAGGTGAGGACGCGCGACTTGAAGTCGCTTGAGTTCACACTCGCGACGTTGACCTTGGTGACGGTCTCGACCCACGGTATGCGCCAGCCCCAGCCCGGATCGCGTACGTCGACCAGCGCCCCGAAGCGCTGGATCACCGCTTTCTGCGCCTGACCGACCGTGTAGAAGCCACTCGCCAACCACAGGATTACGATCGCCGCGCCGAGGATGAGCAGCAGCGAACCGCTGCCGCCGCTGCCGCCCCCTGGGCGCAGGAATGACTCGAGCCGGCGCTGCAGTCCCTTGATGCGCTCGTCGAGGTCTGCGCCGCCCTGGCCCGGACGGCGCCCCCATGGGCTGTTCTGACCACTGTTCGGTTGATTCCAGGCCATAGGAACTTTGCGCGGCTGGCGCTACTTGGACGGCGCTCGAAAGGGCGGACGATTGTAGGTAGAGGTCCGACGGGGCACAAGGCATGCCTGCCTCCTGTACCTCGAGGATCTGCACACCATAGGTGCGGGCGAGCGTCAGCAACTCAAGATCCGGCAACTCCACCGCCAGCTCGATGGAGCCGTCGGGAGCCGAGGTTTCCCCGCGTACCGCCTGCGCCGCGTACAGCCGGGAGCGCAGCGCCCCGGCGCTCGCCGGCACGCGCACGCGCGCCCGCCGCGCGAAGCGCGCCAGGCGCTCGGCTACGGCGCTCAGCAGCAGCTCGAGTCCCTCGGCGCGCTGTGCACAGACCCATGCCGCCTGCGCCCGACCCTCGGCGTCGCGCTCGATGCGCGGCGCGATCTCGAGACGGTCGATCTTGTTATAGACGATGAGTTGCGGGATCTGCGCGGCACCGATCTGCTCAAGCACCGAATCGACCTGGGCGATCTGCTCGGCACGACGCGCATTGCTGGCATCGACGACGTGCAGCAGCAGGGTCGCCGCGCGGGCCTCGGTCAGGGTGGACTGGAAGGCCGCTACGAGCTCGTGCGGCAGCTCGCGGATGAAGCCCACCGTGTCGGCGATCACCACCGGCGTGCCGCCTGGCAGAACGAGGCGCCGCACCGTCGGATCGAGGGTCGCGAACAGCTGGTCGGCAATGTACGCGTCCGCGCCCGTGAGCGCGCGGAACAGCGTCGACTTGCCGGCATTGGTGTAACCGACCAGCGCGAGCGAGGGCACCGGGATCTGCGCGCGCATCTGGCGCCCGGTCTCGCGCTGCTGGCGGATTTTCTCCAGGCGCTTGGTGAGCACGCGCACGCGCTGGCCAATGATGCGTCGGTCGGTTTCCAGCTGTGTCTCGCCCGGGCCGCGCAGGCCGATTCCGCCCTTCTGGCGCTCAAGATGGGTCCAGCCGCGCACCAGGCGACTGGCGATGTGCTTCAGCTGCGCAAGCTCCACTTCCAGCTTGCCCTCAAAGCTGCGGGCGCGTTGCGCGAAGATATCGAGGATCAGGCCATTGCGGTCGAGCACGCGGCGTTCGGTGAGCTTCTCGAGGTTGCGTTCCTGGCTCGGGGACAGCGCATGGTCCACCAGAATGACGTCCGCTTCGCTCGAGTGCGCCAGCTCCCGGAGCTCCTGCGCCTTGCCGCTGCCGAGAAAATAGCGCGGATCCGGCCGGTCACGGCGCCCGGCGAGGCTCGCGACCGGCAGTGCGCCGGCCGACACCGCCAGCTGCCTGAATTCCTGCAGGTCCTCCGGATCTACGGGGGCGCCCAGTCCCAGGCGCACGAGTACGGCGCGCTCACCAGTCCTTGGGCGTTCGAACACTCAGGTTTCCCGGGGGCGCGGACATTTATTCGGCAGGGGTCTCGGGAGCCGCGGCTGCACCCTCTTCCGCCAGCCGCACGTTGCGCGCCGGCACGACGGTGGAGATCGCGTGCTTGTAGACCATCTGGCTGACACTGTTCTTCAGGAGCACGACGAACTGGTCAAAGGAGTCGATCTGACCCTGCAGCTTTATGCCATTGACCAGATAGATCGACACCGGCACCCGCTCCTTACGCAGGGCATTCAGGAAGGGGTCTTGCAGGGACTGGCCTTTGGCCATCATGTTCTCCTTATTTTTCCGCTTCGAGTTTTCGGCAGGACAATCGAGCCGCACCCGCACTTCCATGTCCGCGGTCTCGCACAAGCTTATGTGCCACGCAAACGCACGGCACCGACAAGGCTCATATTAACATGCACCCTCCGTCAAAGCCCAAACTCGCCCAGCCGTGCCGTTATGTCTCGAATCCACGACAGGCGGTCGGTGTGCTGCGGATCCAGCCAGTTTCCCGGAGCGTCGGCACGCAGCCACGTCAGCTGACGTTTGGCCAGTTGGCGCGTCGCGGCAATCCCACGGCTCACCGCTTCCTCGAGTGTGCACTCACCCTCCAGATGCGCCCACAGCTGGCGGTAGCCGACGGCCCGCATGGCCGGATGCCGGTCCGACAGATCACCGCGTGCGCGCAGACCTGTGACTTCGGCCAGAAAGCCGGCGGCCATCATGCCTTCGAAGCGCCGCGCCAGCCGCTCGTGCAGTTGCGCGCGTTCGCCCGGCGCGAGAACCCAGCGCATCAGGGGCCAGTCTGCGAGCGGGCTGACCGTGGCGCGCTGCAGTTCGGAGATCGGTCGCCCGGTGCTCAGGCACACCTCGAGGGCGCGCTGGATGCGTTGGCTGTCGCCGGGACTGATGCGTGCGGCGGCCTGCGGGTCCCGTTGCGCGAGCTGCGCATGCAGCGCCGCCCACCCCAGGCGCCGCGCCTGCTCGTCGAGCTGCTGCCGCAGCGCCGGCGAGGCCTGCGGCAGGATGGCAAGACCGTGAAGGAGCGCGCGCAGATACAACATGGTTCCTCCCACCAGCAGCGGGATGCGGCCCCGGCTGTGGACCGCCCGGATGCTCGCCAGGGCATCGGTGACGAAGCGCCCGGCCGAGTAGCTCTCGGAGGGCTCGCAGATATCGATCAGGTGGTGGGGAACGCGCGCGCGCAGTGTTGCGGCCGGCTTGGCGGTGCCGATGTCCAGGCCGCGGTATACGAGCGTGGAATCCACGCTGACGATCTCGACGGGGGCGTGCTCGGCCAGCGCGATGGCCCAGTCCGTCTTGCCGACACCGGTGGGGCCGGTGAGCACCAGGACCGGTCGCCGGGCGTCCCCGCCGACGCCGGACGGCGCCGCCACGTCAGCGACCCCGCAGGAACAGCTGGTCGAGCTGCTGCAGGCTCAGGCGTGTCCAGGTGGGACGGCCGTGGTTGCACTGGTTGGCCCGTTCCGTGGCCTCCATCTGCCGCAGCAGGGCGTCCATCTCCGGGAGCGTGAGCCGCCGGTGCACGTGGATGGCACTGCGGCATGCGAGCGTAGCCAGGAAGCGATCGGCGGCCCCCTCCAGGTGGTGGCCGCCGGTCTCGAGCGTCAGGTCGGCCACCATGGCGCTCACGACCTGGCGGATCTCGCGCAGGTTCAGGAGCGCCGGTACGCGCCGCACCGCGAGGCGCTGTTCTCCGAGCGCATCGACCTCGAAACCGGCCGCTTCCCACTGCGGCCGCTCCTCGAGGATCCTCGCCAGCTCATGGGGCTTGAGGTCCACCACGATCGGCTCCAGCAGGTGCTGCGACGCAATGCCGGAGCGCTCCCGGTCAGCCTTCAACTTCTCGTACAGCACGCGCTCGTGGGCCGCATGCATGTCGACCAATACGAGCCCCTCCGCGTTCTGCGCCAGGATGTAGGCGCCGTGCAGCTGCGCCAGGGCGCTGCCCAGCGGTTGCGCGCCGTCCGGCGCGGAGCTGCCCAGGGGGACCGCGGCGCTCTGGACTGCGGCGGCAACACTCCAGGGGTCGCGCGAGGCACTGTAGAGAGGCAGCGAGGCGCCCTGCCGCCGAGGGCGCGCGTGGCGGCGGTGCGCCCAGCGCGGTCGTGCCGGCCGCCGCGGCTCGCCCCACGTCGGGCCGGGTATCCGCGAGCACCCGCTGCAGCGCGCGGAACACAAACTCGTGCATCTGGCGGCTGTCGCGGAAGCGCACCTCCAGCTTTGCCGGGTGCGCGTTGACGTCGACCAGCTTCGGATCGAGCGTCAGGTAAAGAACGTACGCGGCGTGACGGCCGTGGTAGAGCACGTCGCGGTAGGCCAGGCGTGCCGCATTCATGAGCAGGCGGTCGCGTACGCTGCGCCCGTTCACGAACCAGAACTGCTGGTCTGCCTGGGCGCGCGAGCGGGTCGGCAGCGACACCCAGCCCGAGAGCATGACGGGACCGGCGGCATGGCGCACGGGCAGTGCCGCGGCGGGGAAGTCCGCGCCCAGCACCTGCGCGAGCCGCAAGCCCTCCTCCCCGGGCGCGCCGATCGCCGGTGCATCGAGCAGGACGCGCGTCGCCGTGGCGCAGACCGGAAACTGACGTCAAACCGCGACAGCGCCAGACGCTCGACCAGGTCCGGCGACGTGGCCCAGCTCGGTGGCGTCGCTGCGCACGAACTTGCGCCGGGCCGGCACGTTGAAGAACAGATCCCGCACCTCGACGGTCGTGCCCGGCGGCTGCGCCGCGGGCCGGATCTCGCCCAGGACGCCGCCCTCGCAGCTGATCTCCGCCCCGTGCGTCGCGCCGGCCGGCGCGCGAGGCTACCCGCAGCCGCGCCACCGAGCCGATCGAGGGCAGCGCCTCGCCGCGAAAGCCGAGCGTGCTCACAGCCTCCAGATCATCGAGCGAGGCGATCTTGCTGGTCGCGTGGCGCGTCAGCGCCAGCGGCAGTTCCGCGGCGGCGATGCCGCAGCCGTCATCGCGCACGCGTACCAGACCGATGCCGCCACGCTCGATGTCGATCTCGATGCGCCGGGCGCCGGCGTCGAGGCTGTTCTCGACGATTTCCTTGACGACCGATGCCGGGCGCTCGATCACTTCGCCGGCGGCGATCTGGTCGACGAGTTCGCCGGAAAGTATGCGGATAGCCATGCAGGCGCGCAAGTCTACAGGCGAAACCGCTGCGGCTGCACGGCGCCGACGCGCCCGCAGGCCGCTTTAGGGCGTTGGCGGCGCCGGCGGCGGCGTCCGCGGCGCTGGCCAGGGTTTCGCGCCGCTGCTGCTTGAAGCGGGTGCCGTCGGGGGGGTTCTGCAGGAAGAAGCTGCGTATGCCGCTGGCGATCGCCTCGGCCAGGCGCGCCTGCTGGCTGGCGCTCTTCAGGCGCCGCTCCTCCTCGGGATTGGAGATGTAGGCGGTCTCGACCAGCATGGACGGGATGTCCGGGGACTTGAGCACCACGAACCCGGCCTGCTGCACCTGCGCCTTGCGCACTTCGCCGACGCTCTCGAGCGCGCTCGACGACGCGCTCCGCGGCGCTGGCGCTGACTCCGATGATCTCGCTCTGGGTCGCATCGAGCAGCACGGCGGCGAGGCTCCCCTTGTCGTCCAGACGCACGCCGCCCATGAGGTCGGCCGCATTCTCGCGCTCGGCCAGTACCAGCGCGCCGCCTCGCTCGAAGCGCCGTGGACGGAGAGCACGTACACCGAGGCGCCCGGAGATGCTGCGGTCGGCGATGGAATCGGCGTGCACGGATACGAACATGTCGGCGCGCGCGAGCCCGCGCGCGGCGGATGCGGTCGCGCAGCTCCAGAAACTCGTCGCGGTCGCGCGTGAGCACCGCGCGCATGCCCGGCTTCCGCGTTGATGCGCTCGGCGAGCGCGCGCGCGATCGCGAGCGTCACGTCCTTCTCGCGCGTGCCGCCGTGGCCGATGGCGCCCGGGATCCTGGCCGCCGTGTCCAGCGTCCACGGCGATCGACGACGTCGCGGCTGCCCTCATCGGGGGCGTGCAAGGCATGCACCGCCTGCGGTTCCGCGCTCACCGGGGCGGCTCGACCGCGTGCCAAGGTTGAGCAGCAGTGTGCGGCTCCGCGGGGTCTGACCCAGTGAGCCTGGAGCGTCGGTGTTGGTCTCGATCACGACCCGCAGCGTTCCGCCCGGCTGCGGCTCCGAAGCGCACCGCGCTCACGGCCCCGGCGGGCGCCGGCGCGTGCACGCCCGCGGCACGGCGCGTATGCCTGAGATCGATGACGACGCGGTGCGGGTTCTCGAGGGTAAAGAGCGTCTGGGACCACGGCCTCATCGAGATCGAGGCTGAGCTGTGCGGCGCCGGGTTGCGGCGCGAGCTGCACCCCCCGCAACTGCGCGGCGCGTGCCCCGGTGATGGCCAGGCCGCAGCAGTGCGACGAGGGTCCCCCGATAAAAGATCTTTCGAATCATTGGGTTCGCAGCACTACCTTGTGCGTAATCTACGGGGTCTCCAGAACCAATTCAAGACGCGCGGGCCGGCGGAGCCTCTTTCCAGGTTGCTGCAGCCACAGCTCCCCGAGGGCGGAGCCGGCCTTAAGCTCGATGGCGTGCGCGGCAGGACCGGCGCTGAAGGCGAGCTGCAGGTCAAACGCCGGCAAGTGGCCCGCGCCGCGTTCCGGCCACTCGACGAACCATAGATGGCCCCGCTGCGCCCAGTCGCGCAGACCCAGGGCCTCGAGCTCACCGGCATCGCGCACCCGGTACAGGTCCGCGTGCACGACGGTCGTCGCGCCGAGCGCATACAACTCGACCAGCGTGTAGGTGGGGCTGCGCACCGCCGCGGTCACGCCGAGGGCTGAGGTAACCGCGGACGAAGGTTGTTTTGCCGGCACCGAGATCGCCGTCAAAGGAACACCACGGCGAGTTCCTCGCCGCCGGGGCGGGCACGCGCGAGCGTGCGCGCCGAGCGCCTCGGTCTCGGTTTCGGTAGGAAGCCGGCGGCACACGCCCGGGCGCTTCACAGATTGACGCAGTGGTGCAGTTCGCGGGTCAGGTCACTCGCCAGCACACCGCGCTCGCCGGCGCGCGCGGCGGCATCTCCGGCCATGGCATGCACCAGCACGCCCACGCGCGCCGCCGCCCAGTGATCGTGACACTGCGCGAGGATCCCGGCGATCGCCCCCGTCAGCACATCCCCGGTGCCCGCGGTCGCCATGCCCGGATTGCCGCGCTCGCAGACCCCGGGCGTGCGCCCGCGCGCACCGACCAGGGTCCCCGCGCCCTTGAGCACGATGGTGCCGTGAAAGCGCTCGAGCAGCCGGTCGAGCGCTGCGAGTCGATCGTGCTGGATGTCCTGCGCGCTCACCCCGAGCAGGCGTCCCGCCTCCCCCGGATGCGGCGTCAGGATCCAGTCCTCGCGGGCGCCGCTGCCGGCCTCGGCCAGCAGGTTGAGCGCGTCCGCATCCACCACCAGGGGCTTGCCGGAATCGAGCACTACCGCGAGTGCGCTGCGCGCCCAGCCCGAGCGGCCCAGCCCCGGTCCCACCGCAATCACGTCGGCGCGCCCGGCGGCCTCGGCGAGGACGCCGTCGTCGCTGAGGCCGATGCAGATCAGTTCGGGGCGCCCGGCTGCAATCGATGCGACGTTCTCCGGAGCTACCGCCACGGTGGTAAGGCCGGCGCCCACGCGCAGGCAGGCCTCCCCCGCGAGGCGCGCCGCGCCCGGCATGCCGCTGCCGCTGCCGACGATGAGCACGCGCCCGAAATCACCCTTGTTCGAGGAGCGCGCGCGGCGTGGCAGGGCCTCGTGAATCTCGGCCTCGACGATGCGGGTGAGCCGCGGCGCGGGCTGCGCCGAAGGCGCCGGTGAGATCTCCAGGTCATCGCAGAACACGGTGCCGGCGAACTCCGGACCATCGCCCACGAACAGCCCGGTCTTGAGCCCCACAAACGTCACCGTCGCGTCCGCGCGGATCGCCTCCTCGCCGAGCACCGTGCCGGCATCCCCGTCCAGTCCCGAGGGGATATCGAGGGCGAACACCGGGCGGCCGCTGTGATTGATGGCGCGGATCACGGGCGCGAGATCCGCGCGCACGTCGCCCCGGAGTCCGGTGCCGAGCAGCGCATCGACGATCACCTCGCCGGCGGCGAGGTGCTCCGCGGCGAAGGCGCGCACCGCGCCCCCGCTGGCGCGCAGGTCCTGGTACGCCTGGCGCGCATCGCCCTGCAGCTTCTCCGGGTCCCCGGCTGCGAGCACGCTCACGGTGAGCCCGGCGGCCTGCGCGAAGCGGGCCAGCACGTAGCCGTCACCGCCGTTGTTGCCGTTGCCGCACACAATCACGACGCGGTGGGCCATGGGCCAGCGCGTGCGCAGATAGCGCAGCGCCGCTTCCCCGGCGCGCTTCATCAGGGTGTAGCCCGATACGCCCAGCGCCTCGATGGCGTGCGCGTCGAGGGCACGCACCTGGGAAGTTGAATACATAGCCACGGGTAGCGCCATGGCGCTCATTATACTGTCCGCTGTGGTCACGCCATGACGCAGCTTTCCTCCTCGGACCTGGCGGCGCTGAAAGACCAGTTCCAGGCGCGCGCCCGCGCCCTGGGCTTCAGCGCACTCGGCGTGGCCGGCGTGGAGATCCCGGAGGACGAGCGGCACCTGCTGCGGTGGCTGGACGCCGGCTTTCACGGCGAAATGGGCTACATGCAGCGCCACGGCCGCATGCGCAGCCGCCCGCAGGAACTGCGGCCCGGTACCGTGCGGGTCTTGAGCGCCCGCATGGACTACTGGCCCGCCGCGGCGCGGCCGGCACAGGACGTACTCGCCGATCCCTCGGTGGCGTACGTGTCGCGCTACGCACTGGGGCGTGACTATCACAAGGTGCTGCGGCGCTCGCTGGCGCGCGCTGGCGCGGGCAATCCAGGCCGAATCGGGCCCGTTCGGGTATCGCGTGTGCGTCGATACCGCGCCGGTGCTCGAGCGCGCGCACGCGCGCGACGCCGGGCTCGGGTGGATCGGCAAACACACCAATCTCATCGCTCGCGAGGCGGGCTCGTGGTTCTTCCTCGGCGAGATCCTCACCGACCTGCCGCTGCCGGAGGATGCCCCGGCGAGCGCGCACTGCGGCAGCTGCCAGGCGTGCCTGCCGGCGTGCCCCACCGGGGCGATCGTCGCGCCCTGGCGGCTCGATGCGCGCCGCTGCATCTCGTACCTGACGATCGAGCACCCCGGAAGCATCCCGCTCGAGCTGCGGGCGGCGCTGGGCAATCGCGTCTACGGCTGCGATGACTGCCAGCTGGTGTGCCCCTGGAACAAGTTCGCCCGGGCGGCGGCCCACCCGGACTTCAAGGTGCGCCACGCGCTCGATGGGACGGCCCTGGTGGCGCTGTTTCACTGGACGGCGGCCCAATTCGAGGAGCGCATGCGCGGCTCGGCGATCTATCGCATTGGCTATACGCGCTGGTTGCGCAACATCGCCGTGGCGCTGGGCAACGCGCCGAGCTCGGCCGCGGTAATCAAGGCGCTCGAGGAGCGCCGCCATGATCCCGCTGAGCTGGTGCGCGAGCACGTCGCGTGGGCGCTCGCGCGGCACGCGCGGGCCACTGAGCGTGCGCGGACTTAGGGCCGGGTGGCGCGGACGTTGTCGATCAGGCGCGCCTTGCTCAGGCGCGCCGCGGTGAGCACCACGAGTTCACGCGTCTGCTGTGCGCCGGGGGCGCTGAGGTCGTCGGCCTGGCGGACCGAGAAGTAGTCGGGACGCAGCCCCGCGGCTTCCAGCGCGCTGAAACCGCTGCGCTCGATGCTGGAAAAATCCGCATCGCCCGCCGACAGGCGCACGGCGGCGGCACTCAGGGTCGCATAGATCGTCGGTGCCAGCGCACGCTCCGCGTCCGTCAGGTACTGGTTGCGCGAACTCATGGCGAGCCCGTCGACGTCGCGTACCGTGGGCGCCCCGATGATCTCCACCGGCATGCACAGGTCAGCGACCATGCGGCGGATGATGGTGAGCTGCTGGAAATCCTTCTCCCCGAACACGGCGATCTCGGGCTCGACAATGTGGAACAGCTTGGCCACCACGGTACTCACCCCTTCGAAGTGCCCCGGACGAAACTCGCCATCGAGGATGCGCGACAGGCCCGGGACTTCGACCCGCGTGGCGCGCCCGGCGCCGTGGGGATAGATCTCCTGCACGTCAGGCATGAACATCAGGTCACACCCGGCGCCGGCAAGCATGCGCTCGTCCTCGCCGGGCGTGCGCGGGTAGTGGGCGAAATCCTCGTTGGGGCCGAATTGCATGGGGTTGACGAAGATGCTCGCGACGAAGCGCTCGCCGCGCTTCCGCGCCACCTCGATAAGGCTCACGTGGCCGGCGTGCAGGTTGCCCATGGTGGGCACGAAGGCGACGCGCTGTCCGGCGCGGTGCCAGGCGCGCACGCGATCGCGCACGGCGGCATTGGTGGTGACGACTTCCATGGCTACTGGAAACTGTGCTCGGGCGCGGGATACTCGCCCGACTTCACCGCGCGTACATAGCGCTTCAGGGCTTCCAGGTTGCTCGGCGCCCCGTCCATGAAGTTGCGCACGAAGCGCGGCTTGCGCCCGGTGGTGATGTCGAGCATGTCGTAGGTGACCAGGATCTGGCCGTCGGTATGGGGGCCGGCGCCGATACCGACGACCGGCACGTGCAGCGCCGCGGTGATGGCCTCGCCGAGTGCGGCCGGAATGCACTCCAGCAGCACCAGGTCGGCGCCCGCGGCTTCCAGCTGCCGCGCCTCCTCGATGAGGCGCGCGGCGGTTTCACGCTCGCGTCCCTGCACGCGAAAGCCCCCCGTCTTGTGCACCGACTGCGGCTTCAGTCCCAGGTGGGCACACACCGCAATGTCGTGCCCGGAAAGGAACTCGACGATCTGGGCCTGCTTGCCGCCGGATTCCAGCTTGACCATTTTCGCGCCGCCCTCCTGCATCAGGCGCACGGCATGGGCGAGCGCCAGATCCTGCGAGGGGTAGCTCATGAACGGCAGATCGGCCATCAGGAACGGGCGGTGCAGGCCACGAGCGACCGCGGCGCAGTGGTAGACCATGTGATCCATCGTGACCGGCACGGTGGTGTCGTGGCCCTGGATCACCATGCCGAGCGAGTCGCCCACCAGCACCAGGTCCACGTCCGCGGCATCCAGCAGCACGGCAAAGCTTGCGTCATAACAGGTGAGGCTCGCGATCTTCTCGTGTTCGGCCTTCATGCGCTGAAGCGTCGCAAGCGTTACCGGCGGACGGCTCACGTCCCGCTGCAGGTGCGTGTACATGGGCCCGGGAGTGTATCTAGATCGCGCGGCTGCGCAACGGGTTGTAGTAAAGGCGTCCGCGGGTCATGCGCTTGATCGCAGCCAGCAGTTCATCGTAGTCGCGCTGATTGGCGATCGGATCGATCGAGGCGGCGTTGACGATCAAAAGCGGCGCCGCCGCGAACTCGTGAAAGAAACGTGCGTAAGCCTCGTTCAGGCGCTCCAGGTACTGGCGGTCGATGTACTGTTCGTAGTCAACACCGCGCTTGGCGATGCGCTCAAACAGCACATCGACCGGAGCCTGCAGGTACACCACGAGGTCGGGCTTCGGGGCCTGGATGTCGAGCTTCGCATATAGCTGCTCGTACAGCTCGTACTCCGCATCGTCGAGCGTCACGCGCGCGAACAGCCGATCCTTCTCGAGCAGGTAGTCCGCAACGCGCACCGGCGCGAACAGGTCCGCCTGCTTGAGGGCGGCGAGCTGTTGCGCACGCTGCAGGAGAAAATACAACTGGGTCGGCAGCGCGCCGGCGCGTGGGTTCTTATAGAAGCGCTCCAGAAAGGGATTCTGCGCGGCCTGCTCCAGCACCCCCTGCGCCCCGAGGCTCGTGCACAGCCGGCGCGCAAGACTCGTCTTGCCCACGCCGATCGGCCCTTCCACGACGATGTACTTGTGGCTCGACTCGTTAGCCATGCGCTTGCAACAGACTGATGCCTTCGGAGCTGACGCGCCCCTTGAGTTCGGCCACTCGGCCGAGTCCCGGAAGGTCCACGTCGGGGGCGATATCCGCCAGAGGATACAGAACGAAGTTGCGCTCCACTATCCCCGGATGCGGCAACGTCAGGGCTGCATCGCCCCGAAGTTCACATGCATACGCCAGCAGATCCAGGTCGAGGATGCGCGGACCCCAGCGCTCGCGCTCGGCGGGACGACCGAACGCGCTCTCCAGGGCGCGCAATTCCTGCAGCAGGTCGGCGGCGCTCAGCTGCGTCAGCAGCCCGGCGACCGCGTTGACGAAGTCCGGCTGAGGCACCGGTCCGAACGGGCGCGAGCGGTAGAGGCGCGATACCAGCACCCGGCGCGTGCGCGGCAGCTGCGCGAGGCGCTCGCAGGCTTGCGTGACCTGCCGCTGCGGCTCAGCGAGGTTACTGCCCACTCCCACGTAGGCCGGCTGCCAGATAGGTCCCGGCACCGGGATCAGCTGGGACCGGCGCCCGCGCCGCGCCGGCGGCGCCGGCCGCGCCGTCGCGGTCCCGGGGCGGCGCGGGTATCGCCGGCCAGCGCGTCCGCCATGCGGCCGCGCTCCTCGGGGGAGACCTCCTGCAGCCGCGTCCACCACTGCGCCACCTCCGCCGGTGCCAGCCCGAACTGCGCGCGCAACAGCAGCAGATCGTAGGCAGCGCGAAAGCGCGGGTGCTCGAGCACGCGCAGCGCGCGCCGGCCGCGCGGGTGCTCGAGGCGCGGCTGCAGCCCGAACATCTCGCGCACGCCAAGCGAGAAGCGCCTTGGAATGGCGACGTGCGCCTGGGCCTCGCGCGTGGCGCGATCGCACGCATCCAGGATCGTGGCCGTCTCGTGCCAGCGCTGCGGCGGGGTCGCCTCGATGATCCCGGCAATCGGGCCATATAAGAGGAGTGCAAAGAGGAATGTCGGGGTGACGGGCTTGTCCGCGAGCACCCGCGCGTCGGTGTTCTCGAGGCCCTGCTGCAGCAACCTCTCGACCAGGCTCCCCGGATGGGAGCTGAAGTAGGCGTCCACGCTCGGCAGCAGCGCCGCCAGCAGACCGCGACGGCGCAGGACCTCGAAGCTGCGCGTCCCGTGACCGCTGAGGAAGAGCTTCAGAGTCTCATCGAAGAGGCGCGCCGGCGGCACGCCACCCAGGAGGTCGCGCAGCGGCTCGAGCGCCGCGGCGGTCGCCGGATGCAGCTGAAAGTCGAGTTTGGCCTCGAAGCGCGCGGCGCGCAGCATGCGCACCGGGTCTTCGCGGAACCGGGTCTCCGGGTCGCCGATCAGGCGCAGCGTGCGCGCGGCGATGTCCTGCACACCGTTGACGTAATCCCAGATCGAGAAATCGGCGATGTTGTAGTAGAGGGCATTGGCGGTGAAATCGCGTCGCCACACGTCCTCATCGATCGTGCCGTAGACGTTATCGCGCAGGATGCGGCCCGAAGCATCAAACATGCGCACGGTGGCATCGTCCGCGTGCGGTTCGTTCATGCCCGGCGCTCCGGGGCCGCCGTCCTCCTCGAGCACCGGCTCGTCGAGTTCCGCTGCTTCGCCATCCTCCGGGTCTGCGGCGGGCAGCGGCTCGTCCCCCTGCGAGGGGGCACTCGTGGCGCGGAAGGTGGCCACCTCGATGATGTCGCGGCCGAAGAAGACGTGCGCGAGCCGGAAGCGCCGGCCCACGAGGCGGCAGTTGCGGAACAGACGCTTCACCTGCTCCGGCAGCGCATCGGTGGCGACGTCGAAATCCTTCGGTTCCAGGCCGAGCAGCAGATCGCGCACGCAGCCTCCCACCAGAAAGCCCATGAAGCCCGCGTCGCGCAGGCGATAAAGAACCCGCAGCGCGTTGGGCGAAATATGGGAGCGTGATACGGAGTGCTCGGATCGCGGGATGATCCGGGGTGCGGCGGCGGGCGTCGCGACGGACGCTTCAGGGGAATTCAATGATCTGGCTTTCGGCTTGAGCAATTGGGGCGGCTCTCTATAATACCGCGCTCCTGCTTGAGGCCCCCTGCCCCCGCTCCCTTCGTCTAGAGGCCCAGGACATAGCCCTCTCAAGGCTGTAACACGGGTTCGAATCCCGTAGGGAGCGCCATAAAATCAGCTACTTACGTACAGATCATCCTCACCGTACGGAGTTTGTACGGAAAGTCGCGCCAAGATTTCCGTACGGCCAGCCCTTGATCACTGAAGATGCGCATGGACTTTCGGGCCTTCCGGATCCGCCACCACACTGCGTGTCGTGTAGGCGCCGTCTCCTTCGCCACGAGAACCCTCCCCGTCATTCGACGATATTCCGGCTAGCACCTCGTAGGCGGTAAACTGAGAGGACGGTTCTCATAACGCCGAGTGATTTGTCATGATCATGTCCTTGCGCGATCAGTTGCTGCAGGCGGGCTTGGTCAACGAAAGGCAGTCAAAAGAAGCCGAACGGCAACTGCGGCAGCAACAGAGCACCTCGGAGGCCTGTCGCTCCGCGAACGGATCTACAGTTTTCGGGACAGGAGATCTTTAATCGCTGCGTTCTCGAGCGCCAACTGCGCCTGTGCCCACACGAGGGGCAACCGGCCAGAAATGATGTTGGCGTAGGGCTCGCCGGTGGCAATTTTAGCGACATAGTCGATGCCGTCGGTCTGCAACGGAAGCAACTCTTGTCGTTGCTGCGCTTGCACGCGATGGTCCGCAGAGGGAATACCCGTTTCCCGGTGCCTCAGCGCCTCGGCCGGGATTGCCAAAGGGCTCTTCCAATACTCGTCAAACGTCGCGGAAAGCTGCGCGGCTATTGGTCCCGCTGAAACCACGTCGTCATCAGCGAACTGCGATTCCGGGTCCATCTGAAAGTAATGGTTGCCGATATTGCGTCCACCAATGAGCGCCAGCGCGTTGTCTGCGATCAGCAGCTTGTTATGCATGCGATAGTCAAGCCTGGATCCGTCGAACCCGAATTCGATAGCCCGTAGCGCGATTTGATGTCCGCGATACGCGAACGGATTGAAAATTCGGATCTCGATTCCCGGGTGGGCGGCCAGCTCGAGTAGCTGCTCATCCCCGGCAATGGTGTCACCGTCATCGATGAGTATCCGTACACGCACTCCGCGCTCGGCCGCACGCAGCAGGGCGTCGGTCAGCAGCCGCCCGGTTTCGTCGCCGCGGAATATGAAGTATTGCGCGTCTAGAGTCTGTTCCGCGGCATCAATCATTTGCACCCGAGTCAGAAAGCCGTCTACACCGACCGAAATAATGCGGAATCCGGACATGCCCCCATGCTGGCGAACTGCGCTTGCGAACTGTTGCCCGAGGCGGGTGGATTCGGCAGTGGCAAGGGCAACAGACGGGCGCTTGGGGAAGTCGCTGCCGGGCGGCAGCGACGCGCAGCCGCAGACGACCGCCGCCAGGAGTATCGCAAGGGTTTCTGTGCGGTGAATCAGTGATCGTGCTCTGCCGATCGCTGATCGCATGTTCCTGCTCCGGTTGGAGACCGGGGTCAGGAGACTGAGTTCTCACGCCAGTCGTACCACACCGATCTCAGCTACAGACGTTGAGATACCGACACAGCCTAGCGAATTGTCTTCGACGGTGTCCGTGCGCCAGCGTACATGACACGAACTCGCCTCAGCGGGTGTTGTCAGGAAAGCAGCCGATCAGATTCCCTCTTCAGGACGGGATAGCACTCGCAACAGAGTTGTTCCCAGCCGAGGTCGGTCCAGGGTCTTGATCTGCCCGCGGCTGAATTGAATCACGCCGAACTTCTGCCGCTTACCACCGGTCTCGGTAACTCCCTCGCGATGCACGCCGAGCATGAGAGCAAACAGCTCATGGGTCATGGTCAGCCTGTCGAAGACAGCCGGTCGAGCGATTGCCAGCGACCCAGCTGCTGGTCTACCGACTGATGTGGATTGCAGACGGCGGTCTGCGCCATTTGGGTTAGCAAGGGCCCGCGTGTAGCGCGATAAAAATGTGCAGGATCTCGCCGGGCGCTCGAATTCCTCCTGGCGCTACCGCCGCGCCTCGATTGCGAGGCTGCTGGCTCACGCAGGCAGCATGGAACAGGTGGCGAACGCGTACGCTTAGGTGCGCAAGCGGCAGGCGCCGCGGCAAACTCTCCAGGAACAGCTGGCTTCGCTCGTCGGCACCACCGCATCGCACTAACAAGCGTTTTCAGCCCGCCACCGCCGGCGCTGACTCTTTGATTGGCCTAATCCTGCGTGCTCGGCAGGCTGGCGGGTCAGTTCGAGATTCGAGGCGCTGCGGGTTGAGGGCGGACGATCATGACAGCCTCTTGATGCCGGGTAAGGCATCGAATCCGGTGTCAAAGCTCAAGATCGCCTCGATTCCCTGGAGTTCCATGACAGCCGCGTGTACGGCATCACGCGCCGATAACCCATGGCGCTCGAGCACGATCTCCTTTGCGCGTTGTGTCGTCGGCTCATCGATCGAAAATACCTGATCGACGATGCCTAGCAGAGCATCGAATGCCGGCTGAATTGCCTCCCGACGATTGATCGCAACGTAGCGGTGAAGAAGTTCCTGTAGGACCTCGGCGTCCGTCACGAGCCGCTGCCGGTCGCTGATGAGCTGCTCGAGGAGTCGCTGAGCATCGGTCTTGTGGGGATGGGCCGCGCCGATGAGGTACATCGGAACGTTCGAGTCCACCAGAATCACGGCCGGTGATCGGACGTATAACCGCGCTCGATTTGCGCGAGAAGCTCTCCAATATCACCGCTCGGAAATGCATGACGCGTCGCGGCTCGCACAGCAGCAAGTTTCTTGCTCGAATCGGCCGAGGGCTCGCGGCGCCTCGCTGCAGCAAGAGCGCGGCGTACCCATTCGGCGAGCGTCATGCGGTTAGCTCGTGCCACTCGCTGGATCTCCCGATATTCGGGATCGTCGAGAATCACTTGCAGACGTTTAGCCACTTAATGAGTCTATTTAACTCATACTCATGAGTCAAAACCCCTCTTGATTTCCGAATCCGATCGCACCCTCTCAAGGCTGTAACACGGGTTCGAATCCCGCAGGGAGCGCCAATAAATCAAATACTTACGAGAGAGCCGGGAAGCAGAAGAATGTCGCGGGTAGGTTTCGGGTAGGTCCCATGTCGGCTTTTTGGTCTAGCTGGCTCCCAATATCGTCTGCACCGTCGGCGGGTGCCTGCTCTCGTTCGCAATTGGCTGGCGCGCAGCCAAGCGGGGCGAGGAACGCGCGAAGCGGATAGCCATGCTGCAAGAGACGATGGCCCTCGCGATGGAGAAACAAGGGCTAGTCTCCCTTGGTCGCGACGAGCACGGCCACCTTACGGGCGGCTTCAACGTCACGGTGGCGCTTACCGGCCAGCAGGCGCAATTCAGTGCCGGCGAGGTTACCTTCCGCATCGTCCCATCGTAGCTCAATGCGGATTTTGGGAATCCCGCGCGGCCTCGGCTTCGCGACGGCGACGACTTCGGCTTCCTTCCTGCGGCGCCTGTGAGCACCGCAGCCGCGGCGCGAGGTCGGCCAGTGATACCGACCAGCCCACGAGCGGGGCGAGCGCGAGAAACTGCCCGAAGCAATCGTCGAGCTTCCTAATGTGAGTGAGCACCCGCGGCACGGGTGCATGGTGCTGGCCACTGCGCGCCCCGGTCAATTCAGTAGTGCGCGCCGTCAGATCCTGTACCGACTTCTCGGGTCGCAGCCGGCGGGCTAAGAACGGGGGAAGAGCAGGTCGTAGGTATTGTTACCACTATCACTTCGAGATTCCACGAATGCGGCTGGTTTGTTGATAGGTTGTATCGTGACGTTGTCTTTGCGTTTTCACCGAATAACGGCAAACAATCGGGGTGTCCAATGAAATCCTCTGAACGGAAAGCGCAGACACTTGCAACGCTCGCTGCCGCCGTGGGTGCGGTGCTCCTCACGGGGTGCTCCAATGCAGAGCAGAACATGGCCAAGCAGAGTAAGCAGCACCTCATCCTCGGCAAGCAGCTCCACGCGACCGGGCCCAATTATCAGTTCTGCGAGGTTGCGCCGATCTACGGCACGTCGAAGGAGAATGCGGTCGCGGACTTCTACAACCCGACCGGCATCGATCACTGCACCCCGGAGCAGTACGCACAGATAGAAAAGGACAAGGAGAAGATCAAAAAGGAGATGGGGGCAAGGGAGGTTTTCCTGAACCCCAGCCGGTATTGGACCTGGGATGAATTCTGGGTCTACGAGGTAGGCGACCAACGCCAGTTCGGACCAGTCAATATGGTCTATATGGGCGTCGTGCCCGTGGAAGTGATGAAAAAAGCGGTTGGAGCCGGCCACTATCACCCCGGTGAGATCAATCGCAGCAACAAGTATCTGTTCAAGACCGGGACCACGGTTTACCTGCTCGACATGCCCGACGGGAAGGTCCTGGTCATGCAGTCCTGGAGCAATTTCGTCAACAAGGGCGAGACGGCAGACACCCTTAAGGACTTGGGCGGCCAGTTCAAGGAGCTGCCACCGGGCTGGAAGTTCCGAACGAAGGTGCTCGACCGTGAACTGACAGTTGAGCCGCCGCCGCCGAACCATTTGGCGTGGGTGACTCAGGACGAGTTCCTTAACACTTACCAAGGCTGCGGCTACGATGCAGCCTGCAACTACGTGCCGTAGGCTTGGCACATCGCCAGACACACGGTGACACAAACGCCGCCCGGTCGCAGCGCAAAAGTCGGCCGCCCGCTGCGAGCTGTCGGTCGCTGACCCGCGATCACGCCGCAAACACTTACGCCAGCGGCTTAGGCGGCGTCTCAATGCTTAGAGGCGCGGGCTGGCCGAGCCAAGCGGCCTCGGCTGCGTCGCGTTCAACCTCCGCGGCCAGCGGGGTTGAGACTTCCTTGCGCACCTTGGTGAGCAGCTCTTTGTCTGTCAGCATGGGGTCGCCGAGATGCCCGCAGCGCTCGAAAGAGTCGAAGCGCGGCCTCCACAAGAATTCCCGGAACGGGTCTACACGCGGACACGCGCTGGGGCCTTGAGTCAGGCCCGACGTTCGGCACGCCGTAGTAGCGACGTGACCCCGCAACACCGACGCCAACCACCTGCCTTGAGCGGGGATTGGGTCCTGACGGCGTCGACGCAGTGCTGCTTTGACCTCAGCGAGTTTGGCCGTCAGGCGCTTACGCATCGTGTGCCGGAGCAAGGCGAACACGGGAGCCCCAATCGACCCAGTAGCGCCGAAGACCAGAACGCGCATTTGGAGTTCTCAGTCGTGTGCCGCGTCGTTGCAGAGCTGGCACGCTAAGGCGCGTCATGGGGGGAATTACGCTGCATCCATTCGGCCAGTTCCCGTTCGCTCACTGAGCCCTCTGCAACTGCCACAATCGTCAGAACCTCGTCCTCTTCGGCAGGCTCAAGCACGTACCCGTTCACGAACAGGAATGCGCGTGCGGCGAGCAGCGCTGTGCGCTTGTTGCCATCGACAAACGGATGGTTCTTTGCAAGACCATGACACAGGCTCGCGGCAAGCTCGAACACCGTAGACTTCGGCTCGTATGCGAGCCTGTTCCGTGGACGATCGAGCGCGCTTTCCAGAAGCCCCGGGTCTCGAATGCCGCCGAGGCCGCCGAACTCATAGATCGCTTCGTCATGAATTGCCGTGATGAGCCCCGTCGTCAGCCACTTGGGGCCCCTCACTTCTTGGCGAGCTCGTGCAGCGCGTTTCGATGGCGACGCATGTAGTCGCGCGTGGACTCGATCACCTTGGCGAACTCAGGATCGTATGGGGTAAGACGTATGCCTTCGGCCGTCCTGACGGCAAACAGCTCATCACCCTCGGCAACTCCCAGCAACTCGACCACATCCTTGGTAAGAATGACTCCGAGGGAATTACCCACCTTCCGAACTTTGACCGGCACAGACATTTGCACCCACCTCTCGTGGCATCGTTATAACATCTGTTATACTGACCCGCAAGGTCCACCGCCTGCGCGCCTCTTCAGGGCTCTAACACGGGTTCGTATTCCGTAGGGAGCGCCAGTTAAATCAAATACTTAGACCGTCCTCTCTGTGCCTTCCTGAGATGGTATTTAGGCCACTTTGGGACGATGCTATTCCTGCTCTGCCACCTTTCCACACAATGGACGACTCATGCTGACGATCTTGGTGACCGGCGCGACCGATGGTATCGGGCTTGCGACGGCGGACGCGCTCGCCTTACAGGGTCACCGAGTGCTGATGCATGGTCGAAACGCGACCAAGGGGCAAGCCGCAGTGGAAGCGGTACGCACGGCAACCGGCAATAAGGAGGTACGGTTCATACAGGCGGATTTTGCGAGCCTCGCGCAGATACGCAGCCTCGCCGCGGAACTCAGCGCGCTGCCACGGCTCGATGTGCTGATCAACAATGCCGGCTGCATCAACTTGTCTCGCAAGGTAACCACCGACGGCTTCGAGACCACATTCGCGGTCAATCATCTGGCACCGTTCCTGCTCACACACCTTCTGTTGACCAAGATCCGTGACTCCGCCCCCGCCCGCATCGTCACAGTGGCCTCCGCAGCGCATCGCGGGCAACGGATCGACTTCGACGATCTGATGAGCACGCGGGACTACCGGATGCTGCGTACTTACGGACGCTCGAAGCTGGCGAACATCCTGTTCACACAGACGCTCGCCAAAAGGCTCGCCAGAAGCGGCGTCACGGCGAACGCGCTGCATCCGGGCATGGTGGCCACGCATCTCGGGCAGGACAACTGGCTGGCACGCACGGTAGGGCGTGCGTTCATGGCCGTCGCCGGAGTCTCGGCGGTACAAGGGGCGAAGACCAGTGTCTACCTCGCCACCTCCGCGGACGTGGAGGGCCGCTCCGGTGGCTACTATGCCAAGTGCCGCGCGGCGTCGGTCGCAGCCGCGCCCGACGCGCTGGACGATACCACCGCCGAGCAACTCTGGTCGGTCAGCGAAGCGCTCGTGGGATTGCGCTAAACATTTCCACTCGGAGAGACACGACCCCGCCGCCGCATCCTCGGTGACGAAGCCAGGTTCACCGGTCCCATCGACGTAACGCCCGACAATGCGTGCCTCATTGTCTATGCCCTGCACAAACGTGGCGGCAGCTGTAAATCAAACGTATTTCATGTCCGCCCGGTCGCTGGCGCGTCTCATCCTACCTAGGGTGGCTCGCCATAAGCTCTGGTGGGCCGGGGATTGTACGTACGGCGGTAGGCACAAGCGCTTGCAGCGCCTCGGCATGCGCGTAGTTTCCGTAATTGGTTTCCAGGCACTTTTTGCGGACACTGGGCTCTGAGGGTTGCGGAGAGCAGCGTGTACGAAATCACTCTCGTTGCGCTGGGTGGCGACACGAGGATCCGGGCTTGCGGGGAACCACGCGCATGGCTGTGAAGCAATGCGCGCGGGCACGCGGCGCACCAAAACCTTGGTCCGATACCCCATGAAAAGAGTTGCGGTTCTCACTAGCGGCGGTGACGCACCGGGCATGAACGCGGCGATTCGCGCCGTCGTGCGGCGCGGGGTTTCACTCGGCATTGAGATCTATGGCGTCGAGCACGGCTACACCGGCCTCATCGCCGGGCGGTTCGTACCACTTGGATCGCGCGATGTGGGAGGGATCATTGAGCGCGGCGGCACGATACTCGGGACCAGTCGGTGCCCGGCGTTTCTGACCCAAGCTGGCCAGGAAACCGCCGCAAAGCAACTGGTGGACCGCGATATCAGTGGTCTCATAGTAATCGGAGGCAACGGCTCGCAGCTAGGCGCTCATGCACTCTCCCAGCGCAACACCGCGGTGGTGGGGATCGCCTCGACCATCGACAATGACCTACCGGGTTCAGATATCACCCTCGGTGCGAGCACTGCGCTCGATATCGCGCTGGAGGCGATCGACCGTCTGCGCGTGACCGCATCCGCAACCGGCCGGGTGTTTCTGGTAGAAGTGATGGGCCGCGACTGCGGCTATCTGGCGCTCATTAGCGGCATCACCGGAGGCGCGGAAGCAATCGTGATTCCCGAGCTTAGTCAAACTCCCGAGGAGGTGGCAAACGCTGTGCGTGCAGCCTATCAGCGCGGCAAGCGTCATGCGATCGTCATCGTCGCCGAGGGCGCGAGGTACCATGCGGCCGCGCTGCAGCAATACTTTACCGAACACGCCGAGCGGCTCGGCTTCGACCTGCGCGTGACGAAGCTTGGGCACACTCAGCGCGGGGGCTCACCCCACGTGTTCGATCGATTAAGCGGCTCACTCCTGGGTGCCGCAGCCGTCGAGCACCTTCACAGCGGAAGTCATGGCGTACTGGTCGGGATAGTTGATGGCAGAATCAGGTTCACGCCCCTATCGGAGCTTACCCACATGAGCAAAGTTCTCGATCCGCGGCTTGCCGAACTCGCTTGCGTTCTGGCCGAGTAATAATCCAGAGAAGGAGACGCCTAATGTTGCTCAAAGACCTGTGCACGCCCGACGTGGTGTATTGCAGTCCCGAACTGCGCGTGCTCGGCGCGGCGATCCTCATGCGCCAAAGGCACGTCGGAGATCTCGTCGTAGTCAATGACCCGGAAGGCGATCAAACCCCGATTGGCATGATCACCGATCGCGACATCGTGGTCGAGGTTCTTGGCAAGGAGCTCGATCCGCGCACGGTCACGGTGCGCGAGATCATGCGCGCCCCGACCGTCATCGCTCGCGACACCGAGGACGCCGCCCAAGCCTTCGAACGCATGAAGGTCCACGGGGTGCGCCGTATCCCGGTCATGGATACGCATCGCAAGCTCGTGGGGATTGTGTGTCTCGATGACCTTCTCAGGCAGCTGGCAGCGGATGCGAACGCTCTAGCTGAGATCGTGACCCGCGAGCAGCGTCACGAGCACGGCACGCGCCGCTAACGGTCCGTGTCCGGGTGGCGTGATGGCGCCACTTATTCTCTCCTGGCAGTAAGCCGTGATCGCCCCCCCTCAAGCGCTGCATCCGCTCATGTGGGCAGATCGGCATCGAGGATATTGGGCTCGTCGGTGGAAAAAACGCGGTGCTGGACGAGTTATACCGAAGCCTCACGCCTTAAGGCGTGCAAGTCCCCAATGGCTTTGCGATCGCAGCCGATGCACCGCTGCCGGATGACCTCAGGCGCGAGATTCTGCAGGCCTATGGTGCTTTGCAGGCCTACCCACCAGCTCACGCTCGGAGTTGATCGCGATCCCGCCATCGTCGCCTTCGACTTCGAGGAGCATATGCGGGAGTTATGGCAAAAGATGGCCTCCCGTCACGGGCAGAAATAACCGATGCCGCGATGAGCGAGCGCGCTGAGTGCGTCATGCTCAACAAAGGCCCGCATGTTTGCCAGGCCGTCGGTGTCCTCGATGACATTCTGCAGCGGATGCAGGGTCACGCGACCAAGAAGCGCGCAATGCCGCGCGAGCTCAACGTCGCCGGCCAGTTCCTGAGCCACGAGACGCGGTGACTTCGGAGCGCTTTGCCGGCGTCCCTGGCCGCGTGTTGTTACCGTACGCCTGAGCTGCCAGGTAGAACGAAACCCGACCCTTCCGTGCAGCGCTTGGTTTAATGCTCCCGCTCTTTCGGGGCTTGCGCTCCGTGACAGTCGTCATCTTCGAGTTTGGCTGGCTCGCCGTCGCATGCCCTTACGGCGACGCGGGCGTGGACGATGGCTTCTTGACGATGCTCGTCGCCATCGTGACGACTGAGGCGAGGTCACTGAGGTTCGCAGGTACGACGAGCGTCGTACTCTCCTTCGCGAGCTTGCCGAACTGCCGGACGTATTCTTCACCGATACGCAGCTGCATGGCCTCGATACCACCGCGTTCACCGAGCGCGCCGCCGACCCTGCGCAGGCCCTCCGCCGTCGCGGTCGCCACGGCGAGGATGGCGGCGGACTGGCCCTCGGCTTCGTTGATCTGCTGCTGCTTGTTGGCTTCCGAAGCCTTAATGACGCGCTGCTTGTCGCCCTCGGCCTGGTTGATCTTCGCGTCGCGCTCGCCCTCGGATGCCAGCACCACGGCGCGCTTTTCCCGCTCCGCGCGCATCTGCTTCTCCATGGCAGTCAGCACGTCCTTGGGTGGCGTGATGTTCTTGATCTCATAGCGCATCACTTTCACGCCCCAGGCCACCGATGCCTTATCGAGCTCGGCTACCACGTTGGCGTTGATTGTCCCCCGTGCCTCGAATGTCCGGTCGAGCTCGATCTTGCCGATCTCGCTGCGCAACGTCGTCTGCGCGAGCTGGGAAATGGCGAAGTTGTAATTGGTGATTCCGTAGGAGGCGAGATGTGGATCCAGCACCTGCATGTACAGCACCGCATCAACAGCCACCTGCACGTTGTCGCGGGTGATGCAGATCTGTTCGGCGACGTCGAGCGCCTGTTCCTTGAGACTGTGTCGGTAGGCCACACGCTCGACAAAGGGAATCAGAATATGGAACCCCGCCTGCAATGTACGGCTGTATTTGCCCAGATTCTCGATGACGTACGCACTTTGCTGCGGCACAACGGTCGCGGTGCGCGCGATTACAATTACCGCTATGAGGGCAAGAGCGATGAAGACATAGGAGGTGTACATACGGGGATTTCCTGACGGGGATTGCCTAGGCGTCGGGCCGAACAAGCAATGTGAGTCCGTGAACGCCCGCCACCCGGACGCGCGTACCGGATCGAAGCAGCGTATCGGTGTCGTTGCGGAGCGTCCAATAGGTACCCCCGTGCTCGGCCTGGCAGCTGTCGCCGGGAGCGAGGTCGACCCGCAGTGTGAGCGCCTCTCCTGCAGGTCCGGTTCGTACCGGTGGCACGTGGCCGCGCAGTCTGCGGTAAATGCGACTGCGAAACGCCATCATCGAGGCAATCGCCAGCACCCCGAACGTGGCCCACTGCGCCCACGCCAAAAGCCCCGGAGCCAGCGCCGTAATCAGGCCGGTTACGATGGCCGCACTGCCGATGAATACGAGGTAGAACTGCGCATTCACGTACGCAAGCTCCGCCCCGAACAGTATCGCGCCCGCGATAACCCACGCCCACCAACTCATCGCGACGGCCTCCTCATCCAGGCGTGCACGCGCCTCCAGTCTCTACTATATACCGGAGCCTCACGGGGCGACTGCGCCTGCGCACAATCTGAAATCAGCATCCACGACGTTCGCGCGGATCCAACCCTCCCGGGCGGAGCCGGCGGGAACGATTCGTGTCCGTCCGGGTCCATGCGCAAGGCGTGGCTCTCGCGGCAGCGGAGGTTGACGGGTGGGACGGCCAAGTACCCAGAGTCTGCGGCGCATTGCTGCCTTAGCCGTGGTTGTGGGGTTGCATGGTTTGACGATTACCCTGCTGGTTGAACTGCGGACTCCCTCTCCACTCTCCTCGCCCGACGATTTCGTCAGCACTGTAATTCTTCCGTCTTCACTGCCGCCGCCTGCGGGCCCTTCGACCCAAGCGCCCAGGGCTGCCGGCGACGCCCCACCCGCGGCGGCCGTTACGCCCCCGATTGCATTACCTGCGCAGCTCAGTCCTTCAGCTGGCACGCGTACCGGGGCCGACTGGGCCTCGGAAGCGCAGCAGGCGGCCGCAGCGGTAACCCTCATTCCGAAGGTCAGGGGCTTCGGGACGATCCCTGCGGTTGAAACCCCAAGCGCAGGCACCCAGCGGCCGCCGGGGCATGTGCCGGGGGAGCAATATCGGACGACAGGCGGCGCGTGGGTTGTTTGGGTCAGCGACCGCTGTTATCTCGTCTCCGAAGTTGCCCCCATGGGAGTGCCGCAGCCTCTGGCTCGCTTTATCTCCACGGGGACCGCGTGTCAGGGCGATGCGGAGTCCCGCGGCGACCTGTTCAAGGATCTGCCGGCCTACGCGAAGCACCACCCGCGCTAGCGGCGCCGGGTGGTTCCAACTCGGGCACAGCCCGCATCCAGTTGCTTTCCCGAAGAAGCAGGTACCCGAACCTGTCCAGGCAGGCTCTTTGACTTTCGAGAGCTAAGTGGTTCGCGCGCGGCTGTCGGGCGCGACGGCTCAGCATCACATCAACCCTGGAGTGCCCTGTCATGTTAAAACAGCTTTCCGCAGTTGCCCTGCTCGGCGCCTGCTCGCTGATCACGGGCTGCGCCACGATCGTACACGGTGGCCCAAGACCGATCTCGGTGGCGTCCACGCCGGCCGGCGCCAAGGTTACGATCTACGATCGTTCCAACGCGCTGGTGCAAACGAACACGACGCCGTTCGTGGCGCAATTGCCCACGAAATCCGGCTATTTCAAGGCACCGGCGTATCGCATGGTGTTCGAGATGCCAGGGTACGCGCCGGCCGAGGTCAACCTAGATTCTTCAGTCAGCGGCTGGTACTGGGCGAACATCGCCTTCGGCGGTCTGGTCGGCATGCTCATTGTCGACCCCCTGACGGGGGCCATGTACAACCTGAAGCCCGAGAAGATCGAGCAGCCGCTGTCCGCGGCGCAGGCACAAGTCATTCGCGACGGCAACGGCATGTTGGTCGTACTGGCTTCACAGGCGACCGAGCATGAGCGCGCGCAGATGATCCGGGTCAATTGAGGCGCGCGGCGGCTGCTGCGCTCCCGCCGGTTCAGCGGTCAAGTCGCTGACCGGCGTGGAGGCAGCAGCTTGCAGATGGCACGCGTCGCCGGCCGCAGCGTGGCCGCGGGGATCGCCGCCGGCACGCAATGCAGATCTCCACCGATCGCCCGGGTCAACACACCTGCGCCGGCAGGCTCACAAATCCCCGGAAGCGCGCGCGTGAGCCGCGCAACGGCGCCTCCGTCAACCGCAGACGCGGCAGCTGCTGCAGTGTGCGCACGATTGCGATCTGCGCTTCCAGGCGCGCGACGTTCATCCCGGCGCACGCATGGGCACCGGCCGCAAATGCCAGGTGGCGGTTGGGTTTACGACCGATATCGAAGCGTTCCGCGTCCGGAAATTCCTCCGGGTCGCGATTGGCAGCTCCAATGCACAAGGTCAGATAGGTGCCCGGCTCGAGCCATACGTCGCCAATACGAAGACGCTCGGTCACCAGACGGTTACCCAACTGATTGGGACTCTCCACGCGCAGACACTCTTCCACGGCGCCAGCGGCCAGAGCGGGCTCGGCGCGCAGCCGCTGCGCGGCCTCCGGGTGCTGCAGCAGCAGCCACAGGGCATTGCCGATAAGGTTGGTCGTGGTCTCATGTCCGGCGTTGAGCAGGAATACGCAGTTCTGCACCAGTTCCCGCTCGGACAATTCCGGGTCGCGCAGCAGACGCGTCAGAAGATCCGTCTCGTCTCCCGGATTACGACGGCGCGCCGCGATGAGCTCGCGCAGATAGGCAGAGAAGTCGCTCACCGCCTGGTTTCCCTGCGCGAGCTGTGAAGCCGTGAGCACCGGCTCCAGGGCTCCCAGGATGGCGAGCGACCAACCGCGCAGCGATCCACGCTCGGCGCGCGGGACACCTAACAGGTTACCGATCACTTCGACGGGGATCGCGGCCGCGAATTCCGTAATCAGGTCACCGCGCCCCTGTTCCCTCAGCCGCTGCAACAAGCCATCCACCAGCCGGGTGATATCCGGTTCCATGGCGCGCAGAACCTGGGGGCTCAGGGCGGCAACGATTGGGCGCCGCACGCGCGGGTGATAAGGGGCATCGCTAAAGACCAGGCTCGTGGTGTGGTGCTCGTAAAGTGGCGAGTCGACCCCGAATTTGGGGGCAAAGGCCGCACGCTTGTCCGAACTGAAGTGGCTGCGGTCGCGATAAACCTGATCCAGATCCGCGTAGCGCGTGAGGAAATAGCCGCCGTCCGCGCAGCGATGCACCGGATCAAGCATACGCAGTGCCGCGTACGTGGGGTAAGGGTCGGCGTAAAACTCGTCGCTGAGGTGGCTGAGGTCGAAATCGCGGGCGAGTGCCCGGGCGGCGTCATTCTCCATGGCTCAGCCGTCCGCCATCAGCGCATCGAGGAGCGCGAGCACCGCGCCGGGAGCTTCAACGTGTGCGTTGTGCCCCACCGCCGCAATATCGCCGGCTCGCGCGGTATGCCGCTGCAGCTCGGCCAGGGAGACCATGGGGTCGTGAGCGCCTCGCGCCAGTACAACGCGTCCCGCGGCGCTGGCGGCGAGCGAGCCGAAAGGCGCCCCGGCAACGGCGCATGTGCGCGGATCCTGCGCGAGCCGCCAGCGGCCCTCCTCCTGGATCACGCCTGCGGCGAGGACCTGCGGGTCCGGGGCGACTTCGGCGCCCAGGCCCGCGACACGCCGATAGCGCGTCCAGGCTTCTTCGGCCGTCTCGTACCGGCGTACCGGCCGCGCCGCGAGCTCGCGCGCCGTCTGCAGCTCGGCGCCCGACCAGGCGATCTTCGGTCCGATACCGAGCACACCGCGTACCGTCACTCCGAACCAACCGCTGGCAAGCGCCAGCCCGACGTAAGCACCCAGGGAATGTCCGACAACATAAAGGACGCTCGCCTCGCGCACCCAGGGCACCAGCTGCGCCGCGAGGGACCCGACGCTGTAGGGCGGTTGCCACGCCGAGCGCCCATGACCTCCGAGGTCGGCGGCAATCCAGCGCAGATCCGCGCGTGCGCTCAACCGCGCGCACAGCGCTGACCAGACAGCCGCCGTGGCGCCGAGCCCGTGCAGCAGCAGCACTGTGCGACTACCGGTTCCATGGCTCTCGGCCCAGATCATAGGTCTGCAGGCACTCACTTGAGTCGCTGTGACGGCGTGACTGCGCCCAAAGCTGATCCTCGCAGCAGCCGCGTCTGCGACACCAGCGCAGCCGCGCCCGCTTCCACCGGACGCGCGCCCCCGGTGCGGCCGCTCAGAACTTGGCGCGCGCTTCAAGCCCGATCGTGCGCGGCGCGTTGGTGACCAGGCGCGGCCGGCCGTAGGTCTCCGCAGCGAGCGAACGGTTGTCACCGAGGTCCGCCTCGGTGTTGGTCAGGTTCTTGCCGACGAGCGCGAACTCGTAGTCGCGCAGGCGGTAAGCCAGGCGTGCATCGAGGAAGCTGTAGCCGGGCCGTAGCCGGGGATAGGTCGCGCCATTGTTGGCGCTGACGCTATCACCGGTATACGAATAGGTCACGGTGCCCACGAGGCTGCGATCATTGCTGAACGGCACCGTGTAGCTCGACGCCGCGTTACCGGTCCAGTCAGGGACCTGGTAGACACGGTCGCCGACCTGCAGCGCCGGCAGCTGCGGACTCGCCTCGGTGATGCGCGCGTGCTGGAAACCGACCCCGATGCTCAGGTCGAGATTCTGGAGTCGGCCGTCCGTGCATCTCGAGATCGAAGCCCTTAACCTCGGCACGGCCTGAGTTGGCGCGGAACTGGAAGCCGCATTGCAGCTGGACCGATTGCTGGATCTGGTCCCACTCGGTGAGGTACGCCGCCCCGTCCAGAGTCAGGCGATTGTCGGCCCAGGAAGTCTTCGAACCGACTTCATAGGTCCACAGGTGGTCCGAGCGGAAGCTCTTGGTCTGCGCCGTACTCGTGTAGCCCAGCTGCAGCAGCTGCGCGTAACACCCGAGCGGATCGTTCGTGGCGGTGCCGGGGATGGAAGGCACCAGGCCCCCGGGGCGGAAGCCACGGGCAATGCTCGCGTAGGCCATCTGCTCCGGGGCGTACTGCCATTCGGCCGCGAACTTCGGATTGACGCCGCTCTCGGTCACCGAGGCGGTCGGGTCGGTGATCCGCGGACCGCCGAAGGCGATGCCCTCCAGGTAGCCGCCGGTCTGGGTCTTGATCTGGTAGCCGCGCAGTCCGACGGTCGCCTTCCACGCCGGGTTGAAGGCGTACGAGAGCTCGCCGTAGATCGCCGGCTCCTGCACCTTGGTCTGGTAATCCTGCCCGAATATCTCGTCCGGATTGGCCGGATTGACGGGGATTGGCAGTCCCGGTATTCCCTGCACGACGAAGCCGCCGGTCTGGCTGATTCCCGGCGCAATCGCCGGCGGATAGTAACCGGCGTAAGGGACCCGGCCGCGGGTATCGGAGAAGTAGAGTCCGGCTACGTACTGCCAAGGCCCACTCAGCTTCGAGGCCATGCGCAGTTCCTGCACGAAGCGGTGAACCTGCTTGATCTCTTCGATCGTGGAGGGGATCGGTACGGCGTGGTAGAGCGGCGTGTTCGGATTGTTGACGTTGCCCAGCGGGATCCATCGAACGGCGCCTCAAGGTTCTGCCACAGAAAGTCGGTCTCGTCCTCCGTCTCGTCGACCTTGCGGTAGAAAAGCGAGGTGGAGGAGATGAGGTTGAAGGCGGCGGCATCGTAGTTGACGCCCACCGTGCCGAGTATCCAGGAGTCGTCGGCATTCTCCGGCAGGTTGTAGAACCGCGCCTGCAGATACCCGTTGGCGTGCATGTCCACGGGCACGTTGGTGCCGGCAGGCGGTCCCGGCACGGGATAGGCCCCGTTGTCGGCATACCAGAAGCCGTTCGCCTGGTAGTTCTGGTACATGACGCGCGGCGTGATGGTGAGGTTGTCACTCGCCTTGATGGCGAGGGCGGCGGCGGCTCCGTAGGTATCGACGCGCCCCACGTCATTGGTGGTCGACAGCGGCAGGTTCCCGGTGGTGAGCGGGTTGGCGTTCGGCGGCAGGTTGTTGGCCTCCGCCGGGTCGCTCAGGTACTGCCGTTTGAAAAAGCCGGCCTGGCGCTGGTAGAAGGCCGTGAGGCGCAGCCCCATCAGTCCCTGCACCAGCGGCAGGTTCACGGCGCCATCCGCGCCGTAGTTGCCGTCCTGCGCGTCCTGGGTCTTGCCGCCGTTGGCGCTGGCACGGGCGGAGAAGTTGTTCACGTCCGGCTGCGTGGTGATGAGGCGCACCGTGCCGCCCATGGAGCGTGCCCCGTAGAGTGTTCCCTGGGGACCGCGCAGTACCTCGATGCGCTCGATGTCGAGCACGCGCGGATCGATCGAGTCGGGCACCGGCGTCTCATCGATGTAGAAGCCGGTGGTATTGTCGCCGGACACGCCGCGGATCGAGATCGTGCGGGCCGTGCCACTGCCGTCGCCGGTGTACGCGAAGGCAAGGCTCGGGACCTGGCCGGCGTAGTCGATGAAGGAGTCGACCGAGCGCTCCTCCAGTGTCGCCGCACCGAGTGCCGTGATGGAAAGCGGCACATCCTGCAGGCTCTCACTGCGGCGTTGCGCCGTAACTACCACTTCCTCGATCTGGTTCCCGGTAGTTTGGGCCACGGCGCCAGCCGCCGCCATGATGGCCAATCCCACGGCCGCCAGCCGCCAACCCATGCGAATCAAATCCATGGTGCTCTCCCCTTCTCGGCCTGTCTTCATCTGACCGGGCCGGCAGGCGCTGTCACGCCCTGCCGGTACCGGTTTCTACCTCATGCCACGGCATTGATGATCTTGATGTTCGTATAGGCTTCCAGCCCCTCCTCGCCGAACTCCACGCCCAGACCGGATCCCTTGATGCCCCCGAAGGGCACGTTCGGGGCAATCTCGGCGTGCTTGTTGATGAAAACCGTGCCGGCCTCAAGCTGCCGCGCAACTGCACTCAACTGGGCGCGATCGGTGCCCCATACCGAGGCGCTGAGTCCGTAGTCGGAGTCGTTCGCCCAGGCCAGCGCATCCTCGAGCCTGCTGTAGCGCATGATCGGCAGCGCCGGACCAAACTGTTCCTCATCCACGAGCCGCACGCCGTTCTCGAGGCCGCCCACCAGCGTGACGGGGTAGAAATAACCGGGTCCCGTCAGCGGCTCGCCCCCGAGCAGCATCTGACCACCATGCCGCCGGGCATCTTCGACTAGCTCGATGACCTTGCGGAACTGCCGCTCGTTCTGCAAAGGACCCAGCCGCGTGTTCTCGTCCATGCCATCCCCCATCGGGGTGGCGCGGGCAAAATCGATAAACGCCTGGCAGACCCGGTCGTAAAGCGAGTCGTGCACGTACAGGCGCTTCAACGCCGCACAGGTCTGCCCGGAGTTGATGAAGGCACCCCAGAACATCGGCGCAATGAGCGCGTCGATGTTCGCGTCCGGCAACACGATGCCCGCGTCGTTGCCGCCAAGTTCGAGGGTGAGATGTTTGAGCGTCGGCGCGGCGCTCGCCATCACCTTGCGACCGGTCGCCGCCGAGCCGGTAAAGACCATCTTCTGGATCTTGGGATGCTGCGACATTGCGGCCCCGATCTCATCCCCGCCGGCGACCACGTTGAGCACGCCGGGGGGCACTGCTTCCGCCAGCAGCTCGATCATGCGCAGCGTGCCAAGCGGCGTGAAGGGTGAAGGCTTGATGACGACAGTATTGCCGGTACGGATGGCCGGCACGAGGTGCCAGATCGCGATGATGAGCGGCCAGTTCCACGGCGTGATGGAGCCGACGACGCCGATCGGCTCACGCAGCATCTCCACGTGCTTTGCCGCGGAGGCCTCGAGCACCTTCGAAGGAAGCTCCAGGGTCGCCGTGTAACCGGCCCAGGCCGCGCAGCCGCCGAGCTCGAACTCGGAGCCGATGCCCTTCAGGGGCTTGCCCTGCTCCTGCGTCACGAGCGTGGCCAGTTCCTGCGCGTGGCGCGTCAGGATCTCGGCGATCTTCTCGCACGCGGCCTTGCGCTGCGCGTCGCTGCTGCGGCGCCAGGCGGGGAAAGCGGCGGCCGCGGCGTCCACGGCCTGGTTCAGATGCTCCACCGTTCCTACCGGGCACAGGCCGACGATTGCGCCCGTGGCCGGATTCCTGATCTCCCGATGGGCATTGGCCGCGACGGTCTTGCCGCCGATATGCATCTCGTATTTGCGTGCCATGGTGAGTTACTCCTTACGAACCTTTGGACGTTGCGGCACTGCCGGCCGCGGCCCCGTGGCCCGCGTGCGCGCGCGCTTCCGCGGGCGTCATTCCGAACTCTCTCTTGAAGCAACGGGTCATGTGCGACAGATCATAGAAGCCCCAGCTGAGCGCCAGGTCCGTGAGCGATCGGTGGCCGGCGCTGCCGCTCTCCAGCGCCGCGCGGCAGCCGCGCACGCGCAGGCTGCGAATGTACTGCCCGATGGTCGTCGCGTGCTGCTGGAACAGACTGTGCAGATGGCGCGTGCTGATACCAAAGGCGATAGCCACGAAGGCCGGCGTGAGCTGACGATCGCGCACGTGCAAATCGATATAGGCCTTGATCTGCGCGCTCTGCTGCGCCGGGTTGAGCACACCCTGACGGGTGCGCGTGGCTAGTACTCCACCGAGCAGATCCAGTATGTTGGCTTCGACCCGGCCGATCATGGCTTCACTCAGCCGGCTCATCCGCGCGCTCACCTGGGCGATGAAGGCGCTCAGCAAGCCGCAGTCGGCATCCTCGCCGCTCAGGCGCACTCCCAGGAACTGATCCGGGTCGGGCGTCAGTGCGCGCATGGTCTGGGCGCTGAGCGCCAGGACCGGCATCTCGTACGGACCCCGGAACTCCAGCCAATAGGGTTCCGCCACCGAGCATACGACGAAGTCGCCGGGCCGCAGGTGGACCTCGCGGTTGCGCTGCCGCCAGAGCGCTTCACCCCGGGTCTGGAACTTCACCAGATAGGCGGCTTCGCTCACGCGGGCGATGTCGTGCGGGCGCCGCCGCACCAGGCATGCCGAGGTCGCGACGCGTGCGAGGCGCACCGCGCCCAGGCTTGCAGTTTCGAGCGCACCCTCAAAGTACTGCGCCCCGCCCGAACGCGACTCGATCTGCATCGGGCAAAAGAGCCGGTCGATGAGTGCCTGGAAATAGTCGAAGCGCTGCTGGGACCTCTGTAGCGCGAGGGGAAACGTCTCGTACATAGGCTTTAGCCCCGCCCGGGCGGCGTGGAGGACAGCAGCCGCGCACGGACGGCCTGCACGTCGATTAACGGCGTCCGGCGGTAGCTGGCGACCTCGACCGCCGAAAAGTCGACGAAGCCGGCGGGCGCGCCCTGGCGGCTGAGGTTGTGCACCATCCAGCTCAGCACCTGCGCCAGTTCCAGGTCCGAGAGCGGCGACTGCGCCGCCCCGGGCACCTGCACCAGGTAGCGTCGGCCGGCGGCGCTGGAGGCGAGCGGCACCAGCGAATCACGCACCGAGGGGACCCGGCCAGCCGATCCGGAGCCGTCGGCAACGTGACATCCCATGCAGCGCAGCATGTAGTTATTGCGCGCCGTGGTTGCGGAATCGGCGGCCGCCAGCCCCGCGGGCGCGGTGCACAGACCCCCGAGGGCCAGGAGCGCACTGCAGCTCCACCGGTTCACTTGCTCAGACCCACGATCCGCGAGGTCGAACAGTGATAGGCGATGCCCACCTGACTGCCGGCGCACCAGTTGTAATCATTGGACATGAAGGGCATGTACAGCGGCTTGTCGTTCTCGTTGCGGTTGCAGAGGCAGCGTCCGCAGCTGCTCTTTCCGCAGCAATCGTTGTAGGAGACGATGTAGTCATGGCCGTCGCCGGGGTTGTGGCAGGTGCCCACCCAGGTGATGGCGGAGGCCTCTGTCCCGGGCGGGCAGCTGTGCGACGAGCCGCCGCAGCAGCTGCACAGGAAACCGTCGATCGCGCAATGGCGCCAGTAGTCGCAGCTCTTGGGGTCGCCGGCATCGGCCGCCACGGGACCGGTGGCCGCCGGTGCGCCGCGTGCCACCGGCAGCAGCGGCAACGCGGCAGCCCCGAACAGCAGCGCCCCCAGGCTGCCGATGAGGCGGCGGCGGGATGTGCGGCGCGCCATGTCGCGCGCCAGGGCCTCCATCAGACGGTCCACCGGGTGCACGTCCGGCCGACTTTCCGCGCCACGGCTCATGGCGTCACCATAATCGTAGGCGTCTGGCCGAGGCTGTCGACCGAGCGCAGGTAGTTGCCGGAAAGCGCGTCATAGATATCGAGCACGTTGCTCTCGAAGAAGCAGGTGAACAGCAGCGGTTTCGCATCCTGCGAAACCACGATCGAACCGGTCTTATGGCGCAGGGTGATTTGCTGCACTCTCTTTTTCGCCGCCACATCGTAAACCCAGATGTCGGTTCCCGGGTCCTTGTGTGTATCCAGGCTTCCCTTGTGCATGATGGCGAACAGCCGGCCGCTTGAGCGGTGCAGCGCCAGATGCTGAAGTCCGCCGGTGCGCCAGCCCTGCCCCTGTTCGCTCGCCGTCACCAGCGGCCACTTAGCGTCGAGCACGACTCCCTGTGGCGTGCTGCGGATGGGGTACATCGTTCCCTGGAACGAGGCGAACAGCCACACATCGCCCACCCGCACGCCCTTTTCCGTCAGTGGATCCTTCATGCCATCGAACAGGGCCGTGCTGCGCGTACGGCTCGCAAGGCCGCCCGCGTCGGTGAGCGTGGTCAGAAGAAGCGAGCCGTCGGCGCAGATGGAGAAGAAGGTGCGGCGCCCGGTCGGGTAGACGAGCGCGCAGCCCGCAGTCTCGATTTCGCCGACGAATTTGCGCGCGCTCATATCGAGGACCGACACGGACTGCGCGGGAGTGAAGTTGTAGATGAGGAGAAAGCGCTCGTCATCGGTCAGGGCGGCCGCCCCCGCCATCGGGATATTCGAGGAGCGCTTGGGCGGGATGGCGATCTCGCCCACCGGCCGCAGCTGCGCCGGCTCGTAGAGCGTCACTACGTCGGTGCGCGTCCCGCGAGTGCCGCGCGAGTAATAGGTCTCCGGCGAGTAAATGAGGCTGGCGTTGCGCGGCAGCAGCACGGAGTTGTAGGAGTAGCCGGTGCTGATCAGGCCGAGCATCCGGCCGCTGTCACCGTCGACCAGGTAGGACCGCCCGTCGGCCATGCTGAAGAAGTTGACGTCGTTGACCCACACCCAGTGGGGACCGGGATGCGGGGGCAACTGCTCGGTGGTGGCGGACTCACTCGGCAGCGGGGCGGCCGCGACCGGGCCGCCGAGCAGCAATCCCCAGGCCGACAGCAAAGCCCAAGGCCGAACTGAAGTACTGATAGACCTCTCCCCCAGGACCGGACTGCCGCCGCGCCATGCACACGGCCCTCAGCACTCTTACCGCGGCTGCGGCAGAATGTCTTGTACGAGTGCGAAGCAAGCCTGTACCACAGCGCGGCCTAGCCCTCGGTCCGCAGTGGGTGAACCCGAGTGGCCCCTAGGATTCCAGCGCCTCCCACATCTGGCGATCGCGCTCGGCAGTCCAAACCCGAGGATCCCGAAACTGCGTGGCTTCATCATACGCGCGCGATACGTCAAACGGCAGGCAGTGGTCAAAGATGACCCAGTGGCCGTACTTCGGGCGCAGCCCCGTACTGACGTCGCGATAGATCGCCTTGAGGTCGGCCCCGGCCGCCACCCCCCGCTTCACCGCACCATAGAGTTCGGATACGAACGCACGCGTACCGGCCAGTCCCTGCGCCACCGCTGCCGGCGTCTGCAACGCCGCTCCCCGCCCCGGTACGAGCTTCTCCGGTCTGAGGGCGGCCAGTGCGTCGAGCGTGCCCGGCCAGTCCTCGAAGTAGCAGTCCCCGGCATAGGGGGTGGCCTCGAACTCCACCAGATCGCCGCTGAAGAGAATGCGTTCCGCGGGCAGCCACACCACCGTATCGCCGCGCGTGTGGCCGCGCCCGAGCTGCAGAATCCGCACCTCGAGCGAGCCGAGCCACAAGGTGAGCGAGCGCTCGAACACCAGGTTCGGCCAGGTGAGGCCCGGTACGGACTCCACGGCACGGAACAGCCGTGGGAAGCGCTCGATCTCGCTGCGCATGTCGGCTTCGCCGCGCTCGACGATGAGCTCGAAGGTATCGCGGCTCGCGATGATGTGCTCGCAGCCGTAGGCGCTGGCGCCGAGCACCCGCACGGCATGGTAGTGCGAGAGCACGACATACTTGATCGGCTTATCGGTCACCTCGCGGATCCGGCGGATCACGTCGGCGGCCATCACCGGCGTCGCCTGCGTGTCAACGACCAGCACCGCGGCATCCCCGATGACGACCCCCGTATTGGGATCGCCCTGCGCGGTGTAGGCGAAGGCATGTTCCGACAGCCGATCAAAACTGATGGTCTTCTCGGCAAGATCAGCCTGCGATGCGAACTTCTTTTCCATGACGCGTCTCCCTAGGTACCGCCGTCGGGCTTACGGGCCGCGCGCAGTGCCTGCGACAGGATGGCCATATCGCCGATGTGATTGGCGAGCAGCAGCACCAAGCGCGCATTAAGCGCCGCGCTTTCCGCCGCGCTCAAGCCCTGGTGAGCGCCCACCAGGTGCTCGTAAAAATCGTCACCCCGGCCGGCAAAGCCCTCCGCGATACGCAGCTCGGCCATTTCGCGCGCTCCTTCAGTTACACGCCGTGGTACGCACGCCATGCCGCACCGAGTTCTCGCGGCTGCCAGCGTGGCCAGCGACCAAGGATATGTTGGTCGGGGCGGATAAGGTAGGTCACGCCAGAGACGCCGCCGTACCGCGACGCCACCAGGCCCTGCTCGTCGCACAATGCGCGCGGTTGCGTCTGTGCCGGCTGCACGGCAACCACCCGCAGACCCGGAATGCCGCATTCCGCGGCACGCAGCGCGAGCCCGGCCGCAGTGTCCGGGGCGGTGAACACCAGCGCGACCGGCGCCGTACCCAGGTGCTCGAGCAGCCACCCCCGCGTGCCGTCGGCCGCGCGCACCGGGGCATCCAGACAGGGTTGCCCCGCATGCATCGCGCCCTCAACACCGCTGCCGTCCTGCACGAGGCCGGTCAGGCCCGCGTAATCGCACGGGCGGGAGAGCCGCCCGGAGTTGATGAGCGCGCGCGCAAAAGGAAACTCAGCGGCGAGGTCCAGCACCGCGTCCCGAAATTGTTGCTCCGCGACTCCCTTGGGGGACATGAACGCCGTCGTGCGACGGGAGTGGAGGATGTTCTCATCTGCCGCAAACACGCGCTCACGCTCGTAACTGTCGAGCGACGCGGCGGGGGCCTCGCCGCGGATCACGCCCGCCAGCTTCCAGCACAGGTTGTCGATGTCCTGGATTGCGCCGTTGCCGCCGCGCGCGCCAAAGGGACTGACGACGTGCGCCGCGTCACCGGCAAAAATCACGCGACCATCAATGAAGCGCTGCATGCGTGCGCAGCGGAAGGTGTACACCGAGCACCATTCCATCTCGCACTGCACGTCCGCGCCCACCACCCGCTGCACGCGCTCCATGACCCGCGCCGGCTCGCGTTCGCGCGCCGGGTCGGCGTCCCACCCCAGTTGGAAATCGATGCGGAACACGTCATCAGGCTGCCGGTGGATCAGCACGCTCTGACCTGGGTCAAAGAGCGGCTGAAACCAGAAGCGCCGGTCCGAGGGGTAGTCGGCACTGACCCTGACGTCGGCAATGAGGAACTTCTCCTCGAATGTTACGCCCTCGAAGGAGTGCCCCAGGAGCTGGCGGACGCTGCTGCGCGCGCCATCGGCGGCGATCACCCAGTCGCAGTGCAGCTGATAGTCCCCGTCGGGAGTCTCCACCTGCAGGTCGGCGCCCGCTGCGGTGCTCGCGATGCCGGTGACCCGGTTCTTCCAGCGCAGCTCGATCAGTTGGGGGAATTCACCAGCGCGCTGCGCGAGATACTCCTCGACGTAGTACTGCTGCAGATTGATGAAGGCGGGCATCTTGTGGCCGCCTTCGGGCAGCAGATCGAAGTGATACAACTCGCGGGCACGGTGATAGACGCGCCCGAGTTTCCAGGTGACGCCCTTCGCGAGCATGGGTTGCGCCACGCCCAGGCGGTCAAAGATCTCCAGCGTGCGCTTGGCCCAGCAGATGGCGCGGCTGCCCTGCGAGACGACATCGTTGTCATCGAGCACTACGCAGGGAATACCGTGCAGGGCCAGATCGATTGCCGCGGCGAGCCCAACAGGCCCCGCTCCCACGATGGCGACGCGCGCCCTGCCCGTGGCGTTCCCGGTCAACTCCGCGGGCCTGCGATAGACAAAACGCTTGGGAGTGTAGTGACTCATCGACCGCCCTGACGTCGCCCGATGCGTTGCACTGTACTGAAAGGCGGTGGCGCCGCATAAGCTTGGACATTACCTTGACTATTACGTTGAGCGTGCGTTTCATCCTGCAGAGCGCCCTGGTCCAGCGGCTACGCCGCAGTGCCTGTGCAGGCGCTGCGAAAAATACACGGGGCCCTGCGATCGCATACGCGCGGCGGACACTCGCACCGGCGCTGCGCGCGACAGATCGGCTCGAGGCGGGTGAACCGCCGGGGCCGTTATATGCTTCGCTCCTCATCCGGATGCAACCCCCAAGAGCTCACGCAGTGCTAGCCCCTCATCCGCACCTGCAGACCTATTACGAACAGGAGGGTCAGCGCCGGGCGTGGGTGCGCCAGATCTTCGATCGCACGGCGCGCGACTACGACCGGCTCGAATCAGTCATCGGCCTCGGCGCCGGCCTCTGGTACCGCAGGCGCGCGCTGCAAGCTGCAGGACTCAGGCCCGGCATGCGGGTTCTCGACGTCGGGACCGGTACGGGCCTGCTCGCGCGCATCGCGGCCGACCTGGTGGGCAAGCCCGCGGACGTGACCGGCGTCGACCCGAGCCCCGGCATGCTCGCGCATGCCAGGGTGCCCCCGGGTGTGCGCCTGCTGGCCGGCAGCGCCGAAGACATTCCGGCGGAGGACGCCTCGGTTGATTTTCTCTGCATGGGTTACGCGCTGCGCCACAGCCATGATATCGCGGCGGCATTTGGCGAGTTCCACCGCGCCCTCGCACCGGGCGGGCGCTTGTGCATTCTCGAGTTTTCCTTGCCGCAGGGAGCGCTGCGCCAGGCAGTCTTCCGCGCGTGGCTCTGTGGCATCGTCCCGCGAATCGCTACATTGATTGCGCGTTCCAGCGAGGCGCCCCTGCTCATGCGCTATCACTGGGACACGATCGCCGCTTGTGTACCGCCCATGACGATTCTCGCGGCACTCGGCGCAGCGGGTTTCCTCGATGCGGAGCGTCACGTCGAGCTCGGCGTCCTGTCGGCCTATTACGCGCGCAAAGCGCCCGCGCTGATGGTCGCCGCTGCCGGAGAATGTGAGCGCTCTGCCAGCCACTGATTTTGTGGTGCGTCGAGCAGCGCCTGGTGGAAGTACGCCTCGAGCTCCACGGTGAAGTCCCGCACATCCGTGGGCGGGTCGAAGCGGCGGCCGAGCCGCATGCGGCAGGTGATCGGAAATGCCGGCGGCCTGAACAGGGACCACCCCTTGCTGGCATAGCGCGAGTCGACTTCGATGATCAGCGTCTGCACCGGCACCGCAGCGTTCTTGGCGATGATCCCGACGCCCGCCTGCAACCCGTTGATCGGACAACGGGTCGTTCGCGTGCCTTCCGGAAACAGCAGCACGATACCCCCGTGCGCAAGTTCAGCGATCGCATCGTGGATCATCTGCCGCGGCGGCTCGTGCCGGATGTACCCGGCCAGGCGGGCCCCGGCCCCGAGGAAAAGATTGCTGCACAGCGAGGTCTTCATCACGCACGAGACCCGCGGCTCATGCGCAATGATCAACAGCGCATCGATCACGCTCGGGTGATTGGGCGCCAGCACCATGGGTGGCGAGTGACGCAGGGCCCGCAGGGCACTCAGATCCAGGCGATAAAGACCCAGGAGACGCAGTATCCAGGTAAACAGGCGGAAACCTCTGAGAATACCGAGCCTGCCAATTCGCGTCCCGCGGCGGTCCGGCAACACCAGCAGTAATGGAAGCGCGACGACCGTCCAGACCAGGCAGATCGCACCGAGCAGGGCCAGTCCGAGGAACAGCCTCACAGCCTCCAGATAGCGCCTGCTGAAGGACCTGCTGACGCATTGCGGTGCTTGTACGGTGTCTTCAGGCATTGCGTGATCCGCAGCCGCCCCCTGAGTGCCGGCAATAGCTTGGCACCGCAACGGTCGGGCTGACAACGCGGCGATGACCGATGCCGCGAACACAGACTCAGCCGCGCCGCATCAGCCGGCCTCCATACCACCGGGCGCGGGAGGCGGAATTTCTGAGCGGATTCAGTCAGATGCCCGTATGCTGGGCATTGGCCCAAGGTCCAATTGAGCGCGCAACACCTGCCACGTCAAATCATGCCGCGGGCGGGGCCTTGTGTCCTTACGATCAAGATTACTCTCTACTATCTCATCGGAATTCATCGGGAAGCAGCAATGATCAACAAAACCATCGTCGTTACAGTCGCCCTCCTCGTCGGCCTCACCGGCTGCGTCAGTGAGTACAAGAAAGAGGAGAAGGAAGAAAAATCCGCAAAGACGATGCCAGTGAACTGTGCCACGGCCGAAGGCGACATCCGCAGCCTCAACGCCGAGAAGGCCAATGCCGCCAAGGAAGCCGCAGCCGGAGTGACGGCAATCGTCCCGGTGGGCTTGGTCGTGGGCCTCGTGACCGGAACCGAAGGGCAGAAAATTCAGCTGGCTGACGGCTCCTACGACAAGGCCCTGAACGCCGCCATCACCCGCATCAAGACGACCTGCAACATTCCGTAAGCGTGTGAGCGAGGCCGGCGATTCTTTCGCCGGCCTCGCCGCGCCTCAGGATCAGTCGCCTTCGAGCGGGCGCCCCGTCGTCGGCCGGCCCGTCGCGCGGGAATGCACGATGGCCTCGGCCAGATAATCATCGGCCGTGCCCGCGTGGGCACGGCGCTCCGTCACCCACGTCTCGATGTGCGGATCGCTGGCTCCGGCGCGCCGCGCCGCGGTCAGCGCCAGGTCGCGTGAGACCCGCCGGGCATCCGCGAGCGCTTCCTCCGCCACCGAGTGGTCGCGGCTGCCCGCCGGATCGTGCACCCGAAATACCTGGAATGCCGGCTGGTTCACGATGACCTCGGCCGTCTCGGAGACGACACCCGCCACGGCGCCGACGGCGTTGCACACCGCCGCGTGTTCCGGGACCAGCAGCCGCGCACCCAGGCGGCGCGCCACCTCCGGGTAATAGGTCGCCGCCGGGGCACCGATACCGATCAGCGGCACCGCCAGGCGCAGACGGGCATCGAGAAGTGCGGAGAAGGAGCGCCCCGCGATGACGTCCTCCAGCAACGCCCCCAGCGGTCCCCAGCGCCCGTTGCGCGGCTCGATACCGGGATCGTGTGCCAGCGCGCTTTCGAGGACGACGCGGGCCGCCATGCGCAGAACATGTTCATAGGTGCGCTCGCACAGTTGCTCCGCCGTGGACCGCTCCTTGCGGGCCGTTGCATTGTGTTCCTCGTTCGCCAGGATCGTAGCGCCGAGTCGGGCGGCCTCCGCGTTCCACCCGTCCTGGCGTCCAAGCACGTGCATGGCATCGCTGGGCGTGAACCCAGCGAGCGTGGCCAGTCCCTGGTCGACCAGGCGCCGCAGCGCCTCCACTCCCTGAGCGCTGCCGGCGATCGGTCCCAGCGCACGCGGCGTCTCGGTCAGCGCACCCCAGACGCGCAGCTCGAGGCGATCGAGCCGCGGCCCGGGGGCGCGACCGGGATTGCGAAACGCATACTGCCCGGCAAAGCGCGCCGGGAAGTCCTCGGCCGCGACACGGCGCAGGTCCGCCAGCACCTCGGGAAACTGTGATACCAGCCGGCTGAGCGGCATGCGCCTGCGCGGGCCGACCGTGAGGCGCTGCTCGCGGTCAAGGCCCACCTCGCTGTCACCGCCCAGACCACAAGTGTGCACGTCGATCGCCTCCACCATGGTGCGCCAGCCGCCGATCGCGGCGCCCTCGGCGCGGATGACGGGCCGTCCGTCGCGCACGATCGCCACGTCCGTGGTGGTGCCCCCCATGTCCGCCACCACGAAGTCATCCAGGCCGCTGAGAAAGCCCGCACCCACCACGCTGGCCGCCGGTCCGGAAAGGACCGTCTCTACGGGGTATTCCAGTGCCACCTCCGCCCGCATCAGGGTGCCGTCGCCCTTGACGACCATGACCGGCGCGCCGATGCCCTCGCGCTCGAGCACCCGTCCGAGCGCCTCGAGCAGATGGGCAATCTGCGGCGTGAGGCGGGCATTGAGCGCGGCCGTCAGCGCGCGTTTGGGCGCATCGAGCTGGCTGCTGAGCTCGTAGCTGCAGGTGACCGGCTTCGCCGAGGTGGCGCGGATCAGGTCATGCGCACGCCGCTCATGCGACGGATTACGCACCGAAAACATGGACGCCACGGCGAAGGCCTCGACCTCGGATCCGAACCGCTCGACCGCCGCCACCACCGCGGCCTCATCGAGCGGTTGCCCTTCCTCACCGGTGGCTTCATGGCCGCCGCGTACCCGCACGATCACACCACTGCCCTCGCGCTTGAGCCCGGACCGCTCGACCATCGGATCATCGAAGCCGATTAGCACGATGCAGACCGGACTGAACCGATGCTCGACGACCGCGTTGGTGGCGAGCGTCGTCGACACCGAGACCAGCGAAATGTCAGCGGGGCGCGCACTCTGCGGCAGCCGCGACAGCACGGCGTGCAGCGCCTCGCCCAGCCCGACCGACAGGTCCCAGTGCGTCGTCAAGGCCTTGGCACTCGCCAGCACGCGGCGTCCGCTGTCGAGGACCACGGCGTCGGTGAAAGTCCCTCCGGTATCGAGGCCAACCCTGATGCCGCGGTTGGAGCTGCTGATTTCGCTGTGGGCAGGGTCAGTCATGCGCTCTTCTTGAACTTCAAACGCCGGTGAGCTTGCGCGCTCGTGGGTGGCGCAGCGTTAGGTTTGCCGGCCTGTGGGCACGCTCACGCAAAAGGCTGCGCTATTCCACCATGCGTGGAGGCGAAAGACGAGCGCCGCCGGGGCAACTGCCCGAATTCAACACCCTTCCCCGCAAGGCGTCACCCCGCGACGCGCGGTGAGCGGTGTGCGTGTGCGTGTGCGGTGTGCGGTGTGCGAACCTCCCGGAGTGCTTTCGACGGTGCCGTAGTCAAGGTCTGACAACAGGTCGGACCCATCCCCGACCGACTCGCTCAAGGCAGCGATGCAGATTGTCGGCTTGGGAGAACCCGCCGGGAAACTCAGGAGAAAGGTCCATGCTTTACTACGCCGTCGTCTTCTTCGTGATCGCGCTGATCGCCGCGGTTTTTGGCTTTGGCGGCATCGCCGCGGGTGCGGCCGGGATCGCGAAGATTCTGTTCTTCGTATTTCTCGTGCTGGCTATTGTGTCGTTCTTCACCGGCCGCTCGAGAGTCTGAGCTTGCCCGCGCCCTCGCGGGCTTCGCGCGGTGCGCGCGGGCGACGTGGACCAAACACCGGAAACTGCCGGGAGGGATGCTATGACTAGACTGATTGCTTTCGTAAGCGCCTCCTTCATAGCGGCGGGTCTGCTGACGGCCTGCAGCCACGCAAAGGACTCCGCGCAGGTCGCGCAGGATGTGAGCAAGGCCGAACAGAACGCCGCTGAGCGAACCGCGAAGGCCGAGCGTTCGGCTGAGGCGAAGGTCGGCGCCCAGATCGATGACACCGCCCATACGGCGGCCGTGCAGGGGCAGAAGGTGGAGGATGCCGATGCCGAGGGCGCGCACAAGGTCGCTCTGGCCCAGTGCGAAGCCCTGAGCGGCGCCAGTCAGAAGGACTGCCGTGATCAGGCGGACGCAGCGTACCAACAGGCCAAGGCGCAGGCCAAACAAGAACGCCTGGCTTCCGATCCGAAGCAGTAGCGGTTCCTCCGCGAAGTGAGCCCGGTGTCAACCGGGCTCATCCTCTGCGTCGCAGCGCGTTCCACACGCGGTGCGTTCCGGGCTTTTGGCACTATATTCGGGTCGGGTGCCGTCGCGGGGCACGAAGCACGCCGCGGCGCCGCGCTGAGCTAACATGTCGCAAGCTCATGGCGCTCGAAGCGAGTCGTCGGGGCAGTCAGCGCTTCGAACCCATGCAGCAGGCCCCTCCCTCATCGCGCGATACACCCTGGCGGGCGCTGCTGGCACCGATCGGCAGCATCTCGGTATTCGGGCTGGCCTCGGGTCTCGCCTTCCCGCTGGTATCGCTGCGACTGGTGCAGGCGGGAGCCCCGGCAGCGGTCATTGCGGTGATGGCGGCGTTGCCGGCTCTGGGCACGATCGGCATATCGTTTGTGCTGCCGGCCCTGGCGCGGCGCTGGGGGGCAAAGCCACTGCTCGTCGCGGCAATAGTGCTCTCCGCGGCAGGCCTTGTCGCTCTGGCGACCCCCTACATGGCCGCCATCTGGATGCTCTCACGTCTGGTGATGGGCGTGTCTGCGGGGATTCTGTTTGCCCTGGGCGAGGCGCGCGTCCTGGAGATCAGCAGCGACGCGGTGCGCGGGCGCTGGACAGGCGTGTATGCCTCGACGCTGACCACGTGCCAGTTTGCGGGGCCGGCCCTGCTGGCCTGCCTGGGAACCGACTCGGGCGTTCCGATTATCATCGCGGTCGCTCTCCACGCACTCTCGCTCATCTTGCTGGCCAACAGCCGTTGGCACAGTGCGCTGCCGGAGCGCGGCGATCCCCTGGCCTGGGGGCAGTTTGTCCGCAACTGCCTGCCGCTGGGCGCAGCCGTGCTCTTCTTTTCCATGTTCGACAGCACCATGCTCGCGCTCCTGCCCGTGTACGGCCTGACGCTGGGGCTCGGGAGCCGCCAGGCGCTGCTGCTGGTCACCGCGGTGTTCCTGGGTGATGCGTGTCTGCAGATTCCGATCGGCTGGGCCGCGGATCGATTTGGCAGGCGCAGGGTCCATGCGCTTTGTGCCCTGCTCAGCGCCGCGGCGGCGTTAGGATTGCCACTCGGCCTGATGGGAAGCGCGGCACGGTGGCCTTGCGTATTCATTTTGGGCGGTGCCGCCGGCGCGCTCTACACCCTCGCGATCGTGCGGCTCGGAGATCGCTTCAGCGGAGGCGCACTGATCTCCGCTAATGCCTTTGTCGGACTGTTGTGGGGGGCGGGAAGCCTCGGGGGGCCGCTGCTCGGCGCTGCGTCCATGGAATTACTCCCACCCCATGGGCTGATGCTGTTCGTGGCAGCGGGTGCGGCCGCCCTCTTGGTGGCGATGCTGCATCGCCGCTCACGGGAAGGTCGCGAATTGACGGCCGGCTGACGGCAGCTCACCGGCGTGCCGACTCCGAAAACGGGCCACGCCGCGCTACGAAACAGCGATGACGGACACGGCAAAGTGTCGGGGGCGCCGCACTGGTCGCGATGAGCGTGCGGGGTAGCCTACTGCCCCGCCGGGACTTGCGGCGCAGGCTCGGCGGAACGGTGCCACCAGCGCAGCGCATCGTCCTCAATGAGCGTGCGACGCACGTAGAGAAACCGTACCGTGTCGTACTCGAAGGGGGAGCCCGTCGCGTAATAGCGGAAGTTGGTATTCGCACGCAGGTCGACGGCATTGAGCGGGGTCAGCGCCCAACCCACGGTTCCCTGATAGAGCCCTCCCAGATTGATCACGTAGTTGGTGCCGAAGTCGGCGGCAAACCCGAAGCTGTCGCGTAGCGTCGAGGGGCCCAGGAAGGGCATCACGAAATACGGCCCGGGGTGCATCCCCCAGCGGGCCAGAGTCTGGCCGAGGCCGGTGCGCACGCCGGGAATGTGCATGCTGGTCGCGACGTCGAACAGACCGCCAAGCCCGAGCGTACTGTTGATGATGAAGCGGCCGAGGCTGCGCACCCCCGGCGCCGGGCGCAATTGCGCCGCGTAGTTGATGAAACTGACCACCTCGGAAAGATTCGAGAAGAAGTTGTGCACACCGGCGCGCACCGGCTGCGGCAGGCGCCGGTACCTGTCGGCCACGGGCAGAAAGAGCGCCTCATCAAAGCGGGCGTTGAAGCGGTAGATGGAGCGATTCATGCGCTCCCAGGGATCGTAGGTGCGCATGGAGGGCACATCGGCATCGGTCAACGGCGGCCCGAGGCCGGACCCCGCGGCATTCGCGACCGGCGGCTCGGCCGCACGCTGCTGCTGGGCCTGCAACGCCTGGGTGACATCCGCCGCCGGTGTCTCCGGCGGCAGGGTGCGCACTGCAAAATCCCCGCTGGCACAGCCGCCCAGCGCCAAGACCAGAAGTAGCCGTGTCGCTCCGCGCGGGCTTCTCACCTCATCGCCCCGGTCCAGCGCCCACCGAGCATTTCAAGCATGTCGGCGATCTGCCGCCGTTCGCCCAGATTGCCGAGGTGACCGCCGTGCGGATAGACCACGATTCTCGAGCCCAGCCTGGCGCGCAGCCACTCGAGCTCGGCCTGATCCAGGATGAGATCGTCGGCGTTGGTCTGCGCGTAGTAATCCGGATCGGCTTGTAACGCCGCACCGACCAGATCCAGCCGGCTGCTGGCGTACAACGCCTCGCGCGTGATGCCCGGGCGACGCGCGAGGTAGTAAGGCGCGAATACCTGGTCGAAATAGTGCGAAAAATCCTTCCCCAGCAGCTCCCGGAACTCCGCCTCCGTGGCATCGCCTGGCCGCGGTGGGTGCCGCGGGTCGCTGATCACCCCGGTGCCGGCATACAGGTCCCCCGTGTAGAACACATTCACGAGGTCAATCCGGAACGTGAGCGCAATGGCCGCGGAAAAATCGGCATCCGTGCGCAGCACTGCGGCGGCGGCGCCCATCAGATTGGTATCCTCGACCCGTATCGGATCGCTCGCCCGATAGTAGTTCGCCAGTCGCACGTAGACCCTGCGGTAGAGCTGGTCGAAGCCCTCATCGGCCTCACCGATACTGGTGACAAAGAGCCGGTCGAGGCGTTCCATCGAGTCAAACAGGCTCACCGGCGGATTGATCATCACGGCGCGGCGGATATCGAGCTCGTGCCGCGTAGCATCGAGCCACTTGACCACGGCCGCATGCGCACCGCCGAGTGAGTAGCCCAGGATGTCGACCTCGGTGATACGGATCTTGGGGCGCAGGCGCCGCACGACTTCCCGGGCGACCGCGTAAACGTCGCGACTGTCCTGCTCGAGGTCCCCCGCAACCCCCGTACTGGAAGCCGCGGCAATGAAACCAGGGAAGGTCGGCGAGGGAATGGTGAGCACGTGATAACCCGCACCGTAGAGCGCCGCACGCAGGACGGAAATGTTGGTCGTGTTGCCATCTGCCCCAGTGCCGGAAATGACGATGGCGAGTGGCGCCGGGCCCCGCTGACCCGAGAACCACACCCGCAGCCGCCGATCGAACCACAGCACCGGCGGCAGCGGCCGCGCCCACGGCAGCGCGATGTCAATCTCCTCGAGCGGCACCCGCGCCGGCAGGGGCGCAATGTCCTGGGGTGGCGTGCCGTACACGGTGGCACGCAGTGCCGCCGCATCGGCCAGTCCCGTCGCTGGTGGCGGCGCCGGGGACGAGTACGCGGCCATCAGAGGGGCCAGCGCCAGACACGCCCCGAGTGCCCGAGTGAATCTCATTCGACAGTCCTAGCAGGTCCCGCGGGCCCAGAGAAATGCGGCCTGTGCGGAGCGCGGTGTCTTTGCCGATGCGAATTACGACTGGGATCGCGCTCGCGATCCAGCATGACGTGTTCCGGAACGGAACATCCCGTACGACGCCCCGCGAGTCAATAGCGACGCGCGTCGTTCCGAGCGCGGCCGCACCAGCAACGCGAATCTGCAGCCAAGCGGAAGCGTCGCACCGCGGCGGGACCTGCGGTTACACTGCGCCCGAGCCCGGCGGTGTCCGTGGCGTCTGCAGCAGCCTGTGTCGCGGAGAACGCCGTGCCGGAAATCCGACCCCTGAAACCGAGCGATCGTGAGCCTTGGCAGAACCTCTGGCAGGGCTATCTGCGCTTTTATCGCCAGCGGCTGCCGGAAGCGCTGACCGCGGCGACATTTGCTCGCCTGGCCGATGAGCACCAACAGCCCCACGCACTGGTCGCCGCGCATGAGGGCCGCCTCGTTGGCTTCACGCACTACCTGTTCCACCGCTCGACCTGGGCGGTGCAGGATATCTGCTACCTCGAGGACCTGTTCGTGGACCCTGCCGCCCGCGGCCAGGGGGTCGCGCGCGCACTGATTCACGCGGTCTATGCCGCTGCGGATCGCGCCCAGGCGGCTTCCGTCTACTGGATGACCCAGGAATTCAACGCCGACGGCCGCGCGCTCTATGACACACTCGCGCGCCGCACGTCCTTCATCCGCTACGAGCGTTGAGCTTCGGTCACAGCGGGCGGCTGATCGCGGCGCACGCGCGTCTGCCAGCGCAGCAGCCCGAGCGCGTATGCACAGTAGTACCCGGCCAGAGTACCCAGGAGCAGCAGCGTCAGCGGTGTCAGCGCAGGCGGGGAGGCAGTGGTTGCGCCGGCTCCGGGAAAGTCGCCCGTGACGAACCGATAGGCGATCCTGCAGACCAGCAGCGTGGACAACGCAATGCCCAGGTGAGCGCTTGGCGTGTAGAAGAGTCCGGCGCTGGTGGCATCGAAGCGCGTCAGGCGCAGTCCGAGGACTCCGAGTGCCCCACCCAGGAGCACCCCGCCCCAGAGCGCCAGTTGCAAGAGAGGCTGGGCGCGGCTCGACACGCTCAGCAGGACCACGATCAACGGCAGGACCGCGAGCGTGATCCAGGGCCGCCGCGGATGCAGCCGCTGCTGGCCGATGACACGTCGGATACGCGCGTACAAGCGCCACACGATCAGAACGGCGATTGCCACCGTGGTGAGCACATGCAGCGCCTGAGGGGCCATGCGAACTCCGGGGTAAGGGTCAGGACCTGCTGACAACGCGCGTCCGCGGTGCCGCGGGCGGTCATTATGTCGGCGCTTGCCGGGGCACGCCGGGGAATCTGCGCTCGTGCCGGCGACACGGCATTTGGCGCCGCACGGGCACCTGCTACGCTAGCTGCACAACAACGATGACGCGGGAGAGCCTTCCAATGCCTTTCATCACTCAGCGACTTTGCCGCGCCACGGCGCGCGCCCTGCTCATCGCCGGCGCCGCCTTGGCCTTACTGCCTGCCTGCTCGGGTCCGCAGACCGCCGCCCCTGGTGCGAACCGTTACTTCAAGTCCGCGGTTCCGAACGCGCCCTTCTCCGCCGCCGTGCGCGTCGGAGACCTCGTGTATCTTTCGGGCTCGATCGGCATCGGGGCGGACGGCAAACTGCCCCCCGAGTTTACCGACCAGGCGCGCCAGACCATGGCTAACGTGGCTGCGACACTTGAGCAGACCGGCCTCAGCTACGACGACGTCTTCAAGTGCACGGTGATGCTCGCCGACATGGCCCGTTGGGAGGACTTCAACAAGATCTACGTGACGTATTTCAAGCCCGAGCGACTGCCGGCGCGCAGCGCGATTGGTGCGAATGGACTGGCGCGCGGCGCACAGATGGAGCTGGAATGCCTGGCGCGCGCGCGACCGGGCAGCTGAGCCGGCGGGCCGTGAACAGCGCCGCAGCCGCTGATCAGACGCCGGCGGCGCCGCCAGCATGAACGCCTCGGTCCACCAGACCGAGAGTGTGCTCGTCGCCACGCTCCTGCAGATCATGGTCATGATCGGCGCGGCCCGCACCGGCAATGTCATCCTGCGGCGCCTGGGCCAGCCGGGAGTGGTGGGCGAGATCATCGCCGGCCTCCTCCTCGGCCCTTCCCTCTTCGGATACTTCTTCCCCGCAGCTTCAGTGGCACTGTTCGGCGAGCGCGCTGCGACACCGATCGTCATCATCAGCCAGATCGGGCTGATCCTGCTGATGTTCCAGATCGGGATGGACTTCGGGTTCGCCCACCTGAAAAACACCCGCAACCGAGGTGCAGTGTCCGCGGTGACCGTGGCATCCGTGTGCGTGCCGTTCATCCTTGGCCTGCTCATCGGCCGCCAGTCGGCAGTGGCGTTGGCGCCCGGCGTCGACCCCACGGTCTACAGCCGGTTCTTCGGCGTGGGACTGGCGACCACTGCGCTCCCGATCCTCGGCCGCATCCTGCGCGAATACTCTCCGACGCGTACCGAGGTCGGGGTGGTCGCGATCTCCGCCGCCGGGGTGAACGATGTGATCGGTGGGTGCTGCTGGCCGGCATCTCCGCCTATGCCGTCGGGCGCTTAGCGGCCAGGCGCTGCGCGCGGCGTGGCGGCCGCGAGTGCGCTTTGCAGTTCGAGGCAGGCGGCCACGATGTGATAGAGGGTACTCGCCGGTGAGGGCTCGGTGATGAAGGTCCCCGTGATCGTCAGGCGGTCATACCAGAGGCCTGCCGGCACGGGCGTGAGATAGCGCAGCAGCGTCTCGCCGGCTTCGACCGCGGCCTGCCAGCACTGGGGCTGCGTGATCGCCAGGCGCGCGTTCGCCTTCAGTCGCTCAGTCTGTGGCCACAGGCGCGCCTCGGCATCATGTACGGAAAAGTCACTCAGCAGCGCGTTGATGGTCACGCCGCCGCGCACACCGTGCTGCTCGGCCACGCCGATCAGGCGCACCGCGGCCGCCTGGGCTGCCGCGTCACCACAGCGCTGCAGAAGCCACGCCCACTCGAACAGATGCCCGGGTTCGACGAGGCGACCTTTGTTTCCGGGCAGCGGCCGCCAGTCCTCGCCGAAATGCTCCGTCAGTGCTCCGCTGCCCGCATCGATCAGCCGTGACAGGGCGAGCGCCTCAATCTCATCCACCAGCCCCGCCCACACCGGCGCTCCCCCGAGCTCGCGCCACGCCAGTGCCGCCTCGAGCAGGTGCATGTGCGGGTTCGCGAGCAGCGGCAGCCGCTCTGGGAGACCTGAGTCATAACCGGGCCCGCGGCGCAGCACGCGGCGGATGACTGCCAGGAGTGCCTCCGCCTCCGTGGTCAGCTCTGGCTGCGCCCCGAGGACTTTCTGACTTTCGGCGAGTGCCAGCAGCACGAACGCCTGGTCGTAGAGGAACGCGCGCTCATCGAGCGGCGCGCCATCGGCGGCGCACCGCGTGCGAAAGAGACCGTCGCTGCGGCGGTAGCGCCGCAAAAAGTGCTCCAGACCCTCACGCACCAGCGGTGTGGGATCCCCGCGCCAGCCGAGCGCCGCCGCGTTGGCGAAGACGTACACCTGGCGCACCTGGACGCGCGCGCGGCGGGCATCGCCGCTCACGGCGCCCTCGGCCGTCAGGCGCTCCGCGAAGCCGCCGTGCGCCCGGTCATAACCCTGGCGTGACCACAGCGGCAGGGCCGCATCGCGCAGCCACCCCCCGAGACGCGCGTACAGGGCGCGGGCCGCCGGCAGGGCATCGCCGGCGCGGCCGTTGCGATCCTCAGTGCGCAAGCGGGGGCGGCCCCGGCCGGCCGGCCGGCACGACCCGGGACGCGGCGAATCCGAACACGCTGAGGCACAGGTAGGCGAGCAGCGGCACGAGATAGGCGTCGCGCAGAGTGAGCTCATCCGCGATCTTGCCCGCCAGGGACGGCAGGAACGCGCCGCCGACGATCGCCATGCACAGCAGTCCCGAGGTTGCCGCCTCCGAGGCGCTCGAGCGCTCGAGCGTGAGCGTGAAGATGACCGGGAACATGATGGAATTCATCAGCCCGATGCTCAGCGCGGCAACTCCGCCGGCCGTGCCCGGGGTCAGCCAGACCGTGAGGCACAGAAGTGCGGCGCAAGCGGCTGCCGAGCCGAGCAGCCGACCGGCGTTCAGGCGCCGCAGCAATGCACTGCCCACGAACCGCCCCAGCATCGCACCACCCCAGTAGAAGCTCACGAGGCGGCCTGCGTGCTGCAGCGAGACGCCGAACACGTCCTGCTGATGCAGGAAGTTGGTGAGATAGCTGCCGATGGAAACCTCGGCGCCGACGTAGAGAAAGATCGCGCCGGCCCCGAGGAGTGCCCAGCGCGAGTTCAGCGCGCGGCTGACGGCGGAATCCTGCGCCGAGGCCAGCTGCGGCGCCGCCGCCGCGAGGCGCCGACGCTGCGCCCAGATGAACAGCGACAGCAGCGCGATGAGCGCGGCGATGACGAAGAACGCCACTCCAATGTGGCGCAGCGATTCGCTGCGGCCGCCTGCGCTCGGCGCCGCGCCCTCGGCCGCCGCGAATATGCCGCCCGCAAGCAGCAGCGAGGAGACCAGGAACGGGGCGATGGTCGTCCCGAGCGAGTTGAAGGCCTGGGAAAAGGTGAGGCGGAAGTGCGCGCCCGCGGGTGGCCCCAGTTCGGCCGCCAGCGGATTGGCGGCGACCTGCAGCACGGTGATGCCGCCGGCGATGATGAACAGCGCGACCAGCACCAGCGCGTAGGTCTCGAAATGCGTGGCGAGCGGGATCACCAGGCAGCCGACGATCATCACCGCCAGCGCGAGCACGATCGCGCCGGGATAACCGGCACGGCGCACCAGCGCCGCAGCCGGCAGCGACACCACGCCGTAGGCAATGAAGAACGCGAACTGCGTGAGGCCGGCCTCCCGGTACGAGAGGCTGAATATGGCCTTCAGCGCCGCGATCAGCGGATCGACCGAGGCGGTGATGAATCCCCAGGCAAAGAACAGGGTGGTGATCGAGGCAAAAGCGCCGCGCTGCCCCTGCACGCGGCGGTTCATCTCTGCGCCACCGGCGGACGGATCAGCGGCCCGCGGCAACGATGCCCCAGGGGCTGCCGCCGACGGCAACCTGGCCCTCGACACGGCCGGAGCCCAGGTCGACGATCGAGACGTCGCCGGAGGGACCGTTGGCGGTATAGGCCGTGCGGCCATCCGGGCTCAGCGCAAGTCCCCAGGGACGCTGACCGACCTTCGGTATGGTGCGTGTTACCTGCCCGCTCTCGGCGTCGACCTCCAGGAGCGCACCGTAGCGTCCGGTGGTGACATACAGCTTCCGGCCGTCGGGGGAGACAATCCCCATCGGGCGCACGAGCTGCGGATCCCCGAGCGCAATGGTCTTCAGCACGTGATAGTCCTCGGTGCTGAAGACTGTGAGTGAGGCACCAAACTCGTTGGTCACGAAGCCGCGATGGCTGTCCGCGGTCAGCAGGATCGCGCGCGGGCGCTTGCCGGTCGGGATCTGCGCCAGGACCTTCATGTGGGCGGCGTCCACGACGTAGACACTGTTGGAGGTCTCACAGGTCACGTACACCCGCTGCCCGTCGGCGCTCACCGCGACGCCCTCAGGCTCCGAGCCCACGGCCACGGTGCTCACGACGACGCCCTTCATCAGATCCACCGCCGACAGCATGCCGGTGTCCTCGTTGGACACGTACAGGATCTTGCCGTCGCGCGACAGTGCAAACGTCTCCGGATCGGCGCCGCTCTGGTAGGTGTTGACGAGCTTCTGCGCGTCGAGGTCGACGACCCCGATGCCGTCATAGCGGCGATCCGGGGGCGGCAGCTTCGATTCGTCGACGTTCGGGCCGCCCATGGGCGAGCCCGACAGCGCCACGTAGACCCGCCTGTGGTCGGGAGACACCTGGATGCCCCGCGGGCGCTTGCCGACCGGGATACGCGCGACGACGCTCGCGGTGTGCGGGTCCACGATGACGACGTTGCCGCCGCGCTCATCGGAGACGTACAGACGCGGGGGGTCCGCGCGCGGATCCACGCCGGCCGCGTGCGCGGCGAACAGCCCCAGCACCGCGCAGCAGCCGAGCCAGCGTGCGTAACGGGCGCCCAGAAGACTCTTCATCATTGAACCGTCCTGCCTCCGAGTTTCAGTACGTCACGACGCTGCGGATGGACTCGCCCTTGTGCATCAGCTCAAAGCCCTCGTTGATCTTCTCCAGCGGCAGCACGTGCGTGATCAGCGGGTCGATCGCGATCTTCTTGTCCATGTACCAGTCCACGATCTTCGGCACGTCCGTGCGCCCGCGCGCCCCCCCAAACGCCGTCCCCTTCCACACCCGTCCGGTCACCAGCTGAAACGGGCGGGTCTTGATCTCCTGGCCCGCCCCGGCCACCCCAATGATCACCGAAACCCCCCAGCCGCGGTGACAGCACTCCAGAGCCTGGCGCATCAGGTTCACGTTCCCCACGCACTCAAAGCTGTAGTCCGCCCCCCCATCGGTCACCCCCACCAGGTGCGCCACCAGGTCCCCCTCCACTTCCTTGGGGTTCACAAAATGCGTCATCCCAAACTGCTCCGCCAGCGCCTTTCTCCCCGCGTTCAGGTCCACCCCCACAATCTTGTTCGCCCCCGCCAGCCGCGCCCCCTGGATCACGTTCAGCCCAATCCCCCCTAAGCCAAACACCACCACGTTCGCCCCAGGCTCCACCTTCGCCGTGTTGATCACCGCCCCAATCCCCGTCGTCACCCCGCACCCGATGTAGCACACCTTCTCAAACGGGGCGTCCTCGCGAATCTTCGCCACCGCAATCTCCGGCAGCACCGTGTAGTTGGAAAACGTCGAACACCCCATGTAGTGGTACACCACCTCCTTGCCCAGGTGAAAGCGGCTCGTCCCATCCGGCATCACCCCCTTGCCCTGGGTCGCCCGGATCGCCGTGCACAGGTTCGTCTTGCGCGAAAGACAGCTCTTGCACTGCCGGCACTCCGGGGTATACAGCGGAATCACGTGATCCCCTTTCTTCACCGAACTCACCCCAGGACCTACGTCCACCACAATCCCCGCACCCTCGTGCCCCAGAATCGCCGGAAACAGCCCCTCCGGGTCCGCCCCCGAGCGCGTGAACTCATCCGTGTGGCAGATCCCCGTCGCCTTCAGTTCCACCAGCACCTCCCCGGCCTTCGGACCGTCCAGCTCCAGCGTCACAATCTCCAAAGGCTTTCCGGCGGCATACGCAATGGCGGCACGAGTTTTCATGGGTGACAGGTTCCTGCTGGGAATGACCGTTCGAAGTTGCCACAGAAGAGGGCCCCGCGCGAGCGCGGGGCCCTAGCGTCGGGCGATCAAGCCTGTTAGGCGAGGACGCCCTTGGCTTTTGCCGTATGCGTTGCGATCAGATCCATGAGCGCCGGCGAGAGGCAGTCGTAGGGCTCAAGGCCGAGTTCCTTGAGGCGCGCACGGATGGCGCCCATCTGTTCAGGCTTGGTACCGGACTCGATGATCGAGGATACGAAGGCGGCAAAACGCGGCTCTTCCCAACCCTGATCCTTGGAGAGCTCGGTGTGGAAGAAATCAAAGCCGTAGAACGGATGCGCCTTGTTCTCGATGCGGCCATACATGTGCACGCCACAGCCGCTGCAGGCATAGCGCTGGATAGCGGCCTTCTCGTCGACGATCTTCAGCTTGTTGGCGTTCGCGGTCACGCTGAGCTTGTCGCGGCCGCCGACGCCGACCACGGAGAACAACGCCCCCGCGGGTTTCCAGCACTTGGTGCAGCCGCAGGCATGATTGAAGGCGACGTTCGAGCCGATCTTCACGGTCACCGGGTTGCTCGTGCACTTGCAGGTGAGCGTGCCACCGGCGAAGTTCGGGGTGCCTTTCTTGACTCCGTTATCGACCGACGGGTGAATTTTGATTGCCATGATAGTCGTGCCTCGCCTCTTATGGGTTTGTAGACGGCTAAAACCTCACTCGGACTCCTGCACGGCTGCCCCAAGCTGCGGGGCATGCCGCAGGAGTCCATGCCGATGGATCTTGCGGTAAATCGTGCGCCGGCTGATGTGCAGGCGGGCGGCCGCCGCGCTCACATTCCACTGGCACGACTCGAGCATGCGGCGCAGCGCATCGCGCTCGGCGCCGCTCAGTACGCTCTCGCCGTCGCCATCGAGCAACGCTTCGGCCTCCGGGCGCAGCGCCTCCTCGGGCACAGCGCCGGCCAGCCATTCCTCGTTGAACTCCGCGAGCGTCAGACGCGCGCCCGGCGCGCAGAGCCAGCATGGTGCGCAGCACGTTGCGCAACTGGCGCACGTTGCCGGGCCAGCTGTGGTGCACCAGGCGCTCCAGGAGCGCCGGCTCGAGCTCGATGGCCGCGTCGTTGGCTTCGCTGCGCAGCAGCTTCTCGATGAGTTCGGCGCTGTCGGTGCGCTGGCGCAGCGGGCGGCAGCCGCACGGTGATGCCGTTCAGGCGGTAATACAGATCCTCGCGGAACTGGCCCTTAGCGATCAGGTCAAGCGGGTGATGCTGGGTGGCGCTGATGACGCGCACGTCGACGCTCACCACCTTGCTGCCACCGAGCGGCATCACTTCGCGGTCCTCGATCACGTTCAGCAGCCGTGTCTGCAGCGCCACCGGCATGTCGCCGATCTCGTCAAGGAACAGCGTGCCGCCGTTCGCCTGCAGGATGCGTCCGACGCCGCCCTCGCGCGCCGCGCCGGTGAAGGCGCCGGGCTTGTGCCCGAAAAGCTCGCTCTCGATGAGAGTCTCGGGGATGGCCGCGCAATTGACGGTGACGAAGGGCTTGTCGGCGCGATTGCTGGCATTGTGAATCGCGCGGGCACAGAACCCCTTGCCGGTCCCGGTCTCCCCGAGCAGCAGCACGGAGATGTCGCGGTCGATCACGCGCCGTAGCACCTCCACGTTGTGCGTCATCGTCGGATCAGAGGAGTACAAGCAGTCGAGCGAACCGCGCGGCGTCGGGCGCGGTGCCCGTATCCGTCACGACCGCTCCCGCGGCGCGCCGCGACACCTCGATCGGAGCGTGCACGGTCGCGAACCAGCGCCGCTGCGAGGCCTTCAGGCCGAGAGATTCAGCGCGGTAGCCGCGCTGCGCGGCGAGACGCATGAGTGTGACGATACTGGTGTCGAGCACCTGCTCGACGCGCTGGCCGCACACCGCCTCGTGGCTGCGCTGCCCGAGCAGCGTCAGGCCCGAGCGGTTGACGCCCTTGACGATGCCCTGGTCGTCGAAGACGAGCACGCCCTCCCCGGGGGTGCTGACGAACTCCGCACAGCGGTGGAAGCGCACCAGATGCAGGTCCTTGCAGGCCGACAGCAGGGTGCGGTTCTCGACGTTCTGCGCCGCCATGTCGACCAGCGCCAGCGTGTGGCTCTGCGGATTGCTCGAGGCGCCGGAGATGTCGAGCGCCGCGAGCAGCTCGCCGCGCATGTCGAAGATGGGGGCCGCGCAGCAGGTGAGCTGCGTGTTCTGTGCCAGGAAATGATCGGTGCGATGGATCACCACCGAATGCCCTTCGGTGAGGCACGTGCCCATGCCGTTGGTGCCCATCTCGCGCTCACTCCACATGACCCCCTCGCGGAAGCCGCTGCGGCGCGCGGTGGCCGAAAAGCCACTATCCCCGACGTAGCTGAGAATCACTCCATCACGGTCGGTCAGCATGATGCTGTATTCGGAATGCTTGATCAGCTTGCCAAGGGCCTCCATCTCAATGCGCGCGATTCCGAGCAGGACCCCGAGACGCTCACGGCGCGCCTGCAGGTCGGGCTGCTCGACGCTGTTCGGACGCTTGACCTCCTGGGGATCCAGCGCGTAGCTGTGAATGCAGCGGCTCCAGGAATTACGCACGACCTCGGTGATCGGTTGATCCGACCCGTGCCTGCGTATCAGATTGCCAATGTGGTCCGCATGAGTGTGGGACGCCGGTCGCGCACGCATCATAACTAGGACTCCCCCTCGACCCCACGGACTCCCCGGCTAGCTGATGGGTGGACAGCCGAACTTGCACTCCGGAGCGCCGTGGTAGTTGGATCTAACAAACGCAAGGATGCGCCACAAATCGTCGTCCGTCTTCACTACCTCACCCATCTGTGGCATCGGCCCGACAACGTTCTCCTGGGCCTTGCGGCTGTAGCCTTTGCTCTGCAGGATCTGGCTCCCGTAGGCGACCAGCCGGAACAGGGTGTCATCGTCCCCCCCGTACACCCAGGTATCGTTGGTCAGTGGCGGGCACATGCCCCCGCCTCCGGTCCCGCCATGGCACCCATTGCACCCATAGTTAAGGTAGAGCTTGCTCCCCGCAGCCACGGCGGCCGCATCGGTGTCTTTATAGGGGTTCTTAAGGGTACCCTGGGGGGCAGAATCGGCCCGCTGAACCGGGGTCATCGTGCCGCCGGCGGCCGGTGCGGCCGGCCGCGGCGGCCGGCGCGCCGCGGCGGGCGGCCTGCTGTGCGTAGATCAATGTGGAGGCGAGTCCAGCCAGGCACAGAGTCAAAGTTTTCTTAAGCACTACGCCCTCGGCTTTCAGCAACGACCACATGTCTGCTTAGGCCCCCGGGTGGCCCGACGGTTCACCCAGCAGCTTGATCAGTTTTTCATCTCCCTTGGCGCGCGCAATGGACACCGCCGTATCGCCGCGCTCGCTCTGAGCGTTGACGTTAGCGCCAGCGTGCATCAAAAGCTCGGCCGTATCGGCGCGGCCATTGGCGACCGCGATCATGAGGGCCGTCACGCCACCGGCGTTCTTAGCATTGACATCGACGCCCTTCTTGAGCAGCGCCTGTACCAGCGGCTCCGCGTGATTGGCCGTGGCGAGCATCAGCGGCGTATAGCCGCCCTCACCCACCGCCTTGGCCGGGTCGGCGCCGAGCTCGATCAGGGCAAGCGCGGCGTCGTTCTTGCCGTACTGGGTGGCGACCGCCAGGGCCGTGAGATGCTGTGAACTCTGTGCGTTCAGATCGGCGCCGTGGGCGGCGAGAATCTTCACGTCCGCGGCCTTATCCAGATACGCCGCCGTCATGATCGGCGTCCAGCCGTCGCGATCGCGCTGGTTGACATCCGCGCCGTGCGCGATGAGGAACTGCACCATCGCCGGTGAGGCCATGAGCACGGCATGGTGCAGCGGGGTCTCGCCCTGCAGGTCGATCGCCGTCACCGAGGCGTGCTTCTTGTCCAGGAGGTAAGCCACGCGCGTCTGGTCATCCGCGATCACGGCATTGTTGAGCTCGGTGGTGACATCGGACCCATGCGCCAGCCAGTCGTTCAGCTGCGCAATGCTCACCTTGGCCGCGCCGGGTCTGCTGCGGCTCCGGCGCCGGAGCGGCTATAAGGCCCGTGGGCCGGCAGGTCGCCGCTGATCAGGCAGGCGTCGCACTGCACCAGGGGTACGCCATAGTCGATGAGGATCGCCCGTATCGCATCCTTCTGCGCGTGCATCGCCTGGTCCAGGCGCCTGGCGAGCTCGCTGTGTCATTGCGACGCACGGCAACCGCCATTTCGAATTGCAGCTGTGTCGAATCGTCCAGCGTATTGGCCGGCTGCAGCGTGATCGCGGCGTGCTTCATTGTCTTGTAGTAGCCGGCCAATGGCCCCCAGACCGCAGCGACGTCCAGCGAGCCGTCGATGACCTGCTGTACCTGGTAGCTCGGCTGATCCTGCGGCACAAGATCGGCGTCGTGGCTCAGGTAATGGATCTGCACATTGCCCACGCCATGATCGGCCAGCGCCGCCCGGATGGCCGAGGTCTCGTAGACCCCGATCTTCAGTTTATTCAGGCGCGGGTCGTTGAGGTTCTTGAAGTCGTAGGCCCGATCGCTGCGATACGCCAGCACGTAGGTCGTGCGGTACAGCGGGCTCGTGGTGACGACATCGTCGGAGTCGACCGGCATGTCGATCATGACGTCGCACTGGTCGGCGTCCAGCGTCGAGCGCGTCAGACCGCGCTCGATGCCCGGCCGGTAGTAGTTCTCCACGGTCGTGTCGAGCGCCTTCGCCAGCACGGCCGCGATCTTGTTCTCGAAGCCCTCGCCCTTGTTGTTCGAGAGCGGCATGTTGCCAGGGTCGGCGCAGACGCGCAGCGCCGCCCTTGCATCAACGGGTGTGATCACGAGGGCGGTTGCCCCCAGAGCCAGCACCGCGGGCAGCACGGACCTGACTCGCATCCACTTCATCATTCGACTCGGCTCCTCAATCCTTGCGGCGCCTTCGCTCGGACGAGAACGCGCCCGGCGTTGCCGCCGGGCGCGTTCAATCCTCGTCAACGATCTACTTACTTAGTCGCGAATTTCCCTATTCCACCGCGAAGGTGTACAGCGTGCCGCCCTGCGGGATCATGCTCAGGTTAGCCGCTTTCGTCATGGCAGTGGCGCCGATCGCACCGAACTTATCGTTCAGATCAAGTCCGGCGGTCACCGGCAGGCCGATCCAGCCGCCGATGCCGCTCCACACGGAGACGTACTGCTTCCCGTTCACCTTGTAAGTGATCGGGTTGCCGATGATTCCCGAGCCCAGACGACGCTGCCACAGCACTTTGCCCGTGGCACGGTCCACCGCACGGAAGTCACCACCCAGGCTGCCGTAGAAGGCCACCCCGCCGTCGGTCACCAGGGCGCCGCCCCAGTTCGGATACTGATCGGGAATTTCCCAGACGGTCTCGCCAGTCAGCACGTTGAACTTCTTGAACTTACCCGTGATGCCCGGCTTCTCCGGGTACATGTACACGTTGGCAAACACGTACACGATGCCCTGCTGGGTATGCGAGCGCTCCTGCGGCTCATCTTCCATACACCAGTTGTTGGTCGGGCAGTACGCCATTCCCGGCTCGCTCGGGTCGATCGCGCAGGGCTGCTGGTCCTTGCCACCCATCGCCGAGGGGCAGGCCTGTGTGTTGCCATGCACCTTCAGCGGCGAGTGCTCATAGACCTTCACGGGACGGCCGGTCTTCATGTCGACCTTCTCCGCCCAGTTCGTGGTCACGTACTTGTGGGCGCGCAGCAGCGTGCCATCCGTACGATCGAGCACATACGCGAAGCCGTTGCGGTCGAAGTGGATGAGCACCTTGCGCATCTTCCCGTCGACGTTGAGGTCTTCGAGCATATTCTCGTTGATGCCGTCATAGTCCCACTGGTCGAACGGCGTCATCTGGTACGCCCACACCACTTCGCCGGTGTTGACGTTGCGGGCAAAGATGGTCATGGACCACTTGTTGTCCCACTTGCCGTCATTGCAGGCTTCCTGGCTGACCGGGTTCGCACCGCAGCGATACGACGGGCTCCACAGCCCGGGGTTACCGCTCGAGGCGTATACCAGCTTCAGCTCGGGGTCATAGCTGTAGAAGCCCCACATCGCCCCGCCACCGCGCTTCCATTCATCGCCCGGGTAGCTGGAGATGCCGATGTCATGACCGGCTGTGCCGTACTCCGGATGTTTCTTGTTCGATTCCTTCGTCAGGCAGACGTCCTTATCGCTACCGGTGTTGTAGCACTCCCACACCTTCTTGCCATCGGCCAGGTTGTAGGCAGTGAAGCGGCCGCGCGCCGCGAACTCGTCACCACCGAAGCCGATGAGCACCTTGCCTTCGGCGATCAATGGCGCCGGAGTGATGGTCTCACCCTTGTCCGGATACGCGTGCTTGACGACCCACACTTCCTTGCCCGTGGTCGCATCGAGTGCGATCACGAAACCGTCGAGTGTGCCGAACACCAGCTTGCCATCCGCATAGGCCGGCCCGCGATTGACCGTGTCGCAGCAGGCGCGCGGCACAGCGGAATCATCGCGGTTGGTGGTCTTCTTGTAGTTCCACACTTCCTTCGGATGGTCCGGATCGGTCAGGTCGAGCGCCTGAATGATGTTCGGCCAGCCGCTCTCCATGTACATCATCGGCTTGCCGTTCACCGTGACAACGAGCGGGTTGTCCCTCATGACCACGCAGCGTGCCGCTTGACTGCGACCACACCATCTGCAATTTGCTGGCGTTGCCGGTGTTGATGTCCTTGAGCTTGCTATGACGCGTCAAGGCTTGATCGCCGCCGGGGGCGGCCCAGAGATTAGGATCCTTCGCGCGGTCGGTTACTTCATCCCCGATTGCCGCTGCGCAGAACGCTCCAAGTGCCACCGCAGCACTTACGGCGCATAGAGTTTTCTTGCGTTCGAATCGCATACGCAGTTCTCCTCAGATGAATTTTCGTGTCGTATCGTTCGCTGTGAGCACCGCAGTCCGCGCATTCATCTGAGCATGCAGCTATGCGCCTTATCGGCCTCGCAACCACGTTCCCCAAACAGCCCTCGTGCTTGCCACGCACCCTGATAAAAATCGCGGCGAATATCATAGTCTTACTCGCACTCATGTGCAGCAGATCACCCTACGCCGAGTTCGCTACAAAGCTGTGCCACAAATGACACAGTTCGGATTCTGCCGCCATTCCTCGCCCGCTTCGACTGCACTCCCGGCGCAAGCAGAAGACCGGTCGCGCAATTTTCAGATTATTCGATCTTTGCCGTGACGGAACGCCTGCACTCACGCATTGAGCACCGCCCGCGGGCGGCGGCGCACTCGTCGCCCCGTGCGCTCGAGCGTCGCGCTGCCGCGCAGCAATTGGCCGGCGGCGGCGCTTACAACGCCAAGCTCGCGGCGGCGGTTCCGGGCGCTGCGAAAAAAAGCGTCGACGGTCTTGGAAGACCGCCGACGCACTTGCGTAGCCACGAGTAGTCCGCCGTCGCCTTCAGCAACGCGCCTCAGAAGCCACATAGGAGCCGATGTTGAAGGTGTTGGACTTGTTGTCATTGCCGACCTGGTTGCTGCTCTTGGTCTCGGTCACCTCGGCCAGAAGTGTCAGGTTCTTCGTCACCGACCAGTAGGCACCCACCGTGCCTTTCTTATTGCTGGCGACCAGGAACGGATTACCGACGTCGGCAGGATCGCTGGCATGATCGAGCTTGCTCTCGCCATAGTTCACACCCAGCTTCACTTCGCCTAATTTGTAGGTCACCTGCGCCATGAAGCCGTCCGACTTGCGGGTCTGGCCGTTGCCGTACGCGCCCAGGTTAAACAGGGCCGTGGTGCCCAGTCCCTTCGCGTCGTAGTCGTAGCCGAACACCTCCAGGTCCGCGACATCCAGTTTGGCGAATAGGTCCCCGCCATTGCCGGTGTAGTTGTATTGGCCGACTTGGGCCCCGGTTCCCGCATCATCCACCCCGTAGTACTGCTTCTGCGAAAGGCCGCTCACGGAGACGTACAGCTTGGTCGTATCGCTGATCGGCATGGTGAAGGTGGCCTTGGCATGAAAGCCCGGTGCCTTCTTCGGTTGTGCGACGGTCGTCACCAGGGCGTTATTCGGTTCGCTGAGTGAGTTCAGCGGGTCGAAGGCCCCGACGGTCACGTTGAACCCGGAGAAATCCGGCGTGGTGTAGTCGATCTGCGAGAGCCAATCGGTATAGATATAGCCGAAGCCGATGCCGCCGAGTGTCGTGTTGCTGGGGGCGGGACCGGCGGCCGAGCCGGGTGCGCCGATGCCGATGAGGGTCATGTCAGCCAGGATCACGTCGGCGGCAAACAGGCCGATGTTGCGCCCCATCAGTACCGTACCCGCGTCTTTGGTCCCGAAGGTCAGGTACACCTGGCGCACGTCGAGGCCGGTGGTGCCCAGCGCGGAGTTGGTCGGGCCGGGGGTGGCCTGCAGGTTCGGGCTGCCGCCGTCGTTGGTGGCGACACCCGGGAAGAAGCCAAAGTGTGCACTGATGTCGATGCCATTCTGGGTCGTCTTCACGCCGAAGGCGAGGGACGCCGGCAGTAGGCCGTTGCCGATGTTAGAGCACATCGTTGCCGGCGCTGGTGCCCACGCAGGTGAGGCCACCTGAAACGACCGCCGCGTTGTTTGGGCTTTGGCAGCTGGAGAAGATGTAGTCGACGTTGATCTCGCCGCTGACCGAGAAGGTCCAGGCGCCGTCGGCCGTTGTGACGTCCACCGCCGAAGCCGGTGCGGCCAGTGCCGCCATGAGGCCACCGGCAACCAACGGCCCGAGGATCCTTTGTGTTACGCGCATGTTCTTCATCGAATGACTCCCGCAGTTGTGAGATGCCTCAGATAGCGGTTGCCCGCTTTAATTGGTCTCAGAATGCAGAACACCTGTGGGGCGGGGAGCAAGCCTCATGCCAATGTTCGTTGCTAATCTGCAACAGATTTAGACCAAATAAATCAGATATTTATCTGCTGTAATCGTCGGCGGGCGACAGACCCTCGTCAGAAAGGCCACAGTGTGCCGCCGGCAGTGGTACAAAAACGTCCCACTGCGCGAAAACAACATGCCGTTAGGTGTTGGGTCGCAGCCAGCGCGCCGCGAGCGGCGGCACGAGGATCAGGCTCACGAATGTCGAGGAAAACAGGCCCCCGAGGATGACCACCGCCATCGGCCCTTCGATCTCGTGGCCCGGCTCGCGCGACTGCAGGGCAACCGGCAGCAGCGCCAGCGCGGTCAGAAGCGCCGTCAGCAACACCGGTGTCAGCCGCTCCTCGGCGCCGCGCAGCGCGGTGGCGAGGCCCCACGGCTGACCTTCGGCGCCGACCAGATGCTCATAGTGCGAGATCAGCAGGATCGTGTTGCGCGCCGCCATGCCAAAGAGCGCCACGAAGCCCACCATCGCACCCAGGGAAAGGGTGCCGCCGGTCAGGGCGACCGCGACCACCCCACCGATGAGCGTGCTCGGGAGCGCCGCGAGCACCAGCAGCACGTGCCGACTGTGACCGAAGGCCAGGGCGAGCAGCAGCACGATCAGGACCAGTGCCGCGAGGGAGTGCCACAGCAGCTCGCGCGCCGCGGCCGCCTGCGCTGGCGCCGCACCGCCGTAGCGCAGGTAGACGTTTGGCGGCAGCGGCACGCGCGCGGCAATCGCGGCCTGCGCGGCGCGCGCGTAGCCGGCCTGGTCCGCGGTGTGCGGGCTGGCGATCACTACCTGGCGGCGCAGCCCGTCCTCGTGCTCGACGAGGCTGCGGGCGGAGACCATGCGCAGCGTCGCCACCGCTGCGAGCGGCACGCGCACGCCGTCGCGACCGCGCAGGCGCAGGGCACCGACGTCCTCGGGGGTCGGCCCCGCGTTGCCCAGCCGCAGCACCACGGGCACGCTGCGATCGGCCTGATTGAGCTGCGCGACCAGGGTGCCGTGGTAGGCGGCATTGAGCGCCGCCAGCACATCCGTGGCCTGCAGCCCGAAGAGCGCCAGCCGCTCCTCGCGCATGCGCACCTCGAGCTCCGGCTGGCGCGGCGGCACCTTCAGGTGCACCGCGCCGCTTTGCGGCCACTGGCGCAGCACCGCGGCGATGCGGCCCGCGACCTGGTCATCCACGTCGAGGTCCGGACCGAAGACGCTGACGAAGAACGGCGCCACTTCGCCGGAAAGCGTCTCGCCGATACGCTCGGCGAGCACTGAGTAGATCTCCACCAGCTGGTTGGGAAACTCATCGAACACCGCGCGCACCTTCTGTTCGAGCTGCGCGGTGGTGAGCCCGTGTGCCGGATCCAGCTGGATCTCGAACTCGCTCTTGTTGGGCGCGTCCGGGTCCTGGCCATTCTCAGCGCGCCCGATCTGCTCGGCGACGCTCTTCACACCCCCGATCCCCGCAAGGCGCGCGGCGATGCGCTCGCCCACGCGCGAGGTCTCGGCGAGGGAGATCCCGGGACGCAGCGCCGCGTGCGCGATCAGGTAGTTCTCGCGAAAATCCGGTAGCAGGCGCGCGCCGAGCACCGGCAGCAGCGCCAGGCCGAGCAGGCCGCTCAACAGCACCACGATCAGCACCAGCGGCGCCCGCGGCGCGAGCGCGCCGATCACCCGCTGCTGCCACGCCTTGCAGCGGCGCAGCCAGCCAGGCTCCGCGCGCGGCGCGTAGTCCTGCATGAGCAGCGCGCACAGCGCTGGGGTCGCGCTCATCGCCACCAGCAGCGACAGGCCCACCGCCAGCAGGAACGCGGTGGCGAGGGGGCGGAAGAAGGCTCCCTGCAGTCCGGAGAGCATCACGATCGGCAGGAACGCGACCGCCACTGCGGCCGTGGCGTAGAAGACCGGACGGCGGACCTCGAGCGAGGCCTCGAGCAGCAGCGAGCGCATGCCCCCGCCGGAGCGCGCCAGGCGGCGTCGCCGTGTGATGTTTTCCACGTCGATGACCGCATCATCGACCACCACGCCGAGCGCGACCACGAGGCCGCCGAGGCTCATGGTATTCAACGACAGTCCCCAGGCGGTGAGGATCCACACCGTTGCCAGGAGCGAGACTGGTATGGCGCTGAAAGAGATGAGCGCGCCCCGCCAGTCCCGCAGGGTCAGCAGCAGCAGCACGACGACCAGCACGGCGCCGATGAGCAGCGAGTTGCGCAGCTTCGCGATGGCGCTCTCGATGAAGCTCGCCGGCCGCAGAAGCGCGGGGTGGTAGGTCACGCCGCGCTGGGCCAGCGTCGGTGCGAGCACCGCCAGGCGATGCTCGAGATCGCGCGTGACCTCCAGGGTATTGGCACCGAACTGGGTGGAGGTCTCTACCAGGATCCCGGGGCGTCCGCCGATGATCGCATCGCCGAAGCGCGGCGCGGCGCCGTCGCGCACCTCGGCGACGTCGCCGATGCGCACCGGCAGCCCACGCATCGTGATAAGCGTTTGTGCCAGCGCCGCCGCGGACTGCGCGGGGGCCTGCGCCTGCAGCACGATGCGCTGCGTCGGCGTCTCGAGGTAGCCCCCGCCGATCATCTGCGTGCCGCGCCGCGCCGCCTCGGCGACCTCCTCGAGCGTGAGGGCCGCGGCATCGAGCTTGCCCGGGTCGACCCACAGCTGCCGTTCGCGCGAGTCGCCACCGAAGATCTGCGCCTGGGCCACGCCCGGTACCGCCAGGATCTGCGGCTTGATGGTCCAGCGCACCAGGTCGCGCAGCTCGAGCGGCGAGAGCCGCTCGCTGGTGAAGCCAAAGTGCAGCAGGTACTCCATGGAGGAACTCAGCGGCGACAGCTGCGGCGGGCTCACCCCCGCGGGCAGCAGCGCGCTCGCATCCGCGAGCCGCTCGGTGATGACCTGCCGCTGCAGGTACGGATCGCTATTGCGTCCGAAAACCACCTGGATGGCGGCCAGGCCCTGGCTGGAACTCGAGCGCACGGCTTCGACGTTCTCGGCACCGGCGAGCAGATCCTCGAGCGGGCGGGTGACGAGGGACTCCACCTGCGTCGCATCCAGGCCCGGCGCCTCTGCCTGGACCAGCACATGCGGGGGAGCGAAATCGGGAAATACGTCGAGCCGCGCGTTGAGCAGCGCCGCGGCTCCAAGCAGAGCGATGAGCAGGGAGAGCGCCGTGACGATCTTGGGATGCGCCAGCGAGCCTCGGACGATGGCGGCAAGCATGATCGCTAGTCGTGTTCCTCTTCGGCGGCCGAGAAGCTCGCGATGCCCTGCAGTGACCACAGGACGCCAGCTCCCTGCACTACGATCTGGTCGGCGCGTCCCAGGCCGTCGACGAGCCACGCCGGTCCCACCCGCGTCAGCGGCTTGACCGGCACGGCCTCGTACGCAAACGTATCGCGCTTCTCACCCCGCACCTGACGGTAGACATAGGTGCCCTGCTCCGCATAGATCAGCGAGGTCGCCGGCACCAGCAGGCCGTGCGCGGCGGCACCGGCGAGGCGCACCGTGGCGCGCGCGCCCGGACCGAGGCCCGGCGGCGCACGGTCGATCTGCAGCAGCCAGCCGGCGCTCTGCGCCTGCGCATCGGTGCGCGGCAGCGGCCCGAGCACGTGCGCCGCGATCTGCACCCCGTCCACCTCCAGCAGCGCCTCGCGTCCCAGCGCGCCACCGAAGTGTTGCCCGGGGATGTCGGCGCGCACCAAGAGGTGCCCGACCTCACCGAGTTTCTCGAGCAGCGCGTTGCGCTGCACGGGACTGAGCGCCGCCAGCGGCCCCCACTGGAGCTTGAAGCCCAGGAGCGCCGCCTGCGCCTGGGCGTTCGCCTCCACCGCCTGCGCCCGCGAGGCCTGCACCGCCTTCAGCGAAGCCTGCGTGGCGTCCCGATACAGGCTCTCCTGACGGGCGGCATCCGCGCTCGCCGCGGCGGCCGCCGCGCGCGTGCTTTCGAGGCGCCCGGAATCGCTCAGCAGTGCCACCGGATCGAGCACCGTTGCATAGGCATCGATCGCCGCGGTGCTGCTGAGCGGCAGCGGCATGTCGATGCGGATGCCCACGGCCTGCTGCTGCGAGAGCGTCAGCATGAGCTTGCGTGCCGCATCGTCGGCGTCCTGTACGGCATCCGCGTCCGGTGCCGGCTTCTGATCATCGGCATCCCCGGCATCCCGCTGCCGGCGGTTCGCACCCGCCGCACGCTCGTCATCGTCGTCCCTGGCCCGCGTGGGGCGCGAGCGCTCTTCGTTGCGCTCCTGCCCGTCCGCTGACTCCGCAGTGCCCGTCACGGGGCGGGCCGGGGATGGCTGCGGGCCCGGCGGCGCATCGCCCGCCGCGACGAGCAGCGCCGAGCACAGCAGTGTGACCCACGTCCTCATGCGCGCGGCGCATCCGTGGGCCACAGAGCCTCCGCGCCCTGCAGCGGGCGGCGATAGGCATCTTCGAGGGCGCCGAAGGCGAGCTGCGCGGCGTAGGCGGCCTCGAGGACCGCGAGGTGCGCCTCGGTGGAGGCGATCTGCGCGGCCAGCACCTCGCTGCGATCACTCGCGCCGCTCTTGAGCGCGCGGCGACGCCCCGCATCCTGCTGATCGGCGAGCTGCGCCAGCGCGCGCGCCTGCGCCCAGGCCTCGTGGGCGGCCGGCCAGCTGAGTTCCGCCCGATCGATCTGGGCGAAGATCTGCGCCTGCACCGCCTTTAGGTGCTCACCGGCGGCCGTGCGCCGTCCGAGCGCCTCTGCGATCGCGCCCTGGTGCTGGTTGAACAGCGGCAGCTCGAAGGACACCCCGAGCGCGCTCTCGCTCGCGATCTGATCAAGCGCATCCTGCCTTACCCCGTTGCCTCCCCAGGCGTAAGCGGGCGTCACGCGCAGTTGCGGCCAGCGCTTGGCGACCTCGCCCTGCAGGTTGACCTCCGCGAGGTCGTATTCGCGCAGCGCTCCGATGATCTGCGGCCGGCCGATGAGCGCCTCGTCGCGCCACTCGCCCGGGGCCGCGACGCGCAGCTGCTCGATGGCTGCCCAGTCGTCCCAGCGCACCGGCACCCCCTCGAGCGCCGTGACCGGCACGCCCACCGCCGCCGCCAGACGCGCGCGCGCCTCCGCGCTGCGTGCCTGCGCCTGCTGCGCGCGCTGCTGCGCGCGCCCAAGCTCGAGCTCATCGGTGAGCATTTCGGCGCGCGCCAGGTCTCCGATCTGCAGGCGCGCACGGTCCGTCTCGAGGAGCGATGCACGGTCGGCGACCAGGGATTTCAGCTGCGCGGCCTCATCCTGGACGGCGACCACATCGAGCAGCGCGAGTCGCAGCGTCGCGCGCACCTGCCAGATCGACTCGCTCAGCTGCGATTTGGCAAGGGCCGTCTGCAGGGCGGCCTGCTGCCGGGCACGATCGCGCTCACCGGGACGCCGCAGCAGGAAGTCCAGTGAAACCCCGTAGAGCCACGCCGGACTCTGGGCTGCCGTTTTGATGTATTCCCCGAACAGCTCCATCGTGGGATTGGGACGTTCGGCGGCCGTGCGTTCCGCAGCGGCGATCGCCGCCACGTCGGCGCGCTCCTCGGCCAGCTGCGGATTGAGCGCAAGCGCCGCGGCGAGCCACTGCGAGCGATCCCAGCCGAGGTCTGCGGCGGGCAGGCCGGGCAGCGAATCGAGACGCCGCGCCGTGAATTCGGCCAGCGTGCTGCGCGGCTGTACCGGGACCGGCGGGGGCGCGCTCGCGCACGCAGCGAGCGCGGCTGCCACCAGTGGCCCCAGGGCGCCGTGCGCGCCAGGTCTGAGTTGTCCCGAGCCGCGTCTGCTTCCCCGCACTGCGCCTCCCCCGTGCGACGCAATATAGAACCCCGGGGCAGGCGGGTTCAACGAGTGCCGGGAAACTTAGCGGGTGAGCGCGGTGCGCGCGCGCGTGCCAACACCGATTGGACTCAATGCAGAGACGCGCGCGCCGCAGCTTCCGCCCGGTGCCAGCGGGCGATCTGGGCCAGGGTCACGCGCGTGGCCGGCAATTCGACCTGCGGGTGCCAGCCCCTGACTTCCCCGAGCGAGGGCCCGCAGGCGAGGACGGGCGCGGCAGGCGTGGCAGGAAAATAATGGCTGCGCGTGCGCACGACCGGCAGCTGCGCACGGCCGGCCGCCTCGACCCCCGCTGGGGCGTCCTCGATCGCGACCGCCGCGTGCGCGGGCACTCCCAGGCGCTGCAGGGCGAGTGCGTAGGCGAGCGGATCGGGCTTCTTGCGCGGCGCGTCTTCGGCGCAGATGACGGCGGCAAACTGCGCCCGCCAGGCCTCCCCCAGCTGACGCGCGAGCAGCGCCTCGACGTTGCAGCGGCTGGTCGTCGTCACGATCGCCAGGCGGGTCGCCTCTTTGCGGCAGTCCTCCAGCAACGCCACCACTCCGGCGCGCAAGGGCAGCTCCCCGCGACTGACGATCGCGGCGTAGTGCTGGTTCTTCAACCGGTGCAGGTGTGCGGCGAGAATGCCGCGCGCGTGGGCCGTGGCAGGCGCGGCTGCCTGACTTTGCATGTCATGCAACAGCCGCTCGCGACCCCCGGCCACCGCCAGCAACTCCCCGTAGCGGCCCTCGCTCCAGCGCCACGGCACTCCGGCCGCGGCGAACGCCTGGTTGAAGGCGACGCGGTGCCCGTCGCGCTCGGTCTCCGCCAACGTCCCGTCGACGTCCCAGAGCACCGCCTGGATCATTGCCCGCCGCGCGCGTGCGCGCCACGCACAGCGCCGTCACGGGGTGCGGCCGCGGTACGCAGCAGCGTCGGCAAATCGGCCAGCGTCTCGATGAAGACATCGCAGTCAAGCGTGCGCGGGTCGGCGCCCTCGTTGTAACCGTAGGGCACACACGCCACGCGCATGCCGGCCGCACGCGCCGCCGCCACGTCGATGGCCGAGTCTCCGACCATGAGGGTCTGTGCCGGCGGCACCTGCAGCGCCTCGCAGGCGTGCAGCAGAGGCTGTGGATGCGGCTTGCGCTGCTCGGCGGTATCACCGCCGACGACCACGTCGACCCAGGGACTCAGGTTCAGCTGCACCAGCAGTGCGGTGGCCGTGTGTCGCGGCTTGTTGGTGACGACACCGAGGCGCAGCCCCTGCGCGTGCAGCTGCGCGATGCCCTCCACGACACCCGGGTACACGCGCGCCTCGTGTTGCTGCAGGTCGTGCAGGCGGTCGTAGTGGAAATAGAAGCGCTGCAGCAGCAGCACCGGATCGACCGGCCAGGGGCGCGGGTTCAGCCGCGCGACGACCCGGTGCACGAGAATGGGGGCACCGCGGCCGATGAGATTGCGCACGTACTCGAGCGCCAGGGGCCCGGTCTGCTGTTCTGCCAGTGCGCGATTGAGTGCCAGGCGAATGTCCGCCACGGTGTCGAGCAAGGTGCCGTCCAGATCGAAGAGCACGGCACGCACCGGTTCCCCGGCGGGCAAGCGCGTGCACGGGTCCACGGGGCTCATGGCGGTCGTACCTGGGCATTCATGCGTGGTCTCCTTAATGGGCGCGGCGCTTCATGTCGATGAGACGCAGGATCATCGGGGTGAAGATGAACTGCAGCGCCAGGCCCATCTGTCCGCCCGGCACCACGATGTTGTTGGGACGGCTCATCCAGGAGTTGTGCAGCATCGAGACGAGGTAGGGAAAGTCGATCCCCTTGGGGTTGGCAAAGCGAATCACCACCATCGACTCGTCCGCGGACGGGATATCGCGGGCGATGAACGGATTGCTGGTATCGACCGTCGGGACGCGCTGGAAGTTGACGTGCGTGCGACTGAACTGCGGGCAGATGTGGTTCACGTAGTCGGGCATGCGGCGCAGGATCGTGTCGACCACCGCCTCCTGACTATAGCCGCGGTGGGTGCGGTCGCGGTGCAGCTTCTGGATCCACTCGAGATTGATGATCGGCACCACGCCGACCAACAGGTCCACGTGCCGCGCCACGTCGACGCCCGCGCCGACATAGGCGCCGTGCAGGCCCTCATAGAAAAGGAGATCGCTGTCGGCCATCATCGGCTGCCAGTCGGTGAACGTGCCGGCCTCGGCATTGAGTTCCTTGGACTCGGCGGCGTCGTGCACGTAGCGGCGCACGCGCCCCCGCCCGCTCGCGCTGTATTCGGCGAAGGTCGCGTCGAGCTCCGCCAGCAGGTTCGCCTCCGGGCCGAAATGGCTGATCGGGGACTCGCTGCCGTTGTCGGCCGCGAGCACCCGCTCGCGCATTTGCTTGCGGTTGTAGCGGTGGAACGAGTCGCCCTCGATCACCTGCGCCTTGATGCCCTCGCGCCGGAAGATGTGCGCGAAAGACTTCATGACCGTGGTGGTGCCGGCGCCGGAGGAGCCGGTGACGGCGATGACGGGATGCCTGATCGACATGGCGCGGTTTCTCGGGCGGTTGCCGGACGCTACAGGCGCGCCTCGGGGCGGAACAGGGAGCGCTCGTTGAACAGCGGCGAGGAGAACGGCCGGTCGGTCCCGCAGGCCCATTCGGCGTGGTAGCGCTCGATGCGCTCCACCTCGTGGCGCGAGCCGAGGATCAACGGGATGCGCTGGTGCAGGCTCTCCGGCTTGACCTCCATCACGCGTTGGCTGCCGGTCGTGGCGCGCCCGCCGGCCTGCTCGACCAGCAGGCTGACGGGATTGGCCTCGTACAGCAGGCGCAGGCGTCCTGGCTTGCTGCGGTCCTTGGTGTCCTTGGGATACATGAAGACCCCGCCGCGCATGAGGATGCGGTGCACCTCGGCGACCATCGAGGCGATCCAGCGCATGTTGAAGTCGCGTGCGCGCACACCACTCTTGCCAGCCTGGCATTCGGTGACGTAGCGGTGCACGGGCGGCTCCCAGAAGCGGGCATTGCTGGTGTTGATCGCAAATTCGCTGGTGTCGGCCGGAATCTGCAGATCCGGGTGCGTGAGGATGAAGTTGCCGATCTCCCGGTCGAGCGTGAATCCGTGGGTGCCCGTGCCGACGGTGATCACCAGCATCGTGGCCGGCCCGTAGATCGCGTAGCCGGCGGCGACCTGCCTCAGCCCCGGCTGCAGGTAATCCGCGGCGCAGGGCGCCTCGCGCTTTTCATGCCGCAGCACCGAGAAGATCGTGCCGACCGCGACGTTGACGTCGGTGTTGGATGAGCCGTCCAGCGGATCGAACACCAGCAGGTAGCGCCCGCGGGCGAATTCAGCCGGCACCGCATACGGCTCCGCCAGCTCCTCGGAAGCCATGCCGGCGAGCAGGCCGCCCCACTCGCAGCTGCGGATCATCGTCTCGTGGGCCAGCACGTCGAGCTTCTGTTGGATCTCGCCCTGAACGTTGCGGCCGCCATGCTCGCCCAGGTACCCCCCGAGCGCCCCCTTGGCGGTCATCGCCGAGATCGCCTTTACGGCCGCGGCCACATCCACCAGGAGCGCACCCAGATCCTGGGAGTCGGCGATGCCGTTCAGCTGCTGGATGAGGAATTTCGACAGGGTGGTGCGCCCGAGATGCATGACCGGGACTCCTTATTAATGGTTCTGGACGGCTGGGGCCTGGAACACCCGGCTCGCGCGGATGTCGGCCACCTCGATGGTGGTCAGGTCCTGCGGGGTGAATTCGCGGTGTCGGTCGGCGAACAGGCGGCTCGCCTGGCGCAGGCGCGCGCGGTCGAGCGCATTACGCACGCTCCTGGCATTGGCGAAGTGCGGCTGGCGGATGCGGTGCGCCAGGTATTCTTCGAATGCCGCCCGCGCCGCCGGCGTGAAATGGTAGTTCTGCTGCGTGAGCAGCTTGTCGGCGATGCGCAGCAGGTCCTCGGGCATGTAGTCGGGAAAGTCGAGGTGGTGCGCGATGCGCGAGCTCATGCCGGGGTTGGAGCGGAAGAAGGTCTCCATCCGCTCCTTGTAGCCGGCGAGGATCACCACGAGGTCATCGCGCTGGTTCTCCATGACCTGCAGCAGGATCTCGATGGCTTCCTGGCCGTAATCGCGCTCGTTCTCCGGCCGGTAGAGGTAGTACGCCTCGTCGATGAACAGCACGCCGCCCATGGCGCGCTTCAGCACTTCCTTGGTCTTCGGGGCCGTATGCCCGATGTACTGGCCCACCAGGTCGTCGCGCGTCACCGCGACCAGGTGGCCCTTGCGCACGTACCCGAGACGAAACAGGATCTGTGCCATGCGCAGCGCCACGGTCGTCTTGCCGGTGCCCGGGTTACCGGTGAATGACATGTGCAGGCTCGGCGCCTGCGCCTGCAGGCCGAGGTTCATACGCAGCTTGTCGATCACCAGCAACGCTGCAATGTCGCGGATACGCGCCTTGATGGGCGCCAGTCCCACGAGGTCGCGGTCGAGCTCGTCCATGACCGCATCCGCCTGGCTCTGCGCGAGCACCTCGCTGACGGTGCGCGCGCCGTCGGCGCCCTTGGGCGACGCGGCGGGGGTGGCCGCGGGTCCCTCGGGCGCCGACGGCGCACTGCCCGGAATCGAGTAAAGCGGCGTGCTCATGCGGGTCAGGCCACCTTGCTGACGGGCGCGGCGCGGCGCAGCTCGTAGCGCATCGCGTCGATGACCGCCTGGTAGTCCGCGCAGCCAAAGATCGCACTGCCGGCCACGAACGTGTCCGCGCCGGCCGCGGCGACGCGCTGGATGTTCTGCACCTTGATGCCGCCGTCGACCTCGAGCCGGAGGTCGCGCCCAGAAGCCTCGATGAGGCGACGGGCACGCTCGATCTTCTTCAACGCCGAGTCGAGGAAACTCTGGCCGCCGAAGCCGGGATTGACGCTCATGATGAGCACCAGGTCGACCTTGTCGATCACGTATTCGAGCGCCTCAAGCGAGGTGGCGGGATTGAAGGCGAGACCGCTCTGGCAGCCGGCCGCCCGGATCAGCTGCAGCGTGCGGTCCACGTGCAGCGAGGCTTCGGGGTGGAAGCTGATGAGGTTGGCGCCGGCCGCGGCGAAGGCGCTGACCAGTGCGTCCACCGGCTGCACCATGAGGTGCACGTCGAGCAGCGCCCGGCCGCCCTGCGCGCGCCCGAGGTAGGGTTTAAGCGCCGCGGCCACCTGCGGACCGATGGTGAGGTTCGGCACGAAGTGGTTGTCCATGACGTCGAAGTGAATCCAGTCGGCGCCGGCGGCGATGACGCGCTTGACCTCCTCGCCGAGGCGCGCGAAATCCGCCGAGAGTATCGAAGGCGCGATCGTGTACACGGGTCCCCTCCTGTGCGTATGGCGGCCTTCAGCCCTTGCCGTTGGCGCGCTCGCCCTCCGGGCGGTCGGCGACGTAGCTGCGCACGGTGTAGCGCAGGTTGCGACCGCGGGTTTCCTGCCGCTCGAGTGCAAAACCGGGCTCGTGCGCGGGCCGGTTGACGATAAAGCTCATCGCGATGCTCTCGATTCCGCGCGTCGAGTCGAACGCCAGCAGGCGGATGTAGTGCTGCGGGAAGGTTTTGCGGCAGTTGTGCAGCTCCATCAGCACGCCGGCGGCATCCTTCAGGTCGAACATCGGCATGCCGAACATCTCCCAGTAGGTGTTGCGCGGGTGCGGGTCGTCGGTGTACTCGACGCTCCAGGCGTAGCCCTTCTTCAGCCCGTACTCGATCTGCAGCGTGATCTCCGCATCGCTCAGCTCGGGGAGGAAGCTGAACTGCCCCTGCGTGATGCGGCCGGTGGGATTGGTCATCATGGGAAGCGCTCTCCGCTTTAGTGCGCCACGGCGGCGGTCGGCACGTAGTCCGAAGCGTCGGTCGAGGTGTAGTTGAAGGTGATGTCGCCCCAGGTATCGAGCGCCTGCTGCAGCGGGCTGCAGAAGCGCGCCGCCTTGCGCAGGATCTCCGCTCCCTGGTTGCGGATGTCCTGGCCCTCGTTGCGCGCCTTCACCATCGCTTCCAGCGCCACACGGTTGGCGACCGCGCCGGCCTGAATGCCGCCGGGATGGCCGATGGTGCCGCCGCCGAACTGCAGCACCACGTCATCGCCGAAGAGATCGAGCAGCTGATGCATCTGACCGGCATGAATGCCGCCGGAGGCGACCGGCATCACTTTCTTGATGTCGCACCAGTCCTGGTCGAAGAACACCCCGCGCGGCAGGTCCTGGCGGGTGAAGCTGTCGCGGCAGACGTTGTAGTAACCCTGCACGGTGAGCGGGTCGCCCTCGAGCTTGCCCACGGCGGTGCCGGCGTGCATGTGATCCACGCCCGCGAGGCGCAGCCACTTGGCGATGACGCGAAAGCTCACCCCGTGGTTCTTCTGACGCGTGTAGGTCCCGTGACCGGCGCGATGCAGGTGCAGGATCATGTCGTTGCGGCGCGCCCAGTTGGACATGCTCTGGATGCACGTCCAGCCCACGATGAGATCGATCATGACGACCACCGAGCCGAGTTCCCGGGCGAAGTCGGCGCGCTCGTACATGTCCTCCATGGTCCCGGCGGTGACGTTCAGGTACGAGCCCTTCACCTCCCCGGTGGCGGCACTCGCCTTGTTCACCGCGTCCATGACGTACAGGAAGCGGTCGCGCCAGTGCATGAAGGGCTGCGAGTTGATGTTCTCGTCGTCCTTCATGAAATCGAGGCCGCCCTTGAGGCCCTCGTAGATCACCCGCCCGTAGTTACGGCCCGAGAGCCCGAGCTTCGGCTTGGTGGTGGCCCCGAGCAGCGGGCGGCCGAACTTGTCGAGCCGCTCGCGCTCGACGATAAGCCCGGTGGGGGGGCCCTTGAAGGTCTTCACGTACGCGACCGGGATCTGGATGTCCTCGAGGCGCGCAGCCTTCAGCGGCTTGAAGCTAAAAACATTGCCGATCAGGCTCGCCGTCATGTTGGCGATCGAACCCTCCTCGAACAGCACGATGTCATAGGCGACCCAGGCGAAGTACTGCCCCGGGCTGCTGGGGACGGGCTCTACCTTGAAGGCCTTGGCGCGGTAGCTGTCGCAGGCCGTGAGGCGATCGGTCCAGACTACGGTCCAGGTTGCGGTGCTGGACTCCCCCGCCACCGCCGCGGCGGCCTCGACCGGGTCGACTCCGTCCTGGGGGGTGATGCGGAACAGGCAGACGGTGTCGGTCGGCCTGGGAACGTAGTCCGGCTCCCAGTAGCCCATCTGACGGTACTTGAGCACGCCTGCGCGGTAGCGCTTCTTCGCATCCGTAATGGCCGTCGGACCCTCAGCCCGTGTCTCCGTCGCGATATCCATCGTTTCCGCCTCGATCTTGTTGCTTGAGACGGACTGTACGGGTCAGATATTATTCAGTGAAGTCACTTTAAATTACTGCCAGGATAAGAAATCCTTAATGAAGAACGCCACCCTGCGACAGTTGCGCGTCTTTTCGGCGGTTGCGAGGCATTCGAGCTTCGCGCGCGCCGCCGAGGAGCTGGGACTGAGCGCTCCGGCGGTCTCCATGCAGATCAAGGAGCTGGAGGCGGAAGTGGGCCTGCCGGTGTTCGACCGCTCGAGCCGCAAGGTCTCTCTCACCATGGTCGGGGAGTACGTGCTTGCCTACACCCAGCGGGTGCTGGCGGCCATGCGGGACGCCGAGGACATGGTGGCGCGCTTCCGGGGGCTGCGCACCGGGGTACTGGACGTGGCCATGGTCAGCACCGCGAAGTACTTCCTGCCGCGGCTGCTCGCGAGCTTTCGCAACGAACATCCGGGGATCGAGATCCGGCTGCAGGTGGCGAACAACCGCGACGAAGTGGTGGCGCTCATGCGCGCGGGCGTCGTGGAACTGGCGGTCATGGGACGGCCGCCGAAGAACTGGCCCTCGCGCGCCGAACCCTTCGCGATGCACCCTCATGTTCTCGTGGCGTCCATCGAGCACCCCTTCGCGCGTGCCGAGAAGGTCCCGGCGCGCGCGCTCATGAACGAGGGATTCATCGTGCGCGAGCCCGGCTCGGGCACGCGCGCGGCGCTCGATGAGTACATGGAACACCACCAGATGCGCCCCCAGGTGGTGATGCAGATGTCGAGCAACGAGGCGATCAAGCAGGCCGTGATGGCCGGCATGGGGGTCGCGCTGCTGTCGCTGCACACCGTGGGCCTGGAGCTCGACCACAATCTCATCGCGGCCCCCGAGACCGAGGGCCTGCCGGTGATGCGCCGCTGGCACGTGGTGAACAATCTCGCCAAGACCCTGTCGCCCGCGGCCGAGGCGTTCCGCTACTTCGTCCTCGAAAGCGGCGAGGCCTTCCTCGCGAAGCACTTCTCCCAGGGACCCGGCGCAGCGGCGGAGCCCTGGACGCTGCGCTGAGCCGGCGTGGCCGGGCCGCATATGCATTTGTACGGATTTAAAGGCGCCCGCCACCCGCGCTAACGTTCCCTCACAGAATCAGGTAAGGGCGCAGAGATGCAAGCAGCGCAGCTCGGGAGTCCGGCGAGTTGGGTCCCTCCGCAGGGCCCCACCGGCGCGGGCGAGGAACGTGAGGCGATGATCCGCAAGGCCGCCCAGCTGCTCGCACGGTGGCGTGGCCTGGAGCCCGGTCCCGAACCGGAGGACTGGCGGACGGCGGCGGCACAGATCGATGAGTTGCTGCGCGTCAGCCGTGCGGCGCTCGAGGCGCGCGCCGGCGCGCGCTCCGTCGCCGACATACGGCGGTCGCAATCCGCGCGTACATAGTCACCCTACCGTCACATCCGTTCCGAAGGACCAGCCCGTGTACGCCATCCATCGCATCCTGGTCGCCATCAAGGACCCGCGTGCACGGGCCATCCCTGCCATTGCCAAGGCGGCGCAGGTGGCGCGCTCGCTCGGCGCCGAAGTATGTCTGTTCCATGCGATCCCGGAGCCGATCTATCTGGATGTGGCGCAGCTCAACAGTCCCTCGCTCGCGCAGCTCGAGGAGCGGCAAAGCCGCGCCTACCAGCGTCGGCTGGAGGCGCTGGCGCACGGGCTGCGGCGGCGCGGCCTCGAGGTCACGACCGCGGTCACGTGGGACTATCCGGCGCACGAGGCGGTGATTCGCGCCGCTGAGCACTTCGAGGCCGACCTGATCGTCGTCGACAGTCACCGCAGCGGTCACCTGGCACCGTGGCTGCTGCATTTTACCGACTGGGAACTGCTGCGCATCAGCCGTGTGCCGGTGCTGCTGGTGAAAAACCGCAAGCCCTATCGACGCCCGCGGGTGCTGGCCGCCGTCGATCCCGGGCATGCCTTTGCGAAACCGCAGGATCTGGACGATGAGATCCTGCGCTTCGCCGATACGTTCGCGCAGCGTCTGCGCGGTACGCTGCATGCCGCCTACGCCTTCAACCCGCTGCCGCCGCAGCTGCAGCCCTCCCGCGCCACCTCAGGCGCGGAGCCGGGGCGCGTGCAGCGCGAGGCCGCCGCGCGTGCGTCGGCGGAACTCGAGCCGAAACTGAACCTCCTGCGCATCCCGCGAGCGCGCCGTCACGTCATCGCCGGATTCGCGGTGGATGTGATCCAGCATGTCGCCGATGACACCGGCGCCGACATCGTGGTGATGGGAGCCGTGGCCCGCTCGGGGCTGAAGCGGCTGCTGATTGGCAATACCGCCGAACGCATGCTCGATCGGCTGAACTGTGACGTCCTCATCGTCAAGCCGCGCGAGTTTAAGAGCCCGGTGGCGCGCCGCCCGCGCGGTGCACAGATCATCGCCGCCGCGCCGATACCGGGTTACTGAGCGGCGCCGGGCGGCGCGGGACGCACCAGCAGCAGATCGCAATCGAGCGCTTCGAGCAGGTGGGCGGTCAGGGAGCCGACCTGCGCGTGCCGGTGCGCGAGCGCACCCAGCACGAGAATTTCGTATTCGCGCCGCCGCACAAACTCGGCGATCGCCTGCGCCGGCTCCCCGCTGAGGACGTGCAGGGCCGCCGGACTCACGGCCGCCGCCGCGGCGTGGCTGGCGAGCTGCGCCTGCGGCTGCGCCACTGCGGCCAGTGTCTCACGCTGCGCGTACAGCAACTCGACGCTCGCCCCGCAGCGCCGCGCGATGTCCGCGGCCGCGAGCAGCACCCGGTGGATCAGTTGCGGCGGCTCTTCGCCGGAAAGGTCCAGCGCCGCCGCAACGGTCGGGTGGACGCGCCAGGGGCGCCCGCGCGTCAGCAGCAATGGCGCCGGACAGGCGCGCACCAGATCGGCATCCGCGACACTGAAGGTGCATTCCGCCGCCGTGCCGATGCCGCGCACCACGAGCTGCGGGTGCAATGCCTGGGCGCGGCGGCGCACCGCCTCAAACATCGGGCTCTCGAACACGACCTCAATGTTCACCGCGACGTCCGGAGCACCGACGGACTGCCAGGCCCGCTCGATCCAGGCGTGCGCTTTCTGCTGGCTCCACTGGCGCACGCGGTCGGTGGCGGCGGTATCGAACTGATGCTGCAGCGCAAAGGCGGCCTCCGCCTCGCACAGGCAGATGTCCAGCCGCGCGCCAAGCTGACGCGCGAGCACGACCGCACGGCTAAGGACTGGGGCGGGATCCCCGGTGCGCTCCAGCACCACCAATATGCTCTTATCGGCGCTCATGCGATCCACCTCGCTGCATGGATACTAAGGCACTGGCCGGCGCAGCGCGTGTCCGTACTTGTGCGGATCCCGCGGATAAAACCGTGGGGAAACGCAGGTAGTTTCCGCAATTTCCTGGCTGTGCGTTCCCGGCGCACACTAGCGCCATACGATGGCCACTGGGAGCAAGCCATGTACGAGAAGATCCTGGTTCCGGTGGACGGCAGTGAGCCCTCGATGCTCGGCTTACGCGAAGCCATCCGGCTCGCGAGCCGTCACGGTGGGCGGCTGCACTTCCTGCATGTCGTCGATGAACTGCCGGCGGTCGTGCCCCCGGGGGGCAGCCCGGGCACGGATCTGGTGCTCGAGCAGCTGCGTCAGGCGGGTCAGGCGGTGCTCGCCACGGCCGAGGCCGAGGCGCGCGATGCCGGCGTGAGCGCCGACAGCCACCTCATCGAGGAGTTTGGCGGACAGGCGGGTCTGCGCATCCTGGAGGAAGCCAATAGCTGGGGCGCGGATCTGATCGTGTGCGGCACGCACGGCCGGCACGGGCTGGGCCGCTTCGTCATGGGGAGCGACGCCGAGTACGTCCTGCGCCGCAGCTCCGTGCCGGTGCTGCTGGTGCCTTCTCACCTGCAGCAGAGTGTGCCGGCGCACGTGGCTTCGGCCGCCTAAAGACCGGGCGGGGGCGCGTCCGCCGGCTCTGCCTCCGGCGAGCGAGACGGGGAACGCGCGCACGGCGGGCGACCGTGCCCGCAGCTTTAAGGCGCTGCGACCTCACCTGCTATGCTTTCCACAGGCGCCCCAGGGCCCTTTAGACGGAGTATGCGTGGCTCTCAGGCCCTTCCATGTGGCCGTCCAGGTTCGGGATATCGCAGAAGCGCGCCGGTTCTATGGCGAGGTACTCGGTTGCGCGGAGGGCCGCAGCGCCGCGGAGTGGGTTGATTTCGACCTGTACGGACATCAGTTCGTCTGTCACCTGAATCCCGCGCTTGGGCCGCACGGCCGTATCGCTGCGCACTTCAACCCTGTCGACGGCCACGGTGTGCCCGTGCCGCACTGCGGTGTGGTGCTCGAGCCCGGGCAGTGGCAGCAGCTCGCCGCGCGCCTGAGGCAGTCAGCCGCTCGAGTGGGTGATCGAGCCGTGCGTGCGCTTCGCGGGTCTGCCCGGTGAGCAGTCCACGCTCTTCATTTTAGATCCTTCCGGGAACGCGCTCGAGTTCAAGGCCTTCGCGGACCTGACGCAACTGTTCGCCCGCTAGGCCACAGGAGCGCAAGCAGCCCTCCCACTCAAGGCCAGCTCACCCCGTACATCGCCGCGGAGGCCTCACTCATGGCCGCGGTCAGCTGCGGCCGGGGCAGCTGGCGCAGCGCCCCTGCTGCGGCTTCGCCCACCGCATACCACACCGCGACCTGGCCGAGCTGCTCGAGCGCGCCCTGCGCGACGGCCGCAGCGCTCATCGCCTGGTAGCCCTTCTGCGCCGCGGCGCTGAAGGACAGCCCCGAGCGGCGCATCGCCGGCGTGTCGGTGAGCCCGGCCACCGCGCACAGCACGTCGATGCCGGCCGCGCCCAGCTCCCAGTGCAGCCCCTCGCACAGCGCGATCTCGAAGGACTTCGCGGCCGCATAGGTGGCGATCAGCCCCGTGCCACATAGGCCGGACATCGAGGAGACGACGATGAGCCCGGCGCCGCGGCCGCGGCGGCGGCCGAGCGCTTTGTGGGCAAAGACGAGCGGGGCGAGACCGTTCAGCCGCACCAGCTGCAGGGCCTTCTCGAGCGGCGCATCGAGAAACGCACCGATCCCGTGGGTCGCCCCCGCGTTGCACACCACGAGTCCGACGTCGTACTCCGTGAGCACCGCGTCGGCGAAGGATTCCAGCGCCGGCGCGGTCAGGTCGCGCGCAAAGGTCGTGACCCCGACGCCGTGCGCCTTACGAATTTCGGCGGCGGCGGTCTCGAGCGCGGCGGCCGTGCGCGCCACCAACACCAGGTCCAGGCCGCGCGCCGCGAGCTGTTCGGCAAACTGGCGCCCGATTCCCTCCGATCCTCCGAGTACCAGTGCGACCGGCCCATAGCGCGCTGCGAATTCCTGTCGGTTCACCGGTCACCTTCCTTTCCCTGACATTGCCTGCCACAGCAGTCGCCGCAAACTTGTGGCGGGCTTCACATTCTGCGCCACCGAGAGGTTCCGACTGGATCGCGTTATCCGCCGGCCCACGCCTGTGGGGTCCCGGTAACGATCAGAAGCGTGACATAAGCACGGATCGGGGCCAATCCGGCTCTCTAAACTAATCCCCAGAATTTCAGCACCGGATCTCTCTCAAGTTAGGAACCAAGCATCATGCGGACTTCATTCTTTATTAAGAGCGTGCTGGCGGCTGCGGTAGTCGCGGCGCCCATGCTGGCAACGGCCGAATCCAACTTCCAGACCGGCGCAGGGGCCCTTACGGCCACGGCGCACGTCGACTTCCAGATCACCATCCCGAAGTTCCTGTTCCTGCGCGTGGGCACCGGCACCGGCACGGCGGCGGGCGGCTTCGCCACCCTGGCGACAGTTGATGAGATCACCTGGGCGCCGACGGCCGCGCAGGTCGGCAACGGCACGGCACTCGCGGGCACCGGCGGTGACCTCACCGGCGGCGTGGAAACTGCGGTCGTCGTTGGCAACAGCGGCAACGTGACGCTGAGCTCTACGACCAGCGGGCCGCTGAGCGATGGCGCCGGCGACACGATCAGCTACGCGACGATCACCACGACCGCCACCGCCAACACCACGGGGACCATCCTCGCGCCCCCGGCGCTGGTGGACGGTGCCACGACCACGAGCACGCTGACCGCGGTCGGCAAGGTCGTCCAGCAGGATGCGAAGTGGGCGTACAAGTACGCCAATGCCACGTCGCCCCCGGCCGGCACCTACGGCGGCATTGGCGTCAACGGCGGCCGCGTTACGTACACCGCTTCGGTGCCGTAACCGTCGGTTCGACCCGAGTACCGGTGCACTATGCCCCCCGGGAGGCGCGACATGCATGAGCGCCCCCGGGGGTCTAGCTCTGCCCTGGCCATGAAGCCCCGGCGTGCCGCGGCGGCGCTCGCCCTAGGCTGCCTCGCGGCGGCGGGCGGCGCCTTCGCATTCACCGCGACGCTGACGGCGGCCGCGCCCAAGACGATTTACCTGCAGATCGGCAACGGCACGTTCACCGGCGGCAACTACACGCCCATCAAAGGCAACGGACAGCCGACCGGCACTCCCGGCATCAACACCACCATCAACAAGGTGAGTGCCACGGTCCCCGCGGCGAGCGTCGGTAACGCCACCGCGCAGGCGATGACCACTGACAGCACGGCCGCCGACAGTTTCTGGGACGGATTTGCCTTCTGTAACCTGCCGCAACAGCTGTACATCGGCGGCTTCTACCGCACGACCGGCGCTGGCACGGGGACCGTCTCCGTGATTGCCACCGTGCCGACCTCGCTCACCGATGCGGCCGGCGACACGCTGCCGTTCTCGCAGATCAGCTGGACCAGCGCCGGCAACCAGGACACCGGCGCCGAGCCCTTCCCGGCTGGCAGCTTCAGCGGCGCCTCGCTCAACGTCGGCAGCATCGCCCAGAACCAGTGGGCCGAGAGCTGCTGGACCTTCTCCTACAAGAACTCCGTCGTACCAGCCGCGGGCACCTATACGGGCCGCGTGCTGTACACGCTCACGGCGCCGTAACGCGGCCCCCCTTCAGGCACAGACGCCGTGCGCCCTGTTTACATCTTCGCATTCTGCATAATCTGGCTTACGTCAGCGGCTGCGTTCGCCAAGACGACCGTCATCGACGACTCCGGAACGCTGCCCTACAACACCGCGGTCGCCATGCGCTGGCAGCAGGCGCAGCCCCGCGGGCCCGCCGGCAGCCAGATGGTCGGCACGCTGCAGCTGCGCCTGCGGCTCAACGTGAGTGCGTGGCTGCGCCGCACCGGCCGCATCTACCTGGTGCTGCCCGCGCAACAGCCCGGGGGTATGACCGCAGCGTGGACCACGCAGGGGCGGCTGCTCCCGGGGCAGCTCGTGCCGGGCACGCGCGCGCTCGTGTACGCCGGTCCCATCACCACACCCTTCATCGAGGACGTCGTGCAGCTGACGATCACCGTCGACGGCCGCCGCATGCTGCAGACGTACCCGGTCAACTTCCGCTTTGAGATGGACGAGGACTGATCGTGCGACGCCTAATCTTCACCGCCACCCTCCTTCTCGCCTCTTGGGCCGCCCCGGACGTCCGTGCGGACGGCTTCGCTGCGCTGGTGTCGCCGCCGCGCTTCGAGCTGTCGGGGAAATCCGGCGGCACGCTGCGCCAGGTGCTCGAAGTCACCAACCGCTCGAATACGCCCGGGAAATTCCGCGTACACACCGCGGACTTCGTCCTCGGCGCCGACTACGGGGTGACGTTTCACGATGAATTGCAGCCTGACAGCTGCCGGCCATGGGTCGCGATCGAGCGCCCGCTCGTGACGCTCGCCGCCGGAGCCACGATCCGCTACCGCTTTGAAGTGCAGGTGCCCAAGGGTGCACCCGCCGGCGAGTGCCGCTTCGCCATCATGATCGAGGCCGACGAGCCCTCGGTGACCAAGGCCGGCGCGGTGCAGCTGCCGATCGTCGGGCGCATCGGCGTCATCGTTTACGTCACGGTCGGCGACGCCGCCCCGCAGATCGAGATGTTCGGCCCGGAAGTGATCACGCTCAACGGCCAGCGGGTGCCCGCGCTGCGGGTGCACAACGCCGGCAATGCCCATACGCGCATGAGCGGCTTCCTCACCGGCAAGGACGCGAGCGGTCGCAAGTACGACTTCACGCCCTCGGATTTCCCCATCCTGCCGGGCGAGGTGCGCGAGGTGTTCCTGACGCCCTCCACCAGCGACAACCCGAACCCCACGCTCTCCTTCCCGGTGACGGTACAGGGCACGCTGGAATGGGCTGACCAACGCACCGAACTCGACGAGCGCTTCAAATGAAAGCGCGCGCAGCACACGCCCGGTCCCGGGTCGCGTGCCTGTGTGTCTTCGGAGTCCTCGCATTCGCAGGGGGCTCTCCTTCGGCGCGCGCGCAATCCGCCGCCCCTGCCGCGCCCGCCTACGAGGATCGCCTCATCGGCGGCGGCACGCTCACGCCGGATATCTCCAGCGGCGACTACCTGAGCACGACCGACTCGAGCGGGCTGGCGCGCTCGATTCGCATCGACGGGGTCACGAGCACGCTGTCCCAGCAGGGCGTGAACGCTGCCCCGACGCTGCACGAGAACGGCATCGTCGTGGACAGCCAGTGGGAGACGAGCACCCTCGGCGCCTGGTCGGCCGACGGCGCAGTGCGCATCGGCGGCGATGATGCGCGGCTGAGCGGCGGCAATGACAACACCTCCTTCACCCTGCACCAGCGCGGCATGCCGTTCGATGGCGGCTGGCAGGCCGACAACGCCCTCGGCGATCTCAATGCCCCGCTCATCAACCTCGAGCGCATGCAGCAGCGCTTCGTGCTCTCCTCCGGAACCATGCTCGGCGCGGAGACCGAGTGGCGCGGGCCCTCGGGCCTGCAGATCGTGGCCGGCGGCGGGGAACCAGGCCTCTACGGGGGGATCAAGGTCCCGACCTTCGACACCCTCGGCGGCTCGACCGAGACGCTCGGCGCGCAGTGGTCGCCCGCGGCCCATTGGACGATCGGCGGTGAGTACGCCGGCGCCCACGATGCCAACATCTACTACCAGCCGCCCGATTCGACCCTGCTGCCGCAGGACGTAGCCAACCAGCGCATTTCCTCGGACACAGGGATCCTGAGCGCCGCCTGGCAGGACGGCGGCAGCCGCGCACAGGTCAACCTCATCGACGGCACGCTCGACGGCAACGGCAGCGCCTTCGGCGTATGGGCGGATGCCTCGCACACGCGCGGCGCCTTCACCCAGACCTTTGGCGCCTTTCACATCGAGCCCAACCTCGCCTGGGGAAACCAGCTGATCACCAGCGACGTCGAGGGCGGTTACTACCGTCTCGGCTACCAGAGCCGCCGCTGGACCTCCGACCTCGGCATCGACCAGGTCTGGTCCGTGTCGGGCAAGGGCAGCAACAGCACGTTCCTCAACGGCGACACCCGCTATCAGCTGTCACGGGATTTCGGGATCGGTGGCGTCGCGAACGTACTTCTGACCAGCGACGGCAGCCACAACACCGCCTGGTCACTCGAGGGCTACGTCGATGAGGTCAATGGCTACGGCACCGGACGCGTGCAGCTTGACTACGCGACGGACTCGCAGATACAGGATTCGACGGTGACGCTGCAGCAGACCTGGGGCCTGAAGCCGGGGCTGCGCCTCTCCACGAGCATTGCGGTCGATCGCATCACCGGCGAGCCGATCCCGGGGCAGCCGCAACCGGACAGCACGATCGTTCGCCTGGCCGCTTCCGGCGGCGGCGATCTGACCGCACGCCTCTCGCTCGATGGCACCGTGCAGTGGGCGGATGCCGTGCAGGGACAGGCCGCACCGACGACCTCCGCCGACATCACCCTGAACTATCAGATCGCCCGCTCCTGGGGACTGCTCTTCAGCTTCTACGAGAACCACGTCGGCTCCTGGAACCAGCTGGTAGTGAATTCACCGCTGACTCCGCCGGTGCCGACGCCGCAGGCCTCCCAGGGCCAGCGCGGCTTTTTCCTCACCCTGCGCTTCCAGGAAGCGCGCGGCGGACATTTTGTGCCGCTCGGCGGCGTCGCCGGGGCCGGGTCCGGGCGCCTGAGCGGCGTCATCTATCTGGATGCCAACGAAAACGGGCGCTTCGATGCCGGCGAGAACGGCGCGCCGAACGTCACGGTGATCCTCGACGGGCGCTTCTCCGTGCGCACCGATTCGAACGGGCGCTTCGACTTTGCCGCCGTGGCTTCCGGGCATCACGTGATCACGGTGCAGCCGGACAACGTGCCATTGCCGTGGGTGCTGGTGAACTCCGGGCGCGTGGAAGTGGACGTCAGCACCCGCGACCGCACCGAGGTCGCAATCGGCGCCCAACGCATGAAGTGAGGCGCTTCAGTCGACGATGGCCGACTGGATGCTGATCCCGGAGCGCAGCACGCCGGCGATCGGCGAGTCCTCGGCCACCTGCAGCAGCTGCGACTTCTGTTGTGCATCCAGCGGCCGCGCGAACGAAATCCGCCGTTCGATGTGTTCGCGCCCGTCGGCGGCGCGCGACCAGCGCACCCCGACGGTGATCTTGCCCACGTTCCAGTTGCGTTGCGCGGCGTGACGGCGGCACGCCACCGCGGTGCAGGCACCGAGACTGGCGAGCAGCAGTTCCCGCGCCGCGAAGCCCGCATCGCTGCCACCGGCCGTGACCGGCTCGTCGGCGGTCAGGTGATGATGCCCGGAGACGATCTGCTGCACGTGCGCGTGCTCGTTGATCACCGTGACGTAGGCCATGTGCCGCTCCTCTTGGCGTTCAGCCGGGCGCGTGTCCACGGCCCCCGGCGAGCGCGCCGGCGCGCGCGCTGCGGTCGAACATGCTGCGCGCGATGCTGGCGATGCTCGTCCCGGTGACGTTGCGCAGCTCGTAGGGCGTGCCCTCGATGATGGAGCGCGCCGCGCGCAGCCCGCTGCGCACCGCTGGGCCGATGCCCTCGCCGAGATCGCGCGTGGCGAGCCCGGCGGCATCCCCGGTGATGAAGGCGTTACCACAGCGCACGGTGTCGACGTTGCCGCGCAGGTAATAGCTATAGCCGGTCGGCTCGTACTGCACTCCGGGGGCCAGCCCCGCCTCGAGCGTCGCGGTGAGGTAGCCCCAGTGGGCGCGGATGTCATGGCCGCCGCCCTTCATGCGCGCGGCGATGCCGCCCACGCCGACGTTGAGCCAGCCACGCTCCTTGGGGACGTACCACGAGTAGCCCGGCAAGCCGTGCCCGAAGAACCACAGGTGACAGTCCCGCTCGCGCCACTCGTAGCGGATCTCGTGCTCAAGCGTCACCAGCTGCAGCTCGCTCGAGCGCGGGTTGACCTCCCGGAACAGCGTTCGGTAGACCGGGCAGCGGGTGCCCCCGGCGCCGATCAGGTAGTGGCAGCGGTAGCGGTCATCGATCACGTACTGCTCGCCATCGGCCTCGATATGACGCACGTTGTGCTCGATCACTTCCGCGCCGGAGCGCTCGAGCAGCCACGCATCGAACTCGAAGCGACGGATCGAGTGCTGCACGCACGGCACCGGCACTTGCCAGCGCCCGAAATGCATGCGCAGCCGCGGATAGGTGAGCAGGCTATGCGGATAGGCAGTGACGTCGATCCCGAGGTCCCCGACGACCTCCGGGGTGATCCAGCCGGCGCACAGCTTGAGGCGCGGAAAGCGCTCGCGATCGAGCACCAGCACCTCGCGACCGGCGCGGCGCAGCTGCCAGGCCGCCGCTGCCCCGGCAGGGCCGCCGCCGACGATCAGGACCTCGACCGCACGCATGGCGCGCCCGCGGGCGTCAGCCCGCGTACAGGTGCGCGCGCGTCAGCGGCACGTCATTGCTCTGCCCGGGCGCAAACAGCACCTGGAACAGCTGCAGCGTGCCGGTCGTGAAGGCCGCCACGGAGCCGGCCAGGTACAGCCGCCACATGCGCACGAAGCGCGCATCGAACATCTCGCGCACGCGTTCGCAGGAGGCCTCGTACAGGGAGAGCCAGTCGCGCAGCGTCTGCGCGTAGTGCAGGCGCAGGTTCTCCACATCGAGCACCGAGAGGTTGACCGGCTCGAAGAGCCCCATCATCTGGCTCAGCGCCGGCGGATAGGCGCCCGGAAAGATGCGCTTCTCGATCCACGGCTGCAGCGGCGCGGGCTGATTGCGCCCGATCGTGTGGATGAGTCCGCGGCCACGACCCTGCAGCGCGCGTGCCACCACCTCCCCGAGCTGCCCGTAGTTGTCGACCCCGACGTGCTCGAGCATGCCGATCGAGACGAAGGCGTCGTATTGACCACTGATATTGCGATAGTCATCCAGTACGTACTCGACCTGGCCGGTGCTGAGGCCCTCGCGGGCCGCACGCTCGCGCGCAAAGGCCACCTGTTCGCGCGAGATGTTGTAGGCGCGTACGCGCACGCCGTAATTGCGCGCCATATGCAGCGCGAGCGTGCCCCAGCCGCAGCCGGCCTCCACCACGGTCTCGCCCGCCTTCAGGCGCAGCTTGCGGCACACGTGGTCCATCTTGGCGACCTGCGCCTCATCCAGCCCCGCCTGCGCGCTCGGATAGTAGGCGCAGGTGTACGCCATCGTGCTGCCGAGCCACAGGGAGTAAAACGCGTTGCCGATATCGTAGTGATGGTGGATGTTGTCGCGCGAGCGGCTGAGCGAATTCGGATGCGGCCGGCGCAGCGCACCGCGTGCCCGGGTCAGGAGCGAGGGTGACTTGCCGGCCGCCGCACCCGAGCGGTACACCGCCTCCAGCAGGGTCACCAGGTCGCCGTCGATTGCCACGCTCCCCTCGGCATAGGCATCGCCGAAGCGCAGCGCGGGATCGGCGAGGATCGGCATGAGGGTGCGGCGGTTGGCGAACGTCACGCGCGCCACCGGGGCCACGTCGCCCGGCCCCACCAGCGCCCGGCTACGCACCGCGAACTCCACCGGCGGATCCCCGAGGAAGGCCCGCAGTCGCATCAGCAGCCAGCTGTCAATGGAACTCCCGGGCGCCCTGCGCTGGCGCTCGGCAGCCGGCGCAAACGGCGGGTGATGCGTCCCGGCGGCGCGCTCCGGATTGGATGCCAGGCTCTCGTCAAAGGCGTTCACAGCTTTACCTTCCCTCCTGCTTGAGCGGTTAATTTAGCACGCACGCAGCGGGCCCGCAGACCGACTGTGCGCAAACGGCTCCCAACACGGCCTCATGGACCCCCGCCAAGGCGCCGATTGAGCAGGTTGGCGAGCCGCGCGCCCGCGAGCAGCAGGCGCTCGTGGACCAGTTCCGCGGCGCCGGCGACGTAAGCCCGATCGAGTACCACGATGGTCTGCGGGGCGGCCCCGCAGGCGAACCCGGGGTAGCGGTAGGCCACGTTGCGGGCGAGGTTGTTGGATTCGGACGTCCAGCTGTCGGGATTACCCGCGCCGGCCTCGCCTAACAGCGATTGCGCCCCCGCAACCAGGGGGCCATGTCCGCCGGGGGTTGCTGACGGTTGCGCGCCTCCAGGGCCAACTTGACGAGGTCATTGTCCCAGGCACGATGCAGGCTCTCGCGGCCGCGGGTCCTCACGCCCGCGAGTGCGACCTGGACAGCATTGCCACCGCGATCCGCGTTGTCGGCGGCATGCAGCGGCTGGTGCAGGTCCCCGACCAGGTGCACGACCCACTTCAGGGCCTCGTTGCGCGCGCGCGGCGCCGCCGCGGGTCTGCCATCACGCTGCTCAGGCGCTTCAGCTGCTCGCTGGCGCAGTCCCCGTCACGGCAGATGGCGGCGAGCACGACCGGGCCGCACACCGGCGCGTTGTCGTAATGCCAGCGCGGGCGCGCGGCCGGCGTGCCGTAGATCTCATCGGACCAGACCGACACCTCCTCGAGGGTCGTGCGCCCGGACGGTTTGCCGAACTTGTCCAGATCGTCAGCCAAGAGCGCTGCACCACCGCGCGCGCCTGTGCAGTGAGCAGCCGATCGGCGATGGCCCCAACGGTGCGATGTCCCTGCGGACCCCACGCCAGAGCGAGCGGCGCAGGCGCCAGGGACATGAGCAGCAGCCACAGCGCGCGTCCGCTAGCCTTGCCGGCACAAGATCTCGCGGCCGCCGTCGCGGGTGGTGCCCGCAAGGGCTCGTGTAAACTGCGCCACCGCCCACCCAAGAGGTTGTCCATGACGCGCACGCTCGGCGCAGACTCTGCGGCTCCCGCTGCTCGCCGCTCGCACTGCCGCGCTGATGCTGGGCGACGTCACCGCTGCCGCCGCCCAGCGACGCCCACCTCCGGACTCGACCTGGCGGGCATCGACCCACGGTCAAACCCGGGGATGATTTCTTCGGCTACGCCAATGGCGCGTGGATCAAGGCCACCCCGAAATCCCGCCCGGACCGCTCGGCCTGGGGATCGGGCGAGATCGTCGATCGAACTCACCCGCAAGCGCACCGCGGAGCTGATCCAGGGGGCCGGCCAGGCAGCGCCGGCGCAGTCCGACGCTGCCAAGGTGGGCACCTACTACGCAGCGTATATGGATGAGGCGCCGATCGAAAGAGCGGGCCTCAGCCGCTGCAGCCGGCGCTGGCGCGCATCGCCGCGATCAGCGATCGCGCCGCCCTGGGGCAGGCGCTCGGCGCCACGCTGCGCGCCGACGTCGACGTTCCTCAACAGCACCCAGCCTGCATACCGAGAACCTGTTCGGGCTGTGGGTTGCGCAGGACCTGAGCGACCCGGGCCGCTACGCGCCCTTTCTGCTGCAGGGCGGCCTGGTCATGCCCGACCGCGACTATCTACCTCAATCCCTCGCAGAAAATGGCCGACATCCGCACGCAGTACCAGGCGCACATCGCCGCGGTGCTCGCGCTCGCGCAGCTGCCGGAGGCCGACGGCGCGCGCGGCGCGCATCTTCGAGCTCGAGCGGCGCATCGCCGCGGTGCACTGGAGCCGCCAGGACACCGAGCAGGTCTCAAGGGCAACAACCACTGGAAGACGGCCGACTTCGCGCAGCGTGCGCCCGGACTCGACTGGAGCGCCTATTTCGCGGCCGCAGGTCTGGCGCAGCAGGACGAGTTCGTGGTCTGGCAGCCGAGCGCACTTCGCGGCATCTCCGCCCTGACGGCGAGCGAGCCGCTCGAGACCTGGAAGGACTGGCTGCGCTTTCATCTGCTCGAGCACGAGGCTCGCCCTATCTGCCCAAGGCGTTCGACGCCGAGCACTTCGACTTCCACGGCACAGGTACTGTCCGGCACGCCGCAGCAGCCGCCGCGCTGGAAGCGCGCCGTGGACGAGACCAACAACGCGCTCGGCGAGGCGGTCGGCAAGCTGTACGTGCAGCGCTACTTTCCCGCCGAGCGAGAAGGCGCGTGCCGAGGCCCTGGTGAAGAATCTGATCGCCGCTTTCGCCGTGCGCATCGATCACCTGGAGTGGATGGCGCCGCAGACGCGCGCGCGCGCCAAGGCCAAGCTCGCTGCTCTCAAGGTCGGCGTCGGCTACCCGGACCACTGGCGCAGCTTCGCCGCGCTGGAGGTGCAGCGCGCGGCGATGCCTTCGGTAATGCCGGGCGCGCCGAGCGCTTCGAGCTCGAGCACAACCTGGAGAAGCTCGGCACGCCGGTGGATCGCTCGGAATGGGCGATGATGCCGCAGGAAGTGAATGCGGTGAATCTGCCCGCCATGAATGCGCTCAACTTCCCCGCCGGGATTCTGCAGCCGCCGTACTTCGATCCGCCACGCGTCCCGAGGTGATGGACTACGGCGCAATCGGCGCCACCATCGGCCACGAGATCAGCCACAGCTTCGACGACCAGGGCGCGCTGTTTGACGCCAGCGGGAGGCTGCAGAACTGGTGGACCCCGGAGGACTTCGCGCACTTTCAGGCCGCCGGCAAACGCCTGGCGGAGCAGTTTGATGCCTACCGCCCCTTCCCCGACATCCACGTCAACGGCGAGCAGACGCTGAGTGAGAACATCGCCGACGTCGCGGGCCTCTCGGTCGCTTACGACGGCTGGCTGCTGACGCTGCGCGGCAAGCCGCCGCCGCCGGGGCCGATCGCTTCAGCGCCGAGCAGCTGTTCTTCCTCAGCTTCGCCCAGAGCTGGCGGGAGAAGGCGCGCGAGCCGGCCCTGCGCGAGCAGGTCGTGACCGACGGGCATGCTCCGGCTGAATATCGCGCCGACACGGTACGCAACCTCGACGCCTGGTATGCCGCCTTCAATGTGCAACCCGGCGCGAAGCTGTACCTCGCGCCCGCCGAGCGCGTGCGGGTGTGGTAGGCATCGCGCAAAAACAGCGCCGGGGCGTGCTCGACCCGGTTCAGTGCTGCAGCTGCGCGTAGTACACGAGCGTCACATAGGGGAAGACGACGGTGCCTGCGTGCGCATGACGTGCGAATACCCGATGCAGCCCTGCGAGCAGCGGCTCGTGCTGCGGCTCGCCCGCTTCGGGTGCATAGGACGAGGACATGAGGCGGCCGCGAGTCCCTCATACGTCGAACAGCTGCTGGTGCGGGAAGCTGGCAAGTTCCATGGGGCCGCCGAAGAACTCCCGCATGCGGGTCTCGTCGGCACGGCTGCCGACGACCTGGTCGTACTCGGGCGCATGCCGGCGCACCAGCGCCTCGTAGTCGGCAAGGAAGTCGCTGCCGGCGCTCGGGTGCTCGTTCCACAACAGCGCGCCGAAGCCACCCGGGCGCAGCACCCGCAGTGCTTCGCGGCGCGCGCCAGCAACGATCTGAACCAGTGGAATGCCTGGGCGGCGACCACAAGGTCGACGCTGCCGCGCGCCGAGCGTGCTGGCCTCGGCGGAACCCTTGACACTGCGGAAGCGCGGATTGCCGGCGAGCGCGTATTCGGCGGCGGCGCGCATGCCGTCGTTGGGCTCCACAGCCGATGACTTGCGCCCCGCTCTCGAGCAGCAGCTGCGTCAGGATGCCGGTGCCCGAACCGAGGTCCGCGACGACCGCCCGCGCGCTAAGTCCGCAGCGGCTGCTGCAGCAGCTCGAGGGCCGCCGGCGGGTAACTCGGGCGGTAGCGGACGTAGTCAGCCACCCGGCTGGAGAAGCGCTCGGTGGGGACCGGGGGGCTACACTTACCCGGCGGGCATCGGATTGCGGCATTGCGGGCCGCGACCGGCAGGGTGCTGCCGGCGGCGTCTCTCCATTACGGCATACGGACACGGTAGCGTATCCGTATGACAATCGCACGCAGGAGTACCCATGTCTGAATCCCACCGCCGCATCGAGACACAACTGGTGCATGCCGGCGAACCGCTGCCGCGCATCGAAGGGGCGGTGGAGATGCCGATCTTCCAGTCGGCCACCTACACTTACGCCGGCGAGACGGCGCTACGACGACGTGCGATACCTGCGCAGCAACAACACCCCGAGTCAGCTGGCCCTGCACGCCAAGCTCGCCGCGCTCGAGGGCGCGGAAGCCGCGCTGGTGAGCGCGAGCGGCATGGCGTCCATCTGCACGACGCTGCTCGACAGTGCTGTCTGCAGGCGATCACCTGCTGGCGCAGAACTGCCTCTATGGCGGCACGCACGATCTGGTGACCCGGGAGTTCCCCAACCTCGGGCTCGGCGCGAGCTTCATCGACGCCGACGCGCCCGGACTCCTGGGCTGCGCAGCTGACGCCCCAGCACGCGCGCCATCTACGTGGAGGCGATGTCCAACCCGCTGCTGCAGGTCGGCGACCTGCGCGCCATCGTGGCGTTCGCGCGTGCACACGGGCTGCTCGCGATCATCGACAACACCTTCGCGACTCCGGTCAATTTCCGCCCGATCCCGGCCGGCTTCGACCTCTCGCTCCACAGCGCCACCAAGTACCTGAACGGCCACAGTGACATCGTCGCCGGCGCGGTCTCCGGGGCGGGCCAGGCTGATCGAGCGTATCCGCCACAAGGCGAACCTGCTCGGCGGCGCGCTCGACCCGCACGCCGCGTTCCTCTTTAAGCGCGGCCTCAAGACGCTCGCGCTGCGGGTGCGTTTCCAGAACGACAGCACCTTACGCGTGGCCACCTTCCTCGCCGGCCACGCGCAGGTGAAGCGCGTGTACTACCCGGGCCTGCCCTCGCATCCGCAGCATGCCCGGGCGCGCGAGCTGTTCGCCGGCTGCGGCGGGGTGCTGAGCTTCGAGCTGCACGCGGGCGTCAGCGGTGCCGAGGATTTCGCCGCACGGGTACGCATTCCCGCGATCGCGCCGAGCCTCGGGCGGCGTGCACACCCTGCTGACACGGCCCGCCACCACCTCGCATGCCGGCCTCACCCGCGATGAGCGCCTGCAGCGTGGCATCGGCGACGGGCTCCTGCGGCTCTCGGTTGGGATCGAGGCCACCGAGGATCTGCTCGAGGACTTCGAGCAGGCACTGCGCTGAACGGGCACCGTGGCGCGCTGCGCAAGCTTCGGGTGCCCCACGCGACTGCGCCCTGACACACTGGTCTCCCAATTAAACACCAGACGAGCCCGCCATGTCCGTGACTGATCCGACCAGCGATGCGCGCCCCGCCGGCGCCGCCGTCGCGAGCGACAAGGCCTTCGGGCGCACGAGCCTCGAGCTCGTCCTGCTCGGGGCCATCTGGGGTGGCTCCTTCCTCTTCATGCGGGTCGCGGCCGGCGAGTTCGGCGCGCTGCCGCTGGTTGAGGCGCGGCTGGCGCTCGGGGCGCTCATCCTCCTGCCGTTCCTGTGGCAGGCGCGCGCGCAGTTCTCACCCAGGCTGTGGCTGACGCATCGCGGGCATCGCGGCGGTGAATTCCGTCATCCCGTTTGCGCTGTTTGCCTGGGGGGCGGAGCGCGCGCCCGCCGGGATCGGCGCCATCACCAACGCGCTGACCGTACTTTTTACCGCGCTCGTCGCCTATTTCTTCTACAACGAGCAGATCGGAGCGCGCCGCTGGTGGGGCCTGGCGGCCGGCTTCATCGGCGTGGCGATCCTGGCGAGCGGGCGCACCGGCGGCGTGAGCGTGTGGCCCGCGGCGCTCGCCGGCGCGACGGCTTCGCTGTGCTACGGCTTCGGCATCAACCTGGTGCGCCGCTACCTGACCCAGCTGCCCTCGGGCGCCGTGGCGGCCGCGAACCTGCTCACCGGCAGCGTGCTGCTCGCCCCGCTGGCGATCTACAGCTGGCCCCCGCACGCGATCAGCCGTACTCGTGGGGGAGCGCACTGCTGTTGGGCGTGCTGTGTACCGGGATCGCCTTCGTCTTCTACTATCGTCTGATCGCCGCATCGGCGCGGCACGGACCTCGACGGTGACCTACCTGATCCCGCTGTTTGCCGTCATCTGGGCGTGGCTGCTCCTCGGGGAGCCGCTCACGGCGACGATGGCGCTCGCCGGTGCGCTCATCCTCGGCGGTGTCGCCCTCAGCCAGCAGCTCCACGCCGCAGCGCTGATGCAGTCGCGCGCTGTCGCTCCCCGGGCTGTTCAATGCACGCGATCTTGGCGGCTATCCCACGCTCGACGGGGAGCTGACGCGCCGCGGCTCGCTGGTGCGCGCGGACGATCTGGCGCAGCTCAAGGCCGAGGGCCTCAGGGCCCTCGAGACCCACGGCATTCGCACGGTACTCGACCTGCGCTGGCCGGAAGAAGCCGCGCGCGATCCGAACCCGGTGCCGCAGGCACTGCCGCACGTGCACTTCGTGCAGGTGTCGCTCCTCACCCATACGGAGGAGGAGTGGCGGCTGCGCAGCCGCGATGTCGCCAAGGAACTGTGGAAATGCAGCGTACTCGAGCACGTGCGCCATGAACTGCGCCGCGCGCTCGCCGTCATCGCCCAGGCGCCGCCGGGAACGCTCCTCTTCCACTGCGTGGCCGGCAAGGACCGCACCGGCCTCATCGCCGCGCTGCTGCTGGCGCTGGCGGATGTCGAGCCGGCGGGCGATCGCGTACGACTACGCGGTCAGCACTGACAACCTGCGCGCCGAGTACCTGCGACGCTACCCGAGCGCCAACCCGGCGCGCGTGCTCGAGGCGCTGCGCTGTCCGGAGGAAGGCGCATACAACATGCTGAAATTTCTGGAAAACGCGGGCGGTGTGCGCGCTTACCTCGGGGAGCTCGGCCTGAGCCCGAGGGCAGCTGGACGCGCTGCGGGCCCGGCTGCGCGATTGATCAAGACTGCGCGCTCATTCACTGATGGTTCAGCGCCGCTTCGCGATACTGCGTTCGCACCGGATGAACGAGCTCCCGAGCGGCCCTCATTTTTCGCGCGGGCACATTTTTAAAGCACGCCCGGATTTGGGCTCGTATCATCCCGGTGCGCATCCACCCCCTTCGGTATTATCCTCCGCGCCCTCGGCTTCCCGCCCCGCGGAGCGCATCCCATGCAAATCAGCGGTGGCTGCCTGTGCCGCGCGGTCCGCTATGCGATCGGCGCCCGACCGATCCTGACACGCGTGTGCTGGTGCCGGGTGTGCCAGTACCTCGGTGCGGGCAGCGGCACCGTGAATGTCTGTTTCCCGAGCGCGGCGCTCACGGTTGCAGGCGAGCTGCGCGACTTCTGCCTGACGGCCGACAGTGGCAACCTCATGCACCGGCGCTTCTGCCCCCAGTGCGGCACACACCTGTTCAGCGCCGCGGAGGCGCGCCCGCATCTGGTTTTCGTGCGCGCCGGGGCGCTGGATGATCCGGAAGTCGCGCAGCCGGCCATGACGATCTGGACCTCCGCGGCGCCGAGCTGGGCGTGCATCAGCGACGGCTGCCGCAGGTGGAGCGGCAGCCGCCACCGGCGGCCTGATGCAGGCGCTATTTCAGGCCGAGCGACTGTGCGAGCTGCGGCAGCGGTCAGCACGTGCGTGTAGGGATAGGTCCCGACGTCGAACTCGCGCGCGCGGCTTAAAGGCCCCACCACCACCGGCTCGAACCCCGCCTCGCGCACCAGCTGTTCGGCAACGGCGAGCGCTCGCGGCGTCATCCCCCGCGAGCGGTATAGCCACCAGCGCGCCACTCCGATGCGCCAACTCGTCGCCAGGTCGCGGTAGCCGATCGCGTTGAAGGCGCGCACCAGGCGCACGCCCGGTAGAAATTTCGGCGAAGCCACCCCGGTTCCCGCGCGACGCGCGTCCTCGAGCGCCATCGGGCCGTCGCGTTCCGGATAGGGATTGCAGGTGTCGAGCACGATCTTGCCGGCGAGCTCGCCTCGCAGATCCTCGCCGAGCTGCGGCAGCGCCTTGTAGGGGACCGACACCAGCGACCACATCGCCGAAGAGCGCCGCCTCGCGCGGCGTTCCGACGTGCGCGCTGCGGGCCGAGGGAGGCGGCGAGCGCCTTGAGCTTATCCGGGTGGCGCGAGGAGATCAGCACCTCGTGCCCGGACTGCGACCCACAGCTGGCGAGGGTGCCGCCGATGTGCCCGCTGCCGATGATGCCGATCTTCAGCGGCGCATGCGCCTGCGGCGCCGCGGGCACACCGAGCGAAACCGCAAGCATCAGCGTGGCAGCGCACAGCTGCGCGCCCAGCCAGCGCAGGCGACGAGCCGCAGGCAACATCAGGCTCAGAGCCACGGCGTCGCCAGCGCGCGCGACCGCGACTTCATCTCTTGCGGCGGGCTCCCGAGCGCTTGGCGGCTCGAAATGAAATTCCGGAACGCATGGCCTTCTGCTGTATCGCGGCCGCCGTGCGTCCCAGCTTCTTCGCAACCTGCCCCGTCGGCGTGCCCGCCTTCGCGAGTGCTTTGAGGGTTTCAGTTCGCGGGCGCTCCATGATGCGCCGTCATTCGGTGGGCGTCTTGCCATCGCTGTACTCCAAAAAAACAGGCCCGGGGTCAGCTCATGATACACCGCCATCGGCGCAGGCGTGCACCCGCTAAACGATCTGCAACATGTTGGAACCCGCGTACACAGCCGCGGGCGCGGACGGAGGCGTGCGCGCGCGTACCGACCCAACTTGCAACTTGCGCCGCGGGTTGGCGTTCCGGCAACACGTCAGATCGGCAATGAAACTAAAGCGTGACAACAACATGACACCACTCGGTGACGGCGGCGCTGCACAGTGATGAGGTATGCAAAATCGGGAACTGCGGAGGATCCGCATATGGCGCACCGATCACGCGCGTCGGTCGATGCCGACATCGCGACGCGACGCAGCGCCCGGCGCTCAGCGCGTTGCCGGCAGCCCCTACTCGGCCACGCCCTCGCGCCAGTAGGCGGCATCCACCGCGTTGGAAAGCAGCATCGCGATGGTCATCGGACCCAGGCCCCCGGGAACCGGGGTGATCCAGCCGGCACGCTGCGCGGCGGCCTCAAACTCGACGTCACCGACCAGCTTGCCGGAGGGCGTGCGGTTGATGCCGACGTCGAACACCGCCGCCCCGGGGCGGATCCATTCCCCGGGCACGAACCCGGCCTTGCCGACCGCCGCCACGACCAACTCGGCGCGCTCCACTTCGGCCCGCAGGTCGCGGGTGCCGGTGTGGCAGACCGTCACCGTCGCGCGCGCCAGCAGCAGCTCGAGTGCCATGGGCCGGCCGACGATGTTCGATGCGCCGACCACCGTGGCCCGCAGTCCCACGAGCTCGATGCCGTACTCCTGCGCCAGGCGGATGACGCCGAAGGGCGTACACGGCCTTAAGCGCGGGCGCTTCTGCGCCAGGAGGCCGGTATTCACCGGGTGAAATCCGTCGACGTCCTTGGCCGGATCCACTGCATCCATGATGCGGTTGGCGTCCACGCCCTTCGGCAGCGGCAACTGCACGAGGATGCCGTCGACGCGCGGGTCGCTGGTTCAGGGCCTGCACCAGCGCAAGAATCTGCGCCTCGCTGGTATGCGCCGGCAGATCGTGCGCAAAGGACTCGATGCCCGCCTCCAGCGAGGAGCGGCGCTTGTTGCGCACGTACACGCTGGAGGCGGCATCCTCGCCCACCTGCACCACCGCCAGTCCCGGGCGGCGCCCGCAGCGCGCCGCGAAGGCCGCGGCGCGCTCGGCCACCCGGGCACGCACCTTGGCGGCCACCGCCTTGCCGTCGAGCAGCCGCGCGCCGCCGGGGGCGCGCTCCACGCCTCGTGGTGCCCATCAGTAGCGGTAGTGGTCGGGCTTGTAGGGGCCGGCCTTGTCCACGCCGATGTAGCGCGCCTGCGTGTCGGTCAGCTCGGTGAGCTGCACGTTGAGCTTCTTCAGCTGCAGCCGCGCCACCTTCTCGTCCAGGTGCTTCGGCAGCACGTACACGCCGACCGGGTACTTGGCGGTGCGGCGTGAACAGCTCGACCTGCGCGATCACCTGGTTGGCGAAGCTCGAGCTCATCACGTAGCTCGGGTGCCCGGTGCCGCAGCCGAGGTTCACCAGGCGCCCCTCGGCCAGCAGGATGAGCCGCCGGCCGTCGGGCAGGATCACGTGATCGACCTGCGGCTTGATGTTCTCCCAGCGGTACTGCTTGAGGCTCGCGACGTCGATCTCGTTGTCGAAGTGGCCGATGTTGCACACGATCGCGTTGTGCTTCATGCGCTTCATGTGCTCGTGGGTGATCACGTGGAAGTTGCCGGTGGCGGTGACGAAGATGTCGGCCTTGTCGGCGGCGTACTCCATGGTGACCACGCGGTAGCCCTCCATCGCCGCCTGCAGCGCGCAGATCGGGTCGATCTCGGTGATCCACACCTGCGCCGACAGCGCGCGCAGCGCCTGCGCCGAGCCCTTGCCGACGTCGCCGTAGCCGCACACCACGGCGATCTTGCCGGCCACCATCACGTCGGTGGCGCGCTTGATGCCATCCACCAGCGATTCGCGGCAGCCGTACAGGTTGTCGAACTTGCTCTTGGTGACCGAATCGTTGACGTTGATGGCCGGGAAGGCGAGCCGGCCTTCCTTGGCCATCTGGTACAGGCGCTTCACGCCGGTGGTGGTCTCCTCGGTGACGCCGCGGATCTTGGCGAGACGCGTCGAGTACCAGTTCGGATCGAGCTTGCAGCTTGCGCGCGGATGGCGGCAAACAGCGCGGTCTCCTCCTCGCTCGCGGGCTTGGCGATGCAGGCTCGCATCGCTCTCGGCCCGCGCGCCCAGGTGCAGCAGCAGCGTCGCATCGCCGCCATCATCGAGGATCATGTTGGCGTAGCCGCCGTCCGGCCACTCGAAGATGCGGTGGGTGTAGTCCCAGTAGTCCTCCAGCGACTCGCCCTTCCAGGCGAACACCGGCGTGCCGGCGGCGGCGATGGCCGCGGCGGCGTGGTCCTGGGTGGAGAAGATGTTGCAGGAGGCCCAGCGCACGTCGGCGCCGAGCGCCTGCAGCGTCTCGATCAGCACCGCGGTCTGGATGGTCATGTGCAGCGAGCCGGTGATGCGCGCGCCCTTCAGCGGGTGCGTGAGCGCGAATTCCTCGCGGATGGCCATGAGACCGGGCATCTCGGTCTCGGCGATGGCGATTTCCTTGCGGCCCCAGTCGGCGAGCGCCAGGTCGGCGACCTTGAAGTCCGCGGCAGCGGCGGGTTTGAGTGTGGCGTTCATACTCGATACTCCGTGCATGACAGAGCGAGCGCCGTATGGATGTTCCGTGTCCCGCTGAGCCTGGCAGGTGGCCCGGGGGATCCCGGCCGTCCTGTCGCAACGCTCCTCAGCGGGCGCGGCTGCCGCAGCAAGCGGCGGTAAGTCTGCAATTCTACGCGGCCCGCATCGCCTTGCCCTCCGCGGCGAGTGTCGCGGCCAGGTCGGTGCGCTCCCAGGTGAACTCCGGCTCCGTGCGCCCGAAGTGCCCGTAGGCGGCGGTCTTCTGGTAGATGGGCCGCACCAGGTCGAGCATTTCGCGCAGCCCGTAGGGGGTGAGATCGAAGTGCTTGCGCACCAGCTGCGTCAGGCGCTCGCGCGAGAGGTGGCTCGGTGCCGAAGGTCTCCACCATGATCGAGGTGGGCTCGGCCACGCCGATGGCGTAGGACACCTGCACCTCGCAGCGCTGCGGCGAGCCCCGCCGCGACGATGTTCTTGGCGACGTAGCGCGCCGCGTAGGCCGCGGAGCGGTCGACCTTGGAGGGATCCTTGCCCGAGAACGCGCCGCCACCGTGGCGGGCATAGCCGCCGTAGGTATCGACGATGATCTTGCGTCCGGTGAGGCCGCAGTCCCCGACCGGCCCGCCGATCACGAAGCGCCCGGTCGGATTGATGTGGTACTTGGTGCGCTTGTCGAGCCACTTCTGCGGCAGCACCGGCTTCAGGATCTCCTCCATGACCGCCTCGCGCAGCACCCTGGTGGACACCTCCGGGCTGTGCTGGGTTGAGAGCACCACCGCCTCGAGGCCCACCGGCTTGTCGTCCTCGTAGCGCAGCGTGACCTGGCTCTTGGCATCCGGCCGCAGCCAGGCGAGCTTGCCCGCCTTGCGCACCTGCGCCTGGCGCTTCACCAGGCGGTGCGCGAGCGTGATCGGCGCCGGCATCAGCACGTCGGTCTCGTTGGTGGCGTAGCCAAACATCAGGCCCTGGTCGCCGGCGCCCTGCTTGCGCTCGTCCTTGCGATCGACGCCCTGGGCGATATCGGGTGACTGCTTGCCGATGATGTTGAGCACGCCGCAGCTGGCGCCGTCGAATCCCATCTCGGAGGAGTTGTAGCCGATGTCGAGCACGGTCTTGCGCACCAGCGCTTCGACGTCGACCCAGGCGCGCGTCGTGACTTCGCCGGCGACGATCACCACGCCGGTCTTGACGAGGGTCTCGCAGGCCACGCGGCCGCGCTCATCCTCCCTGAGGATGGCATCCAGGACCGCATCCGAGATCTGGTCGGCGACCTTGTCCGGGTGGCCCTCGGACACCGACTCCGAGGTGAAAAGAAAGTCATTCGCCATGAGGTTCGGTTCTTTACACAAGTTGGGGAAATTGATCAGGTAGTTTAACCCAGCCGCGCGTTGCCTGGCTCGCCGGGATGCTTCTAAGGAAATGCCTGCCGCAGCCGGGCAGTAAATTCCGCGGGTGTAAACCGATGATTCTGCGTGCCGCGCGACTCGATCTTGATGGCCCCCATGAGCGAGGCAATATGTCCGGTGGTGCGCCACTCGAGCCCGTGCAGCAGCCCATGGATGAGCCCGGCGCGGTAAGCGTCGCCGCAGCCGGTGGGATCGACGACTGGCGCCCGTGGGCGCGCAGGCAATCTCCAGCTCGTGCAGCGCGGGTGTAGATGCTCGAGCCGGCGGCGCCGCGCGTCACGATGAGCGCCTCGACGTGCGCGAGGACTTCGGGCACGCCCCAGCCGGTTTTCTGCTGCACCAGCTGCCACTCGTAGTCATTGAGCGTCACCCAGCGCGCCTGGCTGATGAAGCGCTCGCAGCTCCTCGCCCCCGAACATCGGCAGCCCCTGGCCCGGGTCGAAAATGAAGGGAATGCCGGCGCTGGCAAACTGCGCGGCATGCTCGAGCATGCCCTTCGCGGCCGTCGGGCGCGACGATGCCGAGGGTGATGCCGCGCGCCTCGCCGACGCGGTTGCGGTGCGCGTGCTGCATCGCCCCGGGGTGGAAGGCGGTGATCTGGTTGTCATCGAGATCGGTGGTGATGAAGGCCTGCGCGGTGAGCTCGGTATCGATGACGCGCAGGTACTCGGTGGGCACCCCGCGCGCGCTCAGCCACTCACGGTAGGGGCCGAAGTCGCGCACCGACCGTCGCCATCGGGTAGCCCTCATCACCCAGGAGCCTCAGGTTGTAGGCGATGTTGCCGGCGCAGCCGCCGAACTCGCGCCGCAGCTGCGGCACCAGGAACGAGACGTTCAGCATGTGGATCTTGTCGGGCAGGATGTGGTTGGCGAAGCGATCGCCGAACACCATGATGCGTGTCGTAGGCCACCGAGCCGCAGATGAGGGCCTTCCCCGGGGCTGCCGTCATGGCTTGGGATCGCGCTGCGGGATCCCGGGCCCCGCCGCCGCGGGCGCGGCCTCTTCGGCCTTCAGCTGGGCGATGGCCCCGAGCGCGATATCCGAGAGGCCCGAGCCATGGCGCTCCTCGTAGTACTGGATGATCTGCGTACGCATACGCGGATCCCAGTAGCGCTTGAGGTGGTTCGCCACATCACGCGGGGCGCTCTGCGGGCTGGCACCGTTGAAGAAGTCGCCGATCTGGTTGGCCATGCTGATGAGAAGGTCGATGTGCATACGCTTACTGTGTCAGATCTCGGTCAGTCGCTGGGGATTGGCGTAAACCACGTGCCGGTCGCGACGCGCAAAGGCGACCAGCGTAAGGCCGGTCCGCTGCGGCCAGACGCACGGCGAACGCGGTGGGCGCCGAGAGCGCCGCCAGCAGCGATATGCCGACGGTGGCGCATTTTTGCACCATCTCGTAGCTGGCGCGACTCGTGATCAGCATGTAGCCGGCGGAAAAGTCCGCACCGCCGCGCGCGAGCGCCCCGATGGTCTTGTCGAGCGCGTTGTGGCGGCCGACATCCTCGCGCACCAACTGGATGCCCTCGCGGGGTAGCACCCACGCCGCGGCATGCACGCTGCCGGTGCGCGCGTTGATCGGCTGGCGCGCCGCGAGCTCCTCGATGGCCGCATGCAGCTGCGCGGCGCTGATGGCGACCCCCGCCGGAACGGCGGCAGGATCGCGGATCGCATCCGCGGCGGTCTCCGCCCCGCACAGGCCACATCCGGTACGGCCGGTGAGATTACGGCGGCGCTGCAGCAGCTGCGTGAAGCGCTCCCACGCCACCGCGATCCGCACATCCGCCACATCGACACCGTAGGCCACCTCGACGCCGCGGATCTCCTCGGTGCGCGCGACCAGTCCCTCGCTCAGGGTGAATCCAACGCCGTAATCCTCGAGGTCCGCCGGCGTCGCCAGCATCACGACGTGCGGAACGTCGTGGTAGACGAGCGCGACGGGCACTTCTTCGGCGACCAGGTCGGTCGTCCTGGTCACGCTGCCGGCGCACCACCGGTCCACGCTGACCTGCGAGCTGACCGCGAGCGCGGCCGTCGCCGGCGGTTCGGCGACCGACTCGGTGCCCATGCTCGCCTCAGCCCCGCGGCAGGCTCACGCGGGCGCCGGATCGCGCTTGCGCCGGCCCGGGTGCGGCAATGCTCGCTCCGCCTCGGCGCGTTGTGCCAGGCGTCCTTCTGGTTCACCTGCACCACTTCGACCGCGGTGACCTTGTACTCCGGACAGTTGGTCGCCCAGTCGGAGTTTTCGGTCGTGACGACGTTGGCGTTGGTCTCGGGGAAATGGAAGGTCGTGTAAACGACTCCCGGTGCGATCTTCTCGCTGACCTTCGCCCGCAGCACGGTGTTGCCGGCGCGGCTCGTGAGCCCGACCCAGTCCCCGTCGGCGATGCCGCGCACCTCGGCATCGTGCGGATGGATCTCGAGCACGTCCTCGGCGTGCCACACGACGTTGCTGGTGCGCCGGGTCTGCGCGCCGACGTTGTACTGCGTCAGGACGCGCCCGGTCGTCAGGATCAGCGGGAAGCGGCTGGTCGAGCGCTCGCTGGTCGGCACGTACGTCGGTCGCCCAGAACTTGCCCTTGCCACGCACAAACTGGTGCACGTGCATCGTGGGCGTGCCCTCGGGCGCCTCGTCCGTGCAGGGCCACTGGATGCTGCCGAGGCGGTCGAGCTTCTCGTAGGTCAGGCGGCTTGAACGTCGGGGTCAGGCGCGCGATCTCCTCCATGATCTGGCTCGGGTGCGCGTAGTTCATCGGGTAGCCGAGCGCGTTCGACAGCAGGCAGGTGATCTGCCAGTCCTCATAACCGGCCAGGGGCGGCATCACCTTGCGCACCCGCGACACGCGCCGCTCGGCGTTGGTGAAGGTGCCGTCCTTCTCGAGGAAGGAGGAACCTGGCAGGAACACGTGCGCGAACTTGGCCGTCTCGTTCAGGAACAGGTCCTGCACGATGACGCACTCCATCGCCTCCATGGCGGAACTGACGTGATGCGTGTTGGGATCGGACTGCACGAAGTCCTCGCCCTGCACGTACATGCCCTTGAACGTGCCATCGAGGGAAGCCTCGAACATGTTCGGGATGCGCAGGCCGGGCTCGGACTGCAGCGTGCACGCCCCAGACCGCCTCGAAGCTCGCGCGCACCGCGGGGTCGGAGACGTGGCGGTAGGCGGTGAACTCGTGCGGAAACGAGCCCATGTCGCAGGAGCCCTGCACGTTATTCTGGCCGCGCAGCGGGCTCACGCCGACGCCCTCGCGGCCGAGGTTGCCGGTGGCCATGGCGAGGTTGGCGATCGCCATCACGGTGGTCGTGCCCTGGCTGTGCTCGGTCACGCCCAGCCCGTAATAAATGGCGGCGTTTCTGGCGCTGCCATAGAGACGCGCCGCCTCGCGCATGCGCTCGGCCGGCACCCCGGTGATGGCCTCGACGGCCTCGGGAGAATTGCGCTCTTCGGCGACGAACGCCTTCCACTTGCGCGAACGAGGGCGGCCTCGCAGCGCTGCGGCGACGTAGGACTCCTTCACGAGTCCCTCGGTCACGATGACGTGCGCCAGCGCATTCATCATCGCCACGTTGGTGCCCGGCTGCAGCTGCAGATGTACGTCCGCCTCGATGTGCGGGGTGCGCACCAGGGCCGTCTCGCGCGGGTCGACGATGATGAGCTTGCGCGCCCTCACGCAGGCGGCGCTTCAACTGCGACCCGAACACCGGGTGCCCTTCGGTGGGATTGGCGCCGATGATCATGACGACATCAGCCTGCATGCACGGAATCGAAGGCTTGCGTGCCGGCGGACTCGCCCAGCGTGTTCTTCAACCCGTAACCGGTCGGCGAATGACACACGCGCGCACAGGTATCGACGTTGTTAGTGCCCATCGCCGCGCGGATGAGCTTCTGCACCAGGTACGTCTCCTCGTTAGTGCAGCGCGAAGAGGTGATGCCGCCGATCGAGTTCCTGCCGTACTTGGCCTGGATGCGCCGCAGCTCGCTCGCCGCGTAGCCGATCGCCTCCTCCCAGGAGACTTCGCGCCACTCATCGCGGATGCTCTTGCGGATCATCGGCTTCTTCACGCGATCGCTGTGCGTGGCGTAGCCCCAGGCGAAGCGACCCTTGACGCAGGCATGACCGTGGTTCGCTTTGCCGTCGCGGTCGGGCACCATGCGCACAACCTCGACGTCGGCGCCCTCGCCGCGCACTTCCGCCTTGAGGGCGCAGCCGACACCGCAGTAGGCGCAGGTGGTGTCGATGGCGCGCTCGGCCACGCCCAGGGCGATCACCGATTTCTCGGTCAGCGCCGCGGTCGGGCAGGCCTCGACGCAGGCGCCGCAGGAGACGCACTCAGAGTCGAGGAACGGCTGGTTCTGGCTGGCCGCCACCTTGGAGCCGAAGCCGCGGCCCTGGATGGTGAGTGCGAGCGTGCCCTGCGTCTCGTCACAGGCGCGCACGCAGCGCGAACACACGATGCACAGTTCCGGATTGAAGGTGAAATAGGGATTGCTCTCATCCTGCGCCGCCGGGCGATGCACGCTGGCCCGGGGCGTAGGAGCTCTGCGTGATCCCGACCTCGGCCGCCATGTCCTGCAGCTCGCAATGGCCTTCCGCCGGGCAGCCGGCGCACTCGAGCGGATGATCCGACACGTACAGATCGATGACACCGCGGCGCAGCTGCAGGAGCTTGGGTGATTGTGTGCGCACCTTCATGCCGGCCGCCACGGTCGTGGTGCAGGAGGCCGGGTAACCCTTGCGACCCTCGATCTCCACCAGGCACAGCCGGCAGGAACCGAAGGCCTTCAGCGTATCGGTGGCGCACAGCTTCGGTACCTTCACGTGCGCCAGAGCCGCGGCGCGCATGAGGCTCGTGCCCTCCGGAACGGTGATGCTCGTGCCGTCGATCTCCAGTGTCACGTCGGCAGCGCCTGGTGCCGGCGCCGGGGTGCCAAAGTCTTCGTAGTCAATGGAAAACATCTATCGTCCCTCGCTTGCGCGCGTTTACTTGCCCGCGCGCGCGAAAATCTTCCCTGAAGTGCTTCAGCGCGCTCTGCACGGGGAACGGCGCCATGCCGCCCAGCCCGCACAGGGAACCCTGCACCATGGTCTCGCACAGCTCCTCGAGCAGTCGCACGTTGCGCTCCCCGTCCTCGCCGGCGAGGATGCGGTCGATGACCTCGACACCGCGCGTCGAGCCGATCCTGCAGGGGGTGCACTTGCCGCAGGACTCGATCGCGCAGAACTCCATCGCATAGCGCGCCATGCGCGCCATGTCCACCGTATCGTCGAACACCACGATTCCGCCATGCCCCAGCAGGGCGCCGACCGCAGACGAGCGCCTCGTAGTCCACGGCGGTGTCAAAGTGGGCCGGCGGGATATAGGCCCCGAGCGGTCCGCCGACCTGGATCGTGCGGATGGGCCGCCCCGAGGCTGAACCGCCGCCGTAGTCATAAAGGAGCTCGCGCAGCGTGATGCCGAAGGCGCGCTCAACCAGGCCCCCGCGGCGGATGTTGCCCGCGAGCTGGATCGGCAGCGTGCCGCGCGACTTGCCCATGCCGTAGTTGGCGTAGGCCTCGGCGCCGTGCGCGAGGATCCACGGGACGCTCGCGAGCGTGATCACGTTGTTGACGATCGTCGGCCGCCCGAAGAGGCCCTTGATCGCCGGCAGCGGCGGCCGCACGCGCACCTCGCCGCGCTTGCCCTCGAGGCTCTCGAGCATCGAGGTCTCTTCGCCGCAGATATAGGCGCCCGCGCCGAGCCGCACCTCCAGGTCAAAGCGCTTGCCGCTGCCGGCCACGTCGTCCCCGAGATAGCGCGCCTGGTAGGCCGCGGCGATGGCGGTGTTGAGCGCCCGGTGAGCGTGCGGGTATTCGGCGCGCAGGTAGATGTAGCCCTGCGTGGCGCCGACGGCAATGCCGGCAATGGTCATGCCCTCGATGAGGGTGAGGGGGTCGCCCTCCATCAGCATGCGGTCGGCGAAGGTGCCCGAGTCGCCCTCATCGGCGTTGCAGGTGACGTACTTCTGCGCGGTGACCTGATCGAGCACCGTCTTCCACTTGATGCCGGTCGGGAAGGCCGCGCCGCCGCGACCCCGCAGCCCCGAGGTCGTGATCATCTGCACGATGGCCGCCGGTTCCAGCGTCAGTGCGCGCGTCAGCCCCTGGTAGCCGCCGTGCCGCACGTAGTCCGCGACGCTCGCCGGGTCGACGATGCCGACGCGCGCGAAGGTGAGACGCTGCTGCCCCTTGAACCAGGGGATCTCCTCGGTGGGCCCGAGCGCGCAGCGCGTGCGCGCCGCCGTGCAGGAAGTCCGCCGCGAACAGTCCCGGGACATCCGCGACGGTCACCGGGCCGTAGGCCCTGCGAGCGCCGCCGGCGCTCCCCACCTCGACCAGCGGCTCGAGCCAGAAGGCGCCGCGCGAGCCATTGCGCACCAGCTGCACGGTGCAGCGCCGCGCCGCTTGGCCTCAGCGGCGATGGCGTGCGCCACCTCATCGGCCCCGAGCGACAGGGCGCTCGCATCGCTGTGGTACGTAGATGGTCGTCGTCATGACTTGGTCGAGTCCTGCGCGATCAGCGCGTCGAATCGCTCCGGCGTGACCCGCCCGTGCAGCTGCCCATCAATCATGACGGCCGGCGAGCAGGCACAGTTCCCCAGGCAGTAGATCGGCTCGAGCGTAAAGCGCCCCGTTGGGGGTCGTCTGCGTGAAAATCAATGCCGAGCGTGCGCTTGGCGTGCGCCGTAAGCGCCTCAGCGCCCATCGACTGACAGGCCTCGGCCTGGCACAGGCTTACCGTATGTCTGCCGGGGCGGTCGTGCCGGAAGTAATGATAGAAGGTCACGACGCCGTGCACCTCGGCACGCGACAGATTCAGGCCCTCGGCCACGGGCGCGACCGCCGCCTCGGGCACGAACCCCAGCTCCGCCTGGATCGCGTGCAGCACCTCGAGCAGCGGCCCGGGGCGGTTCTTCAGTTCCGCGACTATGCGTCGCACAGCGTCATGGTCAGCCGGCGCTAAGGTCTTCATATGGAACAAAGTATACGTCCGCGCCGCCGGTGGTGGCTTGTCTGTGAGCGTCGCACATCCGGGTAGGCTGCGACTGAGGGCCGTGCGGCACTAATGCTCGCACCCGTGGCCCGCACTAAACTGGCCCCTGAGACTCCCGGGATCGGACTTTTAAGTGGCCCCAGCACTTTTCCATAAGGCGCCCTGGGCCTTGGGACTGCTGGCCTTCAGCCTCTCCGGGGCCGTGCCGGTGCGGGCCGACGTTCCTACCCCGATGGCCGGGCTGAGCGTCGGAGCGGGCGTGGCGGCCACCAGCGATTACATCTATCGCGGCGTCTCCGAGAGCGACGGTCACGGGGCGGCCCAGATCGATGCACACCTGAGCAGCGCCGACGGGTCGTTTCTGGGTGTCTGGGCCTCCAGCCGCGATCACGAGCTCGAGCCCGGCGCGAACGCGCTGCTCGACCTGTACCTCGGGCATCGCTTTGATCTGTCTCCCAGCTGGAGCCTCACGGCGAGCGGGCGCAGCCGCTACTACCTCGGCGGCAGCAGCTACGAGCTCTCGGCGGATTACCAGGAGATTGCGCTGGCGCTGGGGTACCTGGACAGCTGGTCATTCAGCGTGACCGCGATCCCGAACGCGGTGCGCTACTGGATGTACCAGCGCCTGAGCCGTGCCCCGGCATGGGTGGCAGAAACCTCCGGACAATACCTTCTGGGCGAGCATTTCTTTCTCACCGCGGGGGCCGGCTATTACTACTCCACCAGTACCGGAGCGGGCATTCAGCGCGCCACCGGTTACGCCTATGGCAATCTCGGGGCGGCCTACGAGCACCGTGCGTGGCGGCTCGATGTGGGTTACTTCATGACCCAGAACGCGGCCGCCCGCTCCTTCCCCTACCCGCTCGCCAGCCACCAGTTCGCCGCGACCCTCGCCTGGCACTTTTGACCGCGACGACCCTGGCGGACTAGGGTGGTTTGAACCCCCGCACCCCGGTCAGGCACTTACCGCAGTGAGGGCGTTTGAGAGAGGCTCGGATCGAGCACCATGGCGGATCCAACATATCGCGGAGCGGGCTCGGTGGCGCGGGAGATGGAACTCCTCGCGCGCATCGCCGAGGGCGACCGCAAGGCGTTCGAGGAGCTCTACAACCTCTATCACCGCCGCATGGCGCGCTTTCTCATGCGCCTCACCCGCCGCTACGACCTCGCCGAGGAGATCATCAACGACACCTTCTGGGTGGTCTGGCGCAAGGCGGGCGACTTTCGCGGCGATTCGCAGCCCTCGACCTGGATCCTCGGCATCGCCTACCGCAAGGCGCGCAGCGCGTTCCGCAGCGCCTCGCGCCTGGCGGAGCAGAACCTGACGATCGAGTGCGAGCCACTTACCGCCGAGACACCGGCCGGCACGGAGGAGCTGCGTGACTGGCTCGCTCAGGCGCTGGCGCAGCTGCCCGTCGAGCAGCGCCTCGCCGTCGAGCTGTGCTACGAGCTGGGTTATTCCTGCGAGGAGATTGCCGGCATCATGAACTGCCCGGTGAACACCGTTAAGACGCGCCTCTTTCACGCGCGCGCCAAACTGCAGCGACTGCTGCCACAGCTGGCCACGCCGCAAGCAGCCGCGAGCGCACCAGCGCGCGAGGGTCGAGCCTCATGACTACGCACTCTGTTTCCGCCCACGATGAAACCTGGCTGCTGCTGCCGTGGCTCGCGAACGGCCGGCTGGCGCGCTCAGCAGCGCGCCCAGGTCGAGGAGCACGTGCGCGCCTGCGCCGCCTGTGCGCAGGAGCTTCTCGCGCAGCGCCACCTGTGCGGGCTGCTCACCGAGCCCGAGCGGGTGACTTATGCACCGGGCCCCTCGCTGCGCAAGCTCCTGGAGCGCATCGACCGTCAGGCGCCGCTGCCGGAACGTGCCGCGCGCGCCGGGGCGCACGGGCCGGCGCCGCGCGGCCGCCTGCGCGCCGCCTGGCGCCCGCCGGGCCTGGCCTGGGCCGCAACGTTCCTGCTCACCGCAGCGCTCGGGATACTGACGGGCACCGCGTACCACTGGTCACGGCCGGCGTACGCCACCTACACCACGGGGCATCCGGCCGGCGACGTCCTGCACGTGGCGTTCGACCGTTCGCTGCCGTTCGGCGCGGTCGAGGAGCTGCTGCGCTCAACCGGCGCACGGGTCGTGGAGGGCCCGGGGACCACCGGCATCTTCGGGATCGTGCCGCGCCGGCGACGCGCCCCGCGGCGCAGGGGGTGCAGCGAGCCCGCAGATGCGCGCACTGGCCGCGCGGCTGCACGGCGATGCACGGGTGCGCTGGATCGAGCCGCTGCCCCCCGCCGCGCCCGCCGTTGACGACGCGCAGGGATCGCCTTCCCGGAACCCCTGACGTGCGCACCGCCTGGTTCGCCGTGCTCGCAGCGCTCGCGGTGGCGGCGCACCGCGCCCCGGCCGCACCACCCCCGCTGCCGCTCAGCGCCGGCGGCCCGCGCATCGTGGTGGCCTTCGCCAACGCCCCGCAGGGCACACCCGCCCCGGCCGGCACCACGGGCACGCGCTACGGCGGCGATGGCTATCGCCTCGCCCAGGGCGCACAGCGACAGGCGCAGCGCATCGGCGCCACCTACGCACTGCGCCAGCTCACCAGCTGGCCGATCGAGGCGCTCGCGCTGCACTGCGTCGTGTACGAAGTTCCGGACGACCGCGATGTGACGCAGCTCATCGCCCGCCTGCAGAAGGATGCGCGCGTGCTGCTCGCCGAACCGCTGCAGGAATTCCGCACCCTGAGCGCGCCCGACGCCGCCGCCTACAACGATCCCCTGTACGAGCTGCAATCCAACCTCGCTACGCTCTCGGTCCCCGCGGCGCAGCAGCACGCCCAGGGCGCGGGCATCACCGTGGCACTGATCGACACGGCGGTCGATGCCGCACACCCGGACCTGCGCGGACGCATCGTGCGCACTCATTCCTATCTGCCGCCGCAGGCCCCGTCCGGCGCACGCCACGGCACGGCCATGGCCGGGCTGATCGCCGCGGTCGCCAACAATCACCTCGGCATCGTCGGGATCGCACCCCAGGCACAGGTGGAGGTGTTCGCCGCCTGCTGGCAGCTGGCGGCGCAGGCCGATGCCGCCGCCTGCAACACCTTCACCCTGGCGCAAGCCCTGGCCGCGGCGCTCGCCTCCGGCGCGCCGATCGTGAATCTCAGCCTCGCCGGGCCGCAGGACCCGCTGCTCGCCGCCCTCATCCAACAGGGCCTGAAGCGCGGTGTCACCTTCGTCGGTGCGTTCGCGCCGGGACCGGCCACGTTCCCGACGTCCATTGCGGGTGTTATCGCCGCCGCCGGCAGCGAGGCGGTTGCGGCACCGGGCACGCTGCGCGCCCCGTCCGAGCACGTGATGACACTGCGGCCGGCGGGGGAGTACGACTTCGTCTCCGGCACCTCGGTGGCCGCGGCCGAGATCAGCGGCGTCATCGCACTGCTCATGTCCGCCTCGCATACGCACCTCTCGCCAGCCGCCGTAGCGCTGCTGCTCGGCCCGCAAGGCGGCGACGCGGCCCACGCCGTGGACGCCAGTGCCGCGCTCGCGCGGCTCGAGCGCCAGGCGCGCACGCGACTGAGCATGCGCGCCGCGCCCTAGGCGCGGGCACGCCTTGACCGTGCGGGCGCGGGCCGCCCATGCTCGCGTGCACCATGTCGACTCCCGCGCCGCCGCTCACCTGGAGCCTCATCGAGGAGGCGCAGGCGCGCATCGCCCCGTACGTGAAGGTCACGCCGGTGCTCACCAGCAGCACGCTGGATGCGCTCAACGGCGCGCAGCTGTTCTTCAAGTGCGAGACCTTCCAGAAATGCGGCGCCTTCAAGGCACGCGGCGCGGCCAATGCGGTGTTCGCGCTGGGCGCGGCGGAGGCCCGGCGCGGCGTCGCCACGCACTCCTCGGGCAACCACGCGGCCGCGCTGGCGCGCGCGGCGCGCCTGCGCGGCATCCCCGCCTACATCGTGATGCCGGATAACACCCCGGAGGCCAAGCGCGCCGCGGTGCGCCGCTACGGCGGCCAGATCAGCTACTGTGCCGCGACGCTCGCGGCACGCGAGCGCGCGGCGCAGGAGGTGGTTGCGGCCACCGGCGCGGTGTTCGTGCACCCGTATGACGACCTGAGCGTCATGGCCGGCCAGGCGACCGTGGCCGCCGAGTTCCTCGGTCAGGTCCCGCAGCTCGACGTCCTCGTATGTCCGGTCGGCGGCGGCGGACTGCTCGGCGGCACCGCGGTGGCGAGCGCGGCGCTCAGGCCCGGCCTGCGGGTGCTCGGCGCCGAGCCCGCGGGCGCGGACGACGCCGCGCGCTCCCTGCACAGCGGAGAGCTGCAGCGCAGTGGCGCGCCGCAGACGATCGCCGACGGACTGCGCGGGGCGCTCTCGGCACGCACCTTCAGCGCCATTCAGTCGAACGTCGCGGACATCCTCACGGTCGCCGAAGGCGGCGATCATCAGCGGCATGCGCGAGCTGTGGGAGGTGCTGAAGATCATCGTCGAGCCCTCCGGCGCCGTGCCGTACGCCGCGGTGCGCAGCCACGCCGCGCGCCTGCACGGGCAGCGCGTGGGCATCGTGCTCAGCGGCGCCAACCTCGACCTCGACCAGCTCCCCTGGATGCGCGCGCCCTAGACGCGCTCGAGCACGAGCGCAATCCCCTGCCCTACGCCGATGCACATCGTGCAGAGCGCGTAGCGGGCGCGGCGCGCCGCGAGCTGCCAGGTGGCGGTCGTGGCGAGACGCGCACCTGACATCCCCAGCGGGTGGCCGAGCGCGATCGCCCCGCCGTTGGGGTTCACGTGCTCGGCGTCATCAGGCAGGCCGAGCTGGCGCAGCACGGCGAGCGCCTGCGCCGCGAAGGCCTCGTTGAGTTCGATCACCTCGATCTGCTCAAGGCTCAGGCGCGCCAGCGCCAGCACGCGTAACGTCGCCGGCACCGGCCCCATGCCCATGATGCGCGGCTCGACGCCGGCGGTCGCCGCCGCCACGATGCGCGCGCGCGGCGTGAGATTGAAGCGCAGCGCCGCCTCGGCCGAGGCCACCAGGAGCGCGCAGGCGCCGTCGTTGATCCCCGAGGCATTGCCGGCGGTCACGGTGCCGTTCGCGCGAAACGGCGCCGGGAGCGCCGCGAGCTGCTCGAGTGTGGTCTCGGGCCGCGGGTGCTCGTCGCGCGTAACGCGCAGTGCCGGGCCGCGCTTCTGGGTGATCTCCACCGCGGTGAGTTCGCTGGCGAAGAAGTTGCGCGCGTAGGCCGCCTGGGTGCGCTGCTGGCTGCGCCAGGCGAAGCGGTCCTGGTCGGCGCGGCCGATGTGGTACTGGGCGGCCACGTTCTCGCCGGTTTCGGGCATTGAGTCGACGCCGTAGAGCTTCTCCAGGCGCGGGTTCACGAAGCGCCAGCCCATCGTCGTGTCGTAGATGCCCGTGCTGCGGCTGAAGGCGGCTTCCGCCTTCGGCAGAACGAACGGCGCGCGCGACATGGATTCCACGCCGCCCGCGATCACCACTTCCGCCTCCCCGGCGCGCACGATGCGGGCCGCCATCGCCACCGCATCCAGGCCCGAGCCGCACAGTCGATTGATGGTCGCGCCTGGCACGGCGACCGGGAGCCCCGCCAGCAGCGCCGCCATGCGTGCCACGTTGCGGTTGTCCTCGCCCGCCTGATTGGCGCATCCGAGCAGCACGTCTTCGACCGCGGCCGGTTCGAGGGCGGGATTGCGCTTCAGCAGCGCCGTCAGGGGCACCGCGGCCAGGTCATCCGCACGCACGGCCGCCAGGGCGCCGCCGTAGCGGCCGATGGGCGTGCGCACGGCGTCGCAGATAAAGGCATCGGTCATGGGACCCCATGATAGTCAGCGGTTCGCGTCACGGCACACGTCGCGTAAAGGCCGTGCGCGCCCCGGGGGAAGCGCGCCCCGCGTGGCCCTGCCACAGCCGAGGGCGCAGACCGCCGCTCCATTATTCTTAAGGGGCATCCGCGAGCGCCGGGAGTAAGCTGCACGCGGTTGTTCGCGGCCCGCATCCTATGGTCGAGCTGAAGTTCTTTACACTTAAGCGTCGCTTAAGCACAATTCGTTACAGCGGCGGGAGCTCAATCAGGACTCGGGATGAACGCGGATTCACGGTAGGACGCGCCGCCCAGCGGCCGAAGCCGAGGAGAGACGTGCCCGTGACGAGGCACACGAGGGGACGGTGCATGGCGTTGCAAGGCACCTTCATCCGGCGCTCCAAAGCGCGCACCCCGGGGCTCGAGCGTCATGCGGGCCGGTCATTACCCGCGCGCGAATCCCGGCCCGATCCGCGCCCTGCGCGCAAGCCTCTGCGTTCGGCGTTGCGTCACCTGCGCGTCATCTCGCGCACCTACCTCGGGCGCTTCCTGGCCCTGCGCATCCTCACGCCCGAGGTGTCCGGGAACCGGCTGACGACGGCGCCCATCGCCAACGTACTCATCTGCCGCCTGAATGCGCGCATGGGCAACGCGCTGTTCCTGACGCCGCTTATTCAGCGGGTGCACGAACTGCTGCCGCGGGCCAACATCGACGTGGCGATCGCGTATCCGCAGGCGAATGACCTGTTGGGCCAGTTACCCGGCGTGCGCCGCGTCATCACCTTCCCGTACAAGGGCGTGCAGCTCGTCTGGCGTTACCTGTGGGCGCTGGGCCGCGTGCGTGCCAGCCACTACGACCTGGCCATCGATCCGATGCCCAACTCCACCGGCGGCAGGATCGTCCTGCGGCTGTGCCGGGCGCGCTTCCGTCTGGGTTTCGCCTCTGAGCATCAGTGGGTGCGGCTGACCCACTCCGTGCCGGAATCCGAAATCCCGGAGCACCGGGCGATCCAGCCGGTGTTTCTGCTGCACGAGGCTCTGGGCGTGGCCCATGAGCCAGGGGACGTGCGGCTGTGGAACCCGGTCAACGCCGCAGACCGCGCCGAGGGACGCGCCACCATCGCCCGCGCGCTCGAGGCGCGCGGCATCGAGGCTGCCGGTGCGCAGACCGTCGGCTTTTTCGCCCACGCCACTGGCACCAAGAGCGTAGACCGGCAGTACTGGGAGCAGTTCTGGACGGCCTTCCTGCAGCTGGCCCCCGAAGCCGTGCCGGTCGAATTTCTCCCCCGCCCGGACAGCACCCCGCTCAACCCGCGCTTCGCATCGCTGCACGTGCGTACGCCCCATCGGCTGGCCGCCACCATGGCGGAGCTGGGCATGTTCATCTCCGCCGACACCGGGCCGATGCACCTGGCGAGCTCCACCACCGTGCCGACCGTGGCACTGTTTCGCGCCTCCGACCCCGCGCACTACGGACCCCTGAAGCCCTCCGACCTCGCACTCGATGTGACGCAGCACTCCCCTGCGGCGCTGGCACAGCTCCTCCAGCGGCACTGGCAGCTCAGCCGCGGTCCGAAGCCGGCGGCCGCCTAGCAGCGCCCGCGGAGGCGGCGGCGACTGCCCATCGCCGCCGGCGCCGCTGTGCTGGCAAAATAACCGGCGCCTATGGACGCTGCCATCGAGATCCGTGACGCGCGCGAGGGCGACCTTCCCGGCCTCGTGGCGATCTACAACGAGGTCATCGCCACCTCCACCGCCATCTACGCCGAGCGGCCCGTGACGCTCGAGGAGCGGCGCCAATGGTGGCGCGCCCGCATCGCGCAGGGGTACCCGGTGCTCGTCGCATGCGATGCGCACGGCGTCGCCGGCTTTGCCACCTTTGGCGACTTCCGCACCTGGCCGGGCTATCGCTTCACGGTCGAGCACACCGTGCACGTGCGCGCCGATGGCCGCGGCCGCAGCATCGGCACGCGCCTGATGCAGGCGCTGTTGCCCCGCGCCGCCGCGCTCGGCAAACACGTGATGATCGCCGGGGTCGATGCCGCGAATGCGGCCTCCATCCGTTTCCACGAGCGGCTGGGATTCGAACGCTGCGCTCACCTGCGCGAGGTTGGTTTCAAGTTTGACCGCTGGCTCGACCTGGTCTTCCTGCAGCGCCGCATGTGAGCTTCGGTAAGATGGGCGCATGTTGGCCCTGCCCCCCGTCACCCGCGCCCTGATTCTCGGCAACGCAGCGCTCTTCGTGCTCGAGCTGCTCACGGGCAATTTCCTCATTGCTCTCTTCGGGCTGTGGCCGCTCGGCAGCCCGCTCTTTCATCCCTGGCAGCTGCTCACGTATGCCTTCCTGCACGACCCGACCAACTTCCTGCACCTGTTCCTCAACATGTTCGCGCTCTACATGTTCGGCCGCTCACTGGAGTCGTACTGGGGGGCACGCCGTTTCCTGGTCTACTACCTGGTCTGCGTGCTGGCCGCAGGCCTCACGCAGCTGGCGGTGACGGCCGGCCTACCGCAGGCCGGCTCGACCATCGGCGCCTCCGGCGGGGTGTTCGGCGTGCTGCTAGCCTTCGCCTGGTTCTTCCCGCGGCAGAAGTTGATCGTGCTGCCGATACCGATCCCGCTGCCGGCCTGGCTCGTAGTGGGCGGCTATGCGCTCATCGAGCTGATCTTCGGCGTCACGGGACGCGAGCAGAGCGTGGCGCACTTTGCCCACCTCGGCGGCATGCTGGGCGGGATCCTGTGCATCCTGTACTGGCGCGCCCGCGGCCGCTTCAGCGCTTAGGCCGCGCGCCGCCCCGGGCACAGACCATGCCGCATGGTTGAATTCCGGGATATCCCCCCGCACAATCGCGCGCCTAAAAAAATCACGGGAACTTTTCCCGCCACCGCCGCCTCTAGAGCCGAACGCATGATCAAGACCGACCGACTCACCAAGCGCTACGAATCACTCACCGCGGTGGAGGAGGTGACCTTTCAGGTGAGCCCGGGGGAGGTGCTGGGCTTCCTCGGCCCGAACGGCGCGGGCAAGACGACCACCATGCGCATGTTGGCGGGCTTCATACGCCCACCGCCGGCAGCGCCAGCATCTGCGGCCACGACGTGAGCGGCGCAGCCGCTGGCGGCCAAGGCGGTCCTAGGCTACCTGCCCGAGGGGGCGCCGCTGTATGGCGAGATGACGGTGCGGGGCTTCCTGGAATTCGTCGCCGATCTGCGAGCCCTGGAGGGCGAACGGCGGCGCGCACGCCTCGCACACGTCATCGAGCACCTGCAGCTTGGCGCGGTGCTGGAGCAGACCATCGAGACCCTCTCCAAGGGCTTTCGCCGTCGCGTCGGACTCGCCCAGGCCATCGTGCACGATCCGCCGGTGCTGATCCTCGATGAACCCACTGACGGGCTCGATCCGAATCAGAAACACGAGGTGCGCACGCTCATCCAGGCCATGGCGCGCGACAAGATCATCGTCATCTCCACGCACGTGCTGGAAGAGGTCGACGCGCTGTGCACGCGCGCCATCATCATCGCCAGGGGACGCATCGTCGCCGACGACACACCCGCGGGCCTTGCGGCGCGCTCGCGCTACCACAACGCCGTCTCACTGCAGCTGGCCGAGGCCGGCGCAGCTGGCCGCGGCGCGCCCGGCCTTGAGCGCGTTGCCGGACGTCGCGAGCGTCGAGGTCAGCGAGCGCGATGCGCGCCTCACCGCGCTGCCGCGCGGCGGCCACATGATCCTGCCGGCCGTCTCCGAGCTCGCCGCGCAGCAGGGCCTGAAGCTGCAGGAACTGCATCTGGAATCCGGACGCCTCGATGAGGTGTTCCGCACCATCACCGCCTGAAGGGACCGTACGCACCATGCACACACGTGGGCATCATCATGCGCCGCGAGCTGGCGAGTTATTTCGCCACGCCGCTCGCGTACGTATTCATCCTGATCTTCCTGGTGCTGGCGAACGCCTTCACCTTCTACCTGGGCGGCTTCTACGAGCGCGGCCAGGCCGACCTGGATCCGTTCTTCAGCTTCCACCCCTGGCTGTTCCTGTTCCTGATCCCCGCGCTCTCGATGCGCCTGTGGGCCGAGGAGCGCAAGTCCGGCACCATCGAGCTGCTGATGACGCAGCCGCTCACGCTGTGGGAAGCGGTGCTCGGCAAGTTCCTGGCCGCCTGGCTGTTCACCGCGCTAGCCCTCGCGCTGACGTTTCCCCTGTGGCTCACGGTCAATTACCTGGGCAAGCCCGATAACGGCGCGATCCTCGCCGCCTACCTCGGCAGTCTGCTGCTGGCCGGGGGTTTCCTCGCGATCGGCTCGTGCATGTCAGCCCTCACCCGCAACCAGGTCGTCGCCTTCATCCTCGGCGTGGTCGCGTGCTTCCTGTTCCTGCTCGCCGGCTTTCCGCTGGTGCTCGACGTGTTCCGCAGCTGGGCACCGCTGCCGCTGGTCGATGCCATCGCCTCGCTCTCGTTCCTGACCCACTTCGAGTCCATCGCCAAGGGCGTCATCGACGTGCGCGACCTGCTGTATTTCGCCATGCTGATCGGCCTGTTTCTGCTCGCGACGGTGATCGCTCTCGAGCTGCGCAAAGCGGACTGACGACCATGAACAAACGCTCCACACTCGGCGGCGGCGCGCTCCTGGCGCTGGCTCTGCTGTTCATCGGACTCACGCTCCTCTTCAACCACGCGCTGCGCGGCTGGCGGCTCGATCTCACCGAGAACCGCCTCTACACCACCGCGGCCGGCACCGACCGCATCCTGGCGAGCATCAAGGAGCCAATCAATCTTTACTTCTTCTACTCGGAGAAGGCCGCGCAGCAGCTGCCGCAGCTGAAGACCTACGGCACGCGGGTGCGCGAGTTCCTCGAGGAGCTCACCGCGCGCTCCAACGGCAAGCTGCATCTGCACGTCATCGACCCGCAGCCCTTCTCGGAAGAGGAGGACCGCGCCGCCGAGCTCGGCGTGCGCGGCGCCCCGGTCGGCGTCGCCGGCGGGCAGTTCTACTTCGGCCTCGCCGGCACCAACGCCACCGACGGCCACGCGGCGATCGAGTTCTTCGATCCCGAACAAGGAACAGTTCCTCGAGTACGACGTGGTCAAGCTCATCTACCAGCTCGCCAACCCGAAAAAACCGGTGGTGGCCTGGCTGTCCACGCTGCCCATGGAGGGGGGCTTCGATCCCCAGAGCGGTGCTCCGCGCGAGCCGTGGGTGGTCTACGCGAGGCCAAGCAGCTCTTTGACCTGCGCCCGCTCGAGCCGAACGCCACCCGGATCGACCCGGACACGAATGTGCTCGTGCTGGTGCACCCGAAGAATCTGGCGCCCGCCACCGAGTTCGCGATCGACCAGTTCGCGCTGCGCGGCGGACACATCCTGGTGTTCGTCGATCCGCTCGCCGAGGCCGATCGCTCCGGCGCCGGACCCGCAGCAACCCGATGGCGGGGATGACGGCCGACAAGTCCTCGCATTTCGACTCGCTGCTGAAGCGCCTGGGGCGTGCAGTTCAACCCGGGCCTGGTGGTCGCCGACCGCGGCCAGGCACTGTCGGTCACCATGCACCAGGGCGAGGAGCCGGTGCTGCACCTGGGGATACTCGCGCTCAACAAGGACAGCTTCACCGCCGACGACGTCATCACATCCGGACTCTCCAACGTCAACGTCGCCACCGCCGGTGCGCTCGAGCCGGCTGAAGGGCGCCAAGACGCACTTCGAGCCGCTGCTGCAGTCGAGCAACGACGCGGAGCTGCTGCCGGTGACGCGCTTCCGCATGCTCATGGACCCGGCGAGCCTGCTCGACGGCTTCAAGCCCACCGGGCGCCGCTACACGCTCGGCGCGCGGGTGAATGGCATCGTGCCGAGCGCCTTCCCCGCCGGCCCCCCCGCGGGCGTGACGCTGCCGCCCGGACAACTGGCTCTGAAGGCCTCGGCGAAGCCTCTGAACCTCATCATCTTCGCCGACACCGATATGCTCTCGGACTTCCTCTGGGTGCGCTCGCAGAACTTCTTCGGCCAGCGCCTGACGCAGGCCTTTGCCAGCAACGGCGATCTGGTGCAGAACGCGCTCGACAACCTCTCCGGCAGCGCCGACCTCATCAGCGTGCGCGGGCGCGCCTCCTTTACCCGCCCGTTCGAGCGCGTGGAGACGCTGCGCCGCCGCGCCAACGAGCGCTTCCACGCCAAGGAGCAGGAGCTCGAGCAGCAGCTGCAGGCCACGGAGGAGAAGCTCACCGCACTGCAGGCCAAGGGCGGGGGCGACAAGAGCAAGGGCAGCGCCGCGCTGATCCTGACGCCCGGCCGAGGAGCAGGAGATCGAGCACTTCCAGCAGCAGAAGCTGCGCATCCGCAAGGAGCTGCGGGCGGTGCGTGCCGGTCTCGACGAGGACATCAAGGGTCTCGGCACGACGCTCAAGATCATCAACATCATTCTGGTGCCGGTGCTGTTCGCCGGCATCGCGCTGCTGCATCGCCTGGTGGCGCCGCCGCAGCCGGGCGCCGGCGCGTGCGGCCGCGGAGCGCCGGCCATGAGCGCCGCGCCGCGTCGCCTGGCTGCTCGTGGCGGGCGTGGGCGTGATCGCGTTTGCGATCTGGCTGTCCTCGCTCCGCCACCTCGAGCGCGCCACGCTCAGCGGGGACCTGGTGCTGCCGGGCCTGGAGCAGGCGGTGAACACGGTCACCGAGATCCGCCTGCGCAAGGGCGACGGCACGCACGCGACGCTCAGAAGGGCGCGAACGAGCTGGGGCGTCAGCGAGCGCGGGTGGCCGGCGCAGCGCGACAAGGTGCGCAAGCTCCTGCTCGACCTGGGCGCACTCAACGTGGTCGAGGAGAAGACGCGGCTGCCTGCCAACTATGCCGCGCTCGGGGTCGAGGACGTCAGCTCCGCGAAGGCCACCGGCACCCAGGTCGATCTCATCGCCCCAGGTCATACGTGGGTACTGGTCGCTCGGCAAGCCTTCGGGCACCAAGTCCGGCTACGTGCGCCTCGCCAACTCAGCGCAGAGCTTGCTCGCAGCGCCGCTGATCACGGCGGACGCGGCGCCGAAGAGCTGGCTCGACGATGCCCTGGTTGACCTGCCGGCCGAGCGCGTGCGCGAGATCCAGGAGCGCCCGGCGGACGGCGCCGCGTTCGTCGCCGTGCGTCAGAAGAAAGAGGACGCGCATTTCAACATCTGCCCGTGCCCAAGGGACGCGAACTGAGCAGCGTCGGCGCGGCCGATACGCTCGCGTGCGGCGCTGAGCGCGCCTCACGCTGGAGGACGTCGCCCGGGCGGCCGCGTCCGATCCCAAGAGCCCGCGCGCCTTCTTCCGCACCTTCGACGGCCTGGAGGTCGAGGTCGATCGGGCGCAAGCGACGGCACACGGGCGCTGCTCGATTCTCAGCGCCCGCGCCAGCACCCCCGATGCGGGCCTGGAGGCGCAGCGGCTCAACACCCGCTTCAGCGGCTGGGAGTTTGAGATCCCGGACTACAAGTATGCGGCGATCTTCACGCCGGTCACCGACCTTCTGAAGCCGCTGCCGCAGCCGCCGCCCAAGCCGCCCAAGCCGGCCAAGGCGGGCCGGGGCCACCAGCCCGCCAGCACCACCCCGGCGGGCGCCGCGCCCGCACAATAGGGTCGCGAAGGCGCGCGCGCCTCAGGCCTTCGCCTGCGCCATGATCATGAGCGGCCGCCCTTCCGGGTCGCGGAAGGTCGCGAGCCACTCCTCGGTGCCGTCCGGATGGCGGTGGATCATGTGCGGGGCGCTGTCGAAGGCCACCCCACGCGCGCGCAGCGTGTCGTACGCGGCGCGGATGTCCTCGACCCGTAGGTAGAGGATCGACTCGGCTTTCGGCTCGGCCTCCTGCTGCAGGTAAAGCCGCGTGCCGCCGCAATCAAAGAAGGCGAGCGTCCCGAAGGTATACAGGTGCGGCAGCCCCAGCGTGTCGGCGTACCACGTCTGCGACTCCTTGATGTCGCGCACGCTGCGCGAGATCTGCGCCAGCGGCCCCAGACTTGCTCGTGCTCATCGGTTCTGGTCCTCTGGCTAAGGGCACTGCCTGCCGGCTCGCGAAACCACTGCCGGAGCGCCTGGCGGTCGGCGAGTCCGAGCTTGGCGAGCGAGTTGCCGACGTGATACTTCACCGCATCCGTGCTGATGCCGCGCCGGCGGGCGATCTCGCGGTTCGTCATGCCGTGCTGCAGCGCATGCACGGTGCGCCACTCGGCCGGGGTCAATAGATCCGCGTGCGGCGGTCGGCCTCGGCGGCAACGAACTGACATAGCGGCGCATCCTACGGCGCGCAGGGGCGAATTACCCTCCCCACCGGCCAAGCACTGGCGGGGGCGCGGCAGCGCCGTTCGCGATGTCGGTTCCCGGATGACGCCGCAGTCGCGCGCAGGGCGTTAGAATCCACTCGGGCCAGCGGATTGGCCCGTGCACAGCCAAGGAGGCAAGCATGAGTGCGGTATTACTGGCGGTCTTCAGCCGCTTCGCAGATGCGCAGGGGGTGCGCACCCGCCTGGTGCACGACGGGTTTCCCACCGACCGGGTGGAACTCACGGCGCGCACCGAGCCCGGTCGGGCCGGCGAGCAGCCCGCAGGCTGCGCACGGCAGCAGTTCCAGCAGTATTTCGGCACGCTGTTCAGCGACGAGCGCGAGCGCGGCTTTGTTGAGGCGATCGCCGATCGGGTCGAGCGCGGCAGCATCGCCACCGTCGCCGTGCACCCGCGTGGCGACATCGAGACGACACGCGCCACGCAGATCCTGCAGCGCGCAGGGGCGGCCGAGGTCGTGTCGCACGACCTGGCCAGCCAGGCGTTCGAATTTGCCGCCTCGACCGCGGCGGCACCCCTGGTCGCACATCTGCTGCCCGAGAAGACCGACAAGAGCGAGTGTTTCTACTGCTGGCTGTTCCCTGACGAAGTGCAGCACCACTAGCCCGTGCACGCCGCGCCTGGGTGCCCGGACGCGGCGACCTCCCCGCGGGCGCAGCCCTTACTGCTTGTCGAAGATCATGGTCGTGGTCTGGCCGTGCGCCACGTCCTTGTCGGACATCATGACGGTCTTGCCGTCCGCCGCGGCGGCGATCTGGATCTCGTCCACCACCTTGCCCTGCCGATAGTCGATCTCCTGCACCGTGCGGGCGTTGATCTTCTTAAGCACCACCTGCGTGTTGCCCGGGTCACCCACTATCGGATACTGCTTGCCATCGAACTTGGCGTCGTAACTCTGCCCATTGGACTGCAGGCCGAACCCGTCCGCGGTCATCGCGAAGCTGACCGTGCGCAATGCATCGTTGGCATCGGTCATCTGGTCCTGCAGCCACGAACCGGACAACGCATGCGAACCCGGAGGGCCCGCCGCCACGCGCTTCTCGCTGAACGTGCCGGTCACCGGCTGCGTCCCCTGGTAGCTGGTGAACCTGTTCGTCAGGCTCTTGCCGTCCGCGGCCACCTGCATGGTGCCCATGACCACGGTCTTGCCGTTCTGCCGCTGGGTGATCTCGACGGTGTGCGCATCGACCACGCGCACCTGCAGCTCATCGTAGTACGCGTGTCCGCTCATCCGGTGAAACGCCCCGTCGGCGGGGAGCCGGTCGACCGGCGGATCGCAGCTGGAGCAGCTGTAGGAGCCCTCGGCGATGACCCATACGTCCGGCTTGCCGGTCACCTGGATCGAGCCGACGCGCAGCTTCCAGGTCCCATCGAAGGCGCTCGCGGCCAGCGCGGCGGCCGGCGCGAGCAGCAGTGCGGAGATCACGAACTTGTGCATGGTCGCTCCCGCTTGGCAGGTTGGCATGGCTTCGCGTGCTAGACGGCGCACGGCGCCGCAGTGTAGGCGCGGCGCGCCGGTCTGACCAACAGCACAGACCAAGCCTCAGTTGCTGCGCGGCGCTAAAGTCTGCGTGAGCAGGTCCGGAGTGCCCTCGATGCGGGTGAGGTGCGGCCAACGCGGACCCTCGAAGTACGGCACGCTCATGACGCGGTAGTAATCGCGCGCTTTCCACCAGCAGCTCGATGGGCTGCCGGTTCGCGTGCGCCGCGAGCAACGCCGCATCGAGCACGTCCGCGGAGTAGCTGTGGCCGTTGACGGCGATGAGCTTCATGCCCGGGCCGACCCCGGCGCGCGCCGCAGCACCGTTCTCGATGGTTTCCACGACCGTTTGCTTGTCGTCCACCAGCACCCCGAGCGACCACTCGCGGTTGGTCTCCTTGCGGCGCCGCTGCTGGGTTTCGAGGTAGGCGTTCTTCTCGGCCGAGTAGCTCAGCTGCCAGCCACTGCCGCGCAGCGCCTCGAGCAGCACCTGCGGGCCGAGCGAGTCCAGGTGCCGGTGAATGATCGCGCGCCAGTCCCCGGGCACGATGCCGGCAAGGGTGGTGTAGATGTCCTGCTCGACGAAGGGCTTGAGCGCCGGTGCGCCGCCGGCGCCGGCGTAGAAGCGCCGCACGTAGTCATCGAGCGAGACCTTACCGCCGGAGCGGTTGCGCAGCTCGGTATCCACGTTCAGCCACAGGAACTCGGAGGCCTCGTAGAAATCCACGTCGCGCCGGCTCATCGACCAGGTGGTCGGCGCGTCGTACAGCACCTGGGCTGCGACCGCGGTGTCGCCGAGCGGTCGCCAGCGGTTGCCGGTCTGGATGTCGAAACTGCCCGCGACGCTGGCCAGCATTTCGCGGTAGCTCGGTGGCGGGATCAGTCCTGCGCGCACCGGCAGCACCGTGCCCCAGAACTGCGTCATGCCCTCGTAGACCCACAGGAGCGTGTCGTCCATCGGCTTCTGGTAGTCGGGGCTGAGCAGCCCCGCGGGGCGACGGTACTTGCCGTTCCAGCTGTGCACGTACTCGTGCGCCAAGAGCTCCGCGACCCCCTCGCGCAGCGGCGCATCCGAGAGGGAATTCTCATCCAGGCGGTCGTCACTCGACTCGTGGTGCTCGAGCCCGAAGTGCGCCACGTGGTCTGAGAGCGTCAGCAACCAGGTGTAATGCCGGTAGATGCGCGTACCGAACAGCATCCCGGACTGCGCCACGAGGCGCTCGTAGCCGGCCGCGAAATCTTCCGGCACCTTCAGCGCCTCCTCGCTGTCGGCGGCGAGCGCGATGCTGTGCTTGAGCTGCGGCAGGGGCGCGGATCCGGGCAGATCGATGCGCCGCGCGTAGTGCGCGATCTGCACGGGCGAGTCGATGAGGCGCGCGAGGCTCGCCTCCTCCAGGCGCACGCTGCCGTCGGCCTGCGGCTGCTGCTCGAGCGCGCCGGCGATCTGCCATTGCGGCGGCGCGCGTAGCGAGGCCGCGGTGCTCAGGGTGGCGGCATCGCGTCCCTTGGGCAGAAGCACGTACTGATTCCACGACAGCACCGCGAGCTGCGCGCTGTTCGTCGGCCCGGAGGTGAAGGAACCGCCCGCGGTCGGCAGGCCGCTGTCGAGCGCGATCTCGAGCCGGCTGACGCCCGCCGGCACCGTGAGGCTCACGGCAAACGGATCCTGCGGGTCACGCCGCCAGCTCAGCGGCTGCCCGTTGGCGCGGATCGTCATGCCGACGAGCGTATCGAGCGGTCCGCTCGGCATGTGCTCGCCCGGGAGCCACTTGGGGAACACCAGCGTCACGGGGCCGCCCTTCACCGCGAGCGTGAGATCGGTGTGCACGTGGTTGCGCACGATCTCGCGCGCATCCAGGCTCACGGTCAGCTCCGCGGCCTGCGCCAGTGCGCCTGTCACGAACAGGACCGCCGCCATTGCCCTAAATGCCACCGTCATTCTGTGTCCTTCAGCGCCAACCAACAGCGGCCGCGATGTTCCCCGAAATGGAGCGGCGAGGCAACGAGTGCTACCGTACGCGCATGGGTGAATCGCCATACAGCGGCGGCTGCCTGTGTGGTGCGGTGCGCTACCGCGCGACCGGGGCCGCCCGCAACCTGTGCTACTGCCACTGCGAGAGCTGCCGGCGCGCCGCCGGCGCGCCCACGGTACCGTGGGCGACCTTCGAGCGTGCGCAATTCCAGGTGCTGCGCGGTGAGCTCACCGAGTTCCGCTCCTCCCCGGGCCGGCTGCGCGGGTTCTGCGCGGCCTGCGGCACCTCCCTCACCTACCGCAGCGAGCACCGCCCGACCGAGATCGACGTGACGCTGGGCACGCTCGATGAACCGACGCGCCTCGCGCCGCAGATGCACGTGTGGGTCGAGGACAAGCTTCCCTGGGTGAAGCTGGCGGACGCGCTGCCGCAATGGCCGCGCGGTGCCGGGCCGGACTGAGGCCGCTGGGCCGTTGCCTCAGCGGGCCCGCGCCAGCAGCGTCACCGTGACCAGCGCGAGCAGCGCCGTCGGCAGCCACGCGAGCACGATGGGATTGAGGTTGAAGACGATCGTGCCGCTCTCGATCAGCCGCTGCAGCAGGAAGAAGCCGATCCCCAGTATCAGCCCCATCACCATGCGCGCGCCGGTGCCGGCGGAGCGCAGCGAGCCGAGCACGAACGGGATGGCGAGCAGCACCGTGAAGGCGATCGCCACGGTGCGCGAGATGCGCGACCAGAACGCGAACACGTACTCGCGGTCATCGAGCGAGTTGGCGCGGTAGTACCTGATCAGGCGCCACAGCGCGCGGTTGGTGAGCAGCTCGGGGTCCTCGATCGCCAGCCCGAGGAAGGCCGCGGTCACGTTGGATTTGAGCACGCGCTGGCCGGGCCCGGCGCGGCTGACGCTGTCGCCCGCGAAGCGCGACTCGCTGTAGTCGCTCAGGAGCCACGTGCCCTTGGCGCCGGCGGTGGCGTGCTGCGCCTGCCCGAGCGCGACCAGGCGGTGCTCGGGGGAGAGCTCGAAGGTCTGCATGCCGCCGAACTGGCTCTGACTCGACTGCCCGGCCACGCGCAGGATCAGGTCGCCATCGCGCACCCAAGCGCCACCGCCACCGAAGCTGACATTGTTGAAGCGGGTGAAGGCCTTGTGCTCACGCGCCGCCTGCTGCAGCGACGGCCCCAGGAATTCCCCGAGCGCCACCCCGGCGCCGACCAGGACCAGCGCCGGCGATCAGGCAGATCCCCGCCAGGTGCACGATCGAGATGCCGGTGGCGCGGATCACCGTGATCTCGCTGCTGCGTGCCAGGGAGCCAAGACCGATGAGCGCGCCCATGAGCGCGGTGATCGGCAGCAGATCGAAGGCGAACGCCGGCAGGCGCAGCAGCGTGAACCACAACGCCCCCAGCGCCGTGTAGCCGCCGCTGCCGATGTCGTTCTGCTCACCGATGAAGGTGATCAGCGCTCCGAGCGTGAGGAGCACCGCGGCCATCATCAGCACCGATGCGAGAATGGTGCGCACGATGTAGCGATCGAGAATGCTCACAGGCCCCGCATCCGGTAGCGCAGGCGGTTGCGCAGCCCCGGCCCGAGTATGATCAGCAGCGCGAGCGCGACGACCACGGCGTGCGTCCACCACAGCCCGAGCACCTGCGGCACCTGGCCGCGCGCGATCATCACCTTGCCGACGGAGATCAGCTGCGAGTAGAGGAGGAAGATCAGGAGCGCCACCCAGACGCGCGCGTAACGCCCCTGCCGCGGTCGCAGGTGCGCGAGCGGCACCGCGATCAGCGCCAGCACCAGGCACATGAGCGGGGTGGCGATGCGCCAGTGCAGCTCGGCGCGCTGCGCCGCGTCCGCGGACTGCGCCAGCAGCGCGCTCGGGCGCGCCTCCAGGTCACGCACCACGTCGCTCACCACCGGCACCTGCACCGGCACCACGTGCTCGGCAAAGCGCACGATGCGGAACTCCGCACTCCCCGGCACGCCCTCGAACCGCTCGCCGTCATAGAGCGTGAGAATGTGCGTCATGCCGTCCGCCGTCACGCTGTGGCGGGCGCGCTCGGCGAGTGCGACCTGCACCACCGGGCCCTGGCCGCGCTCGATGAAGACGTTACGCAGTGTGCCGTCACTGTTGACGCCCTGCGCGTACACGACGGCAGTGCCGCCGCCGAAACTGCGGAACTTGCCCGCCGCGATCGGCGCGAACTGCCCGGCCCGCACCGCGGCCTGGCGCAGCGTCAGGGCCTGCTGGGTGGCCTGCGGCGCGAGCACCAGGGTGAGCCAGGCGAGCGCGGCGGCCACGACCAGCGCCAGCAGCACCACGGGCAGGTAGACGTTCGCGGGGCCGGCGCCACAGGCGAGTGCGGCGGCCATCTCGCTGTCGGCGTAGAGCCGGCCAAAGGCTAGCACCACCCCGAGCAGCAGCCCCACCGGCAGCAGGATCGACAGGTACTGCAGGGCGCCCAGCCAGATCAGCTGCAGCACCACCCCGGACGGGAACTGGTTGGCGGCGGCGCGCTCGAGCACGCCGACCACCTGGTAGGCGAGCAGGATCACGAGCAGTACGCCGGTGACCAGCAGCCAGGCCAGCACGACCTCGCGCAAAATGTAACGTCCGAGGATATTCCGCAACGCCGACCATCCGTTCGTCCCGCCGGAAAAACGGCAGGCTCTTGGGTTACACTTGCCATCGCAGGCACCCATGCGCGCGCAGCCAACGCTGCAGCAGTACGCCACGGGGCGAGGCGCTTTAATAAGACAAATGACAGTCTAACGCGCCTCAACGGGAAGGGGATACGCAATGGAATTCGGTGTCTGGACCAAAGGCCTCGCGACACTCGCGGTGGACTGCCTGGTGCTCGGGGTGTTCGAGGAGGGTGAACTCAGCGGCGAGGCCCGCGCGGTCGAGACCGCCTGCGGCGGCCGCCTGCAGCGGCTGCTCGGGCGTGGCGACTTCGTCGGTCGTCCCGGCGAGACGCTGCTCGTGGGCGATCTGCCCGGGATCAAGGCCTCCAGGGTGCTGCTCACGGGGCTCGGCACCAAGAAGCAGTTCCAGCGCAAAGCGTGGCGGCGCGCCTGTCAGGCGGCGCTTGCGGCGCTCGCACGGACACGCATCGACAGCTGCGCCATCGCCATCGACCGTCCCGAGGCCAAGCAGCTCGACGACTACTATCTCGGGCGTCAGATCGCCGAGCTTACGGGTGCCGCGCTCTACCGCATCAACGACCTGAAGACCGCCAAGAAGCCCCCGGCACCTACGCTGAAGAAGGTGCTCGCCGGTCCGGTGCGCACCGCGAGTGCCGCGCAGCGCGGACTCAAGGAAGGCGCGGCGGTCGCGGCCGCGCAGACGATCCAGCGGGACCTGGCGAACCTGCCGGCCAACGTGTGTACCCCGCTCTACCTGGCGGAAGAGGCGCGCGCGCTCGCCAAGCGCCACGCGGGGCTGCGTGCCAAGGTGCTCGATGAGGCCGCCATCCGGCGCGAGCGCATGGGATGCCTGCTGGCGGTCTCGCAGGGTAGCAAGCAGCCCCCGCGCTTCATCGTGCTCGAGTATCAGGGCGCACCGAAGGGGCGGCCCCCGGTGGTGCTCGTCGGCAAGGGCGTGACCTTCGACACCGGCGGTATCTCGCTCAAGGATCCCCCGGGGATGGACGAGATGAAGTTCGATATGAGCGGCGCCGCGGCGGTGATCGCCAGCCTCACGCTGGTGGCGCAGCTGCGGCTGCGCCTCAACGTCGTCGGCCTCGTCGCGGCGGTCGAGAACATGCCCGGTGGCCGGGCCGTGAAGCCGGGCGACATCGCCACCAGCGCCTCCGGGCTTACGGTGGAGATCCTCAATACCGACGCCGAGGGGCGCCTCATCCTGTGCGACGCACTGCATTACGCGCGCCGCTTCCGGCCCGCCGCGGTGATCGACATCGCCACGCTCACCGGGGCGTGCGTGGTGGCGCTCGGCCATCACCATGCCGGCGTCATGGGCAATGACGACAAGCTGGTGCAGGAGCTCGTCGCCGCGGGTTCGCGCGCGGAAGACCGCTGCTGGCAGCTGCCGCTCAGCGAGGAATACGCCGAACCGCTGAAGAGCAACTTCGCCGACTTCGCCAACGTCGGCGGCCGCGACGGCGGCGCCATCATCGCGGCGGCCTACCTCGCCAAATTCACCCAGGGGCTCAAATGGGCGCACCTCGACATCGCGGGCACCGCTTATCAGAGCGGCGCGCAGAAGGGCAGCACGGGCCGGCCAACACCGCTGCTCGCGGACTTTCTCATCCAGCGCGCGGCGCACTGAGACGGCACGGCGCCAGCCACGCGCGCAGCTTCCGGCACATGCGCTTCTGCCGTCCGCGCCGCGCCGCGCGCCGCAGCGCGCACCTCGTGCGCCGCCGATAGCCCGCGCCACCGGCGCAGCACCGCCGCGAGGCTGCCCGCGGTCGCGCGGCCCTTGCCGCTATAATCCTCCCGCCCCCTACCCCGAGAGTCGCGAAGCGTTCCGATGGATAAGGTGTACGCGCCGGCGCAGATCGAGCGGCGCATCTACGAGCGTTGGGAATCCCACGGCTGGTTCGCGCCCAGCGGGGACGGTGCGCCCTATTGCATCATGATCCCGCCGCCGAACGTGACCGGAACGCTGCACATGGGGCACGCCTTCCAGCACACCCTCATGGACGCCCTGACGCGTTATCACCGCATGCTGCGGCGAGGACACGCTGTGGCAGCCCGGAACCGACCACGCCGGCATCGCCACGCAGATGGTCGTCGAGCGGCAGCTGAACGCGCAGGGTGTGCGGCGCACCGATCTCACGCGCGACGCCTTCCTCGAGCGCGTCTGGCAATGGAAGGCGCAGTCCGGCGGCACCATCAGCGCGCAGATGCGCCGGCTGGGGGACTCGGTCGACTGGTCGCGCGAGCGCTTCACGCTCGACCCGCAGCTGTCGCGCGCCGTGACCGAAGTGTTCGTACGGCTGCACGATGAAGGGCCTCATCTACCGCGGCAAGCGCCTGGTGAACTGGGACCCGGTGCTGCTCACCGCGCTCTCGGACCTCGAGGTGCAGGCGGAGGAAGAGGAAGGCCACCTGTGGCACCTGCGCTATCCGCTCGCCGACGGCACGGGCTTCCTCGTGGTCGCCACCACGCGACCGGAAACCATGCTCGGGTGACACCGCGGTGGCGGTGCATCCGCAGGACGAGCGCTACCAGGGCACTCATCGGGCGGCTGCTGCGCCTGCCGCTCGCCGAGCGCGACATCCCGATCATCGCCGATGCGTACGTCGACCCCGCCTTCGGCTCCGGCTGCGTGAAGATCACCCCGGCGCACGATTTCAACGACTACGAGATCGGGCAGCGCCACCAGCTGCCGCTCATCAACATCTTCACGCCCAGGGCTGCACTCGCGGACACGGTGCCGGAGCGCTTTCGCGGACTCGACCGCTTCGCGGCGCGCGAGCGCGTGCTCGCCGAGCTCACGAGCGCCGGGCTGATCGAGAAGATCGAGAAGCACCAGCTGGTCGTGCCGCGCGGGGATCGTTCCGGGGCGATCCTCGAGCCCTATCTCACCGACCAGTGGTACGTGACGCATCGCCCCGCTGGCAGCCCCGGCGATCGCCGCCGTGGAGCAGGGCCGCACGCGCTTCGTGCCGGAGAACTGGGCACGCACCTACTTCGAGTGGATGCGCAACATCAAGGACTGGTGCGTGAGCCGCCAGCTGTGGTGGGGACACCGCATCCCCGCCTGGTACGACGCCGCCGGCCGCAGCTACGTCGGCCGCACCGAAGCGGAGGTGCGCAGCCGCCATCACCTCGGCGCCGAGATTGCCCTGCGCCAGGATGAGGACGTGCTCGACACCTGGTTCTCGTCTGCCTTGTGGCCGTTCTCCACGCTCGGCTGGCCCGAGCGCAGCAGCGCGCTCACGCGCTTCTACCCGGGCAGCGTGCTGGTCACCGGCTTCGACATCATCTTCTTCTGGGTCGCGCGCATGATGATGATGGGCCTGAAGTTCATGGGCGATGTGCCGTTCCGCGACGTCTACATCACCGGACTGATCCGCGATGAGCACGGCGACAAGATGTCCAAGTCCAAGGGCAACGTCATCGACCCGCTGGACATCGTCGATGGCATCGCGCTCGAGGCGCTGATTGCCAAGCGCACCAGCGGACTCATGCAGCCGCAGCGTGCGCCCGCGATCGAACGCGCCACGCGCCGGCAGTACCCCGAGGGCATCGCCCCGCACGGCACCGATGCACTGCGCTTCACCTTCGCCGCGCTCGCCTCCCCCAGCCGCGACATCCGCTTCGACCTGGCACGCGTCGGCGGCTACCGCAATTTCTGCAACAAGCTGTGGAACGCGGCGCGCTTCGTGACGCATGGCGCTCGGCGAGCAGCCGCCGGCGGCGGCCGCCGTCGAGCTCTCGGTCGCCGACCGCTGGATCCGCGCGCGCTTCGGCCGCATGCTGACGAACGTGGAGAGCGGCCTTCCGCGACTACCGCTTCGACTATCGCCGCCAGCGCGCTCTACGAGTTCGCCTGGTACGATTTCTGCGACTGGTACCTCGAGCTCACGAAGCCGGTGCTGCAAGCCGACAGCGGCGCGGCCCCCGCGGTGCGCCAGGGGACGCTGCGCACGCTGACGCGAGCTGCTCGAGGGGCTGCAGCGCGCACTGCATCCGCTCATGCCCTTCATCACCGAGGAGATCTGGCAGCGCGTCGCGCCACTCGCCGGGGTGAGCGGCCCCACGGTGATGCTCGCCCCCTACCCGCAGGCGGCGCACTATCCGGCCGATGAGACCGCCGAGCGCGAGACCGCCTGGCTGCAGGCGGTGATTCTCGGCGTGCGCCAGATCCGCGGCGAGATGAACATCAGCCCGGGGCGGCGCATTCCGTTGCTGCTGCGGGAGGCCAGCGCCCGGGAGCAGGACTACGCGCAGCGTCACCGCGCGCTGCTCGAGCGCCTGGCGGGCCTCGAGAGTCTGCGCCTGCTTGCGCCCGGGCGAGACGGCGCCGCAGGCGGCGGTGGCGCTCGTCGGCCAGCTCGCGCTGCTGGTGCCCATGGCCGGACTCATCGATGCGGCGGCCGAAGCCGAGCGCCTCGGCAAGCTCCTCGCCAAGGCGCAGGCGGATCTGAGCGAAGACCCAGGCGAAACTCGCCAACGAGAACTTCGTGCGCAACGCGCCCGCCGCGGTGGTGGTGCTCGAGCGCGAGCGCGAGCGCGAACTGACGCGCACCGCCACGGACCTCAGCGCCCAGCTCGAGCGGGTGCGCGGAATGCTCGCCCGCGTGAGGGACCCGACGCGCCCGGCGCCGTCTGCGGATGCGGCGACCCTGGGGCGCGCACTGGAGCTGCTCGAAACCGTCATCCTCGGCAAGCCCGAGCAGATCCGCCTGTGCCTCGCATGCCTGCTCGCGCGTGGGCACCTGCTGATCGAGGACGTGCCCGGGGTCGGCAAGACGACGCTCGCGCATGCGCTCGCGCACGTGCTGGGACTTGCCTGGCAGCGCGTGCAGTTCACCAGCGACCTGCTGCCCGCCGACATCATCGGCGTGTCGGTGTTCGACCGCTCACAGCAGCGCTTCCATTTCCGCCAGGGCCCGATCTTCACACAGCTGCTGCTGGCCGATGAGGTCAATCGCGCCAGCCCCCGCACGCAGAGCGCGCTGCTCGAGGCCATGGAGGAACGCCAGGTGAGCGTCGACGGCACTACTTACGCGCTGCCCGAACCCTTCTTCGTGGTCGCCACGCAGAACCCGCACGAGCAGCTCGGCACCTTCGCGCTGCCCGAGTCGCAGCTCGACCGCTTCCTCATGCGCGTCACCCTCGGCTACCCCGATGCCGCCCACGAGCGCGCGCTGCTGCGCGGCGGCGAGCGGCGCGAACTGCTCGCCGGGATCGCCCCGGCGCTCGCGCCCGCGGCGGTCGTGCGCCTGCAGCGCGCCGTGCGCGCCGTGCACATCGCCGACGCGCTGCTTGACTACGTGCAGAGCCTGATCGCCGCGCACCCGCGAGCGCGCCGACCTCAAGCTCGGCCTGTCGCCGCGCGCCGGCCAGGGCCTCATTCGCGCCGCCCAGGCCTGGGCCTTCCTCGCACGGCGCGCACCGCGGTGCTGCCCGAGGACGTGCAGGCCGTGCTGCCGGCGGTGGTGGCCCACCGCCTCGAGCGGCGCGACGCGGCGGCAGCGGCCGCGACGGATGACCTCGCCCGCGAGCTGATTCGCGCGGTGCCCGTGCCGCCCTAGGCGCATGGCCGCGCGCGAGGCCGCCGTGCCGCTTCCGCATCCGCCTCTCCTGGCTGCGCTGCGCACGAGCCTGCGCGCGCGCACCGCCGCCTGGGTACGCCGTCGCCAGGGCGCGGACCGGCTGCCGGTAGCGCTCGAGCGGCGCCGTCTCTACATCCTGCCGACCCGCGGCGGACTGGCCTTCGCCGCCCTGGTGTTCGTGATGCTGCTCGCCGGGCTCAACTACGGCAACAGTCTCGCGCTGTTCCTCACGTTCCTGCTCACCGCCTTCGGGCTGGTCGTCATGCAGCAGTGCCACCGCAATCTGCTCGGGGCCGTGGTGATCGCGGCCGAGGCCCCGGCGGTGTTCGCCATGCGCCCCGCCACCGTGGTCGTGACGCTCGGCAACCCCACGGACACGCCACGCCTGGGACTGGAGGCCGCGCTCGACGACGCGCCGGTCACGCGCGCCGCTGTGCCCGCGCTCGGACGTGCGCGCCTCGCCGTGGCGCTGGCGCCGCAGCGGCGCGGCGTGGTGCGTATTGCGCGCGTGCGCATCGCCACGGCGCACCCGTTTGCGCTGTTTCGGGCCTGGACCTGGGTCCACACCCCGCTCGAGCTGATCGTGTACCCGAGCCCCGCGGGCACGCTGCCGATGCCGGCGCAGGGCACGCAGGCGGGCGGCACGCGTGCCCGCAGCGGCGCCGGGCTCGATGAGTGGATCGGCCTGCGCGCCTTTCGCGACGGCGATTCGCCGCGCCAGGTGGACTGGAAGGCCTACGCGCGCGAGGCGCCGCTGCTGGTGAAGGAGTACCAGTCGCTCGGCTCGGAACTGCGGCTGTTTGATTTTGCGCGCGTGCCGCTCGCGGGCACCGAGGCGCGCCTGGCACAGCTGGCGCGCTGGGTGGTCGACGCGGAGGCGCGCGGCGAACGCTACGCGCTGCAGCTTCCCGGCGCGGCGCCGGTGGGGGCCGACCGCGGCCCGCAGCACCGGCACTGCTGCCTGGCGCTGCTGGCGCGCTTCGGCAACGACGCTGCCGGCTTGCCGGTATGAATGCGCCCGCGGACACGGGCCGCGAGCCGCTGCGGCCGGTGGCCTGGGCGTGCGCTGCGGTCGCCGGCGGGGTGCTGCTGCACGTCGACCGCATCCCGGCGTGGGCCAGCGTGACCTGCGCGGCGCTCATCGGGTGGCGCCTCGCGGCCGCACCGCGCGGCCGCTGGCAGCCCGGGCGCGTCGCACGTGCCCTGCTCGCACTCACGATGGCCGCGGTGGTGCTCGCCCGCTTCCACACGCTCAACGGGCTCGCCGCCGGCACGACGCTGCTCGTGCTCATGGCGGCGCTCAAGCTGCTCGAGACCCGCAGCACGCGCGATCAGCTGGTCCTGACCGGCACGGCACTGTTCCTGCTGCTGGCCGCCTGCCTCGACCGCCAGGACCTGGCGCGCGCGCCGCTGTATGCGCTGCAGACGTGGCTGTGCTGCGCCGCCATCGCCGCGATCGCCACTCCGGCACTGCCGGCGCGCGCCGCACTGCGTCTGGCTGCGCGGGCATTACTGCTCGCCCTGCCGCTCGCACTGGCGCTCTTCCTGTTCTTCCCGCGCCTGGCCGGCTCGTTCTGGGCCATTCCGCGCGGCAATGGCGCGCTCACCGGGCTCGCCGACACGATGACTCCGGGCAGCATCGCGCAGCTGGTCGCCGACTACGACGTCGCCATGCGCGTGCGCTTCGAGGGCCCGCGCCCGAGCGGTGCCCTCTACTGGCGCGGTCCGGTCCTGCACGACTTCGACGGGCGCACCTGGCGGCGCTCGGAGGCCTCCTTCGAGCGTGCGCCGATTGAGTTTCTCGGCATGCCGGTGCGCTACCACGTGCTGCTCGAGCCCACGCACCGGCATTTCTGGTTCGCGCTCGACACGCCGGCGCAGGCACCCGCGGCGCGCGTGTTTCTCACCTACGACTACGAGCTCGTTGCCGCGGCAGCCGTCAACGAGGCGGCCAGCTACGCCGCTCTCTCCTACCTCGGCACGCGCCCGCGCGCGCCGCTCGCTGCCGTCAGCCGCCGCGAGGACACGGCGCTGCCCGGGGATGCCAACCCGCGCACCCGCGAGCTTGCGCAGGCGCTGTACCAGAAAGCCGGCTCGGACGTCGCCTTCGTGCGCGCCGCGCTCGATTACCTGCGCAGCGGCGGCTTTGTGTACTCCCTTGAGCCGCAGCCCCTCGGGCGCGACGCGGTCGATGAGCTGTTGTTTCGTACCCGCGAGGGGTTCTGCGGCCATTACGCCTCCGCGTTCGTGACGCTGATGCGCGCCGCACACGTGCCGGCGCGCGTCGTCACCGGCTACCTCGGGGGCGAGTGGAATCCGATCGGGGAGTTCGTCGAGGTGCGCCAGGCCGACGCACACGCCTGGGCGGAAGTATGGCTCGAGGGCCGCGGCTGGACGCGCATCGACCCGACCGCGGTCGTGGCGCCCCAGCGTCTCAGTCGCGGCATGCTCGAGCTGATGCCCGGGGCATACTCCGCCACCGACCGGCTGCTGTACCACTCGGCCTGGCTCGCCGGGCTGCTGCAGCGCTGGGAAGCGGCGAACGCCTGGTGGAGCGATCACCTGGTGAAGTTCAACTACGACAGCCAGCTCGGCCTGCTCGCACGCCTCGGCGTGCGCACGCCAGACGCGCGCGATCTTGGCTGGGCGTTCGCCTCTGCGCTGCTGCTGTGGCTCGCCTTTACCGCGTGGCACTTCGGGCGCCGCGCGCGCGGCCCTGGCGCCGACCCGCTGGCGCGCGCGTATCTGCGCCTGTGCCGCAAGCTCGCGCGCGCGGGCGTCGCGCGCGCCCCGCACCTAGGCCCGCTGGACTATGCCGCCGTGGTGCAAGTGCAGCGGCCCGATCTGGGCGCGCGCGTGCAGGCGCTGTGCGCGCGCTATGCGCAGCTGCGCTATGGGCACGAGGCCGCCGCGCCGGCCGAGGTTGCGCGCTTCGGGCACGACGTCGCGCAACTGCGCGTGCGGCGCGCGCCGCCCTAGCCTGCGCCCTCAGGCAGTGGCGTGTTCGCGGGTCTCGAGGAAGCGTACGTCGGGCCAGCGCTCGAGCGTCAGCTGCAGGTTGACGCGCGAGGGCGCCAGGTACACCAGGGCGCCGGCGTGATCGAGCGCGAGATGCTCGTAGGCACGGGTGCGGAACTCCTCGAGCTTGCGCGGATCGGCGGCCTCGATCCAGCGCGCGGTATGCACCGTCACGGGGTCAAAGACGCACTGCACGCTGTATTCATCGGCGAGGCGGAAGGCGACGACCTCGAACTGCAGCTGCCCGACGGCGCCGAGGATCAGGTCATTGTTGCGCAGCGGCTTGAACAGCTGCGTCGCACCCTCCTCGCACAGCTGCGACAGGCCCTTCTGCAGCGCTTTCATCTTCAGCGGGTCCTTGAGCACCGCGCGCCGGAAGATCTCCGGGGCGAAACTGGGCACGCCGGTGAAGGCGAGGCGCTCCCCCTGAGTGAAGGTATCGCCGATGTTGATGGTGCCGTGGTTGTGCAGGCCGATGATGTCGCCCGCGTAGGCCTCCTCGGCCTGCGCGCGGTCGGACGCCATGAAGGTGAGCGCATCGGCCACGCGTACCTCCTTGCCGAAGCGCACGTGGAACAGTCGCATGCCGCGGGTGTAGCTGCCGGCGCACAGGCGCAGGAACGCGATGCGGTCGCGGTGCGCCGGATCCATGTTGGCCTGGATCTTGAAGACGAAGCCGGCCAGGGCCGCCTCGGCCGGTTCGACCAGGCGCTCACGCGCGGCGCGCGGCAGCGGCGGCGGCGCGTAGCTGGCAAACGCGGCCAGAAGCTCCTCGACCCCGAAATTGTTGATCGCCGAGCCAAAGAACACGGGAGTCTGGCGCCCCGCCAGGTAGTGCCCGACATCGAAGGCCTGGGTGGCGCCGCGCACCAGCGCGATCTCCTCGTCGAACGCGGCGGCGTGCTCGCCCAGGAACTCGCGCCCGGCTGCGCTGTGCAGGCCCTCGATCGTGCGGTTCTCACCCACGCGTCCGCGCTCGCCGGCGCTGTAGCAGTAGATGCGGTCTTCGCTCAGGTGGTAGATGCCGCGCAGCTCGCGCCCCATGCCGATCGGCCAGGTGATGGGCGCCGTGGCGATCTTCAGCACGCTCTCGATCTCATCCAGCAGCTCGATCGGCGCGCGGCCGTCGCGGTCGAGCTTGTTGATGAAGGTCATGATCGGCGTATCGCGCAGGCGGCACACCTCCATGAGCTTGATGGTGCGCTCCTCCACCCCCTTGGCGCAGTCGATCACCATGAGCGCGGAGTCGACGGCCGTGAGCGTGCGGTAGGTGTCCTCGGAGAAGTCTTCGTGCCCGGGCGTGTCGAGCAGGTTGATGATGCAGTCGCGATAGGGGAACTGCATCACCGAGGAGGTCACCGAGATGCCGCGCTGCTGCTCGAGCCGCATCCAGTCGGAGGTCGCATGGCGGGCGGCCTTGCGGCCCTTGACCGCCCCGGCCAGCTGGATGGCGCCGCCGAACAGCAGCAGCTTCTCGGTGAGCGTGGTCTTGCCCGCATCCGGGTGCGAGATGATCGCGAACGTGCGTCGCCGAGCGATCTCGGCAGCCAGGTCAGTCATGGTGGCAGCTCAGACGGCCGGAGGCGCCGGAGGTCGCAGGCTGAGCTTCAGGACCGCGGCATCCTCGCGGCCGTTGACCGCCTGGTAGTAGCCGCGCCGCGTACCCACCTGCTCGAAGCCGAGCGACTGGTACAGCCGGATCGCGGCGGTGTTGGAGGGGCGCACTTCGAGAAAGGCCTCGGCCATGCCGGCCGCGTGCGGCCCGCTCGAGCAGGCACAGCAGCAGCTTCCTGCCGGCGCCGCGGCAGCGAAAGGCTGCGCGCGACGCACAGGTTGAGGATGTGCGCTTCGCCGGCGCCTACGCTCATGACGCCGTAGCCGGTCACCTGGCGGTCCAGCACTCGCCACGCGGCAGATGTAGCCGACCCGCAGGCAGTCGCGGAAGATCCCCTCGCTCCAGGGAAACTGGTACGAGGCGCGCTCGATGGCGACGACCTCGCCGACGTCGGCATCGCGCATCGGCCGGAAGAGGGCCTCCGGCATTCGCGCCCAGGAGCTCAGGCGCGGTGGCCATCGAGTCGCTCGGCCCTGGATGAGTTGCTGGTACACGCTGCGGGCAAACTTCAGATCCTCCCACGCCTTGCGCTTCTCCGCGGGCGTGCGCAGCAGATAGGCCGGATGATACGTCACGACAAGGGCGTATCACCGAAGCGGTGCACCTGGCCGCGCAGCCGCCCGAGCGGGGCGTCCGTGCCGAGCAGGCTCTGCGCGGCGATGCGTCCCACCGCCAGCATGAGTCTTCGGGCGCAGCAGCTCGATCTGGCGCCTGCAGGTACGGCAGGCAGGCTGCCACCTCCTCGGGCTTCGGGTCGCGGTTGCCCGGCGGGCGGCTCTTGAGCACGTTGGCGATGTAGACGTTGCTGCTTGCGGTCGAGCCCGATGGCCCGCAGCATGGCATCCAGGAGCTGGCCGGCCGCCCCGACGAAGGGCTCGCCGCGCCGGTCCTCCTCCGCTCCCGGGGCCTCGCCGATGACCAGCCAGTCGACGCGCTCGGGTCCCACCCCGAACACCCCCTGGGTGCGCGTCTGGTGCAGCGCGCAGCGCGTGCAGGCGGGCACCTGCGTGCGCAGTGCCTCCCAGCGGGCCGCAAGCTCAGCCGCAGGTGCGCCCGCGGCACGCACCGCGGGCGTGGCCGCTGCCAGCGCTGCGGCCGGCGACGTGGCGGCGGCTGCCGGGGCCTGCGATCGCTCGCCGCGCGGCACCCACCGTCGATGCCGAGTGCCTGCAGGTACGTGTCGCCGACGCGCGCCGGCCGTGCTCATGGACACCACGCGTGCGGCGGTCCGCGCACCAGGCGGCGCATGCGCCGCCCGACCCACAGCACGGGGCGCCGAGAGCGCGTAGGTGCCGAACATCGACAGCAGCATGGTCGGCGGGTCGACCGCGATCAGCGACGAAGGTGAGCGGCACCAAGCAGCATGTAGACGAAGCGGATGCGCCGGTCGAGATCGAACTGCTTGAAGCTCGGGTAGCCGAAGCTCGAGCACCATCAGCGCGCCGGCGCTGGCGGTGACGCACGAAGGCGGCGATCAGCCCGGTGAGGCGCGGCTCGCGCCAGTCGCTGCAGAACCAGACGAAGGCGGCGACGATGGCCGCCGCGGAGGGACTCGGCAGGCCCTCGAAGTAGCGCTTGTCGGCGGTCGCCGAGCGCGCATTGAAGCGCGCCAGGCGCAGCGCCGCCGCCACCGCATAGAAGAAGCACGCCAGCCAGCCGAAGCGTCCCCAGTGGCTGGCCGTACTCCATGATGCGCACCACGCCCCACTGGTACGCGACGATCGCGGGCGCGAGCCCGAAGGCGACCATGTCGGCGAGACTGTCGTACTCCTTGCCGAAGGCGCTCTCGGTGTGCGTCAGGCGCGCGATGCGCCCGTCGAGGGTGTCGAAGATCATCGCCGCGAACACCGCCATGCCGGCGTGCGTCGAAGTGCTTGTCGATCGCCGCCACCACCGCATAGAAGCCCGAGAACAGGCAGCCCGTGGTGAGCAGGTTCGGCAGCAGGTAGATGCCTTTGCGGCGCGGCCCGCGCGGTTCCGGAAGCTCGTTTGTCACGGCGTCATCTTATCAGGGGGCTCCTGCTAAGATGCCAGCTTCCCTGCGACTGTTGAAGGCAACCAGCGAAAGCGCGCGACGATGAGGCTGTCCCGGTACCCGATCAACACCATGAAGGAGACCCCCGCCGAGGCGGAGGTCGTGAGCCACCAGCTGATGCTGCGCGCCGGGCTGATCCGCCGCGAGGCGGCCGGGCTGTACAGCTGGCTGCCGCTCGGCCTGCGGGTGCTGAAGAAAGTCGAGCGCATCATCCGCGAGGAGATGGACCGCGCCGGGGCGCTGGAGCTCGTGATGCCGGTGGTGCAGCCGGCGGAGCTGTGGCAGGAGTCCGGCCGCTGGAGCGAGTACGGACCGGAGCTGCTGCGCATCAAGGACCGCCACGAGCGCGACTTCGTCGCCGGTCCCACGCACGAGGAAGTGATCACCGACATCGCGCGGCGCGAGCTCAAGAGCTACCGCCAGCTGCCGGTGAACTTCTACCAGATCCAGACCAAGTTCCGCGACGAGGTGCGGCCGCGCTTCGGCGTCATGCGCGCGCGCGAGTTCATCATGAAGGACGCCTACTCCTTCCACCTCGACCAGGCCTCGCTGCACGGCCGGCTACCGCGCCATGTACGACGCCTACACGCGCATCTTCACCCGCACCGGGCTCACGTTCCGCGCGGTGCGCGCGGACTCCGGCGCGATCGGCGGGGACGTGTCGCAGGAGTTTCACGTGCTCGCCTCCTCGGGCGAGGATGCGATCGTGTTCTCCGACGGCGACGACTACGCCGCCAATCTCGAGGCCGCCGCCGCGCTGCCGCCGGCCGACGCCGCGCCCGCGCGCCCGCCGAGCCGCTGCGCAAGGTGGCCACGCCCGGCGCGCGCACCATCGCGGACCTCGCGCGCCTTCCTCAAGGTGGCGCCCGACGCGCTGCCTGAAGACCCTGATCGTCGAGGGCACCGAGGGCTCGGTCGGTCGCGCTGGTGCTGCGCGGCGACCACGAGCTGAACGCGGTCAAGGCGCAGAAGCTTCCGGGGTCGCGAGCCCGCTGCGCATGGCGAGCGCCGAGCGGGTGCTCGCGGTCAGCGGCACCGAGCCGGGGTACGTCGGCGTCGTGGGCCTCAAGTGCCGCGTGTACGCCGATCATGCAGGCGCTCGCGCTGGCGGACTTCGTCTGCGGCGCGAACGAGAAGGACCATGCACCTCACGGGCGTCAACTGGGAGCGCGACGTGCGCGGCGGCCACCGCGGCGGACCTGCGCAAGGTGGTCGACGGGCGATCCGAGCCCCTCGGGCAAGGGCGCGCTGCAAGATCGCGCGCGGCATCGAGGTCGGGCACATCTTCCAGCTCGGCGACAAGTACAGCCGGCCGATGAAGGCCGTCGGTACTCGATGAAGTCGGGCCAGGAGGTCACGCTCCTCATGGGCTGCTACGGCATAGGTGTGACGCGCGTCGTGGCCGCCGCCATCGAACAGAACCACGATGAGCGCGGCATCATCTGGCCGGCGCCGATCGCGCCGTTCCAGGTGGTGCTGGTACCCCTGAATCTGCAAAAATCCGCCCGTGTCCGCGAGCTCACCGACCGGCTGTACGCCGAGTTCACCGCCGCCGGCATCGAGGTGCTGTACGACGACCGCGACGCGCGCCCGGGCGTCAAGTTCGCCGACGCGGAGCTGCTCGGCATTCCGCACCGCCTGGTCGTGGCCGAGCGCGGCCTGGAGGCGGGCAAGCTCGAGTACCGTGGCCGGCGCGACAGCGCGAGCACCGAGTTCCCGCTCGGCGAGGCGCTCGCCTTCATGCGCGCGCGCCTGGCCGGCTGAGCGACGCGCGCGCAGGCGCGCGCTCGGCTGCTGGCGCTCGCTGGCTGCGCGCTGCTGCCGCGCCGCGCACGCCGACCAGCAGCGCGACCCGGAGCTGCGAGGCGGTCATCGAGAAGGCGATCGCCCAGGCGCAGTGCTTCACCGACCAGTACGACTCGGCGGTCTGGTACACGCTGATGGAGCCGCGGCTGCGCCCGCTGGTGAAGGAGAAGGACGAGCGCCTCGACATCCTCAAGCAGGTCTATTGCGAGACCCACCGCACGGTGAAGCGCGCCTGCCGCCGGGACTGGTGATGGCGCTGATCGACGTCGAGAGCCGCTTCGATCGCTGGGCGGTCTCCGAACGCGGGCGCGGTCGGCCTCATGCAGGTGATGCCGTTCTGGCCCGAGAAGCTCGGGATGCGCCGCTACGAGCTGGTGCACGTCGCGCCCAACATCCGCATGGGCTGCGCCATCCTGCGCTTCTACCTCGACCTACGAGCACAACGACGTGCGCCGGCGCTGGCGCGCTACAACGGCAGCATCGGCCATCGCGACTACCCGGACCTGGTCATCGGCCACTGGACGCGCTGGGCCGGCGCGGACGACCTGGGCTTCCCCAAGGCGCCGGCACCGCACTACGGCCGACGCGCGCCCGCGGCGTGAGCGCCGCGCCGCTACGTCGCTAAGCGTCAGCCCGCGCGCGGCGTGCTTCGGCGCCTTCTGCGGCGGCGGCAGCATGCGCGCCACGCCCTCGCGGCGCGAGTCGGCCGCGCCCTCGTAGGTGCCGTCGGCGTGGCGCAGGATCGCCGTGCAGCCCCGAGTTCTCCGCGTGCCCGGCCTTCAGCATCGATGCCGCGCTCGCGCAGGCCCGCGAGCACGCGCGGGCGTGAACCGGCCGAGCTCGCCGGCTGAAGGTGTCGCCGCGCGCGATCAGGTTCGGCAGCTCGATCGCCTGCTTGAGCGAGAGCTTCCAGGCGAGCAGTCCGACCAGCGTCTTGGCGTTGTACTCGAGGATCGCCGAGCCGCCGGGGGAGCCGAGCGCGGCCACGAAGTGGCTGGCGTGATCGAGCACGATGACCGGCGCCATCGAGGAGCGCGGCCGCTTGCCGCCCTGCACCGCGTTGGCGACCGGCCGGCCGTCGTCGGTCGGCGCGAAGGAGAAATCGGTGAGCTGGTTGTTGAGCACGAAGCCGCCCGACCGTGCGGCCGGAGCCGAATACCGACTCCACGGTGGTCGTCATCGACACGACGTTGCCGTCGGCATCCACGACGACGAAGTGGCTGGTGCCGGTGCGACTCGGCGGTGGCGTCGCGCGCCGCGCGCGCGGGCGCAATCTCCCCGGCAGCGGCGCGGGGCCGGCGTGCGTCGCCGATCAGCTGCGCGCGCAGCTTGCAGGTAGCCGGGATCGAGCAGGCGCTCGACCGGCACGGGCACGAAGCGCGGATCGGCCACGTAACGGTCGCGGTCGGCGTACATCAGGCGGCTCGCCTGCGCGAACAGGAACCAGGCCTGCGGGTCATTGGGCGCGCGCGCGGCGATGTCGGTGCGGTCGAGTATCCCGAGCATCTGCAGCAGCGACACGCCGCTCGACGGCGGCGGCGGCACGCACACCGTGAACTCGCGGTACGGGCGGCACAGCGGCTCGACCCAGCTCGGCGCGATAGGCGGCGAGGTCCTTGCAGCGTCATGCGTCCCGGGCAGCGGCTCGAGGTGCGTCACGCGCACGATGTCCGCGGCGATCGCGCCCTCGTAGAGCGCGCGCGGACCTTCCGCGGCGATGCGCTCGAGCGTCTTCGCGTACTCGGGGTTGCGGAACAGGTCGCCTTCCTCGAGGGTCTCGCCGTCGGGCGCGAGAACAGCGTCGCGGATCTCGTTCGTGGGCGGAAACGGCGAACCCTCGCCGAGGAACATCGCCAGCCGCGCCGGCACCCGGAAGCCGTCGCGTGGCCGCGCGGATCGCCGGGCCGAAACAGCTCCTTCCAGCGCAGCGCGCCGAAGTCCTGCTCGCGCGCGGTGTACAGCATGGCGATCGCGCCCGGGCACGCCGGTGGAGCGGCCGCTGCGCACCGCCTCGACGAACGACAGCGGCTTGCCGTGCTCATCGCAGGAACATGCCGCGGCGTCGCCGCGAGCGGCGCGCGTTCTCGCGCCCGTCGATCGCGCTCACCTTGCCGCTGTGCGCGTCGTAGTACAGGAGGAATGCGCCGCCGCCTACCCCGGAGCTCTGCGGCTCGACCAGCCCGAGCATCGCCTGCACGGCGACCGCCGCATCGACGGCGTTGCCGCCCTTGGCGAGGATCTGCAGTCCCGCCTCCACCGCCAGCGGGTTGGCGGCGGCCACCCAGGCCTGCTGCCGGGGTGGCGGTGACAGGAAGCGCCGCGGCGCCGGCGGTCGCGGGCGCGGGGCGCCGGCCCGAGCGGCAGCGCCTCGGGCTGCGCCGTGCGCCGCGGGCGCCGGGCAGGCGCTGCCGCGGCGCGGATTCGCCGCGGCGGCGCGGTGCGCGGCGACGAGCCGGCGGCGTCGGCGGCGCCGGCTGCGCCAGGCGCGGGCTGGCCGGGGCCGGCTCGCCGGGCGGCTGCGCCTGCGCAGCCGCCGCGCGGCACCCGAGGGCGCCGAGCGCCAGGTGAGACCTGCGAGCAGTGCGCCCGAAATGAAACGCTGCGCCATGGAGTTCAGGTGGTGAAGAATCCGCGCGTAGCGGTCCAGCCGTTCCTCGGGCGACGTCGGTCACTTCCACCGACGGTGACCTTGGCAGGCGGAGGAGCCGATCCACAGCCAGTCCACGAAGGTGCTCACGGCCGCCTCCTCGCCGCAGGCGAGCACTTCGACGCGCCCGTCGGGGAGGTTGCGCGCGTAGCCGTGCATGCTGCAGTTCCTGCGCGCGGCGCGCGGCGGTGGCGCGGTAAAAGACTCCCTGGACGCGTCCGCCCACGAGGCATTTCTTGCAGTGCATGTTTGAAGTGCGTGCGCGCTCGAAAGCACAGCCGCCGCTAGTGTAGATCCATCGCATGGAGGTGGGCAGATGATGGCACATCTGTTTTATGGCAACGTACTGCCGGGCGTTAAAACCGCCGCAACGCACGCGGCGGTTGCCCTGCGAAGAGAATTCGGGCATGGCGGAGGTCCTGGTGCTGTACTACTCGCGCAGTGGCGCCACCGCCGAGCTCGCCCGCCAGGTCTGCCGCGGCGTCGAGTCGGTGCCGGGCGCGAGCGCGCGGCTGCGCACCGTGCCGCCGGTGTCGCCGCCAGCGAGGCCGCGCCGCAGCCGGTGCCGGCGAGCGGTGCCGCCGTACGCCAGCCTCGAGGACCTGCAGGAGACCGACGCGCTGGTGCTCGGCAGTCCGACGCGCTTCGGCAACATGGCGGCGCCACTGAAGTACTTCCTCGATGGCACGGCGAGCCTGTGGCTGTCGGGCGCGCTCGCCGGCAAGCCCGCCGGCGTCTTCACCTCCACGCAGACCATGCACGGCGGTCAGGAGACCACGCTGCTGTCGATGATGCTGCCGCTGCTGCATCACGGCATGTACCTGGTCGGGCTGCCCTACACGGAGCGCGCGCTGAACGAGACCGCGCGCGGCGGCACCCCCTACGGCGCCTCGCACGTGAGCGGCGGCAGCACGCACCCGCGCACTGTGCGAGGAAGAGAAGACGCTCGCGCAGGCGCTCGGGCGCCGCGTGGCCACGCTCGCCGTGCAGCTGCAGTCAGCGCCGCGGCGCGGCGGCGCTTAGCACTGCGCGGATGAAGGGGATGGTGAGGCGCCGCTGCGCGGCGAGCGCCGCCTCATCGAGCGTGTCGAGCAGCTCGTAGAGACGTGCGCATGTCGCGCGGGAAGCGCCGCTGCAGCCACTGCAGCGTCTCCTCGGGCAGCTCGAGGCCGCGCAGCCGCGCGCGCAGCTTGAGCGCGGCCTGCTGCTCGGACTCATCGAGCGGGCGCAGCTGCAACACCGCGCCCGCGGCGCAGCGCGAGCCGAGATCCGGCAGCGCCCAGCGCAGCAGCGCCGGCGGCGCGCTGGCGCGCCACGATCAGCCGGCCCGCCGGCGTCCTGCAGCTCGCGCAGCAGCGCGAAGATCGCCGCGCTCCCACTGCCAGCTGCCCGACCACCGCATCAAGATCGTCCAGGCACAGGCACTCAAGCTGCGGCAGCCCCTCGAGGACTCTCGGTGCCGAGACGCGGCCAACTCGCGCGAGCGGCACGTAGCCGGCGCGCAGGCGCTCGCTCGCGGCGCTGCAGATCGCCTGCAGCAGGTGCGTCTTGCCGCAGCCCCGCGCGGTCCGCACAGCCAGGTGAGGCCGGCGACCTCGCCCGCGGCCACGCGCCGCGCGTGCTCGAGCGCCTCGGCGTTGCGCGCCGGCAGGAAGCTGGCGAACAGCGCGCGATCCGGCAGCCGCACACCCAGCGGAAGCTGACGCATCGCCGCGCCTGCCTTAGCGGCCGCGCCGGCGTGCATCCAGGCGCGCCGCGTGCGAAGGTCGCTCAGGTAGTGAGCGCCCGGAGAGCACGGTGGTGGCGAGCGTGAGCAGCGCGCAGGCATCGAGAACCTCGCGCGGCGGCACGCCTGCGCGCTGGCGTCGAGCAGCACCAGCATCACGTAAAGCAGCTGCGCGCCGGTGTTGATCTTGCTGATGCACGGTCGGGTCGGCCGCGCAGCGGTCCGAACCACAGCCGGAAGATCAGCGCGCCGAGCGCCGATCATGCACATCGCGCGCCACGACTGCCGCGGTCAGCCACCAGGGCACGAGCCCGAGCCAGGCGCACTCGCACGAACACGGTGACCAGCAGCAGCTTGTCGGCGAGCGGATCGAGGAAGCTTGCCCAAGCTCGGAGGTCCAGCCGAAGCGCTTGGCGAGATAGCCGTCGAGCCCGTCGGAGACCGCCGCCGCGATGAACAGCGCGAGCGCCGCCAGGTAATCAGCCGGCGTGCAGCGCGACCAGCGATCGGCCAGATGAGCGCGATGCGCAGCAGGCAGATGAGATTGGGGAGGTGACGCATGCGAGCGGCGCGCTGGTCACGGCGCGCTCAGGGCTGGTAGTGATAGAGCGTGCGTTCGCCGGAGGCGCGCCGGCGTGGCGCCAGGTGGGCTGAGCCGGCGAGCGCCTGCTCGAGTCCGGCGGCGCCGCCGCGCACCGTCACGCAGATAAGCACGCGCGCCCGGGTCGGCTGCCGACGAAGCTGGCGCGCCGCACGCCGGGGATCGCTCTGCAGCAGCCGCCCGACGGCCGCGTAGTCGGTGAGCGTGCGTACGCCCTCGATCGTCGATGCGCGCGTCGCTCTCGGCCAGTTGCGCGGTGCCGGCCTGCTGCGGCACCAGATGATCGACCGTGTGCTCGATGCCGGCGGCCGAGCGGGCCGCTCCAGCTCTCGCTCGAGCCGCGCGCGTAGAGGGTCCACTGCAGCGGCGCCTCCGGCGGTTGCACCGTCACCGCGGCCGACCAGCACCGCATCGCGCGCCGTAGCGCTGCGCCGCCTCGAGCAGCGCATCGGCGCCCGAGGGGCGTTGCCGGCGCTGTCGGCGAGCGTCAGCGGCACAGGCTGATCGGCAGGCCGCGTGCGGCCGCCGCGCGCTCCAGCTCGGCGCGCGCCGCCTCCGCCTGCGCGCGGCTGCGCGGCGGGTCGAGCACCACGAGCGTGAACGGCCGGTCCGCGTCCCAGAGGCTGCGCCCGGCGGCGGTGATGGCCTGCTGCACCGCCGCGGCATCGAACACCACCTGCGGCTCGCCCGCGCGGTCCGGTGGTGTAGCTCTTCACGTACTTGGCCGCGTCGCGCGACGATCCCGCGAAAGCGCCGGATCCTCGGCCGCCTCGCGCCGCCCGGTGGCGCGCACCAGCGCCTGGCGCATCGCTTCCTGCAGCGCGGTGCCCGAACGCTCCGCCGACGTCGACCTCGTACACCCGCACGGGGCGTCCCAGGGCGCTCAGCGGCAGCTGCAGGCCGGCGCAGCACGGTGAACAGCGAGCAATATCGCGCGCGTGCGCCGCGTTGCCGTGATTGATTTTGCGACCGGTCGCGTCATGATTTTGTATCGGGCACGCAACAGCGCGAAGCGACAGGTACAATATCATACGCGCCGGCACGCCGACGGCAGCCCACCCGGACACGCGTCCTGACATGACCGAAGGCCATCGGCATCACCTACCGCGACGCGGGCGTCGACATCGACGCCGGCGACGAACTCGTCGAGCGCATCAAGCCGCTCGTGCGCCGCGCGCAGCGCCCCGAGGTGCTCGCCGGCATCGGCGGCTTCGGCGCCCTGGTCGAGCTGCCGCCCGGCTACCGCCGCCCGGTGCTCGTCTCCGGCACCGACGGCGTCGGCACGAAGCTGCGGCTCGCGATCGACACCGGTCGCCACGACACGATCGGCATCGATCTCGTGGCGATGTGCGCCAACGACGTGGTCGTGCAGGGCGCCGAGCCGCTGTTCTTCCTCGACTACTACGCCACCGGCAAGCTGCAGGTCGCAGTCGCCGAGGCCGTGGTGCGCGGTATCGTCGAGGGCTGCGTGCAGGCCGGCGCGGCGCTGGTCGGCGGGGAGACCGCCGAGATGCCCGGCATGTACCACGGCGCGGATTACGATCTCGCCGGCTTCTGCGTCGGCGTCGTGGAGAAGGACGCGATCATCGATGGCTCCAGGGTGAGTCGCCGGCGATGTGCTCATCGGCCTGGCCTCCTCCGGCCCGCATTCCAACGGCTACTCACTCATCCGCAAGCTCATCGCGGCCGCGGACGCCACGCCGGCGACGCTGCTCGAGGGCCAGAGTCTGTTCGACCGGCTGCTCGCCCCGACGCGCATCTACGTCAAGCCGCTGCTCGCGCTGCTGCGCGCCATGCCGGTGCATGGCCTGGCGCACATCACCGGCGGTGGCCTCACCGACAACATCCCGCGCGTGCTGCCGGAGGGCCTCGAGGCCGTGCTCGAGCGGCGCGCGCTGGCCGCGCGATCCGGTGTTTGACTGGCTGCAGCACATCGCACGGGTGGATGCGGCCGAAATGTACCGCACCTTCAACTGCGGGCATGGGCATGGTGGTGGTCGCTGCCGGCGCAGCAGGCCGCAGCGGCGGTCGAGTTCCTCAGCGCGCGCGGCGAGATGCGCAGGTGATCGGCGAGGTGCGCGCCGGCACGCGCGGCGTGATCATCAACGAATGAGCCGTCCGGCGCCGTTCCGCATCACCATCCTGATCTCCGGCCGCGGCAGCAACATGAGCGCGATCGCGCGCGCGTGCCTGGCGGGCACCATCGAGGCCGAGGTCACCAGCGTCATCTCCGACCGCGCCGAAGCGGCGGGCCTCCCCGCTGCGCGCGATCTGGGCGCCGCCACGGCCACCGTGCTGCGTGCCCCGGGCCGCTCCGCCGCCGACTTCGAAGCGCAGCTGATGCAGACCATCGATGCGGCGCGCCCGGATGCGATCGCCCTCGCCGGCTTCATGCGCATCCTTTCCCCGCCCTTCGTCGAGCGCTACCTGGGGCGGATGCTGAACATCCATCCCTCGATCCTGCCGGCCTACCGGGGACTGCACACGCATCGGCGCGTGCTCTGCGCCGGCGACACCGAGCACGGGGCGAGCGTGCATTTCGTGACGCCGGAGCTCGATGCCGGCCCGGTCGTGCTGCAGTCGAAGGTTCGGGTGCGTGCGGATGACCGCGAAGACACCCTGGCCGCACGCGTGCTCGCGACCGAGCACATCATCTACCCCCAAGTGCTCGGCTGGTTCGCGCAGCGGCGGCTGCAGTGGCACGATGGGGGGGCGTGGCTCGACGGCACGCGCCTGGAGACGCCGATCGTGGAGGACTTCCGTGGGGCAGCGTTATAGGGAGCGCCCGCTGCGCGGCGCGCGTGCCGTGGCTCTGGCGGCGGCAGGGCTGGCGCTTTGCGCCACCGCGGCGCGCGCCGATGAACTCAGGCCCTTCGAGGCTTCCTACAACTGGGTCTGGCACGGCCTCACCGTGGCCGCCTCGGGCCTTAAGCTCGAGAAGGGGGACGACGAGACCTGGACGTACACCGCGAAGAGCGCTCCCCGCGGCATCGGCCGCGCCTTCGCCGAGCGTCCGCGCCAGGTGAGCGTGGTGCAGGTGACGCCGCAGGGCGTGCAGCCGCAAACCTACCGGGCCGATGACGGCACGGCATCCAGCAAACGCACCGTCGATCTGAAGTACGACTGGCACAGTCATCGGGTCACGGGCGTCTACGAGCAGGTCCCGGTCGACCTGCCCCTGACACCGCAGGTGCAGGACGACGCCTCCATTCAGCTGGCGTTGATGGTGGAGCTGCTCGCGGGGCGCACGCCGGAGCACTTCAGCCTGATCGACAAGAACAGCGTGCGCGAGTACCGCTATGCGCGCGAGGGCGAAGCGACCCTGCAGACACCCCTCGGGCCGGTGCACACGATCGTGTACCGCGCCCAGAAGGCCTATTCGCCGCGGGTGACGCGCTTCTGGTGCGCGCCGGAGCGCGGCTACGTGCCGATGAAGGTCGAGCAGACCAAGGGGAACGATGTGCAGTGGACCATGCAGATCCAGGGCCTCACCCGCAACTGAAGCGCCCCGTCAGGTTTTTGGCAGGGTGACGCCGCGCTGGCCCTGGTACTTGCCGCCGCGGTCCCGGTAGGAGGTCGCGCACACTTCGTCGGATTCAAAGAACAGCATCTGCGCCACACCCTCGTTGGCGTAGATCTTCGCGGGCAGCGGCGTCGTGTTGGAGAACTCGAGCGTCACGTGGCCTTCCCACTCGGGCTCGAGCGGGGTTACGTTGACGATAATGCCGCAATTCTGGACGAACACGCCTGCTTCGATGGCAAAGTTCCCTGCCTCCGGCACGCTCAGACAGTAGACATCGTGATCGCCCGGCAATTCGCGCACCGCCACAACGCGGTGGTTGCGATAGGCCGGCCGACCGGCAAATTGTGGGACGACTTCCGGAAATCTCCGAAAGACAGATCGATCGCAATGAGGCCATCGCGCCGCGCCGCGAATCGATCCGGTAGCATCGAGCGCCGCGCGCACGCTCTGGGCGTTGATCTCCCGGCGAAGCTTGATCTGACGCGCGATTTCGGCCTGCTTAAGTCGTCGCGAACCATCGTCCGCGTCCCAAGCCCGAATCATCGACTGCGAGTGTCGCATGAGTTCGGCGGGATCTGCGAAACGCCGGATCATCGCGCAGCGATGGGCCTCTCTCGTGGCGTCGGTAGGCGCACGCCGGGCTGCCAGCAACTCTTCGTGAATCTGCGCGTACCGCTCGCTAGCCCAAAACTGGCGGGCGCGTTGCGACGGCACCTCCGAGAAATGAGCCCGCCACTGGACGTCCTCGGAACGGCGTAAGAGCGAGTCGCGAATAGCCGCACCGTGCGCCTGCGCAGCGAAATCCTCGCCGTAGCTGTGATCGTTGTGCATCCGGATGTGCTCGGAAGCAACCATGCGCTCGATATTCGTCGGTCGATTATTGCGCCTGTTGAAATCGATGTGGTGGCGATGAGTCCCTGCGGTCTCGGCATAGATGGTGTGGCGGAGGTTCCATTCATCTGCGAGGCGATGCGTGGGGTACATGTGGCCGTTGATGGGTTGGTAAACCATTTCGTAGCCGCGCGCTGCGTCGCGGTACAGCGGCATCAGGGCGTCCCCCGTACGCAGTGCATGCGCCTGCGCCGTACGGCCATCGCGCCGCATGAACTGGTGGTCCGGGGTGGCGTGGATCCTCTCGCCACTGTCGAGCTCAATCTCAACCAGGGCATCCCGACCGATAAATCGAGGCGCCTCAAGCTGCGTCACGATCAGGCGACCGTACTCGCCGATGCTGTAACCCCAGAAGCGCTCGCCCGATTCATGTCGGCGAGCCATGTTCTCCAGCGTTGGCGCCGTGTCATCCACGAGCGCCACACGCGTGTCGCCCCTAAAGCAGCGGGCATACGTCGATTTACCAAGGGTTGCGACCAGCACGCTGCGTGGAATTCGGAAGTATTCGACCGTCCTGGCCAGCGCGAACGAGTTGGGCGGAATGATGCAGACATCGCCACCAAAATCGACGAAGCTCTTCTCATCAAATGCCTTGGGGTCGACGATGGTCGAATTGATGTTCGTGAATATCTTGAATTCGTTCGCACAACGCGCGTCGTACCCATAGCTTGAGGTTCCGTACGAGACGATCCGGTGGCCGTTGACCTGCCGCACCTGCTCCGCAGCGAACGGCTCAATCATTCCCTGTTCGCGCGCCATGCGTCGGATCCAGTTGTCGGACTTGATGCTCATCCCGTATCTCCCGCGCTCGCAGCGCGTGCAAAAGGGGCGGGGTGGGTGCCGCCAGATTCAAAGAGCCGCAGCGTATCGTAGTCGCACGCGCTGCGGCGAGGTAGCTTCGGGACGCACCGAGACGAGCCGTGTGACTTCAGCTCTCTTCGACGACGATCTTGGGGAATAGGCTGCTGCGATCGCGCGCGCGCGCGGCCAGCGCGCCGCCGGCGCGCCGCGCCATCTCGAAGTAGGCGCGCGCCCGCGCCGATTCGGGCGCCGCCACGACGGTGGGGCGCCCGCTGTCGGCCTCCTCGCGGATGTGCGCATCGAGCGGCAGCTCCCCGAGCAGGCGCACCCCGTACTGCTCGGCCATCCGCGCCCCGCCGCCGGCGCCAAAGATGTACTCGCTGTGGCCGCAGTGGCTGCACACGTGGATGCTCATGTTCTCGACGATCCCGAGCACCGGCACCGAGACCTTCTCGAACATCTTCAGTCCCTTGCGTGCATCAGCTAGCGCGATGTCTTGCGGGGTGGTGACGATCAGCGCACCGGCGACCGGGACGCGCTGCGCGAGAGTGAGCTGAATGTCGCCGGTCCCGGGGGGCATGTCGACGACCAGGTAGTCGAGCTTGCCCCACTGCGTCTCCGAGAGCAGCTGCGTGAGCGCCTGCGTCACCATCGGTCCGCGCCACACCATCGGCTGCGCCTCATCGACCAGGAAGCCGATCGACATGGCGACCACGCCATGGCTGGCGAGGGGCTTGAGGTGCTTGCCGTCGGGGGCCGTGGGGCGCTGGCCGGCCAGCCCGAGCATCAGCGGCTGGCTCGGCCCGTAAATGTCCGCATCCAGAATCCCGACGCGGGCCCCCTGGGCGGCCCAGGCGAGCGCAAGATTGACCGCCACGGTGGACTTGCCGACGCCGCCCTTGCCCGAGGCGACGGCGACCACGTTACTGATCTCCCCGAGCGGTTTGAGATTGCGCTGCACCGCGTGCGCGCGGATGTTGGACTCCAGGTCAAGGGTGAGCGGCACCGAGATCCCCCGCGCCGCGAGGTGCGCCGTGAGCGCCGCGGTGAGCTCGGACTGGTAGCCGCCCACGGGAAACCCGAGCTCAATGCGGGCGTTGACGCCCCCGCCGACGGCGCGCACCTCCCGCACCGCCTGCGCCGCCCCGAGCGTCTCGGCCAGATAGGGATCGGCGTACGCCTCGAGCGCGGCACGCACGGCATCGACTGAGCTTTCGGGGATCATGTGCGCAAAACGGGCCTTGATCAGTGGAGTATCCGATTGTAGTGGCTAATGCCGCCCGCCCAGAAGCGCCTCCCGTAACAGGGGGCTGTTAGCGGCTGTGGCATAATCTCAGCCGTCCGGAGGCTGCGCGCTTCCTGCTTCACAAATCGGCTGCGACAGCGGCGCCGGCACCGGAAAGACCCGCGTCGAGTGTGCGCGCTCCCCCGGGCGGGAGCGAGGGTGGATACGTGCAGGTAGCTGCGTCCAATAGATAGGCTGCATGAGTTTTTTCACGAACCTGCGTGCCGACCGGCTCGTCACCGAGATCCGTTCGGCGACCGATGCGACCAATCCTGCACGGCAGAAGGCAATTGCGCGCCTGAAGGACATCGGCCCGGGGGCCATCGAGCCGATCCTCGGGGCGCTGCCGGAGGCCGACAAGGGAGCAACGCTCGCGTTCGTGGAAGTGCTCACCGCGCTCGTGAGCCAGAAGACCTTTCCGCAGCTCGTGCGCGGCCTGATCGAGGGCAGCCCGCGCGTCATCTCCGGCATCTCCTGGGCGCTCACCAACACCCGTAACTACCCACACAGCCTGCTGCTCGAGGCGCTCTCGACTCCGGGCATCTCCAAGTCCGCGGTACTGGATGTGATCGCCGCGCAAAAGTCGCGCTTCACCGTGCGCGAACTGCTCACCGCCGCCTACGCCCAGGAGCCCAACGAGAAGGCGGCGCTGTTTCGCGTCATCGGAGAGATCGCCGACAAGTCCTCGGTCGGCGAGCTCATCGGCCGTCTGCAGGGCAAGGATCCGATCGCCCGGGTGCACATCATCAATACCCTGGCGCGCTTCAACACCGCGGAGGTGCAGACGGCGCTCACCGGGCTGCTGCGGGACCCCAACAAGCTGATCCGCGGCGCGGCGCTGGCGGCGCTGCAGCGCATGGACGGCCCGATCGACATCGAGCGCGTCGCGCCGCTGTTGCGCGATCCCGAGATCGACGTCCTCAACCGCGCGATCGACGTGGTCATCAAGGCGAACCACCCGGACACGATGAAGTACCTCATCGAGATCCTCAAGGACGAGAACGAGAATGCGCGCCGGGCGGCGGTCGAGGTGCTCAACGAGGTCGGCAACGCGCAGTCCGTGAAGTACCTGCTCGGCTCGCTCAAGGACAGCGACTGGTGGGTTCGCAGCCGCGCCGCCGACGCGCTCGGCAAGATCGGCGGCCCGAAGGTCATCGACGCGGTGCTGCAGCTGGTGCGCGACAAGGACGAGGACATCCGCCGCGCGGCGATCGAGATCCTGAACCAGACCAAGGACGAGCGCGCCGTCGACTCGCTCATCCAGGCCACCCGCGACAGCGACTGGTGGGTGAGCGAACGGGCCGTGGATGCGCTGGCCGAGATCGGCAGCAAGCGCGCCGTGCCGCGCCTCATGGAGATGCTGCACACCCCTGCGAGCGGCAAGGCGACCCCGATCGTGGTGCGCGCACTCGGTAAGCTCGGTGACAGCAAGCTGGTCGATGAGCTGCTGCCCCTCATCGCCCGACCGGAGCGTGAGATCCGCATCGAGGCCATCCAGGCGCTCTCCAAGGTGACCGACGAGGCGCGCGCGGATCAGGTGCGCAGTGAACTGCAGGCGCAGATGGGCTCCCCCGACCAGACCATCTCGCGCATGGCGGCGGCGGCGGTGTCCGAGCTCGACAACCGCATCGCCGGCATCTCGCAGCTGACCTCGGGCAGCGCGCCGTCGGCCACGACGGCGGCGACGCCCGCGAGTGCACGCGGCCGCCGCGCCGCGCGGCCGCCGCCGGCGCCCGCGCCGGAAGCGTTCAAGACGCAGGTGATCTCCGAACAGGCCGTGCAGCAGGCGGCGCGCCAGGCGCAGAGCCACCTCGCGCCTGGACATCAACACGCTCAAGCCCGGGGACATCCTCGAGGGACGTTACAAGTACATCGACCGCATCGGTCGCGGCGCCTTCGGCACCGTGCTGCTGATGGAAGACACGGTGGTGGATGAGCGGCTCATCCTGAAGTTCCTGAACCCCAACGTCTCGGAAGACGAGGAGGTCATGAAGCGCTTCGTCCACGAGCTGCGCTACTCGCGCAAGATCACCCACAAGAACGTCATCCGCATCTACGACTTCCTCTACATCCAGGGCAACTACGCCATCTCCATGGAGTATTTCCCCTCGCACACCCTCGGCAGCGAGGTGGTGAACGAGAAGCCACTCGATCTGAAGCGCGCCCTGCAGTTCGGCATCGACATCTGTACCGGCATGACGGTGGCACACCAGCAGGGCATCGTGCATCGCGACCTGAAGCCGGCGAACGTGCTCATCAACCAGGAGGGGCTGCTGAAGATCGTGGACTTCGGCGTGGCGGCGGCGCAGCGCGAGGGCGATACGCAGCTCACCAAGACCGGTTACGTCATTGGCTCACCGAAGTACATGGCGCCCGAGCAGATCCTCGGCAAGAAGGTCGATGAGCGCGCCGACATCTATGCCCTCGGCGTCATGCTTTACGAGATGACCACCGGCGTGCCGCCCTACTCGCGCGGCGATCACATGTCGGTCATGTACCAGCACGTGCAGGGCAAGGCGCGCGCGCCGCAGGAGACCAACCCGAACCTGCCGCCGGGGCTCTCCGACCTGGTGGTGCGCGCCATGGCGGTGGACAAGACCAAGCGCTTCCAGACGATGGAGGAGCTAGCGTGGCCCTCAAGGGATTCCTGTAAGACCCGCTCCGCGGGCGCCGACCCCGCCCCGGCAAGGCTCCCGCCTTGCGAAAGTTCGTGCGTTACGTCAAATTTCCCACCACAAGTTGTTGATCTCGCAGCCCGCCTCGGGCACAACATCTGCCGGTAAAACTCCTTAAGGAGCAGAGACTTGGCGCGCATCGACGCGTTTCTCAAGCTGGGGACCCAGCAGGGCTGCTCGGACGTGCACCTGGCCGTCGGCGTGCCCCCGATGCTGCGCCTGTACGGGGACCTGCTGCCGATCAAGTTCCGCGACCTGCGCGATAGCGGAGCTGGAGACCTACATCAGCGAGATTCTCACCCGCACGCAGAGCGAGCAGTTCAATAAGGGCATCGACCTGGATTTCTCCTATGTGTCCTCCGAGGGCGGCCGCTTTCGGGTCAATGTGTTCCGCAAGGAGACCGGCGTCGGGGCGACCTTCCGCTCGATCCCCGCCGCAGTGCCGACGCTGGAGAAGCTGGCGCTGCCGCCGATCGTCACGAAGCTGTGCGACTTTCACCAGGGCATGGTGCTGGTCACCGGCTCCACCGGCACCGGCAAGTCGACCACGCTCGCGGCGATGATCGATCACCTGAACTCGACCCGGCGGCTGAACATCATCAGCCTCGAGGACCCGATCGAGTTCGTGCACCCGAGCAAGATGAGCCAGGTCATCCAGCGCGAGCTGGGCACCCACATCCCGAGTTTCGCGGAAGGGCGTGCGCGCGGCGATGCGCGAGGACCCGGACGTGATCCTGGTCGGTGAGCTGCGTGACGCCGAGACCATCTCCATGGCGATGACCGCGGCGGAAACCGGGCACCTGGTGCTCGGCACCCTGCACACCACGAGCGCGGTCAAGACCATCGACCGCATCATCGATGCGCTGCCGGTGGAGGAGCGCGAGCAGACCAAGAGCTTCCTCGCGCAGAGCCTGCTCGCCGTCGTGACCCAGGTGCTGGTCAAGACCGCCGACGACCACGGCCGCAAGGCGATCTGCGAAGTGCTGATGATGACCAAGGCCGATCGCCAAGCTGATCCAGACCGAACAGACGCACCAGATCCCGACGCAGCTGCAGATGGGACGCGACCTCGGCATGCAGCTGCTCGACCAGGCGCTGCTCGCGGCGATCAACGCAGCGCAGCATCGACCCCGACGACGCCTACAACTACGCCTCCGAGAAGCGCGCCTTCCAGAAGTTCGTGACCGACACCAGCGTGCTGCCGAAGCTCGACATGACCGGCTCGGCGCCGGTCGCCACGGCACCTCCGACAGCGCCGCCTGAGCGCACTGACCCGGGGCACGGCCGTGGCGCAAATCGACACCTTCCTGAGCGAGGTGCTGGAGAAGCGCGGCTCGGACCTGCACTTCATCGCCGGCGACCCGCCGCGCATCCGCCTGTATGGGGATCTCTCGGCCGCTCAGGCCCGACAAGCTCGCCGCCGAGTTCGTCGAAGCAGGCGCTCTACGAGATCATGCCCAAGCCCGCCCTCGATCGCTTCGAGGCCAAGGACGGCGCCGACTTCGCCTACACGCTCGCGTGACCGCGGGCGCTTTCGCGTCAACGTGATGCGCCAGCTGAACGGCATGGGCGCGGTGTTCCGCGCCATCCCCTCCAAGGCCCTGACGCATGGATGAGCTGAAGCTGCCGGAGGCCGTGCGGCAGATGGCGCGCGCCAACAACGGCCTGATCCTCGTGACCGGCAAGACCGGCTCGGGCAAGTCGACCACGCTTGCGGCCATGATCGATGACATCAACCGCCGCGTGAAGGGCCACATCCTCACCATCGAGGACCCGATCGAGTTCGTGCACGAGCGCAAGAGCTGCCTCATCAGCCAGCGCGAGATCGGCGTGCATGCGCCGAGCTTCTCCGCCGCGCTGCACTCCGCCCTGCGCGAGGATCCGGACGTCATCCTGGTGGGCGAGTTGCGCGACCTTGAGACCATGAGCATCGCGGTGACCGCGGCGGAAATGGGCATCCTGGTCATGGGCACGCTGCACACCAATGGCGCCGCGCAGACCGTGGATCGCATGGTGAACGTGTTCCCGTCCGACAAGCAGTCGCACGTGCGCACCATGCTCTCGACCTCGCTGCGCGGGGTGGTCTCGCAGCAGCTGCTGCAGCGCGCCGACAAGAGCGGCCGCGTGGCGGCGCTCGAGATTCTGGTCAATACGCCGGCCGCCTCGAACCTCATCCGCCAGGGCAAGCTCGATCAGCTCGAGAACACCATGCAGGCCGGCGGCGCAGTTCGGCATGCGCACCATGGACACCGCCATCCAGCAGCTGCTCGATTCGCGCCAGATCTCCGGCAAGGAGGCCTACAAGAAGGCCATCAACAAGGGCAAGTTCGAGGACGTCAAGGACTCGGGCTGAAGAGCCGCAGGTGCGCTCGGGCCGGCGGCACGGCCGGCTTGTGTAAACTAGCCCGATGCCCCGCAAGATCTTCGTCACCACCGCGCTGCCCTATGCCAACGGCCCGTTTCACATCGGCCACATCATGGAGTACATCCAGGCGGACATCTGGGTGCGCTTCCAGCGCATGCAGGGGCACGAGCTGTTCTTCGTCGGCGCCGACGATGCGCACGGCGCACCCATCATGCTCAAGGCGCGAGGCCGAGGGCATCACGCCGCAGCAGCTGGTGGCGCGCATCGCCGCCGAGCGGCCGCGCTACCTGCGCGGGCTTCCACATCAGCTTCGATCACTGGTGGTCGACCGAGTCGCCCGAGAACACCGAGCTGTCGCAGGACATCTACCGGCGCCTGCAGGCGGCGGGCCTCATCTATCGCAAGTCCGTGCGAGCAGTTCTACGACCCGCTGAAGGGCATGTTCCTGCCCGACCGCTACATCAAGGGCGAATGCCCGAACTGCCACTCCAAGGACCAGTACGGGGACGCCTGCGAGGTGTGCGGCGAGCGTCTACGCGCCCACCGACCTCATCAACCCCTACTCGACGCTCTCGGGCGCGAAACCCGAGCTGCGCAGCTCCGAGCATTTCTTCTTCCGGCTCTCCGATCCGAAGTGCGTCGCAGTTCCTGAGCGCGTGGCTGGATGCACCGGGGCGCCTGCAGCCGGCCGGTCGCCAACAAGGCGCGCGAGTGGCTGACCGGCAGCGGCGAGCAGGCACTCGGCGACTGGGACATCTCGCGCGATGCGCCCTACTTCGGCATCCCGATCCCGGATGCGCCCGGGCAAGTACTTCTACGTCTGGCTCGATGCGCCGATCGGCTACCTCGCCTCGCTCAAGCACTACTTCGACTCCGGCGGCCGCACGCGCCGCGCGGCGAGCGGCGCAGCTTCGAGGAGTTCCTCGGCGCCCCGGACACCGAGCAGATCCACTTCATCGGCAAGGACATCATCTACTTCCACACGCTCTTCTGGCCGGCGATGCTGAAGTTCGCCGGCGCACCGTTCAAGGTGCCCGACCACGTCTACGTGCACGGCTTCATCACGGTCTCGGGCGAGAAGATGTCGAAGTCGCGCGGCACCGGCATCAGCCCGCTGCGCTATCTTGAGATCGGCATGAACGCCGAGTGGCTGCGCTACTACATCGCGGCCAAACTCAACGGCAACGTCGAGGATATCGACTTCAACCCCGAGGACTTCATGCTGCGCGTCAACAGCGACCTCATCGGCAAGTACGTCAACATCGCCAGCCGCGCCGCCGCCTTCATCAACCGCCAGTTCGGCGGCGCGCCTGCGTTATGGCGGCGACACCGGCGCGCTCACGCGCTGAGGCGCGCGCACTGAGCGCGCGCGTGCAGGAGTGCTACGAGGCGCGCGAGTTCGGCCGCGCGATCCGCGAGGTCATGGCGCTACGCCGATCGCATCAACCAGGACTTCGACGCCCAGCAGCCCTGGGTGCTCGCCAAGGACGCCGCCAGGGCTGCGCAGCTGCAGGATGTCTGCTCGCGCGCGCTCTACGGTTTCAAGGTGCTCTCGGTGCTGCTCGCACCGGTGCTGCCCGAGGTCGCCGCGCGCGCGGCGCGGGAGCTGTTCGGCCTGGACGCCGACTTCACCTGGGCGGACGCGCAGGTGCTGCCCGAGCGCGTCCACCCCTACAAGCATCTGATGACGCGCGTCGATCCGAAGCAGCTCGATGCGCTGTTCGGATGCGCCGGCCGCGCCAGCGGAGCGCGGCCGGCGACCACAGCAGCGCGCCAGCGCGGACGCCGGCCCGATCTCGATCGAGGACTTCAAGCGCGTCGAGCTGCGCGTGGCGCGCATCGAGCATGCCGAGCTCGTGGCCGGCTCGGACAAGCTTCTGAAGCTGACGCTCGACCTGGGCTCGGCACAAGCGCACGGTGTTCGCCGGCATCAAGTCCGCCTACCAGCCGGCGCAGCTCATCGGCCGCCTCACGGTGGTGGTCGCCAACCTGGCGCCGCGCAAGATGAAGTTCGGCAACATCCGAGGGCATGGTGCTCGCCGCGAGCGGCGGGACCCCGGGCTCTACCTGCTGGCGCCGGACTCCGGTGCCGCGCCCGGCATGCGCATCAGCTGAGCACTGCAGCGTCCATGGCCAGCGCCGACGAGGTCGACGCGCTGCTGCCGCAGACGCAGTGCACGCGCTGCGGCTACAGCGGCTGCCGACCCTACGCCGAGGCCGTCGTCGGCGGCGCGGCCGACATCAATCAGTGTCCGCCCGGCGGCGCCGCCACCCTCGCCGCCCTCGCCGCGCTGCTTCACCGGCCGCTGCTGCCGCTGAACCCGGCGTACGGCGTCGAGGGGCCACCGCTCGTCGCCCAGATCGATGAGGCCGCGTGCATCGGCTGCGCCAAGTGCCTGCCGCCGTGCCCGGTGGATGCGATCGTGGGTGCGCAGAAGCAGATGCACACCGTGCTCGCGGCGTGTGCACGGGCTGCGAGCTGTGCGTGGCCCCCTGCCCGGTGGATTGCATCCGCATGCTGCCGCGAGAGCCGCTGCCCGGTCCCGCGCCCTGCGCGGCGGACAACCGCGAACGCTACGAGGCGCGCAACGCCCGCCTCGCGCGCCAGCTGCGCGAGCGCGCCGCGCTGTTGTCCGCCCGCAAGGGCACCGTGGCACCGGGCGCGCCGTGAGCCGCGATGCGACGAGCCGTGCGGCGGCTGCGGTGCCCCCGCAGATGCGTGCCGCCCCGCTCGGGCATCATGCAGGCCTGCTGTCCGGAGAAGTCCTATGCCCGCGCTGCGCATTGCCCTGGTCATTCCTCGGCGCCCTGACCGGCAGCGCGGTCGCGGCGCTGCCGCCGCAGATGCAGGCCGCGGCGATCGATCACGGCGGCAGCGCCGCGGTGATCACGCTGCACACCCTGCCGCTGCCCAAGCCGGCCGCCGATGAGGTGCTGATCGCCCTGCACACCGCCGGTGTCGCCAGCTGGGACGTCGCGGTTCGCGAGAGGCCCGACTCCCTCAAGCACTCGCGGATGCCGCTGGTGCTCGGCACCGACGGGGCGGGCGTGGTCGCCGCGCTCGGCGCCCGGCGTGCACGGCTTCAAGATCGGGCGACGAGGTCTATGCCTACAGCTGGGACAACCCGCAGGGCGGCTTCTACGCCGAGTACGTGGCGGTGCCGGCCGAGCGGGTCGGCCACGTACCGCACGGGCTCACGCTCACGCAGGCCGGCGCAATCCCCACCACCGCGCTCACCGCGCTCCAGGGCGTGGATGATGCCCTGCACATCAAGCCCGGCGAGACCCTGCTCATCCACGGCGCCGCCGGTGGTGTCGGCACGCTCGCGGTGCAGTTCGCCAAGCTGCGCGGCGCGCGGGTGCTGGCAACGGTCGCCGCCGAGGACGAGATCGCCCTGGTCAAGGAGCCTGGGGGCGGACGCCGTGGTCGACGGCCGCCACGGCGACATCACGGCCGCCGCACACGCCTTCGCACCCGAGGGCCTCGACGCCGTGCTGGCCCTCGCCCCGGGGGAGGCGCTGGAGCGCGGCATCGACACCCTGAAGAAGGGCGGCCGTGTCGCCTACCCGACCGGCGTGCGCCCGGCTCCCGCGGACACGCCCCGGAGTGCCCCTCGTGGCGTACGACGCCATACCCGGGCCGAAGGAGTACGAGCGCCTGAATGCCGCCATCGAGGCGGCGAAACTGCGGGTGCCGATCGCGGCGGAATTCCCGCTGGCGCAAGCCGCGCAGGCACAGCAGCGCCTGGAGGCCGGCCACGTGGCCGGCAAGATCGTGCTGCAGATCCACTGACGGCGCCCGGGGACGGCCGCGGCGCGCTCGACAGCGCGCGCCCGGCGCGGGCATCCTTCAGTCGCATGCATCCGGCAACCCGGGCCGCGATCTTCCGGCGACTCAAAGCCGCCAATCCGACGCCCACCACCGAACTTGTGTACGCGACGCCGTTTGAGCTGCTCGTCGCGGTCATGCTCTCGGCGCATACCACCGACAAGAGCGTGAACGCCGCCACGCGCGTGCTGTTTGCGCTCGCCAATACGCCGGCGGCGATCAGCGCGCTGGGTGTCGAGGGCGTGAAGCCCTACATCCGCGGCGTCGGGCTCTACAACACCAAGTCCAAGAACCTTATCGCGCTCGCGCAACAGCTGCTCGAGCGTCACGGCGGGCAGGTCCCCGCCGAGCGTGCCGCCCTCGAAGCTCTGCCCGGCGTGGGACGCAAGACCGCCAGCATCGTGCTCAACATGGTGTTCGGACAGGTGGAAGTGGCGGTCGATACGCACATCTTCCGCGTCGCCAACCGCACCGGGCTCGCCCCGGGCAGCACGCCGCTCGAGGTCGAGCGGGGCCTCATCGCGAACACACCAAGCGCAGTACCTCAAGGACGCGCACCACTGGCTGCTGCTGCACGGGCGCTACGTCTGTACCGCGCGCACGCCGGCCTGCCCGAGCTGCCTGATCCGCGACCTGTGCGAATACCCGCACAAGACGGCACCAAAGCCGGCGCGCGCCAGGGCGAAGAGCGTAGCCGCCGCTGTTCGCGCGCGTGCGCGCCGACGCGCCTGAAGCCATGTCGCTGTTTGCCGGAGAAAGTCGTGAGCAGCTGCGCCGCCGCTACCTTGAAGCGTGGCGCAAGTTCAGCGCGCGTGAGCCGCTGGAGCCCCTCGAGGCGCAGCTCGCCGCCGTGATCGCCGAGCATCCCGAGTACATCGGCTGGCTGGAGTCGGGCGATGCCGCGCTGCTGGCGGACTTCACCCCGGCCGCCGGCCGCGAGAATCCCTTCCTGCACATGGGGCTGCACCTGGCGATCCGCGAGCAGGTGGCGACCGACCGGCCGGCGGGCATCGCGCGCCTGCAGCGGGAACTCGTGCGCCGCAGCGAGAGCGCGCACGCCGCCGAGCACCTCATGATCGAGCCGCTGGCCGAGACGCTGTGGGAAGCCCAGCGCAACGCCTGCCCGCCGGATGAGCGGTGCGTACCTGGAGCGCCTGCGGCGCCTGTAGGCGCTCACCCAGCGCTTGCTCGTACTTGCGCGGGATGTAGAGGTCCGTGAGGGTGCCCTCGAAGGCCTCGGCGGCCCCGGCCACGGTCTCACTCAGCGTCGGGTGCGGATGGATCGTGAGCCCGATGTCGGCGGCATCGCAGCCATTCTCGATCGCCAGCGCCACTTCGCTGATCAGATCCCCGGCATTGGTGCCGACGATGCCCGCCGCCGAGTACGCGGTGGCGTCTCCGGATCAAACAGCAGTTTGGTGAAGCCTTCCTCGCGGCCGAGCGACAGCGAGCGCCCGTTCGCCACCCAGGGAAAGGCGCCCTTCTTGAATGCGACGCCCCGGGCGCGCGCGTCGGTCTCGGTGAGCCCGGCCCAGGCGATCTCCGGATCGGTGTAGGCGACAGACAGGAATGACGCGCGCATCGAACGCGCGCCTGTGTCCGGCCGCCACTTCTGCGGCCACCTTGCCCTCGTGCATCGCCTTGTGCGCCAGCAGCGGTGGCGCCGGCGATGTCGCCGATCGCGAAGATGTGCGGCACGTTGGTGCGCATCTGGCTGGTCGACCGGGATGAAGCCGCGGTCGGAGACGTTCACGCCGGCGAGTTCGGCCGCGATCGCCTTGCCGTTGGGTACCCGTCCCACCGCAACCAGCACACGCTCGAAATTCTGCGGCGCCGGCGCCTTCTCGCCCTCGAAGCGCACCTTCAGCCCCGCCGCGGAAGGCTCGATGCCCGCCACCCGGGTGCCGAGCAGGATCGGCCTCGTAGCGGGCGCGGATGCGCCGCTCGAGCGGGCGCACGAGGTCCGGATCGCAGCCGGGCATCAGGGTCGGGGTCAGTTCCACTACGCTGACGCGCGTGCCGAGCGCGTCGTAGACGCAGGCCAACTCAAGCCCAATGATTCCGCCGCCGACCACCAGCAGGCCGCCGGCGAACTGCGGCAACTCGAGCGCATCGGTGGAATCGATGATGCGCGGATCCTTCGGCAGCCCAGGCAGGCGCACCGCCTCGGAGCCCGCGGCGATGATGCACTGCTCGAAGCTGGATGCGCTCGGAGCCCCGAGGCGCCCATCACTTCCAGCACGTTCGGGCTCACGAAGCGCCCACTGCCGCGCAGCACCTCGACCTTGCGCTGCTTGGCGAGCACCTTCAGGCCGCCGGTGAGCTTGGCGACCACCTGGCTCTTCCACGTGCGCAGCCTGGCGCGATCGATCGCGGGCGCGCCGAACGCGATGCCGCGCGCGGCCATCTCGTCGGCGTCCTCGATCACCTTGGCGCGCGTGCAGCAGCGCCTTGGAGGGAATGCAGCCGACGTTCAGGCACACGCCGCCGAGCTCCTGCCAGCGCTCGACGAGGGTCACCTTCAGTCCCAGGTCCGCCGCGCGAAAGGCCGCCGTGTAGCCGCCGGGGCCGGAGCCGAGCACCAGCAGCTGTGCGGTGCGCGTGAAGCGTCTCGTTGGCGCGACGGCATCGGCCGGGCTCGGGGCCCGGCATGCGCACCGTGTCACCGGCGCCCTCGGCAGGGGTGCGGCGCCGCGGTCGGCGCGGCCGCGGCGGCTGGCGCCGCGGATCGCGCGCCGCGCGTGGCCGCCGCCGGCTCAAGGCGCGCGATGAGCGCGCCCTTGGAGACCTTGTCGCCGCGCTTGAGCAGCACCTCGGTGATCCTGCCCGGCGGCGCTCGCGGGCACGTCCATCGAGGCCTTGTCGGTCTCGAGCGTGACGAGCGGAGTCTCCAGCTCGACCACGTCGCCGGCCTTCACCAGCACGTCGACGACCGGCGACGTCGCTGAAGTTACCGATGTCCGGGACCGCAGCTCCACGCTCACGGCACCGCCTCGATCAGCGCGCGCGGCTCGGCGAGCGTCTTGGCGAGGTAACGTCGTGAAGCGCGCCGCCATCGCGCCGTCGATCACGCGGTGATCGTAGGAGAGTGACAGCGGCAGCATCAGGCGCGGCACGAAGCCGCCATCCTGAAGATCCCGCGCATGCTGGCGCGCGAGACGCCGAGGATCGCGACCTCGGGCGCGTTGATGATCGGGGTGAAGGCCGTGCCACCGATGCCACCCAGGCTCGAGATGGTGAAGCAGCCGCCCTGCATGTCCGTCGGCGGGAGCTTGCCGGCGCGCGCCTTCTCCGAGAGCGCGCCCGAGGTGGCGCGCCAGCTCGTAGATGTCCTTGCGGTTGGCGTCCTTCACCACCGGCACCACCAGCCCCTGGGGCGTATCGGCCGCAAATCCCAGGTTCACGTACTGGCGCACGATGAGGTTGGCGCCGCTCGGGTCGAGCGCCGAATTGAAGCGCGGGAATTCGGCGAGCGCCTTGACGCAGGCGCGCATGATGAAGGCGAGCGGCGTGAGCTTCACGCCCGCGGCCTCGGCCTTGTCTGCTTGAGACTCGCGCGCAGCTGCTCAAGCTCGGTGATGTCGGCCTCGTCGAACTGCGTGACGTGCGGGATGTTGACCCAGCTGGCGTGCAGGCGCGGGCCGGAGATGCGCTGAATGCGCGACAGCGGCTCGGTCTTGACCGGCCCGAACTGCGCGAAATCCACCGCCGGCACCTGCGGCGGCACCGCCGCCGGCGCCGCCGCGGCGGGCGCCGCCGGCGCGCCCGCCAGCGCGCCCTTCACGAAGGCCTTGATGTCATCGTGCGTAATGCGGCCCTTGAAGCCGCGTGCCGGAGACGCGCGCCAGATCCACGCCGAGCTCGCGCGCAAATGCGCGCACCGACGGGCTCGCGTGCGCGCGCGAGAATCCCGGCTCATCGATCGGCCGCCAGGTCCGGGCGATAAGAGCTCGGCGCGCCGAGCTGGGAGCGCGGCACCATCTTGCGGGCGCGGGCCGCTCAGCGGCTGCGGGTGCCGCTGGGGCGGCGGCGGCAGCCGGTGCCGCAGGCGCAGCCGGCGGCGCAGTGTCGGCCTTGGGCGCCGCGGCGGCAGCCGGCCGCAGCAGCACGCCCTTCAGCGTCACGATCACGTCGCCCGCGTTGACACGTTGCCGCCCTTGGCGATGTGCACCTTCTCGACCACGCCGCTCGCGGTCGAGGGCACGTCCATGGCCGCCTTGTCGGATTCGAGCGTGACGAGCGGTGTATCCACGGCGATCGTATCGCCGGGTTTCACCAGCACGTCGATTACGGCGACGTCCTTGAAGTTGCCCAGGTCGGGCACGCGCACTTCCGTCAGGCCCGCTGCCGCGTTCATGCGCTCGGCGCGCTCTCAGACTTTCCAGGGAACCGGCTTGTCGGGATCGACACCGAGTTTCGGATGGCGCGCGCTCACGGTGGCCTCGTCGACCTGGCCCTCGTCCGCGAGCGCCTTGAGCGCGCCGACCACGACGTGGTTGCGATCCACCTCGAAGAAGCGCCGCAGCGGCGGCGCGCGCATCCGAGCGGCCGTAGCCATCGGTGCCGAGCGTCACGTAGCGCCCCGGCACCCACTGGCGGATCTGGTCGGGCACGGCGCGCATGTAGTCAGTCGCGGCGATCGTGGGACCGGCGCGCCCCTTCATGAGCTCGCTCACGTACGGCACGCGCGCGGCTTCTCCGGGGTGCAGCCCGTTCCAGCGTTCGCACTCGAGCGCCTCGCGACGCAGCTCGCTGAAGGAGGTGATCGAGAGCACGTCGGCGGGGATCTGGTAGCTCGTCCTCGAGGATCTTCGCCGCGGCCAGGCACTCGCGCAGGATGGTGCCGGAGCCGAGAAGCGTGGCGCGCAGCTTGCCCTTGCCGCCTGGTGCACCGGGTAGCCGCCCTTGAGGATCCGGGCCTGCGCGCCCGCGGGCATCGCCGGCTGCGCGTAGTTCTCGTTCATCACGGTGATGTAATAGAAGATGCTTTCCTGCTCCGCGTACATGCGTCGCATGCCGTCGTGGATGATGACGGCGAGCTCGTAAGCATAGGCCGGGTCATAGGCGACGCAGTTCGGGCACGGTAGTGGCGATCAGCTGGCTGTGACCGTCCTGGTGCTGCAGGCCCTCGCCGGCAAGCGTGGTCCGTCCGGCGGTCGCGCCCAGGAGGAAGCCGCGCGTCTGGATGTCGCCGGCCGCCCAGATGAAGTCCCCCACGCGCTGGAAGCCGAACATGGAATAGAAGATGTAGAACGGCACCATGTTGATGCCGTGGTTGGCGTAGGCGGTGCCGGCGGCGATCCACGAGCACAGCGAGCCGGCCTCGTTGATGCCCTCCTCGAGCATCTGTCCCTTCTTGTCCTCGCGGTAGGACATGAGGGTCTCGGCATCCTGGGGGGTGTACAGCTGCCCGACCGAGGAATAGATGCCGATCTGGCGGAACAGCCCCTCCATGCCGAAGGTGCGCGCCTCGTCGGGCACGATCGGTACGACGTTCTTGCCGATGTTCTTGTCCTTGAGCAGCACCGTCAGCAGGCGCACGAACGCCATGGTGGTCGAGATCTCGCGCTCGCCGGTGCCCTCGAGGATCGAAGCGAATGCCTCGAGCGGCGGGATGGCGAGTGCCGGGGCGGTGCGGCGGCGCCGCGGCAGGTAACCCGCCGAGCGCCGCGCGCTTCTGCTTCAGGTAACGCGTCTCCTCGGAGGCCTCGTCGGGCTTGCGGAACGGCAGGCCCGGCGATGTCTGAATCCGAGACCGGGATGTTGAAGCGGTCGCGGAAGATCTTCAGGTCCTCCTCGGAGAGCTTCTTCTGCTGATGGGCGACCATCTGGCCCTCGCCGCCCTTGCCGAGCCCGAAGCCCTTGACGGTCTTCGCGAGGATGACCGTCGGCTGGCCCTTGTGCGCCATGGCGGCCGCATAGGCGGCGTACACCTTGCGCGGGTCGTGGCCGCCGCGGTTCAGCCGCCAGATCTCATCATCCGACATGTTGGCGACCATCGCCTTGAGCTCGGGGTACTTGCCGAAGAAATGCTCGCGCGTGTACGCGCCGCCCTTGGCCTTGAAGTTCTGGTACTCGCCGTCGACGGATTCCTCCATCACGCGCCGCAGCAGCCCCTGTGTATCGCGCGCCAGCAGCGGGTCCCAGCGCGAGCCCCACAGCACCTTGATGACGTTCCAGCCGGCGCCGAGGAAGGCCGACTCGAGCTCCTGGATGATCTTGCCGTTGCCGCGCACCGGCCCGTCGAGACGCTGCAGGTTGCAGTTGATCACGAAGATGAGGTTGTCGAGCTTCTCGCGCACCGGCATGGTGAGCGCGCCCATCGACTCCGGCTCGTCCATCTCCCCGTCGCCGAGAAACACCCACACCTTCTGGTCCGAGGGCGGCACGAGGCCGCGGTTCTCCAGGTAGCGCGTGAAGCGCGCCTGGAAGATCGCCATCATCGCGCCGAGCCCCATCGAGACCGTGGGGAACTGCCAGAAGTCCGGCATCAGCCACGGGTGCGGGTAGGAGGACAGCCCCACCCCGGGCGCGCTCGCCTCCTGGCGGAAGTGCTTCAGATTCTCCTCGTTGAAGCGGCCCTCAAGATAGGCGCGCGCATAGATGCCCGGCGAGGAATGGCCCTGCACGAACACCATGTCGCCCGGATGCTGGGCCGAAGGCGCGCGCCAGACGTGATTGAACCCCACCTCGTAGAGCGTCGCCGAGGAGGCATAGCTCGCCAGGTGCCCGCCGTACTCGGAGGAGGCCTTGTTGGCCGCCAGCACCATCGCCAGCGCATTCCAGCGGATATAGGCCTCGATGCGCCGCTCGAGGGCGCGGTTGCCCGGATATTCCGGCTCGCGCCCGGCGGCGATGCTGTTGACGTAGGCGGTGTTCGGCTTGAACGGCAGGTAAGCGCCGCTGCGACGGGTATAATCGATCAGCCGCTCGAGCAGGAAGTGCGCGCGCTCCGGGCCGTGGGTTTTCAGCACCGAATCGATCGATTCGAGCCATTCCCGCGTCTCCACGGGATCGAGGTCTTCCAGCTTCGGGGGTTCGGTCATGCGGTCAAAGGCCCGGGTGCGGTGGTGCGAGCCGCAGGGAGCTGCGTTGCGCCCCTGCGGTGCGCGCGCGCGTGCCGTGCCGGGTCGCGTTAGAATGTCGATGATGGCGAGCACCGGCGGGTAAAGCAAGTGAGCTCAAGAGCGTCGGCTGCGCGCCGCAGCCTGTTGCTGCCGGGCGCGCGTGCGCCGACCATCGTGCATGCGCGCGGCCGCCGCGCCGATGAGCTCGACGCCCTGCTGACGATCGTCACCTTGCCCGCCGGGTCCGGCGCCTTCGAGCGCCTGCCACACAGCGCCCGCTGGCGCGAGCTTCACGGGCGCGCGGCCCCCAAGAGCGGCACGGTGCGTACGACGCTGCTCACCAATGCCCGCCAGACCCTCGCGGTGCTCGGTTACCTCAAAGGCGACGCCAGCGCCTTTGAGCGGCTGACGCTCGCCGGCCGGATGCTGAAGGAGGCGGCCGCCCGCACGCCGCGCAGCCTCGGACTCATCGCCCCCGGCGGGGCCAGCGGCAAGGTCCTGCTCGAGGCGCTGCTCGCCGCGACCCTCGCCCAGGCCTTTGCGCTGCCGAGCCTGCGCCGCGCAGACCCCGGGGTGCGCCGCATCGGCCGCATCACGCTCTTCGACGCCGCGGGTCTCGACACGCACTACGCGGTGACCGTCGCCGACGGCACCAACCTCGTGCGCTGGCTCACCGCGCTACCCGCCAACGTCCTCGACGCGGCCGGCTACCGCACCGTGATCACGCGCCTGGCGCGCGAGCACGCGCTTACACTGCGCTGGCTCGATGAGCGCGCCCTCAGACGCCTCGGAGCTGAGGCGTTTCTCGCGGTCGCGGCCGCCAACGGTGCGCCCGGTGCCGGGATCGCGCATCTGTCCTACCGCCCGCCACGTACCCGCGCCGCCGGTCCCCCGGAGGTGGCGCTCATCGGCAAGGGGATCCTGTTCGACACCGGCGGGGTGAACCTGAAGACGCATCGTTCGATGCTCGACATGCACACCGACATGTCCGGCAGCGCGGTCGCGCTCGCAACCCTCGTGGCGCTGGCGCAGCTGCGGGTACCGTTCGCCGCCGATGCGTGGCTGGCGATCACGGAGAACCGCGTCGGCCCGCGCGCCTACAAGCCCCAGGACGTCATCCGTGCCACCAACGGCGTCACCATCCAGGTGATCCACTCCGACGCTGAAGGCCGCATGGTGCTCGCCGACACGCTCGCGCTCGCCGGCCGCACCAAGCCGCGCTTGATGATCGACTTTGCCACCCTGACCGGCGCGTGCGTCTACGCGCTGACCGAGCGCATGAGCGGGGTGTTCACCAACCGCGATGCGCTCATCGGCAAGCTCATGGAGGCCGGCCGCATGAGCGGTGAGCGCGTCTGGGCGTTCCCGTTCGTGGAGGATTACGACGCGGAAATCGAAAGCAAGGTCGCCGACGTCATGCAGTGCGCGGTGGAAGGCAAGGGTGATCACATCTACGCGACCCGCTTCCTGTCGCGGTTCGTGCCGGCGGACACGCCCTGGGTACACGTCGACCTCGCCTCCGCCACGCGCAGCGGGGGACTGGCCCACGTGCCCACCGACGTCACCGGCTTTGGCGTGCGCTTCGCGCTCGAACTGCTGCTCGGGCAGAACCTGCTCGGCGCGCGGGGAAAACCCGCCTGATGCACCTGCGCCTCACGCGCCCGGATGACTGGCACCTGCACCTGCGCGATGGCGCAGCGCTCGCAGCGGTGCTGCCCTACACGGCGGCGCAGTTTGCGCGCGCGATCGTGATGCCGAACCTCACGCCGCCGGTGACCACGACCGCACTCGCCGGTGCCTACCGCGAGCGCATCCGCGCCGCGCTCCCGCCCGGGGCCCGTTTTGAACCGCTCATGACGCTGTACCTCACCGATCACACCTCGATCGCGGAGATCAGCGCGGCCAAGGCGAGCGGCTTCGTGCACGGCGTGAAGCTGTACCCCGCCGGCGCCACCACCCACTCCGAGGCTGGCGTCACCGATCTTGCGCGCCTCGATGAGGTGCTCGCGCACATGGCGCAAGTGGGCCTGGTGCTGCAGGTGCACGGCGAGGTGACGGACGCGGCGGTGGACGTATTCGAGCGCGAGGCGCGCTTCATCGACGACGTGCTTGCGCCCCTCACCGAGCGCCACGCGCGCCTGCGCGTGGTATTTGAGCACATCACCACGCGTGCAGCCGTGCAGTTCGTGCTCGGGGCCCGCGCCGGGGTGGCGGCCACCGTGACACCGCAGCACCTGCTCCTGAACCGCAACGCCCTGTTCGCCGGCGGCATCCGCCCGCACCTGTACTGCCTGCCGGTGCTCAAGGCCGAAGCGCACCGTGCGGCGCTGCTCGAGGCGGTGGCGAGCGGCACGCCGCGCATCTTCCTCGGCACCGACAGCGCCCCCCACGGCCGACGTGCCAAGGAGACCGCCTGCGGCTGCGCCGGCATCTTCTCCGCGCACGCGGCGCTCGAGCTGTACGCGCAGGCCTTCGAGGAAGCCGGCGCGCTTGGGCGGCTCGAGGCGTTCGCCGCCTTCCACGGCGCGGATTTCTACGCCCTGCCGCGCAACCGCGACCGCATCACCTTGGTGAAGGAAGCCTGGGAGGTGCCGGCGCAGTATCCCTTCGACACCGACACGCTGGTGCCGCTGTGCGCCGGCGCGCGGCTCGGCTGGCGCCTCGCGGCACCGCAGGGCGCGCCCGGTGAGTGATCCTGCTTCCGAGGCCCCCCCGGTGCCGGCGGCGGCCGCGGCGCACATGGCGCGGCGGTTCCGCGGCTACCTGCCGGTGGCGATCGATGTGGAGACCGGCGGCTTTCACGCCGCGACCGATGCACTGCTCGAAATCGCCGCGACCTTCATCGACATGGACGCCGAGGGTAACCTCACGCGCGGTGCCACCCATAATTTCCACGTGCGGCCCTTCGAGGGCAGCCGCATCGATCCGCTGTCCCTTGCGGTCACCGGCATCGACCCGGATCACCCGCTGCGGCCGGCGCTGCCGGAGCGCGACGCGCTGCAGCGCGTGTTCCGAGAAATCCGTCACCGGGTGCGCGCCTACAGCTGCCGGCGCGCGATCCTCGTCGGCCACAACGCCGCCTTTGACCTCGGGTTCCTCAATGCCGCCGTGGCGCGCGCGGAAGTGAAGCGCAACCCGTTCCACCCCTTCTCGTGCTTCGACACGGCGACGCTCGCCGGGGCCGCGCTCGGGCAGACGGTGCTCGCCAAGGCGGTGCGCGTGGCCGGCTTTGAGTGGGACCCCGGCAGCGCGCACAGTGCGCGCTACGACGCCGAGCGCAGCGCGGACCTGTTCTGCCTGGTGTGCAACCGGCTGCGCGACAGCCACCAGTCGGCCTCCGAGCGCGCGCGCTCGTTTGGCTGGCTCACTGAGCCTGCCGAGCCGGACGAGAGCGAGCCGGAAGCAGCGCTCTAAGGCGCTGCGCGCAGAAAGGGCATAGGGGCACACTCATGCAAGCGGTTCCCGATCACATGATCACCACGGCGTTTACGCTGCCCGGCTATCGCATCGTGCGCAACCTCGGGGTGGTGCGCGGCCTCAGCGTGCGTTCGCGCTCGATCGTGGGCAATATCTTCGGCTCGCTGCAGACGCTGCTGGGCGGCAACATCACCATCTATACGCAGCTGTGCGAGCGGGCGCGCGCGGATACCTACCGTCTGATGTGCGAGCACGCCAGGCAGCACGGCGCCAATGCCGTTATCGGGATGCGTTACGACGCGACCGAACTCATGGCCGGGCTCACCGAGGTACTGTGTTACGGCACCGCGGTGCTGGCGGAGCCCGCGGGCGCGGGCGCCTGAGGCTACTTGGCGGCGCCGGCCTCGGCCAGCAGCTTTTTCAGCTCGCCGCTCTTGTACATCTCCAGCGCGATGTCGCAGCCACCGACGAGCTCGCCCTTGACGTACAGCTGCGGGTAGGTCGGCCAGTTGGAGTAGCGCTTGAGCGCCTCGCGCAGCTCCGGCTCCTCGAAGATGTTCACGTACTTGAACTCGGCGCCGACTGCGCGCAGCGCCGCCACGGTCTGCGCCGAGAAGCCGCATTGCGGGAAGTCGGGCGTGCCCTTCATGAAGAGCACCACCGGGCCGGCCTCGAGTTCCGTCTTGATTCGCTCAACCACATCCATCTTGGTCACCTGTTGGGTCAGTTTGCGGCGCTGCTCGAGCTCATCGAGCAGCCGCCATTGTTCCGCGCCGCTCATCGCCAGCCAGCGGGCGATCTCCTCGCCCGAGCGCAGGCAGCCGACGCACAGCCCGCGCGCATCCAGACGGCACACATTGATACACGGGGACGGCGGGCGCTCGGCGCGCTCCGCGAATTGGCCTTCCGTCGCGTTCACGCATCCCTTAAGCGCTGCCGGCCGCCAGTTCGGCGTCCGTTGAATTATGGGGGTGCCTCGCCTATTCTTCAAACCGCTGCCCGGTCGGCTCCCGCCTATAGAAACAAGAACTTGGAGGCTTAACGCCATGAATCCCCTGAACAACCACCGCCAGTCGCTGATCCTCGGGGTCATCCTCGCCCTGCTCCTGGCGGCGTTTATCGGCGGCACGCACTTCTACGAGCTCGGACTTGCGCGCTGGTTCCACATCGTCTCGGGCGTCTTCTGGATCGGCCTCCTCTACTACTTCAACGTCGCGCAGACCCCGGCGCTGGCGGACGCGGCTGCCGACAAGGGCGGCCCGGGCGGCGCGGGCATCACCAAATACGTGGCCCCGCGGGCGCTTTTCTGGTTCCGCTGGACGGCGCTCGCCACCTGGATCGGCGGAGCGTGGCTCCTGGTGCGCGGGGGCACCTTCATCGGCGCCTTCACGCTCGGCGCGGGCATCAGCGACCCGTCCGGGTACCTGCTGAAGATCGGTATCGGCGCCTGGCTCGGCACTATCATGCTGCTGAACGTCTGGGGCGTGATCTGGCCGAACCAGAAGAAGATTCTCGGCATCAAGCCGGCGAGCGATGAGGAGAAGGCGCGCGCCCGCAAGGTCGCCGGCATGGCCTCGCGCGTGAACTTCGTGCTCTCCATCCCGATGCTCATGTGCATGGCGGCCGCGAGCCACGGCCTGCCCTTGATGAAATGACCTAGTGCCCGAGCTCCCCCGGGATCTCCCGATCCAGGTCGAGGCGGCGCTCGCGGAAGACATCGGCACGGGCGATGTCACCGCCGCGCTGGTCCCGGCCGCGCAGCGCGTGCGCGGCCGCGTCATCACGCGTGAGCCGGCCGTGTTGTGCGGGCGGGCGTGGGCGCAGGAGACCTTTCGGCGCCTCGACCCCGCGGTGCGCCTCAACTGGAACGCCGACGATGGCGAGCGCCTGAGCGCCGCGCAGGTGGTGTTCGAGATCTCCGGCCCGGCGCGGCCGGTGCTGACCGGTGAGCGCACGGCGCTGAACTTCCTGCAGCTGTTGTCCGGCACTGCGACCGCCGCGCGCGCCTATGTGGATGCGATCGCCGGGACTGCCTGCCGCATCCTCGACACGCGCAAGACGCTGCCGGGACTGCGCAGCGCGCAGAAGTACGCCGTGCGCTGCGGCGGCGCCGACAACCACCGCCTGGGCCTCTTTGACCAGGTCCTCATCAAGGAAAACCATATCGCCGCGGCTGGCTCGATCAGCGCCGCGATCGCCGCCGCCCGCAGCCACTCGCCCGGGCTGCGCGTCGTGGTCGAAGTCGAGACGCCGCAGGAGTTCGAGGAAGCCCTCGCCGCGGGTCCCGACATCATCATGCTGGATGAGTTCACGCTGGCGGACATGCGCGCCGCGGTGGCGCTGCGCGACGTACGCGGTGCGCCGGTGAGGCTCGAGGCCTCCGGCAGCGTGTCGCTGACGACGGTGCGCACGATCGCCGAGACCGGCGTCGATTACATCTCGGTCGGCTCGCTCACCAAGCACGTGCGGGCGGTGGACCTGTCGATGCGCCTGGAGTTCAACAGCGGCTAACCCGCCGCCGCGCTCCCCGACCACGGACGCCTGAGGCGTGCTCCTGAGTGAGCGCCCTACTGGTCCGCGTACAGCTTGACTAGCCGGTACAGGAACGTGCGGCCCTCATAGACCGACTGTACGCGCACGCGCTCGTTCAGGCCGTGGATGTTCCCGCCGTCGGGGTCGGTGAAGATGCCGGTCACGCCGTAGGTGGGTATGCCTGCAGGGTTCAGAAACTGTGCATCGGACGCCCCGGGCTCAAGCGCCGCAATCACGGGTACTCCCGGCCACAGCTCGTGCGCGACTTTCTCAATCGGGCTGAGTACCTGCGGCGTCAGAGGCGCGGGTGTGGCGAGCGGCCCCCGCACCTCCGGAACCGTGACCGAGACCTTGGGATCATCGACAATCGCGACCAGCTGCGCCCGGACCGCATCGCGAGTATCACCCGGAAAGATGCGGCAATTGATATTGGCGGTGGCCCGTTGCGGCAACGCGTTGGTGGCGTGACCGGCGGCAAGCATGGTCGCAACACAGGTGGTGCGCAGCATGGCATGCCAGTTCTGGTCCTGGTCCAGGATGCTGACCGCCGCGGCGTCCCTGGGATCCTTCACCACGGCGGCCATGGCAGCGCCCGCCGCGCCACCGACGATCTTCGACATACCGGAAAAATAGGCCCGGTTTGCATCGTCCAGCTCGACCGGAAACTCAAAGTGGCTCACCCGGTCGACGGCGCGCACCAGCTGGTAAATCGCGTTCTCCGGCACCGGGCGCGAGCTGTGACCGCCGGGATTCGTGGCCTCCAGCACAAAATTCTGCGAGGTCTTCTCGGCGGCGAGAATTTCCAGTGCGATTCGATGACCCTGCGCGTCCAGATCCCCGTCCACACCCTCCGTAAGCGCCAGTTGCGCATCAATGGCTTGCCGGGCGTTCTTAGTCAGCCAGCCGGCGCCGTTGAGGGCGGAGCTCGTCTCCTCGCCGCAGGTCAGCGCCAGCTTGATGGAGCGCCGCGGCTGATAGCCCTCTTCCCGGTAGCGGATCAGATTGTCGACCCAGATTGCCGCCTGGGCCTTCATGTCGCTCGTGCCGCGACCGTAGAAATACCCGTCCGCTTCGATCAGGGTGAAGGGGTCACGCGTCCAGTCCTCGCGCTTGGCCTCCACGACATCGACGTGGGCGAGCATCAGAATCGCCTTGGCGTTGGGGTCGGAACCGTGCAGCACCGCGAGCAGTCCGCCCTCCCTGGGGTGGCCCTCGGGCACGAAGACCTGCAGATCCGCGTCCGGGTATCCGGCGTTCTTCAACCGCGCCGCCATGCGCTGCGCGGCCAGCGTGCAATCGCCCACAGACAGGGTGGTGTTGGTCTCCACCAGTTCTTTGTAAATGGCCCGGAATCTCTCCAGACCGGCAGCCTCAGCGGGGGGTCGGGCTGCGGCCGCCCCGCCAAGCCCACCGATCAGAAGCACCACCAACAACGAGGCGCTACGTCCCATAGTCATTCCTTAGTGTCACCGGGCAAACGTGGAAGCCTAGCTCAAAAGTGCCCGGAAGCTACCGCACCCTCCCGCGAACACCAGGACGCTGCAGGATGCGAGGCTCGAGAAGGCCCAAGCCGGCTGTTCCAGCCGCCCCCCGGGGCTACTGATCCGGGGCACCCGGTCCGCGCGGTCCGTGTGCGCCCCGCATCCCCGGGTTCACCGGCGGTCAGTCCTGATCCGGTGCCCCCTGGGGAAAGAGCTTGCGGTACGGTCGCGCCTCATCGACCACACGGGCGACGCAGGGCCGGGAAAGAACCCGGTGGCGGTAGGCACGAACACCCGGAAAGCGCTCGCCGAGCGGGTGGACCCAATCGGCATAAAACAATGATGGGGCGGCGGAACACTCCGCCAGCGAAAATCCACCGCACAGCCACGTCGCGCGTGTGACTCGCTCCTCGAGCCACGCATACGCCACGTCCAGCATTCTCCGCGCATTCGCGACGCCTTTCGCGTCACGCTCGCTTTCGGTGCGCATCCGATCCGAGACCAGGGTCTGCGTCGGAGTCATGACATAGTTGTCGAAAAACCGATCCATGAAGCGCACTTGCAGGGCCGCATGCGCGCTGGCGGGTATCATTGGTGCATTTCCGGGATACCGCAGCATCAGGTATTCCACGATGACGCTGGACTCGACGAAGGTCGTCTCGCCATCCCTTAGCACGGGAATTTTCTTGATGGGCCAGAGCGCTTCCAGCTCGGTCCAGCCGGCATCATCTTCAATCACTCGGTAGCCAAACGGGGTGGCGTTCTCGTAGAGGGCGATCAGGACTTTCCAACAATAGGCAGCGAACGGGTGAGCATAGAGTGTGAGCGACATGCGGATGGCTCCGACAGTTTGTTGGTCACGGCAATTTGACTAAGGCTCCCCGCCAAAGGGATGCAGGATCCCGAGGCGTCGAGCGCAAGCCTCGCACCGCGTTCGCGCGTGAACCTGTCGCATCATAGCTCTGCAGAAGCGCTTCGAGTCGTCCAGCTACTGTCTGGGAGAGGCCGCTGCACCGCATAATCCGCTGCTACTGCGTTTTCGGGGGCGGATCTCGGCGCTCGCGCGCGCGCTGCAGAAGTTTCTCGCGCACGCCGTCCCAGGCCTTCATCTGGGTGGTTCCCGGCGGGAATTCGAACACTTCGGAAGCATCAAACGGGTTTCGGACATTGACTGGTGGCCCCGGCGGCGGGGTGAGCACCTCCGCAGCAGCGATAGCGGGCGGCGCTGCGTCTTGGGTCGGTTCCGCGGGCAAATTCGCAAGTGCGACGCTGGATGACGCGGCCGGCACCGCAAAGTCCACATCGGCCTCGTGACGGTTCGCTGCCCACTTCGCGACTGGTGCGGAGAGGGCGAGGACTCCTGCGACCGACAGCAACAGGCGACTATGCAATGGCCATAGGCGCCGCGATGGAGCCGCGTTAGCCGTGACGGCAAGAATGGGCGGTGGTGGGCTGCTCGGCGGCTCGCTTGCGATCGCCGTAACGTGGTCTTCCTCGGCGGCCCGCAGTGAGGCGAGCTTCTGCTCGGAAATCGGCTCCAACTCGAGGGTGTCCTCGTCGTACGCACTATCGGAAAACTCTTTTGAGTCGCGCTCTGATATGTATGCCACAGCGAGAGAATAGCAGCGCGACGGGGTCTCGCCTCTAGGGGAAGACGAGGCGACAACAACATTCTGAGAATAAGTTAAAGATTTGTGGCTTCCACGGAAGTCTCGCCCCGAGCGTGCTCTACCACAGCATGGCTCGGGCTGCGGAATCGATTTCGGTCTCCAGCCGTGCGCCGCTCGGACGCCTCGATGGGATTAGGTCCTTTGCATCCCGGACGGATCGGAGGGGACATGCACCGTGTTCGACGGCGTGGCGCGGAAACGGACAACCCTCCAACGACCCGACAAGTGCTCCTGCACCTCGATCCGCAGGTGGCGCACGCCGCTTTCACTCAGTGAGTCGGGGTCACTCCACATGCCCCTCTCGGCGAGCGGCTCGATTGTCTGTGCGGCTGTCTTGGCGCCTCGGGAGCCGCGGCGCGGTGCGTCACTCAAAGGCATTGATTGTGTCGGCGATCCCGGCGTACCGTTGAAATCGATTTCCCGATCGACGCGTGGCTCCACGAGATACGGGATCGCAGAGGTACCCGTACCGGCGCGTGCGCGCGTGATCTCCGGCTCGACAACGGGCACCACGGCTGCGGAGGCGAAGGTCGAGCGCACCTGGACGGCGACTTGCTTCGCAGAGATCGGATCTGCGAAGAAACCCAGCCGCAGAAAATGGCGGCAACGCCCCTTGCGGCGACTTTCTGTCGCGTAGAGCGTGTATGCCGTGAAGAGAGCGAGCGGCGGTACGCGGCTGAGGTCGATCGGCTGCGCCGACCACTGGAGCTGCACCGCAAAGGAAACCGCTGCACCCTGAACGACAGCCTCCTTCAAAGCCTGCCGAGTACCGGTGTCGTCGGGACGGAGCAACGCGATCTGGTCGCAATTCCTCTCATCAACGTCGTCCATAACCGCGCGGCCACGGCGCGTCTCGAGAATCTTCAGGACCTGTGTGTCGGTCAACGACTCATGTTTGACCGCGGCAGCGTCGCTGCTTTGGGGAAGTGCCGGCTGAAAAGCAGCGGGCGGCGGCAACGAAGGCGCCGCGGAACTGGCCGGTCGCAACAACGCGACCGGCGCGATGGTTGCGAACGCGACGGGATAATGGCGACGTACGGCTTCTGCCCATCGCTCGGCATCCGCCAGCGTCTCGAAGTACCCCATGTGGAGGTACAAAAGCTCACTGCCATCCGATTGCCGTGCACGACTCATGAAGAACGTGAAGGGCTTTAGCTGCGGTGATTGTGGCGGCCGAATGGACACAGGCGCAGCCAGCCGGCACAGCGTGAGCATGAAATGGCCGGTACCCGCCTGCGCCCGATGCTCTGGGCCTGGGTTCGACGGCCCTGTGGGCTTTGCCGAAGTTGATGTCATAAGCTCTCCCTGGAACGAGCGTTCGATTCACGGTCGGGAGAGCGCCAGATCCAATGCAGACGAGCTTGCACGCTCACACTTGAGAGTGGAGTGGCAACCCCGCTGTCTTAGGCTGTTGCGCCCTTAGACCGGTAGCTTTGCGTCCCCGCCTTTCGAACGGGTTTGCCCTTATCGGTGCTGTCATAAGCATGGCCGCCCGAGGACCATATGTCTAGTGCCAATGGCACCTCTCAGCTAGGCCCAGAGCACTTGAAACGAGCTGCGCGCCTGGTCCAGATCCCGTCGCGACGCTGGACGGCGTATGACCAGAAGCGTTAGCCCCGGGTCGAAACCCCGGACACGATCCGCGGATTGCGGCGCTCATTTACAGGTGTGTCCCGTGAACCTCTGGAATCCGACCCTTCGCGGGCACCCATCAGTCTGGCAAGTTCATCTTGCGCAAAAAGGCCTGGTAGCGCGGATCGCCTTCAAGAGTCTTGAGGAATGGGTCGCCCTTGATGGCCCAGAGGAAGATGTCCTTCTGTGCATACGCCCTCTCGAGCCAGGCGAAGGCCTGATCCCTGTGTCCGTTGAAGGCGTACGCCTCAGCGACTCCCATCGCCATGTCCGTGGAATGCTCTGCCTCAAGACGGGCCAATGCTGCATCAGCTTCCCGTGCTCGGCGCAGCGCCTGATTCGCGAGCACCAGTCCCACCATCTGCCACCCGACGAAAGTCTCATCCCGCATCTCGGCAAGTGCCTCCTCTGCCTTGCCCTGCATCAGCAGAGCATTTCCGAGATCGCGATGGCCGCCGCCATAGGTCGGGCTGATCTGCAGAAGGCGGCGCGCGGCCGCTTCTGCCTCGGCGAAGCGTCCCGAGCGCAAATAGGCCCAATTGAGATTCTCGTAAGCACTCGCCAACAGAGGATCCACGCTCAGCGCGGCATCGGCGAGTCGTATGGCCTCAGCCCACTGGCCTAGGGCGATGCGCTCGTCGCACGCCGTCACCAGCGTAAACCCGTCGCGCGGCGCCAGCGTCATGGCGGTCGTTGTCTCCTTCGATGCCGCCGACCAGTCCCAGTCGTACCAAAGATGCACGCACGCAAGGACCGTGTGCCCAACCGCCGACTGCGGGTCGAGCTTCAGGGTCGACATCGCCGCATCCCGCGCCTGCTCGAAGCCTACCGCGGGCGGCACGAATCCCCAGGAAGGCTCGTCGCAGTAAGCTCTCGCGAGCTGCTCGGCCGCGGGAACGAACGTCGGGTCGATGTCCAGGGCACGCTTGAAATCGGCAACGGCCTCGTCGAAGCCGGGCTGGTTGAATTGATTGAAGGCGTGTAGCCCATGTAAATAAGCATCATAGGCCTCGGCGTTCTTCGGCTGCGCGCGGGACTCCACCCCGGGAAGACCGACAACCTCCAGTTGCAGGGCACGCACCAGAGCGGCAGCGATCTCCTCCTGGACCGCCAGTACATCACGTGCCTCGCGGTCGTAGGTGTCGGACCAGCGGTGCGTGCCATCGTGTGTGTCGATGAGCTGCGCGCTGACGCGCACGTGTGACCCGGAGCGGCGGACGCTGCCCTCAACGAGATAGGCAGCTCCGAGGGTGCCGCCGATCTGACGCAGGTCCTCGGCCTTCCCCTTGAACTGAAACGACGAGGTGCGGCCGATTACCTTGAGGTTGGGGACCTTCACCAGCAGATTGATGATTTCTTCTGCCATGCCGTCGGCAAAGAACTCTTGGTCGCGCTTCTCGCTCATGTCGATGAAGGGCAGCACTGCGATCGATTTGTCGCGCGCCGCGACCGATGCAGGTGGCGTGCGTCTTAGCAGCACCAAACGATCGATGGTGAGGTACAGGCTGGCGCCCAGAACCAGCAGGCCCGTGGCGAGCAGCGAGGGCTTGAGCCACGGGAGCCGCGCACGATTCTGAGGCACGGGGGCTGGGCGCCCGCCTGTCGGTGCGACGATCTCAGGCGTCGCCGCCATTGGCCCGGCCGGGGAAAGCAGGCGCTGAATTCGCTCGACCGCGGCAGGCGGCGTTTCACCCGCGGACAGCCGCAGCCACTGGAATTCGCGGAAGCGATCCGGAACACGTGCGGCATCTTCACGCGTGGAATCGATGACGACCGGCAGCAGGAACGCCTGATCGTCGGCCATGTCACGCATGCGTTCGACGGCCACGCGCCACTCGCGCCTGAAGTAGCCCTCGGACCGCTGTTCGGTATGCGCCGAAATCACGGCTAGGAACAGCGCGCATTCCCGGATTTGTCCGGTGATCTGCCGATCCCACGCCTCACCGCCGCGCAGCTCGCTCTGGTCGAACCACACCTCTATGCCCGCTGCGCGTAACGCATCGCAAATGCGCTTAGCAGCCCCCACATCCTGCGAGGCGTAGCTCAGGAATACTGCGTGCGAGGGCTCGGTCACCGGCGAGATCACCCCTGAGAAGGTCGTCGGAGGTCTTCTCATCGCCTCCGTGGGCAGCAGCTTAGACCAAGCGATCCAGTTTGGCGTGGCGCAAAATCGGTGCTGGCGCTCGAACCGTTAAGCCGGGTGCCATATGGCATTCACCGAGTGGACGACAGGATCGGGTCGGAGCTTGCGGCATCGCAAATGTTCCTTCCGCGAGTCGAAGGTCCGCTATTGAGTTGGGGAGCCGTCAACACACGAGTCTTGACGGGTTGGTTTCGCTTAACGGCCTCTGGCTGCCTCAGGTTCGGGAGATGGCGTCCAGGATGGCTTTTTCTTGCGCGGCGGTCGGCCAATGCTTTGCGGCCGCGCGGCGCTCGGGCGTCTGGGCGCGCCACCATTCCAGCGTCGCCCTCCCGGATTGGGAGAGCGGACGGTAGTTCAGCCCCGCGTGCACCGCCCTGGTGCCATCGAAACTTGTGCACTCACTCGCCAAGATCCCACCGCCTGTGGTGGGCTCCACGAGCGGAAAATCCAACTTCAGCTGCTCGATGACACCGCCCGGTGGGCGTACGAAGCGTACGGCACCCTCGCTGAGCGGTCGCAGCGCATTGAGGACCCCATCCCAGGGCATGGGCGGCGCCGCAGCATTGAAGATTCCCGGCAGGTCACGCTCGAGCAGCGTCACGAGCCACGGACACAGGTCGCGGACGTCGACGGTCTGAAGGCTTATCGCGTCGGCACGAGGCCCGACTACGGTTCCACCTTCTGCCGTGCGCGCCGCCCAGTAGGTAAAGCGGTCAGTGTCGTCTCCCGGGCCGATCACGTATGTCGGCCGCACGACCGTCGCGGCGGAGCCGTAGACGCCGCGGACGATCCGGTCACCTTCAGCTTTCAGCTCGCCGTAGCTTGTGGCGCTCACCTGCTCGTTCTCGGGATCGGACAGGGGAAGCAACGGCGAACTCTCAACACAGACCGGTCCGGCACCTCCGTAAGCCGCCACCGTCGAGACGAACAGGTAGCGGCGCACCCGACCCTTCAACAGCTGCGCCGCATCGCGCACGTGGCGTGGCACGTAGCCGGAATTATCGATCACGGCATCCCAGCGCCGCGTACCCTCAAGAGCAGACAGGCCGGGAGCAGTTTTGGTGTCGCGGTCTCCGATCAGCACCTCGACCCGATCCCCGTAGAGCGTCGTGTCCTTGTGCCCGCGGTTGAACAGGGTCACCTTATGACCGCGCGCCAGCGCGTACTCCACCTGGTGGGGACCGAGGAAGCCGGTGCCTCCGAGAATCAGGATGTCGAGGGAGTGACCTGCACGCGGAACGACCGCAAACAGTCTCCCCGTGGCCGATACGGCCATGGCGGCTGCGCTCAGGGCAATCATTTCGCGACGCGTAGTCAGTTTATCTCTCCCCACTCCTGCTGCTCACGGTGCCGGTAGCTGATGCACGGGCGATTGCGCCATTCGCATCCGGTCATTGTGTTTCTATCAGGTATCGATCTTCTTTCGCCGCGCTCCGAGTCTCTCCGATCCTGCTTTCAGCCGTCAAACGGCCACGGTCGTGTCCGCTGCCGCGTGTCGCTCGCCGTGGATGCTATGAACAAGGTGGTGCGGATTTGCGGCCGCATGAACTGCGGCTTAGCGCGGTGTCGTAATTGGCTCGGTGCCAAGCACCCCGACAGCGAAGGCGTCGGTCGGCAGCGCTCAGGCGACGGCGGACTTCAGCACGCGCTGCGGCTGGGCGACGCCGTATCCTTGCGCGTAGTCGACTCCCAGGCTGGTCAGCATCTGGATGATCTCGGCGTTTTCGGCAAACTCGGCGATCGTCTGTTTGCCGGTCAGGTGTCCGATCTCGTTGATGGAGCGCACCATTTCCCGATCAATCGGGTCGCGCAGGATCTCGCGCACGAAGCTGCCATCGATCTTCAGGTAATCGACCGGGAAGTGCTTCAGGTAGCCGAACGAGGACAGACCAGTCCCGAAGTCATCGAGCGCGAACTTGCAGCCGAGCTCCTTGAGCGCCTGGATGAAGCGGTTCGCCTGGCTGAAGCTCGCCACCGCCGCGGTCTCGGTGATCTCGAAGCAGATCTTGGAGGCGTCCAGCCCACTTCTGTGGAACTGGTCGATCACGAAAGGCAGGAACTTGTCATCCCCCAGGCTCTGCCCGGACAGGTTGATCGAGCAGCGCAGCAGCTTCTCCCGTTCGTCGGCCTCCGACACCAGCCAGCGGAAGGCGTTCTCTATGACCCAGCGATCGATCGCCGGCGTGATGCCGTAGCGCTCGGCGGCCGCGATGAAATCATTCGGCGCCACGATGCGCCCGGTCTCGTCCTTCAGGCGCAGCAGGAGTTCGTAGTGCGCGCCCGGCTCCGGGCGCTGCAACGGCTGGATGGCCATGCGGTAGAGCTCGAAGCGCCCCTCTTCGAGGGCCGCGTTGATGCGCGCCGCCCACTGCATCTCGCGCCGGCGACGCATCAGCTCGATGTCGTTCTCGGCAAAGCTGTGCACGCGGTTGCGGCCACCCTCCTTGGCGGCGGCGCAGGCGGAGTCGGCCGCCGAGAGGATGGAGGCGACGTCCTCGTTATCGGCGGTAATGGGCACGACGCCAATGCTGGCACCCAGGCGAAACACGCGGTCTTCCCAGGTGAAGCGGAAGTTGCGCACGCCCTCGCGCAGCGTTTCCGCGGTACGCATCGCCTCATCGAGCGAGCAGCTCTCGAGCAGAATCCCGAACTCGTCACCGCCGAGACGCGACAGCGTGTCGCGCCAGCGGACCTTGGATTTCAGGAGCGCCCCCACCTGGCCGAGCAGCGCGTCCCCGGCCGAATGCCCGCAGGTGTCATTGACGATCTTAAACTGGTCGATATCGAGGTAGCACAGCGCGTAGGAGGCCTCGCGCGCCTTGGCGCTCTTCAGCGCCCGCTCGAGGCGGCTCTCGAACTCGCGCCGGTTCACGAGCCCGGTCAGCAGGTCGTGGCTCGCGTGGTACGAGAGGCGGCGGTTCAGTTCGCGCGACTCGCTCACGTCGTGGAACACGAGCACGCCGCCGGCGACGTGACCATGGCCGTCGCGGATCGGGGCGGCGGTGCTCTCGACGTACAGCTCGTTGCCGTCGCGGCGGATGAGCAGCATCGGGCGCACCGACTTGATCGGGCGGATGCGGCGGATGGCCACCGACAGAGGGATTCTCGAGCGGCTCGCAGGTCTCCTCGTGGAAGGCGCGGAAGATCTCCTCCACCGGGCGGCCCATCGCGTCCTCGAGCCGCCAGCCGGTGAGCTCCTCGGCCACCGGGTTGATGTAGTCGATGGTCGAGCTGGCATCGGTGGTGATGACGCCATCGCCGATCGACTGCAGCGTGATCTGCGCGCTCTCCTTCTCGCGGAACAGCGCCTCCTCGTAGAGCTTGCGCTCGGTGATGTCGAGCTCGACGCCCGACCAGGCGCAGCAGGCGCCCGTGCTTGTCCACGCGCGCGGTGGCGCGGCTGATAACCCAGCGCCACTCGCCGTTGCGGTGGCGCATGCGGTGCGTGCTCTCGAAGATCGGCGTCTTGCCCGCGACGTGATCGCGGATGGCCGCCTGCACGCGCGCCAGGTCATCCGGGTGCACCAGGCTGCGCCAGTCGGGCGAGCCGCGCATGTCCTCATCGCCGTAGCCGAGCATCGCCTTCCAGCGCGGCGAGAAATACACCTCGTTGCTCTCGACGTCGAAGTCCCACAAGCCGTCGTTGGCGGCGGCCTGGAACAGGTTGGTGCGCTCCTCGAGCTTGGCGAGGCGCGCCTCGATGCGGATGCGATCAAGGCCGGTGGCGAGGCTCGTGCCGATGAGCTTCATCAGCAGCTGCTGGTTCACGTCCCAGGCGCCGCGCGGCAGCGTGTGCGCAAGTCCAAGGAACCCGGTGGGCTTGCCCTGAATGCGCAGGGTCACCAGGAGCGCGGAACCGATGTGCAGCTCGCGCAAAGCGCGCCGCTGTCTGCGGCCTGCTCCTTGCGCGGGCTCGAGGTGTCGCGCAACTCCGAGAGCCGCAGATGCTCAAGGCGGCGTGCGCAGCCAGGGGAAGGCTTCGAGCGGGGTGCCGCTCAGGGCCTCGGGGCGGCACTGCGCGAACGCGCTGCGCGCGCGCCTGCACCTCGGTGAACTCGCGGCTCATCGGGGCGCGAGGGCAGCGAGGAAGGCGCAGTCGGCACCGCTCGCGCCGCGCAGCAGCTCCAGATTGCGCTGCAGGCATTCCTCGATCGCACTCGCGGCGCATGTTCTGGAAGTCGACCGCGATCTTGGTGCAGACCACGTCCATGCCCAGCACGGGCTTGGGCGTGCGTCCCGTCCAGGCATCCGCCGCAAGGATGTCTGAGGCAGTAAAGTCCGCCGGCTTATCCGGCGGCGGAGTCGTCATTTAGCCGTGACCTCCCACGAAACCGTCGCGCAGCTAACCATTTGTCGAATCCCTGACGCGGCGTCCCGTCACGGAGTTGAAGACTCGTCGCCGCGATTTATTAGGCGCTTGCGCGGATTCTCGCACACTGAATAAGGAACACAAGCTAAGGCACTGTTCAGATCACGGCTTTCATCTGACTTTACAGAATCCTGGGCGGCGCCGCTCGCGGCACGCCTTGCCGGCGGCGTCTCAGCAAATTTCTCACCGCGCGCCGGCCCCTCAGGCCTGATGCTGAGCGCGGCGCGCGCCTCTGGCGAACAGCTCCTGCAGGCGCTGCCCATTTCCAGCTGCAGTGTCTCGAGCGCCGCCGGCATCGGTGACCCGCGGCACATACACCGGCTCCCCGATGGCGATGACGATGCGCGCGAACGGCATCGGGATGACGAATTTGTCCCATTTGATGCAGCCAGGCGCGCGAGGCGGCGTAGGCCATCGGCAGGATCGGCCGACCCGGACATCTGCGACGAGCAGCAGCGCCCCGGGCTTGAACTTGAAGCGCGGTCCGCGCGGCCCGTCGGGCGTGATGACCGGGCGAGACGCTGTCCTTGACGAGCGCCTGGTAGTAATCGCGCAGCGCGCGCGCGCCGGTGTGGGTCGAGGAGCCGCGGATCACCGCCCCGCCGAAGCGCCGCACCAGCATGGCGCCGAGCTCGCCATCGACCGAGGGACTGATGAGCCAGCCGACGGTCGAGTCCGCGCGCGCGCTGCTCGACCAGGAACTTGCCGCAGTAGAGCTGGTGCTGGTGCCAGTAGCACGGCACCAGCGAGGGCGCGCGTGCGAGCGCCGCCTCCAGGTGCTCGACGCCGAGCACGCGCACCACGCGCGCCGTGCGCCACCACAGGCGGATGAGCGCGTAGCCCAGTGGCACGACGATGCGATAGAGCAGAGCGGCGCGCCGGCGTCATGCGCCGCCCGGAGCGCGTGGTGGTGCGGTAGATGGTGTTCTTCAGCTCGGCTCGTCCTCGGCGCTCATAGCCGCGAACAGCTCCGCAAGCGGCACCGCGCGCGGCCATCACGGCCTGCACTGGTACACTGGTCATCGCGCAGGCGGCGGCGCCGGGAAATTGCGTCGAGGCGTGCGCGCGTGCCAGGTGCGCGCCGCGACAGTGGGCGTCCGCGGCCGTGCAGCCGCACCTCGTGCAGGGCACGCATCGCCGAGACCGGCGGCCTTGACCACCGCCTCGCGCGCCACCCAGTTCTCCAGCCGCCGCATCGCTCGCCGAACTCCAGATCAAGCCCGACGCGCCCGCCGCACAGTGCCGCGCAGCCCACGTAAGGACCCGGAATGCGCGATGCTGAAGTCCGCAGCCGCGCGCGCCGTATCAGCAGGCGCGCCGAGGCGCTGCTTCATCCGCGCGCGAACACCAGCTCTGAGGGTGGCACCGTCACGGCCGAGTGGCGCGCGTGAGCGCGCTCAGCGCGAGCGCGACACCGGCGAGCGAGGCGCGCGCCGGCCAGCGAAGCGCCCGAGCTACGGCGAGCCGCTTCGGGTACGGCAGCCGCGCTGCGCAGCGCCCGGGCAGCAGGCTTCGCGGCCACTGACCCTGCAGGTCGGTGTGATATAAGATTAAAGTTTGGCTTTCAACAGCTTGCATGACCGCCGCCGCGCCCGCGAAGACCGAGCCTCCCGAGGCTGAGCTGCAATTCGACGTCGGCTCCACGGATGACTCCCTGGAGCAGATGGTCGAGTTGTTCGCCCGCCATGGCGACACGTACCGCGTGTTCGTTCCCGCGCGCGCATCTTATACCTATGTCATCCACCACCCGGATGACGTCAAGCGGGTGCTGGTCGTCGAACCACCGCAACTACACCAAGGGCCTCGGGCCTCGATCGGGTGAAGATCCTGCTCGGCAAGGGCATCATGACGAGCGAGGGGGAGCTGTGGAGGCGCCAGCGCTACATGATGCAGCCCTTCTTCCACCGGCGCGTGGTCACCGGCTTCGCCGAGCTGATCGCCGCGGCCAACGAGCGCTTCATCGAGCGCTGGGACGCGCTCAGCGCGCGCGGTGAGCTGCGTGAATCTCACCGACGAGATGAGCGAGCTCACGCTCGAGATCGTGCTGCGCTCGATCTTCGGCACCGATCTGGACCGCCTCACGCAGCAGCTCGGCGGCAACCCCTTCGAGGTGGTCACCAAGGAGTCGGGGCGCAACCTGCAGTTCGCCTACAAGTTCCGCTCCCTCACCAAGCCTGGTCGCCGAGCTGATCGGGCGCCGGCGCAGCGAAGCGGCGCGAGCACTTCGACTTCCTCGCCATGCTCATGAGCCGCGCGCGACAAGGAGTCCGGCGAGCCGATGCCCGAGCGCGAGCTCATCGATGAGGTGATGACGCTCATCGTCGCCGGCCACGAGACCACCGCCAGCGGCCTGAACTGGACCTGGTATCTGCTCTCGCAGCACCCGCAGGTCGCTCGCGCGGCTGCACGCCGAGATCGACGCGGCCGCGGAGATGCGCAGCTCCGAGCCTCACGCAGATGGAGTGCGCTCACCTACACGCAGCAGGTGGTGAATGAGGCGCTGCGCCTCTACCCGCCGGGATGGCTGCTGTCGCGGCGCACGATCGAGGCGGACGTGCTCGGCGGCTATGCCGTGCCGGCCAACGACCAACGTGCTGCTGCCGCTTTACCTGCTGCACCGGCATCCGCAGTTCTGGCAGCGAGCCGGAGCGCTTCTGGCCCGAGCGCTTCGCGCCCGAGCACGAGAGCGAGCGGGCGCGCTTCGCCTACATGCCCTTTGCGGCCGGCCCGCGCCACTGCATCGGCGAGACGCTGGCGCTCTACGAGATGCTCATGCACCTGTACAAGGTCGCCCGCCGCTACCGCCTGACGCTACGTGCCCGACAAGCCGCTGCGAACTCGAGGCGCAGATCAACCTGCGCACGCGCTACCCGCTGCACATGCGACTGGAACGCCGGTGACCCCAAACGCAACACCCTGATCGAGCTGCATCGGATGTCAACCGCGGCATGCCACCGCAGCGTCACCTACCTGGAGGGTGAGAACGAAACGCGCGCAGTGTCGCCTTCGCCGAACTCTACGAGCGCGCGCTCGGCATCCTCTATCACCTGCAGCGCCTCGGCGCCCGCCGCGGCGATAAGCTGATCCTGTTCCTCGGCAACAACGAGCAGTTCATCGATGTCTTCTGGGCGGCGATCCTCGGCGGCATCGTGCCGGTGCCGGTGGCGCTCGGCATCAGCGACGAGCACCGCCACAAGCTGCTGCGCATCGCGCGCCGCCTCGGGCACGCCCTACCTTTACACCGAGCGGCGCTCGCTCGAGCGCATCGGCACGTTCGCCGCCGCGGCGGGCGAGGCTGCAGCTCTTCGAGGGCCTGCCGGCGCGCACCTTTCTGGTGGATAACCTCGATGACATCTCGCGCGCCGGCAGCGTGCAGAAGGTGGCCGCCAGGCGACACGGCCTTCATCCAGTTCTCCTCCGGCTCGACGAGCGAGCCCAAGGGGGTGGTGCTCACGCCACGCCAACATCCTCGCCAATGCCCGCGGGGTCGACCGAGGTGTGCGCGCTTCAGCGAGGACGACGTCAGCCTCTCGTGGATGCCGCTCACGCACGACATGGGGCTCATCGGCTTTCACCTCGTCATGTTCGCCAACCGCATCCACGCGCACCTGATGCCGACGGAGCTGTTCGTGCGCCGCCCGCTGCTGTGGCTGACGCTTCGCCTCGCGCGTGCGCGCGACCATCCTGTGCTCGCCGAACTTCGGCTACAAGCACTACCTGAAGGTGCTGGGCGAGCGCACGCTCGAGGGCCTGGACCTGTCCGCCGTGCGCCTGATCTTCAACGGTGCGGAGCCGATCTCGGTGGAGCTGTGCGAGGAGTTCCTCGCGCGCCTCGCGCCGGCGCGCACTCGCGCGGCAACGCCATGTTCCCGGTGTACGGCCTCGCCGAAGCCTCACTCGCGGTCAGCTTCCCGGCGCCCGGCGCGCCGCTGCGCACGCTGGCCCTCAACCGCCACCACATGAGCGCGGCGACCCCGGTCGAGCCGGCTGCCGCCGCCGGAGCGCGATGCGGTGCGCGCTGGTGTCGCGAGGGCAAGGCCATTCCCTACTGCCGCGTGCGCATCGCGGACGATGCCGACCAGCGAGCTGCCCGAGACCGCATCGGCCACGTGCATCATCAGCGGCGAGAACGTGACGCGCGGCTACTTCGAGGACCCGGCGGCGAACGCGGCGAGCCTTCAGCGCCGATGGCTGGCTGCGCACCGGGGACCTGGGCCTGTTCCACGACGGGCGAGCTGTACATCTCCGGGCGCGCCAAGGAGATCATCTTCGTCAACGGGCAGAACTACTACCCGCACGATCTGGAGGCGCTCGCGCAGCGCGCGCCGGGCCTGGAACTGGGTAAGGTGGTCGCCGCGGGCGTGCGCCCGCAGGGCGCGCAGACCGAGCAGCTGGTCGTGTTCGTCCTGCACCGCGGCAGCCATGGAGGACTTCCTGCCGCTTGCCGCGCAGGTCTCGCGCCTCATCAACGAGCAGACCGGGCTTGAGGTCGCCGAGGTCGTGCCCGTCAAGCGCATCCCCAAGACCACCAGCGGCAAGGTGCAGCGGCATCTGCTGGCCGAGGGCTACGTCGCGGGCGAGTTCGACGCGGAGCTGCAGGGAGCTCGCGGCGCTGCGCGCGCGCGCAGCCGCGACCGGAGATCGCGGTCGCGCAACGAGATCGAGGAGAAGCTCAAGTCGATCTGCGACGCGGCGCTGCCCGGCAAGCGGCTGGATATCCACGACAACCTGTTCGAAGTCGGCGCAAGCTCGCTGAAGCTGATCGAGATCCACGAGCAGATCGACCGCGAGTATCCCGGCAAGGTCGACCTCACCGAGCTGTTCGACTTTCCCGACCATCGCGGAGCTGGCCCGGCACCTGCAGGGCAAGCTGGCGACGGCCTGACAGGACCTGCACCGCCTGCTGGGTCCGGAGATGCGCCTGACGGGGTACTGCGAGCTCGCCGGGTCTCTCGGTGCAAACCTGGGCGTTGCCGCAACCCCGGACGGGCGCGCCGCAAGACAGCCTGAGAGTCCTTGTTATTCGGCCAAAGGTACTCTTTTAACTGAACGACCGTATAATAGAGCTATGGAGTTTATGACCCCGTCGGCCACTGCCGACCCCCGGCACTGCGAGCGGCGGCTGACCGATTGCGGCATCCGCCCCACCGCACAGCGCGTGCGCATCGCCACGCTGTTGCTGTCCTCGCCCCAGCACCTGTCCGCGGAGCAGATTCTCGCGAGCCTGCGCGTGCACGGGGCGCGGGTCTCCAAGGCCACGGTCTATAACACCCTCAACCTGTTCGCCGGCCAGGGCCTCATCCGGCAGCTGTCGGTGGATGGTTCCCGGGCGTGGTTCGATTCCAACGTCGATCCGCACTACCACTTCCACGACCTCTCCACCGGGGCGCTGATCGACGTTCCGGTGCCGGCGGTGGAATTCAGCCGCCTCCCCGCGCCACCCCCCGGAACCGAGGTGGCCGGCATCGATCTGGTGATAAGGCTGCGCAAAAAAATGTAGAATGCGCGGCTTTCCGTGGCGCGAGCCGGGATAGCTCAGTTGGTAGAGCAGCGCATTCGTAATGCGCGGGTCGTAGGTTCGAATCCTATTCCCGGCACCATCCCCCGGGGCCCTGCGATCGGCCCGTCGAGTGTCCGCGTCCGCCTGGCGCTTCCGGCGCGAGATTGCCGGTGGGACGTTTAAACTTCCCGGTGATCCAAGCAAGCCGGCGTGGGCCGTCGGCCGCCAAAGGAACCTCGCTGTGGGCACGAATCCTGAACACCTTCCCGAGCCGCCAGCCGACACCCCGGAGGGGGTCAGGTGGATCGGGCGTGACCGCGCGAGCCTCGAGCGCTTCTCTGCACCTGAGCCCGTGGTAGTGCTGCCGGACCCGCAGGCCCGCGGCGCCCGGCTGAAATGGCCGGTCATCGGCGCCATCGTCGCGCTGCTACTGATCGCGCTCGTGGCGTGGAAGTTACTCGGGGCGAGCAAGACCCCGCCGACCACCCTCGCCGACCGCGGCGCCGTCCCGCTGGTCTCGGTCATCGTGCCGGCGCTGCAGCCGGTCACCGCGAACGTCACGTTCACCGGCGCCATCCAGGCGCGCTACGACATGCCAATCGCCAACGAGGGCGAAACCGGACGCATCGTTGGGGTCTACGTCGAGGCGGGCGATCACGTGAAGCGCGGCCAGATCCTGGCCAAGATCGACGACTCGGTGTTCGTGCAGCAGGTGAACCGCCTCGCCGCATCGCTCGAGCAGGCGAAGGCACAGGCGGCATTGTCGGCCGCGGAGTACAAGCGCGCCCAGGGCGTCGAGGCCGCTGGCGCGCTTTCAGCCGAGGACATCGAGAAGCGCCGGGCCACGTCCGTAACGGATGCGGCCAACGTCAAGGTGGTGGCCGCGCAGCTCGCGGAGGCCGAGGCGCGCCTGGCGCGCACGCGCCTCAGCGCACCGGTGGATGGCACCGTGCTCACCCGCAGTGCCGAGGTGGGACAGATCGCGGCCCCCGGGGGACCGACGCTGTTTCGCGTGGCGAGCGGCGGGGAGGTGGAGATGCGCGGCCAGATCGCCGAGCAGGACCTCGCCCGGGTCAAGGTGGGCCAGCCCGCCACCGTGTACCTGACCGGCGTCACGCAACCCTTCAGCGGCGCGGTGCGGCTGCTCGGTGCCGTGATCGATCCCGCCACGCGCCTCGGGGACATCCGTATCACCCTCAGGCCCGACCCCGCCCTGCGGCCCGGAGCCTTCGCGCGCGCCGAGGTGACCGTCGACAGGGCGCAGCGGCCGGTGCTACCCCAGACCGCCGTGCTCGCCGACAGCGATGGCAGCTACGTACTGATCGTCAACGCGGCGAACAGGGTCGAGCGCCATGCGGTGCACGTTTCCGGCGTCACCGATGCCGGCGCGGTGATCAGCGACGGCCTCACCGGCAAGGAGCGCGTCGTCGCAACCGCCGGGGGCTTCCTGCGCAACGGCGAAGAGGTGAAGGTCGCCCCGGCGCCGGGCGGCAAGTCCTAGAGGGCATTGCAGCCATGAAAAACATTTCCGCCTGGGCCATCCGTCACCCGGTGACCCCGGTCGTGCTGTTCGCCGTGCTGCTCTTTATGGGACTGGTCGGCTTCGTGCGGCTGCCGGTGACGCTCAACCCGGACATCTCCTTCCCGGGAGTGGAAGTACTGGTCTCGCAGCCGGGCGCCTCGCCGCAGGAGATCGAGACCCAGATCATGCAGAAGGTGGAAGGGGCGGTCGCCGGCATCGGCAACATCAACAGCATCACCTCGCTCGCCATCGAGGGGCAGTCGCGCATCTTCATCGAGTTTGCCATCGGCACCCCGATCGATCGCGCCGTTGCGGATGTGCGCGACGCGGTCGCCAAGGTCCGCGTCAATCTGCCGCAGGGCATCGAGGAACCTGTGGTGCAGCGCCTGGACATCGACCAGCAGATCGCGATCTTCGCGGTGAGCTCCAGCGCACTCACCGACGAGCAGCTCTCCTGGTTCGTGGACAACAACATCAACAAGCGCCTGCTCAGCATGGAGGGCGTGGCGCAGGTGTCGCGCGGCGGCGGCGTCAGCCGCGAGATCCGCATCGAGCTCGATCCGGGGCGCATGCAGGCCCTGGGTGTCACTGCAGCCCAGGTGAACCTGCAGCTGCGCTCGCTGAATCTTGACTCCCCCGGCGGCCGCGCCCAGGTCGGCGGCGGCGAGCAGGCGATCCGCGTCCTCGGCGAAGCACGCTCGGCGCGTGATCTGGGCGATACCCAGATCGTGCTGCCGGGCGGGCGTTTCGCCCGCCTCGCGGACCTGGCCACGGTCAAGGACAGCGTGGGCGAGATCCGCTCCCTGGCACGCCTCAACGGCCGTCCGGCGACCACCTTCAGCATCTCCAAGGCCAAGGGCACCTCCGACGTCAATGTGATGAAGGAAGTGGAAGCGGAACTCGCCAAGATCCGCAAGGAGAACCCGCAGGTCACGATCAGCCAGGTGTTCACGACCGTCGCTTACACGGAGGCCACCTACCATTCGGCGATGAGCGCACTGCTCGAGGGCTCAATTCTCGCGGTGCTGGTGGTGTTCCTGTTCCTGCGTGACGGGCGCGCCACGCTGATCTCCGCGCTCGCCATCCCGCTGTCGGCCATTCCGACCTTCCTGGTGATGCAGTGGATGGACTTCACGCTGAACTCCATCAGCCTGCTGGCACTGTCGCTGGTGGCCGGCGTGCTGGTGGATGACGCCATCGTCGAGATCGAGAACATCGTGCGCCACATGCGCATGGGCAAGAGTGCCTTCCAGGCCGCGCTCGATGCCGCCGACGAGATCGGACTGGCGGTGGTGGCCTGCTCGGCGACCATCATCGCCGTGTTCCTGCCCGTGAGCTTCATGGGCGGACTTACCGGCCAGTACTTCAAGCAGTTCGGCCTCACGGTCGCTGCGGCGGTATTCTTCTCGCTCCTCGTGGCGCGGCTCATCACCCCGGTGCTGGCCGCCTACACGCTCAAATCCGCGCAGATCGCCACCCACGAGGACGGTCCCGTGATGGCCTGGTATCAGCGCGTGCTGCGCTGGGCGACGCTGCATCGCTGGAAGACCCTCGCCGGCGGCGCCGCCTTCTTCGCTCTGTCGCTGGCCGGGCTGATCATCGTGCCCAAGGCGTTCATTCCGCCCTCCGACGACAGCTATACGGAGCTCAATATCGAGCTGCCAGCCGGTGCGCGCCTCGAGGACACCTCCGCGGTCTCGGCGGCCGCCTACCGCATCCTCGCGCGCCAGCCGGAGGTCGGCTCCGTCGTCGAGCGGATCGGTGGCGATGAATTCGACGAAGTGCGCACCGGGACACTGCAGATCAAGCTGGTGAAGCCGAGCGAGCGCAAGGCCTCCCAGCGCGAGTTCGAGGACCGCGTCATCAACGACTTGGCGACGATCCCCGACGCGCGCATCCACTTCAACCGCGGCGGCAACAACGGCCGCGACGTCAATATCTACATCACCGGCGACAATCCGCAGCTGGCGGAGTCGAGCGCGCGCAAACTGGTCGCGGAGATGCGCGCAGCTGCAAGGAGCCTGCGCGATCCGGCATCGACGGGGACATGCCGCGTCCGGAGATCCTCATCCGGCCGCACCTGGACCTCGCCACGCAGCTGGGCGTCACGGTCGCCTCGCTCAGTGACACCATTCGCATCGCCACGCTCGGGGAGCTGGATCAGTACAGCGCCAAGTTCTCGCTGGCCGACCGGCAGGTGCCGATCCGCGTGAGCCTGAACGAGGACAGCCGCCGCGACCTGTCCACCCTCGAGAACCTGCCCGTGCCTACCGGGAACGGCGGCGCGGTGCCGCTCAAGGCGGTGGCGGATATCAGCTTCGGCGAGGGCCCGACGCGGGTGCGGCGCTACAACCAGGCGCGGCGCCTGTCGATCGTCGCGGACCTGAGCGAGGGGGTCCAGCTGGGTACGGCCATGGAGAAGATCCGCGCACTGCCGGCCTTGAAGAATCTGCCCCAGGGCGTGCACCAGGTGGACGTCGGCCAGGCCAAGTACATGAACGAGCTGTTCGTCAATTTCCTCATCGCCATGGTGACCGGCATCCTCATGGTGTTCGCCGTGCTGGTGCTGCTGTTCGCGCGCGTGCTGCAGCCGATCACCATCCTCTCCTCGCTCCTGCTGTCCTTCGGTGGCGCGGTGGCGGCGCTCATGATCACCGGCAGCGCGCTCTCGCTTGGCGCTATGATCGGGTTGCTGATGCTCATGGGCATCGTCGCCAAGAACGCAATCCTGCTGGTGGACTTCGCCATCGAGGAGATGCGTGCCGGCAAGGACCGCCTCTCGGCCATCCTCGAGGCCACCCACAAGCGCGCCCGCCCGATCGTCATGACGACGGTGGCCATGGTGGCGGGCATGGTACCGGTGGCCATTGGTCTCGGCGGCGACACCTCATTCCGCCAGCCGATGGCGGTGGCGGTGATCGGGGGCCTGATCACCTCCACGGCGCTGACGCTGGTCATCGTGCCGGCGCTGTTCACTGTCGTGGATGACATCGAGCGCTGGCTCGCGCCGAAATTCGGGCGCGTACTCACGGCGCAGCCCACTCCGGCCGCTACGCGCCCGCACCCCCACCCGGTCAACTAGGTGCGTTGCTGAGCGCGGTCGCCGCCACGCCCGCCCGCCCCGCCGGACGCCCGGAGCAAGACTGCGGCCTCGGCCTGGTGGATTGCACTGCTGGCGCGCATTCCGCTGCCGCGTGCTCTACGGGCTGGCGAGCCTGCTCGGCTGGCTGTCCGTGCACGTCTACTCCTACCGCGAGCACGTCGTGCGGGAGAACCTCAGCAAGGCCTTCCCGCAGTACAGCGAGTCGCAGCTGCGCGCCGTGATCGCCGCCTACTACCATTCCTTCGCGCAGATGCTGGTGGAGATCTTCAAGGCCGTGGTCATGCCGCCGCGCGAGATCCACCGGCGCATGCGCATCAGCAACCTGGAGCTGGCGCGTGAGCTGCTCGACCGCGGGCAGTCGGTGCTGCTGGTGGCCGCGCATCAGTGCAACTGGGAATGGATGCTGCTCGCGCTGTCGCTCGAGCTCGGCTACCCGGTGGACGCCGCCTACAAGCCGCTCATCGACAGCTGGGCGGAGCGCGAGATGAAGAAGCTGCGCTCGCGCTTCGGCAGCCGCCTGGTGCCGGCCAAGGATCTGCTGGCGGACATCATCAAGCGCCGCGGTGTCGTGCGCGCCGTGGCCATGGTGGCCGACCAGGAGCCGACCACGAGCGAGCACAAGCACTGGACGCGGTTCCTGAACCGCGATACCGCGTTCTACATGGGGCCGGAGGAGATCGCGCGCGCAGCGCGCCTCCCGGCCTTCTTCATCGGACTGCGGCGCATCGCGCGCGGCCACTACGAGATGCAGTTCACCCCGCTCTCCAGGCCGCGGCGAGACGCTCGCGGCCGGGGCGCTCACCGAGCGCTACGCGCGCCTCGTCGAGGCGCAGATCCACGCAGCCCCGGCCGACTGGCCGTGGTCCCACAAGCGCTGGAAACTCAAGAAGCCGCTCTACCAGGGCCGCACGCGCGCGAGCGCGTGAAGCGGACCTAAGTTCAGGCACCCGGCGCAATGACCGGCCCGCGCGGCAATCCGCGACGGGCCGGCCGAAGGGGTGTTGCATCCCTGCAGCGGGGGCCCGCTGGCCGCTCGCTGTTCCGCCGAACCGGCGTCCTCGTTTGCAGGGCGTGAGTGGCGGGCCCGCACGCCCCGGTTTTGCGCAACAGCTGAAAAATAATTGCGCGGGAACGGGAACCCGCTTCCCGCGCCGCCGGCACCTACGGGCGTGTGAAATCAGCCTGGAAGGCGTGAGATGCATTACTCCTCACTGCGGCGTTGCGCCGCGCCGCTGGCCGCGGCGCTGCTCGGCGCCTGCGCCGGCAACGGCGACGGACTCAACGCCAACGGCCAGCCGATCACACCGGGCACGAATCCGAGCAACAACCCGCTGACCGCGGACTTTCAGTCGATCCAGGACAATGTCTTCACGCCGATCTGCGTGCGCTGCCACAGCGGCGCGGCAGCCCCGGAGGGCCTGCAGCTCGATGCCGCGCACAGCTATGCGCTCCTCGTCGGCGTCCCCAGCACCGAGATCCAGGGCCTCGATCGCGTGAAGCCCGGCGATCCCGACAACAGCTACCTGGTGCAGAAGATCGAAGGCGCAGCCGGCATCGCCGGCGCACGCATGCCCTTTGGGGGTCCGTATCTGCCGCAGTCCACCATCGACGTGATCCGCCAGTGGATCACCGACGGGGCCTCCTCCGGTATGCCGCCCGCGGCCGTCGCGCTCGCGCTGACGGCAACCTGGCCCATCGCCAACACGCGCCTCGCGCAGGCCCCGCGGCAGCTCGTGGTGGCCTTCAGCCGCGAAGTCGATTTCTCCCTGGTGAACGACACGACGCTGGCGCTCGAGCAAGTCGGGGCGCCGGCTGCACCGCAGCGGTTCGCGCCCGTGCACTACTCACTCGCCCCCGGCAATCCTGCCACGGTGCTCGTCCAGCCGGCGAAGCCGCTCGCCAACGGCGCCTACCGGCTGCACGTGCGCGGCACGGGCGCCGCGGCGCTCACTGATCTGAACGGCAGTCCGCTCGGCAACGACGAAGTGGTCGAGTTTACGGTGGAGGTCCTGCCTTGAGCGCGCGGTGGTTGTCGTGGCTCGCGCTGCTGCTGCTCTTCATCGCGGCGCGCGCACCGGCCGAGCCGTATCTGGCGGTGGCCAACGGCTACAAGTGCGGCCAGTGCCACGTCAATCCCACCGGCGGCGGTGAGCGCACGCCCTTCGGCGAGATCTTCTCGCAGAACGTGCTGCCCGCCGCACACGTGGACACCGGCACCGATGTCTGGACCGGTGCCCTCAACCGCTTCATCTCCCTCGGTGGGGACGGGCGCTATCAGTTCCAGGCGGATCAGGTGCCGGGGCAGAAGACCACCAATCAGTTCGACTGGGAGCAGGCGCGCGTGTACCTGTCAGCGAACGTGATCCCCGATCGGCTGGTGTTCTACGTCGATGAGCAGGTCGCCCCGGGAAGCGCCCTTAACCGCGAGGCCTGGGGCATGCTGTGGTCGGCCGATCACACCTGGTACCTCAAGGCGGGACAGATGTACCTGCCCTTCGGGCTGCGGCTGCAGGACCAGAGTGCCTTCGTGAACACGGTCAGCAACATCGACATGTCGACCCCGGACCAGGGGGTGGAGGTCGGCTACGAGCACGGGCACTGGGATGCGCAGCTGGCGGTGAGCAACGGCACGGCGGGCGCCGCCCCGACCAGCAACGGCAAGCAGGAGAGCCTGCAGGTGGCGTACGTCGAGAACCGCTGGCGGCTGGGTCTGGCGGCGAACTTCAATGGCTCCAATCCCGCTGGCAGCCGCGAGACCTACGCGCTGTTTGGCGGCGTGCGCACCGGCCCGATCGCGTGGCTGGCGGAGCTCGATTATGTCGATGACCATAGCCTGCCCTCGGGGCCGGGCGGCGAACAGAAGCAGCTCGGAGGGCTGCTCGAAGCCAACTACTCACCCTGGCGGGGCCACAACTTCAAGGTCAGCTACGAGTATTACGACCCGGACCGGGAGGTCGCGAACGATCAGCAGACGCGCTGGAGCTTCGTCTACGAGTGGACCCCCGTCCAGTTCGTGCAGATTCGCGGCGGGGCGCGCCTCTATGACGGCATCCCGCAGCAGCCGACGCAGAACCAGCGGCTGTATTTCGTGGAGCTACACGGGTTCTTCTGAGTTGCGGCGCAGGCCGCGCGGCAGCGCAAAGAACACCCGCTCCTCGCGCCCGCTCACCTCAGCCGGCGTCTCACCGCCCCAGTCCCTGAGCTGCTGCACGACCTGCTGCACCAGCAGTTCGGGCGCAGAGGCGCCGGCCGTCACACCCACCGCCGCCCGGCCGGCGAACCATTCGGGCTTCAGATCCTGGGGTCCATCGATGAGGTAGCCCGGAACCCCGGCGCGATCGGCCATCTCGCGCAGGCGGTTCGAGTTGGAGCTGGTGCGCGAGCCGACCACCAGGAGCACGTCGCACTGCTCGAGCAGCTTCTTGACTGCGTCCTGGCGGTTCTGGGTCGCGTAACAGATGTCCTCACGCCGCGGGGTGGCAAGCTCAGGAAAGCGCTGCCGCAGCGCGCCGACGATCTCGGCGGTGTCATCCACCGACAGCGTCGTCTGGGTCACGAAGGCCAGCCGTCGCGGATCGCGCACCCTGAGGTGCGCGACGTCGCGCACGTTCTGCACCAGATGCATGTGGCCGCCACCGCTGGGGTCGAAGCGCCCCATGGTGCCCTCAACCTCCGGGTGCCCGGCATGCCCGATGAGCAGCACGTCGCGGCCGTCGCGCGCATAGCGCTGCACCTCCATGTGCACCTTGGTCACCAGCGGACAGGTGGCGTCGAAGACCGTGAGCTGGCGCCCGTGCGCCTCCTGTTCCACGGCGCTCGAGACCCCGTGTGCCGAGAAGATCACCGTGCTGCCGGCCGGAACTTCCGCGAGCTCCTCGACGAACACCGCGCCGCGGGCGCGCAGCCGCTCCACCACGTGACCGTTGTGCACCACTTCGTGACGCACGTAGATTGGCGCCCCGAACAGCTCGAGCGCACGCTCGACGATATCGATGGCGCGGTCGACGCCGGCGCAGAAGCCGCGCGGATTGGCGAGCAGTACCTGCATCAGTGGTGCACCCGCGCGTGTGCCCGGCTCTCGCGCCACGCATCGAGCAGCAGCAGCGCCGCGCCGACGGTGATGGCGGAATCGGCCACGTTGAAGGCCGGGAAGTAATGCTGCTGCCAGTGCACGTGCACGAAGTCCACCACCCGGCCGAAGCGCAGCCGATCGATCATGTTGCCGAGCGCGCCGCCGGCGATCAGGGCGAGCCCGCAGGCGAGCAGACCCTGACTGCCCGCGTGCAGGCGCCGCAGCCACCCAAAGAGCGCGGCGCTCACCCCCAGCGCCAGCAGCACGAACAACCAGCGCTGCCAGCCCGAGGCCTGCGCGAGGAAGCTGAAGGCCGCGCCGGTATTGTAGGTAAGAATGATGTCGAGCACCCTGAGCACATGCACGCGTTCGAACAGCGAGAAATGCTGCACGATCCAGGATTTTACCAGCTGATCCGCCACGATCACGCCGGCGCTGAGGGGCAGCCAGCGCCAGCCGCTGGCGGCCAGGGGCGGCGCTGGCGTGCCTGATCTGGGTTCGACCACCGGCCGGGGCTGCGCGTTCATGCGAATGTCCGCTCCTCGCCCGGGCCCTCGATGTTGCTGACGCAGCGCAGGCACAGCTCCGGGTGGCGCGGCTCCGCGCCCACATCCGCCCGGCGGTGCCAGCAGCGCACGCACTTCGGATCCTGACTCGGGCGCACCCGCAGCCGCACGCCCTCGACGCCGGCGTTCAGCGCCGGTACGGCCTCGGCCGGTACGGCGGCACTCTCGTGCACGTCGGCGTGGGAGGTGATGAGGAGGTAGCGCAGCTCCGAGCCGAGTGCCGCAAAGCGCGCGTGCTCAGCCGGCGGACAGTACACATCGACGCGTGCATCGAGCGGCGCGCCGATGGCACCCGTGTCGCGCAGCTTCTCCAGCTCACGCGTGACGTCGGCGCGCAGCCCGATGAGCGCCGCCCAGTCGATGCGGTCGGCGGGCACCGCCGGCAGCTCATGCCAGGTCGCGTGGAACACCGACTCGGGCCGCCCGCCAGGCAGGTAGCGCCACACCTCTTCGGCCGTGAACGACAGGATGGGCGCGAGCCAGCGCACCATGCTCTCGGCGATGTGGAACATCACCGTCTGCGCCGAACGGCGCGCCGCACCGCGCGCGGGCGTGGTGTACATGCGATCCTTGATGACATCCAGGTACAGCCCCCCCAGGTCCACGCTGCAGAAGTTGTGCACCTTCTGGTAGATCAGGTGGAAGGCATAGCGGCGGTAGGCCTCCACGATCTCAGCCTGCAGTTCCCGCGTGCGCGCGAGCACCCAGCGATCGAGCGCCACGAGCTCCTGCGTCGGCAGGGCATCGGCGCGCGGGTCGAACCCGTGCAGGTTCCCGAGCAGGAAGCGCAACGTGTTGCGCATGCGCCGGTAGGAGTCCGCCATGCGCTTGAGAATCTCGTCCGAGACCGCGATCTCGTTGGCATAGTCGGTCGCCGAGACCCACAGCCGCAGCACATCGGCGCCGAGGCTGTTCATCACCTTTTGCGGGGCGATGACGTTGCCGAGCGACTTCGACATCTTGCGGCCCTTCTCATCGACCGTGAAGCCGTGCGTGAGCACGCCCCTGTATGGGGCGCGCTCGTACAGCGCCTCGGACATGAGGAGCGAGGAGTGGAACCAGCCGCGATGCTGGTCGGACCCCTCCAGGTACAGATCAACCGGGGCACCGATCTCCGGGCGCTCGCGGGCGACGCACTCGAACGACAGCCCCGAGTCCGCCCACACGTCCATGACGTCGGTCACCTTGTCGTAGTGCGCAGCCTCATCGCCCAGAAGCTCACGCGGCTCGAGCTCGAACCAGGCATCGATGCCGCCGGCCGCCACGCGCGCAGCGGCCGCCTCGATGAGTTCGGACGTGCGCGGATGCAGGGCACCGCTTTGCTTGTGCACGAACAGCGGGATAGGCACGCCCCAGGTTCTCTGGCGCGAGATGCACCAGTCCGGCCGGGTCGCGATCATGCCCGTGATCCGCGGCTCACCCCAGGCCGGCGTCCACTGCACGCCCTTGATGTCGCGCAGCGTGTGCTCGCGCAGGTGCGCCTGTTCCATGCTGATGAACCACTGCGGCGTCGCGCGGAAGATCACCGGCGTCTTGTGACGCCAGCACACCGGATAGCTGTGCAGCAGCGGCTCCTCGTGCAGCAGCTCCCCCGCCGAGCGCAGCGCCTGAATGAGGACCGGATTGGCCTCGTCGACCCGCAGGCCCGCCACCAGCGGCGTATCGGGCAGAAAGCGCCCGTCGTTGCCGACCGGATTGAGCACCTCGAGCCCGTAGCGCTGGCCGACGGCGAAGTCTTCCTGGCCATGGCCCGGCGCGGTATGCACCGCGCCCGTGCCGGCATCGAGGGTCACGTGCTCGCCGAGGATCACCGGCACGGCGCGCGGCAGCAGCGGGTGGTGCAGCTTCAGGCCCTCGAGCGCGCGCCCTTCCGCGCGTGCCAGCACGCGCGCGTCCGTCATGCCATAGCGCTTGAGGGCGGACTCCATGAGCTCGGCCGCCAGGATCAGGCGGCGCACGCTCGCGCCCTGGCGTGCCTCGGCGAGTACGTAGGTAAATTCCGCCCTGAGCGCCACGGCCTCATTCGCCGGCAGCGTCCAGGGAGTCGTGGTCCAGATGACGACGTCCACGGGGGAGGCGCCGAGCGTGCCCGCCGCCACCCCGAGCCGCGCCGCGAGCTCGGCGTTGTCCGCCACGCGAAAGCCCACATCAATGGCCGGCGAGGTACGTTCCTCATACTCGACCTCAGCTTCAGCGAGCGCCGAGCGACAGTCCAGGCACCAGTGCACGGGTTTCACGCCCTTGTAGAGGTGGCCGTTCTCGATGATGCGGCCGAAGGCGCGCAACTGCTGCGCCTCGTACTGCGGCGCCATGGTGAGATACGGCCGCTCCCAGTCCCCGAGTATCCCCAGGCGCTTGAAGTCGGTGCGCTGCAGCTCGACCTGCTCCTGCGCATAGGCGCGGCAGGCGGCGCGGAAGGCGCGCGCATCGAGCTTGCCGCCCGGGCGGCCGTGCTTCTTCTCCACCTGCAGCTCGATCGGCAGTCCGTGGCAGTCCCAGCCCGGGATGTAGGGCGAGTCATAGCCGTCGAGCGAGCGCGACTTCACCACCACGTCCTTCAGGATCTTGTTGACGGCGTGTCCGATGTGGATCGCGCCGTTGGCGTACGGCGGACCGTCGTGCAGCACGAAGCGCGGCCGCCCGCGCGCCGCCTCGCGCAGCTTCGCGTAGGTGCCGCGCTCATCCCAGGCGCGCACCATCGCCGGCTCGCGCTGCGCGAGGTCCGCCTTCATCGGGAAGTCCGTCTGCGGCAGGTTGATCGTGTGCTTGTAGTCGGCCATGTCTTCCCGTTTCAAACCCCGAGCAGCGCGCGGGCGCGCGCCGCATCCTCATGCATCTGCGCGGTGAGCGCTTCGAGCGAGGCGAAGCGCGCCTCGTCGCGCAGCTTCGCCACGAATTCCACTGCGATCTCGCGACCGTACAGGTCGCCGGCAAAGTCGAACAGGTGCGCTTCCAGGAGCCGCTCGGTCCCGTTCACCGTGGGACGGGTGCCAAGGCTGGCGACGCCCGGGAAGCGCCGCCCCGGCCGACCCCGTGCACCCGCACCGCGAACACGCCCTCGACCGGCGCGCGCCGCCGCCGCAGCGGCAGGTTGGCCGTCGGAAACCCGAGCTTACGTCCCAGGCGCTGCCCGGCCACCACGCGCCCGCGCATCGTCCAGGGGCGCCCGAGCCACGCGGCCGCCTGCGCGAAGTCCCCGCGCGCGAGCGCGGCACGCACGCCGCTGCTGCTGATGCGCTCGCCGCCCAGCTGCACGGGCGGTACGACTTCGACCGCAAAACCGAGCCGGGCGCCGGCCTGCGCCAGCACCTCCGTCGTCGCTTGGCCCAGGCGCCCGAAGCGAAAGTCATGCCCGACGATGACCGCGCGGGCGTTGAGGCCGCGTGCGAGGAGCTGCGCGAAGTCCCCAGGCGAGAGGTTACGCAATGCCTCATCGAAGCGCAGCAGGCACAGGTAATCGAGCGGCTGCGACGCGAGCAGCCGCCAGCGCTCCCGGAAGCTGGTCAGGCGCGCGGGAGGATCCTGCGGCTGCAGATACTCGCGCGGCATCGGCTCGAACGTCACCAGGACCGCAGGCGCTGCGGCGCCGGAGGCGCGCTCGATCAGCCGCGCCAGGAGCGCCCGGTGCCCCAGATGCAGGCCATCGTAAGCCCCGATGCTCACGACGCAATGCGCGGCGGGGGGACGTAGCCCGGCGGATCCGCGGATCAGTCTCATGGTGTCACTAAGTTACTGATATTTTGCAAGTAATTACGGAGGTTCCACCCGGGGCGGCATCGGCACGGCAGTTTATGTGAATGCCGCAGGGCTTGCCGCGTTCGCCAAGCGGCGACGCGTTGACAAGCCCCCGGCCGATACGCAGACTACCGGCCCCCCGCGAGCGGCGGCGCTTTTGACACAGGACGATTTCGTGGCCAATACCAAGTCCGCCGAGAAGGCTGCCCGACAGGCTGAGAAGCACCGCGCCCGCAACGTGGCGCTGCGTTCGCGGATGCGCACGGCCGTGCGTACCGTGACGGCCGCCATTGCCGGGGGCGAGAAAGAGGCGGCCAAGAGCAGCTACCAGAAAGCGGTCCCGGTGATCGACTCGCTGGTGAGCAAGCAGATCATTCACCGCAACAAGGCTGCGCGGCACAAGAGCCGTCTGGCCGCCCGCATCCGTGCAATGCAGTGAGGGTGTGATGAACGTGAACGACAAGGTCCGTATTCCGAGCCCCGTTGTTCCTACGCCTCTTAAGCTTCGTCCGGCGGCCCGTCGGCAGCATCTGCTGGAGATGATGCGGGCGCGCGTGCCGAGCGCTCCTGCGCTTCCAAAAAAGTCATAACGGCTTCGCACAGCGCCTGCGTGCCCTCTCCGGTTGCCGCGGAGATGAGGAAGTGCGGTCCCTTGTAACGTAGCGCGCGCACGATCGCGCGTGCGCGCTTGTGCGCCTCCGCTGCCGGCAGCAGATCCTTCTTGTTGATGACCAGCCAGCGCGGCTTGGCCGCGAGTTCCGCGCTGAATTTCTTCAGCTCCCCGACGATGGCGCGGGCATCCTTCACCGGGTCGGCCTGCGGGTCCGGCGGCAACAGATCCACCAGGTGCAGCAGCACGCGCGTGCGCTGCAGATGCTTCAGGAAGCGGATGCCGAGACCAGCTCCGGCGGCCGCCCCCTCGATCAGTCCCGGGATGTCGGCCATGACGAAGCTGCGGTGCTGCCCGACGGCCACCACCCCAAGATTCGGGTGCAGCGTGGTGAAGGGGTAGTCGGCGACCTTGGGCCGCGCGGCAGACACGGCGCGAATGAGGGTCGACTTGCCGGCATTGGGCAGCCCGAGGAGGCCCACGTCGGCGATCACCTTGAGCTCGAATTCCAGCGAGCGCTTCTCCCCGGGAAGCCCGGGGCCGTACTGGCGCGGTGTACGGTTGGTGCTCGACTTGAAGCGCTGATTGCCCCAGCCACCCTTGCCACCGCGCGCCACCAGGAGCTCCTGGCCGTCGCGGGTGAGGTCGCCCAGCACCTCCTGCGTCTCCGCGTCGCGCACGACGGTACCGATGGGCACGGGCACGTACAGGTCGCTCCCGCCGCGGCCGGTGCAATCATTGGAACTGCCCGGTTCCCCGTGCGGCGCCCGGTAGGTGCGCTCGATGCGAAAGTCCGCAAGCGTGTTGATGCCGGTGGCCGCGCGCAGGTAGACGCTGCCGCCGGCGCCCCCATCACCGCCGTCCGGGCCGCCGAACGGCACGAACTTCTCGCGGCGGAAACTGGTGCTCCCGCGGCCCCCATTGCCGGCCTGCACGCGCGTGCGTGCCTCATCGACGAACTTCATATCGAGAACTCTAGCCGCAAACAAAAACCCCGGCGCGGCGGCCGGGGTTCTGTGAAAACACTCGCGCCCTGCGGCGCCGCCGGTCAGCTCTTCTCGGGCACCACGTTCACGTACATGCGCTGCTCGGCACCCTTCTTTTGGAACTGCACCTTGCCGGTGACCTTCGCAAACAGGGTGTGGTCGGTCCCGGTGCCGACATTCGCGCCGGCGCGCACCGGCGTGCCGCGCTGGCGGATGAGGATGTTCCCGGCCAGCACGTGCTCGCCGCCAAAGCGCTTCACGCCCAGGCGTTTGGAGTGCGAATCGCGGCCGTTCTTGGTACTGCCGCCTGCCTTCTTATGTGCCATGTCCTGTCCCGATCCTTACCGTCGCGCCCGAAGGACTTTCAGCCCGCGCTGATGTCCGTGACCTTCACCTCAGTAAACAGCTGGCGGTGATTCTTTTGCCGCAGGTAATGCGCGCGGCGCTTGAACTTCACGATCGACACCTTGGCGCCCTTGCCGTGGCGCACCACGGTCGCGAGCACTTTGCCGCCCTGGAGGGTGGGCTTGCCGACCTTGACGTCCGCCCCCTCCCCGACCAGGAGCACCTCGCCGAACGTGACGGTGGCGCCCGGCTCCGCGTCGAGCTTCTCCACGCGCAGCACGCCGTCCTTCGTCACCCGATACTGTTTACCGCCCGTGGCGATGACCGCGTACATAGTCGTATATAGAAGTAAGGGGGTTACGGAAAGGCCGCGCATTCTACTGGCGCACCCCCTTGCGGTCAAACGACGCTTTTCTCAGGAGCGACAGATACTTAGCCAGTTCCGGCCCCGACAGGTGCGACCCCACCGGCATTTCTCCAAAGGTGCCCGCGTCGGCTAGGATGCGGCAAGCTGCCCTTAAGCCAGGCTTATGAACGCCTCACTCTCCGAGCACCCCCGTCCGCCGGCCATGAAGCTCGCGGAAATCCGTGCCCTGGTCCAGGCGGACCTGCGCGCGGTCGACGCGGTCATCCGCTCGCGACTAAAGAGTGCCGTCCCCCTCGTCGACCAGATCGCCGAGCACATCATCTCCGGTGGCGGCAAGCGCCTGCGCCCGATGCTGGTGGTGCTCGCCGCCCGCGCCTGCCAGGTGGAGGGCGATGCGCACGTAGCAGCCGCGGCGTTCATCGAGTTCATCCATACCGCCACCCTGCTGCACGATGACGTCGTGGACGGCTCCTCGCTGCGGCGTGGGCGCGATACCGCCAACCGGGTATTCGGCAACCAGGCGAGCGTGCTGGTCGGCGATTTTGTCTACTCACGCGCCTTTCAGATGATGGCCGCCCTCGGGCGGCAGCCGGTGATGGAGATCATGGCGGAGGCGACCAATGTCATCGCCGAGGGCGAGGTGCTGCAGCTGATGAACGCACGCGACCCGGACACCACCGAAGAGCGCTACCTCGAGGTCATTTACCGCAAGACCGCGAAACTCTTCGAAGCCGGTGCGGAGGTCGCGGCCGTGCTCGCCAACGTGTCCGGGGAGGTGCGCTGCTCGCTCGCCGCCTACGGGTGCCACCTCGGCACGGCCTACCAGCTGGTGGATGACATGCTCGACTACCGCTCAAATCCCAAGGAGCGTGGCAAGAACCTCGGGGACGACCTCGCGGAAGGCAAGCCCACGCTGCCTCTGATCCATGCGCTCAGGCACGGCAGCGAGCCCCAGCGTGCCGCGATCCGCGAGGCGATCCGCCGCGGGGGCCTGGCGCAGCTTGAGCCGGTCATCGCGGCGATTGAAGCCACCGGCGGGCTGGACTACACCGCGGAACTCGCGCGGCGCCAGTCCGAGGAGGCCGTCCACGCGCTCACCGCGCTCGCGGACTCCCCGTACAAGCAAGCGCTGGTCGGGCTCGCGCGCTTCGCGGTCGAACATACCACCTGAGTGTCGCCGCCTTGCGGCCCCGGGACGCCTCCGGAGCCCGGTCGCGCAATTGCCTCTGCCGCGAGCCTTCTTCTAGACTGCCGCACCGCTTTTTCAGGGATACCGCCATGCCGCACGCCAAGAAGAATCTTCTGCGCCACCTCGCTTTGTGCGCCATCTGCACCGTGCTCGTGGGCATCGGGGCGGCGCGGGCCGACGCCCCGGCGCCGGAAACCATCGCACTCAAGGCCGCGCGCGTGTTCGACGCGACCGGCACACAGCTCAAGAGCAACACGGTCGTCGTCGTGCGCGGGGATCACATCGTGTCGGTGGGTACCACCGTGCCCGCCGGCGCGCGCGTCATCGACCTCGGCGATGCCACGATCCTGCCGGGCTTCATCGATGCGCACACGCATCTCACCATGGAGTTCGAGAAGGACTACTACCACCTCTTCTACTCCCGCATGATGCGCTTCCCGTCCGAGCAGGCGCTGTACGGCGCCATGTACGCGCGACGCACTCTCGAAGCCGGCTTCACCACCGTGCGCAATGTCGGCGCGGAAGACTTCGTCGACGTCGGGCTGCGCAACGCGATCAACGCGGGCGTCGCCACCGGGCCGCGGATTCTCACGGCCGTGCACGCGATCGGCTCCCCGGGCGGGCACGTGGATGACTTTGCGTTCCCGCCCGAGCGCGTCAAGCCGCTCGGCCCGATCGAGGGCGTCTGCACCGGTGCGGACCAGTGCCGCGAAGCGGTGCGCTACCAGATGAAGTGGGGTGCGGACGTCATCAAGATCGCCGCCAGCGGTGGCGTGCTGTCCGAGTCCGACCCGGTCGACGTGCCGCAGCTCACCCCCGAGGAACTGAGCGCGATCATCACCGAGGCGCACAAGTGGGGCCGCAAGGTGGCCGCGCACTGCCACGGGGATGCCGCCGCGCGGCTGGCGATCGCCGCCGGCGTCGACTCGATCGAGCACGGGAGCTTCCTCACCGAGGACACCCTCAAGATGATGAAGGCCAAGGGCGTGTGGCTGGTGCCGACCCGCATGGCCGTCTACTGGGTGAACAAGCAGGCGGACACCTATCCGCCGAAGATCGCTGCCAAGGCGCGTGCCGCGGCCGCAGCCCACGACAAGATGTTTCGTGCCGCACTGCGTATCGGCGTGCCGATCGCCTTTGGCACGGATGCTGGCGTCTATCCGCACGGCATGAATGCCCTGGAGTTCTCATTGATGACCGACCAGGGCATGGCCCCGGCGGCGGCGCTCCTGGCCGGCACTCGCGATGCGGCCAAGCTGCTTGGCGTCCAGGACGTCGGAACGCTCGAGGCCGGAAAGGTGGCCGACATCGTGGCAGTGCCCGGCAACGTGCTCAGCAACATCCACGCAACCGAGCACCCGGTGTTCGTCATGCACCTGGGCCACATCGTGGTGCAGAAGGCGGGAAGCTGAAATAGCGCGCTGATTTGATGGCGGGGGCGCGGTTCAGTACACTGCGCCGCCCGCCGGCCCCCTTCCTGCCAACGGCGGCGCACTAACCTCGGGGTGTAGCTCAGCCTGGTAGAGCACTACGTTCGGGACGTAGGTGTCGCAGGTTCAAATCCTGTCACCCCGACCATGTAAATCAATTTGTTAGACGCGCGATCGGTTCGCATCCTGGGGGCAGATGACCAGGGCCATGTAGCCCATCGGACGGCGGCGGCCAGGAAGTAGAGCCCGCTGCTCACTGTCGTGGTACGCGGATCTGCGTATTTCCCTGCTGACCCAGCCGGATCAAGCGTGCCGAGCGGGGCATCGCCTTCGCTTCACGGACGATCGTCGCCCACGGCGGATGGGAGCGGGCGTTGCGCTGTTCATCAGAACATCGGCCGGTCGGCCCGTGACTAAACTCGCTTGGCGATGCCAGTACGCTCTCGGTCACTGATCGACCAGGTCTCGTTGCACGTTGCGCAACACACCCTGATGGCGCGTCCCGTATCGAGCAACACGAGAAGAGCGCTGCGCGTATACCTATCCTGCGGCCGCTCCCGTTTGCACTTTGGGCACAACGAGGTAAACGGCACTGACCGATGCAGGAATCGCGTAGCCGGTCCGAGGAATCCAGGCACGGCGGTGTTCGACAGTGCCATTCGATAGCTTTCCCTTAAGGCGGGTGCTGGGAGTCTGGGTAAGAAAATCAGGCGAACTCCGAGCGTTACGAATCGCTGACTCACTCCCGCTAAGGTTGACTGTGCTCAAGGCGCCCGGCAGCGTCTGTGCGATACCGTACCTAGTCGCCGGGATCACCAATGCCACCCGGTTGGTACGGACGCCAGACGCCGCCCTACCCGTCGATCTTGTGTCAGTGGGCCAAGTGACCCTCAATTGAGCCGGCTGGTGATTAAGCGCATTCTTGTGGATCCGCTGACATGCAATCGATGTCAGATCTAACCAAAACACCACAAACTGAGGAGAAACCAGTGCGAAAAATTCTTGCAGGGGTTCTTTTCGCCGCGACGTTCTTGGGGGGAATTGCGATGGCCAAGGATCCGGTCATCGGCACCTGGACATTGGATGTCGCGAAGTCAAAGTTCAGTCCGGGACCTGCATTGAAGAGCGCGACGCGCACGTACACAGAGTCAGCGGACGGACTCGCGCTTGAGGGCAAGACGGTCGGAGCCGACGGCAGGGAAGCGTCGATGCACGTCGCCTACAAGGCCGACGGCAACAGCTACCCTGTGACCGGCAACCCGTACGCCGACACCGTGACGGCAAAGTCCGTAAGCGCCACCACATGGAACTTTACTCTCACAAAGGATGGGAAGGTCGTTGGCACCGTACATCGGGTGGTGTCGGCGGATGGCAGGACGCTGACCGTACACAACAAGGGTACGCACGGCGGGGTGCCGTACGACGACACTCTGGTTTTTACGCGGCAGTGACTTCGCTCGAGGAGAGGATCGATTTCGATCTTCTCCTCCAGCCCCCACGAGCTCCCGCACACACCGCTCCACCAAGTTTGGGCCAAAATGGGCGTCCCGTGTCGGCGGTCATGACCGAGCGTTTCGCGCGGCGTCAGGCCGCAAAGCAGTATTAGAACAATGTGCCCCCTGCCGCACGTACGCCAAGGGTGCGGATGACGGGGGTCAGGGTAGGTGAGAACTTAGCCGCGCCCTTCCGAGCGCGCGCGCTCCGCAGCTTCTAATTTCCTGGCGGCGCGCCGATTGCGCCAGCGCTGCCGCCGGTCCATCGTCATGGGCCACAAGAGAATAACGGTGATCGCCATAAAGCAGCCGACCACAATCCCATCGACGAGATGACGCGAGAGAAAGTCCACGGGAGCCGGTCCGTTGTCTCACCGCGGCCAGTTAACCGGGCTGATCGGTGGGGTCGTGCGGGGCGTGCTTTGTCGCGAACTGCCGCAAGCGCGCCAGGCTTTCCTCGAGCTCGCGCGCCGCACAGGTCAGCTGCGGTAACCCCCATAACCTTCCGCAACTCGCGAGCACCGCCGCATGGGCCGTAACGGGTCGCGCATTTTCCCCATTGATTTGGCGTTGGGCTGGACTCGTCACGCGCTGACCTCCGTTCCTATTCTTCGCTCGTCCGGGGCAGGTCTCGGGCCGCTGATCGCACGAAAGTAGCCGTCTACGATCCAACACGCGGTCGCCGCTGGCGAGAGTACGAGGTCCGCAGCACTTAACTGCCAGTTCCACGATCACCTCGAGACGTAACTCCGTGCCCCGCTTCCTGAGGCAACCCGTACCGCGCGGTCATTCGGTACTGAGTGTCCTACCGTTCCGAACGCACGACAAGAACGGCGCAGTATCCGGTTCAGTGGGTCTTGCGGCTGCCGCCAGCCTACCGTCAGCGCGAGGACAAGGCCCATGAAAACGTCGAAACTCACATTCCTGCTCGCGCTCATCGCGCCGCTGTCGTTTGTCTGGGCAACAGCACAGGTCGATCCGGAAAAGCTCCCCAAAGTCGCCTGCAGCAGCTTCAAGTTCAGCGCTGCATTTCTCGCCGAGTATCCGCGGGCACCCGCAGCGTGCCTCGAGAGGCGCGCCTACGAGGGTACTACGTACGCCAAGTTCCATGCCAAGGTGTACATCAACCACCTGCCCGAATACCTCACGCTGCAGCTGATGAACGTCGCGGGTAGCATGATCTCGACCTTCAGCGTCAAGCCCCAGGGAGGCGGAAGCTTCTACGTCGACGGCAAGGAAACACCGGCCGCCGATCTGAAGGTTGGGCAAAAAATCACCGTGTGGGTCCCGGAGGGCGCATGGAAGTGAAAGTGCTGCCGGTGCCAACCGAGGAGTCTTGGCGGGTAATCCCGCCCGCACAGAAATAGGACGTAGTACACACGCCCAGCGTGCGTACCGCCTGCGAGGGCGGCCGCCTGCAGATCTAAGGACGCTCGCGCGGCCAGAGCGCGATGAACTCGCGGTGGGCCTGCAACGATTCACCGGCGCCTGCGGCCAGCTGTGAGGCGCGGAAACCCGACTCGATTTCCGTCACACGCACCGCGCGGCCGGTGACGCTGAAGCGGACCCGCCATTCCTTCACTGACAGCCGCAGCCCTGCGGGGAGGCGTTGGATGCGCCGATACGGGTGCGGGACAGGACCCAGCGCGAGGGTGGAGTGGATGCGCTCGCCGATGGCGAGCCCGGTACGCGACTGTATCCAGGCGGCCTGCTGTGCGGCCCGCGCCTCGAGCACCACCGTATAGGCGCTCACGGGGTCGGGAGGCTGCACGTTAGTGCCGGCGCAGGCGGCATCTTGCAGCCAGCCGCTGCCCGCCTGCGGATATGCATCCGTGTACGCGACATACGGCTTGAGATCCAGTACCGGCGTCCCATCGAGCATGTCGGCGTCGCGGATGTGTACGACCAGGCCTTCCACGCGCATCAGGCGTACCACCGAAATGCCGAGCGGATTGGGCCGATGCGGGGAGCGGGTCGCGAACACCCCCTTTCGCCCGGTTGTGCTGCGCGGCGGCAGGACCTTAGGGCGCCAGCCAGGGTTGTGGTGGAACCAGAAGATCACCCAGATCAGCTCCCAGCGCGTGAGGTCCTCGAGAGCGTGCTCGAAGTTGCGACCGGGTAGCAGCTCGATGCGCGCTGCCGTGCCGGCCGCGGTCCGCGGCTGCCGCGCCGCCTGCACCTTGGATGCGAGGGCGCTGCGTACGAATCCGATCGGCTGCAGCACAAGGCTCAGGGAGTCAGCCTCCGTGCCAACGGTTGCACCGTGTGGTTCCCGCCGCTTCTGCATATGCCCCGGTCCCGAGCGCTGTCGATCGCCCACGCCTCAGGATATCCAAATGACGAGGTCAGCAGAAAATGAAAAACCGACCTGCCGGTCCGGCATGAGAGCGCCCCCCGCGAGCGGCAACCGCCGCAACGGGCGCCAACGCGGCACGGGCGACCTGTACAGTGGTGCCCGGCGGCACAAGGCAGGTCATGGCACTCGGCGATACGGTTCATGTGTTCGAGATCGAGCTGGCGAACGCTGACAGCGGCGCCTATGAATCGCTGCGGCTGCGGGTCGCACGCCATCCCTCTGAGACGCCGGAACACCTGCTGACGCGGGTGCTCGCCTACTGCCTCGAATACACCGCAGGCATCGCGCTGTCGAACGGACTGTCCGAACCTGACGAACCGGCGATCGCGGTGCGCGACCTGACTGGGACTTTGAAAGCCTGGATCGACGTCGGTGCACCGGAAGCGGCGCGGCTCCATCGGGCGAGCAAGGCGGCGCCGCGGGTCGCGGTATACACCCACAAGGATGCCGCGCAGCTGGCGGCACGGCTCGGTGGGGAGCGGATTCATCGCATCGAAGCGCTCGAACTCTACGCCCTGGATCCCCAGTGGCTGTCAGATCTCGCCCGGCGCCTGCAGCGGCGCACGCAGTTCGCACTGACCGTCTCCGAAGGGCATCTGTATCTGTCGTTTGCTGGGGAGACTCTCTCCACGGTAGTCACCCGCACGGCGGTTGGACCGTAACCGTCGCCAGCATCCGCGCCCCCTTGACCGCCAGGCGAACTCGCATGCGCGCGGCCAGACAAACCTCACGCCTCTCTCTTGAACTGACCCTTCGCGTCGGGCCCATGGTCGCCAAACGCCAGATTGCGCGATACTTGGCAGGCATCCTGATACCACCTTGATCGTGAAGACCATGCGCCGCTGCCTGATCATTGAGGATGATGCGGAGAACGCCCAGTACGTCGCCGGCGGGCTGCGTGAACTGGGGTGGCTGGTTACGATGTGCCGGGAGCCGCCGGATGCGGCCGCACTGGCGATCGATGACCGCTGGGACGTCATTATCCTCGATCGCATGCTGTCGAACGAGATCGATGGACTTTCCATCCTGAAGACGCTGCGCAGCGTCGGCCGCCGGACCCCGGTCCTGGTACTGAGCGCGCTGTCGGCCACGGACGAGCGCGTCCGGGGCCTGAAGGCCGGCTGTGACGATTACCTGACCAAGCCGTTCGCGTTCTCCGAACTGGCGGCGCGCATTGAAGCCCTGATGCGGCGCACCCAGCCCGACGAGGGTACCCGCGAGATGCGGGTCGCCGACATGAAGGTGGACCTCATCGCGCGCAGCGTGGAACGCGCCGGCCGCCCGATCTCGCTGCAGCCGCGCGAATTTCGCCTGCTCGCTTACCTGCTCCTGCACCAGGGCCGCACCGTGACCCGCACGATGCTGCTCGAGGCGGTGTGGGATTACAGGTTCGATCCTCAGACCAACGTCATCGACGTGCACATCAGTCGGTTGCGCAGCAAGATCGATAAAGACGCTTCCGTTCCGCTCATCCATACCGTGCGCGGGGTCGGCTACACGCTCTCGGCCGATGGCCTGTCACACGACAGCGCCCCGTGACGGGCCCGCTGGCCAAGTGGTGGTCGTCGATCGCCTTCCGCCAGGCGCTGATCTACGCAGGCCTGGTAGTGATCACCATGGTGGTACTGCTGGTCATCATCTACCAGCAGACCGTTGGCATCTGGCAGAGGCGCATTGACCAACAGCTCGAAACCACGACGCAACGGCTGCTGCAGTACTACGACCGCAACGGGGCCGACGCGCTCGCCTTCCACATCAATGGCCTGCTCGGCGACGGCGTTGACTCGGACACGGAAGTGTATGCACTCGTGGCGCCGGACGGGCACAGGATCGCGGGGAATTTAACGCTCACGCCCGAGGTGACGACCCCAAGTCCATACATCGTCGAGCATCGGGTGCGGCGCGCCGACCGGCCCTCGCAAAGTCGCCTGCTGATCTCGCCACTGGTAAACGGCGGCACCCTGATCGTCGGCCGCGACATGCGCGATCAGCACGAACTGGACCACCTGATGCGCAGCGCGAGCGTGTGGGGCGTCATCGTCACGGTGCTCATGGCCGTCGGCGGCGCACTCGCGTTCCGGCGGCAACTGGAGCGCCGCATCAGCGCGATCCGGCAAACCGCCGTGCAGATCGAGCGCGGCGACCTTGCACAGCGGGTTCCGATTTCGCCACACCAGGACGAATTCGCGCGCCTGAGCCGCGACATCAACGCGATGCTCGATCGCATTCATGGCCTCATGGAGGGGGTCCGGCACGTCTCCAATACCATCGCTCACAACATCCGCACGCCCCTGTCGCGCACCCTGGCACGGCTGTACACGGCGCAGGCATCCACGGATCCCAGCTCCGAGCTGCCGGCCGCTGTCGACTTCGCGATCGCCGAGATCCAGGATCTCAATGTCGTGTTCGACAAGCTGCTGCAGATTGCGGAGGTTGAATCGGGCACGCGGCGGCAGACTTTCGGCGCCGTCTCACTCAATGCCGTCGCAGTGGACACGCTCGAACTCTATGACGCCCTTGCTGAAACCAAGGGCCTGGTGCTGACGCGCTCGCTGGATGCCGATCCGACGACGGCCGGGGACGGTGACCTGCTCGCCAACGCGGTCGCGAACCTGCTCGATAACGCGATCAAGTACACCCCGAGCGGCGGCAATGTGCACGTCGCCACGCGCCGCGAGGGCGCGCTGGTATCGATCACGGTGCGCGACAGCGGCTGCGGCATTCCCGAGGAGGAACGCGCACGCGTCGGGACGCGCTTCTACCGTCTCGACCGCAGTATCCCGGGCTGGGGCCTGGGGCTGGCCAGCGTGCGGGCGATCGCACACCTGCACGGGGGCAGTCTGCAGCTCGAAGACGCCGCCCCGGGCGTGATCGCTCGCCTGATCCTGCCGGCGTTCGACAACCCCTGAGCAAACAGGGAACTGCCAACATTACCAATCGGTAATGTCTTATTCATCCACGGGTCACCAGCAGTTAATACACTGCGCGAGCGCGGTGCCCGCTCGCCCCGCCACCCGCAGCGTACGGCGGGGCACGAGTCGCTTTTCACGCCGCGGTTGCCATGACGAAACATTCCTCGGACGCGCGCCAGTGCTTGCTGCCACGCGCGTTGATCGCCATCGCGCTCGGCGCAGCGACGCTGTCGCAATGGGGTTGCCAGCGCGGCGGGCCGGTGGCGCCCGAGCCGACCGGCAGCGCTAACGAATCTTCCCCTCCGCCGGCCGCGCCATCCATCGAGCTGTCGGCCGCGCAGCTGGCGGCCATCAGCATCGATCCCGCGCAGACGCGGGAATTTGCCGTCGAAGCCGAAACCGTGGGCAGTATTAGCTTTGAGGAGGATCCAGCAGTGGTCCAGTCCGAAGCGGCCCTGCTGAGCGCCGCTGCCAACTTCGAAATGAGCCGCCGCGAGCTGACACGCGTGCAGTCGCTGGGCGAAGAGAATGGCATCGCACCCAAGGAGCTGGAGGGCGCGCGCGCGGCCCAGCAGGCGGCGGCCGCAGCCCTTGAAGCCGCTCGCTCCGCCGCACGTGCCCTCGGGGTGCCCGACGCGCGGATCGATCTGATGGTGCGCACTAAGTCCTTCGACGCCGTCGCTGCGGGTGCACGGCGCAGGTGGCTGCTGGCCAACCTGCCGGAAAATGACAGTCCCCGGGTGCGCAGGGGTCAAACGCTGCGAGCCCAGGTACCTGCCTTTCCTGATCGCTGGTACCCCGGCCGGGTCGAGAAGATTTACTCGACCATCGACCCGGAAACGCACCGCCTGAATGTGCGCGCGCAGCTCGAGGATCCGAAAAATGAGCTGCGGCCCGGCATGCTCGCCACCGTGGTCATCCGCTTCGCCGAGCCGTCGCGGGCGGTCGCCATCCCGACCACGGCCGCGATCCGCAAGGGCGATGGCTCGATGGTCGCCTGGGTCACGACCGATCGCCGTCACTTCAGCGAGCGGCATCTGCAACTCGGTCCCGAGAGCCAGGGAAGCTACCCGGTCATCGACGGGCTCAAGGCGGGCGAGCTGGTCGTGACCGCGGGCGGCAGTGTTTCTGAGCAACATGCTGGAAGCGCCACCGAGCGACTAGCACCGCAGCCCGTGTTCAAGTTGCTCGTAGCCTTCTGCCTCAGCCGCCGCGCCATCGTGGTGTTCGGCCTGCTGCTGTTTGCCGGCGCCGGGCTGGTGGCGTTCCGGGACTTGAATATCGAGGCCTATCCCAATCCGACTCCGGTCATCCTCGAGATCACCGCGCAGGCGCCCGGCTTGTCGGCCGAAGAGATCGAACGCTACTACACACGACCGATGGAGATCGGCCTGTACACCACTCCCGGGATCGACGTCATCCGTTCCACCTCGTTCTATGGCCTGGCGTTCGTGCGGGTCGTGTTCAAGTACGGCGTCGACTTTCATTTCGCCTATGCCCAGGCGGCCATCGCCCTGCAGCAGAACGTCAACCTTCCGGGCGGCGTCACGCCGACCATCCAGCAGAACAGCACGACCGGGGAGATTTACCGCTATCAGGTCGTCGGTCCGAAGAACTTCGGACTCACCAACCTGCGGACGGTGCAGGACTGGATCGTGCGCCGGCGCTTGCTGACGATTCCCGGGATCGTCCAGGTCAACAGCTGGGGCGGCCCGACCAAGCAGTTCCAGGTCGAGGTCGACCCGCACAAGCTTGAGGCCTACCACCTCAGCCTCACCCAGCTGCTAACGGCCCTGGGTAACGCGAACCTGAACGTCGGCGGGCGGGAAATCCGCCTGGGGCAACAGTCGATCAACATCCGCGGCGTCGGCCTCATCGATGATGGTGGCAATGACGATCTGACACAGGGTTATCGAGTCGGCGACATCGAGCAGGTGGTCCTCGCCCAGACGAAGAGCGTCCCGGTCCAGATCAGGGACGTCGCACGGGTCTCGGTCGGTTACGTTCCGCGTCTGGGCATATGGGGCCACGACGAGGAGGACGATGCGGTCGCGGGCATCATCGTCATGGGGCGCACGGAGAAGACCGCCGACATGCTGCCCAGGGTGAAGGCCGAAATCGAACTCATGAACCGCGACGGCAGTCTGCCGCCCGGGGTGCGGCTGGTTCCGATCTACGACCGGGGCGCGCTCGTGGACGTGACCACCCACACCGTGCTGCGCAACCTCGCCTTCGGCTGCCTGCTCGTGTTCCTGATCCAGTGGATCTTTCTCGGCGACCTGCGCAGCGCGATCGTCGTGGGTCTCAACATCCCCTTCGCACTGCTATTTGCCATCATCGTGCTGGTGGTGCGCGGGGAAAGCGCCAACCTGCTGTCACTCGGGGCGATCGACTTCGGCATCATCGTGGAATCGGCCGTCATTCTGGTCGAGAACATCTTCAGGAACTTCCAGGCGAGCGCGAGTACGCGGGAGGGCCTGTTGAGGCAGCTTGCGAACGGCGCCTGGGGACCGGATCCCACCAGCACGCCGCACCACGCGACACCTGTGCGTGGCTGGTCGAGCCGGCTGCGCCTGATTCTGATCAGCGCCCTGCAGGTGGATAAGGCGGTGTTCTTCGCAGCACTGATCGTCGTCGCGGCCTTCGTGCCCTTGTTCACGATGAAAGGCGTCGAGGGCGCGATCTTCGGCCCCATGGCGCGCACCTATGGCTACGCGCTGGCCGGTGCGCTGCTTGCGACGTTCACCGTGACCCCGGTACTGGCGTCGCTGCTGCTGCCGCAGACCGTGGTCGAGACCGAGACCGTCATCGTGCGCGGGCTGCATCGGCTCTACAACCCCGTGCTGCGCTTCGTGCTGGCGCATCGGCCGCTGCTGCTCGGCGCCGGCTCCCTGGCGCTAGTACTGGCGGGGTTGCTGGCGACGCGGCTCGGCAGCGAGTTTCTGCCGGCACTCGAGGAAGGTAACTTCTGGATCCGCGCCTCGATGCCCATGACACTGTCCTTAGAGGATGGCGAAACGGCGGCGCGCAAGATGCGGATGATCCTGCAGCGCTACCCCGAAGTCGTGACGGTATTCTCCCAGCATGGGCGTCCGGATGACGGCAGCGACGCCTCCCCGTTCTCGAATGTCGAACTGTTCGCGGTCCTCAGGCCGCTGGGACAGTGGCGCCACGGGGTCACCAAGGAGTCCCTGACCGAGCGCATCAATGCGGACTTTGAGCGCGACCTGCCCGGCGTCAATTTCAACTTTTCCCAGTACATCCAGGACAACATTCAGGAGGGCATCTCGGGCGTCAAGGCGGTCAATTCGGTGAAGATCGTCGGCCCGAACCTTGAGACCCTGACCCGCATCGCCGAGCAGGTGCGTGATGAGATGAGCCACGTGCGCGGGATCACCGATCTGGGCGTGTTCCCGGTGCTCGGCCAGCCAAATCTAGACATCAAGATCGACCGCGGGAGAGCGGCCCGCTACGGACTCAACACCGGCGATGTCGACACCGTGATCCAGGTGGCGACCGGCGGTGCTTCGGCCACGACCGTGCTGGAGGGCGACCGTCATTTCGATGTTTCCGTGCGCTATCCCAAGGAGTATCGCGAGCGCATCGAGCAGATTGGCAACGTCCGCGTGCCGGCCGCCTCCGGCGACACCGCGACCGCCTATGTGCCGTTGCGGGAACTGGCAAGTCTCACGCTGGACACCGGCGCGGCCTGGATCTACCACGAAGACAATCAGCGCTTCATACCGGTGAAGTTCAGCGTGCGGCAACGCGACCTCGGCGGCACCGTCGCCGAGGCGCAGGAGCGGGTTGCGCATAACGTGAGGTTGCCCACCGGTTACCGGCTGATCTGGGCCGGTGAGTTCGGTCAGCTGCAGGCCGCGAAGGAGCGGCTGGCGATCGTAGTCCCGATCAGCCTGGTCCTCATCCTCGGACTGCTCTACACGCTGTTCAACTCAGCCCGCGAGTGCCTGCTGGCGCTGCTCGGCATCCCCTTTGTGATGGCCGGGGGGATCGTTGCCCTTTATATCTCCGGCCTCAGCTTCAGCATCTCCGCGGCAATCGGCTTCGTCTCGCTGTTCGGCGTAGCGGTCATGATCGGCATCCTGATGATCACCACGTTTGGCCAGGAGCGCGAGCGCGGCGGATCGACCCAGGAGGCCATGTTCCAGGCTGCAACGCGCGTGATGCGGCCGCTGCTGATGATGAGCCTGTCGGCCGGGATCGGGCTGCTGCCGGCCGCCGTTTCGAGCGGCATCGGCAGCGAGGTGCAGCGGCCGCTCGCGACCGTCGTGGTGGGCGGGATGCTGCTCGGTTCGGTGCTTCTGCTGGTCGTGGTCCCCGCTTTCTACATGCTGTTCGTGGACCGCCGCCCCGATACCGCGGGTGCACCCCAGTCATGAGGATCGCACTCCCCCGGGCCTGGCGTGGCGCGCTGCTCGCGGTCGGGGTAACCGGCTGCACGGTGGGGCCGGACTTCGTGCGCCCGGAATCCCCACCGGTCACTGGCTACACCCCGAAACCGCTGCCCGCCGTCGTGGGCACCCCGGGGGTCGTCGGCGGCGACAGCCAGCGCATTATTGAAGGGCAGGACATCCCCGCGCAGTGGTGGGAGCTCTTTCACTCACCGGCTCTCAATGCGGTGGTTGAGCGCGCGCTGAGCAAGAACCCCGACCTCAAGGCGGCCGAGGCGGCTCTGGCTGTCGCCCACGAGAACGTGCTCGTGCAACGTGCCGCCTACTATCCGAGCGCTACCGGCAGCCTCGCTGCCGGGCGCAGCAAGACCTCTGCCGAACTTGCGCCGACGCCGAATTCCGGCGCGTTGCTCTACAGTCTTTACACCCCGCAGGTGAGCGTTGCATTTACACCCGACGTGTTCGGACTGAACCGGCGCCTGGTCGAGTCCCTGCAAGCCCAGGAGCAGGAATCGCGGTTTCAGCTGGAAGCCGCCCGCCTTGCCCTGAGCGCCAACGTCGTGCTCGCGGCGATCCAGGAAGCCGCGCTGCGCGCCCAGATAAGCGCCACCCAGGCGCTCATTGATCTGGATGAGCGAAGCCTCGCGGTGCTGCGCCAGCAGAAGGCGCGCGGCTACGCGGGTCAGCTCGACGTCCTTGCCCAGGAGGCGCAGCTGACGCAGGCCCGCGCCGCGCTGCCGCCGCTGCTGAAGCAGCTCACGCAACAGCGCGATCTGCTCGCGGCCCTGTCCGCGGCTTACCCCAGCGAGGGATTGCCGGAACAGTTCGAGCTCTCACAACTGCAGCTGCCGGGGGAGTTGCCCCTCAGTCTGCCATCGCGCCTGGTCGAGCAGCGGCCAGATATCCGCCAGGCGGAGGAAAACCTGCACATGGCCTGCGCCCAGATTGGCGTCGCGGTCGCCAGTCGCCTGCCGAATCTCACACTCACCGCCGACGCGGGCCAGTCCGCACTCACTCTCGGCGCCCTGACGGCCGGCAGTAACAACTTCTGGGACCTCGGCGCGACGCTCGCGCAACCGATCTTCCAGGGCGGCGCGCTGCTGCACAAGGAGCGCGCTGCGCGCAAGCTCTACGAGGAAGCCGGCGAGCAATACCGCAGCACGGTGTTGACGGCGTTCCAGAACGTCGCCGACACGCTCGCCGCGCTCGAACAGGACGCCGCTGCACTCCACGCCGGCACGCAAAGCGTAGCGATCGCACAGGCAGCCCTGGATGCGGTACGGGCGCAGCAGCAGGCCGGCTACGCGAACTCCCTGCAACTGATCAGCGCCGAGCAAGCCCTGAAGGGTGCGACCCTCAGTCAGATCCAGGCGCAGTTCAACCGTTACGCAGACACCGCCGCGCTGTTCCAGGCGCTCGGCGGCGGCTGGTGGAATCGGCCGCTCGCCGCACCGCCTCTCGCGGGTCGCGCCGACGGATCGACTCAGGACCAGAGCGAGCGGTAAGTCGCCGGGGGGCGGCGCGGCGATCAGCGGCGCATCGACACGACGACCGCCGGTAAATGCATCGGTGAGCACGACCAGAATTGCCCTGGGCCTTCCCGCTCCGGGAGGATAGGGTATGGGACGGCTCCAGCACTGCCGAGGAGTCCCGCCGTGAAGGATCTGGATATCATAGGTGCGCACCAGCATGTGTTTCTGGGGCCCGCCCACGAACGTAACGAACGCAAGACCTGGGCGGTGATCGTCCTGTGCGGGGCCATGATGATCCTCGAGATTGTCGGCGGCACCGTGTTCGGCTCGCTGGCGCTGGTGGCCGACGGACTGCACATGTCCACGCACGCGGGCGCCATGCTGATTGCCGCGCTCGCCTACGCCTATGCGCGACGCCACGCGAAGGACCCGCGTTTTGTTTTTGGTACCGGCAAGCTGGGCGACCTGGCCGGCTACACCAGCGCGATCGTGCTGGCCATGATCGCCGTACTGATCGGCTACGAGGCGTTTGCACGATTCCTCGCACCGGTTCCGATCCACTTCACCGAGGCCATTCCGATCGCAGTGCTGGGACTGGCCGTCAACGTCGTCAGCGCGTGGCTTCTGAGCGGGCACGAACACCACGCACACGGCTATGAGCACGGCCCTGCGGCCGGCGACGAACAACACCAAACCCATCACCATGACCATGACCATGAGCGGCACCCGGCCCCCGCCGCCGCCGGCGTGGCACACCGCGACCACAACATACGCTCAGCCTATGTGCACGTCATGGCCGACGCGGCTGTCTCGGTGCTTGCGATCATCGGCTTGACGCTCGCGCGCATGTTCGGCTGGGTGTGGATGGACCCGCTGGCGGGAATCGTCGGCGCGCTGGTCATTGCCAACTGGTCCTATCGCCTGATCCGCGACACCGGCGGTATCCTGCTCGACGTCAATCCCGATGAGCAGCTCACCACGCGGATTCGCGAGGCCATCGAGCGCGATGGCGATCGGCTCACGGATCTGCACCTGTGGCGCCTCGGGCCGGGTCACCTCGGCGCCGTGGTCTCGGTCATGACGGCAGAAGCGCGTGACTGCACCTTCTACCGCGGTCGCCTGCAGCAATTTCCTTCCCTGTCTCACATCACCGTCGAAGTCACGGCACCGGGCGGGTGAAACCCGCCGCCGGTGCTGTGCGGCAGCGGCCGTGGTAGCGGATGGAACGTTTTCAGCGTTGGGATCAGTTCCGATCACAAGTTGGGCTATGCTCTTTAGCGTCATTGCGCTCTGCGAGAGAAAATCATGAAGTCTCCCCTGGCGGCCCTTGCGCTCATCGGCACCCTGCTCACGAGTGCGGCGATCGCCGACGACAACGCCATGACGGCCGGTGACCTGCAGCAGCTGTGTCTCGGATCAGATACGACCAGCAAGAACGTCTGCCGCATCTATATCCTCGGTGTCGTGCAGGGAATCGAGGTTGGACTGAATATGCGCGGCCGGCGTCCCTGCGTTCCCGCCACGACGTCCGCAGAATCCCTGCAACAGACGATCAAGTCAAAGCTCGACGAGGATCTGACGGCCGTCCCCAGTGACAAGAACCTCGTTGCCTCCGGCATCATCGGCGGCATCGTGGCCAGAACGTTTCCGTGTCACTAGATCTCGCCCGGGGCTGATGCACACGCCGGCCGACGTTCTCCGTTGCAGCGGCGTTGCGCGCAGGTCGGAATGAGTAATCCAAAGCTCACGCGCGCGCTCGGCCTCACCGATGTCACGCTGTATTTCGTCACCGCGTGCAGCAGCCTGCAGTGGGTCGCCACCGCAGCCGCCTCCGGCCCCAGTGCCCTCACGATCTGGGTGCTCGGGGCGCTCACGATGTTCATGCCCCTGTCGGTGTGCACCGTGTGGCTGGCCTCGCGCCATCCGGACGAGGGCGGCCTGTACGTCTGGTCCGGGCGGGCGTTTGGCCCGTTCGCCGCCTTCCTCACCGGCTGGACCTACTACACCGCGAACCTGCCCTACTTCGCCGGCATGCTGTACTTCGCCGCGAGCAACGCGCTGTGGATCACCGGTGGCGGCCACCATAGTCTGGAGAATTCCCCCGCCTGGTTCATCTCCTTTGCCCTGGCGGCGCTGGTCATGGCGACGGTGCTCAACGTTCTCGGGCTTGGCATCGGCAAGTGGCTGAGCAGCGCCGGTGCGGCGGCGCGCTGCGCGGCAACCGTGCTGCTGCTGGCACTCGGCCTGCTGGCGTGGCAGCGGTTCGGCTCTGCAAGCCCCATGACTTTGAGCGCGCTGCGTCCGCGCCTCAGCCTTAATGATCTGATCTTCTGGGCGGCGATCGCTTTCGCCTTCGTCGGGCCGGAGTCGGCAAGCCTGATGGGTGCGGAGATCCGCAATCCGCGCCGCACGGTGCCGCGCGCGCTCGCGCTCGCGGCGCCACTGATCCTCCTGGTCTATATCGGCGGCACCTTCTCGGTGTTGGTTGCCGTGCCGTTCCAGGATATCAATGTCATGAACGGCGTCATGCAGGCGGTCGATCACGCCAGCAACCGGTTCGGGCTTGCGTGGCTGACACCGCTCGCGGCGCTCCTGGTAGTGCTCACCTGCCTCGGTAGCACCAGCGCCTACCTGGCCTCCGTCGCGCGGATTCCCTTCGTGGCCGGTATCGATCACCTGCTGCCCAAGGCCTTCGGCCGTCTGCACCCGCGCTACGGCACTCCGGCGAACGCGCTCATCACGCAGACCGCCATCGCCATGGTCTTCGCGGTCCTGGGACAGGCGGGCACGACCGTCAAGGGAGCGTACGAGGTGCTGGTCAACATGATGGTGATTATCACGATGCTGCCGTTCCTGGGCATATTCGGGGCGGCGATCCGCCTGTCACGCGGCGCGGTTACCGCGCAGGAGGCACGAATCCCCGGCGGTCGCATCACCGTGCGTGTCTTCGCCGTGATGGGCATTCTCACCACGCTCCTCGCCATTACCCTGTCGCTCGTGCCCCGGGCGGATGAGCCCGACAAGCTGCTCGCGGCGAGCAAGGTGATCGGACTCACCGTCCTGCTGCTCGGCGGCGGCGGCGCGGTCTACTGGAACGGCATGCGCCGGCGCGCCCGGTTGCTGCGCACCAGCGGGCCGGAGACGGCCTCGTGGGAGGGTTCAACCACGCCCGTCTGAGCGGGTGGGGGTCCCTCGCCCACGGGCGCAGCGCCAGTGACTTACTTCTGCGTCGGCACGAAATCCCCGAGCACCGCCTTGCGCATCAGATCCGGCGGCAGCAGCCCCTGCTTCAGGATGAAGTCGTGGAACTTCTTCTGGTTGAACTTCGGGCCCAGCTGCTGCTGCACTTCCTTGCGCAGCGACAGCAGCCGCGTGTAGCCGTAAAAGTAGCTGTTGGCCTGCCCGGGCGCCCGATAGGTGAAGCGCTCCACCTCCTCCTGCGCAAAGGCATGGCTGATCACCACGTCCTTCTCGAGCACTTCGTAGGCGCGCTCGGGGGTCACGGCACCACTCTGCAGCTCCGGGTCGAGGAATGCCCGCGCCGCACGCAGCAGCCGCAGGTCCAGCGTCATCAGCTGGCCCTCGGCCGGCTCGTACGGCTGCATGATGTACTCCGAGTACAGTCCCCACCCTTCCGCGTTGGTGGAATTGAAGGCGAACAGCGCCCGCGCCAGACTCACCCCCTGCTCGACCATCGAATCGAATTGCAGCTCGTGACCCGGGCGCGCCTCGTGCGCCGTGAGCGTCCAGGAGACGGCTTCGAACGTGAAGTCGTCGTAACGATCCGCTGCGCCACCGGCCGTGGCCGGTGCATTGAGGGGCAACACGAACTCGCCACGCTGGCCGGTGTTGTGCAGGAACGGCGGCGGTGACATGTGCGGCGCCGGCTGCTGCGCAGTCTCCGCCGGAGTCGCCAGACGAATGATGGCGGGGCGGTCTGGCAGGGTGACGAGCTGTTGCGCGCGGATGATGTCCTCGATCTGATGCAGCCGCCCGTTGTACAGCGGCAGGATCGCCTCGCCGGTGACCTGGTTTTTCTTCAGCTGGGCAATCACCGCACGGTAGTCGCCCGAGGGATAGCCGCGGGCCTTCGCAATCTGGCCGCAAGCGGCGCCATCTCGGACTGGTACTGACTGAACGCCGCGTGCGCCATGGTGGCAATCTGCGCCGGCGGGAGGTCGATCCCGTACTCTTCGAACGCGAGGGCGTACTTTTCCGGCGGCAGCCTGAAATCGCTGCGTGCCCTGGGCAGGATGTCCTGGCGCACCCAGGCGTCGTAGTCGGCGAGCTGGCCCTTGAGCTTCTCGTAGGCCGGCTCCCAGCCGCTGAGCTGGTACTTGCGGAACAGCGTCCGGAATGCCCTCGACGTAGGCCGCATTGCGGCCAAGTTCGGTCTCGATCTCGCCCCGCGACGGATAGACCATGTCCGGCTTGGCGACCTGCGTAAGCTCACGCTCCTTGAGCAGGACGGCATAGGGCTGGTAACCGGACTCGACGCCGGCATACTTGCGCAGCCGCACCAGGGCCGCGGACCGCCGCTCGGGCGCCACCTGGTCATCGAGCAGCCCGCGCAGTCCCTGGAAAACTATTGCGCTCGCGTTATAGAAGGGCACTTCGTGCTGCAGGCGGTAGTCCTGCTGACGGAACTTAAGATCAAACGCCTTATGCAGGATCTCGAGGTCCTCCTGAACGCGCTTATCGGTCTCCTTGGCGCCCTCGGCCTGGATCGTCGCCAGCGCCGCCTCCAGCTCCTTGCGCTCGGCCAGCTCGTCCGCCAGGCCGGATCGGAGATACGTTCATCGAATTTCGCCACGCCCTGACTCGAGCCGCGCTCCGGGTCGTGCGCAAACTGCACGGCGAGCAAGCGGTTGGTGTAGGTGTTGCTGCGCGCGACCCAGGCCTTTTCGGCCGGGCACCGCCGGGCGCCGGTGCGCCGAGCACCGCAAGGGACATACCGCTGAGAAGGAACGTCGCCACCAACCATCGCATAACCACCCCGAGTGGAGGATTCAAAGGTCGGCAATGGTAGCGCACGCGGCGCGTGGCGGCCGACTTTACGGCCGCCACGCGCTGAGCCGAGCGGAACCTGCGGCGCTAGCCGAGCGTGCGGTCGCTCACGGTGAGCGCCGCCGGGTGGCGCACCAGCGCCACGTCGGTGAGGCCGAGCATGGAGGCCAGCTGATCTGCAGGCACTTTGAGCGGCCCCGGGCCTGCACCCTCGCCCGGGGATGCTTGCGGGTAGGCGGTGGAGCGTGCGGTGTGATACGTGAGGTTGCCTTCCACTTTCTGCACGATCTGATGGATGTGCCCGTTGAGCACGGTGACCGAGCCGAAGCGGCGCAACTGCTGCAATCAGCGGTGCGGCATCGTCCGTTCCCCAGCCCCACGGTTCGTAGATGGTCCACAGCGGCATGTGAGCGAACACTACGATCGGGGTGCTCGCGGAGCGCGCCTTCAGATCCGCGCTGGCCCAGGCGAGCTGTTCGGCGCCGAGGGTCCCCAGGCCACCGGCCTTGAACTGCAGCACGTTGACGAGTGCCAGAAAGTGCACGCCGCTGTAGTCGAAACTGTAGTAGCCGCGGTCATCGGATACCTTGCCGAAGCGGCTGAAGTACTCGCTCACCGAGGGGTCCGCCGGTGTCGTGCTCACCGGGAACCGTGTGCAGGTCACCGGCATGCAGTCCCGAGAGCATCTGCTGCGCCAGATCAAACTCCGCCGCCTTCGACAGGTGCGTAATGTCGCCGGTGTGCAGCGTAAGCGCGGGCGGCTCGCGCCATGCCGTTGGCGAGCGCGATGGTCTGCATCAGCGTCGCGTTGACGTCCGGGTTGGCCTCCTTGCTGAAGCCCACGTGCGTATCGCTGAGCTGCAGGAACAGCGGGCGTCCGTCCCGCCGGCCCGGTTGCGCGGCAAGCGCGAGGTCCAGCGGCGCCAGCACCCCGCCCGCGAGCGTAAAGAGGGTGCCGGCGCCCCCGTACGCCAGGCACTTGAGCGCACTGCGGCGCGAAATATGCCGGGATTCGTCAGTCACATCCGTTCTCCTCACTGTGGGGGCTCACGGCGCAGGACCGCGCGGTCGCCGGGTTTATTCCGTCCGGGCGCCACCGTCCCTGGAATAAACTCGCGCGCAGGCTGGTCCACCCCTTGAGGCCAGCGCAGGCGATTGGGGACCTAAGGGTGGCAGCCGGTCAGTTCGATGGACGGTAAGCGGGCGCGTTTCGAGGCGCAGGTCCTGCCGCACCTGGATGCCGCCTACCGTTTCGCTCGCTGGCTGACGCGCTCGGGCGCCGACGCCGATGACATCGTGCAGGAGGCGCTGCTGCGTGCTTATCGCGGATTCGATGCGCTGCGCGGCTCGGACATCAAGCCGTGGCTGCTCACCATCGTGCGCAACTGTCACGCGACCGCATACCGCAGCCGGCAGCGCCACGCGACCGTGCCGCTGCCCGAGGACAACGACGCGAACGAGGGCTATGCCATGGCTGCGAGTGCGCCCGGCCCGGAGAGTGCCGCCATCGAGAGCGATGACGGCCCGCAACTTCGCGCGCCTGCTGTCAGCGCTCTCGGAGGAGCACCGCGAGGTGCTCGCGCTGCGCGAACTCGAGGAGCTCAGTTATCGCGAGATCGCGGACATGACGAGCGTGCCGATCGGCACGGTGATGTCGCGCCTGGCCCGCGCGCGCAGCGCGCTGCGGGACCTGTGGCTGCATGACCGCGCCGGAGAGCTCCATGGCGTGCGCTGAAGCGTTGCGCGTGCAGGCCTACTTTGACGCCGAGCTGGATGCGAGCGGCGCGACGGGGGTCGAGCGCCACCTCCTGAACTGCGCCGAGTGCCGCGCGCTGCTGGCCGATCTGGCTGAACTGCGCAGCGACACTGCGCCGCGACTGCGCCCCGGCGGCGCCGGCGCCGCTGCGCGCAGCGCTCAGCCGCGCCCTCGATGCGGAGGACGCCCGCACCCGCCGCGCGCCCACAGCTGCTCCGTCCCCCTGGCGCACGCGCAGCTTCTGGCTCGGTGCCGGCAGCGGGATCGCCGGCAGCGCCGTCGCGGCGGCACTGCTGTTCGTGCTGCTCTCGCCCCTGGTGGGCGCTGCGCTGCTGGATGACCTGATCGGCGCGCATCTGCACTCGCTGACGCCCGCGCATCTGATCGGCGTCGAGTCGAGCGACCATCATACGGTGAAGCCGTGGTTTTCCGGGCACGCCGACGTGTCGCCGGTCGTCGCGGATTTTGCCGCGGACGGATTTACCCTGGTCGGCGGCCGGGCGGATACCCTGCAGCGGCAGCGCGCGGCGGTGCTCGTGTACCGGCACGGCGCGCATGTGATCAACGTGTTCAGCTGGAAGGTCGGGCACTCGGCGCTTACCCGGGAGGCCACGCGCAACGGCTACCACATGGTCTTCTGGAGCGACGGGGACCTGCAGTACTGCGCGGTCTCCGATGCCGGCTGGGATGAACTGCGAAAGCTGGCGCGGCTGATTCAGGATCAGAGTCTGCGGGAGCGCCCGGGCTAGCGGCGCGGCGGCGTTGCCGCCTGCTATAGTGCGCGCCTTCCCAGCCGGAGCCGCGATGGAAATCCACCTTCCGGGGCACGTTCGCACGTTCAGGGATTTCTGCATTCACCTCGGGATCATTACCCTGGGCATTCTGATCGCACTGGGGCTCGAGCAGATCGTCGAAGCACATCATCGGGCCAAGATCGGCCGCGAGATGCTCGTGAGCTTTCGCGGCGAGCTCGCCTACGATCGCCAGCAGGTGCTCGAGGTCATGGGCGCCACCGCGGAGCTGCGCCGGCAGCTGCAGGGGCAGATCGAGGCGATCGAGGCGGCGCACGACCCGGCGGCCAAGGGACCAATTTCCATCGATTATCCGCAGATCCGCTTCGACTACATTTCCAGCGCGAGCTGGGAAACGGCGATCGCGACCCAGGCCCTCTATTACATCCCGGCCGCCGACGCCAAGCGCTTCAGCGAGGCCTACGGCGTATTCCGCCTGTTCATGGACGAGGAACGCAGCGGACTTGCGGCCTGGCAGGATCTGTGGCGCTACGAGAGCTTCACTTACGTCATCGACCTGCTCGGTAAGGGTACGCTGCAGGCCTGCGACCGGGTGTTGCAGTAATGCTCCTCGCGGACCGCCGTCACCGTCGGATGCAGGAGTTCCATGAAACTTGCCATTGAGATCATCGGCTGGACCGGCGCGGCACTGATCCTGGGTGCATACGCCCTGCTGTCCGCCGGCAAATTGCGCGCAGAGACCCTGACTTATCATGTGATGAATATCCTCGGCGCCGCCGGGTTCGTCATCAACAGCGGCTGGAACGGGGCGCTGCCGTCGGCGGCGATGAACGTGGTGTGGATCGGCATCGGGGTGTACGCGGTGGCCCAGCTGCGCAAGCGCCCCCAGGGCACCTAGCGCAGGCGCATCCGCCTTGGCCGCCGACTGTGGCACCATTGCGGGTGTGCCCCTCAGCACCAAGCGGAGACGCCTTCGAATGCCAGTCCTGTCCTTATGCCCGCCGACTTGCCGGACCCTGCTTGGCGCCGCGCTCTTGGGGGCTTCGCTCACCATGACGGCCTGGGGGCAGGCCCCGGCGGCCGCCACGGATCTTGAGGGCACGGCGTGGGAACTGGTCAAGATCGAGGGGACCGACGCCAAGATCCATGTGCCCGCCGAGCGCGGCCACTACCTGCTGGCGTTCACTCCGCACGGGGAACTGAGCGCGCGCATCGACTGCAATCGCGGCAGCGGGACCTGGAGTTCGCCGGAGGCCGGTCAGCTCGTGCTGGGGCCGCTTGCGAGCACCCGCGCGCAGTGCCCCCCGGGCTCACTGTACGATGAGATCGTGGCGCACTGGACCGAGGTGCGCTCGTATGCCATCCGCGAAGGTCACCTCTTCCTGACCGGCGGCGGCGGCGTCTACGAGTACGCACCACTGCAGGTCGCCGCCACCTCCGGCGGTGGCACCCCGCACTGATTCGCCCAGCTGACATAAGCGCGCGCAACTGCCAGCGCGCCCGCCGATCCATTAGACTGCAGGCTCATGGGTTCTCGTGCGTATGGTTTGACGGTTGCACCCGTACGGCATGGGCCCGGCCATTCCAGGATCGGCCGATATCCGGCGCGGTCCGTCGCGCCCGCATCGGCGCAGTGACCGATCGCTTGCTTTGATCTGAAATCCGGCGCCCCGCCGGCGGGGCGTCCTTGCGGACAGATGGGGGTTGAGCATGAGACGAACGACGTTCGGGCGCCTGGCTGCGGTCGCGATCGCACTCGCCGCAGTTATCGGCGGCCCCGCGGCCACCTCGGCAGTGATGCCGCACCGGCCGGCGGCGCAGAAGACGCCGGGGGTTGCCCCGCTGGTCGTTTACGGTGGACGCAGCCTTGCGCAGCAACGCAGCGGCGTGGGGGCCAAGCTCGATGCGGCGCTCGCCGGTCTTGCGCGCCAGGCCGAACACGTGCCCCCGGGAAGCGCACTTCGCGACCTGAAAGCGCTCAACCCAGCGGCGCGGTTCATGGTGGTGCCGCACTCGGGTGTCGCCTACGTCGCCATCGATGCCATCACGCGCGGGGATCCGCAGGCGCTCAGGCGCGCCCTGGTCGGGCTCGGCCTGCAGCACCCGGCCGTTTACCTGAACGACGTCGGTGGCTGGTTGCCGCTCACGGCGATCGAGACGGCGACGCGTCTGAGCGAACTGCACTCGATGCGGGCGGCCCTGTCGCGCACCCATACCGGCTCGGTCACCTCGCAGGGCGATTACGTGCAGGGTTCCGCAACGCTGCGCAGCTCCAATCCGACCTTGCTGGGCACCGGCATCACCGTGGGTATTCTGTCCGACAGCTACGACTGTTACGCCGTGTATGCGGCCGCGGGAAGCGGCGTCCCCGCCAGCGGCAACGCCGGCTACGCTCCGAACGGCTTCACCGCGGATGCCGCAACCGACATCGCGACGGGCGATCTGCCGCCCAGCGGTAGCATCAATATCCTCGGGGAACCAGGCATCGCGACGAACAATACCTGCATGGACTTCGGGCTGCCGTATCTGCTGCCCTACGGCGATGAAGGCCGCGCCATGATGCAGATCGTGCAGGACGTCGCCCCCGGAGCGAAGCTGGCCTTTCACACCGCCGTGGAGTCCGAGGCCGATTTTGCCAGTGGCATCCAGGCGCTGGTCAATGCGGGCGCGCAGGTCATCGCCGATGACGTGACCTATTTCGACGAGCCGTTCTTCCAGGACGGCCTGCTGTCGCAGGCGGCGAACAGCGCGAACGCCGCGGGCGTCGCCTACTTCTCGGCCGCCGGTAACAGCGGCAGCAACGGGTACGACAATACGGCGCCCGACTTCAGCACCGCGGCGGTGTCGCCTGCCGGAGAGCATGTGCTGAACTTCGACACCACCGGCGCGAGTACCGTAACGTCGCTGACCGTGAACCTGCCCCAGTTGGTACCCGGCGAATTCGTCAGCGTCATCCTGCAGTGGGACCAGCCCTACGTCACCGGCGCCCCCAGCAGCGGTGGCGCCACCAGCCAGATGGACCTGTGTGTCGCCAGTCCGACGGGCACCGGCCTGATCGCCAGTCCGGTCAACCCGGACCCGAACAGCCCCAGTCCGATCATCGATCTCACCAGCGCACAGGTGTGCAGCGGGGCCAACTCCGTCGGCGTCGATCCCTACCAGGTTCTGGTGATCGGCTATCCGGCCAATGCCACCACGGGCAGCCCCTGTCCGGCGGGCAACACGGCTACCGTATGCAGCGCGGCGCAGAGCATTACCGTGCAGGTCGGCCTGGTCGCCGGTGCAGCTCCGACCCGCATCAAGGTGGCGCTCGACGATGACGGCGCGGGGTCCACCTTCACGGGGGTGCCGGTCACGGGCGGCACGCTGCAGGGACATCCAAGCGCCGCCGGAGTGATGGCGGTGGGCGCGGTCTTCTGGAACGACACGCCCGCTTGCGGCAAGACGCCCGCGGTGCTCGAGACATTCTCTGCCAAGGGCGGCGATCCGATCCTGTTCGACAGTTCCGGAACTGCGCTCAACCCGCCCCTGGGCGAGGTGCGCCAGAAGCCCGACATCGCCGGGCCCGATGGCGGCAGTGACACGTTCCTCGGGTTTGCGCTGGGGGCCGGAGGCTCCGGTCAATGCATCAACAGCGCCTCGTTCCCGAACTTCTTCGGCACCTCGGCGGCCACGCCGCACGTGGCGGCGGTTGCTGCACTCCTCTTGCAGCAATTTCCCGGCATCAGCCCCGGCGCGCTCTACACGGCCCTGAAGGGCGGCACAGCCGCAATTGCGCCGGCGGTCAATTACACCAGCGGTTACGGATTCCTCCAGGCAGACCAGGCGCTCGGCGCCCTGCCTGCGGCGCCGAATGTCACGCTGAATCTGAGTCCGACCACGGTCAACGTCGGGGGCTCGGCCACGCTCAGCTGGAGCGTGACTAACGCCACCGGCTGCACGGCCTCCGGTGCGTGGAGCGGGGCACAGTCGCTGTCCGGCTCGATGATGCTCACGCCGAGCGCAACCGGCAGCCCCACCTATAACCTCACCTGCACCAATGCCAGCGGCTACGCCGAGGCGACTCAGGTGCTGACGGTGACGAGTTCAAGTGGTGGCGGCGGGGGTGGCGGGGGTGGCGCGCTGGATCCTGCGACCCTCGCCGCACTAGCCGCGCTGGCCGGTGCCTGCCGCCGGCGGCGACGCCCCTCCTGAGGTCCGCGCACCCGCGGACGCTGAAGGGCTCAGCGCTTCAGCGCCGCGAGCGCCGCGAGGAGCACGGTGCCGCGGGGCGAGCCGAGCCCCGTACAGGCATCCCAGCCCGGGGCCGCCTGGTAGGCGCCGTTGTTGCCGCTCGTAATGTCGCGAAATGCACGCGCGCCGGCGCCATAGAACGCGCTGTGTGCATCCCCGAGCGAGGCACCGAGCTTCTGGTTCAGGCGCGCGATGAGGGCGGCCCACAGCGGCGCGACCGCACTCGTGCCGCCGATCACCTGCGAGCGCCCATCGAGGTAGACCTGGTAGCCGGTCTGCGGATCCGCATTGCCCGCCACGTCGGGTACGCCGCGCCCCGCGCGCCCGCCCGTGCCCGCCGGCACTCCAGCGTTGGTCTGCCAGGCGGGCAGCGGGAACTGCGTGCTCACGCCGCCACCGGTGGCGCCCTCCCCCGTCGCCGTATCGTTCCACACGACCTCGCTCGCGACCATCGTGCCGCTGCCGATGAGCCGGGTTCCGCCACAGGCGAGTGCCGCGGGGCTCGAGGCGGGAAAATCCACGTGCGGAGTCGCGCCGCTCTCGCCATCGCTCGAGCCGCTATCACCGCAGGCGACCGTCACGCTCACCCCGAGCGTCCCGGCGTCCTCGAGCGCCGATTGCATGGCGGCGCGCGCGCTGCTGCTCCAGCCATCCTCCGGGCCGCCCCAGCTGATGGACATCACCGTGATGTGCCGCTGCGCATCGTGGGCCGCCTGCGAGATCGCCTCGTAGAAACCCTGATCGGTGTTCGGCGCGAAATACACGGCCAGCGCCGCACCCGGCGCCAGGGCACCGATGACCTCGATGTCGAGCAGCACTTCGGCATCCGCATCCCCGCCGGGCGCATTCGCACCCCCGGCCACCGACACCGCCGTCACCGCCGGGGGCGTGGCGAGGCCCAGTGCGCGGAAGTAGTGCTCGAGGTCACTCGCGCGAAACCCACCGCCGAGTTCGATGATCGCGACGCCCTGCGCGCTGCCGTCCGTGCCCGGCGGAAACTCGTAGAGGGCGCCCACCTCGAGCGGCGTGTAGGCCTGCGCGGGCGTGGTGCGCGGGCGGCGAAAGTGCGGGCGCGCCACCGGGCGCCGGTCGAGCCCGAGCACGGCGATGGCCTCCGGGGGCAGCGCCGGCGCCGGCTCGCAGCCGAGGTAAGGACCGCGCCCGTCAGCGAGCTGGTATTGCCCGAAGCGCACCGCGAACGCGCTCGCGAGCGCCTGCGGAGTCGCCCGCAGGTGCAGCACGCGCCGTGCGGCATCGGCGCCGGTCTCGGTCAGCCCGCGCGCCCGGGCGAAGCGCCGCAGGCTCTCGAGGTCGGCCGGATCCGCGCCGCTTTGCTGGGCAAACTGCGCCCGCGGCAGCGCGGGGCGCTGCGGCCAGGATGCCGGCGCCCAGGCGGCGCCGGCTCGACGCCGCAGCACCACGGTGACCTCCAGCGGCTCACTGCCGGTGTGCGGGCCGAGCAGTACCGCCGCGCCGGGTTTCTGAGGTGAGGCGGTTTGCTGAGTTGGGCTTGGGCTCATGCGTGACTCCTTGTCGTTCTGAGCGGGGACCGCGCTGCGGCATTTTGACCTGATAGACTCGTTTGCAAAACGGCAGAACGATCACGACGTGAGGCTAATCCTGGGGACCGGACTGTGCGCCGTAGCAGCGCTCGGGGCCAGCGTGTGCAGTGCGGCGCCTGCTACGCAGTCCAGCGCCGACACGACCTACTCCAACTATGCCTTCGCCAGCGAGCTCGGCTCCGGCGTCTACGAGATCAACGGCAGCACCATCCAGGTCTATCAGTTCTCCCCGACTCACCGCCTGCGCTATGCGGAACGCCCTGGCCAGCAGCCCGGTCTGCAGCTGATCTTTCCGGTGACCGTGGGCTTCTTCAACTTCCAGACCGCGGACTTGGCCCACCTCGATCTGCCGAAAAACATCGGCGCGCTCAGTTTGGAGCCCGGCGCGGAGCTGGACTACTGGATCACCGAGGACTGGCACGTCTATCCGTACGCCAAGGCCGGCGCAAGCTTCGCTTCGTCCTCGGAGGTGAATGCCTACATCTACGGCTTCGGAACGCGCAGCGACGTGCGCTTCAGCGTGTTCGATGGTGCCGACCTGTGGCGTGCGGAACTGACCTATGCGGGGGTGCACTACACCAGCTACACCCCAAGCTCCACGCCCAGTTCCACCTCCGGCGCCACTGCCAACCCTCCCGTCTCCCCCAACGACTCCTTCACCCGCTTGCGCAACGGGGTCGAGTTCGCCCACTGGGTCGGAGGCCCCATCCAGGACCGCCACTTCGAACTGGGCGTTTATGGCATCAGTGATGTGTATCTCCACGCGCCGCAGGGACCGGCCTCGGGGATCAGCGCGCGCACCCTGCAGTTCGAGTTCGGGGTTATGTTCGGTATGAATCCCATGTACCAGCTCTGGGGCGTGCCGCTGCCGCGCCTCGGCATCGGCTACCTGGACGCGGGCGTGCTCTCGGGCTGGCGGCTGGTGATCGGAAACCCCTTCTAGCGGGCGTTCACAATTCCTGACGGCGAAGGTCAACGGCCGCGCGGCTGCGGCGTTAAGATCGACCGCGGCGAAGGTCAAGAACCCCTCGCCCAGCGTGGCCCGGTGTGAGGGATAGAAACATGAGAAAGCTCTGCTGTGTGCTGCTTGCCGCCGCCATCGCGCTGGCCAGCGGCTGCGCGCTCACCGTGCGTTCGGATGCCAACCCTGCGCTCATCGGGAACGTCAAGTGCGGCAGTTACGCCTGGGCGGGCACGTTCCGCGGCAACAGCCCGCTGCGCAGCACGGTTGCCAACCCCCTGAATGAGGAACGGTTGCGCGCCGCCATCGCGAGCCATCTCGCGCCGGGGGGGACGGTCCAGCCCGTCGGTAGCCAGGCCGACTGCCTGGTGGGGTACGGTATCGGCAACAACTACGTCGTCGACGGCACCGGCGCTTGGCCGTACTACGGCGGCGGGTACGGCTATGGCTGGGGCGGCTGGGGACCCGGCTGGGGCTATTACGGCTGGGGCGGCCCCTACGTCTACTCCCAGGGCATCATCGCGATCGACGTGTACGACGCCAAGAGCGGCCAGCCGATGTGGCACGCCTCGGCCGATCAGAGTCTGCTTGATGCGAGTGGCCCGGAAGCACAAAAGCGCATCGACGATGCCGTGACCGCGATCTTTACCAAGCGACCGCCCGGGGTGTGAAACCGGGGGCTTTCTTGTCCGCGTAGGCGGCGCGGGGCAAGATCGGGCGGTGACGAGCCCGATCGGCCTCTCCCTGGTGTTCCTTAACGTCCTGTGCGACCAGCTCGGCCTGCCCGTGCCGGCAGTGCCCACGCTGATCGTTGCCGGCGCGATGGCCGCCGACGGGCGGCTGCCCGCGGGCGCGGTGTTTGCCCTGGCGCTCAGCGCCTGCCTGCTCGGCGATACCGTGTGGTACCTGGCCGGGCGGCTCTTCGGCGGCCGGGTGATGAACCTGCTGTGTCGCATCTCCCTCACGCCCGACACCTGCGTCAACCAGACGCAGACCCGCTTCGAGCAGTGGGGGTCGAAGCTGCTGCTGGTGGCGAAGTTCATACCCGGACTCGCGCTGGTCGCGCCGCCCCTGGCCGGCGCCACGCGCATGGGCGTCATCCGCTTTCTCACCTACAGCGCGCTCGGCGGCGCGCTGTGGGTAGGCGTCGCGCTGCTGGGCGGGGTGCTGCTGCGGGCGCAGATCGAGCAGCTGCTGCCGCGCATGGCCGGACTCGGCGGCAGCGCGGTTGCACTGCTGTTGTTGGTGCTCGCCGCCTACGTCGCCTATAAGTGGTGGGAGCGCTATCGCTTCAATCGCGCGCTCGACATGGCACGCATCACTGTCGCCGAGCTCCAGGAGCACCTGCACCACCACGCCCCGCCTCCGGTGGTGCTCGATGTGCGCTCGGCGACCGCTCAGAGCCTGCAGCGTCAGCGCATCCCGGGCGCGCTGCACGTGCCGATTCAGGACGTCGCCCGGCACGTGGGCGCGCTGCCGCACGACCGCGAGATCATCCTCTACTGCACCTGCCCGAACGAGGCCTCGGCCGCCAAGGCAGCCAAGCTCCTCATGGCGCACGGCTACCGGCAGGTTCGGCCGTTGCACGGCGGGCTCGATGCATGGATCGCCGCCGGCTACGCGGTCGAGGAGATCTCGGCCCCCGAGTCGGGTGCCACCAGCGCGGCGCATGCGCCGGCATTGCCCGCCTCACGTCCCAGTTAGCTTTCCGGCCGCAGACCTGGCTCTAGGGGGAACGTGGGGCCGCGATGCCTGCCGATCAGCTGAGTGCTTCACAGCCCGGTTGCGAGCGAGCGCGGGGCGCAGGCGTGCAGGACCGCCGGTCCGCGCTGGGATCGAACGCAGAGGCGCGCCTCCGGGCAGCTTGCGGGAACCCGCGTCGCTAGGGGAAGCGACGCGCAACTTCAGCGCGGGGCCGGCCCCGGCGGTGACTCCTCGAGCGCGGCGCGGCCCGCACGCGGCGTGCGCTCCCCGTCGCCCTCGCCAATGCGTGCCCGGACCTCGCGCCACAACTGCTGGTAGATCCGCGCTGCGGGGCTGCGCGGCGCTGTGGCCACCAACGGCGCGCGTCGCACGCTCATGCGCTCGATCTCGCTCCAGTTCGGCACCTCGGTCGCGAGCATCTGCGGAAACTCCGCGCGGGCACTGCTGATCAGTTCCTGGTGCAGCGCGCGACGGCGGTCGACCAAGGAGAAGAACGGCAGCAGCACCAGGTCGTTCCAGCCCTCGCGGGCGATGAAGTCGAGCATCTGGCGCAGCATGCGCAGCGACAGGGGCGTCGGCACCAGCGGCACGATCACCACGTCTGCGGCGCGCAACACGTTCTCCGAGAGCAGCGAGATCCCCGCCGGACAGTCCAGGAACAGCGCGTCGTAAATCTGGCGCAGCGGGCGGCTCATCTTCAGCAAGCGCTCGGTCGGGTGGCGACGCGCCGCCAGGTGCACTGCGAAATTGCGGTAGGAGAAGTCCGCCGGCAGCAGGTCGAGCCCGGGACAGCCCGTGGCGAGAATGAGCTCCGGCAGCTCGCGCTTGCCCGCGAGCAGCTTCTTGGCGGAGGCGTGCTCGTGCGGCTGGCCGCCCACGGCGTAGGTCGCCCCGCCCTGCGAATCCAGGTCCCACAGCAGCGTGGCCGCGCCGGCCGCGGCGCTCAGATAGGCGAGGTTTACGGCGGTGGTCGTCTTGCCGACACCGCCCTTGATGTTGCTGACCGCGTAGATGCGCACGCCGTGAGCATACGCCACGCGGCCGCGGCGAAAAACGGGTCGCCTAGGCGATCGAGCCGGGCTTGCGCAGCATCTTGCCGATATCGGCGACATGCTCGGTCTCGGCGGCGATCTGGCCGCGCGCATATTCCTCGAGCATGATGTTGCGCCCCTCGACCAACCGCATGAGCTTGCGATATTCGGCGAGGCCCTCCTCCTCGTGGCCGAGCGCCTCGCGCAGGATCTCGTCGACGTTGTGCTTGTGGGTCTCGAGCAGCGACCCGAGCTTCAGCGAGGGATGACCACCGAGGCTCGTGATGTGCTCGCCGGCACGCACGGCGTGCGCCTGCGACTCGTCCGCCTGGCTGCGCAGCCAGGCGACGATCGGAATGCGGTTGTGACCGAAGACCATGAAGCTGTAATGCAGGTAGCGAACCAGCCCGGCCAGTTCCAGCTCGAGAATGCGGTTGAGCGTATCGACGACCTTGGCGGTCTCGGTCTTGTTGAGTTCGGCGTTCATGCAGATCCCCGCGGCGTGCCGGCAGGTGCGGGAGATCGCCATGCCGGTGGTGTATCGTACAACTCCCTCGCAGGAATTTGGGAGTGCGGCGCATGAGCGGCTTCTACGACATCGCGGTGGCCAGGATCGACGGCACGCCGGACCTGCTCGGTCCGCTGCACGGCAAAGTGACGCTCGCCGTGAACGTGGCGAGCCGCTGCGGACTCACCCCGCAGTACGAGGGACTCGAGCAGCTGCAGCGTGAGCTGGCCGCCGAGAATTTCACCGTCGTCGGCTTTCCCTGCAACCAGTTCGCCGCCCAGGAGCCCGGCAGCGCCGAGCAGATCGTGCAGTTCTGCCGCACCAGTTACGGTGTCAGTTTTCCCCTGAGCGAGAAGCTGGAGGTCAATGGCGCACAGCGTCATCCCGTATATCGCTACCTCACCGCCGCGGGCACGGGCATCGAAGGCGACATCACCTGGAACTTCGAGAAGTTTCTCATCGGCCGCGACGGCAAGGTGCTCAGGCGCTACCCGCCGACCGTGAAGCCGGAAGATCGCGGCCTCATGCAGGACATCGCCGAGGCGCTTTGAAGGCGGGCGTGGCGCGCGCGTCGACCCCGGCATGAACGCACCGGCTGAGTACGAGTTCGCGATCCTCGGCGCCGGCGCCATGGGCTCGATCGTCGGCGCCCACCTGGCCCGCGCCGGCCACTCCGTGGCGATGCTCGCGCGCGGCGCACGCGCCGCGCACCTCGAGGCGCAGGGTATCCGCATCCGCGGGCTTAGCGAGTTCAGCACCCCCGTGCGCACGCTGCGCGACCCCGCGCAGCTGCACAGCGCGGACGTGCTGATCGTTGCGACCAAGACCCCTGGAACCGCCGCGGCGCTCGCGACGCTGCGCCACGCCCGCTTCGGGATGACGCTGTCGATCCAGAACGGACCGCTCAAGGACGAGCTCCTGACGCACGCCTTCGGCGCCGAGCGGGTACTCGGCGCGCTCGCCGACACGAGCGGCGAGTTGCTGCCTGGGGGTGAGGTGCTGTTCACGCGCAACGTCAACATCCTGGTCGGCGAGCTCACCGGTGGCGAGAGCGCGCGGGCGCAGCAGCTGGCACGCACCCTCGATGCCGCCGGGGTGCGCGCCGCCGCCAGTCCGGAGATCCTCGCGCTCGAGTGGTCAAAGTTCTGCGCCTGGGTGGGCCTCATCGCCCTCGCCGTGACAACGCGTGCCGCCACCTGGAGATTCCTCTCCGATGCGGACTCGGCCCTCGTGCTGGTGCGGCTGGTGCGCGAGATGGGGCGCCTCGCGCACGCGCTCGGCATCGGGCTCAGCGATCGCGCCGTCCTGCCGACCCGAAGGCTGTGCGAGGCCAGCGAACCGGAGGCGGTGGCCGTGGTCAGCGCGGCCGGGGCGCACTACCGGGTCAACGCGCCACAGCATCGCATGTCGGCATTGCAGGATGTCGAGGCCGGCCGCCCCCTGGAAGTGAATGAGACCTTCGGCTACGCGCTGCAGAAGGCACACGCACTCGATCTGAAGTTGCCGCTGCTGGAGACCTTCACGCTTCTGCTGGGGGCAATCGACCGCGCCCGCGCTTAGGCGAGCCGTGGTGGCGAAGCGCGGGGCGCGTGCGCGCGCAGATGGTATTCTTGAGGGCGTGCGCTGCGCTGCGCCACTTTTCACCCTCCCACAGGAACCCCGATGAGCATCGCACAGGACCAGGTCGTCAGCATCCACTACACGCTCACCAACGACGCGGGGGAAGTGCTCGATCGCTCCGCGGCCGGTGAGCCGCTCACCTACCTGCATGGACACGGCAACCTGATCCCGGGCCTCGAGCGCGAGCTCGCCGGCAAGAACGCCGGTGACAAGCTGCAGGTGAAGATACCCCCTGCGGACGCGTACGGTGAGTATGACAAGGCACTGGTGCAGCGCGTGCCGCGCCGCGCGCTCAAGGGGGTGCCGGAGGTGCGCGTCGGCCTGCGGTTGCAGGCGCAGACTGCACAGGGCACGCAGGCAGTCACGGTGACGCAGCTCACCGGCGACCTGGTGACGCTCGATGGCAACCATCCGCTCGCCGGCCAGAACCTGAACTTCGAGGTCGAGGTGGCCGAGGTGCGTGCGGCGACCGCCGAGGAACTGCAGCACGGCCACGCGCACGGCCCCGGCGAACACGATCACTGAGTGGGCGGGGCCGCCTCGCGCGCCTCCAGGCGCGCGAATTCTCGGCTGAAGCCGTCGACCCGCGCCAGGTAGTCACGCGGGTCATGCTCGCCGCAGCGCTGCCCGGCGCTGACGCGAAACCCGCGCCGCGCGTAAAGATCCGCAGCCCCCGCACCGCACAGGTGCACGACGGCAGCCAGATGCTGCACCTGGGCGGCGCTCGCGGCGCCGTGCGGGAGCGTCGCGAGAATCCCCGCGACTTTCAGTTCCAGATCAGCCGCCGTCAGTTCCACCGCGTCTCGCGGCAGGACGCGCAGGTACAGGCGGTTGAACCAGCAGGAGTGCCAGTCGTCCCAGGCGCCCTCGCGCGTCAACCGGTGATCGTGGATGCAGTAGTGACGCGCCTCGGCGAAAGTCGAGTCGGTGATCTGGTACATGCCGACGGCGCTCGAGGCGGGCCGATAGAAATCGAAGAGCCGCGCGGGCGAAGCCCAGTGCCAGTAGGTGCGCACCAGGGGATTGCCGGAACCCTCTACCTGCGCCAGCGCCGCTAGCAGTGACGCGCTCACGTGCGGCGTGGCATAGCGGCGGAACAGTCCGGCGTAGACGCGCCAGGTTTCTTCGGGTGTCTTGTAGAGCGCACCGCTGATCGGAAAGAAGAGCTCCGTCGGCTTGCGGATCACCTGGTAGATGAAGTTCGCGCCGACGAGGGCGATCAGGGCGTACACCAGGTACAGGATGCACGTGGCCGCCGGCAGCGGGCCGTGCGCGCGGCGCCGGCGCGCACGCGGGGGGGCCTGGCGGCGCCGCGTGGCGCCCCTGCGCGGTGCCATTAGCTCACCGGGCCTGCACGCAGCGTCGCGGCTGCACTAACATGCGAGCAGGTGCATGTCTAAGGAGTCGTCCGTGGCCTCTGAAGCAGTTGAAGTGGAAACCGGCCGCAACCCCTCCGCCGCGGTGATCTGGCTGCACGGACTGGGTGCCGACGGGCACGACTTCGAGCCGCTGGTGCCGCAGCTGGCGCAGCCGCGGGAGCGCCCCCTGCGCTTCGTGTTTCCGCATGCGCCCGTGCGCCCGGTCACGCTGAACAACGGCTATGCCATGCGCGCCTGGTACGACATCGCGGCGCTCAACCGCGCCGCCGCCGAGGACGAACGCGGCATCCGCGCCTCGCAGAGCACGATTGAAACATTCATCCGGCGCGAGAATGCGCGCGGTATCGCCAGCGAGCGCATCGTGCTGGCCGGCTTCTCCCAGGGCGGCGCCATGGCGCTGTTTGCCGGCACCCGCTATCCGCAGAAGCTGGCGGGCATCATGGGACTGTCGTGCTATCTGGTACTCGCCGCGCGGCTGCTCGCTGAGCGCAACACGGCGAACGACGCTACGCCCATATTCCTCGCGCACGGGTCGCAGGACCCGGTGGTGGCGCCGGCGCTCGGCGCCGAGGCGCGCCGGCAGCTGGAAGCCGCCGGCTATGCGGTGGAGTGGCATGCTTACAGCATGCCTCACGCCGTGTGCCCGCAGGAGGTCCTGGATATCGCCGGGTGGCTGCGGCGCGTGCTGCCTTAGCGCGCGCCGCTCAGCGCTGCGGCTGTCCCTCTTCCTCGTGCTTGTGTTGGCTCTCCGGCGTCGCCGGCTTGGCCGTATTGCCAGCGCCGCTGTTCGCGGTGTGCGGCGCCGCCGGCGGGCTGGCGCTCGCGGGCGGGTGCGCGTTACCGGACCCGTGCGGCGCTGCAGGCGGTGGTGCCGCCGCCGCGTGGGGCGCGGGGGAGTTCTGGTGCGCATAACCTGACGTAGAGACCGGACGCGGCGCGACCGGCGGCACGGCCTGTCCCGCCGCCTCGACGCGCGCGGCGTATTGGGTACGGCCCGGCTGCGACTCGGGGGTCGCCGCCGTGGCGTGCGGGGGCACGTGCGCGGCGTAACCATTGGCCGGCGGCGCCGCCGCGGGCGCACCCGGGTGATTGAACGGCGGTTCCGGCGCACGCGCCTGCACCACGGCAGGCCGGGCAGCCGCCAGGTGCGGTGCCGAGGGGACCGAACCGCTGAACGCCTGGCCGTTGGCCGTGGCACCCGCCGGAGCGACGATGGTCACGTTCGTGACATTCGTGACGTTCGTGATGTTGGTGACGTGGCTGTTGGTGACGTTGGTAAAGTTCGTGCTGACCCGCATGCCCGGAGCAATCACCGGCGGCGCGCTGGTCACGACCGCGGGCGCCGTGCCGATGGGCGCCGGTACGATGATGCCCCGGCGCGAGCCGGGCGGCGGCGGCACGAAGCAACCCTCAGGGCCGATCGGGCGCGGTCCGGGCACCACGCCGTAGGCCGGCCTGGCGTAAACGAGCGGCAGGGTGCGCGGGGGCGGCACGAAGGCGACGCCCGGCGCCGCCCAGTGTCCGTCGATGAAAATCACGGCATCGGCGCGATGCTCGTAGTACGGGTGCACCCACACGTAGGTGGGCTGCGGCGGGCCCATCCAGCGGCCGCTCGCCCAGACCCAGTTCCCACGCCAGACCCAGTAGCCACCGACCCATACCGCGCTCTCGAAGGGCATCGGCGGCGGTACCTCGACCAGCATCGGCGGGGGCGCCCAGGCGACCACCACCGGCGCAGGCTCATAGGTCGGCGGTTCCTCGTAGACGCTTGGAGGCGGTGCCTCGGGCACGGCTTCGGCGGCCGGGAGCGGGGGAGGCTCGTAGGGCGCGGGCGGCGGCGCCACCACGCACCCGGCGAGTAACAATGCTAATGAAAACAATGTATTACGCATATTTAGAGTCTCTTTTCCCGCAAGAAAGGGACCATCGATTCTACAAATCCACCGGGCATGAGAATCGGACCTGGGCAGCATTTCGGGCAAAGGGACACGGGTGCCGGAGGAGGCACCTCCAGGGGCTTCAGCGGCGCCCCGGAGCCTCGCCGTGAACCGGGTGGCCCGGCTGGGCGGCCGGTCCATGCGCCGGGTAGGCGCCGGGCTGCCCTCTATAGGGGGCAGGTGAGGCGTACGGGGTTGAGGGCGCGTGGGCGGTGTACTGCGGGTTCGCATGTTCGCCCCCACCCTGCGGCGCATGCGCGGGAACCACGCCCTGCCCGGTGAAGACCGCAGGGTGAGTCGTGGCGGCGATCGGCGGCCGGCCGCCGTTGACCGAAGCGCGCAGCGCGTTATTGGTCTGCGCCAGGCTCGCGTGCGCGCGCTGCGGGCCGGTGTAACCGACGTGCCGCTCCTGCTCGGCGGACAGCTCCGCGGGTGAGGGGCGCGCGGCGATGCCGCCCGTGCCGCCGTTGAAGCTCGCGCGATTCACCGGCGCGGTGTTCATTACGGTGCGTGTGTACACGTTGGTCACGTTGACGTTGCGCACGTTGTTGACGCTCGTGTTGTAGAGGAACTGGCTGCCATGCCAGTAACCGCCTGCGTAACCGACACCACCATAGCCGTAGCCGTAGTTGATGCCGCCGTAGAAGCCGACGTGCGGACCCCAATAACCGAGATGCCACAGATAGGCGCCGCCTGCCCAGCCCCAGTAACCGGGCGTCCACAACAGGCCCACCGCAGGCGGCAGCACCCAGGTGCCCGGGACCCAGTAGTAACCACCTGGTCCCCAGGCCCAGTAGCCCGGAGTCCAGATGTAGCCCGCCGCCGGAATGGCCGGCTGCACATAGACAGGCACAGCCGGAGGCGCAATGTTCACCGAGACACCGACCACGACGCTGGCCGACGCCGCCAGTGGCAGCAGTGCGAGCATCAGTGCCGGCAGCAGACCGCGAGTCTGTTTGCGCATGAATTGCGACTCCTTCACCACTACGTTGGACGAGCCAGACTGAACGACGGCTGAACTTCGCCGGTGCGCGTGCCGTGTCACTCCGGGCAACGCAACGGGCGTGTGCGCGTTGACGCGCGCGGACTCAGAACCAGTTGTAGTTGAAACTGATGCTGACGCGCTCGGCGGCGCGCGTGTGGGGCGCCACCGCGTGGCGCAGCCAGCTCTCGAACAGCACCAGCGCGCCGGCTCGGGCGCTCACGCCGGCCCAGAGGCGATTCTCGCGTCGCGCCGTGCTCCGGCGCGGCGGGGCTGCCATGAAACGCTCGAGACGCGGGTCCTCGAACTTGAGCCCGGGCGCACCCGGAGGAATCTGCAGGTAGTAGGTGCCGCTGATGGTGGCGAGCGGATGCAGATGCCAGGCGTGCGCAGCACCCGCGCCCATGATGTTGACCCAGCAGTCCGTCATCACCAGCCGCCGTCCGCGCAGGTCAAACTGCAGCGCCTGCGCAAAGCGCTTCACGTGGGTGTCGAGCTGCCGCGCGAGTGCAGCGAACGTCGGCGACAGCTCGTGCATGCGCTGCGCCGAGCTGTAGGAGGTGTAGCCGCCCGGATAATTGCGCGCCGACCAGCGCCGCCCGACGGCATCATCGGCACGCACCTGGCGGCACTCGCGCAACAGGCGCGCGTTCAGCGCGCGCCACCCCCGCTGCGTCAGGCGCGCCTGATAGATCCGGGTCGGAAACAAGAGCTGCATGGCCATAGGGTGCGCGCGAGTATGCGGGGCACTCGCGAAGTGGTCTATGATTTGCGCTCCTACAGCACGCCTCCCGGACCACTCCCATGGCAGTCGCGAAATTCCCGCCGGAGCCCAGCTCCGCAGCCCCGCAGTCCGGTGCCGCCGAACTGATCCCGCACTGGGTCGGAGGCCGAGCCGTCGCCGGCACGGGACCGCGCCTGCCGGTGTTCGATCCCGCCACGGGCGCGATCGCGCGCGAGGTCGCGCTGGCCACCAACGCCGACGTCGAGGCCGCGGTCGCGAGCGCCGGGGCGGCGCTGACGGGCTGGTCGCAGACCCCGCCGGTGCGCCGTGCGCGGGTGCTGGCGGCGTTCCTCGCGCTCTTGAATGAGCACCGCAACGCGCTCGCGCGGCTCATCACTCAAGAGCATGGCAAGGTATTCAGCGATGCGCAGGGCGAGGTCACGCGCGGCATCGAGATCGTGGAATTCGCCTGCGGGATTCCACAGCTGCTGAAGGGCGCCTTCACCGATCAAGTGTCCACGGGCATCGACAATTGGACGCTGCGCCAGCCGCTCGGCGTCGTGGCCGGCATCACGCCGTTCAACTTCCCCTGCATGGTGCCGTGCTGGATGTTTCCCGTCGCTATCGCCTGCGGCAACAGCTTCGTGCTGAAGCCGAGCGAGCGTGACCCGTCTGCGTCGATCTTCATGGCGCGCCTGCTGTCGCAGGCTGGACTCCCCGATGGGGTATTCAACGTGGTGCAGGGCGACAAGGTCGCGGTCGATGCGCTGCTGGATCATCCGGACGTGCGCGCGCTGAGCTTCGTCGGCTCAACACCGATTGCGCACTACCTCTATCAGCGTGGTGCCGCGCACGGCAAGCGCGTGCAGGCGCTCGGCGGCGCCAAGAACCACATGGTGGTGATGCCCGATGCGGACCTGGAGCAGACCGTCGATGCGCTCATCGGCGCGGCCTACGGCTCCGCGGGCGAGCGCTGCATGGCGATCTCGGTAGCCGTTCTGGTCGGCGACACCGCCGAGCGCATGCTGCCGCAGCTGAGTGCGCGCGCACGCGCCCTGCGCATCGCACATGGCATGCAGCCGGATGCCGAGATGGGACCGGTCATCAACCAGGCGGCGCTCGAGCGCATCCGCGGCTATATCGAGGATGGCGTCGCCAGCGGCGCGCAGCTGCTGGTGGACGGCCGCCGCGATCCGGCGAGCGGCGCGCCGTTCGCGATCCCCGGCCATGAACAGGGCTTCTGGATCGGCGCCACGCTCTTTGACCGGGTCACGCCACAGATGCGCATTTACCGCGAGGAGATCTTCGGTCCGGTGTTGTGCTGCGTGCGGGTGCCGGATTTCGCCGCCGCGGTGAGCCTGGTGAACGCCCATCCAATGGCCAACGGGGTCGCCTGCTATACGCGCGACGGCAACATCGCCCGGGAGTTCGGGCGTCGCATCGAGGTGGGCATGGTTGGCATCAACGTGCCGATCCCCGTGCCGATGGCCTGGCACGGATTCGGCGGCTGGAAGAGCAGCCTGTTCGGCGACATGAACGCCTATGGCGAGGAAGGCGTGCGCTTCTACACGCGCCAGAAGTCGATCATGCAGCGCTGGCCCGAGAGCACGCCGAAGGGCGCGGAGTTTGCCCTGCCGACCGCCAAGTAGCCGCTCCGCCTACTCAACTCCCGACGCTCCGAGGAAGTAACCGAATGTGCCCGCACGGTGCGTGCGGTCGGATTTGAACTTCTGGCAGACGCTGCATCTCTTAGCTAGGTCCGTCCACGGACGAAAGGTTACCCATGCGCTTGATGGCCGCTGTCCTGCTTGGTTCCACGCTGCTCGCGAGCGCAGGCGCCGGCGCCGCTGACTTACTCGAGTTTTACGTCGGTGCGGGCGTCGGCCAGTCGACGCTGCGCCAGGACTATTACCAGATCGATACCCATGTCGCCGGCTGGAAGGTCGTGGCCGGTTGGCATCCACTGGACATGTTTGGGGCCGAAGTCGAATACGCGAACTTCGGCAACAAGGATGTCACCTACGTCAGCAGCACCGCCACCACGCAGGTCTCCACCGACGCCCACGCCACGGCCGCCTTTGCCCTGCTCTACCTGCCCGTGCCGGTGCCCTGGTTCGACCTCTACGCGAAGGCGGGGCCGGCACGCATCCAGAGCAACACCAGCACCAGATTCACCCCGGGATGTTCCTTGTGCAACCTTGTCCCGGCCAACACGAGCGACGACAGCTCGCGCACCAGCGTCGCTTGGGGGGCCGGGGGCCAGTTCAAGTTCGGCCTGCCGGCAATACGGCTCGAGTACGAGCGCTTCGCCGGCTCGCAGGGCACCGACGCGCTGCTGACCCTCGCGGTGACCGCGAACTTCTGAGCCGACCGGCCGCGCGCCTTCATGGCGCGGACGCCGAGGGCAGCGGGCCGCGCGGGGCGCCCCCCAGGGTGGCCTGCAGGCGCGCCTCATCTACCGCCCCGCACCAGCGGCCGACGACGATCGTCGCCACGCCGTTGCCGACGAGGTTGGTGAGTGCGCGCGCCTCGGACATGAAGCGGTCGATACCCAGTATCAGCGCAAGTCCTGCCACCGGTACATGCCCCACGGCCGAGAGCGAGGCGGCGAGCGTGATGAAGCCCCCGCCAGTGACTGCGGCCGCACCCTTGGAAGTCAGCAGCAGCACCGCGAGGAGCGTCAGCTGGTGCCAGATATCCAGCGGGGTATTGGTGGCCTGCGCGATGTACACGGCCGCCATTGTCAGGTAGATCGAAGTGCCATCGAGATTGAAGGAGTAGCCCGCCGGGATGACGAGGCCGACGATCGACTTGCGCACCCCCAGGTCTTCCATCTTGCCCAGCATGCGCGGCAGCACCGACTCGGATGACGAGGTGCCAAGCACGATGAAGAGCTCTTCGCGGATATAGCGGATGAATGCCAGCACGGAAAACTCGTGCAGCCGGGCGATGAGCCCCAGCACCACCAGCACGAACAGTGCGCAGGTGAGGTAGAAGCAGCCCATGAGGCGCGCCAGCGCCAACAGGGACTGCGGGCCATAACGCCCGACCGTGAACGCCATGGCGCCCAGGGCGCCCAGCGGTGCCAGCCGCATGATGTAGCGAACAATGGTGAACAGCACCTGCCCGGTCTCTTCCACGATCTGGAACAGCGGATTGGCCTTGCCGCCGACCGCGTGCAGCGCAAAGCCGAACAGCACCGCGAGCAGCAGCGTTTGCAGCACGTCGCCGCTGGCGAACGCGCCGAAGAACGTGTTGGGAATCACGTTGAGAATGAACTCGGTGACGCCGGGCATGCCGCCCGGGGTCGTGTACTGGGCGATCGCCTGGGTGTCTAGGGTGGCGGGGTCCGCATTGACGCCCACGCCCGGCTTCAGGACGTTCACGATCACGAGGCCAATGAGCAATGCGATCGTGGACACGACCTCGAAATACAGCAGCGCCAGCCCACCGGCCTTGCCGACCTCGCGCAGCTTGGCCATCCCCGCGATGCCGCTCACGACCGTGCAGAAGATGATCGGTGCGATCAGCAGCTTCACCAGCTTGATGAAGCCGTCCCCGAGTGGCTTCAGCTGCTGCGCGAAGTGCGGCCAGAAGACCCCGAGCACGATGCCAAGCCCGATGGCGATCAGCACCTGCCCGTACAAGGAACGCCAGATAGCGCCGCGACCCATGCTGCCCCCAACGCTAAGCCACGGCCGCCCCCCGGCTGCCCAGGGGCTTAGCCTAGCGCGTTCGCACGCCCGGCGCCGCTAGGACACCTTGTGGAACTGCTGCTCCTCGGTGCTGCCGGTGAGCGCGGTGATCGAAGAGGTGCCCCCGCTGACCGCCTGCGTGACCGCGTCGAAGTAGCCCGCGCCGACCTCGCGCTGATGCTTGGTGGCGGTGTAGCCGTGCGTCTCGGCAGCGAACTCCGCCTGCTGCAGGCTGACGTAGGCGCTCATCTGGTGCGCCTTGTAGCCGCGCGCCAGCTCGAACATGGAGTAGTTGAGCGCGTGGAACCCCGCCAGCGTGATGAACTGGAAGCGATAACCCATGGCGCCGAGCTCGCGCTGGAACTTCGCGATCTGCGCGTCATCGAGCTTACGTTTCCAGTTGAACGAGGGCGAGCAGTTGTAGGCGAGGAGCTTCCCCGGGAACTGCGCGTGAATGCCCTCGGCGAACTCGCGCGCCTCCTCCAGATCGGGCTTCGCCGTCTCGCACCACACGAGGTCCGCGTAGGGCGCGTAGGCACGCCCGCGCGCAATCGCCTGCTTCAACCCCGCCTTGACCGTGAAGAACCCTTCCGCGGTGCGGCCCTTGACTGCATCGATGAACGGACGGTCGCGCTCATCGACGTCGGAGGTGAGCAGCGTGGCCCCTTCCGCATCGGTGCGTGCCACCAGCACCGTGGGCACGTTACACACATCCGCCGCCAGGCGCGCGGCGATGAGCTTGTTGATCGCCTCCTGCGTCGGCACGAGCACCTTGCCGCCCATGTGGCCGCACTTCTTCGCCGAGGACAGCTGGTCCTCGAAGTGCACGCCCGCAGCGCCCGCATCGATCATCTGCTTCATCAGTTCGAAGGCGTTCAGCACCCCGCCAAAGCCGGCCTCGGCGTCCGCCACGATCGGCTTCAGCCAGTCGATGGTGTCATCGCCCTCCGCGTGATGGATCTCGTCCGCGCGGCGCAGCGTATTGTTGACGCGTCGCACCACCGCCGGCACTGAATCGGCCGGATACAGCGACTGATCCGGGTACATCTCCCCGGAGAGGTTGGCGTCCCCAGCCACCTGCCAGCCGGACAGATAGATGGCATCCAGGCCCGCCTTGACCTGCTGCATCGCCTGATTGCCGGTCAACGCGCCGAGCGCGTTCACGAAGGGCTTCTCGTTCAGGTAGCGCCATAACTTCTCCGCCGTCAGCCGCGCGATGGAATGCTCCACCGGGATCGTGCCGCGCAGGCGTACCACTTCGGCCGCCTCGTAGCCGCGCCTGATGCCGTGCCAGCGCGGACTCTCGCGCCAGTTGCGCCCCAGTTCTTCAGCGGTAGGAAGGGATTTCACAGCACTCATGCCTTTGCCTCTGTTTCAGTGCGCCGGCACGCTAGCTCAGCAGCTCATACGCCGGCAATGTCAGGAACTCGTCGAATTGCTCGCTCTTGGTCATCTGCTCGAAGAGCCGCGCGGCGCTCGGGAATACCCCCTGCGTCAGGCGGGCGGCGCCCACCTCCTGGTGGATGCGGTCGAGCTCTGCGCTCATCAGACGGTCGAAGCGCTCGACGGTGATCGGTTGGCCATCATTGGTCCGCGCTCCGTGCCGCAGCCACTGCCACAGCTGCGCGCGGCAGATCTCCGCTGTGGCGGCGTCTTCCATGAGGTGATAAAGCGGTACGCAGCCGTTACCGCGCAGCCACGCCTCGAGGTACTGCACCCCGACGCGGATGCAGCCGCGCAGGCCGGCCTCGGTGATCGCGCCTTCCGGGACCTTGAGCAGGTCGAGCTCCCCGACATTCACGTCCGCGCGCAGGACCGACAGCTGATTCGGCCCGCTCATCACCGTATCGAAGGCCTCGCGGGCAATGCCCGCCAGGCCGGGGTGCGCGACCCAGGTGCCATCGTGCCCGGCGCGCGCCTCGCGCAGCTTGTCGGCGCGCACCCGCGCCATGGCGGCCTCATTGGCGGCCGGATCATCGCGGATCGGGATCTGCGCGGCCATGCCGCCGATGGCGTGCGCGCCGCGGCGGTGGCAGGTCTTGATCAGGAGCTCGACGTAGGATTTCAAGAAGTGCCGGTCCATCGTCACCGTGGCGCGATCGGGCAGCACGCAATCGGGCCGGTTCCGGAATTTCTTGATGAAACTGAAGATGTAATCCCAGCGCCCGCAGTTGAGTCCCGCGGAGTGCTCCCGCAGCTCGTGCAGGATCTCATCCATCTCGAAGGCCGCGAGGATCGTTTCGATCAGCACGGTCGCCTTGATCGTGCCGCGCGGCAGCCCGAGCGCCTCCTGGGCGGCAATGAACACCTCGTTCCACAACCGCGCCTCGAGGTGGCTCTCCATCTTCGGCAGGTAGAAGTAAGGTCCGGTACCGCGCCGCGCCAAGGCCTCATGGTTATTGGCGAGGAACAACGCGAAATCAAACAGCGCGCCGGAGACCGCCTCGCCGTTGATGTGCACGTGCTTCTCGGGCAGGTGCCAGCCGCGCGGGCGGACGATCAGCGTGGCGGTGCGGTCATTGAGCCGATACACCTTGCCGGTGGCCGGATCGTCGAAGCTGATCGTGCGGCGGATGGCATCGGCCAGGTTGACCTGGCCGCGCACGATGTTTTCCCAGGTCGGCGAGCAGGAGTCCTCGAAGTCCGCCATGAAGCAGCGCACCGGCGCATTCAGGGCATTGATCACCATCTTGCGGTCGACGGGGCCGGTGATCTCCACGCGCCGGTCGAGCAGATCCTGCGGCACCGGGGCGATACGCCAGTCGGCGGCGCGCACCGCGGCGGTGTGCGGCAGGAACTGCGGCAGCGCTCCGTCATCGAGCTGGATCTGCCGCTCGCGGCGGGCGTGGAGCAATTCCAGGCGCCGCGCGTTGAAGCGACGGTGCAGGCTGGCCAGCAGCTGCAGCGCGAGTGGCGTCAGCACCTCGTCCTGGCGGTCGACCGTCTGGCCGAGGACTTCGACCCTCGGTCCCGCGGGGTCGCGCGAGTAAGGCTGCGCGTGAGTCTGGGCGTTCATCGGCCCCCCAATATACGTCGAGTCCCGATGAAATTTGACTGCAGAAACTTCACACTGTTAATTTTACAAACTCCTCTCCAGCCGCGGGCCGCCGTTCGACATATGCCGGAGTTATTGCGCAAGGGTCACTTTCTGGGCGCTAAACTGCGCGGCCTGCGCAAGGCCAATGGACTGACGCTCGAGGAGCTCTCGGTGCGCTGCATCCAGCGGGACGCGGCGGTCGGGCCGTCCGTGTCTTACCTCAGCATGATCGAAAGCGGCAAGCGTTCCCCGTCCACGCAGCTGCTGGGCTTGCTGGCGGCGGTTTTTCAGCGCGCGCCCGCCTGGTTTCTCGATGAGAGCGCCGACCTGGAGCTGGCACCGAGCGGTTCTGGTCAGGGCGCCGTGCGCGTCCCGCTCGAGCCCGCGTTTCTGTTCTCCAAGACGTTGCTGCAAGCAGCCATTCCGGAACTGCTGGCGCAGACCGGTACCACCGGGCGGCAGTTCGCGCACCTGCTCATCCGGTCCCATCAGGAAATGTCGCGCAACGACTTCCCCGACCTGGAACGGGCCGCGGACCGCGTCGGCGAGCGGCGCTTTCCCCTGTCCGTGGACGACCTCATGCGCCTGTGCCGGCGGCACGGGCTGGAGATCCGCTGGTTCGAGAGGAAGCCCGTGCTCGCCCGCGACAAGGACCGCGAGGTGCGCAGCATGGTGCGCTCGTTCTTCGAGGCCCCGCGCGTCATCTACGCCAACCGCGCGCTGCAGGCGGACCCGGCGCGCCTGAAGTTCGACCTCGCTGCCCACATTGGCCACAAGGTGCTGCACGGCGGGGATGGGCTGAAATCCCCGCATGCGACCGGCGGGGAGATGGGCGGCAGCCCCGAAGGGGGCTCATCCGCGGTTGGGATGAACGCACAGGACGTGCTGCACGCCTGGCGCGACTTCGAGTGCAGCTTTTTTGCCGGAGCCCTGCTCGCGCCACGGGTGCCCTTCCGCCGTTTCCTGGCGCGCGAGCGTCATCGCGTCGAGACCGGCGTGCGGCTCGGACTGACACCGGCGGTCATCATGCGCCGCATGACCAAGGTGTCCCCCTACCCCTACTGGCACTTCTTCGATGCCTATCCGCCCGGCTACCTGCGCGCGGTCTATCGCGGCAACGGCATCCCGCTGCCATGGGGAAACCTGGCGCAGGTGAGTGATCCGTGTCCGAACTGGGCGGTGTTCCGTATGATCGAGAGTGAGCACGGGCTGACGGGCTCGCAGATCTCGGTGCTGCGCGACGGCGAACGATCGCTCCTGTACTGCTGCCACTCCATTCGCGTGCATGATATGGCTGGTAACCCGCACGTGCTGTCGGTGGGCGTGGATCTCGCCCCCGCGCTAGCCACCCACAGCGTCGCCAGCGAGGCGGTGATCGAGTCCATCTTCCGCGAGTGCCTGCACCGGCGCGGCGAGGCGCGTATCCCGAAAGCGGCCAGTCAGGTGCTGGCTGCGGTGGCCAACGTACTCAACATCGCCTGGATCGAGGATGCGCTCGCCCAACCCGCGCGCATCATCTGCCCGCGCAGCAACCGCTGCCCAAGACCGGAGCGCTGCGAGGGTGCACGCCCATCCAGGGCGCGCGAGATCGCCGACGTGCGCGAGGAAATTCTCGGGCGCAGCACCTGAGCACAGAGCCCGAATCGATGCGCTTCCGAAGGCACTTCCGCGTTACTCTGATGGCACTCGTTTTCGGCGCCGCGCTGTCAGCAACGGCGACCGCGGCATCCGCAGAGCTCACCGCCGAGCAGGCGAACGTCCTGAGCTGGCGTGCGCAGCGCCTGGCCGAGCTCACGAGTGACGCCGGCTGGCTGACGCTAGCGGGGCTCTTCTGGCTGAAGGAGGGCAGCAATTCCTTCGGCAGCGGCCCGGGCAATGACCTCATCCTGGAGAATGCCGCGCTGGCGAAAACGGCCGGCACCTTCCAGGTCACCGGCGCAGGCGTGCGCTTCCTGGCGCAGGCCGGCGCGGGGGTGCTCCTCGACGGCACGGCGGTCGATTCCGTTGCGCTCCGCAGCGATGCCGGTGGAGAACCAACCGTTCTTTCGAGCGGCTCGCTGCGTTTCTTCGTGATCGAACGCGGCGGCAGGCTGGGCGTGCGGGTGCGTGACCTCAATAACCCGCGCCGCCGCGAGTTCAGCGGCCTGCAATACTTCCCCATCAGCGACCAGTGGGTTCTCAACGCGCGCTTCGTCCCCTACGCGCCGGAGAAGCGCCTGCGGATCATTAATATTCTCGGCATGGAGGAGGAAGCCGTGTCCCCCGGGGCGCTGCAGTTCACGCAAAACGGGCGCGAATGGCGCCTCGATACGGTGCGCGAGCGGGCCGGCGATCAACAGCTCTTCATTATGTTCGCCGACGTCACCAGCGGTCAGGAGACCTACGGAGGGGGTCGTTTCCTCTACGTTCCCCTGCCCGTCGCGGGCAGCGCGGTGGTGGATTTCAATAAGGCCTATAACCCGCCCTGCGCGCTCAATGACTTCGCCACTTGTCCTCTGCCACCACCGCAGAACCGGCTGCAACTGCGGATCGAGGCGGGCGAACTGAAGTACGCGGGCGGCCCCGCCATTGGCCAGGATCACGCCACCACCAAGCCGTAAGACCGCGACTGAACTCAGCCGCGTATACGCAGCGTCGCCAGTCCGCCGCTGACGCGCGCAAGTTACACGCTCTTCGCTAGGTTGGGCCGAATGGGCCGGGAAACGCCCCATCCAGGGTCTGAAGGTCTCGCGGCGTAAGGGCGATTGAAAGCGCCACGGCATTTTCTTTGACATGCTCCGGGGAGCCAGATTCGGGAATTGCGATGACGTTCCCGCTGCGGACCACCCACGCCAGAGCGACCGCGGCGGGCGAGCAGCCATGGGCCGTGCCGACCTGTGCCAGCGTGCGGTCGCTGACCACGAGGCTATGGTCGCCGCCGAGCGGCGAGTACGCCATGACCGGCAGATTGTGCTGCTTGCACCACGGCAAGACATCGCGCTCAATGCGACGGTTGTTGAGACTGTAAGGGACCTGGTTGGTGGCGCAGCGCTGGCCGTCTGGCACGCGGAAGAGATCTTCCATCTGGCCGACGTTGAAGTTGGATACGCCCCAGGCGCGAATCTTCCCGGCCGCGCGCAGTTGCTCAAATGCCGCCACCACGCCGGAGAATTGCGCGCTGGGAACCGGCCAATGCAGCAAGTAGAGGTCCAGATACTCGCTGCCCAGACGCGCAAGGCTCGCCGCGCAAGCACGCGCGATGCCATCGCCCGACACCTGGTTCCCCTCAACCTTGGAGACCAGGAATACGCGCTCGCGCTGACCGGCAATCACGTGGCTTATGAATTGCTCGGAGCGGCCATTGCCGTAGTTTCCCGAGGTATCGATTAACGTCATGCCGAGGGAGATGCCGGTGCGCAGCGCCTCTTCCTCGACAGCCGGCGGATGCCTCTCCTGACCCAGATGCCAGCAGCCCTGACCAAGCGCGGGGACGGTGGCGCCATCCGGAAACCTTACGGTGCGCGCAGCAGGCTTCGAAGCTACGCCGCTGCCCATAACCTGTGCAGCGGCTTGCGCCGCCACCAGGGGTAGGGTGGGAAACGATAAGCTGAAGGCCGCGCAACGGGCATTAAATTGACGTCGGTTTAGCAAACGCTTCATGGTGTCATCTCCTTAGAGCCCGACAATTGTAATGGTCTGCAGGCGGAATGCCGATGACCGCGGCCGCGCGCCGCTGTTGCGACGACAGGGGCCCGTACCGCGCAGCTTTAGACAGAAATCCGCGAGCGATCCCCGGCCCGACCCACACGCGCCGTTGCCCAGGACCCAACGGCACCGCGGGCTTTGCGCTCCGGAAGGCGAGCTGTCGAACCGCGCAAGCCGTGCTAGCGGCGCATGCCGGGATTGCGGTCTGCCAGCGCCGCGCGAATGCGCTGCGACGCGCGCAGGCGGGCGGCAGGGGGCAAGGACGCGGCGCCGCCGGACGCCGGCCGCGCCGTGAAGGCGTTCATCGCCTGCGCGGCCACCGTGGGGGGCGGGAAGGAGAAATACACATCCGCGGCAATCGCAGTTCCCGCGTCGGTCTGGGCATAGAAAGGCTCGAACTGAGTGCCGCTGTAAACGAGGCCCTGATAGTCCCCTAGGAAATAGCCCTCCGGGGTGAGTGGCGCCAGCTGCAGATCAAATGGTCCGCTCAGGTGGCTCTCTGTGAAATGAATCCCATCGCTCGCGGTCACGATCCAGGCGTCCGTCAGCAGCTGAGTTGTCGAGTAGTGCGCGTTGCGCAGGTCGTAGTACGTCACGGCGATCGTGCCGGAGGGGCTGACGGCCAAGGTTGGCGTGAACGCCGGCACGGAGGGGTCCCCGTTCACCTGCACCGGGGTTGACCAGGTCAGACCGTGGTCCGCGGAATGGCTGAGGGCGATACCGTCGTAGCTGCCGCTGGAGAAGCGCGCATCCTGCCAGGCAACGTAGATGATGCCGTCCGGCCCAACCGCCGTAGTGAACAAGAGCACGCTGTCGCGTACGCCGTTATTGTTGTCGGGGTCCACGGTGCCCACACCGAGCATGTCCGCGGCCAGGACCGGGGGCGTCCAGGTGGTGCCATGGTCGCTCGAGAGCATGGCCTTCAGGTGCGAAGTACTGGTGCTGCCACTGAGGCCATCGATCTCGTTGAACAGGTCGATGAGGGTGTCATCCGGAGTCACGACGATGATGTTGTTGATCGTCTGGTTGTCGGCGCCCGGATCATAGATGCTGCGCGCGGTCGACCAGCTGGAGTTGGCATTGGCAGTGAGGGAGAAGAAGCTCGGGCCGGTGTTGTTCTGAGCATTGAGCCGATCCCACACCGCGTAGACGTAGTTGCTGTCGGTCGGATCCGCGGTGAGGGAGCCCTTGTCATTGAAGAAGGCGGCGCCGTCCTGAATGAGCGCGATCGGCAGCGCCCAGTTGGCGCCCCCATCGATCGACTGCGACACCAGCATCGCGCTCGCCGAGGCAGGCGCGAACACCTCGCCAGTGAAGGCGAGCGCCAGGGCATAGGCGACGCCACTCGGGGCGACCGACACCCAGGCGTTACTGGCGCGGGCGTAGTTGCCGGCATTGCCGCTGTTGCCACCCGCGCAGCGGGAAAAGAACGGCGCGTTGGCGGGCACCCAGGTGTTGCCGCCGTCGGAGGAAATCGACACACCGATCGCCTGCGAACCCCCGCTCGACCAACGGTTCTGCTGCCAGGTGGCGATGAGGAACGAGTTGTTCAGGAGGTTCGCGGCGATCTGCGGCTCGATCGCCGTATCAGGGTAGAGAATGCCATCGGGCGGAACACCCTCGCAGCCGGCGGGAAAGGAGGTCGGCTGGGACACCTTCACCTGCGCTACGGTGCTGTAGGCCGGGGGACCGCTGCCGCCCACGATGTTCGTGTCGCTCCCACCGCAGGAGGCCAGGATCGTGACGGCGGCGGCCATGGCCGCGCAGCGTGCAAAGCTCAGGCGCGACTTGCGCTGTTCATCCACCCGGGACGTCCTAGCCGTCGATGAAGATCGTCGCCGGATGCTCCAGGCACTCCTTCAGCGCCTGAATCATGGCTGCGGCGTCGTAGCCGTCGACGAAGCGATGATCGAAGGAGGAGGACAGGTTCATCGTCAGGCGCACCGCGATCGCGCCGTCAATGACCAGCGGCCGCTGCACGGCGCGGTTGACGCCGATGATCGCCACTTCGGGCGCGTTGATGATCGGCGTGCTGGCGATGCCGCCGAGCTTGCCGAGGCTCGTAAGGGTAATCGTCGAGCCGGTGAGCTCTTCCCGCTTGGCCTTGTTGGTGCGGGCAGCCTCACTGAGGCGGCGCATCTCGGCGGCCAGCTGCCACAGCCCCAGTTCCTGGGCGTCGTGCACTACCGGGACCTTGAGGCCGTCGGGGGTCTGGGTGGCGACCCCCAGATGGACCGCGCGGTGCCGGACGATCACGCCGCGCTCCCCGTCATAGTGCGCATTGCACTGCGGAAACTCCTTCAGGACGCGCACCAGCGCGAGCGCGAGAAACGGCAGGTAGGTGAGTGTCCCCGCGCCCGCAGGCAGCCGCTGGTTCAGGTGGCGCCGCAACGAGTCGAGCTCGGTGATATCGAGCTCCTCCACGTAGGCGAAATGCGGGATGGTGCGCTTGGCCTCGCTCAGCCGCTGCGCGATCACGCGTCGCAGACCGATGACCTTCACCTCCTCGGTCGCAGCGGCCATGGCGGCCCGGGCTTGCGGCACCGCCTTGGGCGCCGCGCGCAGCGGCGTCGGCGGCGCGCCGCGCTGCGCCACGTGGCTGTCCAGATCCTTCGCGACGATGCGTCCGTTCGGCCCTGAGCCCGCCACCTGCTGCAGGTCGATTCCGGCCTCGTGCGCCCGGCGGCGGACCGCGGGCGACGTGGCCACCCGTGCCGAGCGGGCAACCGCAGGTGTTGGGGCAGGCGCGGGCATCGGGGCAGCCGCGCCGTTGCTGCTCCTGGCATGGGCAACGTTCGCCGTGCGGACGGCCGGTGCGCTGGCGGCGGGGGGCCCGGGGGCCGCGGCCCCTGCCCCGGTGTCGATGACGATGAGTGCAGCACCCACCGGCACCATCTCCCCGGGCGCGCCGGTCGTGGAAATCACGCGTCCGCCCACCGGTGCCGGGACCTCCACGGCGGCCTTCTCGGTCATCACCTCAACGAGGACATCGTCCTCAGCCACCGTATCGCCAGGCTTGACGCGCCAATTCACGATCTCCGCCTCGACGGTGCCCTCGCCCAGATCGGGCAGCTTGAAGACGTAGTTGCTCACTTCGCCCCCACCACGTTGCGCAGGGCCGCCGCGATGCGCGCCGGTCCCGGAAAATACTCCCACTCGAAGGCGTGCGGGTATGGCGTATCCCAGCCGGCGACGCGCTGTATCGGCGCCTCGAGATTCCAGAAGCACTGCTCCTGTACGGTGGCCACCAATTCTGCGCCATAGCCCCCGAAGCGCGTGGCCTCGTGCACGACGACGCAGCGTCCGGTCTTGCACACCGAGGTGCACAGCGTGTCCACGTCGAGCGGCGCCATCGTGCGCACGTCGATGATCTCGGCGTCGATGCCGGTCAGTTTCACGGCCGCCTCGGCCACATGCACCATCGTGCCGTACGCGAGCACCGAGACCTCGCGCCCCTCGCGCACGACCTGCGCCCGTCCCAGGGGCACGGTGAAGTGCCCCTCGGGCACCTCGCCACGCGGATGCGCGCTCCAGGGCGTGGCCGGCTTGTGCGGATCACCGTCGAAGGGGCCGTTGTAGATGCGCTTGGGTTCAAAGAATACGACCGGGTCATCGCCCTCGATCGAGCTGATGAGCATCCCCTTGGCGTCGTACGGGTTCGAGGGCATCACCACCTTGATGCCGCACACGTGCGCGAACAGCGCCTCGGGACTCTGCGAGTGCGTCTGTCCGCCGCGGATGCCGCCGCCGCACGGGCTGCGGATGGTGACGGGTGCGCTGAAGTCCCCCGCCGAGCGGTAGCGCAGGCGCGCCAGCTCGCTCACCACCTGGTCAAAGCCCGGATAGATGTAGTCGGCAAACTGGATCTCCGCCACCGGCCTCAGTCCGTTAGCCCCCATGCCGATGGCGGCGGCGATGATGCCGCCCTCGGCGATCGGCGTGTCGAGCACGCGCTGCTCGCCGTACTTGCGCTGCAGACCCTCGGTGGCACGAAACACGCCGCCGAAGAAGCCCACGTCCTCGCCCAGGACCACCACGCGCGGGTCGCGCCCGAGCATGACGTCCATCGCCGAGTTCAACGCCTGCACCATGTTCATGCGTGCCATGAGTTCTTCAGCCTTCCTTGGCCACGGGCGGGGCCGGCGCGCGCGATTCTTGCCCGCCGCTGCGCAGCGCACGCATTTCCTCGCGCTCACGCTGCAGATTCGGTGGCAGCTCCTTCAGCACGTCCTCAAACATGGTCAGCGGATCCAGCGACGGGCCGCCCGAGAGCGTCCCGTAGGTTTCTGCCTCCTTCCAGCAGGCGCTCACGTGCGCGTCGAGTTCCTTCTCGAGCTTGACATGCCGTTCCTCGGACCACTCGCCGAGCGCGATCAAATGTGCCTTGAGTCGCGCGACCGGATCCCCGAGCGGCCAGGCACGCCACTCTTCCTTCGGGCGGTAACGGGACGGGTCGTCGCTGGTGGAATGCGCGGCCGCCCGGTAGGTCACATGCTCGATGAGCGTCGGCCCACCGCTTTGCCGGGCACGCTGGGCGGCCCACTGGGTGACCGCGTAGACGGCGAGGAAGTCGTTGCCGTCGACGCGAATGCCGGGAATGCCGTAGCCGGGTCCGGCCTGCGCAAAAGTGCGCTGCTCGCCGCCGGCGAAGCCCTGGAACGTGGAGATGGCCCACTGATTGTTGACGAGATTCAGGATCACGGGCGCGCGGTACACCTTGGCGAAGGTCATCGCGTAGTGGAAATCCGCCTCGGCGCTCGAGCCCTCCCCGATCCAGCTCGCGGCGATGCGGTCCTCGCCCTTGATGGCCGCCGCCATGGCCCAGCCGACCGCCTGCGGATACTGGGTGGCGAGGTTGCCGGAGATCGAGAAAATGTTGCCGCTCGCCCAGTGGTACATGATGGGCATCTGCCGCCCCTTGCACATGTCGCGGGTGTTCGAGAGGCACTGACACATGAGGTCGACCAGGTTGCGGCCGCGCACCACCTGCAAGCCTTGCTGCCGGTAGGACGGGAACAGCATGTCCCCGGGGGTGAGCGCCATGCCGGCCGCCACCGCCACCGCCTCCTCGCCGGTAGACTTGATGTAAAAGGAGATGCGCCCCTGGCGCTGGATCTTCTGCATCCGGTCGTCGAACAGCCGCACCAGCAGCATATGCCGCAGGCCCACCTGCAGCTCCTCGGGCTCCAGGTGCGGGTTCCAGGGACCGACCGCGCGGTGATCCTCGTCCAGGACGCGCACCATCTGCACCGACAGATCCTCAATGTCGCGGACTGCGGCCTTGACGTCCGGGCGCTGCACCGCGCCCGCCGGGGAGATCTGCACGTAGCTGAAGTCGGGCTCCTGGCCCGGGCGAGCCGGTGGGTTGGGAACGTGCAAGCGCGAGCGTGGGGGCATGAGGGCCTCTGAAACGGATCCGGAAGGTTGCAGGCCGGACTGCGAGTTCGGCAGGATTGTAGCCGGTAACACCGCTTGAAGCCCAAAAGCACATTCCGCGGCGTGGTGCTGCGCAACGCACCAGCGCCGGCCCGCACCAGCGGACTTAATGCGCCGGCGCGCGCCGGCGCCGGCGCGCGCGTGCGCGTAGGCCGGGAGGTCGCCGGGCGTGCCGGCAAGGGCGTATCGGTGATCACGGGACTGCCGCTCGAGCCGGCGGCACTCGAGGCGCTCGCCACCCGGCTCAAGAAGCTCTGCGGTGCCGGTGGCGCGGTCAAGGATGGCGTCATCGAGATCCAGGGCGACCACCGTGCACGCCTGGTGAGTGAGTTACTGAAGCTTGGCTACGCGGCCAAACGAGCGGGCGGCTGACAACTCGGTGTCGGTTTCGCCAAGTGGTATCCGCCGGCGAATATTGCTATAGAAGAAGATGACTCGGTTAGAGCGCGCCCCGGGGTTCAATCGTGCACAATCAACAACCCATGCCGCAGCGCAGTAGCAACGGTGACGTGCTGCTGTTCGCGCGCAATTTCTTCCGCCACCCGCGCATGCTCGGCTCGATAGTTCCCAGTTCCCGCTTCCTGATCAAACAGCTGCTCGAGCCGATCAACTTCGGCCGCGCACGCGTCATCGTCGAATACGGTCCGGGCGTGGGCGGCATCACCACGGAGGTCCTGCATCACATGCGCGCTGATGGCACGCTGATCGCCATCGAGATGAACCCGGATTTCGTACGCCATCTGCGGGAGACGATCAGCGACCAGCGGCTGCGCGTCGTCGAGGGCTCCGCCGCGCAGGTAGACGAGATCCTGCGGCGTATGGGCTTACCGCGCGCCGACTACATCATCTCCGGGATTCCCTTCAGCACCATCGACGCCCCGCTGCGCGAACAGATCCTGCGCAAGACGCACGACGTGCTCGAGCCCGGCGGTGCGTTTCTGGTGTACCAGTTCTCGACCCGTGTGCTGCAGGATCTGGAGCGGGTGTTTGGCTACGTCGGCCGCAAGTTTCAGCCCTGGAACGTGCTGCCGGCGCACTTGTTCATCTGCCAGCCCAGCACGGCCTAGCGCGGCTGCTCCTGGGCAGCGGACCGCAGCGTGCGCAACAGTTCCTCGCCGAAGTAGCCCGCCGGGATCGTCCCCTGCTTCATGAATTCCAGGTGAAAACGCTTGGCGCTGAAGCGCGCCCCGAGCGTCTGCTGCGCGCGCTTGCGCAGCGCGAGGATCTGCTCCTTGCCGAGACGGTAAGTGATCGCCTGGGTCGGCCAGCGGGCATAGCGCGCGATGGCTCCGCGCGCTGACTTGCAGCTGGCCTGCTTGGCTTCCAGCTTCGGCGCCGCGGCCTCGGCGCAGGAACCCGGCAGAAAGTCGACCACCTCGGAAAACAATGTCACCGCCTCCTCGAACGGCAACTTCCCGGTGTGCAGCCCGGTGTCCAGACGCACCCGCAGGTCGCGCGTGAGCTGGCCGCGCAGCTCGTATAGCCGCTCCTCGGGGGTGTAAAAGCCTTTGGGAGCCGCCTTCTGCGGCTCAGCGGGCAGGGACTCCGAGTAAAGGCCCCAGCCCTCCGCAGCCATCGAGTCCTGCCACATCGAAGAGGAATCCTCCACCGCCCCCGGGGTGAGCCAGCGGACCGCGGCGATGCCAGCGCGGTACTGCGTCATCACCTTGTAGTGCCAGTCGTGACCAGGGAAGCCCTCGTGCGCCGCGAGGTCGGGCATCGCGGCGTAGTTGTGCTCCGCGCGCAGCTCCGCCGCATCATCATCGGTCGGCGTCACGTAGAAGCGGCCGATGCCGCCTTTCTTGAACGGCGGCGCGGCGTAGTAGGCGGCGCCCTCGATCGAGGAGCGCAGGGGTGGCGGCGTTGCGGTGACCTCGAGCCGATAGTCGGCCGGCACGTCGAACAGCCCCGTCGTCCTGGCGTATTCGACGAGACGCTGCCCGGTGCGCCGGTAACCTTCCACCATCTCGGCATCCGTGCGCGGGGCGTTCTGACTGAGCTGCTCGAAAACCGCGCGCACGGCCCGCTCGCCGCTCGGGGCCGCTGGCCATTGGTGGCTTGCGGCAATCTGCCTCGCGAGCGTCATCATCTCCGCCCGGGTCGCCTGGACCGCGCCCCAGGAACCGGCGTAAAGCTCGGCGGCCGTCAGGTTCACGTGCAGGTTGTTGCGCAGCGCCCAGTCGTACTCGACAGCGCCGAAGGCGAAGCGATCACTGCGATAGGCGGGCTTGAGTGCCGCACTCCCCTCCAGCTGCGGGTCGGTGAAGAACGTCGTGATCACGAAATCGCGCAGGTGGCGATAGGCGGACGCGGCTTGATTGCCGGCGTCCTGCAACTCGCGCACCAGCGCCTCCCGATGCGCCGGGGCGATGTCCGTCGCCGCGATCTGCGGCAGGGTCTTGGCGAAGTACTCGGCGTCCGCAGCGCTGCTCTGCAGGCCGAAATCGCGCAGCACCCGCCAGTCAGGCGTGTCGTGAGCCTGCACCCCCGCGGCGAGCTGCTCCTCGGCGGCGGCAAGATAAGCGCTCACCGCGCGCGTGCGCGCAATGACGTCGCGCCATTCGTCATCGGACCCGTAGGTAGCCGCGCCGGTGGGACTCATCGCCTGGATCTGCCAGTCCACGCCCCGGAACGGCTCGTCGACGTAGGAATCGAGGCTGCGCAGCTGGTGGCGGCGTACCGTGTGTTCGTGCACGAGGAAGTTGATCTGCGCCAGAGCGACGGAGCGGTCGATGCGGCGCCGCGCCGACAGGTTCGCCGGCGCGAGCGCCGCGAAGCGCGCCCGGAACTCGCCAAGCCGCGCATCCTCCTGCTGCAGCGCCGCGGCCGAGTAGTCGCGCAGCTTGCCGTCCACCGCCGTGAGAGTGGGGTCGTACGCCGCACCCCCCAGATAGGTGGCGACCACCGGGAACTGCGCAAGGATGTACGTGACATACTCGTGCTCGAGGGTTGCGAACCGCGCATCGCCGCCGTGGCGTACCGCCAGCGGCTGTGCCACCGGGGGCTGTGCGGGCGTGCCGCGCGCCGCCACCACCAGCAGCGCGCCGAGCGCGATCGTCCTGCCCACAAACCACCACCGTAACGTCACGACTTGTGCCTTTCAAAGCGCGGACTGACTGGCGCGAGAGCATACCCTCGGGGGGTGCCGTGAGCGAGGCGGCAGGCGCGGCAGCGGTCGTTGACAGCCGCTCACGGGGGCGAGGATCCTCATGCCATGAGTCTCACGGAAGCGGAACGTGCGCGGTACGCCCGTCATTTGGCACTGGCCGAGATCGGCATCGCCGGCCAGGAGAAGATCAAGGCCGCGCGGGTGCTGGTGGTGGGTGCCGGCGGCCTGGGATCCCCCGCCGCACTCTATCTGGCGGCCGCCGGCTGCGGCACGCTCGGGCTGCTCGACTGCGACCCGGTCGAGCTGTCGAACCTGCAGCGTCAGGTCCTGTTCGACACCGACGCGCTGGGACGCAGCAAAGCCGTGGCGGGCCGCGAGCGCCTGGTGGCGCTCAACCCCGAGATCCGCGTCATCGCCCACGAGCTGGAACTCTCAGCGGCCAACGTTCTGGAAATCATCGCGGACTACGACCTGGTCCTCGATGGTTCGGACCGCCTCGCGACGCGTTACGTGGTCAACGACGCGTGCGTGCTCGGCGCGCGGGCGCTCGTATCGGCTGCCGTCCATCGCTTCGAGGGCCAGCTCTTTACCTATGTCCCCGGGCGCGGTCCCTGCTACCGCTGCCTGTTCCCCCACGCCGAGGATGGCGTGGTCGCCAACTGCGCGCAGGCAGGCGTGCTCGGCGTCCTGCCGGGGGTGTTGGGCACGCTGCAGGCCACCGAGGCTCTCAAGCTCATCACCGGGAGCGGCGAGCCGCTGCTGGGTCGGCTGCTCACCTACGATGCGCTGGCGATGCGCTTTCGCGAATTGCGGGCTCGGCGACGCAGCGATTGCGCGGTATGCGGCGACACGCCCTCAATCACCGAACCCAAGGATGCGAAACCCATGAGCCGCAGCGGCACCCCTGAAGATATTCGACGACTGTCGGTCGCGGACCTCGCCACGCTGCTGCGTACCCGCGCAGACGCGCCGCCCCTGATCGACGTACGCGAGGTGCATGAGTTCGATGCCGGCCATCTCGCCGGGTCCGTGAACATTCCCCTGGGTACGCTGCCGCAGCGCCTGCACGAGCTCGCCGGTCGCACCCCCGTGTTCATCTGTCGCAGCGGCGGGCGCAGCATGGCCGCCTGCCAGATGGCGCTGGCGGCGAGTATTGCTGCGCCTGCCAACCTCGAGGGAGGCATGCTTGCGTGGGCCGCGCAGATCGACCCGACGGTGCAGGTCATCTGAAGACCACGCGCGCTGCGCGGGAGCGCTCTTAGGGCTGCGGCGGACAACGCGACTTGGCGAACTGGGGCTTCTTGGGGGCGAGCGGCTCGAGCACGACGCGTTCCTGCAGCACCTTGAGCGCCGCGCGCGGATCATCGACAAACTCGAACAGTTGCAGATCCTCACTCGCGATCGTGCCGTGGCGCACGAGCGCCGGGAAATTGACAACCTCGTTCCAGAAGGCGGAGCCGTACAGCAACACCGGGATCGAGCGGTCGAGCTTGCGCGTCTGCGCGAGCGTGAGGATCTCGAACAGTTCGTCGAAGGTGCCAAAGCCGCCCGGGAATACCACCAGCGCCCGCGCCAGGTGCGCAAACCAAAGCTTGCGCATGAAGAAGTAGTGAAATTCAAACGACAGCTCGGGCGTGACGTACGGGTTGGGCAGCTGCTCCTGCGGCAAGCCGATGTTGAGCCCGATACTGCGGCCGCCACCGAGCGCAGCGCCGTGATTGGCCGCCTCCATGATCCCGGGGCCACCACCGGAGCACACCACCAGGCTGCCGTCCGTACAGGCGCAGCTCCATTCCGTAACCAGGCGCGCAAGCTCAGTTGCCTCATCGGCGTAGCGCCCGAGGACGCCGCCGCGACGCACGCGCGCCGACCCGAAAAACACGACGGTCGAGGTAATGCCCGCGAGGCTGAAGGCGCGCAGGGGAGCAAGATACTCGGACAGAATCCGCACTGAGCGTCCCTCGTCCGAGTCGATGAACTTCGTATCGTGATACGCCAGTGGCGGAATCTGAGTCATGAGGTAGCCCCCCGGCAGCGACGGGCTGCGCTGACCGGCCGCACTCTAACGAAAACCGCCGACCGCGTGCGACACTAGCGCCAGGAATCGCTCCGCCATGCCTTGCTTCAGGATGAGTCTCGCGCTGGCGCTGCTGTGGAGCGGCGTGAGCCCCCACGCCGCGACGACGGCGCCGGCGAGCGCGCTGCCGCCTCTGGAGGCGGCCACCGTGCTGCTCGTAGTCGCACCCCACCCGGACGATGAGACGCTCTGCTGCGCGGGGGCCATCCAGCGCGTGCTGCAGGCCGGGGGTCGCGTCAGCATCGTGTGGCTCACGAGCGGCGACGGCTCGCCGCTGGGCTCCCTCGTCGTTGAGCACAGCCTGCTGGCGGATCCAGTCAAGATGCGCGCTTACGGCCGCGAGCGCATGGCCGAGGCCCGGGCGGCCACGGGCCGCTCAGCGTCGCGCCCGCGGGGCAACTGTTCCTCGGCTATCCGGATGGCGGCCTGCTGGCGCTGCTCACGCAGTATCGCGGGCGCGCCTACCGCTCCGGCTTCACCGGCGTGGCCGCGGTGCCATACACGGAGGCGCTGTTCCCGCAGCATCCATACACCGGCGCGGCTCTGGAGCGTGACTTCGCCGCAGTGATCCGCCGCGTGCAGCCCACGCTGGTACTCGCTCCGAGCCCCCTCGACAGTCACCCGGACCATCACGCCGCCGGGCTGCTCGCCATGGCTGCGGCGCGGGAGCGCCCGGCCGAACTGGTGCGCTATTGGATCGTACACGGCGGAGAAGGCTGGCCGACCCCGCGGGGCCTGGTGCCCGGGGTGCCCCTGACAGTACCGCCGCTGGGGCGGGCGCTCGATTTCACGGCATTTGCGCTCAGCGTGCCGGAGGAGGACAACAAGCTCGCCGCTTTGCGGGAGTACACGACGCAGCTGCGCGTCATGGAGCCCTTCTTGCTCGCCTTCGTGCGTACCACCGAGCTCTTTGCGACCCGCGCGGGCGTCACGATGCCGGGCGGCCCCTAAGGCGCGCGCCAGCTCCCGAGCAGCCGGTCGAGCGCGCCGGCAATCTGCTCACGCAGCCGGTCCAGTCGTGCCCGCTGCCGCCACAGGTGGCGGCTGATCTGCCGCGACAAGACGAAATCCTTTTCGAACAGATCGGCCGCGCGCGCGGCCACTGCCGGGCTGGCGATCTCCTGGTTAGCCTCGAGATTCCAGCGAAAGCTCCAGCGATCGAGATTGCTCGAGCCAACCGATACCCAGTCATCGCACAGGATCATCTTGGCGTGCAGCATGCTTGGCTGGTACTCGAAGATCCGCACGCCGCTGCGCAGCATCTTCGCGTAGAAGCGCCGCGCCGCGTGGCGCACCCAGGGATGGTCGGTCCGCGGACCTGGCAGCAGCAGCCGCACGTCCACCCCGCGCCGCGCCGCACGGCGCAACGCCTTGCGGAAACGCCGCGAGGGCACAAAGTAAGCGCTCATAATCCAGACCCGCTGGATGGCCTCATCCATGCGGCGCAACACGCCGTGGGCGAGCACGGAGTGCTGGCGGGCCTCACTCAACGACAGCCGACCCGGTGCACCGCGCGGATCTGGCGGGCACGGGGGCGGATCGGCAAGTCCCAGGGGCGTGCCGCAACGCCCCCAGCTGCGTGCGAACGCATGCTGCCAGTCACGCACCACCGGTCCGCGGATCTGGACCATGAGCTCGCGCCACGGGCCGCGTCCGTCCTGCGGGGCAAATTCGTGCGTGAGCCCGGCGCCTCCAACGTAGGCCAGTTTTCCATCGAGCACCAGCAGCTTACGGTGATCGCGCAGCAGGTTGGCGAAGCCCTTGGCGATACGCGGCGGGTTGTAGAAGCGCAGCTCTACTCCCGCGTCGAGCAGGCGGCGACGGTCGGCACGCGCGAAGCCCAGCGCACCGAAGCCGTCGAGCAGCGCGCACACCCGCACCCCGCGCAGGCGCGCCCGCACCATGGCTCGAGGAAGCGGGTGGCGATGGCGCTGGAGGTGACCAGATACATCTCCAGCAGCACATACCGCTGCGCGCGATCGATCGCCTCCAGCATGCGCACAAAGAACTCGTCGTTCTCATGCAGGAAGGCAAAATCGTTTCCCGGTCGCCACGGCCAGCCGGTAGTTGTAAATTGCGGTGTCTGCTTCTGCCGGCGGCTCTGCACCATGGGGAAACAATGACTGACCCGACCACGAGATGCCAGTACCCGGTGCTGCTGTGGCTGGTGCTGCTCGCGCCGCTGTGGGCACGCGCCGATGTCGTCGATTCGGTCAACAGCGTACGCACCGCCGGCTGCGTCGGCGGCTCCAAGGCGCAGCCGTTGCAGCGGAATCCCCGCTTGGACGAGGTCGCCCGGCGCATCGCAGCCGGGGCCTCGCTGCATGCCGCCCAGCTACAGGCCGGCTACCACGCCGTCAGTTCCTACTCCCTCAACATCAGCGACGTACCGGAGAACGGCGACGTCAGGCACGTACTCGAGATTCAGTTCTGTCCGCAGGCCACCAATCCGTCGTACCGCGAGATCGGCGTGTGGCGGCACGGGGGTGACGTCTGGGTGGCGTTCGCCGAGCCGCTGCCGCCACCAGCGCAGCTCGATCACGGCGCGATCAGCGATCGCGTGCTGCAGCTTGTCAACGCCGCGCGTGCCGCACCGCACCGCTGCGGCAGCGCGACCTACCCGGCCGCCCCCGCCCTGACGCGCGACGCCCTGCTCGAGCATGCGGCGCAGGACTATGCGCAGGACCTGGCCACCTTCGGCTACATGGATCACGTCGGGCGCGACGGCAGCGCGCCGCAGGAGCGCATCACGCGCAGCGGCTATCGCTGGAGCGACACGGGTGAAAACCTGGCGGGCGGCGTGCCGAACGCGGACGCCGTGGTCATGGGCTGGCTGGGCAGCCCCGAGCACTGCGCCAATATCATGAACCCTGACTACAGCCAGGCAGGCGTCGGCGTGGCCGTGAATCCGCGCAACGACGCCGGCATTTACTGGGCGCTCGAATTCGGCCATCCGGCCCACAAGTAGGTACGGCGAGTCGCGCGTGTGCCCGCACGCGCACTTGCCGCTCGGCCTGGTACTGTCCTCGCCCTGCTTCCTGGCCGAGCGCGCTTCTTGCCGCTACTCCGCCCGCGCGGCGGCCAGCGGTGCCGCGCTCACGCCGTGGAGTCTCGTGCTCGAGCGCGCGGCTCGCTGTGGTGCTCGAGCGTTACCACGATTCCGGCCACCAGGTAGAGCGCCGCGAACCACGCCAGGCTGTGCGTCAGCAGGACGTTGATGCTCTTGTAGATGTTGTGAGTGTGATCGAGAAACACGATCGCCTGTACGCCACCGATCAGCACGCCGGCGCTCGCCACCAGCACGAGAATGGGACGCACCGCCGAGCGTGGCGCGTGCGGGTCGGGCGGCACGGCCGCGGGAGCCCGCAGTCGCCCGTACCAGATAGCCAGCACCAGCAACCCGAATACCGAGCTTACGTACTGCAGGACGTGACACAGCGGCCCGGTATATGAGCCGATGGTCACCGGCGCGCTCAGGGCGGCGACCCGATGCACGATCCAGCCGTCCGGGTGCGTGGCGGCATCCCACAGCAAGTGACTCCACGTGCCGATCACGAGCGCCACCGCGGCAAGCAGCCACGCACTGGGAAGCTTGCGCAGCGGCGCGATCGCGTGCAGGCATAGCCAGCGCGCCCGCGGCGAGAGCAATGCCGTTAGCGGGCGGCGCAGAACCAGGATGGCGAACAGTGCCAGATAGCCGATCACCAGACAGGTCGTATAAGAGCCCACGAATTCGTGCGTGTCGGGCATGAAGCGGTCGAAGCTTCCCGGCACGTAATACGGAATATCGGGGGCAATCGCCCCGATGAACAGTGGCGCCGTCTGCAGATGGCGCAGGCCGCGCAGCGGCAGCACCGCGGCCGGATGAGCTAGTGTGAAGGGCACGGCGTCCTTTAGCCTGATGCCGGCGGCCGTGCGCACACGAGGATGTGAAAATCCCGGCCGGCCCACGTGACGCCGTTGCGGTAGGTGAAGTCCAGTCGGCGCCCGAGGCGCAGCCGCGGCGTGTCGATCTCCAGCAGATGCAGCCCGAGCGGGTTGGCGCGCGTCTGCTGCTCGCGCGTATCCTGCCAGCCATCGAGCCCCCAGCGGACCGTGCCCGGCTCGCGCAGCGCGATGGCTGAGCGCGCAGCCCTCCGGCAGCTGCGCCAGTGGAGCCTGCTCCGTCCAGATCATGCGCGTCAGCAGCGGTCGTTCACCGCGGTAGCGCTCCCACACTGCGGTAGGGCGGTCGAATGGCCGGCCCCGCTGGCGTGAGGCCGCCAGCTTCAGGTACTCCGCATGCGCCCACACCAGCGGCATCGCGGCGCCGGTGGGGCGCCCCGGCAGCAGGCCTCGTGAGGCAATGGGCGCGGCATCCCAGATCTGCTCGGGCAGCATGCCGCCCGCGGAGGCCATGCGCGCCATCGACTCCAGATACGGCAGCGGATCGCGGCCGGCGCACAGCTCGTAGTGACCGCGCTCACCGCACAGCAGCGGCCATGCGCGGCCGCGTCCGGTGCCGTCGTAGGCGCTGCCGTCGTCGTGCTCGCCGTAGCCGTCCTCGTTGTAGCGGTGCCAGCACGCGCCGCTCGGCGTCTGCACCTTGAGCAGCGCATCCGCAACCTTGAGGCTCGCCACGATCAGCGCGTCATCGGGCCGGCGCAGCCCGAAGCGCACCAGCTGCAGGAAATCCACGCTTACCTGTGCGCTAGCCGGCAAGCGCGGGTCGACCGCGAGGTTGCGGATCGGCAGCAGCGCGTCGCGGGGACAGCGATCGTCGTATACGGACTCCCCGGGTGCCACGCGAACGTAGTAAGCGGGCACCCCATAGAGGCGCGCAAGCGGCGTGTCGCGCACCGTGGTCCACTCTTCGAGCTGTGCGTTCCAGTAATCGGCGAAGGCGAGTGCCAGCTCGCGCGCTTCCGGCTCGAGCAGGCCTGCGCCGGCCACCAGCGCGGCAACGCATACCGCGAGCGTGAAGGTATTCAGTCCCGCGTCCTCCTCCCAGCGGTCCTGCTCGCTCACCGGGCCGTGGCGCACGAGAAAAGACAGCGCGCGCCGTGTCATGTCGATGACCTCGGTCCCCGCGAGTGCCTCGCGCTCAGCCAGTGTTGTCGCCAGCAGCACCGGGAAGGCGGTCTCATCCAACTGCACGCCCAGCCAGTGACCGGTGCCGCCGAGCCACTGGTTCTGGTTCCAGTGCCCGTCGGCCGCCTGCGTGGCGACGAGGTAGCTGAGTGCCTGACGCGCTTCACGCAAAGCGCCCACGGCCAGCAGGGCTCCGGCGCTCTCGCACAGGTCACGCGGCCACACGAGGTGGTAGCCCTCGCGCTCCTCGCGCGTGTTGCCCCACGGTACACTCAGGCTCGCCACCATGGCGCCCGGATAGGTTTTGTCCTGGTGCACGCGCAGCACCATGGTCGAGAGCTGAACCTGGCCGGCGCACTCATCGGGCAGATCCCCCGTCAGTGCCTCCTCCGGCGCACAGGCGGCGTGCCAACGTGTCCAGGCGGTCAGCTGCTGCTCCCAGGCGAGCGCAAAGGGCTCCGTAAGCGCCGTGCGCGCGAGAGTCGTGGCCGACTCTGCGCTGCTGCCAAAGCCCAGCGCCAGGGTCGCGCGCCGCGGCAGTTCGCCGATCAGCGCTACGTTCCCCGGGCCGGCGGCCTCGTAAGCCCAGGTGAGCGCGCCGTTGCGGGCGAAGTCCTGCCAGCCGTCACTGCTGCCGACGCAGCCGGCGCTGGCACGGCCGAAGGCCTCCTGCTGCTCGGGCGTGATGGCGAGCAGGGCCAGCCCGAAAGGTCCCTGTTCGGCGCACAGCACGCGCCGGCCGCGATAGTCGAGCACCTGGGCGACATTGTTGGTCCCGGTGCCCCCCAGGTGCGGCGCCAGCAGCGCATAGGGGCGCAACTGGGAATCGCCGGTCAGCGTCACCTCGAGCAGCAGCACATCGCGATTTTCGCAGGGCGTCACCCGCAGCAGCAGCTCGAAGCGCTCGTGGCGGTGCAGGATCTGCACCGCGGGCGCGCCGGGCGCGGCGAGGCGCAGTTCGTGCTGCCACAGGCGCTTGACCTCGACCCAAAAGCCGCTGCCGTCAGCGACGATGAAGCCGAGGTCCCGAATCTGCGGCAGATCCACCCGCGGGTAGTAGACCTCGTTGACGATGCCGCCGCCGACCGTGAACCACAGCCGCGAGGAACCGAGGGAGCAGCCGACCATCTCCTTGGCGCTGCTGCACCAGGTAGGCGCAAGACCGGGCGCTCCCGGTGCGGTCCCCATCAGGCCGCGCTGCCCGCGTGATGCGGAGCCGCAGGCAGGAGCAGGCGTCTGACCGCACGCAGCTGCCATAGCCGCAGGCCGCCGACGAAGGCGTTGAGGTTATTGCCGATACGCACGCCCGCAGGCACGTGCGTCAGGCGCGCAGCATTGCCCCCTCCCAGCACCACGTAGTCGACCTCGAGCGCCTTCTGCAGATGACGCGACGATCTCGTTCACGCTCTTGCGCCACTTCTTATTGCCGCGCTGCCGGCGGCCGCGCTCGCCGAGATAGTCCTCGTAGGTACGTCCATGCTTGTAAGGCATGTGGCCAAGCTCGGTCGGCTCGATCGCGCCATCCAGCAGCAGGGTGACGCCGAGCCCGGTGCCCAGGCCGAGAAACAACATGCGGCCGCCGCGGTAGCTGCCGAGCGCCTGCATGGCGGCGTCGTTCACGATGCGCACGGGTGCACCGAGCGCCCTGGCAAAGTCGAACCCCACCCAGCCCTTGGCGAGGTTGTGCGGCTCGGCCGCGATGCGTCCGTGGAACACCACACCCGGGATAGCCGATCGAAACCGCGTCGTAGGCCAGGTGCGCGGTGAGCTTGCGCAGCTGCCGCGTCATGGCCCGAGGCGTCATGTGCGAACCGGAGGCAAATTTCTGGATGGCGCCGCGCGCATCCACGCGAAACTTCACGTGTGTGCCGCCGATGTCGATGACGAGAATGCGCCGCGGCGCCCGGTTGCTGGCTGCCATCGCGGCGATTCTCGCCTGATTCCCGCGCTTTGACCATCCACCCGCGCGTCGCTGTACGCCGCACCGCGGAGCCTGCGCCCGCCCGGCGCGCGTCGTCAGAACAGACCGGTAATACGCCCGCTGTCGTCCACGTCGATCGAGTTCGCCGCCGGGACCTTGGGCAGGCCTGGCATCGTCATGATGTCGCCGCAGATCATGACGATGAATTCGGCGCCCGCAGCCAGGCGCACTTCGCGGATGGCGACCACGTGCCCTTCAGGGGCGCCGCGCAGCTTCGGGTCGGTGGAGAAGGAGTACTGGGTCTTCGCGACGCATACCGGGTAGTGGCCGTAGCCGCTCTCCTGCAGCTGCCGGATCTGGTTGCGCACCTTGGCGTCGGCCGTGATGTCGGTGGCGTGATAGATCTTGGTCGCGATCGCCTTCATCTTGTCCCACAAGGTCGCGCTGTCCTCGTAGACAAAGTGGAAGCCGCTCGGCTGCTCGCACAGCCGCATGACCTCGCGCCCGAGTTCCAGGGCGCCGCGACCGCCGTCGGCGAAGTGCGTGGCAGCCACTACACGTACGCCCTTGGAGCCGATGCGATCGATCAGCAGCTTGATCTCCCGCTCGGTGTCCTCGCTGCGGCGATTGATCGCCACGACACACTGCAGCCCGTAGTTGTTGCGCACGTTGTCGATGTGCCGCTCGAGGTTGACGACTCCCTGCTCCAGCGCACCGAGATTCTCGTTCTTCAGATCGGCGAGCTCGACGCCGCCGTGGTACTTCAGCGCGCGCACCGTCGCCACGATCACCGCGGCACGTGGCTTCAGTCCAGCCTTGCGGCACTTGATGTCGACGAACTTCTCGGCGCCCAGATCGGCGCCGAAGCCGGCCTCGGTCACCACGTAGTCCGCCAACTTCAGCGCCGCGCTGGTCGCGATCACGGAATTGCAGCCATGCGCGATGTTGGCGAATGGGCCGCCATGGATGAAGGCGGGGTTGTTCTCGAGCGTCTGCACCAGATTCGGTGCCAGGGCGGCCTTCAGCAGCGCCGTCATGGCGCCGTGCGCCTTGAGCTCCCGCGCGAGGATCGGCTGGTTGTCGGCCCGATAACCCACGACAATTCGGCCCAGCCGCTCCTTCAGGTCCTTGAGGCTGGTGGCGAGGCACAGGATGGCCATGACCTCGGAGGCCACCACGATGTCGAAGCCGTCCTCGCGCGGCACTCCGTTGGCCGTGCCCCCCAGGCCGATGACGATTTGCCGCAGCGCACGATCGTTGACGTCCACCACGCGCCGCCAGGTCATGCGCCGCACGTCGAAGCCGAGCGCGTTGCCCTGCTGGATGTGGTTGTCGATCAGCGCCGCGAGCAGGTTGTTCGCCAGCGCGATCGCGGCGAAGTCCCCGGTGAAGTGCAGGTTGATGTCCTCCATCGGCACGACCTGCGAGTAACCGCCGCCGGCCGCACCGCCCTTCATACCGAACACCGGGCCGAGTGCCGGTTCGCGCAGGCAAACGATGGCGCGCTGGCCGAGCTGATTGAGCGCATCGCCGAGTCCGACGGTGGTGGTCGTCTTGCCCTCGCCGGCCGGCGTCGGGGAAATCGCGGTGACCAGGATGAGCTTGCCGTCGGGACGGTCTTTGAGCTTGGCCAGATAGTCCAGCGATATCTTCGCCTTGTAATGGCCGTACGGCTCCAGGTTCTCCTCGGGTATGCCGAGGCGCTCGCGTGCTAGCGGGACGATCGGCTTGAGTTTCGCGCGTTGCGCGATCTCAATGTTGCTGGGAGTGGGGGTAGGGACGTCGCTGGGCTTCGCGGACATATTTATGGCGGCCGTGGCAGTTAGACGGGGCGGTAATGCTACCAGAGCACACGGGCCTAAGGGCGTCAGCCTTTCGCTACAATGCACCCAGATGCTGTGGCTCAAGGCTTTTCACGTGGTATTCGTGGTGACCTGGTTCGCCGGCCTGTTCTACCTGCCGCGCCTGTTCGTCTACCACGTCGCCACCACCGACGATGCCGGTCTGGCGCGTTTCGTCCTCATGGAGCGGCGGCTGTTCGCCATCATGAGCGTGGGCGCACTGCTGGCGGTACCTTTCGGCATCGCCATGCTGATCCTCGCCCCGCCCTACCTGCAGGACGGCTGGCTGCGCGCCAAGCTGCTGCTGGTCGCGGGACTGGTCGCCTATCACGCCGGTTGTTACGGCTGATGTGCGCCCTGCGCGCCGGGCGGCGCAAGCACTCGCAGCGTTGGTTTCGCCTATTACAATGAGGTGCCGGTGCTGTTCCTCGTCGCGATCGTGGTGCTGGCGGTGGTGAAACCCTTCTAAGCGTGGCACTGCCGCGGCTGCTAGAGCGCGGCAGTGCGCCCCGCCTATTACCAGATGCGCACCCGCTCGTCGGGCGCCAGATACATCTTTTCGCCGGGCTTGACATCAAACGCCTGGTACCAGGCATCGATGTTGGGCAGCGGCCCGTTCACGCGGAAGCGTGACGGACTGTGCACGTCGGACATCACGATCTCCCGCATCAACCCGTCGCGATACTTCTCGCGCCATACCTGCGCGTAAGCCAGAAAGAAGCGCTGATCACCGGTCAGGCCATCGATCACGGGTGCCGGCTGTCCTTTGAGGGAGATCAGGTACGCCTCATGCGCCATGTTCAGGCCGCCGAGATCGCCGATGTTCTCGCCGATGGTGTTGGCCCCGTTGACCTTCAGTCCCGGCAGCGCCTCAAAGCCGGAGAATTCCTTGATCAGCTTGTCCTTACGCAGTTCGAACACCTCCGCATCCTTCGCCGTCCACCAGTCGGTCATCGACCCGTCGGGTCCGAACTTGCGGCCCTGGTCATCAAAGCCATGGCCGATTTCGTGACCGATCACCGCGCCGATGGCGCCGTAGTTGACCGCCGCCTCCGCATTCGGGTCGAAGAACGGCGGCTGCAGGATCGCCGCCGGGAAAACGATCTCGTTGTTGAGCGGATTGTAGTAGGCGTTGATCTGCTGGGGATTCATGCCCCACTCGCTGCGATCCACGGGCTTGTCGATGCGCGCCACCTGGTAGTCCCACCACCACTGTGAGGCGCGTCGCGGATTGCCGATCGGATCATCAGACTTGATGACCAGCGAGGAGTAGTCCTTCCAGTGATCCGGGTAACCGACCTTGACGATAAAGGTCGGCGAGCTTCTCGTGCGCCCGCGTCTTGGTCTCGGGCGACATCCACTCGAGTGCATCGATGCGCTGGCTGAGTGCGGCGAGCAGGTTGCCGACCAGCACCTGCATCTTCGCCTTGGACTCCGGCGGGAAGTACTCGGCGACGTACAGGCGCCCCACCGGTTCACCAATGGACCCATCGATCGCGTTCACCGCCCGCTTCCAGCGCTCCTTCTGCTGCGGCTGGCCGCGCATCGTCTGGCCATAGAAAGCGAAGTGCGCCTCATCGAACCGCTTCGGCAGGTAGGCGGCGTTGTCGCTGAGATAGTGAAAGGTCAGGAATGCCTTGAGGGTCGGCACCGGCGTGTGCGCGTAGAGCTTCGCCAGGTCGCGCATCGCCGTGAGCTCGGCGAGCACCACCTGCTGACGGTCACCGAGCTGCTGCGCGTCGAGGAACGTCTGCCACGGGAACCCCGGCGCATAGGCCAGCAGCTGTGCCTTGGTGCGCGGGTTGTAGGTCGCATCCACATCGCGCCGCCTCTCGATCGGCCATTGCCCCTGGGCAACCGCGGTCTCGAAGGCCATGATCTCGCGTGCCTGGCCGTGCGGGTCGCTGCTGCCGCCGAGCGTGAGCATCTGCGCGACGTAGGTCACGTACTTCTCGCGCAGCGCCTTCAGCGTCGCATCGTCCTTGAGATAGTAGTCGCGGTCGGGCAGCCCCAGTGAGGACTCGCTGATGACCACCGCGTAGCGGTCCGGATTCTTGTTATCGGGAATCAGCTGCACGTCGAAGAGCGTCGCATAGCCGACGCTGCCGAAGAGGCGCGCGATGTCGGCGCGCGACTTGGCGGCGGCGATGCGCTGCAGCTCCGCTTCGGCCGGCGCCAGGCCGTTGGCCTCGATCGCCGCCTCGTCCATGAAGGCCGTGTAGAAATCTCCAATCTGCTGCTCGGGCGTACCCTTGGCAGCGTGGGCCGCGATCGAGCGCTCGATGATGTGGCGCACGCGCTCCTTGGAGAGTTCATCGAGCCGGTCGAAGGGCCCGAAGCTCGCCTTGTCCTCGGGAATCGTGAAACTCTTGTCCCAGCTGCCGTTCGCGTACCCGAAAAAATCATCCCCGGGCTTGACGCTCAGATCGCGGGCGCTGAGGTCGAGGCCGAAAGCCCCGATCTGCGCCTTCGGCGCCGCTACGGGCGCAATGCGCGCCGGAGCGACGGGTGCAGTGGTTGCGGGCGCGGACACGGGCTTATTCTCCTGCGGGGGCTTTGAGGCACAGGCGGCGCACGCCGCCAGTGCCGCTATGCAGCACATTAGACGCATAAAGTTGGCACCTACAAATGAAGCGGCAGGCGCGCATGATACGGCAGCGTCGGCGTCCGCGGTGCACCGCCAGCGGGGCCGCAGGAGCTCCCGGCTCGGTTCGGCGAGGAAAGCCCTCCGCCTGTCGCGGGCTACTGCGACGCCCCCAACTCACGCACCAGATCGCGCCATTCGCCGGGCGGCGCCGGCGGTGCAGGTGCGACTTCCGTGCCCAGGTACAGAAAGCCGACGATCGCGTCCGTGGCGGCAAACCCCAGCGCCGCTCTGACCTGGGCGTCGTAGGCTGCGGAGCCGGTCTTCCACATGGCGCCGAAGCCGAGCGCCACGCTGGCGAGCATCATGGCTTCCGCGGCGGCGGCGCACGCGAGCAGCTGCTCCACCGCCGGGATCTTGACCCCTGCGTCGAGGTGCGCGGCGACGACGACGATCAGCGGCGCGCGCTGCGCCTTGGCACGCTCACGTTCGAGGGTCTCCTCATTCGTACCGGGATGCTCGCGCAGCAGGTGCGCGGCCAGCAGTGCGCCAAGGCGCAGGCGCGCCGCACCGCGCACCAGCAGGAAGCGCCACGGTCGCAGCCGGCCATGATCCGGCGCACGGGCGGCGCTGGCGAGTATGAGTTCGAGCGCCGCCGCATCGGGCCCGGGTTCGGTGAGTGCGCGTGCGGAGCGACGCGTGAGCAGCAGATCTATGGCTTGCATGCGCGCATTGTCGCAGACTTCCTCCCCATGCTCGTAACCGCGGAAGCCTGCGAACGGAACAAGGGGCCGATCCTCGAGGTGTTGCGCCGCGAGTTCGCCGCGCAGCGCGCCGTGCTCGAGGTCGGCAGCGGGGGCGGGCAGCACGCCGTGCACTTCGCCGCCCACCTGCCGCAGCTCACCTGGCAGCCAAGCGAGGTGGCCGCGCTCCTGCCAGCGCTCGCCGAGCGGGTACGCCTGGAAGGGCCGGCGAATCTGCGCACGCCGATCGCGCTCGACGTGAGCGAGCACCCCTGGCCCGTCGCCCCGGTCGATGCGATCTACAGCGCCAATACGCTGCACATCATGGGGCCCGAGGCGGTGCAGGAATTCTTCCGCGGCGTTGGCGGGTGCCTGCTCCCGGAGGGGGTGTTGTGCGTGTACGGACCGTTCAACTATCAGGGTCACTACACGAGCGAGAGCAACGCGCAGTTTGACCTGTGGCTCAAGGCGCGTGATCCGCGCAGCGCGCTGCGTAACTTCGAGACCGTCGACGCACTGGCACGGCTGCAGGGACTCACGCTGAGCGCCGATCACGCCATGCCCGCCAACAACCGCACGCTCGTGTGGCGGCGCCGCGCACGCGTGTAGGGTAGAGTCTGGCGCCATGACAGCGCTCACCACCGGCGAGATCCGCGATGCCATCCGCGCCATCCCGGACTACCCCAAGCCCGGCATCACTTTCCGCGACATCACGACGCTGCTCGGGGATGCGCGCGTGTTCCGGGGCGTGGTCGACCAGCTGGTCGAGCCTTGGTCAAAGGCGCGCATTGACCGCGTGGCCGGCATTGAGGCGCGCGGCTTCATTCTCGGCGGAGCCGTCGCGCACCAGTTGTCGGCCGGCTTCGTGCCCATCCGCAAGAAGGGCAAGCTGCCGCATGCCACGGTCCGTGTCGCCTACTCACTCGAGTACGGGCTCGATGAGATGGAGATGCACCGCGATGCGGTGCGCCCGGGCGAGCGCATCTTGCTGGTCGATGACCTGATTGCGACCGGGGGCACCGCGGCAGCCGCGGTCGAGCTGCTGCGCGCGCTCGGGGCCCGGGTGATCGCGGCCTGCTTTGTAGTCGACCTGCCGGAGCTCGGAGGCGCGGCGCGCCTGGCGCAGCTTGAAGTTCCGGTGCGGCGTCTGGTGAGCTTCGCGGGCGAATGAGGGCTGCGATGGCTGGTAAATTTTCCTTTATTTACAGATGGATAGAACAATCATTACGTTGTGGTCATACGCCGTTTCAGCCCCCGGATTGCGTTCATAATACGCGCGGCCTTGGGGAGTGGGAGCCTGTCCGGCTGATGGGCGTTCACGGTCGAAGGGACGCGCATGAGCCGGTCAGGCACCCGCCAAGGTGAAGCTGCGGATATTCCTCACTCTGGAGACTACATCGATGTTCAAGAAGCTCGTGCCCTTTATCGCCCTCGCTCTGATCGCCGGTCCTGTGCTCGCCGCGGACCCGGCCCCGGCCTCTGATTCGGCCCCGGCCAAGTCCAGCTCGCACAAGTCGTCATCGTCGAAGCACCACAGCAAGAGCAAGCATTCAAAGTCGACGTCCAGCAGCAGCAGCACGACCGCTCCTGCCAAGTAAGACAGACCGTTGACCTTAAAGAGCCCCGCCAGCAATGGCGGGGCTCTTTTTTTGGGCATCGCACGCGGCCGACGGCGGCCGGGACTTGCGGGCTTCGCCCAAAGGGGTTCAAATTCTGTCCATGGACGGGGCTCAGCAGGCCGCGATACACCAGGCGCTGGTTGAAGTACAACAGGCCGTCACGAGCATGACCTTTCCGAGCTGCGATCAGGAGGACCTGATCGAAGCGATTGACCGCGTCGAGAATGAGCTGCACACGACCCACCCGAACATCGCGCTGATGTGCCGCTTTCTCAACTCGATCGCGCGCAGCCTGCGCGCCCAGCCGGAAGCGCGTGAGGCGTGTCTGGCCATCGAGGACGCGATCGGCAAAGCCGGTATGCCCAGCACCTGGCAGTCGGGCATCTGATCCGCGCCAGCGGGCGCACCCGGCTCGTACGCCGCAAGGAACGTGTACGAGCGCGGCACCATCCACGCAATTCTCGGTGAGGCACTGTACTGCCACGTCGGTTTTGTGGTTGCCGGGCAGCCCGACCTCATCCCCACCCTGCACCGCGGGTGGGCGAGCGGCTGTGCCTTCACGGGGCGGTGGCCAACCGCACGCTGTGCACCGCCGCCCTCGCATCGCCACTGTGCGTGACCGTCACGTGGCTCGATGGGCTGGTGCTGGCACGCTGCCTTCAATCACTCGATGAGCTACCGCTCGGTGGTGGTCACCCTGGCCACCGCCAGTGAGCTCACCGAAGACACCGAAAAGCGCACCGCGCTGGAGGCACTTGTCGAGCGCGTCGTGCCGAGCCGCGCCTTAGGGTGCGCGCCCCGAAGCGCCAAGGAGCTCGATGCCACCGCCGTTTCTGGGCGTGCCGCTCGAGGAAGCCTCCGCCAAGATCCGCACCGGACCGCCGCAGGATGCCGCCGAGGACTACGCCCTTGCCTGCTGGGTGGGCGTGCTGTCGCTGCAGCGGACTCGCGGTGTCCCGCAGTCGGAACCGAGCCTGCCCGCGTGCGGTGCTCAGGACCCCGGACGCTCCTGAAGCGCCTCGGGTGAGCGCCGGCGGCACAAACGTTGCGTGCCGCCGGGCGTCGCTCTAACTTGACGCCGATGCTCGCTCCCCTCAGCCAGTGCCTGATCCTACTCGCGGGCTCCGTGTTGCTCGTCACGCTCGCGCGCCGCTTCGCGCTGCCCACGAGCATGGCCTACCTGTTGGTGGGGCTGGCGCTCGGGCCGCACGCCCTGGGGGTGGTGTCCGACTCCGGCACCGTGCGACTGCTCGCCGAGTTGGGCGTGGCGTTCCTGCTCTTCACCCTGGGCCTGGACTTCTCGCTCCCGCGCATGCTCGCGATGCGCCGCGAGGTGTTCGGGCTGGGGGCGGCGCAGGTCGGACTTACGACCGCGGTGTTCGCTGTGCTCGCGCACCTGCTGCGCGTGCCGTGGCTGGTCGCGGTCGTCCTGGGAGGGGCGATCGCGATGAGCTCGACCGCGATCCTCCTGCAGCAGCTGACCGAGCGCTCCGAACTCAACCGCACCCACGGGCGTCTCGCCTTTGCCATGCTCTTGTTCCAGGACATGGCCTTCGTGCCCTTCCTGGCGCTCGCCTCGGCGTTGACTGCAGGGGAAGACCAGCTGCAGCTGCGTCAGGGGCTGGTGCCCGTGCTCGGTGGAGTGCTGGCCATCGTCGCAGTGCTGGCCGCCGGACGCTGGCTGCTGCGGCCCTTGTTGCATGTCATCGCGCACAGCCGACTGCGCGAACTGTTCACCCTCACGGTGCTGCTGGTGGTGCTGTCCTCGGCGTGGGTGGCCCACGGCGCCGGACTGTCCTTCGCGCTCGGCGCCTTCCTCGCCGGCATGATGCTGGCCGAGACCGAATACCGGCATCAGGTCGAGGCGGTCATCCGTCCTTTCCGCGACATCCTGCTCGGGCTGTTCTTCATTTCGGTGGGGATGCTGCTCGACCTGCGCCTGCTGGGTCGTCCGGATGAGCTCGCCGCGGTGTTGCTCATGCTGGTCGGCCTGGTGGTGCTCAAAGCGCTGATTGCCGCGCTCGCCACCCGCCCCTTCACCACCTCGCGCTTCAAAGCGCTGCGGACCGGCATCGTCATGTCCATCGGCGGCGAGTTTGGCGTCGCGCTGGGGACGATCCTGCTGCAGGCGGGACTGCTGCCGGGTTACATCGGCACACCGGTGCTGATCGCGATGGTGCTGTCGATGGTGCTGTCACCCGTGATCCTCAACAACAACAAGCGCGTGGCGCGGTTCCTGCTCGCCGAGCATGGCCCGGTGCGCACCGCCAGCGAGCGCGAGGACGCCGCCACCCGCGAGATCGCCGTACGCGACCACGTGATCCTGTGCGGCTTTGGGCGTGTGGGCCAGAACATTGCCCGCGTGCTCGAATCCCAGGGGTTCGAGTATATCGCGCTCGACCTGGATCCGGCGCGCATCCGCGCCGCCCGCCAGGGCGGGGACCCCGTGATGTTCGGGGACTCCTCCGACGAGGGGATGCTCGGCAAGGCCGGGATCGCCGCGGCGAGCGCCGTGGTCATCAGCTTCTCCGATCCCGCCACCTCGATCGGCATCGTCCACAGCGTGCGGCGCGTGCGCCCGGAGGTCCCGGTGCTGGTGCGCACCCCGGATGATGCGCGCATCGAGGAGCTGCGCGCGGCCGGGGCAACCGAAGTGGTGCCGGAGACCTTCGAGGCGAGCCTGATGCTGGTGTCTCACGTGCTGATGCTGCTGCACGTGCCGGTTACGCGCGTGGTGCGCACTCTCGGCGACATCCGCAACAGCCGCTACGCGGTGCTGCGCAACCTCGTGCGCCACGGGGATGCGGGCTCCCATGACGACGGTGGCGAGCCGCGCGAGGAGATCAAGTCCGTGGTGGTCCCACCGGGGGCGTGGTCGGTCGGCCGCAGCCTCGCCGAAGTGCGCAGTCACGGCGTCGAGGTCGCCTTTACCGGCGTGCGGCGGCACGGCATCCTCGGACGCGAACCCGCCGGCGACACCGTGCTGCGCGATGGCGACATCGTGGTCATGTACGGGCAGCCCGAGGAGCTCGAGCGCGCCGAAGCGGTGCTGCTGGCCGGGTAGGCGCGGCACCCCCCGCGGCCGCGCTAAAATCGCAACTCGCGCGCCCGAGACCAGTCCCACAGGAAGGAGCCCTGGCATGCACAAGAGCCGACTCGCCGGATTCATCATCGATTGCCAGACCGAGGACCTGGATGCGGCCGCGCGCTTCTGGGGAGCCGCGCTCGGGCTGCAGGCCGAGTCGCCGGCCCAGGCCGCCGAGGCGCTGTACCGCAGACTGGAGACCGCCCCCGACGACCTGCACGTCGAGGTGCAGCAGGTGCGCCACGAAAGCCGCGTGCACCTGGACATCGAGGCGGACGACATCGAGGCGGAAGCACGGCGTCTGGAAGCCCTGGGCGCGCGGCGCATCGCCAACGTGCACAGCTGGGTGGTCATGCAGGCTCCAACCGGGCAGCGCTTCTGTATCGTGCGCGTACAGCGCGGCGACTTTGACGCCCACGCCAACGTCTGGACCTGAGTGAACCGCAGCGACATCCACTTCCCGCCCAAGCACGAGCCACTGCGCGATGACGTGCACGCGCTCGGGGCGCTGGTGGGCGAGATCCTGCGTGAGCAGGCGGGCGAGCAGCTGTTCGGCCTGGTCGAGAGCGACCGCGTCGCGGCCATCCGCGGACGCAACGGTGACCCGGGCGCGCTTGCCGAACTCGCCGCCCAGGTGCGCGACCGCCCGCCAGCACTGGCGCGCGAGCTGGTGCGGGCATTCTCCATGTGGTTCCAGGCGGTCAATCTCGCCGAGAAGGTGCACCGCATACGGCGCCGGCGCGACTACTTCCTCAAGGACAGTCAGCGGCCGCAGCCCGGCGGGGTCGAGGATGCGATCGCCACGCTCAAGCAGCAGGGCCTCGACGGGCAGCAGCTGCGCGAGCTGCTCGCCAGCCTGTCGATCGAGCCGGTGTTCGCACCCCACTCGACCGAGGCGGCGCGCCGCACGCTGCTGCGCAAGCAGCAGCGCGTCGCGCAGCGCCTGCTCGAGCGGCTCGATCCGAGCCTGACGCCCCACGAAGCCCAGAGCATCTGGAACAACATCCGCATGGAGCTGACGAGCGGCTGGCAGACCGAGGAGCTGCCGCGGGCGCGCCTGACCGTGGCGGACGAGCGCGAGCAGATCCTGTTTTATTTCACCGACGTGCTGTACCGCGTGGTGCCGGCGTTCTATGAGGAGATCGGGCTCGCGCTGGAGAAGGTCTACGGCGGCAAGGGCGGCGCGCTGCGGGTTCCGGCCATTCTGCACTTCGGCTCCTGGGCCGGCGGGGATATGGATGGCAACCCGGACGTGCACGCCAAGACGATCCGCGAGACCCTCGCCCGCCAGCAGCAGGCGATCGTCAACGCCTATTTCCAGGACTCTCAGGAGCTCGCGCAGCGGCTCTCGCAGAGCGCAAGCCGCGTCACGGCCTCCCCCGAGCTCGTCAAGCGGCTCGAGCACTACATGACGCTGCTGCCGGGCGCCCGCGCCATTACCCCCGCGCGCCACGACCGCATGCCCTACCGCGTGTTCCTCGCGCAGGTCGGTGAGCGGCTGCGCGGCGCCTTCGATGGCCGCGCCCACGGTTACCAGCTGGCGCGCCAGTTCCGCGACGATGTGGCGCTCATCGCCACGAGCCTCAAGGCCAACAAGGGCGCCAACGCCGGGCTGTTTTACGTCGAGCGCCTGCTGCGGCGCATCGATACCTTCGGCTTTCACCTGGCGACGCTCGATGTGCGCCAGCAGGCAAGCGTGCTGCACGAGGTCATCGGGCAGGGCTTTGCCGATGACCAGTGGCTCACGCGCAGCCGGCGCGAGCGTCGCGACCTGCTGGCCGAGGCGCTGGAGAAGGACCGCGGGCCGGTAACGGAGCTCGATGCGCTCGGCAAGCGCACGCTCGCGGTCTTCGATGCCATCATGCAGGGGCGGCATCGCTACGGACCCGATGCCCTCGGCTACTTCATCATCTCCGGCGCGGCCGGCGCCGATGACCTGCTCGCGGCGCTGCTCTTGGCGCACTGGGCGGCAGCCTATGACAAGCACAGCGGCGAGGTCGCGCTGGATATCGCGCCGCAGTTCGAGACCGAGGAGTCGCTCAGCAGCTGCGGCGCCACCCTGCAGGAGCTGCTCTCCGATCCGCTCTACCGCCGACATCTCGAGGCGCGCGGCCGGCGCCAGTGCGTGCTGCTCGGCTATTCGGACAGCAACAAGCAGGCCGGCACCTGTGCCTCGCGCGTGCTGATCCATCAGGCACAGGCCGAGATCGCCCGCGTGCTGCATGCCAGCGGCGAACAGCACGTCCTGTTTCACGCCCGCGGCGGCAGCCTCGCGCGCGGCGGTGGCCGCATCGAGGCGATCGTCAAAGCGGCGCCCGCGGGCGCAGTCGACGGGGTTCTTCGCATCCGCGAGCAGGGATCGACGATCAAGCAGGGCTACGGGCTGCGTCCGATCGCCATGCGGACTCTGGAACGCGCCTTCAACGCCCTCAGCCTCGCCACCGCGGCGGTGCGCAACGGCAGCGCGCGCGCCGATGCACCCGCGCACCTGGAGGTCGCGCAGCTCGTCGCGCAGGAGAGCCGCACCGCCTACCGCCGGCTGATCCATGAGGAACCGGCGTTCTACCGCTTCTTCCAGGCGGTCACGCCAATCGACGTCATCGAGCGCATGCAGATCGGCTCACGCTCGGTACACCGCTCGGCGGATGCGGATCTGTCGGCGCTGCTGCCGGTGCCGTGGGTATTTGCCTGGTCGCAGGCGCGCTACATGCTGCCGGGGTGGTACGGCGCCGGCAGCGGCCTCGCCGCGGCCGCGGACACGCTCGGCGCCGTGCGGGTGCGCGAAACCTATGAAGGCTGGTTCTTCTTCCGGAACCTCATCGACGATGTCGAAACCATGCTGGCGCGCGCGGACCTCGACATCGCGCACTATTACGAGGAACTGAGTCCGCCGGCACTGCGTCACTTCGGTGAGCAGATCCGCGTCGAGTACCGCCTGGCCTGCGAGCAGGTGCTGAAAGTCAAGGACAGCCGCGAGCTGCTCGACTCGGATCCGACGCCGCAACGCTCGATTCGCCTGCGCAATCCCTACGTCGACCCGATGAACCTCATGCAGGTGGACCTCCTGCGCCGCTGGCGCGCCGGCGGACGCGAGGATCAGGACCTGTTCGCCGCCCTGCTCGGCAGCATCGGCGGCATCGCGGAAGGCCTGCAAAGCACCGGATGAACAGCCCCGCCGACGCGATCAGCATCCGCCTGGCGACACGCGCCGACGTGCCGCTGGTGCTGGCGTTCATTCGCGAACTCGCCCGCTACGAGCGCCTCGCCGAGCAGGTGAGCGCGGGCGAGGCGGACCTGGCGGCGGCACTGTTCGGGCCGCGGCCGTACGCCGAGGTGGTGTTCGCCTGCCTCGAGGGTGCCCCGGTGGGCTTCGCACTCTTCTTTCACAATTTCTCGACGTTTCTTGGCAAGCCCGGAATCTACCTGGAGGATCTGTTCGTGCGTCCGCAGGCGCGTGGCCGGGGCGTGGGGCGGCGCCTGCTGCAGTGGCTCGCGCACACGACGCTCGCGCGCGGGGGCGCGCGGCTCGACTGGGCAGTGCTTGACTGGAACGCACCCGCGCTTGGCTTCTACCGCAGCCTCGGCGCGGTGGCCCTCGACGAATGGACCACCTACCGCCTGAGCGGCGCGGCGCTCGCGGATCTCGCCGGCGCGGGCGGCGTCACCGCGGCCGCAGGTAGATCGCGCCGTTCTTCATGACGAACTGGACGCGCGCGAGCACCTCAATGGCCTGCGTGGGGTCGCCTGGCGCTGCGATGAGGTCCGCCAGCATGCCGGGGCGGATGCGCCCAAGATCCGCCTGGCGGCGCAGGATATGTGCGTCGGTGGCCGTGGCCGCGGTCAGCGCCTGCACAGGCGTCATGCCGTCCTTCACCATCCATTGCAGCTCGCGGTAGTTGGTGCCGTGGGCGTACACGCCCACGTCGCTCCCGCAGCCAATCTCAACGCCCGACTTGAGCGCCAGCTGGAACGCCTGTGCCGCCTGACGCATCCCCGCGGTGGGCCCGCTGACCCCGGGCACGTAGTGCTCGAAGTACTCGCTGTAGGCGGCCTCCGCGGTCAGTGTCGGCAGATAGGCGACCTGGTGCGCGGCCATGAGGCGGAAGGTCTCGGCCGTACCGCCATAGCCGTGCTCGATCGTCTCGACGCCGGCCACGACGGCGCGCCGCATGCCCTCGGCGGTCACCGCGTGCGCGGCCACCGGCCGTCCGGAGGAGTGCGCCGTGCTGACCAGCGCCTGCAGCTCCTCTTCGGAAAAGGTGGGCTGCTGCGTGCCATCCGGGCCCCAGCGGTAATCGGCGTACACCTTGATCCAGTCGGCGCCGCGCCCGGCCTGCTCGCGCACCGCTCGAATCACCTCCGGGATGCCGCTCGCCTCCTGGGCGCCCTGGGGCGTGCAGCACACGTCCGGGCGCAGTGACCGCGGCGCGGGGCCGTAGCTCGCGGTCGCCACGATGGCGCGCGTCGCTACGAACAGGCGCGGGCCTTCGATCAGGCGTTCCTCGATGGCGCGCTTCAGCGCGACATCGGCGTATTCGGCACCCTCGGTACCCAGATCCCGCAGCGTGGTAAATCCGGCCAGGAGCGTGGCGCGCGCCTGCAGCCCCGCGCGCAGCGTGCGGTAGGGCACGGGTTCCTTCAGCACCTGCTCGTCCCAGCGCGTCTCGTTGTACGGGTGCAGGAACAGGTGCGAATGCAGGTCCATGAGCCCGGGCAGCAGCGTCGCGCCCGGCAGATCGATCACCTCGGCGTCCGCGGGCGCGTGCACGGCGCTCGCCGGACCCACGGCGACGATGCGCTCGCCCTGCACCAGCACATTCCAGCCGGTGTGGACCGGCTCGCCGGCGCTCCACACCTGCGCCGGGCGCAGCAGCAGGGCGGCGTCGGCAAGCGCCGCCAGGGGCGTGAGGAGCGCGAGCAGCGCCAGCAGTCCACGCAGCGGAAGGTTACGCATTGTTACGCAGGAGTCCTGGGGCCGGGGGGCACGGTCATGTTGTTCTTCTCGTCGGCCACGGCTCGCGGCGTCGCAGAGGATCAGTCTCAGGAACCCATGAGCACCGTGGTGTCGTAGCTCTCGAAGCCCTGGATGGCACGCGCGTAGGCATTGAACACCAGCCGCTCCGCGACCTTGTCGGCGCGCGGGGCGAGCAGCATGCGCAGCACGACATCGTCGGCCGGCCGTGTCGCATCCTCGGCGAGCAGCTGCTCGATGAAGCGGGTCAGGCGGTGGTAGAGCTCGTTCACGAAGCGCAGATGAGCGCCGTCGTGCACCTGCTCGGCGCCCGGCCCGTAGGTGCCGCGCGCCTCCTCGGCCAGCTCGTGCAGAAACAGATTCAGCAGCCGCGCTTTGTCGACCACGCGCAGCTCGGCATAGAACTGGATTTCGGAGTTGAGGTTCATAACGCCGCCAGTCGCGCGTACCTCAGCACTATGCGGGGAAGAAATCAATGGGTTTCGTGACGGTGATGGCATCGACGTCTTCGGCGCCGAACTGCATCAGCCGCACCATGGCGATGATCTTCTTCTCCAGGTCCGGGTCATTGAGCTCGCTCGAGACCACACGGCACATGGTCACCTCGCCGCTCGGCGCGATGGTGAACTCCAGCACCAGCTTGCCGTGCAGCTCGGCATTGTCGCGCTGCGCACGGGCGTACAGGTTGTACAACCGGCCCTTGTTCTTGTCGAAGATCAGCGCGATCTCCTCCGCCGGGCGCCCCGCCTTGCCACCGCCGCCGCCGGCAGTCGGCGTGCGGTTGTTCACGCTGCCGTGCACGATGCCCGAGGAGACCGCCGTCGTGGCATTGCCGGTGAGCGAACCGGCGCCGCTGCCAAAGCCGCGGCTGCTGTTGGCGGAGGTGATGCCGCCGCTGCCCACCCCCACCTTGGAGGTAATGAGGTCGCGCTCGGCGTGCGCATCCGCACCGACCGCGCCGGAAAGATTCTTGGCCTCGAGCGGCTTGAGGTCCATGACCTCGCGCAGGTCGGCCAGTTCGTCCTTGACCTGGTTCAGCTGCTTCTGGGCCTTCTCGTGCGCCTTCTGGTGCTGATCCACCGGCGGCGGCGTCACCAGCGTCACCTTCGGCTCGATCTTGGGCTTTTCCTCCGGCTTGGGCACCGGTGGCGGGGGTGGGGGCTTGGGCTGCTCCTCGATCATGACGCGCGCCAGGCGTTGCGGGATGTCCTCCGTGGTCGGCCGTGCGGGCCTGGGCAGCAGCGGAAAGAGGATGCCGAGGATGAGCAGCAGGATCAGCAGCACCCGCAGGATCTTGTGGAAGCGTGCGGTGGCTTCCGGATCGCCTTCCCAGGGCAGTTCGTATTCGCGGTAGTACGGAGCGAGCAGCATGGTGCGACTAACCCGGCTTGAACACGCCGGCGGCCACCGGCTTCTCTTTCTGGATCACAGCCAGCGAGATGCGACCGTAGTCCGCGGCGGTGCAGGTCGCCATCACGCGCTTGAGCACCTCGTAGGGAATCGACTTGTCCGCCATGATGGTGATCTCGCGCTGCGCGAGGTCCTTCTCGGTCATCTCCTTGCCGACCAGCAGCGGTCGCTTGAGCGCCGCGAGCAGCGGTTCGATCTGCGGACCGGCGGCGGCGCGGATGTCGGCGATGCTGGTGATGAACTCGCCCTGCACGAACAGATCACTCTTGGTGACCATGATCACGACCGACTGCTTCGGCGCGGTCTGTGCGATCGACTGCGGGATCTCGATCCCCTTGGAGTTCTGGATGACTTCGACCTCGGTCGAGTAGACCAGGAGGAACGCCACCATCACTGACAGGATATCGATCAGCGGTATCAGGTTCAGCTGGGCGTCGGCCCGGTTGCGCACGTGATGCTGCGCCATGCGCAGGGCGCGGTTGGAAATGCTCATGGGTGCGCTCCACTGACCGGCGCTGCGGGGGCCGGGTTCGACACCGGCACGGCGGCGTCCGCCGCGGGAGCCTGTCCGATGGAGATATCCGGGAAGAGCTCGGCCTGCACGAGGGCAAGACCGCTGCCGCTCTCAAACACGCGCACCCGGTCCATCACCTGCACCAGGGTGTCGTACGGGGTGTCGCTCTCGAGCAGGATAGTGGCCTCGGTCTTCTCCGGGAACTTGGCCTTCACGCGCTTCAGGTACTCCGTGAGCCCCTCGTAGTCGTAGCCGCCGGCATTGTTCGGCAGCGTCGCGAGCGGGCCGGTATTGCGATCGGCCACCTGCAGCAGGTCCTTGCGCACCATCACCTCCAGCACCAGCCCCGGCGGCGGGTCGCGGAACTCGGTCTGGGAGGCCGGCAGATTCAGCTGCAGAATGACCGTGCGCGAGAACACGGCGGTCATGAGTAGAAAGGTCACGAGCACGGTGAAAATATCGATCATCGGCACGAGCAGCAGCTCGGCCGGCTTGCGGTTATGCCGCTCAAGCTTGCGGTACTGATAAGAACGGCGCATGCGGGTCCTTCAGCCCTGCGGACGAACGTGAACGCGAAAGCGGTTCAGGCCGCCGCGGGCGCGGCGGCCTGACGCTCGGTGATCGCGTTCAGGAACTTGACCGAGGCCATCTCCAGGCTGTCGATCAGTTCGGTGGTCTTCGTCTGCAGAAACGCGTGAATGAACAGCAGCGGCACGGCAGTCATCAGGCCGAACGCCGTGCAGTTCATCGCCACCGAGATGCTGGCCGAGAGCAGGTTCGCCTTCTCGGCCGGGTTCACGGTCGCCACCGCCTGGAAGGCGCGGATGAGGCCCATGACGGTGCCGAGCAGCCCGAGCAGCGTAGCCAGATTGGCGAAGGTCGCCAGATAGTGCGTGCGCTTCTCGAGTCGCGGCACGACCTCCATCAGGCTCTCTTCCATCGCCTTCTCGATGTCATCACGGCGCCGCGCCGACTGAATTCGCGCCAGCCCGTAGTTGAGAATGTGCCCGATGGCGGAATCAGACTTGGAGGTCGCCTGCGCCACGCCACGGAAGTTGCCCTGCGAGAGCAACGGCACAATCTCATTCCACAGGCCGCGGTTACGCGCAGCGGTGGCCGTGAGATAGATGTAGCGCTCGATGGCGATCGCCAGACCCACCACGAACACGATCGCGATGGGGTACATGAAGTCCCCACCACCCTGAAAGAAACGTACGATCAAAGTCCACAGACCCATCTGACACTCCCGCTCTCAGAAGACCGCCACACAAGCACCAACACTAACCAAAACTGAATGACATAAGCTCAAAAAGCTGCGACCTGGCTCTCATCCGCGATGCTGCGCCGGGGATATTTCAGGGCTTAGCGCCCGGAACCCTGCGCCGCGTCTGATTTTGCGGCCGCCGCGTCCGGCTGCAGCGGCCTCGTAATAGCGGTTTTCCCGCTTGAATACGTCCCGGTCCAGGGGCTGCAGTACCTCGTCGAGCAGGCTGTTCACCGGCCGACGCGGCCATGTCGCCCAGCTCCGAGGGTTTCCACGGAACGATATACAGCACCTTCGGCAGCTCGCTGTTGCCGGTGACGTCCGTGGCCTCGAGTTCCAGCCGATCCGTACCCTTCTTGGCGGCCGTCTTGCCGGTGCCCGCGCCCTTGGCCGGCGCACTTTTGGCCGCATCGGCCTTGGCCGGCGCGGAGACGGCGGATACCGGCGGCGCCGGCGCACGCGGGGCCGGGACCGGGGCTGCGGCATCCGGAGCGACTGCGGGCGCCGACGGCGCGCTTTTGGTCGTGTCCACGCCCGGCTCGAGGTCCTCGGGCCGCGGGATCTGATCGGCCGCGGCGCCGGCAGGCGCCTTGCCGAGCCTGGGCGGCAGCCACCAGGGGAGCGTGCTCAGCAGCAGCGCTACCCAAAGCGTCGTATGCGGATGCTTCATGTCAACCTCCTGCCCTGGCCGTCGGCTGGATCGCTGCCGCATTGGCGGGGGCCGCGCTTTCGGGCGGCGCCGGCACAGCCGGTGCCGGCGCGCTCGCGGGCTCCTGTCCGGTGCGGCACCGGCCGGGGCCGGCGGGCTGGCTTCCGGGGCCTTGATGCCCAGCCGCTGGCGGAGCTCGGCAATCCAGCCGCTCACCGGTTTCTCCTCGCTGCGTGATGGCCTTGTACTTCTCGAAGGCCGACAGCGCGCGCTGCGGGTCCCCCAGATAGAGGTCGGCGAGTACGCCGAGGTTGCGCCACGCCGGTGCATAGTGCGGGTCCGCCGGCGATCGCCTGCTCGTAGGAGGCGGCGGCATCCTTGAATTCGGCCGCGCATTCTTTGCGTCACACCCAGCTCGGTCCAGGCGAGCGCGATTACCGCTCTCGTGCGCCACCGCGCTCTTGAGGGTCGCCTCCGCCTGCTCGAGCTCGCCCTGCTTGCGCTGCAGCAGTGCCAGATCGACCAGCGGCGCTGCAAACTGCGGATACTGCAGCGCGACCTGCTTGAAGCCGAGCTCCGCCTCGGTGGCGTTCCCGGCGCGCAGGTACTTCACCGCCCGATCAAAGTCGGCGCGCGCCGCCGGGGGCACGTCCGGGCGCGCCGTGATACCGGGGCTCACCGCACCATGGCCGCACCGCGGCCGGCGCGCCGGCGCTGGCGGCATCGGCGGCGGCGGCACCACCCGGGGTGCCGGCCGCACGCGGCCGGGCGCCGGCGCCGGGCGTCGTCGCGTGCGAGCTGCACGCGCCGAGCACCACCAGCGCCAGCGCCGCGCGCGGCGGCGCCCGGCTGCGCAGGCTTATTCGAGGCTCGCGACGACATCCTGGGTCATCTCCGTCTTGCCATAGCGCGCGGGCTTGAGTTCCGCGAGCGCCTGAAAGCTCTTGCGCACCGAGTCATCATAGACCCCGTCCTTGGCGCGCGCGGCGTTCAGCTCGTGCGCCTTGATCGCCTGCTCCTCGAACGGGTACACCTGCTCCTCGAGCAGCGCGTTGTACTCCTCCAGCTCCTCGCCCTTGAGGTTCTTCGGGCGCTCCGAGGCCATGCAAGTCCTTGGCGAGCGTGCGGTAGAGCTCGGCCATCTCGTAGGTGGCCGCGGTGGTCACTTCGGCGACCTGATATTCCGCCGCGCGCTTGTAGCCGTCCATCGCGGTCTCCAGCGCATCGCGCTTGACGATCAGGCTCTTCTTGAGCGGCGCGTTGAGCCTCACCGCGCGAAAGGCGTCGCGCGCCGGCTGCGCGAGGGCCAGCTGCGCCTTCGCCGCCAGGTAGTGCGTGCGCTCGGTGCGCTGCGCGCCGGCCTGGGCGTCGGCGTTGATGATCTCGTGATACCAGTGATCGCGGCGCGCGGTATCGCCGCTCTTGTCCGCGTAGTCCGCCAGACGCTGGCGCGCTTCCTCGGCATCCGCCAGCGGCGCCGGATTGGCGGCGACGAACTTCTCCAGCATGCCCGCGGCCTTGGCCGTGTTGCCTGCCTTGGCGTACAGGTCGGCCGACTGCATCAGCGCCTCGCGCTGCACAGCCTTGATCTTCCGCGGGATTCGCCGCAATGCGCTCGAACTCCGCGGCCGCCTCGCCGGGGCGATTGGCGGCGGCGTAGGCGACGGCGAGCTTGCGCGTCACGTCCGGCTGCAGCGGCGACTGCGGAAACTGGTGCCGGAAGTCCTCGAGCACGGCAATGGCGCGATCCCACTGCTTGAGGTTGATCAGCCCGGTGGCCGCGTCGTACTGCGCATTGGTGCGGATCTTGGAATCGGGCGCCACGCGCGAGACGCGCAGGAAGTCCTCGACCGCGGCATCCGAATCGCCCGCCTTGAGCTTCGCCTCGCCCTGCTTGTAGACACTCGCGGCGAGGCGCTCGGTCAGATCGGTGCGCATCTTCTCGTCCGTCCCGGCCAGTTCCCGCGCCTGAACGAACGCCGGCTCGGCCTTGGCGTAGTCGCCCTGGTCGTAGTACGACTGCGCGATGATGGTCCATGCGATGCGCTGCTTCGCCGGATCCACCGGCGGCTGCCGCGCGAGCAGGGCCTGCGAGACCGTGATGGCGCGCGCACGGTCACCGGCAGCGAAGATGTCCTCGGCCGCGTGCGTCAGCACGACCGCGCTCTCCGGATGCTCGGGGAAGGTCTCGGCGAACTTCACCCCGGCGTCGGTCTCGCGGGCGTGCCAGGTGTCCTTGGCGGTGCCGGTGAGGCCCTCCTCGCCCTTCTGGTACGACACCAGCGCGGCGTGAGCCGCGGCCGCGGATTTGTCGTTGCGCGGATAGTCGTAGGCGGTGCGCTCGTATTCGCTGGCGGCGTCAGCGTACTGATGACTTTCGAACAGGCAATCCGCGAGCAGGTAATTGGTCGCCGCCGAATCGGCATCGCCGGGGAAGGACTTGAGATAATCGCGGTACCAGCGCGCGGCCTCCTCGTAGTCGGATACCTTCTTTGACTTCTGCGCGGTGGCGTGGAAGTAGGTGGCGACGTCCTTCAGATTGGTCTTCAGCTCCGCGACCACCCGTGGGTTATCCGCGCGGCTGCGGGTCTTCCAGTAGGGCGACTCGAAGTTGTAGTGCTCGACGAACTCGTGCTTGCCATCGAGCACCAGCTGACTGAAGCCCCCCTTGCTGTAGGCCTCGATGGCCGCCATGTCCAGATCGGGCGCGTGCTCGCTGTAGGTGTCGCGCGCCACATAGGCACGATAAACCGTGGCGGCGTCCTGGTAGCGCTGCTTCTCGACGTACAGGTCGCCCAGACGCTGGTAGAGGAGCCACGTATAGGGCCGCTCGCCGTGCTCCTTCACGTACTGCTCGAGGGATGCGGCGCCGTCGTTGTAAGTGAACGCAATGCTCATGACGCGCAGCGTGTCTTCGACCAGCTCGCGATCGCCGCGCCTGAGGCTCTCAAGCTTCACCGGCTTGCCGGGGTTGGTGCCGAGTTCGCGATCGAGCACGCCGCCGAATGAGGGCAGGCTCTCGAGCGTCTGGGACTGCTTGAAGAGCGACCAGCCATGCTTGTAGAGGCTTTGCTGGTAGAAGGCGGACGTGCCGCCGCGCCCGATCACGGCCGCGTAGGCCTTCTCGGCCTCGGCATAGCGTTTGTTGGAGAACAGCAGCTCGCCGCGGCGGAACTGTACCTCATCGAGGTGCGGCGTCTGCGGGTACTGCGCCACGATGCGGTCGAGGGTGGCGAGCGCCTGGTCAGGCTGCCCGGTGGTCTCGTAGGCGCGCGCCAGCTGATAGAGCACCTGGTCGTTGCGCGGATACTCCGGGTAGGCCTTCAGCAGTGTCGTGTAGAGCTTGATGGCCTCCGCACCCTGCAGGTCGACCTGCGTGACCTCCTGTTCGAGACGCTCGAGCTCGCCCGCATCGAGGTTCAGATCCCCGAGCCGGCGCATTGCCTCGGCACGCAGCTTCGGATCGGTGTTCTGCAGTTCGAGGAAGCGGCGGTAATTCTCCATCGCCTTGGTGGCGCTGGCGCTGGCCGGGGTGTCCTTCTGGACCTGCACCCGATGCTTCGTGAGATCGCCGATGGTCGCCGGCGGACTGGCGTTCTGCGCGCGCACGGCCGGCGCCGCCGCAAATCCCAGGGTTGCTGCGATGGTGAGTGCCAACCCGCGCCGGAGGATGCGCCTCACTTGGGTGGCTCCGTCGGCGGGGCGCCGGTGTCATCCTCGGCTCCCTTTTGCACCGGCACCGGCGGCTTGACCGGCCTGGCGGCTTCCTGGCGCGCGGCCCGGTCGTACATTGTGCCGAGCTCGAAGCGCGCCTGGATCTGGTAGGTGGCCAGGCGGTCCTTCTGTCGTTCCAGTTCCTGCACGGCGACGTGCGCCAGGTAGTCGCGCTGCTTCTGTTCGGCCGCCACGAGACGCGTCTCGAGTGTGTCGATCCGGCCCCGGAGGGTGTTGACGCGCGTGGCGAACTCGCCGGTGTTCACCGGCACGTTCTTGCGCGCGCGCTCGACGCGAATCCAGCGACTCTGGGTCTCGTGCAGCGCCAGGTTCAGGTCTTTCAGCTCGCGATGTTCCTGCCACAGCCGTGCGCCGTAGGCATCATTCAGGCGAAAAAACAGCACCCCCTTCACCAGCGCCAGTCGTTCACGCAGCTCGGCGTTCTCGGGCGTGCCCGGGGCGCCGGCCAGCCCGGCCTCGATGCGCTGGATGCGGCCCCACTGCGCGCGCTCCTCCGCGGTGCCCAGCGCCGCCACGTCGTGCTGCGCCTCGATGGCGCGCAGCTGATTGTCGAGCGCCACTTCGCGTTCCTGCAGCTTTTCGACGGCGCCGGAGTTAAGCAGCGCATCCGCGCGCGGCAGGCGCTCAGCGTAGGCGCGCTCGCGCGTCTCGATCATGTCCTGATAGGCGATCATGTCGTCTTCGTGCCGCTCGAGCGTGCCGCCCATGGCGACCAGCGTGCGGTAGTTCTTCAGGCCCTCCTGGAAGTCGTTCCCGGCAAGCAGCGTGTAGAGGTAGCGCGATTCGGGCGCCTCCGGCAGGTTCTTCAGCTGCCAGGACCAGCCAAACTGCTTTTCCTCATTGCGTTCCTGCTTGAGCACGCGCTCGAGCATGTCGCCGCGCTGGATCGCACCGATGGCGTTGTCGAGGCGTACGTTTTCGGCATCGAAGGATTTGACCGCGCTCTCGTAATACTCCGCGGACTGGGCATTGGCGTTCATCTTGCCGAACGCATAAGGCACCGCCAGATACGACTCCTGCACCGCGGCATCCAGCAGGTTGCGCTCGCGCAGCGCCATCCAGGGTGTCAACGCGCCCTGGTAGTCTCCGAGCGCCGCATCAGCCCAGCCGGTGCCGAGCAGCGCCCGGTTGGAGAACGGTCCATTGAGACGGACCCGTGCCAGCGGCGGGCGGGCGCGCTCGGGCTGCCCGGCCTGCAGGTAGGCGAAGCCGAGTGCCAGATTCGCGCGGTCGCGCAGGGCGGCGAGCTCCGGGGTCGACGCCAGCATCGTGCCGACGGCGCTCAGGAACGGGTCCGCATCGCTCAGGCGCTTGTTGCGCACCAGCGCGACGCCGAGGTTGAAGCGCGCGTAGGCCGACCAGACCTCCGGGCCACGCCAGTTAGTGAGCGCGGAGATCGCCTCATCGAAGCGGCCCTCGCGCATCAGCACATTGCCGAACAGTAGTTCCCGCTGGGCCTCAAGGTCCGGGGACATGCGCCCGTTGATCTTGCGCAGCGCCGCGTCCGCTTTGTCCATGTAGCCGCGGGTATACCAGACCTGCGCCAGATAGAACCAGGCCTTGTTGCGCACCCCCGTGGGCACGTCGTTGTTGAGCACGCTCTGGAAGATCTCGCCGGCCTTGTTGTGCATCCCGAGCTCGAGGTACAGGCCGCCCTCCAACAGCAGGGCGTCGTCCTCCTGGTGCGGCAGGCGCCCCCAGTGCTCATAGGCGAGCAGTCGCGTCAGGGCCGTCAGGTCGGTAGCTTCGGTGTTCTGGTAGAAGTAGAAGAGCACGTCGCCATAGTGCAGGTCGCGCACATGCGTGAGCGGCAGCTTCTCGGGATCATGAACGCGTGCGTCCGGGCCGGTGCTCGCGAGCAGCGCGAGGACGCCCAGCGCGAGCAACGCACGCATGCGGGATTGCGGACTCAAACGGCTATTCCCAGTCCTTGATTTCGAACTCCGGCTGCAGCTTCCTCTGCCGATCGTCGATCTTCAGCTCCAGGTACTTCGCGCCGACGCCCTTTTCGAAGCGCAGCGAAGCGCCGCGCTTGTAGGCGCGATCGCTCGGCCCCTTGCCGTTGAAGAACGCCACCAGCTCGTGCGGCCCCACCTTGAGGTTGCCGACGTAAAGCCGCTGCACGCCCCCCTTGAGCAGGGCGTCCACCTCGCGTGGCGTGTACAGGTAGTTGATCACTTCCTTCTGGTCGATCTTCAGCTGCACCGAGTCCAGCGAGAAGAACTCCCCGACGTCCATCGAGAGAAATACGGCCACCTGGGTGTTGGCGGGGAACAGCAGCTCTTCCTCGAGGACGAACAGGTCCTTGTTGAGGTCGACCACGTCCTTCTTCAGTCCCTGGATCTCCTGATCAAGACCCCGCGTGTCGGCCGGGGCCTCCGCAGGCACGGCCGGCGCGCTGGCGGCCGCCACGCCGGTGGCCGCGGCCGCCGGGGCGGCCGTCTTGGGTGCGGGAGCGGCCGTGCCGGCGGCCGGGGCGGCAGGCGCCGCCGGCGGCGGCGCCGCGGCGGCGAGGGCCGCCGCGGCGATGAGCGCCGCGAACAGGCCGGCACTCAGGCGTCGCTGTGCCCGCGGGCGGGAACGTACGGAGGGCGTTTCTGGCATGTTGATTCCGATCATTCGTTCAGCAGGGCGCGCAGCTCCTGCAGATAAAGTGTGTCGTTGGCGGGGCTGTAGTCGCGCAGCACGTGACGGATGACGCCGCCGCGGTCGATGAGCACGGTCATGGGCAGGTTGTCGACTTCGTAACTGCGGCCCACACCCTTCGCTGGATCGAGCAGCATCGGGAAGCCGAGCGCGTTCGAGCGCGCGAACTCCAGCGCCAGAGCCGCCTCATCGTCGACACCGATCCCGTAGATCACGAGCCCCGCGGAGCGGTAGGTCTGCAAGCTGCGGTTCAGAGCCGCGAGTTGCGTACGACAGGGGTTGCAGCGGCTGCTCCAGAAGCTCAGTACCACGACCTCGCCACGATGCTCGGAAAGACGCACGTTGTCGCCCGCGCTCGCGCGCAGGGCGAAATCCGGCGCGGTTTTGCCGATGAGCGCATAAGTCGGCGGCGCCGCCGCGCCCCGCGCAGGCCCAAGCGCGGCGGCGGCTGCGCACAATTGCAGCAGGACACCTGCGCGCGACAAGGCGCGCCACGTCGGGCGGTCCGGGCGTTGCCAGCTCAATTAATGATCCTCGTCGCGGGATGCGACCCTAAAGACCCGCGCCAGCATGGAAAATTGCACAGCGCACTTAACACTGTCAACGCAGCGAGCGGTGAAATGAGGCCTGGCTCCCGACGCTTTGCGGGAGTTCACATGGCCGTCGTCGTAACGCGACAGACAGCGCGCGCCGCCGGACGGCGGCACGCGCACTGCGTCACACGATGGGGGCGAAGGCGGTGAGGCTGGCCAGCGTGGCGCCGGAGCCGAGGCTCTGGCCACCGTAGGGAGCTAACAGGTTCGAGAAGTTGGCGTCAGTTCCCATGAGCCCCATGTAGTTGAGCACCACGGCCTGCACCAGCGCGGTCACGTTGTTGGCCACCGGACTGGAGGTGCCTACGACCGAACCGTCGGCGCTGAAGTAGCCGATCTGCTGTCCGGCGACCCCGTTGCGCAGCTGCGGACGCCCCTTGGGGCTGTAAGCCAGGAAGAAGGTCGAGGACACCGACTCGTTGTCGCCCTGCCAGCCGAGCTTACCGCGACCGGCGACGCTGGTGTCCGGCATACCAGTAGAGGTGAGCGACCCATCGCTGAACACGTAGATCATGACCGGGGTCTGCATGCGCTGCGCGTACTCGAGCACGGCGCCGATCATCTGCCCGGCCTTGAAGTTGCGGGTCTCGCCGCTGGCGCGGGTGCCGTCGTGGTAGTCATAACCACCCATCGCGATCGTGCCCGCCCCGGCGTAACCACCGATGACCAGCTTCATGATCGTGGCCGTGGCGGCGACGTCGCCGTCCTGGAAGTCGCTCGCGGTAAAGATCGGGGCCGTGCCGCCGGTGATGAGCGGATCCTTGGTGGCGTCGAGCGAGGAGGGATCGCCATACTTCGCGGCCGTATGCGCCGCGGCGATGTACGCGCAGCGCACCTGGTTCTTGATCTGGCCATCGAGACTCGGATCCGAGTAGACCGCGACGCCCGGCGTACCCCCGCTCGGGGCGCTCAGGGCGCCGGTAAACGCGGCATTTGATCCGGACGTATACAACGCTGTGCCACCGCTGATGCGCGCCTGCGACTCCATCACCGCCACCGAGACCGGGTCCGCCGTGGCGCCGCCCGTGCTCACCAGAGACGTGGCGTCGGAGGGCTGCGTCGATGGTCGTCGGCTGCAGCGCAGGATTGATGTACATCATCGGGGCCATGGAGTTGCCGCCGGAAACGCTGGACTCCGTGCCGGTGAGCGTAAGCAGCAGGCCTTTGGCGCCGGCCAGGGCGATGGCGTACATCGGGTTGTGCGGGTTTGACTGGGTGTCATTCTGCGACATGGCGCAGAACACCGCGCCGTTGGTGCCGGCCGCGGTGGCCGGCGTGGTCGCTTTGCTCATGATGCCGCGCTTGATCGCGCCATCGGCATGCCACAGCAGGCCGAGCGCCGGATCGATGTTGGCGCTGGAGCTGGGCACCATGTTGCCCGGAACGCCCAGACGCCCATAACCCGCCGTCGAGAGGAAGTTGGACTGGCCGCCCTGCACGCCCACCAGCACCTCGGATCCGACGAGATTTGCGCCGCCGGCAAGATCGAAGCAGATGAAGGGTATGCCACCGGGCGTCGTGGGCACATTGCACTGACCGGTCGGCAGCAGGTTCTGGATGTCCTGCGACAGGGTCACCTGCCCGGCGTTGGCGCGGTTCGCCTTCAGCAGACTCCCCAGCCACGCCGGTCCCACGACCATTCCGCCTCCGGAGATCAGTCCGGCGGCCAGGAACTGCCGCCGCGTGCGCGGCAGCGGGTGGTTGTTGAACAGCAGCGGCTCGCCGAGCGCGTGCGGCCGGGGGGGCTTCTTACCGATGATCATTGCAATTACTCCTGGTCCCGATCACTGCAGCGTGACGGCGGCGCTGCCGAGCACCGCCGTGCACGCCGCCTGCGTCGCCATGGCGACCGTGGCAGCTGAGTTGAGCGTGGGGATGCGCTGCAGCAGCGCATCGACTTCGTTGGTGACCGCCGTCGCCGTGGCAGGCGAAACATTCACGCCGACCGCGTTCTTCACCAGCGCCGTCTCGACGATGGCGCGATTGCTGCTGGAGTTAAAGAACGAGGAGGCGGGACTGTTGAGACTCAAATCCAGTCCGCTGCCGAAGAACGCATCGCGCCAGGAAGGCGTATTCACCAGCTCCGAGCAGTAGGCGCCGGCCAGCTGCCCCAGTGCCGTCTGCTCCGAGGACACGAACGCCGCGATCAGGGGCGTTGAGGGCATCGACTGCTGGTTTGTACTGTAGAGCGCGAATACCGTGGAGTCGGTGAACGGCACGCCAGTGATCTTCGCCATGGTGTGCGAGGCACGCTCGAAGGTCGTGACGCCGACGTCCGGCTGGGGAGTGGTCGTCGGCACCGGCGTCGCAATCGTCACCGGGGGCTCGACGTACGCGTGCACGTTGGAACCGAGCTGATCGAAGGACAGGAAGAACAGATCGTTGCCCGGTCCGAGCGTGGCCGGGACGACGCCGCCCAGGTTCGAGAGCAGCTGGCCGTTGGCCGCGGTATAGCTGCTGCCGCCGAGGGTCGTGCTGACCGTAGTGAATGACTGGCCGGCCTGCACCAGCTGCCCATTCACCCCGAGGCGCATGCCGCTCAACTTCAGATTCGCCGGGACCGTGGCGGTCGGATCTAGGCTGATGAACTTCGGCTGTGCGAACAGGTAGCTGTAGGTGTCGTACTGGGCGGCCTGGAAGAGGATGTAGGACTGGGGCACCCCGGTCAGCTGGCTCACGCCAAAGAGCAGGTAGTACTTCTGTCCGACACCGGCGGCGAAGTTCTGCTGGATCTGCGCCGGAGTGAGCGCGCGGTTGTGGATCGCCACGAACTTGATCGTGCCCTGCCACTGACGCTGGCCGGTGGTCTCATTGCCGAGCACCAGGGCGAAGGTGCTGTCCCAGTTAGCAAGCGAGCCGCCCTTGGAGGGATCCGCGTCCCCGGTGTACACACCGTTGACGTAGATCTTCTGACCGTTGACCGGATCGTAGGTGAGCACCACGTGCTGCAGGGCGGCCTGCGCGGCGCCATTGGCCGTGGTGGTGAGCAGTGCCGGCATCCCATTGGTGTCGGTGGTACTGCTGCGCGCCATGCCCTGGTACTGCGTCACCGCCTGACCGAGCGTTGCATCACGCGTGGTGTTGCTGCCGGAATAGCTGACGATGTAGGCGTTCGTCTGCGTGACGTTCGCAGGGGCTACCCACGTCTCGAGCGTGTACTCGCCCGAGCCCTGGATCATGGTGGCCAACTTCTGGCTGGCGCTGGTCGAGGCCTGCGCCTTGCCGCCCATGCCGAGCGTGATGCCCCAGCCACCGGCCCAGGTGACGTTACCGGACAACGTCAGGTCGGCCGCCGGCGTGACACCACTGGTGTCGTAGGCGGTACCGCCCTGCCCGGTCTCGAACATGTATTTGGCGACCAGGTTCGCCTCGTAGCGGCTGCCACCCGCGGCGATCGTGCCCTGGGTGAGAGTGACCGCATTGGAGACCACGAGCGACGGATCGATCGGAGTCACCGGGATGCCGTTGGCGAAGGCGGTGATCGCGGCCAGCATCGCCGCGGCACTTCCCGGGCAGTCTGGCGCACCGTTGGACTGCGCCGTGACCCAGCAGTGGTGGAACTCGGTGGCGAGGCGCTCGTAGAAGCGCGACTGGTTCGGCTGCGACAGATTGATCTTCGGCTGCGCCGCCAGGTAGGCCGCATTGACGTCGGAGTCGGCGAAATACGGCTGCTGCGCCGTGGCCGAGCTCGGCGTGTGACAGCCCGAGCAGAACTGCGTCAGCAGCGGATAGATGGTGTTCTGGAAGCTCGGACTCGGCGCCGTGGCACTCGCCGGGAACTGCTTGCCGCCACCGGCCGCTTGCACCGGTGGCGCTACCAGCGTCACGCTCGTCGTCGAGGACGACCCCGCACCAATCCAGCCCTGGATCCACACGAGCATCGTGGAGGCGCACGCCGATGGGTCCGCGACCCAGCAGTTGTGGCCGCCACCGACTTTGAGGACGAAAGTCGACTGCGAGGGGTTGGTGAGATTCACCAACGGCAGCGCCGCCTGGTAGGCCAGGTTCACGTCATCGGTACGCGCAAACTGCGGCGACTGTCCGCCGGCATGGTGGCAACCGCCGCAGCGATTGGACGGCGTCACGTTGCTCCAGAAGCTGAGCTTGAAAGCCTGCACGTCGGCGTTGGCCGGCGGGGGCCCGGTGTAATTGTCGGCCGAGTTCGTCGGCGGCGTGGAGAGCTGGTTGACGGTGGTCGAGGGGCCGCCGGCGGAGCAGGCGCCAAGGAGCGCAAGTCCCGCGAGCGCAGCGGTGAGCGTCAGCGCACGCGCGGCACGCGCGAGCTTACCCAGAGCGAAAGCGTTGTTGGCAGTGCGATTCATTGCAGCGCTCCCTTAACTACCCGGGCAGGCCGCAGCCGCCAGCTGGAAGACCTGTTTGAGTTTGTAGCCCGAGGTTTTGAAGGTCGACTTGATCGAGCTGACCGTTGCCATGTCGGCAGCGCTGGTGGGTGCACGGAAGCACACCGCCTGAAACACTTTCGTCACCTGGCACTGGGCGAAGGCATCGCTCCCCGCCAGTTCCTGGCCGAGCGACTTGGCACCCACCCCGCTCCCGGGCTGGGACTGGTCCCAGCCCAGAGCGATGTTGGGACCGGCGCGCCAGCGATTCGACCAGCTGTTGTCCGGCGTCACGAAGCCGTAGATGAAGTTCTGCGAGTTTATGAAGTACTTCGGCTGCACCTGATTGGCGGTGTAGACCAGCTGGTTCGAGGTCGTGTCGAAGTTGTAGTAGGCGAAGGCCTGTGCCATTGGATCCATGCCGCTGTGACAACCCACGCAGGTGTTCAGGAACAGCCGGCTGTCGCCGCCGGGGGATCGCGCCACGTCCTGGCGGATGCGGTCCGTCGGGCGCGTGATGTCCATCACCGTCTGCATGTCGTTGCACAGGTGGTTGATCATGGTGAAGCGGAACATCGCCCGGTTGGTGCCGTTGATGAAGAAGGCCGACGCCGCCCCGCGGGTGGTGATCAGGCCTGCGGTCGCCTCGGTCGGGATGCCGTAGGTTCCCGACTGCGTGGTCTGCTTCAGCGCGGTGCTCAGGTCCACCCCGTTGGTCTCAGCGGTGGCGTAGTGATCGTTGTTGGCGGCCGAAACTGCCGGCAGTCCGGCGGCGCTCACGGTGTAGAGGATGTCCGCCGAGAGCGCGGTGTTGAAAGGAACGTCATCACGCACCATGCCGATCACGGTGGCGGTGTAGTCGTTGAGTGGCGCGAACACGGTCTGATCGCGGTTGGTCCAGGGCGTAACCATGTTCTTCACGGTCACGTTGTAGAAGTCCGGCGCCTGCGTGGCGATCGCGGCGGCGGCGAGCAGCCCGGCCTGGCCGGACTGGCTGCTGATCGCGTTGGCCATCGCCGTGAGCGTTGGCGCCGGAGGCTCTTCACCCACGATGCGCTCGTAAATGCGCTTGGCCTGCTCGTTCGGTCCGGCGTGCGCCGCCGCAGCCAGCTGCATCAGCAGCAGCACGGAAGCGGCCAGCGTCGCGCGGCGTGCGCGGCCTGAGGCGACCTGAGCCTGTTGGTTGCTAACATTCATGGCGCTCGTGTACTCCCGAAAATGCCCGGTGCGCGGACCGGACTATACGGTTCCCTGACTCCCGCCCCGAATGTCTCAATCAAGTGACGTCGCCAACAACCGACAGTTTGAGGTGTTGTTGTTCCGCGCTGCTCAATGCGCGGCAAACTGCGAGGCCGGTCACGGCGTGGGCCCGATCTAACGTCTACCTAGTAGCGCGATCTGCCCGCTCTCTCGGTGGTATGAAACCCGTCACGTGCTCACATGCGCCGTGACGCAATTGGCGATATGGCGATAAGTCATCGAAATGTTCCTGAATTACGTTACATTCACACGGGAATGAGCGCCCGCGTGATCACGGAGACGCAAATGCACGCGCAGCACGGTCGGCAAAACCTCAGGCAGTCAACGGATCGCATCGGCAAGTGGTGTGCGCTGCTGCTCGCCTGCGCAACGCTGCTCGGCGCCTGCAGCAGCGAGAGCAACATCAATCTCGGCAACAGCCAGGTTGGCGATCCGGCGACGGTCGATTTTCCGATCTTTTACGTCAAGCGCCCGGTGCCGCTCGACAACGCCGGCAACTTCATGCAGGACGACCTGCGCATCCTGAACGACATCGTGCCGGTGTCCGCTGACCTTTATATGCGAGCCAGTGCGTCCCCGACCGCGATCGAGACCAACATCACCGCACCGGTCACCGCGGCGGCATGTGGGACGTGAAGGACGTGGACACCTCCGCCGACGGCACTCGGGTGGTATTTGCCATGCGTGGTCCGCTGGCGATGAATCAGAAGGTGACCAAGCCGCCCTCGTGGCGCATCTACGAGTACGTGATCGCGACCAAGCTGCTGCACCCCGTTATCGATCCGGCCAGTGACCCGGATCCGCTCACGGTCAACGACGAGTCCCCGCACTACCTGCCGGATGGCCGCATCGTCTTCTCGACGACGCGCCAGTCGCAGTCACAGGGGATTCTGCTCGATGAGGGGTTCCCACAATTCTCCTACCAGGACGAGGCGCGCCAGGAGGAGGCGTTTGTCCTGGAGGTCATGAACGCCGACGGCACCCACGTGCATCAGATCTCCTTCAATCAGAGTCATGATCGTGATGCCACCGTGCTCGCCAATGGCCGGGTGCTGTGGACGCGCTGGGACAACGCGCCCGGCAAGGATGCCATGTCGCTGTATTCGTCCAACCCCGACGGAACCGATCTCGAGCTCTATTACGGGGCCAACAGTCACAATACCGGCACCAACGGCACGGTCATTGAATTCACGCATCCGCGGCAGATGCAGGACGGGCGCATCCTCACGATCGCGCGCCAGTACACCGCCGTCGATGACGGCGGGGATCTGGTGATCGTTGATGGCACGCATTACGTGGAGAATACGCAGGCGCTGCTCGGCAACCCCGGGCTCAGCGGCCCGGCGCAGCTGCCGGCGACGCAGAACAATGTGGTGACCATCCCCGGGCCGTCCGCCGGCGGCCGCTTCACTTCCGCCTATCCGCTGCAGGACGGCACCGGGCGCATTCTCGTCAGCTGGACACAGTGCCGGCTGCTGGATACGACGACGACCCCGCCGACCGTCCTGCCGTGTACGTCCGCCAATCTGAACGTTGCCAACCCGACCGTGGCGCCGCCGCTGTACAGCGTGTGGATGTTCGATCCGAATGCGAACACCCTGCAGCCCATCATGACGCCGACCCCGGGCGTCCAGATCACCGACGTCGCCGTGGGGCAGCCAAGGCCGCCGCAGAACATCATCCTCGACAAGGTGCCGGGCGTGAATCTCGACCAGGACCTCGTGACCGCGGGCGTCGGCGTCATCGATATCCGCAGCGTCTACGACATCGACGGCATGGACACGGCCAACCCGAACATCCCGACGCTCGCCGACTCGTCCCAGACCGCCCCGGCGGCACGCCCGGCGCGCTTCCTGCGCCTGGTAAAGGCGGTATCCATTCCGGACAAGACGGTCGTCAATCTCTCGGACCAGGCCTTCGGGGCAACCAACGACATGCGCCAGATCCTCGGCTACGCGCCGATCGAGCCCGACGGCTCGGTGCGCATCGAGGTACCGGCCAACGTGGCATTCCAGATGGAGGTTCTGGACGCCAACGCGCGGCGCATCGTCCCCGCCCAGGGCGTGTGGCTGCAGCTCATACCGGGCGAGGTCGTGACCTGCAATGGCTGCCACCGCCCCGGCAGCGCGCAGCGCCCGATCTCGCACGGACGGCAGAACCTGTTCATGCCCGCCTGGGCGGGTTCCGCCACCGGCGGCACGCAGTTCCCGGCCACCATTGCCTCCGGTCCCGGAGCCTTCATCCCCGAGGCGGGCGAGACCATGGCGCAGGCGCGCATGCGTGTCAGCTGCGCCAGCGACACGCCCAAGTGCGCGCAGATGGTGCCAAGCGTCAACGTACTCTATACCGATGTGTGGACCGATCCGGCACAGGCGACGCCGGGGGCGCCCATCAACCTGCGTTACGACGACGCCACGCAGTTCATGACGGCTTTCCCGACCAGCGCCGCGTGCGTCACCGCCTGGGGCGCAACCTGTCGCGTGATCATCAATTATCCCCAGCATCTGCAGCCGCTGTGGGACCTCAAGCGCCAGGTGACCGACCCCACCACCGGCGCGGTGATCTCGGATCACACCTGCACCCAGGGGGGCTGCCACGCTCCCGTGAATGCCGCCGGCGCGGCGCAGATGCCCGCGGGCAATCTGGATCTCACCAATACGGCCGCCGGAATGCAGCTGGTCTCCTATCAGCAGCTGCTGTTCGCGCATAACATAAGTATCATTGATCCGACTGACCCGACCAAGACGATCACGCAGTCGGTCGGGCCGTACTTGAATGCAGGCAGTGCGAATGGCGCTCTCTCAAGCCAGTTCATGAGTCGCTTCGCGGCAGGCTCGGCCAGCACACACGCGGGCTGGCTGAGCCCGGACGAACTGCGCCTGGTATCGGAGTGGCTCGATATCGGTGCGCAGTACTTCAACAACCCCTTCGACCCGGCGGTACCGGTCAATTGAGCAAAGGACGGAATTGATAAGGCGTGCGCACCAGTCTGCGCTCGCGGGTCTCCTGTTGCTGGCTGCACTGCTCGCCCCCGCGGTAAGCGCAGCGAGCGAGTACCTGCAGCTGTTCGTAACCGAGCCGTACCTCGAGCTGCATACCGGGCCGGGGCGTGGCTACCCGGTGTTCCACGTGGTGCCGCGCGACGGCAGCGTGGACGTGCTGTTCCGGTTCACCGACTGGTTCAAAGTGCGTACCGAGCAGGGTGTGGAGGGCTGGGCGTCGCAGACGGACATGCAGAAGGCGGTGCTCGCCGATGGCTCGCTGTTCCATTTCGACCTGGGCGATCGCGCTGGATTTACCTCGCATCGGTATGAGATGGGTATCTTCGCCGGCCAGTACGGCGGGGCGACGTACGTGTCGGGCTTCACGTCGTTCTCGTTGAATTCGCAGCTCGCGGTCGAAGCGGCCGTCGGGCAGTTCTTCGGCAACTACTCGAATGGCGTGACCGGCGACATCGGCTTCGCGCACGTGCTCGTGCCCGAAGCACGCTGGTCGCCGTTTCTCACCCTGGGCGTAGGCCTGGTGCATACCGAGCCGAAGGCGACGCTCGTGGCGACGCCCAACCGCACCGAGCAGTCCGCGTACGTCGGCGGCGGCATACGCTTCTATCTGACAAGGCGTTTCTTCCTGCGCGCTGAATACAAAGCCCACGTTATATTCACGAAGCGCAATCAGAACGAGGACGAAGACGAATGGAAAGCCGGGTTCGCATTTTTCTTCTGATCGTGGTCCTCGCCACGCTCCCAGGTTGCGCGACGGTGCGCCACTGGTTCCACGGCGACCAGGCCGCGCCTACCGCCGTGGTGGCCGAGGACGAGAACGCTCCCCCGCCGCGGGTGGTGGACCCGGAGGTCTCCCGGCGCAAGATCACGGTGCCCAAGGTGCGCAGCCGCAACGTCGAGGTGGGCGTGAACTACGGCATGTTGTCGATCGAGGACTTCGGCACCCACCCCGAGTACGGCGTGACGGCTGCGTACCACGTCACAGAGGACTGGTTCTTCCAGGCGGAGGCTGGCCGCGCGACTGCCGGCAGTACCAGCTTCGAAACCCTCAGCGGCATCCAATTGCTTACCGGCTCTGAGAGGCGCTTCACGTATTACGATTTGTCACTCGGCTACAACTTCCTGCCGGGCGAGGCCTTTCTCGGTCGCGGCCACGCCATGACGAGCAATTTCTATCTCATCGGTGGAATCGGCGGTATCGATTTCGCCGGAGACACGAAGTTCGCGGTGAACTTTGGTGCCGGTTACTGTGTCGTGCCGAAAGACTGGCTGGCGGTACACATCACGGTACAGGATCGGACCTATGAGTCCAGCCTGTTTGGCTCCAACAAGCTCACCAACAACATCGAGGCTCGGATCGGGACGACCGTCTTCTTCTGACAGAGGGACGCAATCATGAGGAACCGTATCATTGCCATCGCCGCAGCGCTGGCGCTCGCCGTGCCGGCGCTGGCCGGGACCGCGGGTGGCCCGGCGCCGCCCTTCAGCCTCGCCTCGCGCGACGGCAAGGACGTGAGTCTGTCCCAGTACCAGGGGCAGGTCGTGATGATCAATTTCTGGGCCAGCTGGTGTGGTCCGTGCCGACAGGAGATGCCGCTGCTCGAGAGCATATATAAGAAGTACAACAAGCTCGGCTTCACCATGATCGGCGTGAACGTCGAACCGGACTCGAAGGCCGCGGTCGACTGGCTGAAGGAAACTCCGGTGAGCTTTCCGATTCTCTTCGACAAGGACAGCAAGGTGAGTAAGCTCTACGACGTTGCCGGCATGCCGAGTACGGTCATCATCGACCGCACCGGCAAGGTGCGCGTCCTGCACCGCGGCTACAAGCCGGGCGACGAGAATGAGTACATGGACAGCATCCGCTCGCTGATCAGGGAGTAACGCATGCGTGCATCACCCAGGCAGCGCGGCCGCAGCCTTGCGGCCCAGCTGGCGCAGGCCACCGTGGCGATCGTGCTGCTGGGCATCGTGGCCGGCTGCGCCGAGCCGCAGCCCTGGGTGAAGCCGTATGAGCGCGAGCACTTCGCCGACCCGGTCATGGCGGCAGATCGCAAATCCTGGTGTGACCACCTACCTCGAGCACGTGTTCGAGAGCCGCGAGGGTGCGCGCGGTGCGACGGGCACGGTCGGCGGCGGCTGCGGATGCAACTGACCGAGGCGGGGCCGACCGGGGGCGCAGCCGCGGGGCTGCGCCTCAGCCCCTTCGCACGCACTCTCCTCACGCTGTGCATCTGCACCGCGCCGGTGCTGGGCGGCGTGCTACCCGAGGAGCGCGCCGACGTCCTGTATCACTACTACAACGGCGGCGACATCACGGTCGAGGGACCCTCGGTGCTGATCCGCAAGAACGCGGGAGACAACCTCTCCTTCACCGCCAACTACTACGAGGACATGATCTCGAGCGCCTCGATCGACGTGAAGCTGTCGGCGAGTCCCTATCACGAGACGCGCAAGCAGTGGAGCGGCGGGGTGGAGTACCTGCACGGCAAGTCCACCTACAGCGCCGGGGTCATTACCAGCAAGGAGCCCGACTACAAGGCGAACACGATGTTCTACAACGTGAGCCAGGACATGTTCGGGGACCTCACCACGATCACCCTCGGTTACCGGCGCGGCTGGGACCAGATCTATCGCGACATCAAGGAAAACGGCGAGATCATCAACGACCCGACCTTCCATGAGCGCGCCGACCACCGCGGCTACACCTTCGCCCTGAGCCAGATTCTGACGCGCAACCTGATCGCAAACCTCAACTACGAGCTGCTGACCGACCAGGGCTACCTGCAGAACCCCTACCGCCAGATCCGCTACAGCTCCCCGGGCGTCGGCGAGGGCTTTACGCTGGCGAACCAGGTCTATCCGGACACCCGCACCAGCAACGCCGCCTCCCTCTCGCTCAAGTACTACCTGTCCTGGCGCGCCTCGGTCACCGCGCAGTACCGCTACTTCCGCGACACCTGGGACATCGTCGCGAACACCTTCGAGGTCGACTACACCCACGGCTGGCGCAACTGGATCTTCGAGGGCGCCCTGCGCTACTACCACCAGACGCCGGCGAGCTTCTACAGCGACCTGTTTCCGCGCGCCGACTACCAAAACTTCATGGCGCGCGACCGCGAACTGGCCGGCTTCGACACCTACACGGCCAGAGTGGGCGTCACCTACCAGTTCCCGCACGTCGCGTGGGCGCCGTGGGTGAGCCGCAGTCAGCTGAACATCCAGCTCGAGCACTTTCTCGCCGACTACAATGACTTCCGCAACGCGCTGCTCGCAGCGGAGTACGGCGCCGGCAACGAACCGCTGTATAAACTGAACGCGAACGTGTTTACCGTTCAGATCTCCGCCTGGTACTGATTTCGCTGCGACCACGCAGACGCGCAACACAGCGCGTCGCGCTTCGGTTAAGCTCCGCTTCCAGGATTCCCGCTCATCGCGGCCACTGTCGGTGAGCGGCGACAGTCACCAAGGGGATTCTTCAATGCGCATCAGCACTTCTGCCCTGGGTTTGCTTGCCGGTCTCTCACTCGTCTTATCCCTCAACGCACACGCTCAGGCCCGTGAGGAAGGTCGGCTGCTCGTTGCCAGCCAGGTCCTCGAGGAACTGCGCAACACCCCAGACCAGTCGATCCCGGATCGCCTGCTCGACCGCGCCTACGGCATTGCCGTCATCCCCGATCTCACCAAGGTCGCCTTCTTCGCCGGGGGGCGCTGGGGCCGCGGGGTGCTGGTCGTGCGCGACAGCAAGGGCCAGTTCGGCAATCCGGTGTTCATCAGTATGACCGGCGGCAGCTTCGGCTGGCAGTGGGGCGTGCAGTCGACGGACATCGTGCTCGTCTTCACCACCGAGCGGGGCGTGCGCGGCATCAGCGGCGGCAAGCTGACGCTGGGGGCGGACGCCTCGGTCGCGGCAGGGCCGGTGGGCCGCAGCGCCTCGGCCGCCACGGACCAGAGCTTCAAGGCCGAGGTCTACTCGTACTCGAGAAACCGTGGCCTGTTCGCCGGCGTGGCCCTGGATGGCACGATCATCTCGATCAGCGACGGTGCGAACGAGGAGTTCTACAAGAAGTCCAACGTGTCGGCGTCGGAGATCATCAACGGGACCGTGACCAGCCAGGACCCGGCGGTGCAGCGCTTCATGGCGGCAGTGGCCACGAGCACCGGGACCCAGCGCACGGCTTCCGTGGCCGGCCCGGCTCCGGTGTCGCCGGCGATCCAGGCCAGCGCACCCGCCCACGTGGCACCGGCACCCAAGGCGCCGGCCGCAAGCGGTGCGCAGACCTTCCCGCTCGCCGATCCGGCGCCCGGGCAGGAGCCGAAGTAAGCCAGATCATGCGGGGGCTGGCGCTAGCTGGCCCCCGGTGAATTTTCTGCGGCGGGCAGCACCCGCGGGTGCGCCGCCCTCCCGAGCTTTCGCCGAAACTCGCGTCGCAGCAGCCACAGACTCATCAGCATCTGCAGGGACACGCTCGCCACGGACAGGCGCCAGACCTGCGTGAGGGTGAAACCCGGTCGCATCGACAGCCACACGACCGGCAGCACGAAGGTGAAGACCCGGCACCCGGAACTCAACAGCGACGGCCAGGCGTTGCCGAGCGCCTGAAACATGCCGGAGCAGACAAAAATCAGCCCGGTGGCGACGAAATTCCAGGAAATGATGCGCAGGTACTCCGCCCCCACCGCCACCGCCTGCGGTGCCGCCGAGAAGGGCCGGATGAAGAGGTCCGCGCGCCACTGAGCGACGAAGGTCAGGAGCAGCATCAGCACGCCGCTGAGCAGCGCCGCGTGGCGGAACGTGGCGCGTACCCGGGCGTAGTGTCCGCCGCCGTAGTTCTGTCCTGCCAGGGGCGTCGTGCCAAACGCGAGCGCCATCACCGGCAGGAAGAGCGCCTGCATCACGCGTCCGCCGATGCCAAATCCGGCCTGGGCGGCCGGTCCAAAGCCCCGGATCACCCAGTAAATGACGGCCAGGATGACGAACATCATGAGGAATTCCCCGCCGGCCGGCAGACCGATGTTCAGAATCGCGCGGATGCTCGGCCCGTGCGGATGCCACAGCCGCGGGTTCAGCTGCACGTAGTGCTCGAGCCGCGCGAAGTACAGCCACAGCAGCAGCACACCCACCGCCACGGCAATGCTGCTGGCGAGCCCGGCGCCTGCGGTCCCGAGCGGGTGGTGTGTGCCCCAGCCGGCGATGAGGATCGGTGCCAGCACGAGGTTCACGATCACGGTCAGCATCTGCACCAGCATGGTGGGCTTCACGATCCCGGTGCCCCGCAGCGCCGAGCCGAGGGCGACGAGGGCAAACTGCAGCGCCAGGCCCGGCGTATAGGCGTACAGGTAGGCAAGGCCTGCGGCAGCCGAGGCCCGGTCCGCGGCCAGACTGCGCAGGTAAAAGGCGCCCAGGACAAATCCCGCCGCGAGCGTGGCCACGCCACACAGCGCTGACAGCAGCACCGACTGGTTGAAAATGAGATTGGCGGCCGGCTGGTCCTTGCGACCCGCAGCCTGCGCGACCAGCGCCACCGTGCCGGCGCCGAGCATCTGGGTCAGCGCGAGAATTACGAAGGTCACGGTCCCGGCGCTGCTGACTCCGGCGATGGCGGCATCCCCCAGCCGCGATACGAAATACAGATCGACCAGGAAGTACAGCGTCTGGAACAGCATGCCGATCGCAATCGGCAGCGAGAGCGCGATGAGCTGGCGGGTAATCGGGCCCTGCGTCAGGTCCTTCATGGCTCCTTATTTCCGGGCGCGCTCAGTCATCGCGGGCAACCTTACGCCAGCGGCGGAACTCGCGCCTCACGGTATCGCACATGCGCTGTGCGGCCTTCGCGAGCCAGCTGCCCCTGCGCCGTCCGAGATCGGCGAGAATCGGCCGCCGCTGTGCCGGCGTTCCCAGGTGCACATTCGCCGTCTCCCAGCCCATCATCCACAGCAGGCGGCTCTCGTCGCGTCCGTGCGGCAGGTTCGCCAGTTCGATGCGGCTGCAGTCCGGCGCGAGGCGACGAACTAGCCAGTCCCCGTGCACGGCGACGCAGGGGTCCGGCACCCGGACCGCGCGACGCAGGAGCGTGCGGTACTGCTGCCCCCGCTGCACGCGCGGGTTGCGTGCCCAGGCCCAGGCTGAGGGCGCGAGCGGCTTGGCTTCGCGCGCGACCATGCCGCCCTTCCAGTCCGCCAGTGCCACCAGACGTACGCGCCCGAGGCTGCCGAGGCCGGCCCGACGGTGCACCAAGCGCACGTCGAGACCGCGCGCCGGCAGCGCCGCCTCGAGCAGGCGCCGCTGCGCGGGGTAAGCGCGGCCGGCGACCGTCCGCAGGGCCCGCATCTTCTCCCAGTAGGGACGCTGGTCCTTCAGGTGTGCCACCGCCAGATCCCGCAGCCAGCGATAACGCTCGGCGAGCACGGCGGGACCCCCGCCCCTGCGCAGCCCCTCGGCGTATCCCTCGGTGATGGCCTCGCAGGCGCTGCGCGGGGCGAGCAGAAGGCGTGCTTCGTCGATCGCGAACAGCGCGCTCGAGGCCAGTCGCACCAGGTCCTGGGTGTACGGCAGGGTCGTCGTCTCATCGAGGTCGTTGATGCCCCAGATGAGGCGCCCTTCAGCATCGCGCCACGTGCCGAAGTTCTCCACATGCAGGTCGCCGATCCCGAGCACCAGCGGAGCGCCGAGGGCCTCCGTGCACACCTGCGGCCACAGCTGCGCCCAGCGGTAGAACGTGGCGCGCAGGAAGGCGAATTCATCCGCGGCCATCAACCGGTGCTTGAGGTCCAGGTCCCCCTGGAGCACGGGTACACACTGCTTGAGCCAGCGCTCGTAGGCACTGGTGGCCTCCCGGATATCCACGACCGCACATTAGAGGAGGTGCCTGCGGGTTGCCATCTCACTGCATCAGCCGGCCCGGGTGCTGCGCCGTGAGCGAGCCGTAGGCGGCGTTGAACGGTGTCCACCAGCTGTCGATGTCGCCGTAGGAATGCCCCTGCCCGGGGAGCGGCACGAAGCGCGCACCGGGCACGGCCTCCACGAACGCGCGCCCTTCGGCCGCGGGGCACTCGCGGTCATCCAGGCCGTGCAGCCCGATCCAGGGGGCGGATAAGGCCCCACCGGGCACCAGGCGCACGCCGTTGGGACGCGGCGTCGAGCGCAGCGCGGCCGCCGCACACAGGGGCTTTGCGAGGTCAAGTTCCGCGCAGAACGAAAGCGTCACGGCGCCGCGGAAGTCCTGCGCACGCCCCTGGGCGAGCGCGACGTAGGCCAGAGTTGCCCCGGCCGAATGCCCGACCAGTGCCGGCCGTTCGCGCAGCCCGTAACGCGCCTGCAGCGAGCGCCCGAGCTGTGCCAGAGCAGCCCCCGGGGAGACGCAAGTGGAGGCCGCGTGCTCGAGCGCAGCGCGCCACGTGCGCACGTCGATGCCGGCAACGACGGTCCCCCTCAAGGCGAGCCGCTGGGCGATGGCTTCGACGGCCGGATCCCAGCCGCCATCCCCGGACAACAGCAGCACCAGGTGGTGCGCGGGCCCGGGCGGCTGAAACAACCGCAGCGGGCCGAACTGACCGTCCTGAATCACATCCTGGTGCACCCCGCCGGCCGGCGCACCGCATTGGCACAGGAGCACGGCGCCGGCGACGAGCAGCAGGGACCGTCGCGCACCGCCACAGATCATGCGGCCCCATTGTTGCGAAAGGCCGACACAGACGTCGGTGAGTTGAATGCCCACGCCACACTGTTCCACTGCGGTTGCATGAGTGCAATTACCGCCGGGGCGAGACTGCAAGCGAAGCGATCGTGGTAGATTTGTGACATGAGCGGCGGTGCCACGGCAGAACCGGTCGGAACCATCGAGGTGGCCCTCGCCCACGCGGCGCGGCTGCTCGAGCGTGATCCGGCGCTGGCTGCCGAGCAGGCAGGCGAGATCCTCAAGGCGGCGCCCGGTCATCCCTCTGCGCTGCTGGTGCTGGCGATTTCGCAGCGTCTCGGGGGCGATGCTGCCGCGGCGCAGGCGCTCCTTGCGCCGCTGGTGGCCGGACAACCACGCTGGGCCGCCGCGCGCTACGAGCATGGTGTGGCGCTCGGGGCGCTCGGCCGTGGCGACGAGGCGGTCGCCGAGCTCAGGCGTGCCGTGGAGCTGAACCCGGATCTGCCGAATGCGTGGCGCGCGCTCGCCGATCACCTGGGGGCAGTCGGCGATGATGCGGGGGCCGAGGCAGCGCGCGCGCGCTTCCTCAAGGCCTCCACGCGCGACCCGCGTCTGCTCACCGCGGGCGCCGCGCTGTGCGAGAACCGCATTCCCGAGGCCGAGGCGCTGCTGCGCCGGCACCTGCAAGAGCATCCCACCGACATCGCCGCCCTGCGCATGCTCGCCGAGGTCGCCGCGCGCATCGGGCGCTACCACGATGCCGAGAATCTCCTCGCCCGGTGCCTGGAACTCGCGCCCAACTTCCACGGCGCGCGCCAGAACTACGCCGTGGCGCTGCACCGTCAGGGCAATCATGCCGCGGCGCTGCCGCAGATCGAGCGCCTGCTCGAGGCCGAACCGGGTAATCCCAACTACCGGGCGCTCCAGGCCGCGGTGCTGGCCGGGATCGGCGAGTACGCGCGCGCCATCGCGATCTACGAGCTCGTGCTGAAGGAATACCCGGGTCAGGCGCGCATCTGGCTCAGTTACGGCCATGCGTTGAAGACCTCAGGCCAGGTCCCGGAAGGTGTCAGCGCCTACCGGCGCGCCCTGGACCTGGACCCGCGCCTCGGGGAAGTGTGGTGGAGTCTGGCGAACCTCAAGACCTACCGCTTCGAGGCCGCTGAGCTTGCACGGATGCGCGCGCAGCTTGCGCGCACGGACCTGAGCGACGAGGACCGCTTCCACCTTCACTTCGCCCTCGGCAAGGCGCTCGAGGACCAGGCCCAGTACGAGGCGTCCTTCCAGCACTACCGCGAGGGTAACGCGCTGCGAAAGGCGAAGGTGCATTACGATCCCGCGCGCATCCGCGCGCACGTGTTGCGGGCCAAGGCCCTGTTCACCGAAGAGTTTTTTGCGGCCCGCGCGGGCACGGGATCCGGCGCGGGCGACCCGATCTTCATCGTCGGACTGCCGCGCTCCGGATCCACGCTGATCGAGCAGATCCTCGCCAGCCACTCCGAGGTCGAAGGCACGATGGAGCTGCCCGACGTGCCGGCGCTGGCGCAGACGGTCGGCGACCGGGCCGGCGATGAGGCCCTGCGCTATCCCCAGGCCCTCGCGGCACTCCCCCCGGCGGAGCTGCGTCGCATCGGGGAAGACTACCTCGTGCGCACCCGTATCCAGCGCAAGACCGATAAGCCGCGCTTCATCGACAAGCTACCCAATAACTTCCTGCATACCGGCTTCATTCACCTGATCCTGCCGAACGCCCATATCATCGACGCCCGCCGCCATCCGCTGGGCTGCTGCTTCTCGGCCTTCAAGCAGCATTTTGCCCGCGGCCAGAACTTCACCTACGATCTGGCCGACCTCGGCGCGTATTACCGCTCCTACGTGGAGCTCATGGCGCACTTCGATGACGTGCTGCCCGGGCGCGTGCACCGGGTGCTGTACGAGCGCGTGGTCGAGCACACCGAGGCCGAGGTGCGCACCCTGCTCGCCTACTGCGGCCTCACTTTTGAGCCCGCGTGCCTGCGCTTCTACGAGAATGAGCGCGCCGTACGCACCGCCAGCTCCGAGCAGGTGCGCTCGCCCATCTACCGCGAGGGCATGGAGCAGTGGCGCCACTTCGAGCCCTGGCTCGGGCCGCTTAAAGAATCACTCGGTCCCGTGCTGGAAGCGTATCCGCGGGTACCGGATTTTGCGGATAATCATCATCAGGGCTGACCACCAAAACGACAGCGTGAATCAAGGGGAGACCACATGCAGCGCAGCCGACTTCGCAAGCTAAAGAAAATGGGTCCGGACCCGCGTCGCTCGCCGGCGCAAACACTGCTGCGGCGCGCGCCGATCGCCGCCGCCATCATGGCAGCGGTCCCGCGGCTGTATGCGGCGGATGCCACGGCGGAAAGCCAGGGGGCTCTGGAAGAAGTCGTAGTCACCGCGCAGAAGCGCACCGAGAACCTGCAGGACGTGCCGGTGAGCATCACCGCCATCGGTACCGAAAGGCTCGAAGAGCTCAACGTGCAGAGCTTCAACGACTACGTCAAGTATCTGCCGAGCGTCTCCTACCAGACCACCGGCCCCGGCTTCTCCCGCGTGTTCATGCGCGGCGTCTCCAGCGGCGACAACGGCAACCACTCAGGTCCCCTGCCAAGCGTGGGTGTGTACCTGGACGAGCAGCCGATCACCACGATCCAGGGTGCGCTCGACATCCACGTGTATGACATCGAGCGCGTCGAGGCGCTCGCCGGACCTCAGGGTACCCTGTATGGCGCGAGTTCCGAAGCCGGCACCGTACGCATCATCACCAACAAGCCGGACATTTCCGGCTTCAAGGCCGGTTACTCCCTCGAGGGCAACACCGTGCGTGGTGAGGAAGGCTACGTGGCCGAGGGGTTTGTGAACATCCCCCTCAGCTCGATCGCGGCCGTGCGCCTCGTGGGCTGGGCGCAGAAAACCGGCGGTTACATCGACAACGTTCCGGGCACCAATACCTTCCCGAGCTTCGGCTGCGTGTCGAACTTCGCGCCCCCGCCGGGCAGCTGCCCTGGCGGCCCCGCGGGAGGCATCAATGTGACGTCCCCCGAACTGGCGCATCAGCGCTTCAATCCCACCGAAACCTACGGCGGCCGCGGGGCACTGAAGCTGCAGCTCGGGGATAACTGGACCGTCACGCCGCTCTTCATGGGCCAGAGTGAGCGCTCCGATGGCACCTTCTCCGTCGACCCGAGCCTGTATGGCCAGTTGTCGACGCAGCGTTACTACCCCGACTACATCTCGGACCAGTGGTGGCAAGCGGCCCTTACGGTCGAGGGACACGTGAGCAACTTCGACATAACTTATGCTGCGGGTTACCTCAACCGCAACGACCATACCTCCACCGACTACAGTGACTACACGCTGTTGTACGACAAGAACACGACCTACATGAGTTTCCTGGAGTCGGGCCTGACATTTGCCCGCCGGCAGCGGTCCGGTCAACATTTCGCAGTACATCCTGGGCACCGACCAGTACCGCAAGTTCAGCCAAGAGCTGCGGGTGGCGACGCCCAAGGAGAACCGGCTGCGCTTCATCGGCGGCCTCTTCTACGAACGCCAGGAACACTACATCCTGCAGAACTACCGCATCGATGCACTGCCGACGTTAGATTCCGTCACCGGATGGCCACAGACCTGGTGGCTGACCGACCAGGTGCGCGTGGACCGCGACTACGCCGTGTTTGGCGAGTTGAGTTACGACATCACCCCGAAGCTGACGGGCACCGTCGGCTACCGGTTCTACCGCTACGACAATTCGCTGGATGGGTTCTTCGGCTTCGGCGCGAACCAGACGTTCTCCTCGCACACCGGCGAGAAGCAAGACAACCCGCAGGCCAGCCCGCCGACCTGTGTAACCCCTGGAATTTTGGGCGGCCCGTGCGTGGATCTCGCCCAGGAAGTCAAAAAGAACGGCTCGACGCCGAAGTTCAACCTCACGTACAAGTTCGATGAGAACCACATGGTGTACGCGACGTTCTCCAAGGGCTTCCGGCCCGGTGGCGTCAACCGCCGCATTCAGGCGCCGCCCGACTCGCCGCTGGCGACCTACAGCCCGGATTACCTTACGAACTACGAGATCGGCTACAAGACGAGCTGGCTGGACAATCACCTGCGCTTCAACGGCGCCTTCTTCTATGAGGACTGGCAAAACATCCAGTTTGGCTTCCTTGGCCAGAACTCCTTCACTACCATCCGCAATGCCGGTACTGCTCACATCAAGGGCGCCGAGCAGCAGCTGGAATGGGTGCCGCTACAAGGGCCTGAACCTGCATCTGGCGGCCACCGAGCTCGATCCGAAGATGAGCGAGAACTTCTGTTACGACGTCAATTTCGCGACCGGTCAGCCATTGCCGCCCTCGCAATGTCCGTACTACGATGCGATGCCCGAAAACACGCAGCTGCCGATCGTGCCAAAGTTCAAGGGCGATGCGACGGCGCGTTACACGTTCCCCCTCGGAGGTCTGGACATGCAGGGCTATGGGCAGGCGGCCTACAGCTATACGAGCTCCACGAACTCGTCGAATTGTCCCCTACCAAAACAACCTGATCGGCGCGTGCCCGCATACGGCCTCTTGGACCTTGCGTTCGGCGTCAACAAGGGCAGCTTCCAGGCGGAGCTGTTCGCCAGCAACGCCCTCGACAAGCGGGCCGAGACCTATCGCTTTGCGCAGTGCACGATCGTAGCCCCATACAGCCAGCATCCAGATACCACCATTTGCGCAGCAAACCGCTGGCGACCATCGTAACCCCGCGAACGATCGGGATCCGCTTCTCGCAGACGTTCTAGAGTCTCAAGGGAGCTCGCGTACATCGGCGCGGTGCACGGCCAGTGCACCGCGCTTTTTTTTCCCGGCCTCCCCCAGTCCGAGAGATGTGCGCCGCGGAGTCAAATGGGGTCCAATAGGCATCGTCTGGACTTCGGAGCCCGGCCTTGAACGAGTCCGCCCCCGCTGCATCGGCGCCGCGCGCGCCGCCGGCGAGACCGCCGTCGGGGTTCTCGCGGCCATCAGCTTCTGCCACATGCTGAACGACATGATGCAGTCGCTCCTGCCGGCGATGTACCCGATGCTCAAGGGCGCCTACCAGCTGAGCTTCGGTCAGATCGGGCTCCTCACCTTCACCTTCCAGTTCACCGCCTCGCTCCTGCAGCCGCTCATCGGGGCCTACGCCGACCGCCGCCCGCGCCCCTACAGCCTGGCGGTCGGCATGGGATTCACGCTTGCGGGACTGCTGCTGCTGGCCTTTGCCGACAGCTATGCGCTGCTGCTGTGTGGCGCGGGCCTCATCGGCACCGGCTCCTCGGTGTTTCACCCCGAGTCCTCGCGGGTCGCGCGCATGGCCTCCGGCGGCCGCCACGGGCTGGCGCAGTCGGTCTTTCAGGTGGGCGGCAACTTCGGCTCCGCCGCCGGTCCGCTGCTGGCGGCCTTCATCGTGCTGCCGCGCGGTCAGACGAGCGTCGCGTGGTTCTCGGGCGTGGCGCTGCTGGGCATGGTGGTGTTGTTCAACGTCGGGCACTGGTACAAGCGCCACGGCGTCACGCGCCTGCAGCGCGCCGCGCGCGGCCCATCCGGGCACGCCGCGCCGGCACGTGACCCTCGCCATCGCGGTGCTGCTGGCGCTGATCTTCTCCAAGTACTTCTACCTGGCGAGCATCACGAGCTACTACACCTTCTACCTGATCGATCACTTCCACGTCTCGGTGCGCAACGCGCAGCTGCTGCTGTTCGTGTTCCTCGGCTCGGCCGCGCTCGGGGGCTTCATCGGCGGCCCGCTGGGGGACCGGCTGGGTGCGAAATACATCATCTGGGCCTCGATCCTCGGCGTGCTGCCCTTCACGCTGCTGCTGCCACACGTCAACCTCTTCTGGACCGCGGTGCTGACGGTGCCGATCGGCCTCATTCTCTCGTCCGCGTTTCCGGCCATCGTGGTCTACGCGCAGGACCTCTGCCCGGGCGCACCGGCACGGTGGCGGGCCTGTTCTTCGGACTCGCCTTCGGCATGGGGAGCGTGGGTGCCGCGGCGCTGGGCGCGCTCGCCGACCACGTCGGCATCACGCTCGTGTACCAGATCTGCGCCTTCCTGCCGCTGATCGGCCTCCTGGCCGCGCTCCTGCCGGACGTGCACCGCGATCGGGCCGCGCGCCGGTTGATATGCTGCCGGCCATGAAGATCCTCCCGCATGCCCTGCTCGATGAGCTCGCCGCCCAGGCCGCGGCCAGCCCGCGCGCCCGCGCGCACCACACGATCCACGCGAGCGCCGCCGATCCCGTGCAGCGCTTCATCGTGGCCGCACTGCGCGACTCGTACTTCCGGCCCCACCGCCATAGCACGCGCTCGGAGCTCGCCGTCGTGCTGCGCGGCCGCTTCGACGTGCTTACGTTCGATGAGCAGGGCCGGGTCCTGGCACGCTATTGCGTCGGCGCGCACAGCGCGGCCCTGGCCTATGAGACTCCGCCGGACACCTGGCACACGCTCGTACCGGGTGTCGACGGCGGCAGCTTTCTGGAGATCAAGCAGGGGCCCTACGATCCGGCCACTGCGGCCGATTTCGCCGCCTGGGCGCCGGCGGAGGGCGCAACGGGTGTCGCCGCGTTCCTGGAGTGGCTGCGCGCCGCGCAGCCGGGCGACACCGCGCCGCGCACCTGAATACCTGTCCCGTCAGGTCCCGGTACGCATCGTGGCCTGTGCGCTGAGGTAACGGCCGAGGTCAGTTCCGCTCATGAGTGTCTCGACGTAGTCGAACGACCCCTGGTGCGCCTGCTGGGCGACGGCGAGCACGGCGGTCATCGCGGCGCGGTATAGCGTCGTCGACAGGCTGATGCGCTTGACGCCCGCCGCGGTGAGCTCCGTCTGGGAGAACGATCCGCCGCCGCCCACCATGAAGTTGACCGGGTGCCGCAGCGCACCGCAGACACTGCGCACGGCCTCCAGGTCCGGCAGGCACGGGGCGAAGAGCACGTCGGCTCCAGCCCGCTCGAAAGCCTGCAGGCGGCGCAGGGTGTCGGGCAAATCGGCACGTCCCTGGAGGAAATTTTCCGCGCGCGCGGTCAGCGTGAACGGAAACGGTGCCTCGCGGGCTGCACGCACGGCGGCCACCACCCGCGCGAGCGCATGGTCAAAGTCGTAGATCGGGGCGGCAGGGTCGCCGCTCGCATCCTCGATGGATGCACCCACCAACCCGGCCTGAATCGCCAGGCGGATGGTTTCGGCAACCGCCTCCGGGGAATGTCCAAACCCGTTCTCAAGATCCGCGGCGACCGGCAGCGGGCTCACCTGCGCTACCAGGCTCGCATGCGCGAGCGCCTCCTCGCGCGTGAGGGCGCCGTCGAGCTTGCCGAGCGTCGCCGCGGCCGCGGAGCTTGAAGTCGCCACCGCGGCGAAGCCCAGCCCCGCCATGAGGCTGGCCGACCCACCGTCCCACACGTTGGGCAGGACAAATGCGCCCCGCATCTGGTGCAGGGCGCGAAACTGCTCGGCCTTCTGATGTTGGCTTGCCATGCGCGTGGGCTCCTGCGGTGTGCGGCGCACGACCGGCGCGGCGCTGCGACTGTGTCACAAATTCCCCTTCGCCAGCCAGTGCCAGATTTGATGAAACGCTGCACAACCGCAGCCCTGCCGCCTTGGCTCTGAGGCCCGGCAGGCCTCCTTTTATAAGGAGGTGCGCAGGCGCTTGGCCGGCCAGGCCGGCCCGGAGGTTCGCCTACCGCCGCCTTGAAAGCGCCGTGTGGCATGCAGCGCACGTCGCCGGGGTTCCCGACGCATCTCGAGGAGTCTAGCTGGATGAACGCACGCGTCGTCGCAAGCTGGCGGTAGACCAACTTCCACCGCTGGCGCAAGATCCACGTAACTCCCACTAAGAGGAAGCGTCCATGTGGAATCAGGTCTACGCACCGGTTTCCGGTAGCCTTGCGCTCTCGGCGGTGTGTGCCGCCCTGCCGATCTTCGTCATGCTGCTGATGCTCGGGGTGCTGCGCACGGCGGCGTGGAAAGCCGCCCTGGCGGGGGTGGTGACCGCCATCCTGGTCGCCGGCTTCGTTTACGGTATGCCGTGGCGCCTGGTCTTCAGCTCCACCGTGTTCGGCGCCGCGTTTGGCCTGTTTCCGATTGCCTGGGTGGTCTTCTGGGCCATCGCGCTCTACCGCCTGACCGTCGAGACGGGACAGTTCGACATCATCCGCGCCTCCATCGGCGGCCTCACCCAGGACCGTCGCCTGCAGGCGCTGCTGATCGCGTTCGCGTTCGGCGCCTTCATTGAAGGTGCCTCGGGATTCGGTACGCCGGTCGCGGTGGCGAGCGCCATGCTCGCGGGTCTCGGGTTTTCACCCTTTTATGCCGCGGCCATCTGCCTGATTGCCAACACCGCCCCGGTGGCCTTTGGCGCCATCGCCACCCCGATCATCACGCTCGCATCCGTCACCAACCTGCCCCTCGGGGTCCTGAGCGCGGGCGTGGGACGCATCTGCGCGCCCATCGCCCTGTTTCTGCCGGCCTACCTGATGCTGGTGCTCGGGGGTCGCAAGACGCTGGCCGCGGTGTGGCCCGCAGCGCTCGTGGCCGGGTTGTGCTTCAGCATCACGCAGTTTCTGGTGTCCAACTTCGTCGGCCCCTATCTGACGGATATCCTCTCCTCGATCGTCGCGATCATCGGTCTCGTGCTGCTGCTGCGGGTCTGGAAACCCCGTGATGACACCAAGGCGGATGTCGCCCCCAAGGACACCGGGATTGCGACCGCCACGGTGCTGCGCGCCTGGATACCCTATATTTTCCTGGTGATCTTCGTGCTGCTGTGGGGCTATGCGCCCTTCAAGGCACTGCTCGACAAGGCCAGCGTGTCCTACCTGTGGCATGGCCTTGACGGTCAGATCCAGCGCCTGCCGCCGGCAGTCGCGAAGGCCGGCCCGTATGCCGCGAAGTTCAATTTCAACCTGCTGTCCGCCTCGGGCACGGCAGTCTTCTTTGCGATGGTGTTCGCGGCGGTGGCGCTGCGGGTGCCGGCCGGCAAGGTGGTCGGGACCGTGGCGAAGACCGCGCGCGACCTGTCGCTCTCCATTCTGACGATCGCCTTGGTGCTGGCCCTCGCCTACCTGATGAACTACTCCGGCGCGACCGCCACCCTGGGGCTCGCCTTTGCCACGACCGGGGTCGCCTTCCCGTTCTTCAGCGCGTACCTGGGCTGGCTGGGTACGTTCCTGACCGGCAGCGATACCTCGACCAACGCCCTGTTCGGCAACCTGCAGGTCGTCACGGCCAACCGGCTCGATCTGTCGCCGGCCCTGATGGCGGCTTCCAACTCAAGCGGCGGCGTCATGGGCAAGATGATCAGCCTGCAGAGTATCTCGGTGGCGGCCGCGGCCACCGGCATGCCGGCTTCCGAGGAGGCGAAGCTGTTCCGTTTCACGCTCAAGCACAGCATTTTCCTCGCCGGCATCGTCGGCCTGATCGTGCTCGCGTACGCTTACGTCCTGAAAGCGTGGAGCGTGTAAGGCCCCGTGCTCACTTCAGCACCATTTCGACCCTGACCTTGTCGCCCGTCTCGTCCTTCGGTGCGGCAGCGACCGCAAACACGCGGCCCGGCTCGATCTGGCCATCGGACAACAGGGCGTCCTGGATGGCGCGGGCGCGGTCCTTGCCGAGCGCCACGAGGTGATCCTCCGGCACGACGATCTTGGCGATCAGTGCCGCATCGAGGTCGCTGATCGCCTGGTCGTACGGGGGAGCCTCCTTACGCTTGGCGTTCTCCACCGCCTGCGCCGACTCCGGCAGCGGCGCTTCCTTGCCGAGCGTCGCGCGGTACTGCTCCACCAGCAGGCGGTAGTGTTTCTGCGGATCCGCCAGTGCCGCCTCCCCGGCCGTCTGCGGATGCTTGCGCCCCTCGCGCGTGCCGCCCTCGCGCGTCAGCAGTTCCGCCTGCAGCCGCGCGCCCGCCATCTTCGGCGCATCGATGTTCTTGACATAGACAATCGGCACATCGAGCTTCAGCTGCGGGCGCTCCTTGAGCGCCTTGGCCACGCCGGCCAATTGCTCCTGCGAGGCCTTGTCGAGTTCGGCGCTGCCGGCGGCGAACTCCACGACGTTCATGTGCTCGCCGCCACCGAACAATTGGCCGAGCAGCGCAAACGGCGCCGTTGCAGCCTTGACGATGAGGTTGATGAAGGCCTTCCAGATGAGCGGGCCGATGCGGAACTGCGGGTCATCGATCGAGCCGTTCATCGGCAGGTCGATGTCGATGACCCCGTGACGGTCCTTCAGGAGCGCCACGGCGAGCTTCACCGGCGCATGGATGGCGTCCGGACTCTCCACGCGGTCGCCGAGTTCGAGCTGGTCCACGACGAAATGCTGCTTGGCATCGAGCTTGCGCGCGTCGATCTTGTAGGTGACATCGACCGAGAGCTTGCCCTTGTCGATCTTGTAGCCAATGAAGTGGCCCGAGTACGGGATTGACGATCGTGAGGTCGATGTCCTTTAAGCTCATCGTGATGTCGGTGTACAGCGCGGCCGAGAGCACGTTCGCTTCCCCGCCGATGTGCGCGGGCGAGTAACGTTCCACCTTGCCGTTCAGTTCCACCTTGGCACGGGATTTCGGATCGCTCGACAGCCCCGTCACGGCGCCGTTGAGGGTCTGGATGCCGACTGAGAAGCTCGGCTTGATCCACAGGTCCGTGTAATTCAGCGTGGCGTTCACGAAGCGCACCGCACCGATCGAGACCGGGAAGGGGGTCAGGGGCGCCGCGGGCGGCGCGGGCGGCGCATTCTTCTTGGCCGCCGCGGCGTTGCTTTTGGCCTTTGCGGGCGCGGGAGGCGGCGGGGATGAGGGCGCAACGGTGGCAGAGGCCTCCGTCGCCGGGCTGGTGCCGGCCGGGGTCAGTACTTCCTTGATGTTGGTGCTGCGGTCGGGAAAGATGATGACGCGCGCGTAAGGCTCGATCGCCGTGACGCTCTTGATCCGCAGGCTCTGGGGCTTGGAGCGGTAGAGTACGTCCTCGACCTTGAAATCCTTCCACGTCACGAAATCGCGCTTCTGCCGCGCATCGACCGTTTTCAGGTCCGACACGTGCGTACTGGCCCGGACCTCGAACTCCCGGTCCGCGCGCCGTTCCAGGTCGATGCGCGCCCCAAGCGCACCCTTCAGCAGCGTCATCGAGGTGTAGCGGGACAGCAGCGGCTGGATGAGCGGCAGCCCGAGTGATTCGAGATCCACGTGGGCGCTCACGGCGCCGCTCTGCGCAGTCACTCTCGCCTGGGTATGCAGCTTGCCGGTGCCGTTGATGGTCGAGTCCATCGTAACGTCGAGGACGTCGTCCGGTCGCGTGTTGAAGCCGGCGACATGCACGTTAAGCGGGTCGACATTCACGGCGATGGCCGGAGTGACCTGGCGATATTCCGCGGCGATCTTCAACCCTTCGACCGCGATATCGGGCGCCGACACTATCCAGGGCGGATGACTCGCCGCCGCTTGCCTTGGCGTGCACCGGCGGCGCGGTGCTGGCAGGCGCCGCGGGCGCCGCCGGGCTTGCCGCCAGATCCAGGAGGTTCACGCGCCCCTGCTCGTCCACCCAGGCCTTGAGGTCCCCACCGTTCAGCGCCACCCGGGCCACATCGACCGTGTGCTTGGCGAGGTCAACCCGCGTCTCCTCGACGGTGATCTTGGATAGCTTCACGTAGTCCTGCGCGCCACCCCTGGGTTTAATGCCGAGGTCCGTGACCGTCGTGTTGTGGACGGTGACCTGCAGCGCGAGCGGTCCGATGCCGGTGGCGAGCTCATACTCGCCCTTGATGCCAATGACGCCGGAGTCCAGTTCGCACGGCAGCGCATCGCGCAGGTAACTCCAGATGGTGCGCGCTTTGAGATCCGCGATCTCGAACCGTCCCTGCGAGGCGAACGGGCTGAGTTTGAGCGTGCCGCTCCAGTTGAAGCGTTCGCCGGCCTCAGATTCGCTACTCAGCGCGTAGGCGTTGCTGCTGTCGCCGACCGTGCTGAAGTTGCGCAACTCGAAATTGATCGGGTTGAGGTCCGCCTTGAAGGGCACCGCCCGCGTCAGGTCCTCGAAGGTGCTGCTGCCGCCGCTGATCGCGAAACGCCCGATGTACAGGCGCATGGGCTTGGATTCTGCCGGCTGCGGCTTCTTGGGCTCCTCGGCGAAGCCCTTGCCAAGGTCCGCGAGATTCAGCTCGCCATCGCGGCGGATCACCGCGCGCACATAAAGCTTATCGAGCAGTATTTCTTTAAAACTCGGCCCGAGCCGCCACAGCGAAGCCATCTGCAGATCGACGTGCAGGTGCCCGAAGCCCAGCAGCGTCTTGCCGTCCGCATCCGGGAGGGACAGGTCGCTGATGTCGAGCTTGAGCGTGAAGGGGTTGAAGCGGATGTCCCCGATGCTCAGCGTGCGCCCGTAGTGTGTCTTGACGAAGTTCTGCGCGGCCGAGCGCCCGAAGTGCGGCACCCCCCAGAATCCGCCCACGGCGTAGGCACCCACCAACACCAAAAGGATGCCCGCGGCTATGAGGTAGCGTCGGTAACGGGCCATGGCGCGTCCGCTCTTCTTCTATTGGACGGTTATCCTAGTGCATCGACGCCGATGCACCAAGGCTGGCGCCTTAGCCCAGGCCCGAAGGGCCCTCACTGCAACCTGCAGTAGGGACTTCAGGCCGCGAACGGGCGGCGTGGCCGTTCCGGCCACCGCCGCCGGTCCGCTAGCGGTCAGTCATCGTCGTGATGCCCGTGATCCTTGTGGGCGTGGTAGCCGGGGTCGTACTCGGCAGATTTCACGAAGTACACCGGCCGGTTGCAGGCGTGGTACTCGTGGCAGTACTGGCTCCAGTGTTTTGCATGGCCCGGCGGCACGTGCAGGTAGATCGGCTCAGGCGGCGGCGCTCCCAGGGCGACGGGCACCGGTTCCACCACCATGGGCTGGGCGTACACCACCGGCGGCGGCCGGCTGCCGATCACGACCTGCCCGTAAACGCCGGGCACGACCTGGCCGCTGATCACGGCATTCACGCTGACGCTCTGCGCCTGCGCAGTCGACAGCAGCAGCGCGCCGAGTGCGATGGCGCCCGCAACGTTCCTTGCTCTCATAAGAAGACCTCCTCATTTCCAACCCAATGCGCACTATGCCAACGCTCGCTGAACATGGAATGAAGCGGCGCCGTGCGGGCGCACGAACTGTGACGAAGCGCCCACTTTTTACGCCACGGTGACGCGTGTGTTGCCTGCGAGCGTCTGCAACGCATGGTTGCGCGCACCGCCCTGGCGCGCCTGCTGCTCGGCAGCCGCGCAGACAATTTTCCTTGCGGCTCATGTGTTTAATGCCTGCACAGTACGCCGGTGTCGCTGACACTGTGTGGACGAACCGCGGGCAGCTGCCCAGAATTTTGCCCATGCTGCCGTGGAACTCGATCGAGAGACTCCGCGATCACTTCGGTGACTACGTCATCGTGATTACCTGCCGTCGCTGCAGGCACACGCGCGAAATCACTCCGGCCTTTCTCGCGCGCCGTTGCGCAGGCGGGTGGGATGAACCGCTGGCACGAATCATCCCGCGACTGCGCTGTGGCTGCGGCAGAAAATCCGTCGAAGTGCAGGTGGCCTTTAACCGCAAGCCGCGGGGCTGGAGCAAGAACCCTTCCTGAGAAGGCGCCGCGGAGCTATCGGCCGGCCGCTGCCGCGGTCGGCGCGCGCGGGCCCCAGAAATCCTTCTGGATGATCCCGTAGAGCGCCACGGTAAAGCGCTCCGCCTCGGCCCGGGTCATGTGGGACCATTCCGGCAGGTAATAGCCGCGCAGCTGCGGGTAGTCAGAGAAGTAGATCCCGGGGGCGTGCGTGGCCGCCATCAGCCCGCCCCAGGCACGGGCGCGCGGATACTCCCGGTCCTCGTAGGCCAGGTACGGCCCGTCGCTCGGCAGGCGGAAGAACAGCACCTGAACCCCATGCGCATGCAGCTGCCCGAGCGCCTTGACCGCGCGCTCGATCTGCTCCTTTTCGGTCTTCAGCAGTTCCTGCGGGGTCGGATCCTCGGGACTGGGCGCGAATTCTTCCAGCCAGATGCTGCGCGCGAGGGCTCGGTACTGCGGGTCGGATTCCACTTTGCTCCACAGGTAAGCGTTGCGGTCCGCCTCGTGCATGGACAGTTTGCGCACGTCCGTAAACCAGTGCTTGCCCGGACGCGGCGCCCAGTTCTGGCGTGCGAGGACGGCACGCAGGGCATAGTCCCCATCGTAAAAGGCGAAATAGGGCTCGATGAACCGCATCGACAGCCATTGGCCGATGCGCTGGGACGGGGACTGCTTGTGCGTGTACTGCGCCACACCGTTCGCGAAACCGTCACCACTGAAGAACAGCTCAGGCTCGACACCGATGAGCAGTCGGCCGGTGAATTTCGGGTCCGCGGCCAGATCCTCGACCGCGTTCAGCGGGGACGTCCCCTCGTACGAGAGCTGGATCGGGGCACGGCCGGAGAGGCGTTGCCAGACCGGCACCTGCACATCGAAGTACATGCGCGAAGCCCCAAGCAGCACCGTGGCATCGCCCTCGCCCGCGTCAATGCGCCGGCGCTGTATCGCCCACAGCCCATAGCTGTTGCGGATGCTGGGCGTGACCCCGTAGGCGCGCCAGTAGTGCTCCCATGCCCCCAGCAGCAGCGCCAGCGCCAGCACCGCCCCCAGCAGGATCGGTCTCCACGGCTGCACCGGCACCGGTCGTGCCGGCACCGGCTGCGCAACGCCCGGCCGGTCCGAGGCCGTCTGGCGCGCATAGGCGTCGCGGGGAACTTCAGAACTGGAAGTAGATGAATGCACTTCCGTCTCCCTGCGCGATCACGATCGCAAATGCCATGAGCGCCCAGACCGCGCACACCAACAGCGCCGGAGCGCGCGCCACCACCGACTCCAGGGTACGCGAGCGCATCAGCCAGTGGGTGATGAGAATGCCGGCGACGATCACGCCCACCGACAGCAGATTGAAGGTCGAGAGTATCGGCCGCGTGTCCGCATTCTGGCCGGCCATGCCGCGCAGCACGATCCACGCCTTGCCGAAGGTCTTGGCGCGGAAGAACACCCAGGTCACGTTCACCAGCGTATAGGTGAGGATCCCGAGCGCGACGAAGGCCAAGGGTCCGGGCCGATAGTGCGCATAGCGCGCCCGCAGCACCCGCTCGACCGACAGGTACAGCCCGTGCAGGCCACCCCAGGCGACGAAGGTCCAGTTCGCGCCGTGCCACAACCCGCCCAGGAGCATCGTGGTCATCAGCGCCGCGTAGGTGCGGCGCGCTCCGTGACGATTGCCACCGAGGGGAATGTACAGGTAGTCCCGCAGCCAGGAGGACAGCGTGATGTGCCAGCGCCGCCAGAAATCCGAGAAGCCGACGGCGGCGTAGGGGAAACGGAAGTTGTCCGGCATGGCAAAGCCCAGGCACAGCGCAGCACCGATCGCGGTGGTCGAGTATCCGGCGAAGTCGCAGAAGATCTGACCGCTGAAGGCGAGCGTACCTGCCCAGGAGTCCAGCGCCCCGGGCAGGTGCGAACCGTCGTAAACGCGCTCGGCCGCCTTGGCAAGGAACGTGTCGGCCAGTACGACCTTGTTGAAGAGCCCCACGGTCATCAGTGCCAGCCCGAAGCGCAGCTGCTGGGCGCTTGCTCGACGCGGTTCAGCGAACTGCGGTACGAGCTCGGTGGGCCGCATGATCGGTCCGGCGACCAGGTGCGGGAAGAACGTCACGAACAACGCATAGTCGAGCAGGTTCTGCGCCGGCGCCGCGCGCCGCAGGTACACATCGAGGGTGTACGACATGGTGGCGAAGGTATAGAACGAGATGCCGACCGGCAGCACGATATCGTAGTGGGCCGGGTGATAGGCAACCCCGAACGAGCCCACGAGCGTGCTGAAGCTGTCGAGGAGGAACTGGCCGTACTTGAAATAGCCCAGCATGCCGAGGTTTGCGACCACCGAGAGCAGCATCCAGGCATGACGTGCGGCCTGGCGGCGTGCCTTGACCAGCCCTTGCGCGGCGTACCAGTCGATGACGGTCGATACCCACAGCAGGATCACAAAGGGCGGATTCCACGCCGAATAAAACAGGTAACTGGCAATGAGGAGGTTGACCTTTTTAACTCGCCACGGCAGCGGCAGCGAGTGCAGGCCCAGCACGCAGGCGAAGAACACGATGAACGTGAGCGAGTTGAAAACCATGGATGGCCATAACCTGCTGCGCTGGCAGGTCTAGGGCCCTACTCCCCTGTCACCCGTCTACGGGCTTTGAGGTCATTCTGTATCGGCGTGTTGCGCCGGCGCAATGCCCCAGGCGCTCGGGCGTCTGCGACGCCACGCGAACGGCGGTGGTTGAGGGGTACGAAAATACCTTGACTCAGGCGTGCGCTGCTGCCATGCGTCGCTTCATCTCCTCTGGGGACACGTCTTCAATGTGCGTGCCGATGGTCCAGACGTGACCGAACGGATCTTCGAGCGTACCCATGCGATCGCCGTAGAACTGGTCGGCAACCGGACGCAGCGACTTGCCACCGGCTCTGATCGCGCGCTCGAAGACCGCATCGACGTTCGCGAGGTACAGCAGGATGCTCACGCTCGTGCCGCCGAGCGCGCGCGGTCCGCGATGGCCCATCTCAGGGTGCGCGTCGGCGAGCATGACGACCGAGTCGCCGATTCTGATCTCGGCGTGAGCGATCCTGCCGTGCGGATCGGGCATTCGCAGGAGCTCGCTGGCGCCGAAGGCCTTGCCGTAGTACTCGATTGCCCGCGTGGCGCCTTCGACGATCAGATAGGGAGTCACCGTGTGGTATCCGTCCGGGACTGGTTGCACAGGCATGGCAGTGCCTCCTTGAGTGATGTTGCAGCTTACTCCGCAGAAGCATGCGGGTTAAACAGGCCGCGCGTCACGGTGTCTTCCGGAGTTAATGGGTGCGCGGACCGGAACCAGCGCGAGCGTTGCGCCAGCGGAAGATCAGACACAACACCACGATAAAGGGCACGCCGAACACCAGGGTGAGGCGAAACGCTTCGGTAAAGGCCGTGGTCAGCAGCACCGCTGCCATCAGCACGGCGCCCAGGAGCGTCGTGACGGGGTAGCCGATCATGCGGAACGCGATCGTGGGCTGTGCCGCGCGCGCGCGTCTGAAAAAGAAGTGCGTGATAAAGATCATCATCCACGTGAACATGGCACCGAACGCGGAGATCGACACCATGAGCAGGTAAGCCGAGTGCGGGGCCATGATGCTCAGCAGCGTGGCGCACGCGATCCCGATGCTCGACAACCACAGCGCCTGGGCCGGCACCCCGCGACTGCTCAGCGCGCCGAAACGTCGCGGTGCATAGCCGGCGCGCGCCAGGCTGAACATCATGCGGGTCGTGATGTAGAGCTGGCTGTTCATGGCCGAGAGCGCTGCAACCAGGATCACGAAATTGACGATCCCCGCGGCGCCCGGCACGGCGAACGCGCGCATCACCTTCACGAACGGGCTTTCATCGAGCCCTGCGTGCGTCCACGGTACGACGGCGAGTATCAGCGCGAGCGTCACCAGGTAAAACAGGATGAGCCGCAGCACCGTGGAGCGAAATGCGCGACGCACCGCCAGCTGCGGTTCCCGCGCCTCGCCGGCCGCAATCGCGATCATCTCGATGCTCAGGTAGCTGAAGATGGCGACGATCACTGCCACCCACGCTCCCCACCATCCGTGGGGAAAAAAGCCACCGTAGGCGGTGTAGTTGCGCCACCCGATGACCGGGGCGTCGGTAGCCGGCGCGCGCCACAGGAGGTATGAGGCGAGCACGATGAAGATCAGGATCGCCGCCACCTTAGTGGCGGAGAACCAGTACTCAACCGCGCCGAACCAATGGACGCTGCGGGCATTGACGGCAATCAAAAGGGTCGAGAACCCGACAATCCACAGCCACGCCGGCGAGTGCGGGAACCAAAAGTGCATGTAGACGGCTACCGCCGTCACCTCGGTGCCCACGGCGAGCACGATGCAGGTCCAGTACGCGTAGCGCACCAGGAAGCCAGCCAGCGGGCCCACATAGTATTCCGCGTAGGCGCCGAAGGATCCGCTGGTGGGGTGCGCGATGGTCATCTCCGCTAAGCAACCCATCAGCAGCAGCGCGATAAGCGCACCGATGGCATAGCTCACCAGCACCGCCGGGCCGGCAAGTCCGATCGCGAAACCACTGCCGAGAAAGAGCCCGGTGCCGATCGCCCCGCCGATGGCGATCATGGACAGCTGGCCGGTACTCAGCCCCCGCTGCAGGCCACTTTCGCGCTCGCTGATGTGTTGGAAGTCGCCTGCGTCGCTGTGCATCTTCACGGACCCGGTGCGTCGGCGCGTACTAATAGGCTTTGGGAAGCAGGAAGTCTAGACTCGACTCACAGGGAGGATGCCATGAACCGCCACCGCCGCCCGCCACTGCTGCTCAGTCTCCTCGTGTTCACCTGCGTCGCCGCCTCGGCGGCCAACCTGGACGCTCTGAGCTCCAAGGACGCCGCCGCCGGGCTGCGCGCCGCGCTTACGCAGGGAATCGACGTAGCGGTCGCGCAGCTGGGCGCCACGAACGGCTTCCTCAACGATCCCAAGGTGGCCATCCCGCTGCCCCCGCCGCTCAACAAAGCCGAGAGCAGCCTGCGCATGCTCGGTATGGGCAGTGAGGCGCAGCAGCTCAAGGCCACCATGAACCACGCGGCGGAGCAGGCGGTCGCACAGGCGGAGCCAGTCTTCAAGCACGCGCTGCAGCAGATGACGCTGGCGGACGCCAAGGGCATTCTTGCCGGCGGCGACGGTGCCGGTACCGCCTACTTCCGCAAGGCCACAGGCGCCGAGCTCACCGCGAAATTCAAACCCATCGTGGCGGCGGAGACCGCCAAACTCGGACTGGCGGCGAAGTACGACGAGGTCGCCGGCAAGGCGGCGCAGTTCGGCCTGATCCCCGCGCAGGATGCGAACCTGAACGACTATGTGACGGGCAAGGCGCTCGATGGGCTCTTCAGCCGCATTGCCGCGGAGGAGCATCAGATCCGCACAGATCCGATGGGCCAGGCGAGTGCGCTGATCAAGAAGGTCTTCGGTTCTCTCTAGCGATGCAGCGGATGTTGCCTGAGCGTCACTCCCGATGAACCCTCGCCACGGCGCCGAGCCTGCACAAGGGGAAGCGAATTGCGAGCGCCGCGGATTCTCTGGCACACTGCCGCACAGGGTGTCGGGCCGGCGCGAAAATCCATGAACCTGCTGATCCGCATCAATCTGGCGCTGACGACAGCCTTTGCGCTAGCGGCGGTCGGGGTAGGCGTCAGCTGCTACTCGATGCTGCAGGGAAACGCAAAGCGCGAGGCCCTGCGCGAGGCCGGCCTGATGATGGATAGCGCCCTGTCGATGCGCGCCTACACCTCCGAGGAGATCGTGCCGCTGCTGAACGCGCAGATGGCGAAGGACTTCCTGCCACAGAGCGTGCCATCGTACGCGGCGACGCAGAACTTCCTCAAGCTACGCGCGCATCACCCAGAATATGTGTACCGCGAGGCGACGCTGAATCCCACCAACCTGCGCGATCGTGCCGCCGACTGGGAGGGTGACATCGTGCAGCAGTTCCGCAACGACTCGCACACCCGCGAGATCATTGGTGAGCGCGACACCCCGATGGGGCGCTCGCTTTACTTGGCGCGTCCGATTACCGCCGAGCCGAAGTGCCTGGTCTGCCACAGCATCCCCGCGGCCGCCCCGGCTACGCTGCTGGCGCGCTACGGCAACAATAACGGCTTCGGCTGGCAGCCCAACGAGATCATCGGAGCGCAGGTGGTGTCCGTGCCGCTCGCCGCCGCCACCGCCACCGCCGACCGCATGTACCACAGCATCATGCGCACGATCATCGTGATTCTGACCGCTGCGCTGGTAATCGTGAACATCGTGCTTTACTACGCGGTAGTACGTCCGGTTCGCCGCATGGTGCACATTGCGGATGAGGTCAGCCTCGGTAACTCCGCGATGGGCGAGATCCCGGCACACGGCAGCACGGAGCTCGTGGAACTGGCGCGCTCGTTCAATCGCATGCGCACGAGCCTCATGAAGGCGCTGAAGATGCTGGAGAGCTAGATGCCCCGGGACGTCTTTGTCAGCTACTCCGTCCCCGACCGTGACTGCGCCTTCGAGTTGGTCGGGCGTCTGGAAGCGCGGGGCCTGAGCGTGTGGATCGCACCGCGGGATATTTCCCCGGCCGCCGAATGGGCCGAGGAGATCATCGACGCGATCTCCTCCGCGCGCCTGATGCTGCTGGTATTCTCCTCGCACAGCAACGCCTCGCCCCAGGTGCGGCGCGAGGTTGAGCGCGCCATCCACAAGCAGCTGCCCGTGCTGCCCTTCCGCCTGGAGGACCTCGCCCCGTCCAAGAGTCTGGAGTACTTTCTGAGCTCACAGCATTGGCTCGACGGCTTCCCCGCGCCACGCGAGGCGCACTACGAGCGGCTCTGCGCGCACATCATCGCGCGCCTGGGCGCCGCGGATGCAGCCGCGCCCATGACGCCGGTGGCAGCTGGTGGCGCCGCACCGGAGCGTGCCGCCGCGACTGCGGCGATGATCCTGAGCCCGCAACAGCTGCAGTCACTCGAGAAGCATCTCGCGCATCACATTGGACCGCTCGCGCACCATCTGGTGAAGCGCGCTGCCGCCACGGCACAGGACTGGGAGCATTTGGTGGGCCGCCTGGCCGCCGAGATCGACGCTGATCCCGCGCGTGCGCAGTTCATCAGTGCCTGCCGGATGCTTCCGCGGCCGACGCCTTGAGCGAGGCAGCGCCTAACCCCGCCCGGCCAACGGGTCCCTCAGGACCGCTGCCGCTGGTCATCGGCGCGGTCGGCCATCGGCATCTCGACCCGCGCGATCGTCCCCTCTATCGCACGCGCATCCAGGAGCTGTTCGAATACCTGCGCAAGCATTATCCGTCGACCCCGTTGCGCATGATTTCCGCGCTCGCCGAGGGCGCGGATCGTCTGGCGGCGGAGGTAGCTCTCGCGCAGGGCTACGAACTAATCGTGCCGCTGCCGATGGATCAGCAAGAGTACGAGCGCGATTTCCCGGATTCCCTGGCCGAATTTCGCGCGATCCTCGCGCGCGTGCCGTCGACGAACGTATTCGTGTTGCCGGCACCCGAGACCGCACCGAACGTCACGGAACAGGGACTGCGCGACGCTCAGTACCGCGAAGTCGGAGTGTGGATCGCCAGCAAGTGTCATCTGTTACTCGCACTGTGGGATGGGGTGCGGAACAACGCGGTCGCCGGCACCGCGGAGGTCGTGCGCTTCAAGCTCGAGGGGCAGATTCATTCGGACGACCGCGCGCTGGATGCCGATGACTGCGGTCCGGTGTATCGCATCCATGCACCCAGAGCCGGCAGCGGCGGCAGCGCCGACGTACCCGCACAGTGGCTGTTCCCGCGCGATTCGAGCGCCGAGCTCTTGCGCACGGTCTCAAGCCGTATCGATCGCTTCAACCGGGACGCGCTCCAGGTACCGGTACCGGCGGCGCTGACTGCCGATGCCGCAGGCCTCCTGCCGCAGGTGCAGAACCGGCCCGCTGGCGATCGCACCCTGGCGACCACCTTCGCGAGCGCTGATACGCTGGCGCGCGGGTACCAACGCCTCACCCACACGGTGCTGCGCCTGGTCATCGGCCTCGCCCTGGCGCTCGCGCTGACATTCGAGATCTATGCCGAGATCATGACTCGGCGCGCACTGCCGGTGATTTACCTGCTGATCTTTACGGCACTCGTCGGGTTATACCTGTGGCAGAAGCGCTTTGATGCCCAGGGGCGCTATCTTGACTATCGGGCGCTCGCCGAAGCGCTGCGCGTTCAGTTCTACTGGCGCCTGGCTGGCCTCAACGACAGCGCCGCAGAAAGCTACCTGCGCAAGCAGCTCGATGAGTTGCGCTGGATCCGGGATGCACTGCGCGGTGCGAGCGCCCTGCCCCCGCCCACCGAGGCGCGTCCAGACCTCGTGCAGCGCCACTGGGTGCACGGCCAAGCCCAGTATTACCGGCGACGCGCCACATCGCTCATGGCACGCATTCACCGGGTCGAGCACACCTCAGCGATCTTCCTCGCCGTGGGTCTGCTGGCGACCACGTCGCTGGTGGTCTTCTGGAACTACCTGGAGCCCGCAGGGCATACGCTCCACTGGCTGGTGCTGATCATGGGCTTCGCGCCGATTGCCGCGGCATTGTGGGAGGCCTACGGCGAGCGCTTCGGCATGCGCAGCCAGGCGCACCAGTACAGCCGCTTCGCGGCCATCTTCGACCGGGCGGAGACTGCCATCGCGCGTCTGGAAACGAGCCCGGCAGCGCCCGACCGGGACCAAAGCGAGCGGGCACTCATTCGCGAGCTCGGCTGCGAAGCGCTCATGGAAAACGGCGACTGGGTACTGCTGCTGCGGGATCGACCGATCGCGCTTCCCAAGGGCTAGCCGCCGGCGCCAGTGGCTCCGAGGAGTTCGCGCAGCATCGCAACCTCGGCCGCTATTGCCGTGTGCAGCGCGGGAGCGACGTCGGGCGCGAACAGCGACGAGTGATTGGACGGCAGATGTATGCCGTTCGCTTCCGCCTGCGCATACTTCTGGGGATCTGCGCCTCCCAGGCCGAGATAAAATCCCGGGATCCCCTGTTCGATGAAGACCGAGAAGTCCTCGGAGGCCGTGATCGGCTCCTGCGTGACTACGTGGTCCTTGTCGAGGGCGTGCTCCAGGGCGACGCGCAGGCGCTGCGCCAGCGCCGGATCGTTGTAGACGACATCCGCGGCCTCATAGTGGTCAATGGCCGGGGCACGCGGCGCACCCGCCGCCTGCGCCTCCGCATTGGTGATCCGGTTAATCGCCTCGAGCACCTGTTTGCGCACGGCAGCGCTGCGGCTGCGCACGGTGAGACCAAGTTCCGCCGAATCGGGGATGATGTTGTTCTTCGTACCCGCCGTGACATAGCCGACCGTGACCACCGCAAACTCGCCCGGCTTCACCTCTCGGGACACGATGGTCTGCAGCGCGAGTATGGTGCGTGCCGCGATCACAATGGGATCGACCGTCGTATGTGGGGCCGAGCCATGCCCGCCCTTGCCGTAAATGGTGATGCGCAGCGAATCCGCATTGGTGTCGTAAGCCCCGGCGATGACGCCCACCTGGCCAGCGGGCAGCTCGTTACCCACGTGCAGGGCCAGGATGGCGTCGGGACGCGGGAATCGCGTTAGGAGTCCATCGTGAACCATCGCCTCGGCGCCACCGATGGTTTCCTCGGCTGGTTGCCCGATGAGTATCAGCGTCCCCTGCCACGAATTGCGGGTGCGGGCCATGATTCCCGCGGTCGCCACCAGCGCGCTCATGTGCAGATCGTGCCCGCACATGTGCCCGACCGGAACCTCATGTCCCGCCGGGTCTTTGGCGCGCACCTTGCTGGCAAACGGCAGCCCGGTCTTCTCCTCAACCGGCAGCGCATCAAGTTCGGTGCGCAGCATTACCGTCTTACCGGACCCGTTCTTGAGAATTGCGACGATGCCGGTGCCCCCCACGTGCTCGGTCACGGTGTAGCCCAGCGCCCGCAACTCCCCAGCGAGCTTGGCCGCTGTCCGTATTTCGCTGCCCGAGAGCTCCGGATGCTCATGCAAGTCGACGTACAGGCTATACGCCTTGGCATAGGCTTCCTTCGCCTCACTGACCTCCGGCGTCGCCGCATTCACCAGCTGGACCGTCGCGAGTAAACCCACGACACCCGCGAAGACTCCCACCTGCCGTGCAGCGATCATAGAGCGATCTCCAGAATTCGGTTGCGTCCCGCAGCCTCGAGCCTACCCCGAAAGTCCGACGAGGCACCACGCCGTTGCAATTGCTACCATTGACAGGTGCGCGCCGACTGCGAAGGACACCTTATATATGAGTGACGAAGCGCGCTCCCTCGGACTTAACGCGTGCATCACGCGGCGCGACTTCATAGGGTCGACGCTCATAGGCTCCGGTGCCGTCCTGCTGGGCGCGGCCGCGCCCTCCATTGCACAGAGCCTTACCGACCAATGGAACGGTTACGCCGGGATCGGCGACTATGCGCGATCCAACGGCAACATTGCCTCAGTCGTCAACGCCGCACATGGCGTTCGCGACGGCATCTACGAGACCAGGATCGCCAGCGCTCCCGAGGTGGACGAGTTATATGATCTGGTGATCGTGGGTGGCGGATTCTCGGGCCTTATCGCAGCCTACGAATTTCGTAAGGCGCGCCCGAACGGACGCTGCCTCGTTCTGGAAAATCATCCGGTATTCGGCGGCGAGGCGAAGCAGAATCAGATGCTGGTTGACGGCGTCATGCTGACCGGTCCGCAGGGTTCGAACGATGCGATCGTTCCTGAGGCCGACAACTCGTACGCACACGTTTCCGGGCTCTGGGATGAGATCGGCATGCCGCGCTCATTTGAGTTCGTACGGCCGAGCGGTGCCGCAGCGTCCCTGAAATTCGCGCGTGACAACTACGACCCGATGTTCTGGAACGAGAGCGGTGCCTCGCTCGGCTATTACTTTGACCCGCCGTTTGCCCACCGACAGGCGTGGGTGGTCGACCCGTGGTCGGATGACCTTGCCCGCGCGCCGATTCCAGCCGAGGTCCGCCGGGACTGGCTCGCCTGGAAGAAGCACGCGCCGGTTCTGACGCGGGGGAACGAGGCTTCCACGGATCGCTGGCTAGACTCGATGTCCTATGGCGATCTGATCGTCCGCGAGCTCGGCCTCTCACGGCAGGTGTTTCGCCTGTCAGACCCGCTGGTCGCCACGGGCGACTATGGCGTCAGTTCGGACGCGATCTCCGCCTACGCGGCAAAGCTGCTCGGGCTCCCCGGCACCGGCGAGAACGTGATTTCTGGCGACACGTTTTCGTTTCCGGGTGGCAATGCGGCGATTCTGCGCCACATCGTCAAGGCGATTCTGCCGGATGCAATCACCGGTTCGCGGTCATTTGCCGACGTGCTGTATGCGCCAATCGACTTTGCGGCATTGGACCGACCGCAGAACACGCGCGTCCGCCTTGGGGCAACCGCCGTCGCCGTACGTCACGAGGGTGACCCGGAGAAGTCGCAAGTCGTCAGCGTGACGTACGCCGTTGGTGATCAGCTGCAGCGGGTGCGCGGGCGCGCCGCGATCGTCGCAGCAGGAGGCTGGATCACGCGACACATCGTACGTGACCTGCCGCCCGCGTACGTCGCGGCCTATGCGCAATTTCATCATGCGCCGATCCTCGTGGCCAACGTGGCGGTGCACAACTGGAACGCGTTCGCCAAGCTTCGCGTGTCCGCCGCGCACTGGTTCGACGGATTCGGTTTCTTCGTGAATATCCGGCAGCCGATGAGGATCGACGGAGTCCCGGTGCCGCTGGACCCCGCGAAGCCTGCGATGCTGACGCTCTATGTCGGGTTTCCGCAGACGGGCGTCCCGATTGCCGCGCAGACCAGCGCTGCGCGCACCATGCTGTTCGGCACGAGCTATGCAGATTTCGAGTTGCAGATCCGCAGGCAGCTGCAGCGGATGTTCGGCGCCACAGGCTTCAACGCCAAGCGCGACATTGCCGGCATCGTGATCAATCGCTGGGGGCACGCCTACATTTCACCCCAGCCGGGATTTTACTTCGGAACAGCCGGAGCCGCCGCACCCCTCGAAGTGATCCGCGAACGTTACGGGCGTATCGCGTTCGGACACAGCGAGCTCTCGGGCCGACAAAGCTGGGGACGTGCTGCGCAGGAATCGCGTCGCGCGCTGAAGCAGGTCCTTGAAGTCATCACATAGCCAGTAAGGCATGAACCTGTATTCTTCAGGCTAACGGCGGGAAACGCAAAGTGAATGACGGTAACGCTCCCTGGCACGCACATATTTACTACGCTCCCGCTGAGCGCAGTCGCGCGGAGGCGTTACGCGGACGCCTCCTTAGGGTGCAGGAGTCAGGCGAGCACTCCCAACTGCTGTTCATCGGTGCCCTGCACGATCACAAGGTGGGACCGCACCCCCAACCGCAGTTCGAGGTTCACTTTACGGCAAGCCTGCTGCCCATGATCGAGCACCTGCTGACAGATTGCGGACTCACCGTGCTCGTGCATCCGCTGACGCTCGATGATCTTGCCGATCACACCCGGCTCGGTCACTGGATCGGCACACCGATCGATCTTGACCTGACGGTCCTTGACCCGCCGGGGGTCAACCAGGGATTTGCGCGTTTTGGGAAATCAGATATCTAGCGGGCGCCCGAGCGATGGGCGAAACTGGCTCTCAAGGCACGGCCCCCGGTTTCATGCCGGCATAGAGTTTCTCCACGAGCGCCTGGTATCTCGCGTCATCGTGCAGCGGCTTGAATTCCGGGATGGACCAAATCAGCGCCAGCGGTTGCGAGCGATCATTGTAGGCCTGCTCCAGCGCCGCGAACGCCGCATCCTTCTCCCCGAGCGCAACATAGATCTCGGCGATGTTCGCGTGATCGACATAGCCCTTGCGGGCGGCGGCTTCTAGCTGCGCCAGAATGGCACGCGCCTGCGCCTTGTTCCCCCGATGCGCGTAACAAACCGCCCCCTTGTAATCGAGCTCTCCTGCGGGCCGGACACGCGTGGCGGAAAAGCGAGCGACACAGTCCTGCCAGCGACCGAACGAACCGTACGCAAGGACCAGGGGATCGGTGAAATAGGAAAAGGCCGGCTCGATCTCGAGGGTCCGCTGCGCTTTCTGGATCGCGGCCGCGGAGTCACTCAGCGCAGTAGCCGCCCAGATTTGAACGAACGGAATGAACGGATTCAGCGGATCCAGTCTTTCGGCTACTTGAAGGGCGGACTGAGACGCGGCAGCCTCTTGCGCTAAAATCCGATCAATCCCCAGAAAGAACTGTACGTCCGCAGAACCTGGATTGAGCGCCACAGCCTCCTGCATCTCGCGCTGCGCCGTGGCGAAGTCACGCTGGTAGGCCATCAGAATGTAGCTCAGGTAGGCGTGACTCTCTGCGAGCTTGGGATCGAGTGCAACGGCCTTTTCTGCGGCAGCCTTCATGACAGGTAGCAGATCGATCGGCGCCCGATACGCATCCGCGAGGAACATGTACGAGTACGCCAGCCCGGCCCACGCGGCCGCGTAGTTCGGATCCGCCGCAATTGCCTGATTGAACAGATTCACAGCCTGGTTCCTGCTGGCTTCATCGCTGCGGTAAGACAGCTCCTTGGCACGTAGATACAAATCGTGAGCATGTGGGTTACCGGTAGCCGCGTGGACGAGCGGCTGCCCTGCCACCATCCCCAGTTGAACCGCAAGCGTCGCGCTGACAGCGTTTGAAATATCGTCTTCGAGGGCAAACAGATTCCCGAAACTACGATCGAAATGCTGCGACCATAGTTGCACCCCGCTGCTCGTGTCGATCAGCTCCACCGAGATACGAAGCTTGTCGCCAGCGCGCTGCACCGTACCTGTTAGCAGGTTACGCACATTCAGCGCGCGGCCGACTTTCCCCGCGTCGACGTCGCGATCGCGAAACTGGAATGAGGACGCGCGACCGATCACCTTCAGACCCGGCAGCTTCGACAGCGCAGAGAGGATTTCCTCGCTGATGCCATCGCCGAGGTAGGTGTCCTTGTTATCCGCGCTCAAGTTGGTGAACGGCAAAACCGCCACTGATTTGCCCGGCGGGGCCGCGGGAGCCGCCGCAACGGCCGGCGTAGCGTCGACCCGCGCAGCGCGGTTTGACGGAATGAACCGCTCAACCGCGAAATAACTGCCTCCGCAGAGGATGACCGCGACAAGCGCCAGCATCATCCAGTGGCCCGCCGAGTTACTCGAGGCGGGAGCGGAGACTGATCGCAGCCCGAACGGGCCTGTGACCGCAATCGGCTCGCGGCGGCCTCTGTGGCTCTCGTTTATGGACTCTAGGATGGCGGGGAATATGCGCTCGATTTGCCTGCCACCTGTGTCGAGCCACTGGTTCGCGCTCAGGAAGTATTCGAGGTCCGGCGGCAGCGCACAGTCGTCGATACGCACTGACAGGATTGGACGCCGCTTCGAGCTGGCCCGCTCGACCTCGCGCAGCACGTGTGGAGACTCCACCGCACTTCTCGACAGAATGAGCAGCAGGCTGCGGCAAGAGTTGATCGCCTCCACGATTGCTGCCGCATAAGACTGGCCCGCACGCACGTCCCGGGGTGCGATCCAGCACAGAATACCAGCGGCTTCGAGGCCCACCCGTATCTGGTCCGCGATGGCGGCGTCCTGCGACGCATAACTGATAAATACCGGAGCTGCATCGCCGGTCTGTGCTCCGCCGTCCTCATTCATGTCTCGGTTTCCGCCCCCTATGTTGCGCATCCTCGCGGATGCCTTCGGGGTTGGCAACCGAAGTCGACGCTCCAGTTGCGGCGATCGCCTTCCAGGACGCCCCGTTGTCGGCGAACTCGGGGCCGCGCGACGTGAGACCGGAAACATGGCTCCGGATAAAAGGGTTCGGTATTTCCGCCACGACTCCTTACGACCGTCGAGACCTTCAGATGGGTACCCGACGTCGGAACGACAGCCGCGCAGCCGCTTGACATGCAAGTTTTTACTTGCCTATACTTGTAGCAAGTGATTACTTGCCTGTAAGCAGAAATGACTGCTCATCGCCCAGATACCGATTTGCTGTTTAAAGCCCTTGCCGATCCCAGCCGTCGCAAGCTGCTGGACCTGCTGCATGCGCATGACGGCCGCACGCTTAATGAGCTGTGCGAGCACCTGGACATGACACGACAGGGCGTGACGCAACACCTTGATCTGCTGGAGGCAGCCAACCTGGTCACCCCGGTGCGGCGCGGCCGGGAAAAGCTCCACTTCCTCAATCCGGTGCCACTGCAAGCGATCTATGAGCGCTGGATTGCCAAGTTCGAGAAGCCGCGCCTCCGGGCGCTCTCAGATCTGAAACGACGACTGGAGAAAGCCAATGGCTAGATCAACCTTTGTCTACGTAACCTACATCCGCACTACGCCGGAGAAGCTGTGGTCAGCGCTGACCGATGACGTGGACTTTATGAAGCAGTACTGGTTCGGCGTGCACTGCGAAAGCCAGTGGACGGCGGGATCCTCTTGGAAGATGGTGTCCCCCGAGGGTCAAATCCTCGACGCCGGCGAAATTGTCGAGGCCGAGCCGCCCCGGCGCCTAGTGATCCGCTGGCAGCATCAGAACAAGCCCGAGCTCAAGGCCGAAGGCGAGTCGCGATGCACCATGGAACTGGAACCCAATGGAACAGCGGTCAAGCTATCCATTACCCACACCATCGAGCGCGAACCGTCGAAATTGATCGTGGCGGTATCCGGCGGCTGGCCGAAGATCATCTCTAATCTGAAATCCTTGCTAGAGACCGGCTCCGCCGCTTTGAAGGACGCGTACCCAACGGGCAATCAGCGGTAGTGCCAACCACCCTTCATCGAGATTGCAGGCCGGCATAACGACGACTAAAGGACTTCTCGGGGCGAGGCTGACGCTCATCGGCACATCGCACATTCGGCCCATTCGGCGGCCACCGACGCGATCTCGTGAAATTCGAACTACCGTGTTCTACACGGTGTCGGAAAGCGATGTACGCAACATTGGCGTACTGCCGCCGGGTGGGGCTTTCGGTACAGCTTGTCGCCCCCGCCGGTACAGCGACGGGCGCTCCGTGCTATGGGCGATCGAAGAATCCCAGAACTTCGTGCTGGAAACGCCGGTGATCCTTCTCGAGCATCAAAGCGTGCCCCCCATGCGGAAGAAGCACGTATTGCTTATCCCTCGTCTGCAGCTGCGAAAAAAACGGCAATAGGTCCTCCTCTTTCGCGAGGTAGTCGTACTCGCCGAAGATCAACATCGTCGGAATAACAATCCGCTGCGGATCTAGGATCGGGCCATTCAAGTAATCGGTGTATGCATTCGGCGATTGTGGATCTGTCCGCAGAGCTTCCCTGGCATAAAGTGCAACTACATCGTCTTCATACTGCGGATGCTGGGCCAATTCACCTGCTACAAAATCGCTGCGAGCTGCGGCTTCCGTGTTTATGCGATATTGACCTAGGGGCTTTCCACTGTTCTCGATTTGCTTTCGTATTTGGTCTAGGTAGTCTGCCGTGCCCTTCCAACGCGGCGCGTAGAGAATCAGCTTACGTACACGCTCAGGATGCTGCATGGCATACAACCCGGCCCGCTGAGTGCCCGCGGACCACCCGAGGAGGTTGATACTGCCCACGCCCCGGAGCTTCGCGATGTACTCGACCGCCGCGCCGACATCGGCAGCAGCCGACTCCACTCCCGACCAATCCGTGTCTGTCTTATCGGAATGCCCGTAGCCGTGGATGTCGATAGCCCAGACGTCGTAGCCGTTGTTTGCGAGGAAGTCCATGAGCGAGTAGTCGCGAATTTGAAGGTCGAAATCAGGACGTCCCGACCACGTCCCTCCGTGCACAAGCAAGGCGACTTTGCCACTGGCCGCGAAGGAGCCGACCAGTCCCGCCTTGTGCTTCTCCCACAGATAGATTCTTAGACCGTCCCTCCGCGCAAAGTGCGCTGCTCCCACAATAGGCAATGCGCCGCTGTCCGCCCTCCCTAAGGCACTGCTAGGGGCATCGGTCGCACGAACCCCTGCGCATAGGAGAACGGAAGCGAGCGCCAGGGCAGCGGGTGTTGAGATTTTGAACATCGCTCAGATCCTCTTCCATGCGACATCTTCGGGTGCTCACCCGATCCCGCAGCACCTCTTCGACGAGGTGCTGCTGGGAATAGTCGGCCCTGAGAACCTCTGGGAGTCAGCGTTTCTGTACTTGCCGATCCCACTCCTGCGCGTCGTAGAATCCTTTAGAATCCGCAATCAAACCATCGGCACCGATCTTCCAGTCCTCATAACCGCTGATTTGAACACGAGCACCTGTACCGCGCGGCCCTGTGTTCGCACCGACAAACGTCCAGTGGAAGAGCGCTCGATCGCCTTGCGATTCGAGGCGATCGAACTTCACGATGAGATCCGGATAGGACGTAATGAAGCTCTGCGCCACAGCGGCGATCGCCTTGCGGCCCACCGAAGGCGTACCACCGTTAACTGTTAAAGAGCCTGACTCCGAGTAAAAGGACGCGACGCTTGCCGCGCTGTGGCTGCTCCATGCGGCGGCATAACGTGTCGCGAAATCGATCGACGGTAACATGTGATTCAGTGGCTTACTTTCTGGCGCGCGTGCACTCAACGGCGGCGGTCAGCACCGGGAAGATCCAGCTCTTGAGTCGCATTGCCTCGCCCTCAACGATTGTGAAAGCCAGCCAGTTCGATTGTAGCCAACTGATGTCACCAGATGAACCCATACTGATGCAGGACGGCGAACCGGCAGTGAACCGTCGACTACACCTTCTCCCCCGGGTAATTCCGCAGATTTAAAAGGGGACCCGAATGCTTGCTTGCGACTACGCCTTCTCCCCCGCTCGCAACTCCGCCAGCGAATTTTCAAGAGGATCGCCCGAACAGCCGCGGCTGCATGGCCCTATTTGGCTCTGCAGTCGTCTATGTTCCGCGATGGTGATGATTCGACGGGCGCGTGCGTCCCAGAGGATGCATTTCAGCGCTTGACGAACGTCCGACAGCCTCAGACGCCTGACATCCGCGAACAGATGCTGGTATTCGTTGTGGCACTCGACCAGGCAGTAATTGGGAATCCCGGGAAACAGATGATGAATGTGGTGGTAGCCAATATTGGCGGTGAACCAGTTCAGATAACCCGGCAGGATCAGGAAGCTGGTGCCGTCTATTGCACCACGATCGTATTCCCAGCGCTCTCCATCGCTCGCATAGGCGTGCTCGAAATTGTGCTGCACGGTGAACAGCACTACCCCCGCGCCGCCGGCGAGCGACAGGCTGATGACGTAGATCAGGAAGAACGGCCCCGTGCCGCATGCCCAGCACAATAGCGCCCACACGCTCAGCAGCGTGAGGTTGTTCCAGAACATGTGCCAGTACTCGCGCGGCGATTGCCAATAGCGCGTTCTGAAACTGGCTGCGTGTGTCTTCATCGACAGGTCCGGCCGCGCGATCTTCTTTCCGGCGACATGAATCACGAAGGCGATGCTGCCCTTGAGCCAGGTATACCGCGGGTTGAACAGCAGATAAACGAAACCCACGGCCGGCGCCAGCAGGATGCTGCATTTGTAGCGGTACAAACGCTTCTGACCCGCGGTCATGGCAGCATATTCATCCACTGAGAGCGTAGTGTAGGGCCCGCGGTATTTGTCCCAATTCCCGTTATGAGTGTGGTGATAGTGATGATGCTGTGACCAAACGTATTGGGGCATGCCTGCCACAACACCCAGTAGGAAGCCGAATACGCGATTTAATTTGGAAGTGCGAAACAGACTGCTGTGACCGCATTCGTGCATGAGGGCGAACACGCGCAGCGTGAACAGGCACATCCCCGTCACCGCGACGACCGTTAACCAGGGCGAGGTGAGGCCGCCCTCTGCGGCCAGCCACCAAAGGCCACTCAGCGGGCCCAATGTCGTCAGAACCTGGATGAGTCCCGTTAAATCGCTGGGCTGGGTGTACTGACGGCTGAGCGCTCGCTTCTGCTCCTTAAGGAGCTCCATAGTTACATCCGCTCGCACCACCGTTCGGTCGACTTCCGGTAGACCTCGACGTCATTTCACGGGTAGACCCGCAGGGACCTCAGACGGGCTGCAAGCTGCCGTCTGCGCCGTGAGGATGAGGGCTGATCCGGGCGGCCTGCTTGCCGACCTCGTCTTTGGCCATTTCCAGGTCGAAATGCCCCTGCAAATTGATCCAATAACGATCGGACGTGCCGAAATACGCCGAGAGCAGCAAGGCCATTTCCGCCGAGATTGAGCGCTTCTCGCGCACGATTTACGCGAGGCAGCGGAACGTCCAGGGCCTTGGCCAGTGCATATGCACTTAGGCCTACTGGCTCCATGAACTCCTGCCGGAGAATCGTGCCCGGGTGAGTAAGCTTGATCTTTCGCGTTGCCATAACCCTATTCCCACCTAATGATAATCGATGATTTCGACGTCAAAGGCGTGACCGTCACGCCACTTGAAACAGATCCGCCACTGCCTGTTGATCCGAATGCTGCGGCGTGAGCCCTGCCCTGTTTGGCTCAGGAACGCCCAGCTCTAGCGCTGAGCGTCGGTTCCGTAGAGTCCGGCCTGCCGGCCGCGTTCCTGTACCAACGCAAGCACCGCGTCGATCGTTGGTGTCGCGACCTTGACGAGTCGGCCCATTTCCCGGACGGCGGTGACGAGTGCATCGATTTCGAGCGGACGGCCTCGTTCGAGATCTTGCAGCATCGAGATCTTGTGACCGACTACGGAACCGGCTGCGTTCAGTCGCCGCTCCATCATTTGCTCTGGAATGTCGAGACCGAGCGCTGTAGTGATCGCCCGGGCTTCGGCCATCATGGATTTGCACAGGGCGCGAAGGCCAGGCTCGGAGGTCACGCGATCCAGGGTCGCGAGGGTCAGGGCGCTGATCGGGTTGAAACAGACGTTGCCCCACAGCTTGAGCCAGATGCTCCAGCGGATGGTGTCGCGGATCGGCGCATCGAACCCGGCAGAAACCAAAGCATCGCGCAGTGCCACAATGCGGTCCGAGGTGGAGCCGTCGGGTTCGCCTATAGTGAAGCGCTTGTACAGGCGATGTTCGATCACCCCGGGCGCGACGACCTCGCAGGCGGGATCGACGACGCAGCCGATGGCGCGCTCTGGTCCGATCGCATTCCATTGTGCGGCGCCGGGATCGACACTTTCCAAATGATGGCCGTCTAGCGGGCCGCACTCCTTGTAGAAATACCACCACGGAATGCCATTCACTGCCGTCAGAACGGCGGTACGCGGTCCGAGAAGCGGAGCGAACGCGCCCGCGCTGGCCTGGGCCTGCTGTGCCTTCAGCGTGCAGATCACGACGTCCTGCGGACCAAACGTGGCGGGGTCGTCGCTTGCCGGCAAGTCGACCGTGCGCATCCGGCCCTCCACGATCAACTTGAGCCCTTGGCTTTGAATGGCCGCCAGATGCGCACCGCGGGCAATCGCGCACACTTCATGGCCCGCCAACGCCAGTTCCCCCGCCATGTATCCGCCGATTGCTCCGGCGCCGAATACGCAGATCTTCATGGCTCTCTCCTTGGTACTGTCATCCGCCGACCTAAATCATAGAGTCTCCCTGTTTTGATGAGTATCTAGTCATTCAGCGAGACATTTTTCCGTTTTTCGCGATAATAGGGCCATGAACAAGTTCGCGGCGATGCGGGTGTTCGTCGGGATTGCGGAGGCCGGGAATCTGTCGGCCGCAGGCCGTCAGCTGGGCCTTTCTCTGACCTCAGTCAGCCGCCAACTCATGGCACTCGAAGAGGTTCTCGGCACCACGCTCGTCGAGAGGACGACGCGCCATCTGTCGCTTACCGAGTCCGGTCGCCTCTACTACGAACGCGCGAAGCAGATTTTGGAAGAGGTCGCCGAGCTGGAGCGCGGCCTGACGATGCAGACGGGAGTCGCGTCAGGCCGGCTGTGTGTGAGCGCTCCGTCGCTGCTCGGCCGGTTGCGGTTGGCGCCACTGCTGCCCGGCTTTCTGGCGGAGCAGCCTCGGGTCTCGGTTGATCTGATGCTCGTGGATCGACCGGTAGGTCTCGCCGAGGAAGGAATTGATGTAGACCTTCGCATTGGACCGCTCGAGGACTCAGGCCTCATTGTCCGCAAGCTCGACGACATCCAGCTTGTTATCTGCGCCGCGCCGGAGTATCTGCGCCGGCGCGGCGAACCGGCGACGCCCGACGACCTCCTCGAGCAGGACTGCCTGGCCTTCGGCGATGTACCAGGCGTGGCGGAATGGAGTTTCCAAAACGGCGGAGTGCGAAGATCTCTTCGCATTCCAACCCGGCTTTGCGCTAATGACTTCGATACGCTGGTCAGTGCGGCCTTGGCAGGGGCCGGTCTCGTCCGAGTGCCATCCTGGCAGGTCGCGCATTGTCTCGCTGACCGCCGGCTTAGGGTTGTGCTCGAGGCCTATCAGCGACCACCCACGCCGTTGAGCATCCTAACCCTGCGCACTCGCCTGCTTCTGCCGAAGGTACGCGCCTTCGTAGATTTCTTGCAGCAGCACTGGATGCGTGCGCGACTATGGTGTCCGCGTCGGCATGACGCAGACACTTCAACTCGGTAGCGTCAACCTCATCACGCGTAGAATGGGTCGACGCCTTGGTGGTTTATGCGTGACTCAACCGCCGGCGGGCACGTTAAGCAAGTGCGTTGCCGATCAATAGCGCGTGAGGCGATCGAGATGGAAATCAAAGTCTTGGGATCGGGTTGCAGCAAGTGCCGCGTCACGATCGGCATGATCGAACGGGTTGCCCGAGACTTAGGTGTCGCGGTTGAGATCACCAAGGTTCAGAACCCCGATGAGATACAGCGGCATGGCATCCACGCGACGCCTGCCGTAATTATCGACGGCAAGATCGTGCACAGCGGCGGCCTGCCATCGCATGACGAAATTCAAGAATGGTTGAAGCCCGGCTCCATGGGATTTCTGAGCAAGCCGACTCGACATCTGTTCTTCACCGGCAAAGGCGGCGTTGGAAAAACGTCGCTGTCGACCGCGGCGGCCCTGACCCTGGCGGACGCAGGCAAGCAAGTTCTGCTGGTCAGCACCGATGCGGCGTCGAACCTGGATGAGATGCTGGGGATCGAACTTCGCAACACACCCACGCCGGTACCTGGCGCCCCCGGTCTGTCGGTGCTGAACATCGACCCTGACACGGCGGCCGAGTCTTATCGGCAGCGTGTCCTCGCGCAGATGGAGGCCGGTGCCAGTGAAGCCGAACTCTCGACCGTGCGCGAACAATTGTCGGGGGCCTGCACCACGGAAATCGCCTCCTTCGACGAGTTCGCTTCCCTGTTGTCCAATGATGCCGAACACTACGATCACATCATCTTCGACACGGCACCGACGGGACACACCTTGCGCCTGCTCAGCCTGCCCAAGGCATGGAGTGGATTTCTGGATGGCAACGATCGCGGAGCCTCATGCCTCGGGCCGCATTCGGGACTGAAGATGCAGGAGGGGCGCTTCAAGGCCGCGCTTGACGCCTTGAGCGATCCGACCCAGACCACTGTGATCCTGGTGACCCGGCCGGACAAAGGCGCGATGGCCGAGGCGGCACGCACTTCGGAGGAGTTGCGTGCGTTGGGCTTGAACAACCAGCGCCTGGCGATCAACGGTGTGTTTCACGCCAGCGAGCGTACGGACGCGGTGGCCTGTGCCATCGAGGCCTTGGGGCAGCAAGCGCTGGCTGAGATGCCCCAGGCACTGCGCGCCTTGCCGCAGGACCGTGTGCCACTGCGGGCGTTCGACACGGTCGGCTTGCCTGCCTTGCGTGCGCTGCTTGCCGTCGGCGTGGATCCGATCGCACCGGGCGAAGCGGCGGCCGTCGACCGCCTCGAGCAACTTCAGGGCTTGGACGCGTTAGCCGACGAGCTGGCCGCCGCCAGTCATGGGCTGATCATGGTGATGGGCAAAGGAGGCGTCGGCAAGACGACGGTGGCCGCCGCCTTGGCCCTTGGACTGATCCAGCGCGGCAAAACCGTGCACCTGAGCACCACTGATCCGGCAGCGCATCTTGCGGGAACGCTGGATGGTGAGGTGCACGGGTTTGCGTGTGGACCGCATCGACCCGAAGGTCGAAACGCAGCGCTACGTTGACAAGATCATGGCGGCGAAATCACCCGGTCTTGACGCGCAGGAACAAGCGTTGTTGCTGGAAGACCTGCGCTCTCCGTGTACCGAGGAAGTCGCGGTGTTCCACGCCTTCTCGCGCATCGTCAGCGAAGGGCGCAGCGCCTTCGTGGTGCTGGACACCGCACCCACCGGACACTCACTGCTTGCTGATGGATGCGACAGGCGCCTACCACCGGCAAATGATGCGGGGGTTCGAAGGCCACGGCGCCGCGCACATCGTTACACCTTTGATGAGACTGCAGGACGCTGCGTACACGAAGATCATTCTGGTGACCTTGCCGGAAGTGACCCCGGTTACGCAGGCCGCTGCGCTGCAGGACGACCTCCGCCGCGCCGGCATCGAGCCTTACGCTTGGGTGCTTAACAAAAGCGTTCTGGCGGCCGGCACACGCGACCCCTTGCTGGCGGCGCGACTGGCCGGTGAACGCAAACAGCTGGAACGGATGTCCAAGGGTCTTGCCAAACGCATCTTCACCGTTCCTTGGCTGACTCTCCCGCCGATCGGATTTGCTGAGCTATCCAAACTGGTCAGCGAAACTTATCGGACTCCGGCAGCTCAGCATGAACCCACACGATCGCATCCGTGAGGGTCCCCAAGTACGGATTCACCACCATAGAACTCACTCGCCGCGCAGACGTTCAAACGTTCAAAGACTTCGAGGTGTTGTGCTATCAGAGGGAACCGCCGCTAGTGTCCTGAGTCATTAATTCGGAGTACGTTTTTGTACCCTCGAAGTCCTGGCATAGACTGGACTATCGAGGGAGGTTAGATACGCTGGATGTTAGCCACGGCCTTTTGCACATGCTCGCGCGACACCCGCACCTTTCCGCTTTGCGTTTGCACCAGATCACCGATCAAGTCGATCACCCCGAACGTTGATCGGTTGTGGTTGATGGATGTACCGCCGAAGACAATCTCATCGGCACGAGATTTGGGTACGGCCTGGATAATGAGGCCGCTCTTGAACAGGAGATCGTAGAAGCGAGATTGGTCTCCGGAGAAATAGTGGCCGTTCGTGTTCGACTGCACCGGTGGGTTGAGCGCTGGAAAGAGCACATCAGAGCCAGGGCGCACAAAGGGCTGAAGACGGGCAGCGTTCACAGGGCCGCTCAACTCCCCTTAGTCCCCTCAATTCTTTCGCCGCGGATTATTCTACGGCCGGAATCTCGGTCGACTTCCGGTAGACTTCAGCCCCGAGAACAGCCACCGTTTTTCCGCAGAAATCCGCGGGGTCTTCGACTAGCCCGCTTATAACCCTTTGTGTTTCCGAGGGAAATAGGGTCCGACCTGCGCCTACGCCTTCTCCTCCACCTGTAACTCCGCGAGTTTGAAGGGAACTCCACATCCCCCGATCCCGCAGTACCCATCCGGATTCTTCGCGAGGTACTGCTGGTGATAGTCGGCGCTGAGGATGGATTTGCCACGGAGACCAGAGTGCTATAACGGACGCGGCACTCGACCGGTCGACTTCCGGTAGACGTTACTCGCAGACCAACGGTAGACCGGAGCACAACGCAATTGCACCATCAATCAACGGTCCACCGCGCCGAAGCGCTTCTTGAGGGCAAGGGTCTTGCCGCTGTTCTCGTCGCGGACTTGAACCTCTACCGTATAACGACCTCGTTGCTCGTGTGGCTCGATTCGAACCCGCAGGTATTGCTCGCTTAGCGCAAGCGCCCTCTTGGCGGAGCCTCCTTATCCTGCCAAACTTCCATGCTTGGGGTATTTGCGTACACCTTGCCATCTGGCCGCAGGACTCGAAAACGCATCGACACGTTGCACTTACCGGCCACGCCCGGCTTGCATCCACTGAAAACAACGAATGCGAAGATCGGCTCATTGATTCGTACACTTTCGACCGAATCGACATTTACGGTCTCCGACGGAGTACTCCATCGCTTCTCAAGGCTTTCGGCGTCGGTGGTTAAAACAATCTCCGCGCCAAAACTGCCGATGGATTTCCTGTCGTCGGTATCTGCGAGTGTATTGCCTTGCTTGTCAATCCATTGTGCGTGCGCGCTAGTGAAGGCGAGTAATGCCAGCACAGACAGTGCTTGCCTCACGTTGGCTCCTACGCCGCGCGTAGCCGCTCATTGCGACTCCTGGCCGAATAACGCTTCACGTCATTTGCCAGCACTTTCCTTCGCGCCTGCGCAAGATCGTACGCAGTCTGTAGCGCCAGCCAAGCTTCTGCCGTGCCTCCGAACGCCTTATCGAGCCGGATTGCCATTTCGGGCGAAATTCCGGCCTTCTCATTCACGAGATTGTTCAGCGCCTGCCGGATAACACCGCGACGTTGCTGCAGAGCAAGAGCCCACCGTGAGAGCGGATCGGTTTCTCGAGCGGCACGCTGTAGCACGGAACGCGCCCCCATGACGAACAGGGTGCGCAGGTAAGGGTCCCCTCGTTTCGTGATATGACCAAGCCGCGTCTTACCACCGGTTGAGTATTGGCGTGGAACCAGGCCCAACCACGCGGCGAACTGCCGCCCGTTCTGGAAGTCACGACCATTGCCAACGGTGGCTACCAAGGCCGAGGCAGTGATTGCACCGATGCCCATGCGAGTCTGCGTGCGCCGAGCAAGCGCGTTCGAGCGCACATGAGCTCTGATCTCGTGTTCGTACTCAACTATCTTGGCTTCGAGCCGTGCCGCGTGCTCCAAAAGATCTTGAGCGCAAGCCGCCACTCGTGCCGGGAGTTTCCCCAGCAGCTGAGGGACTTGTCGACGTACCTCAATAGAGCGAAGCGGTAGCACGTGCCCGAACTCCGTCAGTAAACCGCGCAGCCGGTTCAACGTCGCCGTGCGCTCTTCGACGAACCCCTGGCGCACGCGATGCAGCGTCAGGTCGGACTGCTGTTCAAGAGACTTCATTGGAACGAAGCGCATGTTCGGCCTCGCGACCGCCTCGCAGATCGCTTCGGCGTCATTGCCATCGTTCTTGCCGCTCTTGCGATACGGCGCTACAAACTTCGCTGCCATCAGCTTGACCGTATGTCCATAAGCGCTGAAGCGTCGCGCCCACTCGTGCGCTCCAGAACAGGCTTCCATACCGATCAGGCACCCAGGCAACTGAGCCACGACCTCGCTGAGCTTCGCCCGGGACAGGCTGCGGCGCAGCACGACCTCCCCGTTTGCATTCACCCCGTGCAACGAAAAGCTGTTCTTTGCCAAGTCGATTCCAAGCGTAGAAACTAGGTTCATGGGACTTCCCCTTTCTGAAGGATCGAATACGCAACTCAATCCTGACACCTCGGTGTCGTTTCGGGACGGGGAAGTCCCTTACATTCGGTAGACGTCAGCGTCGAAACCAGCCTGCCTTTATCTGCAGAAATACGCGGGACCTTCGGGCAGGCCGACGCTAACCACGCGACTTCCTGTTGGAACCCGCAGCGTAGCGAAGACTACGCCTTCTCCCCCACCGGTAACTCCGCAATTTTGAAGGGAACTCCGCAGCCGCCAATGCCGCAGTACCCGTTGGGATTCTTCGCGAGGTACTGCTGGTGATAGTCGGCGCTGAAGCTGGAATTGCCCGGGAAACCAACTGGTTACGTCGCGTGTCGCGATCGTCCCGTTGACTTTCGGTAGACGTTGCTGGCGATCTACCGGTAGACCGGGTCGTCAAACCGATCACCCCGGAGCTTGCTGATTCGCGCACTCTAGGTATAATAACTATACCTTATTTATACCGTCCAAATTGGAAATGAGGCGTCGTGGGTTTCGAGTACGACCCGGACAAGAGCGCTGAAAACAAGCGAAAGCACAGCATTGATTTCGAGGAAGCGCAGAAGCTGTGGGCGGATGCCAGGTTGGTCGAAATTCCGGCTCGCACCATGGACGAACCTCGTTGGTTGTTCATCGGAATGATCAACGAGAAGCATTGGTCCGCGATAATCACGCGGCGCGGCGAAAACATTCGACTGATCTCCGTGAGACGGTCGCGGGACGACGAGGTGGCGATTTATGAAAGCGAAGACCTTTGATCGCAAATTTGATTCCGGCGGGAAGATCGTCGATCAACTTGATCTGAGCAAAGCTCGTCGCATCGGCACAGATGCAAGGCGGGTCAACGTGGACTTCCCTGCTTGGATGGTGGATTCCCTCGATCGCGAAGCACGCCGTTTGGGGGTGACCCGACAGTCGCTGATCAAGCTTTGGCTTGCCGACAAGCTGGGACAGCCCGTCGCCGCCGTCAAAAGGTGAGCCGACTCGAAAGGCCGACGCTATTTTGAAACGGCGAGAATCTTCAGTGCGCCTCTCAGCCCTTGCAGACAACGATCGCGGGCACCTGCGACGTCCAACTCAGTGACAGCTGTCAGCACTTTGATGCGATCGCGCACGAAACGGCGGGATTCCTCTGGCGAGTAATCCGTCCCGATATTCGAACTGCAGACAAAATTGGTGTCGAAGACGCCATCCTTCAACAACCGAAGAACGGCAACGGGCGCGGGTTTAAGGGCAAGAAAGATGGCCTCGTCAAGCGTTTCTGACGCTCCAGCATCGGTCCTTGGATGGAGCGCAGCGGCTACCTCCAGCCATTCCGCATAACCGCCGGCGACATTGGTCATCGCCGTGTCCCATTGTCCTTCATCGGCCCACAGGCTTTGCACAACAGCGCGCGCACCACGACGCTTAATCTCGCCCAACACGGCAGCAGCGTGAAGTGTTGCCCTGGATTGAGCAGTTTTCGCAGGAATTGCCATAGTCACGGCAATTGATAGACCGAGTACGATTGCGAGTTGCTTGAATTTCATCTAAACCGCCACGACCGAATTTGCCGTCATCCGTCATTTGGAATAGTCGGCCGACTGAGCACCCAACACCAACGCTCCGGCAAACGAGGCACCGTCGGCGTCCGCAGTATGTGCACCGTTGAAGCGCTTCCCCTAGGACTTTCCTGCGGCCAGTTCACCGGTAGACTTCCTCTAAGGACTTCGCCTCTAAGGACTTCGCCGTGTAGTCAACATCTTTTGATTTCTGGTTTCTAGGACTGTTGGATCGAGCGAAGAAGGACAGACTGCGTAACTCTAATCGGCCACTTCGTGAGTGCCTGGGCACTCGGGCCCGCGTGTAAGCCGCGCGCTCGCGCCTCGATCGTTAGACAGCGTTTTCCGCTCGGAAGTCTATCTGGTTCCGCGAGCGCCGGTCTGACCTGTTGTGCTCGATGGACAGTGCTTGTGGTATCTCCTGTGAGCTGCGGGTTGTGGACGAGGCAGTATCGCTAAGCTGCAGCGCCTCCTTTGCCAGCAACGCCCAAGCGACCCGTGCATTCTTGGCTGCGACAGCGACACAAGCACGGTGGTAACCGCGTCGCTGCTGCAAGGCAAGTGCCCACCGCGAGAGCGGATCGGCTTCCCGAGCGGCACGCTGCAACACGGAACGCGCCCCCATGACGAACAGGGTGCGCAAGTACGGGTCCCCTCGTTTCGTGATATGACCAAGCCGCGTCTTACCACCGGTTGAGTATTGGCGTGGAACCAGGCCCAGCCAGGCGGCGAACTGCCGCCCGTTCTGGAAGTCACGGCCATTGCCAACGGTGGCTACCAAGGCCGAGGCGGTGATTGCACCGATGCCCATGCGAGTCTGCGTGCGCCGAGCAAGTGCATTCGAGCGCACATGAGCTCTGATCTCGTGTTCGTACTCAACTGTATCTTGGCTTCCAGCCGTGCCGCGTGCTCCAGAAGATCTTGAGCGCAAGCAGCTACTCGTGCCGGAAGCTTTCCCAGCAGCTGGGGCACCTGTCGACGTACCTCAATGGAGCGAAGCGGCAGCACGTGCCCGAACTCCGTCAGTAAACCGCGCAGCCGGTTCAAGGTCGCCGTGCGCTCTTCGACGAACCCCTGGCGCACGCGATGCAGCGTCAGGTCGGACTGTTGCTCAAGAGACTTCATGGGAACGAAGCGCATGTTCGGCCTCGCGACGGCCTCGCAGATCGCTTCGGCGTCATTGCCATCGTTCTTGCCGCTCTTGCGATACGGCGCTACAAACTTCGCTGCCATCAGCTTGACCGTATGTCCATAAGCGCTGAAGCGTCGCGCCCACTCGTGCGCTCCAGAACAGGCTTCCATACCGATCAGGCACCCAGGCAACTGAGCCACGACCTCGCTGAGCTTCGCCCGGGACAGGCTGCGGCGCAGCACGACCTCCCCGTTTGCATTCACCCCGTGCAACGAAAAGCTGTTCTTTGCCAAGTCGATTCCAAGCGTAGAAACTAGGTTCATGGGACTTCCCCTTTCTGAAGGATCGAATACGCAACTCAATCCTGACACCTCGGTGTCGTTTCGGGACGGGGAAGTCCCTTACATTCGGTAGACGTTGACGGCGAAACCAGCCCGCGCTTTCCTGCAGAAATACGCGGATCTTCGGCCGTCGCCGCCGCTAACCCGCTGGTTTCCCGCGGAACTCTCGCCGATAGCGGCGACTACGCCTTCTCACCCACCGCTAACTCCGCGAGTTTGAAGGGAACTCCACAGCCCCCAATCCCGCAATACCCATTCGGATTCTTCGCCAGGTACTGCTGGTGATAATCCTCGGCGTAGAAGAACTCAGGCGCATCCCTGATCTCGGTCGTGATCGAGCCACGACCTGCCGCCGCCAGCTGCGACTGGTAGGCGTGCCGCGACTCGTCCGCAGCTCTGCGCTGCTCGGGGTCATGAACGTAAATCGCGGAACGATACTGCGTACCGACGTCATTACCCTGGCGCATCCCTTGGGTCGGATCGTGCGACTCCCAGAACACCTTCAGCAGGTCCTCGTAGTCGGTCTTTTGCGGGTCATAGATGACGCGCACGACTTCAGCGTGTCCCGTCCCCCCGGTGCACACCTCTTCATAGCTCGGATTCGGCGTTGAGCCCCCGGCATAGCCGACGGCCGTGGAGTACACCCCGGGTAGGGTCCAGAAGAGCCGCTCCGCCCCCCAGAAACATCCCAGGCCAAAATCCGCTATCCGCAGACCGGCCGGAAAGGGCGGCACAATGCGATGACCGTTCACGTAGTGATCGGGCACAATTTTCAGCGCACTGGCGCGCCCCGGGAGGGCCTCCTCGGGAGACGGGAGGGTCGATTTCTTGCGAAACAGGGCCATGGGCGCACTCCTTCTGCCGGGGTCCAGTAGTGTGGGGACCGGAACGACGCGACTCAAGCTGCAGCGCAGGTAAAGTCAAGTCCGCTCCCGAGGCTTGCCGCGCTGCAAGAGCCCACCGTAAGCTTGCCGGTCATATGGGTATAAGTCAGCCGCAGAACCTGCGCTCCCCGCCCCTCGAGAAACTGCGCCCCTACGGGATCCGCGTCAGCCTTCCGACCGGGGATCCCTTCCGCAAGCTCCTCGGCCCTGAGTGGCAGCGACTGCACTGGTATGCCACGCCTGCTGAGAGGGATACGGCACTCGACGAGATGAGCCGGCGTCACGAGTACTCGCGCTCCGGCGACAGGCCGGCGCTGACGTTTCAGAAAATCGAGAAGCTGGCCGAGAGCCGCGGCCTGTAGGCGGTCCGCGACTCGCAGCGCAGCGGAGGATTTCGCGCATGAACGCTTCCGCGGCATTCCCCTACGCGACCTATCTCGACATCAAGTTTGCACCGCTGAGCGTCGTCGACGTGCCGCGCCTCATCGCGCAGTGCAAGGAGCGCTGGTACAACCAGAGCCTGTGCGAGGTGAACGATTCAGTCATCCGCCTCGGGGTGATGCAGGGCGAATACCACTGGCACAAGCACGACAACGACGATGAATTCTTCTTCGTGCTCGAGGGCCGCTTCTTCGTCGACCTCGAGGAGCGCTCGGTCGAGCTCAAGCCCTTCGAGGGTATCGTGGTGCCAAAGGGCGTCGTACACCGTACGCGTGCCCCGGAGCGCGCCGTTATCCTGATGGCCGAAACGCGCGCGATCGTCCCCACCGGGGATCCCTGAGCCCCTGTCAGAACGTGCGGCCCAGAAACAGGTAGTACTGCTGGTTGCCGTGCTCGTCGAAGCCGGTCGCGAGGAATACCGGCCCGAGGAAGGTGTCCATCCCGAGGAAGATACTGGCATCCTTCTGCGTATTGCTGAAGCTCGCATCACTGCGCGTCTGCCACACATTGCCCATCTCGAGCGAGAACCCCAGATAGGTCGGGACGTCGAGGTAGCCGGGCCCGCCGCGCCCGATCTGCCGGTAATACAGGCCACGCACGACGCCGAAGTTGGGCCCGAGCAAGGAGTCGGCGCGCAGGCCCGACAGATTCAGGAACCCCCCCAGCGGGAACAACTGGTTGATGTCCGTAACCTGCGACTGCAGTGTCGTGCCTCCGGAAGCCGACAGCTGCAGGGTGTCACGCCCGTAGGACCAGGCGCCGACGTAGTTGAGTGTGACCTGGTCTGAGCCGGGCGTGGAACCGGAGACGTCGTGCACCCCGCTCCACTGGATCACGGCGCGCTGCCCGTAGTGCGGGAAGCTGATGTTATCGAGCCGATCATAGGTAAAGCGCACGAAGTAGTTGGTCGTGTTCCACGGCTCGTTCGGCAGATTCGCAAGATTCGGATCCTCGGGGTCGCCGATCCTCAGGTTCACATGACCCTGTTCGCGCTCCACGCCAGTACGGATCTCGCCCCAGTTGCCGAACTGGCGCCCGAAGTCGAGCCCATAATCGAACGTGTGCACGCGGTACTCCGCGAGCACCACCTGTCCGGTGGAGGTCTGTGAGAGGCAATACGGTGCCTGCCCGACCGACGGCGGGTTGCAGACGAGGTCAATATTGCGCGCCAGATCCTGCACGTGCGGCATCACGAACCAACCCGAGAACTGGGCGAGCGGCAGGAACAGCTCGGTGGAGATCTGCGAGACGCTCCCCACCTGCAGGTCGGTTGCCCACTCGCCGGCGTTGCGCGTGACGTCCGAAACGACGAAGCGCACCGCCGCGCTGTAAGTGGAGTTGCCCTCGAAGTCATCCTGCAGGCTCAGGCCAAAGCGCAGGTAAGCCGGACCCTGCGAGTTGGGCCTAGCGCTGAGGGCTAGCCCGTACCGGTCCTCGGTGCCCACCACATGGTAGTCGAGCGTGTCGAGGCCACCGCGGCCGTAGACGGCGGTGACGCGCCGCGCGACCGCATCCGGGTCCAGAGGCTTGCCCACCAGTCCCTTGAAGAGGCTGTCGGCGGCGGGGACATAGTGTTCCGAGCCGGTCTCGACTTCGACGAAACCGATCACCGGCGGCGCCATGCGCGGGGCCTCCCGGCGTGCAACGTAGCTTTGCATCTGCGCCGCGCTGATGCTGAGCGCCGCCAGCTCGCTGGTCTTGACCCGCGCCGCCGCCTCCCCGGTGCTGATGGCTCGCGCCACCAGGCCGAAGTCGAACGACGACGCATTGCCCAGCTGCGGCTGGATCAGGATGTCATGGGGCGTGAGGGTCGCGAGCTGCGCCTGGGCATTACGACGGATCAGGATCGCGAGCATCTGATTGGAAATCACCGGAATGCTCGTCAGCTGTTGCCGCGGCAGCAACGGGAAGCCGACGTCCACCACGATGACGATGTCGACGCCCATGGCGCGCGCAATGTCGACCGGGACGTTATCGGCGATACCGCCATCCACCAGCAGCCGGCCGTCGCGCTCCACCGGCGCAAATACCCCCGGCGCCGACATGCTGGCCCGCATTGCCGTCGTCAAGTCGCCAGAGTCCATGATCACGGCGTCGCCGTTCTCCAGATCGGTCGCGACGGCACGAAAGGGGGTTGGCAGGTCGTCGAAATTGCTGATGCGCGCCACCGGTAGCGTCAGGCGGCGCAGCGTTTCCGTCAGACGTTGCCCCTGTATCAGGCCACGCGGCAGCACCACGTGACCGTCGCGGAAGCCCAGAGGGAACTTCACCAGGAAGTTCTCGTCCTCCTGCTTGCGCCGCAGTGTCAGGTCTTCGCGCGACGGGCGGTCGCGAAAGGCCTCCTGCCAGTTGATGGAGGTCATCAGCTTCTCGATCTGCCGCGCGTTGAGCCCGCTCGCGTACAGGCCGCCTACCACCGCACCCATGCTGGTGCCGGCAACCGCATCGATCGGCACGTGCATGTCCTCGAGCACCTTGAGCACGCCGACGTGGGCGGTGCCGCGGGCGCCGCCGCCCGATAGCACGAGCCCGATCCGCGGGCGATGGGAAACTTCACGGTTTGCGAGAGACGGGTCCGGGGCGTCCTGCCCCTGCGCGGGCGGGACGGCGAGCCACAGGACGGTGAGAAAAAGACCGAATGCCCCGCGTCGGGGCGTGGCAGCCCGTGTAGAACTCACGGGGGCGAAGAATAGCAGCAAGCGGGCACAGAAGCGCTGGCCGACCCGATCACGGATAATGCGCGGCATGCCCCGAACCTCCACACGCGGGTGCGCACTGGTGGGCGCGTCCGCCGTTGTCGTGCTCCTGTGCGCCGGCCCGCTCCTGCCGGTGGCGCCTGTGTACGCCCAGTCGCGCGGCGCGAGCGACTGGGGCTTCTATGGCGGCGATGGCTTCGGGCGGCGCTTCTCCAGCCTCGATCAGATCAATCGCGGCAACGTCACGCGCCTGCAGCCGGTGTGGACCTACCGCACCGGCGAGCACGGGGCCGGTCTCGCCCGCGCGGGCAAGCTCACCTTCGAGGCCACACCCGTCCTTGCCTACGGGGCGCTGTACCTGGAAACCGGCACCAACATCGTGATGGCGCTGGACCCGCAGACGGGCCGCGAACGCTGGCGCTTCGATCCACACATCGACCGGGACAGACATTATGCCGAGGTGACCGCGCGCGGTGTCAGCCTGTGGGAGGACAGCGACCTGCCGCAGCACGAGCGGCCGTGCCGGCGCCGCGTGTTCATCGGCACCCTCGATGCACGCCTGCTCGCACTGGACGCCGACACCGGACGACCCTGTGCCGACTTCGGCACCAGCGGTGCGATAGATCTTACTCAGGGGGTGCGCATCCGCGACCGGGATGCGTACCTTGTAACTTCGCCTCCGGCGGTCTACGGCAACCTCGTCATCGTCGGCTCGGCCATCGGCGACAATCGTGCGGTGAGCGTCGAACGCGGCGTGATCCGCGCCTTCGATGCCCGCAACGGCATGCTGATGTGGTCCTTCGATCCGATTCCCGACGGCCCGGACCATCCCGCCGCACTCGAATGGAAGCCTGACCAGGCACAGAACACCGGCGCCGGCAACGCCTGGGGCGTGATGACGATCGACGAGGAGCATGGCTTGGTGCTGATACCAACCGGCTCGGCGAGCCCTGATTTCTATGGCGGTCTGCGCCTGGGCTCCAATCGCTTCGCGGATTCGCTGCTGGTGCTGAACGCCGGCACCGGCAAGCTGGTCTGGCAGCAGCAACTCGTGCACCACGATCTCTGGGATTACGACGTGGCCGCCCAACCGGTCCTCGGCGACGTCGAAATCAACGGCGCACCGGTACCCGCAGTGATCCAGGGGACCAAGACCGGCATGCTCTATGTCTTCGAGCGCACCCGCGGGCGACCTCTGGCCGACATCATCGAGAAGCCCGTGCCCTCGAGCCGCGTGCCTGGTGAGCAGACGGCGCAAACGCAGCCATTCTCCACCTTACCCGCGCTCGTCTCACAGGCGCCGGTACGGCCGCAGGATGCCTGGGGCATCACCTTCTGGGACCGCGGCAAGTGCCGCGAACTCATTCGCTCTCTGCGCAACGAGGGCATCTTCACGCCGCCTGACCTGCAGGGCACGCTGTTGATGCCCGGTTACATCGGCGGCGTGAACTGGGGGGGTGTCGTCTTTGACGAGCAGCGGCAGCGCGTTATCGCCGCCATCAATCAGCTGCCTATGCGGGTGACGCTGCTGCCCGCGGCGGAATTCGACGCACAGGCGCGCTCGGGTGCCTATCCGCACGCAGAATTTGGCCGCCAGAGCGGGGCGCCCTACGGCATGCGCCGCGAACCGCTGCTGTCGCCCTGGGGACTGCCGTGCACCGCGCCTCCCTGGGGCACACTCGCCAGTGTCGACCTGCGCCGCCACCGCATCATCTGGCAGGTACCACTCGGTTCGACCGCCGGCCTGACTCCATGGTTCGTGCCAACGCGGAACCTCGGTATGCCCAATATGGGAGGCCCCATCGCCACGGCCGGTGATCTGGTATTCGTCGGCGCGGCGATCGACAGCTACCTGCGTGCCTTTGACATTGAAACCGGGCGCGAGCTGTGGAAATACAAGCTCCCCGCCGGTGGCCAGGCGACCCCGATGACCTACCGGGCAGGGGCCGATCAGCGGCAGTATGTGGTGATCAGCGCCGGCGGCCACGGCCCGCTGGGGACTCCGCGCGGCGATTACCTGATGGCGTTCGCGTTGCCGAAAGCGGCGCCGCACTAACCTTATCTAAAGAGAGCTCGATGGCCTTTTTCATAATCACACTGCTGATTCAGGCGGCTTTCATCATTCACGTCATCAAGACCGGCCGCAACCAGCTGTGGATCTGGGTACTGATCATTCCCGGGCTCGCGCTGGTCGGGATTCTGGCCTACGTGGTGGTCGAGATCCTGCCGCAGCTGTTCCGCAGCCGCGGTGCACAACGCACCGCGCGCGGCTTCCGCAAGGCACTCGACCCGACGCGCGAGTTGCGTCGCTACGAGCACGAGGCCAGCGTCGCTGGCAACGTCGCCAGCCGCCAGCGCTACGCGGAGGAACTGGTGCGCCACCAGCGCTACGAGGATGCCATCGCCCAGTACCGGCAGACGCTGAGTGGGCTCTATGAACACGACCCTAACCTCATGCTCGGACTGGCACAGGCGCAGTTCGGCCAGGGCGATGCGGGCGCCGCCCGTGGCACGCTCGATGAGCTCATCCGCCTGAACCCCGACTTCCGCTCCCCCGCCGGACACCTGCTCTACGCGCGGGCGCTCGAGGCCGAAGGGAATGTGCAGAAAGCGTTAGAGGAATACCGCGCGGTCGTGGGCTCCTTTCCGGGAGCGGAAGCCGCCGTGCGCTACGCCCAGCTGCTGCAGGCGCAGGGCATGCGCGAAGAAGCGCGGAAAGTCGCGCGCGAGCTGCTGCAGCAGGCGCGCATCGCGCCCGGTCACTACCGGCGCGCGCAGCGCGAGTGGCTGCAAGCGGCCGAACGGCTCGCGTAGCGCCGTAACCCCACGAGCGCGACGAGCGCCGTGACGGCGCCGAGCGTCAGAAGGTCCAGCGCGCCGCCACCCCCTCCTCCGCCCCCGGAGCTGGCGTTGCTCGGATTTCCGGCAGCGGTCGGGTTGTAACTCACGGCCGTCACACAGGCATTAGCGCCGGCGGCGGGCGGCGCCGAGGAACTTGCCGTCCGCGCGGCGATCACGACGAGCGCGCTGTCGACGCGTCCGGCGTTGTCGGTCACGGTGAGCATGACCTGATAGACACCCGAACCCACGGGTGCGGGGATGCTGGCGAGGGGACTGCCGGCGTTCTGCAGCGGCGGCGCGTTCGCCGGCGCCACGATGCTCCACTGGTAGCTGACGATATTCGCACCGCACGCCGCGGCACTGCCGGTGCCGTCGAGCGCCACCGCAACGCCCGGAACCACCGTCACCGGCAACCTCACTGCCGCGATCGGCCGCAGCGCCTGCAGCACCGCACCGTGTGCGTTGGCCATACCCGCCCCGCACACTGCCGTGGTGCAGGCGCACTCGTTGGTCTGCAGGTCCTGCTGACTGGCCGGGGTGTGGCAGACCGGTAATGCCCCAGGCGCGGGAAACGGAGCGGTGGCTCCCAGCTGCAGCCGCTCGATGAGCTGGCTCGCATTCAGATTACCGTTGACCGCGAGCATCAGGCCTGCGATCCCGGCCACGATCGGGGCGGAGAAGCTCGTGCCGACGTTGAAGTTGTACTGGTCGGTGTAGGTGTTGGTACCCGGAACCGTGGTGCCGGTGTTGGTGGTCGTCTCGATGGAGAACAGACACGGTGCACCCGAAGCGGTGTTGACGCAGTTACCCGCCGGTGCGCTGAGCGCGATTTCGGGCCCGAGGCTGCTGAATCCGACCTTAGTTCCGACCTGGCGCAGGCCGGCGATCCCGGCCACACCTGCACAGTTTGCCGGAGCGTCCACCGGACCGCCCTCGTTGCCCGCCGACACCACGATCAGCACGCCGGCAGCGGTGAGCTGGTCGATCACATCCTGGTAGCTCTGCGGGCAGGCACCCGCCGCTCCCAGGCTCATGTTGATGATGCGCGCCGGATACGGATTGTTCGGCACCCCTTCCACCGGAAAGCCGGCAGCCCAGGCCATGCCGGCAATGATGTCCGAGTCGTAACCGCCGCACTTGCCGAGCACCCTTACCGGCAGCACCCAGCCGCTCCAGGTCATGCCGGCGATGCCCGTGCCGTTGTTGGTGACGGCGCCCAGAATTCCCGCCACGCGCGTCCCGTGCCACGAGCTGTTTCCCACCGTGCAGTTGGCAAAGAGCGCCATCTTGGCATCTGCGCTCGTCACCCAGTCGCCCGGGTCGGACGCATCGGCGTTGCGCCCTTCATCAGTGTTGCCGGTCTGTATCGAGCTGATCATGTCGTAACCCGGCAGCAGGCGATTGGCGCTGCCGCTGCGCAGATCCGGATGGTCGAAGCGCACGCCGGTATCGAGTTCTGCGATGACGACCCCGTTGCTGCCGGTCGTCAGTGTCCAAGCGTCGATGGCATCCACGGCCGCGGGCTGCGTATCCTGCATGTACCATTGGCCGGCAAAAAGCGGATCGTCCGGGGAAGCCTGTGGATAGCGGCGCTGGTCGAGGTCGGCATACAGCACCTCGGGGTCCGCTCGCAGCCGCGCCAGTGTCCGGGCCGCAGGCTCGGCAGCCGCGACGCGCAGCAGGTGCAGAGCGCCGACAAGCGGGCGCGCTTCCACCACCTCAAGCCCCGCGCGGGTCGCCACTTCGCTGAGGTCCGGGCGCGCGTTGGCACCCGGCGGGGTGCGCATTTTCACGAGGAAACGCCCCGGGTCGGCGTGCGCGGCGACACCGGCGAGGGATACGGCCAGCAGAAAAGCGCCGAGCGGGCTCAAACGACGCGTGCGCATAGGCTTGAACAATACCGCAAGCCCGCGAGCCGGGGCCGCGGTCACTTCGCAGACGGTGATCGGGTTCGCGTTCCTTGCGGGATTTGTTGCGTAATGCAATGGATGTTGCCGCCGCCGAGCAGAATCTCGCGCGCCGGGACACCCGCGACGCGGCGCCTGGGAAAGAGCCGCTTAAGCCGCTGCGCCGCGATCCGATCGGTGCGCGCATCCAGCAGCGGCATGACGATGCCGCCATTGGCGATGTAAAAATTTACGTAACTGCCGGCCAGGCGCTCGCCCGCCCGGCGCACCTTGGTCCCCTCGCCCGCCACGACACCGGCGGCCTCCCGGGCGGTGAGCTTCAGCGGGCCCGGCATCGGCAAGCGCGTAACCTCGAGTCGTCGCCCGTGCGCATCGCGCGCATCCTGGAGACGCTCCCAGGCATCCCGCGAGATCGGGTACTGGGGGTCGCGACGCCGGTCGGTCCAGGTGAGGCACACCGCGCCCGGACGCACGAAACAGGCGAGATTATCGACGTGCCCGTCGGTTTCGTCGTTGAACACGCCCTGCCCCAGCCAGATGACGACGCTCACGCCCAGATACTCCCGCAATGCAAGCTCAATCTGTTCGCGCGAGAGCTCGGGGTTGCGGTTGCTATTGAGCAGGCACTCCTCCGTCACGAGCGCGGTGCCCTGCCCGTCGACGTGTATGGCACCGCCTTCGTTAATGAGCGGTGCTCGATAGCGCGCCAGGCGTTCAACCTCGAGCACCTTGCGGGCCACCAGGTCGTCCTGATCCCAGGGAAAATACAGCCCGCTGCTCAGTCCTCCCCAGGCGTTGAAGCGCCAGTCGACGCCGCGCACCTCCCCGCGCCCATTGAGGAGGCAGGTCGGCCCGACATCGCGCATCCAGGCGTCGTCGTGCGCCATCTCCACCAGTCGTATGCGCTCACTCAGCTGGCTGCGCGCCGCGACGAAGTGGGCGGCGGACACTCCCACGGTAACCGGCTCAAACTGCGCAATCGCCAGTGCCACCTGGGCAAAAGCGCGCTGGGCGGGACGCGCTCCGTCGCGCCAGTTGTCGGCTCGCTCCGGCCATAACAGCCAGCAACCACGATGGGGGGCGAACTCGGCCGGCATGTGGAAGCCGTCGGCCGCCGGGGTGCTCGCAAGGGTACGGCTCATTTGCGCAGCCGGCTGTTACGGAATCCGTAGAGCGCGTAGATCGACATGCCGATGATGGTCCAGACGACCAGCCGGATCCAGGTGCCATTCGAGAGCGTGAGGGTCAGCCCGAGGCACACCAGCATGCCCAGGATGCAGGTGAAGGGCGCCCAGGGCACGCGGAATGGACGGTGTACATCTGGCCGCGTGTAGCGCAGCACGAGCACTCCGAGACACACCACCGCAAACGCGAGCAGGATCCCAATGGACACCAGGTCCGCGAGCACGTCCAGCGGGAAGGCGGCGGCGATCAGCGCCGCGCCTACGCCGGTAATCACGGTGGAAACGTGCGGCGTCTTGAAGCGCGGGTGACATCGTCCCATCGACATCGGCAGCAGTCCGTCGTCGGCCATCGACAGCAGGATGCGCGGTTGCCCGAGGAGCGATGTGAGAATGACCGAGGTCATGCCGGCGATGATGCCGATCTTGATCGGCCAGGAGAGCCAGGCGAGCTGCGGGTGTGTATCCAGGGCCACGGCGACCGGAGCCGCCACGTTGAGCCGGTGAAACGGCACCATGCCGATGAGGACGCTGGCCATCGCGATGTACAGCACGGTCGAGATCGCGAGCGCGCCAAGTATCCCGATCGGCAGGTCGCGCTGCGGGTTACGGGCTTCGAGGGCCATCGTGGAGGCGGTGTCGAAGCCGACGTAGGAGAAGAAGATAATGCCCGCGCCCTGCAGTACGCCACTGACGCCGAAATGACCGAAGGTGCCGGTATTGGGCGGCACGAAGGGCTTGAAGTTGGCCGCATCAACGTATTTCAGTCCAGCGATCACTACGATCACGATGATGGCGACCTTCAAGGTCACCATCAGGGTGTTGGCGCGGGCAGATTCGCGCACACCCACGTACAGCACCGCCGTCATGGCGAGCACGATCAGCACGGCCGGAACATTGATAATCGCCCCGGTGCGGATCAGGTGATCATGGGCGTCCAGTCCGAGCGGGGCATTCACGAGTGCGGCCGGCAGCGTGATGTGGGCGTCGCTGCTGAGCAGGTCCACCACGTAGGCCGACCAGCTCACCGCCACCGTGGAGGCAGAGATCGCGTACTCGAGCAGCAGGTTCCAGCCGATGAACCAGGCGAGGCCCTCGCCCAGGGTCGCGTACGTATAACGGTAGGCGCTGCCGGGGACCGGGAGGAACGCCGCGAACTCGGAATAGCACAGCGCCGCGAGCATGCTGCCGAAGGCGGCGATCATGAGCGACAGCGAGATGGCAGGGCCACTCTGATTGGCGGCCACCTGGCCGGTGAGCACGAAGATGCCCGTGCCGATCGTAGCCCCGAGGCCGATGGTCGTGAGTGCCCAGGGGCCGAGCACCTGCTTCAGGCGGCTCTTGTCGGCCTCGTCGGTCTCGACGGGCCGCACGGCGCACATCTGACGCAGCAGCGACGGCCGCTTGACCGCACCTGGCTCATCGACTGCGTTTGACATGTGCGCGCTTGGGTCCCCGGGCACGCCACCGGCGTGCGGCGCGTCAGTCTCTCACAGCCCCAGCCGCCTTTGGTACGCGCCGCGCCGGCGCGGGCCCGTGTGCTAGCATTGCGCGCCCGGCGACCCCTGCGTCGGACGATCCTCCAGGAGACCTCCATGTCCACGGCCGCAAGCCCCCGGGTGATGCCCCCTGCCGACGGCGCCAAGATCACCGTCAAGAACGGCAAGCTGAACGTCCCCGATAACCCGATCGTCCCGTTCATCGAAGGGGACGGGACCGGACCGGACATCTGGCGCGCCGCGGTGCGCGTCATGGACGCCGCGGTGGCCCACAGCTACGGCGGCAAGCGCCGCATTCGCTGGATGGAGGTCTACGCCGGAGAGAAGGCCAACCAGCTCTTCCAGACCTGGCTGCCCGATGAGACCGTGGCGGCCTGCCGAGAGTACCTGGTTTCCATCAAAGGACCGCTCACGACCCCGGTCGGCGGCGGTATCCGTTCGCTGAACGTGGCGCTGCGCCAGATGCTCGATCTGTACGTATGCCTGCGCCCGGTGCGCTGGTTCAAGGGCGTGCCCTCCCCCGTGAAACATCCGGAGAAGGTCGACATGGTGATCTTTCGCGAGAACACCGAAGACATCTACGCGGGCATCGAGTTCGAGGCCGGCACCCCGGACAACAAGAAGTTTCTGGAAATGTTTCGTCAGGCCTTCCCCAAGGCCTATGCCAAGATCCGCTTTCCCGAATCCTCCGGGATCGGCATCAAGCCCGTCTCCAAGGAGGGCTCGGAGCGGCTGATCCGTGCGGCCATAGAGTACGCCGTCACCAACAAGTGCAAGAGCGTGACGCTGGTGCACAAGGGCAACATCCAGAAGTTTACCGAGGGCGCCTTCCGCAACTGGGGCTACGAGCTGGCCGAACGTGAGTTCGCCGCCCACACCTACACCTGGGAACAATGGGAGCGCACCAAGGCCGCCAAGGGCGAGAAGGTGGCCGCTGCCGAAATGGACGAGGCGCGCAAAGCGGGCCGCGTCATCATCAAGGATGCGATCGCCGACATCACGCTGCAGCAGGTGCTGACCCGGCCCGAAGAGTTTGCCGTGATCGCGACGCTGAACCTGAACGGGGATTACCTGTCCGACGCCCTCGCCGCGCAGGTCGGTGGCATCGGCATAGCCCCCGGCGGCAACGTGAACTACCTCACCGGCCACGCCGTGTTCGAAGCCACGCACGGAACGGCTCCGAAGTACGCCAATCTCGACAAGGTGAACCCGGGCTCGCTCATCCTCTCCGGCGAAATGATGTTCCGCTACATGGGCTGGACCGAAGCCGCCGATGCGATCATCACGGCGATGGACCGCACGATCGCGCAGAAGATCGTGACGTACGACTTCGCCCGCCTGATGGAAGGCGCGACCGAGGTATCCACCAGTGCCTTCGGCGACGCGCTGATCCGTAACCTGTGAGCCACTGGCGGCAGCAGACCGAATGCGCCGCCTGACGTCCGCGCCGCCGGTGGGTTACTCGGGCAGACCGCTCGCGCAGAAGCTGGGCACGCGTCCCGGGTGCCGCTTGTTCCTGCACACCGCCCCGGAGAACTGTGTGGCGCTCCTGGGCCCGTTGCCGGCTGGCGCCCAGGTGGTGTCGCGGCTCGACGCGCACACGGACATTGTGCATCTCTTCGCGACCCGTCGCGCGGCGCTCACACGCGCGTTGCGCTCCGCCCTCAAGACGATGCACCCGGAGACGCCGATCTGGATCAGCTGGCCGAAGAAATCCTCCGGCGTGGCAAGCGATCTGACCGAGGACATCATCCGCGAGATCGCCCTGCCACTCACCCTGGTCGACATCAAGGTGTGCGCGGTCGATGAGGTCTGGTCGGGCCTGAAGCCGGTCCTCCGCAGGTCAGCGCGTCCAAAGTTGCGCGCGCGGCCCTTCCCAAGGCGGCCAAAGCCGTGAATACGGTGGCGACCGCCACGGTGCTCGAGTGGGCGCGCAAGGTCCAGGCGATCGCGCAGAACGGCCTCGCCTTCACCCAGGACCCGTTCGACCGCGAGCGCTATCAGCAGCTGCAGGAACTCGTGACTCGCGTACTCAACAGCGAACTCGGCGTAGCGCCCGTGCGTGCCCGCGGATTCTGGGAAGGCGAAGGCGGCTATGCCACCCCCAAGGTCGACGTGCGTGGCGCCGTATTTGTCGGCGAGCAGGTGCTGCTGGTACGCGAGCGCAGCGACGGGCGCTGGACGCTCCCGGGGGGCTGGGTGGATGTGAACGATTCGCCGGCGCATGCGGTCGAACGCGAGATCCTCGAGGAATCCGGCTATCGGGCGCGCGCGGTGAAGCTGGCGGCGCTGGTCGATAAGAACCGCCATCCCCATCCCCCCGGCATACACCATATCTACAAGCTGATGTTTCTGTGCGATCTTACCGGCGGCGAGGCGTGCACCGGGCCGGAAACCGATGCCGTGGCGTTCCATCCGCTCACGGCGCTCCCCGAGCTGTCCACGCACCGTATCCTGCGCTCCCAGATTGAGCGGCTCTACGAGCACCGGCAGCAGCTGAGCCTGCCCACCGACTTCGACTAGCCCTTGAACACGCGGAACGACCCCCCGCCGTTGAGCGCCCAGGACTGCGCACAGAGGATCGTTGAGGCCTTCGCCCGCTACAACGCCGAGTTCCGGGCGATTACGCGGCGCGCGCCGGTGCGCTTTGATGCCCGCGACTCGCGCGGCAGCCAGCACGATGCAGTGGAGCGCATTGAGCTCTACGATCGTTTCGTCAACCAGACGATCGACGAGCTCAGGGAGACCCTGGGCGAGCGCGCGCGCGAGCGCGATCTGTGGACACAGATCCACAACGAGTTCGCGACCCGCATCGCGGACCTGTCCGATCCCGAGTTCACGAAGACCTTCTTCAGCTCGATCAGCCGCCGCCTGTTCGGCACCGTTGGGGTTGCGCCGGATATCGAGTTCGTCGCCACCGACCTGGATCCCCTCGCCAACACCCGCAGCCCGATCGGCACCAACAGCTACGTAAACCACGGCTCGCTGTCATTGCTCTTTGAAGACCTCCTGGGCGATGTACGCTTTCGCTCGCCATGGCGTGATCTGGATAAGAGCATCGTCTATGTCGCCGGCGAAGTGCGCGCCGCCCTGGCTTCCGCCGGTGAGCGTCGCGAGGTAGAACAGGTGGAGGTCATCCGCCCGGTCTTCTACCAGATCTCGCGCGCGTACATCGTGGGCCGCATCGTCGGGCGCCGCTTCTCGCTGCCGCTGGTGATCGCGCTGAAGAACACCGATGGCGGCGTACTCGTGGACGCGGTGATGCTTTCTGAAGATGACATCAGCATCGTCTTCAGCTTCACGCGCTCCTATTTCCATGTGGACCTCGAGCGCGTGGCCGAGGCGGTTCTGTTCCTGAAAGCCATCATGCCGCGCAAGCCGGTGAGCGAGCTCTTCACCGTGCTGGGCCGCGCCAAGCAGGGCAAGACCGAACGCTACCGGGAGCTCATCCGCCACATGGAGCACACCGAGGACCAGTTCACGCATGCCCCGGGCGAGCGCGGCCTGGTCATGGTGTGCTTCACGCTGCCTTCCTTTGACGTGGTGTTCAAGGTTATCCGCGATCGCTTCGCCTACCCGAAAACCGTGCTGCGCGATGAGGTGGTGGCCAAATACCAGTTGGTGTTCATTCATGACCGCGCGGGCCGCCTGGTCGATGCCCAGGAATTCCGGCGCCTGCGTTTCCCACGCGCCCGTTTCGCCCCGGACTTGCTCGAGGAGCTCGAGCGCGAGACGGCACAGACGGTGCATGTAGATGGCCCCGACTTGGTATTCGACCACATGTACATCGAGCGCCGCATGACGCCGCTGAATCTTTTCCTGCGCAGCGCCACTCCCGAGGCGGCCGAACAGGCCGTGCTCGATTACGGACAGTGCATCCGCGACCTGGCGTACACGAACATCTTCCCCGGTGATCTGCTCTTGAAGAATTTCGGCGTCACCCGCCACGGGCGCGTGATCTTCTACGACTACGATGAGCTGTGCCAGGTCACCGACTGCACGTTCCGCGACGTCCCGCAGGCGACCAACGCCGAAGACGAGATGCGGGGTGAGGCCTGGTTTTACGTTGGCGACAGCGACGTATTTCCGGAGACCTTCGTGCGATTCCTGGCCTTCAGTGACACGCAGCGGGCTGCGCTGCTGCGCGTGCACGGGGAAATCCTCACTGCCGCTTTCTGGCGCGGCGTGCAGCAGCGACTGCGGGAAGGGGAAATTGTCGAGGTACTGCCCTACCACCCACACCGTGTGCGCGTGGCGGGCAGCCTCTGAGTCGCGCGCCGCTCTGGAGACGTCAGATACGCAATTCGTTGCTCGCCCTTCCCGTTATGTCAATGGGAACCGAACTTACTCGCCTGGCCTATCGATGTGCGTAATGCAAACACCTATAGGACAATGACGCATCCGGCTTATCCGGCGGTCGGCTCAGGGCACGCCTTTCACTCACGGCTGCCCGACAATCCACCAACAATCCTCGGAGTGCAGCTCGATGCCGTGCACAGGGGAGTCCGATGCCGATTAGGAAGTAAGCGTGATGCTGTTGCGAGCTCCCGGCACTTTTCTCGCCGTCATGCTCTTGCTAACGCTTGCGGCGGAGGTGGCGGCGGGGGCGGCAGCCAGGTCACTCCGACGTTCTCCGTCGGCACGAGCTCGCTGAAGTTCTCGGCGGCCGGTCCCAGCTCCACGACCCCGGCGGGCCAGAGCGTCAATGCGACCGTCACCGGCACGTTGTCGGGCACGCTCTATATCCTTGTACAGGTCAGCGGTATGGCCGTCGCAAACGTCTCGCAGTTTGCGGTATCGGGCAACACCGGATCGGCGAGCGTCTCCCTCGGGACCGGGGTTGCGCAGTCCATCCCGTCGACGACGAGTCCGACCCTGCGGACTGCGGTCACGGCCGACGGCAAGACGCTGTTCATCGCGGGTGACGCCGGAGTCGCAGTCATCCCGGCGCCACCGTGAGGGCGGCGCCGCGCGCGCGCCACCGGTCCCTGATTCTTTCCGCGGGATTCGTCGGTCGCTGAGCGGCTTCAGGCCTGCGCGACCGCGAGTGCGCCCGCCAGGTCCGCGAGCAGGTCATCAATGTCTTCCAGTCCGATCGAAAGCCGCACGGTGCCCTCCGTGACGGCTGCAAGGCGCTGCTCGTGCGGCGTCAGTTCGCGTGCCGTCATCATCTGCGCAGTCACCACGAGGGATTCTGTGGATCCCAGGCTGGCCGCGAGCGCAAAGAACTCGAGCCGATCGACGAAACGCCGGGCAGCCTCGCCGCCCCCCTTCAGGTCGAAGGTGACGATCGTGCCGAAATCCTGCATTTGCGCCGCGGCGAGCGCGTGTTGCGGGTGCGACTTCAGGCCCGGGTAGTGCACGCGCGCCACCGCCGCGTGCGACTCCAGGTACGCGGCGACACGTGCCGCGCTGGCGCTCTGTGCCTGGTAGCGCACGAAATAGGTCTTCAGGCCGCGCAGGACCAGAAAGGCCGCATGCGGGTCGAGGGCCGCGCCCAGCATCACGAAGTCGGTGCGCAGCGAGCGGATGAGATCGCCCCGACCGATGACCGCGCCGCCCATGACGTCCCCGGCGCCGGAGGCGTACTTGGTTAGACTGTGCACGAACAAGTCGACCTCGTAGCTGCCGTGCTGATGAAACCCCGCGAAGGTGTTGTCCATGACTGCGAGTGCGCCAGCGGCATGCGCCAGCCGTGTGATCGCCGCGATGTCGGCAATCTTCGTCACTGGATTGGTCGGGCTCTCAAAGAACACGAGGCGCGTCGGCTTCGATGCCAGCACCTGCTCGATGCCGGGGAGATCCTCGATGGACAGCATGGAGTGAGTGACGCCGAAACGCCCCAGGAGCCGCCGTATCAGATAACGCGTAGGGTTATAGGTTTCGACAAAGCACAGGATGTGGTCGCCCTGCTTCGTGAGCGCGAGCAGCATCTGGGCGATGGCGGCCACCCCGGTGGCGGTGACCAGGCAATCGCTGCGTCCCTGCAGCTCAGCGAGCAGCAGCTCAAGTTGCCGCGTGGTCGGATTCGATGCGCGGGAATAGAAGAATCCCGGTTGCTCGCCCCGAAAAAACCGCTCCGTATCGGCCAGCGTCTCGAACTCGAACTTCACGGACTGGTAGATGGGCGCGACCAGCGCCCGGTTGCCCGGCGGCAATTCGACTTCGGGTGGATGATTGACGCGGGTGGGCTTTTTCATGAGACGGTGCGCCGGGTCACTGCAGGTCGAGGTCAAACCGGTCAGCGTCGAGATGTGCCGGGAATCGCTCCCGGAACGCCGCGAGTGGCGCGCCGTCGAGACTGACGCCGGCGACGGCCGCTTGCTCCCCCAGTTCCAGCAGCGGCCGCCCGAGGTAGTCCACGACGACGCTGTCACCGGCATAGGGTACGCCGCCGCCATCCGCGCCGACCCGGTTCACGCCGACCACGTAGCACTGATTCTCGATGGCCCGCGCCCGCAGCAGCTGGCGCCACGCGTCCGCACGCGCTGCGGGCCAATTCGCCACATATACGAGCACCTCGTAGTCCAGCTGCGCGCGGCGGCGGCTGAACACCGGGAAGCGCAGGTCGTAACACACGAGCGGGCAGATCCGCAGTCCGCGCCAGAGGATGCTCCATACCTCGCGACCGGCGGTAAAATGCTCGTGCTCGCCGCCCATGCGGAACAGATGGCGCTTGTCGTAATGCCGGACCTCGCCGCCGGGCAGCACGAACAAGAGCCGGTTGAAGTACCGCGTGCCCTCCTGCGTGATGACGCTCCCCATGACGGCGGCATCGAGGGCGGCTGCCTGGTCGCGCAGCCACTCAACGCTGGCACCACCGGCCGGCTCCCCCAGCCGCGCAACCTCCATGCTGAAGCCGGTGGTGAAGGTTTCGGGAAGCACGATCAGATCGGTACTCCCGGCGAGCGGCGCGAGTAACGCACCGAAGCGCTCGCGATTGGCTGCCGCATCGTGCCAGATCAGCGGCTGCTGCAGCAGCGAGACCCGCAACGCGCTCACGGTCGCGCGCCCCGCTGGCGCGCCGCGAACTCATTCAGCCGCACCGCCGCCTCATCGAGCGTGGAGTCCTGCTTGGCGATGCACAGTCGCACGTAACTCAAGGGCGGCGGTGTCTCGTAAAACGGTGACAGCGGGATTGACGCCACGCGCGCCTCGCTCAGCAGACGCTCCGCAAACGCCATGTCATCCGGCGGCCCGAAGGTGGAGAAGTCGAGCAGCTGGAAGTAGGTGCCCTGGGCCGGCGGCAGACTGAACCCGGACCCGGCCAGCGCGGTGCGCAGCCGATCGCGCTTGGCCTGGAAGAAATCCGAGAGGTCACGGCCGACATCCGGTCGTTCGCCGAGGTAGGCGGCAATGGCATGTTGCGCGGCATGCGCGATGCTGAAGGTGTTGAACTGATGCACCTTGCGCAGCTCGCGTGTCAGCTCAGGCGGCGCGACGCAGTACCCGATGCGCAGTCCCGTGGCGTGCAGTGTCTTGCCGAAGGAAAAGACCGCGAAGCTGCGGGCCGCCAGTTCCGGATGGGTGAGCACTGACTGATGCCGTCCGGCGTCGAACACCATGTGCTCGTAAACCTCATCGGACAGCACCAGCGTATCGCCACCGCGCAGCAGCGCACCGAGCTCATCGAGATCGGCGCGCGAGGCTACGATGCAAGCGGGGTTGTGCGGACTGTTAAAGAGCACCAGCCGTGTGCGCTCGCTGAGGAGCGTACGCACGCGTTCCCAGTCGTAGCGAAACCCGGGTTGCGTCAGGGGCACGCGAATGCAGCGCCCGCCCGCCAGGCGTACCGCCGGCTCATAGGAGTCATAGGCCGGATCGAACGCCAGCACCTCATCACCCGCGCCCACTACGGCCAGGATGGCCGAGAAGATCGCCTCGGTGGCCCCGAGCGTGACGGTGATCTGCGCTTCCGGATCGGTCCGCAGCCGGTAGGTGCGTGACAGCTTCTCGGCGATGCGCTCACGCAGACTGAGCAGCCCCTCCATGGGGGCGTACTGGTTGTGCCCGGCGCGCATCGCTTCCGTGACCAGCTCCGTCAACCGTGGATCGATCGGGTAGTCCGGATACCCCTGGCCGAGATTCAGGGCCTTGAGTTCGCGCGCCCGCCGCGAGACCACCGTGAAGATGGTCGTACCGACGTCCGGCAGCTTGCTGTTAAGGCCGCGCATCGCTCGCGGCCAGTGCTGCGCCGATGACGCCCGCCTGATTGCCGAAACGTGCGGGCCGCAGCTCCGCCGGCGAGCGCAGCAGGGGCGCGAACTCTGCAAAGCGCTCACTCACCGCGCCGCCCAGGATGAACACATCAGGCCAGAAGAGCCGCTGCAGTGCATCAAGGTACTCGTTCACCCGCTCGGCCCAGGCGGGAAAATCCAGTTTCTCCCGCGTCCGCGCCTGCGCCGACGCGCGCTTCTCGGCGTCTATCCCCCGCAGCTCCAGATGCCCGAGCTCGGTATTGGGGAAGAGTTGCCCAGCGGTGAACAGCGCGGTACCGATTCCGGTGCCCAGCGTGAGCATGATCACGGTCCCGTCGCAGCCGCGACCAGCGCCCCAGCGCATCTCGGCGAGGCCGGCGGCGTCCGCATCGTTCAGGAACAGGACCGGTCGCCCCAGTGCCTGATGCGACAGCTCCTCGGCCGCGGTGCCGATCCAGCTGCGGTCGATGTTGGCGGCGGTATGGGCGACCCCGCGCTTGATCACGCTCGGGAATGCGACCCCAAGTCGCGCCCGGGTACCGGGATGCGCCACCGCCAGCTGCTTGAGGACGCTGATGAGCGCAGCGGGCGTTGCCGGGCGGGGGGTCGGTACCGACAGCAGCTCCCCGGTGAGGCTGCCGGTTGTGACGTCGACGGCGCCGGCTTTGATCGCCGACCCGCCTACGTCAATGCCAAGTACCGGCTCTGCCATGTGTGGCTCACAGATTGGCAGCGGCCGCCAGCTGCAGGTCGCGGGCCCGGCGCTTATCGCGATACCGCATCCACACGGTCGAGATCGCGATACCCGTTGCCACCACGAGCACCATGATCGTTGCGAGCGCGTTCACGTCCGGCGTCACCCCGAAGCGCACCTTGGAGAAAATCACCATCGGCAGCGTACTCGAACCGGGTCCGGCGACGAACTGGGTAATGACCAGATCGTCCCAGGAAAGTGTAAACGCCAGCAGCCAGCCGGAGGCGAGTGCCGGCAAGATCAGGGGCAGCGTAATGCGAAAAAAGACCCTGAGTGGCCGGGCGCCCAGGTCCATCGCCGCCTCTTCGAGTGATTCATCAAAACCGACGAGCCGGGACTGCACCACGACCGTAACGTAGGCCATGCAGAAGGTGATGTGCGCCATCGTGATCGTGACGGCCCCCACCCCCTTGGGCCAGCCGATCAGCTGAGCCAGCGCTACGAACATCAGCAGCAGCGACAGCCCGGTAATGACCTCGGGCATGACGATCGGGGCGGTGGTCAGGCCGGCGAGCAGCGTGCGGCCGCGGAAGTTGCCGAAGCGCGCCAGCGCCATGCCAGCCAGCGTACCGAGGATCACCGCACCGGAGGCGGCGATGAGAGCGATGCGAATGGAGAGCCATGCGGCGCCGAGGATCTGTTCGTTGTGTACGAGCGCCACGTACCACTTGAGCGTCGGCGAGTTGGGCGCGTCCCATACCGTCACCAGGCGCGAATTATTGAAGGAGAAAACGATCATGGAGATGATGGGTACGTACAGGAATATCAGCCCGAGCACGAGCGCGATGCGGGTGAACAGGCCGCGTGACCTCACGTGATGGCCTCAAGCTCGCGGCGCTGCGCACGCTGGAACAGCATGATCGGAATTACCAGCAGCAGCAAAATCAGGATCGCGACCGCGCTCGCGACCGGCCAGTCACGGTTTTCGAAGAACTCATCCGAGAGCACGCGGCCAATCATCAGCTGGTCCGTGCGTCCCAGCAGGGTTGGAATCACGTACTCGCCTACGGCGGGAATGAACACCAGCAGTGACCCGGCCAGGATTCCCGGCAGCGACTGCGGCAGCGTGATGCGCAGGAATGCCCTTAACGGCCGGGCGCCAAGATCGGCGGCCGCCTCCAGCAGCGCCGGATCGTGCTTCTCGAGGTTCGCGTACAGCGGCAGGATCATGAACGGCAGGTAGGAGTAAACGATGCCAATGTAGACCGCAAAGTCGGTCTGTAGGAGTGCCAGGGGGTGATCGATGACATGCAGCCACAGCAGCACATTGTTGATGACGCCATTGTTCTTAAGCAGGCCGATCCAGGCATAAACGCGCAGCAGGAACGAGGTCCAGAACGGCAGCACGATCAGCATGAGCAGCACCGAACGGCTTGCCGGCGCCGAGCGCGCGATTGCATAGGCCATCGGGTAGCCGATCAGCAGACAGCAAAGTGTCGATACCGCCGCGACCTTGACTGAATAGAGGTAGGAGCTCACGTAGAGCGAGTCGGTGAACAGGAACTTGTAGGCCGACCAGTGCAACTCGAGCCCGGGGGAGCCGTGATGCCAGCTGATGAGCGGCGTATACGGCGGGATCGCCAGGCGCACCTCGGAGAAGGAGATCCGGAAGACGATCAGAAAGGGAATGAGGAACAATAACAGCAGCCACGCGGTGGGCACGCCGGCAACCAGTCGCCGTCCGCCTGCCTGGGAAAAACGCACCTGCCCGCCTCCTTACTCGGTCAGGACGACCGGACTTGAGCCATGCCAGGAGAGCCACACCTTCTCCGCGCGCGCGATGGGCCGTTCGCCGCCACGGGTCGTGTTTGGCAGCGTTACCCGCATGACCTTGCCCGAGTCGATCTGCACCAGATAAATCGACAGATCCCCCATATAGGCGATCTCGCGCACCGTGCCGCGCGCCACGTTCTCACCGCTGGCGGCAGCCGCCGCGGGCTGGCGCCGGCTGATCGCGATCTTTTCCGGGCGGATCGCCGTCCACACCGTGGCTCCGCGCGTGCAGCTCACGGCACGATCCGCGCGCACCATCGCGCCGAGTTCGGCGCAGCTGACGCGTACCCCTTCAGGGCTCTCCTGGCTCACCTGACCCTCGAAGAGATTCACCGAGCCGATGAAATCGGCCACGAAGCGGTTGGCGGGCGACTCGTAGATGTCAGACGGTGTACCCACCTGCACGATGCGCCCGTGATTCATGACCCCGAGGCGCGTGCCCAGCGTCATGGCCTCCTCCTGATCGTGCGTCACCACAACGAACGTGACGCCCAAGCGCTGCTGGATGTTGATGAGTTCGAACTGCGTGTGCTCGCGCAGCTTCTTATCCAGTGCCGCCAGCGGTTCATCGAGCAGCAGCAGCTTGGGGCGCTTCACCAGTGCGCGCGCCAGGGCCACCCGCTGGCGCTGCCCGCCGGAGAGCTGGTGTGGCTTGCGTGCGCCGAAGCCGCCCATCTTGACGATCTCGAGAATCTCGCCGACTTTTTGGCTCACCTCGGTGCCGCTCAGTCCTTCCTGCTCCAGCCCAAAGGCGACGTTCTTCTCCACGCTCATGTGCGGGAACAGCGCATAGGACTGGAACATCATGTTCACGGGCCGCTCGTACGGCGGAATCTTACTCATGTCGGCGCCGTCGATCTCGATGGTGCCGGCGGTCGGTGCCTCGAATCCGGCGAGCATGCGCAGCAGCGTCGTCTTGCCGGAACCTGAGCCGCCCAGCAGGCAGAATATCTCCCCGCGGCGGATGTCGAGCGACACGCTGTCGACGGCGACGAAATCGCCGAACTTCTTGGTCAGGTTCGTGATGCGAACGTAGGCCGCGGCAGGCTCCGCGGCAGTGGCGGCCGGAGCGTTCACCGGTGGGTGCCTGCGGGCGTCATGGGTGGTCCTTCGTGGTCATTTGCCGGTCTTGAAGCGGGTCCAGGCGCGGGTCAGCAGGCGCTGGTAGTCGGGCGGCCGCGCGCGCTCCGGAACCAGCCGCGCCCGCACGTCGGGCGGCGGAAACACCCCCTGGTCGTTGCGCACTGCCGGGTCGAGCGGCTGCAGGTCCACGGCTACTGCGTTGGCGTACTTGATGAGGTTGGAGTTCTGAGCGGCGACGTCCGGTCGCAGCAGATAGTCGATGAACAGATGTGCATTCTTCGCGTGCGGGGCGTCGGCGGGAATTACCAGGACATCAAGATTGACGATCGCGCCCTCGCGCGGAATCGAATACTTCAGGTCGATTCCCTTGTTCGCCTCCAGGGCACGGTCGTGGGCCTGCTTGATGTCCCCGGACCAGCCCATCGCCAGGCAGATCTCGCCGTTGGCGAGGTTGTCGATGTAGCGCGAGGAATCCACGTAACGGATGTACGGACGCACCGCCTTCAGGACCTGCTCCGCCGCCTTCAGGTCCGCGGGGGAGTCACTGTTGGGATTCTTGCCGATGTACAGCAGCGCGGTGGCGACTACTTCCGAGGGCGCATCGAGGATCGACACGCCGCAGTCGGCAAACTTCGAGATCACCGCGGGATCGAAGATCATGCGCCAGCTTTCAACGGGCGCATCCGGCATGCGCGCCTGTAGGGCTGCGGCGTTATAGCCGACCCCGGATGTGATCCACATGTAGTCGACCGCGTACTGGTTACCGGGGTCATAGATGGCGAGTGCGGCCTGGATACCCGGATCCAGGTTCTTGAGGTTCGGCAGCAGCGACTTGTCGAGCTTCTGGTAGATGTCCGCCTGCAGCTGGCGTTCCATGAATGCTGCCGAAGGCACCACCACGTCGTAGTTCGTGTGCCCGGTGAGTAGTTTGGTCTCGAGGATCTCGTTGGAGTCGAACACGTCGTAGTTGACGTGAATGCCGGTCTGCGCCTCGAAATCCTTGATGATCGAAGGCTGGATGTAGTCCGACCAGTTGTAGACGTTCAGCACCTTCTCGTTTGCCGCCGCTGCAGGCACGTGGGCAGCTGGCCGCGAACAGCCCGCGGCAAGGCTCGCGAGCACGGCGAAGAGGGTACCGAGGCAGAGGCTGGCGAGGCTGGTCACGTCCTCGTCTTATATAACAGAGCCTCCGTCTTTGAGAAGGAGCGCGGCCGGGGCCGCTCAGACGTTCAGCAGCAGGTGCTCGCGCTCCCAGGAGCTGATCACCTGCAGAAACACCTCGTACTCCGCCTCCTTGACGATCGTGAAGGCCTCCACGAAGGGTTCTCCCAGCAGCTTCACCAGCGGCTCGCAGCCGCGCAGCTCACGCAGGGCCTCGTCCAGCGAGCGCGGCAGCCCAAAGGGCAGGTCATGCGCGCTGCCAACGATCGGGTCACTCGGCTGCACGCCCTCGATCATGCCGAGGTAGCCGCAGGCCAGCGAGGCGGCGAGCGCGATATACGGATTGGCATCCGCACCGCCCACCCGGTTCTCGACGCGACGCGCCTGGGCGTCGGACATGGGCACGCGTAAGCCAGCGGTGCGGTTGTCATAGCCCCAGTGCACGTTGATCGGCGCGGACAGGTAGCGCGTCAGGCGCCGGTAGGAGTTCACGTTGGCGCAGAACAGCGCCATGGCCGCCGGCAGATACTTCTGCAGGCCGCCGATGTGCGAGAAGAACAGCGCCGACGGCGTGCCGTCCGGATTGCTGAAGATGTTCTTGCGCGTCTTTACGTCCACCACGCTTTGATGGATGTGCATGGCGCTGCCGGGCTCCTTGGCATGCGGTTTCGCCATGAAGGTCGCGTACATCTTGTGACGCAGTGCCGCCTCGCGCGCCGTACGCTTGAACAGAAATGCCTGATCGGCCAGATCGAGCGGGGCGCCGTGAATCAGGTTGATCTCCATCTGCGCGGGGCCATCCTCGTGGATGAGCGTATCGATCTCGATGTCCTGGTCCTCGCAGAACTGATAGATGTCATCGAAGTAGGGATCGAATTCGTTCACCGCGGCGATGGAGTAGGACTGCCGTCCGGGCTCGGAGCGGCCCGAACGCCCGACCGGCGGCTTCAGCGGGTAATCGGCGTCGCGGTTCTGCTCCACCAGGTAGAACTCCAGTTCCGGCGCCACGATCGGCTCCCAACCGCGCTGGGTATAGAGCTCCACAATGTTGCGCAGGACGTGCCGCGGCGCCATCGACACGCGGCGGCCGTCGGAATAGAAGCAGTCGTGAATGACCTGCGCCGTGGGCTCGGCCGCCCACGGCACGCGCCGCACGGTCTTCGGGTCGGCCTTGAGGACGATGTCGATCTCGGCGGGGCTCATGGCATCGCCGGTGTGTGCCGGATAGTCGCCGGTCACGGTCTGCAGGAAGACACTCTCGGGCAGACGCATGCCGCCGTCCTCGGCAAACTTCTCCGCCGGCATGATTTTGCCGCGGGCGATCCCGGCCATGTCCGGGATGATCGCCTCCACCTCGGAAATGCCGTGATCACGGAAGAACTGCCGGATCTCACTCACCATGGGAATCGCCTTTCACTTGCTCTGCGCGCGCTCACGGCTCGCCTGCCCGAAGGCGGCGAACAGTGCGCGCGAAAATGGATTCGCCATCACCTTCCACTCGGGGTGCCATTGCACCGCCAGCGCAAAGCGGCGCGCATCGCGCACCCGAAAGGCCTCGATTACCCCGTCGGGAGCACGCGCCTCCACCGCCAAGGCGCTCCCGAGCTGATCGATGCCCTGGTTGTGGAGCGAGTTCACCCGGATACGATCGGCACCGCTCAGCACCTGCAGCAGCCCGCCAGGCTCGAGGGTGACATCGTGGGCCGGACCGTATTGCACCTCGAGGGGCTGCGTGGTGTCGTCACGGTGATCGAGATTGCCGGGAACCTGATGCAGCTTCTGGTGCAGGGTGCCTCCAAAGGCGACATTCATCTCCTGGAAGCCGCGACAGATGCCCAGCACCGGTAAGCCAGACTGCACCGCCTTGCGGATCAGGGGCAGCGTGGTCGCATCGCGCGCCGGATCATGCAGGGTGCCCGGCTCACTCGGGGGACCCTGATAGTGCTGCGGCTCCACGTTCGAGGGACTGCCGGTGAACAGCAGGCCATCCAGGCGCGTGAGCAGCTCGTCAAAGCCGAGCTCCTCGGCCAGGGAGGGGATCAGGAGCGGCACCGCCCCGGCCGCATCCATCACGGCGCGAGCGTACTTCTCCCCCACCATGTGAAAGGGATGCTGGCCGATCATGCGTCGGTCGGCTGGGATACCAATGAGTGGACGGCCGGGTGGCATGGCGGCTTGCTACGCGGCGGTGTTTAAAATCCTAAACAAACCGCCCCTAAAACTCTCCGAAGTACTCTCATATTAGAGCACAGGTAACGAGGAGAAGCCTCGGCTTGCGTCACGCGACATAAGTACGCTAAAGGCCAATCCAGGCGAAGCTACGCCCTCCCCGGCCCGTCCTGGGGGCATTTGCCGGCCCCTGTACCGGCTCGCTATCCTCACCTCCCGCGCCCGCGGGACGTCTGAATATCCTAAACACCTGGGACCGGGACAGGCTCATGGGACGACTTGACTACGTCGCTTCGTACTACGCCGCTTCCGCGCGGGCCGCCCCGGAACGTCCGGCGCTCGCCGGCGCCGCCGTCACGGACGTATGCGTCGTGGGCGGCGGCATCGCGGGGTGCTCAGCGGCGCTGCATCTCGCCGAGCGCGGCTTCCAGGTCGTGCTGCTCGAGGAGCACCGCATCGGTTGGGGCGCCTCCGGTCGCAGCGGCGCGCAGGCCATCCACGGCGTGGCCGCGGGCCAGGGGAAGCTCGAGCGCCTGCTCGGGCCCGCCGGGGCGCGCACCGTGTGGGACGTGTCGGTCGAGGCACTGGCGCTGATGCGCGAACTCATCCGGCGCTATTCGATCGAGTGCGACTGGGTGGATGGCTACCTGCTCGCCGCGGTCAAGGACCGCCACGTGCGCGAGTTGCGCGCCGAACTTGCCGAGCTGTGCGCTACCTACGGCTATCACAGCGTGCGCTACCTGGGGCGCGAGGAGCTGCGCGCGGTACTCGGCACCCACCGCTATCCGGGTGCGCTGTACGACAGCAACAGCGGTCACCTGCATCCGCTGAATTACACCCTGGGGCTAGCAGCCGCCACCGAGTCGCGCGGTGTGCAAATCTTCGAAGGCACGCGCGCGCTGTCCTTTAAACCGGATGGCACGTCGGTCCGTGTCCTGACGCCCCATGGGGAGATTCGGGCGCGCCACCTGGTGCTCTGCGGCAACGTCTATCTGGGGGACACCGCCCCGTCGCTCAGGTCCAAGATCATGGCGGTCGCGACTTACATCGTGGCCACCGAGCCGCTCGGGGAGGCTCGGGCGCGGGAGCTGATCGCGAACAACGCCGCCGTCAGCGACATGAACTGGGTACTCGATTACTTCCGCCGCTCTGCGGACCAGCGACTGCTGTTCGGGGGACGTGTGAATTATTCGGGCCTAAAGTCCTTCGATGCGCCGAGCGCAACGCGCGCACGCATGCTCAAGGTCTTCCCGCAGCTAGCCGACGTGCGCATCGAGTACGCCTGGGGGGGCGAGGTCGACATTACGCTCAACCGCGCCCCGCATTTCGGGCGCCTAGCGCCCAACGTCTATTTTCTGCAGGGTTTCTCCGGACACGGCATCGCGCTCACCGGCATCGCCGGCAAACTCGTCGCCGAGGCGATCGCGGGGACGGCCGAGCGCTTTGACGTATTTGCACGCATTCCCCACGGGAACTTCCCTGGCGGTGCGGCGCTGCGCCGCCCGGCGCTCGTGCTGGCGATGCTCTATTACCGCCTCAAGGATCTTCTCTAACGGACCCGCGGCCTCGCGTTGCCGTCGCTACAGGAGCTCTGCGATCTGCACGGCGTTAAGCGCGGCGCCCTTGAGCAGCTGATCGCCGGCGACAAACAGCGAGATCGAGTGCCCGCTCGGGTCGCTGAGGTCGTGGCGAATGCGCCCCACCAGTATCGGGTCAGCGCCGGAGGCGTCCTGCGGCATGGGGAAGTAGTTGCGCTCCGCGTCGTCAACCAGCTTCACACCCGGAGCCTGCTGCAGCAGCGCGCGCACCTGCGCAGGCGTGATGGGCTGCTCGCACTCGATGTTGATGGCCATGGCGTGGGCGCGCAGCACCGGCACGCGGATGCAGGTCGCCGCTACGCGAATGCGCGGGTCATTGAAGATCTTGCGCGTCTCCTGGATAACCTTCGTCTCCTCGTCGTTGTAACCGGTGGCCGGGTCGATGCGGGTGTTGTGGCTGAAGAGGTTGAAGGCGTAGGGATGCGGCAACACCTTGTGCTCGTAGGGTCGGCCCTCGAGGTAGGCGCGCGTGCCTTCACGCAGTTCCTCCATCGCAGCGGCGCCCGCACCGGAGGCCGCCTGGTAGGTCGCCAGCTGCAGGCGCGTGATGCGGTTCACCCGATGTATCGGCCAAAGCGGCGTGATGGAAATGATCGCGCAGCAGTTGGGGTTGGCAATGATACCGGCGTGCCCGCGGATTGCCTGCGGGTTGATTTCCGGAACGACCAGCGGCACCCGGGGATCCATGCGAAATGCGGAGGAATTGTCGATGACGGTGGCACCGGCGCACACCGCCAGCGGCGCAAAGCGCTTCGAGGTGCTGCCGCCGGCGGAAAACAGGGCGATGTCGACGCCCGCAAAGCTCGACTCGGTGAGCTCGTGCACGGCCAGCGACTCGCCACGAAACGGCAGCGTCTTCCCCGCAGAGCGCGCCGAGGCAAACAGTCGCAGCTGCGTGAGCGGAAAGCGTCGCTCCTCGAGGCAGCGGATCAGCTCGACGCCGACGGCCCCGGTGGCGCCGACAACCGCGACCACGGGGGCTGAGGATGACGAACGGGCGGGCATACGCGTGATCTCCGGTCAGCAAGACGAAAAAGCCCCGACGCTTGCGGCGGGGCCTTGGGGAAGCCGTGCCGTTGCGACGTACCGTTCAGTGCGCTACGTCCAAAGCCGCGGTCGCGGATGCCTGCAGCGTAAGCGTGCGCGTTTTCGGCGTGCCAGACATCAGGCGAAAAACGCTACCGCAGGCGTGACCGGCTGTAAAGCAACGCCTCGTCCGGTCGTGGAGCCATTAGCAACCTATTGGTTGCTCATTTGGTATGTACCGGATAATATGCAACCTGGAGGTTGCCACATGAACAATCGCATCGAGAAACGCATCGAGCTGAAGGCGCCGGTGGCGCGCGATCAGCGATTCACGCGAGTTCGGCACGTGGCTCAAGATCAGGATCGAGGGACCCTTCGTGGCCGGCCGTCAGGCTGAGGGCCAGATCACCCATCCCGGCTACGAGCACGTGCGCTGGAAGGTCGTGATCCGGCGGATCGAACCGGAACGGCTCTTTAGCTTTACTTGGTATCCATACGCCATCGATCCTGAGGTCGACTACTCCCAGGAAACCCCGACGTTGGTGGAGTTTCACCTCGAGCCGACCGCCACCGGCACCCTGCTGACCGTCACAGAGACCGGATTCGACAAGGTCCCAGCGGCGCGCCGTGCGGAGGCCTTCCGAATGAACGACAGTGGCTGGGCGCAGCAGATGAAGAACATCGAAGCCCATGTCGCGCGCGCTGGGTAACGGTGCCGCGGTGCGGCGACGACAGCAGGCCGCCGCCTTCGCCGCACTCGGAGACGAGACGCGGCTGGCGCTGGTGAGCGCGCTCGCCGGCGGTGCGCCGCGTTCCATCGCCCGGCTGACCGACGGCGCGCGCATGAGCCGGCAGGCGATCTCCAAGCACCTGCGCGTGCTGGAGCAGGCGGGAATCGTGCGCGGCAGCCGCAGCGGTCGCGAAAACCTGTTCGAGTTCAATCCACACCCGGTGCAGGAACTGCGCGGCTACCTCGAGCGCGTGTCGTCACAATGGGATGAGGTTCTGAGCAGACTCAAGACCTTCGTCGAGCGCTGAGGGCCGCCCCGGGGCGTGGGCGCGGGTTGTGTCAAAATCCGCGGCATGCGGCCACTGCCGGGCGGCTCTTCTGTGACGGAATTCACCGGTGTGGCGGGTCGGCGAACGTATGCTACCTGCGTCGGAGGGTTCGGTGCAGGAATCACGCTCCCCACATGCGTTTTTGCGGTGCGCTGCCTTGTGCGCGGCGCTGTTCGCGCTCGCCGCACCCGCACTCGCCCAGGAGATCTACAAATCGGTGGATGCTCAGGGCAACGTCGTCTATTCGGACCGTGGGTCCACCAAGAATGCCCCGACCACCAGCGTCCACGTGACTGAGCCGGATCCGGCCGAGGTTGCCAGGCTCGCCAAGCAGCAGCAGCTTCTGAGCGCCGCCGAGCGGCAGCGCCAGAAAGAGGAAGCCCTCGACAACAAGAACAAGGCGGTAGCCGATCAGCGCCGGCAGGCGGCGTGTGAGAAGGCACGCGACAAGTACTACCGGGTCAAGGACACGCCCCGCCTCTACCAGCGCGACGCCGAGGGCAATCGTGTCTACTACAGCGACGAAGAAGCCGACGCGCTGCGCGAGCAGGCGCGCCGCGCGATGGTTTCCAGCTGCGGAAGCTGAGGCGCGGGATCGCCCGCGTTTCCAGCCGTGCGCCCCGCGCTGCGAATCCTGGCGCCCCTGGCGGCCGCGGCATTGTGGCTGGCGGCGCCCGGCGCGCCGCTCAGAGCCCAGTCGGCCGTCAAGTACCGTGACGCCGAGGGCCACTGGATCTTCACCGACCAGGCGACGAGTGTCGTCGCCGCCGCAGGTGAACCCATCAGCATGAGCCACGAGGCCGCCGCGCTGCATATCACCGTGACGCGCCAGGAGACGCCCGACCTGATGCGGCTCGTCGCCGCCAATGGCTGCCTGTGCAGCATCACCGTACGCGCCAGCGTCGCGGAATCGAACCTCGGCGGCGTACCAACAGGGTCGGTCTACGAGGTCACCCTGGAGCCGGGTGAGACGCGCACTGTGCTGCAGGCAGCGGGCGGCGACCTCCCACGTATCCTGCGATACCACTGGACAGCCGTGCTCGGCTCACCCCACGCGGTGCATCAACCGCCCCGCCCGTACCGCGTACCCTTTGCGCTCGGTGCAAGCTTCATGGTGTCACAGGCTTTCCCGGCGCACGTGACCCACACCACGCCCGACAGCCGCTACGCGGTGGACATCGCGCTGCCCGACGGCACGCCGATCTACGCCGCCCGCGAAGGTATGGTCATCAACGTGCGCCACGACTCCTTTGTCGGCGCCGCAGATCCCGCGCTCCTCGACCAGGCGAACGTGGTCGAGATCCTCCACGACGACGGCACGATCGGCTGCTATGCCCACCTGCACTGGGACTCGATTCGCATCCGCGTCGGCCAACGCGTGGTGCGCGGGGAGTACCTCGCCGACTCCGGCAACACCGGCTTCACCTCCGGCCCGCACCTGCACTTCGCGGTATGGCGCAACGCCGGCAGCGCCGAGGTATCGGTTCCTATCGAGTTCGCCGGCCTGGGCGGAGCGCCCGTGACGGCTGCCACGGGGATCCCGCTGACCGCCTATTAGCTGCGCGGCTGGATCTCGTAGCAGCGGTGGATGCGGGGGTTGCGCTCGAAGTCCTTCGGCAGCGTCGCCGCCGAGATATCGCGCACCGCGTAGCGGCTGCCGAGCGCCTCGTCGAGCCGAAATTTCTGCGCGTTGGTGGAGAACACCAGCAGGCCGCCGGGAGCGAGCAGCCGCGCACTGGCCTCAATCAGCTGCGGGTGGTCGCGCTCGATATCCAGCACCCCTTCCATCCGCTTGGAGTTTGAGAACGTCGGCGGGTCGAGAAATATGAGCTCGTAGCGCTCGGCGCCGGATGCCGTGCTCGCGAGCCACTCACGACACTCGGCCTGCACGACTTGGTGCGTGCCGGCCTGCATGCCGTTGAGGGCCAGATTGCGCTGCGCCCACTCGAGGTAGGTGCGCGACATGTCGACGCTGGTCGTGCTGCGCGCGCCACCGGAGGCGGCGTACACGCTCCCGGTGCCGGTGTAGGCGAACAGATTGAGGAAGCGCACCCCGCGCGCCGCGGCGCGCAGGCGCGCGCGCGTCGGGCGGTGATCGAGAAAGATGCCGGTATCGAGGTAGTCCCCGAAGTTCACGCGAAACTTCAGGCCCCCTTCGGCGATGACGTGAAAGTGCGAGCTGTCGTCGAGCTTCTCGTACTGTTCGCCGCGCGGCGTGCGGCGGCGCGTCCGCACCCTGATGCACTCCGCGGCGACCCCGGTCACCTCCGGCAGCGTCGCCAGCACCTCGCCCCGACGCCGGCGCACTGCCTCCAGCTCGATCTCCGCCGGCGCCGCATACTCCTGCACGTACAGCCACTGCTGCGGCGGCTCGAGCGTCGTGTACAGGTCGATGGCGAAGGCGTACTCGGGCATGTCGGCGTCGTACAGGCGGTAGCAGCTGATCTCTTCGCGCTGTGCCCAGCTGCGCAGTCGCTTGAGGTTCTTGGCCAGGCGGTTCGCGAACATGCGCGCGCCGGGCGTGTCTTTCAGGTGCGCGCTGCCGCGGCCGAGCACGCCGACCGCACGTGTGCTCTCGGCGCCCACCTGGATGCGCAGCAGCCGGCACTCGATGCCACCGTTCCATATCGTATGCGTGCGATGGGCCCGCAGCCCGAGTTCCCTACCGAGCTCCGGCGCGCCCGTGAGCACGGCCGCGTTCCAGCCCTGGAAGCGTTCCCGGAGCACGGCGCCGAGCTCGCGATGCACCTCGCGCGCACCGGCATGATCCTCCATGCGCATCCCGTAGGGCGGATTGGTGCACAGGAGTCCCGGGCGTCCGGCATCGCGTGCGGGCAGCGGCGCGGCATCGGCAAGTGGGGTACTGCGGAAACTGACCCACGGCTCGACCCCGGCACGCACGGCGCTCTCGCCGGCACTGCGCACTGCGGCGGCATCACGATCCTGACCGCGCACCGTGACCCCGCTCGTGGCACCCGCCTGCGCGCGTACCAAAGCCTCCTCGAGCAGCCACGCCCACAGTGGCGCGTCGTGCCCGCGCCAACCGAGAAAGCCAAAGTAATCACGCGTGAGGCCCGGGGCGCGGTCGGCGGCAATGAGCGCCGCCTCGATGCAAAAAGTACCCGAGCCGCACAGCGGATCGAGGAACTCGGCATTCTGCTTCGCCAGCTCCGGCCACTGCGAACGCATCAACACCCCGGCGGCGACGTTCTCCTTCAGCGGTGCTTCGCCGGCCGCCGCGCGATAGCCGCGGCGGTGCAGGCTGTCCCCGGAAAGGTCGATGGAAACGGTGAGATGCACCCCGTGCGCGTGCGCGTGGACGCGCACGCTCGGACGTTCCGGCGCGATATCGGGCCGCGCACCCGTCGCCGTGCGCAGCGCATCGACGATGCCATCCTTGAGCTTGAGGGCGCCGAAATGCGTGTGGGTGATTGCCGGATGGCGGCCACTGAACTCGCAGGCGAGCGTCGCCTGCGGCCCAAGATGCGCCGTCCAGTCTAGGCGGGCGATGCCGTCGTAGAATTCAGCCGCGTCGCGCGCCTCGAACTGTGCGACCTCGAGGAACACCCGGTTGGCGACCCGCGACCACAGGCAGGCGCGGTAGGCGCACTCGAGCGTCCCGGAGAACGCAACGCCCCCGGCGCGCTCGCGCGCTCCCAGAGCACCGCACGCGGTGAGCTCGGCGATCAGCAGATCCGCGAAGCCCCGGGGAGCGCTCGCGAGAAAGCGCAGCTCGGCGCTCACTTCGTTGCCGGTGGCGGCAGCGACCTCAGGTCAGATCGAGCCAAGTCGTCTTCAGCTCCGTGTACTTTTCCAGCGCGTGCAGAGACTTGTCGCGTCCCATCCCGGACTGCTTAAAGCCGCCGAACGGCACCGTAAGGTCGTCAGCGTCGTAACAGTTGATGTAGACGGTGCCGGCGCGGATGGCACGCGCCACGCGGTGCGCAGTCGTCACATCGCGCGTCCACACCGCCGAAGCCAGGCCGTACACCACGTCATTGGCGATCTCGATCGCTTCTTCCACGGTCTTGAAAGTGATCGCCGCCAGTACCGGCCCGAAGATCTCCTCGCGCGCGATGGCCATCGCCGGCCGCACGTCCTCGAACACGGTCGGTTCGACGAAGAATCCGCCGCTGTCCTCGCGCACGCGCCGCCCGCCAAAGCGCAGGTGCGCGCCGTCGCTGCGGCCGGAATCGATGTACCCGAGTACGCGCTTCATCTGCGTTTCATCGACGATGGCACCTAGGCGGGTGTTGGGGTCGAGGGGGTCACCCGGCTGCATGGTGCGTCCGATCGCCTGCACCTTCTCGAGGACGGCATCCTTGATGCCTTCCTGCAACAGCAGGCGCGAACCGGCGGAACAGACTTCGCCCTGGTTATAGAAGATGGCGTAGGCGGCAGCGGTCGCCGCCTTGTCCAGATCCGGATAGTCCGCCATCACGATATTGGGCGACTTACCGCCGCACTCGAGCGACACACGCTTGAGGTTTGACTGCCCCGCGTACTGCATGATGGTCTTGCCGGTCGCGGTCGAGCCGGTGAAGGCCACGCAGTCGACGTCCATGTGCAGCGCCAGCGCCTTGCCGGCGGTCTGCCCGAACCCGGGCACCACGTTCAGCACGCCCGGCGGAATACCCGCTTCGACCGCGAGCTCCGCCACCTTGAGCGCGGTCAGCGGTGATTTCTCCGACGGTTTGAGGACCAGCGAGTTGCCCGAGGCCAGAATGGGCGCAATCTTCCACGCCGCCATGAGCAGCGGAAAATTCCACGGCACGATCGCCCCGACCACGCCCAGCGGCTCGCGCGTGATGGTCGCGAGTGCGCCGGGGCCGGTGGGCGCAACCTCGTCGTAGACCTTGTCGATCGCCTCGCCATACCAGGTGATGCAGCGCGCCGCGCCCGGCACGTCGACCTTGAGACTGTCGGAGATGGGCTTGCCCATGTCGAGCGTCTCGAGCAGCGCCAGCTCCTCGGTGTGCTTGGTGATCAGCTCGGCAAACCGGAACAGCGCGCGCTTGCGCTTCGCCGGCGGCAGGTTGGCCCAGCTGCCCTTGCGAAATACCGCGCGCGCCGAGCTCACGGCACGGTTGATGTCCTCGGTGTCCCCGGAAGCCACGCGTGCCAGCAGCTTGCCGGTCGCCGGATTGACCGAGTCAAAGGTGAGCCCGGAAGCAGCATCCACATAGCGGCCCTCGATGAAGGCCTGGGTGCGGAAGTTGAGCGAGCGGGCCCGCTCCTGCCAATTAATCGTTTCGGGTTTTGCGTTCATATCGGCCGCGAACCTTCAGAAAGTCGGTGGAGTACAGGCACTGATGATCTCACACGCCTCGCGTCCGACGTTGCGGAAGCGGTGCGGCAGCTGGCTGGCGAAATAATAGGCTTCACCGGGGCCGAGCACGCGCGTGGCGCCCCCCACGGTAAGCTCGATGCGCCCCTTGATCACGACGCCCCCCTCTTCGCCCCGGTGGGCGAGCATTTCCTCACCGGTAGCCGCCCCGGGCGCGTAGCGCTCGTGCAGCAACGTGAGCTGCCGGGCCGGGCGCTGGGCGGCGATCAGGCGCAGCGAGACCTCCGCATTGCCCAGCTCGATCAGGTCCTCGGCGCCAAAGAACGCCTGGGGCGTGGCGCTCAAGTCCAGGGTAAAGAACTCCGCGAGCGACATGGGCACCCCGTCGAGCACCTTCTTCAGCGAACTGACCGAGGGGCTGACCCGGTTCTGCTCAATGAGGGAAATCAGTCCGTTCGTGACGCCCGCGCGGCGCGCGAGCTCGCGCTGGGAAAGTCCGAAAGTCGTCCGGACGCTGCGCAGGCGCGCTCCGACATCGATGGTCATGGTGTTTAATATCTTAGACAACTTTGGGCGAAATGTCTCCCCGGTGGCCTGGATTGTCCACTTTATTTATCATCCGTGACCTTCCACCTGACTGCCCGAGCCGCGACATGAATGCCACCGCCCCCTTGAGCCGCTCCGACATGGAAGCGTTCTGGCTGCCGTTCACGCCCAACCGGCAATTCAAGTCAAAGCCACGCCTGCTGTCCAAGGCCAAGGGAATGTACTACTGGACTCCCGACGGGCGTCAGATCCTCGACGGGGTTGCGGGCCTGTGGTGCGTCAATGCGGGTCACGGCCGAACAGAAATCGCCCAGGCGGTCGCCGCGCAGCTGGAGACTCTCGACTACGCACCCCCGTTTCAGATGGGACACCCGCCCGCGTTCGCGCTCGCCAACGCACTGGTGAAGATCGCGCCCAAAGGGCTCGACCACGTGTTCTTCACCAATTCGGGATCGGAGTCGGTCGATACCGCGCTGAAGATCGCGCTCGCCTACCAGCGCGTGCGTGGCCAGGGAACGCGCACGCGCCTCATCGGACGTGAACGCGGCTATCACGGGGTGGGATTTGGCGGCATCTCCGTCGGTGGCATCGCACCGAACCGCAAGGTCTGGTCGGCCAACCTGGTGCCAGGCGTGGATCACCTGCCTCACACCCACGATCTGGCCAAGAACGCCTTCGCGCGCGGCGTGCCCGAGCACGGCGCGCAGCTGGCCGATGAGCTCGAACGGCTGGTGACCCTGCACGATGCCTCCAACATTGCCGCCGTCATCATCGAGCCGATTGCCGGCTCGACCGGCGTGCTCATTCCGCCGCGCGGCTATCTCAAGCGCATTCGCGAGATCTGCGACCGCCACGGAGTGCTGCTGATATTCGACGAGGTGATCACGGCTTTCGGCCGCACCGGCGCGGCGTTTGCGGCGCAGGAATTCGAGGTGACGCCCGACATCATCACCCTCGCCAAGGGGCTCACCAACGGCTGCGTGCCCATGGGTGCCGTGCTCGTGAGCAAGGCGATTTACGAAGCGTTCATGCAGGGCCCCGACGGCATCGAGCTGTTCCATGGCTACACCTACTCGGCGCATCCGAGCGCCTGTGCGGCCGGCCTCGCGACGCTGGAGATCTATCAGCGCGAGGGCCTCCTGACGCGTGCCAAGACGCTGGCCCAGCAGTGGGAGGACGCGGCGCACGCGCTGCGCGGCCTGCCGCACGTCATCGACGTGCGCAACTACGGCCTGATCCTGGGGCTTGAGCTCGAGCCCGCTGCGGGCAAGCCGGGCCAGCGAGCGTTCGATGTGTATACGAAATGCTTCGAGCGCGGGCTGCTGATTCGTCAGACCGCCGACATTCTCGCGCTGTCACCGCCACTCATCGTCGAGCCGGTCCAGATCGAGCAGATGTTCGGTACGCTGGCCGAGGTCTTGCGCGCGCAATAAGCGCGCCGCCGGCGAGCGACGGCAGACACCGGACGCCGCGGCGCGCCGGAAGCTTAGGTGGTGCGGTTTTAGCGGGCGTGCGGATCGACGTGGCGATCGCGGCGGATGCGCGAGATGACCATCCACGCCAGCACCACGACCACCATGGCGCTGCCAACCAGCAACTCCATTTCCGACAGACTGAACATACTGCTGCCGCGCGCGGCAGTCACTGTGATGGTTTGCACGACTTTCCTCCCGGTTCCAAAGCACTGCGAGCCAGAAAGGCTACGTTCACACCGCAGTCGCCTTCGGTGAAGCGGGCGGCGGTCAATCTGCGACCGCCGTCAAGGGGATGTCGTGTTATGTCTGCTCAAAAAGGGCGGCGCCGGGCAATAACTCAGGCGCGGCTCTCGAAGATCGCGTAGATCTTGGAGCAGTCCTCGAGAACCTCCCACGTACCCGCGAATCCGGCCGGAATCACGAACGCGTCGCCGGCGCTGAATGTGTGCCGCTCGCCCGCTGCGCTCTCGATGACGACGCGGCCGGAGGTCATGACGCACAGCTCGTTCTCGGTGTAACGCACGCGCCATTTGCCGCGCGTCGCTGACCAGCGGCCGGCGAAGAACTGCTGACTGGGGTCGGTGAAGAAGTTGCGTACCTCAAGCTCGGGACTGCCCGCGATCAGGTGCTCGGCGGACGGTTCGGACACGTCGGGTTCCACGGCGCCGTCGAGGCGCACGATGGCAGTACTGCTCATGGCCGGGCCGCAAAGGTAGTCATGCCATGAAATTCTAGCGCGAACGCGCGCCGCGGACCTCATCCGTGGCGCGCGCCCGCCCGAAGGGCGCGGCTCGCTAGCCACGGCTGGCCACCTGGGCGGCTCCCGCCTCCTCAAGGCGCACGCTGACGCGCCGCTCGAGTGCATAGCCGTCGACATCGCCCGCTTCACACTGCGCTTCGTTCTTGCCATGTGCCTCGAGGATGATCCGCCCGGCGGGTACGCCGGCCGCGGTAAGCAGCGCCGCGACCGCCTGTGCCCGCCGCAGCGACAGGGCATCGTTGTACTCCTGCGAGCCGCGCGGATCGGCGTAGCCGGCTACGCGCACCACGACCTCGGGCATATCGGCCGCCAGCGCACCGAGCTTCAGCAGCGGCGACATCGCCTGCTCCGGGATCGCGTCTTCGTCGGTACGGAAGCCCACGTCGAGGCCGATCTGGTCGGCGCGCTGCAGCGTCTGCCCGAGGCGCGCCTGCTGAGCCTGCGCCTGGGCGAGCGAGGCATCCAGATGACTGACGCTCTGCGTGAGCTGCGCGCGCTCGGTTTCGCTTTGCGCCAGACTGGAACGCACCGACGCGGCGGCCTGCTGCTGGCGATGATAGTGGTCGCCGGCGACCACGCCGACCGTGAGCCCCACGACCGCGCCGATCGGACCGCCGGCCGCGGCGCCGAGTGCAAGTCCCGTCATCCCGCCGAGGTTGGACTGCTTTGAGGGCCCGCTGGCGACTGCTGGCGCATCTTGTGCGTGAGCGGCCCCGAGACCGGCGCCGATCAAGAGCAGAGCGATGGTGCCGCTGCGCGGCATGGGTTTCGAAGTGTTCATGGCAAGACTCCTGTGGGTTGCTGCCGCGGCAGCGATACCTGCCGCTGCCCGTACGGTTCTCAGTTCAACCCCACAAGCGGCAGCGGTGCGGGCGCAAAACGCACCGAGCGGGGATGTCTTGTGGCAAAAAGTGGCGCCGGGGCATCGCATATACTCACGGCCTGCGCCGAAGATCAGGATCTGCCATGGCCCCGAATGCTTCCTACGGCCGACTGCGCGCCGCGACGCGGCGTGCCGTTTGCGCCTTCCTGTGCTGCCTTGCCGGCGCTGCGGGTGCGACCGAGCCGGCGGTCCTGCGCGCGACGCTGCCGAACGGACTGCGCGTCGTGATCGTGCGCAATGCGCTGGCGCCGGTCGTGGCCACCTCGGTGAACTACCTGGCGGGCTCCGACGAGGCGCCGCCGGGCTTTCCGGGCACGGCGCACGCCGAGGAACACATGATGTTTCGCGGCAGCCCGGGCCTCAGCGCGGAACAGCTCGCGGACATCGGCAGCATCCTCGGCGGGGATTTCAACGCCAACACCCGCGAGGGAATGACGCAGTACCTGTTTACCGTGCCCGCCGAGGATCTGGATCTGGCCTTGCACATCGAGGCTCTGCGCATGCGCGCCATACTGGCCTCGGGCAAGGAGTGGCAGAACGAGCGCGGCGCCATCGAGCAGGAGGTGGCGCAGGACCTGTCAGAGCCGGGTTACCTGCTGTTCGAGAAGCTGCGGGCGCGCATGTTCGCCGGCACGCCCTATGCGCATGACGCCCTCGGCACGCGGCCCTCATTCGACAAGACGACCGCGCCGATGCTCAAGACGTTCCACGATAGCTGGTACGCCCCCAACAATGCCATCCTCGTTATTGCCGGCAACGTCGACCCGCAGGGCGCACTCAGCGAGGTCAAGCAGCTCTTCGGCGACATCCCCGCGAAGAAACTGCCTCCCAAGCCCGCGGTGCACCTGCAACCGGTGCGGCCGGCGTCGTTTCAGGTGGACACCGACCAGCCCTCCGGCACGATGATGATCGCCATGCGCACCCCCGGACCACGCGACCCGGACTTCGCCGCTCTCGAAGTGCTCGCGGACGTGCTCAACAGCCGGCGCTTTGCGCTCTACGGCCTCGTCCCCCAGGGCAAGGCGACCGGCGCCGAGTTCGCGCTGGAACCACTGCCCCAGGCCGCGGTGGCCTATGCGGCGCTGACGTTCACCAGCGGCGATGACCCCAAGGCGCTCGCCGCCGAGGTACGCGCCATCCTTGCACGGGTGGTGCACGAGGGCGTTCCCGAGGAACTCGTCACCGCCGCCAAGCTGCAGGAACGTGCCGCCGACCAGTTCCAGCGTAATTCGATTCCGGAACTTGCCTCGGTGTGGTCGGACGCGATCGCGCTCTACGGCCTGGACTCACCGGATGAGGACCTGGCACGCATCGAGCGGGTGAGTGCGGCGGACGTGAACCGCGTGGCGCGCAAGTACCTCGACCTGGACCACGCCATTACCGGCACTATGATGCCGCGCGGCTCGGGGGCGCCGGTTGCCTCGCGCGGCTTCGGCGGCCAGGAGAGCATCTCCCTCGGCGAGGCTCACCCCACGGCGCTGCCAGCCTGGGCACAAAAGGCGCTCACGCGGCTGCAGGTTCCGCCCTCGACCCTCGCCCCGACCGTCACGAAGCTCGCCAACGGGCTCACGCTCATCGTGCAGCCCGAGGATGTCAGCGACACCGTGAGCGTCTACGGACACATCCGCAACCGGGCGGAGATTCAGGAGCCCAAGGGGCAGGAGGGTGTTGCCGCGCTTCTCGATCGCCTGCTCACCTACGGCAGCGAACGACTCGACCGCGTGGCCTTCCAGGAGCAGCTCGATGCCATCGGCGCCAAGGAGAAGGCCGGCACCGACTTCTCCACCCAGGTGCTCAGTGAGCACTTCGACCGCGCCGTGGAGCTGCTGGCGGACAACCAGCTGAAACCTGCGCTGCCGAACGAAGCGCTCCAGGTGATCCGGGGTCAGCTGGCCCTGAGCGTCGCCGCGCGCAATACCAGCCCGGGATTCCTCACGCAGCGCTCGCTGCGTGGCGCGCTCTTTCCGGCACGGGATCCCAGCCTGCGCATGTCCACCCCCGAGACCGTGCGCGCACTCAGCGCGGAGGCGGTGCGCGGCTATTATCGCAGCGTATTTCGCCCGGACCTGGCCACCATGGTGGTCATCGGCAGGGTGTCCCCGGCAGCGGCGCGCGCCGCCATCGAGAAATACTTCGGCTCGTGGCACGCCGAAGGTGCGCTCCCCGAGATTGACCTGCCGGTCGTTGCGAACAACGCCGTGAGCAGCATCGCCGTTCCCGACAGCAGCCGGGTGCAAGATCGGGTCGTGCTCGCCCAGACGCTGGCCCTGAAGCGCGCCGACGCCGACTACTACCCGCTGGAACTCGGTAACGCCGTACTGGGCGGCAGCTTCTACGCTACGCGCCTCAGCATCGATCTGCGCAAGAACGCGGGGCTCGTGTATTCGGTGGATTCGCTGCTGCAGGCGGGGCGCACGCGCAGCGTATATTTCATCGAGTATGCGAGCGACCCCCAGAACGTCCTGAAGGCCGCCGCCATGGTGGCGCGCGAGATCGCGGCGATGCAGGAAACCGCGGTTGGCGCCGATGAGCTGACCCGCGCCAAGGCCTGCCTGGTGCGGCAACTGGCGCTGAGCGAAGCCGGCATCGCCGAGATCGCCCAGGGGATCCTCGGCCGCACCGATCTCGGACTGCCGCTCGATGAACCGACGCGCGCCGCCGAGCGCTACGTCGCCCTCGATGGGCCCGCCGTGCAGGACGCGTTCCGGCGCTGGTTGCGCCCGCAGGATCTGGTGCGGGTCAGCGAGGGACCCCCGCCGAACTGAGCCTGGATCAGCGCGCCGGCGGCGCGGCGACTTCGTTGCAGACCCGGAAGAGCCGCGAGCCGCGCGGATAACCGACGTACTGCGTGAGGAACGTCGCCAGCGGCTGCAGCTGCGCCGCCGTGAGCTCGCCGCGCTTGAGCGCGCAGCGTAACTGCAGCGCCAGCGTGCCCTCCTCGCCCTGCGCCGCCAGCACGCCGATGACCAGCAGGCGCCGCTCGCGGATCGAAAGCGTCGGATCCTCCCACAGCGCGCCGAAGAGCGTCTCCAGCATGTAGTCGATGAACGCTGAAGTCCCGGGGGGCGGCAGCGGCGGCAGTTCGCCGCCGTAGACCTCCTCGAACTTCGCGTGGCCCTTGGTGCGATCGTATTGATTCATGACAGCGCCCGTCAGTGGTCTTGGTTCAGGAAGACGTGTTCGATGATTTCGGCCACGCGTTCGGTCGAGGGCAGCGCCAGACGCAGCTCGCGCGCGCTCGTCAGCGCGGCCGCCAGATCCTTGCGTGCCAGTCCGGCGAATGGCGCGAACGCCTGCCGCAGCTTGCCGGCCGCCGCCAGTTGATTGCGATTTCGAAGGAACGCGTCCATCTGCGGCGTCATGACGCCGTTGCTGCGGCCGACCTCGGCGAGCAACCCGCGGTCCAGTCCGCCCGCGATCGCCAGCCGCTCGGCTTCGTCCGCGGCGGCGAACGCGGCGTAGGTCATGAGGTTGTTGCAGAGCTTCAGGAGGATGCCGGTGCCCACCGCTCCCGCATGAATGACTTTGTGACCCGAAGTCAGGAACAGCGGGCGGCAGCGCTCGACGAGCGCGTCCGGGCCGCCGACCATGTATGTCAGCGTCGCGGCCTCCGCGCCGGCGGCGCCGCCGGTGATCGGCGCATCCAGCACATGGATGCCACGCTCGCGCGCGCGCGCGGCCCACCCGATGATTGCAGCCTGATTGACGGTGCTGTGGACCGTGATGATGGTATCCGCACGGCAATGGGCGAGCAGGCCGTCCTCGCCGCAGAGCACGCCCTCCACGTCGCACTCATCGCGCACGCACACCCCGATGATGCGACAGCGCGCGGCAAGATCCTGGACACCACTACCCGCACGCGCACCGCGCGCTGCCAGTTCGGCAACCGCCGCCGGCGCGACGTCGTACACCCACAGCTCCTCGCCGAGCTTCATGAGCTGACACGCCATGGGTCGGCCGATGTTGCCCAATCCGATGAAACCGATGCTCATCCTAGTGGCGCGCCTTCATGGCTGTTGCCACTCGGATTCGAGCATCTTCGGAGTCGGTATGTTGGGACGCACCTCCACAAACTCCGCGGCGGCGCCCGGCGGGAATTCGAAGCATGCCGCGAGCGCTTCACCCACGGTCTGGGGCTGCAGCGCCCCGTCGAACATCGCTCCCTTGGTCAACCAGTCCGCCATCGCCTCCTGCAGCGCGGCTGAATCGAAATTGGCAACGCTGCCCGTGGCGGTCGCGCCGGCGCTGAACACCGTCACGGCAATGCGCTCGTTCCTGAGTTCCTGCCGCAACTCGCGCGAGAAGTGCTCGAGCGCCGCCTTGCTCGCGGAATACAGCCCTACGTGGGAAAACTCAGCCTGGTGACGCACCGTGGACGAGGAGACGTTCACGATACGGCCCCCGCCGGCGGCGCGCAGATGCGGAATTGCAGCCTGGCAGCTGAAGACGGCGCTGACGAAATTCAGGTCGATGAGCATGCGCACCTCCGCCTCGGGCATGAGCTCGATGCGGCGCGCAAACTGGAAGCCCACGTTGTTCACCAGGCCATCGAGGCGACCGAACGCGCGCACCACCGTCGCGAGCGCCGCGGCAATGGCGGCGCGGTCGCAGACGTCCGCGACGACCGCTAGGGCGTGCGATGAGCCCAGGGCCGCCACCGCGGCCTCAAGCGGCGCACGGTTGCGAGCGATCAGGGCGACCCGGGCGCCGCGCCGGAGCAGGCTGGTCGCAGCCGCAAGACCGATGCCTCGGGAGGCACCCGTGACCGCGATGACTTGATCTTTGAGGTAGGAGTCGCTCATACCGACAGAGGCCACATTGTGCGCCTGATCATGCTAGTTAACCGATGCCCACGCCGGCGTTCAATGCCGCGCATCAGCCCGGCACGGCGACCGTCTTGATCTGCAGGTACTCTTCGAGCCCTGCGACCCCCATCTCGCGGCCGACGCCACTTTGCTTATAGCCGCCGAACGGCGAGTCGGGTGCAAAGAAATTGGCACCGTTCACGTTGAGCGTGCCAGCGCGGATGCGGCGCGCTATCGCCAGCGCGCGCGCGGGAGAACCGATGACCGCCCCGGATAGGCCGTAGATGGAATCGTTGGCGATGCGCACCGCGTCCTCATCGTCCTCGTAGGCAATGACCGCCAGTACCGGGCCGAAGATCTCCTCCTGCGCGATACGCATGTTATTGGTCACGTCGGCGAAAATAGTCGGCTCGACGTAGTAGCCACGGGGCAGGTGCGCCGCACGCTTGCCACCGCACACCAGGCGCGCGCCCTCGCGCTTGCCGATCTCGATGTACTCGAGCACGCGCGCCAGCTGACGCGCACTGATCAACGGTCCCATGACCTGGCCCTCGCCCCACGGGTCCCCGTACGGCAGCTGCTCGAACGCGGCCTTCAGGAACTCGACGCCTTCGGCATAGCGAGTGCGCGGCAGCAGAAGACGGGTCGGAATCGCGCAGCCCTGGCCCGCGTGATAGCACACGGCGAAGCCAGCCAGCAGCGCGGAGCTGAACTGCGCATCATCCAGCACGATCGTGGCGGACTTGCCCCCGAGCTCCAGGAACACGCGCTTCACGGTTGGCGCGGCGCTGGCCATCACCTGCCTGCCGGTCGCGGTCGAGCCGGTGAAGGACACCACGTCCACGCGTGGATCCGCGACCAGCAGCTGCCCGAGGCCGACGCGATCGCTAGAGGTGAGGATGTTGAGCACCCCCGGCGGCAGGTCGGTTTGCTCGGCAGCGATGCGCCCGATGAAGGTCGCGGTCCAGGGCGTCTCGGGTGCAGCCTTGAGAATCACCGTACAGCCGGCCGCGAGCGCCGGGGCGACCTTTGCAATGTTGATCTGGAACGGAAAATTCCACGGCGTGATCGCCGCCACCACCCCCGCCGCCTCGCGCCACAGGAAGCGCTTGCTGGGGACGCGCATGTGATGCGTGACGGGCAATTCGCTCTCCCAGGCATAGCGCTGCATCAGCTCGAGGTAGTAGTCGAGGATCGCCAGCGGGCCCATCCCCTGCGGCCCTTCGGCCGTGATGGCCATCGTGGCGCCAACCTCGGCGACGATCTGCGCATACAGCTGCTGCGACTGCGCGCGCAGCCCGTCGCGCAGCTGTCCGAGGCAGCGCACACGCAGGGCGCGATCAGCCGCCCAGGGGGACTCATCGAACGCGCGGCGCGCGGCGGCTACGGCCGCGGCTGCATCATCCACACCTGCATCAGCGACCGTGCCGAGCGTCTCCCCGGTGGCGGGCGCGATGTTCGCGTAACGCTGCCCCGAGCGTGCCTCCGTCAGGCGGCCGTCAATCAGGAGGCGGGCCTCGCCCGCCGCCGGCGGCAGGCGTCCTGGCGCGACGCCATTCATGCCGGCACCGGCGCAAAGCGCGCGGGCACGTGGGTGAAGCCGCGGACGTTGGGGTTGTGGGCGCGTCGCAGGCCGGCCTCCTCGATCTCGTACTCCGGCAACAGGCGCAGCAGCTCTTCGAACACCACGCGCGTCTCCAGGCGGGCGAGCGCCGCCCCGAGACAGGCATGCACGCCATAACCAAATGCCATGTGGTCGCGCGAGCCGCGGCGCACGTCAAATACCTCAGGATTCTCGAACTTATCGGCATCGCGATTGGCCGAAATGACGCACAGGCCCACGCGCTCGCCTTTCTTCAGTAACTTGCCGCGCAATGTGACCTCCTGACCCACGCGCCGCACCAGTATCTGCGAGGAGCCATCGAAGCGCAGCGTTTCCTCGATCGCCTTCGGGATCAGGCTCGGATCCTCGACCAGCCAGCGTCGCTGCTGCGGATGTTCCCACAGGCGGTAGGCCATGTTGCCGATGAGCTTGGTCGTGGTTTCGTTGCCCGCGATAGCGAGCAGGATCAGGTTGCCCACCACCTCGGCATGACTCATGAGGCCGCCCTGCTGCGCCCTGAGCATCGCACCGAGCAGGTCATTTTCAGCCGGCCGGGAGGCGTGGCGCGCGGTGTGCTCTTCGAAGAACTGCGCCAGGTTCATATAACCGGCCACGTTGCGCTCGGCCAGGTCAGTCTGTTTGTCTTCGCGCGCGATGAGGTCGTCGGCCCAGCCACGTACCCGATCCCGATCCGCGACCGCTACCCGCATCAGGATTGAGATCACGTCCATCGGCAGATAACAGGCGAGATCGGCCACGAGGTCCACGCGCCCCCGCGGCAGGTGCGGCGCCAGCAGCTCCTGGGTGCGCGTGCGGATGAAGCCTTCCAGCGGCGCGAGCGCCGCCGGCATCATCAGCGGCGCCAGCACCGCTCGCTGCCGCGTGTGCTCCGGGGGATCGCTGCCGATGAACAGCGGATACGGCAGCTTCTCATTGGCGTCCTTCTCCAGTGCGACCGCCCCGCTGTTGATGAACGTCTTGTGATCGCGGAAGGCCCGATTGACGTCGTCCCACTTGGTCAGCAGCCAGAATCCGCCCGGCTCGTAGAAGTACACCGGATCGCGCTCGCGCGCCGCGCGATAGTACGGATATGGGTTCCAGTGGAAGCGGTGATCATAGGGGTCCAGTACGACGGCCGGCCCGGGCGCAGCTTCGTCGGCCTTCTTCACAGGATGGCGCCGCCGTCAGCCGGAATCACGCAGCCGGTGACGTAGGAGGCCTGTTCCGAGGCAAGGAACGCGATGATGTTGGCAGCTTCCTCGCCGCGGCCCGGCCGCCCCATGCGAATGCAGGACATGAGCCGTTCCATAAGCGCGCGCGTCGCCGCACCTTCGGGCCCGCTCATGGCCGCCGTGTAGTCGCGCGCTTGCGCAAAGCTGTCGGCGAAGCCGCCGATCCAGCCGATCGCGACCGCATTGGCGCGGATGCCGTTTGCAGCCTCCTCGGCCGCGACCTGCCGCATCAGGGACTCCACCGCGGCCTTCGGGATCGCCGACAGGCCGTCGGTCTCCAGGGTACGATGATTGGCCATCGTCACGCAGGCAATGAGTGCACCGCCACCAGCCGCCGCCAGAGCCGGGATGGCGTGATGGAACAACCGGAAGCAGCCAAGTGTGTCGGACTGCAGGTGCTGCGCCAGGAGCTCCGGTGCCATCTCGCGTACGCGCAGAAACGGTATGGCCGGCCCGGAGCAATAAACCACCGTATGCACTCTGCCGAGGCGCTCGGCACTCACGGCCACGAGGTCCCGCACGGCTGCGGCGTCGGCAAAGTCGAGCCGCTGCGCATGGATCTGGGCGCCTTGTGCACCGAGTTCGCGCGCGAGGCGCTCGGCGCGCTCTGCGTTTTCCCGGTAAGTCACCACGACGGGGACGCCGGCAAGCGCGAAGCGCCGTGCGACGGCACCGCCAATGTTACCGCAGCCGGCGACGAGTACTCCGCCTGCCGGGTAGCTCAGCACGATCCGCGCAGCAGCAGTCGTGCTCACGGTGGGGACGGCCCGGGCGGCCGCTGGCCCCCACAGAGAATGTCGGTGACGCGTTCGGTGTCCATGTATTCCCGCAGCATCGCGAGTTTGCCGTCACGGAACACGAACAGGAAATGATATTCGTTGCTGTAGATCGCGCCGGATACGTGCTCGCCTTGCGAGTGGGCCTCAACAGCGACGCGCTCGCCTTCTGCGGTAAGAGCGTCGATGGTGAAGGTCAGACCGTGGGGAAACACGTCATAGATCTGGCCGGCGGCTGCTTCGATTTGCACGCGGGTGAATATGCCGGAGATCAGCGTGCGCCCCATGGTCTGCAGGTAGCCATCACTGGCGTAAGCGGCCACGATGGCCGGGACGTCGCCGCGGTTCATGATCGCGAAGAAATCGCGCACCAGCTGCTTGTTGCGCTCCTCGGGCCTCATGGGGTCTCCGCCAGACTAAAACATTTCGAATGCAATGTTTTCTATAAGTTAGTGTAGTCCGCTTTTGAGGCGCGGTGTATATTTTTTGCCGTGACAAATGCAGCGTAGAGCCATTGCGGAGGGCGGTCTGCAGGCGCGCAAGGCGCAGCGTACGCGCGCGCGGCTGCTCGACGCGACGGTGGCACTCATCCTGGAACAGGGTCTGAGCGCTGCGACTGCAGCGGCCATCGCACGCCGCGCTGGCGTGACCTGGGGCGCAGCGCAACATCACTTCGGCTCCAAGGCGAACATCTTCGAGGCCATCCTGGCCAGCGCCTATGCGCGCTACATCGACGCCATGGCTGAGCCGGCATTACGCCGCGGCTCGTGCAGCCTGCGCAGCCGACGGTTCGTTGCGCGCCTTTGGTCGCACTACCAGAGCGACTACTACCGGGTGTCGCTGGAGATCTTGCGCTCCACGTGGCGCCACCAACCCCTCGCCTGGGAGCGCGGTCGCGTCCACCTGCGCGTGGTGCGCGAGATATTTCGTGACGCCCGCCTGAACGATGCGCGCTTGCGCGAAGCGCTCACCTTTACGCATTGCTGCCTGACCGGTCTGGCGCTAGAGAGGATCTTCGAAAGCCGCGTGCAACACATCGAGCGCCACCTTGGCCGCATCGCGCGGGCGCTCGAATCGCTGCTGGCCGGACGCTAACGGCGCAGCGCGAGTGCGCACCAACAACTTCTGCGGCGCCGCCCGTGGCGAGGCGGGACTCGCCGGGGCGGGTTCGCGTAGTATGCGCCGGCGGACTGGAAGTAACCGGCGCAGGTATGCCGCGTGCATCGACGCATAACGGATCGTTAACACGCCTCTGGCATTGGGCAGCGCGTCGGGGCTGCGGCGCACTACTGCTGTGTTGCGCGGTTGCCGCCGGCGCACCCGCCACGCACCCCGCGGCAGCTGCCTGGTGGAAGCACGCGGTGATCTACGAGATCTATCCGCGCAGCTTCCAGGACTCCAATGGCGACGGGGTCGGCGACCTGAACGGCATCACCCAAAGGCTTGGCTACCTTGAGGCCCTGGGCGTCGATGCCATCTGGATCGCGCCGTTCTTCACTTCCCCGCAGGTGGACTTCGGTTACGACATTGCCGACTACGAGAATGTCGATCCCCAATACGGTACGCTCGCGGACTTCGATCGGCTGCTGGCCGAAGCCCACAGGCTCCAGATCCGGGTCGTGATCGACATGGTGCTCAACCACACCTCCGATCAGCATCCCTGGTTCATCGAGGCAACGCGTTCGCGCCACTCCGCTGCGCACGATTTCTACGTCTGGAGTCCCGGGCGGCCCGACGGTGGCGGAAAGCGCCGCCCTCCTAACAACTGGGTGAGCGTATTCGGTGGCTCCGCCTGGGAATACGTCCCGGCGCTCGGTGAGTTCTACTACCACCGCTTCTATCGCCAACAGCCGGACCTCAACTGGCGCAACCCGCGCGTCGAGCACGCCATGGCGGACATCATGCGCTTCTGGCTGGATCGCGGCGTCGACGGGTTCCGCCTCGGCGGCGTCGGCGTGCTGTACGAAGATGCCCGGCTGCGCAATGCGCCCGTCCTGAAGGGCCGCAATGCCCAGGGCGATGCCAATTTGAGTGATGTCTACACCAGCAATCTGCCGGAAGTTCACGCGGTGCTGCGGCGACTGCGTGCGATGCTGGATCACTACCCGGGCGAGCGGGTGCTGATCGGCGAGACCTACGTGACGAGCACGGCCCAGCTGAGTGCCTGGTATGGCGGCGCGCGCCACGACGAGCTGCAGCTGCCCATGGACACGCCGTTCGGCCTGGCACGCCGGCTGGACGCGCGCGAATTCCGGCGCTACCTCACCGAGGCGGCGACTGGACTGCAGGGCTCCGACCCGCTTTTGTTTTTTGATGACCACGACCACGTGCGCAGCTGGGACCGCTACGGCGACGGCGTCCACAACCTCGAGATCGCCAAGGTCGTGGCGACGCTGCTGCTCACTTCGCGTGGCGCGGTCTTGCTTTATCAGGGCGAGGAGATCGGGCAACCGACGACAGCGCCGCTGCGCGTGGAGGACGTGCGCGATCCCATCGGCATCACCGGCTGGCCACAGGAAAAGGGCCGCGACGGCGAGCGCACCCCGATGCAATGGGATACCTCCAACGCTCAGGCGGGCTTCACCGGCAGCACCCACCCCTGGCTGCCGGTGCCAGCAGGCCATGACAAGGTCAACGTGCAGGCCGAACTGGCCGACGCCGAGTCGCTGCTAAGCTGGCACAAGGAGCTCCTGGCGCTGCGGCGCGGGGATCCGGCGCTGCGCACCGGACGCCTGGTGATGCTCGATGCCACCAATCCGCGCGTGCTCACGTACGCGCGCGTGATGCCCGAGGGATCCGGCATCATCGTGTCGCTGAACATGTCGGCGCAGGCTCAGACGGTGACGATCAACGGCAGTGCGGCGGGTCTGGCGGGCTATCGCTTCCGCACGCTGCTCTCAAGCCCCGGGGAGCTGCGGATCCCCGACCCGGGCGCGCGCCTGACGCTGCCCGCCTACGGGACCTGGGTGGCGGCGGTCGAGTAAGGACAACACCCGTGACGAGCGGCACCTGTGACACAGACGAACTGGTGGTGGTGACGGTTGATCCGGCCACGCAGGTTTCGGCGCGCTGGCTGGCGCCGCCTGCGGCGCCTCTGTGCTACGTCATCGCGCATGGCGCGGGCAGCGACATGGATCATCCATTCCTGCGGGCCACAGCCAGCGAGCTCGCCGCACGCGGAGTCGCCACCCTGCGTTATCAGTTTCCCTACCGCGAGCGCGGTTCCAGGCGCCCGGACCCACCCCCGGTGTGTCACGCCACGGTGCGCGCGGCGGTCGCCGAAGCACAGCGACGCGCGCCGACGGCGGCGCTGTTTGCCGGTGGCCGTTCCTTCGGCGGCCGCATGACCTCGCAGGCGCAGGCGCTCGCGCCCCTGTCCGCGGTGCGCGGCCTCGTCTTCCTCGGCTTTCCGCTGCACCCGGCCGGCAGCCCGGGAATCGAGCGCGCCGCACATCTGGAACGCATCGCCCTGCCGATGCTCTTCGTGGCGGGTAGTCGCGATGCGCTCGCGCAGCCGCAGTTGCTCGAGCAGGTACGGCAGCGCCTGCAGAGCGCGGGCCACCGTGCACTGGGTCGACGCGGCGGATCATTCCTTCCACGTGCCGGCGCGCTCCGGGCGCAAGGACGCGGAGGTACGCCGCGAGCTGCTGGCGCAAGTCGCGGCATGGATGGCGGCTCACGCATGAGCCCGCGCGCGCTCGAGCGCTATGCCGCCAAGCGCAGCTTCTCGCGCACGCCCGAGCCGCCGGCCAAGGCCGCCGCGGCGCGCCACGGACCGCTATTGTTCGTCGTGCAAAAACACGCGGCGCGCCGCCTCCACTACGACTTCCGGCTGGAACTCGACGGCGTGCTCAAGTCGTGGGCCGTCCCCAAGGGCCCTTCCTGTGACCCGGCCGACAAGCGCATGGCGGTGGAGGTCGAGGATCACCCCTTTGCGTATGGTTCCTTCGAGGGCGCGATCCCCGCCAAGCAGTACGGCGCCGGCAACGTCATCGTCTGGGACTGTGGCGCGTACTCGCCCGATGAGGCGCAGCAGTACGCCTTCGACGATCGCGCTGCGGCGCAAAAGCGGGTGCGCGCGGAACTGGCCGCGGGCAAGCTCAGCTTTTTCCTGTGCGGCGAGAAGCTCAAGGGTTCCTACACGCTGGTCCGCACCAGCCAGGGCAACCAGTGGCTGCTGATCAAGCACAAGGACCGCTGGGCGCGCGCGAACGATCTGCTCGCGCGCCATCGCTCGGTGCTCTCGGGTGCCAGTCTCGAGGAGGTGGAGCCACAGGCGATCACGCAGCGCCTGGACGCCGCACGCCTCGCCCCCACTGGCGAGCCGGAGCCGCTCCCCACCCGGCTGCGACCGATGCTGGCCGAGAGCGGCGCGGCACCGGCCTCTGATCCGCGCTGGCGCTACGAGCCGAAGCTCGACGGCTATCGAGTCCTCGCGTTCATCGATCACGGGGAGGTGCGCCTGCAGTCGCGCCGCGGGCTCGACCTCACGCGCTTCTTTCCGGAACTGGCGGCGGATCTGGCGACCCAGCCCGGCGGCCGGATGCTGCTCGACGGGGAGATCGTGGCGCTCGATGCGGGCGGCCGACCCTCCTTCAATGCGCTGCAGAACCGCGCGCAGCTGAAGAGCGCCGCGGAGATCGCCGCTGCACAGCGTGCGACGCCGGTGGTCCTGGTGTGCTTTGACCTGCTGCACTTCGCCGGCGTCAGCCTGCGCGACGCGCCCTACGCCGATCGGCGGCGCTACCTGGCGCAGTGTCTGCTGCCCGCCCAGCACGTGCAGCTGGTGCACGGGGCGCAGAACGCGGAGGAACTCTACCGCGCGGCGCTCGATCTCGGCTTCGAGGGCATCATGGCCAAGCGGCTCGACGGGACTTACCACCCGGGCGTGCGCTCACGTGCGTGGCTCAAGGTCAAGGCGATCCAGTCGGCGGAGTTCGTGATCGGCGGCTATACACGCGGCAAGGGCGCACGCGATCCGCTGGGCGCGCTGCTGCTCGGTTACTACGAGGGCAAGACGCTGCACTACGCCGGACACGTCGGCTCCGGACTCGAAGAGGACAGCATCGGCGCACTGCTTGCGCGCGCCGGCAAACTCGCACGCAAAACGTCGCCGTTTGCAGAGAAACCCCCTTTGCACCGTCCCACCACCTGGCTCGAACCAAAGCTGGTGGCCGAGGTCAGCTTCAGCGAGTGGACCCCAGCGGGCTCGCTGCGCGCTCCGGTGTTCCTGCGCTGGCGCGGGGATGTGCCCGCACGCAGCATCGCGCGGCCGGTCGGCCGCTCCGATTCGGCGGTGCCGCGCGCCCCCGGCGCGGCTGCGCGCGCCGGGATCGCCGGCGATGTCGCGCAGGCTGCGGCAGTTCTCGAGCAGCTGAAGAACCCCGCCAAGAGCCTGGTACTGGCCGTCGGCGAGGCGCGCATCAAGCTCACCAACCTCGACCGCATCTACTGGCCGGCGCCCTCGGCGCGACACGCCGCGATCACCAAGCGGGACTTCCTCGCCTACCTGGCGGGCGTCGCGCGCTTCATGCTGCCGCACCTGGCCGATCGTCCGCTCACTATGATCCGCATGCCCGAGGGCATCGATGGCGAGCGCTTCTTTCAGAAGCACTGGGCACAGTCGCTGCCGGAGTTCGTCGACTCGGTCACGGTGTTCTCCGAGAGCAAGGACGAGCGTCATCGCTATCTGCTCGCCAACAATCTGGCGACCCTGCTGTGGCTCGGCCAGGTGGGCACGCTCGAGTTCCACGTCTGGCACTCACGCGCCTCGGTGCTGCCGGAGGCGCAGGGCGCGCCCACCGACTACGCCGGCTCACTCGCGGCCCTCGAAGCCTCGATCCTCAATTTTCCCGACTACCTGGTGTTCGACATCGACCCTTACATCTACTCGGGCCAGGAGGCCAAGGGCGCCGAACCAGAACTCAACCGGCGCGGTTTCGCGACCGGCAAGCGCGTGGCGTTCTGGCTGCACGAGCTGCTGCGGGAGATGTCCCTGCGGGCCATCGTAAAGACCTCCGGCAAGACCGGCCTGCACGTGTTCGTGCCGATCGAGCGCACGGTCACCTTTGATGAAGCACGGCACATCTGCGAGACGGTCGGCCGCCACGTAATGCGCGAGCATCCGAAGGAGATCACCATGGAATGGGCGGTCGAGAAGCGCACCGGCAAGATCTTCATCGACTACAACATGAACGTACGCGGCAAGACCCTGAACGTCGCCTACTCGCCCCGGGGCGTTCCCGGGGCCCCGGTTTCCATGCCGCTGAGCTGGGAGGAGCTTGAGGCGGCGGAGCCGATGGACTTTACAATCAAGGACGTACCGTCGCGCTTGGAAAATACCGGCGACAGGTGGCATGATGTACTTGAGATAAAACAGAGCCTTACGAAGGCTTTCGGTGTCGATCGTGAGAAGTAAGTTACGGTAGGTGCATTCATGGCCGCACGTTCCATCGGTTCCCTGACGGTGTCCTTCGGGCTGGTCGCCATCCCGGTGAAGCTGTACACCGCCACGCAATCCGCAAACGCGATCTCCTTCAACCTCCTGCACAAGACCTGCGGCTCGCGCCTGCGGCAGCAATACATCTGCCAGAAGGAAGGCGTCGTGGTCGATCGGGATGAGATGGTGAAGGGGTACGAGTTCGCCAAGGACCAGTACGTGCGCTTCACGCCCGAGGAGATCAAGGCGCTCGAGGAAGTGGGCACGCATTCGGTCGACATCACCGAGTTCGTGCCGATCGAGTCGATCGATCCGGTGTACTTCGACAAGACCTACTACTTGGCGCCGGACAAGGGTGCGGCCAAGCCCTACGGCCTGCTGGTCGAGGCGCTGAAACAGTCCAAGCGCTGCGGCGTTGGCCACTGGGCGGCACGCGGCAAGGCGTACCTCGTGATTCTGCGCCCCATCGGCGACGTGCTCGCCATGCAGCAGCTGCATTTCGCCGCTGACGTCAAGAGCGCGAGCGAGGTGGAAGTCCCCAAGGCGGACGTCAGGCCACAGGAACTCAAACTTGCCCAGCAGCTGATCGATCAGCAGACGGTGCCGCAGTACGATGCGCAGGCCTACAAGGACGAACTGCGCGGGCGCATCGAGGCCGCGATCCAGAAGAAAGTCGAGGGCCAGGAGATCTCGGTTGCCGAAGTTGCGCCGCCCGGAGAAGGCAAGGTCATCGACCTGATGGAAGCGCTGCGCGCGAGCCTCGAGAAGACCGAGAGCGCGCGGGCGCAGGTCAGCCGACTCGGCCCGCGCAAGGGACCGCGCCGCGCGGAGCAGCAGCCAGCGCGGCCCGCGCGCAAGGCGAGCAAGCGCAACGCCTAGGCGCCCTGAGCGCAATCGAGAGGTCTGGTGCCTTCCTACAGTGTGCGCGACGTTGAGCGCGTCCTGCAGCTTTCGCCGGCCGTTACCCGCAGCCTGATTCGTGCGGGCTTCGTCAATCCGGAGCGTGGCCCGCGGCGCGAATTCCGCTTCTCCTTCCAGGACCTGATCGTGCTGCGCACTGCGCGCGCGCTCATGCAGGCGAAGATCTCCGTCAAGCGCATCCGCCGCTCGCTCGAGTCGCTGCGGCGTGAGCTGCCGGAAGCTCTGCCGCTATCGGGTATCGCCATCAGCGCGCTGGGTGACCGCGTGGTGGTACGCGACGGCGATGCACGCTGGCAGGTAGATAACGGGCAGTACGTGCTCGGCCTGGATGTGACGCTGCAAGACGGCGTGCTGCACGTGGTCGAGCACCGCGATGAGCCAGCACGCCCCGAAGCCGTCCCGGCGGATTGGTTTTCGCAGGGCCTCGCCCTGGAGAGCTCCGACATCGACGCGGCACTGGAGGCCTATCGCCAGGCCGTGGCGGGCGAGCCCGACAATGCCGCCGCCTGGACCAACTGGGGCCGGCTGCTGCACGAGTCCGGACGCACCCAGGAAGCGGCGGACGTCTACCAGCGGGCCCGCCAGAGCGCGGGCCGCGATTCACTGCTGCTGTTCAATCACGGCGTACTGCTCGAGGATCTGGGCGACGCGACCGCGGCCCTGCAGGCCTATCAGGACGCGCTCGAGGAAGATCCGGAGTTCGCCGACTGCCACTACAACCTGGCGCGGCTGTACGAATCCATGGGCAAACCACAGCACGCGATTCGTCACCTCGGTCAGTATCGGCGCCTCGTGAGCAACGAGTCGCGCTGAGCGCGTGCCCGCATGAAACTCTGGGTCGGTACATCCGGCTACAACTACCCGGAGTGGAAGGGCAGCTTCTACCCGCAGAAGATGCCGGCGGCCAGGATGCTCGCCTACTATGCCGAGCGCTTCAGCACGGTCGAGATCAACTACACCTTCTACCGCGTCCCGAACGCCAGGATTCTCGCCGGCTGGGACCAGGAGACCCCGCCGGGCTTCCGGCTGACGCTCAAGGCGCCCAAGCGCATCACGCACATCGCCAAGCTAAAGGACTGCGCCGAGCTGCTCGCGTACTTTGTGAAGACCGCGGCCACCCTGGGGCCGAAGCTCGGCGCGCTGCTCTTCCAGCTGCCACCCTACCTGCGCAAGGACCTCGGGGTTCTCGACGAGTTCCTGCCGCAGCTGCCGCCCGGCACGTGCGCGGCGTTCGAGTTCCGTCATGCCTCCTGGATGGACGCCGAGGTGTTCGAGCGCTTGCGCGCGCGTAACGTCGCGCTGTGCATCGCCGACAGCGAGAAGTTCTCGACTCCCGTGGAGCTCACCGCCGACTATGCCTACTTCCGGCTGCGCGATGAAGGCTATACGGCGCAGGACCTGGCGCGCTGGGCCCAGGTCATCCGTGAGAAGGCCGCCCACTGCAGCGACGTGTTCGTGTACTTCAAGCACGAGGAAGCCGGCATCGGGCCGCAGTTCGCGCGCACCCTGCTCGCGGCCCTGGCCGACCCGACGCCGTAGCGCTCACCCCGGGGCGCGGCGCGTGAGCCTGGCCGTGACTCGGTACTTCAGGCGCTCCAGACCTCGGCGAACACGCGTGCGAAGTTGGCTCCCAGCACCTTCTCGGTCGCCTTGGCGGAATAACCGCGCCTCAGCAGCTGATCGGCGATGATCTCGAGCCGCAGGGGCGTGTTCATTCCCTCCACGTAGGTCGGCCGGTCCTCCTCCGGCGCCGCGAGCCCCGCCTTCTGGCGCGCCGCCTCTTCCTGCTGAAACTCCGCCATGCCCTTCGCGCTGGTATCGAAGGGCTCAATGTCCACATCGCTGCCGATGCCGACGTGATCCTCGCCGCACACGCCCAGCACGTGTACCAGATGCTGCATGTAGTCAGTCACGGTTGGCTGGCGCGGCGAGGCGGTCAGGTAGGGCAGATCGAAGATCCCGACGACGCCACCCTTCTCGGCGAGCGCGCGCAACTGCGCGTCGCTCTTGGTGCGCGGATGCGTATGCACGGCCGCCGCTCCCGTGTGCGTCATGATCGGTGGCTTGGCGGACAATGCCAGCACGTCGCTCGTGGTAGCCGCGTTCGCATGACTGAGGTCAATCGCGATGCCAAGGCGATTCATCTCCGCCACCGCCTCGCGCCCGAGTGGCGTCAGGCCTCCCGCGTCGGGCTCCATGACGCCCGCGGCAAACGGCGACTTGCGGTTATAGGACAGTTGCATCACGCGCACGCCGAGGTTGCGAAACACGGCGAACGACTCCAGTTTGTCGCCCAGCATGTCCGTACTCTCGAAGGAAAAGATGAGCCCGAGCTGCCGTGCACGCTTGGCGCGCTCCAGATCGTTCGCGCTGCGCACTTGCGTGAAGTAGCGCGGGTGCACCTCGATCAGTTTTTGCACCAGACCGATCTCCGTCACCGTCGCGGCGAAGTCGCTGTTGATGCCACCGAGTGACCACTTGACCGCATTGACACCACAGTCGCGCACCAGGTCCAGGTCCTTTTGCGGCAGCGGCAGCTGCTCTGGCAGCGGCGGAGCGGAGTTGCAGTCGAGCACGAGGGCACGCTGATAGAGCGCGCGCGCGGTCGCCGTCACGCCGCCCGCGGGGTCCGCGCCCGCACCGCGCCACGGGGCCAGCGCGGCGGCCGCGGTGCTCCCGGCCAGTGTCGCGGCGAACTGCCGCCGGTTCATGCGCACTCCTGATTGCTGAAGAGATCGTGGACGCACGTGGCGCCCTCAAGCTGCAGCAGTGCGCGCTTGATAGGCAATCCGCCGCCAAAGCCGGTGAGCGAGCCGTCGGCGCCGATGACGCGATGACAGGGAACCAGGATCGGCAGCGGGTTGGCGCCGTTGGCAAGACCCACGGCCCGCGCGGCCTCAGGCCGGCCGAGTCGGCGCGCGATCTCGCCATACGAAACGGTCTGCCCGTAGGGTATGGCGCGCAGCGCCTGCCACACCGCCAGCTGAAAGGGGGTGCCCCGGGGCGCAAGTGCGAGTTCGAAATGCCGTCGCGCCCCGGCGAAGTACTCGCGCAACTGCGTGCTCGCGGGGCGAAAGGCCGCCGTCTGCTGCAGCCACGTCCCGGGCGGACGCCAGGGGCGCGGCCCGGACTGGAAATGCACCCGCGTCAGCGCCTCGGGAGTGCCCGCCAGCAGCAATACGCCGATTGGCGTGTTGAGCTCGCACCAGTGGATGGGCGCGGGGGACCGCACGGGTGGTCAGCCCGCGTCGCGTGCCGCAGCGCGCGCGAACGCCGGTCGCTTGAGGATGCTCTGCACGTAACTCTCGAGCAGCGGGGAGTGCGGGATGAGAGGGCTTTGGGCAAAGAGCGCGAAGCTCGAGCCGTAAAGCACATCGACCGCGCTGAATTGCTCGCCGAGCATGTAAGGTCCGCGGGACAGCCGCGCGAGCACTGCGGGCATCATCTCCTCGACGGCAACCCAGCCGGCGGTCCCACGCGGCACTTCGACCTTCATGGCCTTGGACATGATCGCCGGTTCGAACACGCTGCCGTAGTAGGCAAGCCAGGAGAGGTAGGCGCCGCGCTGCGGGTCCCCGAGGGTCGGACCGAGCCCCCGTTGCGGAAACTTGTCGGTCAGGTACAGCGCGATGGCGGGAGATTCGAACACTACCACACCGTCGTCAGAAATCGCCGGGACCTTGCCGTGCGGATGCGGGTTGGCCGGATCAGCAGCGCCGGTGCCATCGCGGTTGCGCGTGGTCACGATCTGGATACGGTACGGCGCATCCAGCTCCTCGAGCAGGAACAGGAAACGCGACGAGCGTGTCTTTGGCCGATGGAACAGGGTGATCATGCGTGCGCTCCCCGTGATGGGCACCGGCGCCATGTTACGCAATAATCGGTCCATGGTCGTAATCCCAGCCGCGTACAGTACGGCGCAAACTGCAGGCCTGTATGCCGCGGCGGCCCCCGCGTGACCGTCATCGAGACGGCGCGCCTGCGCCTGCGGTGGCTGCAGCCGCAGGACGCGACATTTATCCTGGAACTGCTGACCGATGCGGATTTTCTCGCCAACGTGGGAGACCGCGGGGTCCACGACCTGCAAGGCGCGCGCCGCTATATCGAGGAGGGGCCGGGCGTGAGCTATCGGCGCTTCGGCTTTGGGCTGTACGCGGTGGAACTCAAGGCGGCAGCCGTGACGCTCGGACTGTGCGGGCTGTTGCGGCGGGACTCACACCCGGACGTCGAGCTGGGCTTCGCAATGCTGCCGCGCGCCCGCCGCCTCGGGTACACCTGCGAGGCGGCGGCCGCCACCCTTAAGTTCGCCTTCAATGATCTGCACCTGCAACGCGTCGTCGCCATCACGGCACCGCACAACCACGCCTCGATGCACATCCTGCAGCGGCTCGGCCTGCGAGCGGAAAGCCGCGCGCACTTCACCGCGGACGGTGAATCGCAGCTCTTCGGCATCGAACGCTAGCGCAGTGCCCTGAGCGTGGCGAGCACGGCCTCGCGCATCCTGCCGATCGCATCGTCGATGCGCGTGACGGCGGTGTCCTCGTCGCGGCCCAGACCTTCCCAGTTGGCTGCCCAGATCTCTTGCAGCTCCGCGGCACGCGCCGGCAGCGGCTGGGGCTCGAGAACCGCCAGATCGCGGATTTCCAGCACGTAGGTCCAGCCCGCGCGCGGACTGCCCGCCTTGCTGTCGTGGTCGTACTGCGCGAGGAACACGACGCGCTCGAGCTCGGCCAGCCGCGCCAGCACCTCGAACGCCGCGGTGCGGATGTTGCGGTTGTTCTCGGTGCGCTCATTGCGCCAGGTGTTGTAGCCCAGAGCCGTGAGCGCAACGATCAGACTGATGATCGCCACGACATTGGCGCGCAGCTGCTGGCGCAAGGTGCTCATGGAGGCGCCGATCATACGCCACGGCGGCGCTCCTCCTGAACGATCCCTGAACCTCAGGACCCACGCGCCGGGGCTGTCAGCCGCCAGGGTCGGCGCGCGTTGTCACTGCTTAGGCGATTACGAAAGGAACGTGCCCCATGCGTACCATTGTCAAACTGCTGATTGCCCTGTCCCTGGGTGCAGCGCTTGCCGGCTGCGTGGTTGCCCCGATCGGCCCGCCGCGTGCGTATGTTGGCGTGGGCGTGGTCGCCCCGGCCCCGGTGGTGGTCTACCACCGCTGGTAAGCCTCACCGACCGTCAAACGCGGCCCCGCGCCCCTGGCGGGGCTGCGCGCACTTTCACCCCGTCGCTTCTGCCCTCGTCCTCGGCTAGTATCTTCCAGTCTTTCAACGTCGCCTGCGCCTCACCCGGAAGGTGCCGACTTCGCGAAGCGACGCAGAACGAGGCGGGGCCACCTCTGATGGGCATCAGGCTGACGCTGCTGGTGGCGCTTGCGCTGCTCTCGCCACCGGCGCACGCCGCGGTGCAGGTCATTGTGGGAGCGACCCCCATACCTGGTGGCAGCGCGCGCGCTGCCGGTGACATCACGGTCATCAACGAGCGGCTCGCGTTTGCCCTGGCGGTCGAGTCTCCGGCGCCCTATGGCGTGCCGCGCGGCGCACTCATCGACATCGCGCCGGTGAGCGGCGGCACGATCGGCCGCGATCGCGTGGTGTTCGCGGATTTCATTCCCAACAACTGGTCAGCGTGGCCGAATACCTACCAGCACGTAGATATTCTCGAGCGCGGACCGGCTCGCGCCCGCATCCGGGCGGTGCGCGACTGGGGAGCGGCGCGCATCGAGACCCTGTACACGCTCGCGGCGGGTTCCGATCGCGTGACGATCAGCACCACCATGACAAACGAGGGCGCGACACCCCTGGCAGATCTTCTGTCGGGGCTGACGCTGTGGCCGAGCAGCGGGTTCCTGTTCCCCGTGCCGGGCCTCGGCGCCCTCAACGAGGGCAGCGCCACGGCGGCGCTCGCCAAGCGCGTGAGCGGCTATGACGCCGGCTGGACGGTCACCCTGCACGCCCCCTACACCGACTATGTCGGCTCCGGCTCGCGCGACATGTTCCTGCGGCACACGCTGAAACCGCACGAAAGCCGCACCTTCAGCGGCTGGCTGCAGGTCGGCGCGAGCGGCGACCTGGCACCGGTGCTGGCCGCGCAGATCGCGCAGCAGCATCTGCGCGCGGGACAAGTGCGGGGGAGCGTGCGCACCCAGAGCGGCAGCGCGCTGCAGGATCCGGTCGTCGTGATCGAGAAGGACGGCCAACCCTACGGCTGGGTGCTCGGACATGCGGGCCGCTACGCGGCCCGTCTGCCCGCAGGGGAGTACACCCTGTATGCCACCGGAAAGAACTACTCGGGTAGCGCGCATTTACCGGTCACGGTGCGGCCCCGGCAGCGTGCAGACGCAGGACTTCACCGGCCTGGGGGAACCAGGGGCGGTGGCGTTTGCGGTCGCTGACGCCAGCAGTGGTGCGCCTCTGGATGCGCGCATCGTCATCGACACCGGCGATCAGCCCGTGGTCGAGTTTCTGGGGCGCAGGACCTTCTTTACCGAACTCACCCCGCAGGGGCACCTGGAGGTACCCATCGCCCCAGGCCCCTATGGCTTCAGGGTATCCGCCGGGGCCGGGGTGCTTGCGCCCGATGCCGCCGTGCGGGTCGAAGTGCTCTCCGGCGAGACCGCGCACTGCCGCGTGGACATCAAGACCGTGTTCGACCCGCCGGCCCACGGCTGGTACGCCGCCGATCTGCATCATCATGCCGACCAGGCCGAAGCGGTGACGCCGCCTGAGGACCTCGCGCGCTCCCAGCTCGCGGCGGGTCTCAACCTGCTGTTCGTCAGTGATCATGACTCGACCGCCAACCACGCCGCCCTGGCGCGGATCGCCGGCGCGCGCCACGTGGCCTTCATTCCCGGCATCGAACTGTCACCGTCCTGGGGTCATTTCAACGCCTATCCGCTGAAGAGCGGCGCCCAGTTGGCCATCGACACCAGCACCGCCCCCATCAGCGCCGTGCTGCAGGAGGCACGGCGCGAGGGTGCCACGGTCGTGCAGGTTAATCATCCCTTCATCCCCTACGGTTACTTTTCCAGTGTGGCCGCCGGTGTCGCCCCCGGTGGCTTCGATGGCGACTTCGACCTGGTGGAGATCAATTCGACGGTGCCCGGGGATGATGCGAAAGTACTGGCGAGACTGTGGGATTACTGGAATGAAGGGCGGCACTATTACCTCTCCGGCGGCAGTGACACCCACAACGTGTGGGGCGAGCAGTCCGGTCGCGTCCGCACCTTCGTGCACCTGGGCGGCGCCGTGAGCGCCGAGGAGTTCGCAGCAGGACTCAAGGCCGGCCACGCCTACGTGAGCTACGGCCCCATCATCTATCCGGCCACCCTGTTCGGTACCGCGCTCCCCGCCCTGCCCGCTCAGCCTGCGGTGCTCGCCTTTGAGCTGGGCTCCGTCGCGGGATTGAAGAAAGTCGAGCTGATCGGCGATGGCCAGGTGCGCGAGACGCGCATCCTTTATGGCGCGCCCGTGACGGCCCACGTCGATTTCACCGTGCACCCCGGACACCTGCGCTGGTATGCGCTGGTCGTCGAGGATCAGCTCGGCCGCCACGCCTACACGGATCCGATCTGGGCGAACGCGGGCGACGCGGCGTCGGCGCGGCCATGAGCACCGTTACGCCAGTGGACGTCACCGCGCCCGCCCCGGCAACGGGTTCCCTGCTGGCTGCTCAGATCCGCACGATCGTGCTGCTCTTTGTCGGTTATGCGGCCTGCTACTACTGCCGGGCCGATCTGTCCGTGGCCACACCCCTCTTGGCGGAGGAGCTCGGCCGGCGCGGCATGAATCATGGCGAGGCGCTGGTACGGCTCGGGTCCATCACCTCCTTCGGCGTACTCGCGTACGCATTCGGCAAGTTCTTTCTGACCGGACTTGGCGACTACTGGGGCGGGAGGCGCAACTTCCTCATCGGCGTGGGCGGCGCCGCGATCTTCACGTTACTGTTCGGGCTCTCCGGCACGCTGCCGCTGTTCACGCTGGCCTGGGTGGGGAATCGCCTCACCCAGTCCGTGGGCTGGGCGGGCCTGATCAAGCTCTCCTCGAAATGGTTCAACTACACCTCGTACGGTTCCATTCTCGGCATCCTCAGCATCAGTTATCTGGTGGGTGATGCACTGGCGCGCCAGCAGATGGGCATACTGATCGAGCGCGGCTACGGCTGGCGTGCCCTGTTTCTGTTTGCCGCGGCCGTGGCCGCGGTCGCGCTGCTGGCAAGCCTTCTGTGGCTGCGTGAGTCACGCGCCGATGCCGGGCATCCGCCGGCGAAGGCCAATCCGCTGAACCTGTTCGCGCAGACGGAGGCGCCGCCGGCGGGGGTGTGGGCGCTGCTGCAGCCGCTGCTGCGCAGCCGGGCATTTCTGCTCGTGTGCCTGCTGTCGTTCGGTTGCACGATCATCCGCGAGACCTTCAACACCTGGACGCCACAGTACCTGCGCGACCAGCTGGGTTTCAGCAACAGTCGCTCCGCCACCGTCAGCGCGGTCTTTCCGGCCGTCGGCGTTCTCTCGGTACTGGCGGCCGGGTGGCTGAGCGATCGCCTGGGGCTCAACGGCCGCGCGCTGCTCATGTTCCTGGGTTTGACCGGGGCGGCAGTTGCGCTGCTGTTGTTGATGGGCGTGCACGCGGGCACCACGAGCTTCCTCTTTCCGGTACTCATGATCGGCATCGTGGCGTTCTGCCTCCTGGGGCCGTACTCCTACCTCGGCGGCGCCTTTGCGCTGGATTTTGGCGGCAAGCAGGCCAGCGCCGCTTCGTCAGGGATTATCGACGGCATCGGCTACATCGGCGGCGCGCTCGCCGGCGACACTATGGCGCGGATCGCACGTGCCTATGGCTGGGAGGGAGTCTTCGTTTCACTGGCCGTGGTCAGCGCGGTGGCTGCCGCGTGTGCCGGCGTCCTTTACGTCCTGAATACCAAGGCCGCAAAATCCGCGCATGAGTGAACCTGCTGGAGTCAGCCGGGTTTCCGCGGCCCCGGAAACCCTAACGGTCGAGTGGGCCGACGGGGCACGCAGCGAATACCCGAGCCTGTGGCTGCGCGATAACGTGCCCGAGGACCGCGACGCCTACAGCGGACAGCGCCTGATCGATATCGCGGACTTGCCGGCCGCACCGCGCATTCGCAACGTCGTGCACGCGAACGGCGCGGTGCGCATCGACTGGGACGGCGAAAGTCGTACTGCGTCCTTCCAGCTGCAATGGCTGCGCGCCCATCGCCCGCAAGCCCGCGCCCCGCGCCCGGAACTGCAGGTGCGCACCTGGCTCGAAGGGGAGCGCCTCGATGCCCGGCGGGATTTCGCCTGGGCGAGCGTTGCCGCCCTCTCAGGCGTTCCGGACACCCGGCTCACGTGGCTCACGCGCCTGGTGCAGGATGGACTGGCCTTCCTGGAGGACGTGCCGGCGCGGGAAGAGGCGATTCTTGAGGTCATGCCGCGGGTCGGCCGCGTGCTCGAGACCAACTACGGGCTCACCTTCGACGTGCGCTCGGTGGCGCAGCCGGAAAACCTTGCCTACTCCGACCGGGGCCTCGGGCTGCACACCGACAACCCCTACCGCGAGCCGGTGCCGGGATTTCAGGCGCTGCATGCGCTCGTGACCTCGGATGAGGGCGGCGAAAGCCTGTTCGCCGACGGTTTCGCGCTCGCCGCGCAGCTGCGCAGCGAGGCGCCCGAAGAGTTTGCCACGCTCACCGGCACGGCCGTGCCGTTTCTCTACCGCTCCCAGGACGCGGAGCTGTATGCCGAGCGGCCGCTGATCCAGCTGTCTGCTGCCGGGGCGGTGACGGCGGTCCATTACAACAACCGCTCCATTGCCCCACTTAGCCTCGCGGCCGGCGCGGCACCCCGCTTCTATGCGGCCTATCGACGCTTCGCCGCGTTGCTGCGCGAGCCGCGCTATCAGCTGCGCACGCGTCTGGGTGCTGGCACGCTGGTCGTGTTCGACAATCAGCGCACGCTGCACGGTCGTACCGCTTTCGCTTCGGCGCGCTTTCCGCGTCACCTGCGCGGCTGCTACCTCAGCCGCGACAGCGTCTACAGTGAGACCGCGTTGCTGCGGCGCCGGCTGGCCGAGGTGCCCGCGTGAGCGTCGCCGCGCAAGTCATGGCGCTCTACGAGCGGCGCGGCGCCGGCGCCTACTTCGGCGAGCGCGTATCGATGGCCGAGCACGGCCTGCAGGCTGCGCACTTCGCCCGCGTGCAGGGTGCGCCCGATAACCTCGTCATCGCGGCGCTCCTGCACGATGTGGGGCACCTGCTCGAAGCGGTACCGGACGCCATCGAGGACTGGGTGAGCGATGCGCATCACGAGGAAACCGGTGCGCGCTGGCTGTCACAGCGCTTTGCCGCCGGACGTCGCCGAACCCGTGCGACTGCACGTCCCGGCCAAGCGTTACCTGTGCGCGGTGGATCCGCTTTACTTCGCGCAGCTCAGCCCGGCCTCGGTTCACACGCTGAAGCTGCAGGGAGGCCCGATGTCCGCGGCGGAGGTCGTGCGCTTCGAGCAGAAGCCCCACTACCGTGAGGCGGTGCGCGTGCGCCACTGGGACGATCAGGGCAAGGTTGCCGGACTCGCCACCCCGGGCTTGCACGACTACGCGGCTCTCATCGACGCGTTGGCGCGCACGACCGCACGCTAGCGCAGCAGATCCACGGTGCGCCTCGCTTGATAAGGGCGCGCGGCAATTCGTTCAGCATGTGAGCCACGCTCCCGCCAGCACCGCGCTGCGCAAGGTACGCACCCGCCTGGTGCCGTTTCTCGGGGTGCTTTACTTCGCGGCTTTCATCGACCGTGTCAATGTCGGCTTCGCCGCAGCGCAGATGCACCGCGATCTGGGATTCTCGCCCTCGGTCTACGGTCTGGGGGCCGGCATTTTCTTTCTCGGCTATTGCCTGTTCGAGATTCCGAGCAATCTGCTCCTGCATCGCCTGGGGGCACGACGCTGGATCGGCCGAATCATGATCACCTGGGCGATCGTCGCCGCCGGCATGGCCTTCATCAAGACCGCCACCGGTTTTTATGCACTGCGTCTGTTGCTCGGTGTCGCCGAAGCCGGCTTCTTCCCGGGGGTCCTTTACTACCTGACCTACTGGGTGCCGGCGGCAGAGCGCGCCCGTCTGATCGGCACCTTCATGGTCGCAATACCGGTTTCCACGGCGCTGAGCGGTCCCATCTCCAGCCTCCTGCTTGGGCTCGATGGCGCCTTCGGGCTCGCGGGCTGGCAATGGCTGTTTTTGACTGAAACCATCCCCTCGCTGTTACTGGGCTTCCTCACGCTGCGTTTCCTCAGCGATACGCCCGCGCAAGCGGCATGGCTGGATCCAGAGGAACGCGCCTGGCTTACCGCCAAGCTGACAAGCGAAGCGATCTCGCCCCGGGGAACTCGGCATACTTCGGTGCGCGCCGCGCTCCTGAACGCACGGGTGCTTGCGCTGGCAGCGTGTTACTTCGGTGCCGACCTCGGACTCTACGGCGTGGTGTTCTGGATCCCGCAGATATTCGCCGCTGCCGGGATACCAGCGGGCGCGATCGGCCTCGCGGTCGCACTGCCATACACTGCAGCTGCGCTCGGTATGATCGCCTGGTCGCGCCATTCGGATCGCCGCCGTGAGCGCACGCGGCACATCGCGCTCGCCTCCCTCGTGGGATTCACCGGACTCGCGCTCAGCGCGCTACTTCACGGCTCCGCCGTACTTGCGATCCTGTCCGTCACTGTTGGAGTCACTGGCACCCTCGCGATGTTGCCGATTTTCTGGACACTGCCCAGCGCGATTCTGCGCGGCGCCGCGGCGGCGGCGGGTCTTGCCTTCATCAACGCGACTGGCAATCTCGGCGGCTTCGCCGGACCGTACCTCGTCGGCTGGATCAAGGAGGCGAGCGGCAGCTTCACGTGGGGACTGCTCATCGTGGCCGCAGGCGTCCTGCTCAGCGGCATCATCGCCCTGCGGGTCGGGCACGACGCGCGCGCGGAGCATGGGGAAATTCCTGCACCTTGAGTCCCGGTGCATAATGGAACCGCCCCAATTGGCGTACATAAACCGCTAAGGCCTCAATGGACATCGATCCGGACGCAATCGCCTATATACCGTCAACCGGTGTGCGACGGGTTCACGACACACCGCTGGTCGTGGCGAGCGAGGCCAGCCTCGCTGGGTACGGGCGACTGGTCGATGATCCGCAAGCCTGCAGGATCGAAATCGTGCGCTGGCCCGCGCAGGGGTGGCGGTCGATCGATGCGAACAGTGGCGATCAGGGCGGCGTTGTGGAGGGGCTGTTCGAGTTCTGGTGGAAGGGCGAGACGCTGTTCGCACGCAACAACGCCGTCGGCGACAGTTACCTGTTTGGCTGGAGCACCTGGCCTGAACAGGCATCGGCGGAGCACAGCGAGAAGGCGCGCGAGCGCGCGCTGATCTGGCGGGCCAACTACCATCCCGACGGCGGACAGCTGTTCTATCCGCTCAATGGCAAGAGCTTCGTGGTGCCCCTGGCGCTGCCGGGCGATGACGTCAAACCCGAATCCTTCGTGACCTTCTGGTGCGATGGCCGCCGCGGTCTTTATCTGCATCCGAACGTGTGGCACGGGGCGGTCGTCCCGCACGCCGACGAAGCGCAGTTCCTCGACCGCCAGGGGCGCGTGCACGCGCGGGTTTCGGTCAACTTCGTCAAGGAGTTCGGCTGCTACCTCGGTTCACCGCTCACGACCCCGGCGAGCCGCTGAGCCGCGCTATCCGGGCGGTGGCTGCGCGAGAATCGCGCGCCAGTTAATAATGGCGTTCCACAGCAGGCGCTGATCACCGCGATTCAGGTCGCGGTGCAGAGGGTTGAAATTGAACGTGACCACGTGGCCTGCCCCGCTGCGAAAGTCCATTATGGCTCCCCGACCCATGAGATTCTCCTCGCCCCAGGCCTGGCCACTGACCACGAACGGCTTACCCTCGCGGTCGCCCCACTCGAGCACGATGCTGCTCGTATCGATGGGACCATCAAGGCAGGTGGTGCAGTACGCCATGCGCAACCAACTGCGGGGCAGCGAGTAGAGCGCAAAATTCTGCCGGAACACCCAGGTCCGCGCCGGATATCCATAGGCAATCGGATGCTCCGGCCGCGCGAACGACACCCGCACATGCGCGCCCGGGGTCTTGGCCGTAGAGGCCTGGGAGGCGGCCGCCGAAGCGCCACCACCTCCGGAGGTGCGCGGCACGCCGCCCGCCTCGCGGCGCACACCCCGCACCAGGCCGCCTTCGAGGGGCAGCATGGAACCGTTGCCGAGCGTGATGAGCAATCCTCCCGAGCTTACGAACTTCTGCAGCTCCGCAAGTCCGGCGTAGCCGATGCCACCGGTGATGTCCTCGGACGAGGCCGGTGTGCCCAGGCTCGGCGTGGCAGCGGTCTTCTTGAACGGCATCGGCGACCAGGCCTTGTAGAGCCCCTCGATCTGCTCGGCCAGCTCAAGGTCGACGTGCCCGTAAAGCAGTACGTCGTACTTGTTCTTCAGCCGCCCGGCGCGAATGTCTTCATCGCGTACGTAGCTGTACGGTATGTGGCGCTGGTCGAGCGTGTAGCGCGCCCAGCCAATCGTGTCGGTGTCCGCCCACGGCACCCACAACCCGAGTCGGGGTACGGGCGTCTCGTGCTTTGCCACCCCGGGAACCGACCCTAGGCTCACAAAATCGAGGCCCAGTTTTGCGGCGATGTCGCGCACGCTCGCCGCCAGACCCGGCTGCGGCTCGAGAATCCACGAGCCCGCCGGATAGTCGGTGCCGTTGGCGCTGAAGGCGTGCTCGGCGATGGCAACCTTGAAGCGCGCGAGTGCGAAGCGCGCCTCGAGCAGACCCTCCTGGCCGCTGTCCTTGAGGACCAGCACGGGCCCGTCCCCCTTCAGCGTCCCGTGGACCTGCGGCGCAGCCTGCAGTGCCACCAGATTGGCGGCGCGCACCTGCGGATCCGCAGTCGCGATGACCGCGAGATGATAGTGCGCCGGAAGTTCCCAGGAGACATCGTCGTAAGCCTCGGCGAAATGATCCTTGGGGTATTGCTGGGGAGTGAGCAAGTCCACGGCGTAGTCGCGGTAAGGCTGGTCCAGGCGCACGACGTAGGTACCAGCCGGGAAGTTGCCTTCCTTGAGCGTGATAGCCGACGCGGCGCGCTGCACTTCGATTCCCAGGGACAGCAGGCGCGCGACCATCTGCGCGACACGCTCGGGATCACCCTGATCGTCAGGGATGATGAAGCCAAAAGGGGCTTGCTCGAGTCCGCGCTGGTAGGAGTGCAGACCCTTCAAATAGTAGTTTTTCAGCAGCGTCTTGGACTGCTGTGCCATGAAATCCAGCGCCGCCAGTATCCCGGTCTCGTTGTAGTTGACGTTGTCGCGGGCGGACCAAAGGAAGGTTTTCTGCGCCGGCGGCGGCAGCGGCCGGAACCACTCGACACTTACCTCGGTGCCGGGCTGCTCCGGACGCAGCGTCTCGGCGGTACCGTTACCGAAGGTCTCGTAACCGCGACCGTCGGCATTGTGGTTCGTGGCAATCGCATCCAGATACAGGTGCGCGAAGTCGTCGCCGAAGTTCCAGGTCCACACACCGGGCATCCCCAGGCCCGTCATAACCTGGACCTCGTGAAAACTAAACTCGAGCCGTTCGGCGTATGTCAGCGGATCCACGTGCTCGTTGATCGGGTCGGTGCCGTTCCAGGTCACCAGCAGCGAAACGCTCTCGTGCAGGTCATGGATCACCTGCGGGTGCCAGTCAAACATCATGCGAAAGACCGCCTTGGTGGTCTCGTGCACCTGCTGGTGCGCGTCGCGGTTGATGTCCACGTAGGCGTACTTGGACCAGTACGGGGGCGCCTGGCGCGGCAGGCTCGCGAGGTCAGTCTTGCCCTTGAGGTACCGGTAGAACCATTCAACCTGCTTGTCGCGCCCGTCCGGGTTTGATACCGGGTTGATCAGCACGACGACGTTCTCGCGGATACGCCGGATCATCGGCTGCTCGGAGACCGCCAGGCGGTAGGCGAGCTCCAGCACCGACTCGGTCGAGCCGGTCTCATCCGAATGCAGTGCGGCATTGAGGTAGTAGATCGGGCGCGCCGCGGCAACGAGCTGGTCTGCGGTCGCCGCATCAGTCTTGCGCGGATCCGCGAGCGCAGCGGTGGCGGCTTTGAGCTGCTCGAGGCTGGCGATGCCCTTTTCATCGGTGATTGCCAGCAGCACGATGTCGCGCCCCTCCTCCGAGCGGCCGATGGTGAACATCCGCACGCGCGCGGAAGAGGCGGCCAGCGCGCGGCAGTACGCATAGGCCTGCGTCGAGTTCACGAACTCCCCGGGCGCGCCGGGAATGCGATGCAGGAAGGCGCGCGGGGATACCACGCTCGCGGACGCCGGCAGATAGGCAACCCACGGCGAGAGGAAGCGCGCGTCGGTGGTGGCGTGCGCAATCTCCTCGACCGAGCCCGCCTCGGGAGTATCGGGACTGACGGTCTGGGCCGCGGCGAGCGCCGGGACCAGTACGGGCAGTGTCATAAGAAGGAGTAACGGCTTTGCGAGCATGCGGATTTCTTCTCTCAGTCAGGCCGGACCGCCATTCGGCTGCAGAGCATAGCCGCTCGGCGGCTGTTATTGAACATCCGCTCAACTACGGGCAGACTCGCCCGCATCAAGGTCGCCGCGCCACCGGCCGTTGGACTGCGTATGGCACGCAACCCCCGCTACGACATTCTATTCGAACCCGTAAAGATCGGGCCGGTTACGGCCCGCAATCGCTTCTATGCCGTGCCGCATGCGGCCGGCATGACGAACGCCATGCCGCGCATGCGCGCCGCGTTCCGCGGCACCAAGGCCGAGGGCGGCTGGGGCGTCGTATGCACCGGCTACGTGTCGATCGATCCGAGCTCGGACGATGCGCCGCTGCCGTTTGCGACGCTCTGGGACGAGGATGACGTGCGCGCGCACGCGCTGATGACGGACGCGGTGCACAAGCACGGGGCCCTGGCGGGTATCGAACTGTGGCACGGCGGTGGTTCGGTGATGAACCGCAGCAGCCGCATCCCGCCCATGTCCCCTTCGGGAACGGCGTGGATGGCGACGCACGTGAACTTCATGGGCAACCAGCGGCCGCGCGTGATGGAGACGCCGGACATCCGCCAGCTGCTCACCTGGCAGGCGGAAGCCGCACGCAAGGCGCGCCGCGCCGGTTTCGATATCGTGTACGTCTATGCGGGCATGGGCTATCTGCCCTACGAATTCCTGCTGTCGGACTGGAACCAGCGCACCGATGCGTACGGCGGCAGCGTCGCCAACCGGGTGCGCATCGTGCGTGAGCTGCTCGAGGTCACCCATGAAGCGGTGCAGGGCAAGTGCGCGGTCGCTCTGCGCATCAGCCTGGAGGAGCTGCGGGCCCGGCCGAGCGAGGTCGCACCGTCCGAGGCGCACGAAGTGGTCGGCCTGCTGGCCGAGCTGCCCGACCTCTGGGACGTGAAGCTCGATTCCTCGCCCACTGACTGCGCCCCGTCGCGCTTCGCCCCCGAAGGCAGCCATGAGCCGATCATCGAGTTCGTGAAGCAGCTCACCACCAAGCCGGTGGTCGGCGTCGGACGCTTCACCTCGCCGGATACCATGGTCGGGCAGATCCGGCGCGGCGTACTCGACCTGATCGGCGCGGCGCGCCCCTCGATCGCCGATCCGTTTCTGCCGCAGAAGATCGACCAGGGTCGCGAGCAGGACATCCGCGAGTGCATCGGCTGCAATATCTGCATCTCCAGCTGGCACGACAGCGTGCCGGTGCGCTGTACGCAGAACCCCACCATCGGCGAGGAGTGGCGCCGCGGCTGGCACCCCGAGCGCGTGGCGCCCGCCGCCAGCCCGGCCTCGGTGCTGATCGTGGGCGCCGGACCCGCAGGTCTCGAGTGTGCGCTGACCCTCGGCCGGCGCGGCTACGAGGTCACGGTGGCCGAGGCCGCCGACGAGATTGGCGGCCGCCTGCGCTTTGAGACGCGCCTGCCGGGACTGGCCGGTTGGGGACGCGTGCTCGACTGGCGCCGCGGACAGCTCGAGCGGCTCGCCAACGTGAACATCTACCGCGGCAATCGCCTGGCGGCGGATGACATCCTCGAGCTCGGCAACACGCACGTCGTGATCGCGACCGGCTCGCGCTGGGCACGGCTGCTCTATTCGCCGCTCGAGGTACCGGTGGGGCGGCTCGAGGAACCGAACGTCTACACCCCCGATGACGTCGCCGACGGCGCACGTATCGAGGGACCGGTTGCGGTGTATGACTTTGACAACTACTACATGGGCGGCGCAATCGCCGAACATCTCGCCAAGAGCGGACTCGAAGTGAGTTACGTGACGCCGGCCGGGCATGCCTCAGCCTGGGCCATCATGAGCAACGAACAGCCGCAGATCCACCGCGCCCTGGCGGCGGCCGGGATCGCACTGCACACGCTCGCGCGCGTGGTCGCGTTCGAGGCAGGGGACCTGGTACTCGCGCAGCAGTTCACCAACGCGCTGACGCGCCTGTCCTGCAAGTCGCTGCTGATCGTCGGCGCGCGCTTCTCCAATGACTTCCTCTACCAAGCCCTCAGCGCGCGCAGCGATGACCTGAATCGCGCCGGCATCAGTTCGGTGACGCGCATCGGGGATGCCGCGGCCCCGGGGGCCATCGTGCATGCGGTCTACAGCGGACACCGTTTCGCGCGCGAACTCGACGCCGATCCACAATCCCTCGGTCACCGCCGCGATGCGCCGCTGCACCGCCAGAGCGAACCGGCCACGACGCCGGGTGTCCTGGACCTGGCGGGCGCACGATGAGTGCACAGCCAGGGGCAGCACCTGCCGGGCTCGAGCCATCGCTGCCCTCGAGCTGGTACAGCTCGGCGGAGGTCTTCGCGCTCGAGAAGGAACGCATCTTCTGCCGTGAGTGGGTGTGCGTCGCGCGCGCCGAAGAGTTCGCCGCACCCGGCGCCTATCGGGTGCTCGAGGTGCTCGGCGAGAGCATCATCCTGACCCGCAACCGCGCGGGGCGGCTGCGCGGCTTCTACAACGTGTGTCGCCATCGCGGCGCACGCCTGTGCCGCGACGCGGCCGCCGCCGGCGCACCCCTGGGCGGCGGCCTCGTCGGCACTCGTATCACCTGCCCCTATCATCAGTGGACCTATGATCTGGACGGGCGCCTGATCGCAGCGCCACACCTGAGCGCAGCCGCCGGCTTCGACAAGGGTCTCTTCAGCCTCTACCCGGTGGGCCTTGAATGCCACGACGGCTTTGTATTTCTCAATCTGACCCCGGCGCAGGCTCCCGCACTCCCCGCGCAGCTCGGGGCGATTTCCGCCCGCATCCACCGCTACGGTCTCGGCGATCTGCGCATCGGGCACACGCTGCGCTATGAGGTCGCCGCCAACTGGAAGGTGATCTGCGAGAACTACAACGAGTGCTACCACTGCGCGGGCGTGCACCCGGAGCTGTGCGCCGTGGTCCCGGCCTTCAGGCAGCGCGGCGGCGCCGATCTCGACTGGACGCGTGGCGTGCCACACCGCCCCGGGGCGTACACCTTTACCAGTTCCGGCACTACCAGACGCCGCCCTTTCCCCGCGCTCAACGCCGATGAGCAGGTGCGTCACAAGGGCGAACTCATCTACCCCAATCTTTTCCTCAGCCTCGCCTGCGATCACGCCGCGGTGTTCATCCTGCAGCCCAAGAGCGCCGCACGCACCGAAATCGTGTGCCATTTCCTGTTCGAGCCGTACGAGCTCGCCAAGAGCGACTTCGACGCCCGGGACACCACCGAGTTCTGGGACCTCGTGAACCGCCAGGACTGGGCCATCTGTGAGGCCGTGCAGCAGGGCATCAGCGCGCGCGTGCACGAGCGCGGCTACTATGCTCCCATGGAAGACTTCAACCTCGACATCCGTCGCTACGTGCTGCAGCGCATCGGCGACGCCGTCGGGGCGGCGTGACCGGCGCCAGCTCGCTCCCCGCGCAGCGCCCGCCCCTCAGGCGACCGCGCGTACGCTGGCGCATCTACTGGTTCCTGTTCGGCTTCGGCATGGTGGCCTACTTTCAGGCGCGCGGCATCACGATCGCCGGCGTGCAGATGATGCCGCGGCTGGGGATCAGCCAGATGCAGCTCGGCTGGCTCGAGACAGCGATGATCGTCGGCTACACGCTGCTGCAGTTTCCCGGCGGTCTGCTGGGGCAGCGTCTCGGGGCGCGCCTGACGTTCGTCATCATCGGCCTCATTGCCTTTACGGCGACGATCGCCACGCCGCTGCTGCCCTGGGTGCTCGGCGGCGCCGCGCTGTTCGCGGCGCTTCTGGTCGTGCAGTTCGTGCTCGGCGCCGCGCAGGGGCCGATCTTTCCCGTCTGCGCGGGCGTCTTCGAGGCCTGGTTCAGGCCCGAGAAATGGTCCCTGGTGCAGGGCGTGCAGAGCATGGGCCTGCAGCTCGGCGCGGCGCTCGCCCCGCCGCTGATTGCCTCACTGATGCTCGGCTTTGGCTGGCAGCGGGCACTGGTGTGGACGTCGCTCCCGGCCCTGGGACTGGTCATCTGGTGGGGCTTCTACGCACGCAACACGCCCGCCGAGCATCCCGGTGTCAGTGACACGGAGCTGGCGGAACTCGACTCCCGGCCGCCGCCGGTGGCTGAGCAGCGCATTCCCTGGCGGCGTATCGGCGTGCTGTTCAGGAACCGTGACCTGCTGTTGCTCACGATCTCCTACCTGTGCATGAACTACGTCTACTACCTGCTGGCGAACTGGTGCTTTCTGTACCTCCTGCAGGAGCGGCACTTCACCCAGCTGGAAGGCAGTTGGCTGGCGAGCACGCCACCCGTTGCGGCGGCCATCGGCGCCGGCGCGGGCGGCTATCTGGCGGGCCTACTCGGCGTACGCTTTGGCGTGCGCAAGGGACTGCGGATCATCCCGCTCCTGTCGTTACCGGCCGCCGGGCTGCTGCAATTCCTCGCCGTCGATGCCGTGAACGCGTACCTGGCCGTCGCGGCTCTCGCGGCGTGCTACTTCTGCGTCGAGATGAACGAGGGGCCCTACTGGGCCGCGACCATGCACCTTGCGCGCGCCGACAGCATGGCGGCCACGGGAATCCTCAATACCGGCGGCAACCTGGGCGGTGTGATCGCGACGCCCATCATCGCGTACCTTTCGGGCCATAACGCCTGGACGAGCGTCTTCCTGACCGGCACCGTGTTTGCACTCATCAGCGCTTCGGCATGGCTGCTCGTGGACCCCGCCCGCCGGGGCGTGGGCGCGGCGGCGGCGCAGCCCGCGTAACTTCAGGGGGCCGGCGCCTCGGCGGCCACGCGCGCTCCACCGAGCGTCCCGCTCACCGTCGCGCGGGCGCGGGCGACGCCCTCCGACCACTGCAGCTCGAGCCTGCCGCGCCTACCGTCGGCCGCGGCGAGCTCGACCACGGCGTGCACCATGCCGCTGCGACCCGGCCAGTCGAGTTCCCCGGAGACCACGACGTCCTGCGTCCAGCGCACCTGGTGCAGCGCGAGGTGGTATCCGGGCTGCACCGCGGTCACGGTCACCGTACCGCCGCGCAGCCCGACGCCTCGGCCCGCGCCGTCGGCGCGCGCGCGCGCAATGGCGTCCTCGCAGGTCAGCAGCACGGCACTGACCACGCGCAGTGCCTGCGCGCCGGCCTGGTTGCCCGACAGCGCCTGCGCGGGGGTCAGTTCCGCGGCGCGCCGGGCAAACCGCGGCACGAGCCGCACCGGCGGCACCTGCGCTGCACAGCTATCATCTTCGGTCGACAGATTCGTGAGAAAGCGCCGCACCAGCTGCGCCCCGCACTCGCTGCGTGAATGCGGTAACGCATTGACATGGAACCCGTTCGTGATCACCACATGATGGGCTGCCGGAAAGCGTGCCGCGGCCGCGGCACCATCGGCGACGCTGGTCATGTTGTCGAGGTCCCCGGACACCACCAGCACTGGCACGTCCGGGTAGGGGGCGTCGGGTACGAGCGTGCTCGACGGCCAGTCCGGCGTGCGCGCCGGCCAGCGGACGCACTCATCGATGAATGCATAGTCGAGGGGCAGCTGACGGTACTCGTCGATCGTGAAGGGCGCATAGGTGTCGGGCGCCTCGGCCTTGCGCTGGGCGATGAGCCGATCGCGCTCCGCCGTGCGCTGCGCGGGTGGCAGCGTCATGTCGAAGATCTGCGGCTGATCACCGCAGGTCACGGCCGCGGCGAGCCCGGCGCTGAACTCGCGCGGATTGTGGGTGGGGTCGCGCGAATCGACCGCGGCCACCGTTTCGGCCATGAGGCGCAACAGCGGCACTTGGTCACCGTCAACGAACGCGCGTGCCGCAGCATCGGTGTCGCGCACGGACGCGTAGGCGGGCGCGGACCCGAACATGACGGTGGCGAGCTGCGAGGCGTCGGCCCTGAAGCGCACGCTGCGCCCTGCCGCGATGCGTGCCTGTGCCACGAACGGATGCTCGCGCAGTGACTTTAACGCCGGCGCAATGTGCTCAAGCGAGCTGCCGGGCAGCGCGCTGCACTCCGGGGAACGCTCGCAGGCACGGTTGAATTTCTCGCGCATCGCGGGCGCGTAGTGCGGGAACCAGGCGTAATCCGGGCCGTCGAGCGGGTAGGCGCCATCGAGCACCAGAGCCCGTAGCCGCTGCGGATGGCGCAGCGTGAACACCTGGGCGAAATAGGTCCCGTAAGAGTCTCCATACAGTCCGACCTGCGCGATCTCCAGACCCTCCAGCACGGCGTCCAGGTCATCGGCGGCGAGCGCGGTGCTGTAGAGGGCCACGCGGGCGCCGAGCGCTCCACCGCAGCCCCCGACGTTCTCCTCGGTGAGGGTGGGCGCATCCTGCAGCGGGCGACACTCGAGTGCGCCGGAGCGACCGGTGCCACGATTGTCCATGATGAGCACGTCGTAGCCGGCGCGCAGCGGCTCAAAGAGCCCCAGGTACTCCCCGCGCGACGCGGTCGCCGGATAGCCGGGGCCGCCCTCGGTTGCCACCAGCGTACCGAGCGCCGGACCGGGGGAGGCGTGCGGATAGAACTCGAAGTAGACCGACACCGTGCCAGGCACGGCGCCGCTCGGATCCAGGGGTCGCGCCAGCGTGCCGCACCAGGGCGCCGGGCTGTCGCAGTGGTGCAGTGTGAGCTGCCCCAGGGTAAGGAGGTCGGTCGCGGGAGCCGCCGCCTGTGTCACCGCCATCCCGCGCACGCACAGCAGCAGCGCGAGGCACAGCCAGCGGCGATCAGTCGCGCGATTCATGAGCGGACCCCCAGAGCCTGCCCCGTCATGGCGCGGACTCCTGCAAACTTACCGAAGCCGGCGGCGCTGTGCCGGAGGCGCGTTCTTGGTGCCATGCAAGTTGTTGAACGCTTGTATCATGCGGCCTTTCGCGCCGCCAAGCGTTTTGCCGTCGGAACGCCGCGGCGTGCTCGCGGGTTGCCGCGGGTTTTTCCTCACGGCGATCGTTGGCGGGAATCTCACTGCGCTGCTGCCGCCCGCCCGAAGGCCGCGCACTGCACCGGAGTAACATGCATGCTGACAATGACTCGCATCGGCGCCCGCGCCTGCTGCATCGCACTGCTCGTGACGGCGCCGCACGTCGGGCTCGCGCAGGCCCAGGCGACCACCCCGCCGCTGAAGACCCGCAACGTCGTGCTGATCGTGAGCGACGGCCTGCGCTGGCAGGAGATCTTTACCGGCGCCGACCCGGCGCTGCTCGATGAGCGGCACGGCGGCATCTGGGCCAAGCCGGCCGATCTGAAGCGCCAGTTCTGGCGCGACGACGTGCAGGCGCGGCGTCGGGCGCTGTTCCCCTTCCTGTGGTCAACGGTCGCGGTGCGCGGGCAGATATTCGGCAACCAGGCCAAGGGCAGCATCGCCCGCGTGACCAACGGGCTGGCCTTCTCCTACCCGGGTTACAACGAGATGACGACCGGTCATCCGGACCCGCGCATCAATTCCAACGACTTCGGCCCAAATCCCAACGTCTCGGTGTTCGAGTGGCTGAACGGTCTGCCGGATTACCGTGGCCGCGTCGGGATCTTCGGCACCTGGGTGACGTTCAAGAACATCTTCAACCTCCCGCGCAGCAAGCTGCCGTTCACCGGGTTTGATCCGCCCTACCAGGCGCCGCTCGGGCCGCGCGAGGCCCTGCTGAACCGCCTGTACGAAACCACCGTACCGCTCGACGACGAGGCCTCCTACGATGCCTTCATGCAGGTGGCTCTGCTCGACTCCTTCGCGCACAGCCAGCCCCAGGTGCTGTTCGTGGGCTACGGCGAGACCGACAACTATGCGCATCAGGGACGCTACGACCTGGTGCTCGAGAGCGCGCACGCCTTCGACCGGTTCGTCGGGGAGCTGTGGAATACCCTGCAGGCCCTGCCGCGCTACAAGGACCAGACCACCTTCATCATCACCACCGACCACGGCCGCGGCAGCGGGCTCACCGAGTGGAAGGAGCACGGTGTCGAGGAGAAGGGCTCCGAGAACGTGTGGATCGCGGTGCTGGGCCCGGACACCGCGCCGCTGGGCGAGCGCACCAGGGTGGCCGAGGTTCACCAGGCGCAGATCGCCGCCACGGTGGCGGCGCTGCTCGGCAAGGACCTGCGCCAGGGCATCCCGCAGGCCGCACCACCGCTGCCCGATGTCATCGGGGTGCGGCCATGACGACGCGTCGCAATGCTCTGCAGCTGGCGCTGCTGGCCGCCGCCGCGGCGGCACTGCCACGCGAGCCGGCCGCCGCGACCCCGCGGCCGGGGACCCTCCTCATTCTGGGGGGCACGGGCTTCATCGGGCCGTACCTGACGCAGGAGGCGCTGCAGCGCGACTGGAAGGTGACGCATTTCAATCGCGGCCGCACTGCCGCCGACGGCGTCAGCCACGTCGAGACGCTCATCGGCGACCGCAAGGGCCAGCTCGACGCGCTGCGCGGCCGCCACTGGGACGTGGTGGTCGATGACACCGGCTTCATCCCGAAGTACGTCAAGATGTCCGCCGACCTCCTCGCCCCGCAGTGCGGTTACTGCCTGTTCGTGTCGAGCATTTCCGCGTACGCGAGCTTTACGCAACCGAACGACGAACACTCCCCGACCGGCGTGCTCGCCAACCTCAACACCGAGGAAATCACCGAGACCTCCTACGGCCCCATGAAGGCCCTGTGCGAGCAATACACCACCACGGCCTTCAAGGGACGCGCGTGCATCGTGCGCCCCGGTTACATCGTCGGTCCGCTCGATCGCAGTGACCGCTTCACCTACTGGCCGGTGCGTGCCTCCAGGGGTGGGGAGATGCTCGCCCCCGGCACGCCCGGCGACCCGATCCAGATCATCGACGTGCGCGACCTCGCGGCCTGGATGATGCAGCTCGTGGTACATCGCACCCGCGGCTACTTCAACGCCGTGTCGGCGCCGCGCGCGCTCACGATGGGCGACCTCATCGAGGCGAGCGTGCGTGCCTCGCCCGAGGCGCATGCGAACGTGACGTGGGTGCCGGAGGACTTTCTGGCCGCGCACTGGAAGGCCGAAGAGCTCGATCTGCCGCCCTGGGGCCCGCTGAAAGGCGACGAGGCCGCCGCCTCGCTGACCGCCACCGCCGCGGCACAGCGCACCGGCCTCACCTGCCGGCCCCTGGAAGTCACGGTGCGCGACACACTCGCCTGGTTCCGCTCGCTGCCGGCCGAGCGCCAGGCGAAACTGCGCGCCGGACTCGACCCGCAGAAGGAGGCCGACACGCTGCGCGCCTGGCACCTCAGCCGCGGCGCGTGAGCCGCGCCCGCGCGTGCGGCGCGCTTGCTAATATGCCGTGGGTCTGCGCCCGCCCCGCATGAGCTTGGTCATCCTCTTCCTCGCCGCGCTGTGGGCCGGCGTGCAGAACGCCCTCGCCGGTGGCGGCTCGTTCATCACGCTCCCCTCACTGATGCTCACCGGGATGGACGCGCGCGCCGCGAACATCACCTCCACGATCGCACTCTTCCCCGCGCAGCTCGCCAGCGGCTGGACCGGCCGCAGGGAGGTCTCCGGCGCGAGCGAGCTTTCCTTCCGGGCGCTCGTGATCATCAGCCTGGTGGGGGGTGCACTGGGTGCGCTGGTGTTGCTTTCCACCCCCCCAACCTTCTTCGCCCACCTGGTGCCGTGGCTGGTGCTGTTCGCGACGGCGCTGTTCGCCTGGGGCAGCTTCGGGCCCAAGCGCGCGGCGCCCCGGCCGCTGCACCGCTTCGGCGCCGCCGCTGCGCAGTTCGCGATCGCCATTTACGGCGGCTACTTCGGCGGCGGGATCGGTATCCTGATGCTCGCAGCCCTTACGGCCGCCGGCCTCGCATCGCGCAACGCCAGTGCGACCAAGAACGTGCTGGCCGGCGTCATGAACGCCTCGGCGGTCGCGATATTCGTGTTCTCCCCGGAGGTACGCTGGTTTTCGGCCGCCATCGCCGGCGTCGGCGCCTTCATCGGCGGCGTGCTCGGGGGGCTGATGTTGCAGAAGGTCAACGAACGCGCACTGCGCCTGGTGGTGGTGGCCATCGGCCTGGCGCTCACGGTCGGTCTGTTCCTGCGCGCTCCCTAAAGCGCCGGGCAGCCTCAACCGGGACGGGCGACGGCCGCGCCCGCGCAAGCGGTCAGCAGCACGACCATCCATGGGGGCCAGCGTGCCAGCGTCAGGAGCGCCAGGCCCGCCAGTGCCAGTGCCCCGTCCGCGCCCGAATGCACCGCGCTCACCCACACCGGGTCGTAGAGCGCCGCGCCGAGCAGTCCGACGACCGCGGCATTGACGCCGAGTATGGCGGCGCGTGCCGGGGCGCGGCGACTGAGCTCCCGCCGCAACGGCAGCGCCGCCACGAGTATCAGCATTCCGGGAAGGAAGATACCGAGCAGTCCCAGCGCGGCGCCCGCGAGCGGGTGGGCCCACGGGCGCGCGATGGCACCCAGGTAGGCCGCGAAGGTGAACAGCGGGCCCGGCAGCGCCTGGGCGGCACCGTAACCGGCCAGAAAGTCCGCGTCGCTCACCCATCCGGGGGGCACGAAGGCGGCGCGCAACAGCGGCAGCACCACGTGGCCGCCACCGAAGACGAGCGCTCCTGCGCGGTAGAACGCGCTGAAGAGACCGAGCGGCGCCGAGTGCAGCTCTCGCTGCACCAGCGGCAGCGCAATGAGCAGCCCCAGAAAGAGCGCAAATGCCCAGCTGCCGGCAGAGCGGGACACGGAGACCGCCACGCGGGGCGCCTGCGCAGCGCCGGCCGCCGCCCGCCGGCACAGCAGCACGCCGAGCAGCGCTCCGGCGGCCATTACCAGCATCTGCCCGGCAGGTCCGCGCAGCAGCAGCGACACGCCGAGCGCGAACACCGCGACGCCCGCTCGTGCGACATCCGGGCACAGCGTGCGCGCCATACCGAGTAGGGCCTGAGCGACGATGACCACGGCAACCAGTTTCAGCCCGTGCAGCACCCCCAGCTGCGCCACGGAGTCCAGGGACGTGGCCACTAACGCGAACGCCGTCATCAGTATCGCCGAGGGCAGCGTGAATCCGAGCCACGCACACAGCGCACCGGCATAGCCGGCGCGGTGCAGCCCGATGGCGAAGCCCACCTGGCTGCTCGCCGGTCCCGGCAGGAACTGGCACAGGGCGACGAGTTCCGCGTAGCCCGGTTCCGTGAGCCAGCCCCGGCGCACCACGAACTCCTCGCGGAAATAACCCAGGTGGGCCACCGGACCACCAAAGGATCTGAGGCCCAGACCGAGAAACACGCGCAGCACCTCGAGCGCGGGCGCGACTTCGCTCGGCGCCACGCCGCGCCTCACGCGGGCAGGCGCTGGCCGCGCGTCTCGAGGCAGAACGGCAGGATCAGCAGCCCGAACAAGAAGGCGAGCGCGGTCGCCGCCACCGGCATGCCGATGCTGCCATAGGCATGCACGGCCGCCCCGATCAGGAAGTTGACCCCCGCGCCGATGAAGCGGCCGAAGGAGGTGATGAAGGCGAAGGCGGTCGCGCGCACCACCGTCGGGTACTGCTCTGGCAGCCACAGGCTGTAGAGCGCGAAGTTACCGCCGCAGAGCCCGAGAAAGAAGAGACTGCCGATGAACAGGTGCAGGCCGCCGGGTACATAGAAGGCCCAGCCGAAACTCACTCCGATGCAGAGCGCCATGCCGAGGAAGTAGAGCGCCAGCGCGCCACGGCGCCCGAGCGACTCCGCCAGCGGCGGCGCGGCGAGGCACCCGAGCACCGTGCCGATCGACAGCAGCCCGGTGCCGAAGGACGCCAGACGCGTGGCCTGCGCCGGGCTGTACCCGGCCTGGCGGGCGAGCGCGACGATCGCGGAGGGTTCGTACACGGCCGCCGCCCACAAGCCGATGATCGAGACCGTGACGAGGGCGGCGTTGAGCAGCGTACGCCGTCGCAAGCCGTGGGCGAGGATCTGGCGCAGCGGCTGCGCGCGTGGCGCCGACGCTGCCGCGGCGCTCCAGCGCTCCGACTCGCGCACCCGCGAGAGCATGTACAGCGCCAGCACCACCGGGATGCCGCCGCACAGAAACATGGCGCGCCACCCGAAGGTTGCGCCCACGGTGTAATTCAGTGCCGCCGCGAGGAAGAAGCCGACGTAGTAACCGGTCTGCAGGTAGCCAGCGCCCATCTTGCGGCGCGACTCCGGCCACACCTCCGCCACGTAGGTGCCCGCGAGCGCCCATTCCCCGCCGATGCCGACGCCGGCCAGGAAGCGGAACAGACCCAGCTGCCAGACGTTCTGCGCCAGCGCCGCCGCGGCCGTGAACACGGCGTAGCAGGCCACCGCCGCGGCCAGTGTCCGCGCCCTGCCCCAGTGATCCGCGAGCGGGCCCCAGATGAGCGAGGAGCCCCAGCCCACGAGAAAGACTGCGAACAACACCGAACCGGCATACACCACGTGTGGTGCAGACGCCGGCAGACCGGATTTGGGCAGCAGCTCGGTGAGCGCCGGCGTGAGCACCAGCGCGAAGATGAACGAATCCATGCCATCGAGCGTCCAGCCGGCCCACGCGGCCCAGAAACCGCGGCGCTGGGCGCTCGTCAGCGGCTGATGCGCGGCAGGCTGCGACAGGCTGGGTGCGCTCATTATTATTCCGGTCCCGCTCGATCCCGGGCGGCCCAGGCTCAGTGCGCAGCGTAGAGCGACGCGTAGCTGGCGCGCAATGCGTCCTTGCGCACCTTGCCCATGGCGTTACGCGGCAGCTGCGACACGAAGACGATGCGCTTGGGTACCTTATAGCCCGACAGGCGCCCCCGCAGGTGCTCGAGCAGCTGCGCCTCAGAAAGCGTGGCCCCGGGCTTGAACACCACGGCGGCCGTCACGCCCTCGCCGAAATCCGCGTGCGGGACGCCGAACACGGCGCTCTCGGCAACGCCAGGCACGGCATCCAGTTCCGCCTCGACCTCCTTCGGATACACGTTGTACCCGCCGCTGATCACCAGATCCGTGGCGCGGCCGACGATCCATACGTAGCCCTCTGCATCGATGCGCCCCAGGTCGCCGGTCCGGAACCAGCCGTCGGCGCTGAAGGCGCCGCGGGTCTTGTGCGCATCGCGCCAATACCCGGCGAATACGTTGGGCCCTTTAACCTCGAGTGTCCCGATCGTGCCGGGGCTCACGGGGGCGCCGCCGGCGCGCTCGCTCACCCGCACGGCGACGCCTTCCAGGGGCAAGCCGACCGAGCCCGGGATCCGTGCCCCGGCATACGGGTTGGACGTATTCATGAGGGTCTCGGTCATGCCGTAGCGCTCGAGGATGGTTTGCCCGGTCCGCTCACGGAACCGCTGCAGGGTCTGCGGCAGCAGCGGCGCGGAGCCGGAAACGAACAGCCGCACGTGTGCGGCCGCCTCGCGGTCGAGTCCCGGCTCCTGCAACAGGCGGGTGTAGTGCGTGGGCACCCCCATGTACACCGTGGCCTGTGGCAGGTGCTGCAGCACCGCGGCGGCGGCGAACTTCGGTAGCAGCATGAGGCCTGCGCCCGCAACTACGACCGTGTTGATGGCGACGCAGAGGCCGTGCACGTGAAACAGCGGCAGCGCGTGCAGCAGCCGGTCCTGCTCCGAGAAGCGCCAGGCGTGGGCGAGCACCACGGCGTTGGTGGCGAGATTCGCCTGCGTGAGCATTGCTCCCTTGGGCCGCCCGGTGGTGCCAGAGGTGTAAACGAGCGCCGCGAGCGCACCGGGGGCAAGCGGCTCCTCGAGCGCTGCGGGCGCGCTGCGCTGCGCCAGTTCCGCGAGCGAGCCCTCGGCTCCGCTCCCGAGCGTCTCGAGTCCGCAGTCGCCGCAGGCCTGGACGACTTCACGCAACGACTCGAACCGCGCCGGGGACACGACCGTGAGGCGCGGATCCGCATCGCGCAGCAGGTACTCGAGTTCCGCGACGGTTCCTGCCGGATTGGCGGGCACGAAGACCGCGCCGAGGCGCAGACAGGCCACGTACAGCAGCACCGCCTGCGCGGAGGTCTCGACCCGCGCGACGACCCGCTCGCCGGGGAGGACGCCGCGCGCGCGCAACGCCCCCGCGAAGCGCGCTGAGTGCTCGAGCAGCGCGCCATACCCGAGTTCACCCCCGGCCGGGGTGCGCAGGAAGGGCCGCTGCGGCTGCAGGCGCGCCCACTGCGCGAGGAAGTCGCGCAGCACGCGTGCCTCGGACGGCGAACTCATCGCCCGCGCCCGCCTGCGCCTGGGTCCCCGGGGGCCGGCAGGCCGACCGGCCGGCGCGTTGCCGCTGCGGTGCGAGCGGCGCCACCCGCACGGCCATCGTTGACATAAAGCCCTGATTCAAAAGAGCATCCGCGATGGCGGGCTTCGCGCGTCGTTTGCATCGCGCGCGGCGATGGGTTGAACTGCTGAGAATTGCCGGGGAGCATCCACCGACCATGGAGACTGACGCGTTTCTGCAGCACGAAGCCGAGGAGCATCGGCTCGCGTTCGAGGCCTTCCTCGGGGTGTTGCGCGAACCGTTCGCGCAGACACTCCATCTGTGGCAATCCGCGCTGCGCGCCGGCGGGAAGCTGCTGATCTTCGGCAACGGCGGCAGCGCCGGCAATGCGCAGCACATCGCCACCGAGCTCGCGGTGCGTTACGAGAAGGACCGCGCGGCCATGGCCGCCCTGGCCCTGAGCGCGGATTCGCTGCTGCTGACAGCGGCCGCGAACGATCTGGGGTACGAGGCGATCTTCAGCCGCCAGATTGCAGCGCTCGGGCAGCGCGGCGACGTCGCCGTCGGCCTGTCGACTTCCGGGCGCAGTCCGAACGTGCTGGCCGCGCTGCGCGAGGCGCGCGCCCGCGGTCTGAGGACGACCGGATTCATCGGCGGCAGCGGCGGCCCGATGCGCGCGCTGTGCGATGCGGCCATCATCGTACCCTCCACCGTCACGGCACGCATCCAGGAGATGCATTTGCTGGTCACTCATATGCTGTGCAAGGCGCTGGAAGCTTCGGCATGAAATCGCGGGTGCGCCCATGAGCGATGCGCTCCTGCTGGATATTCTCACCTCGTTCCAGCGCGCCCGGGTACTGGTGCTCGGCGATGTGATGCTGGACCGCTTCGTGTACGGTACCGTCGAGCGCACTTCCCCGGAAGCCCCGGTGCCGGTGATGGCACTGGAGCGCACCTCGGACATGCCCGGAGGTGCGGCCAACGTCGCCCGCAACGCCGTGGCCCTGGGCGCGCAGGTGGTGCTCGTCGGCGTCGTCGGTGCGGATGAGCCGGCGCCGAACTGCGCGAGCATCTGGGACGCGCGGCGGGGCTGCAGACGCACCTGATCGTCGACGGTGCACGTCCCACCACCACCAAGACCCGTTACGTCGCCGACCGCCAGCAGATCCTGCGCACCGACGTGGAAATCGCCGCGCCGCTCCCCGCGCCCGTAGCCGAAGTGCTGCTGGGGCAGTTCAACGCCGCACTCCCGGACGCCGACATCGTCATCCTCTCCGACTACGGCAAGGGGGCGCTGTGTGACGCCGTCACCGCGCGTGCCATCGCCGCCGCCACCGCCGCGGGCAAGCGTGTGCTGGTCGATCCTAAGAGCCGCTCGTTCGCCAAATACCGTGGCGCCACGGTGCTCACCCCCAATAAACACGAGCTGCAGAGCGCCTGCGGCCACGATTGCTCGACGGATGCGCAGGTGGTCGCCGCGGCGCGCGACATCCTCGCGCGCGGCATCTGCAGCATCGTCGTGGCCACGCGCGGCAAGGAAGGCATGTCCATCGTGCCCTCGGACGGTGAGGCGCTGCACATCCGCACGGTCGCGAGCGAGGTCTACGACGTGACCGGTGCCGGCGACACGGCGATGGCCGCGATGGCGGTGGCGCTGGCGAGCGGGGCCGATATCGTCCAGGCGGCGCGCCTGGCCAACATCGCCGCCGGCATCGTCGTCGGTAAGTACGGCACCGCCACGGCGTCTCCGGATGAGATTCTCGCGCGTCTGAGTGGCACCGAGGAGACTCCGGAGCCGCCGAGAGCAGCTACACCCTCGAGCGCGCGCAGCTGCTGGTAACGCGCTGGCGCCGGCTCGGGCTGCGCGTCGCGTTCACCAACGGCTGCTTCGACATGCTGCATCCGGGCCACGTGTCGCTGCTGAATCAGGCCAGCACGCGCGGCCGACCGACTCGTCGTCGGCCTGAACTCCGACCGCTCGGTGCGCCGCCTGAAGGGCGCCAGCCGCCCGGTGCAGAGCGCCGGCGCGCGCGCCATGGTGCTGAGCTCACTGAAGGCGGTGGATGCCGTGGTGATCTTCGAGGACGACACGCCGCTCGCGCTGATCACGGCGCTCGAGCCGGACGTGCTGGTCAAGGGCGCGGACTACACGGTGCGAGACCGTCGTCGGGGCCGACGTCGTGCTGCGCCGCGGCGGCAAGGTGGTGCTCGCGGAACTGCTGCCGGCACACAGCACCAGCGAGACCATCCGCCGCATCACCGCGAGCAGCAAGGCGTGAGTCGCCGCGGCCGGGCCGCGGCGCCGTGATCCTGGATCGCGACGGGACGATCGTGGTCGATCGCGGTTACCTGGACGATCCGGCGCAGCTGTGCTTCCTGCCCGGGGCCGCGGAGGGCCTGCGCCTGTGGCACGACGCGGGCCATCCCCTCGTCATCGTCAGCAACCAATCCGGCATCGGACGCGGCCTCCTGTCCCTCGAGCGCGCGCCGCGAGATCAATGCGCGGCTGCTGCAGATGATGCGAGACCGCCGGGGCGCGCATCGCGAGGCATCTACTTCTGCCCGCACCGGCCCGAAGAGGGCTGTGCCTGCCGCAAGCCCGAACCGCAGCTGCTGCTCGAGGCCGCCGCCGAGCTCTTGGCTTCGAGCCGCGGCGCAGGCGGTGGTGATCGGCGACAAGAGCAGCGACATCGAGCTCGGCCGCCGTGTGCAGCGCGCGTCACGCTGCTCGTCTCGGCAGGACGGCCGCGCCAGCCGATGGGCTCGCCGCCCGAGCCGGATTACGTCGTCGCGAACCTGCTCGAGGCCGCGCAGCATCACCGAGCGAGCCTTACGCGGCGCGCCAGCGCCGCGGCGCCCGCTGCGCGGATCTAAGTCTGAGCCTATGTATGTCGTCACCGGCGGCGCCGGCTTCATCGGCTCGAACCTGGTGGCGCGCCTGCGCGGAGCGCGGCGCCGAGGTCGTGGTGGTGCGACTGGCTGCGCAGCGATGAGCGCTGGCGCAATCTCGCCGGCACGAGATCGCCGATCTCGTCGCGCCCGAGGCGCTGCTTCGAATGGCTGCCGCGTCATGCGCGGGCCAGGTCGAAGCCCGTGATTCACATGGGCGCCAACAGCTCCACCACCGAGAGCGATGTCGACCTGGTCTTCCGTCAGAACACTCGCGCGACGCTCGACCTGCTCGAGTGGTGCACGCGCAGCGGCAAGCGCCTCATCTACGCCTCCTCGGCGGCCACCTATGGCGATGGCAGTGCAGGCTTCGATGACGATGCCAGCTGCGCAGGCGCTCGCGCAGCTGCGGCCGCTGAATGCCTACGGCTGGAGCAAGCACGTGGTCGATCAGCGCATCGCGCGCCTGCGCCACGCAGGGGGGGCCCTGCCGCCGCAGTGCGTCGGCCTGAAATTCTTCAATGTCTACGGACCGAACGAGTATCACAAGGGCGCGATGCAGAGCGTCGTCGCGCGCAATTTCGCCGCCCGTGCAGCCGCGGCGAGCCGATGCGGCTGTTCCGCAGTGGCCGGCCCGACTACACCGACGGCGGCCAGCTGCGCGACTTCGTCTACGTCGGCGACTGCGTCGACGTCATCCTGTGGCTGCTCGAGAAACCGCAGGTTTCCGGCCTGTTCAACGTCGGCTCGGGCAAGCGCACGCAGCTGGCTCGATCTGGCCACGCACTGTTCAGCGCCTGCCCAGCGCCCGGCACGGGTCGAGTTCATCGACATGCCCGCGGAGCTGCGCGAGAAGTACCAGTACTTCACCGAGGCCGCATGACGCGGCTGCGGGCGGCCGGGTACACCGCTGCGTTCACCACCCTGGAAGCGGGCGTGGCCGACTACGTGCGCAACTTCCTCGCGCGCACCGATCCTTATCGCTAGTCGGCCGCTGCGCGCGGCTGGCTGGCCGCGGGTGTGCCGGGCGCACCGCGGGCGTCGGCGGGCGCTCGGTGCTCCCGAGCGAACACCACGCGGCAAATACTTCATCCACGCTGATCTGGTCCGCGCGCGTCGATACCGGAGGGCCCCCCAGGCCCACGACCGGCGTGCCGAAGGGGCTGCGCGGCAGCCACTGACTCGGCATCTCGGCGCCGTATAGCACCACCAGGGGAGGCTCAGGGCGGCGGCGGCATGCGCGGGGCCGGTGTCCACCGAGATCATGCTGCTCGCCGCCTCTGCCAGCGCGAACAGCTCGCGCAACCCGTTGCCCACCACCACGACGTTGTCCACGCGTGCCGCGAGCGCGGATCTCCTCGAGCAGCGGCACCTCTTCGCGCGAGCCGCGCAGGATCAGCACGGCAGCGCGGCGCTGCTCATGGAGTCGTTGCACAGCTGCGCCCAGCGCTGCGGCGGCCACCACTTGTCATCGGTGTTCAGGCGGCGCCAGCGCGCGCGTTTGGGCCCCATGCTGCGGTGGTTTCCCGGCTGTATGAGAATCAGTTCGCGTCCGCTCCAGCCATTCTCCTGCAGCCAGCGATCGCGCGCGGCGCGCTCACTCGCCAGCACGTGCAGCCTCGGCCCTACCACGGCCGTCGGCGGCGGCACCGGGTAGTCGCTCTCCTGCAGCGCCGCGGGCGTACGCTTCCCCAGTCGCACCATGAGATCGACCAGAGGAATCTGACCTGGGCGTGCGGGGTCGGTCAGATACAGGACAGCGGCGTGGGTCGACGCCACTGAGGCGCAGCATGCGGTGGATGCGGGGCAATTGCCGGTAGTGCCGCTCGCAGACATAGATCGGGCCCGGGCGCGCTGTCGCGCAGCGCGCGGTGCACCGCAAGCCAGGGTCGGTCGAGCAGGAACGGCAGGTGGCGGTGGAAGGCCCACACGCCCTCGACATCGGGATTGCCGGCGTAGATCGCGGAGGTCCAGGACCCGGTGCCCACGACGCTGACACGGCCGCCCATAGCGCTGGTGCAGCAGGTTCAGGAGCAGGGTCAGCATGACCATGTCACCGAGGCGGCAGAACAGGAACACCGTGGGCGTGAGGGGCGTGGCGCGGACGTCCACGTCAGGCCCCGTCCGCACGAGGCCAGCATGGACCGCCAGCACTCGAATACTTCATCCACGTCAATATCCGCAACGCGCTGCGACCGCGGGGGCCCGCCGAGGGCGTGCACCGGCGATCCCGACGGGCTGCGCGGCAACCACTGCTGCGGACGCTCCGCACCGTACATGACCACCAGCGGCAGGCCCAGGGCGGCGGCCGCATGGGCCGGGCCGGTATCGATGGAGATCATGCTGTGCGCCACGCGGCACAGGGCGAGGAAGCGCCGCAGCGGCAGCGCGGCGACTGCCACATGGGACTGGCCGGCGGCGGTTGCGATCGTTTCAAGCAGCTCATCTTCCTGGGGGGCTCCGCACAGCAGGATCATGGCGTTCGGCCTCGCAGCGTCAAGTCGGCGCAGCAGCGCCACCCAGTCGCTCGAGCGACCATGCCTTGTCATCGCGGTCGCGCCACTGCCTCGCGGCGGGCGCTCATGGTGCGGAAGTTGCCGGGCTGGACCAGGACGAGCTCGCGTCCCGCCCACCCCTGCGCGGCGAGCCAGTCGCGCAGCTCGGTCAGCTCTGCATCGGGAATGCAGAGACGCGGCGCCGGCATAGCGCTCGGCGCGGGCGGATACCCGGCCGCGCGCAACCCCGGCGGCGTGCGCGCCCCAAACCGTCCGAGGCGCTCCACCCAGTGAGCGTGCAGGTCCCCGGGTTCCTGCGTGATGAACAGGCAGCGCGCGGGATCGACGCCCGCCAGGGTCAGGAGGCGACGGATGCGCCGCACCTGCCGGGGCTGATACTCACAGACATACACCGGGCGCCCGCAACTGTGCCGCAGCTGCCACCATGCTCGCCACCAGGTGATGCCCAGCGCGGTCGGTGTGTGTCGGCCGATCAGCCACAGCCGCGCCACGTCCGGGTGCGCACCATATAGGGGCGCGTTCCAGGGTCCGGCGGCGAACACCTCGCAGGGAGCGCCGAAGCGCTGGTGCAGCAGATGCAGGAACGCGGTCAGCATGACCATGTCGCCGAGTCGCCCGAAGCGGATCACGATGGGGTTCAGCGCCCGGGGCTGTGCCGGCGGGCCGAGGCTCAAAACGCGTGCCCGGGCGATGCGGGAAGCCCGATCGTCACGCTGGAAGGACTCACAGGTTTGTCACGGGGCGCAATGCGTAGACTCGCCGCAGGGGGACCGTTCCCGCCGGAAAGTCTAGCGAAACGCCCCGGGCCCCGGAAGAAAGCCGGCCGCGCGATGCGGGATCGTGACGCGCCGCCGCACGGCCCTCGCCGCCACGCGGGGCTGCACAATCCATATTACGCAGGCGAAATCAAGACGACCTTGGGCCCCTTGCGGGGATGCAGACGAAAGCCCTTAGATAAAAGCCGTCGCAGGCGGCGGTCTTTGGTTGCCTGCGGTGGCATTTAGCCCGCAGCTTGCCCCAAAATCAAACCGAACAGTCGATTCGAGGCAGAACCATGGCGATCCTTCACACAGCGACGCGCAGAGTTGCGCTTCCCGCATTGTTCCTCCTAGTCGCGGCAGGGTGTCAGACGACACCGTTCATCGATTCCGCGCAGCCCGAGGCCATCCAGACGGCGACGCGCCGCGCTCAGTTCGAATTCGGCTGCCCGGCGGCGACCGGCGAGGTTCTCTCGCGCGAGAACGTGGTTTCCCCGTTGCAGAACACGTTCCGCTTCTCGCCCCCGCAGCGCGCTGAGTACACCATCGGCGTCGCAGGCTGTGGCAAGCGCACGACCTTTCTGGTCGTCTGCAGCGATGGTGGTGGCGGCTGTGTCGCTGCCGGTGCGCGTGGTGAAGGCAACTGAACCCTGCTAGGGGCGCCGAACCCCGCGTGTAGCGGGCTCGGCGTCCCTCGGGTGGATTTGGTCCGGCGGCCTGCGGCCCCCGGTTGCGGCCGTGCCCGGTTACCTGCATAAACACGCAGGAAAAGCAAGGGGACTTTGTGCTACTTGCCCGCTTCCGGGTCCTGCCGTCTGATGGATGACGGGCTGCGAGCACGCGGCGTGTTCCTGACTGAACTGAAGTTCCGCTCAACGAGCGGCCGTCGTTGATCCACCGCTTAATGATGCATGAGGTTCCCATGAAGAAGTCTGCAATCCTGTTTGCGTTTGTGGCCATGGCTGGGGCGTCGACGCTGGCGCTCGCGGACTACCCCGTCATGGACATGGTCGCCTCCAAGATCATTCAGAAGTATCAGACCGCCACCTGCCAGCAGCTGTGGGAGGAAAAGGCCGCGGGCAAGAAGCCGCAGTCGCAGCGGGAGCAGGACGCGATCGCGATGCTGCGCTCCGATGACCAGATGCGGGCGGTGTTCTTCCAGAAGATCTCGGCGCCGATCGTCTCTAAAATGTTCGAATGCGGCATGATCCCGTGAGTACGACCCTGCGCGACGGCTCTGACGCAGTGGCAACCCGCATGCGGGCAGGCCGCCTAGCGGCGATGTTTTTGCTGGCTGCGGTCCCGCTTCTGGGCGCCAGCGGTGCAGGCGCGGACTCCACGGCCGCACCGGAACCGAAGCCCAGCAAGGCCGCCGCCCCGAACGCCAAAGCTCCGGCTGCGCAGATGGGACTCGAACCGCGGGCCATCGACATCCTGAAGGCCGCGAGCGCCAAGCTCGCCAGCGCCAAATCCATGAGCTTCACGGCGGTGGTCTCCTACGAGAATCCGAGCCGTCTCGGGCCACCGCTGGTGTACTCGACCAAGTCTATGGTCACGCTGCAGCGCCCGAACAAGTTGCGCGTCATCACACCCGGCGATGGCCCGGCGTCGCAGTTTTACTATGACGGCAAGACCATGACGGCGTTCTCCCCGGCGGAGAACCTGCTCGCCGTCGCCGACGCCCCACCGACGATCGATGCAGCGCTGGAAGCCGCCTTCAACTCCGCGGCGATCTACTTCCCCTTCGACGATGTCATCGTTGCCGATCCGTATAAGGACATCGCGCAGGGACTGAAGGTGGCCTTCTACATCGGCCAGTCGATCGTGATCGAGGGCACCACGACGGATGAGGTGGCGTACATCTCCGGTGATGTGTTCGTGCAGGCCTGGATCGGCACGCAGGACAAGCTGCCGCGACGCCTCTATGCCGTGTACATGAACGACCCGGCCCGCTTGCGCCACGTGCTGGCGCTCTCGGACTGGCAGCTGGACGTCAAGACGACACCGGACATGTTTGTCGCGCCGGCACCGGCCAACGCGGCGCACATCAAGTTTGCACGACCGGACGCCAAGGATGCGCCCGGCATGCCGCCACCTCCCGGGAAGGTGCCGGCCAAGGGTAAGCCAAGCGGAGCAAAGCCATGAAAATGACCATGAAAGATGCCGTGGGACTGCTGATGCTGCTGGCCGTCTCGGGTCAGGCGTACGCCTGGGCCCACGCGAATGCTTACGGCGGTTCGACCTCGCACAGCTACGATTCCACATCACATACCAACGCCTATGGTGGCAGCGCCACGCACACCTACGGGCAGGGCACCTCCGGAACGACCGCCTATGGCACTTCGTACAGCCACGCCGCCGGCTCGGGGCAGACCACGGCGACCAACGCCTACGGTACGAGTGCCACTCACACGGCCGGGTACGGGACCACGGCGACCAACTCCTACGGGGACACCGCCTATCACGCCACGGGTAGTCCGTACACGACTTACACCACCCCCACCGGCTCGACGGCGTATCACAGCGCTTACTACGGCAGCACGGCCGTTTACCCCGCCTATCACCCGCCCACCACCGTTAATTACTACGGCTCCGGCTGCTACAACTGCGGGGGCTGGGACACCGCGGGCGCGGCAGCCGCGGGCGCAGCCGTTGGGATGGTGGCCGGTGCGGCCATTGCCAACTCCAACAACCAGGCGGCGCAAGCCAACGCCTACAATGCCGGCGTCGTGGCCGGTGCCACGGCCGCCAGCCCACTGCCGGTACAGAGCGCTTCCTTCACGATGGGCGCGATCTATGCGGTGCTGCCCGCCGGCGCCAGCGTCATCAACCAGAACGGCTCAACCTACTACGTCAGCGGCAACAACTGGTTCCTGCCCTCGTACGGCGCCAACGGCGTGTACTACCGCGTGGTTCCGCCGCCGTACTGAATAGGCCGCGGGCAAGCTAGCGCTCGAATGCGGACCCGTCGAGCCAGCTGTAGAGCCACGCCACGGAGATCGTCTTGTAGTTGCCGCCGTAGCGGGCGAATGCCCCGTCACTGAAGCTCGCCTTCACCGATTGATGGCGGGTGAGTGGCACCGACGCCGACACGCCGACGCGCGAGTTGCCCTGCTCGGTCGTGGGATTCTGCACGCCGTTGAGGCTGATCTGCCCGCCCCACCAGTAATTGGCATCGAGCGAGATCCACAGGCGCGGCCGGATGTCATAGCTGAGGTGCGTCTCGATGGCCCCCACCGGCCGCTCGGTGCGGGTGTTGGTGCCGGGGAAGTACTGGTTGTGGGAGAAGAATTCGGAGTTCTCCGTAAAGAACCAGCCGGCGACGTAGGTATCCAGCACCAGGTTGCGCCACCGTTCTGAGTAGCCCAATTCCGGCTTGAACGCCCAGCGGTTGCTGCCCCAGTTGATCGCGCGCGTCGGATCGTATTGCCCGGTGGGCGCCACGACAGTCAGGCTGGCACCCAACAGGACACTCTGACGCCATTTGGCCATTTCCGCGGCCGTCATGGCGGATCCACCCATCAGGTTCACGGAAAAGCGCAGCGCCGAATCGAGTGACCCCGAGCGCCGCTGCTCGTCGGGCACATCGAACACCGTGCCCTTGAAGTCGCCGAAGCCGTAGGGAACCGAGATCGTGAGGTTTGCCGAGCGCCCGAAGAAATTCAGTCCCCGGTAGTAGCTGGCGACGAACAAGTTAACGTTCGAGCGCGCATCGGTGATCGGCACCCCGCCGGGGAGCGTGACGCTGCCCTCACTGTTGGTGTAGTTGAGGATCACCGCGTTGCTGCTGACGGGCGTGATCACATAAGCGCGCGGCGTGAGATCCTGTGCCAGCGACGTGCCGCAGGTGCACAGGCCCGCAACGAGTGCGCCGAGCAGCCAGGCCATGCTGAGCGGACGCGGGCGCCAACTTTCAGGTTTCTTCGTCACATCCGCACGCTGTGTCCCGGTCGAGGGCCGTCAAAGCGTTCACGCCCCGCGCCCAAATCGGCGTAGGTTCGGGAAGCCGCATTTCGGTGCCACCTACACGACGGGGTGTGGCAGCTTCGTCCGCGCTCACTGGGTGGACAATGGGACCTTGGGTCAATTCGTGGCATCTGCAGGCAGCGGTGCACGGATGCGCTGCGAGAAGTTGGGGTCCGCATCGGCGGCCTGCGCGCGGGCATTGATGTGTGCGCGCCTCTGCAGTTCTGCGAACGGCACACTTGGTGTCCACGCGGTCGTTCTCGTAGAGCAGCTCGGGCACATAGCCGCTCAGCAGGATCTTCCATGAGTAGGGCAAATGGTCGGGGTTGACGCGTGAGAGCGTCCAGATGCTTCCGACGCAGTTGGTGGTCAGGCTGTTATAAAATTGCGGCTTGTCGTGCAGGGAGTTGATCTGCGCGACATAGGCCAGGAACAGGCGCCGTGCGTCCTCAGGCGTGCCGCGCAGCCGATACAGGTAGACCTGCTCCGGCGGATCACGCCGATAGTTGGTGCGCAGGCGGATCACATCGCGCTCATCCGCGACCACGTAAATGAGCTCGAAGCGGCGGAAGAAGCCCTGCAGCGAAGAATAGGGTTCGCCCCGGGCGCGGCGCGCCTCGATCGAGATGGCGACGTGTTCGCGACCGTTGAATTCAAAGCTGAGGAAAATGTGCGCGATCTTCGGTCCCATCCAGTAGGAGGCGATGAGGTCGACGCCGCTGAGCTGCTGTAGATCGAACGTCCGGTCGTAGTAGGCTGGCGTGAAATCAGTCTCGCTGCGGTAGTCGAAGTTGCGAATGTCGTGCAGCGTGATCCGCGGCCCGTCGATGGTGGCGTACGACACGCGCGCCACGTCCGGGGCCCAATCCTTGAGGTTGGTGGGTTTTAGGGTACTCCAGGCCACCAGCACGGCTCCGAACAAGAGGCCATAGGTTACCAGCGCGCGCGCGCGCCACGCCGGGCGCAGCGCTGCGGCAAGCGCCAGCGCGGATGCTACGCCAAATGTCGCGGCGAGCACCCGTTGAGCTACCCCTCCGAGATCGTCAAAGAAGAGGAGCGCCAGCGCTCCCCACCCAACACCCGCGAGCAGCAGGACGCCGACCAGCACTGCAAGCGTGAACGCGAGCGTGTGGCCGAGCACCTGTCTTAGGGTCACCGGGGAGCCTTGGAAGCTCTGGGGTCGCTGTCGCGATCCCAGAGACTCGCAGACCGCCTGAAGTGCTTGGCCCTCCGGTTCAAACGTCGCCGTGTAGGGTTACCAGCGATATATGGCGCCGATCATCGGTCCTGCGATGCTCAGGTCCGTGAGCCCGGATGAGTTGACGTGATAATTGATCTTCCGGTACAGCGCCCCGAATTCCCAAGCGGCGTAATGGTAGGCAATCCCGCCAGCCAGCTGCCAGGTCAGCTTGGAACCGCCGCCGCCGACGTCGGCGTAGACCGGGATCGCCCAGGCGTGGTTGTCGCCAAACATCCACTGCCCCTTGAAGCCGATGATGCCATCGACCTTGTCGCCGCTGATGGAGCGCTCTCCGCCCCGAGGGACTGTCGGATCATCGGGGTTGCGGCTGAAATACCAGCTCAGCGACGGCTTGATGTACAGGTAGCGCGCCCCCACCAGGGAATTCAGCACGAACTCCGGCTGATCGACGAGCTTGTACTCGAGCGCAGAGGTCACGATCCAGGCCTTGACGCTGAGGTTCACATAGGCAGAGATGCCGACGGTATCCTGATTCGGCAGCGTGAAATCCTTTTGACCCGGATTTGCTGTGGCCCAGGTTCATATACAGCGCATCGGTAAAGAATCCCCAACGGTTGTAGTGGACATCGAAGGATCCCATGAACGCCATGTTGAGATTGTTGAGGATGTCGTTCGGGTCCACGGAGAAACTGCCGCCGGTGTTGGCAATCGGGAAATTCAGCGAGCCCTTGATCGTCGGTGCCCAGGCATAAGCGAGGATTGAAAACTGCCATTTGTCGGTATTGGCGGTCGCCACGATATCCTGGGCGCTCGCCAGTGCGGGCAGAAAGAAGCCAACTACCAGAGCCAGAAGGTATCTTCCGGACCGAACGCGAGTGCAATTCATCATGAAACTCCTGAGAGATGGGCAGACCTGAACCATGCCACAACGCACAGCTCGACGGGTTTAACCTGATAGCGAAGCTACACGCTGCGCAGAAGGGTCCCAATTGGACCTAGGGCCAATATTCCTGAGGCAAAAACACGTGGTGATTCAGCGGCCTGCGGTCAAAACGTCGGCTCAGCGGAACAGGGGCTGATTGAGGATCGTTCCGGTACCGAGCGGCCGCCCCAGCGTCAGCCACAACGCCCAGGAATGACTGGCGGCGCCGACGCCGAAGGTCACCGTGCCGAGCGGCGTGCGCCCACCGAAGTACGTGGAAATTCCATAAAGATACCCGGACGGCACCGGGTCGATGCGCTCGTGGACCGAGCCCACCTCGAGCCCGATCCCGCCGTAGAGGGTCTGGTCCCGGAGTGATATCAGGTTTGCAAAGGGCAGGAGAAAATCGCTGCTGACCAGCCAGTATTCGCGCGCCCGCACCTCCCCTTCCGAGTAGCCCGGGAAGCTCTGCGGCCCTCCCAGGGCAAACGCGCGGTCCGGCGGCAGCTCGCTGCCGATCTTGGTGCCTCCTGCAGCCGTCAACCACAGCTGCAGCTTCCCCAGGGAGACTGACTTGCGCAGCGCCGCTTCACCGCGCTGCCAATCGCGCTCGGCGCCGAGTGATTCGCTTGAGCCCAGGTACTCCACCTCGGCCGCCAGGCCCTCGTTGGCAAACGAGGACGCCTCGCGGCTGTCGTAGGTCCACTGTAGCTGGGGGCCGGCATCGGTGGTGGACCCCACGGGCAGTAATTGGGAGCCCGTATCGACGGACAAACGGCGACGGTCAATCCAGTACCCGAGGCGCAGCTGCGCGTTCAACGACAGGTTCGCGCCCGCGTTCAGGCGCAGGCCGAGGTCATGAAACTGGTAGCTCGCCACGCGCTCGTAGTTGTCATAGAGGTCTTCGATCTCGCGGCTGATAAAGAAATCCGGTTCCACAAACAGCGTCTGCCGCACGTTGAGGGGCTGATAAAAGCTGCTGTCGAATAGGGCGGTGTCCCCGATCTGCAGCGTGTTGCGCCACTGCGCGCCGAGCGGATTGATCCAGCGCCGCACGTACTGCAGGGCGAGCACAAAGTCCGTATCGCCGCCACCGCCAAAATAGAGGCCAAGGCTCGGAATGAAATAGTTCGTCCCCAACGGATTTTCCTTCACGCGCCACACCAGCACCGGATGCTCGGGATCCCCCGTGAGGTCGTAGTTCACGGACTCCACTCCCTGAATTACCGCCATGCGCCTCGCGTCTGCGCTGAGCGCATCATTGTTGACCTTGTCGCCCGCGCGGATGCGTGTGAGCGATTCCAGATACAGTGGATTGACGCGCTGCGTCCCCTCGAAGCGCACCGCCGCGACACGGGTTTCAATTTTCTGCCGCATGGCAACGTGGGCTCGCCACTCAGCATAGTCAGGTTCAGCCACCGCGAGGGCCGTGAGCTGCGCGGTCATCTGCTTTGCCGCGGCCTCACCCAGTGGAATGGCTTCCGCGGTACGCTCAAAGTTGGCAACCCCGATGTCGTTGACCTGCACGTCGATGCGTACGTCCCTGGGCGTGAGCGACTGCAGCTGCAGCACCTCGTTGGCCGCGAGCATCACCTCCATGCTGCGCGCGGCCAGCTTGCCGGCACCCATCAGCTGCTCCGGTCGCACCGCCGGACTGACCAGGTTCACCACTATGACGACGTCCGCGCACGTGTTACGCGCCACGTCGACGGGCAGATTACGCACGATGCCACCGTCCGAGAGCACGTAAGGGTCCAAAAAAACCGGTGAAAACGCGCCGGGAATAGCCATGCTGGCGCGCATCGCCGTGGCCAGGTCGCCGTGGTCCAGCACCACCATTTGGCCCGTCAGCATGTCGGTCGCGACGGCCCGGTAGGGGATCGGCAGGTCGTCGAAGCTGGAAATGGTCCGCGCCTGCGCCACATAACTGCGCAGGAGCGCCTCGATGTTGCTGGCGGGAATCAGTCCGCTCGGGCCCACTACCCGCCGATCCTTGACGGCAAACTCCAGATTGGAACCGGCTTCCGCCTCGATGCGCTTCTGCTCTGCAGGTTGGAGTTTCCGGTCACCGGTGCCCCCGACGACTGTCTTCCAGTCAATCCCGCGGACGAAGTGCTCGATTTCATCCGCCGACATGCCCGCCGCGTAGCCCCCACCCACGACCGAGCCGATGCTGGTACCGGCGATGCAATCGATGGGCACGTGCAGCTGCTCAAGTACCTTGAGCACGCCGACATGGGCGCCGCCCTTGGCCCCACCACCGGCCAACACCAGGCCGACCCGGGGCCGCGGCGGCGGCGGCGATGAGCTCACCGGCTGATCCGTGGTCATCTGCGCACCCGCCGGCGGAGCGCCCCACCCCAGCACGCAGATCAGCACGCACGATGCAGCCCTGCGCCATGCGTGCGGCTGCGGGGTTGCTGCCTGAATGCCGCCCGGTGCTGGAATATCCGGCCTCACGAGTTGCGCTGCCGCCATCAAGTGGCGGCGCTATCGGCGCCGACCGGTTCTGGCTGGCGCACAGGGTTTGAGTTTAGCGCCGCCGTCGGGCGCAGTCGCGGAGAGTGGCGGACGGATCGGACTCTCTACTTCGTGCTCCGCGGGGGCCCGCTGCCGCCGGCAGCATGCTGCGTGACCCAGGCAATGGCATCGAGGAGCGCCTGGTCGTCGACGGGCTTGTGAAGAAAGAACTGCGCCCCAAGTTCCCGCGCCGTCTCCCGGATCTGGTGGCTCTCCCGCGCCGAGATGGCAATGACCGGCAGCTTGATGCCGCGCTCCCTGAGCGCCACCTGCACCTGCAAGCCGCTCATGCGCGGCATGGTGACATCGAGCAGGACGCAGCCCTGCGAGTCCGCATTTACGCTCTCGAGGAAGGTCTCGGCGGAGGAAAAGGTCTGGACGTGGAAGCCGCTAGTGTTGAGCAGTCGTGACAGACTTCTGAGGACGGAGTCATCGTCATCGACCACATAAACGGTAAGCAAGTCCGGTCGGTGTTGCACCGCGCACCCATGCCACGCCCCAAACTAACGCAAGCAAACACTGGGGCGTCGGGGCGTGCGCGGCCATTGGACCTTAGACCTATCGGCGCTGCTTTAGACCCTAAGATTCTGTTCGCGCTGCAGTAATCCCGGCGGCGTCGCACTCGTGCACCAGGGCCGCTACCGAGTTCACGCCCATCTTCTGCATGACGCGGGAGCGGTGCACCTTGACGGTTTTCAGGGTAATTCCCATTTTGTCCGCTATCTGCTTGTTGAGGCACCCGGCGATCACGAAATTCAGTACCTCGCGCTCGCGTGGCGAGAGCAATCGCAGACGTTCCTCGAAAGCTTGCTTTTGGGAATGCGAACGACGCTGAACCGCGTGCCGGTCGATCGCCGCGCGGATGGTCGTGGCGAGTAAATCGCCATCGACCGGCTTGGTGAGAAAGTCGACCGCGCCGCGCTTCATGGCGCTGACGGAGGTTGGGACGTCGCCGTGACCGGTGAGGAAGACGACCGGCAGCGTGATGCCACGATTCATCATCTCGACGTGCAGCTCCGGTCCCATCATTTCCGGCAAGCGCACGTCCAGGACGACACACCCGGTGCCGTCGTAGGAGGCGCGCTTGAGAAACTGCAGCGCGCTCGCGAATGCCTCGACCTTCCAGCCCGCGTGCGTCAGCTGGCGGGAAAGACTGCGCCGCAGACTCTCGTCATCGTCAATCAGGAAGACGGTGGCCTCCTCCAGCGCCGTCCCCGTCATGCCGCCTTGCCCCTCCGGCCGTGCGACTGCAACGGCCCAGCCAACGGTTGAGCACGCGATAGCGGCAAGGCGACGTAAAAGGTCGAGCCGACCTTGTTGCGTTTGATCCAGATCATGCCGCCGTGGGTCTCAACGATCGCCTGGCAGATCGGAAGTCCCATCCCCGTGCCACGGGCCTTCGTGGTCCAGAACGCCTCGAAGACCTTATCCATCTGCTCCTGGGTGATACCGACGCCGCAATCGCGCACCGACAGGAGCACCTTGTCCTTCCGGCGCGCGACGCTGACCCAGATGTGCCGGGCATCAACCGGCACGTCCGCCATGGCCTCGATGGCGTTCATGAGCAGATTCAGCGCCACCTGCTGGATCTGCGCACGATCAGCGGTGACGATGCAGGCATCTTCGTAGCGCTCGGTGATCTCCACGCGCTGATCCACGGTCTCGCTATGCAGCAACCGTACGATGCGACTGACGATCTCCGCGACGTCTTCGGGCTTTTGCTCGGTCTTCTGCCGCCGCAACATGATCCGCAGCGATTCGATGACCGCTCCGGCGCGCTTACAGTCCGCCACGATGTCGCTGAGGATCTCGCGATTGAGCTGCGGGAGGAGCTTGCTGCCGGCCAACAGCCGCAGTCCCGTCTGTGCATTGATCAGGATGGCCGCCATCGGCTGACTGAGTTCGTGCGCCAGCGATGCAATCAAGACCCCGGTCTGGGCAACCCGGTCAGAGTGCCACTGGTGATCGCGCAACAACTGCAGTTCCTGTTCCCTCTGGCGCCGCTGCGTCACGTCCTCGTAAGAGACGGCCGCAAACACCGACCCGTGGACTACGAACTGCTGCACGCGGATGTGCAGCCAGTGCGGAGTCTGGGCATCATGCAGGTTCAGCTCTGTATCGAAGCGCGACACTTCACCGCTGAGCACGCTGCGCACACCCTCCGAAAGCCTCAGTGCTCGCTCGCGCAGCGGCCCCTGCACCGTTTCCAGCGCGGCCAGGAAGTTGCCACCGCCCCTCACCGCGTCGAGGACGCACGCGGTGTGGCCGCCAAAGCTGCCCCACAGGTTGCTGACGCGCACGACCTGCCCCGTGACATCGATAACGGCTACGTACTTGTGCAGCGCATCGAGCGTCGCCTGCGAAAACTGTTGCGCACTGACCAGCTGCGCCTGTGCCTGCGCTCCAGCGGCACCGGTCGTCTTGCGGCGAATCGGACTCAGAAAGGCAGCTCCGAGCGCCTCGATCTGCTCGATTTCCCGCGGCGACCAGGATCTCGGTCCGTCGTTGACGACCACCGCGAAAATGAAGCGCGCCAGACCGTCCATCGCGTACGGCACGTATACGGCAGCACGGGTGCGCACGCTTTCAAGGTAATGTCGGTCAATCGCGGCGTCCGAAGGCAGGTCTTCCCGCCGGCCAAAAGCGATGGTTTCGGGTCGATTAACCAGCCGCCCAAAGACCCACGGCGCCACGAGCGAATAGTTGACCGGTAGACCCAGTGGAAACACCATCTTGCCATTGGCTATGTAGGCGATCGTCGCCTCGCCCTCGCCCGGGCCAATCGTCAGCAGCGCGCACTGGTCGACCTTGAAGAAATTGCGGATGTCCTCCAGGGCGCGGTCGATCTGCGCGTCGATTTGGGTCCAGTGCGCCGCCCCAAATCCCCGCAGCATCCGGCCCATCAGCTGCTCGAACCTGCGGCCCTGGTTCATCGCGTCAACCTGATCGCGCCGGCCGATGGCGAGCGCAATGGTTTCCGCGAGCTTCTTAAGGTGGCGCAGGTCGCCATCACTCCACACGTCATGGTCCCGCGTGGAACCGAACACGCCGACGTAGCGGGCGTCTTGGGCCGTCAACGCGGGGACCAGCAGCAGTGAGCGAAGATCATCGACGCCAAGCGTGCTCCAGGCCGCGCGTCCGAGCGGCGTGAGCTCATCCATGCTCCGGATCACCAGCGGCTTGGGATCCCGGGCGAACTTCCTCGCCAGCCACGCGAGCCACTTGCCAGGCTGAACGCTGCGGGCGGGAAGCGGCGACATGCCCGGCTCGCCGCGATAAACCAACTCGGGAGCTGCGCCGGCCGCGAGCCGCACAAGGCAGAAGACCGCGAAGTGCGAGCTTTCTAACAGCGGCTGCAGTGTCGACCTGAGGTCGACCGTCTGCAGGCGCCGGTTCGTGATCGAGATCCGGCGCGTGCACTCGGTGACCAGTGCGGCGAGGGCCGTCGCTCGAGCACGCGGAACCGGCGGGGGCCGGCGCGAGAGGATTCCATACCTCTCAAAGGGTTCCGGCAGCGCACTGCCAGACTTGTCGGGTGGCATTTTGTTCTTTCGACCCGTCGAGGAGCGTCCATCCAAGCGACCATGACCGGATGGAGACTCGCTCTGGACGCGGTCTACAGCTTAACGGAATTTTTGGATTCGATCATGCGCGGATAGGTCCAAGGTCCAATTGCGGCTGTCGCCGAAATGCGTCGGGTCGCGCGGATGATCTCACGCGGCTTGGACTTAGTCCAAGTTCGGATCATCTAAAGCGGTCAAGCAAGCATCAGAGCTCGGATGACTCTGAATTGCGGACTGCCCGCGGGGTCAATTAATTTGCAACGAAGGAGATGATTGTGAAGAGAGAGTTTGTGATGGCTATGACAGCGGGCGCGGTGCCGATTCCTGGTACCCGAATCTCACTGATCGGACTCCTTGCTGGGGAATCGACTTAAGTGCCTGCGCGCAATGGCGGCGCACAGGAGCGGCTTCATTGCCCGATGCACTCGTGACTTGAGCCGGTGCAGACCCGGCGAAAGCCGTTCCACCGTCCACCGGGCCCTCAGCACGGATCGAGGTGGCGGTATGAATGACAGGGATGACCGAGCGCGCGATGTGACGCTGGAGGCCGCCGAATGGTATGTCGCGAACCGCGCGGACCTGGACACGCCTCAGCGTTTGATGTTCACCCGCTGGCTCAAATCCTCGCCGGCGAACGTAAAGGAGTACCTGGCCATCGCGGCCCTCGCCCGAGACCTTGGAGCAGCGGCGTGGGTGGACGGTGGCTCCTTCGACTCTGTGCGCCGCGTGCACCACGATTCCGAAGGCGAGAGTTAGCCGAATTGGCAGCATCGCGCTGCGCGCGGCCCTTCATTGCAGGACAGATGTCCTTATGATGTCCCTCGAGATCGCCGAGCTGCAGTGCCCGGAGCAGGCACTGCAGAACATTGCGCAGCACGCGAACCACCAGCTCCCCTGGACAGACAAGGTGCCGGTGATGTCCTTCCCCAGGGTATTTGCGGTACGCGGACCGGTCACGTTCGCTACCGGGGATGTCTGGAACAATCGCCGACCCGCACGGTCGCCTGCAATTTCAATCACTTGCCACCGTGGCCGGCCAGAGGCGGCGTAGGCTTGCACTACGGACACCCGCGTGCACGGTGTGCGCGACTCGGCCTTACCGAGATGCCCTGGCGGCAGTGAAAGCTGCGGCACCTCCTGGTCACCGATCACAACTTTCCCTCACGGGCGGTCGATTCGGAGTAAAGTGAAAAGGATTACGCGCCGACAGCGGTCTTCCTGCGCAACTTGCCTCACGATGGTCGTGAAGCGCAGACGCGGTGCTCCGCGCCTCTTGCGGCACGTCTGATCTGGTCCGCCGTCTGTTTTGCCTGCGAGATCTACAGCGCGCAGCTGCGCCTATCCGCTGAGGGGCGCAGACGAGAATGAGATCACCAAGTCCATTTCCACGAAAACGGAGAGCCGGTGGCCAAGCAGAATTACCATCACGCGCGCAAGCAGAAGGAGCAGGCAAGGAAGGCGCGTCAGCAGGAAAAGCAGCAGCGCCGTTCGACGCGCGTGGGGCCAGAGGGCGAGAGTGAGACAGTAGCCGCAGTCCCCGGTGAAGCGCCGACCACTCCCGGCACTCCGACATCCGGCAGCGGACCATGAGCGCGCCGAGTCCTGCCGTCGCACGTCAGGAGCGTCGCGATCGATTGCGACGCGACCGCGCCGCCGCGCTCGTGCTGCGCGTGGCCTTCCCGGCGATTCAGCAACTGCGCCTGGAGCTGGTCTTCGAGAGTACGAGCTCAACGACGCCGGCCCCGGAAGCACATATTCTGCATCCGCCGGCCCGGGCGTTTTTTGAATTTCCCTGTCCGTACGCGGACTGCGATGGACAGTTCAATCTCGCAAGTGCCGTAAACGCCGCGGTGGCCGCCCCCTCGCATCGGGCTCACGGAACTATGGAATGCGCGGGCCGTCGCGCACGGGACCTGGGCTCAAAGCAACCCTGTCAGCTGCGCCTCAGCTACACCGTCATCGCGACATACCTGCGCGAAACTTGATCGCCGCTACTTGCGCCGAGCAGCAACCGCGCTCGGAATCATCAGTTCACGGATGAAGTCGACGACGAAATGGTCGCCGTCGAACTCGGCAACTTTACCAATAAGATCCGGGCGGATGTGCCAGCTGGAACTGCGGCCACCAGTTTTGGTGGTCGCGCGCGAGCACACCACCATACGCACTGGCAGCGCGCCATCGCGGGCCAGCGTCAGGTGTCGGCCAAGCAGCTCGGTGTCGCGCGCCGTGGTTGACTGCCGCGAGAGCTTGTCTTCGTAGCGCAACACCCCGCGGGACGGGTGTGCGAACTGTTCCTGCGAACAGTTGAGTACCAGAGCTCCGTCGGTTGCCATCGCGGAAAGCCCCCGCAAACGATTGCTCGGCTTGGCACCAAATCGGGCAAAGGCATCACTCAGGCTGAGGTTCATTCCGCTCCAACTCCCGCGCTGGCGCGCGTATTGCAACACGAGGCAGCCTGCTTCCCACTACGCCGCGGAACCTCGCGTTCCGGTGCGCGGATCTCCAAGCCACCAAGCTGATCGACTGCGGCCAGGCAATCCGCACCGGACAGGTATGCTTTTCACCGCCCTGTGGCGCTCGCTGGCAGCCTTGCTGCCGCGGGCCGCAGTACATCAGGCCTCAGTCACCTTGCGCCTTCCCGAGGAAGCGCGCAACGTGGGGCCGCGGGCGAGCGCTCCGGGAGCCTTGCGGCGGCAGCCATAGCCCCCGATGGGCACCGCGTGAGCGGCGGCCCGCGCAAACAGCGCGCGACACCCGGAAAGTGCAGCAGCGCCGCAGGAAAACCTGTAGTCTGTATTCGGCTCGTAACCTTTCGGCTTGTCTGCCCTGGCCCCCGATGTGCCCTCCAGCACCCCTCTTCGGTCAGTCTCTCACCCTCGTAAGCTTGACGAACCAGGAGGCAGGCCCGACCTGCCGGTTAATTTCATTTTTTTGTGAGTACTTTTAGTGACTAAATTATATGTAGGAAATCTGCCCTTCACCGCGACCGACGAGGCCGTGCACGCCCTGTTTTCCAAGCACGGGACGGTTGAGAAGGTGTCCCTGATCACCGATCGCGACACGGGTCGCCCGCGTGGCTTCGGCTTCGTGGAAATGTCGAATGCCGACGCCTCGCGCGCCATGCAGGCGTTGAATGGCACAGACTTCGACGGCCGTGCCCTCAAGGTGAACGAGGCGCAGGATCGCGAGCGCTCGGGCGGTGGTGGCAATCGAGGCGGCCCGCGCCGCTACTAAGGCCACATTGGGTGGACTCCGCTTCCGGCCGCGCAGCGCGGCCGGAAGCGCAGCCCTGATACGACTCCGAGCGACCGAGGAGAATCATGGGCTGGCGCAAGTCCGGGTTGTTTCATCCGGCCGAGGAAATCCTCGTCATGACATGCGACGTCTGCGAACGGGACGTCGGTTATGAGGATGGTGGCCGGCCGCACGAGCACTTTCGCGTCAGTCGGCATCCAAACCCTGGCGCGATCGATGCGCAGGAGGCCCCCGTGATCGTCTGTTCCCGCGAGTGTCTGCGTGCTTTCGCATCGAAGACTCCCGGGCCCGATCGAACCGTCTCCTTCTCGGATCGCCGTCGGCGCCGCAAGCCCGCGAACGAGTAGCGCCCCGGCTTCAGCGGCCGCACTCGCTTGAAGAGTGGTATCCGCCGCCGAAGCTCTGCTGCAAGAGATCGGCTCCATGAGCGAATATGAATTCACCATTTCTCTGCGTCTGCGTCACCCGAGCATCGATCCCTCCGAAATCACGCAGACGCTCGGCATACTGCCGCAGCACACGTGGAAGGCCGGCGACCCGCGCCGCGACCCTGGTGGCGCGACCCTAGAAGGCGTCTATCGGGAGAGTTACTGGATGGGACGGCTGATGCCCGAGCCGGCGCAATCTCCCGCACAGGTGTCGGTGGAGAGCGTACTGTTGCAGACGCTGGCGCAACTGCGCCGCTCGCATGGTTTTCTCGAGCGTTTGGACGGTGAAGGAGGCTTTGCGGAACTGCATGTCAGCTTGTTCGCACGCGAGGACTTTCAGCTGGAACTATCGGCGCAGTCACTGGCGTTGCTTGGCCGTCTCGGCCTGGCGATCGCGCTCGACATTCACCCGCAACCACCGGCCGGCGTGTTCCCGGCCGCCAACGATCTGACCTGAAGTCATATCCCCCAAAGAGTTGTCCATGAACGAAACGAAGTTTTCCCAGGTTCGCCCTACGACGGAGCTCATCAGGACTCACGCCGAGCGCCTCGCACTCGAAGAGCAGGAACGCGCCCAAAAGCGGCGGCTCGAGCTTGCGGAGCAGCGCTCCGACCTGAATCCGCCCGATGTGCGCATTCGTGCTTGGGAAAGAGTGCACGCGCTGCGCCTGCCGGGCGATCCAGCGCATCCGGTCCTCAGCGTGATCGCCGTCGGCACGGGACTTACCCTGGCACAGGTGCGCGAGGAGCAAGTGGCGCGCGCCGCGCAGCGAGCGGCACGCACGCAGGTTCCGGAATCGAGCAACACCCCCTGAATCATGGTCGAACCCACGCGACTGACGTGGAACGGCCAGGGGTTCCAGTCACCTCTTGACTGACATTTCGCAGGGAAGCCGGCGCCGACGCCCGGCTTTCTGTGCAGTGGTGCGATCTAGCACGCGCCTCGCCCTGACCTCGGCGCTATGGTTGCCGCGGACACCCGGGTCCTCAGGTGTTCGGGTCCCTGATATCCAATGAGTTCAATCGGGCGCGCGCCATCTGCGCACCAGGCATCCTGTGGCTGAGTCTCGACCGTCGCAGGTGCGATTCTGAAGCACGCCCCCGCCGTAGCAGCGGCCATAGGCCCGCGGGACACATGGACAAGCTCCTGCCCGCGCTTCAACAGACCTTAGGTGGGGCCGAGAATTGACAGGGCGCCGACGCTCATTAACGCCGACGCGGCCCAAAACTCCACATGCAATGGTCTGAGGAATCTGGTTCAGGGACTGGACGACTGCTGGCAGTTCCTGTGGTGGCCGAGAATTGAACTATCCTGATTCACGCATTCAGCGTCCGCATAAACGCACATCATGGACTACGACCTGCAACGGCGACTCGATGCATTCCTGGGTGGCGAGTGCAGCCTGGCAGTCCTGGTGCAGGAGTTAGCCGTTCTCTGTGACACGAGCCCCGAGTCCGCCTGGGACGTACTTTCGCTGGTCGATCAATATTATCGTCGCGGCAAATTGCCGGCTGATCTGTTTCGAACGATAAAAAACCGAATCGAGCAGCAGGTCTTAGGAGTTCCAGGCGCGGATACAGTTCATGGATTCCTTCACGGTCCTACGGGTACCGAATCTCCAGACGGTGCAGCACGCGGCGGTGCCGTGGCCATTCTGGCAACGCAAGAGCAACCCGTAAGCCGCAAGGAACCGCAGAGCCATGCGCCTCGATCGGTGCATCGATTCCGAGAGCGCTTCGCTGTTCTGGCCGATCTTGGGCGACGCACTCGCGCCGCGCTTGCAGCCACTCAGCGCAAGTTAGGCGTCTGGGCCGGTCAAGCCAGGGACAGCTGTGAACGACTGACGGCCGTTGAGTGGCGCCGTTCCCTGCGCGAGCACGTCCTTCCCCCTTGCGTTGTCTTCGGGGTATTGGCGACTGTCTTGCTCGGCATCGATTCATCACCGCTCCCGCAGGAGCCCCCGAAGCGCCCAGTTGGGGAAGCCGCAATACCACCGACTGCCGCTGCTGCAGTAACTCCACAACGTTCGGAACCGGGGCAAATCAGCCTGTCCGCCGACAGGTACCTCGTATTCCCAGGTGATACGAGCGCGGAGATTGAAGTGCACCGAACCGCGGGCGTTAATGGTGACGTCAGTTTTGTCTGGTGGACGCAGGCGTCAGCCGGGGCACGGCCTGCTCGGGACTACGTTTCGAGGACCCCTCGGACGGCCCTTCTCCCCGACGGCGTAGACACTCTGCGCTTGTCAGTACCGATCCTTGCGAATCCATCGAGAAAACATACGGAATTATTTTACGTCGTGATCGGCAAACCCGGCGGCGGCGCCTCTTTGGGTTCGATCAGGCGGGCAACAGTATTCATCATGCGTCCGGGTTAAGTGCAGTCACCAGACGCGGCTATCTGCAGGATCACGCAAGTCGCTGATTTGGTGGAATCGCCGTTTGCGGAGCTTTGTGCAGGACGGTCCGAAGACCGCTGCCATATCGGGGGCGCGCTTCCTATCACATCGTCGAATTTCCGCTCAGCTCGAGGGCCGCGCGTGTCTCCGGGTGGTCCATGCCCTCGGACCGGGTGAGTTGCTCCAGGGCGAGCCGTGCCTCGCGATGCGCCCCCGCTGCCTTGCCTTCGGCGCTCAAGACCCGGGCGAGGATCAGCTCAGCACGGCCCACGTGCATGGAATACTCACCCGGTTGCGCGCCCGCTAAGAGCAGATCGAGTGCCCGCTCCAGGTCGGCTTCCGCGGACGAGAACTGCTGTGCGGCGAGCTCAAAATCCGCTCGATAGGTCAGCAGCATCGGCACGTACACCGGACCCGCGTTGCCGCGCTGATTCGCACGCTCCGCGACCCGGATCGCGTCGTCCACCTGGGCCCGCGCGACCTGAAGATCACCGCGCTCGCGGGCGACCACCGCGCGCTCGGCACTGAGTAGAGCGAACGTGAGATGCCCGGGAGGGAGGAGCTTGCGCATCAGAGGCTCCGCCTCGTCGAGCACCGCCGCCGCGCGCGCGAGGTTGTGCTGTGCGAGGCAGATCCGGGCAGTCCACAACCGGTTCTGAACGACCGCGGTCTGATTGCCGAGGCGCGTGGCCTCCTGGTAGGCTCGCTCGGCGACGCTCGCGGCCTCATCGGTCAGTGCCAGCTCAATCAGCGTGCGCGCGTAGTTATTCAGCCTTGTTGGCGATGCAACCTGCCCGGACGAGCCGCCGTTTTCCAGCTCAGTCGAGCGCCGCAGTAGTCTCTCCGCCTCCAGCGGCCTGCCGATATAGAGGAGATCAAGCGCCCAGTTGTTCAGCCAGGTGCCCGCACCGATGGTGTCGTCGCGGCCGAGCGCGACCAGGCGCGGCCAGCCACTTGCGAAAGCAGCGTCGGCTTCGCGGTAACGTCCGGCGTAGCTCAACGCCGAAGCGAGTTCCTCGTCCGCGTGCAGCTCTGCCACCGCATGCGGAAACGGCACCTGCTTCAGAGCCTCGATCGCCTCCCGACTGCGTCGTACGGCGAGTTGCATTTCAGCCGCGCTGACCGCGACCTGCTTGGCCCGTTCCAGACACTCTGCCCGGTCGAGGGCGAATTCCGGCGCATCGGGCAGCGCGCGCAGGCCTTCCGCGATTAGTTCACTGCTGCGCGGGTTTGAGCTGTCGTTGGCGAGCGCGGCCGCCAACGCGCACGCCGTCTCGGCGCGCGCCGACGGATCAGACACCTGGCGCGAGAGCCCGTAGGCAGCATTGAGGATCCGCAGACCGGACGTGTGATCCCCCTGGGCCTCATACTCCTGGCCGATGGAGGTCAGTAGCGCGACCCGATTCGCGTCGTTCAGTTGCTGGCGCTCGAGCACGTGCTCGGCCCGGGCTAGCAGGCCCCTAACTGTAACCGCCTGACCCGCGGGCCCAGCGTCATTGACTATGTAGTAGTTGAAATCGTTGATCGCCTCGGCACGACCGAGCTGCATACGCGCGAAGTTCCGCTGACGCCAAGCCTCCAGCGTCTGCAAAGTCGTGACAACCGTCGCGCTGAGCAGCACCACAAGTGTCAGCACCACGCTCAGCACCCCGCCCCAGTGACGCTGGGCGAACTTACGCGCCACGTAGGCGCGCGTGGCAGGGCGGGCCCGCACCGGGAGATTCTCCAGATACGCACGCAGGTCGGCGGCGAACTCGGCCGCCGTCGCATAGCGCAATGCCGGGTCGCGACTGAGTGCACGCGCGATGATGGCGTCGAGGTCACCGCGCACCCGGCGGCGCTCGGCCGGGTCCGCGAGCCTCCCAGAAGCGAGCGTGGGATCCTCGGTGAGCGCCGCCCGCATGAGTTCGGTGTGCGTGGTACCGATCTCGCCGAACGGATGCGTGCCTGTCACCAGCACGTGCAGCAGCACGCCGAGCGCGTACACATCGCTCGCTGCCGCTACCGGTTGGCCGCGCAGCTGCTCAGGAGCGGCGTAGCCGGGCGTGAGTGCCTGCGGTACGCCCTCCTCACCCGCCGCGTTGCGGCCCGCCTGCAGCGAAGCGACGCCGAAGTCGAGGAGCTTAACGACTCCCTCAGGTGTGACCAGCACATTGGACGGCTTGAGATCACGGTGCACGACGAGGTGGGCGTGGGCATGCGCAACAGCATCGAGCACTGCGAGGAACAGCCGCAGGCGCGCCGGCAGCGAAAGTCGGCTCGCATTGCAGTGACGGTCGATGGGCTCGCCCTCAACGTACTCGAGTATGAGATAGGGTTGCCCGTTCTCGCGCACCCCAGCGTCGAGGAGGCGCGCGATGTGGGCGTGCGAGAGTCGCGCCAGGAGACTCGCCTCGCGGCGTATCTGCCCTGCGGCATCGCTGCCGAGACCGCGCCGGTCGAGTACCTTGAGTGCCGCGTGGCCCTCGAACTTGCCATCGTTCCGTCGCCCGAGCCACACAGTTCCCATACCGCCGCGGCCGAGCAGGCGCTCGACCTCGTAGGGTCCGATCTGCCGGCCCACGAGGTCCTCTCCGGCGTCGAACGGTGAGCGCTCCATGAAGCCCGACGCGCAATTGGCGGCGTGCAGCGCGAGCAGCTCGCGCAGCTGCGCGGCAAGCGGCGCATCCCTCGAGTCAAGGGCGGCCAGCCATGCCTCGCGCTGCGCCAGCTCCAGCGCGAGAGCCTCATCGAGCATGGCCAGGACCCGGGTCCACTGCCCTGCGATGTCGGTTCGCTGCATTGCTGTCTTCACACGCGCTCAGCGCCCGCGGCTTCGTACCGCCGGAGGGAGGTCGCCATTGCGAAGATGGTGTTGCAGCAGGATGCGCGCCTTGTCCCAATCGCGCTGCGCCGTGCGCTCGGAAGTCCCCATGACGCCGGCAATCTCCTCGAACGAGAAGCCGCAGAAGAATTTGAGGTCGACCACCTGCGCCAGGCGCGGCTCGATCTCCCCGAGGACCTTGAGCGCCTCGCCGATGCCTTCGAGCTCGGCGTCATCGGGCGCGTGTGCGGGCGCCTCGGTCGGGAGTGAGGTGATCTCGAAGCCGCCACCACGCTTCTGCGCACAGCGGCTACGCACGTAGTCGATGACCAGCCCGCGCATCGCGCGGGAGGCGTAGGCGAGAAAACGCACTCGATCGGGGAATGCTACCGACTCACGACCCGAGAGATTAAGGTAAGTCTCGTGCAGCAGCGTCGTCGGGCTCATGCTGAGGAATGCACCGCGGCGCAGCTCGCGCTGCGCGAGCCGGTGCAGCTCGTCGTACAGGGCGCTGAACAGCTCCTCGCGCGAGGCTGCGTCGCCCTGTTCCGCCGACTGGATGAGACGCTCGAGCTGCCCCTGCAGCATGGCTGCGTAACCCCCGGCGTTCAGAATGACGCAATTTCGTGACGCTGACAATCGGCAACATCCGGGGCGTTGTGCGCCTGCGGCGTGTCGTCTTTGGCATGCGAAATACGATTAAGCACACATGGCGCTTGGCGGTGCGGGGGCGCCAATCGTGCTGCTGTCGCTTTTCGCGTCGCGAATCCGATTCTTGGCTAACAGGGCCCGAACAATAGCCCTTCCCAGGGAGTCCATACCATGCGCAGGATCCATACCGCCGCGTCCCTCGTCCTTGCGGTAGTCGCGACGGCAACCGCAGGAAATGCCATAGAGGCGGGGAGCTCCACCGCCCCGGGGCTGCATTTCGCCCTCGATCCCACCGGGATCGTCGGGGTCCTCAACCTCAACGGTCGCACGCAAACTGACGGTCCGTTCTTCCAGAGTCTCGGCACCAACGGTCGCAGCTGCGCGTCCTGCCACGTCGCGTCGCAGGGCATGGGGTTGAGCGCCGCGGGAGTACGCGCGCGCTTCGCCACGAGCGGCGGAACCGATCCGTTGTTTTCGTCCGTTGACGGAGCGAACTGCCCGAGCTTCCAGGGCAGCGATCCGGCCCGTCACAGCTTGCTGCTGCGCAGCGGCCTGATCCGCGTCGGGATCACGATGCCGGCGAACGCGCAATTCACGCTCGTCGCCGTACGCGACCCGTACGGCTGCGCGATCATCCCCGACCCGAACGGGGGGCCGCCCACGGTGTCGGTGTACCGCCGCCCGCTCCCCGCGACGAATCTCGTCTTCCTGAGCGCGGTGATGTTCGACGGTCGCGAGACCGTCGCGCCGCTCAATAACGGCGCCACGTTCTTCGACAACCTCGTCGCCGATCTCACGCATCAGGCCATCGATGCGACGCTGGATCACGCCCAGGCGCTGCAGCCGCCGAGCGCGAGCCAGCTGAGCGGCATCGTCGAGTTCGAGCTGGGCTTGTTCACAGCACAGGCGCTCGACCTGCGCGCAGGCCCGCTCGCCATCGGCGGGGCACAGGGCGGCCCGGTCTATCTCGCCAACGAGAACTACTATCCCGGCATCAACGACTCTCTCGGCGCCGATCCCACGGGCAAGCCTTTCGACCCGAACTCTATGGCACTGTTTGCCGGCTGGGCGAGCGCTTCCGGGTACAGCGCTGCCGCTAGGCAGGCCATTGCCGCGGGCGAGGCGCTCTTCAACTCCGCGCCCCTACAGATTACCAACGTGCGCGGTCTCAATGACAACGCTGCACTCGGCAAGCCGGCGTCATTCGTCGGGCACTGCACCAGCTGCCACGATACGCCAAACGTCGGCAATCATTCTCTACCGCTGCCCCTCGACATCGGCACGGCGCACAGCGCGCTCCCGAGTTTCGAGAGCGACCCGGCGATCTCAGCCGCGCTCGCGCAGCTCGACATGCCGGATCTGCCGGTGTATCTGGTGAGCGGTTGCCCTAATCCCTTCGCGCCCGGAGAGCAGGAGTCGTTCTACACGAGCGATCCCGGCAAGGCGCTCATTACCGGACAGTGCAGCGATTTCAATCGCATCAAGGGGCCGATCCTGCGAGGACTGGCCGCGCGTGCCCCGTATTTCCATAACGGTGCGGCGGCTAACCTGACCGAGCTCGTCAACTTCTACGAGCAGCGCTTCAGCATGAACCTGTCCGAAGAGCAGAAGTCGGATCTGGTCGCGTTCCTCAATTCGCTCTGAGCGGCACGGCGCCGCGGCCCGGCCCGGGGTCGCCGGTGCTCGCGGCCGCCGGATGTTTACCTTACGCGACGTGCGCGTACCATGGGCATTCGCACTTTTGGTGGAACAGGTGTGTACCACCGCTCGGGACGCACCAAACTTTAGGACTTGAAGGGAAAGGGTTTTCAGCTGGTGTCGGTGGGAAAGGGAGGGACACGACCCTCGACTGCAGGACATCCAACCCATTGGAGACGCCATCTGATGGGTGGAATGCGACGGACCTCACAGCCGCGCATCAGTGCGCGGACGATGCGATACCGGCGGGTGACGGACCCGCTCCTAAGGCCCCAAGCAGGTACGGCTCCAGGATTGAAGCCATCTTGGCGGCGTAGCGCCCGGTCAGATGATTGTCATCGCGGTAGACGATGAGGCCGTCTCGCACCGCCGGACACATCTCATCGCCACAGAGCGCATTGGTCATATCGATGAAGCTGACTCCCCGCCACTGCACCGCACTCTTCCGCTCGGCTGCGTAGAACGCCGGCCGCAGCGCCGGTGCGCGCAGGAACGCGCACTGGCCCCCTGGATACCAAGAATGCCGCGCGGAACGCGCCAGGCATGTCGGAATATTGAAAGGCGCCACGGGTGTATCGCGGATCACAGCCACCTGCAACCCCGTTGCGGCAAGCGCGGCGAGTGTGCGGCCCGTGGCCTCCTGCCACACGAGGACCGAGTCGGCATCGAGGTAACGCGTGGCGCTTGCGAGGACAACCAGATCCGGCCGCTGAGTCTTAAGTTCGCGCAACACTGCAGCACGCCATGCGCTGCAGCCCGCGCTTCTCCACGGCGGCCCCAAATCGGGCGCTGGACAATGAGACTTCAGAAACGTAGTCAGCCGCCAATTGCGCTCTGTAGCAATGCGCTTCAGCGCATTAAACCACTGGATGGCATGCGAGTCGCCAAACAGAACCACGCGGACCATGGGGGATTCGCTGCCGAACACACAGGACTTTATTTCTGCCGATTCCTCAAGGCTCACGCAATCTTGCCGTGACATATCGGCAATGTCAGTCACAGCCGTGGTGATCGCGGCCAGCTGTGGCTCGGCGGCCAGGCGGTGTGCCAGCTGAAGGGCCAAAAATGCAGCGGCGACCGAGCCCAGCGCCAGGCTCGCGCCCAGATATAACGTCGCGCGTGGTCGCGTGACCAGCGACGGTTGAAAACGGATCGGGTTTTCGACAGCAAAGTGTGTCACGGCGGCAACCGCCAGCGCGGCCAGGGCGGCCGCCGCCCTGCCGCCCACCGACAAATTGGGCAGCAGCGCCAGCGCCAGCACCAAGAACGGCCAGTGCCACAGATACCATGAATACGAAAGCTTCCCGAGATACTGCAGTGGTCGCGAATCAAGCAGCACGCCCGGACCCTGGCCGGGAGCCTCGCGGCCAGCGACCAACGCTCCTGTAGTGCCAATGACGGGAATCGACGCCACCCAACCTGGAAACGCGACTGCCGGCGTTAGCCAGAAACTCGACAGCGCGATCGCAAGCACGCCACTCCATCCGAGGGCGCGCCAAAGCGCGGCCGGGGCATGGATGCCGCTACGCGGCACCAGGCTTGCAAGACCCCCAAGTCCGAATTCCCAGGCCCGTGTATACAGTGCATAGAACGCATCCGTGCGATTCTGAGCGGTAAGCAACACGCACAAGAGCAGTGAGATCACCGTCACGACGGCGAAGATGCCCGCCAGTGACCTGCGCGACTTGGCACGCCGCCATACGAGCAGCATCAGGAGCGGCCAGAACATGTAGAACTGCTCCTCGACGGCCAGCGACCACATGTGTAGCAGCGGGTTGGTCCTGACGTCGGCCGCGAAATAGTCGGCGGCGTTGTGCGCGAAGAACACGTTGCCCAGGTACACCGCGGTCGCGCGCGCGGCGCGGGCCGCGAACGCCAGCTCCTGTGGCGCCAGCACCAGCGCGCCGACCGCAAGCGTCATCAGTAGCATGAGCACGCTCGCCGGAAGCAGGCGCCTGATACGGCGCGCGTAGAAATTCAGCAAGCCGATTGTCGACGTTGCTTCGAGCTCCCGCAGCAGCAGGTCGGTGATGATGTATCCGGACAGGACGAAGAAGACGTCGACCCCGACGAAGCCGCCGGAGAATCCGGGCAGACCGCAGTGGAACGCCACCACGATGAATACGGCTATGGCGCGTAGACCCTCGATGTCAGGCCGGAACGTACTTGCAGCAGTGTTGCGCGCCAATCTTCTGGGGTCCGTAGTCTGCGATGCGCTCTCTCACCGGCCTGTTGCGTTGCGCGGTTACCGCAACCATGAAGATGCTGTGGAGACCGAAGAAGGTGTACGTTGGACACCGAAATTGCAATTGCGAGACAACACACCATCTCCGGGTCCCGGACGTTCACCTGCTCAGATGTAGAGCACGGCGTGCTGCCCAACGGGCGCCGTGGCCAAGCGATGCGCGCAAAGCAACCCGATCGTCAAAACCAGGCAGGACTGCACTTGAGCCGTCCCTGTACCGACACTGGGAGGCTGCGCAGGTCTGAGCGCTTGAATTCTAAAGGTGCTGGAGAAGATCTGGAAAGGGCGGGACTCGAACACTCGACCCCGGCATTGTAAGTCCCCCAGATGGCTCAAGCTAACGTGCAAATTCAATAACTTGCCAAGACGGCAGCCGCCGCAATTTGGCCCGACGAAGCACGACTGAGCCTAACTGATTCCCGCAAATCTGCCGCAGCAATTGGTCTGTATGCCCCGATCGGATGTGGCATACAATGTGTAGATCTATCCACATCTAAATCCACAGCGATGAAGACGATTCAGATGACCATCGACGAACGTCTCCTCAAGATCGTCGACAAGATCACGCGCGCACGAAAGACCACCCGTTCGGCGTTCATTCGCGATGCGCTCGAGGCGGAGATTCGGCGACAGCGCATTCGCGAGAACGAGGTCCGACACGCTGAGGGCTACGCGCACCAGCCAGTTGCACCCGGTGAGTTCGATACCTGGCTGAGCGAGCAGGACTGGGGTACACCGTGAATCGGGGGGACGTCTGCTGGTACACGTTCAAGCCACCGGACAAGAAGCGGCCGGTGCTGATCCTGACACGCGATTCCGCGATCGCCGTACTGCACTCAGTCACCGTAGCACCGATCACCTCCACCATCCGCAGTATCCCCACTGAGGTCGTTCTGACGGAGGCCGACGGGTTACCAACCGCCTGCGCGGTGAACTTCGACAATCTTCAGACCGTGCCTAAGCGCAATATCGGCAATCGCATTGCCCGATTAACTACGCAGAAGATGAAAGAAGCTGGCGCGGCGACCTCATTCGCGCTCGGATTCGACGATGAGTAAGGTCGTCGAATCAATTAGCAACAGCGCCAGTCAGGAATCCAGCATGACACTTGAACAGATCTTCTACCTGAGTCAATCCGTCGCCTCGGTCGCTGTAGTGGGCTCACTGATCTATCTTGGGCTGCAGGTGCGCAGCGCAGAACGCAGTCAGCGCGCGATCATGCAACAGGGGCGGGCGGACCGCGCCTCTAATGCGGCGCTGGCCATTGCTAGTCCGGAACTGGCGCGTGTTTTCCAAAAAGGCGCTGCAGGAGATCCGACACTCACCCGCGAGGAACTCACTCAATGGCTGATGATGTGTCGCGCACTGTTTCTAAGTGGAGAAGACTCACTCTTGCAGTACAAAGCCGGGCAGCTCGATCGACGCGCATACGACAGCTACGTTGCAGGTGCCCGCTTCTGGATGGCCTCAATCGGCATGCGCGCCGCGTGGAAGCTGTCGGCCGGACAATTCGGCCCCGAGTTTCGCGACTTCGGGGACTCTCTCTTGGCGCAAATCCCCGCGGCGCAAGGTACGGACCCATATTCCGAATGGCAGAGACACTTGAAATCGGAATCGCCGACTGGAGGCTAGGCCAAGAATCGTCGGTGAGTACTCAAGGCTAGTGCGCGTGAATTTGGTGGAAAGGGAGGGACTCGAACCCTCGACCCCGGCATTATGAGTGCCGTGCTCTAACCAGCTGAGCTACCTTTCCACAAGGGGCGCGCATTTTCATCATCGCCGCCCCGCCCTGTCAAACCGGCAGTTTGGCGCCTCGTCCCTAGACATTGAACCGGAAGTGCATGACGTCGCCCTCCTGGACGACATACTCCTTGCCCTCGAGCCGCAGCTTGCCGGCATCGCGGGCACCGGATTCCCCCTCGCCGGCCAGGAAGTCGGCATAGGCAATGACCTCAGCGCGGATGAAGCCACGCTCAAAATCCGTGTGGATCACCCCCGCCGCCTGTGGGGCCGTGGCACCTACGCGCACGGTCCACGCTCGGACTTCCTTGGGCCCGACCGTAAAGAACGTCTCCAGTCCCAGCAGCCGGTAAGCGGCGCGGATGACGCGGTTCAATCCCGGCTCCTCGAGTCCGAGCTCCGCCAGGAATTCACTGCGCTCGTCCTCCTCGAGCTGCGCGATCTCGGCCTCGATCGCGGCGCACACGGCGACCACGAACGACCCATCCGCCGCGGCCCGACGCTCGAGGGCATCCAGCAGCGGATTGTCCTTGAAGCCGTGCTCGGCGACGTTCGCCACGTACATCACCGGCTTCGCGGTCAGCAGCTGCAGCTCACGCAGGTCGCGGCGCTCCTCGGCCGTCAGTGTCATGGCGCGCACGGGCCTTACCGCATCGAGCTGTACCTTGACCCGCTCGAAGAGCGCGCGGCGGCGCAGCGCATCCTTATCGCCTCCCTTGGCCGCCTTGACGGCCCGATCCAGGCCCTTCTCGAGCGTGGCGAGATCGGCGAGCGCGAGCTCCGTGTCGATGACCTCCACGTCGCTGAGCGGATCGATGCGGCCGGCGACATGGAGCACGTCGGTGCTCTCGAAGCAGCGCACCACATGTGCGATCGCATCGACCTCGCGGATGTGCGCGAGAAACTGGTTGCCGAGGCCCTCGCCCTGAGAGGCGCCGGCCACGAGGCCTGCGATGTCGACGAATTCCACGGTGGTCGGCAGGATCTTTTCCGGGTGCGCGATCGCCGCCAGACGCTCGAGCCGCGGGTCCGGGACCGGCACCACGCCAACGTTCGGATCGATCGTACAGAAGGGATAGTTTTCGGCTGCGATCTGCGCGCGCGTGAGCGCGTTGAACAGCGTCGATTTCCCGACGTTGGGCAGACCAACGATGCCGCAGCGGATAGGCATGGTGCGTTCAGCTTCCTCGAGTGGGTCTCAGGGCACGGAAGTGCCGGGGGGATCCTGTGTGTGCAGGCGGTTCATAGCGATCTGCGCGCCTTCGGTCAGCAGGATCGGAACCGCATCCGCCGCCGCGGAAAGCGCGGCGTTAATCAGCGCACCATCCGCGGCACTTGGGCGACCGAGGACATAGTCGAGCACCAGCGAGCGATCCCCCGGGTGCCCGATGCCGATGCGCAGACGCCAGAAGGCATCGCCCATCTGGGCAATGACGTCGCGCATGCCATTGTGACCGGCAGCGCCACCGCCCTGCTTCAGGCGTACGACACCGGGCGCAAAATCCAGTTCGTCGTAGGCGACCAGGATCGACTGCACCGGCACCTTATAGAAGGCAGCGACGCTGCGCACTGCATCCCCGCTGTGGTTCATGTAGCCCATGGGCTTCAGGAGCCACACGTCCGCACCGGCGAGGCTGGCGCGCGCCAGCTCCGCGCGGTGCCGCGGCTCGCTGCGAAAGATCGTCCCATGACGGCGCGCCAGCTCATCGAGCAGCTGGAACCCAGCGTTGTGCCGGGTGCGCGCGTACTCGGTGCCCGGGTTGCCGAGACCGACAATCAGCCTGAGAGGCTCGCCTGCCATAAGGATCATCCGCTACGCAAATACTGCCGGCCGCCCGCGGGAGCATCGCTCCCGCGGCGGCCGGCAGGCAATCGGCGGTTGCCGCGGCTACTTCTTGCCGCCTTCCTTCTTCGCAGGAGCGTCCTTCTTCTCCTCGCCCTTCTTCGCATCGGCAGCAGGAGCGGCAGGCGCCCCGGCAGCTGGCGCTGCCCCGGGCGCGCTGACGGCAGCAGGTGCTGCGCCCTCAGCCGGCGCGGCCGCGGCCTCGGCAGCCACCGGCTCCGGCTCCTCGGCACGCGGCGCGTGGATCGAAACGACCGCCGCATTGCGTTGCGAGAGTTCGGGGATCGTCACGCCGGCGGGCACCGGGACGTCGGCGAGGAACTTGGTGTCATTCAGGTGCATGCCGGACAGATCCAGCTCCAGGAATTCCGGTAAGTCCTTCGGCAGACAACTGACCTCGACGTCGGCGCGCATGTGCGACACCACGCCGCCCTCGGTCTTGACGCCGGGGGAGATGCTCTCACCCTTGAAGTGGATGGGCAGGCGGATGCGGATCTTCTCGTTGTCCACCACGCGCTGCAGGTCCACGTGCACCACCAGGTTCTTGGCCGGGTGCATCTGCACGTCCTTGATGATGGCCTCCTGCGTGCTCTCGCCGATCTTCAGGCGCACGATGGATGAATAGAAGCGCTCGTCGCCGATCATCGTCAGCAGGTTCTGCTGATCGAGCACCAGGTTTTGGGCGTCCTTGTGGGCGCCGTAGAGGATGGCGGGGACCTTGCCCGTGTGACGCAGGCGGCGGCTCGCACCTTTGCCTTGCGTCCCGCGGACGTCCGCGCCGAAGGTGAATGAAATACGCATTACGTTCTCCAGTAGTTACTGCCAACTCGCGCCGGGTCGCGACCAATCCGGCACGTCCAAAATTTTTCTCGCGTCTCAGTCGACGTACAGCGAGCTCACCGACTCTTCGTCGCGGATGCGGCGAATGGTCTCTGCCAGGAGTCCCGCCACCGAGAGCTGCCGGATGCGACTGCAGCCGCGGGCCGCGGCGCTCAGGGGGATCGTGTCCGTCACGACCAGCTCATCGAGCGCCGACTTGGAAATCTTCTCCACCGCGCTGCCCGACAGCACCGGGTGCGTGATGTAGGCCACTACCTTGGTGGCACCTTCATCTTTCAGCGCCTGTGCCGCCTGGCACAGCGTGCCGGCGGTGTCGACCATGTCATCGATCAGCATGCAGGTCTTGCCCTCGACCTCGCCGATAATGTTCATGACCTTCGACTCGTTCGGCCGCGGACGGCGCTTGTCGATGATTGCCAGCTCCGCATCGTCCAGACGCTTCGCGAAGGCCCGCGCCCGCGCCACGCCGCCGACATCCGGCGACACCACGATCACGTCGCGGTACGACTGCTTCCAGGCCTCACCCAGCAGCACCGGCGAGGCATAAACATTGTCCACCGGGATGTCGAAGAATCCCTGGATCTGATCCGAATGCAGATCGGTCGTCAGCAGGCGGTTCACGCCCGCGCTCGAGAGCATGTTCGCCACCAGCTTCGCGGTGATCGCCGAGCGCGTCGCGCGCGGTCGCCTGTCCTGGCGCGAATAGCCGAAGTACGGCACCACTGCGCTGATGCGCGCGGCGGATGCGCGCCGGCACGCGTCCACCATCACCAGCAGCTCCATCAGGCTCTCGTTCGCCGGCGGGCAGGTCGATTGCACAATGAACACGTCGCGGCCGCGCACGTTGTCCATCAGCTCGACGTTGACCTCGCCGTCACTGAAGCGGCCGACGTAGGCACGCCCCAGCGGCGTCTGCAGGTGTTTGGCAATATCCAGCGCCAGCGCCGGATTCGCGTTGCCCGCAAACAGAGACATTGTGTCGCTGGTACTCATGCTCTCTCTAAATTGCGCGCAACCCTCACCGCCACGGCCAGATTCCCGCGGCCGTCAGCCCCGCAAACTGGCTGGGGTGGAAGGATTCGAACCTCCGAATGGCGGGATCAAAACCCGCTGCCTTACCACTTGGCGACACCCCAGCATCCGACAGCTGCGGGCGCGCATCTTACAGCCGCGTCACGCCGGCCGCCGCGCCTTCAGACACCCGTGCACGGGCGAGGTGTTCAGGCCGCGTGCGACGAAGCTCCGCCAGCGGCCAGGGACCTGGGCAGCCAGGCGTTCGGCCTCGCTCACGCTCGTGCAGGCGGCAAACACGCAGGCGCCGGTCCCCGTGAGCTGCGCCGGCGTGTGCCGCCGCAGCCACTTGAGCGCCTCGGCCACCTCGGGGTAGCGGGCCATCACCACCGTCTCGCAGTCGTTGCGGGCGCCGGACTCAAAAAAGGCGCGTATTGTGATGAGGGGGGAATTTCGTGTCAATTCAGGGCTCTGGAATACGCCCGCGGTACTGACCTGGACTCCCGGATCCACGATCACGTACCAAACCTCGGGCAGCGTCACGGGCGTCAGACGCTCCCCGATGCCCTCCCCCCAGGCAGAAGAACCTTGAATAAAAACAGGGACATCGGCCCCTAGAGGGAGTCCCAGGCTCGCCAGGGTGTCGAGCGTGAGGCCGCAGCCCCAGAGCTCATTCAGCGCCAGGAGCACGGTGGCGGCGTCCGAGCTGCCCCCGCCCAGACCGGCACCCAGCGGGATGCGCTTGCGCACTTCGATGTCCGCCCCCAGCGGAGAGCCGGTGAAGCGCTGCAGGCTGCGGGCAGCCCGCATGGCCAGGTCCTGCTCGGCGGGCACGCCGGCAGCTCCCGCGTGGCGCTCAATGATGCCGTCCCCGCGCACACGGAGCAGGATCTCGTCCGAGAGGTCGATGAGCTGAAAGAGCGTCTGCAACTCGTGGTAGCCGTCCGCACGCTGGCCGGTTACGTGCAGGAACAGGTTGAGCTTTGCAGGGGCCGGCCAGCGCGACTGCGCCTCCGTCCCGGGGCGCAGGGCACCGGCCACGCCGCTCACAGCTGCCAGTCCTCGACCAGCAGCCGCACGCGCACGGTATCGCGCTCGAGCGTCAGGCGGCCCGGAAGGGTCTCGGCCCCGGCGGCGACATAGGCGCCGTAGGTCACCTGCCAGCCATCCTGGGTAAGACCTGCGAGGCGCTGCTCGGCATCGAGGGACTCCTGCGCCGGGGTGGCGGGATCAGGTACACCCAGCACCCAGTATCGCAGGCTGGGCAGCGGCACGTCGAAGCCGAGGCGCGCGCGCAACTCCGCGCGGGCGGCGTCGTTGCCGATGTGTTCGCCATGCGCGTTGACGACTTCCAGCTCGTCGCCGTGGGCAGTGATCTGCGTGCCGCCGACGCCGAGCGGACCTTCAAGTACCAGCTGTGAACGCTCGCCCTGCTGCTGCCAGCGCAGGTTGGCATTGAAGCCGTTGCCTGCGGCCGAGAGTGCAATGCGTCCCTTCAGTTGGAAGTGCTGCAGCGCCTGCAGCTGCGGACGCCGCAGCTCCCACGGTGCTGACGCCGGCAGGGGTGGTGGGGGCAGCGTACGGCAGGCGTCCAGGGCGAGCAGCACCACGAGGGCGCTGAGCCGCAGGGCGCTACTGCGCATCGGGCAGGAACCGCTTGATCGTCGTCTTCAATGCCTTGGAGTCGGGGTCGCGGGCAAGCGCGGCCGCCCACACGCGACGTGCTTCGGCGTGGTCGCCGCTCACCCACAGGGCCTCGCCCCAGTGAGCCGCAATCTCGGCGTCATGGCCGAGCGAGTAGGCGCGTTGCAGCGTGCCCGTCGCCCCCTTGGCATCGCCCGCGCGGTAGCGCACCCAGCCGAGACTGTCGAGTGCCGCCGGGCTGTCCGGCATCACGGTGAGCGCACGGCGTATCAGCGACTCCGCGTGCGGTAGCTCGAGGGAGTGGTCGGCGAGCGTGTAGCCGAGCGCGTTCATGAGGGTCGGGTCTTCGGGACGCTTCTCCAGCATGTGCTCGAGCGCGTCCACCGATTCGTGCACGTGACCGGCCTGTTCGAGGATCACCGCGCGGTCGTACTCGATCGAGGGATGCTGCGGGTGGCGCTCGAGCTCGGCGCCGAGAATCGCGAGCCCCATGTCCGCCTCGCCGTGATCGGCCAGCAGCCGTGCCTTGGCGAGCGTCAGGTCGAGCTCGTCCTCGGGGTGATCCGCGACATAGTCATCCAGCAACGCCAGGGCCTCGGCGCGCGAGTTGCGATCGAGCAGGAGCGCGGCGGCACGCGAGCGCGCCGACAGGGCGACAGAGGAGTCGTACAGACGCCGATAAGCGGCGAGCGCCGCGTCCGGGTTGCCGGTGCGCACCTCGATGTCCGCCAGGTACAGCTGTGCGCCATCGTTCCCCTCGCCGCTGGAGACCAGTTCGTTGAAGCGCTGCTTCGCCTCCTTGTAGTCACCGGAGTTGAACGCGAGCAGCGCCAGCTCCCGGTCGATCTCGGCCTGCGGCGCTCCCTTGGAGCGCAGCAGCTCGAGCTGCTGATGGGCCTCCTCGCTGCGATCGAGCGAGGCGAGGATCTCGGCGAGCTGCAGTCCGCCGCGTTCCGCATCGAAGGTTGCGGCCTCGCGCGCGGTGGCGAGCGCCTGCGGTCCGTTGCCGCGCATCACGTAGGCGCGCGACAGGATTCGCAGTGCCGACAGATCGTTCGGGTCGCGTTGCAGTGCCTGCTGGGCGTAACGCCCGGCCCGCTGCCCGTCGTAGGCGGCGAGCGCCAGCTCCCCGAGCAGGATCAGCGTATCGGTCGAGTTTGCGCTCGGCTCGAGTGCGCCGCTCATGGCGATGAGCACGGCGGATGCGTCCGACTCCTCGAGCAGCAGTGCGGTCAGCTCGGTCATGCTGCGCGCAGTGCGTTGCTCGGCCTTGTGCGGCACGGCCGCGGCGGCGCCGGCGCCCTCGTCGCCCTTGGCGCCCTTGGCAGCCGGCGCGGCGCTGTTGGTCTGCTCCTCCACGCGCCAGAATTCATGGATGGCGGTGCGGGCGTCACTGGTGCGATACAGCTTCAGGGCAACCGCCGCGTACAGCGCGTTCGCCTCGCGGTCGGTCGGTGCCAGCGAGCGCCAGCGCGTGGCCGACTGCCAGGCGGCCGGCAAGTGCTCGCACGCCATGGCGACCTGCGTGGCGCGGCGCGCCAGCTGCGCATCCCCGCCGCTGGCCGCCTTGGCGTACAGCTCGGCGGCCTGGCGGCACTCGCCGCGCTTCAGCGCCGCTTCGGCCGAGAGCGTGAGGGCGGAGGTGTCGGTCGCAGCTGCGGCGGCGGGTTTCTTTGCGGCAGGGTGCGTGGCCGCGCAGCCCGCCCAGAGGCCGGCGCACAGCAGTAACGGGATTAAGTTACGCAATCCTCTCACGATACTTCACTATAGCCCCTGAACAGGGGCCGCGCATTGCGCAACTTGTCACAAAGTGCGGACATCCCGGAGAATGCGCGCCCGCTTACACCCATGAAGGAATCCATCCGACAACGCCTGCAGAAACTAGCCGACCGCTTCGAGGAAGTGGGGCGGCTGCTCGCCACCGATGAAGTGGCTGGAGGTTCCGAGCGGTTCCGCGAATTGTCCATGGAATACGCGCGCCTGCAACCGGTAGCGGAGCGCTTCCTTCGTTACCACGGACTCGAGCGCGAGCTCGCGGCGGCGCGCGACCTGCAGGCGGATACCGACGCGGGCATGCGCGAGCTCGGCGACGAGGAGGTTGGTCGCCTGCAGCAGGATCTGCTCACGGAAGAAGAGTCTCTGCGCCTGCTGCTGCTACCGAAGGATCCGCGCGACGACAAGAACATCTTCCTGGAGGTGCGCGCCGGCACCGGCGGCGACGAGGCTGCGATCTTTGCCGGGGAATTGCATCGCATGTACGCACGCTATGCCGAGTCCAAGGGCCTCGCCGTCGAGGTGCTGAGTGAGAGCCACGGCGAGCACGGCGGCTACAAGGAGATCATCAGCCGCATCGCCGGCAAGAGCGCCTTCTCGCGCCTGAAGTTCGAGTCCGGCACGCATCGAGTACAACGCGTCCCGGCGACGGAGGCGCAGGGACGCATCCACACCTCCGCGGTCACGGTGGCGATACTGCCCGAGCTCGACGAGGTCGATGAGATCGACATCAACCCCGCGGACCTGCGCGTGGATACCTATCGCTCCTCCGGGGCCGGCGGCCAGCACGTCAACAAGACCGACTCCGCCGTGCGCATCACGCACCTGCCGAGCGGCATCGTGGTGGAGTGCCAGGACGAGCGCTCGCAGCACAAGAACCGCTCGCGCGCGATGGCGCTGCTGAAGGCGCGCCTGCTCGCCTCCGAACAGGAGAAGCAGCAGAGCGCCCAGGCGCAGGCGCGTCGCCTGCAGGTCGGCAGCGGCGACCGTTCCGAACGCATTCGCACCTACAACTTCCCGCAGGGGCGCGTTACCGATCACCGCATCAACCTCACGCTCTACAAGCTGCAGCAGGTCATGGACGGACAGCTGGATGAACTGATCAACGCGCTGCAGCAGGAGTTCCAGGCCGAGCAGCTCGCGGAGGAGGCGTGAGCCAGGTCGCCCCCGGGCTGATCATCGACAGCGTAACCGGGATCGACGTTTCCCTGCCGATCGCGGGCCCCGGTGTGCGCAGTTTCGCCTTCATCGTCGACTGGCACATCCGCGCGGTACTGGCGCTCGGCTGGTACGTGGCAGCGGGACTGCTTTATAACGGGCGCTGGTCGCTGCGTGCGCCGCTGACCAACGATGCGCACTGGTTCGCCGCGGTGGTACTGCCGGCGCTGGCGATCTATTTCCTTTATCAGCCCGTGGCCGAGCTCGCGATGCGCGGACGCACGCCCGGGAAACGCAGCGCCGGCATCCGCGTCGTCAACCGCCAGGGCGCCCCCCCGGGCGTCGGACCGCTGCTGGTGCGCAACGTCTTTCGCCTCATCGACAGCCTGCCGGCGTTCTACGGGGTGGGCCTGGCGCTGGTGGTGTTTACCCGCGACCACGTGCGCTGCGGGGACATGGCCGCGGGCACCCTGCTGGTGTACGCGCACTCGGGCCCCGAGGCGCTGCTGCCGGAAGCGGCCGCGGCGCGCGTCGGCACCCTCGATGCCCCCGGCGCGGAGATCGTCGCCGATCTGCTGCAGCGCTGGTCGGCGCTGCTGCCCGAGGCGCGCGTGCGGCTCGCGCGGGCGGTGCTGCAGCGCTATCTGGGCCCCGCCGCGGACCTCAGTGACGCCGATGAGCTGCAGTGGCGTGCACGGCTCGAGCGCCTGGCGAGTCAGAGATAGCCGGCCGATGGAGTCTCCGGCGCGCCACAAGGCCCTCGCCGCAGCATTGCTGAGTCGCGCCGCGCTGTGGCGGCAGGCCGAGGAGCGCGCGCGGCGGCTCGCGAACGGACGCACCGAAGACGCCACTGACGCCGCACGCCTGGCGGATGACTATCGGCTGCTGGCGCACGATGTGGCGCGCGCGCGCGCGCTGATGCCCGGGAGCCGCACACGCGAGTATCTGGAGAGCGCCTACGCACAGGCGCACGTCACGCTGCACCAGGGGGCCTGGCACCTGGGCAGCCTGCTGCGGCGCCTGTTGCGCGAGGACATCCCCGCGGCCGTACGCTGGTTGCTGCCCTACATCGCCTGGACGACCCTCCTGTTCGTGCTGGCGGCCGGCGCCGGCTATGCGCTCATCAGTCACTACCCGGACCTGATCGCTCTGGTCGCAGGACCTGAGCTGATCGCGAGCGTCGAGCGCGGCAAGCTGTGGACGGAGGGACTGCTCAACGTCGTTCCGTCCTCGGTGCTCTCGGTGCAGATCCTGACGAACAACATCGTCGTCAGCCTGTTCGCCTACTGCGCGGGTTTTCTCTTCGGGCTCGGGACCCTGTACATCATCGGACTGAACGGTTTCATGCTGGGCGCGGTGTTCGCCTTCGTAGCTCAGCACGGACTGGCGTCACAGCTGTTCAGTTTCATTGTCGCCCACGGCTGCGTGGAGCTCTCGGTCATGTGCCTCTCCGGTGCCGCCGGTGCCGCGGTGGGTGAGGCACTCATCCGCCCGGGGGCGGCCGGGCGCCGAGAGTCCTTCCGCGCCGCCGCGCTGCGCTCCGGCGTCGTGCTGATCGCCTGCGCGCTGCTGCTCGTGGGGGCGGGGCTGATCGAGGGCTTCATCTCCCCTAACCCGCACGTGACCCTCGGCGCGCGCATTGCCATCGGCGTCGGCTATTGGCTCGCGATGCTGGCGCTGTTGAGCGGCGTGCCGCGCGTGCACCCGGCGGTACGCACTCAGACGCGGCGCGACTGACGCAGTGCCTCGTAGCGAGTGATCAGCGCCGCCGCAAGCTGCTCCGGTGCCGCGCACACGACCGGCGCGCCGAGGCGCTGCAGGAGCTCGCGCTGGGCGGCGGCGCGGCGCAGCTGCTCGGTCGCGGCGAGGGCGATCCATGGATCCTGCCACTCGTGGGCCTCGGCCTCGGCCAGCCCCTCGACCTCGCCATTGTGCACGCCGGCGATCAGCACCAGGTGCGGCGGTGCCAGCAGCCGCACCGCGCGCGCCAGCGCACCGGCCACGCTGGCGTCGTCGAGGTCGGTGAGCACGACGATCAGGGCACGCTGACGCAGCAGCCGGCGGATGCTCACGGCAGCGGCGGTCGGATCGGACTCCGCGGGGTGCACGACCAGTTGCTCGAGTGCGCATCGCAGCGCGGCCACCGCCGCCAGGCCGCGCGCCGGAGCGCGCGTGGCGAGCACCTGGTCGGCGTACACGAGCAATCCGATGCGATCGTCATTGTGGGTGACGAGTTCGGCCAGACCCGCGGCGACATTGCTGTACAGCCCGAACCGCTCGAGCCGGCCCGAGCGCACGCGGCTCAGGCGACCGGCGTCGATTGCCACCAGAACGTCCAGGTGCTGATCCTCGCTGTAATCGCGCGTCACCAGTACGCCGCTGCGCGCGGTCGCCTTCCAGTCGATGCGGGTGAGCGGATCGCCGGGCGCGTAGCCGCGCAGCTGATGGAGTTCCTGCCCTGCCCCGAGCGCGCGGCGGGCGCGCGTACCGCTCGCAAAACCGCGCGCCCGCACCGGCTCGCGCACGACCTCCGGCGCGATGCTGAGCTCTTCAGCTGGCTGCAGGGCGCTCGTCCACCAGGCCAGCCCGAGCGCACCGCGCAGCCGTGCGGGCAGCGCCGGCCAGCGCTGCGGACCAAGTCTCACGGGCAGGAGAGTGAGCGCATCCTCCAGCACTCCCTGCGCGGGGATGCTGATGCGGCGTACCGCCGGCTGTGCCTCGAAGCCGCTGGGCGTGGCGGGCGCGTAGTCGAGCGCGATGCCGCGGCGCGCCGCGTTGGCGAACAGGAAGGCCGCCGCCTGCGGGCGCCCAAGGAAGGCGCGTGTCGGGGTCAGCAGGCGTACCTGCGGCAGCAGGCGGCGCACGTACGCGCCCTCCACTGCCAGGCCGAGGAGCAGGAGCGCTGCCGGGATGTGCCACAGCTGCGCCAGGGTCGGATCGTTTGACCAGATTCCGGTCACCGCCAGCACCGCGGTCAGCACCACGAACACGTAACTGCGACGCGCCAGATGCATAGGTGCAGCCTCAGCGTGGAACCTGGATGGAGGCCAGCAGGCCTGCGACCACTTCCGCATCCCTCGTACCCTCGAGCGCCGCTTCGGGCGTCAGCACCAGGCGGTGCGCGAGGATCCAGCCGGCGACCTGCTTGACGTCGTCCGGGGTGACGAAGTCGGCTCCGCGCAATCCGCAGTTGATGCGCGCGGCCTTGAGCAAAGCGAGCGCGCCGCGGGTCGACAGACCCAGCGCCACACGCGGGTGTTCGCGTGTGGCGCGCGCGATGTCGAGCACGTAGGCGCTGAGCGCGTCCGCCACGTGCACCTGCTCGGCCTCGGCGCGCGCCGCGCCGAGCAGGCTACGGTCCACGACGCGAACCGAATCCAGTGCCTGATGCGCCACCGCGAGCATGCCGCCGTAACGGGCGAGGATCTCCGCCTCCGCCTGCCGCGACGGATAGTCCATGTCCACGCGTAGCATGAAGCGGTCGAGCTGCGATTCGGGCAGGGGAAAGGTTCCCTCGAATTCGCGCGGATTCTGCGTCGCCAGCACCAGGAAATCCGCCGGCAGCTGCCACACCGAGCGCTCGACGCTCACCTGACGCTCCTCCATCGCTTCCAGGAGTGCGGATTGGGTCTTCGGACCGGTGCGATTGATCTCATCCACCAGCACCACGTCGGCAAACACCGGGCCGGGTCGAAATGCGAAGGTGCGCTCGGCCTCGTTGAAAACGTGCACACCGATGATGTCGCTCGGCATGAGGTCGGTCGTGCCTTGGATACGCTTGAACTCACCGCCGAGCGCGCGCGCCAGCGTCTTGGCCAGCAGTGTCTTGCCGAGCCCCGGGGCCCCCTGCACCAGCACGTGGCCGCGGGCCACGAGCGCGATGACCAGTGCATCGACACTGGAGTCTGCACCGACGATGACGCGGCCGAGCTCGCGCCCGAGAACGCTGCGAAGCTCACGGATCGAATTACTCATGCGGCCAGCCGCCTTTCAGTAGCCAGTAGGAGGTTATGCAGGCGGACCAGCGGCACGCGCCGACCGGCATCGGCATCCGCGTACCATTGCCGCAGCTGCCGTACGTCAGCGGGCGCCAGTCGCGGATGATTTTCCAGCCACTCCCACGGCACCGCGCCCTCTGGCGCCCGAGACTGCGCCACGCCGGGGTGCAGCCGGGCGAGGAAGTTCGCAAACATGCGGCGCGCGGCGACCGCCGGCCGCAGGACGCGCGCAAAGAACAGGCCGGTGGTGCGCACCAGCTCCGACTCGCGCGGCGCGCGGCCGGCCGTGAGCGGCATCTGCAGCTGGGTGCCACCCAGCACCCACACCAGCCAAACCAGCCCGAGCGTTACGACCGTGGCATAAAGCCGCCGGTCGCGATAGAACTTCACCGGATCGTAAGCTGCCGTCAGACCTTGGTGCTCGTCATCGAAGATGACCGTGCCGTGTGGCCCGAGCGTGACGGCGACAATGTTGGCGAGCAGTCGTGCGTTGTCGGCCGCGGCCAGCGCGCGATTGGAGAACAGTGAGGCGAAGCCGCTCACGACGATGGTGCCCGCGCCATCGGGGCGCACCCAGAACACTCCGGCGCGAGAATCGGCAGCATGCGCGAGGGTGAGCGCAAAACCGTCGCGCGGCACCAGCAGCGTGCTGACGCTCGGACTGTAGTCGGAGAACGCCACGGCACTGGCGACGCCCTCGAAATAGGGATGTGGCTGGTTCGGCACCAGCGAGCGCCGCTGCGGTTCGGGCAGCTCATCCACCAGCCGGGCGAGCGCCTTGCGCGCTTCGTCCCGGGCGTGCTCGCCGGGCTTGCCCGGCGCGCTCGTCGCAGCTTTCGGGGCGCCGGAAGTTTTTTCCAGCGCGTGAGTGACGCTCAGGCCGGTCAGCAATTGCAGATCGGCAGGCATCGTGCGGGGCAGCTGGGCAAAGCTCGGCCGATCGGTCAGCGCCGCCAGCACCAGCAGGGTATTGCCGGCACGGATCCAGCGATCCAGCGCCACCACTTCATCGTTGCGGAAATTGTTGCTCGCCGGCAGGGTCACAATGAGTAGATTCGCGCCCGCGGCCAGCTCGCGATGGCGCTCCAGGGTGCCGAAACGTTCGCGCAGAGACAGGGTCGGGACGCCCTCCTGCTGCAGCCACCGCAGGGCCCCCAGCAGACCGTTGTCACCGCGCTCCACGCTGGTGGGCAGCGACACCTCGCGCTCGCTGAGCGCCCCGCCGCGCCAGAACAAGGTGCCGAACAGCAGCAGCGCGCCGAGCGCGCAGATGAGGGTGATGAATCGATCCCGCATGCGGTCAGGCAGCCTGCGCCGCAGGAGACACCCGCAGGTCGAGGGCCGCGAGTAACCCCTTGCCGCGCGCGACTGCCGCGGCGAGACTGGCCTCCGGCACTGCGCAACCCGAGAAGCGTACTCGCTCGCACACCGAGGCCAGTTCGGCCAGGCTGGCGCGCTGTCCGTCCGGCAGGCGCGCGCGCTGCGTGAGCTCACGCGTCGTCAGGGCCTGGGGCTGAGGCAGGCGCTGCTGCTCGGCAAGGCGACGCGCGATGAACTCAAGCAGCATGCGTGGCTGCTCCGCCGGCGTGGCGCTAGCGACCTGTTCCAGTGCCGCGGGCTCGGTGGCCGCGCGCTCGGAACGGCGACGCTGCCAACCCCCCTCCCCCGGTCCGATGATTCCCGCGAGCCGCAACTCGTTAACAACGATGCCCGCTGCCAGAGCGACGACCAGCCCCAGCGACGTCCAGGCAATCGTATCCGCAGCGTTCGAGGTGAGCACCCTCACGAGCACGCGCTGCAGCCAGCTCTCGTCCGGGGCCGCCCTGGCCGCCGCCAGCATGCGTCTCAGCCACTGCCGGCCGCGGTCCCACCAGCTGCTGTTGGTCCGCTCGCTCTGCACGAGCGTGGCGAGCAGCGCGCCGACTGCATCTGCACGGGGTGGCGGGCGCTGCGCTCGGCGTGGCGGCTGCGTCAGCAGGATCCGCAGCTCGGCGAGGCCCGCAGCAGAAAGCTGGTTGTCCGGGCGGTTCCAGTCCGCCGGCAGCCACGCGGCCACAGGGCTTTGTGCAAGCGCGCTCGGCAGATCAGGGCAGCGCGCCGCGACGCGCGCGTAGCCGATGTCAGCCGCCGGATCGAGCCTCGCCAGGCAGTCGTCGATGGCCTGCGCCGCCTCGCGCGCCTGGGCGCAAGGCAGCGCGAGGACCGCAATGACCGGCACCAGAAGCCAGCCGCGCACGCGCTCAGACCGTGGCCGCGATCCGCTGCTCGAGATCCGCACCATCTTTGCGCGCCGTGAGGTCGCCGAATACAGCCAGGGCGAGCGCGGTATAGAACGGCGTCGTGATCGCACCGAGCGCGATGATCGTGACACCGGTTGCGGCCGCCGCCAGCACGACATCACCCCTTCCCAAGATACCCGCCAGAAACGCGGCAACCACGCCGATAATAATGGACATCACGACTAGCACTATGATTCCGACGGTATACACCAGGCTCAGTCGCCAGAAACTGCCGCTCGTAAGCCGCCAGCTGCGCTGATAGCTTGCGAATGGTCCGGCGCCCTCGATGAGCAACACGATAAAGGCGCACGACAATGCGACAAGCACATAAGATGCAGGAATGAGCAGCAGCAGGCCAATGCTGTAGCGCGTGACGCCATGGACCAACCACGCGGGCAGCAGGCACGCTGCCGCGCTCAGCAGCGTGAGCAGCCCCAGGCCAATCATGGCCGGCGTGCGGCGCAAGCCCACCTTCACTTCCCCGCCCACCGGACGATCGCAAAGCAGCGCCCACTGGCGCAGCAGTACCGCGGCGTACAAGACCAGGGTGAGCACGCTGCCCACCACGTAAAGAAGTTTAAAGGTCGCATCGCCCTGTGCACTCAGGAGGGTCTGCATAAAGCCCTGCACCCCACCCCCGACGCCGCGCCCCTTGATAATGCTGTAGATGCTCGTTAGTTGCCCGGCGATGACGCCGAGCACCGAGAACAGCAGGCAGGGCAGTAAAGTGGCGCGATAGATCTGAAAGGTTAGATCGAGAATCTCACCTACCGACAACGGGCGCTGGGGCGGGTACGGTATCTTTGTCATGGGAACCATCTTACCGCCGTGGCGGATCAAGGCATATGACGGCCGCAACCACTGTCGCCACCCTGATCGCGCAGGGCGCACACCGGCTCGCCGCTGGCGGCGACCCGATGCGCTTGAGCGCGATCCTCGATAGCGAGCTGCTGCTGGCGCACACCCTCGGGGGCACCCGCGCGGGTCTGCTGGCGCACCCTGAGCGCGTGGTCGGCGCCGTGGAGATGGAGCGCTTCGGGCAGCTGCTGCGGCGCCGTGCCGAGGGTGAGCCGCTGGGCTACCTGACCGGCCGGCGCGAGTTCTGGTCGCTGGATCTTGCGGTGAGTCCTGCGGTGCTGGTGCCGCGGCCGGAGACCGAGTTGTTGGTCGAGCGTGCCCTGGCCCTGTGGGCGCGCACGACGGGTGACGTCGCGGATCTTGGCACCGGTTCGGGCGCCATCGCCCTGGCGCTTGCCAGTGAACGGCCGCGGTGGCGCATCCTGGCGACCGACGTCTCGGCGGCCGCGCTGCAGACTGCGCGGCAGAACGCGACCGCGCTCGGCATCGGCACGGTCGAGTTTCGCCAGGGCAACTGGTACGCCGCGCTGCAGGGCGAGAGCTTCGATCTGCTCATCAGCAACCCCCCGTACGTCGGCGGCGCCGATCCGGCACTGGCCGTGCTGCGTCACGAGCCGCAGCTCGCACTCAGTCCGGGCGAGGATGCCTTTGCCGCGCTACGTTTGCTGGTGTGCGGCGCGGCGCAGCATCTGCACGCCGGGGGCTGGCTGGTGCTGGAGCACGGCGCCACGCAGGGGGCGCAGCTGCGCGAGGAGCTTGTCCTCGCCGGCTTCAGTCACGTACGCTCGCACACCGATCTCGCCGGCCACGAGCGCACAACGGAAGGACAACGATGATCCGATTTGAAACCTCTCACGGGGCCTTCACCGTGGAGCTGTTCGCCAAGGAAGCTCCGGTCAGCGTGGAGAACTTCCTGCGGTATGTCGATGATGGCTTCTTCGACGGCACCATCTTCCACCGCATCGTCCCCGGGTTCGTCATCCAGGGCGGCGGCCTCGCGGTGGACTTCAGCAACAAGAAGACCCGGCCGCCGATCAGCAACGAAGCGAAGAACGGATTGAAGAACAGCCGCGGCTACCTTTCCATGGCCCGCACCAGCGACATCAACAGCGCCACCTCGCAGTTCTTCGTTAACCTCGTTGATAACGCCTTCCTGGATCACGGTCCGCGCGACTACGGTTACGCAGTGTTCGGGCGCGTCACCGAGGGCATGGATGTGATCGACAAGATTGCGCGTGTCGGCACCGGGCGGCGCAAGGGCTATTCCGATGCGCCACTGGAGGACGTGATCATCACTGCGGCGCGCCGGCTGCCCGAGAAATAGGGCCCGCGCCGTCCGCTTGCCCGGGCCGGCGCCATCCAGCTTCGCGCACCGCCGTGCGGCGGCCGGACGCACGCGCCGGCGCGGCGGGGTTGCCGCGCGCCTGCTGCGCTGGTGCGGCGCAGCGCTGCTGGCGTGGCTGCTGCTGAGCGCGCTGGCAGTGTTGATGCTGCGCTGGTTCACCCCCATGACCAGCGCGATGATGCTCGAGGCCCGCGTGCAAGCCTGGGCCGCGCAGCAACGCAGCTCCCGCATCGACTTCCAGTGGGCGAGCCTTGAGCAGATCTCGCCGCACGCGGCGATCGCCGTGATCGCCTCCGAGGACCAGCTGTTTCCCTTCCATGCCGGATTCGATTTCAACTCGATCCGCGAGGCGGTGCGCGCCAGCGAGCGCGGCAAGCGGCTGCGCGGCGCGAGCACGATCTCGCAGCAGGTGGCCAAGAACATGTTCCTGTGGTCCGGCCACAGCTTTGTGCGCAAGGGCCTGGAGGCTTACTTCACCGTGCTGATCGAATGGCTGTGGCCCAAGGAGCGCATCCTCGAGATGTACCTCAACATCGCGCAGTTCGGCGACGGCATCTACGGGGTACAAGCCGCCGCGCAGCGCTTCTGGCACACCCCCGCGCTGAGGCTCAGTTCGGCGCAGGCGGCGCTGCTCGCCGCGGTGCTGCCGAACCCGGAGCGCCTGCACGCCGAGCGTCCCTCCCGCTACGTGTTGCAGCGCCGTGACTGGATCCTCGGGCAGATGCGCGCACTCGGCGGTGATGCCTACCTGCGGGCGCTGGAGCGGGAACGGCCGGAGACGCGCTGAGACGCGTGCGGCATTTCAGGTTTCGTAACCCAGGTTGGGGGCGAGCCAGCGTTCGGCCTCCGCAACACTCAACCCTTTGCGGCGCGCGTAATCCTGCACCTGATCGCGGTCAATCTTGCCGACGGCGAAGTAGCGCGCCTGCGGATGACCGACATACCAGCCGCTCACCGCGGCCGTCGGATACATGGCGTAGGAGTCCGTGAGGCGGATGCCGGCGGCGCGCTCCACGTCGAGCAGCTCCCACAGCTTGCGCTTCTCGGTGTGGTCGGGGCAGGCGGGATACCCCGGCGCCGGACGGATCCCCCGATACTCCTCGCGTACCAGCTGCTCGTTGGTGAGCGTCTCGGCGGCCGCATAACCCCACAGCTCGCGCCGCACCCGTTCGTGGAAGTGCTCCGCCGCGGCTTCCGCAAAGCGATCGGCGAGCGCCTTGAGCATGATCGACGAGTAATCGTCGTGCTCGCGCTCGAAGCGCGCGAGGTGTTCCTCGATGCCAACGCCCGCCGTGACCGCGAAGGCGCCGAAGTAGTCGGGCACGCCGCTCGCCTTGGGCGCGACGTAATCGGCCAGGCACTCGTGCGGCTGGCCGGCGGGCTTGCCCTTCTGCTGCCGCAGGAAATTGAGCGTGCACAGCACCCTGGTACGGGACTCATCGGCGTACAGCTCCACGTCATCGCCGGTGGCGTTGGCCGGGAACAGGCCGATCACCGCCCGCACCGTGAGCCAGCGCTCGGCGATCAGGCGCTTGAGCATGCTGCGCGCGTCCGCGTAGAGATTGCTGGCCGCCTCACCCACGACCGCATCGGTGAGGATGTCGGGGAACTTGCCGGAGAACTCCCAGGCGTTGAAGAACGGCATCCAGTCGATGTAGCCGAGCAGCTCCTCTAGCGGGTAGTCGACGAAGCGCTGCACGCCCGGCACGCGCGGCGCCAGCGGCGTGTATTGCGCCCACTCGAGCACGCGGCGGTCGGCGCGGGCCGCGGCCAGCGACAGCTCCGGCACCTTCACCTTCTTGGCGGCGTGCTGCGCGCGGCGCCGCTCGTGCTCCTCGGCGACCTTAGCAAGGAAGGCGCCGCGCTGCTGCGGCTGTGAGAGCGTCTGGCATACGCCCACGGCACGCGAGGCATCCTTGACGTAGATCGCGCCGACGGCGTACTGCGGTGCGATCTTGACTGCGGTGTGCGCCGGGGAAGTAGTGGCCCCGCCGATGAGCAGGGGCACCTGGAATCCCTGGCGCTGCATCTCGCGTGCCACATGCACCATCTCGTCCAGCGAGGGGGTGATCAGGCCGGAGAGCCCGATGTAGTCGGCCTGTTCGCGGCGCGCGGTCTCCAGGATCTTCTCGCACGACACCATCACGCCAAGATCTATGACCTCGAAATTGTTGCACTGGAGCACCACGCCGACGATGTTCTTGCCAATGTCGTGAACGTCGCCCTTGACGGTGGCCATCACGATGCGTCCGTTGTTGCGTTGCGTACCGCCATCCTTGCTCGCCTCGATGAAGGGCACGAGATACGCCACGGCGCGCTTCATGACGCGGGCGCTCTTTACGACCTGCGGCAGGAACATCTTGCCGGCGCCGAAGAGGTCGCCGACCACGTTCATGCCGTCCATCAGCGGGCCCTCGATGACCTGCAGCGGCCGCTCGAAGGACAGACGCGCCGCTTCCGTGTCCTCGAGGATGTAATCATCGATCCCCTTCACCAGGGAGTGTTCGAGACGCTTGGCAACCGGCAGGTTGCGCCAGGTAAGGTCCTCCGTGCGCCGCGCACCGCTCTCGCCCTTGAAGCGCGCGGCGATCTCGAGCAGGCGCTCCGTAGAGTCGGCGCGGCGATTCAGGATGACGTCCTCGCAGGCCTCGCGCAGCTCCGGCTGGATCTGTTCGTAAATGGCCAGCTGACCGGCATTGACGATCCCCATGTCCATGCCGGCCTCGATGGCGTGGTAGAGGAACACTGAATGCATCGCTTCGCGCACCGGATCGTTGCCGCGGAACGAGAACGAGACGTTGCTCACCCCGCCGGAGACGAGGGCGTGAGGCAGCTCCTGCTTGATGCGGCGCGTCGCCTCGATGTAGGCGAGACCATAGGCGTTGTGCTCCTCGATCCCGGTCGCGATGGCGAAGATGTTGGGATCGAAGATGACGTCTTCGGCCGGGAAGCCGACCCGCTCCGTAAGGATGCGGTAGGCGCGTGCGCAGATCGCCACCTTGCGCTCGACCGTATCCGCCTGCCCCTGCTCATCGAAGGCCATGATCACCGCCGCGGCGCCGTAGCGGCGCAACTGGCGCGCATGCGCGACGAACGGCTCCTCGCCTTCCTTGAGACTGATGGAGTTGACGATGGCCTTGCCCTGCACGCATTTGAGCCCCGCCTCGATCACCGTCCATTTCGAGGAGTCGAGCATGATGGGCACGCGCGCGATATCCGGCTCGGCGGCCACCAGATTCAAGAAGCGCACCATCGCCGCCTGCGAGTCGAGCATGCCCTCGTCCATGTTGATGTCGATGATCTGCGCGCCGCTGGTGACCTGCTGGCGCGCAACCTCGAGCGCCGCGGCGTAATCGTCGGCCTCGATGAGCTTGCGGAACTTGGCGGACCCGGTGACGTTGGTGCGTTCGCCCACGTTCACGAACAGGCTCGTTTCGTCGATGTTGAGCGGTTCGAGTCCCGCGAGGCGGCACTTGACGCGGGTCGGCGGCAGCGCGCGCGGTGTCAGGCCACGCACCGCCTCGCCCAGCAGACGGATGTGTTCGGGGGTCGTGCCGCAGCAACCGCCAAGGACATTCACCAGCCCGGATTCACCGTACTCGCGCAGGATCGCGGCAGTCTCCTCCGGTCGCTCGTCATACTCACCGAAGGCGTTGGGCAGTCCGGCGTTCGGATAGGCGCACACGTACGTGTCAGCGACCGTAGCCAACTCTTCGACATAAGGGCGCAGCAGGCGGCCACCGAGCGCACAGTTCAGGCCCACGAACAGCGGCTGCGCATGGCGGATCGAGTTCCAGAACGCCTCGGGGGTCTGGCCGGACAGCACGCGCCCGGAAGCATCAGTGATGGTGCCGGAGACCGCCAGCGGCACGCTGCCGCCGAGCTCATCGAACAGTGTCAGCGCCGCATAAATCGCCGCCTTGGCGTTCAGCGTATCGATGACGGTCTCGATCAACAAGAAATCCACGCCGCCCAGCAGCAACCCGCGCGCCGCCTCAAGATAAGTCGCGACCAGATCATCGAAGGTCACCGCGCGGAAGCCGGCGTCATTCACATCCGGAGACATCGAGCTCATGCGGCTGGTCGGGCCGAGCGCCCCGGCGACGAAGCGCGTACCGCCCGTACGCCGCGCCGCCTCGTCGGCCGCGGCACGCGCAAGGCACGCCGCCCGGTAGTTGAGCTCCGGGACCAGGGCGCCGGTGCCGTAGTCAGCCTGTGAGACGGAGTTGGAATTGAAAGTGTTGGTTTCGATGATATCGGCGCCCGCGGCCAGATACGCGTGGTGCACGTCCGTGATGACGTCGGGGCGCGTCAGCGTCAGGATGTCGTTGTTGCCCCGCAAGTCGCGGCCATGGCCGCGCAGCCGCTCGCCGCGAAATGCTGCCTCATCCAGCCGATGCTGCTGGATCATCGTGCCCATCGCCCCATCGAGCACCACGATGCGCTGCCGCAGCAGCTCCTTCAGGCGCTCGATGCGCGTGCGCCGCGCCAGCTCATCCACCGGCTCGACTGCATACGGGACGGCGCTGGCCTGCGCCGGGCTCGCCGCATCGCGATCGGCGCGCGGCGGCGGCGCGTGCGCGTGGTGCCGGCAGCTGCTCATGCGCGCGTCTCGGGCTGTGCGGCCTCGGTGGCGCGCGCATGCGGCCGCAGCCCGAGCGCGTGGCAGATCGCGTAGCTGAGTTCGGCGCGATTGAGCGTGTAGAAGTGGAACTCGCTCACGCCGTGCGCGCGCAGATCGTGTACCTGTTCGATCGCGACGCTGGCGGCGATCAGGCGGCGCGTGTCAGCATCGTCCTCCAGGCCCTCGAAACGCTCGCGCAGCGACTGCGGAATGCCGGCGCCGCAGCGCTCGGCGAAGCGGCACACCTGCGCGAAGCGCGTGATGGGCAGGATGCCGGGCACGATCGTCGCGCTGATGCCGGCGGCGGCGCAGCGGTCGCGGAAGCGCAGGTAGACCTGCGTGTCATAGAAGAACTGCGTGATGGCGCGGCTCGCCCCGGCGTCGATCTTGCGCTTGAGGTTGTCGAGGTCCGCCGCGGCCGAGGCGGCTTCCGGATGCACCTCGGGGTAGGCGGCGACCGAGATGTCAAAGGGCGCGACGCGCCTGAGCGCCCCCACCAGTTCGGCGGCGAACCTGAAGCCGTCGGGGCGCGCCTGGTAGACCGGCTCAGCCTGGGGCGCATCGCCGCGCAGGGCCACGATGTGGCGGATGCCCTCATCCCAGTAGCGGCGTGCGATGTCGAGGATCTCCCCGCGCGCCGCGCCGATGCAGGTGAGGTGCGGGGCACCGGTGAGTGCGGTCTCGCCCTGGATGCGACTGACCACGCGGTGCGTACGCTCGCGCGTGGAGCCGTCGGCACCGTAGGTGACGGAGACGAAGCGCGGCGCCAGCGGTGCCAGGCGCTCGATCGAGCTCCACAGCGTGGCCTCCATCGAAGTGTCCGCGGGCGGGAAGAATTCGAAAGACACTTCAATCGATGTGCGGTTCATGCGCGCTCCGTGTGGCGGGTGTGCACCTCGAGCGCAGCTCGTGCGACGGCTGCGATCACGTGCTCGCCGTCGGCCTCAAGCGGGCTCAGTCGCTCGCACAGCAGCCCCGCCTCGCTCAGCACGCGCCGCAGCCGCGCCAGCGGGTGTTCGACCACGCGCTGCCCCGTATGCTCGAGTGCCTCGTAGCCCTCAAACAGCCACAGCCGCCCGTGCGCCGTGAGCGCCGCGCGCACGCGCGGCAGCACGGCGGCGAGCTCATCCGCCTGCGCACCCGGGCGGTCCAGAAAGATGAGATCGAAGGGCCCGCCGGCGCGGCCGAGATCCTCCGGCGTCAAGCCCAAGACACCCCGCGTCTCGAGCACGCGGCAGGGCAAGCCGCGGGCCTCGACATAGGCGCGCGCGGTGTGTAGGGCGCGGCGCGAATGGGCCAGCGCCACGCAGGATCGCGTGATCGCGGCCGCCGCCTCCAGCAGTTCCGGGTGGGCGACGCCTACGACCAGGGCACTTCCGCAGTCCTTGGGCGCGCCCTCGCTGATCAACTGGCCGAGCGCGCGCCCGAGGCGCGATTCACGCACCAGGGCAGCTCCCTGGGCACGCCGGGTACCGCGCGCCGTGGCGCGGTCGGCCAGCAGCAGCGCATCGCGACGATCCAGCTGCGCGAGGAGGCCCGCGACGAAGCTCGCCGCCTGGGGATCCGCCGCTACGCGGTACTGCACCCACTGGCCCTGACGATGTCGCTCGATGAGCCCGGCCTCCGAGAGGATCTTCAGGTGCCGGGACACCCGCGGCTCACTCTGCCGCAGCGTCTCGGCGAGCTCGGACACACTCAAGGGTCCCTGCGTGCACAGCGCGAGGAGCCGCAGGCGACTGCCTTCGCCTGCGGCCCGCAGCCAGCGGACCATGGCGGAGGGTGTGATCGCGTACATTCAATTATTGTACATTTCTTTAATTTTTGAACGAGGCCTATTTATACACCAAATAGTCGGAGATTAAACTATTATTGTTTCACTGGCGGACTAAACGTCAGTGTACGGCGGTGGTGTCGCCTGCGGCGCGGCCGTCGGTGAACAGCGCCTCGATGTCGATGGAATCGAAGCGATAGGGGCGATGACAGAACTCGCAGGTCACCGTGACCGCACCCTGCTCGCGCAGGATGTCGCGCATCTCACCCTCCCCGAGGGCGCGCAGGACTCCGGCCACGCGCCCCGTGCTGCAGCGGCACTCGAAGCGCACCGGGGTACCGCGAAACAGCCGCAGGTCCTGCCCCGGAAAGCTGCGCAGCAGCAACCGTTCGACGGGCGCCCCCAGCAGCTTCGCCGGCGCCAGGCGCCGCATTCCCTGCTCGGCCTCCTCCCAGGCGGCGGCCGGACCGCTCCGCTGATCCTCGGCGGCGGCGGGCAGCTTCTGCAGCAGCAGCCCCGCGACGCGGCGCTCGTCCGCGGCCAGGACTACGCGCGTGGGTAACTGTTCGGAGGAGGCAAAATACGCCTCCAGCGAGCGCGCCATGGAAGCGCCGCTCAGGGGCACGATGCCCTGGTAGCGCGCGCTCCTCTCGACGGCCTCTACCGTCACGGTGAAACGGCCATCGGTCCCGACCAGGGCACCGAAAGCGCCCGCTGCCGCCAGCGTGGCAGGCAACTGCGGCAGCCGGTCCTCTTCGAAGCGCACCACGGCGCGCAACCGGAAATCATGCGTGCATTGGGCGACGAGCAGGTTCACGGCGCCCGAACCCTGCAGCTGCAGGGTGAGCGTACCGTGGAACTTGAGTGTCGCGGCCAGCAGTACGGCGGCCGCCACTGCTTCTCCCAGAAGCTCGCGCACCGGCGGTGGGTAGGCGCTGTGAGCGCGCAACTCTCGCCAGGCGTTCTCCAGGTGCACCCAGTGTCCGCGCACCGGGCGCTGCTCGAAGAGGAAGCGCCGTACCTGATCGCTCTGCAAAGTGGGTCCGGTCGGCATGATTTCGGACAATGGGGCCCGGACAGGGCAACTCAAGCGGGACGTCGCTGAGTACCGCGGCAGCCCTTACGAGGTGAGCTTTTTCCTCAGCAGCTCGTTGAGCTGGGCCGGATTGGCCTTGCCACCGGTCGCCTTCATGACCTGGCCGACGAAAAAACCGAACAGCTTGTCCTTGCCGGCGCGGAACTCGGCGAGCTGCCCGGGGTTTGCGGCCAGCACTTCGTCGATGACCCGCTCGATCGCCGAGGTATCGGTGATCTGGCGCAGGCCCTTGGCCTCGATGAGGGCGTCCGCGCTGCCACCCTCGGCCCACATCGTCTCGAACACTTCTTTAGCGATCTTGCCGGAAATGGTCTGGTCGGCGATGCGCTGCAAAAGACCCGCGAGCTGGGTCGCCGGCAGCCTGCCGGAGGTGACGTCGAGGTTCTCCTTATTTAAGGCCGCCGCCAGTTCGCCCATCACCCAGTTGGCGGCAAGCTTCGGCTCGCCCGGAACCGCACGCACGACGTCCTCGTAATAGGCAGCCAGTTCGCGGCTCGCCGTCAGGACTCCGGCATCGTAGGCCGACAGACCGTACTGCGAGACCAGGCGCGCCGCTTTCTGGTCCGGCAGCTCCGGGAGCGTGGCGCGCACCGACTCGATGTACGCCGCATCCAGCTCGACCGGCAGCAGGTCCGGGTCGGGAAAATAGCGGTAGTCGTTGGCTTCCTCCTTGGAACGCATGGAGCGCGTCTCGCCCTTGTCCGGGTCGTAAAGGCGCGTTTCCTGCACCACCGTGCCGCCGGACTCGAGCAGCTCGATCTGGCGCCCCACCTCGTAGTTGATGGCCCGCTCGACGAAGCGAAACGAATTCAGGTTCTTGATCTCCGCGCGGGTGCCGAACTTCTGCGCGCCGCTCCTGCGCACCGAGACGTTGGCGTCGCAGCGGAACGAGCCCTCCTGCATGTTGCCGTCGCAGATCTCCAGATAGCGCACCAGCGTGTGCACCTTCTTCATGTACGCCACGGCCTCCTTGGCGGAGCGCAGGTGCGGCTCGGAGACGATCTCCACCAGTGGCGTGCCGGCGCGGTTCAGATCGATCCCGGTCACGCCCGGGAGCCCTTCGTGCAGCGACTTGCCGGCATCCTCTTCCAGGTGGGCGCGGGTGACGCCGACGCGCTTGGTGCTGCCGTCCTCGAGCACGATGTCGATGGCGCCCTCGGCGACGATCGGCAGCTCGTACTGGCTGATCTGGTAACCCTTCGGCAGGTCCGGATAGAAGTAGTTCTTGCGCGCGAACACCGAATGGGACGCGATGCGTGCATTCAGCGCCAGTCCCAGCTTCACCGCCATGCGCACGGCTTCGCCGTTGAGCACCGGCAGCACCCCCGGATAGCCCAGATCGACCAGGTTCGCCTGCGAGTTCGGCGGTGCGCCGTAGCGCGTCGCCGAGCCTGAGAAGATCTTCGACTGCGTGGCGAGCTGCGCGTGGATCTCCAGCCCGATGACCGTTTCCCAGCCGCTCATGTGTAGCCCGGCGGCACGCGCGTGTGCCAGTCGGTCACGCGCTGGAAGGCGTGCGCGGCCTGCAGCACACGCGCCTCGCTGAAGTGCGGCCCGACGACCTGCAGCCCGACCGGCAGGTCCTGCACGAACCCGCACGGCACCGACACCGCCGGCAGGCCCGCCAGGTTGGCGCCGATCGTGTAAATGTCGTTCAGGTACATGGTGATGGGATCGGCCGTCTTGGCGCCGATCGCGAATGCCGGCGTCGGGGTGGTGGGCCCGATGAGTACGTCCACGCTCTGGAAGGCGCGGATGAAGTCAGCGTTGATCAGCTGGCGGACGCGCTGCGCCTTCAGGTAATAGGCGTCGTAGTAGCCGGCCGAGAGCACGTAGGTGCCGGTCATGATGCGTCGTTTGACCTCGGCGCCAAAGCCCTCGCCGCGCGAGCGGCGATACAGATCCTGCAGGTCGCGCGGGTTCTCGCAGCGGTGTCCGAATCGCACCCCGTCGAAGCGCGCAAGGTTCGAGGAGCACTCCGCCGGCGCGACCACGTAGTACACCGGCACCGAGAGCGGCAGGTGCGGCAGGCTGACCTCGGTGAGGCGCGCGCCCAGCTGTTCGTAGACGCGCAGCGCCTCGCGCACGCGCGCCTCGTTCTCCGGGTCGAGTCCCTTGTCGAAGAACTCCTTGAGGAGTCCCACCTTCAGGCCCGCGAGCGGCTGCTCGAGCGCGGTCACGTAGTCGGGCACCGGCCGGTCGACGCTGGTGGAATCGTGCGGGTCAAAGCCCGCCATCTCGCGCAGCATGAGCGCGGCATCCGCGGCCGTGGCGGTGAGTACGCCGCCCTGGTCGAGGCTCGAGGCGAAGGCGATCATGCCGTAGCGCGATACGCGCCCGTAGGTGGGCTTCATGCCGGTGATGCCGCACAGCGCCGCGGGCTGGCGGATCGAACCGCCGGTGTCGGTGGCGGTCGCACCGGGCACCAGGCGCGCGGCCACCGCCGCCGCCGAGCCCCCCGAGGAGCCGCCGGGCACCAGCGCGGGGTTCCACGGGTTGCGCACCGGGCCGTAGTAGCTCGTCTCGTTCGAGGAGCCCATCGCGAACTCATCCATATTCGTCTTGCCGAGCATGATGGCGCCGGCGGCCTTGAGCTTGCCCACCACGGTGGCATCGTAGGGGGAGACGAAGTTATCGAGCATGCGCGAGCCGCAGGTCGTGCGCACGCCCTGGGTGCAGAAGATGTCCTTGTGCGCGATCGGTACCCCCGTGAGCGCCCCGCCCGCGCCGGCCGCCAGCGCGCGATCGGCGGCCTCGGCCTGCTTGAGCGCCTGCTCGCGGGTCACGGAGATGAACGCGTTGAGCGCGCCCTGGTGCCGGTCGATGCGCGCCAGGCATGCGCGCACCAGCTCGACGCTCGAGAAACGCCGCGCCCGCAGTCCCGCGGCGAGCGCCGTCAGGGAAGTGTGATGCAGTTCGCTCATTCGATCACTTTCGGCACCAGGTAGAGCCCGGCCGCCACCTGCGGCGCGTTCGCCTGGTACGCCTCGTGGTGATCGGTTTCGGTCACCACATCGGGCCGCAGGCGCTGCGAGAGCCCCGCAAGCGGGTGCGCCATCGGTGCGACGCTGGCGGTATCCGCCGCGTCGAGCGCACCGATGAACTCGAGGATGCTCGAGAGGCTCTGCTGGTACACGGGGACCTCGGCGGCACTGAGATCGAGACGTGCCAGGGCGGCGATGCTGGCGAGCTGCTCGCGGGTCAGGGACATAGGAGGTACGCGCTATGCGCAGTGAACTGAGAAAACCAGCGCAAAATCATACATGTTGCCTTGCTGAATGTCCTGTCGGTTGCTAGATTACGCGCCACTTTCTGGGGTCTCCCGCCGCTCAACTTTCCGGTCGCTTCATGCTCAAACGCTTGCGCGGATATTTCTCCAGCGATCTGTCGATCGATCTGGGCACGGCCAACACGCTCATCTACGTGCGTGACAAGGGCATCGTGCTGAATGAACCCTCGGTGGTCGCGGTTCAGGACGAGCCCGGCCGTGGCAGCAAGGTCATCGTCGCGGTGGGCACCGAGGCCAAGGCCATGCTCGGCCGCACCCCGGGGCACATCACCGCGGTGCGCCCCATGAAGGACGGGGTCATCGCCGATTTCACCTACACCGAGAAGATGCTGCAGTTCTTCATTAATAAGGTGCACGGCAACCGCATGCTCAAGCCCTCACCCCGGGTGCTGGTATGCGTGCCGTTCGGCTCCACGCAGGTGGAGCGGCGCGCCATCCGCGAATCTGCCGAGGGTGCCGGGGCGCGCAACGTCGCGATCGTGAGCGAGCCGATGGCCGCGGCGGTGGGCGCGGGGCTGCCGGTGCACGAGGCGCGCGGTTCGATGGTGCTCGACATCGGCGGGGGCACCTCCGAGGTCGCCGTGCTGTCGCTGAATGGCGTCGTGTACGCAAACTCGGCGCGCATCGGGGGCGATCGCTTCGACGAGGCGATCATGAACTACGTGCGCCGCAACTACGGCATCCTCATCGGCGAGGCGACCGCGGAGCGCATCAAAATCGAGATCGGCTCGGCCTACCCCGGCCAGCAGGTGCGCGAGCTGTCGGTGAAGGGCCGCAACCTCTCCGAGGGCGTGCCGCGCAGCTTCACCCTCAACAGCAACGAGATTCTCGAGGCGCTGCAGGAACCGCTGCAGAGCATCGTCAGCGCGGTTAAGCAGGCGCTCGAACAGACCCCGCCAGAGCTCGGCGCCGACGTGGCCGAACGCGGCATCGTTCTCACCGGTGGCGGCGCGCTGCTGCGCGACATCGACAAACTGCTCACCGAAGAGACGGGGCTGCCGGTGGTCGTCTCCGACGATCCCCTCACCTGCGTGGCCCGCGGCGGCGGCCGCATCCTGGAGCTGATGGACGAACTGGGCCCGGGACACTTCGGCCTTGAGTAGCGCAAGGAGCGCGCAGCACTGAGTGGCAGCGTTCGGAACAGGAGCCAGCAGCAGAGCGCTGCAGGGACGAGGCGGCTCCGGCTTTCGTTTCACGCTCTATGCGGCCCTGTCCGTCGTGGTCATGTACCTCGACCAGCGCGGCCACTACCTCGAACAGGTGCGCTACGCGCTGCAGGCCGCGGCCTACCCGATCCAGCTGGCCGTGAGTTCCCCGCCCGCCGCCTGGCACTGGCTTAGGGACAGCTTCCAGACCCGCGCGGCGCTGCAGAGCGAGAATGCGCGCCTGCGCGGGCAGCAGCGCGACCTCGAATTGCGTTCCATGCGCTACGAGGCACTGGCCCGCGAAAACGGCGAGCTGCGGGGACTGCGCGAGGCGCTGCCCCCGGTCGCCGACCGCTGGCTCGCCGCCGAGATCGTCACCGTGCAGGTGAATGGTCTGCGGCAGCGACTGCTGCTGAACCGCGGCGCCAGCAACGGCGTCTTCAAGGGGCAGGCGGTGCTCGATGACAAGGGACTGATCGGCCAGACCGTGCACGTGGGCCCCTGGAGCGCGGAAGTCATCCTGATCACCGATCCCGAGCATGCCGTGCCGGTGCGCATCGAGCGCACGGGCCTGCGCACCATCGCCGTCGGCGCGGGCGACACCACCTCGCTCGCGCTGCCGTATCTGCCGGGGAACGCCGACATCAAGAACGGCGACCTGCTGGTGAGTTCCGGCCTCGGCGGGGTGTTCCCGGCGGGCTATCCGGTGGCGCGCGTGACCGAGGTGCACCGCGACGCCGTGCAGCCGCTCGCCCAGGTGCGCGCCGCGCCGCTCGCGCACGTGGACACGGACAGCGAAGTGATGCTGGTGTGGTTCCGTGCGGATCATCCGGCGGCGCCCGTCACGCCCCAGCCCGGCGCCAAGCCCGACGCGGTGGGCGAACTCAGCGGCGGCAATGCGGCCATGCAGCCGCAGGTGGCAGTCCACGCGGCGCCGGCTGCCGCGCCCGCACCGGCGGCGCCCAAGTCCACCCCGCCGGTCACGCCGGCGCCCGCGGTCCCGGGGCAGACCCCGTGAAGCCCGACTCGCGCCCGCGCATGCTTCTGAGCGCACTCGTGGCGCTGATCCTCACGGCGCTGCCGCTGCCGGCCTGGGCCGATGTCCTGCGCCCGCAGTTCCTGGTGCTCATGGTGCTGTTCTGGTCGGTGAACGCGCCGCGCACCGGGGGCATCGCGCTCGGCTTCTTCGCCGGGCTGATGCTCGATGTCTTCCAGGGGCCGGTACTGGGTGAGCATGCGCTGGCGCTCGCGCTCGTGACCTACATCGCGGTGCGCGAGCACCAACGCGTGCGCTCCAAGCCCGCGTTCCAGCAGGCCCTCATCGTGCTCGCCGCGCTCATCATCTACGAGGCGGTGCTGTTCGCGATCGATGGCTGGACCGGCCACCCGGTCACGAGCGCGCTGCGCTGGGTGCACACCGTCACCGGCGCCCTGCTCTGGCCGTTCGCGGCGGCGATCCTCGCGTACGGAGCGGGACGCGCATGAGCGGCACTTGCGTCGCCCGCACGGCTCTGAGGCACTGAAGCGATGCCGGCCGTGCGCATCAAGGACCACTGGCGCGAGCAGCGCCTGTTCGACCAGCGCGCCCTCATCGGCGCGGTCATCATCGGGCTCGCCACCCTCGGCCTGATCGCGCGGCTGTTCGTGCTGCAGGTATCGCGCCACGCCTACTACTCCGATCTTTCGCAGGGCAACCGGGTGCGCACCGAGCCGATCCCCGCGGCGCGCGGCCTGATCCTGGACCGCTCCGGGGAACTGATCGCCGGCAGTCAGCCCGCCTACCAGCTCGAACTGGTGCCCGAGGAGGTCCCGGACATCGGCAAGACCCTCGACACCCTGGTCGAGCTCGGCCTGATCCGCGCCGAGGACGTGAACGAGCTCGAGCGCACCATCGACTCCAGCCGCGGCTTCGACAGCGTGCCCATCCGGCTGCGCATGTCCGATGAGGACGTGGCGCGCTTTGCGGTGCGGCGCTTCGAGTTCCCGGGCCTGGACATCAAGACGCGCCAGACTCGCTTCTACCCGAACGGCAACCTTGCCGTGCACGCGCTCGGCTACGTCGGTGCCATCAGCGAACAGGACCTCAAGCACATCGATCGGGCCACCTACGCCGGCACCTCGCTCATCGGCAAGCTCGGGGTCGAGAGCGCCTACGAACCGAAGCTGCACGGCACCAATGGCTACCGGGAAGTGCTGGTCAATGCGCAGGGGCGCTCGGTGGATCGCCAGGGCGCCTTCGTCCCGAACCTCAAGACCAAGGCGCCGACGCCCGGGGACGACCTGGTGCTCGCCATCGACCTGAAGATCCAGCGCGTGGCCGAGGCGGCACTCGCCGGGCACCGCGGCGCGGTCGTGGCGCTCGATCCGAACAACGGCGACGTGCTCGCGCTCGTGAGCCTGCCCGGCTTTGATCCCACCCTCTTCGGGCGTGGCATCACCGCCGGCGAGTACGGCGCGCTGCAGAGCGACATCGACCGGCCGCTGTTCAACCGCGCGCTGCGCGGCACCTACCCGCCGGGCTCTACGATCAAGCCGGGCCTGGCGCTCGCTGCCCTCACCTATCACACCGTCGATCCGCAGGCGCGCAAGTACTGCGCCGGGTCCTTTCACCTGCCGGGCAGCTCGCACATGTTCCGCGAGTACCACAACGAGAAGCACGGCTACATGGACCTGGACGATGCCATCGCGCACTCCTGCGACGTGTACTTCTACGGGCTCGCGGACGTGCTGGGCGTGGATCGCATCGCCACCTTCCTCGCCCCCTTTGGCTTCGGGGCGCTCACCGGCATCGACATCAGCGGCGAGAAGCCCGGGATCCTGCCCTCGCGCGAGTGGAAGGCGAAGGCCTTCGCCAAGGCCGCCGACCAGGTGTGGTTCCCGGGCGAGACGGTGAACTTCGGCATCGGCCAGGGCTACCTGAGCGTCACTCCGCTGCAGCTCGCCCACTACGCCGCGATCATCGCGACCCGCGGCAAGATCTGGAAACCGCGCCTGGTCACCGCCTACCGCGACCAGAGTGGCCAGCTGCACGCGGTGGCGCCGCAGTCGCAGGGCGAGGTCCCGGGTGTCTCGGAAGAGGACTGGGCGCGGGTCGTGCACGGCATGATCGGGGTGACGCAGCACGGCACCGCCGCCGCGATCGGTGCGCACGCACCGTACGTCTTCGCCGGCAAGACCGGCACGGCGCAGGTGTTCACGGTCGCGCAGAACGAGAAGTACAATGCGAGCGCGATCAACGAGCGCCTGCGCGATCACTCCTGGTTCATCGCCTTTGCCCCGGCGGATGCGCCGCGCATCGCCATCGCGGTGCTGCAGGAGAACGGCGGCGCGGGCGCGAGCGCCGCGGCCCCGATCGCCCGCAAGGTACTCGACGCCTACCTGCTCAGTGCCGACGGCAAGGTCAAGCCCGCCACATGATCTACGAGGAAGTCACCTCCGGCTCGCGCACCCGGCGCACCCTCAGCGGCGCCGCACGGGTGCTGTTCGCACTGAAGATCGACGGCCCCCTCGTGGTGGGGCTCGCCCTGATCGCCGCCTACGGCCTGGTGGTGCTCTACAGCGCCTCGGGCCAGAGCATGCCCACGGTGCTGCGCACGGTGGCGCGCATCGCGCTCGGCACCGCCGCGATGCTGCTGCTGGCGCAGATCAACCCCAATTTCCTGCGCCGCTCGACGCCCTGGCTGTACGCGGCGGGCTGCCTCCTGCTACTGGTCGTCGCAGCGATCGGCCACATCGGCATGGGGGCGCAACGCTGGCTGGACCTCGGGATCTTCCGCTTCCAGCCCTCCGAGCTCATGAAGCTGGCCGTGCCGATGATGTGCGCCTGGTATCTGCACGAGCGTCCGCTGCCCCCGGGGGGCGCCTCGCTCCTTGTCCTCAGCGGCCTCATCCTCGTGCCGGTGGCGCTGGTGGTGGTGCAGCCGGACCTGGGCACCGCGGCGCTGATCGCCATCGCCGGCGCGCTGGTGATCGTGCTCGCCGGGCTGCGCGTGCGCGTGATACTGGCGCTGCTGGCGCTCGGGGCGATCGGCGCCTGGTTCGGCTGGAGCTTCATGCACGACTACCAGAGAAAGCGCGTGCTCACCTTCCTCGACCCGCAGACCGACCCCCTCGGGGCCGGCTACCACATCATCCAGTCGCAGATCGCGATCGGTTCGGGGGGCGTGTTCGGCAAGGGCTGGATGAACGGCAGCCAGGCGCAGCTGGAATTTCTGCCGGAGCGTTCCACTGATTTCATCTTCGCCGTCATCGGCGAGGAGTTCGGCCTGCTGGGGCTGCTGGTGCTGCTGGCGCTGTACGTGTTCGTCGTCAGCCGCGCGGTGTACCTCGCCACGCAGACCCAGGACACCTTCGCGCGCCTGCTCGCCGGCAGCATCGCGCTCACCTTCTTCGTGTACGTGTTCATCAACGCCGGCATGGTCACGGGGCTGCTGCCGGTGGTCGGCGTACCGCTGCCGCTGGTGAGCTATGGCGGCAGTTCGGTCGTGACGCTCCTGGCAGGGTTCGGTATTCTCATGGCGCTGTATTCACGCCGGAAGCTCATCGGGTCATAGTTGAAAGCCCTACGCCTTGCGCTAGCCGTACTCGTGTGCACCCCGGCCCTTGCGCAGCCGGTCGCCGCCACGGCCTTTGACCTCAGGCGCCCCGAAATCGCCGCGTTCGTGCGCGAGGTCGCCGCGCGTGACGGCATGAGCAGGAAGGAGGTGCGCGCGCTGCTCAAGGCCGCGCAACCACAGCCAAAGATCATCGAGCTGATGAACAAGCCGCTCGAGAAGGCCGCGCCCTGGTGGCAGTACCGCGATCACTTCCTCACCAGCGAACGCATCGACGAGGGCGTGCAGTTCTGGAACGAGCACCAGGAGTCCCTGACGCGCATCGGCGCCGAGTACCAGGTGCCCCCCGAGTATGTGGTGGCAATCCTCGGGGTCGAGACCAAGTACGGGCGCGTGCTCGGCAAGTATCGCGTGCTCGACTCACTCGCCACGCTCGCCTTTGACTACCCGCCGCGCCAGGCCTTCTTCCGCAGCGAACTCGAGCAGTTCCTGATCCTCGCGCGCGAGAACAAGCTCGATCCGCTGACGCTCATGGGCTCTTACGCCGGCGCCATGGGTGCTCCGCAGTTCATGCCCTCGAGCTATCGCCGCTACGCAGTGGATGCGAATACCGATACCCAGCGCGACCTGTGGACGGACTGGGACGACATCATTGCGAGCGTCGCCAATTACCTGCGCGAGAAAGGCTGGACTGCCGGCGGCCCGGTACTCACCGACGCCACCCTGGAGCCGGATCCCTCCCTCACGATGGACCCGCACAACCTCGAGCTCAACGAGACCGTCGCCAGCCTCGCCAGTCGCGGCATCAAGCTCGACCTCACGATGCCGCCGGACACGCCGGTGGTGCTGGTCGCGGCCGAGCAGCGCGACGGGCCAGCCTACCGGGTCGGATTCCACAATTTCTACGTGATCACGCGCTACAACGCGAGCGCGCGCTACGCGATGGCGGTGAACGACCTGGCCCAGACCATCGCGCAGCGCGTGCACGCGGCGCCCGCCCCGTGAGCCCCGCGCGCTCGCGCGCAGCCGCGGTCACCACCGCCGCAGCGCTGCTGGCCGGCTGCTCGCTCGGCGGGCAGCGCGTGAAGCCGGCCGCGCCGCCCGCGCCGGCCAGCGTCGATGCCGTCCCGGACGCCGTGCCACGCACCGAGCCGCGCAGTGCGCACGGCAACCCACCCTTCTACGACGTCATGGGGCACCGCTATTTCGTGCTGGCCACCGCCGACGGCTATACCGAGCGCGGCGTCGCCTCCTGGTACGGCCCGACTTTCCACGGCGTGAACACCTCGAGCGGCGAGCTCTACGACATGTACGGCATGACGGCGGCCCATAAAACACTGCCGCTGCCGACCTACGCGCGCGTCACCAACCTGCGCAACGGCAAGAGCGTGGTGGTTCGCATCAACGACCGTGGCCCGTTCGTTGCCAACCGCCTGATCGACCTCTCGTACACGGCCGCCGCCAAACTCGACATGCTGCGCGAGGGCACGACGCTGGTCGAGGTGCACGCGCTCACGCCCGGCGTGCCTGATGAGCTCACGCGCAGCGCCGCCGCGCCGCCGCCGGCACTGTACATACAGGCCGGCGCGTTCGCCGACGCGGACAACGCGCAGCGGCTGCGCGCGCGGCTGCAGGGCGCAGGGCTGGCCAGCGCCTTCGTGCTCTCCCCGGTGGCGGGCCGCTCGCACCTCTTCCGCGTGCGCCTGGGCCCGGTGAGCAGCGTCGCCGACTTCGACCAGCTCGCCGCGCGGCTGCAGGCGCTCGGCATTCCCGATGCGCGCCTCGCGAACGACTGAGCCGTGCGGACTGCGAAGCCGCGCGCACATGGGCGCGGTGCCATAGGCTAAGATCTCGCTTTTTTCGACCCCAAGGAATCCGTACCCGATGCTTCGTCCACTGCTCGCCGCGCCTCTGCTGTTCCTCCTCACCGCCACAGCGCACGCGGCCCCCGCCGCGGCCCCGGCGGCCACCGCGGCGAACGCCGCACCGATCCCGCCGCCGCCGGCGGTGGACGCCCGCTCCTACGCGCTCATCGACTACCAGAGCGCACGCGTGCTCGCGCAGTCGCACCTGGATGAGCGCGCAGAACCTGCGAGCCTCACCAAGCTAATGACGGCCTACGTGGTGTTCAAGGCGCTCGCGCAGAACCGCCTGAAGCTCACCGACATGGTCACGATCAGCGAGCACGCCTGGCGCGCGGAGGGTTCGCGCACCTTCGTGCAGGTCGGCACGCAGATCCCGGTCGACATCCTCGTCAAGGGCATGATCGTGCAGTCGGGGAACGACGCCACCATCGCGCTCGCCGAGCGCGTCGGCGGCACCGAGGCGGCGTTTGCGCAGATGATGAACGAGTACGCCAAGCGCCTCGGCATGACCGGTAGCAATTTCGAGAACAGTGACGGCCTGCCTGCCCCCAACCACTACACCACCGCGCACGACGTGGCGACGCTCGCGGCCGCCTTGATCCGCGAGTTCCCGCAGTACTACCCGCTGTTCAGCCTCAAAGAGTTCATGTGGAACAACATCCACCAGGAGAACCGCAACGGCCTGCTGAGCAAGGATCCGACCGTGGATGGGCTGAAGACCGGACATACCGACAGTGCCGGCTACTGCCTGGCGACTTCGGCGAACCGCAACGGCATGCGCCTCATCTCCGTGGTGATGGGCTCCCCGAGCGTCAAGGCGCGCGAGGATGCGAGCGCGGCACTTCTGAGCTACGGCTATACCTTCTACGAGACCGTGCGCGTCAAGACGGCCCGGGAGCTGATCCTGAAGCCACGCGTTTACAAGTCCGCCAGCGAATTCGCCGAACTCGGCGTGCCGGCGGACGTCTACGCCACCATCGGCCGCGGCCAGGGGGGCAGCCTCAAGACCGCCACCCGCCTCAACGTCGAGCCGCTGATCGCGCCGCTCGCCGCCGGCAAGCCGGTGGGCGAGTTCACGGTCACCGATGCCAGCGGGGCCGTGATCGCCCACGCGCCGCTCGTGCCGCTCGCCGCCGTGCCGCTCGGCGGGCTGTGGACGCGCAGCCTCGACACCATTGCGCTGTGGCTGCACTGAAGCCGGAGGGCTGAAGCGATGGCCGAGCCGCTGCCGATCTGCTACCTGAACGGCGCCTTCCTGCCGCTGCGCGAGGCGCGCATCTCGCCGCTCGATCGCGGCTTTCTGTACGCGGACGGCGTGTACGAGGTGATGCCGGTGTACGGCGGGCGCCCCTTTCGCTTCGGCGCGCACCTCGAGCGGCTCGGGCGCAGCCTCGCCGGCATCACCATGGAGGATCCGCACACCCGCGATGAGTGGCGCGCGATCCTGGGCGGCCTGGTCGAGCGCAATGGCGGCGGCGAGCAGTACGTGTACTGGCAGGTGACGCGCGGCGCGGAATACGGGCGCAACCACGCGCCGCTGCCGCGCATCGAGCGCACCGTGTTCGCCTTCGGCGCACCGCTCACCCCCAATCCACCCGCGGTGCTGGAGCGCGGCGTCAGCTGCGTCACCGCCGCCGACACCCGCTGGGCGCGCTGTGATATCAAGTCGACCGCGCTGCTCGCGAACGTGCTCCTGCGCCAGCTGGCCGTGGACGCCGACGCTCAGGAGACCATCCTGCTGCGTGACGGGGAGCTCACCGAGGCCTCCGCCTCCTCTGTGCACGTGGTGCTCGGCGGGGAGGTGCTGGTGCCGCCGAACTCGCGGCGCATCCTCCCCGGCACGACGCGCTCGGCGATCGAGGAGCTGGCGGCGCGCGCCGGCGTCACCTCCCGCGTGGTACCGGTGAGCGAGGCGCAGCTGCGCGCCGCGGACGAGGTGTGGCTGAGCGCGGCGACACGCGAGCTGCAGCCGGTGACCGCGATCGACGGGCACGTGGTCGGTACGGGGCGCCCGGGGCCAGTGTGGCGCCGCGTCTACGCGGCGCTGCAGCGCTACAAGCAGGAACTGGCAGGCACGCCCTGGTGAGCGGGCCTTCGGGGCTGCAGTTCCCGACCGATTATCCCCTCAAGGTCCTCGGCCGGCCGCAGCAGGGCTTTCGCGCCCGCGTGCACGCCATCGTGCTGCGCCATGCGCCCGCACTCGGGCCGGAGCGGGTGAGCGAGCGCCTGAGCGCCAATGGCAACTTCCTCTCCATCTCCTACCAGCTGCGGGCCGAGAGCCGCGCGCAGGTCGAGGCGCTGGTGAGGGAGCTGCAGGGCTGCGAGGGCGTGTTGATGTTGATTTAGGGGGTTGCGCGGCATGTAACCGCTTTGTTACCCCGCAACCGCGTTCAGACAGTGACGCTCGCACCGCCCCCCCGGTAGCATCCCCCCCATGTCCATCGTCCTCGACCAGGTGACCAAGCACTACGGCGGCGCGCCGGTCGTCAACGACGTTTCCCTCGACATCGGCGACGGCGAGTTCTTCGTGCTGCTGGGACCGAGCGGCAGCGGCAAGAGTACGCTGCTGCGCGCGGTTGCCGGGCTCTCCGGCATCGATCACGGACGCATCTCCCTGCACGGCCGCGACGTCACGCACGTCGCCGCGCGCAAGCGCGGGGTGGGCCTGGTGTTCCAGAATTATGCCCTGTTCCGCCACATGACGGTTGCCGAGAACATCGAGTTCGCGCTGCGCGTGCGCCGCATGCGCGCCCGCGCCCGCCGCCAGCGCCGCGAGGAGCTCTTGCGGCTGGTCTCGCTCGAGGGACTCGATGAGCGCCTGCCGGCGCAGCTCTCCGGCGGCCAGCAGCAGCGGGTGGCGGTCGCGCGGGCACTGGCGCACAAGCCCGAGGTGCTGCTGCTCGATGAGCCCTTCGGCGCGCTCGATGCCAAGATCCGCGAGGAGCTGCGCGGCACCATCCGCCAGGTGCAGCGCGAGCTCGGCATCACGACGGTGCTGGTCACGCACGACCAGGAGGAAGCCTTCGCGATGGCCGACCGCATCGGGGTGATGAACCTCGGGCGACTGCTCGAGGTCGGCGCGCCGCACGAGCTGTACTCGCGACCGGCGACGCGCTTCGTCGCCACCTTCCTCGGCGCCGCCAACCTGATCCTCGCGCGCCGCACCGCCGATGGCATCCAGATCGGCGCCACCACGGTGGCGTCGGCGGAGCGCGCCGCCAACGGGCGCGAGAACGAAGTGGTCGCCGTGGTGCGCCCGGAGGAGATCGAGCTGGCCGTGAACCGCGAGGCGCTGCGTTGCGGCTTTCTGGCACACGGAGTCGTGGACAGCGCCGTGTTCACCGGTGCGCTCGAGCGCTTGCGGCTGCGACTCAACACGCCGCCCGAGGCCCCGCTGTTGCCGCTCGGCGCGAGTGAGCCGAACGCGGGGCTGCAGGTCACGCGCACGCAGTACGAACAGCGGCTCTTCGAGGTGCGCCCCGGTCAAAGTGTCGCGATCGGCGTGCGGCGGGTGCACGTGCTGCCGACGCCGCTGTCGAGCTTCACCGCCTGCGCGCCCTCGGCGCAGCAGGCCGAAGCGCTCAGCCGCCAGCCGCTCCTGGTCGAGCTCGCGGCGCGCATGGCGACGCGCATCGCGACGCGCACCGAGCCGCAGCTGGGGCAGCCCGGCGTACCCTGCCAGGGCACTGACACCTTCGTCGGCACCACGGTCATCGCCGCCGGCCCCGACAGCGCAGCGCACGCCCAATGGCTGCTGCGCTGCGGAGCGCGCGACCTGCTGCTGCTGCCGACCGAGGCGCGCGCCCCGCAGCGCGTGCTCATTCACTGGGTCGGGGAAGCGGCGCGCAGCGCGACGCTGGCGGTCTCGGCGAGCGTGCTGCGGCACGTGCCCGCCGAGGCAGTCTACGTCGGCGTGTTCCCCGAGCCCGGGGGCGCGGCCCACCCGCAGGGCATGCGCGAGCTCCTCGATGCGCGCTCGGAGGCGCAGGCGGCACACGGGCTGGAGATGCGCACCGAGCTGCATTTCGGCGACGCCGAGCAGCAGCTCGCGCGCCGCCTCGCCGAGAGTCCCGCGCAGATGCTCATCATCGGGATCGAGCACCCCACGCAGTTCACCGAGCGCTTCCGGGAGCTGCTCGTAAGCGGCCGCTGGCCGGTGCTCGTCGTTCACCGGGGACCCACGTGAGCTTCCGACAGCCGAGCAACCTGCCGGGCTTCGGGCTCACCTTCGGTTTCACGACCGTCTTCCTCAGCACCATTGTACTGCTGCCGCTCGCAGCTCTCGTGGTCACGGCCACCTCGCTGCACTGGAGCGACTTCTGGCACACGGTGCTCAGTGCGCGCGCGCTCGGCTCCTACCGGCTGTCCTTCGGCGCCTCGCTGCTGGCCGCCTCGATCAACCTGGTGTTCGGCTTCATCATCGCCTGGACGCTGGTGCGCTACGAATTCCCGGGGCGCAAGCTGATCGACGCGCTCATCGACATGCCGTTCGCGCTGCCCACCGCGGTCTCCGGCATCGCGCTCACCACCGTGTTCGCGCAGAACGGCTGGATCGGGCGCTTCCTGGAACCGCTGGGCATCAAGGTGGCCTACACCTGGCTCGGCGTGACACTCGCGCTCACCCTGATCAGCATGCCGTTTGCCGTGCGCGCCGTGCAGCCGGCCCTGCTGGAGGTGCAGCGCGACCTGGAGGAAGCGGCCGAGACCCTCGGCGCCGGCCGGCTGTATGCCTTCAGTCGCATCATCCTGCCGACCATCGCGCCGGCGCTGCTCACCGGCTTCACGCTCGCCTTCGCCCGCGCGGTCGGGGAGTACGGCTCGGTGATCTTCATCTCCGGCAACCTGCCGATGAAGACCGAGATCACGCCACTGCTCATCGTCATCCACCTCGAGCAGTTCGACTACGGCGGCGCCGCAGCGCTCGGACTGGTGATGCTGGTCATCTCCTTCGTGATGCTGCTCACCATCAACCTGCTGCAGGCCTGGGGACGGCGCGACCAGGTGCGCGCTGCACGCTGATGGCCGTCCTCCCCAGCAGCACCTTCGCCGACGACGCCACCCGCCCCGGGCAGCACACCTGGGCGCACGCCGTGGTGCGCTGGGGCTTCATCACCGTGTCGCTAGCCTTCCTCGCCGCGGTACTGCTCGCCCCGCTCGCCACGGTGTTCGTCATGGCACTTTCCAAGGGGATCTACGCCTACCTGCACGCCTTCGCCGACCCGGATACGGCAGCCGCCATCCGCCTGACGCTGACCACGGCAGCGGTGGTGGTGCCGATCAACACGGTGTTCGGGCTCGCCGCCGCCTGGGCGATCGCCAAGTTCGAGTTCCGCGGCAAGAGCATCCTCATCACGCTGATCGACCTGCCGCTCGCGGTTTCGCCGGTAATCGCCGGCATGGTGTTCGTGCTGCTGTTCGGGCTGCAGGGCTGGTTCGGCGCCTGGCTGCAGCAGCACAACATCAGCATCGTGTTCGCCCTGCCGGGGATCATGCTGGCGACCATGTTCGTCACCTTCCCCTACGTGGCGCGCGAGCTGATCCCGCTGATGGAGCAGCTCGGCAACGACGAGGAGGAGGCCGCCATCACGCTCGGGGCCGGCGGCTGGATGACCTTCTTCCGCGTCACGCTGCCGAAGGTGCGCTGGGGCCTGGTGTACGGCATGGTGCTATGCAATGCCCGCGCCATGGGCGAGTTCGGCGCCGTGTCCGTGGTCTCGGGCCACATCCGCGGCCTCACCAACACCATGCCGCTGCACATCGAGATCCTCTACAACGAGTACAACTTCGTGGGCGCCTTCGCGGTCTCCTCGCTCCTGACGCTCCTGGCCGCCCTGACGCTGGTGGTCAAGACGCTGGTGGAGCGCACCGGCTACCGCAGGCGGCGGTGAGCGCGATGCTCGAGCGCGCCCGGACTTGGCTGACCTCGCACCTGCCGGACCCGGCGCACACCAGCCTGGGCGCGTGGCTGATCGCCATGCAGTCGGCGATCGTGCTCCTGGTGGGCGGCGGCATCGCCTGGTACGCGAGCGGCATGCTGCACGATCTGGCCGACCAGCAGGGCAAGGCGCGCGTGCAGCTCGCGGCCACGACCGCGCGCGAGGACCTGCGGCGCATCGGCGAGGGCGCGCTCGCCACCGCGCGCGCCCTGGCCGACCGGCCGACCCTGCAGCGCCTGCTGGCGGAAGGACAGAGCGAGGCGCTGCCGCCGTTCCTGCGCCACTGGTGCGAGGCGGGCAACGTGGACGCGTGCGCGGTGCTCTCGGACAAGACCGTGGTGGCGGTCTCGGGTCCGGCGCTCGACTGGCAGCAGGTCGTCACCGCCGCCGCCGAGCAGGGCGCGACGTTCCTGGCGCTGCCGGCGACCGAGCGCGTGCCACTGCTCGGAGCGCGTGCCGCCCTGCCGAATACCGCCCTCACGGTCTACGTGGTGCGGCGCCTGGATGAGCGCCTCGGGCGTGCCCTGAGCGCCGAGGTCGGCGCCGAGGTCCGCCTCATCGACTACCGCAACTACACCGGCGCGCCGGTGAACGCCTTCACCGCGCTGTACTCGGCGGCGCTCGCCGACGGACGCTCGGCCGTGCAGCGCATCGATGCGCAGGAGGTCTATGCCGCGAGCGTGCCGGTGTTCGCCTCCAGTGGCGAGGCGGTGGCGCTGATTGCCGCGCTGCTGCCGGTGAGCGCGGTGGACGCCCCGGCGCGCCACCTGGTGAAGAAGCTCCTGGTCGCGGCGCTCGTGCTCGGGGCGCTGGCGGTGCTCGCCGGGGTATTCCTGGGTGAGTTCGTGGCCGGACCGGTGCGCGCGCTGACCACGGCCGCCACGCGCCTTGCGGCCGGCGATTTCTCCGCCTCGATCCCGCCGGGCGGCGCGGCCGAGGTCGGCACGCTCGCGCGCACCATGGAGGACATGCGCCGCAGCCTCATCGAGCTCACGAGCACGCTGCGGCGGCGCGAGGCGGAGGCGCAGGCGGTGCTCGCCGGCATCGTCGAGGGCGTCTATGCGGTCGACAAGAACCGCCTCATACGCTACCTGAACCCCCAGGCGCAGAAGCTCCTCGGCGTCAGCGCCGCGGAGGCGGTCGGGCGCTTCTGCGGCGACGTGCTTAAGCCGCAGGCCGAAGACGGCCGCCGGCCGTGCGAGTCACGCTGCCCGATCGTCGCGGCGCGCGGCGCCGGCAGCGCCCAGGCCCTCGAGCACCTCAGTGCCGCGCAAGGGGAACTGCGCACCACCGTCATCACCAGCGCCGCGCAGGTCGATGGCCTGCAGGTGCAGGTGATCCGCGACGAGACCGAGCTCGAGGCGGTGCGGCGCGCCCGCGATTCGGTGCTCGCCAACATCTCGCACGAGTTCCGCACACCCCTCGCCGCGCAGCTCGCCTCCATCGAGCTGCTGCTCGCGGGCCTGGATGACATGGCGCCGGCGCAGCAGCGCGAGCTGGTGAGCTCGCTCGAGCGCGGCACGCTGCGGCTCACGCAGCTGATCGACAACCTGCTCGAGAGCGTGCGCATCGAGTCCGGGCAGCTGGCGATCCGCGCGCAGCGCGTGGCGCTGCAGGAAGTCGTGGAGGATGCCCAGGCGCTGGTGGGCTCGCTCCTCACCCAGCGCGGGCAGCGGCTGGAGGTCGCGCTCCCGGCCGAGCTGCCGCTGCTGAACGCGGACAAGACGCGCCTCACCCAGGTGTTCGTGAACCTGCTCGCCAACGCCAACAAGTTCGCCCCCGAGGGCAGCACGGTGCGCATCGGCGCGGCCGCGCACGCCGCCACGCTCGAGAGCTGGGTCGAGGATGAGGGTCCGGGCCCGGCGGGCGAGAGCGGCGCGCTGTTCGCGCGCTTTCGCCGCGGTGCCACCGAGCCTGAGCCGGCCGGTCTCGGGCTGGGGCTGTGGCTGGTGAAATCGATCATCGAGCGCCACGGGGGCAGCGTGGCCTTTGCGCGCACGGCCGCCGGGCGCACGCGCTTCACCCTGGTACTGCCGCTGGAGAGCGCCCGATGAAACTGCTGGTCGCCGATGATGATGCCGACCTGCGCGATCTGATCGCCTTTACGCTTACCCAGGCGGGCTACCTCGTCATCAAGGCGACGGACGGACCGGCGGCCCTGAAGCGCTTCGAGGAGGAATCCCCCGACCTCGTCGTGCTCGACATCAACATGCCCGGACTCAGTGGTTTCCAGGTGTGCGAGGCCATCCGCCGCCGCTCGCGCGTGCCGGTCATGATGCTGACCGTGCGCGGCGAGGAAGAGGACCTGGTGCGTGCGCTCGGCCTGGGCGCGGATGACTACCTCAACAAGCCCTTCAGCCCACGCACCCTGCTCGCGCGCATCAAGGCGCTGCTGCGCCGGGCCGGGATCGAGAACAGCACCCCGCTGAGCGCCGGGCGCGTGTCGCTCGACCTCGAGGAATACACCGCGCGCATCGCTGGCGCTGCGCCGGTACGCCTGACCAAGCTCGAGCTGCGCCTGCTGCAGATGCTGCTGGCGAATGCAGGTCACGCGGTGAACTCCGACCGGCTGCTGCAGCAGGTGTGGGGCCACCGCAGCGGCGGGGACCGCCAGCTGCTCAAGCAGCTCGTGCACCGCCTGCGGCAGAAGATCGAGGCCGACCCGGCCGCGCCGACGCTGCTCCTGACCGCGGCGGCCGGCTACAAGCTCCTCGTCGAGTGAGGCGCGCGCCTTAGCGCGCGGTGAGCTGGTCGAACAGACCGCCGTCGCTGAAGTGGGTCTTCTGCGCGGCCGCCCAGCCGCCGAAATCTGCAATGCTGACGAGCTTCAGGGCCGGAAACTGCCGCGCATGGCGCGCCGCTACCTGCGGGTCGCGCGGGCGGTAGAAGTTGCGGGCGATGATCTCCTGCCCCTCGGGGCTGTAGAGGTAGCCGAGGTAGGCCTGCGCCACCTCGCGGGTGCCGTGGCGCAGCGCCACCGCATCGACCACGGCCACCGGCGGCTCCGCCAGGATGCTCACCGACGGGATCACGATCTCGAAGCGCTCGCTCCCCACCTGCTGCAGCACCAGCAGTGCCTCGTTCTCCCAGGCGACCAGCACGTCCCCGAGCCCGCGCTGCACGAATGTCATGGCCGAGCCGCGCGCGCCGGTATCGAGCACCGGCACGTTGCGATACAGGCGTCGCACGAATTCCTTCGCACTCCCATCGTCGCCGCCGGGCTGTCCGCGCGCCCATGCCCACGCGGCCAGATAGTTCCAGCGCGCCCCGCCGGAGGTCTTCGGGTTCGGCGTGATCACGGCCACGCCGGGGCGCACGAGGTCATCCCAGTCGCGGATCGCCTTGGGGTTGCCCTTGCGTACCAGGAACACGATGGTCGAGGTGTAGGGGGAGCTGTTGGCGGGCAGGAGGCTCTGCCAGTTCAGCGGCAGCAGCTTCGCCTGCGTGGCGATGGCGTCGATGTCGGCGGCGAGGCCGAGCGTGACCACGTCCGCCTGCAGGCCGTTGATCACCGCGCGCGCCTGGGTGCCCGAGCCGCCGTGCGACTGGTCGACGCGCACGTCCTGCCCGCTCTTGGCCTTCCAGTAGCGGGCGAAGGCGGCGTTGAAATCCACGTACAGCTCGCGCGTCGGGTCATAGGAGACATTGAGGAGCGTCACGCGCCGCGCCGTATCCCCCGGCGGCTGGCAGGCGGCGAGCAGCGTCACGAGCAGCACGGCGAGCGCCGCGGGTGGCCTGGCACGGTAGGGTTTAAGGCATGGGAGCACGCGCGATCCTAGCCACGCCCGGCGCCCGCTGTCAGTCGGCGCGCGGTTATGAAGTGGTTATGCCGTCGAGCCCCAGGGCCGCGAGCAGGTGCGGCTCGAGCCCCTGCGCCGCCGCGGCGACCGCGGCGGGGCCGCCGAGGAGTGCGAGCTGCGTCATTTCCAGTCCCGCGTAGCCGCAGGGATTGATGCGCGCAAACGGCTCCAGGTCGAGGGCGACGTTGAGCGCCAGCCCGTGGTAGCTGCCCTGGCGGCGCACGCGCACGCCGACGCTCGCCAGCTTGCGCCCGCCGACGTACACGCCGGGGGCGCCGCGCCGGCAGGCGGCGCTGATGTGGTAGTCGGCCGCCAGCGCGATCACCGCGCGCTCGAGCGCCGCGACGAACTCGCGCACGCCGAGGCCGGCGCGCTGCAGGTCGATGAGCGGATAGACCACCAGCTGTCCCGGCCCGTGGTAGGTGACCTGGCCGCCGCGGTCGCTCTGTACCACCGGGATCTGCCCGGGCGCGAGCAGGTGTGCGCGGCTGGCGTTCAGCCCGAGCGTGAAGACCGGCGGGTGCTCGAGGAACCAGATCTCGTCCGCGGTGGCCGCCGTGCGCTCGGCGGTGAAGCGCTGCATGGCGCGCCAGGTGCTCTCGTACTCGAGCAGCCCGAGGCGGCGGATCAGCGCTGGCGCTCGCGGCGCCTGCGTGGCGGGGCGCACCCCGGAGCCTGCGAGCGCGGCATTCATGGGGCTAGGCCGGCGTTGTCGAGCCCGGCGTTGTTACGATTCAGGGCCTGCTCGGCACGATAACTCGAGCGCACGAGCGGGCCCGCTACGCATTCGAGGAAGCCGAGCGCGAGTGCCTGTTCGCGGTAGCGGTCGAACTCTGCCGGAGCCACGAAGCGCTCCACCGCCAGATGATGCGCCGTCGGCTGCAGATACTGCCCGAGCGTCACCAGATCCACTGCGGCGGCGCGCAGGTCCGCGAGCGTCTCCAGGATCTCCGCATCGCTTTCCCCCAGCCCGAGCATGAGGCTGCTCTTGGTGAGAACACCGGCGCGAACGCGCTTGGCGGCCGCGAGCACCGCGAGGGTCTGCTCGTAGCCGGCCCGCGGGTCGCGCACGGGGTGCGTGAGGCGGCGCACGGTCTCGATGTTCTGCGCAAACACCTCGATCCCGGAATCCACCACCGTGGCGACGTGCGCCAGCACGCCGCGAAAGTCCGGCGTCAGCGCCTCCACGGCGGTGTGGGGGTTGCGCAGCTTGATGGCGCGCACGCAGGCGCCGTAGTGCGCCGCTCCGCCGTCGCGCAGGTCATCGCGGTCGACCGAGGTCAGCACCACGTAACTGAGCTTCATGAGCTCGACGGTGCGCGCGGCGTTCTGTGGCTCCTCCGCATCAAGCCAGCCATGGGGGTTGCCCGTGTCGACCGCGCAGAAGCGGCAAGCCCGCGTGCACACGGCGCCCATGAGCATGAGCGTCGCGGTGCCCGCGTTCCAGCACTCACCAATGTTCGGGCACTTGGCTTCCTCGCACACCGTGGCGAGGCGGTGCTCGCGCACGAGCGCGCGCACCGTGCTGAAGCCCGCGCCGGTCGGGGCGCGCGCCTTCAGCCACGCCGGCTTGCGCGCCCGCGGGCCCGGTGCCGGCGCCGTGCGTGCCTTGACGCCGTCACGAACGGCCGTAAACCCCTGAGGCGTAAGGTATTTATCTCCGCTGCGCGGGCGCGCGGACTCCGAGACGACGGGGATGCCCTTGAGGCTCGACATGGGCGTTCATTGTACCGCAGCGAGCCTTACGTTCAGGGCGGCGAGCCGCTCGGGGGTGCCAACGTCGCACCACTCGCCGCGGTGCACTTCCCCGCGCACCCGCCGCGCGGCGATGGCGCGGTTCAGCGGCTCGATCAGCGGAAAGCGGCCCGCCGTGCAGCCGGCAAAGAACTCCGGGCGGTAGAGGCCGACGTTGGCGTAGGTGAGGCGCCCGTGATCGGCGCTGACGATGAGGTCGCCCTCGAGGCCGAAGTCCCCGCGCGGGTGGTGCGGCGGGTTCGGGACGAGCACCAGGTGCGCAAGCGCGTCCGGCTCCAGGGGCACGCGCGCGAAATCGATGTCGGTCCAGACATCGGCGCTGACCACCAGAAACGGCTCGGGGCCCAGCAGCGGCAGCGCCCGCAGGATCCCGCCCCCGGTCTCCAGCGGCACCGGACCCTCCTCGCTGTAGCGGATCGTCACGCCAAACTCGCGCCCGTCCCCGAGCGCCGCGCGCAGCCGCTCACCGAGCCAGGACAGGTTGACGATCACCTCGCGCACGCCCGCGCGCGCGAGCGCCGCGAGGTGCCAGCTGATGAGCGGGCGGCCGCCGACAGCCACGAGCGGCTTGGGCAGCGTATCGGTGAGCGGCCGCAGCCGCTCGCCGCGGCCGGCGGCGAGCACCATCGCCCTCACGGGCGCGCTCCCGTGGCGGGCGACGGCGCGAGTGCGCGCGCCTGCGCGGGCGCAAGCTGCGGCACGACGCGCGACCCGAGGAACTCCCCGAACGGGGCGAGCTCGGCGTACAGCGCGCAGCTCTCGCGCACGTAGGCCAGCGTGCGCGGCAGGTCCGGGAGGTAGCCGGACTTGCCGTCCCGGTACCACAGGCGGCAGAAGATCCCGAGCACCTTCACGTGCCGCTGCACGCCGATCAGGTCGAACCAGCGCAGGAACTGCGCCGCATCCGCACCCACGGGGCCGCCGGCCGCCGCGAGCCGGGTGCGGTAGGCGTGCACCCAGCCGACCACGCGCGCGCGCGGCCAGGCGATGTAGCAGTCCTTCAGCAGCGACACGAGGTCGTAGCCGACCGGGCCGCGCAGCGCGTCCTGGAAGTCGATGACGCCCGGGTTGGCGTGCGCCACCAGCATCAGGTTGCGCGCGTGGTAGTCACGATGCACGAACACCTGCGGCTGCGCCAGCGCCTCGCGCGTGAGGAACTCGAACGTCGACTGCAGCAGCCGCGCCTCCTCGGCCGTGAGCGTGAGCGCCAGGTGCCGCGCGAGAAACCACTCCGGCATCAGCGCCATCTCACGCGCGAGCTCCGCGCGCCCGTAGGGCGCGAGCGCGGCACTCGCCTTTGCGCCTCCGACCTGGATCTTCACCAGTGCGGCGAGCGCGTCGGCGTACAGCGGCTCCGGGTCATCCCCGCCCGCCAGGCGCACCAGGTACGGCGTCGTGCCCAGGTCCTCCAGCAGGAGCAGACCGCGGGCGATGTCGTGCGCGTGCACGTGCGGCACGTGTACGCCAAGGGGCTCCAGCAGCGCGCTGACCTTGAGGTAGGGTCTCACGTCCTCCTTGTCCGCCGGCGCATCCATGATGATGTAGGTCGCGCCTGCGGTAAAAGCGCGGAAGTAGCGCCGGAAACTGGCGTCACTGGAGGCCGGTTCGACCGCGCGGACCTTGAGGTGCAGCGCACTCGTAAGCCAATCCTGAATCAGCGCGAGTCGCGCGTCGGTCTCAAGCATGTGAAGCGGCGAGGTTTTTCGGTCCGCGTGAGTGGGGCACGCCATTATAATGCCGCCCTTCATGCCGCGTTCGAGCCCATTCCTCCCCGCCGTGCTGACGTGCGTGGGTCTATCCCCTGCGGCCTGGGGCGCCGAGCCGCCGTGCCCGTCGCAGCTGGATCTGAGCATCGCGGCGGCGCGGCCGCCGCCAGCCGCTCCCACCGAGCGCGCCGCGGGTGGCCCGGTCGACATCACCAGTGACACCGCGACGGTGGGGGTCGACGGCAAGGGAACACTGCACGGCAACGTGGTGGCGACCCAGGGCGATCGGCAGATCCGCTCCGAGGAAATGGAGTACGACCGCGCGCAGGGGTCGGTGCACACCGATCAGCACATCGACTACCGCGATCCGCTGGTCCATGTCACCGGCGCCGGCGGCAGTTACAACGCGGCCGCCGGCGCCTCGTTCCGCCAGGCGCAGTTCAGCCTCGCGCAGCGCAGCGCCCGCGGCACGGCGCAGGACATGACCCTCACCCCCCAGGGGGTACTGGACCTCAAGGGCGTGACCTTCACCACGTGCCCGGTGAATGACGCCTCCTGGCAGCTGAAGGCCAAGGACATCATCCTCGACACGCGCACCAACATCGGCACCGGCCGTGATGCGCACATCGACTTCATGGGCGTGCCGCTTCTGTACCTGCCGTGGGTGTCCTTCCCCCTGAGCAGCGACCGCAAGAGCGGCTTTCTGTTTCCGACCATCGCCAACACCTCCACCGGCGGGGCGGTGCTGTCGGTGCCCTACTACTGGAATATCGCCCCCAACGCCGACTTCACCTTCGAGCCCACCGAGTACACGCGGCGCGGCATGGACCTGGGCGGGGATTTTCGCTACCTGAGCGAGCGGCAGCGCGGCGAGCTCGACTGGAACTACCTCCCCTACGACAGCAGCTTCGGGGCGAGCCGCAGCCGCGTGCGCCTGCTCGATGTGGCCGACCTGCCCGACGACGTGCGCCTGACGCTCAATGCGGAGAACGTGAGCGACACCGAGTACTTCGAGGACTTCGCCAAGGGGCCGGAAGGGGCGAGCACTGCCTTCCTCAACCGCAGCGCCGAGCTTGCCTATCGCGATGAGCACTGGCGCGTGGAGGGCGAGGTGCAGGAGTACCAGACGCTCGACATCATCAACCTCGCCGAATCGCAGCGCCCCTACGCGCGCCTGCCGCGCGTGCTGGTGGATGCGGACTACGGCGTCGGCTCCGCCGTGCAGCTGCGCTACGGGTTCAATTCCGAGGTAGTCGACTTCCACCGCTCGATCCCGGGCCCGGACAACAATGGCTGGCGCGCGGACGCCACGCCGCGCCTGGGGCTCGACTTCACCGGCCCGGGCTACTTCGTGCGCCCGACGTTTGCGTACCGGCTCACGCAGTACGAGCTCGACACCCTCGCCGTCGGGCAGTACGAGCGCGCGCCCTCGCGCGCGCTGCCGGTCGCGAGCATCGATACCGGGATGCAGTTCGAGCGGTACGCCGGCTCGCACGAGCAGCGCAAGCTCACGCTCGAGCCGCGCCTGCTGTACCTGTACGTGCCCTACCGCAACCAGGACCAGCTGCCGGTGTTCGACACGGCAGTTCCCGACCTGAATCCGGTCGAGCTGTTCCGCACCAACCGCTACGTGGGGGCGGACCGCATGAGCGACGCCAACCAGGTGAGCGTCGGAGTCACCTCGCGTCTGCTGGATGCGGCCGACGGACGGCAGTTCCTGGCGGCCACCTTCGGGGAGTCCTACTACATCCAGACCCCGCGCGTGACGCTGCCCTATGAGGCCCCGGCGAGCGGCAACCGCTCGGACCTGGTTGCCCAAGTCGCGCTGACCGCCTTCCAGGACTGGAGCGCGAACATCGGCGTGCAGTGGGATCCGCAGAGCCAGAGCAGCGAACGCACCCTCCTCAACCTGCAGTACAAGCCCGCCGACGAAGCGGTCATCAACTTCGCCTACCGCTACGAGCGCTTCCAGTTCATCCAGGCGCAGCAGCCGGGGCAGCAGCCCTACTGGCAGGGTTTTGACCAACTCGAGCTCTCCGGAGCCTGGCCGGTCTACAAGAACTGGGAGATGTTCGCGCGCGACGTGTACGCCCTGCGCGACTACATCAACGTGGGGGGCACCTCGACCGTGCCGGGGACCCTGGTGGAGACGAGCGGGGAACTGGAGCGCTTTGTGGGCTTACAATACCGTTCCTGCTGCTGGCGAGTGCGCCTGGGAGTGCGGCGCTTCGTGAACAACCACGACGGCAGCCAGGACACCGGGATCTGGCTGCAGCTGGAACTCGCGGGCCTGGCCAGTGTCGGATCGGCGTCGGACGCCTTCCTCACCGGGGAGATCCGCGGTTACCGGCCGCCCGAGGCGGCCACCCCCCGCACTCAGGGGCCTCTGAAGACCATCTGGTAAGGAACTCTTTGATCATGCGTCGGTTTTTGACGATTCTCGCCTGCGCCGCCGGCCTGGCCCTGCTGGCGCTCCACGGTACGACCGCCCGCGCCCAGACGCGCGAACTGGCCACCCAGGGAGACATGCTCGACCGCGTGGTCGCCATCGTGAACGACGGCGTGGTGCTCAACAGCGACCTCGACGCGGAGGTGGGGGCGGTGACCGAGCGGCTGCACGAGCAGAAGCTCGAGCTGCCGCCGCAGAACGTGCTGCGCCAGCAGGTGCTCGAGCGGCTGGTGCTGCAGGAGCTGCAGGTGCAGCGGGCCAACAAGGCCGGCATCAAGGTGCCCGACGAACAGGTGAACGCCGCGCTGCAGGACGTCGCCAAGCGCAACGGGCTCACGCTGTCGCAGCTGCCCGATGCGCTCGTCAAGCAGGGCGTCGACTACCCCACCTACCGCGACGAGATCCGCCGCGAGATCACCCTGCAGCTGCTGCGCCAGCGCGACGTGCTGCAGCACATCAGCGTGACCTCGCGCGAGATCGACCAGTTTCTGGACAAGCAGGCCAAGACCCCTTCGGAGCGCAACGAGTACAACGTGTCGCACATCCTGATCGCCGTCGGCCAGGAGGCGAGCCCGGCGCAGGTGGATTCGGCCCAGAAGCGCGCCCAGGACATCTACGAGCGCGCCAAGGGAGGCGAGGACTTCGCCAAGCTCGCGGTCGCCTACTCGAACAGCCAGACGGCCTTCGATGGCGGCGCGCTCGGCTGGCGCAAGGGCAGCGAACTGCCGACCTTCCTCGCCGACATCATCGCCAAGCTCAAACCGGGCGAGGTGAGTGAGCCCCTGCGCACACCGACCGGTTTCCACATCATCCGCCTGAACGAGGTGCGCGGTGCGGGCGCCCAGGCGACGGTGGAGGACCAGGTGCACGTGCGCCACATCCTCATGAAGACCAACGAGCTCGCCGACGATGCGACCGTCAAGCAGAAGCTGACCAAGCTGCGCGAGCGCATCCTCGCGGGGGAGGACTTCTCGGGACTGGCGCAGACGGTCTCGGAGGACCCGGGCTCGGCGGTCGACGGCGGGGATCTGGGCTGGGCGGGCCCGGGCACGTTCACACCGGAGTTCGAGAAGGTCATCGATTCGCTGAAAGACAACGAGATTAGCGAGCCCTTCAAGACGCAGTTCGGCTGGCACATCGCGCAGGTCCTGGGCCACCGCCGCTTCGACAACACCGTCGAGATGAAGCGCCGCCAGGCCATGGAAGCCATCCGCGCCAGCAAGGCGGACGAGGAAACGGAACTGTGGCTGCGCCACATGCGGGACGAAGCCTACGTCGAGTACAAGTCCTAAGACGCCCCGCATCGCGCTGACTTCGGGCGAGCCGGCCGGCATCGGCCCGGAACTGTGCCTGGCGCTCGCCGCCGAGGAACTGCCGTGCGAGCTGGTGTGCCTCGGGGACCGCACGCTCCTCGCCGAGCGCGCCCGCCAGCTGCAACTGCCGGTGAAGCTTCTCGACTACGCCCCCGGCGCGAAGCCGCAGCGGCACGTTGCCGGCACCCTTGCCGTCGCCCACCACCCCCTCGCAGTGTCGAGCGTGGCCGGCCGGCCGGATGTGCGCAACGCACGCTACGTACTCGCGCTGCTGGACCTGGCGATCGACGGCGCACTCACGGGGGAGTTCGCCGCGCTGGTCACCGCGCCGGTGCAGAAGAGCCTGCTCAACGAGGCCGGCATCGGCTTCAGTGGCCATACCGAGTACCTGGCGAGGCGCGCCGGCGGGGGACCGCCGGTAATGCTGCTGACGAGCGGCGAGCTGCGCGTGGCGCTCGCCACCACGCACGTGCCGCTCGCCCGGGTGAGCGGGGCGCTGAGCGTCGAGTCGTTGTGCCACACGCTCGCGACGCTGGCGCAGGCGCTCGAGAGCTGGTGGGGCCTGCGCGCACCGCGCATCGCCGTGTGCGGCCTGAATCCGCACGCCGGCGAGGGCGGCCACCTCGGCGATGAAGAGCTCACCATCATCCAGCCGGCGCTCGAGCGTGCGCGGGCGCGCGGCCTGAACGTGCACGGCCCGCTGCCGGCGGACACGGTGTTCGTGCCGCGGATCCTGGCCAACTTCGATGCCGTGCTCGCCATGTACCACGACCAGGGCCTGCCGGTGATCAAGCACGTGGCCTTCGAGCGCGCGGTCAACGTGACCCTCGGGTTGCCCATCCTGCGCACCTCGCCCGATCACGGCACCGCACTCGACCTGGCCGGCACCGGCAACGCCGATGCCGGGAGCCTGGGAGCTGCGCTGCGGCTCGCGAGCCGCCTCGCCGCGCAGCGGCGCGGATGACCCCGGCTGGCGGCGCGCCGCGTCCCCCGCGCCGCAGGCGCTTCGGCCAGCACTTCCTGCACGACCCCGGCGTGATCGAGCGCATCGTGCGCGCGCTCGCGCCGCAACCCGGCGATCACCTGGTGGAGATCGGCCCGGGCCACGGCGCCCTCACGCGCCACCTGCTGGCCGTGCCCGGGGTGAGCCTGGACGCCATCGAGATCGACCGCGACCTGGCGGCGCGCCTGCGGCCCGGGTTCGCTGAGTCTCCACACCGCCAGCTGCACCAGGCGGATGCGCTCGAGTTTGATTTCGGCGCGCTCGCGCGCGCGCGCGGCGGCCGGCTGCGCCTCGTCGGCAACCTGCCCTACAACATCTCCACCCCGCTGCTGTTTCACCTGCTGGAGCACTCGGACGCGCTCATCGACCTGCACGTGATGCTGCAACGGGAGGTGGTGGCGCGCCTCGCGGCGGCCCCTGGCAGCCGCGACTACGGGCGCCTGGGCATCATGCTCAGCCCCGCACTCGATCTGGAGCGGCTGTTCGACGTCGGCCCCGGGGCATTCCAGCCGCCGCCGCGGGTCTGGTCGGCGGTGGTACGCGCCCGTGTGCGCCGCACCCCGCGCTTCGCGGTGAGCGCGCACTTCGCGCCCATCGTGGCGGCCGCCTTTGCGCAGCGCCGCAAGACGCTGCGCAACGCACTCAGCGCCTTCTTCACCCGCGAGCAGATCAGCGCCTGCGGCCTGGACCCCGGTGCACGCCCCGAGACCCTCACGCCCGAGGCCTTCAACGCCCTGGCCCAGACCCTCGACCGGGCGCGTCCGTAACGTTAGTCTTCCCGCACAATACGGACTTTCCCGGGAGACCCGTGATGGCGTTGTACCGTCACATCCTGCTGGTCGTCGACCTCACCGATGACAGCCTCGCCATCGCCCGCAGGGGGGCCGCGCTCGCCCAGGCCCTGGGGGCGCAGCTGGAGCTGCTGCACGTCGTCGAGTTTGTCCCGGTGGAGCCGATGGGCGAAACGCTGCTGCCCTCGGTGCAGATGGAGGATGAGCTGGTCGAGCGCTCCGAACAGCGCCTCAAGGCGCTGGCGGCCGAGCTCGGCCTGGACGGCGCGGCCTGTCGCGTCGAGAGTGGCAACGTCAAGAGCGAGATCGTGCGCGTGGCGCGCGAGCGCAAGGCCGACCTCATCATCCTCGGCAGCCGCGAACGCCACGGCCTCTCGATACTCGTAAACCTCACGGAGGACACCGTGCTGCACGCTGCGCCCTGCGACGTGCTGGCCATGCGCGCGACCAAGTCCTAGGCGCCTTTTCGGTAGAATCACCGCATGAGCGCTGCCGAACACAAGATCCGGGTTGACGTGGAGACGAGCTATCTCGATGAGCAGTCCGACCCGCGCGAGGCGCGCTACGTTTTCTCCTACACCATCACCATCCGCAACGAGGGCCAGGTGCCCGCGCGCCTGCTCACGCGCCACTGGGTGATCACCGACGCCAACGGCAAGGTCGAGGAGGTGCGCGGCGACGGCGTCGTGGGCGAGCAGCCCTACCTTAAGCCCGGCCAGGGGTTCCGCTACTCCAGCGGCACCGTGATCGAGACCCCGGTCGGCTCGATGCAGGGCAGCTACCAGATGCTCGGCGACGACGGGGCGCACTTCGACGCCCCGATACAACCGTTCCGGCTGGCGATGCCGGGAATCCTGCAGTGACGCGCTATGCGATCGGGGATGTCCAGGGTTGTGAGCGGGAACTGCGCGCGCTGCTGAAGAAAGTGGGCTTCTCGGCGGACCGCGATCGGCTCTGGTTGGTGGGTGACCTGGTGAACCGCGGCCCGCGCTCGCTTGAGACGCTGCGCCTGCTGCACGCACTGCGCGACAACGCCGTCGTCGTGCTCGGGAACCACGACCTGCACCTGCTCGCCCTCGGCTACGGCGCGCACCGGCACCGCAAGTCCGACACGCTCGATGAGGTGCTCGCAGCGAGCGACCGCGACACGCTGCTCGAGTGGCTCGCCGGCTGCCCGCTGGCACACGCCGAGGGCGCGGATCTCATGGTGCACGCCGGGCTGGTGCCGCAGTGGAGCGTGGCCACGACGCTGCAACTGTCCAGGGAGGTTGGCGCGGCACTGCGCCGCGACCCGCAGGCGCTGTTCACGCACATGTACGGGGATGAGCCGGAGGCCTGGGATCCGGCCTTGAGCGGCTACGAGCGGCTGCGCTTTACGATCAACGTCTTGACCCGGATGCGCCTGTGCAGCGCCGACGGCCGCATCGACGTGGCGCTCAAGGGCGCACCTCCCGCACCGCCCGCGGTGCTGCTCCCCTGGTTCGAGCAGCCCGGGCGCGAGAGCCGCACGGCGCGCGTGATCTTCGGGCACTGGTCGGCGCTCGGGCTGGTGCAGCGCGCCGGCATCGTCGGCCTCGACACCGGCTGCGTGTGGGGCGGTGCGCTCACCGCCTACGACCTCGACGCAGAGCGCGCGCCGCTCTGCGTGCCGTGCGCCGAACACCAGCGCATCAGCGCGTAAGGCGCGCCGGCAGGTCCTACGGCGGCGGCGCCCCGAAGTGCACGGTGAGCTCGGGGGTCTTGGCCGTGTACACCCCCGGAGGCAGTTCCAGGTCGATCGGTGCCGTGCCGCTGGTGGTGATCGGCAGGCGCAGCCGCTGCGCGCCGGTCACTTCCAGCCCGTCGATCGCCCCGGGCGTCACACGCAGCGCCACACGCACCGGCCAGGTCGTGCCCTCGATGGGCTTGACCGTGAAGCTGCCGCTGCCGTGCGCCGTGCTGATGTCGATCAAAAGCGTGTTGCGCTTCCAGTACTGGGGGACGCTCTCCAGCCCCGCGCCGGCAATATCGAGCTCGTGCACCGGCGCCGGGGGTGGGGGCGGCGCATGGTGCCAGGGCCAGTGCAGGTGGCTGCAGCCGGCGACCAGCACGCCGATGAGCCCCAGTACCGTAGCGCGCAGCGCGCGCTGATCGCCTGATCGTGACAGCATCCGCACCTCCTGCCGCCAAGCGCGGCTGCGCGTAACATACGCGAACCGCACGGAGGGCACATGGAATCCCTGCACGCTTTCAACTTCCAGGAGTGGATCGAGGCCAACCGGGCGCAGCTGAAGCCGCCGGTGGGCAACAAGCGCGTGTTTCGCGACGGCGACTTCATCATCATGGTCGTCGGCGGTCCCAACGCGCGCAAGGACTACCATGTCGACCCGGGCCAGGAGTTCTTCTTCCAGCTCGAGGGCAACATGGTGCTCAAGACCATGCAGGACGGGCGCCAGGTGGACGTGCCGATCCGCGCCGGCGAGGTGCTGCTCATCCCGCCGGGGCTGCCGCACTCGCCGCAGCGGCCGGCCAACACGGTGGGGCTGGTCATCGAGCGCGCGCGCCGCGCCGGCGAGCTCGACGGCTTCCAGTGGTACTGCGAGCGCTGCGGGCACCGCCTGTACGAGGAGTTCTTCCCGCTGACGGACATCGAAAAACAGTTCCCGCCGGTGTTCGATCGCTACTTCGCCAACCTGCAGAAGCGCACCTGCGCGCGCTGCGGCACCGTCATGGAGCGCGCCTAGGGTGCACGCGCGCATCGTCCTCGGCGGCCGCGAGGTGCGCGTGGATCTGTCGCAGCCGGTGGACCTGGCGGTGCCACTGGACTTCCTGGGTCCGCAGCCGCGGCACTTCGGCGCCCCGCGCGCGAGCGCCCGGCCGCTCGAGTTGGCTGGGTTCAGCGGCGCGGTCGCGCGCGGCGCCAGCTGCAACTGCGAGGTCATCACGCTCACCCCCCACTGCAACGGCACGCACACCGAGTGCGTCGGCCACCTCACGCGCGAGCGCGTGGACGCCTTCCGCGTCGCCCCCGCCGGACTCGTCCCGGCGCTGCTGGTGTCGGTGAAGCCGGAAGCCTCCGGCGCCTGCCTCGAGAGCACCGACCCCGCTCCGCACGCGAGCGACCATCTGGTCACCCGCCGCGCGCTCGAGCGCGCCTGGGGCCGCACCCCCTACGAGGCGCGCGCGCTGATCGTGCGCACGCTCCCCAATCCCACCGGCAAGCGCACCCGCGACTACAGCGGCCAGGTGCCCCCGTACCTGTCGCGCGAGGCGGCGCAGCTGCTGGTGGAGCGCGCGATCCTGCACCTCATCGTCGACCTGCCCTCGCTCGATCGCGAGCACGATGAGGGCCGCCTGAGCGCGCACCGCACCTTCTTCGGCCTCGCCCCCGGCGCCACCGCGCTCGCGGGCGCCACCCGCCCGGATGCGACCGTCACCGAGCTCGCCTTCGTGCCCGATACCCTCGCCGACGGCCCCTACCTGCTCGAGCTGCAGGTGCCGGCGCTCGGCGGGGACGCGGTGCCGAGCCGCCCGCTGCTGTACGCGCTGGAGACGCCCGCATGAGCGAGACGACGCTCGAGGAGGCCCGGGCACGCGATGCCGCCGACCCGCTGCGCCCGCTGCGGGCGCGCTTCGCGCAGCCGCGCGCCCGCTCCGGTGCGCCGCTCACCTACCTGTGCGGGCACTCACTCGGCCTGCAGCCCCTCGCGGCGCGCACGCTCATCGAGCAGGAGCTCGATGACTGGGCACAGCTCGGCGTCGAGGGGCATGAGCGTGCGCGTCGCCCATGGGTGCCGTATCACGAGAACGCAACCCCCGGGCTCGCCGCCCTCACCGGCGCCCAGCCGGATGAAGTCGTGGCGATGAACTCGCTCACCGTGAACCTGCACCTGATGCTGGCGAGCTTCTACCGTCCCGCCGGTGAGCGCCGCCGCATCCTCATCGAGGCCGGCGCCTTCTCCTCCGACCGGCACGCGGTTGCCTCGCAGATGGCCTGGCACGGCCTCGACCCGGAAAACACGCTCCTCGAGCTCGCGCCGCGCGCCGGCGAAGACACCGTGCCGGAGGCGGCCATCGAGGCGTGCCTCGCCGCGCACGGCGGGCAGATCGCGCTCGTGCTGTGGCCGGGGGTGCAGTTTCGCACCGGGCAGGTGTTTGACCTGGCGCGCATCGCGCGTGCCGCGCACGCGCACGGCTGCATCGCCGGCTTCGACCTGGCGCACTCGGTCGGCAACGTACCGCTCGCGCTGCATACGGCCGACGCCGACTTCGCGGTGTGGTGCAGCTACAAGTACCTGAATGCCGGGCCGGGTGCCATCGGCGGCTGCTTCGTGCATCAGCGCCATTGCGCGGCGCAGCCTCCCACCGGCTACCGCGGCGCGCTGCCGGGAGCGCGGCTCGCCGGCTGGTGGGGACACGAGCCGTCCACGCGCTTTCTCATGGAGCCGCAGTTTGCGGCGGCGCGCGGGGCGGCGGCCTGGGCGGTGAGCAATCCTTCGGTGCTCGCCACCGCCCCGCTCATCGCCTCGCTGGCGATCTTCGCGGAAGCGGGCCTGCCGGCGCTGCGCGCGAAGTCCCTCGCGCTCACCGCCTACCTCGCGCAGCTGCTTGAGCCGCTGGCACCGGCGGTCAGGATCCTCACGCCCGCCGCGGCGGCGCAGCGCGGCTGCCAGCTGTCGCTGCGCATCGCGGGCGGCGCGAGCCGCGGCAAGCAGGTGTTCGCAGATCTCGGGGCGCGCGACATGGTGGTCGACTGGCGCACGCCCGACATCATCCGCGTGGCCCCGGTGCCGCTTTACAACGGCTTCGAGGACGTCTGGCGCTTCGCGCAGGCGCTCGCGGCGGTGCTGCGCGCATGAAGGGCGGTGAGCACAATCTCAACATCGTCGGGGCCGGCCTCGCCGGGGCGCTGCTCGCCCTGCTCCTCGCCCGGCGCGGACTTAAGATAACGCTGCACGAGCGCCGTCCCGATCCGCGCCAGAGCCAGCCGGAACGCGGGCGCTCGATCAACCTGGCGCTGGCCGCCCGTGGCCTGCGCGCGCTCGAGGCGGCCGGCATCCTGGGCGAGGTGCAGCCGCTTTTGATCCCGATGCGCGGCCGGCGCGTCCACGAAGTGAACGGTGAGAGCACGCTGCTGCCCTACGGGCAGCGCGAGCACGAGCTCATCTACTCGGTCAGCCGCGCGGATCTGAACCGCCTGCTGGTCGAGGCCGCCGCGCGCCACGCGGGCGTGCGGGTGCACTTCAATCGCGTGTGCCTGGGTGCTGAGCTCGCGGCCGATGAGCTGCGCTGGCGCGACGCCGAAAGCGGCGCGCACGGCGCCAGCGTGCTCACGCCCACGATCGGTACCGACGGCGCCGGCTCGGTGCTGCGCACCAGCCTGAGCGCGGCGGGCGCGGTGCGCGTCACCGAGGACTGGCTCGATCATGATTACAAGGAACTGAACATCCCGCCGGCGCCCGGCGGGGGGCACGCGCTCGAGCGCGACGCGCTGCACATCTGGCCACGCGGCGGCTTCATGCTGATCGCGCTGCCGAACACCGACGGCAGCTTCACGGCGACGCTGTTCCTGCCGCGCGCGGGCGCGGTGAGCTTTGCGGCGCTGGCGACCCCTGAGGCGGTGCGGGCGCTGTTCGCGGGCGAGTTCCCCGACGCGGCGGCGCGCATGCCACAGCTGCTCGGCGAGTTCGCGCAGCACCCGCAGGGGCAGCTCGGCACCGTGCACACCCTCCCCTGGCACTTGGCCGGGCGCGTGCTCCTGCTCGGGGACGCCGCGCACGCTATCGTGCCCTTCCATGGGCAGGGTATGAATGCCGCCTTCGAGGACTGTGTGGTGCTGGCAGAGCTTGCGGGCAGCGCGCCGCAGTGGCCGGAAGTCTTCGCCCGCTTCGAGGCCCTGCGCCGCCCCAACACCGAGGCCATCGCGCAGATGGCGCTCGAGAACTACACCGAGATGCGCGACACGGTGCGCGATGCCGGCTTCGTGCGGCGCAAGGCCATCGCCATGGCGCTCGAGCGGCATTTTCCGCAGCGCTTCATCCCGCGCTACTCGATGGTGATGTTTCACCCCGAGATCCCCTACGCCGAGGCGCTGCGGCGCGGCGCCATCCAGGCGCGCATCCTCGAAGAGCTCGATACGGGCGACGCGCGCGCGCCGGATCTGGCACGTGCCGAAGCGCTGATCCGCGCGCGGCTGTGAGGCTGCTCAGGAAAAGTTACAAATTCCACTGAGTCTTCCTTGAGGATGTGCGGAGATGAATGCGACCACAGATAGCGTCATCCCGTTTCGGGTTGGCGAATGGTTGCCATCGGATCAGGCCTTTCTTGACAGGTGGCTGGCAGCGATTATTGAAAAGAGCCTCGTGGAGGCGCGGTCTCTGCATCCGGTGATCGCCGATTTCCACGAGCTCATCGAGAGCGATCCCCAAATCTTTATGCTGTTCCAGCAGATGTTCGACCAGGTCCCCCGGAAACGGCCCTACAACAAGGACCCCACCGGAAAACCGCAGGTACGCAACTACCGGCACTTGCTCCAGCTCTTGAATACGATCCTCACACACGCACCGGAGTTCAACCAGTCCGGTTTGGTCGGCTGTCCGATCAATGCGATCTTCGATTGGCCGATGGGTACTGCAGCCGGATTTGCTGCTTTTTTGAACGAACGAGTGAACGCCCAGTTAAAGATAGTGTTGAATGAGTGGGCCCGATACCTAAGCTCGCCTGATTCAACGTACGTCCTGAACCAAGACCCGCACCGCGGCTGGTTTGGCGCAGATGCGCAGAGAGCCATGCCGAACTTTGCCAGGGAGTTTAAGTGCGATCCGCAGCAGCCACACCACGGTTTCAAGTCATGGGATGACTTCTTCACTCGCGAATTCCAACCGGGAGTGCGGCCGGTCGCATACCCCGAGGATGACGCGGTCATCGTCAACGCCTGCGAGTCCGCACCCTACCGAATTGCGCGTCGCGTCCAACTACACGACAAATTCTGGATCAAATCCCAGCCGTATTCGATCGCGCACATGCTGGCGAACGACAGTCTGGCGCCACTATTCGTCGGCGGAACAGTCTACCAAGCCTATCTGAGCCCCTTCTGTTATCACCGCTGGCACAGCCCGGTGAATGGCCGGGTGATAAAAGCGTACGTAAAGGACGGTACCTACTATTCGGAGGCACCCTCGGAGGGGTTTGATCCGGCCGGTCCGAACGATTCGCAAGGTTACATCACGGCGGTTGCGACGCGAGCTCTTATCTTCATCGAAGCCGATAGCCCGAATATCGGCCTGATGTGTTTCTTGGGCGTGGGAATGTCCGAGGTATCTTCGTGCCAGATTACGGCCTATGAAGGCCAGCAGGTGCGGAAAGGCGATCAAATCGGAATGTTTCATTTCGGTGGATCTACGCACTGCCTGATTTTCAGGCCCGGCGTGGACGTCGCGTTTGATCACCATGGGCAGACGCCCGGTCTTAACTCAAAAAACATCCACGTTAACGCCAGGATTGCCACGATCGAGGGGAAGTGATGCTTCTTGTCAGAATCTCCTTACTCCCCTCAAGCGCAGGATCACGCTTGGTTGTCAGAAGTGAAGCGAAGCACATTGTTTGTGTTGGCGCTCGGGTTTACACGGCTTGTCTACTCTTGGGAGAAAATTTCACGACACGGATCTGCGTTCTACTCTTCGCGGCGGCAGCCAGTATCGGCGCATTGCCGTGCGCAAGCTCTCCCGCACCGGTGGTGGCAGCGGCCGCCACCTGCAATGGACACGGCGTGCAAGTGCAGGTTCTCGGCTCGGGCGGTCCCGAGCTGGAGGACAAACGAGCGTCCAGCAGCTATCTCGTATGGCAGGATGGCCGAGCGCGCATCCTAGTCGACAGCGGTGGCGGCAGCGCGCTGCGCTTCGGGCAGGCTGGCGCACACGTGGCTCAACTTGATGCTGTCTTGTTCACGCATTTCCACATCGATCACAGCGCAGATTTCCCCGTGCTGATCAAGTCCTCGTATTTTGAAGAGCGTGAGCTTCCCTTGCCGGTCTATGGACCGCCCGGCAACGAGAACTTCCCTTCGACCACCGAGTTCGTGGCAGGCCTGTTCGATGGCAAACGCGGCGCTTACCGATATCTGGCAGATTTCCTCACCGGCAAAGACCGCGGCTACTCGCTGCAGGCACATGATGTCGTCCTGACAGGTCGCGAGATCCGAACGGTTTTAAGGGCACGCGACGTCGTGTTGGATGCCACGCAGGTTATCCACGGCGGCGTACCCGCGATTGCCTGGCGTGTCAGCATAGGCGGCAGGGTCATCGTATTCTCCGGCGACACCAACGGTGACAACGGTAATCTCGAACGGCTGGCGCTAGGGGCAGATCTGTTCGTAGCGCACAACGCGGTTCCCGAAGGTGAGACCGGCGCTGCGCGACAGCTCCACATGCCGCCGTCCGTGATCGGCCGCATTGCCAGGACCGCCGGCGTCGGACGGATCGTGCTGTCACATCGGATGCTACGCACCTTAGGACGAGAGGCTGAAACGCGGTCTGTGATCGCACGGGTGTACCCGGGCCCGGTAGCGTTCGCCGAAGACCTCGATTGCTTCTAGTGGTCACCAGCGGCTGTCGGCCAACACCGGCCTTCACCTGCGCGAAATTGCCACCCAAAGGCAGACATTCAACCGACTTGTGACTATCAGAACCAGAAGACAGAACTGCTCGTCCGTGGCGACACGGTCCGGACACTCGCGGTTAGCCATTCAATTTTATTCGGCCGCTGCCATGACCAGCCGGTCGCCCAGTGCTTTCAATTTTCCACGTAGCCGCCGTTGATCCCGTAAGGAGCGATTTGACTGCCGCGTTGCTGCACGGGGTAACATGGACCCGAGCAGGGGTAGGTGGCGCGCGCGGAAATGCCCAGCGTTCACCCAAGACAATAAGACCCGGGGTCGCAATGCCGTGACAGAGCCTTCGCGCGCTGTATTCCTTAGTTACGCCTCACAGGATGCGGAGGCGGCGCGAGGAATTTGCGAGGCACTCCGCGCCGCCGGCATCGAGGTCTGGTTCGACAAGAGCGAGCTGAGAGGCGGGGATGCCTGGGACCGGTCGATTCGGCGGCAGATCCACGACTGCGCGTTGTTCGTTCCGATTATCTCCCAGCAGACGCACGAGCGGCTCGAGGGCTACTTCCGTCGTGAATGGAGACTGGCAGTCGAGCGCGCCGGCGACATGGCTGAGAACAAGGCGTTCCTCGTTCCTGTCGTTATAGACAGCGCAACGGAACGAGACCCGTCTGTCCCGGAGAAATTCAGCCAACTCCAGTGGACACGGCTGCCCGCAGGTCAGACGACTCCGGACTTTGTCGAGCGCATTCAGCTTCTGCTGTCGGGCGGGACAGGCTCCGCCCTGGACGGCGTGCGATCCGCCGGCAGCGCTGTCGCTGCGCCGGTCGCGCGCAGGCCCGTCCGCCGCCGCGGGATAGGAGTAGTGTACGGGGCAAGCACGGTGTTGGCGGCCCTCGCGCTCGGATATCTGGCGCACGAGCGGGTGACCGGATCGAAGCCTCAGGCTCAGAACAGCGCCTCCATCGCCGTGCTACCGCTTACGAACGAGAGCGGGGAGGCAGGCCAGCAGTACTTTTCCGACGGGATCTCGGAGGATCTAATCACGGCGCTCTCGCAGTTTCCGGGGCTGAAGGTAATCGGGCGCACCTCGGCGTTCCAGTTTCGGGACTCGAAGGAAGACAGTCGCAACATCGGGGCGAAGCTCGGGGTGGCGCATCTGTTGGAGGGGAGCGTGCGGAAGTCCGGAGACCTCATCCGCGTGAGCGCCGAGCTCATCGACACGACTGATGGCAGCACGCAGTGGTCGGAGCGTTACGACCGCCCTTACAAGGATCTCTTCGCGCTCCAGGACGAGATTACGCATGCGGTCGCAGGAGCACTCCGGGCGAAGCTCTTGCCGGGTGAGCAGGCAGCCTCGCAGAGCGAGCGGCCGCCAAGCGGTAGCCTCGAGGCCTACAACGCCATGCTGCAGGGCAGGTTTTACTTCCTGCGCCAAACGGAAACCGATTATCGCAAGGCGATTGAGTATTACCGGCAGGCGACACGGCTCGATCCGCACTACGCGCTCGCCTGGAGCGGGTTGTCGCTGACGTGGGTCTGGCTCAGTTCTGGATTCCTCGAGGGGACGGCGGCGGCGGCGGCATATGCTGAGGCGCGCGAGGCAGCCGGGCGCGCGCTCGGCCTCTCACCGACCCTTGCAGCTGCCCACATCGCCCGGGGTTATCTGCTTCAGTTGTCCGACTTCGACTGGCACGGAGCGGAAGCAGAGTTTCGCCGTGCGATGGAGCTGGCGCCGAGTGACACCGAGGCGAAATTCTATCTAGGGACCCAGCTCGCGACTCTCGGAGAGGTGGAGACCGCAGTCGAGCTCACGCGGCAGGCGCTCGTCACCGAGCCGCTGCGGGCCAACTGGTACCCATGGCTCGCAACTTATCTCGCTGGACTGAACCGCTTGGACGAGGCCGAACAGGCGATCCGCCGGGCCGTCGAGCTGCAACCCGGTGCGTCGTGGTACCACCAAGTGCTCACGATCATCGAGTGCCAACGGGTCGATGCGCGGGCGGCACTCTCGGCCGCGCAGCAGGAGCCCCCCGGGCCATGGCGGGACAACGCGCTCGCCTTCGCACGGCAGATCGGCGACGACCGAAGCGCAGCGGATGCGGCGCTTCGGACGTTGATCGAGAAGGACGCCGGGGTTTCCGCCTACCAGATCGCCGAGGTCTACGCGCTGCGCAACGATGCGGACGAAACCTTCCACTGGCTTGACCGGGCATGGAGCAATCGCGATCCGGGTATCGTGTACCTTCTCTACGACCCGTTTATCCTGCGCTACAAAGCCGATCCGCGCTTCGCTGCCTTCTGCCACAAGGTCGGGCTGCCAGTGCCGGGAGAGGCTCCGCGCAAGTCCACCTAACTTGGCAGATCGGCGTACGTCCGCTGCTTGCAATCTGAACCTCAGCTCTTGGGAATCGCAAAAGGCAGCAGCGGGTCACGATCTGCCCTTAGCGAAGTGGCCCGTGCCGGCGTAAGCTCAGCTTGGGTGGCGCGACCGGCATTGCTTCGTAGAGAGCTGGTAAATGCATATTGGCCTTATCGGAGGGATTGGGCCTGCGGCGACCGATTTTTACTATCGGCGCCTGATCTCAACGTTTGCCAGCAAGAAGACAGCGCTTGAGCTAACGATCGTGCATGCCGACGCACCAACGCTCCTCGGGAATCTCGCAAGTAATGACGCCGCTACCCAAGTCGCCATCTATATGAAGCTGACCCACCGCCTGGCGGCGGCGGGGGCCGAGTGTGTCGCTATCACGTCCGTCGCCGGCCACTTCTGTGTCGACGCGTTCAAGGCTTCGTCCGTGCTACCCGTTGTTGACTTGATTTCCGAAGTTAGCCGAGCCATTGGACAACGAGCCTTCGAACGGATCGGCATCCTCGGAACCCGCACGGTGATGGAGTCTCGCCTTTATGGGGGCGTTTCCCGTGTGGATATCGTTCCGCCTAGCGGCCAGGATCTGGAAGATGTGCACCAGGCCTATGTTGCGATGGCAGCGTCCGGCATCGTTTCAGAAGCTCAGAGCGCGGTCTTCGCCGCGGTCAGCAAACGGTTACTTAAGGAATCTGGCGTCGAGGCAATCATGCTCGGAGGCACCGATCTCGCACTAGTCTTCAAGGAACGAGACACAGAATTTCCGCTCATCGACTGCGCCGGCATCCACGCGGACGCCATCGCGAAATTGGCCACCACCTGAGATTCTCGTGACGCCGGCGCTCCAATAAGGCCAGGTTCGCTCGCCGTAAAAATACCAGGCAGATCGGACTGGACCGTAGTTTTCCGCTTCAGGATAGCAGCCGTTCACGACACCGCTCCGTGCGGATTGGTGGAGCGCGCTGGCGACTAGTGCGGGCGCGGCGCCTGGGGGACGCCGCGGCGCTCGAGCGTCAGGAAGGTGACCGGATAGGTGTTCTTCTCATCCGCGGCGCGCTCATCGCAGGCAACGTCAAGCCACTGGGTCGGATCGAAGTCCGGGAAATACGTATCGCCCGGCACGTCCGCGTGCACGTGCGTGAGGTACATGCGGCGCGCAAACGGCATGACCAGGCGGTAGATCTCGGCGCCGCCGATCACCACCAGCTCCACCGCCTCTGCCGCGGCAGCGAGCGCCGCCTCGACCGAGTGCACCACCACCGCTCCGGGCGCCCTCCAGCCCGGATCGCGCGTCAGCACGAGGTTGGTGCGCCCGGGCAGTGCATGGCCGATTGACTCGAAGGTCTTGCGCCCCATGAGGATGGGCTTGCCGAGCGTGGCTACCTTGAAGCGCCGCAGGTCCTCCGCCAGGTGCCACGGCAGCGAGTTATCGCGCCCGATCACGCCATTGCGCGCCATGGCGACGATCAAGGACACCAGCGGCTCGGCCATCCGACCTCAGATCTCCACGGCGGTGCTGAGGATGACGACGTCGCGGAAGGGCATGCGGAAGAACTCCGCCGCCTGGGTGCTGTACTGCTGCATGCGCGCGAACAGCCGCCGCTGCAGCCCGCGCAAGCCCGGCAGCGGGCGCGCGCGCACCACGTGGCGGCCGACGAAGAAGGAGCTGTCCTCGGTGAATACCCGCAGGCCCCGCGCCCGACACGCCTTGAGCGCTTCGGCTACGTCCGGGGTCTCCATGAAGCCGAAGCGCGCGGTGATGAAGTGTACGCCCGGGGCCGGCTCCTCGATGCGCAGGCGCCGCACGGGATCCTGACGCGGTGTATCGGCGATCTCGACGTTGAGGATGATGACGCGCTGGTGCACGACACAGTTGTGCTCGATGTTGCGAATCAGCGCCGAGGGCACCAGGTTCGCGTTGCTCGCCAGGAACACCCCGGTGCCGGGGACGCGGTGCACACCGGCCACGAGCTTGCCGAGCTCGCTGCGCGGCACCGCCAGCTTCGCCAGCGCGTGACGCAGCTCCAGGCGCCCGTTGCGCCAGGTCGTGAAGATGAGGCACAGCACCGCCCCGAGCGTGAGCGGGATCCAGCCGCCGTGGGGCACCTTGGTGAGATTGCCGGCCACGTAGGCGCAGTCGGTGATCAGCATGAGGCCAAACAACCCCCCGACCTGCCATTTGGGCCAGTTCCACTGCGTCGCCGCCACGAACGCCCCGAGGATCGTGGTCACGAGCATCGTGCCCACGACCGCCGCGCCGTAGGCGCCGCCGAGTGCGTCCGCGGAGCCAAATCCCACCACGAACAGTACGACCGCGGGAAACACCAGCCAGTTGACGATGGGAACATAGATCTGGCCCATCTCCTGGGCCGAGGTCTGCAGCACCCGCAGGCGCGGCAGCAGGTCGAGGTGCACCGCCTGGCGTGCCATCGAGAAGGCCCCAGAGATCGTGGCCTGGGAGGCGATGACCGCGGCGGCGGTCGCGAGCATCACCATCCACGGCAGCAGCTGCGCGGACACCAGGTGGTAGAGCGGATGGGTGATCGGGTGGCCGAGCTCGAGCAGCATCGCCCCCTGGCCGAAGTAGTTGATCACCAGCGCCGGCGCCACCAGCGCGAACCAGGCGATCCGTACCGGCTGCTTGCCGAAGTGGCCCATGTCCGCGTAGAGCGCCTCCCCGCCGGTGATGGCGAGGAACACCGCGCCGATGATCGCGAGGGCGACGTGAGGATGGTGCAGCAGCAGCGCAAGCCCCTCGTACGGGTTGAGCGCGGCGAGCACCTGGGGGTTGCGCACCAGCGGGACCGCGCCGATCACGGCGATCACCACGAACCACGCCACCATGATGGGACCGAACAGGCTCGCGACGCGCGCCGTGCCCCGGTGCTGCGCGGCGAACAGCGCGACGATGACGCCCAGGGTCACGGGAATCACGTAGCGCGTGAAATCGGGGCTGAGCACCTCCAGGCCCTCGACCGCCCCCAGCACCGAGATCGCCGGGGTGATGAGCGCGTCGCAGAAGAAGAAGGCGGTGCCGGCCAGCGCCAGGCCCACGGCAATCTTGGCCCAGCGGCTGCCGATGATGAGCCGCCGCTGCGCCAGCGCGAACAGCGCCAGAATTCCGCCCTCGCCCTGGTTGTCGGCGCGCATGATCACGACCAGGTACTTGAGCGTCACCGAGATGGTGAGCGCCCAGAAGATCAGGGACAGCACCCCGAGCACCACTTCGCGGTCGAAGCCGCCGGCTGCGCTCAGGGCGGTGTCCAGCGCGTAGAGCGGACTTGTGCCGATGTCGCCGTAGACGATGCCCGTGGCGCTGACCACGGCGGAGACGCTCAGGCGACGGGCCGGCTGCATGGGCGGCGCAGGGGTCCGGGGCGGCGTTCAGCGACGCCGCGCGCGCGGCGCGGGGCGCGCGTGCGGCACCGGCGGCGGCCACAGCATGGTGCCGCGGCACGCGGGGGCGCCGCAGCGGCAGGCGAAGATCGCGTCCACGTTCGGCGGGTCACTCGGCTCGCGCTGGATCTGGTAGTCGTAGGTGAGCTCCTCTCCGGAGGCGATGTCGCGGATCGCCTCGATGAACACGCGCCGGCTCTCGATCACCGACTCGCAGTTCGGATCGCAGCCGTGGTTGACGAAGCGCGCCTCGTTACCATCGACGCCGGCGTCGATCACCGTGCGCGCATCCACGATGAAGAGAAAGGTATGGTTGTCGTCGGCGTCCTTCTCATCGTAGCGCCGGTCCGCCTCGGCGTGCGAGACGCGCTCGCCCAGATACTCCAGCACGCGCGTGCCCTTTTTGATGCGGGCGGTCGCGAACACGCCGAAGCCGTGCAGACTCGAATCGCGCACCTCGATCGGGGGCGCCTTGCGGCGCTCGCGGCTGCTCATACGGCCACCGCGGCGCGAATGCTGTCGTGATGGCGGTAATTCACAAACTCGAAGTCCGCGAAGTGGTAATCAAATATGCTCGCCGGGCGCCGCAGGATGCGCAACTGCGGCAGCGGGTACGGCGTGCGACTCAGCTGCAGGTCCGCCTGCGCGAGATGGTTCAGGTACAGATGGCAGTCGCCGCCGGTCCAGACGAACTCGCCGGGCTCCAGGTCGCACTGCTGCGCGAACAGGTGCGTCAGCAGCGCGTAGCTGGCGATGTTGAAGGGCACGCCAAGAAAGATGTCAGCGCTGCGCTGGTACATCTGGCAGGAGAGGCGCCCGCCGGCCACGTACAGCTGGAAGAACGCGTGGCACGGCATGAGCGACATGCGCTCGAGCTCGCCCACGTTCCAGGCACTGACGATGATGCGGCGCGAGTCGGGGTTGCTCTTCAGCAGCCGCACGGCGTTGGCGATCTGATCGATGGTGGCACCGTCGGCGGTGCGCCAGGCGCGCCACTGCTTGCCGTACACCGGTCCGAGCTCACCGCCGGCATCGGCCCACTCGTCCCAGATGCTGACGTCGTGCTCGTGCAGCCAGGCGATGTTGGTCTCCCCGCGCAGAAACCACAGCAGCTCGTACACCACCGAGCGCAGGTGCACGTTCTTGGTGGTGACCAGGGGGAAGCCCTGCGCCAGGTCAAAGCGCAGCTGCCGGGCGAACACCGAGAGAGTGCCGGTGCCGGTACGGTCGCTCTTGCGCACGCCCTCGGTGCGGATCAGCCGCAGCAGGTCGAGATACTGCCTCATGACGCGGCGCGGTAGTTGCCCGATGGGATGCGCTCGCGGTAAGCCCAGGCGAGCAGCGCAGCGCCGGCCACGATCATTGGCAGCGACAGCAGCTGTCCTTCCGTGAACCAGCCGCCCGCCAGGTAGCCGATGTGCTCATCCGGCACGCGCACGAACTCCACCAGCGAGCGCGACAGGCCGTAGACCAGCAGGAACAGTCCAGAGGGACCAAGTCGCGGGCGCGGCGTGGCGGTGTACCACCACATCACGATGAACAGCAGCAGCCCCTCGAGGGCCGCCTCGTACAGCTGCGAGGGATGGCGCACGACGCCGTTGACCCGGAAGCCCCACGGCACCGTGGTGGCCTTGCCCCACAGCTCGCTGTTGATGAAGTTGCCGATGCGCCCGAAGAACAGCCCCAGCGGCGGCAGCGGTGCGGTGAAGTCATAGACGTCGGCGGCGTTGCGGCCGCGGCGCCAGGCGAACAGCGACAGCGCCGCGACCACCCCGAGCAGTCCGCCGTGGAAGGACATGCCGCCCTCCCAGATCTTCAGGGGGTACCACAGGTCCGCCGCCCAGAATTTCAGTCCATAGAACAGCACGTAGCCGAAGCGGCCGCCGAAGATCACCCCCAGCATCGCAAAGAAGATCAGATCGTCGACGTCGTCCGGCCTCCAGGTGGAGCCGGGCTGGGCTGCGCGACGCCGCGCGAGCCACCAGCCGCCCGCGAAGCCCAGCAGGTACATGATCCCGTACCAGTGGACCTTGACGGGGCCGAGCTCGAAGGCGATGGGGTTAAAGCCGGGGTAAGTCAGCATGAGGCGCGAAGTTTAGCCGACCGCACGCGTGACGCGGCAGAAGAAGGCCTTCAGGTACCTCGTTTCAGGGATGGCCGGGTGCACGGGATGGTCGGGGGACTGGCCGCCGCACTCAAGAACCTGCACAAACCGTCCCTCGTGCCGCGCCGCCGCCTGGATGGCGTGCAGCAGGTCCTCGCTCGCCAGATGGTACGAACAGGAACACGACACGAGCGTGCCGCCGTCGGTGAGCAGCGCGAGCGCCAGCTGGTTGAGCTTGCGGTACGCCGCCTGACCCGGCGCGATGTCCTTCTTGCGCTTAATGAAGGCGGGCGGGTCGAGGATGACCACGTCGAACCTGCGCCCCTGCCCTGCCAGCAGCTTCAGCGCATCGAAGGCATCCGCTCGCAGGGTCTGCACCTGCACGCCGTTCGCGGCGGCGTTGGCCTGGGCGGCCTCGAGCGCGCCCGGCGAGGAATCAACCGCCAGCGCACTGGCCGCGCCGGCCTTCAGCGCCGCCACGGACCACGCGCCGGCGTAGCTGCAGACATCGAGCACGCGTGCCCCGGGTGAGACATAGCGTGCGAGCCGCTGCCGGTTGGCCGTCTGGTCGTAGAACCAGCCGGTCTTCTGGGCGCCGCCAATGGGCACGGCGAACGTAAGCCCGTACTCTTTCACCGTCAGCTTCTCGGGGATGGTGCCGAAGGCGGTCTCGCTCTCCCGCGGGAGCTGCTCGAGCTCGCGGGCGCCGGACTCGTTCTTCCAGTAAAGCGCCACGGGGTTCAGCACCGTGCGCACCGCGGCGGCAATCGGCTCCTTGAGGCTCTCCATCACCGCGGTGGCGATCTGGCCGACCACCACCTCACCGTAGCGATCCAGCACCAGCCCCGGCAGCAGATCGGACTCGCCAAACACCCAGCGGTAATACGGCCCCCCGCCCAGACCTTCGCGCAGCACCAGCGCCGCGCGCAGGCGCGTCTCGAGCAGCGCCGCGTCCACGGGCCGCTCGGGCGAGTGCGAGAGGACGCGCGCACAGATGAGCGCGTGCGGATTGACGCCGACGTAGCCGACGAACGCGTCGCGGTGCGTGCGCAACTGCGCCAGCTCCCCGGGTGCAAAGCCCGACAGCGGCGTGCGCTCGGTGTCGACCTCGTTGCTGAACACCCACAGGTGGCCGGCGCCGAGGCGCCGCTCCTCGCCACGCTTCAGGCACAGGATGGGCAATCCCGGGACGGCGGCGGCGGCGGGGGAAGATGTCACGGCGGGAGTCCGGGAAGATGCGGCAGCCACGCAGTATACAATCGCGGCATGAACATCGCTCACCGCAACGCCGACGGCACGCCGACGTACACCAACCGTCTGCAGGGGCAGACGAGCCCGTATCTGCGCCAGCATGCCCATAACCCGGTGGACTGGTACCCCTGGGGAGGCGAGGCGCTCGAGGCGGCGCGCGCGAGCGGCAAGCCCATCCACCTGAGCGTCGGTTATTCGGCGTGCCGCTGGTGCCACGTGCTCGAGAGCGAGAGCTTCGAAGACGAAGCGACGGCGCGGCTGCTCAACGAGCGCTTCATCAACATCAAGGTGGACCGCGAGGAGCGCCCCGATATCGACCGCATCTACCAGATCGCGCAGCAGATGCTCACGCAGCGCAGCGGCGGCTGGCCGCTGACGATGTTCCTGACACACGACGATCAGAAGCCATTCTTCGGTGGCACCTACTTCCCCCGGGAGGCGCGCTTCGGCCTGCCCGCCTTCAAGGACGTGCTGCAGCGCGTGGCCGACTACTACGCCGAGCACGCCCCCGAGCTGCGCGCGCAGAACGAGGCGCTGATGACGGCGCTCGCGGGCCTCGAGCCGCCGCCGGCCCCCGCCGCCACCGAATTCAGCGACGCACCGCTGCGCGCGTGCCGCGAGCAGCTGGCGCGCATGTTCGATGCCCAGCAGGGCGGCTTTGGCGGCGCGCCGAAGTTCCCGCGGCCGCAGATGATCACCTGGCTGCTGCGCTACTGGGAGGCGGGCAGCGCCGGACCCGAGCCGGACCTGCAGGCGCTGTACATGGCCACCCTCACCCTGCGCCGCATGGCCGACGGCGGCATCAACGACCAGCTCGCCGGCGGCTTCTGCCGCTACGCGGTCGATGAATTCTGGATGATTCCGCACTTCGAGAAGATGCTGTACGACAACGGTGAGCTGCTCGCCGCCTACGCGCAGGCGGCGCTCGCCACCGGGGACGCAGACTACGCGCGCATCGCGGAGGCGACCGCGGCGTGGACGCTGCGCGAGATGCAGGCGCCGGCGGGCGGCTATTACTCGAGCCTGGACGCGGATTCCGAGGGGCACGAGGGCAAGTTCTACGCCTGGGAGCGCGCGGAAGTGGCGGCCGCGCTCAGTGCGGCCGAGTTTGCCGTGTTCGCGCCGCGCTACGGGCTCGATCGCCCGGCCAACTTCGAGGGCAAGTGGCATCTGTACGTGGCGACCCCGCTGGAGGAGATCGCCGCGGCCACGCAGCAGTCACCCGAAGCCGTGGGGAACCTGCTCGCGGCCGCGCGCGCCAAGCTCCTCGCGGTGCGCGACACGCGCGTGCGCCCGGCGCGCGATGAGAAGGTGCTGGCCTCCTGGAACGCGCTCATGATCCGCGGCATGGCGATCGCCGCGCGCGCGCTCGACCGGGCAGACCTCGCGGACTCCGCCACGCGCGCGCTCGATTTTATCCGCCGCACGCACTGGCGCGACGGGCGACTCCTGGCCACCTCCAAGGACGGCGCGGCGCACCTGAACGCCTACCTGGACGACTATGCCTACCTCGCCGACGCGATACTCGAGCTGCAGCAGGTGCGCTTCCGCGTCGAGGAATTCAGTTTCGCGCAGCAGTTGCTCGAGGTGCTGCTGCAGCGTTTCGCGGACGCCGCGGGCGGGGGCTTCTACTTCACCTCCGATGACCACGAGACGCTCATCCACCGCTCCAAGACCTTCGGCGACGATGCGACGCCGGCGGGCAACGGCATCGCCGCGACCGCGCTGCTGCGCTTCGGTTACCTCCTGGGTGAGCCGCGCTACCTCGCCGCGGCCGAGCGCACCCTGCGCTCGTTCTGGCTGCCGCTGACGCGCCATCCACAGACGCACGCGAGCCTGCTCGTGGCGCTGGAGGAAGTGCTGCAGCCGACCGAGATCGTGATCCTGCGCGGTGAGGCAGCCGCCACCGCCGCGTGGGGCCGGGAGCTGGCGCGCGTCTATGCGCCGCGCCGCCTGGTGCTCGCCATCCCCGCGGACGCGACGCGGCTGCCGCCGGCGCTGGCGCAGAAGGCCGCCCGCGACGGCACCGTCGCCTACGTGTGCCGCGGCAGCAGCTGCTCGGCGCCGCTCGCAACCGCGCAGGCGCTGCTCGCGGAACTCGGCGCCGTGCGCAACTAGCGTCCGCGGGCGACCGCGGCTCACCCGCGCGGTCGCCGCTGCAGTGCTAGCCGCCGCCCTCGAGCATCTTCTTCAGGTTGTCCAGGCCACCGCGGTACACGCCGGTGATGAGCTTGGTGACGCCGGCGTCACTTTCGGCCTCGGGCGGGTTGTCGGCGGGGTTCTTGCGCTTGAAGGTCCCGCTCCAGATCACCTTGGTCATGCCACCGCCGGCGGAGCGCACCGTGACCTTGCTGACGTAGTCGGTGATCGGCAGCGGCGACTCGACGATCTTGTAGCGATACGAGTGACCGGCCTCATCGTAGGCCAGCAGCTGCTCGGTGAAAGACGGCCCGTCCTTGATGGTGAGCTTGCGCACCGCGCCGGCATGCCCGTTGGAGCCCGAGACGAGCGTGTCGGACGCGAAGCCCGGATGCCACTTGTTGAGACCGTCGAAGTCCTTGATCGCATCCCACACCTTCGCGGGTGGCGCCTTGATCTCGACCGATTCGACGACGCGCAGCGGCGCGGGAGCGGCGGCCCAAGCCACGCCTTGCGCCAGGGCCGCGGCGCCGAGTAACAGAGCCAGTACTGGTGTCTTCATTCGATTCTCCCCTAACGTCGGGCACGGAGCATAACTCCCGGCCCGGGAGCGAGAAAGTGTGGCAAAAACGGCGCACCGCGCCGCGCGGTGTTGGATTCAGCGCCGCGGCGTTCAGGTATGCCTCAGTCGCGGTCCAGGGACGTCGTGCCACCGGTGAAATGGGCGCGCGCCTGCGCCAGGCGGTAACTGTTCCCGGCGCGCCAGGCGCGCCAGTGCCGCACGACGATCAGCCCGTACATCGCGCGGAACAATCGCAGGCGCCACAGCACCCGCGGCGCATCGAACAGGTCCCCGGCGAGCATGGAGATGATGCCCTGCTCCAGCTGCAGGAAGTTGCGCGGATGGCGGAACATCTCGCGGATGACCGGGCCGTTGAAGCGGTAGATGAAAAACGAGAAGCGCCGCATGGCCGCCCGCTGGCGCTTTTCCAGCCGCCGCAGCAGGGCCGTCTCGCGCGCCGGCTCGCGCAGTGCCTGCACCACCAGCTCGGCCGCCGCCTCGGCACCGCTCATCGCCAGGTACACCCCGGTAGAGAACACCGGGTCGAGGAACGCGAACGCATCGCCGATGAGCAGCCAGCCCGGGCCGCCCATGCTGCGTGCATCGTAGGAGTAATTGCCGGTCACGCGCACCTCGTCGCCGATCAGCTGCGCCTGCCGGAGGCGGGCCCACAGCGCCGGATTCTGCCGCAGGGTCTCGAGCAGGAACTCGCGCGTGCGTCCGCGGCGCTGCTTCAGATAGTCCGGCCAGCACACCGCCCCGACGCTCATGACATCCGCGGGCAGCGGGATCATCCACATCCAGCCGTGGGCGAAGCGGTACATGCTGATGTTGCCGGCATCTTCGCCGCTGCGCGCGCTGGCGCCGGTGAAATGGCCGAAGATCGCCGCGCTCTGGTGTTCAGGATTCTTGCGGCGCAGCTTCTTGCGCGCCGCCACGAAGGTATCGCGGCCGCTCGCATCGATGAGGTAGCGCGCGCGCAGGCAGTAGCTTACGCCCGCAGCGGTGCGCACCTGCAGGCGGGTAGCGCGCGCATCGTGCTGCTCGAAACTGAGCGCCTCGTGTCCTTCGCGCGTATCGGCGCCCTGGCTGCGGGCGTGCTCGAACAGCATGCGGTCGAAGTCCGCGCGCCACACCTGGTAGGCGTGCGGCGGGCTCGCGCCGAGCGCGCGCCGGAAGGCAAACGTGTTGTAGCCGCAGGCGTTGTCAGACTCGAAATCCGCGCCTCCCTTGAGCACCCCGAGGGCGCGCACCTTCTCGAGCACGCCGAGGCGCTCGAAGATCGGCAGGTTCATGGGCAGCAGCGACTCGCCGATGTGAAAGCGCGGGTGATGCGCCTTCTCCAGCAGCACCACGTGTAGCCCGCGCCGGGCGAGCAATGCCGCCGCCGTGCTGCCGGCGGGACCGCCACCGACGACGACCACATCGCAGGACTCCCCCATCTCTCGCGTCTCTTCCAGCATGCGCTGCCGTGCCCTCGGTGCCGCTTTGCGGGCACTGCGGCCATTATGGGCCAGCGGCCGCAGCCTTTCAGGACAGCAGTTCGATGTTGCCGCCGATGGCGGCAGTGTTGATGGTGAGGGTGCGCTCGTTGGCGAAGCGCAGCAGGTAGTGCGGGCCGCCAGCCTTGGGTCCGGTCCCCGAGAGCCCCTGCCCGCCAAAGGGCTGCACGCCGACCACGGCGCCGATCATGTTGCGGTTCACGTAGGTGTTTCCCACCGGCAGGGTGCGGAACAGGTGCTCAGCCACGCTCTCGAGACGGCTGTGCACGCCGAGGGTGAGCCCGTAGCCGGTACGGCGGATGGCGTCCAGCACCTGCGGCAGCGCGTCGCTGCGGTAGCGCGCCACATGCAGGATAGGGCCGAATTCCTCGCTCTGCAGCTGATCCAGGCTCGCGAGCTCGAACAGCCGCGGCGCGAAGAAATAGCCGTGCTCCAGCCCTTCGGGCAGCTCGCACGCACACAGCAGCCGTGCCTCACGGCCCATGCGCACCGCGTGCCGCTCCAGGCGCGCGCGCGCGGCCGCGGAGATCACCGGACCGACGTCGCTCGCGAGGTTCGCGGGGTCGCCGATCACCAGGCAGCGCATCGCGCCGATCAGCATCTCGATCGTGCGCTCGGCGATTTCCTCCTGCAGGTACAGCACGCGCAGCGCCGAACAGCGTTGGCCGGCGCTCGTGAACGCGGACGCGACCGCATCGTCGACCACCTGCTCCGGCAGCGCGGTTGCGTCCACCACCATCGCGTTCACCCCGCCGGTCTCGGCGATGAGCGGCACGATCGCCCCCGCGCGGTGCGCGAGCGTGCGGTTAATGGCGGCGGCGGTCGCGGTCGAGCCGGTGAACGCCACGCCGGCGAGCGCCGGGTGCTTGAGCGCGACCTCGCCAAAGGGCGGCCCGTCGGACGGCGTGAGCTGCAGTACCGCGGCGGGCACGCCCGCCGCGTGCAGCACGCGCGTCATGGCATGCGCGATGAGGGGCGTCGCGGGCGCGGGCTTGGCCACCACGCTGTTGCCGGCCACCAGGGCGGCGCTGATCTGGCCGGTGAAGATCGCCAGCGGAAAGTTCCAGGGACTGATGCACACGAACACGCCGCGGCCATGCAGCGAGAGGGTGTTGCGTTCCCCGGTTGGCCCGGGCAGCACCAGGGGCGCACCGAACAGCTCCCGGCCCCGGGCCGCGTAGTAGCGACAGAAATCGATCGCCTCGCGGATCTCGGCCACCGCATCGGGCAACGTCTTGCCGGCCTCGCGCACCAGGAGGCTGATGAATTCCCCGCGGCGCGCCTGCAGCGCATCGGCAGCGCGCTCGAGGCACGCCGCGCGCTCGTGCGCGGGCGTGCCCTCCCAGGACGGCTGCGCCGCTGCGGCCGAGCTCATGGCAGCGGCGATCTCGGCCGCCGTGGCATCGCGGGCGTAGCCGACGATGCGGCGCGTGTCGGTGGGTGAACTCACTGGTACGTCCGCGCCGCGGGCGCTCACGCCATCGAGCAGCGGACCACCGCGATAGGCCGCCACGGCGTGCGCGTGCACCTCGGTGCTGAGCGTCGCCAGCGCCGCCGGATCGCCGAAATCCTCGCCCGCGGAGTTGACGCGCTCGTTCCCGTAGAGCGCCGCGGGCTCGCGGATGCGGCTGGCGTCAGACCCGGCGCTGGCGAGCGCGCTCAGCGGATCGCGCACCACGACCTCCACGGGCAGGTCCGGATTCAGGAACTGGTGCACGAAGGAACTGTTGGCACCGTTCTCCAGCAGCCGCCGCACCAGGTACGGCAGCAGCTCCTCATGCGAGCCGACCGGCGCATACACGCGCACCGCGGGCAGCTGCGGCAGTTCCGCGCGCGCCGCCGCGTACAGGGCCTCGCCCATACCGTGCAGACGCTGGAACTCGTAACCCGCGGCGGCCGGCGCCAGCGCCAGCACCGCCGCCACCGTGTAGGCGTTATGGGTGGCGAACTGCGGGTAGATTACGTCGTGCATGCCGAACAGCACCTGCACGCACTGCAGGTAGCTCGCGTCGGTTGCGTCCTTGGAGGTGTAGACCGGAAAGGTGGCGAGGCCGCGTTCCTGCGCGCGCTTGATCTCGCTGTCCCAGTAGGCGCCCTTCACCAGGCGCACGCTCATGCGCCGCCCGCTGTCGCGCGCGAGCGCCGCCACCCACTCGAGCAGACGCGGCGCACGCCGCCCGTAGGCCTGCACCGCCAGCCCGAGGCCGTCCCAGTCGCGCGTCGTCGGGTCGCGGGCCAGCGTCTCGACGATGTCGAGCGACAGGTCCAGCCGGTCGGCCTCCTCGGCATCGATGGTGAAGCCGACGCCGGCGCGCGCCGCGTGGTGCGCGAGCTGCAGCAGCCGCGGCGCCAGCTCGGTGCTGACGCGCGCACTCTGCAGGAGCGAGTAGCGTGGCTCGAGCGCCGAGAGCTTCACCGAGATCCCCGAGCGTGCATGCGTCGCCCCGGGTGCCTGCCGCGCCAGCACCTCGATGGCGTGCGCGTAGGAATGGAAGTAACGCTCCGCGTCCGCCTCGGTGCGCGCGCCCTCCCCGAGCATGTCGAAGGAGCACAGCGCGAGCTCCGGCTCGCTGCCGCCGCGGGCGAGTGCCGCCTCGATGGTGTTGCCAACGATGAAGGCGTGCCCGAGCAGCTGCATCGACTGGCGCATGGCGGCGCGCACGATGGGCGCCACGAGGGGGGCCGACAGGTTGGCCGCGGTGAACTGCCCCGACAGCTGCGCGGTGACGTCCGGCAGTAAGCGGCCGGCGGCCCCGAGCAGCACGAACCCGGTGCGCAGCAGGAGCGCCGTGTTGCCGGGGACGCCGGCGGCGCGCACCGTGGCCAGACGCTCGCTGATCAGCTGGTCGGCGCGCTTGGGGTCGGGCGTGCGCAGCAGTGCCTCGGCGAGGCCCATCAGGGCCTTGCCCTGGGCGCTGTCGAGGGGGAACTGCTCGAGCATCTGCTCCACCAGGGGGCGGGTGCGCTCATCGGCGCGCGCTTTCTGCACCCAGCGTGCCGCGCGCGCCTGCGCGCCGCGCAGCAGCGCCTCGCGCGGCGCCAGCTGGGCGCGGATCTCGTCCGCGGCTTGCGCCTCGGTCCGCAGCGTCGCCGCCCGCAGCCGCTCGCGCAGCGCCAGCAGTTCGCCGGCCGCCGCGGCCGTGGTGGAGGAGATGCTCATGGGGTGTGCTTCGCTATGGTGGCAGTCAATTAGCCTCATTATAATGTCTGAGCCAGAGAATAATTATCCGTTATAAGCACCTAAATAGTTAAATATACTGCCATGACCCCAAAAGCCCCGCCCGCGCCCGCCTCGGCCCCCGAGCGCCGCCTCGACCGCATTGACCGCAAGCTCCTGGCACGGCTGCAGCAGGAGGGACGCGCCCCGATCGCGCAGCTGGCGCGCGAGGTACACCTGACGATCACCCCGACGCTCGAGCGCGTGCGGCGCCTGGAGGCCAGCGGCTACATCGAGGGCTACTTCGCGCGCTTGAACCCGGCGCGCCTCGGACTGGGACTGCTGGCGTATGTCGAGGTGTCGCTCGATCGCACCACCCCGGATGCCTTCGAGCACTTCAAGCAGGTGATGCTCGCGCACGATGAGGTGATGGAGTGCCACATGGTGGCGGGGGGTTTTGACTACCTGCTGAAGGTGCGCGTCACCGACATGGAGAGCTACCGGCGCTTCCTCGGTGATCGCATCGCCGCGGTGCGCGGCGTGCAGCAGACCCACACCTACTTCGTCATGGAGGAGGTCAAGTCGACCCACCGCCTCATCGTGCCCGAGAGCGCCTAGCGGGCTGAGCATGGGGCCGGCGTCACCGGCTGCGCCCTGGCCCGCAACTACGCCACTGACTTCCCGGGCGACCCCAGAGGCTGGTGTGGATGTGCGCCGCGCCTGCTGCGCCGTCAACGTAGCTCACGATGCGGACCGCACCATCGTCAGCTGCTCACGTGCTGCTACACAGCGGTTGTTGTACCGCGCCCTGGCTCGATCGCGGTGCTGCGGCGGCGTGCTGCAGTGCAAGTGTCTGCGGCCGCGACTTGACCGCGCAGGCCGTTGCGCAAAAAAACAGTACCCGTACCCGGCAAGCGCAACTCTTGCTCAGCAGGGACGGTGAGTACGCGGGGGTGAGATACCAGAACCAGGTGCTCCTCGGCCTCGCGCGCGTCCGTGCCCAAGTATCCCACCTATCAACTCTGATTCGAAAGTGAGCAAACTCCAATGCGTGCCAAATCCGCAATCTCAGGGTTACTGCGAAGCGCTCTGGCTGGCGTTCTGGTTCTCGTGGCCGTCGAGCAAGGCGCGCTGGCGCAGGAAGACGATGCGGCCTTCTTGAAAGTCATCCACCTGGATGGGACCTTCGTCTTCCCAGACTCAGGCGGCACCGTTGTTCGTGCCTTCGTCCTAACTCGCAGCACCGGGAATTGCATTGCGTCGTTCGCCGAATCCAACAATGCCACCGCCGGGACCACGATGTACTGCGGCGTGCGACAGCCCTCGCTGTTTGGCGGCCTCCCGGGCCTCATGCTGACGATCTTTTTTCCGGGCCCGGTTCCGGATCCATTGGTTCTGGACATAGTTGTTCATCAGGACGGAGCGAAGCGTTACGGGGCTCCGGTGGTCTGCCTTTCCTCCGACGGCTGCTGAGCGCCTTTCGGGGCATCACGCCTGCGGTGCGGCTGGCAGTCGGACAGCACCGGGCTGGGAGTAAACCGGCCCCTGACAGGCGCCGCCCGGCAACGTCGCCTAGCCGCCGAGTACCTGAGCGGTGGCGCGCGCAAAGTATTCCAGGTTCTCGGCGCGCAGCCCGGCGATGTTGATGCGGCTGTCGTCGGTCATGTAGACGTGATGCTGCTGGCGCAGCACTTGCGCCTGCGCGGCGCTGATGCCGAGGAAGGAGAACATGCCGCGCTGGCGCGCGATGAAGCCGAAGTCGCGCGCCGGGCAATGCGCGCGCAGCTGCGCCACGACCGCGTGGCGCAGCCCCTGGATGCGCGTGCGCATGGCGTCCACTTCCTGCTCCCACTGTGCGCGCAGCGCGCGCTCGGCGAGGATGCGCCGCACGATCTCCGCGCCATGGTCCGGCGGCATCGACCACAGGCCGCGCGCGAGCTTCACCAGCTGGCTCAGGGCAGCATCCGCCGCCGCGGGGGTGCTGCTGATGACGTGCAGCACCCCGACGCGCTCACGGTACAGGCCGAAGTTCTTCGAGCAGGAGATGGCACACACCAGCTCCGGCAGCTCCGCGGCGAACAGCCGCAGGCCGAAGGCATCCGCCTCGAGGCCATCTCCCAGGCCCTGGTACGCCATGTCGATGAAGGGCAGCAGGTGCCGGCGCTTCACCAGCTCGAGCACCGCGCGCCATTCATCGGGCGCGAGGTCCGCGCCGGTCGGGTTATGGCAGGAGGCGTGCAGCAGCACCACCGCCCCGGGGGGCAGCTTCTCGAGCGCCCCCAGCAGCGCGGCAAACTGCACCCCGCCGGTGCTGGTATCGAAATACGGGTAGCGCTCGAGCTGCAGCTGCGAGCCGGACAACAGCGGCACGTGGTTCGCCCAGGTGGGCGTGCTCACGTGCACCACGGTGGCGGGCGCGGCCTGGCGGATGAGCTCGGCCCCGAGGCGCAGCGCCCCACAGCCGCCGGGGGTCTGCACGCTGCGCAGCCGCCCGGAGCTGAGCACCGGGTGGGCGGCGCCGAACACCAGCTTTTCCATCTCGGTGTTGAAGCCGGGGTTGCCGGCGGGGCCGACGTAGGTCTTGGTGGTCTGCTGCGCGATGAGCGCGGCTTCGGCGGTGCGCACGGCCGCGAGCACCGGGGTGTCGCCGCGGTCATCGCGGTAGACCCCGACGCCCAGATCCACTTTGCGCGCATCGGGGTCGGCGCGAAACGCCGCCATCAGGCCCAGGATCGAATCGGCGGTGATCAGCTGCAGTTGCTCGAACATGGCCACGCCATCCTTACCGGTTTCAGTGCTTCTTCACGGCGAGGTCGGCGAGCGCGCGCTGGCGCGCCGCCTCGAACTCATCGCCCGCGTTCCAGGTCGGCAGGGCGTCCGCCTGCGCCACGAGCCAGCCGGCGTACAGCTCCAGCTGCGCATCCTCGATCAGGCCATCGAAGTTCCAGCCGTCGTCAAGCTGGTCGCTCGGCTGGTGGTACTTCTTCAGTTCCCACTCATCGTGCTGCTGCTTGCCCCAGCCGGCGGGCTTGCCGATGACCTCGGTCCCCTCGTTGAAGTAGAACGCCGGCACGCCGATCCTGGCGAAGGAGAACTGGTCGGAGCGGTAGTAGTAACCGCGGTCGGGGTACTGATCGCCGAGGAGCGTGCGCCCCTGCGACTTGGCAACGCGCTCGGCGATCTGATCGAGCGAGGACTTGCCGAGGCTGACGAGCGTTACGTCGTGCGTGCGGCCGTAGGCCGGGCTGCCGTTGTCGACGTTGACGTCGGCGGCGATGCGCCCCGGCGCGACCGAGGGATGCTGCGCGTAGTAGGCCGAGCCGAGCAGACCGCGCTCCTCGCCCGCGACGAACAGCGCCATGATCGTGCGCCGCGGCCGCGTCGGCAGCATCGCGAAGGTGCGCGCGATCGCCAGTACCTGGGCGCAGCCGGAGGCATTGTCGGAGGCGCCGTGGTAGATGCGGTCGCCGCTCTTGTCCGGCTCGCCCACGCCGAAGTGATCGTGGTGCGCGCTGTAGATCAGCACCTCGGGGGCGAGCTTCGGGTCATTGCCGGGCAGCACGCCGCCGACGTTGGCGGTCTTGACGTGCGTGATCTGGTTGGTAAAGGCGATCGAGGTGGTTACGCCGAGCGGTACCGGCCTGAAGTCGCGCGAGTGCGCCGCCTCGAGCAGCTTATCGAGGTCCTGGCCGGCGCTCCTCACCAGCCGCCGCACCGCATCCTCCGTGGCCCAGGCCTTGACGCTCAGGCGCGCCTCGCTGCCCGCCGGCAGCTCGAACTGCTCCCCACCCCAGGAGCTCTGCACGACCTGCCAGGGATAGCCGGCCGAGGGCGTGGTGTGGATGATGATCGCGCCCACGGCCCCCTGGCGCGCGGCGCTCTCGTACTTGTAGCTCCAGCGGCCGTAGTACAGGCGCCGCTTGCCGGCGAACAGCTTCGGATCCCAGTCCGGGTCGTTGTTCATCATCACCAGGATCTTGCCGGCGAGCTTCACGCCCTTGAAGTCGTCCCACTGAAACTCCGGCGCCTGGATACCGTAGCCGACGAACACCAGCTCCGCATTGTGCACACTGACCTGCGGCGTCTGCTGCCCGCTGACGGCGATGTAGTCCACCCGGTAGCCGAGGTCGACCTTGCCCGCCTTGCCCGCGAAGCTCCAGGTCTTAGGGAATGCCCCCGTCAGGCCCACGATGTCAAACGGCTGCTGCCACGCGCCCTCGGCGAACGCGGGCTGAAAGCCCATACCCTCCAGCTGCGTCTGCAGGTAGAGGCGCGCGAGCTCATCCCCGCGCGTACCCGGGCCGCGACCCTCGAGCAGGTCGGAGGCGAGGAAGCGGATCGGCGCCTCGAGGGCGCCGCGCGTGATGAAGGTGCGAGCGGCCCTCTCGAGCGCCGGTGGCACCACGCCGCTCGCGGGGGCCGGTGCCTGGCTGAGAGCAAGCGCGGTGAGGGAAGCGCCGAGGATCAGGGCACCCAGGCGGGTCAGCAGGCGGGGGTGGGACACGATGGATCCTTGCGGATTTCAGGGGTCGCAACGGTAGCATGCAGCCCGCCCGCCGGGGACCCACGGGCGCTGCGCTGCAGTGCCCGGCCGGTGCCCTGCCGCCGGTCACAAAAACCAGATTCCGCCGCAGCCGGGGCTTGGAATGGGTCCGAAGATCCCCATGCCCACCCCCACCCGGGCACCACCTGCGGGCCAAAGAGGACGCAAGTCCCACCCGCCCGGGGCGGGCGTGATAAGTTAGCCCGCCCCTCATAATTGATCCGCAAGCGAGTCCCGGTACACGCATGAATCAAGCCGCCCGTCCCGAGCCGAAGCCTCCCCTGGTGTGGGCCAATACCCTGATGTTCGTGCTGACGGCGGCGATCGCCGTGGTCGCGGTGCCCTGGTACGGGCTCACGCACGGCTTTACGACGGCGACCTGGACGGTGGCGGTGCTGTTCGCCGGGGCGAACGGCATGGCGGTCACCATGGGCTACCACCGCCTGTGGGCGCACCGCACTTACGAGGCGCACTGGAGCATCCGCTGGCTGCTGCTCGTCTTCGGCACGATGGCGCTGCAGAACAGCGTGTTCGCCTGGGCGAGCGGCCATCGCACCCACCACCTGCACGTGGACGATGTCGATCTGGACCCCTACTCCGCGCGCCGCGGCTTCTGGTTCTCGCACATCGGCTGGATGCTGCGCGAGTACCCGAGCGGGAAGGAAAACTTCACCAACATTCCGGACCTGAAGCGCGACCCGCTGCTCGCGTTCCAACACCGCCACTACGTGCTGCTCGCGGTGTCGCTCAACTTCGGGCTGCCGCTTCTGGCCGGCCTGATCTTCGGGGACCTGTGGGGCATGCTGATCCTCGCCGGCTTCATGCGCCTGGTGTGGAGCCACCACGTCACCTTCTTCATCAACTCGCTCGCCCACATGTGGGGCACGCGCCCCTACACCGAGGACAACACCGCGCGCGACAACCCGGTGCTGGCGGTGATCACCTACGGCGAGGGCTATCACAACTTCCATCACCTGTTCGCGCATGACTACCGCAACGGCGTGCGCTGGTGGCAGTGGGATCCGACCAAGTGGCTTATCGGCGCGCTGAGCGTGGTGGGACTGACGCGGCGCCTCAAGCGCACGCCGGCGTTCCAGATCCAGAAGGCGCTGCTCGCGCTGCAGTTCACGCGCGCCCAGGCGCGCCTGGCGCGCCTGCCGGCCGGCAGCAACCTGAACCTGGAGTCGCTGCGGGCGCGCCTCGCGCACGAGTACGAGAACTTCCTCGCCGCGGTCGCCGACTGGGCGCGCGTCAAGGAAGAGTGGCTCAATGACAAGAAGCGCGCGGTGCTCGAGCAGTGGGAGCAGGTCGACCTGCAGAGCAAGCTGCGCGACATCGAGCGGCGTCTGAGCCTGCAGCGCCGGCGCCTGCGCGTCCTGCAGGCGCAGCTGGCCTAAGCGCGCCCCGCTCGCTACTTCGCACCGGCCCGGAGCCGCGCGCGCGCCGCCGGGCGCGGCTGGCAACCCGGGCGGTGCTTGGTGCACCATGCGCGCCATGGGCCGCATCTTCGAAGTCCGCAAGCACACGATGTTCGCGCGCTGGAACCGCATGGCGAAGCAGTTCGCGCGCATCGCCAAGGACATCACCATGGCGGTGAAGTCCGGCGGCACCGATCCGGCCTCCAACCCGACCCTGCGACGCACCATCCAGAACGCGCGCGCCGTCAACATGCCGAAGGACAAGGTCGAGGCGGCCATCAAGCGCGCCGCCGGGCGCGACGCGGCCAACTACCAGGAGGTGCTCTACGAGGGTTACGCCCCGCACGGTGTCGCGCTGCTGGTGGAAACCGCCACCGACAACCCCACGCGCACCGTCGCCGCGGTCCGCAACATCATCACCAAGGGCGGCGGCAACCTCGCCACCAACGGCAGCGTCAGTTTCCTGTTCCGCAAGATGGGCGTGTTCCGCCTGGATCCCGCCGGCATCGATCAGGATGACCTCGAGCTCTACCTCATCGACCACGGCCTGGAGGAGATGGGCGAGGGCAGTGGCGAGAAGGGCGAGCCGCAGCTGGTGATCCGCGGGGCCTTCGCCGACTTCGGCCACCTGCAGGAGGCGCTCGAGGCACGCCGCCTCACCCCCCTGTCCGCCGAGCACGAGTACCTCTGTACGGTGCCGACCGAGCTGCCGGACGCCCACGCCACCGAGGTGCTGACGCTCATCGACAAGCTCGAGCAGGACGATGACGTGCAGAAGGTGTTCCACACTCTCGCCTAAGAGGCGCGCCGCGCTATCCTTGGGCGCGTGAACGACTACCGCATCGAACTGGCCGGCCGGGCCGACGCGGCAATCCTGGCGCGGATGGCGGAGCGCTTCGTGGAGGCGGGACTGAGGCCCGCCTGGGGGGTGGCGCGCATCGGCTGGCACATCCGCGACGCCGACAGCGTGGTGCTGACGGCGCGCCACGGCTCCACGGTGGCCGGTTTTGCGATCATGCGCTACGGCGATGAGCGGGCGCACCTGAACCTGCTCGCGGTCGATCCCGGGCACCGCCGCCGCGGCATCGCGCGCACGCTCCTCGCCTGGCTGGAGGACAGCGCACTCACCGCCGGCACCTTCACCGTGAGTCTGGAGCTGCGCGCGCACAACGCCGGCGCGCGCGCCTTCTATGACGCCCTCGGCTACGCCGAGAACGGCGAGGTGCCCGGCTACTACCAGGGGGTGGAGACGGCCGTGCGGCTGCAGCGCGACGTGCGCCTGCGGCGCGCCGCCCCGGGTGAGCGGCAGGCAGCGCCCGGCGGGTCCTGAAGTTTCCCTACGGCGTGCCCTTGGGGTCGATCTTGAATTCGAAGGCGTACGCGTGCGCGCCATCCTCGGCGACGCGGATGCTCATGGTGCCGGTGAGGCCGCGCAGCTCCCCGGTGGCCGAGTCGGGCACCACGCTCACCTGCGTGTGCTCCTCGCCGCGCTCCAGGGTGCCGCTGTGCTGCAGCACGAAGCTGCCCGAGCGTCCCTTGAGCTTGCCGGTGACGCGCTCGAGCGCCACGTAGCCGGCCGAGCCCTTGACCTCGGTCTGCAGCGCCAGCATCTCGCCCTTGCTGATGCCCTCCAGGTCGCCGTGGAAGCGCTTGTCGATCGTCAGGCGGCTTAAGTTCGCGGCGCGCGCGATCTGCGTGTCCGGTTTCTGCGGGGTAACCTTCACGTCGAAGGATCCAGTGGCGCGCTGGCTCATGGGCAGTCTCCTCATCCGACGACGGCGGGATCAGTCCGGCATCGCCGTCAGCTGCCCGGCGAGCACGTCCTCGAAGCCGAAGTTTCGCAAATCCCGGACCCGTTGCGGGAAAAGGATTCCATCGAGGTGGTCCACCTCGTGCTGCACCACGCGCGCGTGGAAGCCCTCCACCGTGCGCTCGAGCGGGGCGCCCGCGAGGTCCAAGCCGCGGTAGCGCAGGCGCGTGACGCGCGGCACCAGACCGCGCAGCCCCGGGACCGACAGGCACCCTTCCCAGCCCTCGTCCTCCTCCGCGGTCAGGGGCGTGAGCACGGGATTGACCAGCACGGTGTAGGGCACGGGCCGGATGTGCGGGTAGCGCGGGTTCTCCTTGAGCTCGAAGATCACCACGCGGGCGCTCACCCCGATCTGCGGCGCGGCGATGCCGGCGCCGCTCAGCGCGCGCATGGTGTCGTCCATGTCGCTCACCAGTGCGGCAAGTTGCGCATCGAAGCGCAGCACCGGCTGTGCCACCGCGCGCAGCAGCGGCTCGCCCATCTTCAGCACCGGTCGCACCGCCAAAGCGCGCGCCCTTCAGCTGCGGTGCGCCGGCGGCGGCGCGCCGGGCGTCACCTCGATGGAGGTGCGGTGGTCGCGGAAGGTCAGCACGTGCTCGCGCGCCGCGCGCGGAGCGGCAACGGCAAGCTCGGCGCGCGCCACGGCCTCGGTCACCAGGTGATGGTGCGGGGAAAGATCGCACACCGGATCGGCGTTGTCGGGGTCGCCGGTCAGAAGGTACGCCTGGCAGCGGCAGCCGCCGAAGTCCTTGGCGCGCTCGGGACAGGAGACGCACGGCTCCTTCATCCAGCGCTCGCCGCGGAAGCGGTTGAACGCCTGGCTCTCGTACCAGATCTCGCGCACGCTGCTCGAGGCCACGTTGGGCAGATTGAGTCCCGGGAGCATCCGCGCCGCGTGGCACGGCAGCGCCGTGCCATCGGGGGTGATGGCGAGGAATACCGACCCGAGGCCGCTCATGCACGGCTTTGGACGCTTCTCAAAGTAATCGGGCACCACGAAATAGACCTGCATCCGGTTGCCGACACGCGCGCGGAACTCGTTCGTCACCGCTTCGGCGCGCTCCAGCTGCGCGCGGCTCGGCAGCAGCTCCTCGCGGTTCAGCCACGCCCAGCCGTAGTACTGCGTGTTGGCGAGCTCGACGTACTGCGCGCCGAGGCGCTCGGCCAGGGCGAGGATCTCGCCCACGTGATCGATGTTGTGCCGGTGCAGCACCACGTTGAGCACCATCGGGTAGTCGTGCGCGCGGATGAGCTCGGCGACCCGCGCCTTGAGGTCAAAGGTACGCGTGCTGCTCAGGAAATCGTTCAGCTCGCGCGAGCTGTCCTGGAAGGACAGCTGGATGTGGTCCAGCCCGCCGCGCTTCAGCGCCTTGATGCGCGCCTCCGTGAGCCCCACCCCGGAGGTGACCAGGTTGGTGTAGAAGCCCAGCGCGTGCGCGGCCGCGACGATCTCCTCGAGATCCTCGCGCACCAGGGGCTCCCCGCCCGAGAGTCCGAGCTGCACCGCACCCAGCGCGCGCGCCTCCGCGAGCACCCGCAGCCACTGCGCCGTTGCAAGCTCAGGACCTGTCCGGGCGAAGTCGGTCGGGTTGTAGCAGAAGACGCAGTGCAGCGGGCAGCGGTAGGTGAGCTCGAGCAACAGCCACAGCGGCGGCCCCACCGGCCGTGCTCCCGGGACGCCCGGTTGCGGCACGGCGCTCATGCGCGCAGCTCCAGCCAGCGCTTATCGAGTGCGAAGTTCACGAACGACTGTACGTCGCCCATCAGCCCGCCCGCCCCGTAGGTGCGCTCGAGGTCGGCGACGATCTCATCCAGGGTACGCGCGCCGTCGCAGCGCGTGAGGATCGCCGCGGCGGTGCCGTTGAGCTTCACCATCCCTTCCGGGTAGAGCAGCACGTGCGAGTCCTGCGCCGCCTCCCACTGCAGGCGCGTGCCGTGCGCGATCGCGGGCCGGACACTCCCGGGAAGTTCGCTCATGTCTTCACCCCGTAGGCGAGTCCCATCGCGTCATTCATCTGCCACAGCACGTCGAGCTTGAACTGCAGCACCTCCAGCGCGCGCTCCTGCTGCTCGCGGGTGCGGAAGCGCTCGAGCGTCACCGCGAGCCCGAACTCGACGTCGCGGCGCGCCAGGCTCACGCGGCTCTGGAAGTACTTCAGTCCCGCCGCCTCGATCCATGGGTAGTGCTCGGGCCAGGTGGCCAGGCGCTGCTTGTGGATCTCCGGCGCGAACAGCTCGGTGAGGGAGGCGCATACCGCCTCCGGCCAGGGCGCACGCCGCGCGAAGTTGACGTAGGCATCGACGGCGAAGCGCACGCCCGGGAGCACCGCGTCCAGGCTCTCCACTTCCGCGCGCTGCAGCCCCACCGCCTCGGCGAGCCGCAGCCACGAGTCGATGCCCCCGGGGTCATCGCCGTAGCCGTCGTGATCGAGGATGCGCTGCACCCAGCTGCGGCGCACAGCGCGCTCGTCGCAGTTGGCGAGGATCGCGGCATCTTTTACCGGGATGTTGATCTGGTAGTAGTAGCGGTTCGCCACCCAGCCGCGGATCTGCACCGGGGTCGCCTTGCCGCTGTTGAGCATCACGTTGAACGGATGGTGGATGTGGTAGGCGCGGCCGCGCTCGCGCAGCTGCCGCTCGAACTCTGCGGGTGCCCAGGGTGTCTCGCTCACAGCTCGACCTCCAGGCCATCGCTGGCCACCTCGATGCCGTGCTCGCGCAGCACGGCGCGCTCGGCGGACTCCTCATCGAGGATCGGGTTGGTGTTGTTGATGTGGATCAGTATCCGCCGCGCGTGCGCGGGCAGGCGGTCGAGCCACTCGAGCATGCCGCCCGGGCCGCTTTGCGGCAGGTGCCCGATGTCGCGCGCCCGCTTCCGCGACAGCCCGAGGGTGATCATCTCCTCGTCGCTCCAGAACGTGCCGTCCACCATGACGCAGTCCGCCGCCTGCATCGCGCTCCACACGCTCGCTTCCATGGCGCCAAGACCCGGCGCATACACCAGCGTGCGGCCGCTCTGCTGGTCCTTCAAGACCAGCGCCACGTTGTCGCCGGGCTGCGACGCCTCGCGGTGCGGTGAGTAGGGCGCGGGCTTGGAGGAGACCGCGAGCGCACGCCACTCGATGCCCGCAACACCGGCGACGCTGAAGGGGCTGCCATCGGCGCGCAGCGCGTGCCGCTCAACGCCGCAGTAGTGCCTGAGGACGCCAAAGATCGGGTTGCCCTGCGTCAGGTCCGCGCATGCCTCATCGGTGCACCAGATCGGCAGCGCGCGCGTGGACTCGCGCAGCATGAACAGCCCCGTGGTGTGATCGATCTGTCCGTCCACCAAGACGATGCCGCACAGCGCCGTATCGCGCGCGGCGCGCGCCGGCTGCAGCACCGGATTGGCCTGAAGCTGGTGCAGAATGTCAGGGGAGGCGTTGACGAGCACCCACGCGTGCTCGGAATGCGCGCACACGGCGATCGAGGACTGGGTACGGGCCCGGGTGCGCAGCGTGCCGTTGCGTACGCCCGAACAGTTGCGGCAGTTGCAGTTCCACTGGGGAAAACCGCCGCCGGCAGCAGACCCCAGTACCCGAATTTTCACTCTGCAGCTCGGGCGCGACCCGGGTCGCGCGCCCTGGAGGGCTTACGGAGCCTGGCTGCCAGGCTCCCAGCCCGTTTCCGGCGTCTTACCGGTTGGCGATGTACATCGTGATTTCCATACCGAAACGGAAATCAACAGCCTGTGGCATTTCCCAGCGCATGGTATTCACTCCTGAAAGCCGGTTGCTCAATCTCGACGCGGCCAGTGTATCCTCCCCCACGCCGAACCGGGGGTTCCGGGGTCAGTTTCATGATTTTCTTGAGGACCGCCCGAGCGACCCGCCGGAGCACCCGGATGCGCACCTAAGTCCTTGATGAACCTGCGGACTCGCCTCAATCTGGTCCTCACCGGGCTCACGGCCGTGTTTGTGCTGGTGCTGGTTCTGGAGGAGATTCGCGCCACGCGCTCCTCGGTCCGCGAGGAGATCGAGGCGGCCAACCGCGTGGCGGCGCACCTGCTCGGGCGGCTCGCCCTCTCCTATGCCGACGCCGGCGGCACCCCCGCCGTGCAGTACCTGCTCGAGCAGCTTGGCCACGTGCGCTCCAACGACATCACCCTGCGCGGCGCCGACGGCACGACCCTGTACCGCTCGCCGGCCGCCGCTTACAAGGCCGGGCGCGCCGCGCCGGCCTGGTTCGTACAGCTCCTGAACCCGCATCCCGCGCGGCAGCTGTTTGCGCTGCCCGACGGGTCGCAGCTGGCGATCGATGCTGAGCCCTCGCGCGCCATCCTCGATGCCTGGGACGACCTCACGCGCCTGCTCGTCAGCGCCGGGGTGCTGCTCGTGGCGGTGAGCGCGCTCGCCTTCTGGCTGGTGGAGCGCGCGCTCGCGCCCTTCCCGGTGATCGTACACGGGCTGCAGCGGCTCGAGCACGGCGAACTCGGCTACCGGCTGCCCGCACTCGCGGGCTCCGAGGCGCGCGCGATCGGCGCCGCCTTCAACCGCATGGCGCAGAGCGTGCAAGACAAGCTGGCGGCCGAGCGCGACGCGCGCGAGGCGCGCACGCACCTGGAGGAACGTCGCGAGCTGGGACTGCTCATCGAGCAGCACGTCGAGGAGGAGCGCCGCCAGATCGCGCACGAGCTGCACGATGAGTTCGGCCAGTCGGTCACCGCGATCCGCAGCCTCGCCCTGGCGATCGCCGCCCAGGCACCCGAGGAGCAGCTGCGCGCGGCCGCGCGGCTGATCTCCGAGGAAGCCGCGCGCCTGTATGATGCGATGCACGGGCTGATACCGCGCCTGACGCCGCTGTCGTTCGACTCCACCGGGCTTGCCCAGGCGCTGGAGACTCTGGTGCGTGACTGGCAGAGCCGCCACGCGACTCCGCGCGTCACGCTGACGCACGATCTGGGCGCGCCGCTGGGCGCGAGCGCCACGCTCGCCGCCTATCGCGTGGTGCAGGAGGCGCTCGTCAACGCCGTACGCCACGCGCAGGCGACGCAGGTGAGTATCGACGTGCGCACCGGCGGCGAGCGGCTGCGCGTCGCGGTCACCGATGACGGCGCGGGCCTGCCGCCGGACTGGTCGCGCCCCGGTCACTTCGGGCTGCGCGGACTCGCCGAGCGCGTCGAGCGCCTCGGGGGCGCCTTCAGCGTCCATAACCGCGAGCCGCACGGCGTCGCCGTGAGCGCCGAGATCCCGCTGGTGAGCCCGTGATCCGCGTGCTGCTGGTCGATGATCACGCCGTGGTGCGCACCGGCTTTCGGCTGCTCCTGCAGGCGCACCCCGGCACCACCGTGGTGGGCGAAGCGGACAGCGGCGAGCTGGCCTACAAGCGCTTCGTCGAGCTCGCCCCCGACGTCGTGGTGATGGACCTGGCCATGCCCGGCATGGGCGGCCTCGAGGCGCTGCGGCGCATCCGCGCGCACCACCCGCAGGCGCGCGTGCTGACGCTTTCGGCGCACGATGACCCGCTGCACGCGCAGCGCGCGCTGCGCGAGGGCGCGTGCGGCTTTCTCTCCAAGCGCAGCGCCCCCGAGGCACTGCTCGAGGCGATCACCACGGTCGCCGCCGGGGGACGCTATCTCGAGGCCGGCCTCGAGCGCGCGCTCGCGCAGTCGCAGGCCGGCGGCCACGGCAAGTCGCCGCTGGAGCGCCTCTCGGAGCGCGAGTTCGAAGTGTTCGTGCGCCTGGCGCGCGGGCAGACGGTGCAGGCCATCGCGGACGATCTGAAGCTCTCCGCCTCCACCATCGGCACCCACCTCTACAACATCAAGCAGAAGCTCGGGGTGGCCAACCAGTCGGAGCTGACGCTCATCGCCATCCGCCACGGGCTGATCGAGGCCTAGGCCTCGTCCCGGCGGGACGCGCCGCGGCGGGACTTAGGGGTCGAGGCTGCGGGCGCTGGCGACGCGGCGCGTCATGCGCTCGAGCGCGCGTCGCGCGGCGGCCTTGGCGATGTGCTTGCACCACAGCGGCTCGCGCTGTCCGTCCTGGCGACGGAACTTGTCGCAGTCGCAGGTCCACAGGATGCGGTCCTCGTGGGTGCGCAGCACCTGCACCGTGCGGCTCGTGAAGCTGTAGGTGCCGAGCACCTCGTTCTGCCGCTCGGGGCGGCGCCGGAAACGGATGGCCATGGGCGAAGCCTAGCGCACCGGGCCTGTGGATCGCTTGTGGATTACCTGTGCACAGTGCGCCTTCACGCGACGATTTTCGCCTTGATCGCCTCGTACTCGGCGTCGGTGATCAGACGCGCGTCGAGCAGCTGCTTGGCTTCCTGCAGCCGCCGCAGCGCCTCCGGCTCGCCGGCCTGCGGGGCGGGCGCTGGGGCGGTGCTGACCTGGATCCCGCCCGCGCGCGCCCGCAGCTCCTCGAGTTCGCGCACCCGGCGCTTCTCGCGCCACGCCTGGTCCTGCGCCTGGCAGATGCGGTAGACGGCCTGGGCGGGCCCCTTGGCGAACCCGCTGAACTGCACCCGCTGCGCGCCCGCCTCCCCCAGGAAGGCGAGGTCGGTCGCCTTGCCGGCGCGCAGCGCCAGCTCGGCACTCAGGATCCCGACGCGCAGCGTGACCTCCTCCAGGTCCTGCCAGCGGATGGTGGTCACGTCGAAGCCGCCGAGGAGTTTGCGGCGCAGCACGATCAGGCGCCCGCTGGTCGCGGCGAGCAGCAGCCGCCGGTGCGTGAGGGCGAACAGCCGCCGCTGCAGCGCGCAGGCCTCAAGCGTCTCGCCCGGGATCAGCACCGCGCGCAGCTGGCTCAGGGGCCGCTCGAGATCGGCGTCGTCAGCTGCCGGCGCTTCGGCCATGGTGCGGCTCCCCCGGAATTCCCCGTCAGCGCTTGTTGATGATCTCGGCGCGCAGCTCGCGCAGCTTGGCCTTGATGGCACGCTCGTTCGCGACGCCCATGCGCATGAGGAGCTTCTGCCCGGCGGAGCGGCTCTCGAGCTCGCCGTCCGCGTACTCGTAGAACACCTTCGGCTGCCTCAGCTGCACGGGCGTGGTCAGCTCCGGGGTCTGCAGCAGGTGGTCGATCACTTCCACCAGGCGGTCGTTGAAGTACTTGCCCGGGTAGCCGAGGTCCTCGTACGACTGCTGGAACAGCGGGTAGAGGTGCTGGTAGACCAGCGTGAGCGCCTTGACGTCGGTCTTCTCGATGACGCGCACCAGGGGTGCGTAGCGCGCGTAGTTCTCGGGGCTCAAGGTGGTGATGTCCCCCTGCACCGCGGTCAGCGTCTGTCCGGCGGTCGGCTTCAGCGGGCGCAGGTCCACGGCCAGCTTCTTGCGCGGCAGGTTGTCGACCGTCACGACGATGTGCCGCACGATGCTCTGCGGCACCAGGAACTGCTCGACCGGATCGCGTCCGATGACCCCGGCGAGGGAGTCATGCACCAGCGCGTCACTGTCGTTAAGCGCCGGCAGCGCGGCGGCCTCGGCACTGGCGGGGAGCGGATGCGCGATCTGCGGCTCGCTCGCGGCCACCGGCCCCGGTGCGGCCGGCGCTTCCGCAACCGGCGGCGTCTCGCGCGTGGCATACCAGTACCAGGCGCCGCCGACGACGAGCGCCGCGGCAACGATTCCCACCAGATAGGCGACCTTGCGCCGAGCCGAAGCCTCCAGATCCTGCGCTTCCCACATCGCCCCGACACCTCGCGCCCGAACAGAAGCTGACACTTTACTCCCTTGCGCGCCGCCCGACAGCGGCGCAGGCCGCGGCGTGCGCCGGCACCGGCCACCGCGGCGCCACGGCACGCGCTGCGCGTACAGTGGACCGCGCACGAAAGCGCTGTACGGCGCGCAAATGCTCACGGCCAAGCTCCTCGCGCGCGCCCGGTTGTGCTTCAATTCTGCGCATGCCCGCCGCCTTTCACCCCGCCGTACAGCGCTGGTTCGAGCGCGCCTTCGGCACACCGACCGCAGCCCAGGCGGCCGCGTGGCCGCAGATCCGCGCACAGCAGCACGTGCTGATCGCAGCGCCCACCGGCTCGGGCAAGACGCTCGCGGCCTTTCTCGCCGTGATCGATGCGCTGGTGCGCGAGGGCCTGGCGGCCGGCGCGCTCGCGGACCAGACCTTCGTCGTGTACGTCTCCCCCCTGAAGGCGCTCTCGAACGACATCCACAAGAACCTCGTGGCGCCGCTCGAGGGCATCCGCGCCGAGCTCGCCGCGCTCGGGCTTCCCGGGCTCGAGATCCGCACCTTCGTGCGCACCGGGGACACCCCGCAGCACGAGCGCGCGGCGATGCGCCGGCGAGCCCCGCACATCGTGGTGACGACGCCCGAGTCGCTCTACATCCTCATGGGCTCGGCCTCCGGACGCGCGATGCTCGCGAGCACGCGCACGGTGATCGTCGATGAGATCCACGCCATGGCCGCGAGCAAGCGCGGCGCGCATCTGGCGCTCACGCTCGAGCGGCTCGAGGCACTCGCCGGGCGGCGCCTGACGCGCATCGGCCTGTCGGCGACCCAGAAGCCGATCGAGGACGTCGCGCGCTTCCTGGTCGGCACGCGCAACCTCGAAGCCGACGGCCGCGCCATCTGCGCCCTCGTCGACGCCGGTCACGTGCGCGCGCGCGACCTGCAGCTCGAGATACCGGCCTCGCCGCTGGAGGCGGTGATGTCCGGGGAAGTCTGGACGCAGATCTATGACCGCCTGGCGCAGCTCGTCAGCGAGCACCGTACGACGCTGGTGTTCGTCAACACGCGCCGCCAGGCCGAGCGCCTGGCGCGCCACCTCTCCGAACGCCTCGGCGCGGAGCACGTCACCGCGCACCATGGCAGCCTCGCCAAGGAGACGCGCCTGGACGCCGAGCAGCGCCTGAAACGCGGCCAGCTGCGCGCGCTGGTGGCGACCGCCTCGCTCGAGCTCGGTATCGACATCGGTGAGGTCGACCTGGTGTGCCAGCTGAGCTCGCCGCGCTCGATCGCCGCCCTGCTGCAGCGCGTCGGGCGCTCGGGCCACAGCGTCGGCGGCACGCCCAAGGGACGGCTGTTCCCCTTGTCGCGCGATGACCTGGTGGAGTGCGCTGCGCTTCTCGATGCGGTGCGCCTGGGTGAACTCGACCGGCTCACCCTGCCGCTGAAGCCCCTCGACGTGCTGGCGCAGCAGATCGTGGCGGAAACGGCCGCGCGCGAGTGGGACGAGACGCTGCTGTGGGAGCTCATGCGCGGCGCCTGGAGTTTCCGCGACCTCACGCGCGCGGAGTTCGAGGAAGTGCTGCGCATGCTGGCGGAAGGCTACACCACGCGCCGCGGCCGCCACGGCGCGCTCATCTACCACGACGGCGTGAACCACCTGGTGAGGGGCCGCAAGAGCGCGCGCCTGACGGCGCTCACCTGCGGCGGCACGATCCCCGACACGGCCGACTACCAGGTGATCCTCGAGCCGCAGGCGCAGTTCGTCGGCACGGTCAACGAGGACTTCGCCGTGGAGAGCCTGCAGGGGGACGTGTTCCAGCTCGGCAACGTCTCCTACCGCATCCTGCGCGTCGAGCAGGGACGCATCCGCGTCGAGGACGCGCGCGGGCAGCCGCCCTCGATCCCGTTCTGGCTCGGGGAGGCACCGGGACGCAGTGACGAGCTGTCCGCGAGCGTCGCGCGGCTGCGCGCCGCGCTCGAGCCGGTCCTGGAGCGCGGCCTCGAGGCGGCGAGCGCGTGGCTGGTGGCGCGCACCGGCATCGCCGCCGCCGCGGCGCTGCAGCTGGTGAGTTATCTGGCGGCCGCACGCGCTGCGCTCGGGGCGCTGCCGACGCAGCGCACGCTGATCTTTGAGCGCTTCTTCGACGAAGCCGGCGGGATGCAGCTCGTCATCCACTCCCCCTTCGGCAGCCGCATCAACCGCGCCTGGGGACTGTCGCTGCGCAAGCGCTTCTGCCGCTCGTTCAACTTCGAGCTGCAGGCCGCCGCCACCGAGGACACCATCGTGCTCTCGCTCACCACCGCGCACAGCTTCGAGCTCGGCGACGTCGCCCGCTACCTGCATTCCAACAGCGTGCGGCCGCTGCTGGTGCAGGCGCTGTGTGCGGCGCCCATGTTCCCGGTGCGCTGGCGCTGGAGCGCCACCATCGCGCTCGCGCTGCCGCGCTACCGCAACGGCAAGAAGCTGCCGGCGCCGCTGGCGCGCATGGCGGCCGAGGACCTGCTGAGCGCGGTGTTCCCCGACCAGCTCGCCTGCGCCGAGAACCTTCCCGGGGAGCTCGAGATCCCCGATCACCCGCTGGTGCGCCAGGCAATCCGCGACTGCCTCGAGGAGGCGATGGATATCGAGGGCTTCGAGCGGCTGCTGCGGGGGCTGGAGTCCGGCGCGATCGCGGTGATCGCGCGCGATCTCACTGAGCCCTCGCCGCTCGCGCTCGAGGTGCTGTCCGCGCGCCCCTACGCCTTTCTCGACGATGCGCCGCTCGAGGAGCGGCGCACCCAGGCGGTCATCAGCCGGCGCTGGCTCGACCCGCAAAGCGCCGCCGACCTCGGCCAGCTCGACGCCGAGGCCATCGCGCGCGTGCGGGCGGAAGCCTGGCCCGATGCCACGAGCGCGGATGAGCTGCACGATGCGCTCCTGTGGCTGACCTATCTCACGCCCGCGGAAGTGGCCGGGAACGACGCCTGGCCGGCGCTGCTCGAGCAGCTCGCCGCGCAGCGGCGCGTCACGCGCCTCGCCAGCGGCGCGACACAGCTGTGGATCACCGCGGAGCGGCTGCCGTTCTTCGCCGCGCTCTTCCCGCAGGCGCAGTGCACGCCCCCGGTGGTGACGCCTGATGCGCACGCGGGCAGCCCCGCGGCGCCGGGGGCGCTGGTGGAGGTGGTGCGCGGGCGGCTCGAGGGCCTGGGTCCGGTGGGCGCGGCGCGTCTGGCGGCAACCCTCGGACTGCCGCTGCTGCAGGTCGATGCGGCGCTCGCGGCGCTGCAGGCGGAGGGCTTCGCCCTGCGCGGCGCGTTCAGTGCCGGCGCCGCGCCGGCGAGCGAGTGGTGCGAGCGGCGCCTGCTCGCGCGCATCCATCGCTACACGGTGAAGCGGCTGCGCGCGGAGATCGAGCCCATCGAGGCGCGCGACTTCCTGCGCTTCCTGTTCGGCTGGCAGCGCGCGACGCCGGAGACGCGCATGGAGGGACCGGACGCCGTCGGCGCGGTGCTGGCGCAGCTGGAGGGCTTCGAATCCCCGGCGAGCGCCTGGGAGACCGAGATCCTGCCGCACCGCATCAGCGAGTACGAGCCGGCGTGGCTCGATGAGCAGTGCCTGGCCGGGCGCTTCGTGTGGACGCGGCTCGCCCCGCGGCGCGCCGACCCGGAGCGCGGCGCCGCACCGGTGCGCGCCACACCGATCGTGCTGCTCGCGCGGCGCAACGTGCGGCTGTGGGGGACACTCACCAGCGCCACCGACCCGGGGCACCTCTCCGCACCCGCGCAGCGCGTGGCGCAGTACCTGCTCACCCACGGCGCCTCGTTCTTCGATGAGATCGCCGCCGGCAGCGCGTTGCTGCCCACGCAGGCCGAAGAGGCACTCGCGGAGCTCGTCGCGCTCGGCGTGGTGAACGCCGACAGCTTCGCGGGACTGCGCGCGCTGTTGGTGCCGGCGGAGCGGCGCCGGGGCGCTGCGGCCGGCCGTCGCCGGCGGCGCCTGGCGCTCTTCGGCATGGATGCCGCCGGGCGCTGGTCGCGCATCGCGCGCCCCGATGTACACGAGCCGACCACGCCCGCCGGCGACGCCGAGGCGGTCGAGCACGTGGTGCGCACGCTCCTGCGCCGCTGGGGCGTCATCTTCTGGCGCCTGCTCGCGCGCGAGGCCGACTGGCTGCCGCCGTGGCGTGAGCTGCTGATGTGCTGCCGGCGGCTGGAGGCGCGCGGGGAGATCCGCGGCGGCCGCTTCATCGCCGGCTTCAGCGGTGAGCAGTACGCCGCCCCGGAGGCGATCGCGCTGCTGCGCGAGGCGCGCCGCCGCGGGGCTGACGGGCAGATGCTGTCGGTGTCGGGCGCCGATCCGCTCAACCTGGTCGGCATCCTCACACCCGGCGCACGGCTGCCCTCCCTCAGCGGCAACCGCGTGCTCTATCGCGACGGCGTGCCGATCGCGCTGCTCGCGGGGGGCGAGGTCGCCTTCCTCACCGAGCTCGCGCCGGCGGCGCGGTGGGAGGCGCAGAACCTGCTGCTGCGCCGCGAGGTGCCCGCGGTGCTCGCCGATCTCGCCTGAGGCGTGCGCGCCGCCCGCTCAGGTCTTGCCGTGCGACTCCTGCCACTTCTGCACGGCCGCCATCGTGTTGGCGACGTGCTGGTCCGGGTTCATGGCGGTGTAGGAGTAGATGATCTTGCCGTCGGGGGCGATCACGTAGGAAGTGCGGTCGGCGTACGCCGGATGGCTCAGGAGCACCGCGTCGTACTTCTTCATGATGCTGCCGTCGCCGTCGGAGGCGACCGCGAACTTGTTGCGGCACTCGCTCACGGAGAACTTGTTGAGCTTGTCGATCGGATCGTGCGAAACGCCGATGACGGTCGCCCCGAGCGCGGCAAACTTGTCGGTCGCCTCGGCGAACTCGTGCGCCTCCACCGTGCAGCCCGGAGTGAACGCGGCCGGGTAGAAGTACAGCACCACCGGGCCCTTCTTCAGTGCCTGCGCGAGGGAGAACTTGAACGTCTTGCCGGCGAGCGAGGCGTCGGTGGAGAAATCGGGCGCCGTGGCGCCGTCGGGCAGCGCCGCCCACACCGGCAGCGCCATAAACGCGGCGGCAGCCGCAACCAATGAGCCTCGCATAATTATCTCCCCTGGTGGGTCAAGCGCGTCAGCACCTCGCCGCGCATCATCGGTCAAGGCGCGCGGCGGCGCCAGTCACGCCCGGCGCGGTCAGCGTTCCGGCGCGTAGCCGACCAGCTCGACGTAGCCGCGGCCGCCGAGCGCGCGTCCGCCGCGCATCCCGCGCACCTCGACCGCTCCTTCCCAGTAGCGCGGCGGTCCGCGCAGCTCCTGGTCCGGCAGCAGCGGCGTCACCTCGAGGTCGAGCGCCAGCGCCGGCGCGCGCAGCCGCCAGGCCCCCGGGTAGCGCACGCCCGCGGCGCTCTTCCAGGTACGCGTCACCTCGATGGCCACCGCCCCTGCAGTGAGCGGCTGCGCCACACCGGAGGCGTCGGTGAAGGTGCCGGCGCTGTGCGGGTCGCGCGCGCCGGAGGTGCTGCGCAGCGCGTAGAACATGAGCGCGCTGCCGTCGTTCAGCTGCAGCGCGAACCAGTCCCAGCCGACCTCCTGCGCCCCCAGTCCCCCGCTGCCCCATTCACGATCGACCCAGGCGAGGCCGGCCACGGGGAGCAGCGCGCCCGCGCGCCGCAGCTGCCCGCGCACCGCGACGCGCGGCAGCGAGTAGTAGTAGCTCGCATCCCCCGGCGTGCCGGACTTGAGGCTCAGGCCCGCGACGCCGTTGAGTACCGGGGCGGCGCTCACCTCCAGCTGCAGGTCAAGCCCGTAGCCCTCGCCCGCCGCGTGCAGGCGCCAGTGCTGCGCATCCTGCGGGTCGGCCCTCAGGTACCAGTCCGCGAGCCACACCTGCAGCGGCGCACCCTGTGCGCCGGCGAGCCCCAGCGCGGCGCGCGACAGCTGCTGCGCGAAGCGAAAGCGCCCGCGCCGCAGGTCGGTGACGGCGAAGTGCGCCATGTAGATCTCGCGCGCGCGCCAGGCGGAGTCCCCCGCCGGGGGCGTGCCTGGCGGGGCGAGTGCGAAGCGAAAGAACGTCAGCTCGAAGCCGAAGCGCTCCCCGTCCTGCGCCTCGAGGTTACCGGTGGTGTACCACCATTCCTGGCGGTACTCGGGATGCGGCCCGTGATCGGCCGGAAAGACGAACGTGCGCGGCGCGAGCACCGGCGCAAAACCGGCCGCGGCCTCGCCCGGCAGCACCCCCGCGACCGGCGTCGCGGCCGGCAGCGCGGCCACGAGCGCCGCGCAGGCGAGGAGCGCCACGAGCGGCCGGCGCGCGCGCATCATTCCGCCCGCAGGTGCGCGGCGAGTGGCGCCCGCGCGGCGCGCCATGCCGGATACAGCGCCGCCACCAGCGCGGCGGCGAGCGCGAGCCCGAGCGCGTTGAGGAACTGCGCGCGCGCCAGGTGCAGCTCGATGTGCCACCCGAAGGCGCGGCGGTTGATGACCCTCGTGAGCACGAGCGCGGTGAGGAGCCCCGCCGGCACTGCGGCGAGGAAGGCCGCGATGCCCATGAACAGCGTCTGCCCGATCACGAGCGCGGCGCTGCCGCCGGGGGTGACCCCGAGCGTGCGCAGCAGCGCGAGCTCGCGCGTGCGCACCAGCTCCCAGGCGAGCAGCGCGCTCACCAGCCCGATGGCCGCGACGCCGGCCGCGAGCCAGTAGAGCACACGCGTGATGAGGAAGGTGCGCTCGAAGATGCGCAGCGAGAGCGCGCGCAGCTCGGCGTTGGAGCGGATGAACAGTCCCTGGCGGCCGTGCGCGGCGGCGCGCAGCTGCGCGATCACCTGCGTCACGTCGGCGTGCGGCGCCAGGTACAGCCCGAGGCCGCCGATGGCCTCGTCGTGCCAAGACCGCCGGTAGGTGGCCAGATCCATCAGCACCTCGCCGCGATCGTTGCCGTACTCCCGATAGATGCCGGCGATCGCAAACGCACGCGGGCCCGCGGCGGTGCTCAGCGTCAGCTCGTCATGCAGGCCGAGGCGCAGACGCCACGCCAGCGGCTCCGAGATGAGCACCGCGCCCTGGGCGAACGCGCGCCAGGCCACGCGCGGATCGCCCGCGGTGAGCGGGTAGGCGCCGCCGGCCGGTCCCAGGCGCAGCGCGTTCACGTCGAGCTCGCCGTAGGGCGAGCCGACCACCGCGCGGCGCGCCTCGCTGTGCGCGCGCACCGCCGGCAGCGCGAGCAGCGCCTGCACCACCTGCGGCTCGAGGCGGCGACTGAGCGCGGCGCTCGGGCCCGGCGCGCTCACGTACACGTCCGCACGCAGCGTCGCGCGCAGCCACTCCTCGAGCGAGCCGCGGAAGCTCTCCACCATCACGGCGACCCCGATCATCGCCGTCAGCGCCATGCCGAGCGCCGCCACCGCGACCCCGGTGCGACTGAGGGACGCGGCCACGTCCTCGAGCGCCAGCCGTGCGAGCGTGCGGTGCGCACCCGCCAGGCGCGCGGCGGCGCGCGCGAGCGCGGTGAGTGCCGCCGGCGTCACCGCGGCCACTGCCAAGAGCAGCAGGAACAGCGCCGCGAAACCGGCGAACAGGCTGTGCGCGAACAGCGCGATGCAGGCCCCAGCGAGCGCCGCCAGCAGCGCGGCGAGTCCGACGAGGAAGCGCGCCAGGCGCTGCGCGCGGGCCTCGATCACCGAGCGTGCCAGGGCGAGCCGCGGGGCGCTGCCGGCCACCTCGAGCGCCGGCAGGAGCGCGGCCACGAGCGCCGTGCCCACGCCGGCGAGCAGCGCCTTGGCCACGGTCATGCCCGGCAGCGCCAGCTCGTTCACCGCCACCACGAAGTACAGGTCGTTGATGGTGCGCGACACCAGCGCCACGAGCCCGCGGCCGATCAGCAGTCCCAGCAGCGCGCCGAGGGCCGCCCCGATGGCGCCGAGTACCGCGGCCTCGCCGAGGACGACGCCGAGCACCTCGGCGCGCGTGGCGCCCAGCGCCCGCAGCACCCCGAGGATCGTGCGCCGCTGCAGCACCGCGAAGCTCACCGCGCCGTAGATGAGGAAGGTGCCCACCAGCAGCGCCAGCAGGCTCATGGCGCGCAGGTTGGTCGTGAAGGCATCGGTCATCGCGAAGGTTTCGCGCGCGCGGGCCCGCGTCGCGGCAAGCTGTACGTCCGGCGGCAGCCGCGCGCGCAGGGCCTGCTCGAGGGCGGCACCCTCGGCCCCCGGGGGCAGCTGCACGTCGATGCGCGACAGCCGGCCGGCGGCGCCGAGCCATTCCTGCGCCTGCGCGATGTCGGTGAGCATGAGGGCATCAAAGCCCGCCGCGGCCGGGAGGAGTCCCACAAGATGCGCCTCGCGGCGCACCCCGGCCACCTCGACTGCGAAGCGCTGGCCGCGGGTGAGCGCGAGCTGCCCCGCGGTGGTGGCGCTCAGCAGCACCGTCCCAGGCTCGGTGAACCAGCGGCGCGCCGCGGCGGGCTCAGCCAGTGGCGCGGGCCCGGAGCCGGCCGCCGCCTCGCCCCCGAGCGCGCCGCTGGCCAGCGGATCGAGGCCGACGAGCTCGAGCACCCGCTCACCGATGCTCACATAGCCGGACACCAGCGGTGCGAAGTGCGGCGGCGGTGGCGCCGCGGCGAGCGGCTGCATCACCAGGCGCACGTACAGCGACTCATCGATCCCGCCGGGACCGCCGCTCAACTGGTGAGTCGCCGGGCCGTTCACGGCACTCACCGACAGCTCGAACGCGCGGCGCGCACTCGCCGCGGCGATGTCGACCGCCACGATCGTGCCGACTCCGAGCGTGAGTCCCGCGAGCGCCAGCGCCAGTTGCGCCGGATGGCGCAGCAGGTGGCGCACGCTCGCGGCCCGCAGTGTCCTCACGCGCCCCGCTCCAGCGCGTGCAGCAGCCCGCCCCGCAGCTCGAGCACGCGGTCGGCCTGGCAAGCGAGCGCGGCATCGTGGGTCACGATCAGCAGCGTTGCACCGCCGGCGCGTGCATGTGCGAGCAGCGCCGGCACCACTTCGCGCGCGGTGGCCTCATCGAGGTTGCCGGTGGGCTCATCGGCCAGCAGCAGGCGCGGCCGGTGCACCACGGCGCGCGCGATGGCGACACGCTGCTGTTCCCCGCCGGAGAGCTGGTCAACCGCGCTGTGGGCGCGCCCGCCCAGGCCGACCGATTCGAGCGCCGCCAGGGTGCGCGCGTGCGCCGGCGCGCCGCGCACCCCGTTCAGCTCCAGCACCAGGCGCACGTTCTCGAGCACGTTGAGCGTCGGGATGAGGTTGAAGAACTGGTAGATGAAGCCGACGTGCGCGCGGCGAAAGCGCGTGCGGGCCGGCTCGGCGAGCGCGGTCACGTCGGTCCCGTCGAGACCGACCGAGCCGCTGTCGGGCGCATCGATGCCGCTCACCAGGTTCAGCAGCGTCGATTTGCCCGAGCCGCTGCGCCCGGTGATGGCGACGATCTCGCCGCGGCCGATGGCGGCCTCGGCGCCGGCCAGCACCGGGTGCACGCGTTCGCCCTCGCGGAAGCTCTTGGACAGTTGGCGGATGCTGAGCACGGTTCCTTCGCAGCACGCTATGACGGCCAGGCAGGCGCATTGTAGAAACATCCGCGCTTTGGCACTGTAGCGTCGATGTCCGATCCCGCGTGGCGCCTGCTCACGACGCTCCCCGACCTGCCGACCGCCCAGTCGATCGCGGAAGTGTTGAGCGCGGCCGGCATGCAGGTGCGGGTGCGCTCCGATGCCGGCGTCCTCGGCCAGGCGGCGCCGTCGCGCATCTACGTAGCCGGCGCCCAGTGGCAGCAAGCGCAGGCGTTCCTGGCCGCCGGCGCCGCCACGGACGGCGTCTGAGGGGATGCTCCAGGTCCATCACCTGAACAACTCGCGCTCGCAGCGCGTGCTGTGGCTGCTCGAGGAGCTCGGCTGCCCCTACGAGCTCATCCCGTACCAGCGCGATCCGAAGACCCTGCTCGCGCCTGAAGCGCTGCGGCGGGTGCATCCCCTGGGCAAGTCCCCGGTCATCACCGACGGCGCACACACGATCGCTGAGTCCGGCGCCATCATCGAGTACCTGCTGGATACCTACGGCGCCGGGCGCCTGCGCCCCCCGGCCGGCACCGAGGCGCGGCTGCGCTACACCTACTGGCTGCACTACGCGGAAGGTTCGGCGATGCCGCCGCTGCTGTTGAAACTGGTCTTCCAGTACCTGCCGCGCGGGCCGGTGCCGGCGCTGCTGCGACCGCTGGTGCGCGCCATCGCTGCGGGCGCGCAGAAGAGCTACATCGATCCGCAGCTCGCCCTGCACATGAGCTACTGGGAGGGGGAGCTGGCGCGCTGCGTCTGGTTCGCGGGCGCGGACTTCAGCGCCGCGGACATCCAGATGAGCTACCCGGTGGAGGCGGCCGCCGCGCGCTCCGGGCTCCCCCTGGGCGAGCGCTTGCGCGGCTTCCTCGAGCGCATCCACGCCCGTCCGGCGTACCAGAGGGCCCTGAGCGCCGGGGGCGGTTTTAGCCTGCCGGGCTGAAGGAAAAAACCTCAGCACCGGCCCCGCCGATCGGCGAAACTTCGCCCCCGCTGCGGTTCCCCAAGGCCGTGCCTCCTGTGCGGCTCCGCATGCGTTACCGGAAAAAGGGTCCCCCATGAGATTGCCAGCGTCCCGCCGTCAGGGCCGGACTGTCCTCTTCCCCGCGGCCTGTGCGGCCTTACTGGGCAGCGCGCTTGCGCTCGCGCAGCAGCCCGCCGCGCCGGCGGGCGCACCCGCCGCCGCGGAACCGGCCAAGAAGGCCGCCGCCCCTGCGGCACACACGCCCAGCTACAGCCTCGGCGTCATGTTCGGCCAGCAGCTGCGCACCAGCTCCCTCACCAACGAGTCGGTCAACGCCGCGCAGCTGGCCGCCGGCATCAAGGATGCGCTGGCCGGCAAGGCCGAGCTCAGTGACGCCGACAAGGCCAACATCACCAAGCTGGCGAGCGCGGCGGGCGATGCCAACCATGCGGCGGCGGCGAAGTTCCTGGCCGAGAATGCCAAGAAGCCTGGCGTCGTCACCACCGCGAGCGGCCTGCAGTACAAGGTGCTCACCCCCGGCAGCGGCGCATCCCCGAACGCCACCGATGAGGTGACGGTGAACTACAAGGGGACACTGCTCAATGGCACCGAGTTCGACAGCAGCTACAAGCGCGGCGAGCCGGCGAAGTTCCCGCTCAACCGCGTGATTCCGGGGTGGTCCGAAGGCGTCGGGCTGATGAAGCCGGGCGCGAAGTACCAGCTGTGGATCCCGCCACAGCTCGGCTACGACCTGCACTCCCCGCCGGGCATCCCGCCGGGGTCACTGCTGGCGTTCGAAGTGGAGCTGATCAGCGCGAAGGCGCCCCCGCCGGCCGCTGCAGCCCCCGCGGCACCAAAGCCGGCGACGCCGGCCCCCGCCAAGTAACCGCCGCCAGAGCGACCGGGCCCGCCACGGGCCCGGTCCGCAATTCAGGCCCCGGCGTTCGCGCCGGGGCTGTAGCGCATCGGTTTCGTCACCCCGAGGCGCGTGAGTTCGCGCTGCAGCTGCTCGCCGAGCTCCCCGTGCACGCCCCGCTCGAACGCCGGCGCGGCGCTCCAGTCGTAGGCGAAGGGCTGCCGCGTGCGCAGCGCCTCCGGCTCATCGAGGTAGCGCGGGATGACGTGCGCGTGCAGCGCCGGCTCCTGGTTGCCGAAGATCGCGTAGTTGATACGCAGCGCGCCGGTCACCTTCAGCAGCGCGTCCCCCAGGCGTGACATGTCCGAGAGGAAGGCGATGCGCTCCTGCGCGCCGAGCGCGTTCAGGTTGGGCACCACCGGGTCGGGCAACAGCAGCGCGTAGCCGCGCACGAACTGGCGCTCGCCGAACACCGCCCAGCCGCTGAACAGGCGCGCAATGACCTTCGGGTCACGCCCCTCGCGCGCATCGCTCACCATCGCGTGGATGGCGGTCGGGGTGTCGGCGATGGTTTCGGTGTTGCTCTTCATGTGCTGGCCGGGGTGCGGAACACGAAATATACCGCAGCGAGGATACACAGGCCCGCCCACAGGTAGTCGAGCTTGAAGGGCTTGCCCATGTAGAGCACCGCAAAGGGCACGAACACCACGAGCGTGATCACCTCCTGCAGGATTTTCAGCTGCGGGAGCGAGAGCTGCGTGTAGCCGATGCGGTTGCCGGGCACCTGCAGCAGGTACTCGAAGAAGGCGATGCCCCAGCTTGCCAGCGCCGCCAGGTACCAGGGACGGTCAGCGAGGTTCTTCAGGTGCGCGTACCAGGCGAAGGTCATGAAGACGTTCGAACCGATGAGGAGCAGCGTAGCGGACAGCGTGGCGGAGAAGAATGGGCTCACGGGCGTGATTCCTCGGTGTGTACGGCTTTCCCTAGCAGGCGACTTCGAGCGCGCGCAGGGCGGCGCGCGTGCGCGCGTAGTCCGCGTGCACGATGCCGTGCCAGCCGCGCGCGCAGGCGGCGGCGATATTGTCGGCACGATCATCGATGAACACCGTGTGGCGCGGTGTCAGCGCAAAGCGCTTCTCCGCTTGCGCGTAGATCCCCGCGTGCGGCTTCATGACCCCGGCGAGGTAGGAGGGCAGTGCCCCGTGCCCGAGGGCGTGCAGGCGGTACTCGCGGCATACGTGGGCCCAGTGCAGGTCCCCGATGTTGGACAGCAGATAGACGCGGTAGCGCTCGCTCAGGCGGTGGGCGAGCTCGACCATGGCGGCGTCGATGACGAACATGTCGAGCCACTTGGCGTGCACGTCCGCCAGCGCCACCGGCTCGGTGGTGAGTGCGGCCAGGCGCTCGAGCAGCCCCTGGCCGTGCATGCGGCCGCACTCGTGCTCCTCGAGGGCGATGCACCCCATACCGCATCGCGCTGTTCGATCGCGGCGCCGCGCGCCCCGAGGAACTCAAGGAGCGGGCGGTAGTTCAGGTGCAGGAGCACCCAGCCGATGTCGAACACCACCGCCTCGATGCGCACCTTTGCCATCAGGGAGCCCCCGCGAGCGCCGTCCAGACGCTGCCGCTGTCCCCGGCACGGCGGTTGACCGCGACCACGGTTGCGCGGGGCACGAAGTTGAAATCCGTGGCGCTCGCCCAGGTGTAGGCACCCATGGCGCGCCCCACCACCAGGTCGCCCGCCTTCAGCGCCGGCAGCATCAGGTCCTCGGCGATGACGTCGATGCTGTCGCACGTGGGACCGGCAAGCACCGAGGGGCGCAGCGGCCCCTGCGCGCGCAGCGGCTGCACCGGATAGCGCGCGTGATCGAACAGCTGTCCGCTGTAGGAGCCGTACACCCCATCATCGAGGTAGTACCACCAGTGGCCCTGGCGGCACGCGCGCCCCATGACGGAGGCCACGCCGATGGCGGCGGGACCTGCGAGGTAGCGCCCGGGCTCGGCGAGCACGCGCGTGCTGCGGGGCAGCTCGGCCAGCGCCGCCCGCAGCGGTGCGCAGAAGCGCCCGATGTCCTGCACCGGGCTCGCGTACTCGATCGGGAAGCCCCCGCCGATGTCCAGCCGGTCGTAGGGCCCGAGCTTTTCGCGGCGCGCCGCCGCCATGAGCTGCGCGCAGGCCCGCACCGCCTGCGCGTGCCGCACCGCGTCGGCGGTCTGGGAGCCGGCGTGGAAGGACAGGCCGCGCACGCGGATGCCGAGCTCCGCGGCGAGGCGCGCGAGCGGCAGCAGGTCCTGCGGGTCGCAGCCAAACTTGCGCGACAGGTCGACCACCGCGCCCGCGGAGCGGAACGAGACGCGCAGCAGCAGCTCCGCGCGCCCGGCGAGGCGGGCGAACTTGCGCACCTCGTCGGGATTGTCGGCGACGAACAGGCGCACCCCGAAGGCGAGCGCGTTGTCGATGTCCGCGGGGCGCTTGATCGGGTGCGTGTGGATGCAGCGCCCGGGCGCCACCCCCAGGCGCTGCACCAGCTGCACCTCCCCGGTGGTGGCGAGATCCAGGCCGCCGCCCTCCTCCACGATCGTCTGCACCACCGCCGGGTGCGGCAGCGGCTTGAGCGCGTAGTGCAGCGCGACGCCCGGGAGCGCGGCGGCGAGCCTGCGGTACTGCGCGCGCACGCGCTCGCAGTCGAGGATCAGGAGCGGGGAGCCGAACTCGCGCACCAGGCGGCGGATGTGCGCGGGGGCGAACGGATCGATCAGTCGCGCGCGGGGCACCGGCGCGGGTTTAGCGCAACACGGCCAGGGTGGCGGAGCCGTCATCGCTCTCGGCGATGCTGGTCGCGGCGCGCAGCAGGCGGTCGCGCACCGCCGCCCACGCCTCGCCGTCGGGCACGCCCTGCACCAGGATCCGCTGACAGCCGGCGCGGTCGAGCGTGCGCAGATTGTTGTACAGCTCGCGCGCGTAGACTTCCGCGCGCCGGCCGGCGTTGATCCAGGTGACAGTCTTGTGCGAGCGCAGCGGCAGACGCTGCGCCAGCACCGCGACGCGCCGCCCGCCGGCGGAGGCCGCGTCGGCCTGCGCGTCGATCTCGCCCGCGGGCACGAGGGTGAGCGGCGTGCGCGGCGCGTAATGCGTGGGCGTGCCGCCGGGCACGCGCGGGGACTCCCCGCCCGGGCCGATGGCAAGCTCGCCCACGAGCTCGCGCAGCTGCGCCGCGGTGACGCTCCCGGGGCGCAGCAGGCGTACCTGCCCGTCCTCGAAGGAGACGATGGTCGACTCGAGCCCGATCTGGCACTCCCCGCCGTCGAGGATCACGCGCACGGTCTCGCCGAACTCCTCGCGCACGTGCTCGGCGCGCGTGGGCGAGAGCCGCCCGTAGCGGTTGGCCGAGGGGGCGGCGATGCCGCCGCCGAAGGCGGTGAGCAGCTGCTGCGCCATCGGGTGCGCGGGCACGCGGATGGCGATCGTATCCTGGCCGCCGGTGATCACCTCGTGCACGTGGGCCGCGCGCGGCAGCACCATCGTCAGCGGCCCCGGCCAGAAGCTCTCGGCCAGGCGGTTGGCGAGCTCGGGGACCTCGCGCACCCAGCGATGCAGGTAGCGCGGGCTGTCCAGGTGCACGATCACCGGATGATCCTGCGGACGTCCCTTGGCCTCGAAGATGCGGCGCACCGCGGCCGGGTTCTGCGCGTTGGCGCCGAGCCCGTAGACCGTCTCGGTCGGAAACGCGACCAGCTCGCCGTCGCGCAGCACCTGCACGGCGGCCTCGATCTCGACCTGACTTGCGCGGACGTTTCGTGCCATAGATCAAACCAATTCTACCAAGCCGCCGGTGCCCGCTGGACGCGTGTTGTAAGGAAGCATCAGTCGCCGCGGTCGGCGGCGGCCATTAGACCGCAGTCCGGGACGGCGCGCGCGCCGCGACGGGTTTACTTAAGGTGCGCGCGCACTCATTCGAGGGAGCGGCGCGCCCAGCCACCCGCACCGTGCACGAGCTCGTACGCCGGCCAGTAGTGCTTGTCGAGCTTCAGCGTGATCACTTCTGGTGCGTTGTTCCAGGCGAGTGTCTTCAGGCGCACCGAAGAGCGGTCGGGGCGCCCGAGCACCCCCTTGAGAAAGGCGTCCAGGTCCGGCGTCGGCACGCCGTCGACCTCGACGATGCGCCGCCCGGGGTAGAGCCCGTAGCGCGTCGCCGGGGAGCCGTAGCCGAAGTAGGCGACGTACACGCCGGTCGGCTCGATACCGCGCTGCGCGCTCATGGCGCGGTGCGGCGCCTGCAGCGTGGCGCCGGCCCACAGCACCAGGCGGTCGACGTCGCTCCCGGGGAGCGCGGCGGTGGCGACCTCGAGCGTCTGCTCCTCCTGGTTGCGCCAGATCGTCACCTGTACGTGCTCGCGGTCGGCGGCGGCCTGCTCCACCTCGTGGAAGCGGGTGACCACGTGCCCGTCGATGGCGAGTATCAGGTCCCCGGGCTGCAGCTGGCGGGCGGCGTCCGAGCCGCCGACGAGGCGCGTCACGGCCAGCACCTGGCGGCGGCTGGCGGTGTGCTGCGCCAGGCGCTGCGTCCAGCTCTGCGGCAGGCCGATCTCGCGGGCCTGCGCGAGCGGCATCTCGGCGAGTTCCGCCTCGAGCGAGTGCAGCATCTTGTCGCTGCGCACGCGCTCGATCATGTCGGCCACCACGTTGATCGGCACGCCGCGGGTGTCCTGGGCGATCTCGCGGCCGTTCTCGTAGGCGAAGCTCGACCAGGTGCCCACCACGTTGCCGGCACTGTCGGCGAGCACGCCGTCGTATTCGCTTGGCGGGTTGACCAGCTGCGCGGTCTCGATGTTGCTGTCGCGGAAGCGCATGGTGCGCGACAGCGGCAGCTCGAGCGGATCGATGCTGGCGATCTCGGTGCTGCGCGCGCGCAGCTCGTTGTCCGGCGTGAGTCCCACCACCCAGACACGCTCGCCGCTCTCGATCTCGTGCGTGGACAGGCGGGCGGAGCGCACCGGCGTGTTGCCGATGAGCTTCGGGTCGTAGGCGACGACGGCGAAGTCGTGCAGCGGATGTACGTACACCACCCGTCCGGGGACCTGCACGGTGCCGGCGAAGGTGACGGTGACGTCCCCGACCGCCACCGGCACGGTGTTGCGGTCGACGACCACGAGGCCCCGCTGCGCATCGACGACGAGCCCGGTGCCGTGGTAGTTGCGCTCGGTGATGCCGGACACCGAGTACGGCATGTCAAAGGTCACCATGGCGAGCGAGGGGGCGAGCGCGTTCATGCGCGCATCCGGGTAGCGCGGGAACTGCGTCGCGCTCACCACGGCGGGCTTGGGCGGCGGACCGGGCGGCAGGTCATGGCAGTCCCACAGCCCGGCGGTGTCGTTGCGCTCGCAGTGATGGGCGGGGAACCACAGCCGGTCCATGCGGACGGTGTGCAGCTCGGTGCTGTTGGAAGCTTCGATCGTCAGGTAGCGCACGCTCGCGCGCTCGCCATCACCGAGCTGCGCGATGCCCGCCTCGAAGTCCTTCAGGGCTTCGGTCTTCTTGCCGTTCAGCGCCACCACCACGGCGCCGCGCGGCACGCCGGCGGCGCTGAACACGTAGCCGGGGTTGGCAACGTACACCCCGCGGGTCGGCACGTTAGGTGCCGCGCCTGCTGGTAGGAGAGCGTGTTCACCACCGCATCGCCGAACTCCGCGTAGGCGCTCGGTGTGATGGCATGCAGGTCCCCGACCGGAAGCTTCGCGGAGAGGCTCTTGCCGCCGCGCTCCAGCTCCACCTCCACCTCGCCGCCGACGCTATCGTCGAGCACCTCCTCGAGGGGCTCGAAGCGGCCGACGTAGCTGGCCGTTCAGGCGCACCAGGATGTCCCCGGGCTGCAGCACCTTCTCGCTCGGACTGCCGGGCAGCACCTCGGTCACGACCAGCATGCCGGTGTTGCGCGGAAACTCCCGGCGCACGGCGGCCTCGGTGTTGCCGGCGAGCCCGAGACGCTCGAGCTCATCGTACGGGGTGTAGTTGAAGACGGTGTAGAGCGTGCCGCGGGGCACCGGCTTGCCCTGCTGGATGAGCTCCAGCGCGCGCTTCACGCGCCCCAGGGGCAGGTAGAAGCTCGAGGCCGCGCCGCTCGCGCCGCCGGCATTGAGGGCCACCACGCGGCCGCGGATATCGATGACCGGGGAGCCGGAGGAGCCGCCGGAGGTGCCCGAGGCCGCCTGCAGGTAGAACGTGTTGAAGTCGTTGTACTTGGTCACCCCATACTCGGGCGCGTCGCGGTCCAGGCGCGCCAGCGTGCCGGCGAGGATCGACAGCTGCTCGCCGGCATTGTTGCCGACCACGCGGATCTCGCGCCCGACCTGCGCCCCTTCCGGGTACAGCGGCAGCGCCCTGGGCTTGATGAAGCGCAGCTTCTTGGGGTCGTAGCGGTAGATGCCGAAGTCGTGCACCGGGTCGCGGTACACCGGGTACAACTGCACTTCCTCGCGGTTGAGGAAGGTCGCCTCCGCGGTCACCGGACCGGGGGTCACGACGTGCCGGTTGGTGAGGATCAGGCCGCGCTCGGCGTCCACCACGAAGCCGGTCGCCTGCGCGGTGGTGTTCCACTCGGTGTCGAAGGCGCGCGTCAGGTCGACGTTGATCGAGACCACGCTCGGGGCGATGCGCTCGAGCGTCACGGCCCAGTCCGCATTGCTCCTCGACCGCCACGGCGGCCTGCGCCGGATTGGGCTGCTGGCCGGTCTCGCCCCCGGGCGGCGGCGGCCCGGGCGTGACGAGCGGGGGCGCAGCGGGGCTGGCGTTCGGCGGGGGCGGCGGCAGCGCGGGCGCCGCGGCCGCCTCGGCGGCGGTGGTCGCGGCGCCCGGCGCGTGCGGGGTCTGCGCCAGAGCCGCGCACGAGAAAAGGAACAGGCACAGCCCCAGGGGGCGCAAACGTCTCATGCGGGATGCTTTCCTAACGACCGACGAGCACGATCAACCAGACGACGCCGAGCAGCACGAACGACATGAGTACCGCGGCGGAGCCGATGTCCTTGGCCAGGCCCGCGAGCACGTGCCGCTCGAGACTGATGCGGTCCACGGTGGCCTCGATGGCGCTGTTCAGCAGTTCCACGATCAGGATCAGGAAAACGGGGCCGACCAGCAGCACCCGCTCGAGGGCGCCGCGTCCGAGCCACAGCCCCAGCGGTATGACGACGAGGGCGAAGGCAAGTTCCTGCCGAAACGCCGCTTCCTCGCGGAAGGCGCCCCGCAGGCCATTCCAGCTGGAGGCAAAGGCACGCAGCAGGCGGGTCAGCCCGCGGGGTTTATAGCGATCTACGGCGGCGCCGTCGGCTTCCATGTGAGATCCAGTTGTCGGGCCGCCCGCACGTCATCCAGGCGGCGCACCGGCATGGTATGCGGTGCGCTGCGGACGCGCCCGGGTTCCTGTTCGGCTTCCTTCTGGATCTGTGACATGGCCGTCACAAAGGCGTCAAGGACCTCCCGGCTCTCGGTCTCGGTGGGCTCGATCAGCAGGCACTCCGGCACCAGCAGCGGGAAGTAGGTGGTCGGGGCGTGGAAGCCGTAATCGAGCAGTCGCTTGGCGAAATCCATGGCGGTCACGTTCAGCTCACGCGCCTGGCGCTTCAGCGTCACGATGAATTCGTGGCTGGCGCGCCGCCGGGGATAGGCGGCGTCGAAGCCGGCATCCTGCAGGCGCTTGAGGAGGTAGTTGGCGTTGAGTGTGGCGTATTCGCCCACGCGCTGCATGCCCTCGCGCCCGAGCAGCCGCATGTAGATGTAGGCTCGCAGCAGCACCCCGGCATTGCCCATGAATCCCGACAGCCGCCCGATGGACTGCGGCAGCTCCGTCTCGGTGAGCCAGCGGTAGCGCTCACCCTCGCGGGCCACCAGGGGCACCGGCAGAAACGGCAGCAGGCGCGTCCCCACCCCGACCGCCCCCGCTCCCGGGCCGCCGCCGCCGTGCGGGGTGGAGAAGGTCTTGTGCAGGTTCATGTGGATGACGTCGAAGCCCATGTCCCCGGGGCGCACCTTGCCGAGGATCGCGTTCAGGTTGGCGCCGTCGTAGTAAAGGAGCCCGCCGGCCTCGTGCACGATGCGCGCCACCTCCTCGATGTGCCGCTCGAACACCCCGAGGGTGGAGGGATTGGTGAGCATGATGCCGGCGGTCTGCGGGCCGACCGCGGCGCGCAGTGCCTCGAGCTCGACGTCGCCGTGCGCATCCACCGGGATCTCGCGCACCACGCAGCCGCACATGGTCGCGGTCGCCGGGTTCGTGCCGTGCGCCGCCTCGGGCACGATGATCTCGTTGCGCTCGAGGTCCCCGCGGGCGCGGTGATAGGCGCGGATCATGGCGACGCCGGCGAATTCCCCGTGCGCGCCGGCCATGGGCGAGAGCGCGACGCCCTGCATGCCGGTCACTTCCTGCAGCATCTGCTGCAGCTCGTACATGCAGCCGAGGAACCCCTGCCCGTGCGACTCGGGCGCGAGCGGGTGGCGCGCCAGGAACTCCGGCAGCATCGCGTACTGGTTACAGGCCTTGGGGTTGTACTTCATCGTGCACGAGCCGAGCGGGTAGAAGTGTGTGTCGATGGAGAAGTTCAGCTGCGAGAGGCGCGTGAAGTGGCGCACCGCCTCGAGCTCGCCCGACCTCCGGCAGCGCCGGCGGCGCGGCGCGGCGCAGCTGCCGCGGGCAGATCCTCGAGCGCGTCCGCGCCCGTCTTCCGCCGGCCACTGGTCGCTCGCTCCGCGCCCGGGAGCGGAGTACTCGAATATCACCGGTTCGCTGACTGCCACGGATGGTTCCTCTTTCAGGCCGCGCGCGCCGCCTGCATCAGTTCGCTCAGGCCGGCGCGGTAGCGCTCGATGTCGGCCTGGGTCTTGGTCTCGGTCGCGCACACGAGCAGCGCGTGCCCGAGCTCGGGGTAGTAGGGCGCAAGATCGAGCCCGGCGGCGATGCCGCGCGCGGCGAGCGCCCTGAGCAGCGGGGCCGCCGGCCGATCGAGCACCAGCACCGCCTCGTGGAAGCACGGTCCGCTGAAGGCGGCGCGCACGCCAGGCACGCGCGTGAGCGCCGCGACGAGCTCGCGCGTACGCGCGTGGCAGGCGGCGGCGGTACGCGTCAGTCCCTGCGGACCCATGAGCGACAGGTAGATGGTCGCGGCGGTCATGAGCAGTCCCTGGTTGGTGCAGATGTTGGAGGTCGCCTTGGCGCGCCGGATGTGCTGCTCGCGCGCCTGCAGGGTGAGCGTGAAGCCGCTCTTGCCGGCGACGTCGAGGGTGCGCCCGACGATGCGTCCGGGCATCTGCCGCACGTGCTCCATGCGCGCGGTCATGATGCCGAGGTACGGGCCGCCCGGAGGACAGCGGGCACCCCGAGCGGCTGGCCCTCGCCGACGGCGATATCGGCGCCGCGCGCGCCCCACTGGCCCGGGGGCTTCAGCAGCGCCAGCGCCACCGGGTTCACCACGGCGATGACCAGCGCGCCGTGCGCATGTGCCCAGTCGGTGAGCGCGTCCACGTCCTCGAGCTGGCCGAAGAAATTCGGCTGCTGGATGACGAGCGCGGTCACGTCCTCGCCGGCGTACCGGGCGAGGGCTGCCGGTGCGGTGAGCCCGCTGCCGGGATCGTAGGGCAGCTCCTCGAACTTCAGCCCCTGATTGTGGGCGGTGTTGACGGCGACGCGCCGGTAGTGCGGGTGCAGGGCCTGCGGCACGAGGATGCGCGCGGCACGGGACTTGCGGTTGGCGCGCACCGCCATGAGGGCCGCTTCGGCGGTCGCGGAGGCACCGTCGTACATGGAGGCGTTCGCCACGTCCATGCCGGTGAGGCGCGTCATCATGCTCTGGAACTCGTAGATCAGCTGCAGCGTTCCCTGGCTGGCCTCCGCCTGGTAGGGCGTGTAGGCGCTGTAGAACTCCCCGCGCGTGGTGATGGCCCACACCGCCGCCGGGATGTGGTGCTCATAGGCACCGGCGCCGATGAAATTGAGCAGCGTGCCGTCGGCGCGCGCGCGCTCACTCATCAGCCGCCCGATCTGCATCTCATTCAGAGCCTCCGGGATCCCCGCGAGCGCACGGGTGCGCAGCTTCGCGGGGATCTCATCGAAGAGCTCCTCGATGCTGCCGGCACCGATGCTCTGCAGCATCGCGGCCACGTCCGCGCTGGTGTGGGGAATGAAGGCCATCAGCCCCCCTCCGCGTCGAGGAACTGCTGGTAGCCGGCCGGCGACAGGAGCGCCGCGGCGGCGAGGGCCCCGGCGGCGGGCCTCAGGCGAAAGAGCCAGCCGGCGCCGTAGGGGTCGGAGTTCACCGCTTGCGGCTCGGCGGTGAGCTGCGGGTTGCCGAGCGTCACCGTGCCCGCGAGCGGCGCGTAGACATCCGAGGCCGCCTTGACCGACTCGACCACCGCGCAGGCATCGCCGGCGGCGAGCGCGCGGCCCGCCTCGGGCACCTCGACGAACACAAGGTCGCCGAGGGCGTGCTGCGCGTGATCGGTGATGCCGATCTCCACCGTGCCGTCGGGAAGCGCGCGCACCCACTCGTGCGACTTGGTGTACTGCAGATCTGCGGGGACGTTACTCATGGGTCTGTGGGTCCTTCGCTCTAGGTGATCAGGGAGCGCCCGAAGCGCACGAACGGCGGCTTCACGACGCGGGCATTGAGGAGTTTGCCGCGGATGTCCACCTGCACGGCAGCGCCGCTGGCCGCCGGCACGCGCGCGAACGCGATGGAGCGCTCGAGCGTCGGGGAAAAGGTGCCGCTGGTGATCTCGCCGGCGCCCGTACCATTCACCAGCACCTTCTGGTGGCCGCGCAACACGCCGCGGTCCTCGAGCAGCAGGCCCACGAGCTTGCGCGCGCTGCCGGCGGCACGGATGGCCTCGAGCGCGCGGCGGCCAAGAAAATCGCGCTCCGCGGGCGCGAGCGCCACGGTCCAGCCGAGCCCGGACTCGTACGGGTGCGTGCTCTCGTCCATGTCGTTGCCGTAGAGGTTCATGCCCGCTTCCAGGCGCAGCGTGTCACGCGCGCCGAGGCCGCAGGAGGCGACGCCGAGGGAGTTGAGGCTGCGCCACGCCGGCACCGCGTCCGCGGCCGGCATCATGATCTCGAAGCCGTCCTCGCCGGTGTAGCCGGTGCGCGCCACGAACCACGCGCCGAGCTCGCGCCCGACGAAGCTGTCGAGCGCGAGCGCCGCGCTGGCCTCGGCGGGCGCGAGCAGCTGCGCGGCCTTGGCGCGCGCCTCAGGGCCCTGCACGGCGAGCATCGCCAGGTCCGCGCGCTCGGTGACACTTACGGCAAAGGGCGCCGCATGCGCGCGGATCCACGCGAGATCCTTGTCGCGGGTGCCCGCATTCACCACCATGCGGTAGAAGCGCTCGTTGAGGTAGTAGACGATCAGGTCATCGAGGATGCCGCCCGCCTCGTTGAGCAGGCAGCTGTAGAGCGCCTTTCCGGGAGTCGTGAGCTTGGCCACGTCGTTCGCGATGAGATGGCGCAGGAACTCGCGCACCCGCGCGCCCTGCAGGTCGATGACGCACATGTGCGAGACGTCGAACACCCCCGCAGCGCGGCGCACCGCGTGGTGCTCGCCGATCTGCGAGCTGTACTGCACCGGCATGTCCCAGCCGCCGAAGTCGACGATGCGGGCGTTGAGCTCCTGGTGCAGCCTGAAGAGCGGGGTCTGTCTTCCCACGAACGCACTCCGACGAGCAGTCACGGCCAAAACGGCGCGGCAGGCGCTTGCGCTCGTCTTGAAGCGAGACGCCTGCCGCCCTTCTGTCCTGTGACCTGAGAGATCAGGCGCGCCGCGCCGCTCCCCTTCGGTGGGTGGACCGCACGGATCTGCCGCGCGGTGCACCGCTCTCCAGAAGCCCCGCGGTGCGCTCACCGCCGTCTGCCGTTCGTGGGCCTGAGCGTTTCCGGGCGGGAATTGCGCCTTCGGCGTCCCGGGTGTAGGGCCGGGCTCTCTCCGAACAGACTGTTTCGGGCGGGGGCGATGATAGCAGCCTTCGGCGCGTGCCGCTCACGCCCGGCGACGGTAGAATTGCCCCACACATGGACCATCCTCCCACATGACGATGCAGCCGCGCCGCGCGAGTGTGGCGGTCGAGATCGACACGGTGCGCGTCGGCGGCGGCGCGCCGATCGTCGTGCAGTCGATGACCAATACCGACACCGCGGACGTTAGCGGCACGACCCGCCAGGTGCAGGCCCTGGCGCGGGCCGGCTCGGAGCTGGTGCGCGTCACGGTCAACACCGCCGCGGCCGCCGCGGCGGTGCCGGTCATCCGCGAGCGCCTCGAGGCCCTCGGGGTGCGCGTGCCGCTGATCGGCGACTTCCACTTCAACGGCCACAAGCTCCTGCGCGAGTACCCGGGCTGCGCCGCGGCGCTCGCCAAGTACCGCATCAACCCGGGCAACGTCGGGCGCGGCAGCAAGCGCGACCCGCAGTTCGCCGAGATGATCGAGACCGCCTGCCGCTACGACAAGCCGGTGCGCATCGGGGTCAACTGGGGGAGCCTCGACCCGGAGCTCCTCACGCGCCTGATGGACGAGAACTCCCGGCGCGCGGAACCCCTGGACGCGCAGCAGGTGATGCGCGCGGCGGTGGTGGAGTCGGCGCTCTCGAGCGCACGGCGCGCCGAGGAGCTCGGACTGGCGCACGCGCGCATCATCCTCTCGGCGAAGGTGTCCGGGGTGCAGGACCTGATCGCCATCTATCGCGACCTGGCGCGCCGCTGCGACTATCCGCTGCACCTGGGCCTCACCGAGGCCGGCATGGGCTCCAAGGGCATCGTGGCCTCCACCGCCGGCATGGCGGTGCTGCTGCAGGAAGGCATCGGCGACACGATCCGCGCCTCCCTCACCCCCGAGCCCGGCGGCGATCGCACCCAGGAGGTGCTGGTGGCGCAGGAAATCCTGCAGACCATGGGACTGCGCGCCTTCACCCCGCTGGTCATCGCCTGCCCGGGGTGCGGGCGCACCACCAGCACGGTGTTCCAGGAGCTCGCGCAGCGCATCCAGGGCCACATCCGCGCGCGCATGCCGCAGTGGCGGCGTGAGTACGCCGGCGTCGAGGACATGACGGTCGCGGTCATGGGCTGCGTCGTCAACGGCCCGGGCGAGAGCAAGCACGCCAACATCGGCATCAGCCTGCCCGGCACCGGCGAGCGGGCAGTGGCGCCGGTCTACGAGGACGGCGCCAAGACCGTGACGCTCAAGGGGGAGCGCATCGCGGAGGAGTTCCAGGAGCTGGTCGAGAACTACGTGGCACGCCACTACGCGCGCGCGCAGAACCCATGAGCACACTCGCCGCGCGCAGCTGCAAACCCTGCGAGGGCGGCATGGCGCCGCTGACGCGGGCCGAGGCCGAGGCGCTGCTGCCGCAGCTGGATGGCGCCTGGAGCCTCGCCGAGGACGCGCTGTCGATCCGCCGTGAGTTCCGCTTCCGCGACTTCTATCGCACCATGAGCTTCGTCAACGCGCTGGCGCACATCGCCAACATCGAGGACCACCACCCGGATCTGGCCGTGGGCTACAACTACTGCCGCGTCACCTACACCACGCACGCGGCGCGCGGGCTGTCGGAGAACGACTTCGTATGTGCCGCCAAGATCGACCGCCTGCCCCTCAGCTGATGGCGGGCACCTGGCGCGCCGCCCGCGGCAGCTCGCCCGTCACCCCGAGCGCGCGGCGGATAAAGAAGCGCCGCAGCTCCTGGCTGCGATTGACGACGGCGAGGCCCGCCTGCGCCAGGCGCGCCACCGGCCCGGTGCCGTGGGCCAGCAGCCGGTCGAAGACATCGATCGCGGTAGCCATCACCGCCACCTCGCTCTTGCGCCAGCGCTCGTAGGCTCGCAGTACCCCGAGCGCCCCCACGTCCTCGCGGCGCGCCACCGCCTCGAAGAGCAGCTGCGCGAGCGCGGCGGCGTCGAGGAGGCCCAGATTCACCCCCTGGCCGGCGAGCGGGTGCACGACGTGCGCAGCATCCCCGAGCAGCGCCACGCGGCGGGCGACGTAGCGCGGGGCGGCGAGCCGTTGCAGCACGAAGGAGCGGCGTGCGCTGACGAGCCGGGTGGGCCCCAGGGCGAGGTCCGCGCCCTGATCGAGCGCGCGCGCGAATTCGGCATCGGTGGCGCTGAGGAGCGCGGGCGCGCGGGCGGCATCCACCGACCAGACCATCGAGCTCGTACCATCGGCGAGGGGCAGGAACGCCAGCGTCCCGTCCTTCATGAAGCGCTGCCACGCGGTGAGCTGGTGCGGCTCGGCGGTGGCGACGTTGGCGATGATCGCCACCTGCTCGTACGCCTCGCTCGAGGCGCTGAGTCCGGCGGCCGCGCGCACCGCCGAGTGCGCCCCATCGGCCCCCACCACCAGGCGCGCGGCCAGCTCCCCTGTCGCCGTACGCAGGTGCACCCCTTCCTCGGTGATCTCAAGTGAATCGAGCGCGGCCGGGATGACGTGGCCGCCGGCGCTAATGAAGGCCTGCAGGAGCGCGCGCTGCAGCAAGCGGTTCTCGAGGACGTAGCCGAGGTTCGGTTCCCCCACGTCGGCGGCATCGAACACCAGCACCGCGGCACTCAGCGCCGCGACGCTCTCGTGCCAGATGCGCATGCGCTGGTAGGCGCACACGCGCGCACCGTCGATCAGCGGCCACGCGCCCGCGGCGCTGAGCAGCCGCTCGCTGGCGCGCGACAGCGCGACGACCCGCGAATCCAGCGGCGCCCCCGCCTCGATCGGGGGCGGCAGGTGCGGCTCGAGCAGCGCCACCTCGAGGCCGCCGCGCTGCAAGAGTGCCGCGGCGCACGCCCCCACCGGTCCGCCACCGACGACCGCGACGTCAGCCATGACGCACCGGCAGCCCGCGCGCGAGACGCGGGCTGGGACCGGCAAAGCCGGCGCTGACGCGGGCGAGCGCGCGCTTGGCTGACGGGGTCAGGTCGAACGCCAGCAGCCCGAGGTTGCGCAGCAGAGCGACGCCGGGGCGCGCGTCGCCGAAGAGTTTCACCAGCGAATCGGTGAAGCGCACTACGCCGCGCCGGTCCTGCGCGCGCCATGCGGCGAAGCGCTGCAGCTGCTCGGCGGAGCCGGCCTGTGCGGGCGCCTGCGCCAGCACCTCGGCGAGCATCGCCGCATCGCGCAGCCCGAGGTTGAAGCCCTGGCCGGCCACCGGGTGCAGGGCCTGCGCGGCGTTGCCGATGAGCACGGTGCGCGTGCCCACCGCGGCCGCGGCCCGCGTGAGCTGCAACGGATAGGCGCCGCGACGGCCCACACGCGTGAAGCGTCCGGCGCGCCAGCCGAAGGCGCCCTGCAGCTCGGCAAGGTAGGCGGCGTCCTCGAGGGCGAGCAGACGCCGGGCGTGCTCGGGGGTGCAGGCCCAGATGACCGCCCGCCCCCCGCCGGCGAGCGGCAGCACCGCGAGCGGACCGCTCGGGGTGAAGCGCTCAAAGGCGCGGTCCGCGTGCGGCTGGTCGGTGGCAACGTTCGCCACCAGCGCCACCTGCCCGTAATCCTCCACCTCCGCGCCGATGCCGGCCGCCGCGCGCACCTGCGAGTGCGCCCCGTCGGCGGCGACCACGAGGCGCGCCCGGAACAGCTCCGGGGCATTCCCGGGCGCGCTCAGCGCGAGGCGCACGCCGGCGGCATCGATCGCAAGGTCGGTGAGCTGCGCGGGGACGCGCAGCGTCAGCTCGGGGGCGCGCGCGAGACGCTCCCACAGCGCCGCGCCGAGGACGCGATTGGGGACCACGTAGCCGAAGGCTTCGATCCCCTGCTCGCGCGCCTCCAGGCGCGCGAAGCCGAAGCGTCCGGCATCCGAGACGTGGATCGAACGGATCACGCCGGCCGCAGCCGCGATCGCCTCCCACACCCCGAGCGCCGCGACGATGCGCCGGCTGGCGTTGCCCAAGGCAGTGGTGCGCTCATCGAAACTCGGCTGCGCGGCGCTGGCGAAGGGCACAGTCTCGATCAAGAGCGCACGCACGCCGCTGCCGATGAGCGCCGCGGCGAGGCTGGCGCCGACCATGCCGCCACCGACGATCGCGACGTCGACCTCGGTAGCGACAGCTGTGGCGGGGGTGGGCATGGGCGCGCGCACTCCTCAGCCGCGCGCCATCAGCGCTTCGATCTGGTCGGCATCCTTGGGCGCACGCGCGCTGAGTACCTCGACGCCGGACTTTGTCACCACCACGTCGTCCTCAATGCGGATGCCGATGTTACGGAAGCGCTTGGGCACGCCGCGCGCGCCGGCCGGCAGGTAGATTCCCGGCTCGACCGTCATCGCCATGCCCGGCTCGAGCACCCGCCAGCTGTCGCCGATCTTGTAGTCGCCCACGTCGTGCACGTCGAGCCCGAGCCAATGGCCGGTGCGATGCATGAAGAAGCGCCGGTAGGCGCCGGACTTGAGGAGCGCCGCCACCCGCCCCTTCAGCAGCCCGAGCTTCACGAGCCCGTGCGTGATGACGCGCACCGCCGCCTCGTGCGGGTCGTTCCAGTGATTGCCGGGCCGCACCTTGGCGATCGCGGCGCGGTTGGCCTCCAGCACCACCTCGTACACCGCCCGCTGCTCGGGGCTGAAGCGCCCGTTGACGGGATAGGTGCGGGTGATGTCGGAGGCGTAGCACTCGAACTCGCACCCGGCATCGACCAGGAGCAGCTCGCCGCTCACGAGCGGCTGGTCGTTCTCGCGGTAGTGCAGGATACAGCTGTTGGCGCCACCGCCCACGATCGGGTGGTAGGCAGTGTCGGCGTTGTGGCGGCGAAACTCATGCACCAGCTCCGCCATCACCTGATACTCGGTGGCACCCGGACGGCAGAAGCGCATGGCCCGCTGGTGGGCGCGCGCGGCGATGCGTGCCGCGGTGCGCATCAGCTCCAGCTCGCGGCGTGACTTGAACAGGCGCATGTCGTGCAGCACGTGATCGAGCGCCACGAACTCCTGCGGCGGGTGGCGCCCGTTGCGCGCCTGGGTGCGTAAGCCGTTTACCCAGCCGACCATGCGCTGGTCGAAGTCGGCATAGACGCCCATGGTGTAGAACACGCGCGCGCGGTTCTCGAGCAGCCCGGGCAGGATCTCGTCCAGGTCCGTGAACGGAAAGGCGTCATCGGCGCCGTAGTCGCGCTTGGCGCCGGCGGGACCGGCGCGCCGGCCATCCCAGGTCTCGCGCTCCGGGTTGCGTTCGCGCACGAACAGGATGTACTCCGCCTGCGCGCGCCCCGGCACCAGCACCGCCACCGACTCCGGCTCGCTAAAGCCGGTGAGGTAGTGGAAGTCGCTGTCCTGACGGTACGGATACTCGACGTCGCTGTTGCGGTGGCGGATCGGGGCGGCCGGCAGGATCGCGATCGAATCGCGTCCCATCTGGCGCATCAGCAGGCGCCGGCGGCGGGCGAACTCATCGCGTGCCATCCGCGCGGCCTAGTGCAGCTGCGCCGCGGCCGGCGCCGCCGGGGCGCGCGCCACGGCGAGCTCCTCGAACAGCAGCTGCACGCCGACGCGCACGAACTCCACGAGTTCCGCGTAGGCATTCTCATTGGATTCGTCCGCGGCCACGTCCTCCACGTCGGCGCGCGTGATCTCGATGAAGTCACGCACGATCTCCCCGACCTCGCCGGGCAGCTCGCTCGCATCCTGGATGCTGCCGGCGCCGAGGCCGTAAAGAAATCCCTGGCACCACTGCGCCAGCGCCTGGGTGCGCTCGGACAGCGAAGCGTCGTCCTCGGGCAGCAGCAGCTCGAACTGCATGTCCGGCTGGATCAGCGCGCCGGCGGTGGCGTCATACAACTCACGCAGCGCGCTGCTGGCCGCGGTGGCCGCGCGCCCCTCGGGCAGGATCTCTTTCAGCCAGTCCTCGAAGCGGTAGCCGGAGGCCCCGCACAGGCAACCGGCGAGCGTGCCGTGCGCCTCGGCCGCGTCGGCGAGGGAATGCTCGTGCGCAAGCAGTTGCTGGGTACGGGTGTAGTCGGGCTGCAGCATGTTCGCCGCTCATTATAATTGACCCAAGGAAGAGCGCCGCTCTATAGTCTTAAGGCCATGAGCGACACCAAAAAAACAGAACTCGAGCTCGAACTGACGCGTCTCACCAAGCGGATCGAGGAGCTGATTACGGTCCTCGAGCAGCTGAAGGACGAGAACCGTGCGCTGCGCGCGCGCCATGAGTCCCTGGCGGGCGAGCGCGCCGCCCTCATGCACAAGAACGAGCAGGTGCGCACCCGCGTGGAAGCCATGATCGGGCGCCTGAGGACCCTGGAGCACGGCACATGAGCCAGGCGGAGCCGGCGCGCGTCAGCGTGCGCATCATGGAGAAGGAATACGTGGTCGCCTGCCCGTACGAGGAGCGCTCGGCGCTGCTTGATGCCGCTGAATTCCTCAACGGCCGCATGCGCGAGATTCGCGACAGCGGCAAGGTGCTCGGCCACGACCGCATCGCGGTGATGGCGGCGCTGAACCTCGCGCACGAGTTCCTCAAGGGCCGCGACCGCGAGACCAAGCTCGACAGCGGTGTGGGACACCGCGTGCGGGCGCTGCGCGAGCGCGTCGAGGGCGCGCTGGAAAAGAGCCAGCAGCTGGAACTGTGAAAAAGTCGTGCTTTCCCTACAAGCACGCGTCACATCCATGGTGTAGAGTGTTTTCCGCGTCGCCTGCGGTGTTCGACACGCGGACCGGGTTACCTCGGACCCTAATGGAAACACCCAAGGGACTTATGCCTTGCGCGCAGCACTGTGCATGTCCGCCTTCGAGCGGGAAGCCTTACCTGCCGCAGCTCGTCCCACCTGTTGCTCTGGTTCGAGAGCAACGGTTCGCACCGGCACAGGCGGGTGGCGCTACCTGATTCAGCACCCGGTGCCGACCGCCGCGCGCTGCGCGCCAACCTCGCCGCGCGCCGCCGGCGCCTCACCCCGGGGGAGCGTGCGCACGCCGCGCGGCAGGTGGCGCGCAACGTCGAGCGTGCGCTGCACCTGAAGGCCGGCTGGCGCATCGCGCTCTACGCGGCCCTCCCCTCGGAACTCGACACCACCCCGCTCATCGAGCTGGCGCGCGCGCGCGGCTGCCGCATCTACCTGCCGCGCATCGACCGCCCGCGCGCGGCGCGCGGCATGCGCTTCCTGGAGATGACCGGGGCGCTGCGCAGCAACTACCTGGGGATCGAGGAGCCGGACAACGCCGCGCGCATCGGGGCGCGCTGGCTGGACGTGGTGTTCCTGCCGCTGGTGGGCTTTGACCGCTACGGCCTGCGCCTGGGAACCGGCGGGGGCTTCTACGACCGCGCCTTCGCTTTCCGGCGCTGGCGCGCCAGCTGGCACGCACCGCAGCTGATCGGCCTCGGCTACGCCTTCCAGCAGCTCGAGCGCATCGTGCCCGCCACCCACGACGTGCGCATGGACGCGGTCATTACCGATGAGGGGATCATCCGATGCACCACTGGCTGATGAAGACCGAGCCCTCCACCTTCGGTCTCGAGCATCTCGCGGCAGCGCCGCGCCGCACCACCGGCTGGGACGGGGTGCGCAATTACCAGGCGCGCAACATGCTGCGCGACCAGATGAAGAAGGGCGACCAGGCCTTCCTCTACCACTCGAGCACCGAGGTGCCCGGCATCGTCGCGATCATGCAGATCGTGAAGGAGGCCTACCCCGATCCCACCGCCTTCGATCGCAAGCATCATCACTACGACCCGGAGAGTGATCGCAAGAACCCGCGCTGGTTCATGGTCGACGTGCAGCTGAAGCGCCGGCTGGCGCGCACCATCACGCTCGAGGAGCTGCGCGCGCACGCGGACCGGGAATTGCAGGGCATGCTGCTCCTGCGCCGCGGTAACCGACTCTCGATCACGCCGGTGGCAGCGGCGCACTGGAAGTTCATTCTCACTCTCGAATGATGCGCGCCATGGTGCGCGTGCATGCCCATGCGCGCATCGCGCCCTAGCACACTTGCCGGTGCGCTCGCTTGTAAATTCTTTTCGCGTGTATATACTCGGACCCCGGACTAACCCGTCTCTAATTGGAGAGCCAACATGGCGAAGGCAAAGAAGAAGGCCAAGAAGAAAGCTGCGAAGAAGAAGTAGTGGCCTTAACTCGGCGATCGCGCAAGCGATCGCCGAGTCGAATTCGAAGACTGTGCCCGCCGCTGACGCGGGCACAGTCATTTCTGGAGTCCGCGCTTCCGCGTATCCCGCACCACCATGACGCTCGACACCGACACCCCGAAGCGCCACGCCGCGCGCGCCGCGCTGGAACTCGTGCCCGCCGGCGCAATCCTGGGGGTCGGCACCGGCTCCACTGTCAATTGCTTCATCGAGGCGCTCGCCGCCGCGCCCGGGCGCATCAGCAGCGCCGTCTCGAGTTCCGAGGCGAGCAGTGCACGCCTGGCGGCCGCCGGCATCCGGGTGCTCGACCTGAATGACGTCGCAGACCTGGCGGTCTACGTGGATGGCGCCGATGAGGCCACCCCCGCGCGCGAGCTGATCAAGGGCGGGGGCGGTGCGCTCACGCGCGAGAAGATCGTCGCGGCCGCCGCGCAGCGCTTCCTGTGCATCATCGATGAAAGCAAGCTCGTGACGCGCCTGGGGAAATTTCCCCTGCCGATCGAGGTGATCCCCATGGCGCGGGAGCTCGTCACCCGCCGCCTGCGCGCCTTCGGCGGCCGTGCGGTATGGCGGCGCGCCTGCGTCACCGACAACGGCAACCACATTCTCGACGTGCACGAGCTGCAGATCCCCGATCCGCCCGCCCTGGAGCGTGAGCTGAACCAGATCCCCGGAGTGGTCACCGTGGGCCTGTTCGCCCTGCGGCCGGCGGACGTGCTCATCGTGGGCACCCCCCGGGGCGTCGAGACTCGCTGACGGACCGTGCGCGCCCCGATGCCGGGGCGCTGCCCGGCGCGCGGGCGCGCCTTGCGCCATTTCTCCGGCAACTTTCACAAACCTTTCAGTTCCTCTTCACGTTGTTCCCGGCTTCGGGACATACCTTTCATGGCGGTCCTTGGCCAACCCCCAATGAGGAGAACCGCAATGAACACTCCAGACTCGAACCCTCGCTCCTGTGTCCGTCCCCTCGCCCTGGCACTGCTCCTGGGTCTCCTCGGCGCCGCCCAGGCGTCGGCGGGCGAGCCCGCCGGAATCCGGGTGGGCTACGGCGACCTCGACCTGGCCACGAGCGCCGGCGCGCACACGCTCTACGCGCGCATCGCCGGCGCGGCACGCACCGTGTGTGGCTTCGAGGGCACGGCCCTCATCGAGCAGTCCCTGTGGAACCGCTGCTACCGCGCCGCGATTGCCGATGCCGTCGCCAAGGTGAACCGGCCGCTGCTCAGCGCCGCGCAGACCGGCCATCCCGTGCACACGACCGTGGCCATGCGGCGCAAGTGAGCCCTATGGAAAGCGCGCATTCCCCGGGACGCTTCCGCTCCCGGGACGGGCGGGCGCCGCCGGCGTCATGGATGACTTGTACCCCCGGCGCGCAGGCGCCGGAGAGTGCGCCCATCCCGGCCCTGAGACGTTGACATCCCCGCATGACGGGGCGACGGTCGTGGACTGAGCGCATCCCGGCCCCCCGGCGGCCCCGAAGCGCGTCCCGCGCGCGCCCCGGGTCCTGGCTGCGCGCGCAGGCTTCACCCGGCCGGCGAATTCTTGGGCCATTCATCACCGAACCTTCACGAAGCTTCACCCGCTCTTCATGCGCCTCCAGGGTCGGGCGCCTAACTTTCACCGCGGTCCTTGGCAAAACTCAACCTGGAGAACCGCAATGAACATCACGAACTCGATTCATCCTTCAACCGTCCGCCCGGTCGCCCTGATCCTGATCCTCGGGCTGCTCGCCACCCGGGCGTTTTCCGCCGAACCGGTCGGGATCACGGTGAAATACGGTGACCTCGACCTGTCGACGCCCTCGGGCGCGCAGACCCTCTACTCACGCATCTCGGGCGCCGCCCGCACGGTGTGTGGTTACGAGGGCACGACGCTCATCGATCAGGCCATCTGGAAGAGCTGCTACCGCGGCGCGGTCAGCGATGCCGTCGCCAAGGTCGGCAGCCCGATGCTTACGGCGGTGCACACCGGCCGTCCCGTGAGCCCGACGGTGGCCATGGCTGGTAAGTGAGCGAAGGGGGCGCGCGCACCCCTCCGGGGCACCCCCTGGGTCCCGGACGGGTGTGCGCCGCCGCCGCAAGGTGAGTCATGTCAGGTTACGGCGTAACATCGGTGGGAAACGGCCACGCAGTGAGACCCACTCCGAGATGCGCCGGGCATGGAACATGTCAGCCAAGCGAGCGGACCCGAACAGGCGGGCTTCCAGGTCGATGATCTGATCATCGACCTTGGGCAGCAGCGCGTCAGCCGTGCCGGCGTGGACATCCCCCTGCCTCCGTTGTCTTTCGAGCTGCTGGTGACGCTGGTGCGCGCGGCACCCAACCTCGTGACCTTCGACCAGCTCACCGAGCGCGTCTGGACCGGTCTGGTCATCTCCCCCGAAACCATCAGCCAGCGCGTGAAGCTCGTGCGTACCGCGCTCGGCGACGAGCCGCACTCGCCACGCTACATCGGCGGCGTGCGCGGGCGCGGCTATCGCATGGTCGCCCCCGTCACGCCGCTGGCGGAGCGGCGCCGCGCCGAACCCCCGCCCACCCCCTACTGGATCAATGAAGCCGCACCTACGAGGGCGGTCGGGAGCGAGACGCCGCCCCCCGCCGCGCTGCGGCCGCCACCGCCTTCCAGCGGGCCCGGGGCGCTCGGCTGGGCCGGCGGCCTGCTCGCGGTTGCGCTGCTCCTGGGACTGCCGTGGGCGGCGACCCGTTACCTGCGCGCCCCGCGTGCGCCCGCGCCCGAGAGCGTGCGCGTGCAGCCGCCACATTCGATCGCGGTGCTGCCGCTCATCGACGTGACCCCGGGGGATGGCAACAGCTACCTGGGCGACGGACTGGCGCAGGAACTCGCCGCGCGCCTGGGACGCATCCGCGGCCTGCGCGTCGCCTCGAGCACCTCGGCGTTCTCGTTCAGAAATCGCGAGGCCGACGTGCGCGTCATCGCCCAGACCCTCGGCGTGCGCCAGGTGCTCGAAGGCAGCGTCATGCGCGTGGGCGACAAGTTGCGGGTCACGGCGCAGCTGATCGACGCGGATACCGGCTACAACGTCTGGTCGCAGACCTACAACCGCACCTGGCAGGACCTGGTGGCCATCCAGGACGACGTCGCGCGCTCGATCATCGGTACGCTGCAGGTGGTGCTCGCGAGTGATGTGGCGCACAAGGCCGCCGAGCCGCCGACGCGGCGCGTCGAGGCTTTCGATCTGTACCTGACGGGGCTCTCGAAACTGCGCAGCGAGGGCGGCCACGTGCAGCTGGAGCAGGCCGAGGACGCCTTCCGCCAGGCGCTCGCGCTGGATCCGAAGTTCGCGCTCGCCTACGCCGGGCTGTGCGAGCGCTACGCCGCCGGCTACGACGAGACTCGGGACGCCGCGCTCGTGAGCGAGGCCGAGAGTGCGTGCGGTGCGGCGCTGAAGCTGGATGACTCGCTGCGCGAGGTGTCCGCGGCGCTCGCCCATCTCTATCTGGTCAGCGGTCGCAGCGATGAGGCGGCGGCGCGCTACCGCACGGCGATCCGCGCCGATCCGGACAACGCCGATGGCTACATGGGACTGGGCGAGGCGCTCGAGGCGGGCGGGCACGACCCCGAGGCCGAGCGTGCCTTGCGCCAGGGGGTCGAGGTGGAGCCCACCTACTGGGGCGCACAGACGGCGCTCGGCAACTTCCTCTTCCACCACGGGCGCTCGGCGGCCGCCATCCCGATCTACCAACGCGTGACCGAGCTGGTGCCGGCGAGTCGCCTCGCCTACAACAACCTCGGCGCCGCCCACCTGATGAGTGGCGAGTTCCCGCAGGCGGCGGCGGCGTTCGAGCGCTCGCTCGCCCTCGAGCCCTCGCGCAGCGCCTACTCGAACCTCGGCACGGTGTATTACTACCTCGGGCGCTACGCCGACGCGGCGCGCATGTGCACCCGCGGCACCGAGCTGGCGGCGCAGGACCACCGCGTCTGGGGCAACCTCGCGGACGCGCTGTGGCAGATTGACGGCTCGCGTGCCGCCGCGAAGGACGACTACCGGCACGCCATCGCGCTCGCGCAGCGCAGCCTCCAGGTGAACCCCAAGGACGCCGTCTCCTGGATGCAGCTCGCCTACTACAGCGTGCGCGCCGGGGACAGCGGGCACGTCAGCGACTACGTCGGCCGCGCGCTCGCCCTGGGCGGCACCGACCAGTACGTGCACTACTACGGCGCGCTCGTGGCGCTGGAGCGCGGCGATGCCAACGGCGCCGTCGCGGCGCTCGGCCGCGCCGTGGAGCTCGGTTACCCCGCGCAGCTGATCCGCGCCGCGCCCGATTTTGCGAGCCTGAGGAGCGACGCGCGCTTCCGCAAGCTCGCGGATGTCAGTGAGAAGGCCCCCCAAGCGTGAGGTGACTCCTGCGAGTCACCCCGTCAAACAAGAAGGAGAAGACCATGGCGATTTTCATACCCGTTCCCAAGTCCGGCGACCAGGTCGTGAACATCCAGCTGGGCGAGGGCACCATCTGGGCGACACCGAACAACGGTTCGCTGCGCATCGCAGACGATCCGGACGCTTATCTGCTCTTTGTGTGCCGCGAGCAGTTCACCGTCGGTTTCGTGCAGATCGGCGGCAGCACGACGCTGCCCTGGCCCAAGACCCTCGTCGGCCCCGCGGGCCCGAAAGGGTTTCAGTGTCGCACCCGGCCGCCCGCGATTCCTGACGGCGCCGAGGCTCCGTTCTATAAGTACACGGTGACTGCCGGCGGCCTGACCCTCGATCCGATCGTCATCGTCGACAAGTAACCGCAGGAGCGGAAAACTCCGTTCCGCGGCGCGCGACGAAGCGCGGGGATGCTGCGCCGAACGGCGGCCCGGAGCCTTGCAGCGCCCGCAGCGCCTGAATGCGCGTGCGCGTCGCGGCGGCGCGTGCGTGACTCGCGCGCCGCTCGCGCCGCGATTTGTCCCGCTCGTACCTAAATCAGGCCCGCTGCGCGCGCGGCCTTTGTCCTTTGTCACTTCCGCGGCATCCAATCAGGTACAGGACCAAGAGGGGCCTATAGGCCGCAGCCGCGCTGCGCCAGCAGGTCCCCGCGGTCTCTCAGGAAACGCCCAACGGAGGACTGCACATGATGATCCGCAAGACCCTACGACACTGGTCCCTCACCGGCCTCGCGCTCGCTGCGGCCGCCTGCCTCGCGCCAGGCGCACCGGCTGCCGCCGCGGCTGCATCCGCCGTGCCCGCCTTGAAAGTCAGCTATCGCGACCTCGATCCTAACTCCGAAGCGGGCGCGCAGTTGCTCTACCACCGCATCCGCGGCGCGGCGCAGTTCGTCTGCGGCGAGGAGGGCCGGAGCCTGGATGAGCAGCTCGCGTGGAACCGCTGCGTGCGTACCGCCATGAGCGATGCGGTGCGGGCCGTGCACAGCCCGCAGCTCAGCTCGCTCGATGCGGCGCACACCCCGGCAGGGCTCCAGACCGCGCAGTTGCGCCGCTGAGCTGAGCGCGCCCAGGGGAAGGCAGGAAGGCGCGGGGCCCGCACCGCAGCGGGCCCTTGCGCATTTTGAGCCGCTCAGGTGCCCGCGTGTCGGCCGCGGCGTGCGGTCATGCGGCCGCGGTTGGGCGAGTGCCCGTGCTTAGTCGCCACCGCGCGCCGCGCCGAGTCCTCGCGCGCGCTGGCCTTCTGTGCCGCACTGGTGTTGCGGCCGCTGCCGCCGGGGCGCTCGCCCCCGCCGCTTTGCTTGTTGACCGTGGCCCAGGCGCGGGCTTCGGCTTCGCCCGGATCCAGTCCGCGCTCCTCGTAGCTTTCCTCGATGTGCTCGGCTTTGCGCTTCTGCTTGGGCGTGTACTTGGATTTGTCCCCACGTGGCATGGCGCTACTCCATCACAAAAACGCGATGCTCACGCGGGCGCGCGCGGAAAGCTGTAGGTCTAGACCATCGAAAGCCAGAAGGCCCGCTCTTTTCGAGCGGGCCTTCCTTCGTTGGCTGGGGGACTAGGATTCGAACCTAGGTAAACGGAGTCAGAGTCCGTTGTCCTACCACTAGACGATCCCCCAAGTGAGGCGGGATAACGAATCGTACGCTGCAGGCTGCAGCCGCGCGGGCTGCAGTCCGCGGCGTGCGACTCTAGCGCTTCGAGTACTGCGGTCCGCGACGCGCCTTGCGCCGGCCGACCTTCTTGCGCTCGACTTCACGGGCGTCGCGGGTGACGAAACCGGCGGCGCGCAGTGGCTTGCGCAGGCTCTCGTCGAACTCGATGAGCGCACGGGTGATGCCGTGGCGGATCGCGCCTGCCTGGCCGGTGATGCCACCGCCGTCGACCTTGACGGAGATGTCGAACTTGGCGGTGAGGTTCACCGCCTCCAGCGGCTGGCGCACGATCATGCGGCCGGTCTCGCGCCCGAAGAACTCATCGAGCGCGCGCTCGTTGACGGTGATGCGTCCGCTGCCGGGCTTCAGGTATACCCTCGCGGTGGCGGTCTTGCGGCGGCCGGTGCCGTAGTGATTCGGGGTCGCTGGCATGAAATGTCGATCCTATTGGAGCTTGAGCGGCTTGGGCTGCTGGGCCTGGTGCGGGTGCTCGCCGCCGGCAAACACGTGCAGTTTCCTGAACATGCGCCGGCCGAGGGGGTTCTTCGGCAGCATGCCCTTGACCGCGAACTCGATGGCCCGTTCCGGGTGCTCGGCGAGCAGCTTCTCCAGCGCGATCGACTTGATGCCGCCGATGTAGCCGGTGTGGTGGTAGTAGATCTTGTCGGTGAGCTTGCGGCCCGTGACCCGGATCTTCTGCGCGTTGAGCACGACGATATGGTCGCCCATGTCGACGTGCGGACTGTAGTCAGCCTTGTGTTTGCCCTTGAGGCGATGGGCGATCTGCGAGGCCAGACGCCCCAGCGTCTTGTCGCTGGCGTCGACGACGAACCAGTCGCCGCGGACGCTCTCGGGCTTGGCGAATACGGTCTTCATAGGTCACTCGTGGCTGCGGCCGTCGTACGTCGGGGTGGGGACCCACCCGGCGTCCGGGGCCAAAAAAAGGCGGGGAAGTGTACTCAAGCCCCTGCCCCAATGCAAAGCACGTGCCCGGAGGCACGCGTCAGGCACCCGTAAACCCCTGCGGATGGGGGTCCGGGGAGCGTTATACGCCTATAATGGCTCCCTTAGATATGGAGTCCGGTCGCACTCTCGACTCTGCCATAGCCGCCGCCGACCGCGCCCTGCGCGCCGTGTTCGCTCCGGCCCGGTCGAGTCGCCCTACCCCCCAGCCCGCGGCGGCACCCCCGGCGGCGCTCTCCGCTACGGAGCGGGGCACCGCGGCGGCGCTGATGCGCGTCAACCACACCGGGGAGCTGGCGGCCCAGGCGCTCTATCACGGGCAGGCGCTGTTTGCGCATTCCGAGGCCACGCGCCAGCTGCTGATGGAAGCCGCACGCGGGGAGTCCGATCACCTGGCGTGGTGCGAGACTCGCCTGAGCGAACTTGGCGCGCGCCCGAGCCTGCTGAATCCCTTCTGGTACGCCGGCTCCTTCGCAATCGGCGCGCTCGCGGCGCTCGCGGGAGATCGCGCGAGCCTCGGCTTCGTCGCCGAGACCGAGCGTCAGGTCGAGGGGCACCTCGACAGGCACCTCGACAGACTTCCGCCGAGTGACACCCGCAGCCGTGCGATACTCGAAACCATGCGGGCGGAGGAGATCGCACACGGCGCAACCGCCACGCGCGCCGGGGGCATACCCCTGCCGCAGCCGGTGCGCGCGCTCATGCGGCGCACCGCGGCCGTGATGACAGGGACGGCCTACTGGATCTGATAAAGCCCGCAACTTAAGCGGGTGCGTGTAAATTTGGGTTTTCAGGGGAGCCGGTATGGAAGAGAACGTGAAACCGCTGAGCGAAATTCCCGCGATCAACCGGTTCCTGAGTTACTGCCGCATCCGCGCAGTGCCCTCCAAGACGGTGGTGATCCACGCCGGCGACCTACCGGACGTTCTCTATTACATCATCAGCGGCTCGGTGGAGGTCATGATCGAGGACGAGGAAGGTAACGAGATGGTGCTCGCCTACCTCAACCGCGGTCAGTTCTTCGGTGAGATGGGCCTGTTCTACGAGCAGCCGACACGCAGCGCCTGGGTGCGCACGCGCAACCAGTGTGAGCTCGCCGAGATGACTTATCCGCGCTTCCGCCAGATCGCCGCCGAGAGCCCGGGGCTGGTGTTCGAGCTCGCCACGCAGCTCGCCACGCGCCTCGACCGCACCAACCGCAAGCTCGGCGACCTGGCCTTCGTGGACGTCACCGGCCGCGTGGCGCACGCCATCATGGACCTGTGCGGGGAACCCGACGCCATGACCCACCCGGAAGGCATGCAGATCAAGGTGAGCCGCCAGGAGCTCTCGCGCCTGGTCGGCTGCTCGCGCGAGATGGCCGGCCGGGTGCTGAAGGTGCTCGAGGAGCAGGGGTTGCTGCGCGCCACCGGCAAGACCATCGTCGTCTTCAACGCGCGTCCGAAGATGAAGACCCGCCCCGTCATCGTGCCGGCCAAGCCCGGCACGACAAGCGCCAAGACCGCGGCCCCGCTCGGGCGCGACGACGATGATGAGGACGATGACGACGAGGACGACGAGGAATAGGCCGCTAGCGCGCGATCCTCCGGCGCATCTCGGCGATGGTGCGCGCGTAATCGGCGCTGCCGAAGATCGCTGACCCCGCAACGAAGATATCCGCCCCCGCATCCGCGGCGGCACGGATATTGTCGCTCTTGATTCCCCCGTCGACCTCCAGCCGTGCGGCGCTGCCGGCCGCATCGATACGGGCGCGCGCCTCGGTCAGCTTGCGCAGGCTCGTGGGGATGAACTTCTGGCCGCCGAACCCCGGGTTCACCGACATGATGAGCACCAGGTCCAGGTGCTCGAGCGTGTAGTCGAGGTAATCGAGCGGGGTGGCGGGGTTGAACACCAGGCCCGGCTTGCAGCCGTGCTCGCGGATGAGTGCAATCGTGCGGTCGACGTGCTCGCTCGCCTCGGGGTGGAAGCTGATGTACGTGGCCCCGGCGGCGGCAAAGTCCGGTACCAGGCGGTCCACTGGGCGCACCATCAGGTGCACGTCGATCGGCGCCGTGACGCCGTGCTTGCGCAGCGCCTCGCACACCAGCGGCCCGATGGTGAGATTCGGCACGTAGTGGTTGTCCATCACGTCGAAGTGCACCAGGTCCGCACCGGCGGCCAGCACCGCGTCGACCTCCGCCCCCAGGCGGGCGAAATCGGCCGACAGGATCGAAGGAGCAATCCAGGGAATCGCCATGGCGGCCCAGTCTACCCGATGGCCAGCTCGGGGCCGGTGAGGCGGGTGAGCGCCTCGCGGTACTTCTCGCTGGTGCGCCGGATGATCTCGGGCGGCAGCTGCGGTCCGGGCGCCTTCTTGTCCCAGTCCAGGGTCTCCAGGTAGTCGCGCACGTACTGTTTGTCGAAGCTCGGGGGACTGAGGCCCTCGCGGTAGGTGTCCGCTGGCCAGAAGCGCGAGGAGTCCGGGGTCAGCACCTCATCGATGAGCGTCAGGCGACCGCCCGAGTCGATGCCGAACTCGAACTTGGTGTCGGCGATGATGATGCCGCGCCGGGCGGCGTGCGCGGCCGCGAGCCCGTAGAGCGCGAGTGCGGTGTCGCGCAGCTGGGCGGCGATGGCGGGACCGGCGAGCGCGATCACGGCCTCGAAGGGGATGTTCTCATCGTGCGCGCCGGCGGCGGCCTTGCTCGCCGGGGTGAAGATCGGCTGCGGCAGACGCTGTGCCTGGCGCAGCCCTTCGGGCAGCGCAATCCCGCAGATGCGCCCCGTGGCCTGGTAGTCCTTCCAGCCCGAGCCGATGAGGTAGCCGCGCACCACGGCCTCGATCGGCAGCGCCTTCAGGCGCCGAACGATCACCGCGCGCCCCTGAAGCTGGGCGCGCTCGGCGGGGTCGCTGACCACGCTCAGGGGATCACGACCGGTGAGGTGATTGGGCACGAGCGCGCGGGTCTTGCCGAACCAGAAATTGGAAATCCCGTTGAGCACCTCGCCCTTGCCCGGGATCGGATCCGGCAGCACCACGTCAAAGGCCGACAGGCGGTCCGTGGTGACGATCAGCAGCGTCTGGTCGTCCAGGGCATAGATGTCGCGCACCTTGCCCTCGTGCAGGCGCGTTAGGCCGGACAGCTGGGTGCGGTAAACGATGGGCGCTGGCATCGCTTGCTACTATAGCGGCCCCCGTGACGCCCTCACACCCTGCGCCAAGCCCCAGAGCTGCACCTGCATGAAATGGATCGGCAAAGCCGCCGGCGGCGTGATCGGCGCGCTCGTCCTGGGCCCGCTCGGGGCCGCACTGGGCCTCCTGCTCGGGCACCAGTTCGATGAGGACAGCGGCCCGGCCCCCGAGCCCCTCTCGCACGATGATCTCACGGCGCTCGGCGAGCGCTTCTTCCGCGCCACCTTCCGCATCATGGGCTACCTCGCCAAGGCCGACGGCCGGGTGTCGGAGCTCGAGATCGCCGCCGCGCGCGCCGTCATGAGCGAGCTGCGCCTGAATGCCGCCCAGACCCAGGAGGCGATCGCGTGCTTCACCGCGGGCAAGCAATCGCAGTTCGACTTCGATGGGGAGCTCGAGGCACTGCAGCGCGCCTGCCGCGGACGTGCCGACCTGACGCGCATCTTCCTCGAGATCCAGGTGCGCGCGGCGCTCGCGGGTAACAACCTTGAGGGCCGGGTGCGCCCGATGATGCAGCGCGTGGCGCAGCGGCTCGAGATCTCAGCCTTCGAGGTGGCGCACATCGAGGCGGTGCTGCGCATCCGCAGCGGCGCCTTCCGCGCCCCGGGCACATCGGGCGGCAGCGCGCCCGCGGGCGACCAGGAACTCATGGCTGCCTATAGCGTGCTGGAGACCTCCGCGCAGGCGAGCAGTGCGGACGTGGCCAAGGCCTACCGGCGCGCGCTCAACCGCCACCATCCCGACAAGCTCAAAGCCAACGGGCTGCCGGATTCGATGATCGAGCACGCCAAGCAACGCACGCAGCAGATCATCGAGGCGTGGGAGCTGATCCGCGCGCGCCGCGGGATCCGCTAGCACGGCACACCGTGGAAGCCGCTGAAAGATGCGCGCGACGCACAGGCCCGACAAAAAGAGCTTCTTAGATCCGGCTAGTGCGCTGCGGCCCATTCGGCAATAACGGCCTGGACGGCGTGCACGCCGTCAGTCAGCGCGGCAGGACCTGGCTGCAGGATGAGCGAGGATTTGATCTCGCGCAGATAGCCTTCGCGCACCGCAGGGATCGCCTCCCAGCCCGGACGCGCCGCCACCGAGGCGGGCTGGAATTTCTTGCCGCACCAGGAACCTAACACGATGTCCGGTGCGCGCCGCGGTACCTCGAGCGGATCGGCGATGATGCGGTCCTTGCCGAGTGACTGCAGCGCAAGCTCGGGAAAGCAATCCTCGCCGCCGGCGAGCGTCACGAGCTCCGACACCCAGCGGATGCCGCTGATGAGCGGGTCGTCCCACTCCTCGAAGTAGACGCGTGGCCGGCGCGCAAACGTGGCCGCCCGCGCCCGCACGGCCCCCAGTCCCGCCTCGAGGGAGTCGGCGAGCGCGCACGCCCGCGCCTCGCAGCCGATCATGCCGCCGAGGGTGCGGATCATGCGCAGGATGTCCGCGATGCTTCTGTGGTTGAACACGTGCACCTCCAGTCCGGCGCGCACGAGCTCGGCGGCGATGTCGGCCTGCAGGTCGGAGAAGCCGAGCACGAGGTCGGGCTTGAGCGCGATGATGCGCTCCGTGCGCGCGCTGGTGAACGCGGACACGCGCGGCTTCTCGCGCCGTGCGCGCGGCGGGCGCACCGTGAATCCCGAGATGCCGACGATGCGCCGCTCCTCGCCCAGCAGATAGAGCGTCTCGGTGGTCTCTTCCGTCAGGCACACGATCCGCTCGGGAAACTGTGAATTCGCCGTCATGAAGCACCGCAGCCGCGCAGCGGGCACTGTATCCTTAAGCCATGTGGGTGCGCATCTGGGCCTTCCTGGACTGGTGCTTCTTCGGGCCGGCCTCCGCCCGGGCAGGGCTGCTCGGCGTCACGCTGCGCGTGCTGCAGTATCCCTACGCGGTGATCCGCGACCTGTCGCGCGGGGAAATCAACCTGCGGGCCATGAGCCTGGTGTACACCACGCTCCTGTCGCTGATCCCGCTGCTCGCCTTCAGTTTCGCGGTGCTGAAGATCTTCGGCGGCCGGCGCGACCTGGAGCCGATCGTGTTCGAGTTCTTCCGCCCCCTCGGGCCCACGGCGGCGCAGGAGCTCACGGTGCGGGTGCTGCAGTTCGCCAGCCGCGTCTCGAGTGGGGTCGTGGGCTCACTCGGGCTCACCCTCCTCGCCTGGACGCTCGTGGGCACCATCAAGAAGGTCGAGGACAGCCTCAACTTCCTCTGGCACGTCGAACAGCCGCGCAGCTTCGCGCGTCGCGTGGCCGAGTACACCAGCCTTCTGATCGCAGCACCGGTGATCCTGGTCGGGTTCGTGGGGCTGCTGCATGCCGCCTTCGCCACCGGCCCCGTCCAGGAGGTGGTGCACCTGCCGCTCTTGCAGCGCCTGCGCGGCGTGGGGCTCGCGCTGGCGCCCTTTGCCATGGTGACCGCCTTCTTCACCGCGCTCTACATGATGATCCCCAACACGCGTGTCACCTGGCGCGCGGCGCTCACCGGTGCGGTGGTGGGAGGCGTCCTGTGGGCGGCCACCGGCAAGCTCTTCACCGCCTTCGTCGTCTACTCCACGCGTCTCACGCTGGTGTACGCGGGCTTTGCCTTCGTGGTGGCGGCGCTCCTGTGGACCTATTTCGGCTGGATGGTGCTTTTGGCCGGTGCGCAGCTGTCCTTCTACGTGCAGAACCCGAGCTACCTGCGCCTGGGACTGCAGGTGTTGCGCCTCTCGAGCGTCGAGCTCGAGGAACTGGCGCTGAAGCTGATGTACCTCGTGGGGCGCGCCCACGTGGCGGGCGGCCGGCGCTGGACGGTGAACCGCCTCGCCACCGAGCTCGGCCTTCCGGCCGTGGCCGTGGCGCAGATGACGCGGGCGCTCGAGAAGGCGGCCCTGCTGGTGGTCGCCGAGACCGACGAGCTGCTGCCCTCGCGCGACATCGGCAGCATCCGCGTCTACGAGATCCTCGAGATCGCACGCACCCAGAGCAGCGGGCACGTCGCGCCACGTCACGTGCCGATCGCACCCGTCGACCGCCTGCTCGCGCAGCTCGAGGACATGCGCCGCCACCGCTGTGGCGAGCTCACGCTGCGCGATCTGGTGGATGAGGCGCCGCGTCCGCAGCTGAGCGTCGCCCGTGGTGCCGGCTGATGCCCCTTTCGACAGCCATGGGAGGCTGAAGAGTGGGCGCACGCGTGGCGCTCGTCACGGGCGGCGGCCGGGGGATCGGGCGCGAGGCGGCACTGCTGCTCGCGGCATCCGGCGCGCGCGTGATGATCGTGGCGCGCAGTGCGACCGAACTCGCAGCCGTCGGGCTCGAATACGTTGCAGCCGACCTCGGCACCGCCGCAGGCTGTGCGCTGGCCGTGGCCGAGACCGAGCGGCGCCTGGGACCCGTTGAGCTCCTGGTCGTGAACCACGGCATAGGCTCGGCCCACGAGCGGCTGGTGTGGGAGCAGGACCCCGAAGTCTGGCGTGAGACGATGCGCGTGAACCTCGACGGTCCGTTCGAGTTGGCGCGGCTGACGGTCGGCGGCATGTGCCGGCGCGGCTTCGGTCGGCTCGTCTTCACCAGTTCGACCGCCGGGGAGAAAGCCGAACGCTCCGGCAGCGCCTACACCGCTTCCAAGCATGGGCTGATCGGACTCGCCCGCGCGGTCGCGCAGGACGCCGGGCCGTTCGGCGTGACCTCCAACGCGGTATTGCCGGGGTGGGTGCGCACGGCGATGGCGGAACGCTCGGCGCAGACGGAGGCCGAACGGCGCGGCATCAGCGTCGACGCGGTGTGGCGCGAGCGTGCTGCTATCTACCCGCAGAACCGGGTGCTCGAGCCGCGCGAGGTGGCACAGGTGATCGCGTTTTTGTGCAGCGACGCCGCCGGGGGCGTGAACGGCGAGGCCATCACCGTGGCGCTCGGTGGCATCTGGTAGGCGCACGGAGGGTTCTGCCGCGTGCCGGTGCGGCACTGGCGCGTACGCAAACCCCCTCCCGGTCACGTCGTAACACACATCGCGACAGCCAACCGCGATACCGGAGGCGCGCGGATACGGGCTATATTGTGCCGTGCACCGCAGGAACGCCGGTGAACCAAAACCCAAAGTCCCACGGCGTGCCATGACACACAAAGAATCCCCGACCGACCTCGCGCCTGAAGTAACGGCGCCCGAACTCGAGAAGGACACCGGCGCCGCCACCGGCATCGATCCGGCGGGCGTCGCCGCCCTGGCCCTGGGAGCGGCGGCGGCCGACCCCGCCGTGCGAGAACCGCTCAACGGATTCCTGCGCGAGCAGCAGGAGCTGGCGCGCCGCCAGCGCATCGTCGCCGACCGGCAGTCCGCGCTGCTGGAAAAGCGCATCGCGCGCGACGGCTTGGAGCGCGCGCACATCGAGGCCCAGAACCACCACCTGCGCATGCAGCACGTCCACGACCGCATGCGCCTCGTGCTGGATGCCGGACTCGCCGCCCTGGGCGTGGCGCTCCTGGTCGGGATTGCCTGGACCGTGTACAGCGCCGCCACGGATCGCTCGATCGTCGTGAACGCATTTACGGTGGCCCCCAATCTCGAGAAGTCCGGTACCTCCGGTGCCGCGGTGGCGACGCAGTTCCTGGACGAGCTGATCCGCCTGCGCGAGTCGGCGCGCGCGGATATCGCCAAGCGCGCGGTGATCGACTCACTCGCGGAGCAGGTGCAGATCGAGGTGCCGGAAGTGCACGTCTCGTACGGGGAGCTGCGGCGCGTGCTTCACGAGGCCCTCGGCCACCGCACCCAAATCCGCGGTGAGCTGATTGAGTCCGCGGACGGACTGGCCCTGACGGTGCGCGCGACCAGCCTGCCGGCCCGGACCTTTAGCGGCAAGGCAGCCGCGTTGCCGGCGCTCGTGACGCAGGCGGCTGAGTATGCCTACGGCCACACCGATCCGGTGCAGATGGCCTACTACCTGCAACGCGCCAGCCGGCCCGAGGAGGCCGTAGCGCTCATCCGCAATCGTTACGCCGCCGTGCCGCCGGAGGTGCAGGCGCAGTTGTTGAATGTCTGGGGCAACGTGCTGGCCAACGTCGACAGCCTGCCGCAGGCCTTCGCCAAGTACCGCGCCGCCATCGGCCTGAGTCCGAAGTTTTGGTATCCGTATTTCAACCTGGTCAATTTCGGGGCGGCGGCCGGAGGCGAAGAGGAGGCGGTGAAGGTGAGCCGGGAGTTCGAGCACGCCGCCCGGCGCGGACGCTGGTTCGGGCTTGCGGCGGTCGACTCCCTGTTCGTGAATGTCGATGAACTGCGCCTGGACATGCCGCTCATGATCCAGGAGTCGCTCATGGACTACGATGCCACGAGCGGGCTCGGGTCCACGGGATTCCCGGCCGGCGCCGTCATCGCCCAGTACTACGGCCTGCAGCACGACCCGGCGGCGGCCGAACTGCTCCTGGAAACCAATCCCGATGCCGCCGGCGAACAGAAATCCATCCTCGGCGTATCCGCCCCGATCGAAGAGGCCGCAGCCCGCGGCATCGTTGAATTCGAGGCCGGTCACTATCCGGAAGCCGCGCGGCATTGGGCTGACTGGGACCGGCTGATCTCGAATGCCTCGCAGAAGGATCTTCCGTACCGGATTGAATACCGGCGCCAGCGCTGCTGGTTGCCGATCGCGTACGAGATGGCGGGCCGGCGCGAAGAGGCCGATGCCGCTATCTTGGCGACCGAGTCGCTGAACCAGGCAGATTGCTATCGATTCCGCGGTGACGTCTACGACCATCGTGGCGAGTGGGACAGGGCGCAGGCCAGCTATGCGCAAGGCCTGGCGCGCGTTCCCTCACTTCCGCACGTCTATTTCAGCTGGGGCAAGGCGCTCCTCGGGCGCCGGCAATACCAGGCGGCGATCGAGAAGCTTGCTGCCGCGCACGAGCGCGGTCCGCACTGGGCCGACCCCCTCAAGTTCTGGGGCGACGCATTGGTGGGGCTGGGCAAGAAGAGCGAAGCGCTGGCGAAGTATGACGAAGCACTGCGGTACGCGCCGAAATGGGATCAGCTCATCAATGCGCGCGCCGAGTCAGTGAAGCACCATGACTGACCACACTGCCCGCAACGGGTGCTTAGGGCAGGCGTGGCGCATCACGCCCCGCCTCGGCCGCCTCGGCAAAGCCGCCGTCGCCTCGGTCCTGGCGGTGCTGGCCCACATCCCGGGCGCACACGCAGCCGACGTCCCGGCGGCGCCCGACACCGCGATGTTCGCGACCGTGGACCGCATCTTCGCCGACTACGCCCTTGATGCCCACATCCCCGGCCTCGTCTATGGCATCGTTTCAGACGGACGGCTCGTATACGTGCGCGGCATCGGCGTCCAGGACCTGGAGTCGAATCGCCCAGTGACTGCGGACACGCTGTTCCGCATCGCCTCGATGACGAAGGCCTTTACCGCCCTCACGGTGCTGAAACTGCGCGACGACGGCAAGCTGCGGCTGGATGCGCTCGCGGAGACCTATGTCCCGGAGCTGCGTGGCTGGCGGTACCCGACGCAGGACTCGCCGCGGATTCGCGTGCGTGACCTGCTGAACCACACCGCCGGTTTCATCACCGATGATCCCTGGGGCGACCGGCAGACCCCGATGCCGGAGCCTGAGTTCTCGCAGTTACTGCGCGAGGGCGTGCCGTTCGCACGCACGCCCGAGACCGCCATGGAGTACTCGAACCTCGGGTTTGCGACGCTCGGCCGCATCATCACCAATGTATCGGGACAGCCCTACGCTGACATGATCACGCGCTCGTTGCTGCAGCCGCTCGGCATGGCATCCTCCGGCTTCTTCGTCGACGCGGCTCCCCGTGAACGCCGTGCTCTGGGGTACCGCTGGGAAGATGATGCCTGGCGTCTTGAACCCACGCTGGCGCACGGCGCCTTCGGCGCAATGGGCGGCATGCAGACGAGCGCAACCGACTACGCGAAGTGGGTGGCGTACCTGCTGTCGGCGTGGCCGCCGCGCGACGCGGCCGACACCGGCCCGGTAAAACGCGCGACCGTACGCGAGCTGGCGCAGGGGTCAAACTTCCCCCGACTGCGGCAGCGCCCCGGGCACACAGGAGCCGAGGCCTGCCGGCAGGCCGCGACCTACGGCATGGGTCTGTGGGTGGCGGTCGACTGCGACCTGGGGCTGACCCTGAGCCATAGCGGCGGCTACCCGGGCTATGGCTCGCACGTGCTGCTGCTGCCCGAACACGGCGCCGGCATCTTCGCGTTCGCGAACCGTACCTACGCCGGCCCATCCGTGCCAGTCTGGGATGCGGCGGTCGCCCTGCACAATGCGGGCTTCTTCAGCGGCCGCACGACCGCAGTCAGCGCGGAACTCGCGGACGCCTACCGTACCGTCGGTACGATCTATCTGAGGGGCGACGTCGCGATTGCAGCAGATCAGCTGGCGATGAATTTCCTGATGGATCGCGACACGGCCGGATGGGCGCGAGATCTCGCAAATCTTGAGAAGCAGGTCGGCGCCTGCGACACCACTGCCCCCTTCTTGGCAACCAGCGCGCTCTCGGGTGAGTTCATCTGGCGCTGCGCCCACGGCCGTGTGACAGGTAGCGTGCTACTCGCACCGACACGGCCACCGCGTATCCAGCAGATTGTCCTTGAACGCAAGGCGCCCTGAATTCTGCGGGGCATTGAATTAAGGATGACAACGCCGACGCGAGAAGCGCGCGCCAAGACAACTGGCAGCGCCGGGACGGCTCGGAAGCACAGCTTGTTGAAATGTCCGCCGCGGCCCATCGTGCTCTGAGTCGGGAGTCGAGACTCCCGGGTGGATATGACGAGCGCGAACCTGGCGCGTCGTGAGGCCGCCCTCGCGGATCTGGAACAGCGCGGACGCGCGGGATAGAGTGCACGCTCCCGCGATTCGACAGACGTAGGTTCGCTTCATGTATCGAAAACTGCTGGCTCTCCTGTCTCTGGTGCTCGCCAGCGCAGCCCAGTCCGCGGAGCACTTCGATGGCAAGACGTGGTGGGAAACGGTGAAGGTGCTCGCGGACGACAAGTTTGAGGGCCGTGATACAGGTAGCACGGGCGAGCGACAGGCGCAGGCGTATATCGTCGAGCAACTCAAGGCGCTCGGCGTAGAGCCGGCGGGTACGACCGGGTACTACCAGCCCGTCAAGCTAACAACACTGGAGATTCGGGAAGCGGAATCCAGCCTTGCGCTCGTTCGTGAGGGCCATGCCCGGCCGCTCACGCTTGGGGAACAGGCTTACTTTAGTACGCGCTACGGCTTGGCGCCGAAAGTTGATGCACCGCTGGTATTCGTCGGTTACGGCCTGAATATTCCTGAGTCGGGCTATAACGATCTGGTCGGGCTCGACCTCCATGGAAAGGTTGCAGTGGTGCTCACGGGGTCGCCGGCGAACGTCCCCTCCGCGCTGAGCGCGCACTATCAGTTTCGTGGCGAAAGATGGCGGACAACTCCTGGAAGGGCTGGTGGGGAGACACGCCGCCGTTTCGCAACCCCGTGTTCGTGCTGACCCACTATCCGCGCGAATCGATCCCGATGCAGGGAGGAACGACGTTCCATTTCATGACGGATGGAATCCACCACGCCCTCGAGAGCGCCACCGCGGCCGCGAACGGGAAAGACGTTTGTATCGGAGGCGGCGTCGCCACGGTTCAGCAGTATCTTCGCTCCGGACTCATCGATGAGCTGAATCTGGCGATATCTCCAGTGCTGCTCGGCTCGGGCGAGCGCTTTCTTGGTGACATCAATCTCGTCAAGCTCGGATACACCTGTACGGAGCACGTCGCGGGCGAGCGTGCGACGCATGTTGTTATAGGGCGCCACTCGACCTATTGAAAAAAACGGCCTGCGCCGGCACCCGCCGCCCCCTTGCGTTCCTTGAATCACATTCCCCGGACGGTCGTTGGTACGTGAGTTGAGCGCGCGCTCCGAATACCGATACCCAAGAGCAGTCACTCATCACCGTCAACACGGGTCAGGAGCGGTCTAGACCAGACATACCGGACCGCTGCGTACCGACAGGCGGCTCCCGGCCCACTTCCGGTCCTTTGACTCCAGAGAAATCCGGCCGGAAAGCGGCCGTTGGCGCAGCGCGGCTGAGAGAGCGCCCAGTGGATAGGCGATAAGCCAATACGTATTAATCCGGATTGGTGTCGGACGGGAATCTAACTAGCGTCTGCGCTACCGTTACGGAGATAACTAATGAGACCCAGAATCCATTTGCCTGCGCTTATAGCGTTGACCGCGATCTCTGGCGCAGCGTCGGCTCAGGGAATAATCGCGACATCATCGAGCCCCATGTGGAGTGGCTTTTATGCGGGCATTAATGGCGGTGCTGCGATCAGTACCACGTGCAACACCTGGACGGCCAATGGGCCGGCCGCCGGCACCGCGGCGTTCAACAACCGCGACTGTCCCAACAAGAGCGTGGGCATCGGCGGCGTGCAGGTTGGCTACAACTTCCAGAGCGACCAGTGGGTCTTTGGTCTTGAGGTGGAGTACGAGTTCTGGGAAAGCAAAAGCAAGAGCAAAACGGTGACCTACACCGGGAATGTCTTCCCGCAGGGCACCTATTCCTTCTACGGCAAGGTGAGCCCAAACGGTGTGGCGCTCGTCGGGCCCCGGCTCGGCTATGCGATCGATAACTGGTTGCCCTACGTCCGGGTCGGCGGTGTCTTTACCAGCGGAACCCATGATCTCATGGCCAGTTACACGCCGACCGGCGCCTCAAGTCCCACGGCCACTTTCGATGGCGGGAAGAACACCGGCTCGCATGGCTTCGGGATCAGCGGCGGCGTCGAGTACAAACTGGCCGAACAGTGGTCAGCGAAACTCGAGTACACGTACATCAGTCTGAACAAGAGCAGCCAGAACTCCACCACGAACTGCACGAGCACCGCTCCTAACGCTTGCGCGATATTCTCGGGCTTTTCGCTCGACAGCATCCATAACAGCTTCACCGCGAGCCTGATCCGCGTCGGTATCAACTACGATTTCTAGGTGTCACTCTTCCAGGTGCCACTCGAAGCGCCGCCGGCGGGTCAATGGGTGGCTCGCTGACCGGCCAAGACCGGTCATTGGCGATGCCGCAATGTGTGACCCTGAGCGGCCTTTCGCGGCTTGCGGTGGACTAACAACGGAAAAGAGCGGTGGTTGTTACGGTACGTAGCTTCTCTGATGACTCAAACCCCCAATGCCGTTACCGTTTTGAGCGGATCTGGGAGAGAACCATGGAAACCAAGAACAGGACCGCGTGGGTGATCGGCGGTGTCGCTGCCCTCGTCATCGCGGCCGCCCTGATCCTGTATCCCAAGCTGGTCGTGACGCTGCCGAAGGACGGCGCGGATGCGAAGCCGAACACCTTCACTGCCGTGCGCGGGCAACGCTACACGGAGATGTTCCTCATCGGCGGGAACGCGATCACCAAGGATCTCAGTGCGAACGTCTATAACACCACGGGCCTCAATGGCGGTGCTACCACCGGGGATTCGTGCCCCGCGGCAACCCTGGACAAGGTCGACGTCAAAGAGCTGAAGAACCAGTACCACGTGCTCGCTGCGTTCAAGAACGGTCCCCGCTTGTGGACGCTGGATTGGATCGAAGTCGAGATGGGCAAGGAGCTGGACTTCGGCGGTATGAAGGCGCGCTGGGTGAACTGGCTGGACCTGAAGGGTCTTAGTCTCAAGCCGGGTGAGGCCGCCTACAGGAACATCACAGTCGGGCGCCACACTAAGTTTGGTTTCGACAAGGGCAAGCAGGTATTCCTCCTGGACGACCCGGAAGGCAACTCGTGGGCCATGAAGTCCATGAGCCTCATCACCGATCCGGATCAGAAGTTCGACGAGCTTGGGACCCTCGGCAGCCGTCTGAAGCTTCCCGCGGGCTGGAAGTTCCGGGCGCCGGTGCTGGAGCAGGACCTGGTCCTCACCCCGGACAAGGACGGAATCGCTCACATCACGCAGGACGACTTCGGCAACACCTACGATAGGGTCGGTGGCCCCTACAGCAACTACAAACCGTAGCGAATGCAGGCCGGCATACGTGCCGGAGCAGTAATTTTGGTTGCCCGAGAGCGGTCATTGCTGTCCGACAGCAAGGGGTCACGAAGTACCGTCGGCGGGGTATTTTTCAATAGACGGTTGCTGACCGGCCCAAAGACAGGCATCCGGCCGACCAGGCATTGTCCAAAAGCCTACAGGCGTTGTGATAGCGTTCGTCGATGCACCGTCTAGCGTCGATGTCGGCTGTGCGCCCCCTGCACAGAATCCTCGGACTCGGGTTCGGCCGCGCTGCCGCGAGCCATCATCGGTGGCACGTTCTTGGTTGCGGCGCTCGTCCATCCCCGCCTATGAGTTCATCGTGCGGCGCCGAGCTGTAGCGCAAGCCGGAATCTGATGCCTGAAAGCTGACGCTCGCGACCGGCAGGAGAGGGTCAAGACCAGAAGTAGCCCGTAAGTCCGCGGCCATCCCCCGGCGACTCCCGGCCACTTCCAGACGTTCGCGGCAGGGAAATGCTTGGAACAAAGCGGTCATTGCGTGCCGTGATCGGCCGCATACCCGCGGTTTCGGCAGCCTAAGCCCGCGTGGTGTCGTAAATTGTCTGAGCGTGACGGAACAAGTGGCCCTCCCTGGTCGTCAGATGGGATGCAGGCGACATTGCGTTCCTAGCACAAGCCGCGATCGATGTGGCCCAAGAGAATGATCTGAATGTCGTGGAAGATCCGGTTGAAGTCTGTCCTACTTGCAGGTGTTGCAACAGTCACGCTGGCCAGCCAGTCGGACCTGCCTGCCACGGGATTCTGCACCGGGACGCGACAAGGCGAGCCCCCGATGGTGGACCACCTTGCGCCGGAACAGCTGGGCACGGTTTCATTTGCCAACTCCTGCCGGCCCACGGTCCAAGCAGATTTCAATCGTGGCGTGGCTCTCCTACATTCATTCTGGCTCGACGAAGCCGAAAAGATGTTCAGAAGGGTTGTCGCGGCCGATCCCGATTGCGCGATGGCCGGCTGGGGCATTGCGATGGCCGATTTCAATGAAGTCAACGGAGGGCCCACAACCGGCGGCGTTGTCTGGGCCAAGGTTGCTCTCAAACAAGCCGACGACGCGCGCGAGAAAGATCCCCGTGAGGCGGCCTATATTCACGCGCTTCATCGCTACTTTGACGACTACACCGAAAAGGATTCCGATGTTTACGTCAAGCAATACACGAATGCGATGGAGGTGGTCGCCAAGAACTATCCTCAGGACATCGAGGCTCAGATCTTTTATGCGCTTGCCTTGATCAACTCGGCCCAAGATGAAGACGTGGCGCTCACCAACTTAAAGAAGGCCGTGGCAATCCTTTATCCTCTTTTCAGGCAGTATCCTAATCATCCGGGCATCGCGCACTACATCATCCATGCCACCGATAATCCAGAGATGGCGCAACAAGGGCTGGAAGCTGCCAGACGTTACGCCTCCATTGCACCAGCTGCTCCGCATGCACTGCATATGCCCAGTCATATCTTTACTCGATTGGGACTGTGGGACGATGACATCCGTTCAAACCTGGCGTCGAAAGCTGCCGCGGAGAACCCCGCGGTGCATGTGGGCGCAGAAAACCGCCTTCACGCAATGGAATTTCTGGAATATGCCTATCTTCAGATCGGACACGATGACGAAGCTCGTGCAATCCTTACCGAGGGTCCCACTGTCAAGCAATCCGACGTCGATCCACGCTATCCGACCTATTACGCGGACGTCCAAGCTCGCTACCAAGCTCTATTTGCGATTGAAACTCGCGACTGGGCGATGGCCGCGAACCTGAAGCCGATCGAAGGGGGAGATTGGGTCAGTCAAAGCCACACCTTGCTAGCTCACGCGGTCGCTGCCGCCCATCTGCATGATGCGCAGGGCGCACACGCTGCGGCACAGAGCATCGAATCGTTGACGGAGGCTAACCCCCGCATGCGAGTAGGTGCTCCACGCGCCTCCTTGCCCGATGAGATACGCGCTTGGTCAAGTTTCTCTCAAGGCGATTTGCAAGGAGCCGTCAGTTTGCTGCGGCCCGTCGTCGAGCGACAGGCGAAGACCGGCAAGGGAGAGGTCGAGCTGCCGGCACGCGAGATGCTCGCCGAGATGTATTTCCTGAGCGGGAAGTTCAATGAGGCGTTGGCTGAGTACCGGGCATCACTGGCAAGTGATCCAAATCGATTTAACGCGCTTCTTGGGGCTGCTCACGCGGCGGAGCAACTGGGCGAGCAACGCACAGCGGTAAAGTACTATCGCGCGGCCTTAGGAAGCTGCTCGTGCGCAACTGGTCAAGCGGCGCGTGACTTGGAGCATGCCCGGCTATTCGTAAGACGGATGGCAAAATCATAGGACACGCCCTAGAGCAGTCACCGGCGAGCACCGTTTTTCGATCACCCCAGCGCGCCATTCGCATGGGTAACGTTCTCGCGTGCGCGTAGGTTGTGCCAACGGACGCCGAGGCGGATCATTACACCAACGCCGACAAGGCGTTTAGCACAGATAGAGGCGGGTAGCTCCATGAAGCGAAGGGCTTTTTGCGGGATGACTTTGATCGCGGGCGCTGCCGCCTCACTGCAAGTTGGCCGATTGATTTACGCCCAGGGCAAGTCTGTGCAGGCTGAACCAGCTGATCTGCGCGCCGTAAAGCTATCGGGTGCCGAAATCACCATCGAGCGCGCTGCTGTTACGGACTTACGCGCTAGCCTGCGCGGTCCGCTGCTCACCTCGGGTCAGGAAGGCTATGACACCGCGCGGCGCATCTGGAACGGCATGATCAACAAGCGCCCCGCGCTAATCGCACGTTGCGCTGACGCCGCTGACGTCGAGCGCGTCGTCAACTTCGCGCGCGAACGTGAACTACTTCTGGCTGTGCGCGGCGGCGGCCATAGCTTTCCCGGGTACTCGACGTGCGACGGTGGCCTGATGATCGATCTGTCATCCATAAATTCTGTGCACCTGGATGGCCCCAATCGAACGGCCCACGTCGGCGGAGGAGCCTGGGTGGCGCACGTCGACGCTGCGACGCAGAAAGAAGGACTCGCCACTACTCTTGGACAGATTTCGAACACGGGCGTGGGTGGTCTGACGCTCGGAGGCGGATTCGGCTGGCTGTCACGGCGGTTCGGCTTGGCGTGCGACAACCTCGTCAGCGCGGAACTCGTTACCGCCGATGGCAAGCTGCGGCGCGTGAGTGAGAAAGACGAGCCAGACCTCTTCTGGGCCATACGCGGCGGCGGTGGCAACTTCGGTGTCGCAACCTCATTCGAGTATCGACTGCATCCGCTCAACCCCAAAGTGCTGGCAGGCCACGTCGATTACCCGGCGCCGCAGGTCAAGGACGCGATCGAATTCTACGCCGAGCTTATCTCGAACGCGCCGCGCGAACTCAGCGTCGACCTGGACCTATCTGCGGGTGCTGATGGCCAACCAAGCGCTAACATCTACGTCTTCCACGCCGGGGATCTCCAGAGGGGCAACAAACTGCTGGGACCCTTGCAGCGTTTTGGCAAGCCGATCAAGAACACGATCGGTCCAAAGACGTATCTCGAAGTACAAACCCAATTTGACGGGCCTCCTCTTGACCCGAGCAATAACTATCTCAAGGGCGGCTTCGTCCGCGAATACTCTCCCGGGCTCATTGAAGTGCTCGCACGTGAGTTCAGGCCAGACAAGCACCTCAGCGCTTTTTTCCAGAACGCCAACGGCGCGGTCGCGGCCGTGCCGCAAACCGCCACCGCGTTCTCTCATCGAAACGCAATCGCGAACATGATGTTCGGGGGTCATTGGGAAGACGCATCTTACAACGAGCAGGGCCGCGCTATGGTGCGCGCGAACTGGGACAAGGTGGCCCCGTTCACGGACGGTTACTACGTAAATCTGAATGACGCGGATCCGAAGGGTACGGATCGTAACTACGGTCCTAACTTCACGCGGCTGGCAGCGCTAAAAGAAAGGTTTGACCCGCTCAATCTCTTTCGCTTAAACGCGAATATCAAGCCAGCCTGAACTCACGGGCGATCGACCTAGGCTGCCCGACAGCCGTTCGCGACAGGCGACTCCGGGTCGGAAGCGACCGTCGGGTGCTTTCAATTGACAGTCCCCGATCTGCCAATAGCTGCCGCTCGCCCGCATACTTGATGCTCCCGATTCCGGACGTTCGTCTTAAACTCTGAACTCAATGCGCAGCGTCCTTCGCTTTCTCGTCGTGGCCGCGACTGTCTCCGTCTGCGTCGGGGGGGTCGAGTCGTCTTTCCTCGCGGGAAAAGCGAGTCTGTACGAGAGTCGCAGGGATGCTCGGCAAGTCTCATTCACCACCGACCAGCTGAGCGAACTGAAGGTGGCGCTTGTAACCTTCGGACCTGGGCCACTCTACTGGGAGCGATTTGGCCACAACGCCATCATCATTGACGATCCGGCGGCGGGCACACGGATGGCCTATAACTACGGTGTATTTGATTTCCAGGAACAACGCTTCCTGCTGAATTTCGCGCTTGGACACATGCATTACAGTCTCAGCGCTGAACCTCTCGACGTAGATCTCGCGACATACGTGACTGAAGGCCGTTCAGTGACCGTGCAGATGCTAAACCTGACGCCGGCACAGGCTCGGCAGCTAGCGGCGTTCCTTGCTTGGAATGCGCAGCCCCAGAATGCCGTCTACCGATACGACTACCTCGTCAACAATTGCTCGACCAAAGTGCGTGACGCTTTGAATCGAGCACTGGGCGGCGCCCTCGAGCGCCAGCTTGCGCGTCGGTCGGCGCATCACACATACCGCTTTGACGCCGTTCGCCTGATCTCGCCCGATTTCTGGTTCGCACTCGGCATGGACATGGGGTTCGGTCCGAAGGGGGACATCCCGCTGAGCCTGTGGCAAGAAAGCTTTGTCCCTATGGTGCTGAGCCGTGCGCTGAACGCTGTCGCCGTGCGTGACGCGAATAGCCAGATTCTGCCGCTGGTGAGCGATGAGCAAGTCATCGAACCCGGGAGACTGCCGCCTGCGCCCGCAGCCCCGCGCGATCTCCGACTGCCTTTCTTGTCCGTCGGAATTGGGTTAGCCGCGCTGCTGCTGTGGCTCGCGCACGGGAAAAGTCACCTCTATCGGGCATCATTTGCGCTGCTGGCTGTCGCGTGGTGGTTGATCTGCGGACTTACCGGCCTCGTGCTGGCCGGGCTGTGGGGATTAACCGATCATTGGGCCGCTTGGGATAACGAGAACCTGCTGCTGCTCAATCCCGCATGTCTGGTCCTTCCGACAGTGTGGTGGCGCGCGCCACGAATCGCCTACCGTTTAGCCACCCTCATTGCAGCGGCCGCGCTGATCAGTCTGATCATCCGTACGCTGCCCGGCTTGTATCAAGAAAACCTCGCTTTTGTTGCTCTCACAGTTCCGGTACACCTGGTCCTAGCGGTGTTGGCTTGGCGTCAGTCCCGAATCACGAGGATCTGCCCACGGGGATGCTCGCCTCGCATGAGGGGGTGCAATGCCTCTTGAAATCCTTCGACTGTTGCACTGGCGTTGTCAGTCAGCGCGTGGGGCTAATTGAACGCCCCAAGAGCGGTCGTTCGCCAATGTCGCAGAAGGGTCAGACGCGCTCGGCCAGCGTCAGTGCCAGCCGCGAGCGTCGTCGTGCTGGCGGCCGAATACCACCCGTGGGGCTAATGTGCGAGAAGATCGAGCCGGAACTCTTGCCAAAAACCCGGCCGATCGACTTGAGCCCTTCACCCCGGCGCCACCGATCCCAGATCTCAGCGCTCTCCGCCGCGATGCAATAGCGCCGCTTCCGTCGTTGCCGCATCACACTCCACCTCCTTTTTACAAGGTGAAGTATTGCGTTCGATCGATTGAACTCACCGCCAAAACCTGCCACAGCTCGCCGAAATGACTTCCACAAAGCGGCCGCTCGCGGCTACAAAAAAAGCTAATCAGTTAGAGCTCCCAGCATGAGGAAAAAAAACTACTGCTCCCACGCGAAGATGCGCTTCCAGTCGTTCTTCATGCTGATAACGACCCAGCCGCGCTGCTTCGCCTCGCTCATGAGGGTGTCGGAAAAGTTGCCGATCTTCGACTCGGCTCCATAAGCGTATTCACGCGTGGCGTCGTCGTGATGCACCAGCATCTCGAGCCGTGTCCCACCGCCGTCTTGGGTGTATTCGAGCATCTCCTGGTCGCCGCCGGAGTTGCCGAACGCCGCCAGCGGCCGCCGCCCGATCATCAGATGGATGCCGATGGGCTTACCGTCCTTGTCATCGACGCGCACATCCCGCGGCTCCTTGATGAGCTCTGACTTGCCGTCCTGGTAGCCGAACGTAGTACCGGCCGTCGAGCCGACGACTTGCTCGCGCGGAATCCCGTAGACCCGCTCCGAGTACACCCGCACGAAGTCTTGGCCGCCGCCGGTCACGATGTAGGTCTTGAAGCCGTTCGCGCGCAGGTACTGCATCACCTCGACCATCGGTTGGTAAATGCACTCGGTGTAGAGGTGGTGGTAGCGCGGGTGCTGCGCGGTGGTAATCCAGTCCAGCACACTCTTCTGGAATGCCTCGACCGTCATGCCGGTATGGGTGACGAAGAGAATCTTCTCCAGATCCGGCAGCGTCAGCTTGGCAATCGCCTCCCGGTTGCCCGAGAGCACTGTCTTGAACGGCTCGATTTCCTTCAGCTTCGGATCCTTCGCCGCCATCACCCCGACCTGGTGAAAGGCAAACATGACCTGGGCGTACAGGGGCTGCTCCACCCAGGTGGTGCCGTCCTGGTCGAATGTGGCGATGCGGGCCACCGGATCCACGAACTTCGGACTCCCCTGCGTCGTAGTTTCCTTGACGAAGGTGACGATGGCCTGCTTGGCGGAGCCGTTATTCCACGAGGGCAACGGATCGGTCGGGGTTTGAGCTTGGGCATACGCACCGAGGACGATCAAGGCGCCCAACGCAAGGATGCGGGCAACCGCTGAATACGAAGGAATCATTTTCATTGCTGTCCTTTCGGGTATTGAAGATCGGCAGCCTCGCCTCACCGGCGATATCAGGTCGACAGCCGGCATGCAGGGGGCGACCGTCGCTGGGCGGCCCAATTCCGGGCGCTCGGGATGCTGAAATGTCAGCTCCAAAGGAGCGATTGGACCTTGTACCAATTGACGCACTTTTCCAGCCTGTGACTTCATGGCAGCCGGCAACAGAGCTGCCTGCGGGCTGGCCGGTCCAAAAATGATCGTTGACTAACTGAAACAGCAAGAACACTTCTGCGAGGAACTACCATGAAGATGAACACAGCGAACCATCTCTGGCTGTCTGTGCTCGCACTGGTCGCGCTCGTTATCGGCTGGGGCGCAAAACCAGCCGGCAGCCGCCGCTGATAAGAACGACGACGTCATCGCCATTGATATCCTGCTCCAGCCCGACGCTACGATGCTCAAGCGCGCGGCGGCGATCAACGAACAACTGCGTAAGGATTTCCCCAAGGGATTTTCTTTGGATGCCTCCCACCGGCCGCACGTGACTCTGGTCCAGCGATACGTCCGCACCGGCGATCTCGACAAGATCTATGCAGCCGTCGGCAAGGCTCTGGACAGCGCCCATGTCACCAGTCTGAAGCTGGAGGCCTTCAAGTACTACTATATTCCGGACGGTCCGCTTGGCCTTCAGGGTATTGTCGTTAAGTCGACTCCGGAATTGTTGAAGGTGCAGCAGGCGGTCGTTGACGCCGTGACTCCGTTCGTGGTGAAGAACGGAACCGCGGCCGCTTTCGCCCCCCCGACCGAAGGTTCCATTGTTCCGCCCTTGGTCGAATACGTTGAGGTGTTTGTACCCGATCATTCCGGCGAGCACTACATGCCGCACGTCACTACGGGCCTGGCGACGAAGGTTTACCTCGACAAGATGGCTGCCGAGCCGTTTGACACCTTCACGTTCTCGCCGATCGGCGCGGCCGTCTACCACCTCGGCAACTATGGGACGGCGCAGACGAAGCTCCACGAGTTCGTCTTGAAGCGCTGAATGCGGCGTCTGGGGTTATTGATAAATCACAAATGTGAGGCCGCCGCAAAGCCGCCGTTCTCGTCGGTCACCAAAGGGGTCAAGACCAGTCGTAGTCCCAAAGTCCGCGGCTCGGCTATTCCCTGCCGACCAGCAGCTCCCGGCCAGAAGCGTTCCGCAATCTAAGCGGATTGGCCTCCCGACAACGGTCGTTCCGAGCCCCCAATCTCACGGGACGGCTCTTGGTGGCCCTAGCTCATGGTGCGGATGCTGCTGCTCGGCTAAAGCCGGACAATAAAGAAGCCCTCAATTTGCTGGGGCGCTGCGTGCCTTTGCGGTACGCCGCAGCAACTGCGGCAGGCGAGCTCTTCGTAGTGGCCTGAGCGATTTGCGCTGTAGTAATTGCGAGAATACGGTGGGCCGCAAAATTGGAGGTACCCGATGAAAACGACGGAGACCACGCGCCAGCAACGGCTTCTGCTCGGACTGGCGGCGACCATTGGGATGCAGGCAGGGGCATACGCCGCTTCCGCTCCGGACGTGCCGGATCAGGTCAAGGTGCCCGCGGGCGAGAGGCTCGTGTTTCTGGCGCACGCCTCCGGCGCGCAGATCTACGTTTGTCAGCAGGGAGCTGATGGTAAATCGCAGTGGACGTTGAAGGCTCCCGAAGCGCAGCTGCACGACCGGAAGGGAGCTGTCGTCGGCCATCACTACGCCGGCCCGACGTGGAAGCATAAAGACGGTAGCGAAGTGACGGGAAAGGGCTCAGCCAAGGTGGATTCGCCCGATCCCGAGTCGATTCCGTGGCTGCTCGTGACCGCCACGGGACACTCCGGCGCGGGCGTGTTCGCACAGGTGACAAGCATTCAAAGGATACACACCAAGGGCGGCCAGCCTCCCGCAGCGGCCAGCTGTGACAGCTCGAAACGCGGCACCGAGGCAAAGATCCCGTATACGGCCGACTATTACTTCTACGCTCCGGCGACGTAGCACCCGCGACACTACATCAACCTGCCCGCGGCAATGAGACTGACCATTTGGACCCAGAGGTCGCGGCGTTCGCGCCTTATCCGGCCCGCAGAGATTTGCGTGTCGCGTTGAGTGTCCGCTGTTTTCCTCTCGAGTGGCCGCTATCGGGAAAGCCATCCGTCCGAGTCGGGGCAAATGTTGCCCATTCGCGGCCGCCCGGTTGGCTTCCGCAGACCGGCCGGTCGACCAGTGAGTGCGAGATGCATCGCCCGTTCGGAGGTTCTGACAGCGACTTCGACGATTCAGGTGCTTTCAGAGGGGGGATCGTTGCCTGAATCGGGCGGCGGATTGTAATCGACGAGGCGGTGGATCGCTGTGCAGTGGCGAACCAGGTTACTGTGCGAAGTGACGAACTTCTTCAGCGGCGTCTCGATCGAGTAGAAATAGATATTGGCGATGAACCCGTAGATGCTGGCGTCAATGCTGGTCGGCTCGGGACCAAACATGTAGTCGCGCGGGGGAACGAGATCCGCAAGCACCTGAAGATCTGCGAGTCCGCGCGCATAGGCGGCAGCAGGCGCAAGGCGACCGATTCCCTGATAGTAGTAGCGCTGCGAATTGTATTCTCGTGCTTTGTCGAGACTTTCATCGGTGACACTCGGATGTTCCCTGCGAAGCGCGTCGCGAAAGGCCGGCCAGAACTCCTCATCCTTCCAGCGCGAGTAGGACATGACCCAATAGATGTCATCGAGCATGCGGCCGATCAGATGCGCCGTATGCTGCTGCGCCGTGCTAAGCCCGGCATCGATGGTCAGCCCGTAGCGGCGGATGAGATACGCGAGTATCGCCTCGCTGTCCCCGAGCGCTTGGCCATCATCGACGATGTAAGGAAGCTGCTGTCGCGGTGCTTGCGACGCGTCAAAGGTGTGGCGATGAATAAACGCCACGCCGGTCAGCTTGAGGAACGCAAATACCTTGAGGCCGTAGCCGTTGTTGTCGGCGACCCCGAAAAGCGCGGGATAGGAATAAAGAGTCAGCAATGTCCCGGATCCTGAACTTCAGCTCCCCGATCAGTACACCGCAACGCAAATCATTAAGAATATCGAAGCGACCCCATCATACGTTGGGATGCGCCGTACGCCCATAAATCCACACCCGTCTCCCGGCCCTTGGCAAATCACACGGGCACGAACGTCGGCTTGCCCGTGTTGATATCCAAGGCGACAGCGCATCTAGCGAGGATCGGCCAAACCCGAAGTGCCGGACCTGAAAATGTCTGCCGGGAAGCAGGCATTCGTGGCTTCTTCCCCAAGAGCCGCAGCGGGTCTTAGGCCCAATGGTTGCGCAACAGGATTCTCGGTAGGGTAGAAAAGGGACTTCATGGTCCACTTTCCGGCGCGTTGGACTGGATCGAGGTTGAGAGGGCAAGGAGCGGGACTTCGGCGGCATGAAAGCGCGCTGGGTGAACTGGCTGGACCTGAAGGGCCTCAGTCTCAAGCTAGGTGAGGCCGCCTACAAAAACATCACAGTCGGCGCCACACCCAAGTTCGGCTTCGACAAGGGCAAGCAGGTATTCCTCCTAGAGGATCCGGATGGCAACTTCTGGGCCATGAAGTCCTTCAGTCTAATCCCCTACCCCGATCAGAAGTTCGAGGAGGCCGCGACCCTCGGTAGCCGCTTGAAGCTCCCCCCGGCTGGAAGTTCCGGGCGCCGGTGCTGGAGCAGGATCTGAGCCTTACGCCGGACGAGGACGGCATCACATCACGCAGGACGACTTCGGCAACACAACGACCGGGTCGGCGGCCTTTAACAGCAATCACAAGCCCTAGCATCCTAGAAGAGCACGTATCGACGCTGAAGGTCACAGAAGCGTTACGAGCGAAAGCCTGATCTTCAGGGCACGGGCAGCCGTCGGGAAAGCCGTGGTTGTACTCAGAACGTGGCTGATCAGCAGCAACCATCGTCGGATCTCCTGCTGTTGTGCACGCTGGTTGCTGCAACGCGACGGGGCTTACCATGAACACTCTTAATTCACGATGCCGACAAAGCCAAGAACAAGTGGCCCGCGCGCGTCTGTATCCCGTTAGCGCGCCAGCGTCCCGCAGCGAAAACAAATCGAAGGGCGTTCAAGGGGAAGACGATGAAGAAAAACGGCAAACAAATCTCGTGGCTGTCAGCGGCAGTCGTACCCGCGCTGAGTCTGGCGGCCCTGTGCAGTCCTGCTGCCGCGGCGCAACAGGCAGCAACTCAGCCTCAGGTGCTGAGCGATGCGATCGTGAACGAACCAAGGCACTCTGACGTTTCGGCGCCGCTGGCCGAGCTCGCGATGACGCCCTCAGTCGCGCCAGGCGTTGGTGTGATGCACAGTCCCAAGAAGCCGAAGCTATCGCAGTTGACCAAGGGTTCGCTGAGTCAGCACGCGGGAACTGCAAGCGCCGTGCAGCCGTCCTCCATTGGACCGCTCATCGGCGCCCGGCAACGCCAGAGCTTCGCAGGGGTCGACCAAATCGGCGATGCTCTGGATTGTCCGAGTGTTTCGCTCCAAACCCTCGTGCCGCCCGACACCAATGCGGCCGTGGGCGACTACGAAGTCGTGCAGTGGGTCAATACCTGCTATGCCGTGTTCAACAAGTTCACGGGAGCTCTGCTCGCGGGACCTTTCGCTGGCACCAACTTTTGGAAGGGGTTCGGCGCGCCGTGTGAGACTAACAACGACGGCGACATCATCATTCAGTGGGATAAGACGCATCATCGCTGGCTGGCCGCCCAAAATGTGTTCGCCGGTCCTCCTTTCTATACCTGCGTGGCGGTTTCCCAGACTGCCGATGCGACCGGCCGTTACAACCGTTATACCTTTCCCCAACAGCCTGGGTTTCCCGACTATCCGAAGTGGGGACTGACGCCGAGCGTCTATTATCAGACTCAGAACGTCTTCGACCCCGTCACGAATTTCTTCCTGGGTGTGAATGTCTGCGCCTATGACGCCGAGCGCATGCGGGACGGAGACCAAAGAGCATCGCAAATCTGCATTTTCGATAACTCCAACGGCACGTTATTCGATGACAGCATGCTTCCTGCCGATGACGATACCCCGGGGCTCGATGGGCCCGAGGTGCTACTCGGAGCGATCGATAACTTCGTCCCGGGTGGCAGTAACGTTTACGAATTTGTGTTCACGGTGGACTTCCACCACCCTGCGAACTCAACTCTCGCTGGCATCGACGGAACCATGCCGATCAGTGTTCCTTCGTACATCCTGGCATTTTGCCCCGCCGGCAGCTTCAACACGTTTTGCGTCCCGCAGCCAAGCCCAGGGTCCGAGCTGCTGGACACCCTCGGCGATCGACTCATGTACCGGCTGGCCCGCTCGGCCGACGGCGGCTGGGGCAACAATGGCGGCAAGCAGCACTTTGTGGTGACTCACAGCGTGAACGACACCGCTGCCGTAGCGCAAAGATGGTACGAATTCCGGGCCCGGGAAGGCTCGACCAACCTCTCCCTTTATCAAACCGGTCAGACCCCGGATGATGGCCATTACCGCTGGATGGGCTCGATTGCGCGGGACCAGTCGGGAGACATAGCCCTGGGGTACAGCCGTTCGAGTGCCGCCGCCGGTGATTACCCGTCGCTGTATTACGCCGGCCAGACGGCGAGGGATCGCCCGGGTACCACCGAGAAAGAGTCGCTGATCAAACAAGGCGGCGGCTCACAATTGAACTCATTCAATCGCTGGGGCGACTACTCGAGCATGGCGCTCGATGGCAACGATTTGTGCACGTTCTGGTACACGAATGAGTACTACCCGGTTGACGGCTCGTTCGCCTGGGCCACTTGGATCGCTTCGCTGAAATTCCGCAACTGCGGCTCGGATTGACGCCATCTGAAGTGCACTGGTGCGCCCGCGGCTGCGGTCTGAGCCGCGGGCGGTCCTAAGCGGAAATCGCGGGCCATCGCCCCAACAGGCCGCATCCGGCCAAAACCACACGATTGGCCCATTGGATTGGGTTCCCTGAAGCGGCCGCTCACCGACGCTGAAAGGCGGAACCGGAGGTCGGGGAGGGTTTGTGCGAGGCCTGTCTGCGCGGATAACTGATAATCAATTAACCAGTACCGGGGCCTTGTGAACGTAACTTCTATCCTCGATCTGTCGAACAAGGAATGCGGCCACGTCTGCCCTGGAGATGATCCCATTTCGCCATTGGCGGGCCTCTGCAAGAACCTCGTAGCGCCCCGTCCGTGGCCCGCCGGTGAGAACGCCGGGCCGCACGATCGTCCAGTCAAGTCCGCTTTCCTTGATCAATCGCTCCTGCAAGCTCTTATCCTCATAAGCGCGGCCGAAGACGATCTGGAATGGCAGCCGCTGCAGCCAGCTGATGCTCGCGCGGCTATCGCCAGCTCCAAAGCCAGTCACACATATCAAACGTTTGACACTCCGGGCCTTCATCCCCGCGATCAGCACCCGGGTCGCGTCTGAGAAGAGGTGTACGGGCCGGATCATGTCGCCCAGTCTTACTCCCAGGGTCTGTATCACGACGTCCACTCCAATCAGGGCGGCATCCACGTCCTGATTTTTTAGCGCATCGCCGCGAACCTTCTCGAGCTTCGAATCTGCGAGCGCCATCGCGGTGGCGGATCGCGCCAGGGCGCGTACGCGGTGACCAGCCTCAAGCGTCTGGCGCGTCGTCTCCAGCCCGATCCCCTTGCTGGCGCCTATGATCAGTACCTGCATCACTGAAGGCTTCCCGTGGCAGCGCACGCAGCTCCAATGGTCTGCTCGTGACCCGGCGGGAGCAATAGACCCATCGCAACAGCGCTGAAGCGGAGGAGAAAGCCCTTCCATATGTATATGGGTTCATGGAACTCATCGGGCACGTGGGGGTCAAGCACGTGATTGGCTGCTTGAGTCGGTGACGACCCATGTATCGGATCGGCTGGCGGAGTCGGGTCAGACATGGCTCAGGAAAGGTAGCATGACGTGTGGACAGCAGCCCACGGCGCATACGGACCGGAATTACCCCGTGATTCGTGGCGGTCGATGTGGCGGATGATGACCTTAAGCACCTATGACGAGCGTCCAGTAACTGAAACTGTGTCAGGCACCTCCCGGGCCAATAGCGGAAGTCCAGAGGCGGAAAACGGCCGCCCGATAGCCGTCGTTCGGGCAGGGCCATCAAGAAACGGGTAACTACGGTATCTCGCGAAGTAGCTTACGCGCCTCGATCAGGTTCTCCTTGAAGGACCTTTGCCCGCGCTACCAACAAAAGACGGCGCGACAGTGTCCCGACGCGCCGCCTGGCTTGAGTGCTCGCTCAGCGAGCGAGCTTACTGTTTGTCGAGCGTGATCGTAGTCGTCTGATCGTGTATCACATCCTTATCGGTGAGCTCGACCGTCTTACCGTCCTTCGCCGCCACCAGACGAACTTCGTCGGTGATCTTGCCCTGGCGTCTGTCGGTCTCGAGCACGGCATTGGCGTCGATCCGCTTCAAGGTCACCATCGTGTGACCCGGATCACCCTCGACCGGGTACTCCTTGCCGTCGAACTTGGCGTTGTAGCTCTGGCCGTTGCTGCTCATGCTGAAGGAATCATCCGTCATCTTGTAGCTGATCATGGTCAGGGCGTCGTTGCCCTCGGTCATCTTTTCCTGTAGCCACGAGCCCGACGCCGCGTGCGCGCCGGCCGGTGCCGCCCCGACCCGTTTCTCGGTGTAGCTGCCGGTCGCCGGCTTAGTGCCGGTGTAGTCCGTGAACTTGCCGCTGAGCGTCGAGCCGTCCGCGGATACTGTGACCGAGCTGGTGCCGATCACTTTCCCGGACAGCTTTCTGGTGTACTCGATCGTCTTGGCGTCCACCACCTTGACCGCCAAGGTGTCGTAGTAGTCGTGACCGACGACTTTCTGGTCGGTCCCGTCTGCCTTGATCTTAGTCTCGGGTTTGCAGCTCGTGCAGGCGTACATGCCGTTGGCGACGGAGAAGACATCCGGTGCCCCCGTCTGTTTCACCGAATCGACGCGGCCCTTCCACGTGCCGTCGAATGCGCTGCTGGCCAATGCCACTGCCGGCACAAGCAGCAGCACAGGAATTGCAATTCTCATGACTCCCCCTAGGTGTTTGTTGAATCGGCGCATCGCCGGCGGCGCGCGCGGTGAGCCGAGTCTATGCTCACGGACCAGCCCCGCCAACAACGAAACTTCATCGTCAGGGCGCGGGTCGAGGCGATTGTGCTGCAGCAGTAGCGGATTCAACGTCCGAAGGTCACGGAGCCGCCCCCTGTCGCGGTGGGTGCCTATCGGGTACGCCGGGCTGACCGCGGAGGATCCACTGTTTCCGACGGATTCGCGAAGCGGCCCACCTGTCCACTCGCCAGTACGCCCGAATTGTGAATTCGTGGGTCGAGCAGCTCGGACTCGACCGCGGTCACTACGGGACCCATACGCTGCGGCGCACCAAGCGTAAGCCGCGGCACTCGCGGTTAGCGATTCACGTTATGCAGCCCCTGTTCCTACATGAGCCTCGGCCCGAGAGCGGCCGTTCGTGAGCGGCTGGATAGGGTCGCGGTGCGGTCTAGACCAGACATACCGGACCGCTGCGTACCGACAGGCGGCTCCCCGCCAGGAGCGGTCCTCGACTGATGTGCCACGATTTCCTTCATAGCGGTCAGTCGTGTAGGGTCGGTCGGTGTTGGGTCCAAAATCACAGAGATGTCGAACGACTTCGGGCCGTGCGTTTCGGATTGCTAGCCATGTGAACCTGGGGCCACGCTTTTGCTCTACGACACCATAGGCATTGGATATAAACGACAACGGATTCAGGATCCACGGATCCGTCAGGCGATCGACAATGTCCTTGGAGTCGATGGCACCGTTGTCAATGTTGGAGCGGGTACAGGCTCCTATGAACCCTCCGGCCGATGCATCGCGGCGATCGAGCCGTCCATGACGATGATTCGTCAGCGGCCTCCTGCCGCGGCGCCAGCCGTACAAGCCCGCGCCGCAAGTCTTCCGCTTCGTGATGGATGCGCTGATATCGTCATGGCCATATTGACTGTTCATCACTGGGACGAGCGACCGCGGTCGTTTGCTGAGCTCGGGCGTATCGCCCGGAGACGCATCGTGTTCCTGACTTGGGATCCGGACGCTCCAGGATTCTGGTTGACCGACGATTACTTCCCCGCGTTCCAGAAACAAGACCGCATGGACTTTCCCGCTCTCACCGAGTTTCGTCGTACATACGGGCAAATCACTACCGCTCCGATCCCCATACCCCATGACTGCACTGACGGCTTTGCCGCTGCGTACTGGCGGCGACCCCAGGCATTCCTCGATCCGGCCGTGCGGGCTGCCACGTCAACATTCTCGAAAATTGGCGAGGTCGAATCGGGCGTGGCACGGTTGAGACGCGATCTGGAGAGCGGTGCATGGAGCAGACGTTACGGTCATCTCCTGGTGCGCGAGGCACTCGATGTCGGATATCGACTGGTCATGATCGATCTATAGGCGCCGCTTGATCTTGTACCGGTCGCGGGAGAATGTCCTGAGGAGGCAGTCTCAGGCAACGCAGCTATGCGAGGGTCCGCTTCACCACGGGACAATGACCGGTATCGGGAAAGCTCGAGGACCGCTCCGGATCAAGATCAGTCGTAGACCCTAAGTCCGCGGCTATCGCCCGTCGACCGGCGGCTCCCGGCCCACGAGCTGACAATCGCCTGTCTAAATTGGCCGCCCGAAAGCGGCCATAGGCGAGCGGCGGGTTTGGGTCAAAGGACCGGAAATTCGCAGTAGATCGACCCGAACGGCCGGTTCCGGGTAGGGTACCAGGCGCGGATCTCAAAGCTTCTTCACGACCACGCGCCCGTTCGGGTCGACGTAGACGTGGTAGCGGTTGCCGTCGCGACAGGTTGCCGTGTAGTCGCTGTCGCTGTTTCGCAGCGCGCTGACTACCTTGTCACAGGGAAGGCCTTGCAGAGCGATCGTAGCCGCGAGGTCCTTGCTGAAGGACGCATCCTCGGCGGCGAGCGCCCCGACGGAAGCTAGGGCGTCCATGACCACTAGGGCGAGAAGGGGCGTGTTCGGGCGCATGCGGACTCCTGTCATGGCTATCAAATTTTGGCGAACTTCTGCGGATCGGAAAGGACGCTCCAGAGGGCCTCGCGCGAGGCGGATACTGCGGCCGCGAGCGCAGCGTCACCGTCCTGCAGGACGGTGACGACTTTGATTAGCAGGAGCTCGAACTTTTGCCGCAGCTGCGTGAGTGTCGGTGGCGTTTGACCGTGGTGGAAAGACTTGAATTGCGCGAGCAGATCATCGACCTGGTTCTTCAGCGAGAGCTTCGTGAAGATGCCGATGGCATGCGTGTCGCGCAATCGCTGCTCCAGCGAGGCCAGATCGAGCGCCGCAGCCGCCTGAGCCGTTTGAGTCCGCGGAGTCGCCTCCGTTGGCGGCGGCGCCAGGACGACCGACCCCGCTTCGCGTGCGGCGGGTGAGACCTTCGATGACGCGGGCGACACGCTCTGCGCGACAGGCATCGAAGCGCTCGGCTTGCCGCTTGAGACGGCCGCGGCAACAGGCGGGCCTTGCCGGCTCGGTGTCGGGGCTGCGGGTGATGGCTTCGAGGGTGCAACCGGCGGCGATGCCACATCGTTGGGCGGCACTGTGGACGAGTTCGTGGCATCGCTCGCCGCGGCCGCCGCGGGCACCGTGGACTGAGGTGGTGGCTCGATGGTGCGGGCGTTGGCAGACGGCAGCGTGGTCGTTGGTGCGGGCGCTGGCGTGGCGGCGGAGTTGGCTTCGGGAGCGACCGCACGATGATAGACGCATCCGCCGAGCAGCATAAGCAGCGCACACACCGCCAGAGAGCCCCTCGGTCGATGCATTGTCGCTGGCATCGCTGCCATCCTCCATGGACCGGCGAGGCCCGTCAATAGCGCTATTCTCCCAAATCGCAGCCGATCCGAAAATCGCCAGGCAGGTTAGCAGGAAGGCGCCCGAAATGCTGACGGTAGAGAATCGGTAGAGGTACGGGCTCAACGCGTTACATTCTGAAAGAAGCCGACGGGTAACGCGCCAGCTCGGATGTGCAACAAATGACCATCGACCATGTTGTCGGTGCTGGCAAAGGAACTGCATGCCACGATCCAGGTCCCATTCTTTGACCGACGTCCAATCGGCGGCGCACGTGGCAGGTACAAGTCATGAATCAGTCATCGAGGCTTATCCAAGGTCGAAATGCCATTGCGACGTTATTGGCTGTGAGTGCTCTTGCATTTTGTACGGTCGCAATGGCCTACACGGGCGAAGAACTTGCCAAGGACGCAAAGATTGATATTCAGGCCGCACGCGACATTGCGTTGAAAACGCGTCCAGGCAAGATTACCGATGAAGAACTTGAGAAGGAAAAGGGCGGCAGTGGCCTGCGCTATTCCTTTGACATCAAAGTTGGCTCCAAGACGTACGAGGTCGGCGTCGATGCCGTCACTGGCAAGCTGTTGGAGAATAAGCAGGAAGGAAAGCATTCGGATTGAACTTCGGGCTGGCGGATCAAATTAATTCTGACTGGGTAGATTCTCCTGGCGCTGAGATCTGGTCTAGCGCTGAATCGGCATCGACGTCTACCGAGGGTCTACCGGCAGCACGACCAGAACGAGATAACTACGTGATTTCCGTTCAAGAAATCGCTTCAGCACCGACTATCACAAGAAGTCCTCGGGTAAGAGGCCAGTTATCTGAATGGGTTGCCGGATACCGGCCGTTCGCCACCGACGGCATTGGGGTCAATAGCAGGCATAACCGCGCTGACCGTCGTTGAGACTTGTCGTGACGTGAGATCTTGGTCGTCGGGTGGCCCGCGCGCCTCAAGGACTCAATGACACCTTATACGCCGCAAGTGAACTTATGTCGTCCAGAGAGCTTCTCAACCACAGGCTTCATGAGCGCGGTTCCGGCGCCCTCTCGTACGGCGGTCCGAAAATCGTAGAACTGTCAATAAAAGAGAGGGCGGCGCCGCGCTGCAGCCCGGCGTCGCGCTCCGTTCAGAGGCTCCGCTGGCGGTACACTGCGATAGTTGAGTCTCACTTCCTACATCAGCAGCGGCCCGGAGCCCAGACCCGCCACCGCATCGCCGGGATTACGCAGGTGGCACGCCTTTAGCGACAAGCACCCGCAACCGATACAGCTATCAAGTTGACCGCGAAGTCGCTGCAACAACGCGATCCGTCGGTCCAGTTCGCTGCGCCACCCCACTGATAGTCGCTTCCAGTCCTTGGCGGTGGGCGTGCGACCATCAGGTAAGGAATCAATGGCCTGCTTGATCATAGACAGGGGCAGGCCCAGGCGCTGCGCAACCTTGATGATTGCAACGCGCCGGAGAACATCTCGACTGTAACGGCGTTGATTGCCGGTGGTGCGCCAGCCCTTTACCAAACCCTTCGCTTCGTAAAAGTGAACAGTTGATACAGCGACACCGCTTCGCGCGGCAACCTGCCCCGCTGACAGTGGTCGCTCGAGCTCCACCGGAGTAATCCTTGCCACTGCATGCCCTCTTGACCTCAAGTATGGTTGAGGTTGTACGATCCCGACGATCTGGAATCAAGCCACCACAGCGTCAGCAGGCATCGAGGGCGGTTGTCACAACGGAAGTTAGAATGACGGGCGCGGCTATTCGAGCATTAACAACGGCAAAATCCTCTCCGGGGCTATGCTCAGCACGATAGCTCTGTTTTCCAGTTCCCGTCGTTTCGGGAATACTGGCCAACTGATTGATCGTATTGCGCTGGAGCTCCACATCGAGGTCGTCGATCTCGCTAGCCAGCGCCTGTCACCGTATGACTACGACCACCTAAACAGGGACGATGACTTCGAGCCTCTGGTGAAGCGTGTGTCGGCGCACGATCAGATCATCTTTGCAACGCCCATCTATTGGTACGCAGTAAGCCCTGCAATGAAGGTATTTATCGACCGGTTTTCTGATCTTCTTGAATTGCCAGACCTTCTGTTCGCGGGTCACAGGCTGAGGGGAAAGAATGCATACGTCGTGTGCACGTCGATCAGCGACGAACCGTCCGTGGCATTCATGGATGCGTTCTGCGAAATCTTCGAATATCTCGGTATGCACTTTGGTGGTGTGGCGCACGTGAACTGTCGAGATGGATATCTGCCAGCTGCGCACGACTCGGAGGCGCTGAAATTTGCGGCCCTTGTAAGGCAGGCGGTTCAGGTAGAGGTCAATTTGCAAACCTAACGTTCACTCGGCGCGATTGCAGGTTGAACGCCACGAAGCTGCCGGTGACGCGGCTGATCGCCAGCAGGCGGCCAACTCCGGACAATTGCATTGCCTGATCTGTCTGCTTGGAAAGCGACATGCACCTGAATTGACCGTCTCCGCGTCGCCAGCGTTCGTCCTGCTGATCGCTGGTGCCACCGCCGGCACCCGCAACTGCGGGCGCGCGCAGCCTCGCTGCCGACGGCTGCCGAGCCACCGGTCACGATCAAATGCTCGCCGTCGAACCTGGCACGCGACGTAACGACGCGAAAGTTTCACTCATTGCTGCACAGCACACGAGTACATTTCGGCGGCCGGCATCCTGCCCAGAGTGAGCGTCTTCACTCCCAGGAAATGACAAATTCGTTCCCTGGATGTCGTTACATCGCGCGTCAAGAGAAGGTGTGGCCATGAAGCGTAAAAGCGCATTCGCAATCATAGTTGCAACGCTCGCGAGCGTTATAGCCTATCTGGCAACCGTGTCCGGACAGGCAGATGAGAAGTCCGCTCCAGTTTACGTAACCGAGATTCCCTCAGGATACCGCGACTGGAAGCTGATCTCCGTAGCCCACGAAGAAGGCAACCTCCACAGTTTCGCTATCGTCTTAGGCAACGATGTAGCGATCAAGGCGTACCGCGAAGGGAAGCTCCCCTTTCCCGACGGCGCAATCATCGCCGCTTTGCACTACGGCCACGTCCCCTCGGAGGAGAACAACAAGGTCTTTGGCGACAAACAATCCTTCGTTCCCGGTGCCCCCACCAACGTACAGTTCGAGGTAAAGAACTCGAAGAAGTACGCCGCTACGGGCGGCTGGGGGTTCGGGCACTTCGACCCAAATCGCAAACCTGCCGACGAGGCATTACTTAAAACGTGCTTTCCCTGTCACGAGCCTGCGAAGGCGACCGACCTTATCTACACGCGTTACGTACCTTAATAGTCGCGCGGGGCACCTCGATTTTCATGAAACGAATGAGCGTTCGACTGTTCGTAGCAGCGACCTGTATCGGGGCGTCGACGCCTTTTGCGGCCCTAGGAGTTGATGAGGCGGCATCCCCGATCTTCGGAGTCAAGACTCCACCCGGATACCGCGACTGGGCGGTGATCTCCGTTGCGCACGAGGCAGGCAACAACAATGATCTTCGCGTCGTTCTCGGCAACGATGTCGCCATAAAGGCCTTCCGGGAAGGGAAGCTGCCGTATCCGGACGGTGCAATCATTGCCCGGATCGCGTGGAGTTACGTTCCGTCCGAGGAAAACAACAAAGTCTTTGGCCGTGCTCAATCCTTCGTGGCCGGCGCCCCCATTAACCTCCAGTTGATGGTCAAGGACTCAAAAAAATACGCCGCGACGGGTGGTTGGGGGTTCGCTCAATTCAAGGACGGCAAACCCGCTGGCGAGGCGGTGCATAAAACCTGCTTTCCATGCCACGAGCCCGCCAAAGCTCGCGACTTTGTGTACACGCGTTACTCACCCTCACCTTGATACAAAGAATCGGAGCCTAGGACGCAAGGGGACAACCTCGTAAGGAAGCTCGCCGGCTACAGGTTCTGTAGAGCGAGCCACGTTGCGTGGATTAGCAGTTGAGACGTTGCGGATGGTGATTGACTATTGCTCGCGACCCAATGGATTGCTGGTCACGAGCTGTTTCGGCCATCATGAAAGATGTTGCGCCTCTAACCCACTGAGGAGGACACGACGATGCGCGGCAATAATATGCTGATCTTAGGTGCCACTGTGCTCGCGCTTGCGGTGGTCAGCGGTGTAGCCGCTTCCTCGCAGGACAAGTACACATTGAAACTGCCGGATGGGCTCGCATTCTCTGACTTCAAGGGCTACGAAGACTGGCAGCTCATTTCCAGCTCGAAGACGGATGACCGGATGAAAGTGATCTTGGGCAATCCCACGATAATTGCGGCTTACAAGTCCGGTATTCCGGGCAACGGCAAACCGTTTCCCGAGGGCTCCAAGATCGCGAAGGTGCAGTGGAAACCGAAGAAGAGCACGGAAGCCCCATTCTCCGTTGATGTGCCCGACACTTTGGCGGACCTTTTCTTCATGGAAAAGGATAGCAAGAGATTCCCCGAGACGGGCGGGTGGGGATACGCCCAGTTTGACTATGATCCGAAGTCGGCCACTTTTGCGGCCGATAAAGCGGGCACTCCCGCGTGCGGGCAAAGCTGCCATGTGGCCGTGAAGGCGAAGGACTACGTCTTTCACCCCTACCAGATGCGGTAACCCCTGTGCGAGCACTTCGGGATGCCGGTGGGTTTATTCGGTATTTCTATAAGCACTGCATCGAAAATTGGAGTCGACAATGAACAGCGTACAAATCGAGCATCAGAGCTATGAGATGCCCCCGCGGGAGGGGTTCACCGTCACGCATTTTCTCACTGTAGCCGACATCGACCGATCGGCTCGCTTCTACGAAAGGGTCTTCGGCGGTCGCATTCTCAGCAGAGGCGACAGCAACGGCGCGCCTGGGTACATTCAGATCGCGAATACGTGGCTCATCGTCAACGTCGGAGGCGGACCAACTCCCGACAAGCCGTCGGTAACGCTCAGCGTCCTCGCCGACCCGGATAAGATCAGCAGCTTTATGAATATCCGCGTTGCCGATATTCAAGCTTGCTATGAATTATGGAAAAGTCGAGGAGCCGAGTTCATCACGGAGCCGAAGGATAAGTACGGCGAGACACGCTGTTACATCCGCGATCCTGATGGATATATTATCGAGGTCGGACAGAGCAAGCCTGACTTCACGTACGGGTAACGCTCGGGGGATACGGGTTTAAGCGATTAAGGCTGCCCGCCTAGTGCTAGGCCATTGGCGCGAAGCCCAGCCCGCAAATGCCGAGCGTGGGGCACTGGCTGTGCGCCCATTCAGATATGGCGTGATGAACATACGCAAAGACGCAGCCGGCCTGCCGGAAGGAGGAAAGAGCGAATGTGGCCCGCGGCCGGTGATCTAAAATCAATTATGTCTGCCGCGCCACCGCGATGAGGTTACGAGCGCTCTTCGGGGCTTGAGATCGAACATGGAGTTGATCTTGCGCGCGCCAGATCGCTCCAGGCGAAACCGAGCAGCAGGGCGAACGTTGCACCGATATCAAACAGTACGAATTCCATAAGTCACCAAAGTCTTCTAGTCATTTGCGGTAGAGCAGTGTAGAGAGCGCCGAGGCCATGCACAGCCGTCTGGCGAGGCAGGGCAAACTACTACTCGTGGGGATTGCAGAACCGGAAATTCTCCGACTCCGCCGTAGTAAGCCATCTACCCGGATCCCGTGGTGTGTTGGGGCGAGCCAGGCTGCTTTCAAGGGAATGACCGGCAACTCTGGGTCGGGAGCGGTCGTAGAGCCTAGGTCAACCTCGGATATTCGACACGTTACGTCACCACGTACGATCGCTCCCCGTGTGGCGACCGATGCGTGTCTATGACCGCTCCGTACGCTATTCGCCCGCGATCGTCATCTCCCCGATCAGGAGTGAGCCAACGTGGATGCCGCCGCGCCGGTCCACGTCACTGCCGAGCGCCACGACGTCGCGGTACATCGGGCGCAGGTTCCCGGCGATGGTGATCTCCTGCACAGGATAGGCGATGGCGCCGTTCTCCACCCAGAAGCCACTCGCCCCGCGCGAGTAATCCCCGGTGACGCCATTGACCCCCTGCCCCATGAGCTCCGTCACGAGGAGCCCCGTGCCGAGACGCCCGAGAAACGCCTTCGGATCGAGCAGCGCGTCCGAACTCGTGACGATGAGGTTGTGGATGCCGCCGGCGTTGCCGGTGCTCTTCAGCCCGAGCCGCCGCGCGGAATAGCTGCCGAGCACGTAGCCCTCCAGCACTCCCGCCTGCACCAGTTCGCGGTCGCGCGTGGCCGCACCCTCGTGATCGAAGGGACTGCTGGCCAGGGCCTTCGGGATATGCGGGCGCTCCTGCATGCCCAGAAACGACGGGAAGATCTGTTCGCCGGCCGCCTCGAGCAGGAAGGAGGACTTGCGGTACTGGCTGGGGCCGGAGATCGCGCCGATGAAGCTGCGCAGCAGGCCGCGCGCCAGATCGGGGGTGAAGGCCACGGGCGCCTTGCGGGTGCTCAGGCGGCGCGCCCCCAGACGCGCGAGCGCCTTTTCACCGGCCGTGCGCCCGACGCCAACAGCCGCCTCGAGGTCGGCCGGATCGCGCGCCACGGTGTACCAGTAGTCTCGCTGCATGTCCTCGCCTTGTTGCGCGAGGAGCGAGCAGCTGAGGGAATGACTGGTGGCGGAAAAGCCGGCCAGGAAGCCGAGCGAGTTGCCGTACACGCCGGTGTGCCGCTGCGTGTTGACGGAGGCGCCCTCGGAGTTGTTGACGCGGGCATCCACCGCAAGTCCCGCCGCCTCGCACTCGCGCGCCAGCTCGATCGCGCCCTCGGGCGTGAGCTCCCACGGGTGGTCCAGATCCAGGTCCGGGATCTCACGCGCCAACATTTCCGGCTCGATGAGCCCGGCATACGGATCCTCAGCCGTGTAGCGCGCGATCGCGCAGGCCTTCTCGACACTGGCGCGCACGGCGGCGGCGGTCAGGTCGGCGGTACTGGCCGAGCCCTTGCGCTTGCCGAAGTACACCGTGACGGCCAAGCCCCGGTCGCGCTGGTACTCGACCGTATCGACCTCCCCCAGGCGCACATTGACCGACAGCCCCTGACTGACCGAGACGTCGGCCTCGGCCTCGGAAGCGCCTTGGCGACGTGCCTCATCGAGGGCAACGCTGGCCACGTCGGTAAGCGGCCGTTCGGGGGGAGAAGCTTCAGGTTGCGGCATCGGGCATGATTCGCGGACGTGTCGGGCTTAAATTGTACCAGTCAGGGCGAATTCAACCGCGGCGGCAGTCAGTGAGCAGCGAACCAGAGGATGAGGAGCCCCGGCAGGAGCCCGGGCAAGAGCGCCCGAGCAAGAGCGCGCGCAAGCGCGCCGCGCACGCCGCGCAGGACCTTGGCGAGGAACTGCTGACGCTGAGCGATGCCCAGCTGGCGGCACTCGCGCTGCCGGAGCAGCTGGTCGATGCGGTGCGCCTGGCGCGGCGCATCTCCAGCCGCGGTGGCGGCGCACGCCAGCGCCAGTTCATCGGCAAGCTCATGCGCACCATCGACCCGGAGCCGATCCGGGCCGCACTCGGCGCCCGCAGCGCGGCGGACGCGCGCGCGACCGAGCGCTTCAAGCGGGTCGAGGCCTGGCGCGAACGGCTGATCAGCGAGGGTGCGCCGGCGCTCGCCGCACTGGCGGGCTGGCGTCCTGATATCGACCAGGCTGAGTGGGCGCGGCGCGTAGCCGCGGCACAAAGCGAGCGTGCGCGCCTGAATGCCGGCGGCGCGGCCTCGCGGGAGTTGTTTCGCGCTTTGCGCGCATTGTTCGATACAATGCCGTGATGCAACCGCTGGTCGGCATCATCATGGGCTCCTCTTCCGACTGGGAGACGATGCAGAGCGCCGCCGACTTCCTCGACAAGCTCGCGATTCCCTACGAGGTGCGCGTGGTGTCTGCGCATCGCACGCCCGACCTGCTGTTCGAGTACGCCGCCGGCGCACACGGGCGCGGGCTCGAGGTGCTGATCGCCGGCGCCGGCGGCGCGGCCCACCTGCCCGGCATGACCGCCGCCAAGACGCGCCTGCCGGTGCTCGGCGTGCCGGTGCAGTCCAAGGCGCTCGGCGGCATCGATTCCCTGCTGTCGATCGCGCAGATGCCGGCCGGCGTGCCGGTGGCGACGTTTGCGATCGGTGCCGCCGGCGCCAGCAATGCGGCACTATTCGCCGCCGCGATCCTCGCGAACAAGTATCCGGCCATCGCCACGGCGCTCGAGAGGTTCCGCGAGCGCCAGACCGCCGGCGTGCTCGGCAATCCTGATCCGCGCGCGACGCCGCGCTCATGACCGTCGGCATCGTGGGCGCCGGCCAGCTCGGCCGCATGCTCGCATTGGCGGGTTATCCGCTCGGACTCGACTTCCTGTGCCTGGATCCCGCGCGCGACGCGCCCGCCGGCAAGGTGGCGCCGCTCCTGCACGGCGCCTTCACCGACGCCGCGCTCCTGCGGCAGCTCGCGCGCACCTGCGAGGTCGTGACTTTCGACTGGGAAAACGTCCCGGACGCGAGCCTGCGCACCATGCAGCGCGCGCACGGCGCGCGCATCTGCCCGCCCGTTAACGCGCTCGCCACCGGCCAGGACCGGGTGGCCGAGAAGCGCCTGTTCGAGAAGCTGCACATCCCGACCACCCGCTGGCGCGCGGTGGACTCGCGTGCGCAGCTGGCGCGCGCCGTCGCGACGATCGGCCTGCCGGGCGTGCTCAAGACGCGTCGCCTCGGCTACGACGGCAAGGGGCAGGCAGTGATCGGCACCGTGACGGAGGCGGAGCACGCCTGGCGCAGGCTCGGCGGCGTGCCGCTCATTTACGAGGAGCGCGTGCCCTTTGACTGCGAGGTCTCGATCATCGGGGCGCGCAGCCTGCGCGGGGAAGTGGTGGTCTACCCGCTGTGCGGCAACGTGCATGCGCACGGGATCCTGCGCCTGACGCGCGCGCCCTACGGAGCGCGCGCCTGGCAGGCGCGCGCGAGCACGTACCTGACGCGGCTGCTGCGCCATTTCCGCTACGCCGGCATCCTCACCATCGAGTTCTTTGTGCGTCGCGGCCGTCTGATCGCCAACGAGATCGCACCCCGGGTGCACAACTCCGGGCACTGGACGATTGAGGGGGCAGCCACCAGCCAGTTCGAGAATCACCTGCGTGCGATCCTCGGCCTGCCCCTCGGCAGCACCCGCGCCCTCGGCCACAGCGCCATGATCAACCTTATCGGCAGCATCCCGGCGCGCGCGGGGCTGCTTAAGACCCCCGGGCTGCACCTGCACGACTACGGCAAGCAGCCCCGCCCCGGGCGCAAGGTGGGGCATGTGACGCTGGTCGAGCCCTCAGCCGCCCGCCGTGACGCTTTCGCCTTAAAAGTACTCGAGGATTTGGCCGCCGGCGTTGGCTTCCCGTAACATCGGTCTCGAGTCAACACGTATGTACCTGGAACCGTTCAAGCTCAAGGAATTACCGTTCCGCCTAAGCCCGGACCCGCAATTCCTTTACCTGTCGAAACAGCATGCACGCGCCAAGGCGTACATGGAATCGACCATCTGGTTCACGGACGGTTTCGTGGTCATCACCGGCGAGATCGGCTCGGGCAAGACCACCCTGATCGAGTCGTTCCTGAAGGAAGTGCCCGCGGACGTGGTGGTCGCGCAGATTAACCAGACACAGGTGACCGCCATCGATTTCCTGCAGTCGGTGCTGGCGCAGTTCGGCTTCTCGCCCTTCAAGATGCGCAAGGCCGAACTCATCACGACGCTCAACAATTTCCTCATCGAGCAGTACGCCGCCGGGCGCCGGGTGCTGCTGATCGTCGACGAGGCGCAGAACCTGAGCATGAAGGTGCTCGAGGAAATCCGCATGCTCTCGGGTGTGGAGACCACAAAGGAGAAGGTGCTGCGCATCATTCTCGCCGGGCAGCCCGAGCTCAACGACAAGCTGGACGCGCCCGAACTCGAGCAGCTGACGCAGCGCGTGCGCCTGCGCTTTCACCTGCAGACGCTGAGCGATAACGAAACGCGCGCCTACATCCAGCACCGCCTGGAGGTGGCCGGCGCGGGCGACCGCGCGCTGTTCGCGAGCGACACCTATCCGGAGATTTTCCGCTACAGCGGCGGCGTCCCGCGCCTGATTAACACGCTGTGCGACACCGCCATGATGGCGGCCTTCACGGCCGACCGCGACAGCGTGACGCTCGCCGACATCACCGCCGCGGTGCAGGAACTGCGGTGGAAGGACTTCGCCCACCGGCCGCACAGTCACGCCGCCGAGGCCGAGCGGCTGCCGCCGCCGAAGGCGGCGGCCACGGCGGACGGCCGCCCGGCGATGGCGCGGCTCCTCATCGCCACCGACGGGCGCACCGTGCAGGACGTGGCGCTGCGCCCGGGAAGGTTGATCATCGGCCGCACGCCCGACAACGACGTGCACATCGACAGCCGCTTCATCAGCCGTCACCACTGCCAGGTGATCACCACGCAGCACTCGTGCGTGGTCGAGGACCTCAACAGCACCAACGGCATCTTCGTGAAGTCCAACCGTGTGCGGCGCCACTACCTCAACGATGGTGACGTGGTGCTGATCGGCAAGCACGAGTTGATGTACGTCGATGAACGCGCCAGCCGCGCGCGCAACACACTCTCCGACACCATGCCGGAGCTGCAGGCGCTGCGCGCGGACGGCGAAGTCGACGAGGACGAGAGCGAAGACAGCGAGCCGCAGCAGGCGCCGCTGAAGAAGTAGCCGGCCTCAGGGCTTGTCGCTGCCGCCGAGCGAGTCAGGGCCGCCGTACTGCGAACGCAGCTCGCGGAAGTCGCGCCGCCGCAGCAGCACCACCACGCCGCCGAGCAGCAAGAGGATCCCGGGGATTGCCGCGAGCAGGCTCAACACGCCATGGGCGCTCAACAGGTAGCTGCCGACCAGCACCATGAGCCCACAGATTATGTATAACCAGGGCAGACCTTCATAAACCGGGCGCGAGAACTGCGGCATGCCGCATCCTAACGCCTCACGGCCCATTGTTGGAACCACGCCCTGTTAGTTCTGCTCGCGCCTGCTGCGCGGACGCATTTCAGCCCAGGCCCAACATCCGCCCCAGACGCTCGAGCAGGCTCGGCTTCCAGCCATCGACATGAAAATCGGCAGGCTGCTTCTGGTTCTTGCGGCGGCTCACTTCGGCCAGCAGGTCCGCCGGCAGTTTGAGCTGGGGAGACTCAATGGTGGCTTCATCGGTAAACATCGAAGGTCCTTCTGGCGCGATTTCAGTGGTGGTCGGGGGCCACGTTACGGCGTCCGCCAGTCGCCGGACGTGTGGGGAATCACACTTGCTGCGGCCTTAAGATTATGTCGCCGCGCGCGCTGACGCACCGTGTCAGCCCCTGACGACAGCTGCCCGACACCGAGTCAAATCAGGCAGTGCCGCCGACCGTCAGTCCCTCGATCTTGAGCGTGGGTTGGCCGACGCCGACGGGAACGCTCTGGCCGTCCTTGCCGCAAGTGCCGATGCCGTCATCGAGCTTCAGGTCGTTGCCGACCATCGAGACGCGCGTGAGCACGTCCGGCCCGTTGCCGATCAGCGTCGCGCCCTTGAGCGGGGCACCGAGACGGCCGTTGACGATCTCGTATGCCTCGCTCGCGGAAAACACGAACTTGCCCGAGGTGATGTCCACCTGGCCGCCGCCGAAGTTCACGGCATAGATGCCGCGCTGCACTGAGGCGATGATGTCCTCGGGCGCGTGCGGACCGGCACGCATGTAGGTGTTGGTCATGCGCGGCAGCGTCATGTGCGCGAACGACTCACGCCGCCCGTTGCCGGTGGGGCGCGCGCCCATGAGGCGCGCGTTCAGCCGGTCCTGCATGTAGCCACGCAGCACGCCGTTCTCGATGAGCGTCGTGCATTGCGTGGGCGTGCCCTCATCGTCGATGTTGAGCGAACCGCGGCGGCGCGACAGCGTGCCGTCATCGACCACGGTGCACTCCGGCGCCGCCACCTGCTCGCCGATGCGGTTGGCGAACGCCGAGGTGCCCTTGCGGTTGAAGTCGCCCTCGAGTCCGTGGCCGATCGCCTCGTGCAGCAGGATTCCCGGCCAGCCGGGGCCGAGCACCACGGTCATGGTGCCCGCGGGCGCCGGTCGCGCGTCGAGGTTCACCAGCGCCTGACGCGCCGCCTCCCGCGCCAGCGCGAGCGGGCGCTCATTGCTCACGAGCTCGGCGAGCGAGAAGCGTCCGCCGGCGCCGGCGTAGCCCTGCTCGCGCCGGCCATTCTGCTCGACCAGTACCGAGACGTTGAAGCGCACCAGCGGGCGCACGTCGGCGGCCAGCTGCCCGTCGCTGGTGGCGATCAGCACGACCTCCTTCACCGCCACCAGGCTGGCGCTCACATGCACTACGCGCGGATCCACGGAACGCGCCGCGCGGTCGACGCGCTCTAGCCACGCAACCTTCTCCGGGGTGGCGAGCGTGTCCGCCGGATCGTCCGGCAGGTACAGCTGGTGCCCGGCCTGCGCGCGCCAGGCCGCGACGCGGCGCTCCCCGCCCGCCACCGCGATGGCGCGCGCGGCGCGTGAGGCTTGCTCGAGTGCTGGCAGCACGATCTCATCGGAGTAGGCAAAGCCGGTCTTCTCCCCGGCGAGCGCACGCACGCCCACACCCTGCTCGATGCTGGCGCTGCCGTCCTTGACGATGCCATCCTCCAGCGACCAGGACTCCTGGTGCGCGAGCTGGAAATACAGGTCGGCGAAATCCACCGAGTGCGAGAGGACTTCCCCGAACACCCGATCGAGGCGCCCGTCATCGAGGCCGCTCGGGCGCAGGATCAGCTCGCGCGCCAGGCTCAGGGGGTCGTGGACGGTGTCATTCATGAGCGCTCGTTCCTTCGGCAAAAGCACGGTGAACCAGGGCGGGAAAGCTCTCGCGCACCCCGGACTGCAGCGACAGGTCGATGTCGGCGACGGCACAGCCGGTGCCGCGGGGCACACGCTGCAGGATTCGGCCCCAGAAGTCGACGATCATGCTGTCGCCGTAGGTCTCGCGCCCGCCCGGGTGAAACCCCGACTGCGCCGGCGCGATCACGTAACAGAGGTTCTCGATCGCCCGGGCGCGCAGCAGCGCCTCCCAGTGTGCCCGGCCCGTGGGGCTGGTGAACGCCGAGGGCACGATGAGCAGCTGCGCACCCGCCGCGCTCAGGTGCCGGTAGAGTTCCGGAAAGCGCACGTCGTAACACACCGAGAGCCCGAGCCGGCCGACGGGGGTGTCGACCAGGACCGCGTGGTGTCCGGGGGCGACGTTGGCCGACTCGCGATAGCTCTCCGCGCGGCCGGGGATGTCGACGTCGAACAGATGGATCTTGTCGTAGCGCGCCACACGGCGGCCGCCGGCGTCGTACACCAGCGAGGCGGCGGCGACCCGTCCGTCGGTCCCGGCCTTGAGCGGCACCGTGCCACCCACGACCCAGAGCTTGAGCCGGGCGGCAATGGCTGAAAGAAAGTCCTGGATGGGTCCGGCGCCCTCGACCTCGGCCACGCTGCGCTTGTCGGTGTCCTTCAGTCCCATGAAGCCGAAGTTCTCCGGCAGCGCCACCAGGCACGCACCGCGCGCCGCCGCCTGCTCGATGAGCTGGCGGGCCTGCTCGAGGTTCTGGGTCACGTCCGGCCCGGAAGTCATCTGTATCGCGGCCGCTCTCATGCGCTCCTCATCCGCCGGCCCGCGCGTCATGGCGCAGGCGTCACTATGGGGTCGTTCCAGGTGCCCCGCAAACGCAGCGTCGTGCCAGTGTCCTCCGGGGCCGTCCCGGTGAACCACTGGCGCAGCGACAGCCACAGCGCCGCCACCCGCGGGGTGGGCCCGAGGCCTCGCAGCGCGGAAGGCAGCCGCTCCTCGCCGCGCAGGATGAAGGCCTCCCCGTCGTAGTCGCGCGCGAGGAGGTTTACGCGCGCCCGCACCAGGATCTCGGCGTCGGCGCCATCCAGGTGAAGATTCGCGGTCTGCGCCAGACCATCGCGCAGCACGAAATCCCCGGTCACGTGCGCGAAGCGCAGCGGTGCGGACTCGGACGCCCGGTCCGCCTGCGCCCCAAGAGCCTGCAGCAGCCCGGGTACCAGGAAGAGCGCGAACGGCTCGCGCGTGTCTCTCGCCGCCGCCTGCGTGCTGCCCTCTTCCAGTTGCATATGGAGATCGCCGCTTAGGGTTGCAAGGGGCGCCGAGGAGTCCCGGGGCCACTCGAGGTCGCCCTCCAGCTGCGCGCGCAGCGCGCCCATGTCGGTCCGCAGGCCGTAGTCCGCGAGCGTGCGGGCGAGGTTCGTGCTCTTGAGGCTCACGTGCGCCGCACAGCGCGCCAGCGCGGCGCACTCGAGCGAGCCGCGCAGCTCCTGCTGCGCACCCGTCAGGCGCAGTTCCCGCACCTGTAGCCACTCGCCGGCCGCCCTGAGCTGCGCGTGCAGCGCCCCGAGCGAGCGACCCTGCCAGCGAAAGTCATCGACGCTCAGTTGCACGGCCGGCCCGAGCAGCACCGGCAGCTGCGCCGCGAGCGCCGCATCCGCAGCGCTGCCGTCCAGGCTCGCCAGCTGCACGAGCGCGGGGTGCGCGGCATCAGCATGCGCAGGCCAGTGCAGCACTCCGTGCAACTGCGCGGCCTCCACGCTCACCTGCGCCGCGCCGGGGGTGCCGGTGGCCGTCACCTGGGCTTCCCCGTAGGTGCGCCCGGCCCAGAGCTCAGACGTGCTCAGCCGCGCTTGCACCGGAGGCAGCGTCTGCGCGGCGGCCACCTGCTGCCACAGTGCCAGGTACGCCGGCAGGTCCAGCCGCGACACGCGCCCCTCGAAGGCGACGACCGGCGCGCCCGGAAGCTCCGGCGCGCCCGTGCCCAGGCGCAGCGCGCCGCGTTCGATGCGCCAGCGCTCCCCGCTGCGCGCGAGCAGCCCCACGCCGCGCAGGCGCTCGCCCAGAGCGAGGCGCAGCTGCGCCTGGGCGGCGTGGCCCTGCACCTCCAGATGCAGCGGCAGTGCCGCCGCGGCCGAGTCTTTGCCGAAGGGCTCGGGCAGCAGGCTCGTCACGCCGGCGAGGCTCGAATCCACATGCAGCCGCCACTGCCGCTCCGCCGGGGTGCTCTGGGGCAGCAGCCACAGCTCTGCACTCCAGTCCGCAGCGCCCAGCACCGGCGCCCCAGCGTCTGCGCCGTTGGCGGCGAGCAGCGCCTGGCGCGCCTCGATGAGACCGTGGGCGCTGAGGGTGAGCCCGGTGTCGGCACCCTCGCGGTGCTCGGCCACGGCGAGGCTCACCGGGCCCCCGAGCCAGCGGCCCGCGAGCGTCGCGCGCTGCAGGTGGGCGGCGGAGAACACGAGCGTGCCGTGCAGCGCCTCGAGCGGCGGCAGCCCCGGCAGCGGGCGCAGGCGTGCGCCCTGCAGCGCGGCCGCGATGCGCAGGCGCGGCAGCGCGCGCGGCGTGGCGGTTCCGGGCAGCACGAGCTCGGCATTGAGCTGCGTGTCACCCTCGAGGTCCAGGTCGCGAACCAACGCGGCGGAGCCGCCGAGCTGCGGCCGCTCGCGCAGCCACTCGAGCACCTGCCGGGCATCGCCCGCGAGGTGCACGCTGGCGCGCAGCGCGCGCACGCCCCGGGCGTCCCACTGCGCCTGCGCGCCCGCGAGCGCGAGCGCGCCGCTGCGCGCCGCGGTGGCGCTCGCGCGCACCTGGGTGCCCTGCCAGTCGATGCGCGCGGCGAGCCCCTCGAGCCCCGGCCACGCATCGCTTGCGGCCAGCGCGGCGTCGCGCAGCTCGAGCGTGCCGTGCGAAGCGCTGCCGGTGAGTAACTCCCCCTCCGGGGTGAGCGCACCCTGCAGCTCGAATTCCCCGCTTGCGATGCGACCGGCAGTAAGTTGCGTGGCGCCCAGGCCGAGCGCACGCAGCGCGCCCGGGCCCAGCAGCGCCGCGAGAGTCGGGATGTCGGTCTCGCGCAGCTGCACGCGGGCCTCGAGCCGCGCGCCCGCCCCCGTGGCATCAAGTCCAATGCGACCCTCGACGTGCGCCGCCCCGGTACTGAGCGCGAAGTCCTCGCTGCTGAGGCGCCAGCCCGTGCCCTCGAGCGCTGCGGCGAGGTGTCCCTGCAGCCTCAGGTCCTCGATGATCAGCGGCGCCGCGCGCCGCGCGACCAGCCGGGCCGCCGGCGCCGTGAATTCCCCCGCCAGCTGCGCTTCCTGCGCGTGCAGGTGTGCACTCAGGCCGCTCAGGGTGACCTCACCCGCGGCGCTGGCGAGCGTGAGCTGATCCAGGTTGGCCGCGGCCAGCCAGCGCTCGCCGGCGGGGCGGCGCGCATCGAAGTCGATCTCGAGCGTGCGCGCGCGGCCGTTCAGCGCCAGCTGCGCAAGCGGCGCCTGCGGCGCCCACCAGCGCGTGAGCGCCGCAAGCGCAGCCACCGGCAGATCTGCCAGCGTGGCGCGCGCCGAGTGCTCATCGAAGCTCAGCTGCGCCGTGCCGTGGAGCGCGGGAGCGCCGAGGTCCAGGGACTGCGCGCTCAGGCGCCAGCCGGCGCTTACGGGCATGAGCTGCCAGCGGGCGTGCAGCGCGGGCAGCGCCAGCGGGACCGCCGAGGCTGGGCGCGGTGCCCACTCGAGCGAGTGCGCCTGCACGTCGCCGGTCAGGTGGTAAAAGCGCCCGTCGCGGAACTCGCCCTGCAGCTGCAGGTTTCCGGCGCCGCGGCGCGGCACATAAGCCGCCAAGGCGGGCGTCGGCGCGAAGCTCCGCCAGCCCCCGAACGCGAGCCGCTCACCGCTCAGGGTGAGGGTGCCGCTGAGGCTTGCGGGGCGCGCGATGTCGCCGCTGAAGTGCGTGGCCACCTCGGCCACGGTGCCGAGGTTGTCGGGCAGCTGCAGGCGCGCTTGCGCACTCCACTCGGTGCCAAGCCGCCGCAGCTGCGCGCGCCGCACGTTGAGCGTGAGCGGCGGCGCGCCTGCCGCTGCCGGCCAGCGCAGCGCGCCGTTCTCGATGTCGATACGTCCGCCGCGCCAGCGCGCCAGCCAGCGCGGCGCGTCCGCGAGCGCGCTGGCGCCCGTCCCCGGGCGCCGGTGGGTCAGGGTTGCGGGATCGCCCCCGTCGCCGGTGAAATCGACCTCGGGATTGACGAGCCGGATGCGGCCGGCCTCCAGCTGGCCGCTGCGCATGCTGCGCCACGGATCCACGACCACCACCACCTGTGCTGCGCGCAGCGCCGCCGGGGAGTCGGGCTCCCCGAGTGCGGCGGAATCGAACACCGCCTCAGGGCCGTACCAGCCCCAGCGCACGCTCAGCCGGCTGAAGGTGATCTCGAGGCCGGTCTCCTGGCGGATGAACTCCTCGAGGGCCGCACGGTGCTGCGGCACCTGCGCGGCGATGAGTTCGCGGCCGAGGATGAGGAGTGCAGCGAGCAGCAGCGCGCCACCGAGGAACGCGGCGACGCCGCGCAGCGGACCAGCCCGGGCCGGCCGCTCTTGGGCCTGTGCAGGCATCTCAGACACACCTTACGCCTTACACGAGTACGACGTCGTAGTGGTCGATGCCGTAGAGCGCCTCGACCTGCAGCCGGATCGGCCGGCCCACCTGGGTCTCGAGTTCCCCCAGGGTGGCGGACTCCTCGTCCAGCAGCCGATCCACGACGTCCTGGTGGGCCAGTATCAGCAGCTCACGGCTGGCAAACTGCCGGCTCTGTCGCACTATTTCCCTAAAAATCTCGTTGCAGATCGTTTCCGGCGTGCGCAGGAAACCGCGCCCCTCGCAACTGGGACACGGGCCGCACAGCAGATGCTCCAGGCTCTCGCGGGTGCGCTTGCGGGTCATCTCCACCAGCCCCAGCGGCGAGAGGCTCACGATGTGGGTCTGGGCACGGTCCCCCGACAGCGCCCGCTCGAGCGCGGCCAGCACCGCGCGGCGGTGCGGCTCGTCGCGCATGTCGATGAAGTCGATGATGATGATGCCGCCGAGGTTACGCAGACGCAGCTGCCGCGCGATGCTCACCGCGGCCTCGAGGTTGGTGCGGAAGATGGTTTCCTCGAGCGTGCGGTGCCCGACGTAGGCGCCGGTGTTGACGTCGATGGTCGTCATCGCCTCGGTCTGGTCGATGACCAGGTGGCCGCCGGACTTCAGCGGCACCTTGCGATCGAGCGCACGCGCGATCTCCTCCTCGACGCCATTCAGGTCGAACAGCGGCCGCGGGCCGGCGTACAGCTCGACCAGGTCAGCGGTCTCGGGCATGAAGGTGGCGGCGAACTCGCGCATGCGCTCGTACTCGCGCGCCGAGTCGACCAGCACGCGGCTGACGCCGCGCGAGAGCTCATCGCGCAGTACGCGCAGTGACAGCGGCAGGTCCTCGTGCACCACCGAGCCGGGGCTCGCCGCCTGGGAGCTGCTGCGCACGTGCTCCCACAGCTTCGCCAGGTACAGCATGTCGGCGCGCAGCTGGTCCGCGCTCACGCCCTGCGCGGCGGTGCGGACGATGTAGCCGCCGGCGGCCCCATCGGCCAGCTCGCCGAGCACCCCCTTCAGGCGCGCCCGCTCGCTCTCGTCCTCGATGCGCGCCGACACCCCGATGTCCTGGCCGCGCGGCATGTACACCAGGTAGCGCGAGGGCAGCGCGATGAAGGTCGTGAGGCGCGCCCCCTTGGTGCCGATCGGATCCTTGATCACCTGCACCAGGATGTCGTCGCCGGCGTTCACCAGGCGACGGATGTCCTCGAGCGCTGACAGGCTCGCCCCGACCAGCGTGTCCTCGGTGCGCGGGCCGGCGATGTCCGCCGCGTGCAGGAACGCGGTGCGCTCGAGCCCGATCTCCACGAACGCCGCCTGCATGCCCGGCAGCACGCGCGACACGCGTCCCTTGTAGAGATTGCTGACGAGGCCGCGTCGGCTGGTGCGCTCGACGTGCAGTTCCTGCACCACGCCACTCTCCAGCAGTGCCGCGCGCGTCTCGCGCGGCGCGACGTTCACCAGGATCTCGAGCGTCACGGCGCCGCCTCGGCGCGCCCCGCGTCCAGCCAGTACGGCACGCCGGCGGCGCGCAGCAGTTCCGCGGTCTCGTACAGCGGCAGCCCCATGACGCCGGAGTAACTGCCGGCGAGGTACTCGATGAACACCGCCCCGCGGCCCTGCACGGCGTAGCCGCCGGCCTTGTCGTGCGGCTCCCCCGATTCCCAGTAGCTGAGGCACTCGGCACGGCTCAGATGCCGGAAGCGCACCTCGCTCGCGCTCAGGCGGAACGCCAGTCCGCCGGCACTGGCGAGCGCGACCGCGGTGAGCACCGCGTGCGAGCGGCCCGAGAGCTGCTCGAGCATGGCGAGGCCCTCGGCGGCGCCGGCGGGCTTGCCGAGGATGCGCTCATCGAGGACGACGATGGTGTCGGCGCCGAGCACCGGCAGTCCCGGGGACGTACCCGCCACCGCGAGCGCCTTGCTGCGTGCCATGCGCACCACGTAGTCCGCCGCCGGCTCCCCGGGACGCACCGCCTCGTCGATGTGCGGCGCGCTCACCCGGTGCGGCACCCCGATCTGCACCAGCAGCTCGCGCCGCCGCGGCGACATCGAGGCGAGGCACACGGCCGGCTGGGAGGATTGCGGTGGCATCAGTCGCGATGATACGGGTGATTGGTGAGAATGCTGTGGGCGCGGTAGAGCTGCTCGGTCACGAGCACCCGCGCCAGGGCGTGCGGCAGCGTGAGGCGCGACAACGACCAGCGGAACTGGCTGCGGGCCAGGACCTCCGGGGCGAGGCCGTCGGCCCCGCCGATGAGGAATGCAAGGTCCTCGCCGGCCTGCTGACGGCCCTGGAGCCAGGCGGCCAGCTCGCGTGTGGACAGCTCCCTGCTGTGCTCATCGAGCGCCACCACGTGCTCACCGGGGCGCAGCATTCCGAGCAGGCGTGCACCCTCGGCGGCGACCGCGCGCGCCGCCGCGCCGCCGGTGCGCCGGGCGGGTTCGACCTGCACCAGCGTCAGGTTGAGCGCCGAGAGGCGCGTCAGGTAGTCAGCGCAGGCGCTGCGCGCCCAGGCAGGCAGGCGCGTGCCCACGGCGATCACGCGCATGCGCATGGCTGCGGCGGTTACCGCGAGATGCGCCGCCGCCGCGCGGGCGCGCGGGCCACGGTCGGAGTGAGAGCAGAGGCGGCCGCCGCGCCGCCGTCCCACAGGTGCTCGAGCCCGTAAAACTCGCGCACCCGCGGTAGCATCACGTGCACCAGGATGTCCTGCAGGTCCACCAGCACCCACTCCCCGTCGCGCGCGCCCTCGGTACCCAGGGGGCGAAAGCCTGCGGCCTTGGCCTGCTGCGCGACGCGCTCGGCGATGGAGCGGACATGACGGTCGGAGTTGCCGCACGCGATGATCATGGTGTCGGCGATATCGGTGAGGCCCCGCACGTCCAGCACCCTGACATTCACGGCCTTCATATCCTCGAGCGCACTCGTGACGGCTTGCTTCAGCGGCGAGGCGCGCTCCACAGGGGGGCGCAGGCGTTTGCGGGTGGTCATGTGGTTTAGCGGGTACTCCTGAGACGGGCGATCAGCGGGCCTTGGGATGCTGCGCCGGAGCATAGCATCTCGTCCTGAAGATGATCTGCCTCACCTCCTCGGTGACCAGGTAGCGCGGATCGCGGCCCGCGACCAGGAGCGCGCGCAGCTCGGTCGAGGAGATCTCCAGCTGCGTACCGGCGTGCACGTAGATGCAGCCCGCAAGCCTGCGGTGCAGCTCAAGGATGCTGCCGGTGCCGTGATCCACCATGACTTCCCCGAGTGGGCCTGCGGTCGGCGCGCGCCAGCCCGGCCGGTGCGCCACGACGATGTGGCCCAGCGTCAGCAGGTCGCGCCAGCGGTGCCACTGCGGCAACCCGAGAAAGGCGTCCATACCGAGCAGCAGGCACAGCGAGCGCTGCGGGTTCTCCTGGCGCAGCTCGGTGAGCGTGTCGACCGAGTACGAAGGTCCGGTGCGGCGCACCTCGCGGTCATCCACCACGAAATGCGGCTGGTCCGCCACCGCGGCGCGCACCATCTGCAGGCGCATCTCGGCGCTCGCATACAGCTGATCGCGATGCGGCGGCGTGCCGGCCGGCAGCAGCCGCACTTCCGCGAGGCGCAGCTCCTGCCACAGTTCGAAGGCCGTGCGCAGATGCCCGCAGTGGATCGGGTCGAAGGTGCCGCCGAAGATGCCGATAGGTTGCATCGCAGCCCTAGCCCACGGCCGCGAGCGGCACGCGCCCTGGCGCGCACAGTTCCGCGGCCAGCAGCGCCATCTCGTCCCAGGGGTCCCCGCCCAGGCGCCCCTTGATCATGCGATCCACGCGTGCCGCGCGCCGGATGAGCCCGCGGAAGGGCAGCCGCGCCGCGCGCCGCTGCGCCTGCGCAAGCGCTGCGGCCTGGCGCTGCCAGGCGGGTGCGCGGTTGGCGGCGCCCGTGTGCGCGTTCCAGATGTCGCGCACCGCCTTGGTGAGCGCCCACAGCACGAGCGTCGCCTCGGTCCCCTCGCCGCGCAGGCCCGCGAGCATGCGCAGCGCGCGGGCGACGTCGCCGTTGAGCAGCGCCTCGCCGAGCTGGTAGACCTCAAAGCGGGCGTTGTCGGCGACAGCCGCGAGCACCGCCTCCGCACCGACTGCGCCCTGCACGCCCAGGAGCGCGAGCTTGCTGAGCTCCTGCTGCGCGGCGAGCAGATTGCCTTCGGTGCGCGCGCTGAGCAGCTCGAGGGCGTCGGATTGCAGCTCAAGTCCGAGTGCGCGCGCGCGCGCTTTCAGCCAGCTGCCCATACGCGCACCCTCCAGCGGCCACACCTGCACCCAGGCACCACGCGCCTCGAGCGCCCGCACCCACTCGGCATTCTGCGCATCACGGTCCAGGCGCGGGGCGAGGATCAGGAACAGCATGTCCGGATCGCGCGTGCCGAGGAGCGCGCTGAGTGCGGCGCTCCCGGCGACGCCGATCTTGGCGCTCCCCAGACGGATCTCGATGAGGCGGCGCGTCGCGAACAGCGACAAATTGGCCGTGCCGCCGCGCACATCGTCCCAGTCGGGGGCGCGCTCGATGAAGTGCACCGCGCGCTCGCTGAAGCCGGCCGCGCGTGCCGCCGCGCGCACTGCGTCGGCCGCCTCCTGCGCGAGCAGCGGCTCATCGCCTGAGACGAGGTAGGCCGGCAGCAGACGCTGGGCAAGCTGGGCGGCGAGGCTGTCGGAGGTGAGCTTCAAGGTGTGACCTGCCGTGCGCGCGGTTTAGGAAATTAGCGGCTCATTATTAACCAAATCGGTTCGAAACTTAGCTCATGTCCGGATGAACCGGCGCGGAAAACGCCAGGCTTGGCGCGCCCGCGTGCTCCAGTACACATTTCCGGGACGCCGCGACTATGACACCAGTGGCAGGAGAGGTTAGACTTCTGCGCTGGCCCTCCGGGCCTTGTCGCGAATATGCATCGACGGTCACTTTCGTGGGTTTTATCGCTGCTGTTGCTGGTTGCCCAGCACGGCGCGGTGTTGCATGAGCTGAGCCATTTCAGTCATGGCGCGCCCGCCCAGGGGGCGATGCTGGATCGCACTGATCCGCTGCTCGACAGCGCGGCGTGTCCGACCTGCCAGGCATTCTCACAGGTTGCAAATCCCGCGACCGCCTCTGCCGTGGTACTGGGGTTCTGCCCAGCTGCCTTTATCCCGACTCTCGACCCTTCCTACGCGATCGTCGGCGTTGATACTCCGACGCCTCGCAGCCGCGGGCCCCCGCAAGTCTGAACTGAGCTTTTGATTCCGAAAGATGCAGCGCGCCATGCGGCGTTGCGTCGTTGCTTCAGTTCTTGCGGAGTAGTTCAATGATCAATTCCCGAAGCTGGGCCACCGCGCGGGGCGCGGTCGCCTCAGTAGCTTTCTTTGCGGTCGCACTCGTGGCCGCGCCTGAGATTCAAGCCGCCGATGCCGGTTCCGCTGCCGCCGCGACCGCGACGGACGCCGCGGCATCTGGCGCAGACACGAACGGCCCATTGGCGACCATCGTGGTCACCGCCCAACGCCTGAACGCCGCGCGTTCGGAGATCGAGACGCAAACCGGTGCGTCGACCTACACCATCACCAGCGATGCGATCGCCGCACAGCCGGGCGGTGAGAACGTGCAGATGAACCAGGTCCTGCTGCAGGCACCATCGGTGGTGCAGGACTCCTTTGGGCAGCTGCACGTGCGCGCTGACCATAACGACCTGCAATACCGCCTGAACGGAGTCATTCTGCCGGAAGGCATCAGCGTCTTCAGTCAGACCTTGAGTCCACGCTTGGTTTCCTCGCTGAAACTGATCACCGGTGCGCTACCGGCGGAATACGGCATGCGCACCGCCGGCATCATCGACATCACGACCAACGGCGGGCTACTGCAGCCGGGCGGAGAGGTTTCGCTCTATGGCGGCAGCCACAATTCCTTCCAGCCGGCGGCTGAGTACGGGGGCAGCTCCGGCAACTTCAGCTACTACGCGCTGAGTTCCTGGAAGGAAAACGATCTGGGCATCGAGTCGCCCGATGGCAGCTCCAACCCGCTGCACGATCACACGACGCAGGGTCAGGCTTTTGGCTATTTTGAGAACATCATCAATTCGGAGAATCGCCTCTCGCTGATCGTCGGCCTCTCGAATGACCACTTCGAGATTCCCAATCAGCGGGGCCTGCAACCGAGTTTGGGGTACACCGTTGAGGGCCAGAGCGATTTTTTGAGCGACTATCTTGATGAGAACCAACATGAGCTCGCTGAGTACGGCATTCTCAGCTGGCAGCACTCCGCGGGCGCTCTCGACTGGCAGACCTCCCTCTCGGCGCGCTACACCAGTCTGCACTTCTCTCCGGACCTGACCGGCGATCTGCTTTACAACGGTATCGCGCAGGACGCCTTCAAGGACGACACCGCGCTTGCGTGGCAGACCGATGCCGCCTACAAGCTCGCTACGACTCACACTGTCCGCTTCGGCTTTTATTTCCAGCACGACAGCGCCAAGACCGAGACGACCTCGAATGTCCTGCCCGTCGATGCCCAGGGTATGCAAACGAGCGATATACCGCTCAGCATCCCTGACAACGGTACCCAGTCGCAGCAGATCGAGAGCGTATATCTGCAGGATGAATGGCAGGCCCTGGCACCCGTCACGATCAACTACGGGATGCGCTTCGATCACTACAGCGGTTATTCCAGCGGCAGCCTCCTCGGTCCGCGTCTGAACTTCGTGTGGGTACTCGCAGAAGGCACGACCGTACACGGGGGCTACTCGCGCTATTACACTCCCCCGCCCTTTGAGCTGATCGCCAGCACGAGTATCACGAAATTCAGCGGCACGTCCGGACTGCCGCCCGGCTCGGTTACCGAAGACACGCCGCCCATTGCCGAAAAGGCCAATTACTATGATCTGGGCATGCAGCAGAAGCTGCTGAACAACACGCTGACGCTGGGCGTCGATACCTACTATGAGCAGGCCCAGCATCTGATCGACGAGGGACAGTTCGGCGCGCCGATCATCCTCACGCCCTTCAACTACCGCTACGGCCTCATCGGCGGCGTGGAACTCACCGGTAACTACTCGGTGCAGAATTTCTCCACGTACGCGAACATATCGTGGCAAGCCGCCCACGGAAAACAGGTCGAGTCGTCCCAGTTCAATTTCAGTCAGGACGACCTCAACTACATCGCCAATAACTATATCCACCTGGACCACGAGGGACGGGTGGCAGCGTCGGGCGGTGCCTCGTACCTGTGGCGGGGCACGCGCTTCAGTACTGACTTGGTGTTCGGCACCGGCTTGCGCACGAGCCTCCAGCTTCCCGACGGTTCCTCCATCCCGAACGGGGGCCACGTGCCGAGCTATACCCAGATCAACTTAGGACTCAGCCATGCGTTCCGCCTGGCCGGTTCGAGCACCCTGACCGCGCGCTTCGATGTGATCAACGTGACCGACAAGACCTACGAAATCCGTGATGGCTCGGGCATCGGCGTCTTTGCGCCGCAGTATGGTCCGCGCCGCGGGTTCTTCGGCGGAGTGGCGTGGGACTTTTAGCCGTCTCGTGTCCTGATGACAGCCTCGCCCTGAGCGAAGTGAATGCGGCGACGTCGTGCCCGCGGCGCGGCTTCTTCGCGGGCGTCTCGAAACCTTCCTGAGCGGCGCGCCAACGGGGCGGGCGCAGGAAAGCTGCGTCGTGCCGGAGAGAGCCCTCTCCGGCACGACGCCCGGTGACTTACTCCCCGGCTGGCGGCAATACGCGCCAGGACTTATCGGTGCTGCTCGGCAGTGAGTGCGCCTCGAGACGCTTCTCCGGGATCCAGAACGTGATCACTTCGCCGGGCTTCAGGTCGCTGGTGTTCTCGACCTTGCCGTTCACGGTGACCTTGCCGCCCGCCACACCCTTGAAGCTGAAGGTGGAGATCGGGTTGCCCGAGACATTCAGCATGTTCACGGTCGTGCGGTCCGGGCTATTGAGGTAGACCTTGGCCTGGAACTTCGCGTACTTGGTGCCGTCCGGCGCCACGCGGCCCTCGAGGCAGCCGGCTGGGGCCTTCGGGTAGCGCTTCAGCAGGGCTGCGCTGTAGGCGAACTTGTCGCAGCTGATCTTCGGCAGCGAGTCCGGATCGGACACCAGCGCGTTATCGGCCAGCGCCACGCCCGCGGGTGCGGCAAGCGCGGCGAGAATTACAACAGAACGAAATGACATGACATCCTCCGGAGGATTACGAACGACCTATGGTCTGGATTGTTGTCGCGCGCTGGCTAGCCGGGCGTCCGGGCCTCGAGCGCGTCAGGTTTTGATGATAGCTGAAGCACGACAGACGCACCGCTGTGATTTCTACGTAGATCGATTGCTGCAATGCAGCAGTTTGGTGCTCAGCCTGCATCGGGCGTGTCGCGCAGCGCACCGGTGAGGTGCTGCCCGGTGTCCGTGATGTGCTGCTGCGCGAGCCATGCGCGCGCATCGGCGGCGTCCTGGGCGAACCAGCGGTGCGTGCCGCCGAGCCGGAAGCTATAGCCCCACGCGTCCATGTCGCGCATCAGGCGCGCGCCTCCCACCCCATCCAGTTCGTCCGCCAGCAGGATCTGCAGATAGCACACCGCGGCCTCCTCGAGCTCCGTACCGCCGGCATCGCGATCCAGGCCCGCGCGCCGCGCCGGGCTCATGCAGATGAAGTGGCCTGCCTCGTGCAGCACCGAGTGCACCGGGGTGTCGGCGCGCGCGAAGAGCTCGCACCCCCGCAGCCCCGCCTCGCTCTCGCCCCAGTAGGACCCCGGGATGGCACCCCCCTCGGGCACGCGCCGCAGCGCCAGCCCGTAGCGCCCCAGGAGCCGCGCGAGGGCGATGCCGTCAATGGCGCCGAGCCGCAGCATCGCTACAGGCGCGACAGCAGTCGCATCATCTGATCGGCCAGATCGCGCGCCATGTCCGCGCGCAGCACGTCTTCCTCGTGCCCCTTGGCGAGGAGCTCGGGCTCGCTGAAGCTGAACTCGCGCGTCGCCACCAGTTCCTGCGCCGGCAGCAGCTCCTTGTCCCCGGCGCTGACGGCGACGCGCACGGTGTAGGTGACCTCGTAGAGATTCGGCTGGTTGGAAGCCGACACTGACACCGTGCGGCGGATCATCTGGTCCTGCAGGATGCTGATGACCGCCGAGGCCTGCGACTTCAGCTGCACCGGCTGGGCGCCGTTCTGCAGCAACTCGTGCCGCAGGCTTTGCACGAAGTCCGTCTGCCGGTCGGGTGCCTCCACGTAGGGGCTCTTCACCAGCGCCGGCAACGGCGCGTGTCCTTGCAGATGAAAGCCGCAGCCGCCCAGCAGGGCCGCGAGCATGAGGGCGCTGAACCAGCGGCGCCGCATCAGATGACCACGTTGACGAGCTTGCCGGGCACTACGATCACGCGGCGCACGGCCTTGTCGGCGATGAACTTCCTCACGCGCTCATCCGCGAGCGCCGCCGCGCGCACCGCAGCGTCGTCGCTGTTGACGGGTACGGTGACATGCCCGCGCAGCCGCCCGTTTACCTGCACCACGAGCTCGTGCGTCTCCTGCGCGAGCGCGTGCGCATCGGGGACCGGCCAGTGCTCGTCGATGGGGGCGCCCTGGTGGCCCAGTCCCTGCCACAGGGCATGGCAGACGTGCGGGATGATGGGCGAGAGCACCAGGACTGCGACCTCGAGGGCTTCCTGGCGCACCGCGCGCCCTGGCGCGCTCCCATCCTCGAAACGCTGCACCGCGTTCAGCAGCTCGATCATCGCGGCGATCGCGGTGTTGAAGTTGCGGCGGCGGCCGATGTCGTCGGTGGCCTTGGCCAGGCGCTGGTGCGTGATGCGCCGCAGTTCCCGCTGCGCCTCGCTCAGCGTGGCTACCGCCAGCGGCGCCACCGCGCCCGCGGCCTGGTGCTCGTACACCGCGGTCCACAGGCGGCGGATGAAACGCGCCGCGCCCGCCACGCCCTCGTCCGACCACTCGAGCGTCTGCTCGGGGGGCGAGGCGGACATCATGAAGAGCCGCGCGGTGTCGGCGCCGAAGCGCGCCACCAGACCTTCCGGGTCCACGCCGTTGCCCTCGGACTTGGACATCTTGCCCAGGCCCTCGTGCACCAGCGTGAGCGTGCCCAGCTGCGGGGCCTCGATCTCGAACACCTCGACACCCGCGGCCGTGCGGCGCACCTCGACGTCGGCCGGGCTGAAGTAGCGCTTGCGCTCCCCAGGGGCCTGATAGGAATAAATGTGGTTCAGCACCATGCCCTGGGTCAGGAGGTTGGTGAAGGGCTCGCCGAACTTCAGCAGCCCGCAGTCGCGCATCACCTTGGTCCAGAAGCGCGAGTACAGCAGGTGCAGGATGGCATGCTCGATGCCGCCGACGTACTGGTCCACGGGCAGCCAGTAATCCACGCGCTCATCCACCATGGCGCGCGCGTCATTGGCGCACGCATAGCGCACGTAGTACCAGGAGGAATCAACGAAGGTGTCCATGGTGTCAGTTTCGCGCCGCGCGCCGGCGCCGCAGCGCGGACAGCGGCACGCGGTGAACGCCAGCGACTTGGCGAGCGGATTGCCGCTGCCATCGGGCACCAGGTCCTCCGGCAGCACCACCGGCAGGTCCTCTTCCGGCACCGGCACCGCGCCGCAGGCGTCGCAGTGGATGATCGGGATCGGGCAGCCCCAGTAACGCTGGCGCGAGATGCCCCAGTCGCGCAGCCGGTACTGCACGCGCGTGGCTCCCAGGCCCTTGTGCGCGAGCGCCGCGGCGATCGCCGCCACCGCCTGCGGGAAGTCAAGCCCGGAGAACTCCCCTGAGTTCACCGTCACGCCATGCTGCGCATAGGCGTCCTGCCAGGGGGCCTGCACCTCGGTGTAACCACCCTCGGCGGGGCGCACCACGGTGACGATCGGCAGCTGCTGGCGCGTCGCAAACTCGAAGTCGCGCTCATCGTGCGCCGGCACGCCCATGACCGCGCCCTCGCCGTAGCCCATGAGGACGTAGTTGGCGATCCACACCGGAAGCGGGGCGCCGGTCAGCGGATGCAGCACGTGCAACCCGGTGGGCAGGCCCTGCTTCTCCTGCGTGGCGAGGTCGGCTTCCATGACGCTGCCGCGCCGGCATTCCTCGACGAACGCCGCCAGTGCCGGCGTGCGCTGCGCCGCGGCCAGCGCGATGGGGTGCTCGGCGGCGACCGCGACGAAGGTCGTGCCGAAGAGCGTGTCCACGCGCGTGGTGAACACCTTCAGCTGCCCGGCGCGCCCGAGCGCGCGCTCGGTGTCGCCGGCGTAGGGGAAAGCGACGTCGCAGCCCTCGCTCCTGCCGATCCAGTTCGCCTGCATGGTGCGCACGCGCTCGGGCCAGCCGCTGAGGGTATCGAGGGTCTCGAGCAGCTCGTCCGCGTAGCGCGTGATGTTCAGGTAGTACATCGGGATCTCGCGCTTCTCGATCGGCGCGCCCGTGCGCCAGCCGCGCCCGTCGATCACCTGCTCGTTGGCGAGCACGGTCTGGTCGACCGGATCCCAGTTGACGACCCCGGTTTTGCGGTAGGCGATGCCGCGCTCCAGCATGCGCAGGAACAGCCACTGGTTCCAGTGGTAGTAGCCCGGGTCGCAGGTGGCGAGCTCGCGCTCCCAGTCGATGGCAAAGCCGAGCGCCTGCATCTGCGTACGCATGTAGGCGATGTTCTGCCGCGTCCACTGCGCCGGCGGCACGCCGTTGGCGATGGCGGCGTTCTCGGCCGGCAGCCCGAAGGCGTCCCAGCCCATCGGCTGCAGCACGTTGTAGCCCTGCATGCGCATGTAGCGCGACAGCACGTCGCCGATGGTGTAATTGCGCACGTGCCCCATGTGCAGCCGCCCGGAAGGGTACGGGAACATCGACAGGCAGTAGAACTTGCGGCGCGCGGCATCCTCGCGCGCGCTGAAGGCGCGGCGCTCGTTCCAATACTGCTGCGCGGCGCGCTCGACGGCCGCTGGCTCGTAGCTCGCTTGCATCGTTCTTCTTAGGGCAGGCGCAGAGGCACGAAAATCTGGGCGTCCTGGCGCTGGATCAGGAGCGCGACATTCTTGCCGGAGCTCTTGGCCGCATCCTGCAACTCTTTCACGCTGCTCACGCGCTTGCCGTTGACGCCGAGCACGATATCACCGGGCTCGACCTGGGCCTCCTCGGCGGGCCCCGTGACCTGCTCGACGACCAGGCTGCCGGTCGTCCCGGCGCGCGCCTTCTCCTGCGGATCGAGCGGGCGCACGGTGAGTCCGAGGGCGCTGGCACGGTCGCTCCCGCGCTGTTTCGGACCCGTGCCGCGGTCGGCGACCGACTGGGGCTGCTCCTTCAACTCCTCGATGCGCACGCTGACGTTCTGCGGCTTGCCGTTGCGCCACAGCTCGAGCGTCACACTCTCCCCCGGATGCATGACGGCGATCTGTCCCGAGAGCTCCCCGTAGCGCTCGATCGGGTGCCCACTGACGCCGAGAATCACATCGCCCGCCGCGACGCCCGCCTTGGCCGCCGGCCCGTCGTGGTCCACCGCGGACACCAGCGCACCGCGCGGACGGTCGAGGCCGAAGGACTCGGCGAGCTGCGCGTTCACGTCCTGGATGGTGACGCCGATGCGCCCGCGCACCACGCGCCCGGTCTTGATGAGCTGCTCCTCCACGTTGCGCGCCACGTCGATCGGGATCGCGAAGGACACGCCCATGAAGCCGCCGGTGCGGCTGAAGATCTGCGAGTTGATGCCGATCACCTCGCCGGCCATGTTGAACAGCGGGCCGCCGGAGTTGCCCGGGTTCACCGGCACGTCGGTCTGGATGAAGGGCACGTAGTTCTCACCCGGTACCGAGCGCGAGGTCGCGCTGATGATGCCGGCGGTGGCGGTGTTCTCGAAGCCGAACGGCGAGCCGATCGCGAGCACCCACTGCCCGGCCTTCAGGCGCGAGGGGTCGCCGAGTCGGACGGTCGGCAGGTTGGTGGCGTTGATCTTGATCACCGCGACATCGGTGCGCTCGTCCGCGCCGATCACCTTGGCGGGGAACTCGCGCCGGTCGGTCAGCCGCACCGTCACCTCGTCGGCGTTCGCGACCACGTGGGTGTTGGTGAGGATGTAGCCGTCGGCGCTGACAATGAAGCCGGAGCCGGCGCCGCGCACCGGCGCGCGCGGGCCGCCCTGCTCCGGCGGCGGGACGCCGAAGCGGCGGAAGAAGTCATAGAAGGGATCGTTGGGCGACAGTCCCTGCGCACCGCCCGTGCGGGGCTTCTCCACCACCTCCACGTTGACGACCGCGGCGCCGTAGTGATCGACCAGCTGCGTGAAGTCCGGCAGCCCGCGCACCGCCGCATCCGCGGCCGGGGCACTCTCCGGCGCCGCCTGTAGCTGCGGCGCGGCGGCGTGCGCCGCCTGGGCGGCCTGCGCCGGCAGGTCGCGCGAGCAGGCCGCGAGCGCGACCGCCATGGCGAGCAAGGCCATCAGGCGCTGCACCGGCGGGCTGAAAAACGAGGTCGCGAACATCGACTGCATGAAGCACTTCCACTTAGGGCGAAGATAGCGGCTTTCCCTGTCCCTGGGGCCTCCGGCGCCTATCATTCCGCACCCACAGCCCGTACGCCAGCGCCATGGCGGCCAGCAGAACCACGGGGTAGTTGCCCACCCGGGCATAAGGGGTCAGCCCCTTCATGGGGACGATCTGTGAGACCAGAACCTCGGGGGTGAACTCCGGAGCGCGGGCGATGACGGCGCCGTGCGCATCGATCACCCCGGAGATGCCGTCGTTGGCGGCCCGCACCAGGTAGCGGCCGGCTTCCAGTGCGCGCAGGCGCGAGATCTGCAGGTGCTGGTGGCGTGCGCTCGAGTGCCCGAACCAGGCGTCGTTGGTCACGTTCACCAGGACGTCCGCCGTGGGCAGCACGCTCAGCATCGAGCTGCCGTACCCGTCCTCGTAACATATCGTCACGCCCAGCTGCAGGTTCGCCGCCGCCAGCGGGGGCTGATCGCTCGCCCCGCGGGTGAAGTCCGCGTACGGCAGGCTCATCAGGCGCAGCCACGCGCGCACGAAGTGCGGCACCGGGAAGAACTCCGCGAACGGCACCAGGTGGCTCTTGTCGTACCAGCTGGCGGTCTCCCCGAGCGCCAGCACCGAGTTGTAGTAGCGCGGCTCGGGCTGCTCGCCTTCCGCGCGCAGCACGCCCATCACCAGCGCCGAACCGTGCGCACTGGTTTCCCGGTGGAGGTTGCTGATGTAGGGCACGAGGTCATTGGCGACGTCCGCGGGCGCGGACTCGGGCCAGACGATGAGGCGCGCGCCCAGCACCTTCTCGGTGAGGGACTGGTAGAGCTTCAGCGTGTAGTCGCGGTTGCTCTCGAGCCACTTCTCATCCTGCGGGATGGCGCCCTGCACCACCGCCACCGATACCGGGGCCCCGGCCGGCTGCGTCCACAGGTGCCCGTAGAGGGCGGCGCCGGCGAGCCAGGGGAGCGCGAGCACCACGGCCGCGATGCGCCGCTGCGCACGCGTGCCGAGCAGCAGCGTCACCAGGGCGCCGGCGCACACGAGCAGCAGTGCGCTCAGGCCGTAAACACCCAGCAGCGGCGCGAAGCCTGCCAGCCAGCTGTCGGTCTGCGAATAGCCGAGCGACAGCCAGGAAAATCCCGACAGGAACCAGCCGCGCCACCATTCCATGAGGAGCCACGCCGCGGGTGCTGCGATCAGCCAGCGCGCGAGCCCGCGCTCGGGCAGCCAGCGCGCGAGCGCATAGCCGAGAGCGGCCTGGTAGAGCCCCATGATCGCCGCCAGCCCGACCATCAGCACCAGCGCCAGCCAGATCGGCGCCTGACCGAGAATGTGCACGCTGAAGTACAGCCAGTAGGTGCCGGCGATGAAGGTCGCGGTGGTAAAGACAAACCCGAGCCGCGCCGCCTCGCGCGGGCTCGCGCCCTGGGACAGCCACAGGAGCACCGCCGGGCAGAGCACCGCCAGCGGCCACAGGTTCACCGGGGCGAATGCGGCGGCAAGCGCGCCGCCGGCGAGCACCGCGATCAGCAGGCGCGCGCGTGGGCTCGCCGGGGCTTCCGGGCCGCGGTAGGCCGCCACCGGCGCCGCGCCGGCGGACTGGGTCGGGCCGTCCATGGTTTAAGTGGTGCTCTCGGGGTCGGGGGGCCGCTCGTCGGGGGGCTGCACGTCGCGGGGGGCCAGCACGCGCAGCGCATCGATGCGGCGGCGGTCGGCGCGCAGCACGCGAAACTCGAAGCCCTCGAGGCTCGTGCCCTCGCCGCGGCGCGGCAGCCGCCCGAGTTGCTTCATGATCAGGCCCGCGATGGTGTCGACACCCTCCTCCTCGGACAGGTGCGCGCCGAAGTACTCGTTGAACTCCTCGATGCGCGTCACGCCGCGCACCGTGAACTGGCGCTCGGCGTCGCGGCGGATGTTCTGATCGTCCTCGACGTCGAACTCGTCATCGATGTCGCCCACGATCTGCTCGATCACGTCCTCGATGGTGCACAGGCCGGCGACGCCGCCGTACTCATCGACCACGATGGCCATGTGGTTGCGGTTGCGGCGAAACTCCTTCAGCAGCACGTTGAGGCGCTTGGACTCCGGCACGAACACCGCCGGGCGCATGAACTCGCGGATGTCGAAGCGCTCGCGCGCGTGCGCGGTCGTCAGGCGCAGCAGATCCTTGGCGAGCAGGATCCCGACGATGTCGTCCTTGTCCTCGTCCATCACCGGCACGCGCGAATGCCCGGACTCAACCACGACGGGCAGGAGGCGCGTGACCGGATCAGTGCGGCGCACGAACACCATCTGCGCCCGCGGCACCATGATGTCGCGCACCTTGAGATCCCCGACCTCGAGCACGCCCTCGAGCATGGTCAGCGCATCGGCGTCGATGAGGCCGCGCTCGCCCGCCTCGCGCAGCACGCCCAGCAGCTCCGCGCGGTCCTGCGGCTCGGCGAGCCCCTGGGTGAGGCGCTTCAGCCAGCGGCCGGTAGCGTTCAGGTCCTTGGCCATCGCGGCTAGGGGCTCCGGTACGGGTTGGGGAAGCCGAGGCGGCGCAGCACCGCGACCTCGCGGCGCTCCATGCGGCGCGCATCCGCGTCGCGCTCGTGGTCATAACCGATCAGGTGCAGCGCGCCGTGCACCACCAGGTGTGCCCAGTGCGCGCCCAGCGGCTTCGCCTGGGCGCGCGCCTCGCTGCGCAGCACCGGCGCGCAGATGACCAGGTCCCCGAGCGGCGCGGGACCCGCGGCGCGCACGGGTGCGGGTGCCGGGAAGGACAGCACGTTGGTGGCGGAGTCGCGCCCGCGGTAGCGCGCGTTCAGTCGCCGGCTCTCGGCCGCTCCCACGACGGCGACGCCCAGTTCGCGGCCGCGGGCGCGCGCACCGAGCGCGCTGCTCGCCCAGCGGGTGAGCTCGCGGCGGCTCGGCGCCCAGCTGCGCACGCCTCGGCGCAGCTGCAGCGACAGTCCGGTGGCGCGCGCGCGGGGCGGGCGGGCGGCACTCATGGCTTGGATGCCCCCCGTGCCTCGTACGCCTGCACGATGCGCTGTACCAGCGGGTGACGCACGACGTCCTGGGCATCGAAGAAGGTGAAGGCGACACCCTCGACCGCGCGCAGCACGTCGACCACGTGGCTCAGGCCCGACTGGCGCCCGGGTGGCAGGTCCGTCTGCGTGACGTCGCCGGTGACGACCGCCTTGGAGCCGAAGCCGATGCGCGTGAGGAACATCTTCATCTGTTCGATGGTGGTGTTCTGTGCCTCATCGAGGATGATGAAGGAGTCGTTGAGGCTGCGGCCGCGCATGAAGGCGAGCGGCGCCACCTCGATGACGTTGCGCTCAATGAAGCGTGCCACGCGGTCAAAGCCCATCATCTCGTAGAGTGCGTCGTACATGGGGCGCAGGTACGGGTCCACCTTCTGCGTCAGGTCCCCGGGCAGGAACCCCAGCCGCTCGCCCGCCTCGACCGCCGGGCGCACCAGCACCAGGCGCCGCACGCGGTCCGCCTGCAGCGCCTCCACGGCGCAGGCGACCGCCAGGTAGGTCTTGCCGGTGCCGGCCGGTCCGACGCCGAAGGTCAGGTCGCGGCTGCGGATGTTCTGCAGGTAATCGCGCTGGTGCACGCCGCGCGCGCGGATGCCGCCGATCGGCACGCGCACCACCTGCTGGTCGGCGGGGCTCGCGGCGGCGCCCGCCGCGCGCTCGCGCAGCTGCAGGTGCACGCGCTCGGGCGTGACGTCGGCGGTGCGTGCAAGTTCGTACAGCTCGCGCAGCACTTCCTCGGCGGCGATCGCCTCGGCGCCGGTCACCCGGAAGGTGTCCCCGCGGCGGTTGATGTGCACGTCGAGGCGCGCCTCGAGCAGGCGCAGGTTCTCGTCCAGCGGCCCGCACAGGTTCGCCAGGCGCGCATTGTCGGCGGGCACGAGGTCAAACTCGCGCTGTGCCTCCACGGTAGGTGCCGCGGCGGGCATCAGGCGCTGGCCGCCACGCGCGCCGCCCGCGCGGGCAGCCGGCCGCGCAGGCTGTGCGCCAGCGCCTCCGTGACGGTGACGTCGACGAAGCGGCCGATGAGCTCCTGCGGTCCGGGGAAATTGACCCAGCGGTTGTTGGCGGTGCGGCCGGCGAGTTCGCGCGCATTCTTCTTCGAGACTCGCTCGATCAGCACGCGCTGCACGCTGCCGACCATGCCCGCGCTGATGGCGTGTGCCTGGACCTCGAGCCGCGCCTGCAGGCGCACGAGGCGCTCCTGCTTCAGGGCAAGCGGGACCTCATCCGGGAGCGTGGCGGCCGGCGTGCCCGGGCGGCGGCTGTAGAGAAAGCTGAAGGACTGGTCAAACGCGAGCTCCCGCACCAGAGCCAGCGTTGCCTCGAAGTCGCGCTCGCTCTCGCCGGGGAAGCCGACGATGAAGTCCGAGGAGATCGAAATGTCGGGGCGCACCGCGCGCAGGCGCCGCACCTTGTCCTTGAACTCCAGCGCCGTGTAGCCGCGCTTCATGAGCGCGAGCACGCGGTCGGAACCGGACTGCACCGGCAGGTGCAGATGGTTGGCCAGCTTGTCGACGTGCGCGAACGCCTCGATCAGGCTGTCGTCGAACTCCAGCGGATGCGAGGTGGTGAAGCGGATGCGCTCGATGCCCGGCACGCGCGCCACGTGGTGGATGAGCGTCGCCAGGTCGACCGCCGCGCCGTCGGTCATCGGCCCGCGGTAGGCGTTGACGTTCTGGCCGAGGAGCGTCACCTCGGCGACGCCCTGCGCGGCGAGCCCCCGCACTTCCTCGATCACCGAATCGAAGGCGCGGCTGACCTCCTCGCCACGCGTGTAGGGCACGATGCAGAAGCTGCAGTACTTGCTGCAGCCCTCCATGATCGAGACGTAGGCGCGCGCGCCGTGCGCGCGCGGCGCGGGCAGGTGATCGAACTTCTCGATCTCCGGGAAACTGACGTCCACCTGCGCGCGTCCCGTGCGGCGCAGCTCGCCGATCATCTGCGGCAGTCGGTGCAGGGTCTGCGGACCGAACACGAGGTCGACGAAGGGAGCGCGCGCGCTGATCGCCTCGCCCTCCTGGCTCGCCACGCAGCCGCCGACGCCGATGATGACCTCGGGACGCTGCGCCTTGAGCAGCCGCCACTCCCCGAGCAGGGAAAACACCTTCTCCTGCGCCTTCTCGCGCACCGAGCACGTGTTCATGAGCAGCACGTCGGCTGCGCGCGGATCGTCGGTCGCAGTGAGTTCGCCCGCACCGAGCACGTCCGCCATGCGTGCGGAGTCGTACTCGTTCATCTGGCAGCCGAAGGTCTTAATGAAGTAATGGCGTGGCATGGGCGAACGCGGAATTTTACGGGCTTGGAAGAGGGCCCGCACGGCGACGCAGGTCTTTCTAAGAAAAGTCAGCTAATTCAACGGACTGCGCAAGATTTGAATCGCCACCCCGGGGCCCGGCAGGCGCGGGGCGCGGGAAACGGTGCCACGGGGGGACGAACCGGCAGACGTGTGTCTGCGCCGGTGACCCGAAGCTTGCTTCAGCACACCCCGGCAGGGCCGCCGGACGGAAGGCCCTGTCGAAGTGTCTTCGAGCTCAGTCGTGCGCTCTGGCGAGCGCCTCGGCGGCTTTCTTCTCATCCGCGGCCGACAGCTGCGACGGTCCGAGCTTCACGGTGACTTTGTTGATCGTGCCGGTGAAGCGGAACGGCAGCTGGTAGCTGTCGTCGACGCCCGAGCGCGTGTCCACGCCGACGTCGAAGGTCTCGTCGATGGTCATGAGCAGTGGAATGGTGTGCTCGATGGTCTTGCGGGCCATCTCCTTGCCGTCCACGGTGAACACGCCAGTGCCACCCTTGCCGGGACCGGGTCCGGCGTACTTGAAGTCAAACACCAGCGTGTGTTTGCCCGGCGCGAGGGCTTTCGCGAAGAGGTCATCGCCCACGCGACCGCCGAGACCGCCCTCCCAGCGGAAGCGCTCCAGATCGAGCAGGTTGTAGCAGAACACCGGCTTGCCCTTGAGCAGGTACATGCCATAGCCGCCGAAGCGCCCGCCCATGGTCACGATCATGCCCTCGGCACCGCCCCGAGGCACGGTGATGTCGGCGCTGATGGTGAAGTCCTTGTCGAGGACATTGGGGGCGCTGCCGACGGGGATGCCGGAGATCTCCCCGCTGTAGGTGAACACCGTCTTGCCGGCCACCGCGCTCGGGCGCGGCGTCTGCAGGCGGATGAACGCGGTGTTATCCAGCGGCAGCACGTTGTACTTCGCCGCCTCTTTCAGGAACAGCGCCTGCATCTCCTTCAGCTTGTCGGGCATCTTCGCGGCGAGGTCGTTGTACTGCGAATAGTCCTCGTTGATGTTGTACAGCTCCCACTTGTAGTCGTTGACGTCGGGGAGTTTGCCCGTCGCCAGCTCCCAGGGTGGTGCGAACGGCGTAGTGTTCGCCATCCAGCCCTCGTGGTAGATGCCGCGGTTGCCGGCCATCTCGAAGTACTGCGTGGTGCGCTTGGAGGGGGCCGTAGGCTGAGTGAAGGTGTACAGCATGCTCACGCCTTCGATCGGCCGCTGCTTGATGCCGTCGACCACCTGCGGCGCCTTGACGCCGGTGGCCTCGAGGATCGTCGGCACGATATCGATCACGTGATGGAACTGCGAGCGCAGGCCGCCGACATCCTTGATGTGACCCGGCCAGGACACGGCCAGGCCCTGGCGCGTGCCGCCGAAGTGCGACGCCACCTGCTTGGTCCACTTGAAGGGCGTGTCGAACGCCCATGCCCAGCCCACGGCCATGTGCGGATAGGTCTTGTCGGAGCCCCACTCCTCGTAATGCAGCAGCTGCAGTGCCTCGGGCGCCTTGAGGATGCCGTTGTAGGCGGTGAGCTGGTTGTAGGTCCCGTAGAGGGTGCCCTCGGGGCTCGTGCCGTTGTCGCCGACGATGTAGATGACGAGCGTGTTATCGAGCTTGCCCTCGTCCTGGACCTCCTGGACGACGCGGCCGATCTCATAGTCGGTATAGGCGGCGTAGCCGGCAAAGACTTCCGCCTGGCGCGCGAAGAGCTTCTTCTGCACGGCGGAGAGCGAGTCCCAGTGCGGGATTTCCGCCGGCCACGGGGTGAGCTGGGCATTCGCCGGGATGACACCGAGGCGCTTCTGATTGGCGAAGATCACCTCGCGCAGCTTCTCGTACCCCATGTCGAACTTGCCCTTGAACTTCTCGATCCACTCCTTCTTGGGTTGATGCGGCGAATGCGTGCCGCCGGGCACGTAGTAAAGGAAGAACGGCTTATCGGGCGCGGTGGCATTCAGGTTACGCAGGTGCTTGATGGCGTCGTCCGCCAGGTCGGTCGTCAGGTTGTAGTCCGGCTTGCCCACGAACGGGAACACCTGGGTGTGGTCGCGGAACAGGTAGGGTTCCCATTGGTCGGTCTCCCCGCCCATGAAGCCGTAGAAATACTGAAAGCCCATCCCCGAGGGCCACTGATCGAAGGGACCCGCCACGCTGTACTGGTACACGGGGGTGTTGTGGTTCTTGCCGAACCAGGAGGTGGCGAAGCCGTTGTCGCGCAGGATCGTGCCGATCGAGGCATTTTCCGGGCCGATGATGGAGTCATAGCCCGGATAGCCGGTAGAGAGTTCACCGATGACGCCCGAGCCCACTGAGTGGTGGTTGCGGCCGGTGATCAGTGCGGCGCGGGTGGGCGAGCACAGTGCCGTAGAGTGGAACTGCGTGTAGCGCAATCCAGCCTTCGCGATCCGCTCGACGGTGGGGGTCGGGATCACGCCACCGAAGGTGCTCGAGACGCCATAGCCCTGATCATCGGTCATGATCAGCAGAACGTTGGGTGCGCCCTTGGGTGGCACGATGCGCGGTGGCCACCAGGGGGTGGACGCCTTGGCGCTCTCCTTGATCACCCCGCCAAATTTAGGCGGTGCCGCTGGAATCTGTGTTCCCTCGATTGTGGTGGTGGCGCTGGGCGAACCGAGCGTGCCGGTGACCACCTGTGCATCGACGCTGGCCCACCACGCAGCCGCGAGCAGGAGCGAGGCGGCGAAGCGCCACACACGGGATGTCTTCATCATGTCTTTCTCCGCAGCGCCCCGGAAGGATCAGTGCGCTCGCAGGGGTTATGGTTCTTAAAGCCGCCCAGGCGGACACGGGACCTTTCCAAACTGTGACGGATACTGAGCCGCGGAGGCTATTGGCCTTTAGTCCGATAAGCGCGGGCGGCTTGGTTATGCAAGAACTTTCCGGGCGCTTTATCCCGCCGGATCAGGCACTGCACCCGGGGATCATGCGGCGCGCCAATGCACCCGCGTAGGGCACAGACATTTTCGTAACGCGGCCGGCGATGGCGCCGCGACCAGGAATGCCGCGGCGTGCTCCTTAGAAGGGGATATCGTCGTCGAACTCTTCGCCGCGCGCCGCCGAGCCCCCGCCGCCTCCACCACCGCCGCCGCCGGACTCCTCCGCATAGCTCGGCTGAGCACTCGAGGCCGGCGCGCCGGTCCCGGCGCCGGGACCGCCGCCGCCACCACGGCCGCCGAGCATCTGCAGCTCGTTGCCGATGATCTCGGTCGAGTAGCGCTCGTTCCCCTGCTTATCGGTCCACTTGCGGGTGCGCAGGCTGCCCTCGATGTACACCTGCGAGCCCTTCTTCAGGTACTCGGCGGCGATTTCGGCCAGGCGTCCGAACATGGCGACGCGGTGCCACTCGGTGCGCTCCTGCTGCTCGCCGCTTTGCTTGTCACGCCAGCTCTCGCTGGTCGCCACACGCAGGTTCGCCACCGTCATGCCCGAGGGCATGGCGCGTGTTTCGGGGTCCGCCCCCAGATTGCCGATGAGAATGACCTTATTGATGCCGCGCGCCATGGTGAAAGTCCTTCGTCGGTGGAGAGCCCTCGCGCGTGAACGCCCGGATGGGGAAAGCGGCGACGGCCGGGAGGCATTCTAGAGGAGGCGCGCGCGGGGTGCGAACCACATTTCGGGTGTGAATCCTGAGGTTCTCGGGTGCGAGCCTGTCGGCAGGCGGCGCGCACGTTCAGAACGGGTAGTTGATCCCGGAGAAGGCGACGAACCCCTCGCTCCCGTGGCCCACATCGACGTAGCCCACGACCGAGGGACGCGCGAGCGCCCGCACGCCAAGCCCGATGACGCTGTGCAGGTGCGCCACGGGGGAATCGCCAGTGGAGTGGAAGACCTCGCCGCCATCGACGAAGGGCGTCAGCTGCAGCTCGACGCGCGTGGCGAGCGCCTCGAAGGCGGCCACATCCTGGCGCATCTCCAGGCTCGCCGAGAAGGCATTGCGGTCGTAGAAGCGCCCGGCCCCGTAGCCGCGCAGCAGCAGGCCGCCGCCAATGGCGCTGCTGTCACCGCCGACGCTGCTCAGCGCCCAAAAGGGCGCGTGCACGAAGCTTGGCATGTAGCGCGCCGCGGCATGCACCGCCCAGGTGCAGCCCGATGTCGGCGACCAGAAGTAGCGCGCATCGAGTCCGGTCTCGCTGAAGAGCGAATCATCGACGATCCCCCCCTGACTGGCGATGCCCCCGTAGAGCGACACGGCCGCGCCGCGCCGCGGCACCGTGACGTCGTCGCGCGTGTCGTAGCTGAGCAGCACGCGGTGCAGGATCTCGTGGGTCGTGCCCAGGCCCGGCACGAGGGGGTAGGCCTGCGTGGTGGATGGGATGCCGGGGATCTGCCCCGGCAGCACCGTCACTTCGCGCGGCGCGACGCTGTAGGCGAGCTGCCAGTGCGGCGTGAAGTTCCAGCCGAACTGCACCGCGAGGTAATGCTGCGCGTTGGTGTAGACCGACTCGTCGTACTGGTGCGTGTCGTTGCCGGTACCGTAGTAGCGCGGTGAGCCGCTGCGGTCGTAGACAGCCTCCACGGTGTACGAGAAGACGTCCTGGCGCTGGCGCCCGTGCTCGTAGAGCGCATCGAACTCGCTCTCCACGTGCTGCTTGGCGCCCGCCACCACCGACCACTGCGAGTCGGTGGAGACGTAATCGAACACGCGCGCCCGCGCGCCCCAACCGAAGTACGGGCTGTGAATGACGTCGGGCGCGTAGATGCGCTGGATGGCGCCCGCGGCATCGTTGTCGAGCCACACGCCGATCAGCCCGAAGGTATTGCCGCTGTTGGGATCGAGATCGATCTCCGGCACCGGCACGAAGGACAGCGACGAGGCCGCGGGCGCCGCCGGCGCCACGTTCGGCGACCTGTCCGGATCCGGCTGCGCGGCGTGCGCGGTGCGCAGCAGCGACACTCCAGCCAGCAGCGCTACGCGGCGCAGGCGGCTCATCCGCGCGGATCACCGAGGCGTGCTGAAGCGGTACGCCACCTCGACTCCGTAGAGACGCCGGTCGGCGGCCGCCTGCCAGCTCGCCACCGGAATGGTGCCGGGATTAACGATCGTACCGCCGGTATAGGCATAGCGCTTGTCGGTGAGGTTGGTGCCAAAGAGCGTGGCCTGCAGCGCAGCGCCGGCGGAGGTCAGCGCGGCGCGCGCGTTCAGCAGGCCGACCAGCCCTGGCGGTTGAAGTCGTTGATGACGTTGAACTCGAGCGCGCTGTGCCAGGCGTCGTCGGCGCGCAGCTGCAGGCTGCCGAACGACAGCGGCACGGTGTAGATTCCCGAGGCCGCGGCGTCGTACTTGGGTGTCATATAGAAGGCGTTGTGTGAACTCGAGGTATTGCGCGCAAGTGTAGCCGAAGGAGGCCTCGAGCCGCAGCCGCTGCGTCACCACCAGTCCCGCCTCGGTCTCCGCGCCACTCGCGCGCGCTTTGCCGGCATTGATGACCAGCGTCGTCGGGGTGTTGCCGATCAGCTGCGCGAGCAGGCGCTGCATGTTGTCGTAGTTGCCGGTGAACACGTCCGCGGTAAGCGTCAGGCGCTCGCCGAGCTCGTTGGCCTTGACGCCGAGCTCGACGTGCGTCAGCTGCTCGGGCTTGAAGGGTTGGTCCTACAGCGTGTTGATCGGGATGTTCCAGCCGCCCGAGCGCTGGCCACGGCCACCGCGCAGGTAGACCATCAGGTGGGGTCCACAAGGACGCGCCGGCGCTGCCATCCGCGACGCGCCGGCGTCGGTGGCGCCGTTGGCGGCGGCGCGCACCTCACGCGCGGTCGCGAATCTTCGCCGCCGCCGCCGCCAGCACCGCGGCGATTCGCTCGCGTTCCGCGGCCGAGGCACCGCGCGCGGCGCGCAACGCTTCCTTGAGTTGACGCCACGCCGACCATACGGCATCGCTGTGGTCCTGGCCCTCCTGCGCCTCGAAGCCGGAGAAAGCTGCCCGCAGGCGCCCGAGGCGGCGCGCGATGTGCTCGAGCTCACTCAGGATCGCATCGGCCACCTCGTGGTGCTGCTCCAGGTGCTCGCGGCCGGCATCGGTGATCGCGTAGCGCTTCTTCGCGCCCTCGGTGGTGACCTGCGCGTAGCCGACTTCCTCGAGCCAGGTGAGCGCGGGGTACACCATCCCCGGGCTCGGGCTGTAGAAGCCGCCCGAGCGCTCCTCGAGGGACTTGATCAGCTCGTAGCCGTGGCTCGGGCGCTCGGCGAGCAGTGTCAGCAGTACCAGACGCAGGTCGACCGAGCCCATCTTGCGGCCGCGGAAGGATTCCGGGCCCATGCCGAAATCGCCCCCGAAGCCGAAGCGGCCGAAACCGCTGCGCCGGTGGCGCCCGCCGGCCTCGAGGCCAGGACTGGATTCACCACAGCCCGGCCCGGGGCTGCGAAAACGGCCGTGACGGCCGAAATGATGAAACATGAGAGTCCTTAGTGATATTGACAGATATATCTTAAGATAGCTTTTACGTTGGTGCAAGCGACGCGCAAGCGCCCGAGGCCCCCGGTGGGTGGGCGCGATGGGTCTGAGTGGTCCCGGCGCGTACCATTGAGGGTTCAATGCAGACCATCCGCGTGCGCGGTGCGCGCACCCACAACCTGAAGGACCTGAGCCTCGAGCTGCCGCGCGAGCGGCTGATCGTGGTCACGGGCCTGTCCGGCTCAGGCAAGTCCTCGCTCACCTTCGACACGCTCTACGCCGAGGGCCAGCGGCGCTACGTTGAGTCCCTGTCCGCCTACGCACGCCAGTTCCTCGCCACGATGGACAAGCCGGACGTCGACAGCATCGAGGGTCTCTCGCCTGCCATCGCGATCGAGCAGAAGGCGAGCTCGCACAATCCGCGCTCGACCGTCGGCACGGTTACCGAAATCTACGATTACCTGCGCCTGCTGTACGCGCGCGCCGGCATTCCGCGCTGTCCGGAGCACGGCATCGACCTGAGCGCGCAGACGGTGAGCCAGATGGTCGACCAGGTGCTCAAGCTCCCCGAGGGTACGCCCGCGGTGCTGCTCGCGCCGTTGCTCACCGAGCGCAAGGGCGAGCACCAGGAGCTGCTGCAGGATCTGGCGGCGCAGGGCTTCGTGCGCGTGCGCATCGACGGGCGCATCCACGAACTCGACGCACTGCCGGTCCTCGATGCCAGGAAGCGCCACACCATCGAGGCGGTCGTCGATCGCATGCGCGTGCGGCCCGACGGCGCGCAGCGACTGGCGGAGTCGTTCGAGACCGCGCTGCGCCTCTCGGGGGGACTCGCGCGGCTCGCCTGGCTCGAGGCGCCCGAACGCGAGGAGCTGATCTTCTCCAGCCGCCATGCGTGCCCGGTGTGCGGCTACAGCGTGCCGCCGCTGGAACCGAAACTCTTCTCCTTCAACAACCCCTCCGGCGCCTGCCCGAGCTGCGATGGCCTGGGCGTGCAGGAGTTCTTCGACCCGGCGCGCGTCGTGCTGCATCCGCACCTGTCGCTCGCCGGCGGCGCGGTGCGCGGCTGGGACCGCCGCAACGATCACTACTTCCAGCTGATCCAGTCGCTCGCGCGCCACTACGGCTTCGACATCGAGACGCCGTGGACCGAGCTGCCGCCGCACGTGCAGCACGTGCTGCTCAACGGCAGCGCCGAGGAGGCGATCGAGTTCAGCTACAAGGGCGAGGCCGGCCGCAAGACCCGCAAGCGCCATCCCTTCGAGGGCATCGTCCCCAACCTCACGCGCCGTTACCGCGAGACCGAGTCGCCGATGGTGCGCGAGGAGCTCAGCCGCTACCTCGGAGTGCGCCCCTGCCCGGAGTGCGGGGGTACGCGGCTCAACCGCGCGGCGCGTTTCGTGTTCGTGGGCGGCAAGAGCCTTCCGGAGCTCGCGCACCTGTCCGTCGGGCGCGCGCTCGAGGTACTCGGCGCCATGCAGCTGGCCGGCTGGCGCGGCGAGGTCGCCGGCAAGATCGTGAAAAGCGTGGGCGAGCGGCTGCGGTTCCTGAAGGACGTGGGCCTGGACTACCTGACACTCGATCGTGCGGCCGAGACGCTCTCGGGCGGGGAATCGCAGCGCATCCGCCTCGCCAGCCAGGTCGGCTCCGGGCTCACGGGCGTCATGTACATCCTGGATGAGCCCTCGATCGGGCTGCACCAGCGCGACAACCAGCGCCTGCTGGCCACGCTCAAGCAGCTGCGCGACCTCGGCAACACGGTGATTGTGGTCGAGCACGACGAGGAAGCCATCCGCGCCGCCGACCACGTCATCGACCTGGGTCCGGGCGCGGGCGCGCACGGCGGCCACCTGGTCGCGCAGGGTACCCCGCGCGACGTCGAGGCAACGGCCGCCTCGATCACCGGCCAGTACCTCTCCGGGCGGCGCCGCATCGCGCTGCCGGCCCTGCGCATGCGGCCGGATCCGGCGCGCCAGCTCAGCATCGTCGGCGCCCGCGGCAACAACCTGAAGAACGTGAGCGTGCCGATCCCGCTCGGGCTCTTCACCTGCGTCACCGGGGTCTCGGGCTCGGGGAAGTCGACGCTGATCATCGATACGCTGTTCGCCCACGCCGCCAAGCGTCTGAGCGAGGCGCGCGTCGATCCGGCGCCGGCCGAGCGCCTCGAGGGGCTCGAGCATATCGATCGCATCATCGACATCGACCAGAGCCCGATCGGGCGCACGCCGCGCTCCAACCCCGCGACCTACACCGGCTTGTTCGCGCCGCTGCGCGAATTGTTCGCCGCGGTCCCGGAGGCGCGCGCGCGCGGCTACGACGCCGGGCGCTTCAGCTTCAACGTGAAGGGCGGCCGCTGCGAGGCCTGCCAGGGCGACGGGGTGATCCGCGTCGAGATGCATTTCCTGCCGGATGTGTACGTGCCCTGTGATGTCTGCAAGGGGCAGCGCTACAACCGCGAGACGCTGGAGGTCCGCTACCGCGGCAAGAACATTCACGAGGCACTCGAGATGACCGTCGAGGAGGCGGCGCGCTTCTTCCAGAACGTGCCGGCGGTGGCAGGCAAGCTCACGACCCTGATCGAGGTGGGACTGTCCTATGTGCGCCTCGGCCAGAACGCCACGACCCTCTCGGGCGGGGAGGCGCAGCGGGTGAAGCTCGCCCGCGAGCTCGCCAAGCGCGCCACCGGTCGCACGCTCTACATCCTCGACGAGCCGACCACGGGCCTGCACTTCCACGACGTCGAGCAGCTGCTGCACGTACTGCACCGGCTGCGCGACGAGGGCAACACCATCGTGGTCATCGAGCACAACCTCGACGTCATCAAGACCGCCGACTGGGTGATCGACCTCGGTCCTGAGGGCGGGGAAGCGGGCGGTGAGATCATCGCCACCGGTACGCCCGAGGACATCGCCGCCAGCGAGCGCTCCTGGACGGGGAGATTCCTGGGTCCACTGCTGGCGCGCGAACGGCTGCCGCTGCCCGCGCTGGCGCCGCCGGCGGCACGGCACACCGGGACCTGAGAACCGCGCTCCGTTGCACTAGACTGCGCATCCCAAGATCCAACACGCTTCGCGATGGGCAGCCCGCGCCGATGACCGACTCCCTGAAGAGCATCTTTCTCAGCTACGCCTCCCAGGACGCAGTGGCCGCCGGCCGCATCGGCGAAGCGCTGCGCGCGGCGGGCCTCGAGGTCTGGTTCGACCAGAGCGAGCTGCGCGGCGGGGACGCCTGGGACCAGCTGATCCGCCGGCGCATCCGCGAATGCCGGCTGTTCGTGCCCATCATCTCCGCGCACACCCAGACGCGGCTCGAGGGCTACTTCCGGCTCGAGTGGCGCCTGGCCGTCGAGCGCTCGCACCTGATGGCCGACGGCAAGGCCTTCCTCGTACCGATCGCGATCGACTCCATCGAAGAACGCCAGGCCGAGGTGCCCGAGGCGTTTCGTGCTGTGCAGTGGACGCAGCTGCCCGGCGGCGTGGCGACGCCGGCCTTCATCACCCGCGTCGCGCACCTGCTCGCGGTAGCGCCGGCGGAAGCCCCCCTGGTCACGCCCGCAGCGGCGGCGGCAGCGCCCCCCGTCAGCCCCGCGGTCACCGCGCCGGTCCCGGTCCGCGCCGTCTCCGCGTCCGGCGGCCTGCGGCGCGCCGCTGTGCCGATCGTGCTCGCCGTGGTGGCGCTCGCGGCGGCGGCGTTCTTCCTTCTGCGTCCCGGCCACCGGGCGCCCGCTGCAGCGCCCGCGGCGGCGGCACTGCCGACGCCCTCGCTCCCGGCCCCTGTCAGCACGGCTGCCTCCGGACCTGTGCCCCCGGCGCACTCGGTCGCGGTGCTGCCGTTCACGAACATGAGCGGGGATCCGCGCGACGATTACTTCTCCGACGGCCTCTCGGAGGAACTTCTCAACACGCTCGCGGCCGTGCAGGGCCTGAAGGTGGCGGCGCGCACCTCCTCGTTCTCCTTCAAGGGCAAGGACGAGTCGGTCGGTGAGATTGCGCGCAAGCTGAACGTCGCGGCGGTGCTCGAGGGGAGCGTGCGGCGCGACAAGTCGCACGTGCGCATCTCGACCGAGCTCATCGATGCGGGCACCGGGTTCCAGCGCTGGTCGCAGACCTACGACCGGGACCTCAAGGACGTGCTGGCGCTGCAGACCGACATCGCGACCTCGGTCGCCGCGGCCCTGAAAGTGAAGCTGCTGCAGGCGGACCTGGGAAGCGCCGAGATCGGCGGCACGGACAACCCGAAGGCCTTCGATGCCTATCTGCGGGCCAAAGAGCTCGCGCGGCGGACGGAAGTGTCTCCGCAGGCGAGCGAAGAAACCCTGCGCGCCTTCGATGCGGCCATCGCGCTGGATCCGAACTATGCGAACGCCTACCAGGGTCGCGGCGCGGCGCGCATCGACTACGCCTTCAACGCCGCCATCGCACCTACCGAGGTGCACCGGCTGACCGACATCGGGATCGCCGATGCGCGCAAGGCGGTGGAGCTGGCCCCCGCACTGGGTGCGGCGCACACCGTGATCGGCAACGCGCTGGCCGGCCAGGCGGACTTTGCCGGCGCCGCCGCCGAGTTCGACAAGGGCCTCGCGCTCTCACCGGGCGATGCGCGCACGTACAAGGATTCGGCGGGCTTCATCGCTGCGATGGGCCGCTTCGAGGACGCCGTCACCCGCGCCAAGCGGGGCGTGGAACTTGATCCGCTGAACCCGGAGACTCACGAGTCGCTCGCCTACGTGTATTACTGGGCGCGGCGCTATCAGGACTCGATCACCGCCGGGCAGCGCTCGCTGGAACTCGAGCCCGGGCGCTCCCGCAGCCTGGGCTGGCAGGGCTTCGCCTACGTGGGACTGGGCAACTATGAGGCGGCCCGCAGCGCCTGCACCGCGGAGCAGATCCAGTGGGTGAAGCTCACCTGCCTGGCGATCGTGTACGACAAGCAGGGCAAGCACACGGAGGCCCAGGCGACGCTGGCGCAGCTGATCAAGGTGTACGGCGACGCGGCGAGCTACCAGCAGACTGAAGTCTATGCGGCCTGGGGCGACGTGCCGAAGGCACTCGCCATGCTGGAGCGGGCGCGCAAGGTCGGCGATCCGGGCCTGCAATCGGCGAAGGTGGACCCGCTCTTCGACCCGATGCGCAGCGATGCGGGCTATAAGGCCTTGATCGCACAGATGAAGTTCCCGAACTGACGGGATGGCTGCCGGGAGGTCCCGAGTCCCCTATCTGCCCTAAGTAGCTGTTTCACAAAGCTTCGTAGCGAAGCAAGCGGCGGTCGTAAATACGAGCTTGTACGAATTGCAAATGCGAACCGTTCTCATCCATACTATTGCCCCATGGATGCCGTCGCCTCCCCTGCCGGTGTGTCCCTTGAGCCAGGCTTCGTAAGCCTCGCGGCGCTGCCGCCGGGCGCGACCGGTCTGGTGGTGGGCGTGGGCGGCCGCGAGGGCGCGCTCTCGGCGCTCGAGCGGCGGCTGCTCGAGTTCGGCTTCGTGAGCGGTGAAGAAATCGAAATCCTCGCCGAGGCGCGTCCCGGTCGCGACCCCTTCGTGGTGCGCGTGGGCCAGACGACCCTCGCGCTGCGACGACGCGAGGCGCAGAGCGTCTGGGTGGAGCTGTCCCGGCGCCCGCCGACGCCATGAACGCGCCCGCGGCCGCGGTCCAGCCCGCGCCGCCCTTGAGCCTCTCCCTGATCGGCGTGCCGAACTGCGGCAAGACCGCATTGTTCAATCGCCTTACCGGCAGCCGCCAGAAAGTCGCCAACTATCCGGGCGTCACCGTCGAGCGCAAGGAAGGACGCCTCCTCGGTCCGCGCACCGGACGCAGCTTCCGCGTCGTCGATCTGCCGGGCGCCTACAGCCTCGAGCCGGCCACCCTCGATGAGGCCATCGCGCGCGACGTGGTGCTCGGGCGCCACGCGAGCGAGCCGGCGCCCGATCTCCTGGTGTGCGTGGTCGATGCCACCAACCTGCGGCTGGGCCTGCGCCTAGTGCTGGAACTGAAGCGCCTGGGCCGTCCCATGATCGTGGCGCTCAACATGAGCGATCTGGCCGCGCAGCGCGGCTACCACCTTGATCGCATCGCGCTCGAACGCGCCCTGGGGATCCCGGTGATTCCCACCGTCGCGGTGAAGAACGGCGGCGAGCGCGCACTCCTGGAGGCCATCGACCACTGCGATTTTTCCGCCGCCGCGCGCGCCCGCGCGCACGCGCGCCTGGCGGCACCCTCCGCCAGTGCCGCCGACATCGAGGCGACGCAGCATGAAGTGCGCCGCGTGCTGCAGGCGGCCGCCTACCGCGTGCCCGCGCGCGTCGTCGCGCTCGCCCGGCTCGACCAGGTGGTGCTGCACCCGGTGCTCGGGCCTGCGCTCCTCGCCGCGGTGCTGTTCCTCATGTTCCAGGCCGTGTTCAGCTGGGCGAAGGCGCCGCAGAACCTGATCAATCAGGGCGTGCAGATCCTGAACGGCTGGCTCGCGGGCGTCCTGCCACCCGGTCCCCTGCGCGGACTGCTCCTCGATGGTGTTATCGCCGGTGCCGGGAGCGTGCTGGTCTTCCTGCCGCAGATCCTCATCCTGTTCGCCTTCATCCTCGCGCTCGAGGATTCCGGCTACCTGCCGCGCGCCGCGTTCATGCTCGACCGGCTGATGGGACGGGTCGGGCTCTCCGGGCGCGCCTTCATTCCACTCCTGTCGAGCTTCGCGTGCGCGATCCCGGGCATCATGGCGGCACGCACCATCCCGGCGCGTGGCGACCGGCTCGCGACCATCATGATTGCCCCGCTCATGACCTGCTCCGCGCGGCTGCCGGTGTATGCGCTGCTGATCGGCGCGTTCATCCCGGCGCACTACGTCGGCTGGCTGAACCTCAGGGGCCTGGTGCTGTTCGCGCTGTACGTCGCCGGCGTCGTGAGCGCGCTCGCGGTCGCCTTCGTCATGAAGCGCACGATGGCGCGCGGGGAATACCGGCCGCTGCTGCTGGAGCTGCCCGAATACCGCCTGCCGCACCTCACCAACCTCATCGTGGGACTGTGGGAGCGCGCCAAGATCTTCCTGACGCGCGTCGGCACCATCATCCTGAGCCTGATGGTCGTGTTGTGGTTCCTCGCGAGCTTCCCCGCGCCGCCGGCCGGAGCCAGCGGACCTGCGATCCAGTACAGCATCGCCGGCTACCTCGGCCGCGGCCTCGAGGTCCTGTTCGCGCCCATCGGCTTTAACTGGCAGATCTCGATCGCGCTGGTGCCCGGACTTGCGGCGCGCGAGGTGGCGGTGAGCGCGCTGGGCACGGTGTACGCGATGTCCGGCGGCACGCAGGAAGTCGCCGGCGCACTTTCGCCCGTGATCGCGCACAGCTGGACGCTCGCGACCGGCCTGTCGCTGCTCGCGTGGTACGTGTTCGCCCCGCAGTGCCTGTCGACCCTCGCGGTGGTGCGGCGCGAGACCAACTCCTGGCGCTACCCGCTCTACATGGCGGCGTATCTGTTCGCGATGGCCTATGCGGCGGCATTCGTCACCTACCGCGTGGCGCTCGCGCTCGGCGCCGGACATCTGGCATGAGCGGCGTGCTGCAGGGCGTACTGGTCGGAGTGGCCGTGGCGGCGAGCGCGCTCTACAGCACCTGGCGGCTCGGCAGCGCGCGGCTGCGCCTGAGGATGCTCGAAGCGCTCGGTGCGCTGCCGGGAATCACGCGCCTGCCCGGCTTCAGCGCCTGGTACGCGCGCGCGCGCGCGCAGCGTGCCGCCGGCTGCGGCGGCTGCGCGCCTACGGCCGTGCCACCCCGGAAACAAACACCTGGTGCACTTCCCCGTTCATGACGCGCTCGCTGTAGCGGCCCTGGGTATAGGTGCCGACCACGCGCCGCCAGAAGCTCACGGCCGCGGCGTTGCGCAGGTACTCGGTGATTTCCCAGCGCCCGGCAAAGCGGGACAGGATGAGCTGCACCGCGGTCTGCCCGATCCCCAGGCGCCGCCGGGCACGGGCGATGAAGAACTCCGCCAGGCGGTAGTCGATGCGCGGCTCGCGCGTCACGAGCACGCGCAGCACCCGCGCAAAGCCCACCGGCTCATCGCCGCGCATGATCACCAGCGGGAAGGTGTTCGGATCCGCGAACCAGTGTGCGATCTGGTCGGGCTCGCGGTGGCCGATCTCCCCCAGGCGCGGGAAGATCCCGGTGCCCGGATTCAGATCATCGAGGTAATCGCGGTAGACACTCTGGATCCACAGCCGGTCGGCGGGCGCCGCCCGCGCATCGCGCACACTGACTGCTGCCACGCTCATAGCTCTTCAGCGCATTGTGCCGCCGCGAGGGTCCTTCGGAACAGGAAGCGATTCGCAGAAAAAGAAACGGCCCGGCCAGCTCGCTTCGCGCGAACCGACCGGGCCGTGTTCTATTGCCGTAAGCGCGCGACTTACTGCTTCGGCGGCTCTGCCGGAGGCGGCATGGCCGCGCCGGAGCCAGCCGGAGCTGCCGGAGCTGCCGCGGTGCCCGCATCAGGCGCAGCCGGCGGTGCCGCCGCGCCCGAGGAGTCCGTGGCCGCAGGGGCCGGAGCAGCAGGAGGAGTTGCAGCCTGATCAGTGCCTGCGGATTCCTGCTTCGCGCAGGCCGTCAGCATCAGCGCGGCAACAATTGCGCTAAGAGCAAGTTTGGTGTTCATCGATCGGTACCCCGAAGGAAGCAAGAGTTGTGTGGTTCAGACTACGACCTTTAGGGGTCGTTCCCCGCCCCGTACCGGTAGCGAAGGAAGGCAAATTCTATAGAAGTCCCGGTACGATTGGAAACTCCCGGGTCCGCGACTTTGTCGGCGCAGGACGACATCCGAGCCCTTGTTTGCCGCCATCCGAGGTTCACCCCATGTCCGCCGCGCTTAGCACCCAGCTTGCCAACACCTTCGGGCCTCACCTGGCGCAGCTGTGCGCACGCACGGCGCAGGCGCTCGAGCGCGAGGGCTTCACCTCGCTCCTGGTGCACTCCGGATCCCTCCTGGAAGTCTTTCAGGACGACCGAACCTACCCCTTTGAGGCGCATGCTCCCTTCAAGGTCTGGGTGCCGCTCGCCGATGCGCCAGACAGTTTCGTGTGGTTCCAGCCCGGTTCGCGCCCGCGCCTGCTGCTGCACCAGCCCAAGGACTACTGGTACAAGGCTGCGCAGATCCCGAGCGACTACTGGGTGGAGCATTTCGACGTGCGCGGTGTCGCCGATCGCAGCGCAACACGCGCCGCGCTGCCGAAGGAGCTCTCGCGCACGGCCTATATCGGCGATGCGCTGCCGGAGCTGGCGGCGTGGGGCGTGCGCGCGGTCAACCCGCCGGCCCTGGTGCGCCGGCTAGATTATGTCCGGGCGGCCAAGACGCCTTACGAGCTCGTGTGCCTGCGCGAGGCGAACCGCCTCGGGGTACTCGGGCACCAGGCCGCCGCCGAAGCTTTCCGCGCCGGGGCCTCGGAGTTCGAGATCGAGCTGGCCTTCCTGCGCGCCTGCGGCCAGCGCGAGCACGAGCTGCCCTACAACCCGATCATCGCCCTCAATGACGGCGGCGCCGTGCTGCACTACCAGATACTGCAGCGGGAGCCGCCCCCGGAGCGCTATTCGCTGCTGATCGATGCGGGCGCCGAGTTCGCCGGTTACGCGAGCGATATCACCCGCACCTACTCGGCCGAGGACCCGGACTTCGCCGCGCTGGTGCGCCGCATGGACCAGATGCAGCAGGGGCTGTGCGCCCGGGTACGCGCCGGGGCCGATTGGCGCGACATTCACTTGGCCGCACATGAGGGCACCGCCGAGGTCCTGCGCGACGCGGACCTGATCCTGTGCTCGGTTGACGAAGCGCTCGCCACCCGCATCACGAGCGTCTTCCTGCCGCACGGCATCGGCCACCTCCTGGGTCTGGAGGTGCACGACGTGGGCGGCTTCATGGCCTCCCCCGAAGGCGGGGACATCGAGCGTCCCAAGGGGCACCCGTACCTGCGCCTGACGCGGGTCCTCGAGCCCGGCTTCGTGGTCACCATGGAGCCGGGTCTCTACTTCATCGACCAGCTGCTGGAGGCCGCCCGCGCCGATGCGCGGGCCAGCCGCATCAACTGGAGCCGGGTGGGCGAACTGTCCCGCTTCGGCGGCATCCGCATCGAGGACGACCTGGCCGTGACAGCCGAAGGCTGCGAAAACCTCACGCGCGAGGCGTTCCGCGCGCTGTCCTAGGGGCCCTCCGCTCGCGAATCACAGGAGCCATTGACCCCTGATTGAATCACCCGTGATACAGATCAGGCCTTTCTTGCAAGGATATCCTTGATATCCTGAAGTAATTGCTCACTCTTGGTCGGCGGCGGCGGCGGGGCGGTCGGGTGGGGGTGCTTGAGGCGGTTGATGCCCTTGATCACGAGGAAGATGGCAAGCGCGATGATCAGGAATTCCAGACAGATCTGGAGGAACAGGCCGTACTTGAGCAGCACGGGCTTGCCCGCGGCATCGGTCGCGACCCGCAGCGCAAGGTCACTGAAGTTGATGCTGCCCAGGAGCGGCGAGAGCAGCGGCATGACGATGTCCCCGACCAGGGAACTGACGATCTTGCCGAAGGCGGCGCCGATGACGACACCGACCGCGAGGTCGATGACGTTGCCCTTCATCGCAAACTCTTTGAACTCGGATGCGAAACTCATCGGGCGTCTCCCCATTATTTATTGATGGCCGCGGCTTCCCGGCGCGGCCTACCGGTACTCCACAGCAGCCTAGCGAAAAGGCCGCCGCGGGCGCAAACGAACGGGCCGCCTCAGGAGGCGGCCCGTATGGTGAGCTCGGGAAAGGACAGCCGCGCCCTCAGGCGGCGGCCTTCTTCTTGCGGGTGCGCTTCTTCGGGGCCTCGTCCGCGGCTTCCTCGCTCGCCTTGGCCTTCGCTTTGGCCTTGGCGGGGGTCTTGGCCGGTGCCTTGGCGCGGCGCGCGCTCTTCTTCTTGCCTTCGGTGGGCTCCTCGGCCGCCACCGGCACCGGGCCGTCCACCAGCTGCATCAGCGCCATCGGGGCGGAGTCGCCCGGGCGCGGGTTCATGCGCAGGATACGGGTGTAGCCGCCCGGGCGCGCCTTGAAGCGCGGACCTAAGTCGGCGAACAGCTTCTCGACCACCTGCGTGTCGCGCAGCCGCGAGAAGGCGAGGCGGCGATTCGCGTCCCCGTCGACCTTGGCGAGCGTGATGAGCGGCTCGACCACGCGGCGCAGCTCCTTCGCCTTGGGCAAGGTCGTACGGATCGTCTCGTGGCGCAGCAGCGATACCGACATGTTGCGCATGAGCGCCTGACGGTGCGGGCTGTTACGCGACAGCTGTCGGCCGGAAAGTTGGTGACGCATAAGTTGGAACCCTTCGCTCTGTCTTCGCGCTCCCCGCGCTGCGGGAAGCTGCGGGAAGCTGCGGGACTTGCCTCACGGCAGGTCCCGCGCTCTTCACTTCTTAGATGACGTCGCGCTCGTCGTCGTGCTTCAGGCCCGCCGGCGGCCAGCCATCGAGACGCATGCCGAGCATCAGGCCGTGACTCTGCAGCACTTCCTTGATCTCGGTGAGCGACTTCTTGCCGAGGTTCGGCGTGCGCAGCAGCTCCACTTCCGTACGCTGCACCAGGTCGCCGATGTAGTGGATGTTCTCGGCCTTGAGACAGTTGGCACTGCGCACGGTGAGCTCGAGCTCGTCCACGGGACGCAGCAGGATCGGGTCGAACTGCATCTCGGAGGGCTTGGCGGAAGCTTCCTCCTCACCCTGCAGGTCGACGAACACCGACAGCTGATCCTTGAGAATGCTGCCGGCGCGGCGGATGGCTTCTTCCGCATCGATCGTGCCGTTGGTCTCGATGTCGATCACCAGCTTGTCGAGGTCGGTGCGCTGCTCCACGCGCGCGGCATCGACCGAGTAGGTCACGCGCCGCACCGGGGAGAAGGAGGCATCCAGCTGCAGCCGCCCGATCGGGCGCGTCTGCTCCTCGAAGGCGACGCGCGAGGCCGCCGGCCGATAGCCGCGGCCACGCTCAACGCGCAGCGTCATGGACAGCTCGCCCGCCTTGGTCAGGTTCGCGATCACCAGCTCCGGGTTCACGACCTCGATGTCGTGGTCGGTCTGGATGTCACCGGCGGTCACCGGGCCGGGGCCCTTCTTGTGCAGCCGCAGCTCGGCGGAGTCGCGCGTGTGCATCTTCAGGGCGACGGACTTCAGGTTGAGCAGGATGTCGACTACGTCTTCCTGCACACCCTCGATGCTCGTGTACTCGTGCAGCACGCCGTCGATCTCCACTTCGGTGATCGCGCTGCCGGGCATGGACGACAGCAGCACGCGCCGCAGCGCGTTGCCGAGCGTGTGGCCGAAGCCCCGCTCGAACGGCTCGATTACCACGCGCGCCTGGCGCGGGGCCACCGGCTGCACCTTCACCACACGCGGCCTGAGAAACTCACCTACAGATCCCTGCATTGCAGTCTCACCTTGCCGGCGCTAGGACCGGCGCAAAAGAATCACGGTTGGACCCGCCTCAATTGGGGCGCGAGCCCCCAGATTCAAGCAGATACGCTTACTTCGAATACAGCTCGACGACCAGGTTCTCGTTGATGTCGGGGAGGATGTCCTCGCGTCCCGGCGCCGACTTGAACACGCCGCGGAACTCCTTGTCATTGACCTCGACCCAGTCCGGCAGCCCCACCTGCTGCGCGACGTTGAGCGAGCTGGCGATGCGCAGCTGCTTGCGCGACTTCTCGCGCACCTGCAAGACGTCGCCGGCCTTCACCTGATAGGAGGCGATGGTCACCGGCTTCTCGTTCACGGTGATCGCCTTGTGGCTCACCAGCTGGCGCGCCTCGGCGCGCGTGGCGGCGAAGCCCATGCGGTACACCACGTTGTCGAGGCGGCACTCGAGCAGCTTCAGCAGGTTCTCGCCGGTGGCGCCGGACTTGCGCGCGGCCTCCACGTAGTAGTTGCCGAACTGGCGCTCGAGCACGCCGTACATGCGGCGCAGCTTCTGCTTCTCGCGCAGCTGCAGCCCGTAGTCGGACAGGCGCTGCCGACGCTCACCCTTGATGCCCCCCGGGGGCACGCTGAGCTTGCACTTGTTCTCGAGCGGCTTGACGCCCGACTTCAGGAAAAGATCCGTGCCCTCGCGGCGAGCGAGCTTGCACGTGGGGCCCAAATAACGCGCCATAGTTGTCCTCGTTGTCCCTAGACCCGACGCTTCTTCGGCGGACGACACCCGTTGTGCGGGATCGGCGTCACATCCGAGATGCTGGTGATCTTCAGTCCACAGTTGTTCAGCGCCCGCACCGCGGACTCGCGTCCGGGGCCGGGGCCGCCGACGCGCACTTCCACGTTCTTCACCCCGTGCTCCTGCGCCGCGACGCCGGCCTTCTCGGCCGCCACCTGGGCGGCGAAGGGCGTCGACTTGCGCGAGCCGCGGAAACCGCAGCCGCCCGAGGTCGCCCAGGAGAGCGTGTTCCCCTGGCGGTCGGTGATCGTGATGATCGTGTTGTTGAAGGAGGCGTGCACGTGCGCGATCGCATCCAGCACGTTCTTGCGCGCCTTCTTCGGCTTCTTGGCGGCCGCGGCGGGTGCGCCGGAGCCAGAGGCCTGCTTTGCTTTCTCTTCAGCCATGTCGTGTTAAGCCTTATGCCTTGCCCGGAGGCGCGTTCAGTTTCACCGCCTGCTTGCGCGGGCCCTTGCGGGTGCGGGCGTTGGTGCGGGTGCGCTGGCCGCGCACCGGCAGTCCGCGCCGGTGGCGGATGCCGCGCCAGGACCCGAGGTCCATGAGGCGCTTGATGTTCATGGAGACCTCGCGCCTGAGGTCGCCCTCGACCGCGAACTTCGCGATCTGCGAGCGGATCGCGTTCACTTCCGCCTCGGTGAGATCCTTCACCTTGGTGGTCGGGGCAACCCCTGCCGCGAGGCAGGTGGCGCGGGCGCGGGCGCGACCCACGCCAAAGATGTGCGTGAGCCCGACCCACACGTGCTTGTTCATCGGGATGTTGATGCCGGCGATGCGTGCCATGCTTGCTTTACCTCAACCCTGGCGCTGCTTATGACGCGGGTCTGTACAGATGACGTAGACCACGCGGCGGCGGCGCACGATCTTGCAGTTCTTGCAGATCTTCTTGACCGACGGACGTACTTTCATGATTGACCACCCGAACCCGAGCGGCCGGTGCCGAGCAGGTTCGCCTTCTTGAGAAGTCCCGGGTACTGATGCGACATCAGGTGCGCATTCAGTTGCGCGATGAAATCCATCACCACCACGACGACGATGAGGAGCGAGGTGCCACCAAAGTGAAACGGCACACCCTTCCAGGAAACCAGGATCTCCGGCAGCAGGCACACCGCGGTGACGTACAGGGCACCCCACAGGGTCAGGCGCGTCAGCACTGCATCGATGTACTCGGCCGTCTGCTGTCCCGGGCGGATGCCGCGCACGAAGGCGCCGGACTTCTTGAGGTTGTCGGCGGTGTCGCGCGCGTTGAACACCAGCGCGGTGTAGAAGAAGCAGAAGAAGATGATGAGCGCGGCGTAGATCAGCAGGTGCAGCGGCTGCCCGTAGCCGAGCGCGGCGGCCACGTTCTGCATGATGATGCTCACGGTGCCGGTGGCGCCGGTGCCGGCGAAGCTCGCGAGCGTCGCCGGGAACAAGAGCAGGCTCGAGGCGAAGATCGGCGGGATCACGCCCGACATGTTGAGCTTGAACGGCAGGTGGCTCGACTGGCCGGCGTACATGCGTCGCCCGACCTGGCGCTTGGCGTAGTCGACCGGGATGCGCCGCTGCGCGCGCTCGACGTACACCACGAAGTAGGTGGTGGCGAGCACGACCAGCAGCAGCAGTAGCGCGAACGGGCCCTGCATCTCGCCGTTGCTCACCGACTCGATGGTGTTGCCGACCGCGCCAGGCAGGCCCGCCACGATCCCCGAGAGGATGATCATCGAGATGCCGTTGCCGATGCCGCGCTCGGTGATCTGCTCGCCGAGCCACATGAGGAACATGGTCCCCGTGGTCATGGTGACGGTCGCGGTGAGCATGAACGGCCAGCCGTGGATCAGCGTCATGCCGCCCTTGTCCAGCGCGCCGGCGGCGGCGAAGGACTGCACCAGGGCCAGCGCCACCGTGCCGTAGCGGGTGTACTGGGTGATCTTGCGCCGCCCCGACTCGCCTTCCTTGCGCAGCTCCATGAGCGTCGGCACCACCATCGACATCATCTGGATGATGATCGAGGCGGAGATGTAGGGCATGACGCCCATGGCAAAGATCGACAGGCGCGACAGCGCGCCGCCGGAGAACATGTTCACGATGCCGAGGATCGTGTTCGAGCGGTCGCCGAAGAAGCGCGCCACTTCCGCCGGGTTGATGCCCGGCACCGGGATGAAGGTGCCGATGCGATAGACGATGAGCGCGCCGATGAGGAACAGCAGGCGGCCGCGCAGCTCGCTGGAGCGCGCGACATCGCCGAAAGAAGCCGTGTTGCTGACCGTCGTCGCCATTGCGTGTCCCGACTAAGCCTCGATTTTGCCGCCGGCGGCTTCGATCGCCGCGCGCGCGCCCTTGGTGACCGCGACGCCCTTGAGCGTCACCGCCTTCTTGATCTCGCCCGAGAGCACCACCTTGGCGCGCTCGGTCCCGGCCGCCACCACCTTGGCCTTGATGAGGGCGGCGAGGTCCACCACCGCGCCGTCGACCTTGGCGAGCTCATCCAAGCGCACCTCGGCACGCGTGCGCTTCATGTCCGAGCGGAAGCCCACCTTCGGCATGCGGCGCTGGATCGGCATCTGGCCGCCTTCGAAGCCGACCTTGTGATAGCCGCCCTTGCGCGCGCGCTGGCCCTTGGTGCCGCGGCCGCAGGTCTTGCCCTGGCCGGCGGAGGCGCCGCGGCCCACGCGCAGCCGCGGGCGCTTCGCGCCCGGGGCCGGTTTCAATGTGTTCAGTCGCATAGCTTCAGGCACCCTTCTCTTCGACGCGCAGCAGGTGCACGGCGGCGTTGATCATGCCGCGGTTCTCGCGCGTGTCCTTGACCGTGACCGTCTGGCGGATGCGGCGCAGGCCCAGGCCGCGCGCGGACGCGGCAATGCTGTGCAGCTGTCCGTGCAGACTCTTCACCAGCGTGAGCTTGATCTGTTTGTCTGCCATGGCGTTCAGCCGGTGATCTCATCGAGCGTCTTGCCGCGCTTGGCGGCGATTTCCTCGGGCGAGCGGATCTTCGCCAGCGCGTTAATAGTGGCGCGCACGACGTTGATCGGGTTGCGCGAGCCGTAGCTCTTGGCGAGCACGTTGCGCACCCCGGCGCACTCGAGCACCGCGCGCATGCCGCCGCCGGCGATGACGCCGGTACCGTCGGAGGCCGGCTGCATGTACACGCGCGTCGCCCCATGGTTACCCGTGACCGCGTAGTGCAGCGAATCGTTCCGCAGCGCCACGTTGACGAGGTTCTTGCGCGCCTGGGTCATGGCCTTGGAGATCGCCACCGGCACCTCGCGGGCCTTGCCGAAGCCGTAACCGACGCGGCCGGAGGTATCCCCGACCACGGTGAGCGCGGTGAAGCCGAACTGCCGGCCGCCCTTGACGACCTTGGCGGTGCGGTTCACGGCCACGAGCTTCTCGACGAACTCGTCTGCCGACTGGCCCTTCTCTGGTCTCGCCATATGTGCTGTGCCTTTGCCTAGAACTCAAGACCCGCTTCGCGGGCCGCATCCGCGAGCGCCTTTACGCGCCCGTGGAACTGAAAACCGGAACGGTCGAACGCCACCTTGCTCACCCCGGCGGCCTTGCTGCGCTCGGCAATCGCGCGTCCGACGGCCTTGGCCGCCTCCACGTTGCCGGTGCCCTTGAGGCCCGCGCGCACCTTTTCCTGGGTGGTCGAGGCGGCGGCGATCACCTTGGCGCCGTCCGCCGCGGTCACCTGGGCGTAGATGTGCTTCGGGGTGCGGTGCACGGTCAGGCGCGCGACCGCGAGTTCGCGGATGTGCGTCCGGGACTTCACGGCGCGGCGCAGGCGCCGCTGCTTCTTCGTGATAATCACTTCTTCTTCCCTTCTTTCAGGGTGATCTTCTCGCCCGCGTAGCGCACGCCCTTGCCCTTGTAGGGCTCGGGCGGGCGGATGTCGCGGATCTCGGCGGCCACCTGGCCGACCTTCTGCCGGTCGATGCCCTTGATGAGGATCTCGGTCTGGCTCGGGGTCTCGATGGCGATGCCGTCCGGGATCGGCACGCTGACCGGATGCGAGAAGCCGAGCGTCAGGTTGAGCGCCTTGCCCTGCACCGCGGCGCGAAAGCCGACCCCGACCAGTTCCAGCTTCTTCTCGTAACCCTTGGTGACGCCGCGCACCATGTTCGCGAGGTGGGCACGCGTGGCGCCCGCGAGCGTGCGCGGGGCCCCCGGGGCGTCGAAGCTGATCTGGAGCTTCTTTTCCTTCTCGACGACCGAGACGCCCTGGTGCAGCGGCAGGCTGAGCGAGCCCTTGGCGCCCTTGATGGTCACCAGGGTCGCAGCGATGGTGGCGGTCACGCCCTGGGGCAGGTCGACCGGCGCTTTGGCAATTCTCGACATAGTGCTTCTCTTGAACAGCTCTTAGGCGACGATGCAGAGCACTTCGCCGCCCTGCCCGCTCGCGCGTGCCTGCTTGTCCGTCATCACGCCCTTGGGCGTGGAGACGATCACGGTCCCCATGCCGCCCAGCACCTTCGGCAGCTCATCCTTGCCGCGGTAGATCCGCAGGCCGGGACGGCTGACGCGCTCCAGGCGGTCGATGACGGGACGGCCCTCGAAATACTTCAGTCCAATCGTCAGGCGCGGCTTGCCGGAATCGGCGTCCAGACGGAAGTCGGCGATGTAGCCCTCATCCTTCAGCACCTTGACGATGGCCGTCTTCAGGCGCGAGGAGGCCAGCTGCACTTCGCTCTTGCCGGCGGTCTGGCCGTTGCGGATGCGCGTCAGGAGATCGGCAATGGGATCGGTCATGCTCATGCGGCGTTCCTCACCAGCTCGCCTTCGTCAGTCCCGGAATCTCGCCGCGGTTCGCGACTTCGCGGATCTTCACCCGCGACAGCCCGAACTTGCGGTACACGCCGCGCGAACGTCCGGTGATGGCGCAGCGCTTGCGCTGGCGCGACTTGCTGGCGTCGCGCGGCTGCTTCTGCAGGTCCGCCTGCGCCGCCTGGCGCTCCTCGGGCGAGCTCTTGGGGCTGCGGATCAGCTCCTTAAGCTTCGCGCGCTTCGCCGCGTACTTTTTCACGATCCCGGCGCGACGCTTCTCGCGCTCGACCATGCTCGTCTTAGCCATAGACCTTGGTAGTCCTGTTTACTTCCGGAACGGGAAGTTGAATGCCTCGAGCAACGCTCGGCCGTGACGGTCATCCTCTGCCGTCGTAGTAATCGTGATATCCATGCCCCGGACCTGGTCGATCTGGTCGTACTGGATCTCGGGGAAGATGATCTGTTCCTTCACGCCGAGCGAGTAGTTGCCCTGGCCGTCGAAGGACCGCGGGGACACGCCACGGAAGTCGCGGATGCGCGGCATCGCGATGTTGATGAGGCGGTCCAGGAATTCGTACATGCGCGCGCCGCGCAGCGTCACCTTGGCACCGATCGGCAGGCCCGCGCGCAGCTTGAAGGACGCGATCGCCTTGCGCGACTTGGTGATGAGGGGCTTCTGGCCGGTGATCTTGATGAGATCGGCCACCGCCGCATCCATCATCTTCTTGTCCGCGACCGCCTCGCCCACGCCCATGTTGACCGTGATCTTGCTGATGCGCGGCACCTGCATCACGTTCTCGATCTTCAGGTCCGAGCGCAGCTTCGGGACGATCGTCTCGCGGTAAACTTGCTGGAGTCTTGCCATAACTGCTCACTCTCAACGCCCTTAGGCGTCGAGCATCTCTCCGTTGGACTTGAAGAAGCGCACCCGCTTGCCGTCGGTCAGCGTCTTGACCCCGATACGGTCGCCCTTCTTGGACGTCGGGTTGAAGAGCGCCACCTTGGAGGCGTGCAGCGGCACTTCCTTCTCGATGATGCCGCCCGGCTTGCCGGCCTGCGGGTTGCCCTTGGTGTGGCGCTTGGCCATGTTGACGCTCTCAATGAGCACGCGGCCATCGGCGAGCACCTGCAGCACTGCGCCGCGGCGGCCCTTGTCACGGCCCGAGAGGATGATCACCTGGTCGCCCTTGCGAATCTTCTTCATCACAGCACCTCGGGAGCGAGCGAGATGATCTTCATGAACTGCTGGTTGCGCAGCTCCCGCGTCACCGGTCCGAAGATGCGGGTGCCGATCGGCTCGAGCTTGTTGGTCAGCAGCACGGCGGCGTTGCCGTCGAAGCGGATGAGCGAGCCGTCGGCGCGGCGCACGCCGCGCTTGGTGCGCACCACCACGGCGTCGTAGACCTCGCCCTTCTTCACCTTGCCGCGCGGGATCGCGTCCTTGACGCTCACCTTGATGACATCGCCCACGGTCGCGTAACGGCGGCGCGTGCCGCCGAGCACCTTGATGCACATCAGGGTGCGCGCGCCGCTGTTGTCAGCGGCATTGAGCATTGTCTGCAACTGGATCATGACTCTTTCCTAATCTTCGCAGCGGGTCGCTCAGCGACCGCGCGCCTTCTCGACGATCTCGAGCAGCGCCCAGGACTTGCGGCGCGACATCGGACGACACGGAGTGATGATGACCAGGTCGCCATCCTTCGCTGCGCTCTCGCCATCGTGCGCCAGCAGCTTGGTCGTGCGACGGATGAACTTGCCGTAGGTCGGGTGCTTCACCAGACGCTCGATCTCGACCGCGATGGTCTTCTGCATCTTGGTGCTGACCACCCGCCCGGTCAGCCGGCGTACGCCCTTCGCTTCTACCTTCGATTCCACCTTGGTCTCTTCCGCGCTCATGGGTTACTTGCCTCCGGCCTTGGCCGCTTGCTGCTGCCGCAGCACCGTCTTCACGCGCGCGATGTTGCGCCGTGCGTCCGCGAACAGCGCCGGCTTGGGCTGCTGGCCGGTGGCGCGCTGCATGCGCAGCGAGAACTGTTCCTTGCGCAGCTTCACCAGCTCCTCGCCCAGCTCTGCCGGGGACTGCTTGCGCAGCTTGTCGCGGTATTGCTTGACCTGTCCGACTTTCATTACCGCACCTGCCGTTTCACGAAGGAGGTGGAGACGGAGAGCTTGGAGCCGGCCAGGCGGAACGCCTCGCGCGCGGTCACCTCATCCACGCCTTCCATCTCGAAGAGCACCTTGCCGGGCTGCACGCGCGCGACGTAGTACTCGACGTTGCCCTTGCCGGAGCCCATGCGGACCTCGAGCGGCTTCTTGGAAATCGGTACGTCCGGGAAGACGCGGATCCAGATCTGGCCACCGCGCTTCACGTAGCGCGCCATCGCGCGCCGCGCCGCCTCGATCTCGCGCGCCGTCATGCGCGCCCGGCTCGTGGCCTTGAGGCCGAACTCGCCAAAGGAGACGTTGCTGCCGCGCTGCGCAAGGCCGCCGTTGCGGCCCTTGAACTGCTTGCGGTATTTGGTGCGTTTGGGCTGGAGCATGACCGGTCGCCTTTAAGCCTGCGCAGGCGGCGCAGCTTCGGGGGCGGCCGGCGCGGCAGCAGCGGGCGGCGGCGGGAGCGGCGGGCACCGCCGCCGGCGCGGCCTCGGCTTCCGCGGCGGCAGCCTGCTGTGCGAGCTCGGCCTTGTCGAACACCTCGCCCTTGAAGATCCAGACCTTCACGCCGATGACGCCGTAGGTGGTCTGAGCCTCGGAGAGGCCGTAATCGATGTCGGCCCGGAAGGTGTGCAGCGGAATGCGGCCCTCGCGGTACCACTCGGTGCGCGCGATTTCCGAACCGTTCAGGCGCCCGGACACGCGCACCTTCACGCCCAGCGCCCCGGAGCGCATGGTGCTCATCACGGCGCGCTTCATGGCGCGGCGGAACATCACGCGCTTCTCGATCTGCTGCGCGATGGAATCGGCCACCAGCTGCGAATCGAGCTCGGGCTTTCTGATCTCGGCGATGTTCAGGCGCACGTCGTTCACCGACATGCCCAGGAGCGCGGCCGTCTCCTGGCGCAGCTTCTCGATGTCCTCGCCCTTCTTGCCGATCACGATGCCGGGGCGGGCCGTCTGGATGGTGATGTTCACCTTCTTGGCGGCGCGCTCGATCAGCACACGGCTGACGGAGGCTTCCTTCAGGCGTTCCTTGAGGAACTCGCGCACGCGGAAGTCCGTGTGCACGTGGATCGGAAACTGGCGCTTGCCGGCATACCAGCGGCTGGTCCAGTCGCGGGTGATCCCGAGGCGTATCCCGATCGGATTGACCTTCTGACCCATGCGTTAATCCTTCTTGCCGTCGGAGACCCCGACGGTGATGTGACTGTTGCGCTTGATGATGCGCGCGCCGCGTCCCTTGGCGCGGGCCATGAAGCGCTTCAGGGTCGGCGCCTCGTCCACGTGGATGAGCGTCACTTTGAGCTCATCGATGTCCGCGCCGTGGTTGTGCTCGGCGTTGGCGACGGCGGACTCGAGCACCTTGCGCACGAGCTCGGCGCCCTTCTTCGGCATGTATTTCAGCGTCGCAAGCGCATTACCGACCGGCTGGCCACGCACGACGTCCGCCACCAGACGGCACTTCTGCGGGGAGATGCGCGCGTGGCGCAGTGTGGAAGTGATTTGCATGGGCTTACGCGGATGCCTCCACCTTGCGATCGCCCGAGTGCGCCTTGAAGGTGCGCGTGGGGGCGAACTCGCCGAGCTTGTGGCCGACCATGTTCTCGGTGATCAGCACCGGGATGTGCTGGCGGCCGTTATGCACCGCGATCGTGAGCCCGACCATCTCCGGGATCACCATCGAGCGGCGCGACCAGGTCTTGATCGGCTTGCGGTCGTTCTTGGCGGAAGCCACCTGCACCTTCTTGGCGAGGTGCAGGTCGACGAACGGGCCTTTCTTCAGTGAACGTGGCATGTTGCTTTACGCCCCTTAACGGATGCGGTTCTTACGGCGCTGGACGATCATGCCGTCCGTGCGCTTGTTGTGGCGGGTCTTCAGCCCCTTGGTGTTCTGTCCCCAGGGCGAGACCGGGTGCGGATTACCCTGGCCGGACTTGCCCTCGCCACCGCCGTGCGGGTGATCGACCGGGTTCATCGCCAGACCCCGCACCGTGGGGCGGATGCCGCGCCAGCGCTTGGCGCCGGCCTTGCCGTAGCTGCGCAGGTTGTGCTCATCGTTCCCGACCTCGCCGAGCGTGGCGCGGCAGTCGATGTGCACCTTGCGCGTCTCGCCGGACTTGAGCCGCAGGAACGCGTAGATGCCCTCGCGCGAGGTGAAGCTCACCGAGGCGCCGGCGCTGCGCGCCAGCTGGCCGCCGCGGCCGGGCTTCATCTCCACGTTGTGGATGATCGAGCCCACCGGGATGTGGCGCAGCGACATCGCGTTGCCCGACTTGATCGGGGAGTCCGCGCCCGAGCGCACTTCGTCGCCCGGCTGCATGCCCTTGGTGGCGAGGATGTAGCGCCACTCGCCGTCGGCATACTTCACCAGCGCAATGTGGCTGGTGCGGTTCGGGTCGTACTCGAGCCGCTCGACCACGCCGGCGATGCCGTCCTTGTCGCGCTTGAAGTCGATCAGCCGGTATTTCTGGCGCGAGCCGCCGCCCTGGTGGCGCGTGGTGATGCGGCCGAAGTGGTTGCGCGCGCCGGTCTTGTTCTGGTGCGCGGTGAGCGACTCGAGCGGGCCGCCGCGGTGCAGGTGCGAGCGGTCGACCTTGATGACCGCGCGCTGCCCCGGGGTTCTCGGCTTGTACTTGATGAGAGCCATGCTGCGTCCTTCAGGTCTTGGCGCGGGCTTCGTAGTCGATCGTCTGTCCGGACTGCAGGCTCACGTAGGCCTTCTTCCAGTCCTGGGTGCGCCCGATCGTGCGCCCGAACCGGCGGGTCTTGCCCGGCTCGTTCACGACCTGCACGCCCTTGACCTTAACGTCGAACATCAGCTCGACCGCCTTCTTGACGTCCGTCTTGGTCGCCTCGCGACGCACCCGGAAGGTGTACTGGTTGTGGTTCTGCATCGCGAGCGAGGTCTTCTCGGTCACGTGCGGCGCGATGAGCACGCTCATCAGCTGTTCGCGGTTCATTGCAGGCGCTCCTCGAGCAGCTTCACCGCGCCGACGGTCATCAGCACCTTGTCGTAGGTGGCGAGCGCCAGCGGGTTGAGCGCGGTCACCTCGATCACCTCCACGTGGATGAGGTTGCGCGCGGCGAGATAGAGCTTCTCGTCCTGCGCCTCGACCACGATCAGCACGGAGGGCAGTTGCCACTGCTTGAGCTGATTGGCGAGCAGGCGCGTCTTGGGGGCTTCCAGGTCGATGCCGTCGGTGACCAGCAGGCGCTCGGTGCGCGCCAGCTCCGAGAGCATCGAGCGCAGCGCGCCGCGATACATCTTGCGGTTCACCTTCTGCGCGAAGTCGCGCGGCTTGGCCGCGAACGTGCGCCCGCCGCCGACCCAGATGGGCGAGCGCGAGGAGCCCGCGCGCGCCTGGCCGGTGCCCTTCTGGGCATGGGGCTTCCTGCCGCCGCCGCGCACTTCGGCGCGCGACTTCTGCGCCTTGGTGCCCGCGCGTCCGGCGTTGCGGTAGGCGGTCAGCACCTGGTGCACCAGGGCCTCGTTGAACTTGTGGCCGAACGCCGCCGCGGAAACCGGCAGCGCGGGGGAGCCATTCACTCGCTTCAGTTCCATGGCTTACTTCTTTCCGGCCTTGGCCGGGTCCTTCGACGCGGCGCTGCCGGCCTTCAGCGGCGCCACGGTCCTGCGCAGGGCGCGACGGCCGGCCTTGAGGGAGGCGCGCACCAGCACCTGACCGCCCTCCGAGCCCGGCACCGCGCCGCGGATCAGGAGGAGGTTGCGATCGAGGTCGACACCGACGACCTTCAGGTTCTCGGTCGTGCGGCGCACGACCCCCATGTGGCCGGACATGCGCCGGCCCTTGAATACGCGGCCCGGCGTCTGGCGCTGGCCGATCGATCCGGGGGAGCGGTGCGACACGGACACGCCGTGGGTCGCCGGCAGCCCGCCGAAGTTGTGCCGCTTCATGACACCCGCGAAGCCCTTGCCGATGGTCGTGCCGGTGACATCCACGCTCTGGCCTTCCTGGAAGAGGTCGGCCTTGATCTCGGCGCCGACGGCGAGCTCGGACTGCTCGGCGTCGGCCAGGCGGAACTCCACCAGCGCCTTGCCCGGAGCGACGTTCGCCCGCGCGTAGTGTCCGGCGATGGCCTTGGAATACAGGGACGGCCGCCGCGTGCCGTACGTCACCTGCACGGCGCGATAGCCTTCCTTGTCCTTGCCCTTCACCTGCGTGACGCGGTTCGGGAGAACCTCGATCACGGTGACGGGCACCGTCTCACCGGCATCCGTGAAGATGCGGGTCATGCCGACTTTGCGGCCGACCAAACCGATAGCCATGTCGTTCCTCTCTACATCCCGCACCGCTGCGATTGGCGGTCCGGGGCCACTGGCATAGAGCGTAAGTTATTGAGACAACAGGAGATTTACGCTAAGCCGGACTGGCTCGCGCTCGTCTCGAGTGGTCTTGGGGCGCCAATGCCCCAACCTCGCCCGATGCCGCATGAAAGCGACGCCCCCGCTAAAGGGCGGGGGCCAAAAAGGGCGCGCAGTATAGGCGCGCCTCAAATCCCAATCAACCTTCGTCTTTGTCCGGCGCTGGTGCGCTCGCGGGCCCTCGCAGGCGGCCCTTTGTCCACCGACCCCTCAATTCAGCTTGATCTGCACGTCGACGCCGGCCGGCAGCTCGAGCTTCATGAGCGCATCCACCGTCTTGTCGGTGGGGTTCATGATGTCCATGAGGCGCTTGTGCGTGCGCAGCTCGAACTGGTCGCGCGCGTCCTTGTCCGCGTGCGGGGAGACGAGCACCGTGAAGCGCTCCATCTTGGTCGGCAGCGGCACCGGACCCTTGACGGTGGCGCCGGTGCGCTTGGCGGTCTCGACGATTTCACGGGCCGAGCTGTCGATGAGGCGATGGTCGAACGCCTTCAGTCGGATACGGATGTTCTGATTAGCCATGGCCTTAACTCCAGCTCGCCGTCATCACTTGAGAATCTTGGACACGACGCCCGCGCCGACGGTCTTGCCGCCCTCACGGATCGCAAAGCGCAGTCCGTCTTCCATGGCGATCGGGCTGATCAGCTCGACCGTCATCTTGATGTTGTCTCCGGGCATGACCATCTCCACCCCCGCCGGCAGCTCGATCAGCCCCGTCACGTCCGTGGTGCGGAAGTAAAACTGCGGACGGTAACCCTTGAAGAAGGGCGTATGCCGACCCCCCTCCTCCTTGGACAGCACGTACACCTCGCACTCAAAGTTCGTGTGCGGGGTGATGGAACCGGGCTTGGCCAGCACCTGCCCGCGCTCGACTTCCTCGCGCTTGGTGCCGCGCAAGAGCACCCCCACGTTGTCCCCCGCCTGCCCCTCGTCCAGCAGCTTCCTGAACATCTCCACGCCCGTGCAGGTGGTCTTCACCGTGGCCTTCAGACCCACGATCTCCACCTCATCGTTCACCTTCACGATCCCGCGCTCGATGCGCCCCGTCACCACCGTCCCGCGACCGGAGATGGAGAACACGTCCTCCACCGGCATCAGAAAAGGCTTGTCCACCTCGCGCTTGGGCACCGGAATGTACTGGTCCATCTCCTCCACCAGCTTCACCACCGAGGGCACACCGATCTCGCTCTTGTCCCCCTCCAGCGCCTTGAGCGCCGAGCCGATCACGATCGGGGTCTTGTCACCGGGGAACTTGTAGGTCGTGAGCAGCTCCCGCACCTCCATCTCCACCAGCTCCAAAAGCTCCTTGTCGTCGACCATGTCCGCCTTGTTCATGTACACCACGATGTAGGGCACCCCCACCTGGCGCGCCAAAAGAATGTGCTCGCGCGTCTGCGGCATCGGCCCATCCGCCGCCGACACCACCAAAATCGCCCCGTCCATCTGCGCCGCCCCCGTGATCATGTTCTTCACGTAGTCCGCATGCCCCGGACAGTCCACGTGCGCGTAGTGGCGGTTCTTGGACTGGTACTCCACGTGCGCCGTCGAAATCGTGATCCCGCGCGCCTTCTCCTCCGGAGCCTTGTCAATCTGGTCGTACGCCATGAACGTGCCGCCGTAGGTCTCGGCCATCACCTTCGTCAGCGCCGCCGTCAGCGTCGTCTTGCCGTGGTCCACGTGACCAATCGTGCCCACGTTCACGTGCGGCTTGCTGCGCTCGAATTTCTCTTTGGACATGGCGGTACTTCCTCGACTCTTTAACTCTTAACTTTGCGGTTACTTCTTGATGATGCCGTCGGCAATGTTCGGCGGCACTTCCACGTACTTGGCGAATTCCATCGTGAACGTCGCGCGGCCCTGGCTCATGGAGCGCACGGTGGTCGCGTAGCCGAACATCTCCGACAGCGGCACGTCGGCCGTGATCGCCTTACCGGCCGGCGACTCGTCCATGCCGGTGATCTGGCCACGGCGGCGGTTCAGGTCGCCGATCACGTCACCGGAGTACTCCTCCGGGGTGACGACCTCGACCTTCATGATCGGCTCGAGCAGCACCGGCTTGGCGCGGCGGAAGCCCTCCTTGAAGCCCATGGAGCCGGCGATCTTGAAGGCCATCTCGTTCGAGTCGACGTCGTGGTACGAGCCGTCGAAGAGGGTGACCTTCACGTCCACGATCGGGTAGCCGGCGATGACGCCGGTCTCTACCGCCTCCTTGATGCCCTTGTCCACCGCCGGCACGTACTCGCGCGGCACGCTGCCGCCGACCACGCCGTTGATGAACTCATAGCCCTTGCCCTGCTCGTTCGGCTCGAGCGTCAGCCACACGTGGCCGTACTGGCCGCGACCGCCGGACTGGCGCACGAACTTGCCCTCGGAATCGACCTTGCCGCGGATCGTCTCGCGGTAGGCGACCTGCGGCTTGCCGACGTTCGCCTCGACCTTGAACTCGCGCTTCATGCGGTCGACGATGATCTCCAGGTGCAGCTCACCCATGCCGGAGATGATCGTCTGGCCGGACTCCTGGTCGGTGTGCACGCGGAAGGAGGGGTCTTCCTTCGCCAGGCGCTGCAGCGCGAGTCCCATCTTCTCCTGGTCGGCCTTGGTCTTCGGCTCCACCGCGACCGAGATGACCGGCGCGGGAAACTCCATCTTTTCCAGCGTGATGATCTTATCCAGATCACACAGCGTGTCGCCGGTGATGACATCCTTGAGCCCCACCGCCGCGGCGATGTCGCCGGCGCGCACTTCCTTGATCTCGGTGCGATCGGAGGCATGCATCTGCAGCAGGCGGCCGATGCGCTCCTTCTTGTCCTTGGTCGGCACGTACACGGTGTCGCCGGAGTTGAGCACGCCGGAGTACACGCGGAAGAAGGTCAGGTTGCCGACGAAGGGGTCGTTAAGGATCTTGAAGGCCAGCGCGGAGAACGGCGCATCGTCACTCGCCTTGCGGGTATCCGGGTCGCCGTCATCGTTCATGCCCTTCACATCGGGCATGTCAATCGGCGAAGGCATGAACTCGATGACCGCATCGAGCAGCGCCTGCACGCCCTTGTTCTTGAAGGCGGTGCCGCACATGCACAGCACGACCTCGTTCCTGACCGCGCGCAGGCGCAGGCCGAGACGGATCTCCTGCTCGGTGAGCTCCGCGCCGTCGAGGTACTTGTGCATGAGGTCGTCGTTGGCCTCGGCCGCGCCCTCGATCATCTTGGCGCGGTATTCCACCGCCTGGGCCCTGAGGCTCTCGGGGATCTCGCGATACTCGAATTTCATCCCCTGGGTTTCCATGTCCCAGTAGATGGCCTTCATGCGGATGAGGTCGATGACACCCTCGAAGTTGTCCTCAGCGCCGATCGGCAGCTGGATGACCAGCGGATTGGCGCGCAGGCGCGTCCTGATCTGGTCGACGCAGCGGAAGTAGTTCGCCCCCGCGCGGTCCATCTTGTTGACGAACGCAATGCGCGGCACGCCGTACTTGTTCATCTGCCGCCACACGGTCTCGGACTGCGGCTGCACGCCGGAGACGGCGCAGAACAGCGCGACGGCCGAGTCGAGCACGCGCAGGGAACGCTCCACCTCGATGGTGAAGTCGACGTGCCCGGGGGTGTCCAGGATATTGATGCGATGCTCGGGGAAGGACTGGTCCATGCCCTTCCAGAAGCAGGTGGTGGCGGCGGCGGTGATGGTGATGCCGCGCTCCTGTTCCTGCTCCATGTAGTCCATCACGGCCGCGCCGTCATGAACCTCTCCGATCTTGTGCGAGACGCCGGTGTAGAAAAGGATGCGCTCGGTCGTCGTCGTCTTCCCCGCGTCAATGTGCGCGGAGATGCCGATGTTCCGATAGCGCTCGATGGGCGTCGCGCGTGCCACGATTCAATATCCTTCGCTTACCAGCGGTAGTGGGCAAAGGCTTTGTTGGCCTCCGCCATGCGGTGAGTGTCCTCGCGCTTGCGGACGGCCGCGCCCCGGTTCTCGGAGGCGTCCATCAGCTCGTGCGCCAGGCGAAATGCCATGGATTTCTCGCTGCGGTCGCGGGCGGACTCGATGACCCAGCGCATAGCCAGTGTTTGGCGACGCTGGGCCCGAACTTCAACCGGCACCTGATAAGTGGCACCGCCCACGCGGCGGGACTTCACCTCGACCACCGGCTTCACGTTGTCGAGCGCGGTGGCCAGCACGTCGATGGCCTCGGCGCCGGGCTTGCCGGTCTTCTCGCTGATGCGGTCCAGGGCGCCGTAGATGATGCGTTCGGCCGCGGACTTCTTGCCGCTCTTCATGACGACGTTCATGAACTTCGCCAGCATCAGGTTGTTGAACTTCGGGTCCGGCAGGATGGTGCGGACCGGAGCTTGGGCTCGACGGGACATGGTTTACCTACTCCTTACTTCTTCGGGCGCTTGGCGCCGTACTTGGAGCGACTCTGCTTGCGCTCGCTGACCCCGGCGCAGTCGAGCGTGCCGCGCACCGTGTGGTAGCGCACGCCCGGCAGGTCCTTGACGCGGCCGCCGCGGATGAGCACTACGGAGTGCTCCTGCAGGTTGTGGCCTTCGCCGCCGATGTAGCTGCTGACCTCGTAGCCGTTGGTGAGCCGCACGCGCGCGACCTTGCGCAGGGCCGAGTTCGGCTTCTTGGGCGTCGTGGTATAGACGCGCGTGCACACGCCGCGCTTCTGGGGAGAGGCCCCGAGCGCCGGTACCTTGGTTTTCTCTGCCTTCGTCCGGCGCGGTTGCCGGATGAGCTGACCGGTGGTCGCCATCGTTCTGTTGCTCTCCAAAGCGTGCGGGAGTGGGTTGGACTCGCGCGATAAAGCGACCTGCGAAGAACACCGGGCCGCCTGCAGGAGGCGGCCCGGATCTTCGGAAGTCGCTGTTTCCGGGCCGGCGATTCGAAGGGCCGCCCCGACAAGGCCGGCGATTCTAGGTTTGACCCTGGTGGGTGTCAACCGGCAGCCGGGGGCGGTTTGGTGGATAATGGGCGCACTTGGGTGGAGGCGCTACAAGACGCCGGCCCCATTGCTGATCCGGCAATTTCAGGCCCTTTAAAGGGCCCAACAGGGATCACGTGCTTAAAGTGCTCCTGGCGAGCGGGTTCTTGAGCCTGGCCATCGCCCTTCCTTTATATGTCGACGCCGCCGAACCAGCCGCGGGCGCACCCCCATCCACCCCGGCGACTCTCCCGGAGGCCGGTGAATTGCCCTTGGAGACCACCCGGCTGGAGGCCCCCGTGGACGACCCGTCCCCGGACACGGTCGCCGACGGCGAGCAGGACGGGCATTTCGCGCCCTTTGTGGTGCGCGGCTCGCACCTGATGACCGGCTCCCACTGGTTCCGCCTCGCGCCGCCAGCTCCCGTGCCCGAGGGAGAGACCGAGGTCGTGCTGGTGCGCTCCGGGCTCGACCAGGCGGTCGAGCTGTGGGCCCGCAAGGGCGGCCGGGGGGTGCGCCTGCCCCTGACCGGCACCATCCCGAAGTTCGGCGGGGCGCAGGAAAAGGAGTTTGCCCTCCCGGGCGGGCTGGATGGCGGGCCCCTGTACGCCCGGGTGACCCGGCTCGGGCGAGCCGTGACGGATCTGCAGTTCTCGGCCTCCACGCTCCATTACGTGATGCAGGGGGCGGCGGCGCATGCCTGGATCATCGACGTCGCCTTCGGGGCGCTGCTGGCAATGGGACTGTCCGCACTGCTGATCCGCCTGGTGCTCAAGGACCAGATCTACCCCCTGTACGGGTGCGTGTTCCTGCTGCAAGCGCTGTACCTGGCCTATTTTTCCGGCCAGGGGTTCACCTGGCCGGTCTTTTCCCTTGCGCGCCACTTTGCCAATTACGCCTACAACGTGCCGGTGGCGGTGAGCGCCGCCGCGGCGGCGCTGTTCGTGCGCGAGTTCGCCAACTTCAAGATCTTCTCGCCCCGCGTCTACAGCGCCTTCGGGTGGCTGGCTGTCGCCTTCGGCGTGCTGGCCGTGTCGAACGTGCTGCGCGTCTTCGGCTTCGGAGTGCTGATCGCGCGCATCGGGGACCTGATGTTCGTCGGCTCGGCGATCTTCACGCTGGTGGTCGCCTTCCTCGCCTGGCGGCGCGGCGGCAACCGCGCCGCGGGCTGGTTCCTGATCGCCTGGAGCCTGCTGTGCATCTTCCAGGTCGCGACCGCGGTGCGCCTCCTCTACACCCGCGCCGACAGCGCCGAGGGGATCGTCTACTACGGGCTCGCGCCCTCGATGGTCGCCGCCGCGGTGCTGATCGCGCTCGGGGTCTCCGATCACGTGCGCCAGCAGTCCCTCGCCCTCACCGATGCCGAGCGGCGCGCGCAGACCGACCCGCTCACCGGAGTCCTCAACCGCCGCTCGCTGATCGAGCGGCTCGATTCCGCGTGCCTGCGGGCCGAGGCGCGCAAGCTGCCGATCTCGGTCCTGTTCCTCGACCTCGACCACTTCAAGCAGATCAACGACACCTACGGCCACGCCGCAGGCGATGCGTGCCTCGCGGGCATCATCCCGCCGATCCAGGCGGAGCTGCGCCAGTCGGACGTCATCGGCCGCTACGGGGGCGAGGAGTTCGTGGTAATCCTCTACGGCGCGGACGCGGCCGCCGCGCGCCCCATCGCCGAGCGCATCTGCCGCCGCGTCGCCGACATCCGCATCGAGGGCCACGGCGGACCGATCCAGCTCACCTGCAGCATCGGGGTCGCCGCCTCGGACACCCTCCAAGTGTGGGGCCAGCACCTGATCGCCCACGCCGACACGGCGGTGTACGCCGCCAAGCGCTCGGGGCGCAACCAAGTGCAGCTCGCCGCCGTGCTGCCGGCCTGAAGGGGCGCCCGGTGACCGTGCGCTGCGCCCAGGCAAGCGATGTCCCGCAGCTATTGGCCCTCGTGCGCCGCTACTGGCAGTTCGAGGGCCTGGGTCACTTCGATGCGCTGCGCCTGGAGGTGCTGCTGCAGGAACTCATCGGCAGCCCGGTCCGCGGGCAGGTGTGGGTGGCCGAGCGCGCCGGCGCGCTGTGCGGCTACCTCGTACTGGTGTACGTCGTGAGCCTCGAGCACCAGGGCCTGATGGCCGAGATCGACGAGTTCTTCGTGCTGCCCGAGGCGCGCGGTGCGGGCCTGGGGAGCGAGCTGCTCGCCGCGGCGGAAGGGGCGCTGGCGCGCGCAGGCTGCGTGCGGCTGCAGCTGCAGCTCGCCGTGACCAACGACGCGGCGCGCGTCTTCTACGCGCGCCGCGGGTATCAGGCCCGCACCGGCTACGGGCTGCTCGACAAGTCACTGGGGGCGGCTCGTGGCTGAGATCCACTCGTTCCATCGCAGCGTGCAGCCCGCGCGTGACGGGCGCGGTCCATAATCGATCCAACTGTCCAGGGGAGCTGAAACCATGTCCGTATCCCGGCTGCGCCACCTGAGCGTCTTTGCCCTCGCCGCCCTCGCCGCGCTCGCCAGCACCGCGGGCCGCGCCGACATCTACGACGAAGCCGTCGCCCACGCGGGTCGTCCCGACAAGGACGTGCAGCGCGACGCGCTCGATCACCCGGCCGAAGTCCTGCGGCTCACCGGCATCAGGCCCGGCATGCAGGTCGCCGACATCATGGGCGGCACGGGTTACTACGCTGAGCTCCTCAGCTACATCGTGGGGCCGAAGGGCCGCGTATACCTGGTGAACAACCAGGCCTTTGAAACCTGGAGCGAGGGCAAGTGGCAGGCGCGCACCGCGCGCCTGCCGAATGTCGAGCACCGCGTCGAGGACCTCGAGCACCTCAAGTTCCCGCCGCACTCGCTCGATGCCGTGCTGCTGATCAAGGTGTATCACGACCTTTACTGGGTGTCCGAGGATCCCGAGGATCACTGGCCGCGCTATGACGTCAGCCGCGTCCTGGATCAGGTGGCACGCGTGCTCAGGCCTGGCGGCGTGCTGCTCCTGGTCGACCACTCTGCCAAGCCCGGCAGCGGTAGCGCGGATGCGGGCAGCCTGCATCGCATCGATGAGGCGTTCGCACAGGCCGACTTCGAGAAACACGGGTTCAAGGTCATCGGCAGGAGCGAGGCGCTGCGCCGCACGGACGACGCGCGCGATGCCATCACCTACAAGGGACCCATGGTCGGCAAGACCGACCGCTTCGTGCTGGTACTGCGCAAGTCCTGAGCCGCGCGCGAGGCGCACCCCAAGGAGAGTTTAGCGATGCTGGAACTGATCGGTGCCGCCCCGTCCGTGTTCGTGCGCGCCACGCGCCTCGCCTGCGAGGAGAAGGGCGTCCCGTACGCGCTCACCGTCGCCGCGCCCCACTCCCCTCCGGTGCTCGCGATCAGCCCGTTCGGCAAGATCCCGGTGATGCGCCATGAGGACTTCGAGCTGTTCGAATCGGGCGCCATCATCGAGTACATCGATGCCGTCTTCCCCGGGCCGCGGCTGTTTCCCGAGGATGCGCGCGCGGCCGCCCTGATCCGCCAGTGGGCGAGCGCGGTGGTCTCGAACATCTTCCCGGCGCTCGGAGGCTACCTCCAGGCGAACGCCTTCCCCAAGGGCCCGGGCGGGCTTCCCGACCCCGCGGTCATCAACGCCCTGTTGCCCGGTGTGCGCGCCGCCATCAGCAGCCTCGATCGGGCCGTGGCTAGCGGCTACCTCGCCGGCAGCGCCTTCTCCGTGGCCGACATGTACCTCATGCCGATGCTCTTTTATCTTCGCATCTTCCCCGAGAGCGCCGCCGCGTTCGCGCAGTCCGCGGCGCTGTCGCGCTACTACGCGCGGCACGCCGAGCGCCCCAGCTACCGTGCCACCGAGCCACCGCCGCTGCCGGGAATGCGCACCGCGGCGCAGTAGCGGGCGGACGCCTGCGCGCGCCGCTGCGGGCGAGAGTCACCGGGCCGAACCGGTGTCATGGTCTTCGATGGCGCCCGCTGGCACGGGTCCTGGTGATTGGGCTCGCTCTAGAATGGTGCACCCGGGAGCAGGCCTCCCCATGGCCGAACGCGGGAGCCATCCGTGTCAGACCCTTACGACCTCGAACGCTTCGTGCGCGCCCAGGAACCACTCTATGGGCGGGTGCGCCAGGAGCTCGCCGCCGGGCGCAAACTCAGCCACTGGATGTGGTTCATCTTCCCGCAGCTGGCGGGCCTGGGCAGCAGTGCCATGGCCCGGCAATACGCCATCGGCTCGCTTGCCGAGGCGCACGCCTACCTGGCGCACCCGGTGCTCGGCGCGCGCCTGATCGAGTGCACCGCGCTCGTGAACGCCTGTTCCGGCAAGACCGTGGAGCAGATCTTCGGCTCTCCGGATGACCTCAAGTTCCGCTCTTGCATGACGCTCTTTGCCCGCGCGCAGACGAACGACGCACGCGGCAACCCCTTCCGCGCGGCGCTCGAGAAGTACTGCGCGGGCGCGGAGGACCCGCGCACGCGGGCGCAGCTTACTTCGGCTTGCGGAACTTCAGGATGAACTGGTCCGTGTGACCCTTGACGTTGCTGTCGAACACCTTGGCGGTGTGATCGTCCGCCGGGTTATGCAGCACGACGCTCTCGCCGACGAACTTGAAGCCCACCGACTCGACCTCCTGTTTCACCACCGCCTCATCGATGCGGTGCAGGGTCGAGGTGTCACGCACCCCGGAGCCGGCCTCGGCGGCGTGATCGATGACGATGTAGGTGCCACCTGGCTTGAGCGAGTTGAACACCGCCTTGTCCAGGTCGGTCACCTTCAGGTCGGGCACGTTGTGGAAGTCGTGGTAGTTAAGCGAGGTCCACACCAGGTCCACGTGCTGCGGCAGCGTGAGCTGCGCCACGCTGATGGTCTGCACGACGACATTCGCGTAGTGCGAATCGGCGGTGATCGGCGCGAGGCGCGCGGCAGGCTCGGGCGCATCGGCCGGCGCGTCCGGGCGCTTGCGGTTCGCCAGCGCATACACCTTGCCCTTCGGGCCCACCGTGAGGCTGAGCAGGCGTGTGTAATAGCCGGCGCCCGGGATCAGCTCCGCCACCTGCTCGCCGGGTCTAACGCCGGCGAACGCCAGTGTCGAGGCGGGCTTGCGGTCGCCGTCGCGCTGCACGTCGGCTTCGGGCCGCGACTTGTCGTTGACCGCCGCACCGATGTACGCCGGCACCCCCGCCGTCGCGGTGGCGACCGCGGCCACGGCGAAGAACGAGCCCACGGTGGCAAGGAAGCATGTGCGGTGCATGAAGCGGCCTCCGGCTAGGGGCCGCTACTTTAACAGGCGCTGCGAGGCGCTCACATCGCCGGCCGCCCGGCAGCCGGCGGCCACGCGTTCCCGGACCCTTCACGCGCTGGCGGCCGCGGGGTGTGTCAGCGGGGGACCCTTGATGCGATGTACGCCGCCGACGCGTTTCTGGAATTCCGCCTCGCGGGCGCGCCGGTTGAAGAACTGTCGGTACCAGATGCGCTCGAGGTGGAACGGGCCGTCGCTGTTGACCTGCAGGATCCTCAGCGCCGGCGCCTTGTGCGCCCACACCTCGAAGTCCTGTGCGAAGGCGAGGCGGCTTGCCTCCTGGAACATGCGCGCGGCGACGACGTCGTCCGCGTTGGCGAGGGCGTGCGGCGACTTCACCAGGAGCGCATGCCAGGCACGCGTGACGCCGTCCTCCACCGGGGTGTTGGCGATGAGGATCACCGAGGGGTAGCGGCCGTTCATGTGCGACAGCAGGTACCCGGGCCCGTGGTAGGTCGTGTCGGTGTGCAGCTTCTCCTGCCCGTCCACCAGCGTGCGATGCGGCCCCACCATGCGCTGGATCGCCCTGTGGCCCTCGAACTCGTTCTCGAACAGCTCGACGAAATCCAGGCCGTGGATCGGGCCAAAGTGCGCCATGTCGGCGATGTTGTCGACCACTTCCTGCCCGTGGATCGGCAGCGTGCCCAAGTGATCGATCTGCCAGTGCACCCACGCGGGGTCGGCCCACTCGGGCAGCTCCGGGGGCGCCCACTGCGGCGCCAGGCCCTCCTCGTCGTACCACACCCAGATCACTCCCAGGCTCTCGTGCACCGTCCAGCTGCGTACGCAGGCGGCCTTCGGGATCGCGCCGCGCAGGCCCGGGATGTCATCGCACACCCCGTCGGCGCGGAAGCGCCAGCCATGGTACGGACAGCGGATGCCGTCCCCGTCGACGTGCACGTTGTCGCGCACAATGTAAGAGGTGGTATTGGTGCCGAGGTGCGTGCCCATGTGCGGGCAGTAGGCATCGAGCAGCGCCGGCTTGCCGCTCGCACGTCCGCGGTACAGCACCAGATCGCGCGCGAAGAAGCGCAGCGACAGCGGACGGTCCTTGAGCTCCGCCGCCTCGGCGATCATGAACCAGCCGCGCGGGAAGGTGAATTCGCCGAGTCCGTAGTCCTGGGTTGTGGCCATTGATGCGCTCCGTCCGCCTTGTCGCAGGACGCAGCTTCCTCAGTCCGGGCCTGCGGCCGCTATGCGCACTTCTACTTAACGCAGACGGACGACGCGCCGGAACCCCCGCGTCGTCGGCGTCGCCCACGCGCCAGTGTGCGCCCTGTCCCGGTTGCGCCAGCGTTCTGTGTCAGAATCGGCCCTTCCCGCCGCGGCGCTTCAGAAACGAGCCTTCATGACCCGTATGCCTCGCTCCCTGCGTCTTGCGCTCCTTGGCGCGCTGTCGTCCGCGTTCCTGGCCTCTCTGGCGCCGGCGGCCCCGGCCGCGGACGACGCCGTCAGCCACGAGGCGGAAAGCGCGGTTGTGAAGGTGTTCTCGACCATCCGCCGGCCGGACATCGTCAAGCCCTGGAGCAAGCAGGCACCCAGCGATGCCAGCGGCAGCGGGGTCATCATCGAGGGCAAACGCATCCTCACCAACGCGCACGTCGTGGCCTACGCCAGCCAGGTACAGGTGCAGGGCAACGGCTCCGGGGACAAGGTGGCCGCGACCGTGGAGGCGTTCGCCCCGGGGATCGACCTGGCGGTGCTGAAGCTCGAGGACGAGTCGTTCTTCAATACGCGCCCGGCGCTGCCGCGCGCCAAGACGCTGCCGCAGGTCAAAGACGCGGTGCTCGCCTACGGCTTCCCGACCGGCGGCACTTCGCTCTCGATCACCCGCGGCATCGTCTCGCGCATCGAATTCGTCTCCTACAACTACCTCATCTCGGGGCTGCGCATCCAGATCGATGCGGCCCTCAATCCCGGCAACAGCGGCGGACCGGCGCTCGCCGGGGGCAAGATGATCGGGCTCGCCTTCAGCCATCTGCAGAACTCGGAGAACATCAGCTACATCATCCCGAACGAGGAGATCGACCTGTTCCTGAAGGACATCGCCGACGGGCACTACGACGGCAAGCCCGCGATGTACGATTCGCTGCAGACGCTCGAGAACCCGGCGCTGCGCGGCTACCTGAAGCTCGACCCGGCGGTGAAGGGCATGATCGTGACGCGGCCTGATGAGGGGGTGAAGAACAACCCCCTGAAGGCCTGGGACGTGATCACGCGCATCGGCGACACCGAGATCGACAACGAGGGGATGGTGAGGGTCTCCGAGCAGCTGCGCGTGAACTTCTTCTACATGATTCAGAAGCTCGCGCGCGATGGCAGCGTGCCGCTGACGCTGGTGCGCAACGCCCGCACGCAGAGCGTGCAGATGCCGGTGCCGACGCACCGGCCGATGCTGGTCGAGTCACTGCTCGGTGAGTATCCCTCGTACTTCATCTACGGGCCGCTGGTGTTCTCGCGCTGCTCGCTGGAGTCCCTCGGACTCGTGCGCGCCCGCGGCAGCTTCAGCCCGCTGCTGGCGCACCTGGCGGACCCACCGAGCCCGGAGCGCGAGGAGCTGGTCCTCATCGCCTCGCCGCTCTTCCCGAACGAAGTCTCCAAGGGGTATTCCAACCCCAGCGGCCAGGTCATCGACTCGGTGAACGGCGTGACGGTCAGGAGTCTCGCGCAGCTGGTGGCCTACCTGCGCGACCTGAAGGACGAGTTTGTCGTGATCAACTTCGACGGACGCTCGAACGAGGGACTGGTGTTCCCGCGCGCAAAGCTCGTGGCGACGACCGAGGACATCCTCACCGACAACGGGGTGCGCTCGCAGGGCTCGCCCGACATGCTCAAGATCTGGCAGACCCACTGAGCCTTTTCGATATCAGTTAGGCGCAGACTCTCCAAGCCGTAAGCCTCAACTGCACCCTCCTCTGCCGCTGGCACCGGGCGTTCAGGTGACCGGTGCCAGACCAAAAGGCGGTCGTCCAGCCAAACAGATTGACCGCTCAGAGTCTAGGTGTTGCATCCACCGGTTGAACCCACAGCCAATAGCGGCGGTTGGAAATGGGGAAATTGACGCCTCGAAGCGGACACACAGAACCTGCGGTGAGCTAAGCTGTTTACGTGCTTACGCGACTACCTTTTTGCAAGGTTCGCTGTAGTGGGGAATCGTCGATGAACGCCATCGTTCGATCGCCACGTCGCTTTGATCGCCGTCTGTATCTGGGTGCCAGTCTCATCTTCCTTGCGCTGGTGTTCTGGACATTCGCGCGTACCTTCTATCTACAGCCGTTCTTCGGTACGCCTCCTTTGTCGGCGCTGCTACACATTCACGGCGCGGTGATGACCGGGTGGGTCGTGCTGCTCGTTGCTCAAACCAGTCTGATTGCGGCTCATCGTGTTCAGTGGCATCGGCGGCTCGGTGTTTTTGGTGCCGTTTGGGCGGTGCTGGTCGTCAGTCTCGGATCAATTACGACGCTGCACGCCGCGGTGCGCGAAGTGCGCGCTCACACGGACTTCGCGGCGGCGCAAGTCACCATCACGAGTCTGGATTTGCTTCAGATGCTGTTTTTTGCGGGTTTCGTCGCCATTGCGATCTGGCAGCGCCATCGGCCCGACTATCACAAACGGCTGATGCTCCTGACCATCGCCTGCATGCTGCCGGACGCGCTCGCGCGGCTCCCCGTCAGCTTTATGACTCAAGCGACTGAGGTAGAACTCAACTTACGCATCATGGTAGGACTCGATGTGTTCATATTGATCTGTGTCGGGCTCGACACACTTTGGCATCGTCGACTGCATCCAGCCTTCGGGTGGGGCGCTTTGCTGTTCGTTGGCGCATTTCACCTGGCGCTTTACGCCACGCAAACACGAGCGTGGATTGCGTTTGGAGAGTCGCTAGTCTCTTGACTCTCCCCATAGGTTCGTGGGGTGGCTCCCGGCCCACAGCCGTCAGTTAGCGGACCGAATTGCCTGCCGCAATGCTGTCACTCATGCGTCTGTCCAGCCGCACCTACCAGTTTAAGGCAGCCAACATGGCCGCGTAGGTCTCCATGCCGTCCCACAGGTTCTGCAGTCGCAGATTTTCGTTAGCCGCGTGCTGGTTGTTGTCATGATTGACGATCGGTAGACCGATCACGGGCACTTTGAAAATGTCGGCAAATATGTAGATCGGCACGCTGCCGCCCATCATAGGCAAAATGGCAACGGGCCCTTGAGCGGCCGCGCGGGCAGCGGCTACCACCCCCCTGGCCGCCGGTGTGGACATGTCGGAGCGGAACGCTGGGTAGCCGGGTTGCCACTCCAGCCGCGCGATACGGCCATGAGCGAGCCGCGTGTTCAGGTCCGGCTCATTCGCGACAATCGTCCAACCTCTGTCCTTCAGGAAGTTCTCGACCGCCGCTCGCACCGACTCCGGCGTTTGATCCGGCACCAGGCGGAAATCAATGGAAATTACGGCCTCGGTTGGAATGGCGTTAGCGGCCACCTCGCCAACCTGGCCGGAACGGATGCCTCGGATGTTAAGCGCCGGCCGCATGAGACTGGACGGCAGCTGCTCGTCGCCTTCGGTTCGGCCTATGCCAAATTCCCGTTTCAACTGATCCTCGATTGGCGGGAGGTTACGGATCGCATCTCGCTCGATAGGCGTCATCGGACGGACAAGGTCGGCAAAGCCCGGAATAAGGATTCCGCCCTCATCATCGCGCATCTGTGCGATCAACTTCGTTGCCATCGCTGCAGGATTGGGAACCCAGTTGCCATAGTGGCCATCGTGCAGCGCTTTGATTGGTCCATAAATCGTCACTGTCAGCTCCGTCAGTCCCCGCGCGCCGAAATAAATCATTTGTCGTCGGGACTGGTGCAGCGGCGCGTCACCTATCAGCCACAGGTCGGAGGCTAAGAGAGCTTGGTTCTCGTGCAGTAGTTGCGCTAGATGAGGTGAGCCCGCCTCTTCTTCGCCCTCCCATGCGACCTTGATATTTACCGAAGACTTCCGACCGGCTGCCTTCAGCGCATCGAGTGCCGCAAGGAACGCGACGATCGAGGCCTTGTCGTCACTGGCGGCGCGACCGAAAAGTCGCCACTCTGGATCGAATGGCGATCGCGCGGTTTTGAGGTCGACGTCATGCTCGCCAGAATTCAAGGGGCCGCTGCGCATTACCGGTATGAAGGGGTCAGACTTCCACTGCGATGGAGTCACCGGCTGGCCGTCGTAGTGAGCGTAGAAAACCACAGTCCGCGTGGCGCCCGGACTCCTCAGATAGCCAAAGACCAGCGGCGGCGCGCCGGCGCCGGGGGAAAGCTGCTTCGTCTCGAAGCCTCGCTCCTTCAGCAGCGATTCGAGGCGGTCGGCGGCCGCGACGAGCCCCGGGGGGTCTGCCGCGACGCTCCTGATGCGGATTAGTTCGTCGAGCTGGCCTACGATCTGCGATTCATGTGCGATCCGGTAGCCCTCGATTTGATCGCGGAGATTGGCAGCGCACGCTTGTGCTGCGGCGAAGATACCGACGAGGCCACACGCCGCGCTAAATAGAAATCTCATGGCTGAACTCGCAGGTCGATCGTAGTTCCACCGGCTGCTCTCGATGGTATCCGCAGACCGGAGGCAACGTTAAGCGAGCGCCGACTGGCATGGTATCAGCACCGACAACCACCAAACTGACTGACCCGAAAGCTGCCGGTGGCACTCGGCCGCTGAGGGTCACGAAACGACCATTGTTGGCGAGAGCAAATTGGCTGGCCCTACAACTACGGGAGCCAACCATGGAATACTGCACGACTGCCATTCGCAGATACGCATCGCAACCTTCGCCACCCATCCGGTCCTCCCCGCCGCCGCGTAAACGTGACATTCCGCCCCACGACTGGCATCCTTCGAGGGCGTGCATCCCGATGGTGGAACGCCTATCGGGCTGATGCCAAGAAGAATGCAATCGTCACTTGCTGCCCTAGGCCACTATGGTTGCTGGCATTGAGGCCGTGACCACATCGCGGCCGCTTCGCAGAATTCTCGGGCTGGGTTTCGGCCTCGCGTTCGCTTTCGGAACGATGATAGGCGTCGGAATTCTACGTCTACCCGGCATGGTGGCAGCGGCGGCCGGTACCCCGACGCTGATAATCGCCTGTTGGTGTATCGGCGGCCTGTACGCGCTCATGGGAGCGGTGTCCGTGTCGGAGCTTGCCACTATGTACCCGGAAGCAGGTGGCTTCAGAGTCTACGCACGCCACGCGTTCGGTGACCGTGCGGGATTTGTGGTCGGCTGGATAGATTGGCTGGCGAGTGTCGCGACCCTGGCCTATGCCGCGGTGTCGGCTATCGAGTTCGTGGGTACTCTATGGGCTCCAATGACGGAGCACGAGAGCGTTGCTGCTGTAGCGGTCCTCGGCGTCTTCACGGCCATGCATTCGGCGGGATTGAGACTTGGCAGCACAGTCACATGGGTCATCAGCGCAACGATCGGAATATTGCTGCTTGTCTTGATCGTAGGATGCTTTCTCGTCGCCCCGGCGACGCAGCCGAATGGCCCTAACGTAGTCGCTGGGAGTCCTGGGAGCATTGTTGCAGCGGGATCACTGCTGATGCTGGTGCCCGCTATTCGCGCACTACTCACGGCTTACGATGGTTGGTACGCGCCGATCTACACGGCGGAGGAATGCGTCGACGCCGCGCGCACGCTTCCACGGGCGATCATTGGTGGTACGCTTCTGGTCGTCGTCTTGTATTTGGCCATCAACGTGGCGCTGCTGCGGGTACTGCCGGTTTCCGAGCTCGCTGCGTCGAAATTACCGGCTGCAGCTGCTGCGCAAGTCGTGCTGCCCAGAGGCGGCTCCGCGCTGGTGACGGCTGTTTCCGTCCTGATCGTACTCAGTCTCATCAACAGTAACGCGATAACGGGGCCACGTGTGCTGTTCTCGATGGCGCGCGAAGGCTGGATCTCCCAGAAGGCCGCTGCCGTCAATGGTGGCGGCACACCGTACGTAGCGCTTGCAACAACGACCCTGACGAGCGCCGTGATGATACTCACCGGCACCTTCAATCAACTCATCGCGCTGTTCGCCGTGCTTATTCTGCTTTACTACATCGCCGCTTTCCTCGCAGTTTTCGTCCTGCGACGCCGCTCGCCGACGGTACAAAGGCCCTACAGGGCTTACGGTTATCCCATCTCGACCTTCATTGTTCTCGTCGGATCAGTGGGCTTCTTACTGGCCGCAGTCGTCGAGGATTGGCGCTCGGGTGTCACGGCTTTGATCTTCCTGTCCTTGTGTATTCCGGCGTACGCCTTCGCGTCGCGATCGCGCCGCGCTAGGTCGCCGGAACTCGCAGCCAACCTGAGTTGATTCTCGGGCCGCCGATTCTGCCGGTGTCGCGCTAAGGGCGCTGATGTCCGCTTCGGCTGCTCTGGATGACCCCTATGGAGCACCTCACCGTCCGTGAAGGGTCATGAAGCGACCGTCGGAGGGTCGGTTGTATCGAGGATCGCTGACCGGCCATGACCCGTCATCGACCACCAAGGGCGTCTCAGGATGCATTAGCGGACTACTAGTGGGTGCCGCTGCTGACGTAAAGCTCGGGCGCCCTCCCAAAGCAACAGACGCGGAAGTCCGCTGGTTACGAACAGAGAACCGCTCCCGCTAGAGGGCGGACACCAGCATCGAATGGCCCTCAAGAGTTCGCACGCCAAGATCGACATTGACCGCGCAAACGGCTTTGAGTGTCCATCGTCGCATCGCTACGCTGGGGCGATGGATTTCAAATAACTGGCGTATAGACCCAATCTAGTACCTGATATCCGCAGTTCTCTAACGCGAGAAGCGCCGTGTCCTTGTTAAAGTAATGAATGTGTCCGATTTCGTCGCGCCATTTCTTGAGCAGCTTCGGACGTAACGTCGTCTCAATTGTCCACTCAAGCGGGATGTGGAAGATCTTCGTGTCTGCCAAACCCTTCATGTTCGTCAGAAACGAGTAATAGTCCCCGACGTGTTCAAACACGTCCAATGCAAGCGCGACATCGTAATACGGACGCCCTTCGGTAGGCTCCAATATATCTGTGAGCCGAAAATCCAGCCCGGGGACCTGCCGCTCCGTGGCAAGCGCATGCGCCTGCGGGGAGATCTAACATAACCCGTGAATTTGCAGTCCGGCAGATGGGAATGAAGTTGGCGGAGAATTTCACCCGCGCCGCAACCAATCTCGCAGAGCGACGTGGGGGTGATTTTTAAACGCTCCAATGCCTGCAAAACCTTGGACGCTTTCCACTCTGAATCTTCGACATGCCATGTTGGGTTGTGCGAAAGATATTCGCCCGATTCGTAAATACCGACTCCGCCTTCTAACTTCTTGGTGTCGTTTGCTAACTTATGTGTCAGCAACGCAACGGTCTTAACGGCGTCTCATTATCATCTAGCGTTGCAGCGCCCCGCGGCCGACAGGGGCCGTCGTCGATCGGTCAGGAGCCCCCAAGGTGCATGCGCACTCGCGGCCACGGCGCTCAGCCGGTGCGCGCGGCCAGCTTGTCCCGCAGGTGCGTACGCACCTGCGGCCACTCGCTGGCGATGATCGAGTAGCGCGCCGAGTCGCGCGGCTTCAGGTCCGATGACAGCCGGTGCGCGCGCAGCACCCCCTCGAAGCGCGCGCCGATACGCAGCAGTGCATTGCGCGAGCGCTCGTTGCGCGCGTCGGTGTGGAAGCACACCCGGTGCACCCTCCAGTGCTCGAAGGCGTGCGCCAGCATGAGGAGCTTGGCCTCGGTGTTGACGGCGCTGCGAATCGCCTGCGGGGCGATCCAGGTGTAGCCGATCTCGCAGCCGTCCGCCGCGGCCCGCGTGCTGCCCGCAGGCCAGGGCCAGCGCTCGATGAGGAAGAAGCGCGTCGAGCCCACCACCACGCCGTCCAGGCGGCGCACGGTCGCAAAGCCGAGCGCCGTGCCCTCGGCGTGCCATTGCATCGCCGTGGCGACGTACTGCGCCATGCCCTCGGGGGTCTGCGGGATGCTCGTCCACTTGAAGAGTTCTTGCTCGGTGCCGGCGGCCGCCAGGAGCGGCGCGACGTGGCGCGCCGCGAGTGGCTCGAGCCGCACGTGCGTACCCTCGAGCACCGTGCCTGTGATCGACATAGGCTGCCCATCCCAAATGAAAACGGGCCGGGGAAGAACTCCCCGGCCCGCTCGATGTTAGCGCAGCGCGGCCCCAGGGGCCGGAATCGCTGCGTGCCCGCGGTGCTAACCCGCAGCGCTCTCGGACTCCTCACCGACGCTCGTCTCCTCGGTGTCGGGCAGCACGCCGCCGACGTCCATGAAGCTGCGACGGTCGGTCCCCTCGAGCTTGCGACGCCGCGAGGCATGGGCCGCGAAGCCGGTGCCCGCCGGGATGAGCCGGCCGACGATGACGTTCTCCTTGAGTCCGCGCAGGTCGTCCTTCAGCCCCCGCACCGCCGCTTCGGTCAGCACGCGCGTGGTCTCCTGGAAGGAGGCCGCGGAGATGAACGACTCGGTGGCGAGTGAGGCCTTGGTGATGCCGAGCAGCACCGGCTGCAGACGGGCCGCCGTCTTGCCGTCGGTCTGGGCGCGATCGTTGATGTCGAGCGCGCGCGCCCGGTCGAGCTGCTCACCGCGCAGGAGCGCGGTCTCGCCCGCCTCCTGCACCTCGGTCTTGCGCAACATCTGCCGGATGATCACCTCGATGTGCTTGTCGTTGATCTTCACGCCCTGCAGGCGGTAGACGTCCTGGATCTCGCGCACCAGATAGTTGGCGAGTGCCTCGACCCCCTGCAGGCGCAGGATGTCGTGCGGGTTCGGCTCGCCGTCGGCGATCACCTCGCCGCGTTCCACGGTCTCGCCCTCGAAGACGTTGAGCGTGCGCCACTTCGGGATCAGCTCCTCGTACTTCTCACCATCATCGGAGGTGATGATCAGACGCCGCTTGCCCTTGGTCTCCTTGCCGAAGCTGGCGGTGCCAGACTTCTCCGCCAGGATCGCCGGGTCCTTGGGCTTTCTCGCCTCGAACAGGTCCGCCACGCGCGGCAGACCGCCGGTGATGTCACGGGTCTTGGAGGACTCCTGCGGGATGCGGGCGATGACGTCGCCCAGGGAGACGCGGGCGCCGTCTTCCAGCGACACCAGCGCGCCCGGGGGCAGCGTATAGACCGCCGGGATCTCGGTGTTGGCGAAGGTCAGTTCCTTGCCCTTGCCGTTCACCAGCTTGATGGTGGCGCGCACGTCCTTGCCGCCGCGCTGCTTGGTATCGAGCACCACGGTCGAGGACAGGCCGGTGACCTCATCGAGCTGCGAGGTCACGGTCAGGCCATCGACGAAGTCCTGGAACTTCACAACGCCCGCCACCTCGGTCACGACCGGGTGGGTATGCGGATCCCAGGTTGCGATCACCTGGCCTGCGGCCACCGTAGCCCCTTCCTTTGCGGTGATGAGGGCCCCGTAGGGGATCTTGTAGCGCTCGCGCTCGCGGCCGAAGTCATCCACCACGCCGAGCTCGCCCGAGCGCGACACCGCGACCAGGTGTCCCTTCTCGTGCTGCACGGTTTTCACGTGGTGGAAGCGGATCACGCCGCGGTTGCGCACCTCGACGGAGCTCGCCGCCGCAGCGCGCGAGGCCGCGCCACCGATGTGGAAGGTGCGCATGGTGAGCTGCGTGCCCGGCTCGCCGATCGACTGCGCGGCGATGACGCCCACAGCCTCCCCGATGGAGATCGGCCGGCCGCGCGCCAGGTCACGCCCGTAGCAGTGCGAACACACGCCGTAGCGCGTCTCACAGGTGATCGGGGAACGGACTTTGATCTGGTCCACGCCCTCGGTCTCGAGCAGCCGCACCAGCTTCTCGTCCAGGAGCGTACCGATGCCGATCAGCACGTCCTTGTCGGCCGGCTTGATGATGTCCTCGGCCAGGACGCGTCCCAGCACGCGCTCGCCGAGCGCCTCGACCACGTCGCCGCCTTCGACCAGCGGGGTCATGGCGAGGCCATTGGTCGTGCCGCAGTCGTCCTCCGTCACGACCAGGTCCTGGGCGACGTCGACCAGACGACGCGTCAGGTAACCGGAGTTGGCAGTCTTCAGCGCCGTGTCCGCGAGTCCCTTGCGGGCTCCGTGGGTGGAGATGAAGTACTGCAGTACGTTCAGGCCCTCACGGAAGTTCGCCGTGATCGGGGTCTCGATGATCGAGCCGTCGGGCTTGGCCATGAGGCCGCGCATGCCGGCGAGCTGACGGATCTGCGCCGCGGAGCCGCGCGCGCCGGAATCGGCCATCATGAAGATCGAGTTGAACGACTTCTGCTTGTGCACCTTGCCACGCGAATCGGTGGCGTCCTCCGAGCCGAGCTTCTCCATCATGGCCTTGGCGACCTGGTCATTGGCGCGCGACCAGATGTCGACCACCTTGTTGTAGCGCTCGCCGTTGGTGACGAGGCCGGACGCGTACTGGTCCTGGATCTCCTTCACCTCGTCGTCGGCCGCCGTCACGATGCGGGTCTTCTGCTCCGGGATGATGATGTCATCGATGCCGAAGGAGACGCCCGCGCGGGTGGCGTAGTGAAAGCCGGTGTACATCAGCTGGTCGGCGAAGACCACGGTCTCCTTCAGCCCCAGCGCGCGGTAGCAGGCATTGATCGTGGCCGAGATCGCCTTCTTGGTCATGTCCTGGTTGATCAGGTCGAACGACAGGCCGCGCGGCAGTATCTCGAACAGCAGCGCCCGGCCGACGGTCGTGTCGACGACGCGGGTGCGCTCGGTGAGCGTGCCGCCCTCGCCGCGGATGGCCTCCTTGAGGCGCACCTTGCACTTGGCCTGCAGGTCCACGCCGCGGCTCTCGTAGGCGCGGTGCACCTCGCCGCCGTCGGCAAAGAACATGTGCTCGCCCTTGGCGCCGATGCGCTCGCGCGTCATGTAGTAGAGCCCGAGCACCACGTCCTGGGAGGGCACGATGATCGGGTCGCCGTTGGCGGGCGAGAGGATGTTGTTGGAGGACATCATGAGCGCACGCGCTTCCAGCTGCGCTTCCAGCGACAGCGGCACGTGCACGGCCATCTGGTCGCCGTCGAAGTCCGCGTTGAACGCCGTGCACACCAGCGGATGCAGCTGGATCGCCTTGCCCTCGACCAGCAGCGGCTCGAACGCCTGGATCCCCAGGCGGTGCAGTGTCGGGGCGCGGTTCAAGAGCACCGGGTGCTCGCGGATGACCTCCTCGAGGATGTCCCACACCTCCGGGCCCTCGCGCTCGACCAGGCGCTTGGCCGCCTTGATGGTGGAGGCCTCGCCGCGCAGCTGCAGCTTCTGGAAGATGAAGGGCTTGAACAGCTCGAGCGCCATCTTCTTCGGCAGGCCGCACTGGTGCAGGCGCAGCTGCGGGCCGACCACGATGACCGAGCGGCCGGAGTAGTCGACGCGCTTGCCGAGCAGGTTCTGGCGGAAGCGCCCCTGCTTGCCCTTGATCATGTCGGCGAGCGACTTGAGCGGGCGCTTGTTGGTGCCAGTGATGGCGCGTCCGCGACGGCCGTTGTCGAGCAGCGCATCGACCGCTTCCTGCAGCATGCGCTTCTCGTTGCGCACGATGATGTCGGGCGCGTTGAGCTCGAGCAGGCGCCGCAGGCGGTTGTTGCGGTTGATGACGCGCCGGTACAGGTCGTTCAGGTCCGAGGTGGCGAAGCGCCCGCCATCGAGCGGCACCAGCGGACGCAGGTCCGGCGGCAGCACCGGCAGGACCGTCATGACCATCCACTCGGGCTTGTTGCCCGACTCCACGAACGACTCGATGAGCTTGAGGCGCTTGGAGAGGCGCTTGAGCTTGGTCTCGGAGGAGGTGCCCGCCATCTCCTCGCGCACCTTGACGATCTCCTGCGGCAGGTCGATCGTGCGCATCAGCTCATAGACGGCCTCCGCGCCCATGCGCGCGTCGAACTCGTCGCCGTGCTCCTCGATCGCCTCGAGGTACATCTCGTCGGTGAGCAGCTGGCCGCGCTGCATCGGGGTCATGCCCGGGTCGATGACCACGAACGCCTCGAAGTACAGCACGCGCTCGATCTCACGCAGCGTCATGTCGAGCATGAGGCCGATGCGCGACGGGAGCGACTTCAGGAACCAGATGTGCGCGGTGGGGCTCGCAAGCTCGATGTGACCCATGCGCTCGCGGCGCACCTTGGACTGGGTCACCTCGACACCGCACTTCTCGCACACCACGCCGCGGTGTTTGAGGCGCTTGTACTTGCCGCACAGGCACTCGTAGTCCTTCACCGGCCCGAAGATCTTGGCGCAGAAGAGCCCATCGCGCTCCGGCTTGAAGGTGCGGTAGTTGATGGTCTCCGGCTTCTTGACCTCGCCGTAAGACCACGCGCGGATCATCTCCGGCGACGCCAGCCCGATCTTGATCGAATCAAAATGCTCTACCGGGGCGTGCTGGCGGAACAGTTTCAGTAGGTCTTTCATGAGTTAGTCCTGCTCCAGTTCCATGTTGATGCCGAGCGAGCGGATCTCCTTCACGAGAACGTTGAAGGACTCCGGCATGCCCGCATCCATCTGGTGATTGCCGTCGACGATGTTCTTGTACATCTTGGTGCGACCGTTCACGTCGTCGGACTTGACGGTCAGCATTTCCTGCAAGGTGTACGCCGCGCCGTAGGCCTCGAGCGCCCACACTTCCATCTCCCCGAAGCGCTGCCCGCCGAACTGCGCCTTGCCGCCCAGCGGTTGCTGCGTGACCAGGCTGTAGGGGCCGGTGGAACGCGCGTGCATCTTGTCGTCCACCAAGTGGTTCAGCTTCAGCATGTACATGTAGCCGACCGTCACCTGGCGCTCGAAGCGCTCGCCGGTGCGGCCGTCGAACAGGTACGTCTGGCCGTTCAGCGGCAGGTCGGCAAGCTTCAGCATGCGCTTGATCTCCTGCTCGCTCGCGCCGTCGAACACCGGGGTGGCCATCGGCACACCGTTCGAGAGATTTTTGGCGAGCTGCCTGAGGTCGGCATCATTGAGCGTGTCGATCTCTTCCTTCTGGCCGCCGGTCTCGTTGTAGACCTGCTTGATGAAGCTGCGCATCTCCTGCAGCTGCGACTGCTGCTCGAGCATGCGCCCGATCTTCAGTCCCACGCCCTTGGCCGCCCAGCCCAGGTGCGTCTCCAGCACCTGGCCGACGTTCATGCGCGAGGGCACGCCGAGCGGGTTCAGCACCACGTCCACCGGAGTGCCGTCTTCCAGGTACGGCATGTCCTCGACCGGTACGATGGTCGAGATCACGCCCTTGTTGCCGTGCCGCCCGGCCATCTTGTCGCCCGGCTGCACGCGGCGCTTCACCGCCAGGTACACCTTGACCATCTTCAGCACGCCCGGGGCCAGGTCATCGCCGGCGGTGATCTTGGCCTTCTTGTCGTCGAGGCGCTTCTCGAACGCCTTGCGCTGCAGTTTCAGGCGCTCGGAGGCCTGCTCGAGCTGCGAGTTGGCATCCTCACCTTCGAGGCGGATCTCGAACCACTCCTCGCGCGGCACCTCATCGAGGTATTCCGCGCTGATCTTGGTGCCGCTCTTCAGCTTCCTGGGTCCTCCCGCGGCCGCCTGGCCCACCAGCATGCCGCGCACGCGCTGGAACAGGTCGTCCTCCAGGATGCGCTGCTGGTCGGCGAAGTCCTTGCGGACGCGCTCGATCTCGGCCTTCTCGATCGACAGCGCGCGCGAGTCCTTGTCCACGCCGTCGCGGGTGAAGACGCGCACGTCGATCACGGTGCCGTCCATGCCCGGGGGCACGCGCAGACCGGTGTCCTTCACGTCGGAGGCCTTCTCGCCGAAGATGGCGCGCAGCAGCTTCTCTTCCGGGGTGAGCTGGGTCTCGCCCTTGGGCGTCACCTTGCCCACCAGGATGTCACCGGCCTTCACTTCCGCGCCGATGAAGGCGATGCCCGCCTCGTCGAGCTTGGCGAGCGCCGCGTCACCCACGTTGGGGATGTCGGCGGTGATTTCCTCGGGTCCGAGCTTGGTGTCGCGGGCGACGCAGGTGAGCTCCTCGATGTGGATCGTCGTGAAGCGGTCTTCCTGCACCACACGCTCGGAGATGAGGATCGAGTCCTCGAAGTTGTAGCCGTTCCAGGGCATGAACGCGACCAGGAGGTTCTGGCCGAGCGCAAGCTCGCCCAGGTGCGTGGACGGGCCATCCGCCAGCACGTCGCCGCGCGCGATCACGTCGCCTGCGTTCACCAGCGGACGCTGGTTGATGCAGGTGTTCTGGTTGGAGCGGGTGTACTTGGTCAGGTTGTAGATGTCGACGCCCGGCTCGCCGGCGGTGGTCTCATCGTCGTTCACCCGCACCACGATGCGCGAGGCATCGACCGAGTCCACCGCGCCACCGCGCTTGGCGATGACCGTGACGCCCGAGTCGATGGCCACGGGACGCTCCATCCCGGTGCCCACCAGCGGGGTCTCCGAGCGCAGCGTCGGCACCGCCTGGCGCTGCATGTTCGAGCCCATGAGGGCGCGGTTGGCGTCGTCGTGCTCGAGGAACGGGATGAGGGAGGCGGCCACCGAAACAATCTGCTTGGGTGACACGTCCATGTAGTTGATGCGCTCACGCTGCATGAGCGTGAACTCGTTCTGGAAGCGACACGACACCAGGTCATCGGTCAGCTCGCCCTTGGGCCCCAGCACCGCGTTGGCCTGCGCGATCGCAAACTGGCCTTCCTCGATTGCCGAGAGGTAATCGATCTTGTCGGTGACGCGGCCGTCGACCACGCGCCGGTACGGGGTCTCAAGGAATCCGTAGTTGTTGGTGCGCGCATAGACGGACAGCGAGTTGATGAGGCCGATGTTCGGGCCTTCCGGCGTCTCGATCGGGCACACGCGGCCGTAGTGCGTCGGGTGCACGTCGCGCACCTCGAAGCCGGCGCGCTCGCGCGTGAGCCCACCCGGGCCGAGTGCGGAGACGCGGCGCTTGTGGGTGACCTCTGAGAGCGGGTTGTTCTGGTCCATGAACTGCGACAGCTGCGAGGAGCCGAAGAACTCCTTGACCGCCGCGGCCACCGGCTTCGCGTTGATCATCTCCTGCGGCATGAGCGGCTCGGTCTCGGCGATCGTCAGGCGCTCCTTCACGGCACGCTCGACGCGCACCAGCCCGACGCGGAAGGCGTTCTCCGCCATCTCGCCCACCGAGCGCACCCGGCGGTTGCCGAGGTGGTCGATGTCGTCCACCTGGCCGTTGCCGTTGCGGATGTCGATGAGTACCTTGAGCACGTCGATGATGTCGGACATCTCGCCGTACTCGCTCACCAGGCGCTTGGAGAGCTCATCGGTGCGCGAGCTCGCGTATTTGAAGTCGTAGAGGATGCCGGGACCGAGGATCTCCTTGCGGCCCACGCGGCGGTTGAACTTCATGCGGCCGACGCCGGAGAGGTCGTAGCGCTCGGGATTGAAGAACAGATTCGCGAACAGGTTCTCGGCCGCATCCTTGGTCGGCGGCTCGCCCGGGCGCATCATGCGGTAGATCTCCACGAGCGCCTCGAGGCGCGTCTTGGTCGGATCCACACGCAGCGTGTCGGAGATGAAGGCGCCGCGGTCGAGGTCATTCACGTACAGCGTGTTGACCTGGGGAATGCCGGCCTCGATCAGCTTCTCGACCGAAGCCGCGGTCAGCACCTCGTTGGCCTTGGCGAGAATCTCGCCGGTGTCGGTATTGACCACGTCGTGGGCCAGCACCTTGCCGTACACGTACTCGCGCGGCACGCGCAGGCGCGTGACCTTGGCGTCCTCGAGCTGGCGCACGTGGCGCGCGGTGATGCGCCGGCCTTCCTCGACGATCACCTGATCGCCGATGCGGATCTCGAAGGTGGCCGTCTCGCCGCGCAGGCGCTGCGGCACCAGCTGCAGCGCCACTTCGTCGCGGCTGACGAAGAAGGTGTTGGTGTCAAAGAACGTCGCGAGGATCTCGCTCTCGTTCATGCCGAGCGCGCGCAGGATGATGGTCACCGGGAGCTTGCGTCGCCGGTCAATACGCGCGAACACGCAGTCCTTGGGATCGAACTCGAAGTCCAGCCAGGAGCCGCGGTAGGGAATGATGCGCGCCGAGAACAAGAGCTTCCCGGAGGAATGGGTCTTGCCGCGGTCGTGGTCGAAGAACACGCCCGGGGAGCGGTGCAACTGGGAGACGATGACGCGCTCGGTGCCGTTGATGACGAAGGTGCCGTTGTCGGTCATGAGCGGCAGCTCGCCCAGGTACACCTCCTGCTCGCGCACGTCCTTGACCGGCTTCTTGGCGCCGGCGGCCTCCTTGTCGAGCACGATCAGGCGCACCTTCACGCGCAGCGGCGCCGCGTAGGTGAGGCCGCGCAGCTGGCACTCCTTGACGTCGAACACCGGCTCGCCCAGGCGGTAGCTCACGTACTCGAGAGAGGCGTTGCCGCTGTAGCTCGAAATCGGGAACACGCTTCGGAAAGCCGCGTGCAGGCCGATCACATCGCGACGCTCCTCAGGCTTGTCGACCTGGAGGAACTTGCGGTACGAATCGAGCTGGATGGCCAGCAGGTACGGCGTGTCGAGAATGCTCGCCTGCTTGCCAAAGTTCTTGCGGATGCGCTTCTTCTCGGTAAAGGAATAAGCCATCTTCGGGTCACCTCAGGTTCGGCCGGCCCATCGCGCACGGTGGGCCAACCTTAGAAAAACTATCGGGCGCGTCGTCTACATCGAAATCAAAACAAAACAGCCCCTCCCCGCCTACGGCCGCGAAGCCGTAGGTGGAGAGGGGTTGGGCGCACGGGGTCTTACTTGACCTCCACCTTCGCGCCAGCATCCTCGAGCTTCTTCTTCATCGTGTCGGAATCGGCCTTGTTCACGCCTTCCTTGACCGTCGAGGGCGCGCCCTCGACCAGGTCCTTGGCTTCCTTGAGGCCAAGCCCGGTGATCTCGCGAATCACCTTGATCACGGTGACCTTCTTGTCCGCCGGATACTCCTTGAGCGTGACGGTGAACTCCGTCTTCTCCTCCACCGGAGCGGCGGCCGCGGCAGCACCGCCGCCCGCAGCCACGGCCACGGGGGCCGCCGCGGTGACGCCGAACTTCTTCTCCATGTCGGAGATCAGCTCGACCACCTGCATGAGGGTCATTTGGGAAATTGCATCGAGGATTTCGTCTTTGTTGACAGCCATTTCAGTACTCCTAAATCGTTTTTAAGACAGTTAAGCGCCCGCGGCCTGTTTCTGGTCGCGTACGGCGGCAACGGTACGGGCGAGCTTGGACGCCGGTGCTGCGAGCGTGCCGACGAACTTCTGGATCGGTGCCTTGAGCACACCGAGCAGCATCGACAGCGCCTGCTCGCGAGTCGGCAGACTCGCCACTTTCTCGAGCTCGTTGCCGGGCAGCACCTGCCCGCCCAGAGACACGAGGGTCGCCACGAGCTTGTCGTTCGCCTTGGAGAAGTCCTTCACCACGCGCGCCGCTGCGCCTGGATCGTCCTTCGAGAAGGCGAGCACCAGAGGCCCTTTAAGCTTCGGTCCGACCGCTTCGAACGACGTGCCGGCGAGGGCCTTGCGTGCCAGCGTGTTCTTGATCACACGCATGTACACGCCGGACTTTCTCGCCTTGCTACGCAGCTCGGTCATCTGCCCGACCGTCAGCCCGCGGTACTCGGCGGCCACGACCGACATGGCACTCGCTGCCACCTCGGCCACTTCCGCGACGAGCGCCTTTTTGTCTTCCAGGTTGAGTGCCATTCAATCTCTCCTCATCGCCTGAAGATCACGAATGAAGCCGCCGATCCTTCGCGCGACTTCCCCTATCGACGGTGACCTTCACGCCTCGAGGAGTTCCTCGATGCGAAAAGCGGTTCACCATCTGCGCAGGCGCTCCATTAAGAGGGCCGATTCCCTCGCCTGCGGTCTTCGATGATGGCCGGCGCTTTACACACGCCGGCCCGCATCAAACCTCTACATTCAGCTTGAGCGTCGACTGATCCACCATCACACCCGGACCCATGGTCGAGGAGAGCGTGACGCGCTTCAAATACACACCCTTCGAGGTCGCCGGCTTCGCCCGGTGCAGGTCGGCGATCAGCGTGCGCAGATTTTCCTTCAGCGCATCCACCTCGAAATTCGCCTTGCCGATCGTGCAATGCACGATGCCGGCCTTGTCCACGCGGTAGGTGACCTGGCCGGACTTGGCGTTCTTCACCGCCGTCGCCACGTCCGGGGTCACGGTGCCGACCTTGGGGTTCGGCATGAGTCCGCGCGGACCCAGGATCTGGCCGAGCTGGCCGACCACCCGCATCGCATCCGGAGAGGCGATCACGCGGTCGAAATTGATCTCGCCGGCCTTCACCTTGCGCGGCCAGGTCATCGAGACCGACGATGTCGGCGCCCGCGGCCTTGGCCAGCTCCTGGTTCTTGCCGGAGGTGAACACCGCCACGCGCACCGTCTTGCCGGTGCCGTGCGGCATCACGGTGGAGCCGCGCACCTGCTGATCGGACTTGCTGGCGTCGATGCCGAGGTTCACGGCCGCGTCCACGGCCTCGGCGAACTTGGCGGTGGCGAACTCCTTCACCAGCTTCAACGCCTCCTCCACGGGGTACTGCTTGCCTGGAGCGATCTTGTCCTTCCAGGTCTTCATGCGCTTTGCGACTGCCATGGCCTACATCCCTTCCACGTCGACGCCCATGCTGCGCGCGCTGCCCGCAATGGTGCGGACCGCGGCGTCCAGATCGGCGGCGGTAAGGTCGGGCTGCTTGAGCTTGGCGATCTCTTCGAGCTGCTTGCGTGAGATCTTGCCAACCTTCGCGGTATTGGGGGTCCCGCTGCCCTTTTCAATACCGATCGCCTTGCGGATCAGTACCGCGGCCGGCGGCGTCTTCATCACGAAGGTGAAGCTGCGGTCCGAGTAGACGGTGATGATCATGGGGATCGGCAGGCCCTTCTCCATCTTCTGGGTCTGCGCATTGAACTGCTTGCAGAACTCCATGATGTTCACGCCCTGCTGACCGAGCGCCGGCCCGATCGGCGGGGAGGGGTTCGCCGCGCCCGCGGGCACCTGCAGCTTGACGTAGCCCTGTACTTTCTTCGCCATACGCACCTCTCCTTAAGGTTCAAGCGCCTTGCGGCTCCCTTATAAGGATCTAAGGTTCAACCACGCGGCCGCCTGAGGCGGCCGCACCCAAAAACTCGTCTGCCGCCTCAGGCCTTCTCGACCTGCGAGAAATCCAGCTCCACCGGCGTCGAGCGCCCGAGGATCTGCACCGCCACCTGCAGGCGGTTCTTTTCGTAGTTGACGCTCTCCACGACCCCGTTGAAGTCGTTAAAGGGACCGTCCACCACGCGCACCACCTCGCCGGGCTCGAACAGCACCTTCGGCCGCGGCTTGTCCACGCCCTCTTCCACGCGGCGCAGGATCTGGTTCGCTTCCTTGTCGGTGATGGCGGCCGGCTTCTCCGGCGTGCCGCCGATGAAGCCAAGCACCTTGGGGACGTCCCGCACCAGGTGCCAGGTCGTCTCGTCCATCTCCATCTGCACCAGCACGTAGCCGGGGTAGAACTTGCGCTCGCTCTTGCGCTTCTGCCCGTCGCGCATCTCCACCACTTCCTCGGTGGGCACCAGGATCTCGCCGAAGCGCTCCGCCAGGCCCGCGCGCTGGATGCGCTCCTTCAGGGACTGCGCCACGCGATGCTCGAAGTTCGAGTAGGCGTGCACCACGTACCATCTGAGCGCCACGGCTAAGTCCCCCCCGGGCTGGTCCAGAAGCGCGTCGCCCAGGCGAGCACCAGGTCCAGCAGCCAGAAAAAGACGCCCGCGATCGTCACGAAGACAAACACCGCGATCGTCGTCTTCAACGTTTCATCCCGCGTCGGCCACACCACCTTGCGCAGCTCCACGCGGGCGCTCTCGGAGAACGCCCACAGGCGCCGGCCGTAGCCGGAGAGCGCCACCACCACGCCACCGAGGGCGAGTCCCGCCACCACACTCCCCCAGCGCAGCCAGAGGTTGTCGAGCAGGTAGTAGCCTGCGATGCCGGCGACCACGCACAGGATCGCGACGGTCAGCTTGGCGTTGTCCGCAGTCGTCGCTGCGTCGGATTTAGTTTCGTCTGTCATGTCCACTTATGGCAGGCCAGGAGGGAATCGAACCCCCAACCTGCGGTTTTGGAGACCGCCGCTCTGCCAATTGAGCTACTGGCCTGCGTTGAATCAACTCTTACTTCAGGATCTTGGACACGACGCCCGCGCCGACGGTCTTGCCGCCCTCACGGATCGCAAAGCGCAGTCCGTCTTCCATGGCGATCGGGCTGATCAGCTCGACCGTCATCTTGATGTTGTCTCCGGGCATGACCATCTCCACCCCCGCCGGCAGCTCGATCAGCCCCGTCACGTCCGTGGTGCGGAAGTAAAACTGCGGACGGTAACCCTTGAAGAAGGGCGTATGCCGACCCCCTCCTCCTTGGACAGCACGTACACCTCGCACTCAAAGTTCGTGTGCGGGGTGATGGAACCGGGCTTGGCCAGCACCTGCCCGCGCTCGACTTCCTCGCGCTTGGTGCCGCGCAAGAGCACCCCCACGTTGTCCCCCGCCTGCCCCTCGTCCAGCAGCTTCCTGAACATCTCCACGCCCGTGCAGGTGGTCTTCACCGTGGCCTTCAGACCCACGATCTCCACCTCATCGTTCACCTTCACGATCCCGCGCTCGATGCGCCCCGTCACCACCGTCCCGCGACCGGAGATGGAGAACACGTCCTCCACCGGCATCAGAAAAGGCTTGTCCACCTCGCGCTTGGGCACCGGAATGTACTGGTCCATCTCCTCCACCAGCTTCACCACCGAGGGCACACCGATCTCGCTCTTGTCCCCCTCCAGCGCCTTGAGCGCCGAGCCGATCACGATCGGGGTCTTGTCACCGGGGAACTTGTAGGTCGTGAGCAGCTCCCGCACCTCCATCTCCACCAGCTCCAAAAGCTCCTTGTCGTCGACCATGTCCGCCTTGTTCATGTACACCACGATGTAGGGCACCCCCACCTGGCGCGCCAAAAGAATGTGCTCGCGCGTCTGCGGCATCGGCCCATCCGCCGCCGACACCACCAAAATCGCCCCGTCCATCTGCGCCGCCCCCGTGATCATGTTCTTCACGTAGTCCGCATGCCCCGGACAGTCCACGTGCGCGTAGTGGCGGTTCTTGGACTGGTACTCCACGTGCGCCGTCGAAATCGTGATCCCGCGCGCCTTCTCCTCCGGAGCCTTGTCAATCTGGTCGTACGCCATGAACGTGCCGCCGTAGGTCTCGGCCATCACCTTCGTCAGCGCCGCCGTCAGCGTCGTCTTGCCGTGGTCCACGTGACCAATCGTGCCCACGTTCACGTGCGGCTTGCTGCGCTCGAATTTCTCTTTGGACATGGAAGTTTCCTCGAATGCTGCGCCACGCTTTCACCGGCGCGGCGCTCAAAATTCCCGACACACCTAGCAACCCAACACCTAACACCGAGGTACCGCTCAACTGGAGCCCACGACCGGAATCGAACCGGTGACCTCGTCCTTACCAAGGACGTGCTCTACCGACTGAGCTACATGGGCCTTACGTCGAGCTCAGCTTGTGGCAGCAATTCCAACGTCTGGAGCGGGTAGTGGGAATCGAACCCACGTCATCAGCTTGGAAGGCTGAGGTTCTACCATTGAACTACACCCGCGCTGATGCCTTCCCTCTGCCGGCACCTTCGCAGGACGACTCTTCACCCTCTTCCAGCAATGCTGGTGGAGGGGGAAGGATTCGAACCTTCGAAGGCGTAAGCCGGCAGATTTACAGTCTGCTCCCGTTGGCCGCTTGGGTACCCCTCCGCAAAACGAGCCGCGTATTTTGATTTCGCAGGGGGGGTGTGTCAATGCACAATTGGCCCGTTATTTGCTTGGGGGTCCTCGCGGCACCCGTCCCGGCCGCCCCGCCGCCCCGCGGGGCGCGAGCCGCCGCCCTGCGAAGCGCCCCGGATCCGGCGCCGGCACGGAGGTCCCGCCGGCCGCCCGGGCCAGCCGCTCGAGGAGCTCTCCGGTGATCGCCCGGGAGGTCCCGGGACGCATGTCCGGGGGGAGCTCTATGGGGCCGTAGCGCACCCGAACCAGGCGGCTGACCTCGAAACCGACCGCATTCCACAGCCGCCGGACCTCACGGTTGCGACCCTCGCGCAGCACGACCTGGTAGGTGGCGTGGCCGGCATCCGCCGCGGCCCCCGGCGCCGGCTCGACCGCCTCGAACCGGGCCTTCCCGTCCTCGAGCGTCACCCCGGTGACGACCTGCTGCAGCACCTGCGGTCCCGGGCGCCCGCGCAGGCGGACCCGGTAGACCCGTTCGACCTCCCCGGATGGATGCATCAGGCGATGCGCCAGGGCGCCGTCGGTGGTGAGCAGCAGCACCCCCGAGGTATTCACGTCGAGGCGCCCGACGCTGACCCAGCGTCCCGCCGTTGGCGGGGGCAGGCGCTCGAACACCGTCGGCCGACCCTGCGGGTCGCTGCGGGTGGTAACCTCGCCGAGGGGCTTGTAATAAAGGAGTACCTCCCGGCCCGACAGCCCGGCGGCGTCGAGCTCGAGCCTGCGCCCATCGAGGCGGATGTCGTCTGCGGGACCGGCGCGATCACCAAGCTGGGCGGTACGACCGCCGATGGTGAGGCGGCCGGCACGGATCCACTCCTCGATCGCGCGGCGCGAGCCCAGACCCGAGGCGGCCAAGAGCTTCTGTAGTCTGATCATGCGATCATAACGAGGCGGTCTCTAGAAATGTCGCGGCGGTCTTTGCCCGATCAGCCGCGTACGGCGTAGAAGGGCACCATCATGATCTACGACAGCATTCTCGGCACGATCGGCAGAACCCCGATCGTGCGCATCCAGCGTCTCGCACCCAAGAACGTCACGATGTACGTGAAATGCGAGTTCTTCAACCCGCTGTCCTCGGTCAAGGACCGCCTGGCGATCGCCATCATCGAGGATGCCGAGCGCTCCGGGGCCCTGAAACCCGGTCAGACGGTGGTCGAGGCCACCTCCGGCAACACCGGCATCGCACTCGCCATGGTGTGCGCGGCCAAGGGTTACCCGCTGGTCGCGACGATGGCCGAGAGCTTCTCCGTCGAGCGGCGCAAGATCATGCGCATGCTCGGCGCCAGGGTGATCCTGACGCCGGCCGCCGAACGCGGCTCGGGAATGGTGAAGAAGGCCGCGGAGCTGGCCAAGAAGAATGGCTGGTTCCTCGCCCGCCAGTTCGAGAACGAGGCCAATCCCGCCTACCACCGCAATACCACCGGTCCGGAGATCCTCCTGGACTTCGCCGGCAAGCGGCTCGACTACTTCGTGACCGGCTGGGGCACCGGCGGCACCCTCACCGGGGCCGGGGAGATGATCCGCCTGGCCCGCCCGGAAGTGAAAATCGTCGCCACCGAGCCGGCGGGAGCGGCGCTCCTGACGGGCAAGACCTGGGCGCCGCACAAGATCCAGGGCTGGACCCCGGACTTCGTGCCGGCAGTCCTGAAGAAGGAGGTTGCGCACCAGATCCTGCCCGTGACCGATCAGGAGGCGATCGACACGTCGCGGGCGCTCGCCTCCCGCGAGGGTATCTTTTGCGGCATCTCCTCCGGCGGCACGTTCGCCGCGGCCCTTAAGGTGGCCGCCGAGGCGCCGCAGGGTGCGGTGATCCTGGCGATGCTGCCGGACACGGCCGAGCGCTACCTCTCGACGGTGCTATTCGAAGGCATTGCCGAGGGGAGCGATCCGGAATTCTAGGCACGACACCCCGCACCGAGCCGCGCTGTGCTCCAGCGTCGTCCCATGACCCGCCCCATGGATGCGCGCCGCTACGCGTCGCTGTCTGATCCGTTCCCCATGTGGCGCGGCGGCGCGCTGCATGGCGCCCGCATCGCCTACGAGACCTGGGGCCAACTCAACGCCCGGCGCGACAACGCCATCCTGCTCTTCACCGGGCTCTCCCCGCCGGCGCACGCCGCCGCCTCCGCGGAAGATCCGAGCGATGGCTGGTGGGAGGGCATGGTGGGCCCCGGGTGCGCCATCGACTCCGGGCGCTTCTTCGTCATCTGCATCAACTCCCTCGGCTCGTGCTTCGGCTCCACCGGTCCCGCCTCGATTGACCCGGCCACGGGCAAGCCGTACCGGCTGACGTTCCCCGACCTCTCGGTGGAGGACATCGCGCGCGCCGGCTACGAAACCATGCGCTCGCTCGGCATCGAGCGGCTCGACACCGTCATGGGACCCTCACTCGGCGGCATGGTGGTGCTCGCGTTCGCGGCCCAGTTTCCCGGGGCGGCGCGGCGCCTCGTGTGCATCTCCGGCACCGCGGCCGCGGCGCCGTTTGCGATCGCGCTGCGCTCGATCCAGCGCGAGGCCATCACGTCCGACCCGGCGTGGAAGGGCGGCAACTACAGCCCCGAAGCACCCCCGATCGCGGGGCAGCGCCTGGCGCGCAAGCTCGGCACCGTCACCTACCGCTCCGCGGCCGAGTGGCAGCAGCGCTTCGGGCGCGAGCCCATCCGCGCGGACATGACGCGCACCGACCCGTTTGCGTCCGAGTTCGCCGTGCAGGGTTATCTGGAGTCCCTGGCGCAGAAGTTCGTCAGCGCCTTCGATGCCAACTGCTATCTGTACATCTCGCGCGCCATGGACCGCTTCGAGCTCGACAAGCACGGCGATCCGGTGACGCTGTTGCGCCTGGCGAACCTTGAGTCCGCGCTGGTCATCGGGGTGCAGACGGACTTACTGTTCTCGGTGACGGAGCAGCAGGCCATCGCCGGTGCGCTCGGGCGCGCTGGCGTGGCGACGCGCTTCGCGCCGCTCAGCTGCATCGAGGGGCACGATGCGTTCCTGGTGGATCTGAAGACCTTCGGCGACGAGATCGGCGGGTTCCTGCAAAGCCCCTGAGGGCGGGATGCCGGTTTTAGCGGAGGGAGGAGGCGCCCAAAAAGACGCCTCGGGATTAAGTTCAGTCAACGCCGGCTAACAGGCGCGGGCCCGCATAATGGCCCGGGGATAACGAGAAAAACGCGACGTGGTCGAGAGCGCAAACGTGGAACGCCGTCTTCACACGAGGCACCGGGCCCGCACCATTGTGTACATCACGGTGCCCGGCGGCCGGCGCAAGCTGTGCAAGGCGATCAATCTCTCGGCCACCGGGGTGTTCATCGAGACCTCTAACCTCGGCCTGCGCAAGGGCCAGCAGGTCGTACTCTCGTTCGCGATCAACCTCGGCACCATTACCAAGCTGCATCGCCGCACCGCGGTCGTCGCACACGTCTCGCGCGGCGGCACCGGACTCATGATGGAAAGTTTCGCCCAGGCCTCGAGCTGATCGCGCGCCCCGCGCGCGGCTCAGACTTTTCCCAGACGCTTGTAGAATACCGTGGTGGGACACAGCCCGCCGCCCGGCCACAGGGCGTAGTCCGGGATCTCCCCGACCCGCTGCCAGCCCCCGCGCGCGTAGACACCCGCCGCATCGGCACTCGCCGTGTCGAGCACCAGCAGCGTCTTGCCGGCAGCCCGCGCGGCATCCTCCGCCGCCGCGAGCAGCCGCGCACCGATGCCACGCCGGCGCGCACTGCGGTGTACGAGCATCTTGGCCACATCCGCGCGATGCGGCTGGTTTTCCGGCTGCTTCAGCAGCAGGCTCACGGTGCCGAGGATGGAGGTGCCCTGGTGCGCGCCCAGCACGATCATTTCGGCGCGCTCCACCGCACCGGCCAGCCCGCGCCAGTAGGCGGCGGCTTTCTCCAGCGGCATGGGCAGCATGAAGCTCACCGAGGCACCGCCCTGAACGCAGTCCTGCAGCACGGCGGCGAGACCTGCGATCTCGGACGGTCCCAACTCGGCGAGTCGTCTAACTTCGATGGCGCCCATGAAACGCCGATCATAGCGCGCGCGATTGATGTGTGGCCGGCCGCCGCGCGGTTGGCCGTCCTGCCCCGCCGCGGCGCCGACGTCCACCATGGTCAGTGTGCTCGAGGCTCGACCGCTGGCGGCGGCCGGATCCGCAGTGGCCTAAAGTTCTGCCCGCCACGCACAGCTCAATGCAGCTTCACGTGCGGCTCAGTCCGCCGGTTGATCATGCGCGCGAGCGTGTCGAGCGCCACCTTCGTGAAGCCGTGCAGTGCCAGCTCGTGCATCTTGTACAGTGAGGTGTACATCAGCCGCGCCACGTAGCCCTCGATCAGCAGGCTCCCGCCCACCAGTGCGCCCATCAGGCTCCCCACGGTGGTGTACTCCCCGAGGGAGACCAGCGAGCCGAAGTCGCGGTAATGGTAGGGCCGCAGTGTCTTACCCTGGAGGCGCCGTTCGATCTGCCGGACCATGTGGGTGGCCTGCTGGTGCGCGGCCTGCGCGCGCGGCGGCACGTTCCCCTCCTTCCCGATCCAGGGGCAGGCCGCGCAATCCCCGAGCGCGAAAATATTCTCATCGCGCGTGGTCTCGAGCGTCGGCTTGACGAGCAGCTGGTTGATGCGGTTCGTCTCCAGCCCGTCGAGATCCTTGAGGAAATCCGGGGCCTTCACGCCGGCTGCCCACACCACGAGTTCCGCCGGAATAATTTCCCCGCTCGCCAGCCGTACCCCGTTCGACAGGACCTCGGCGACCCGCGCCGAGGTGCGCACGCGCACGCCCTTGCTCTGCAGGAGCTCGGTGGCGGCATCCGAGAGTCGCTGCGGCAACGCCGGCAGGATCCGATCGGATGCCTCGATCACGTTGAGCTTGATGTCCTCATCCGGATCGATCCGGTCGAGGCCGTATGCCACCAGTTCGCGGGTCGTGTTGTGCAGTTCGGCGGCCAGCTCCACCCCGGTGGCACCGGCACCGATGATCGCCAGCTGCAGCTGTTCTGGCCGGAATTTTCCAGGCTGGGCGTGGGCGCGCATCAGGGCATTGACCAGCCGGCGATGGAAGCGCGCCGCCTCGCTGGCCGTCTCGAGTGCAATCGCATGTTCCTTGACGCCCGGCGTGCCGAAGTCGTTGGTGAGGCTGCCGACGGCGATCACCAGCGTGTCGTAACGGAACACGCGCTGCGGCGTGATCTCTTCGCCATCCTCGTCCGTGACCGGCGCCACCCGCACCTCGCGCCTGGCCCGGTCGAGCCCGACCATCTCCCCGAGGCGGTAGCGGAAGTGATGCCAGTGCGACTGCGCCAGGTAATTGAGCTCGTGCACCCCCAGGTCCATGCTGCCGGCGGCGATCTCGTGCAGCAGCGGCTTCCACAGGTGCGCGCGGGTCTTGTCGATGAGCTGGATCTGCGCCTTGCCGCGCCGGCCCAGTTTGTTGCCGAGCATGGTGGCAAGTTCCAGGCCGCCCGCCCCGCCACCAACGATGAGGATCTGGTGCAGGTCGGCTTTCACGGGCGCCAGGGCGTGCATGTCCGGATAGTCCTCAGGCGAGCGCGCAAGCCGGAAAGGTCGTCGTGGCCGGCAGCGCTACCAGGGCAGCTCGGCGCCGCTGTAGGAATAGAAGCGCCCCGCCTTTGCGGGCCCCAGCGTTTCGATGTAGTCCGCCAGCGAGCGCGCACTTTCGGCCGCGGTGAGCGTCGGTGCGGTGAGGGGCTTGCCCGCCTGTGCCGCAGCCGCACGATACGCCCGCTGCATGTCCGTATCGACCGGGCCCGGCGTGACCAGGCCCACGAGCACGGCACGTTCCTGCGCCTCGCTCTGCAGAAGGCGCATCGCCATGTTGAGGCCGGCCTTGCTGATGGAGTAGTAGGTGGTGTCCCGGAACTGCGGCGCCTGGAAAAGCGAGCCGAGCCCACTGGTGATGGCGATGATCTTCTTCTGTCGGCTCGCTGCCACCTGCCCGAGGAAGGCTGACGAGATCTTCAGCGGCGCATAGGTGTTCACGCGCAGCACTCGGGTGAATTCCTCGGCGCTCAAGGCCCCCAGGCCCGAGCTGCCCAGGCCCCCGGCGATGCCGGCGTTGTTGATCAGCGCATCGATCGGCTGGTCGTGATAGCGGGCGGACAGGGCGTCGATGGCGGCGTCATCGCTCACGTCGAGCGCCTCGATCACCACGTGCGGGTTGCCGGCCGCGAAGCTCTTCAGGGCTTCGGCGGTGGCGGGATCGCGGCAGGTCGCAATCACGCGCCACCCGCGTCCGGTGAGCTCCTGCACCAGCGCGAAACCGATGCCGCGGTCCGAGCCGGTGATCAGGGCCACCGGAGCTGCCTTCGCATCGATCGTGCCGGCGGGGGCAGTCTTGGCCGTCGCCGCCGCCGCAATGGCGCCGGCGGCGACTGAGGTTACAGCCAACAGCGCCGCGACGCTGGCGAGAAACCGATGCAACGTGGATTTCATGATGTGGTCGCGAACCGAGGATGATGCGACATTGTATATGCTGCGAGGCGCACGCCGGCCGCCTCAGCAAGCGGGCTTTCCAACAGGGCCCTCAGCTGCGGATGTAGTTCTCCAGCTGCTCGATCTGCGCGCGCTGTTCGGCGATCACCGCCTTCACCAGGTCGCCGATCGACACCATGCCGATCACCTGCCCCCCCTCGACGACGGGCAGGTGGCGCACGTGCCGGTCTGTCATCAGCTGCATGCAGTGCGACACCGAATTCTCAGGTGCCACCGTAATCACCGGCGAGCTCATGATCGTGCGCACCGGTGTATCACTGGAGGAGCGCCCGAGGAGGATCACCTTGCGGGCATAGTCGCGCTCGGACACGACGCCGATGAGCTCCGCACCCCGCATCACCAGGAGTGCCCCGACCCGGTGCTCGGCCATCGCGCGGATGGCCTCCAGCACCGCAGTCTCGGGCTCGACCGCAAAGATGGCCGCGCTCTTGCCCGCCAACACCTGCCGCACCGTGGTCATGACCGCTCCCTCCTGGCTGGGTAGGCGTAATGCTAATGCGCCCCGGGGCTGACCTCCAGCCGCGGCTGCCGGACCATCCCGGCGGCTGACTTTCCATCAGTCACCGGCGGCGAATACCCGCCTTTTCATTGACTTGCGCTGCGCGCGCCGTTCGGTGCCGATCCCGGCCAGTCCCTGCGCGAGCGTCACGCGTCCCGCCTCGCCCGCCGTCCGGCTAGAGGGCCTGAGACAGAGGGGTGCGCCCCTGCCGGCGCAGAACAATTTCCGTAAGCACCAGTGGTACGGTCCAGCACAGCCACGCGGCGACCGACACGCTGTCATCCTCGTTGGCGATGCCGAATGCCATCAAGGCGGCCTGGATCACGCGCAAGGTCACGAAGCCGAACGTGACGACGTAGCTTCGAATCATCCAGGCCCGGTGCGCTGCGATGTCACCGCGGCGCACGGCCAGATAAGCCTTCGAGGTGGTCACGACCCAGGCGACTCCGAGCCCCCACAGCCCTGAGGCATACAGGGGGGCCGGTGGCGGCGGGAAGGTGGCCGCCATGTAGAACGCACCAGCCGAACCTACCCCGACTCCGAACAAGTAAAGCCGGCCGAGGTTGCGATGCAGACGGCCGGTGCGAGCGGTCAGGCCCAGCCAGATCTGAACGAGGCCCACCATGAGCGCCAGGAACCCACCGCTGATGTGCAGCAGCAGGCCATAGCGGCGGGGCCAGTAGTAAGGCGTGAAAGTCGCGGCCTTCAGCGTCAGGTACTGCGTGGCATCCCGATTGAGAAACCAGATCGCCAGCGCAAGGCCGACCCCCAGCATCCCCGCCAGCAGGAGCGAGCGCCGCGGGCTGACCGGATCAGCCGCAATCTGCATGGCGCACGTGCTTCCCCGCAGGCGACTGCGTGCCCGGCGCCGCGCAGGTCCTGCGAGTCGGGCACCGCGTTGCCGAGCACCAGGAGTCGCGCATGATTTTCCGTCCCCGGGTTTGTTGTTCGTGCTCCCATCGTGCCGCAATGCGGGCGCTCCGGGAAGAGTGCTCGGTTCAGGGCGGAAAGCCGCGCCTGCTCAGGTAACATGACCGGCTGCAGCCGCCCCCCGCGTGCCTGCATTCGCGCCAAGGAGATTCCGGGTATGTCGCGCATTCACTCTTTGTCACGCCGCAGCCTCCTCAAGCGCCTGGCGCTCGGCGCCACGCTCGCACCGCTCGCGGCAAGCCTCACGCGCCGCGCCGCGGCCGCCCCGGCGATGCTCGTCTCCCCCGGAGCCCCGGAAGCCAAGGCGGTGCAGTACACCGAGGACGCCAAGACCGCGCACACGGCCCAGCCCGGCAGCACCTGCGCCAACTGTGCGCTGTACCAAGGGGCCGACGGCTCCGCCCAGGGACCGTGCCAGATCTTCCCCGGCAAGGAAGTGAAGGCGGCGGGCTGGTGCAGCTCCTGGGCGGCACAGATGTAGGCGCCGGCGCGCCGCCGCCTCACTCGTAGCAGGTACCGAGCTCGCGCACTTCGATGCTCGCCCACGCGGCGGCGGGACAGTCGCGCGCCAGGGTGAGCGCCTCATCGCGCGTGCCGCAGTCGAGGAGGAAGTAACCGCCGATCAGTTCCTTCGACTCGGTGAACGGACCGTCGCGGACCTGCGCGCGCCCCGCCTCCACGGTGACGCGCAACGCTTCCCTCTTGAGCGCATTCGCCGCGAGCAGCACACCGCGCTGCTTCAGGGCCGCTGCATACCCGAGCATGCGCTCATACGCCTCGCGTCCCTGGACGGCAGAACGCGCGGCGCGCTGGCCGCGCGGCTCGATGATCAACAGCAGGTACGCCATGCGCTCTCCTTGGGTGCGAATTCCATCAGGCGGGGCGCTCGCGGGCGCAGGCCGCGGCGCGCTCCTGCAGCAGCGCCCGCTCGCGCGCGTTGTGCGTCAGTTCCGCGGCCCGCTCAAACTGAACGCGCGCCTCGGCAAGGCGCCCGAGCCGGGCGAGCAGGTCCGCGCGCACGCTCGGCAGGAGGTGATAGGTGGCCAGACGCCCCTGGGCCGCCAGCCGGTCCGCGAGCTCCAGTCCCGCCGCAGGCCCGTACGCCATCGCCACGGCGACCGCGCGGTTGAGCTCGACCACCGGGGAGGCCGTGAGGCTTGCGAGCTCATCGTACAGGGCGCTGATACGCACCCAGTCCGTTTCACTCGCGGTGCCCGCGCGTGCGTGGCAGGCGGCGATCTCGGCCTGCAGCAGATACGGACCGTGCGCACCGCCCAGCGCTTCCCCGCGCGCCAGCGCCAACAGCCCGCGCTGGATCAGAAGCGCATCCCACTGGCCACGGTTCTGCTGCATGAGCAGCAGCGGCTCACCCCCGGCCCCGGTGCGGGCGCGCAGGCGCGAGGCCTGCATCTCCATGAGCGCCACGAGTGCCGTGCACCTCGCTCTCCGACGGCGCGAGCTCCGCCAGGATCCGGCCGATGCGCAGCGCCTCCTCGCACAGCGCGGGCCGCGTCCAGTCCGCACCCGCGGTCGCGGAATAGCCCTCATTGAAAACGAGGTAGATCACTTCGAGGACCGAGGACAGGCGCGCGGCGAGCTCGGCGCCGTGGCGGCAGCTCGAAGGGCACCTGGGACTCGCGCAGCGTGCGCTTGGCGCGCACGATGCGCTGCGCGATGGTCGGCTCGCTGACGAGGAACGCGCGCGCGATCTCGGTGGTGGTGAGTCCCCCGATGAGGCGCAGGGTCAGTGCGGTGCGCGCCTCCGTCGACAGAAGCGGATGGCAGGCGATGAACATGAGCCGCAGGAGGTCGTCGCCGATCGTCTCATCGGCCGCGCCCTCGACCGGGCCGCCGCTGAACTCCTGCTCCATCTCAAGCTCGTGCCCGAGGAGTGCGTACTTGCCGTCTCGCGCACCCTGGCGCGACGCAGCTGGTCGATGCGCGCGGTTGCGGGCGGTTGCCATGAGCCAGGCGGCCGGGTTGTCGGGAATGCCGCGGCGCGGCCACTCCTCGAGCGCGCTCACCAGCGCATCCTGCGCCAGCTCCTCCGCGAGTCCCACGTCGCGCACCCGGCGCGTCGAGAGCGGCGATCAGCCGCGCCGCCTCGATGCGCCAGAGCGCATCGATCGTCCGGTGGACCTCCGTGAGCGCCATGCGCACGGATGACACCACCGGGGCTACGTGCCGCGCAAGCCAAGCGCCCCCGGCCCCTTCAGCGCGCCTTCTCGCAGTTGACCATCCAGGGGATGGCAAAGCGATCCGTGCACATGCCGAAACCGTGCGCCCAGAAGGTCGGGCCAAAGGGCATGTGGACGGTGCCGTCGCGGGCTGAGCGCATGGAAGATCCGCTCGGCCTCCCGCAGCTCCGGGACGATGGCGAGCACGTTGAATCCCTGCGGCTTCTGGTAGCGCTCCCCCGGCGCATCGCAGCCGCAGATCGCCTGGCTGCCAACTCGAGGCGCGCGTGGATGATCTGGTCGCGCAGCTCCGGCGGACGTCTGCGCCGCCGCAGGCGACTCGCCGAAGGTCATGGCGAAGCTGATGCGGCCGCCGAAAGTATCGGCGTAGAAGTCGAAGGCCTCGCGGCAGTTGCCGCGAAAATGCAGGTGCGGAACGGTTTGCATGGTGGATTTCCTCCTGGGGTCACGGCGCCTGGTTGCGCGTCCGCGCGCTCGCGCACGGTCGCTTCCTGTTTCTTCAGCTCCGGGGTCATGTGCGCGCGAAGTCCTCGGCCTCGGCCACGCGGCGGATCTCGAGGGTCTCGTTCCCCTTCCTGAAGGGCGAACGGCGGATCCACTCGACGGCCTCCTCGATCGACTTCACCTGCCACAGCCAGAAGCCGGCGATCAGCTCCTTGGTCTCCGTGAACGGCCCGTCGATGACCGTGCTCTTACCGCCGCCGAAGCGCACGCGCACACCGCGCGCGCTCGGCGTGCAGGCCCTCGCCCGCGAGCATCACCCCCGCCTTCACCAGCTCCTCGTTGAACTTACCCATCTCGGTGAGCAGTTCGGCCGAGGGCATGACGCCGGCCTCGGATTCCTGGGTCGCCTTGACGATTACCATGACGCGCATTGGATCTCTCTTGTGGTTCGGCCCGCCATCGGGGACTTGCGGGTTCTGTGTCACTACGACGAACGGACCAGCGCCCGGATCGACATGTTCCGCAAAGAAAATCCGCCGCTGCGCTTAAGTGACTGAAAGCTCTTGAAATGGGTTGAGTGTCAAAGGCACTCTGTGAACCATGTCCAGCACCTCCGATTCCTCCTACTGGCCGCTGCGCTTCATCAGCGTCGAGGCCGGCAGCGGCGTGGTGCTGCTCATCGGCGCCGCCGTGGCCCTGCTCTGGGCCAACTCGCCCCTGGGGTACGCCTACGAGGCTCTCTGGCACCTGAAGGTCCCGGTCTCGCTCGGCACGCTCCTGCCGGTGCAGGACCTGCACTTCTGGGTGAACGACGGGCTGATGACGGTGTTCTTCCTGGTGGTGGGGCTCGAGGTACGCCGCGAGCTGCACGACGGCTCGCTGTCGGATCCGCGGGTGGCGACACTGCCCATCATCGCCGCCGTCGGCGGAGTGCTGGTGCCGGCGCTGCTCTACTTGATCTTCAACACCGATCCGACGACGCGCAAGGGCTGGGCCATTCCCACCGCCACCGACATCGCCTTCGCGGTGGGCATGCTGGCGCTCATCGGCCGCGGCGTACCCTCGGCACTGCGCATGCTGCTGCTGACGCTTGCGATCATCGACGACATCGCGGCCATCCTGGTAATCGCCTTCGTCTACTCCGGCGGGATTGCGTTCACCGGGCTCCTGATCGTCGGCGCCGGTACGCTGCTGGTGCTGGCGCTGCAGTGGCTCGGCGTCCGCGCGGCGCTCGCTTATATCGTGCCCGGCGCAATTGTCTGGTACGGGATGCTCAGCGCCGGCATGCATCCGACGCTGGCGGGCGTGATCCTGGGGTTGCTGACGCCGGCGACCGTGAGCTTCGGCCGCGGGCGGCGCGCCCGCCCGCCCGATCCGCACGCCCTCCCACCCGTGGTGGCGCTGGAAGCGCGGCTGCATCCGTGGGTGGCGTTCGGCATCATGCCGCTCTTTGCGCTGGCGAATGCCGGCGTCAGTCTCTCGGGCCTGGATCTGTCCGCGTCGCAGCCGCTGGCGGTCGGCTGCGGCATCGTGCTCGGCCTCGTCATCGGCAAGCCTCTGGGCATCGTGCTGGCCGCGTTGCTCGCCGTGCGCCTGAAGCTGTGCAACCTGCCCGAGGGCGTGCACTGGATGCACACGGTGCTGCTCGGCCTGCTCGGCGGCATCGGCTTCACGATGTCGATCTTCATCGCGAATCTCGCCTTCACCGCGCCGCTGCTGCTCTCGGCCGCCAAGTTCGCCGTGCTCATCGGCTCGGGCGCGGCCGCCGGGCTCGGTTTTATGCTCGGCAAGCTCCAGCCCGCCACGCGTCCCACCGTCGCCTGAAGCGCGCACCCGGCGACGCCCCGAGGCGCATCGCGCTTGCGCGAGACTCCGGCACCCGCTGCCGAGGCGGGGCGCTTCGGGACCGAGGCCTCAGGGCCGGCCGAGGGTCATCAGCGCAAACTCCTCGAAGAGGATCTGCGCCGCCAGCTGCGCCGTGTTGGTCGTGGCGTCGTACTCGGGCGCCACCTCGACCACGTCCGCGCCGACAATGTTGAGTCCGCCCAGGCCGCGCAGCAGCGCGAGTCCCTCGCGCGCCTCCAGGCCCCCGGCCTCGGGCGTGCCGGTGCCGGGCGCGTAGGCGGGATCGAACCCGTCGACGTCGACGGAAACATAGGTGGGCCCGTCACCCACGACCTCGCGGGCTTTGGCGACGACCGCATCGAGCCCCATGCGCATGAAGTCCTCCATGTAGATCACCGTCATGCCCGAGGCGTGGGAGAACTCCCAGAACATGTTGGACGCGCCGCGGATCCCGATCTGGATCGTGCGCTCCGGGTCGAGCACCCCGTCGAGCACCGCCAGGCGAAAGGGGCCGCCGTGATGAAACTTCGTATCGTCGTACGCGCCCATGGTGTCGCAATGCGCATCGAGGTGCACGAGTCCCACAGGCGCGTCCTTCCCGAGTGCCTTCAGGATCGGGTACGTGACCGAGTGGTCCCCTCCCACCGAGAGCGGGCGGATCCCGCGCGCTGTCAGCGCCGCGTAGTACGCCTCAATGTCGCCCAGGCACTGCTCGAGGTTGTAGCGGCTGCGAAACGGCACGTCGCCGACGTCCGCCGCACGGGTGCGTGCCCCGGGGACCGCGCGGAAGGTCGGGTGGTACGGACCGATGCGCTCGATGGTGCGCACCGCGCGCGGCCCAAAGCGCGCGCCGGCGCGGTTGGAGACGCCGAGGTCCATCGGCACTCCCACGAGGGCGATGTCGAGGCCCTCGAGGCTGGTCGCAACGGGAAGTCCGAGGAGCGTCGGCACGCCCGCGTAGGGCAGCGAGCGGCGTCCCGCCGGGGACTGCACGTCGCGGGCGGCCTGGGTGAGCACCGGGTCGTCGGCATCGAACGCGTCGCGCCCGGCGTAGCGCGCCCGCAGTCGTTTGAGTTTCTCCGCGTCCACGGCCCCTCCCCCGCGATTGGCCCCGCCGCAAATCTACGATGATCCGCGCCCCTGCGTGCGGGATTGTGGCAGAGCCGCAGCCGGGCCGTGCCCCCGCGCATGCTACTGTTGGCGCTGCCGATACCGCACCCCTGCGAGGCCCCGTCGATGAGCGAGACAGTGACTGCGCTGCGCGGCCGCGGCCGCGACACCCGGCGCGCACGTGCCCGGGGGGCGGCCGCCAAGTACCCCTACATCCGCCGCAAGCTCAAACCGGTGGAGCTTTTGAGCACGGAAGCCATCGAGATCATCGAGGCCAACGCCGAGACCATTCTCGCGGAAGTGGGCATCGAGTTCCGGCGCGACCCGGAGTCGCTGCGCCTGTGGAAGGCGGCCGGGGCGCAGGTGAACGGCGAGCGCGTGCATATCCCGCGCGGCATGGCGCGAAGCCTGCTCGCGACCGCGCCCGAGGAGTTCGAACTCTTTGCCCGCAACCCCGCGCGCAACGTGCGCTTCGGCGGCGATGCGACCGTCTTCTCACCGGTGGGCGGCCCGCCCTTCGTGAGCGACCTCGAGGGCGGCCGGCGCTACGGCACGCTCCAGGACCTGCACAACTTCATCAAGCTCGCCCACATGGCGCCGGCGATTCACTTCTCCGGCGGCTGCATGTGCGAGCCGATGGAGATCGCGCCGAACAAGCGCCACCTCGACATCCAGTACGCCTTCTTCCGCTACTCAGACCAGGGGTGCGAGGCGACCCCGGAGACCGCCGGTCACGCCGCCGATGCGGTGGCCATGGCGCAGACGCTGTTCGGCGCGCAGTACCTGGAGACCCATCCGGTCATGCTCGGCAACATCAACTCCAACTCCCCGCTGGTGTTCGACGGCCGCATGCTCGGGGCGCTGCGCCAGTTCGCCTCCCACAACCAGGGCACGATCGTCGTGCCCGCGGTGCTCGCCGGCGCCATGGGCCCGGTGACCCCCGCCGGGTGCCTGGCGGAGATCCTCGCCGAGACGCTCGCCGGCATGGCACTCACGCAGCTGGTGCGCCCGGGGGCACCGGTAATCCTCGGTTCCTTCGTCGGGGCGATCTCGATGCGCACCGGCGCGCCGACCTTCGGCACCCCGGAGGCGACCCAGATGATCTTCGCGACCGCGCAGCTGGCGCGGCGCCTGAAGGTCCCCTGCCGCAGCGGCGGCTCGCTGTGCGCCTCGAAGACCGCCGATGCCCAGGCGGCCTACGAGAGTGCGCACACGCTGCTGCCGACGCTGCTCGCGGGGGTGAACCTCGTGACGCACGCGGCCGGCTGGCTCGAGGGGGGGCTCGTGGCCGGGTACGAGAAGTTCGTGATGGACATTGACCAGCTGGCGATGATGCAGATGCTGGCGCAGGGGATGGACCTCTCCGAGCGCGGCCAGGCGCTCGATGCCATCCGCGAGGTCGGACCCGGGAGCCACTTCCTCGGCTGCGCGCATACGATCGCGAACTTCGAAAGCGCGTTCTACCAGTCGAACATCGCCGACTACTCCTCCTACGAGCAGTGGTCGCTCGAGGGCCGGCTCACCGCCGAGCAACGCGCCCACCGCGTGTGGAAGAAGATGCTCGCCGAGTACGAGGACCCGGGCATCGACCCGGCGCAGGACCAGGCCATGCTCGACTTCATCGCGCGCCGCAAGGCGGTGCTCACCGACTCGATCGACGACGAGTGAGCGCTCCCCAGGGGCTTCAGATCACGGTGCGCTCGCGCTGCGGCGGCCGCCCGGCTTCTTCCTCATCCAGTTCGCGGGCGGCCTGGTAGCCGGCGTACACCGCGTGCGCGATGAGCGCGGGCTGCCGGCAGTCGCCGATGCGCTGTACCTGGAGGTCGGGCGCTTGCCCCTCGGGGCCGACGAGCTCCTGGTAGAGGGCATCCTCGGGCTCGCGCGAGGTCACGAGCACCAGCGTGGACGCCGCCTGGCTGCGGCGTGCACCGGAGTAGGTGCACGCCAGCGTCACCGTCTGCCCGTCAAAGCCCACCACCGTGGTGCTGACGAGGATCGCGACGCCCAGCTCGAGCAGCTGGCGCTGCGTGCACTCCTGCTCCCCGGTGAAGTGACTCCACTCGCCGGCATGTCCCGCGGTGGTCACGAAGGTCACCTGCGCACCGCCTGCGGCGAGCAGGTTGGCGATGACCGGCGCCATGTAATAGTGGTCATCGTCGAACACGGTCACGCGCCCGCTCGGACGCGCGCCGCGCATGATGTCATCGGGCGTCAGTACCCGTGCGGCCGCGAGGTCCGCGATCGGGCGGGAATGCCAGCGACCGAGGCCGTTGCGGCGCCAGTGCGCGCCGGTGGCGATGAAGACGTGGTCCGCGCCGAACTCGCGCACGTCGGCGGCGGTCAGGCGGCTTCCCGGGAACACTGACACGCCCGGCATCGAGCGGATCTGGGTGAGACGGTAGTCGCGCACCCGCGCCCACTCCGCCAGGCCCGGCAGGCGGCTCTCGAGCGACACCCGCCCCCCCGGCTCCTCCGCCGCATCCGCCAGCGCCACCTGGTAGCCGCGCTTGCCCAGGATGTGCGCCGCTTCCAGTCCCGCCGGGCCCGCGCCAACCACGAGCACCGAGCCGCCCCGGCCCGCCGGCACGCGCTCCGGGTGCCAGCCGCGCCGCCACTCCTCGCCCATGGTCGGGTTCTGGGTGCAGCGCAGCGCCGCGCCGCGATAGTTGTAGGCGTAGCAGACATTGCAGCCGATGCACTCGCGGATCTCCTCGAGCCGTCCCTCGCGGATCTTGGTCGGCAGGAACGGATCGGCGATCGAGGGACGCGCCGCGCCGATGAGATCGAGCACGCCCGAGCGCACCTGGCGCACCATGGTGTCGGGCGAGGTGAAGCGGCCCACGCTCACGACCGGCTTGGTGGTCAGCCGCTTGACCTGCACCACCCGCTCCTCGAGGGAGCCTTCGCGCACGAAGCGCGAGGTCGCCATCTCCTCGCCGTAGTAATCCGCGACCACCAGGTCCCACAGGTCCGGCAGCTCCGCGAGCTGGCCCACGACGTCGTGCGCCTCCGCGACGCTCAGGTGCTCCTCGCCATGGCCGTCGGCGGAGAAGCGCACCGCGATCGCGCAGCGGTCCCCCACCGCCTCGCGCGTCTCCTCGAGGATCTCGCGCGCCAGGCGCACGCGGTTCGCCAGCGAGCCGCCGTACTCATCGGTGCGGTCGTTGAGACTGCGCGACAGGAATTCGGCGAGCAGGTAGCCATGGGTCGGATAGACGTAGACGATATCGAAGCCGGCCTGGCGTGCGCGCCTGGCGGCGGCCAGGTGCCGCTGGCGGAATTCGCGGATGTCGCGGCGGTCCATGCGCTGCGACTGCACCGGCTCGCGGCTGCCGAGCATCGAACGCACGCCCAGGGTCGGCTGGCGGCTCGCCAGGTTCGCAACATAGCTGCCGCCGTGCCACAGCTCCACCCCGGCGAGCGCGCCGTGCGCGTGTACCGCATCGGCCATCGCCGCGAGGTTGGCCACGTCACCCTCGTCCCACAGTGCCGCGAACGGATGGGGCTGGTCGTCCGAGCTCGGGTGAATGGAGCAGTACTCGGTGCAGACCACGCCCCAGCCCCCTTCCGCCTTCATGCCGCGCATCGCCGCGAGCGTGCGCGGCAGCGCATAGCCCATGCCGGTGCAGTGCGGCACCTGATAGAAGCGGTTCTTGGCGGTGACCGGGCCCAGTTTCACCGGATCGAACAGGGTCTGGTAGCGCGGTTCGATAGTCATGCTGCGTTCCATCACACGCGGTCGGCCGCGCCAGCGGAAACGGGTATGCTGCGCATGCAGTGTTGATTGCGCAACCCTGCAACCGCCTTATAAAGGAAACCGCTCATGCAGCGCGCACTGCGGACCGGCCGGCGTCCCCGGCCACCGGTGGCCGAGAACCAGACACCCCTGGATGCGGGCCTGCATCACGGCGCCACGGCGCCCTACGAGCCGATCCCGGCCGGGCAGGTCCAGCAGCTGATCGATGCGGCGCTGATCCTGATGCGCGACTCCGGCGTCGCCTTCGAGGCGGGCTCCGAAGGGCTCGCCATCCTGCGCGCGGCCGGCTGCGCGGTGAGCGAGGATGCCGTGGTGCGCTTCGCGCCTGAGCTGGTGCGCGAGGCGCTCGGCACCGTCGCCAAGAGCGCCAGGCTCTGGAACCGCGAGGGCACGCACGCGCTCGAGCTCGACTGCCGCCACACCTGGTTCCTCCCCGGCATGACCTGCATCAAGGTCTATGACCTCGCGACCGGCGAGCCGCGCGACAGCAACGCCGCGGACCTCGCCACGGTGATCCGCGTCGCGGACGCGCTGGCGAACATCGACGGCTGCTGCATCCCGTGCAAGAACGTCACGCGCTCGGACATCCACGGCGAGATCGAGGAGTTCTCGATCATGGCGGCCAACACCACCAAGCCGCTCGAGTATCTGTGCGAGCACGCACAATCCCTCGGCGTCGTGATCGAGATGGCGGCGGCGATCCGCGGCGGCCGTGAGGCGCTCTTCGAGAAGCCCTACTTCCTGCAGATCATCACCCCGCTGCCGCTCAACTACCATGCCATGCACACCGACCAGCTCATCCAGGCGGTGCGCGCCGGCGTACCGGTGAGCATCGGCACGCTGCCGATCGGCGGCGCGTCCACCCCCATCACCACCGCCGGCAGCATCGTGAACAGCCTCGCCACGGACTTTGCGGCGATGGTGCTGGCGCAGTGCGTGCGCAGCGGCTCCTTTGTCATCGGCAGCTCGGACGTGTGCTTTATGGAGCCTGCCACCGGCAGCATCGGCAACTTCGCCCAGACCTCGCTCGCCGACCTCATCATGTGCCAGGTGCGCCGGCAGCTGCAGCTGCCCTCCTTCACCGGGGCCGCCGGCTATTCGGGTGCGGCCCGCTTCAACCAGGACGCGGTCGCGGAGCTCACGGCCGGGATGCTGCAGGCCTTTTTCAGCCGCCCGGCGACGCTCGATTACTGCGGCTCACTCGACCAGGGACTGACGTACTCGCTGCACGCGCTGCTGCTCTGCAACGACCTGGCCGGGCTCCTGCGCACCATGTGGCAGGGGGTGCAGATCGATGACGGCACGCTCGCGCTCGACCTCGCGTGCAAGGTGGGACCGCGCGGCAATTACCTGGCGCAGCAGCACACGGTCGATCACTGCCGCGAGCACCTGTGGCAGAGCCGCTACTTTGGACCCAACATGCCGCTCAGCAGCGCCGGCGCGGCCGCCACCGACCTGTATGCGCGCATCGACAAGGACCTGCGAGCGCTGCTCGAGAGCCATCATCCGCCGCCACTTGATGAGTCCACCGCGACGCGGCTGCGCGAAATCCGCGAGCAGTTCGCGGCCTCGTACCGCGCCTGAGAAGTCGTTGCCGGCCCTGCGGATGAAGGCGGCCTCCGCTCTCGTAGCGGGACTGGTCCTGCTGTGCGCGTCCCTCAAGAGCACGGCCGACGTGCAGCCGCCGCGCCTGGAGGTCGCCGGGGTCGACGATGCCGCGCCGCGCACCTTCGTCGTCTACGGCGACACGCGCTTCACCGAGCGCGGCGACGTCGCCAATCCGATCGCGCGCCGTGCCCTGGTGCAGCAGATCGCCCTCGAGAAGCCCCTCGCCGTGTTCATCGGCGGGGACCTCGTCTACGCGGGGGACGACATGCACGACTACGAGACGTTCGCGCGCGAGACCCGCGCGTGGGCCGATGCGGGGATCCCGGTGTTTCCCGCCCTGGGCAATCACGAGCTGCGCAACTGCGATCCCGACGTGCCGCAGCCGTGCCTCGAGAACTGGTGGCGGGCCTTCGATGCGCTGCACCTCGCCCCGCACCGGTGGTACTCGGTGAGCCTCGGCGCGGGCCTGCTCGTCCTGATGCTGGATTCGGATGCCGCACTCAGAGCGCACAGCCCGCAGCGTCAGTGGCTGGAACAGCAGGTCGATGCGGCGGACGGACACTTCCCGTTCATCCTGCTGGTCCTGCACTACCCGCCGGTGCGCGACCCGATCTTTCCGCGCGGCCGCGACGAGCGCGAGGTCGCACGCTACCTGGCGCACCGGCAGCCCTCGCTGCGTGCGCAGGTGATCGTGGTGGGCAGCCACGTCCACAACTACGAGCGCTTTCGGGAGCACGACGTCACCTACCTGGTGAGCGGCGGCGGGGGCGCGACGCCCGTGCCGGCGTTCCGCATGTTCGGGGAGCTGTCGCGGCTTCGCACCTCGACCAACTTCCACTATCTGCGGTTCACGCTCGACGGCGACCGGCTCAGCGGCGTCATGGTGCGCTTCGACCCCGCCGTGGGGCTCGCAGCGGCGTGGACGGAACCGGACCGCTTCGAGGTCCGCGCAAAACACTAGTCGGGCGCTGCGCCGGCCACGCACCGCGCGCACGGTGGCGTCGATGCCGTAGCCGCGAGCGCCGCTCACGGCGACTTAACATTCGCACCGCTGCCCGTGTGGGACGTGCGCACTCCCGTATCGACCGACAGCGGCTTCTTCGCCGGCTCGGGCGTGCACACATGACTGCCGGGCTCATCCCCGCCATCCTGTGCCAGGATCGTCAGGCGGATCTCGCCCGTGGGGTGGGCGGCCGCCAGCCGGTGCGCCACGTCCTGGGCGAGCGCGTGGCGCATCGGGGCCTCGGGCATGGCGAGGGTCCCGACGCCATAGACCATGGCGGCGATCACCTCGGTATAGGGACTCGAGACGAGGATCCCGTCCACCGTCTGCGGTTCGTGCAGGTCTGCGAACGAGGCGCAGAGCGTCTCCACGCTCTGTATTTTTTCGTAGCCCACCCAGACGACCGGGAACAAGACAAACGGCGCCGCGGCACCGGTATCGTGCAGCTGACGGTGGACCATCGGTCCGACCGTGAGCAGGTAGTCGGCGGGGCGCGTGGCCATTTCCGCGGCGTGCGCCGGCTCCAGGATCTGCGCGAGCGTCGTGCCGTGCGCGAACACCGTGTCGGTGAGCGGGTGGGTGTCCACGAAGATGCGCGGTTCCGCCTCATGGACCGAGGCGGCGAGGGATTCGAGCATTGCGCGCTGGGTCCCCGGGCTCACCGCGATCGAGGCCGCGGCGTCGACCCCCACGGGCGTATGGCTGAGGGTTGCCGCGGGCCGGTACGGCACCGGAACGCAGCCGCTCATCCCCATGAAGAGCACCAGCAGGACTGCGAGCGGCGCGGTCAGCCATCGGCGGCGGACGGCCGCCGTCGTAGTGCGCAGCACCCCCGTTGCGCGCCCGGATCCCGGAGCCCGATTCCCCTGTAGTACCGCCTGGTCGCACATGTCGCCTCTCCTGATGTGTCGGTGTGGATCGATGCAGCGACTATGGAAGGGGCATCCCTACAGCCGGCATACCCGCCGGTTACACATGACTTACGCGTGCGGGACGCGCCCCTTAGCGGACATAACCGCGGCAGGAAGCCCGGACTGGGCAGCACCGCCGTGCAACCCACTCAGTCGCCGAGCAGCACGGAAGCGAGCCGCGGGGCCTTCGGTGGCACCGCCGAGTAGCCGAACCGCAGGATGAACCAGAGGTCCGCGGCCGCGAACCGCTCGCGCAGGTAGCGGTTGCAGGGGACGTTGGTGATCATCGACCCGAAGGGCAGCATGTAGACCCCGTGGCCCGTCATCGAGAGCCACAGGCGCATGAGCATGCGTCCCGCCGCCACCAGCTCCGGCCACGACTGGAACGGGCCGCGCAGGATCGCGACGTGACGCGTGCCCGCCTGCGTGTGCAGGTACCTGGCGCGCGCGAATGCGGTGATGCCGGGCAGGAGAAAGAGTCGCGGCGCCCGCAGCGCCAGGCGCAGCTGCCAGGGCGGCTGATTCATCGGGCCCGACCACAGTCCATCGCCGCTCACCGGTGTGTCCCCGGTACGGATCCAGCGCCGCAGCTCTGCGAGCTCCTCGGCTTTCAGATTGTTCTCGAGCACCGCGGTGACGTTGCGCTGCAGGACGTCCCGGACGATGGCGGGTTCGGTGAATGACTCGAAACGGTGCCCGCTCTCGGACGCGATGCGCGCGAATGCCCCGAGCGCCTGCGGCGCCACGAGGCGCTCCTCGTAAGGCAGGCGCGAAGTGCGGCGCGCCTCGAGGAGCGTGCGCTGTTCCTGCGGCACACAGCGGCCCCGCACCTCGGCACGCCCGAGCACCAGGGAGCCGGTGCCCGGCTCGATCGCACCCGGCACGACGTGCGGGTCCGGCGTCACCCGGATGGTGAGCCCGAAGTGGCGGCCGGCGCGCTCGAGTGTCTCGGCAAAGAGGCCGAACGAGCACAGCACGTAGAGGTCATCGGTGTCCTCCGCCGGCAACATGCGCTCGCGCAGGATCACGAGCTGCGCCACGGAGGCGTTCAGCGGACAGATCCGGAACGGCTGCGTGTTGTGCGGCGTCGGTGCGAGGCGCGCCAGTTCCGCCACCTGCGCCCAGGGCTCACGGCTCATGGGCGCGACTCCACGGGAACCACGCCGAAGCGGGGCCACCACCAGTTCGCGCGGCCCAGCAGCGCCATGAGCGCCGGCAGCAGCACCAGACGCACCAGCGTTGCATCGAAGGCCACCGCGAAGGCGAGCCCGAGCCCGAACTCGCGCGTGGCGATGAGGTGCGTGCAGCCGAACGCGAGGAACAGCGAGATCATGATCGCCGCGGCGCTGGTGATCGTCCCGCCCGTGCGTGCGAGGCCATGCGCGACCGCCCGGCGCGAGTGACCCGTGCGCAGGTAGGCATCGCGGATGCTCGAGAGCAGGAACACCTCGTAGTCCATCGACAGCCCGAAGAGGATGGTGAAGAGCACCAGCACGATGAAGGCGTTGAGGCCCCCCGGCGGCGCCAGGTGCAGCAGGCGCGCGCCATGGCCGTCCTGGAAGACGAGGATCAGGAACCCGTAGCTGGCGAGCACCGACACCAGGTTCAGCACGATGGCTTTCAGCGGCAGCACGACCGAGCGCAGGTGCACGAGCAGCACGAGGAACGTGACGGCCAGCACCGCCGGCACCACGCGCCACATCTTGACGAAGATCTCCTGGTCGAAGTCGGCAAGCATCGCCGGTACGCCGCTCACCCGCGCGGTAAGCCCGGTGCCGGCAAGCTCCGGCAGCGCGTCGGCGCGCAGCGTACGGACCGCGGTCGCGGCGGCCGTGGATTCGGGCGCAGCGGTGCCGATCATCGCGAGGATGGCGATGCGCCCCTGCGCGCCCAGCGCCTGTGTCGCGGCATCCCGCAGCGCTTCGGGCAGCTGCGGCAGCGACTGCGCCTGGCTGCCGCTGCGGCTCAGCGCCGCATCCAGCTCCGGAAAGCCGCGCACCATGACCACGCCTGGCTGCCGCTCGAGCCGCTGCGCGAGCTGGCGCAGCGCCAGCCGCGCGCGGGGCTCCAGGACCGAATGACCCGGGGGCGCCTCGAGCACGAGCAGGCTCGGTCCGATCCAGCCGGGCGCGAAGTCGCGCGCGAGGCGCTCATACCCGCGCCGCGCCTCGAGGTCCGCGGCGAGCCCGGAGGCCCCGAGGTTCCAGCCGGACATGCGCAAGACCGGTGCGATGAACACGGCGACGATCAGCAGCGCCCCCAGGGCCCAAAGGAACGGGTGGCGCATCACCCGCTGTGCCCAGCGGCCCCAGAACGCGCCCCGCACCGGGGCCCGGGCGCGTGCCCGCGGCCAGTTCACGCGCGCGCCGAGCCGGGCGAGCAGCGCCGGCAGCAGGGTGAGTGTTGCCAGCACCGCGGTGATGACGACCACCACGCCGCCAAACACGAGCGCCTTGAGGAATGGCAGCCGTACCAGCAACAGTGCCAGGAACCCGATCGCCACCGCGGCCCCCGAGCACACGATCGTGCGGCGCACCTCGTGCACGGCCCGGCGCGCGGCCTCCTGCGCCGTGCGCGCGCTGGCGAGCGCGCGGCGAAAGGCACCGACCAGCAGCAGCGCGTAATCAACGCCGACGCCGAGCCCGATCATGGTGACGGTGTTCTCGGCGAAGACGCTGACGAGCGTGCAGCGGCTCAGGAGAACGAGCGCGGCCATGCTGATCGTGGTCGCCGTCACGGCGAGCACGATCGGCAGCAGGGCGGCGACCGGCGAGCCGAACACGAGGAGCAGGATCACGAGCGTGAGCGGCAGGCCGATGCGCTCAGCCTGCAGCAGGTCCGCGGAGCTGCGGCGGTTCAGGTCATAGAGCACCGCCGGCTGGCCCGTGATCTCGCAGCCGAAGCCGGCTGGCAGCCGCACGGATGCCACCGCCGCCCGCAGCCGGGGGGTTGCGAGTTCCGCTTCACTGAATGTGCCGGCATCCGGATGGATGAGCAGCAGCGCCGTGTGGCCCGAACGGCCCACGAGCCGTGCATCGCCCGAGCTCCACACCGACTGCACGGCGGTGGCGCGGCCCGGCCCGCGCAGCGCGGCGCTCACGGAGCGCGCGGCGGCTGCAAACCGCGGATCCGCGGTCGTGTCGCCGTCCGCGTGCAGCACGGCGATGAAGGGATAGAAGGTGCCCCCCGGCACGCCGGCGGCGACGGCCGCATCGACCGCCCCGATCGATTCGCTGCCGGGCACGCCGTCGGAGCCGCCGCGGACGACCTCACCCACGCGCAGCGCGAGTGCGCTCGCGAACAGCAGGAGGATCCCCCACGCCGCCAGCACCGGGAGGTTCCGGCGGGGACGTGCCGCAACGATGTGAGTGTGCATAGTCCGCTCCGCCCTAAGCGTGCTTCAGCAGGCGCGCCTGCTTGATCCGCCCGGCGTCCGCCGCGAACGGGCCGGTGCCGCGCGGGTGCAGCTCGATGACCGGGGTGACGGTCGCGGGGTACTCCTGCCAGGCCACGCGAAAGTCGGCATTGAGCGCGATGAGGCTCTTGAGGATCGAGTCGCGGTAGCGCTCGGCGAGCTGCACGGTGGGCGCGGCGTCGACCTCGAAGATGAATTTGGGGTTCACGCTGGCGTGCGCGCCTTGCGCGAGCGCCAGGCCGAACGAATGGGTGATCTTCGCCAGCGCCGCGTCCGCGTACAGGCACTGCTCGATGTCTTCCGGGTAGATGTTGGCCCCCATGACGGAGACCGTGTAGTCACGGCGACCGTAGATCCAGAAGAACGGCAGGCGCAGCCGGGCACCGCCGCTCAGGGCATTGATGTCGATGCCGCAGGCGGCCAGGCGGCGCTCGAGGTCGATCGAAGCGCGCCACCCCGCCCTCGTCGTGGACGTTGTAACGCACGCGCGGCGATAGCAGGGACTTGCGCGAGATGGTGAAGAGCAGCTCGCGATTCTCGTTGACCTCGACGTAATGCATCAGCGGGTTGTACTGAAAGAGCATCGGCAGCCGGGAATCCGCCCCGAACAGCGCGGTGCGCACGTCGGGCCGCTCGCGGCACAGGCGCCGGATGGCGACCGCCACCGGCGTCTCGCCGGCGATGCCGATCTCGAGGTCGGTGGCGCCGAAGCCGCTGAAGACACTGCGGAAGCGGCGCAGGAGGTAATCGCGCAGTCCTTCCGCCATGCCCTCGCCGCCGACCAGCGCGCGCAGGTCGAAGTCCCCGAAGGGGAAACCCTGCGCTTCTGCGGCATCGATCAGGTGCTTGAGGAAGGGCGGGTAGCCGGCGATGAGGTAGCGGTAGGAGGGGCCGAAGAAGCGCAGCGTGTGCAGGATCTTCTCCACGTCCGGGCCGGTGCACTTGACGATGCCGTGGCGCGCCATGGCGACCCCCATGTTGATGCCGGTCGCCCAGGCGCCCATGGAGAACGCGTTGATGGTCACGTACGGCTGCGGGCCGTAGCAGTACTGCGCGAAGTAGCTGATGAAGATGTGGCTCTGGTGGCGCTCACGCCCGCTGCGCACCCAGTTGTAGGGCGTACCGGTGCTGCCGGAGGACTCATCGATCGTCACGTCGCGCACCGGGAGTGCACCGCCCACGCAGCGCCGCTCGGTGTCGTAGCGGCGCACGTAGTTGTCCTTGTCGGTCTGCGGCGGCTGCCCGCCCGCAAATCCCGCGGAGGCGAGGAACTCGCGGTAGGCCGGCACGGTGCGCGCCGCGCGGTAGAACGCGCGCCGCGCGCGCCAGCGCCCGGCCCAGTCGAGGAAGGCCGGCGCCAGGCGCTCAAAGAGCGCCAGAAAGCTCGCAAACCGCACGCACGCGACCTGCAGAAAGAGGTCGAAGGGCACGAGCACGAGAAAGCGCAGGCGTTCGCCCAGCCGCGGGCGGGGAAAGCCGGGAACGGCGCGCGCGGAGCGCTCGCCGGCCGCACTTCCGGGAGCTGCAGGGATCATGGGGAAAGTGCTCATCTCATTCCTCCCGTGCCAGGAGTCGGTTCGGTGCTGGCACGGGGCCACTGTCGCAATCGCCCGGCTACGGCTGGCTTACGCGGGGCTCACAGATGACTTACAGACCCCCTGCAGGTGCACGGTGCCCGTCCAGACCCCCTGAAACCGACCCTGTGGCCGGGGCGGCGCACACCCGCTGCGCCCACTAACCCACGCTGCAGCTCCTGCTTGGGAGAGGCGCCGCGGGCTGCCAGGCCGGGGCGGCGAACCTGCGTGGAATTAAGAAGAAATCATCCCGCCAGGAATCAGGGCTATTACGCAACGGTACCGTTGCGTTCCTGAGATCAGGAGAGTACGGTCCGCGGGTGCGTCGTGTCGCGCCACCACCGGAAGGAGCAGATTCATGAACGGTCTCAAGCAGGCGGTTTTTTCTGCGACCGCCAGCCTCGCCCTCCTGTGTCTGCCGATCACCCCGGCCGCGGCGCACGAACACTTCCACGGCGGTCCGTGCATCGTGGGGAACGTCATCGGTGCGGTGGCGACGCTCATCACCCTGCCGCTGGCGGTGGCCTCGGCCGCGGTTTCCGCGCTGCAGCCCCAGGCGCAATACGCGCCCGCACCGGGCTATTACGGCGGACCGGCCGGCTACGCGCCACCCAGCTATTACGCGCAGCCCCCGGGGTATTACGCGCGATCGCCCGCGTATTACGCCCCGCCTCAGAGTTACTACCGGCCCGCGCCTGCTTATGCGGCCCCGACGCCGCGGTACTACGCGCCCACGCGTGGTTACTATGCAGCACGTCCAAGTTACTCTGGCGCCTATGGTGCCCCGGGCAGGACCCCCTATCGGGGTTGGTAAGAAGCACCGCCGCGCGCCGCCTCCCAGGGCGCGCCATGGCGGCAGGCCGCCGCACGCCGCCGCCCTCGAACTGCGTGATCGAATACTGGAAGCCGCGACGGCGCTGTTTCTCTCGGAGGGCTACGGATCGACCTCCATCGAGGCAGTGGCCCGGCGCGCCGGCATTTCGAAGCGCACGTTCTATCACCGCTTCGACGACAAGGCGGCACTGTTCGCCGCCGTCGTGCACCGGATCATCGAGCAGGCCCGTCCACCTCCGGGTGTACCCCTCCTCGAGGGCACCACGCTGCCGCAGATCCTGCGCCGGCTCGCCGGACTTCTGCTGCGCGCGGCGCTCGACCCGCAGGCGATCGCACTGCACCGCCTGGTGACAGCGGAGTCAGTGCGCTTCCCCAACCTGGTTCGTGCGGTCCACGAGGAGGGATGGGCCCAGCAGGCGACGGCGATGATCGGCGACCTGCTCGCGCGCGAGCTTCCCGATCCGCGACTGACCGCCGAACTGCGAAGCTTCGGGGCCGAGCAGTTTCTCTATATGGTCGTAGCGCTGCCGCAGCGTCGCATCATGGGCTTGGGCGTACCCATGACGCCCGGCGAGCTCGACGCCTGGGCCGACGACGCCGTCAATTTGTTCCTCAACGGCTGCCGCGGATTGTCGGGTGCGTCCTCGCATCCCCGCGTCACGATCAAGAACGCATAGAGTTATCCGGCGGGGGCGAATTTTACGCCGCGCCGCGGCTGCCCGCAGCTGCCTGGTTGCGACCCGCGGCTCTCATCGGCGCAATGTGCGCAGACGTACAGATCGCGGTTCGATGAGCGTCTAACGTTCTTCCATCGACTGGCACCCACGCGGACGTGGGCGTCGCCAACTTCCGCTCCGGTCGCGAGGTAACCATGAATCTCCATCTGACGATCGCACCGATCATCTCGTTGATCGCCGGCATTTTGATCCTGGTAGTGCCCCGGCTGCTGAATTACATCGTCGCAATCTATTTGATCATCATGGGGCTCTTGGGACTGTTCGGCAGCGGCGGCTTGCACTTGCAGTAGTCACGGGCGCGCATCGCTATCGCCGCACCGATCGAGCCTGAATAGGACATCCACATGAATACGCTTTCCCTGCCCTGGATCCTCACTGCCGCTGTTTTGGTCGTGGCGTTGTTTGCACTTGCGACGTGGTTCTTTTCCCATAGGAAAAATCAATCCGCAAGGCTCAAGCATCGGTTCGGCCCGGAATACGGCCGAACTGTGGGCGAGCTCGGTGGGCGAACCAAGGCCGAATCGGAACTCAAGGCGCGCGAAGAGCGCGTGGAACAGCTTGCGATCAGCCCGCTGGCGCCCGCCGAGGCTGCCCGGTTCAGCCAGGCCTGGAACACTTTGCAGGGCCGCTTCGTCGACAATCCCAAGGCAGTCGTCGTCCAGGCGGACCAGCTGGTTCGCGAGTTGATGCTCACGCGCGGCTACCCCATGGCTGATTTCGAACGCCGTGCGGCCGACATCTCGGTCGACCATCCTGCCGTCGTCGAGAATTACCGGGCGGCGCAGGCAATCGTGGCGCGCGATCAGCTCGGTGAAGCGGACACCGAGGAGCTACGCAAGGCCGTCGTGCATTACCGCGTCCTGTTCGATGACATGCTCGAAGTAAGGGCGCCTAGGCAGGACATCCCGTCAGCTAAGGAAGCGGTGCTGCACGCCTGAACTCCCCAGGCGCGCAACGCGGCGCAGCCGGGGCGCCGCAGCCGATCGGCACGGTGGCGGTCGGTCGAAGCATCTTGATCTTCGAACGATGATGGGCGTTCGTGTGGTTACCATGGTCGCAGCTCCAAGCTTCTGTCTTTCCCGCTTAGCCGCGGCAAACGGATCCGAACGACCCGCGATGCCAGCGACATTGGAACGTTACGCGCAGCGGCGCTTCAAATCCGTTCGGTGGAACACGCATGAACGGCGCCCGCGGACGCTCGCCAGGTCACGCCGAGGTTGCGCTTTAGGTTGAACCTTCCGAGAGATCCTGGAAGTCACTCGCAGCCCGACGCCGGCCGCCACCACACACCGCAGTCACCCCAAGGCTAAGGGTTATCGAAGATCGCGACGCCAGTGATCGGCCTCGCAGGAATGCCGGTATTCGCATCGACGAGAGCACGCGGGGCAGGACGCCGGCCACGGATGCTGTGTGGTGGCTCAGACGGGTCAGCTCGCGGGCGATCTCGTAGGGGCGCATGACGAAACCGACGCAACCGGTTTCGATGGCACTGATCGGCATGCTGGGAAAGCGCGCCGATCCAGGATACTGCGCGAGCGTTACGCCGCCGCGCGCCTTGAGCGCTCGGATGCCCAGGGCCCCATCGGAGCCCGCGCCCGAGAGCACGACGCCGATCGCCGCCGCGCCGCGCTCGTCGGCGAGCGAGGCGAAGAGGAAGTCCGCAGGATTTCGCGCTGCGCCCGTCTTGCCCCCCGTCACCCGGATGCGTCCGCCGCTCACGGCCAGCATGTCGTGGGCGCCGATCACGTAGACGTGGCGAGCCGCGGGCGGCACGCCATCCTGCGCGCGCAGTACCGGGAGCTTCGTTCGCTTGGCCAGCGTGCTGACCAGCAATTTCTCGCGGGCCGCATCCACCTGCTGAACGACGATGAACGCGGCGTCACATTCCTCCGGTAAGGCCGACAGCAGTTCGCCGACGGCCTCGAGGTCGCCGGCATCGGAGGCCACGGCTACGATCGAAGGGGTATTCATGATGGCCCGCGCGCTCCCGCGCCTGAATGCTCCGCCAGGCAGCAAAATTCACCACACCAAGCTGAAAGCATGACCGCGCCCAGGCAACTTGTCTGTGCGGTCGCGAACACTGCTCTATACTGGCTGCGTCCCCCACGACGCGGTTCGTCACGGGGACGCTTCATCCATGCCCGACTCTGCCCCCGATCCGCAAGAAAATCATCTGCTTGCCGCGCTGCCGGCCGCAGAGCGCGAGCGGATTTATCCCCACCTGCGGCTGGTCCCGATGCCGCTGGGCAAGGTTCTCTACGAGTCCGGCGACGTTCTGCGCCACGTGTATTTTCCGACCGACTCGATCGTATCGCTCCTGTACGTCCTGGCCAACGGCTCCTCAGCGGAGATCGCGGTCGTGGGCAACGAAGGCCTCATTGGTGTCGCGCTTTTCATGGGCGGCGAGACCACCCCGAGCCGGGCGGTCGTGCAAAGTTCCGGTCATGCCTACCGGCTGGCCGGACAGAGGCTCAAGGCCGAATTCCATCGCAACGGCGAGCTGCAGCTGCTCCTGCTGCGGTACACGCAGGCCCTCATCACCCAGATGGCCCAGACCGCGGTATGCAACCGTCACCACTCGGTGGACCAGCAACTGTGTCGCTGGCTGCTCCTGTCGCTGGACTGCCTGACGGTCAATCAGCTGGTCATGACGCAGGAGCTGATCGCCAACATGCTCGGCGTGCGGCGGGAGGGCGTCACCGAGGCGGCCGGCAAACTGCAGAAACTCGGTGTGATCGAATACAGCCGCGGGCATATCACGGTGCTGGACCGCGCGCGCCTGGAACAACTGTGCTGCGAATGCTACGCGGTGGTCCGCAAGGAACGTGAGCGCCTGCTGCCGCGCACGCAGGAGATGTCTTCCCGGATCGCCGTCTGAGGCGAGCGCCTCCCGAGTACGCACGTGTCAACGCAGGCGGCGGCCACCGCGGCTTGATGGACCCCAGGCTCAGCGGCTGCGGTGTTCCGCGGGCTCCGCCGCGGCTGCGGAAGCCGAACTCAGCGCGCTGCGAGACGCCACAGCGAGGTCACTTCCGCGGCGCGCGCCGCATACAGCGGGTCGGTGTTCGCGGACACTTTGGGATGTTGCGGCCGAACATCGCTTCTGCCTGAGACCTGCAGACCGGCGGCCTCAAACATCGCCAGCAGCTCCGCTCTCGTGCGCAGGCCCAGGTGCTCGGCAAGGTCCGACAGGATCAGCCAGCCCTCGCCCCCCGGTTGCAGGTGACCGGGCAGCGCCTTGACAAAGCCACGCAGCATGGCGCTCTCGAAGTCGTAGATCCCGCGCTCGAGGCTCGAGCTGGGCCGCGCCGGAACCCAGGGCGGATTGCAGACCACGAGTGCGGCGCGCTCCGCGGGAAAGAGGTCCGCCTGGAGGAGCGTTACCTGCTGCAGCAGGCCGAGCCTTTCGAGGTTCGCGCGCGCGCAGGCCAGCGCACGAGGATCGAGATCCGTGCCGATGACGCGCCGGATACCCCGTCGCGCGAGCACGGCTGCCAGCACACCGGTCCCGGTGCCAATGTCGAACGCCACGCTGGATGACGCGCATGCGAGGGGCAAAGGCTGCGCGGCCACCAGCTCGACGTATTCGGAACGAATCGGCGCGAACACGCCATAGTCCGGATGGATCCGGCCACCGGCTGCCTCGATCTCGATGCCCTTGGTGTGCCACTCATGCGCGCCGATGACACCCAGCAGCGCGCGCAGCGACGTGACTGCGGGCCCGATGCCCGGGCCCCAGGCCGCCACGCACGCCTCCCGCACATCCGGGGCACGGCGCAACGCGATGCCATAATCCGCCTCGAGCGGCACGAGCAGCGTGTTGAGCGTGCGTGCGCGCTGCGACTGGGCCTGCCGATAGCGATGGAAGGTCTCCGCGGGTGATGCGGCCTTCGCAGCAGCGGGTGCTTTCTCGTAGCCGCGAGACTTGCGTTCGGCGCGACGCGCCAGGGCCCGGAGCATCTGACGTGCGTTCTGAAAATCGCCGCGCCACATGAGCGCCGTGCCCTGGCAGGCCAGGCCGTATGCCTCAGCGGCGGTCGTCTCGTCATCGACGAGCACCACGCGCTTGGCCGGGGGCGCCCCGCTTTCGGAAAGCCAGCGCGCCGTACACGCCTCTTCGCCCTCGGTCCAGTGCAGGACGGGCGCCGCCTCCGTCGGTGAATTCGCCACGTGCTTCCGCTGTTGCCCGCGCTGAACGATGCGGGCGATTGTCTAACAATACCCAGGGCACGGGCAGCGCCCGTCAGGAGGGCCGGAGCCGAATCTTCGTTCTGCCGATTTGCCTCCAACTACGCGAGACGCTGCCCAGCTGAAGCGTCGCCTTGGGAGACTCGCCCCGTTATCGGCGCGATACCGGTGCGATCGGAATCAGCACCGCCCTGGCAAACTCACCGTCACGTGGCCGCCCCCAGAGCTGCTTGATCCTGTCCAGGAAGCGCTGCCAGCCGTCTTTGAATGCATTGCCGCTCATGATTCGTCTCCTTGATCTCGATCCGCAGCTTGCGCTCAGCTCGGGGTGCAGTCGGTACGCTGGCGAACTGTGCCCGGTTGTTGCGGTATTGCGGACGTGAATGTACGCCGGCGTACCGACAGGCGCGGCGGATCGCAGTTACCGTGGTCTGCAAGGAGATTGTGCCTATGCCGATACGCTTGCGAGAAACGAGACGTACCTTCGCGGACAGGGTGCCGGGACTGTGGGGCGAGAGTCCGGACGATGTGCCGCCCGGGAGCTGGATGCCGCTTCCCCGCCGGGCGACGCGCACGCTCGGGACTCTGAGACTTCCGATCGCCGCCGGGAACCGCGCCGACGTTGCGCTCTATTCTTCTCTTGCCCCACACGCGCAGGGCGCGCCCGCGGCTGTGCTCCAGGATCGCAAGGCTGCGGCCAGCTGCCAGAGGGCGCAGCTGGTGGCCTGGGAAGATGAAGGCGGCGCGACGGCCTGCGTAAAGTAGGCTCCCATGGGCGCGCGTCGGTCCACCCCCACGAGCCCGCGGGACAACACGATGCCGCGCACCCTGATCGTTGATGACGACGTCGTGGCTGCGGACTCCCTCGCCTCGCTGCTGCATTCCTCCGGCTACGGGGATGCACGCGTCGCCTACACCGGCGCAGCGGCGCTGGCTCTGGCTGCGGAGTTCCTTCCCACGGTCCTGCTCGTCGATCTTGATCTGCCGGACATGAGCGGGTACGACGTCGCCCGGCACCTTTCCCAACATCCGAAGCTGCAGGGACTGAGGTTGATTGCCTTGACTCACAGCAGCGAACATCCGGGGCGCGAACTGGCGCGCGAGGCGGGTATCGAGCGTTATCTGAGCCAGCCGGTGGGTTCCGCGGACCTGGATGAGTTATTCAGCCAGGCGCGCAACTCCCCATCCACTGCGCGCTCCAGAGACACGCGCCCCAACAAGACCTGAACTCGGGGTGGACGTTGTACTGCAGGGGGCGACCCGCTGATCATCGGATCCCCGTGGGGCGTTTTGTGCGGATTTCAAGGCGCCGCGCGCGCTCCCATGTGCTGCATTTCTTTTGGTCGCGAGCCGCACGCGCTGGACATGACGCGTACACTCGGCGCACTCACCCGCACTACGAGTTGAGCGAGTCGGCAAATCCTTGCTGGCTGTACTCCGAGGTTTATCTTATGGATCAGTCAAAGAACGGTTCTGCTGCCGAAACCAGGAACCTAAACACGGGCCCCAAGAAGAACATCATCGACTCGATGGTCGCTTCAGGGCATTTCGGCACCTTCGTGAGCGCAATCCATGCGGCGGGTCTGACCGACGAACTCGCCACCAAGGGCCCGTTCACGGTGTTCGCGCCCACCGATGAGGCGTTTAAGAGACTGGCGGCGGGTGGCTATGACGCTCTGGTCAAGGATGCGGGCCGGCTCAAGGCCATTTTGAACTATCACGTCGTGTCGGGTTATTTCACGGCCAACGACGTCAAGTCCGGCGACATGATGACACTGCAGGGAACCTCGCTGACCGCCGCGGTGTCGTCAGCGAAGCTTAGTGTCAATGGCGCGCACGTCTCCAAGGCCGACATCGTTGCGACGAACGGCATCGTTCACGCCATCGACGAGGTCATTCTTCCCAAGAACTGGCAGTTGCTGGCCGCTGCGGCCTGACGATCGCCTTATCGCGACGCACTTTGGGTGCGCTTCAAGGCCCCGCTCGCGGGGCCTTTTCTTTGGTCTGGTGAAGTCGTACCTGATTCAGGATTCATCCTCGCCAGCACCGGCTACACCAACACACGAGAGTCCGCCATTTGCTCACGGCCACGGCGATCACGCCCGCGCCAGAGGTAGCGCCGGCAGCCGACAGCGCCACAGTCGTAATACACAACGGGCACATGGATAGCTCCTCAGTATTCGTCGTGACGCCGCCACCACAGGCCGCTCTCGTTGCGGCCTCTGGGCGCGCGGTCGAGCCACTGATACGCGCCCCAGAGACCGTCGAGGCCGCGCGCATAGGCCGAGTAGGTGTGATAGATGGCGCCGTCCTCGAGCACGAACGCGCTCATGCCCGGCCGGTCGCGGGTGAAAGTGGGAGCATCGGTTCCGCACATCTCAGCGAACTGCCGCACGGGCTCCGGCGCGCTCTTGGCATCCAGCGCGGAGCGCTCACCCCGGTAGTTGTACTCGATGGTGCCGGCGCGCTGCTCCTGCTCCGTGAACGAGATGCGGAAGTCGGAGTTGAAGTCGTTCCCGAACGAGGACGCCCAGGGAAATGTCCATCCCATCCGTCGCCTGTAGGACTGCAGCCGCGGCAGCGGCGCGCGCGAAACTGCCCACAACATGACGTCATGCTGGGCCAGGTGCACGGCGAAACCATTGAAGCCATCGGCGATCATCGAGCAGGACGGACAGCCGGCGGCATAGTCGGGCCCGAACATGAAGTGGTAAACGAGCAGCTGGGAGCGTCCCTGGAACAGCTCGGCCAGCGAAGCACTTCCCTGGTCCGTGTCGAACCGATAGTCCTTTTCGACCCGGACCCACGGCAGCGCCTGGCGCCGTAGCGCCAGCTCGTCGCTGCGGCGCGTGAGCTCCTTCTCTGCCTCGAGGAGCTCGAGCCGCTCGGCCAGCCACTCTTTACGGGTTGCAGTCCTGTGGGTGCTCATGGCTCGTCTCCGGAGGCGGGTCGGTGATGCGCTAGATTACGCGTCGGGCACGCACCTGCGGGAGTGACAAGTGTGACGGGATTTCGGTGGATTCGCTGATCACCGCCGCGGCGCGGGCGCTGGCGCTCGGGGACCCCGTGGGCGCACTGAAGCGCATCGCTCTGCGCGAAGATCCGCCCGCTCTTGCGCTGCGCGGTACTGCAATGGCGCAGCTCGGGGATCTTCCCCGCGCAAGGGCCCTGCTGCGCAGGGCGGCGCGCGCCTACGGCCCGCGGGAAGCACTGTCGCGCGCCCGATGTGTCGTCGCCGAGGCCGAGATCGCGCTCGCTTCCCGCGACCTGCACTGGTCATCGAAGTCACTCGATGCGGCGCGCGTGATCCTCGAAGAGCATGGTGACCGCGTGAACGCTGCCCACGCGCGCTACCTTGAGATCCGGCGCCTGCTCCTGCTCGGTCGTCTCGCTGAAGCCGAGCATTCCCTCGGCCGGCTCGACCTCAGGAGCGTGCCCCCCGCCTTGAGGGCTGGCCATCAGCTGATCATTGCCGGGATCGCCGTACGACGTCTCCAGGCAACGACCGCGCAACGCGCATTCAGCCGTGCAGCTCACGCCGCCAGCCAGGCCCACATCCCTGCGTTAACAGCCGAGGTTGAAGCTGCGGCCCTGGTCTTGACAGCCACCGCCGCGCGCCTGATCGCGCGGGGTACGCGGCGGGACCTGCGTCTTAAGGAGGTTGAAGCGTTACTGGCCTCAAGAGCACTGATCGTGGATGCATGTCGCTTCAGCGTCCGCGAAGCAGGCACGGTCATCGAACTCGCCACGCGTCCGGTCCTGTTCGCGCTCGCCCGGCTGCTCGCAGAAGCGTGGCCGGCGGACGTGCCGAGGGAGACCCTCGTAGCGCAGGCCTTCCGCGGCCAGCACGTCGATGCAACCTACCGCGCGCGACTGCGGGTCGAAGTCGGGCGACTGCGCCGCGTGCTTCGGCCGCTGGCACACGTCATGGCGACCCGGCGAGGGTTTGCGATGTCGCCGCGTCGCGCACCGGAGATCATCGTACTCGCGCGGCCGCTGGAGGATGAGCACGCAGCGGTGCTCGCCCTGCTGGCCGACGGTGAATCCTGGTCGAGCTCGGCCCTGGCGCTTGCCCTCGGTACCAGTGCGCGCACCGTGCAGCGGGCTCTCGAGTCACTCGCGCAAGCGGGCAAGGCGCAGGGGCTGGGTCGCGGTCGGGCACGTCGCTGGATTACCCTGCCCGTGCCCGGATTCACGACGACTTTGTTACTCCCCGCACCTCTGCAGAGCGACTAGCATTGCGCCATGAAACCCTCAGCCGCCGAAATCGTCCGCGAATACGGTCCCCTTTCTGGGGTCGACCACGTGCATGGTGTGACCTACGACGGGCAGAAGGTCTGGTTCGCCGCGGGCGACACGCTGAAGGCTCTCGATCCGCAGAGCGGAAAAACGCTGCAATCGCTCGAGGTCGCCGCCCACGCCGGAACGGCCTTCGACGGCCGCTACCTGTACCAGATCGCCGAGAAGCGGATCCAGAAGATCGACCCGGACAGCGGTCGCGTGCTGGCCACGATCCCCGCGCCCGGCGACGGCGCTGACTCCGGACTCGCCTGGCACGAAGGGACACTCTGGGTGGGGCAGTACCGCGAGCGCAAGATCCGCCAGATCGATCCGGCAACCGGGGCGGTCCTGCGCACCATCGAGTCAAAGCGTTTCGTCACCGGGGTTACCTGGGTCGAAGGAGAGCTCTGGCACGGCACCTGGGAAGGTGAGCAGAGCGACTTGCGCCAGGTGGATCCGGACACCGGCGCCGTTGTGCAGGTACTCGAAATGCCCGCGGGGGTCGGCGTCTCGGGACTTGAGTCCGACGGGGCCGACCAGTTCTTCTGCGGCGGCGGCCGCAGCAAAAAAATCAGAGCCGTCCGCCGGCCTAGGCGCCGGTCCCGGCCCGCTGGCTGACACGGTCACCGCCGGTGCGCTCGCTGTTCAGCTCGCCGCGCAGGGACATTTCATCTGGAAGGAGTGGCCGGCCACGCTGGCGGACGAACTGACGTCCAGCGCAGCGCGCGGCGAGCCTGACGATGGCTCTCACGGCTACCACTGTTGGTTCGCGGCGCTGGAGCTACTCGCGGTGGTGAAGCCACTGTCAGACCGGGCGGCGTTACTGTGCTAAGCGTGACTCGTGCGGCGCGCCGGGCTGCCTCGATCGCGGCGATGTCGATCTTCTTCATCCCCATCATCGCCTCGAACGCGCGCTTGGCGGCCGCCTGATCCGGATTGGTCGTCGCTTCCAGGAGCGCACGCGGGGTGATCTGCCAGGACAAGCCCCATTGATCCTTGCACCACCCGCATGCGCTTTCGGCGCCCCCGTTGCCGACGATCGCATTCCAGTAGCGATCGGTCTCGGCCTGGTCCTCGGTGATGACCTGGAACGAGAAGGCTTCGCTGTGTTTGAAAGCGGGGCCACCGTTAAGGCCGACGCAGGGTATTCCCAGCACCGTGAACTCGACCGTCAGCACCTGCCCCTGCTTACCAGCCGGGTAATCGCCGGGGGCGCGATGGACCGCGGTGACGGCGCTGTCTGGGAAGGTGCGGGCGTAAAACCTGGCGGCATCCTCTGCCGTGCCGTTGTACCAAAGGCAAATCGCGTTTTTAGCCATCGTGTATCGCTCCTCATTCGTCAGTCGGTGCACCCCGAATAGAGTGCCACGGAAATCGACGGGCGGACCTGAATCGTGTTTACGGCCACGGTCCCGCTCCATCGGGCACAGCACGGTAACGTCGTTCCGCCCGCACACCGGCCTTCAGGCCTCGGGTGTCTTGCATAGGAACAGCTGCGCCGGCGGAAAGTTCCGTCGCTCGAAACTGCGCCGCACTTCGCCGAAGCTCCGCTGCAGCGTAGGGAGAGCGCGGGCAGTGAACTGGTAGACGAGAAACACTCCGCCTGGCGCGAGCGCCGCGCGGCTCTTCACCGCGATGTCGGTGCGCAGCGGTTCCGGCATGCTGCCGAGTGGAATGCCGGAAATGATGTAGCGCGGCGCCGGGAGTGCGAGCCGCATCAGAACCGGCTGCACTGCTGCGGCGGAGTCGTGCACGACGTGCAGGCGCGGATCCGGCAAGGTCCTTTGCAGAAAGCGCACGAAGTCACGATTCGTCTCGATGGCCACGAGCTGTGCATCGCTGCGCATACGCCGCAGGATCTGTGCGGTGAACGTGCCGATACCCGGACCGTATTCCACGATCACGCGGGTGCGGCCCCAGTCGATCGGCGCCAGCACCTGCTCCACGAGGAAGCGCGAGCTCGGGATGACCGAGCCGAGCATGTTCGGATGACGCAGAAAGTTGCTCGCGAACAGCAGCCTGTCGCTGAGCGGCTTGAGCGACGATAGTGGCGATCGGGCATTTTCCGGCATGACTAGCCTCTCGGTCAGGACGGCGGCGTGCGTTCATCGGTCACCGTGGCGCTCCGCTCCACACTGCGCTTATGCTTCCACAGCGACTCCTGCAGCTCAATGTCGTGCGCGAGCGCGGAGGCGGCACGAGGAAGCTGGTACTCATCGAAATAGCGACCAGTGGCTCCGGCGACACTCTGATCGAGTGCGAGGTGCACGGTGGTGCGCGCGCCGCGCTCGGCATCGAACACGACCCGAGTGAACAGCGGTTTGATGACACGCAGCCATCGCGGCAGCAGATTCGTGGCCACGACGCCCGGGTGCAGGCAGTTAACGCTGACGCCGGTGCCGGCCATGCGACGCGCGAGCGCGAACGTATGCATCACGTTGGCGAGCTTCGAGCGGGCATAGGCGGCGGTGGCCGCGTAGGGGGAGCGCGCGTCTGTGACCGCAGCAAGATCGAGGCGGCCACGGTAGTGGATCCGGGAAGCGACCATGACGATGCGCGCCGCCGGGTCCAGGTGCTCCGACAGCAAGGCGGTGAGCAGGAATGGACCCAGGTGGTTGGTCGCGAAGGTGAGCTCGAAGCCGTCGACCGAGTGGCGCTGGCGAGTGCTCACCATGCCGGCGTTGTTGACCAGGAGGCCGAGCGGCGGGTAGTCGCGGCGGACGGCAGCCGCGGCCTCCCGCACGGACGCGAGCGAGGCCAGATCGCAGCGCACTACCTCGACTGTGGCGCGAGGCGCGTGCCGCATGATCTCACCGCGCACCGAACGTGCGGCCGTCACGTCGCGGCACAGCATGACGACCGTTTTCCCGGCGCGCGCGAGCTCGCGGCTCGTCACGCGTCCGATACCGTGGGTGGTGCCGGTGATGACTGCGAGCTCGCTCACGATTCCCTGCCGACAATACTCAGCAGCGGCTGGCCCATGCGAATCACGCTCCCCTGGCCCAGCCCGGCAGCGAGCATCACGCCGGGTGGTGCGAAGGCAATCATGGTGGAGCCGTGCTGGAACCAGCCCATCTCTTCGCCCTTGCGCAGCGTGGCATCGCAGGGAATGGTGTTGGGTCCGCGGTACTTCAGATGCAGCAGCACATCCGCGCAGTGCAGCCGGATGCTCGCAACCAGGATGGCCGCGACCGGCACCAGCGTGATGAGGTAGTCCGAGGAGCTCAGCCGGCAGCGGATGATGGCGCGTTCGTTCTTGCAGAAGAGACTCTCGACACGCCGGAGCGCGATCGGATTGACGTTCCAGGTGTCTCCGGAAACGTAGGTCACCCGCTCCACGTGGCAGTCATAGGGTGCATGGAAGCGGTGATACATGCCGGAGGTGAGGCGCAGCGTCACGAAGGAGCCGTTGCGATAGTTACTCGCCAGCTCCTCATCGCCCAGAAGATCCATGAGCGTGTAGGGGAACCCCTTGGCCTGAAGCACCGACCCTTCCCTCACCTGACCCATCTCGCCGACGATGCCGTCGCACGGACTCACGACGATGTTCGGATCAGGATCGACGCGGCGTGCCCCCTCCTTCAGCTGTCGGGTGAAGAACGCCTGGAGACTACGAAAGCGGGTTTTCCGGGCATCGCTCAGATCGAGTTCCGTGAAGAGTCCCCAGATCGCAATACCGATACGACAAAGCCAGGGCTGCTCCACCTGGCTCAGCCATCCCATGAAAAAGGTGAGCCACCGACGGGGCAGGCGGTTGGTCAAAAGGAAATTCAGTCGCTCCTGCTGAGTGATCCGGGTGATCGCCGATACGCACTGTCATCGGATTGTCACGAGACCGAAATAGTTTGCCGCTGGGGCGATCGGCCCCGGGCTCGTCGCCTCTGAGGCGGAGAATCATGCTGTTGTGGTACATCGCCGCCGCCCTGGTCGCGCTGCTCGCACTGCGCCACCTGCGGCTGCGTCTGCAGCTTTCGCGCGCCAAGCACCCCTCGCTCGGCGGACACGCGCGTCTCGCGCGGCTCCTGGCACGGCTCGTTCGCCACTACGAATACGACGAGACACGGTTCTTCAGCGCGGACGATGCGCCCGCGGAAGTGGCCGCGGTGCGGCGTGCGGGATTCACGCAGCTCGCGCAGCTCTATACGCGGCGCTTTGCGAAGGGTGCGGCTCTTACCCGCGAGCTGGCGCACTCGGTGTCGGACCTGCAGTTCACGATGCGTTATCGGGTGCCCTTTCAGTTCGGCCGCATGGTCCGGCAGTGCCTGCCGGGTGGCACATTCCTGGAGTGCTCTTCCGGGGTCACCGTGACCGATGTCGATGGCAACCGCCTCTTCGACGTGAGCGGCTCCTACGGAGTGAACCTCTTCGGCTACGACTTCTACAAGGAGTGCATCGAGCGCGGTGCCGAAAAGGTGCGCGCGCTCGGACCGGTGCTCGGCGCCTACCATCCGCTGCTGGCCGACAATGTCCGCCGGCTGCGCGAGATCTCGGGACTCGACGAGGTGTCGTTCCACATGTCCGGTACCGAGGCCGTGATGCAGGCCGTGCGCCTGGCTCGCTATCACACGCGCCGCCGCTACCTGGTGCGCTTCTGCGGTGCGTATCATGGCTGGTGGGGGGACGTGCAGCCCGGCGTGGGCAACCCGCTGCCCCCTGATGCCACTTACACGCTGACGGACATGGCTGCGGCATCGTTGCGGGTGCTGCGCACGCGGCGGGATATCGCCTGCGTGCTGGTGAATCCGGTGCAGGCGATGCACCCCAATGCGAGCGCGCCGGCCGACTCGGGCCTCATCGACAGCGCACGCTGTGCCCATTTCGACCGCGCGGCCTACGCCGCGTGGCTCAATGAGCTGCGCGCGGTGTGCACCCAGCGGCGCATCGTTCTCATCTTCGATGAGGTGTTTGCCGGCTTTCGTCTCGCTCGCGGGGGCGCGCAGGAGTACTTTGGCGTGCGCGCCGACCTGGTGACCTACGGCAAGAGCCTCGGCGGCGGACTGCCGGTTGGAGTCGTCTGCGGACGGCGCGATCTCATGAAGCGCTACGACGCAGAGTACCCGGCCGACGTGTGCCTGGCGCGCGGCACGTTCAATGCGCACCCCTACGTGCTGGGCGCCATGCACGAGTTCCTCACGCGCCTGGAAAGCGCGCCGATCCGTGCTCTGTACCGCGACCTCGATGCGGTCTGGGAACGCCGGGCAGCCGAACTCAACGCGCGGCTGCAGGCGGCGGCGCTCCCGGTTCAAGTGGCGAATCTCTCGTCCATCTGGACCTTCAACTATCTCCAGCCTTCGCGCTACAACTGGATGTTCCAGTATCACCTGCGCGCGCAGGGCCTGTTTCTGAGCTGGATTGGCACGGCACGGCTCATCTTCAGCCTTAACTACAGCGACGCGGACTTCGCCGCCGTCGCGGACCGGGTGGTGACGGCAGCCGAGGCGATGCGGCGCGAAGGCTGGTGGTGGCAGAATCCGGCGCTCACCAACAAGGCGATCCGTCGACGCGTCCTGCGTGAGCTGCTTCAGGCCTGGTGGGCCACGTCGTCCATCGGATCGACCAGTTCCCCGCGCAGTAAGTACAGCGGTGCGCGGCAGTAGAGTTTGACGTCGTGGAATGGGTCAGTGAGGATCTTCGTCAGCCACACGACGCCCGTTAACACGCTCTGCTGCAGGCACAGCTGCGCCGTGCGGAAGAGCAACGCGCCCAGGCCCAGGGCAAGCCAGACCTGACAGACGTGGCGTACGAAGTCGGCATGGCCGTGCGTCGGGCGAAAGATGCCGAACAGCGTCGGATCGAGCCACAGAACCAGGGGTGACGCCCCCCAGATCGACAGCAAAACTACCTTGCGCCTGAGGTTGTAGCCGACCTTGATGTCTTCCTTGTGCGCGTGCGTGGCCTGGTTCACCTGGTCATAGTCCTTGGACTCAAAGACGAAGTGGCCCAGCTGGCGCGTCACCATTGCCACCAGCCAGCCGATGAGTACGGCGGCGACCGGGTTGGTGAAAATGCAGACGTAGGCCGTCAGGAAGCTGAGCGCACTCACCAGGTGCAGCGTCTGATTGATGCGGCTGTGGTGGTAGTAACGATGATCATCCCAGCGTTGCTTCTTGAGTTCGGCAAGAAAGGCGTGCATTCGCTCCTCCACTCGATGCGAGCAGCGCGGTTGCGCTGGCATGAACGAGTTATAGGAACAATGTTAAGAGCGCATGACAAGTTGCTGTGTGGGCGGCTATTTTTTTGTGGCAGCTCCGAGCGCTACCTTCATACCACTGTCACGATCCGCGTCGAGCATGCCGGCGCATGAGAATCACGATCGTGTCCGACGCTTGGTTTCCGCAAACCAACGGGGTCGTCAACACCCTGGCACAGACCGCCGCCTGGCTCGTCAGATTCGGCCATGAGGTGATGATCGCCGCGCCGCGCGACTTCCGTACCGTGCCCTGCCCGAGCTACCCCGAGATCCGCGTGGCCGTGAGGCCGATGGCGGCGCTGGCGCGCAAGTTAAACCTCTTCCGGCCGCAGGCGGTACATATTGCCACCGAGGGGCCACTCGGCTTCGCCGCGCGGCGCCATTGCCTCAGGCACGGATGGCGCTTCACGACCTCCTATCACACACAGTTTCCGCAGTACCTCAAGTCCCGCTGGCCCATACCGCTGTGGCTCTCGTTTGCGGTGCTGCGCCGCTTTCACGCGGCCGCGCAACGCTGCATGGTGAGCACGCAGTCAGTAGAGAACGAGCTTCAGCAGCGCGGATTCCGCAATCTCGTGCGCTGGCAGCGCGGCGTCGACACGGAATTGTTCCGGCCGCGCAGCAAGGAGTTCCTGCAATTGCCGCGTCCCATCGCCGCCTATGTGGGACGGCTGGCGGTTGAGAAGAACGTGGATGCGTTCCTGCGGATGCCGTGGCGCGGCTCGAAGATCGTGATCGGGGACGGCCCCGAGCGGGCGCGCCTCGAGGCGCGGTACCGTGAGGTCGTGTACGTGGGCTTTCGCTACGGCGAGGATCTCGCAGCCCACCTCGCCGCGGCCGACGTGCTGGTTTTCCCAAGTCTTACCGACACCTTTGGCCTCGTGAATCTTGAGGCGATGGCCTGCGGCGTACCGGTGGCGGCCTTCCCGATCACGGGCCCGATCGATGTCGTCGCGGATGGCGTGACCGGGGCGCTCGATGCGGATCTGGGTCGGGGGGCGGAGCGGGCGCTCCGGCTCGACCCGCGCGCCTGCCGGGCCCGCGCCCTGCAGTCGAGTTGGACCGCGTGCACGCGCGAGTTTGAGGCCAATCTGATCACCTGCCGTCCGGGACCGCTGCCGCGAAGCGCCGCGGAGCGGCCGGTCATCGAGCGGGCCGCCTGAGTGACCCGCTGACCACGCCCTCGCTCCTCTCTGCAGCCGCGGATCCAAACGGCCGCGCGCCTGCTGCGCTCGGCGTATGACAGATGATCCAGGGGAAACCGAGGGCGTGAGAGCGCACGCCGTCGCGGGGTGGCATAGCTCGCTCCGTGCGATCGCTGTGCTAAACGTGGCTCTCTGGTCGCTGGCGGCCGTCGCCGTGACACGCCAACACGCGTGGGTCCAGGTCGAGACCGACCCCGCCAGCTACGTGCAGCTGCTGCTGTCCGGTGTGTACGTGGCTGGGTGCGCATTCCGTTCCGTACTGCCGGTAATCGACATCCCGCGCCTGGTTCTTATCGACTCCCGACTGTCGAGCGTGCTCGTCGGTCGCTCGGTCGCGACCGTGGCCGAACTGTGCTTCGCCGCCCAATGGGCCCTCATACTGCACCGTGCCGCGTTGTTGGCCGGTAGCTCATTCGTGCAAGGGGTGTCATTCGCGGTAGTGCCGCTCATCCTGCTCGCCGAGGGATGCTCATGGTACGCCGTGCTGACCACCGAGCAGCGCGCTCACGCGGTGGAGAATTCATTCTGGGGGCTAGCGGCAGCGTTGGCGGTGGCCAGCATGCTGGTAACCGGGCCGCATCGGCTGGCGACTCTGTATGCCCCAATGGTCGCCGGCGGTGCCGCCTATGTCGCTTTCCTATTTGTCTACGATGTCCCGATGTACTGGTCGCGATGGCGTGTCGATCAGGCCAACGGACGCAGCTACTTGGGCATCGCCGGCGGTATGGTCGATGTCTGCAGGCGCTGGACGGTGTCCTACCGCTGGGAGGACTGGAGGAGCGAGGTCCCGTGGATGTCGCTCTATTTCACCTTCGGAGTGTGGAGCAGTATCTGGCTCGTCTACGCATCACTAGCCCTTGGGCATAGCAGCTGAGGAGCTACCGTCGGGTACGCACCTTACTCGCCGCAGTCTCATCGTCGTCGCGCAAAGCAAACAGGGGAACGCTTCCGAGGACAGCCGGGGCACAGCTCATCTCGGTCTCCGCGGCGGATGGGGAACGCCGACGCTGCGAGCCTCAACTGCCGACACCATCCTTGCGGCTGCAAGCGTCATCCTCCGCCGGCGGGGCGGGGTTGCTCCGGCCCGCGAGGCCCAGCGAGCGGCTACCTTCGGTCTTCTGCCAGATCAGCAGTACCGGCACTCCCACCGCGATGTCGCGCGCCCGCTTCAACAGGGACAGCGCCAGCGCGAGCTCCGCGCTGATGCCAAACAGTGGGCCGAGGAGCGCATACGCGCCCTCCTGCACGCCGAGCGCGTTGGGCACGAAAACTGCCGCGCTGCGCGCGGCACAGACCAGGCTCTCCAGCGCGATGACGTCGCCGAGATTGACCTGCGTCCCCATTAGCCGTAATCCGAGCCATGCCACCGCGGCACTCGCCAGCCATGCGGTGAAGTGCAGAGCCAGCGACAACGCGAGGCGCCGCGGAGAACGATAGATCGTATCGAGCGCAGCGCCGATCCCCCTGATGGCCCGTCCCGGCCCTTGCAGCACCGGTGCGGCAAGCCTGGTGGTGATCTTTGGCGTATAGCGCTGTACGACGACGAAGAGCCCGACGGCCACGGTGGCCACCAGCAGCGTGGCCACTACAGTCCCGGTCAGCGATTGGGCCAGAGAGTTGCGCGGCGCACGGGCGCTGAGAAGCGCAAGCCCGAGCGCGACGTAGCCGATCTGCGCCAGCATCTCGGTGGTCACGTCGACGATCATCGAAGCGCAGGCGAGGGGTGCGGAAAGCCCGTACACGATTGCTGCCCGCATACCAATCACGATGCCGCCGAGCTGTGAGAACGGCAGCACTTCGGCGGCCGAATCCCTCACCATGCGCGCGCGCACCACGGCCCACGCATCGGGCCCCGGACTGTGCCGCGGCAGCAGTACGTACCACGCCATCCCGAGTACCACGAACAGGCCGAGGGCGCACAGGCACAGGAGCGCGAAACCGCCCCAGCCGATGGCGAGGGCGGCGGATAGCACCGTGTGCCAGCCGACGTACATCACGAGGTAGAGTCCGAGAGCGACTCCGCAGACCGTGAACAGGACAAGGCGCAACTTCATGACCCGCAGGCGCGTGGGCCGGACTGGACGCTAGGTGCGTATGAAGCGGCGCGCCAGTCCTGCCAGTCTCGGAACGACTGCGGGCCTCAGCAGGCGCTGATCGTAGGCGCTCATGCGCCGGCGGTTCTCGGAAAGACAGAGGTCGATGAGCCCGGCAATGCTGATGTCGTGCCCCACGGACTTGGCGCCTGTTATGGCAAAATTGTTGTCCTGCACGCCGTGACCCACGTCGCGTGCGATGCCGATGCGCTCCCAGATGAGAAAGAGCCACACCGCCAGCACCTTCAGTTCGAACCACGGGCGCCGCCACCGGGGCATGGTGCGCCGATGCCAGGCCGCCCAGTTGACGAAAAACAGAATGTGGCGCGCCTCCTCCTGCATTACGGGCTCGAAGGTGTCGACCAGCGCCACAGGAAAGAATCCGGAGCGCTTGGCTGACTCGAACAGGCCGAACGCGAAAAAGCTGTCGATGCATTCGCTGTAGCCGGTGACCAGGAAGGCCCACTCCGGGTCGCGCGGGCGGACATACTCGGGCTCGGGCGCGAGCGTGATGCCATAAGCCGTGACCAGGTTCGCCAGCACGCGCTTGTGACGACCCTCTTCGAAGGCATTGAGTGCCACCGCCTCGCGCAGCAGCGGATCGCGCACGATGGCCGCATAGGATGCGACGTTGAGCCGCGCGCGCCCCTCGGTCTGCACCGCAATGTCCCAGATGGGCAGGCTCAGCAGCCTCTCGCGCTCCGCTGCATCGAGCTCCGGCCAGTCAATCACCGCGGGCTTGTAGGGATTGAAGCTGTCCAGCAGCGTGCGGCAGAAGAGCGCCTTGTGAGCTTCGCTCCCCGGGCGAAGCCTCGCCGCGGGTGCCGTCGCCGGGACGCTGCCGGACTCGCGGATTGCGGAGCTCATGGGTGCTGTGTGTCAGGGCAGTGCAACGTGCCCGCCAGCGCCGGCGTGGCTGCGGGTCGTAGAAAATCGCCGAAGCCGCCGAGGATGACGGCCGAGTCGCGACAGGCCGCGAGCACTTCCGCAGACACGAGCGCGTCCAACTCCTCGCGATAGCAGTAACCGGGCGCTGCGGTAGCGAAGGGTCCGGTGGCCGGATGAAGGTAGATTTCACTGAGTCCGTGCGGCAGGTTCCGGATAATCCCCGCGAGCCGCGCGCGGGTCATGTGGCCGGACCAACGCAGGCCGAAGAGCCGGTCGGCGTATCCGAGGCCGGCGGCGCGCAGGCGCCGCCGCAGCCCGAGCGCCAGGGGCACCATGAGCACGCCCGGCATCCACGGCGTGCCGCGCTCGACCGCGCGCAGTGTCCGGGTGGGCTCGAGCGGCAGCCGCACGGCGCGCGCCCCGAAGCGGGGGGCGATCGCGGCCAGCAGATGCCCGACCACCGGATGCAGGTGATAGTGCTGGTGCGCGTTGCAGTGATCGAGCGCGAGGCCACTGTCGCGAAAGGCCGCGAACTGCGCGCTTATCTCGGCGGCAAGTTCGCGACGCACTCGCGCGCTGGCGGCGATCGCCGCGCCGTAGGCCACCAGGTCGGAACGAAACCGGCCGTTGGCATCCGCCAGATGCGCTACGGCGGAGAGCGGCGACATGGGCCGCCCCTCCACCAGTACCACATGCAGTCCCACGCGCAAGGAAGGCATGCGCCTGGCGCGTGCGATGGCGTCCGCCGCCGCCGGCGCTGCCACCATGAGGCTGGCCGCCGTCAGAACACCGCCGCGGTGTGCTGCCTCCACGGCTTCGTTGACTTCGCGGGCGGCGCCGAAATCATCCGCCGTGATGATCAGCCGCTTCAAACCGCATCCTGCCGCGACCGCAGGAAGTGGAAGAACTCCACACCGTCGCGCAGGCGCCGCTTCAGCATTTCGGGACTGGTGAGCATCTCCGCCAGGATGGAGGCGATCTTGGACGGGCGGAAGTAGAACTTCTTATAGAAATCCTCGACCGAGTCGAAGATCTCGCCGTGACTTAAGTGCGGGTAGTTGAGCGCCGCGACCTGCGTCCCATCATCGGTCAGAAGGTCGTTGCCCTCGTGGTACAGCCAACCGTTCTCCTGGGCCTGCCGGTAGAGGAAGGTGCCCGGATAGGGCGCCGCCAGTGAGACCTGGATCGTATGAGGATTGATCTCCTTGGCGAAATCGAGCGTTTCCTGGATGGTCTGGCGGGTTTCCCCCGGCAGTCCGAGGATGAATGTGCCATGGATGACAATCCCGAGTTCATGGCAATCGCGGGTGAAGCGGCGCGCGAATTCCACCCGCATGCCCTTCTTGATGTTGAACAGGATCTGCTGGTTGCCGGATTCATAGCCGACCAGGAGCAAGCGCAGGCCATTGTCCTTCATGACTTCTAAGGTCTTGCGCGGCACGTTCGCCTTGGCGTTGCACGACCAGGTGACCCCGAGCCTGCCGAGCTGCACGGCGAGCGCTTCGACGCGCGGCAGGTTATCGGTCAGCGTGTCGTCGTCGAAGAAGAATTCCTTGACCTGCGGGAAGGCCCGCTGTGCCCAAGCTACTTCCGCAGCCACGTCCTCGACCGAGCGTACCCGGTAGCGATGTCCGCCCACCGTTTGCGGCCACAGACAGAACGTGCAGCGCGATTTGCAGCCGCGCCCGGTATAAAAGGAGATGTACGGATGGCGCAGGTAGCCGCCGAAATAGTTCTCGATCTTGAGATCGCGCTTGTACACCGGGGTTACCCAGGGAAGCTCATCCATGTTCTGCAGGAGCTCGCGATTCTCGTTGTGCACGATCGCGCCGTCGTCGCGGCGCCAAGAGAGCCCTTTGATGGTGCTCCAGGGGTTGCCTTCGGCCACCTCCTTGATGGTGAAGTCAAACTCGTTGCGGGCGACGAAGTCGACGGCCGGTGCGGCCTTCAGACTCTGTTCCGGAGCGACCGCGACGTGGGCGCCGATGAGGCCGATGCGGGTGTGCGGGTTCACCTCCTTGATGCGCTGTGCCGTCTGCGCGTCGGCTCTGAAGGACGGGGTGGAGGTGTGCATGACCACGAGGTCGCGATTCTTAAGCTCCGGGATGATGTCCTGGAACGTCAGCCGATGCGGTGGCGCGTCGATCAGCTTTGAACCTTCGACCAGGGCCGCTGGCTGGGCGAGCCAGGTGGGGTACCAGAATGAGCGCACCTCGCGCGTCATCTGATAGCGGGCGCCGGCGCCACCGTCAAAACCATCGAAGGAAGGCGGGTGCAGGAACAGTGTTCTCACGTCTGGGTTCTCAGCGGGGAATGGGGTGCGCGGTTCCATCGCGGGCGACCCGATAGCGCGCGTGCCGCCAGTGTACGCGGCGGCCCGTGAAGCTCCAACACCACAGGGCAAACCCGAGCAGATCGCTGAGCACCACCAGCCATAGCTGCGCCAAAGAAGAATGGGTTTTGCGAGGCCCGGAAGCTATCATGAGGCGCCCAATGGCTGTGATCAACACCATCACCAGGACCGGTACGCCGGCGCCTGCAAGCACCCCCCCCACAATGGCCACCGGTAGGCCAAAACTGACGCCCGCAAGGGCATAGCCGAGCGGCCGAACCGTGCGAATGGTGCGCAGCCAGCGTAGCTCGTGCTGCACCAGTTCCCCGAGGCTGGCCTCGTCGACACCGGTTTCCACCTCCACCTCCGACAGGACGGTGCGTAGGCCGAGCTGGCGCGTGAGTTCGCCCAGCCGATAGTCGTCCGGCAACTGATCGGCGAGGGCCCCGAACCCCCCGATCCGCGTCAGCGTGTCCCGGCGCAAGGCAATCGTGGCTCCGAAGGCGAAGGCACGCGAGCCGAAGAGGGCCGCGACGCACACGGAGGGTTTGAACCATTCGTTGACGAACAGCGAGCCCAGCAACGACCACAATCCACGGCGCGGACAACCGCGATAAAGGCAGGTGACGATCCCGACTGCCTCATCGCGCAACGGCGCGATGATTCGAGCGAGGTAGTCCGGCGGTACGCGCACGTCCGCGTCGGCGATGACCAGATATTCGTGGCGCGCGAACGGCATCATGTTGAGCAGATTGCTGACCTTGGCGCTCGTGCCGTGCTGCACGGGATTCACCACGACCTCAAGCTCCACCCGCGGGAACTCGCGCTGCAGTCGCCGCACGGCTTCCAACCCCGGGTCATCCGGATCGCGCACACCAAAGATAATCTGCAGTTCCGGGCATGACTGCTCGCAGAACGAACGCAGCCGCTCGTACAACTGGTATTCGCCGCCGCACAGCGGCTTAAGGACCGTCGTCGGCGGGGGCACCATCCCCAGAGGGCTCCGCTGCGCCAGGCGCCGCACCCGCAGCGCGATGCAGGCGATGATCACGTAGGTCATGGCGGCCGCCACGAGCGCGGTCCCACCGCCGGTAAGCCAAAGCTGGGCGGACGCCGTCATCGGCCGATTCCTGTGGATAAGATTCCGGTATGATTGTTTAGGATATCCCAAGCCCTGGCCCAGGGCTTGTGCACCGGGAACTTGAGCGCGCCGCAGTGTGGAGCAAGTGGTTTGACAGAGCAAAATCAGTCCGCGGGCGAGCGCGGAACCTGGCGGGATTTAGAGCCGCTGATACTCGTGGACCAGGCAGACCGCGAAATCGGCCACCTGGACCGGGCGCAGTGCCATGCCGGCCCGGGGATCCTGCACCGGGCCTTTTCGCTATTGATCTTCAACGCCGACGGGGAGCTGCTGCTGCAGCAGCGGGCGGCCAGCAAGCAGCTCTGGCCGCTGTACTGGTCTAATAGCGTCTGCAGTCACCCGCGCCGTGCCGAGAGTATGCAGACGGCGATTCAGCGCCGCCTGCGCGAGGAGCTCGGTGTGAGCTGTCCGCTGCAGTTCCTGTTCAAGTTCCAGTATCAGGCCCGGTTCGATGCGACCGGTTCCGAGAATGAGCTGTGCTCGGTCTATATCGGACGTTGCACGAGTCCACTGACGGTCAATCGGGATGAGATTCACGCGACGCGCTGGACTAAGCCCGATGCGCTGCAGGCAGAGATGAGCGGCGCCGAAGCGGTGAAATTCACTCCCTGGTTCAGGCTGGAGTGGGATAAGGTCTGGGGCGAGCACTGCGCCGCGGTGCTCGCCCTGTAGTCATCGCGGTTAGGAAACTCACTTTTGGCTATCCCGTTGCTTCAGGCATACCGAGTCGGGCGTTACATCCTCGAGCGCCGGCTGCGCGGTGCCGAACGTTATCCGCTGGTGCTGATGCTGGAGCCGTTGTTCCAGTGCAATCTGGCCTGCTACGGCTGCGGCAAGATCGACCATCCGAAGGAGGTGCTGCAGCGACGCATGAGCGTCGCCGACGCGCTGCATGCCGTCGATGAATGCGGCGCACCGGTGGTCTCCATTGCCGGCGGCGAGCCCCTCATCCATAAGGAATTGCCGCAAATCGTTGCCGGCATCGTGGCCCGCAAGAAGTTTGTCTATCTGTGTACCAACGCGCTGCTACTGTCCAAGCACATCGACGAGTACCGGGCCTCGCCCTACCTGACCTGGTCCTTGCACCTGGACGGCAACCAGCGCCGTCACGATGAGTCGGTCTGCCAGGAAGGGGTCTTTGACAAGGTGGTCGAAGCCATCCGGCTGGCGCGCGGCAGGGGCTTTCGCGTGACCGTGAACTGTACGCTGTTCAACACTGCGCAGCCGGATGAAGTTGCTGAGTTCTTCGACGCCGCCATGCAGCTTGGGATCGAAGGGATCACGGTCTCGCCCGGCTATAGCTATCAGCACGCGCCGCGTCAGGACGTCTTCCTCGGGCGCAACGTCAGCAAGCGGCTGTTCCGCGAGATCTTCAAGCGCGGTCGCCACCGGGGGCGTCGCTGGTCTTTCAATCACTCGAGTCTGTTCCTGGACTTTCTCGCGGGCAACCAGACCTATCAGTGCACACCCTGGAGCAATCCAACTTACAACATCTTCGGTTGGCAGCGGCCGTGCTATCTGCTGACCGACGAGGGCCGCGCGGACAGCTACCGCTCCCTGATGCAGGACACGGACTGGGAGCGGTACGGCGTCGGACGCAACCCTCGCTGCGACAACTGCATGGCCCATTGCGGCTACGAGGGAACGGCGGTCGCGGACGCTTTTGCCCATCCACTCAAGGCGCTGATGGCCTCGCTGCGCGGCCCGCGCGTCACTGGGCCGATGGCGCCTGACCTGCCGATTCAGTACGCGCGCTCGCATGAGTAGCGCGCCGGAGATCCTCGCAGCCCTGCCGGACGAGGGGGCGGGGGCTTTTGCGGCTCAGGTCGCCGCCTGGCAGGCGTACATGGAGCAGGCGCTCGAGGCCCGGCTTCCCGCGGCTGATGCGGAACCGATGCGTCTGCACGAGGCAATGCGTTATTGCGCCCTGCAGGGCGGCAAGCGGGTGCGACCGATGCTGCTGTTCGGCAGCGCCCGCGCCGTGGGACTTACCGAAGCGCAGGTTGCGGCCGCCGCCTGCGCGATCGAGCTGGTGCACGCGTACTCCCTGGTGCACGACGATCTGCCGGCGATGGACGATGATGATGTGCGCCGCGGCAGGCCCACCTGCCACAAGGCGTACGACGAGGCGACCGCCGTGCTCGTCGGGGATGCTCTGCAGTCGCTGGCCTTTCAGCTGCTCGCCAGTGATCGGACACTCGCCGTCGCGCCGCTGGTACGGCTGCGGCTCATCGAGATGCTGGCGCGGGCCGGCGGCACGAATGGGATGGCCGGCGGCCAGGCGATGGATGTTGCCGTGCTCGGACGCGAGCCCGAGGTTGCCGAAGTCGAGGCCATGTATGACCGCAAGACCGGCGCACTGATCCGGGCAAGCGTGATGATGGGCGCGGCCTGCGCACCTGCGCTCGCCGCTCACCTGATGGAGGCGCTGGCGGGCTTTGCCGCGCCGATCGGACTAGCGTTCCAGATCCAGGATGATCTGCTCGACGTGCTCGGGGATAAGGCGACAGTCGGCAAGCCGACCCGCGTCGACAGCGCACGGGGTAAACCCACCTATCCGGCGATCCTCGGGGTACGGGCCTCACAGGAGCGGATCCGGCACCTGCATGCGCAGGCCCTCGCAGCGCTGCACCCATTCGGGCCCTCGGCCGATGCGCTGCGCACCCTCGCTGACTGGTTGCTGCAGCGCCGCTACTAGCCACCGGCCGCGGAGCGCACCGGCTCGCGGCCTTGGCGCTCGCACCAGCGCTCGATACTGTCGCTGACGCCCGCCGCATCCAGGCGCGCGGCGGCGAGACAAGTCTCGCGCGAGCCATGTCCGATGAAGCGATCCGGGATCCCAAGCTGCAGCAGCGGGATCCGAATTCCACGGCAGGCCAGGACCTCGGCGACCGCCGAGCCGGCCCCGGCCGCGACCGCGTTCTCCTCGATCGTGACCAGCGCACGGTGATGGGCGCTCAGCGCGGTGAGCAGATCCACATCCAGCGGCTTTACAAAGCGCATGTTCACGAGCGTGGCGTCCAGCCGCTCGGCCACAGCACATGCCGCGGCGAGCGGCGCGCCGAATACCAGCAGCGCATTTCCGCTGCGGCCCTCGCGGCGCACCTGGGCGCGGCCCACTGGCAGGGCAGACATCGTGTCGGTGACCGAGGCCCCCGGTCCATGGGCACGCGGATAGCGCACCACCGCAGGGCCGGGCAGCGTGCTCGCCGTGTAGAGCATCTGGCGGCACTCGTTCTCGTCCGCCGGTGCCATGACGATCAGGTTAGGTATGCAGCGCAGGTACGACAGATCGTAGCTGCCGTGATGGGTCGCCCCGTCGCCGCCCACCAGTCCGGCGCTGTCGACGGCAAACACGACCGGCAGCTTCTGCAGCGCCACATCGTGGATGAGCTGATCATAGGTGCGCTGCAGGTAGGTCGAGGGGATCGCGATGACCGGCCTCAGGCCCTCGCTCGCCAGACCCGCCGCAAACGTCACCGCGTGCTGCTGGGCGACGCTCACGTCAAAGAAGCGCCCGGGAAACCGCTGTGCGAACTCGAGAAGGCCCGCCTCTTCGGGTGTCACCGGCGTGACGCCGACGATGCCCGCATTTGCCTGCGCCATATCGCACAGCCACCGCCCGAAGATCTGGCTGTAGCTAAGACCGGTGGTACTTCCCCTCGATCGCAGGTCCGGCAACGCCACGGCGGCGGGGGCCGGGGAAACCTGACGCAGCGGAGGGATCGGAGCGAGGGCCGCGCAGTCCTTGGCCTGGCGGGTCACGATGTGCAACAGCTGCGGGCCGCGCAGCCGCTTCATGTTACGCAGCGTCGCCACCAGTGCCCTGACGTCCTGGCCGTCCATCGGACCGATGTAGTTGACGCCGAGCTCCTCGAACAACGATCCCGGCAGCACCATGCCCTTCAGATGCTTCTCGGAACGGCGCGCCAGCTCGCACACGCTGGGCATCGGGGCGAGCGCCCTCCTTCCGCCCTCCCGCAGGTGCGTGTACACCCAGCCGGAGAGCACCCGTGCGAAGTCACTGGACATTGCCCCGCAGCTCGGGGGTTCAGGATCCTCCAGAACGATCAGCAGATCCGCCGCGAGTGAACCGGCATGATTCAGGGCCTCAAAAGTTTCCCCGCCGGTCAGGGCCTTGGCTCCGAGGATCGCCATCACCCGCCGAGCCGCGCGGCTGTGCGCTGTCGCAACTGCCATGCCCAGGGCTGCGCTGATGGACGTGCTGGCGTGTCCCACACCGAAGGCGTCGTACTCGCTCTCGGCGCGGTGGGGAAAGGGCTGCAGACCGCCGGGCTGCCTGATGCTGTGCAGACGCTCACCCCGGCCGGTCAGCACCTTGTGCGGGTAAGTCTGTTGACCGCCGTCCCACACGATACGATCGGCCGGGGTATCAAACACGTAGTGCACGGCGACGGCCAATTCCACGGTTCCAAGCCCGGCCGTAAAGTGCCCAGCATTCGTGCCAGCCCGGTGAAGGAGGAAGGCGCGCAGCTCGGCGGCCAGGGCCGGCAGCCGCGCGAGGGGCAGGCGGCGCAAGTCGGACGGGGACTCGAGCCTACTCAAAAGCGGATAGGAGGCGACGCCCGACATTTAGGCGAGTGTACACCGCTCGCTTTGCAGCGCTTGCCCTAACCTGTACCGTTGGGCAACACTGGCTTCCGGTGGCGCGTAATGAGTGCGCGGCATTGATAAAGGGCGTCTGAATGAACTTCTGTGAAACTGCCGACCGCGGTTACCAGGAGCGGATCCTGCCGCATGTCTCGCGAACCTTCGCGCTGACCATTCCGCAGCTACCGGAGCCGATACGCACGGTGGTGGCAAACGCTTACCTGCTGTGCCGGATCGCGGACACCATCGAGGACGAGCCCGCCATCGCGGCGGCCGAGACCCAGGCGTACCTGCAGCGCCTAACCGCGGCCGTTATGGGTACCGAGAATGCGGCGCAACTGGCCCAGGACGTCGCCCGGCGGCTCTCGGATCGCACTCTGCCGGCCGAGCGCGAGCTGGTCGCCAACATGGAGCGGGTCATGCGGGTAACCCATGCGCTGGGCGAGCCGCGCGCCGCGATCCAGCGCTGCATCGAACTCATGTCTCACGGCATGCACCACTTTCAGCGGACCGCGAGCCTCGCCGGCCTCGTCCACACGAGCGACCTCGACAGTTACTGCTATTACGTCGCCGGTGTGGTGGGCGAGATGCTCACCGAGCTTTTCTGCTGGTACTCGCCGGCCGTCGCGGCGCAGCGCGACGCTCTGCGCGATCTGGCCCCGTCTTTCGCGCAGGGGCTGCAGATGACCAACATCCTCAAGGATTTCTGGGAGGATCGCAGTCGCGGCGCGTGCTGGCTGCCGCAGGACCTGTTTGCCCGCCATGGCGTCGAGCTTGCGCAGCTTACGCCACAGAATGCGGATACCCGATTTCAGGCCGGGATCCGCGAGCTGGTCGCGGTGGCGCACGGGCATCTGCAAAATGCGTTGGCGTACACCCTGCTGATCCCCGCCAAGGAGAGCGGCATCCGGCGCTTCTGTCTGTGGGCCATCGGTCTGGCGGTGCTCACACTGCGCAGAATCGCCGCCAACCCACAATTCACCAGCGGAGCGCAGGTCAAGGTGTCGCACGCGGAGGTCGCCCTAACGCAGCTATGCACGCGTGCCGTGGTGCGCAATGACCGTCTGCTGAGAATTCTCTTCCAGCGCGCGTCCCGCGGACTGCCGTTGGCATCGCCGCTGGCGGTGCGGCGGGCCGCGGAGGCGTCCAAAACGAAGCAGCTCCCCCGCCGCCTGAGCCCCCCGCTGCGCTCCGACAGAAGCTCGGCGCAGTGATTCGCCCGGCATCCGTACCCGAACCGCGTACGGCGGCTGCCGGGTACGCCGGCGCAGCGCGTGCCACGGACGCGCCTACGGATCTGGCTCAGTTACCGACGATCGATCACGCGATCGATGCCGCGAGCGAAGCCCTGATGCAGCTGCAGGGCGAGCAGGGATGCTGGCAGTTCGAGCTCGAGGCCGACTGCACCATACCGGCCGAATACATCATGATGATGCACTTCCTGGACGAGATCGATGCGCGGCTTGAGGTCAAGATCGGCGCCTACTTACGCGCTCACCAAGCGGACCATGGCGGTTGGCCGCTCTATCACGGCGGGGACTTCGATATCAGTTGCAGCGTCAAGGCGTACTTCGCCCTGAAACTCGCCGGCGACAACCCCGAGTCGGCTCACATGGCACGCGCGCGCGCGGCGATCCTGCGCCACGGCGGCGCCGCCGCGGCGAATGTCTTTACCCGCATCGCGCTCGCGCTGTTCGGGCAGCTCCCGTGGAGCGGAGTGCCTTATGTGCCCGTCGAGTTCGTGCTTCTGCCGCGCTGGTTCCCCATCAGTCTTCACAAGGTCTCCTACTGGTCACGGACCGTGGTGGTGCCGCTCACAATCCTGTGCACTCTCAGACCCCGCGCCAGCAACCCCCGCAACGTACAGATCCTCGAGTTGTTCACGACGCCACCGGATAAGGAACGCCACTACTTTCGCCGTCATGGCGCACGCCCCACAGCGCTGGCGCGCATCTTCCTGGCGCTCGATCGGCTAGCCCGCAGTATGGATCGATTGGTCCCCGCCGCGCTGCGCGAGCGTGCCATGCGGCGAGCCGAAGCCTGGATGCTCGAGCGGCTGAACGGCGAGGACGGCCTGGGCGCCATCTTCCCCGCCATGGTGAATGCCCTCGAGGCGCTCGCGGTGCGTGGCTACCCCGCTGATGATCCGCGGCGGCTCACCGCGAAAAAGGCCTTGGAGCAACTCCTGGTCGTCAACGCTTCGAGCGCTTACTGCCAGCCGTGCATCTCACCGGTTTGGGATACGGGGCTCGCCATCCTCGCGATGCAGGAGGTGCAGAGCCCCGCTGCGCTCGCGGCGGCAGCACGCGGACTCGGGTGGCTGCAAGCACGACAACTGCTCGAAGCGGAAGGCGACTGGCGCATGAACCGTCCGGCGCTCGCGGGCGGCGGCTGGGCGTTCCAGCGCGCCAACAGCTACTACCCCGACCTCGATGACACGGCCGTAGTGGCCTGGGCCATGCATCAATCGGGCGAGCGGGAGCGCTATGGTTACGCCGTCGACCGGGCGCTGGACTGGCTGATCGGCATGCAGAGCAGCGAAGGCGGTTTTGCCGCCTTCGACATTGACAACACGAGTTATTACCTGAATGAGATTCCCTTTGCCGATCACGGAGCGCTGCTGGATCCTCCGACCAGTGACGTCACAGCCCGTGTCGTGACGGTGCTCGCCCTCGTGGGCCGCCCGCGCGATGCCGCCGCCCTCGCGCACGCCATCGCCTACCTGCGCCAGGAGCAGGAAGCCGACGGTTCATGGTTCGGCCGCTGGGGAACCAACTACATCTACGGCACGTGGTCGGTGTTGATGGCGCTGGCCCAGGCGGGTCTCGGACCTGAGGATCTGGCCGTGCAGCGTGCGGTGAAGTGGCTCAAGGCAGTGCAGAATGCGGACGGCGGGTGGGGCGAGAGCAACGACAGCTATGTTCCTGGCCGTGTCAGGGAGCACGGGGCGAGCGCGCCGTTCCAGAGCAGCTGGGCGCTCCTCGGACTCATGGCGGCGGGCCAGTTGGAATCGAACGCAGTGCGGCGCGGGATCCAGTATCTGATGCACACGCAGCAGGCGGACGGGCTGTGGAGCGACCCACATTTCACGGCCCCCGGATTCCCGCGGGTTTTTTATCTGCGTTATCACGGTTATTGCGCCTATTTCCCGCTCTGGGCGCTGGCCACGTATCGCAGGCGCTTACGACTCGGATCCCAGCATTGAATGGACTGGGAATCGTGTCGGCATTCACTGCCGAGTCGCGGTTGCTCGGTCCGCCGGTCCGGCCTGATCAAGCGCTCGCGTCCCTTTCCGACGGCACACTGCTGGTCGTGAGCGGGATGGGGGCTGCCGCAGCCGCGCAGGGCGCAATGCGCCTCGTGGAAGCGGGTGCCGGAGCCCTCATGAGCTGGGGTCTGGCCGGCGGACTTGATCCGGCTCTTGCGGCCGGGACAGTGCTGCTGCCGCACGAAGTCATTTCACCCGAGGGTCGGGTGCTCCCCACGGCATGGAAGTGGCGTGAACGACTCAGCGGCGCGGTCGCGGCTTCGTGCACGACCTGTGGAGGCAGACTTCTGACGTGGCGGGAGCCGATCGCCTCCCCTGCCGACAAAGCGATTGCCTTCCGGCAGGCGGCCGCCGCCGCCGTGGACCTGGAAAGTTTCGCCGTGGCGGCGGTTGCGGCGCGGCACGGCCTTCCGTTTCTCGCCGTGCGTGCGATCGCCGACACCGGCCTGGACGGGCTACCGCGTTCACTGATAGCCGCGGCTGCGGCAGGTGGGGATATGCCCATGGGGCGAGTGCTCGGCGCGCTCGTGCGCGCGCCCGCCGATCTGCCCGCGTTTATCCGTCTGGTACGCCAGTACGTGGCGGCCAGCCGGGCGCTGAGGATCGTTGCGCGCAGCGGCGCACTGGCACCGCTCGAACTTCGCCGTCCCTAGCGCGCAGGAGAGGCCATGAGAGCACTGGTCACGGGAGGGACCGGCTTCGTCGGCTCAGCGATTGCCCGAGCCCTGACCGGGGCGGGCTGGCAGGTTCGCGTTCTCGCGCGCACCGGCTCCGACCGACGCAATGTCGCGCAACTACCGGTCGAGATCGCGACCGGCGACCTCCTCGACGCCGCCTCGCTCGATCAGGCGCTGCGCAATTGCGACACGCTGTTCCATGCGGCGGCCGACTATCGTCTCGGGATAGCGAATGGGGAGCCGCTGTACCGCACCAATGTGGAGGGCACCCGCAACGTACTCAACGCCGCGCGGCGGGCGGGAACCGCGCGCATCGTCTATACGAGCAGCGTAGCCACCATCGGTCTGCCGGCGAATCGCTCGCCCGGGACGGAGCGCACACCGGTCGCGCTTGCTGACATGATCGGGCACTACAAGCGTTCGAAGTTTCTTGCGGAGGAGCTGGTGCGCGATTTCGCCAGGGCTGGCATGCCCGTAATCATCGTCAATCCGTCCACCCCTATAGGACCGGGCGACGTCAAGCCCACGCCGACTGGACAGATCGTGGTGGATGCGGCGCTGGGGCGGATGCCGGCTTATGTCGACACCGGGCTCAACATCGTGCACGTAGACGATGTCGCCGCAGGTCATCTGCAGGCTCTGGAGCGCGGGCGCGTCGGTGAACGCTACATTCTCGGCGGCGAAGATATGACGCTGCGTGAGATTCTGGCCGAGATCAGCCGCCTCGTGGGCCGAAGACCGCCGCGCATCCGCGTGCCACATGCTGCACTGTTGCCGGTTGCTGTGATATCCGAAGGCGTTGCACGACTGCGGGGCAAAAGCACGCGCGTGACGCTCGAAAGCGTGCGCATGGCAAGAAAGCACATGTATTTCTCGAGCGAGAAGGCCGTTCAGGAGTTGGGATACCACTGGCGATCGCCCGCCGCTGCATTCGAGGACGCGCTCAGGTGGTTTCGCGAGCAGGGCCTCCTGGGTCGCTAAGAGCGCCCAGCTACGGATGCCTAAGTCGTTGGTCGGGCTTTCGGCCGCTGCGCGCTCGCAGCCTGAACGTGCGGCAGATAGATGATCGATCTTCCGAACGCGTTGCCTGGTCCACCGCTTCGCGCGCAAAGGGCCCTAGAAGTCACGGGATAAGTGGATGCCGGCTGCCAATCCCTGCGCCACGACGTGGCGTATCGGTTATGTCTTAGCGGTCCGGACGACGGGAGAGAGATATTGCGCGAGGTGCGCGACGAGATCGCGCGCGTCATCCTCCGCACCGAGTATGAACGTCGACTTTCGCCGCCGTAACACCGGCAATCCGATCGCGTACAGGCCGGGGGCATCCACCACGACTCCACCGTCGTGGCGTAGCTCCCCCTTGCGATTGAGCACCGGCACCTCCAGCCAGCGATAGTCGGGACGAAAGCCGGTGGCCCAGACGATCGAGCGGATCTCCCCGCGGCGCAAATCGATCGAAAGCCGCGCCGCTGCGGGTGCACGGGTCGGCTCGAAGCGCTCCGGCAGGCCAACCTCGACGTCAAGCGCGGCATGGCGCGCCCAGTCGTCGAAGGTATCGAGTAGCCGCTGCATCTTCAGGTCGGCCAGCGCGAACTGATTGCGAAGTCCTCCCGAGAAGAGCGCGCGCCCGTCACGGATGGCGGCCAGCCGGCCGACGATCTCGACTCCCGCCGCTCTCAGAACGTTGAGGTCGAGCGTCGCGTGCTCGGGCGTGCCGATGAGCTGCGGCGAGGGCAGACCGCGAGCGCGCTCGAGGTCGTCGATCTCATCGTAACGCTGGTTCCAGACGCCCGAAGCCTCCATCCACCACAGCACGTCGCGCCCACGGTAGGTGCGCGGCAGCCGCACGTGCTCCCCGACCGAGAGCGTCACCGGTCGCCCGGAGCGGTGGATCTCATCAGCGAGCTGCACGCCGGTGGCCGAGGCACCGACGATGAGCACGCCGCCCTGAGGCAGCCGCTCGGGATTGCGATAGTCGAAGGTCGTGAGGCATTGGATGCCCGCCGGCACTGCCCGCGCGCACCTCGGGCACATGCGGAGTGTTCGCGGCGCCGCTGGCGAGCACCACGCTACGGCTGCGGATTTCGCCGCTGATCCGTCGCCACGTGATAACCGCCGTCGATGCGCCTCACCGACCTCACGGTCGTGCGCGTGCGCACGGGTGCCGAGATCGCCGCGGCAAAGCCGCGAGATGCACTCGACCACCTCGGGCATCGTCATGAAGCCGTCAGGATCGCTGCCGTGATAGGGGTAGCCCGGGAAGCCGGCTCTGCCAGTTTGGCGTCAGCAGGCGCAGCGAATCCCAGCGCTCGCGCCGCCAGGAGTTCGCCACCTCGCCGCGCTCGATGACGACATGGTCGATCGAGTGTTCGGTGAGGAAGCGGCTGATCGCCAGGCCGGCGTGACCGGCACCGATTACGACCGTCGTGATGCGTTCGATGGCGAGCCCCGCCGCGGGCGCGGGACTCCCGCTAGACGACCTCGACCGTCACGTTGGTCGGATTGGTCACGATGTCGTACACGGCCGAGCGTTTTTGCGACTGCGCGACGAGCGCCTCGATGTCCTTCTTCGAAGCGTCGGCGTCGATATGGAAGGTGACCTTGATGTCGTCGTAGCCGTTACGCACGTCGCTGTCGATGCCGAGGATGCCATAGAGATTCATCTTGCCCTCAAGCTTCGCCTCGACCGAGCGCAGCTGGATGCCGCGGTTCTGCGCTACGGTCGCCACGCCCGCCGTCAGGCAGCTCGCAAGACCCACGAGCACGAGCTCGACCGGGGTCGCGCCGTGGTCCTCGGAGGCGAAAATCTCCGGGTGATCGGTCTCGAAGGAGAACTCGGTCTTATGCCTCTGCTCGTCCCCGAGCCCATGGAATCCCTGGACGGTGGAAGTGGCGTGGGTACCGTTCTGCCATTTGCAGGATGCACGCCAGGTGAACTTTGCGGCCTCGGGCGCGCCCTTCAGCGCTTCCCGCGCGGCCAGCAGCGCGTCGATGTTGACGCCGTTGTTGATACTCTCCTGACCCATGTTCCTGTCTCCTCGACGCTGTGGAGGGTCTGGTGGACAGCCTTCGCCGCTGCGGAACCAAATAACACTACGCCTGGCTCATCGGGCGTACAAGCGGGAACGGCGGTCCACGGCAATTTACCTGTTATACGAATATAAGCGCGCGCTTGGTGCGATTGGCGGCCGCGCAACAGAAGCCTATCATTGCGCATTCCATCGAATCACCGGGGGCCGCGTCCGTGGAACAGTCACGCCGCTTCGGGTTCGACGACCCGCCAGCTGCACGCCGGTCAACGTCCGGATCCGAATACCGGTGCGCGTGCGGTGCCCATTTTTCAGACCACGAGCTACGTCTTCGAGGATCCCGCGGCGGCGGCCGCGTACTTCAATCTCCAGGAGTACGGCAACACCTACACGAGGATCATGAACCCGACGCTCGCGGTGTTCGAAGAGCGTGTCGCGAGTCTGGAGGGTGGCTGCGGCGCGGTCGCGTTCGCGAGCGGCCTGGCGGCGCAGGCGGCGGCGCTGTTCACGCTCCTCACGCCGGGCGACCATGTCGTCTCGTCGGCGGCGCTCTACGGCGGCACGGTGAATCAGTTCAAGCACGTGCTGCGCAAGATGAGTGTGGAGCTGACGTGGGTCGATCCGGACGATCTTGGCGCCTGGAAGGCCGCGGTTCGCGGCAACACGAAAGCTTTCTTCGGGGAGACGATCGGGAACCCCGGCGGGAACGTGCTCGATATCGAGGCGGTCGCAGCGGTCGCGCACGAGCACGGGCTGCCGCTCCTCGTCGACAATACGTTCGCGACACCTTATCTGTGCCGTCCGATCGAGTGGGGCGCCGACATCGTGCTGCACTCGGCGACCAAATTCATCGGCGGCCACGGCACCAGCATCGGCGGCGTGGTCGTGGATTCGGGCGAATTCAATTGGTCGAACGGGCGCTTCCCGGTAATTGCCGAGCCATCACCGGCCTACCACGGGCTGCAGTTCCACGAGACCTTCGGCACCTACGGCTACCTGATGAAGCTGCGTGCCGAGACGTTACGCGATCTCGGGGGCTGCCTGAGCCCGTTCAACGCGTTTCTGTTCCTGCAGGGTCTCGAGACGCTCTCCTTGCGGATGACGCGTCACGTCGAGAATGCCATCACGATCGCGAACTACCTCGAGTCGCACGAGCTCGCATCGAACGTGAGGTATCCCGGCCTGCGCACGAGCCCGCACCATGCGCTTGCGCAGAAGTACCTGCCGCGTGGTGCGGGCTCGGTGTTCTCGTTCGATGTCCGCGGCGGCCGCGAGGCGGGGCAGGAGTTCATACGCGGCCTCACACTGTGGTCGCACCTCGCGAACGTCGGTGATGCGAAGAGCCTCGTCATTCATCCGGCAAGCACGACGCACCGGCAGCTCAACGAGGAGGAGCTCAGGGCGGCCGGCGTCGGCCCGGGGACGATCCGACTGTCCGTCGGCATCGAGGATGCCGACGATCTCATCTGGGACCTCGAGCAGGGCTTTGCGCGCGCGCGCGCATCGGGAGCCGTGGAGCGCGCGCCATGACATTCGACCTCGCCCGCTACCAGGATCCGCTCACGATCCAGCGCGTGCTCCTGGATGCCAAGACCGTTGCGATCGTTGGCTTGTCCGGCAACCCGCTGCGCGCCAGTCACTTCGTCGGCTTCTACCTGCAGCGCCACGGCTATCGCATCATTCCGGTGAATCCGCGCGAGCCGGAAATCCTCGGCGAGCGCAGCTTTGCTCGCCTGCGCGATGTGCCGGTGCCGGTGGATATCGTCAATGTGTTTCGCGCGCCCGCGGCGCTGCCGGAGATCGCGAGGGACGCTGTGGCCATCGGCGCCAAGTGCCTGTGGTGTCAATTCACGGTGATCAACGAGGAAGGCGCACGCATCGCGGAGGATGGCGGGCTGGCCGTCGTCATGGATCGCTGTCTGAAGGTCGAGCACGCCCGCTACGCCGGACGGATGCACTGGCTCGGCTTCAACACGGGGCGAATCACGGCCGTTCGCGGGGGTTTGCAGTAGCAGCCTGGTGGTGGTTCGCGGGGCGGGTGACCGAATCCACCACGGCGGCAAAATGCGCCGCTGCCCGGCGGATCTCTCGAGCCCCTGAGAACCTCGCCTCAGCGTTAAGCCCGCGCTCCGCCAGACAGTCAATCGCACCGCCGGCCTGCCACAGCTGCTATTTCGCCGCGCCCGCGAAGCAATCGCTGATGATGCTCTGCGCCTCTTCGACGATGCGTCGCAGGTGCTGCGCGCCGAGGAAGCTCTCGGCGTAGATTTTGTAGATCTCCTCAGTGCCCGAAGGCCGGGCGGCGAACCAGCCATGCTGCGTCTGGACCTTCAGTCCCTCGATGGGCGCACCGTTTCCGGGCGCAGTGCTCAGTACCTGCGTGATCCTCTCGCCCGCAAGCTCCCGGGAACGAACCTGCTCCGGTGAGAGGCGACGCAGCACCTCCTTCTGCGCCTTGGTTGCCGGAGCATCCACGCGCGTGTACGCCGCTTCACCGAGTTCTGCCGCTATGTCCCGGTAGATCGAGCCAGGGTCGCGCCCTCGTCGCGCCGTGATTTCCGCGGCAAGCAGGGCTGGCACAATGCCGTCCTTGTCGGTAGTCCAGACGCCGCCATCGCGACGCAGGAATGACGCTCCTGCGCTTTCCTCGCCACCAAAGCCGAGCGACCCCTCTAGCAGTCCGTTCACGAACCATTTGAAGCCAACCGGCACCTCATAGAGCGGTCGGCCGAGTCTCGCGGTGATGCGATCGATCATCTGGCTGCTCACCACGGTCTTGCCGACTCCTGCGGTTCCCGACCACCTTGGGCGGTGCCGGAAGAGATAGTCGATTGCGACGGCAAGATAGTGATTCGGCTGCATGAGGCCGGCGCTGCGCGTGACAATGCCGTGCCGGTCGTGGTCTGTGTCGCATGCAAAGGCGATATCGAAGCGGTCCTTCAGATGAATCAGGCTCTGCATCGCGTAGGACGACGAGGGGTCCATGCGGATCCGTCCGTCCCAGTCCACCGACATGAAGCGGAAGGTTGGATCGACCTGGCTATTGAGGACGGTGAGATTGAGGCGATAGCGGTCGGCGATTGCAGGCCAGTAGTGAACACCCGCGCCCCCCAGCGGATCGACGCCGGCGACGATTCCGGATTCTCGGATGACGTCCAGATCGATGACATTCGAGAGGTCGGCAACATAAGTATTTAGATAGTCGTGGCGACGTGTGGTCGGCGCCTTCAGGGCCTTCTCGTAGGGCATCCGTGCGATACTGCGCAACTCATCCTTCAGAAGCTCGTTCGCCCGGGTCTCGATCCACCCGGTTACCCCCTTGTCCGCGGGGCCCCCATGCGGAGGGTTGTACTTGAACCCACCGTCCGTCGGCGGATTGTGCGAGGGCGTGACGACGATACCGTCCGCCAAGCCGCGATCGCGGCCGTGGTTATGCACCAGAATCGCGCGGGAGATGGCCGGTGTTGGAGTGTAGTCGTCATTCTGCGCCAGCATGACATTGACACCCTGAGCCGCGAGCACCTCGAGTGCGCTCGCACATGCGGGCGCCGACAACGCATGGGTATCAGCACCCAGAAACAAGGGCCCATCGATCCCTTGCTGGCTGCGGTACTCGCAGATGGCCTGGCTGATTGCGAGAACATGCCATTCGTTGAAACTATGTTCGAAGGCGTTGCCGCGATGCCCGGAAGTGCCGAAGGCGACCTGTTGCGCGGCAATGAGCGGATCCGGCCGCAGCGCGAAATAGGCGGTCACGAGCCGCGGCACGTCGGTCAACAGTGTTGCATCGGCGGGCTTTCCGGCCAGAGGGCTCACGTTTGGAATGCTCATGACGCTCCAGCAAAATGCATTGCGTCGCGGCGGTCGAATTCAGCGCCGAGCACCATATTCATCGGGCAGACCGCTCCAGGGGACATTTCTGCCACGCAAACGCATCACGAATATCGTCAATCTATTCGTCGCCTGACCGCCGGCGTCCCCTTGCTTGAAAAGCACGGGCGATCAACAGTTTGCGCGGCAGGATGGAATGACGGTATTGATACTCTTTTGCAAATCTGATTGCCGGCTGAGAGATTTGAACTCCCGACCAACGGTTTACAAAACCGCTGCTCTACCACTGAGCTAAGCCGGCCCAGACTGTGAATCGGAACCCCAAGGTACTTCCGCGGGGCGCGATTGTACGCGGGCCGCATTTGGGCCGCGAATGAACGGGTTGCCCGCCGCGATCTCATACGCATATTCGCCTTCGACCCCTCTGCCTCCGGCGAAATGCGTAGCGTGGCCCTCGGTAAGACCGCGGTCTTCAACGAGCCCTCACTCAAGCGGCAATTGGGCCGTGGGGGACAAAAGTCAGCATGCACCGACACGACAGTTGCCGCTTGCGGCAATGGCCGCCCTCACCCCTCCTTACCTACAGTGCGTGTCCGGACGTAAGGCGAAGGATCGCTGTAACAGTCCCGTCGCAGACTCTGCTGAAGATTGCCCCCCTCCCTGACCACGCGAGGCGCCATGGATCCCCTCGAAAGATGCCCATTTCCCGCTTCACACGGGCCGCAGGCTCACGCCGCGGAGCCCGCATGAAAGCCTTCCTGATGAGCTGCCGGACACTCTGGCACTGCGAGATCTCCAACCCCCTGAGTGCGGCCGCACCCGGCTCGGGCTTCCGCTCAGATCCCTGCACGGACCGATTCCCCTGCGGGAGGCCGCAACAGGCCCAGGTCCGACGCCGGGTCCGGCGCTTACTGCACCAGCCGCAGACTCCCTGCCGGACCGCCGTTTCGGCTTGAGGTCCGGTTCGCCCGTAAACCCCCGTAAACGCGCGCGTGCCAATGCGCCGAGGATGCGGCAGCTGCGATGAGTGAAGTCCTCGGCGTAGCGCGCCGTTGGAACCTGCGGATTTGAGGCTAAGGCAGTTTCGGCGGACTGGCCGACGACGCCTGAGCACTGGTTGCGCCCGGCGCCACTGCGGCGCCGGCACTGGCACTGGCCTGGGCGGCCACCGCGGCCGCGGCCGGCGGGCAGGTCTGCACGGACACCTTCGAGCTCACGCCCTGCGCGAACAGCTCCTGCAGCGGCACCGTGGTCATGCCCGCTTGCGGGGCGAGGTCCACCCAGTAGACCGTGCTCGGGAGCTTGCGCTCGGCGACCTCCGCCTTCAGCCCCATGGCACGCACGCTTTCTGCGCGCCGCTCGGCGCGGGCCCGCTCGGTGAACAGCCCGAGCGAAATGCGCCGCCCGGCGTCGGCACTCGCCGGCATCAGGAGCGCATCCTTAATCCCGTTGTGCTCGAGGGTCACGAGCAACCGGTCACTGTCGGAGTCCGTCGGCACGTTGCCGATGAACACCCAGAACCCCTGCCCCATCTCCCCCTGCGCCGCGCGCTGCTTCGGGTCGAACCCCTGCTCCTTGAGAATCGCCGCCGCCTGCGCGCTCAGGTTCACGTCCGCAAACGGCCCGATCGAGAAGCACTGCTGCAGCGCGCCGGTCGGAGCCGGCCTAGGGGCACTGGGGTCGGGGCGTTGCTCCGGTGGCAGTTCATCGACGAGCTTCAGCCGCGGCAGGCGTGCCAGCGTCTCGTTCGGCGGCACCGTCGGGGGCGGGGTGACCCACAGCGCCCACCCGAAGTAGACGAGGTTGGCGAACAGCAGTGCGAAGAAGAGACGGCGCACGGAGCGGGATTCTAGTTCAAGGGCGCGTCGCGCGCCGGGTAGCGAGCGCGGCGAGGCCTGAGAGCACCAGGTCCGGCACCGTGACACAGGCGCTCTCCAGCAGCGGGCGCACGTCCGCCGCGCCGCCGCCGGTGAGCACCACGAGCGGCCGCCGGCCCACCTGCACCGCGCCTTCCCCGGCCGCACGATCGATGGCGGCGGCGGCCGCGAACCGCGCGCCTTGCGTGATGGCAGCGCGCGTGGAGCGCCCGAACGGCCCGAGTGCGCGGCGCGCCCCGCCCTGCGCCCGCCGGCGGATCCCCTGGGTGCGTTCCAGGAGCGACTGCACCATGAGCGCGGGCGAGGGAATGATCGCGCCGCCGAAGTGCCGGCCCTCACCGTTGAGCAGATCGAGCGTGAGTGCCGTGCCGACGCCGGTCACGAGCAGCGGCACGCCGGCAAAGAGCGCGTGCGCGCCGACGAGACCCGCGAAGCGATCCACGCCGAGCCGCCAAGGCTCAAGATACCCCACCGTGACGCCCCCGCCCCGCCGGGGCACCCGCACGAACTCGAGCGGCACACCCGCGCGCCGCGCCGCCCGCGTGAGCGCTGAGCGCACGCGCGCGCCGGCGACGCTGGCGACCAGCACCCGGGCCGGCGGTGTCGTGCCGAAGAGGCGGCGCGCAAACTCGCCCGCCACCCAGCCGCCGTGCGCCGCGGCATGGGAGCGCTCCCGGCGCCCGTCCACGCAGCGCGCCCACTTGATGCGCGTGTTGCCCGCGTCGATGAGCAGGAGCGCCATCAGGAGGACCTCACGGTGACATCTCCCGCGATGAAGCGCTGCACGCCCGCACGCGTTTCAAGGAGCAGCGCGCCGTGCACGTCGATCCCGCGCGCCATGCCGCTCGCCACGCCGTCCGCGCCGCTCACATTCACCGCCTTGCCCTCGAGTGCATCCGCCTGCCGCCAGTCGCCGATGAAGGGTTTAAGGGACCCCTGCTCGAACTGAAGCAGTCCCAACACGCACTGTCCGATGACCGCGGCGGCCACGGCGTTGCGGCCGGCGCCGGCAAGGGCGGCGCTCCTGAGGTCCGTGGCCGCGATGCCGCTCGCGGCGATTTCCTTCAGGGCATCATCGCCGAGCGCAACGTTGAGCCCGATGCCGATCACCACGAACGCAGGACCCGCCGTCTCCGCGCGCAGCTCGATCAGCACGCCGCCGAGTTTCTTGCCCTGCGCGAGCAGGTCGTTGGGCCACTTGAGCTGCAGGCCCTGCACGCCAAGCCCCCGCAGCGCGCGCAGCACGCACACGCCAATGACGAGGCCCAGGGCCCCCAGATCCTCGGGCACGGCCGGGAAGGTCCAGTTGAGCGAGAGGCAGATCGCGCCTCCCGGGGCTGCCACCCAGGTGCGCCCGCGCCGGCCGCGGCCGGCGCTCTGGCATTCCGCGAGCAGCACCTCGCTCGTCCCCGGCGGCGGGCTCGCACGCTTGAGCAGCGCCGAGTTGGTCGAATCGATCGACCAGAGCGTCTGCAGCGCCCGCACCCGCGCGCGCGCCGCCCCGCCCAGGTGCCGGCGGATCTTCCTTGCGTCCAGCGGCTCGCCCGCGTGGGCCAGCCGGTAGCCGCGATTGCGCACCGCCTCCAACGTCGCCCCGAGCCCCTTCAGCACCCCGACGGCCTTCCACACGGCGCTGCGGCTGACCCGCAGCGCCCGCGCGAGATCCTCGCCCGAATGGAACTTCCCGTCCGCCAGCTGCGCGAACACCTGCGCGGCCAGCGGCGGCGCGCTTACCGATGCGCTCTTGCGGGCGCGCGCCATCAGGCCGGGTGCCGCGGCCGCAGCAGCCACAGCCGCCGTGCGCGCGATTCGGTGCCCGCGCGCATGCGCGCGAAGATTGCCGCGGTGGGTGTAGAGCACCAGGAGCGCCGCCGCGAGCGCGAACACGAGGAGCGGCGCGCGCGGCTCCACGTGGGCGGCGCCCGAGGCGATGGCCACGGCCACCGCGATCGCGCCCAGCATGCTCCCCAGGCCGACATAGCCGAGGAGCAACGACCGTGAGGAGGAACGTGACCAGGAACACCATGAGCAGCGTGCCGCTGATCCCGAGCAGCACGCCGACGAAGGTCGCCACGCCCTTGCCGCCCCGGAACCCGAACCACGCCGGGTAGACGTGTCCGAGCATGACCGCGAGCGCGCACACCGGCACGCTCCAGGCTTCGAGCGCCGGCGCCGCCGGCACGAATCATCGGCAGGCTGAGGTGGGCCAGCCCCGGCGCTCGCCAACCACCCCTTCGCAAGATCGATGACCAGCACTGCCAGGCCGACGGCCTTGCCCTGCGTACGCAGCGCATTGGTCGCGCCCGCATTGCCGCTGCCGAGCGTGCGGATGTCGACCCCGCGCAGGCGCCCGATGACGAGGCTCGCCACGACCGCCCCCAGCAGGTAGGACAGCACCCCCTTGAGGATGAGCTCGCTCACCTTCAGGTCCGGAACACTTCCGCGAGCATGCAGCGCACGCTCCCGCCACCGAGCGCCTCGATCGTCGGCACCGGCACGGCCAGCAGCGTATCGGTGCAGGCCGGAGAGCTGCGCCAGGACCTCGGGGCGAGAGCGCCTGGCGGGCGCTCTCGGACATCACCAGCACCCGCGAGTCCCCCAGCGCCTCGTCCCAGGTGCCGAGCTCGAGCATGTTGCCCGCGAAGCACTCGAGCTCCGCCTCGCGGATCGTGATCACCTCGCGGCCGCTGGCGACGAGGCGCGCGAGCACGCGCTCACGGTCGGCCGGTGCGATCGCCTCGCGCGCCACCATCGCCACCTGCTGCCCGATCCATCAGGCGACGTTGGTGTGGTAGAGCGGCACGCCCGCACGGTTCACGGCGCTGAAGATCACCGGCTCGTAGCCGAGCGCGTCCGCCCACTCGCTCACCAGCTGCGGGTCCGTGCGCGCCGAGGCACAGGCATACGCCACGCGCTGCAGGTGATCGAGCACCAGGCTTCCGGTGCCCTCCAGGTACTTCCCCTGCCCCTCGTACCAGCTCAGGTCGAGGAGGTGCTTCAGCCTGGAAGCTGAGCTGCCGCACCGCGGCATCCAGCACCGCCTGGCGCCGCTCGGGGCGGCGGCTCGGGTTCGCGAGCGGGTAGGTGACGAGCGTGCCGCAGGGGTGGAAGCTCACCCAGTTGTTGGGGAAGAGCGCATCGGGCTTCACCGGCTGCGGCCGAGTCCTCCGCCACGCACACGTCCACCCCTTCTGCGACGAGCGCCTGCGCGAGCTGCGCGAACTCCTCGAGCGCCGCCGCCTGCGCATCGCCGGCATCGCCCGCGGGGGCCTTCTGGAAGGTGTTGGTGGCGGCAGTCTCGGGGTTAAAGCCGAACGCGGCCGGGCGCACCATGAGGACCGCGTCCGCGCACTGCTGGCGCGGCGCGCCAGCGCCTGCGGTCGGGGCCGAGGAAGACATGGCCTCATTCTCGCACGTTCGCCGCGGTGCGCCCGCGCGCGCGGGCTGGAGACTGTCGGGGCGGGGTCCCGGAGTCTCTTCAGGCGCGCAGCGCCCGCACGTGCTCACCGCTGCCGGTGCTGTCGAGCATGTCCAGCGCCGGCAGGCGCTGGGTGAGGTCGAGGGGGGTGCCCATGAGGTAGCGCAGGCAGTCCGCGGGCGGCGCCGGACGGGCGAACAGGTAGCCCTGCGCGTAGGAGCAGCCGAGCTGGCGCAGCTTCTCGAGCTGCGGCCAGCCCTCGATGCCCTCCGCCACCACCTTGATGTGCAGGTACTTCGCCATGGCGATGATGGCGCTGACGATGGCGAGGTCGCTCATGTCGGTGACCAGGTCGCGCACGAAGCTGCGGTCGATCTTGAGCGTGTCCACCCGCCAGCGCTTCAGGTACGAGAGGCTCGAGTAGCCGGTGCCAAAATCATCGATCGCGATGTGCACCCCGAGCTCGCGCAGTTTCGCGACGGCGTCCTGACTCGCCTCGTGCGCGCGTCCCTCGCGCCGCTCGAATACGGCGCTCTCGGTGAGCTCGATCTGCAGCATCGCGGGCTCGAGCCCGTGCTGCTTGGTGAGGCGCTCGATGCTCTCGGCGAGGTTGGAGCGCTGCAGCTGCACCGCCGAGACGTTGATGGCGACCGGCACGATGGTGCGCGCCCGCCTGGCGCCAGCGCACCGTATCCTCGATCGCGCGCTGCATGACGAAGTCGCCGATCGGCACGATGAGGCCGGCCTCCTCCGCCACGTTCACGAAGCGCTCGGGGCGCACGTAGCCATGGTTCGGGTGCTTCCAGCGCAGCAGCGCCTCGAGCGCCACCACGCGCTGGGTCTCGATCTCGACGATCGGCTGGTAGTGCACGTCGAGCTGGCGCGAGGACAGCGCGGTGCGCAGCGAGGACTCGATCGCGATGCGCTCCTTCAGGCGCCTGTCCATGCCGGGGGCGAACAGCTGGAAGTTGTTGCGGCCCCGGTCCTTCGCCTGGTACATCGCGGTGTCGGAGTGCCGCAGCAGCTCGCCCATGTCGGCGCCGTCGTTCGGGTAGAGCGCCACCCCGATGCTCACGGTGGTGACCAGCGTGCGGCCGTCGACGATCATCGGCGCCGAGAGCGCGTGGTTGATGCGGCTCGCCGCCTCGCTCACCTGCTCGGCGCTCCTGACGCCCTTGAGAATCACGACGAACTCGTCGCCCCCCATGCGCACCACCACGTCTTCGGTGCGCATGGTGGAGCGGATGCGCTGCGCCACGGTCTTCAGCAGCTTGTCGCCGGTCTCATGTCCGCGCGAGTCGTTCACGTGCTTGAAGCGGTCGAGGTCGAGGAACAGCACCGCGAGCACGGTGTGGGTGTTCTTGGCCTCCTCGATGGCGCCGGGCAGGTGCGCCTGCAGATAGAGTCGGTTGGGGAGGCCGGTGAGCTGGTCGTGGTGGGCGAGGTGATCGAGCTGCTGGTGCTTCTCGAGCAGATGCGTCTCGGCCTTGCGGCGCACGGTCACGTCGTGCACCGCCACGGCCAGCAGCGACTTGTTGTCGAGCTGCAGCGGATAGCAGTGCGCCTCGACGTTGCGCGAGCTGCCGTCCTGGCAGCTCTGGCGCATCTCCAGCGGCGTGCGCGGGTTGGATTCCTGCACGCGCTTGACCAGCGCCCGCGGGTCCACGCCCTCGACGCTGAAGAGGTCGGTGAAAGTCAGGGCGCGCACTTCTTCGAGCGTGTAGCCGAAGCTGCGCAGGCCGGCAGGGTTGATGGCGACGACCTTCGCGCTGCCCGGATCGAGCACCAGGGCGGTCGTCGGCCACTGCTCGAACGCGGCCATATGGGTGGCATCGTAGCTCTTCAGCCACGCCGGGCCCGCGGGGCGCAGCACGCGCCACAACAGCAACGCCACGCCGGCGCAGCCCAGACCGGCCAGCGCCCCAATCCCAAATGCCAACTGGTTCACACTTTGCCCCGCGAACATCTTATGAAGTGTGGCCCAAGGGGCCGGAGGGCTCTGGGGCCCTGCGCACAGTTTCGGGTCCCGGCGGGATCGCCGGCGCCATCCCACGCGGCGTTGGAAGTAAGTAAATACCCGTGCGGGCGCTACGCATCCCAGCTGATGCGAACCGCGTCACCGCGGTGGAGCTCTTCCCCGGCGCCGTGCTCGATCACCGCGTTCTCGCCGAACATCACGCCGTGCAGCGCGTGACTGAAGCGGAACGTCTTGAGCACGGGGAGCACGTTGTAGGCCGCCTCGCCCGTGACGTGATCGAGGGTGGGGATCGAGCAGCGCAGGCAGGGCTTCACCAGGCGCAGCGTCACCGTGCCGGCCGTGATCGCGGCGATGCGGTCCTCGGCCCAGGCGGGGAGCCCCTCGAGCACGACGTTCGGCCGGAAGCGCTCCATGGGCATCGGCTGCGGCAGCCGTGTGTTGAGGTCGGCAAGGGAGGCGGCATTGACGACGAGGAGCGGGTAACCGTCGGGGAAGCCGATGGGCGCCGTCGTGGTCCCGGCGTACTGCGCATTCGCCGCGCGCATTTGCGGCGGCGCGCGCACCAGGCGCACCGGCTCCCCGAGCGCGCGGCTGAGCCAGGCATCCGCCTCGCGCCCCTGGCCTACCGCCTCGCAGACATCGTCCCAGATGCGCACCGTGAGCGCTTCGCCGCCCGGCTCCAGCGGTACGCGAAGCTCGGAAAGCTCCGGGTGCCTGAGCGTCAGGCCCTCCTCGTTCACCTCAGGCACGATGCGCGCCATGTGCGGATGCGTGCGCTGGGTGAGGAAGTGCGCCCGGGCGTCCACGATCATCCACTGCCGGTCCCACGCCAACCCCGTCGGCACGAGCCGGGCGCGCCCGGTTGCGATCCCGCGGGTGGACTTCACCGGGTAGTAGAAGAGCGCACTGACGGTGGCGGTGGCGGTTTCGCTCATGGACCCACTCGAGTTGCCGAAGGCTCGGGCCCCGCGCGCGTTTCACCGGCAGGCGCCGCGGGACGGATGCCCCGCGTGCCAGTCTGCCATATGCTCCCGTTCCTCAGTCATCCGACGCGGCAGGCGACGCGGTATGCGCATGAACCCCAGCACCCCAAAGGCCCGTTGCGCGGCGGCCGCGAGCTGCGCTCTCGCGCTGCTCCTGGCCGCACCGGCCGCGTCCGCGCGCACGCAGAAGCCCGCGCTCCACGGCGCCCACTGGATGGCCGTGACCGGCAAGCCCCTGGCCGCCACGGCGGGCTCGAGGATCTTCGAGCAGGGCGGCAATGCAGTGGATGCCGCCTGCGCCATGATCGCGGCGACCTCGACCATGTGGGACACGCTCTCCTGGGGCGGCGAGACGCAGGCCCTCATCTATAACCCACACACCGGGCAGGTGATCGGCATCAACGGCCTGGGCGTCGCGCCCACCGGGGCGACCCCGGAGTACTTCCACAAGCTCGGCATGCGCTACCCGCCCGAATTCGGGCCGCTCGCGGCGGTGACGCCTGGTACACCCGGTGGCCTCATGACCATGCTGGCCGAGTTCGGCACCTTCTCGCTGCAGCAGGTGCTCGCGCCGGCCATCCAGATGGCGGACGGCTACCCGATCGAGGCGGAGCTGGTGAACACCATCGAGCAGAACAAGGCGCGCCTGAAGGAGTGGCCGGACTCCAGGCGCGTGCTCCTGCCGCACCTCGGCCAGGCGCACGAGGCGCCCGAGCCCGGGGAGATGTTCCACCAGCCGGAGCTGGCCGCCACGCTGCGCAAGCTGGTCGAGGCGGAGTCCCAGGCGCTCGCGGCCGGCAAGGACCGCAAGGGCGCGATCTATGCGGCCTACGAGCGCTTCTACCGCGGCGACATCGCGCAGGAGTTCGTGCGCGGCGTGCAGCAGGTCGGCGGCCTCATCACCGTGCAGGACCTCGCGCGCTGGCAGGTGAAGATCGAGCAGCCGGTGCATGTCAGCTACAAGGGCATCGAGGTCTACAAGCTCACGACCTGGGTGCAGAGCCCGGTGATGCTGCAGGCACTCAACCTCCTGGAGAACGTGGACCTGCGGTCGATGGGGTACGACAGCGCGCAGTACATCCACACCCTCTACCAGGCGATGAACCTGGCCTACGCGGACCGGGATTTCTATTACGGTGACCCGGCCTTTCAGCCTGTCCCGCCCATCCAGGGACTGCTGTCCAAGGACTACGCCCACTCGCGCGCGCAGCTCATGCGCACCGATCACAACGACCCCGACGTGCGTCCCGGGGACCCCTATCCCTACCAGGGCGGCAAGAATCCCTTCACGGCGATCCTGAAGAACTGGCGCAGCAAAATGCCGGCCACCACCCCGACCGCGCTCGCCGAGTTCGACCGCACGTTCCGCCTCGGCACGACCAGCGTGGAGGCGGCCGACGAGGAGGGGTGGGCGGTCTCCGTGACGCCCTCGGGCGGCTGGGTGCCGGCGGTGATCGCCGGCCACACCGGCATCGGCCTCTCGCAGCGCATGCAGAGCTTCGTGCTCGACCCGGCGGAGAACCCCTACAACGTCCTGCAGCCCGGCAAGCGCCCGCGCGCCACACTCACCCCGACGCTCGCGCTGAAGGACGGCAGGCCCTACCTCATCTTCTCGGTCCAGGGCGGAGACACGCAGGACCAGAACCTGCTGCAGTTCTTCCTCGACGTGGTCGAATTCGGCATGACCGTGCAGGAGGCGACCGAGGCTGCGAACATCACCAGCTACCAGATGCGGGATTCCTTCGGCGCGCACGAGTCCTTCCCCGGGCGCCTGACGGTGAACAGTTCGACCCCTCCGGGGGTGCGTGCGCAGCTCAAGCGCATGGGCTATATCCTGGACTACGTGGACCGCAGCTCAGGTCCCATCAACGCGATCTTCGTCGACCGCGCGCACGGGACTCTCTGGGGAGGCTCGAGCAACCACGGCGAGGATTACGGCATCGGCTGGTGAGGCCCCTGGCGGGGATGATTCCCACCAGGAACCGGCACGATGCGCCGTGTTGGTCCGGGCACCTGAACCGTGCGCGGCGCCTGCCGTCGTAGCCGGTATAGTGAGCCGTGCCTATGAACGAAGTTGCCTCCCTCCACGGCGGTCCCGGAATGCGCGGCGGCAACGAACTGACGCCCCATGAGTGAGAATCGCCCGGGTGAGCAACCGCACGCCGTGTTTCTGAGCTACGCCTCACAGGACGCGGAGGTGGCGCGGCAGATCCGGGATGCACTGGTCGGAGCCGGGATCGAGGTATGGTTTGACCAGAGCGAACTGCGTGGCGGAGATGCCTGGGACCAGCTGATTCGCCGGCAGATCCGCGACTGCGCGCTCTTCATCCCGGTGATCTCGACCAACACGGCCTCACGTCCCGAAGGTTATTTCCGTCTTGAGTGGTCCCTCGCCGACCAACGCTCGTTCATGATCGCGCGCAACAGGACCTTCATCGTTCCGGTGTCCGTCGACGGCACGTCGGCCGCCGCCGCGGACGTGCCGGACTCCTTCACGCGCGTGCAATGGACCCGTCTCCCCGGCGGAAATTCCCCGCCCGCATTCGTGCAGCGCATCGCAAGTCTGCTCGGGGCCCCCATGGATGCGGCGCGCGCCGCATCCGCATCGCCCCCGCAGGTCGATATGGCTCGCAGGCGCCCGGGCACGCGTTGGCTGCTCCTCGCCGCGGCGGTGGCCGTGCTGCTGACCGCGACGCTGATCGTCCGGCCCTGGCGCCTGCCGGCCCGGCAGGCGGGCGGGCCAGCCGCGCTCACCGAACGACCGGCGGCGGGAACGCCGGAAGCGAGCACCAAGTCAGTCGCCGTGCTGCCCTTCGTCGACATGAGCGAGCGACACGACCAGGAGTATTTTTCTGACGGCCTGACGGAGGAGTTGATCGACCGGCTCACACAGATCCCGCAACTGCGGGTCCCGGCGCGCACTTCGTCTTTCTCGTTCAAAGGCAAGCCCACCACTGTGGGGGACATCGGGCACGTGCTGGGTGTAGCCCATGTGCTCGAGGGCAGCGTGCGGAAATCCGGCGACCACATGCGCATCACCGCGCAGCTGGTGCGGACGGACAATGGATTCCACGTGTGGTCGCAGACCTACGATCGGAACGTGCGTGACATGTTCGTCGTGCAGGATGACATCGCGCGCGCGGTGGCCGATGAACTCAAGCTCACCCTGCTCGGCTCGGACCCGGTTGCCACCCGCCACACCACGACCCCCGAGGCGCACAATCTCCTCCTGCAGGCACGCTTTCACGTGGACCGCGATACGGTCGCGGACCTGGATCAGGCCGTGGTCCTGTACGCGCAGGCGCTGAAGCTCGATCCTCAGTACGCGGCGGCGTGGGCCGGCCTGGCCTATTGCCACATCAGGCGTGTCTCGAACGGGCTGGACACTTCGGGCGCGGGATTCGCCGCGGCGACTGCGGCGGCAAAGCGTGCCATCGAACTCGATCCGCGTCTGCCGGAAGGCTACATCGCGCTGGCAGTCGCGAATATGCAGTACGAACGCGACTGGAGCGGGACCGCCGCGGCGCTGGCGCAGGTTGCCACCCTCGATGCCAACAACTCGCTGGCGGAGCAGATCCGGGGTCATCTTTCCGTGGCAAGCGGACGGATGAGCGATGCGTTGATTCACTTTCGCCGCGCCGTCGATGGCGATCCGTTGAATCTTTTGAACCGTAAATACCTGGCGAGAGCGCTGCACTATGCACGCCGCACGGCCGAGGCCGAGGCGGTGTTGCGCGACGCGATATCCCTGGATGAGCACTTCCCGGGATTGCACTATGAGCTGGGGCGCACGCTGCTGCTCAAGGGCGACACCCAGGGCGCGCTGGCCGCGTTTGAAGCGGAGCAGGACCCCTCGTGGCGACGCTTCGGCCTCCCGCTCGGCTATTTTGCCAATCACCGGACACAGGAGGCTCAGGGCGCCCTTCAGGGATTACTGAAGGTGTCCGCGGGCTCGGAGTTCCAGGTCGCCGAAACGTACGGGTACTTCGGTGAGACTGACAAGGCCTTTGCGTGGCTCGACCGGACGCTGACGCAGCATGATCCCGGCGTCATCTGGTTGCGGCGCGATGCCCTGCTGACACCCCTCGAAGCAGACCCACGCTACGCACCACTCCTGAAGCGTGTCGGTGTGCCGCCGGTGTCCCAGGACGACTAGCAGCGCCCTCGTGGATGACAGGCGTCCGCACCGACAAGCTGCGGGGAGAATTGCGCTTACCCGGGCCGTGCCTCGCGCAGCAAGAGGACACCCACCCCGACCGTCCACACCGATTGCAGTGCAAGAACCGCGGCCATGCCGTGAACGTCCAGAGGCAGTACGCCGCCGACCAGCGCAAGCGCGCAGCCGATTCCGGTGAGAAGACCGAACACCCCGACCACGCGCGCGGCAACGCTCCCGCGCAGGAGTCCGAGCGACCAGGCCGCGATGCCGGCGCACATCAGCACGGCGGCGCAGTGCGCGAACGCCCGGTTGAAGAGCGAGGCGAACGTGGCGAACTGGGTGATGAGGGCGGGGTCGGCGGGCGCGAGTGCAGGCACTGCGAGCGCGATCCTCGGGGTAATGAAGCCGTCGACGAGTGCCGCCGCTGTCATGAAAATCACCCCGGCGCCATACGCGATGAGCGCCGCGCGTACCGCGGCACGGGCAAGCCCCCGTCGCACCGAGAACTCCGTGAGCGCGAGGAACACCAGGTACATGAGCGCGATCAGGATGCCGTGCACCTGGGCGGAACGGCCTGCTGACGCGCGCAGCTCGGCCACCAGCTGCGTGAGCTCGTGCGTGTGCACGCTCGGGTGGTGCGCCATCGCGAGCACCTCAAGGCAAGGGACCACGATCAGGACCAGGGCCGCGGTGCGCACCGCCCCCGTTGTTCCCACCGGCTCGAGCTTCTCCGTCATCGGACACCTCGCTGCGACGCTTTCGACTACGATAGCGGCCCGCCGGCGGGCGTTGCCGGACACTCGTGGGGTCGATGTCCGGTTGTGAGCGCCCCGAAGAAGAAAACCGACGACGCGCGCGCCCGCCGCAGCCGCCAGGCGCTCCTGGACGCGTTCTTCGTGCTGGTGCTCACGCGCGCGTACGAGGAGATCACCGTGCAGACGATCGCCGCGCGGGCCGGCGTGGGACGCTCCACGTTCTACGCGCATTTCCGGGGCAAGCACGCGCTGCTGGCCGCGAGTCTCGCCCGGCCCTTCTCCGTCCTCGCGGACACCGTGCGCCAGCCCGACAACACGGCGGCCCTCACCGCCGTCCTCGAGCATTTCTGGGCAAACCGCGCCCGCGCGCGCGGCACTTTCACCGGCACGATGCGCCGCCATGCGGTCGCGGTCCTGACGCGCCTCATCGAACAGCGGCTGCGCCGGGAGGGCAACGGCCGTGTGCCGGCACTGCGGCTGCCCCCGCGGCTCGTGGCCATCCAGCTCGCGGAGGTGCTGTTCGCGCCGCTCATCGCGTGGCTCATGGGCGAGTCGGCCTGCTCCACCGTCAAGCTGGCCCAGGCCCTGCGTCGCTCCGCGCGCGCCGTGACCGCTGCCATGGGCATCGCGTAGCGATGCCCGCGCAAATCGCCGGCTAACTCACGGGAAAATCGCAGCGAGGACCGATTGCTCGGTGAACTACCCTGCGGTAAGAAGGGCACAATCCCGGCATCCGCCTACCGGCAGTGTCAGCAGGTAGAAAGTCGACTACTTCATGAAGCCGCGATCGCGACACTCGCACAATCCATCTTCAGTGTGGCTGGGTGGCGTCGATCGCAGGATGGGCAGATCAGGGCTGTGGCTGTTGCTGCTGCTCTGCTGGGCGGGGTCTGCTGCGGCGGATCCGCAAGATGCTCCGGAGGTGACGAAATGGCGCGAGGACCTGGCCGTCCTTCGCGAGCAAATGCCAAAGAAGCATGGAAATCTGTTTCATACGATGACCCGCGCGCAATTCGACGGTGCGCTCGACGCACTTGAAAGCGCGTTACCCGGCCTGACGACGAACCAGGTGAAGCTCGGGATCATGCAGTTGGTCGCGATGGTGCATGACGGTCACACCAGAGTTCGCCCGGAAACCCTGGGGAACCATATCCTCCCCGTAAGACTGCACTTCTTCGCTGACGGTCTCTATGTCGTCTGCGCCCCCAGGAGCTATGCGGACCTCGTCGGCGGCCGGGTGACGAGGATTGGCCTGACGCCAACGGAGGATGCGTACGGCGCCGTGCGGCCGTTGGTGTCGATCGACGCCGAAAACGAGGGCCGTCGACGGCTGCTGGCGGTCAATCTCCTGGTCATGCCGGAGGTGCTGCAGGCCATCGGTGCGACAACACGCACCGACCTCGTGGACCTCACCGTCGACAAGGGGGGTCGTGAGACGACCACCACGCTTTCATCCGAATTGCCCGGGTCGTGGCATGATCCCGGCTGGCCGACGGAGCCGGACGGCTGGGTAGGCGCGCGCCAGCGCACCCCGAACCTTCCGCCGCTTTGGCTGCAGCATCCCGAAAAGCACTACTGGCATGCCTTCCTGGAGGGTGGCAGGACGCTGTATGTCCAGTACAACCAGGTCCAGGATGCGCCGGGAGGTGAGCCGATCTCGGCTTACTTTCCGCATCTTTTTCAGGAAGCTGACCAGCGGCGAGTCGAGCGCGTCATCATCGACGTGCGTCTGAACGGCGGCGGCAACAACGAGCTGAACCGGCCGATCTGGCACGCCCTGCTCAGGAGCGAGCGCCTCAATCAAAAAGGCAGGCTGTGGGTCATCATCGGTCCGAAGACGTTTTCCGCGGCGATGAACTTCGTAGACGATATGGAACTGAACACCCACGCCACGTTTGTAGGTGAACCGACCGGTGAAACACCGAACATGTGGGGCGATCCGGTCAGGCTGACGCTGCCCAACAGCGGCATCGTCGTGCAGACCGCGACGCTGTGGTGGCAGATGGAGGACCCACGCGACCATCGGCCGTTTCGCGCACCTGACATTGCGGCGCCAATGCGCTTTACCGACTACGTTAACAATGTCGACCCGGTGTTGAACGCGATTCGGGCGGTGGCTAGGCGGTGAGGTCCTGCCACCGGCATCCACATTGAAGTCACCGGCTCCTTACCGTGAAGTCGGAGCACACCGGACGCTCAGCGCCGCTGCACCCGCAGGTCAGCGGAGGGGCGCAGGATGCGCAGGCGCTGGGTGTCGCCGCTGGGCTTGCGGATCTCCACTTCGCGCCACTGCTTATCCGGCGCGAGCGGCATCTTGAGGATGGCCTGCCGCGCTTCCGCCAGCTGGAACTTCAGCAGCGGCCGCAGCACATCGAGGGGCTCCGCGGCGATGCGCTCCGCCTCGGTCTCCGCCAGTTCGCCATCGCAGAAGGCGCGGAAGTACTCTGCGAAGCGCTCCTCGTAGAGCGCCAGCGGCTCGGTGATCGCGGCGTCGTGCATCAGGTGCTCGGCCAGGTGCTGGGCGCACAGGAAGCTCGAGCTGCAGCGCATGTAGTTGCCGTGCTCCGCCAGCACCGCGTTGGTGTAATCGCGACAGCCGTAGAAGAGCTCAAACAGCCGGCGGCGCTTGGGTCCGCTCAGCTGCCGCAGGCGCAGGTAGTCGAACAGGCCCTTCTTGTGCACCAGGTTGAGGGCGGCGGTGCGCAGCGCTACGACCTGGGCCTCGATGCGCCGCTGGTCCGACACCGCGCGCAGCAGGCGATTGTGCTCGGCGGCCCAGCGACGGTAGAGCTGCGGGCTATCCAGGACACGGCACACAAGGAAGTCGTCGGGCGCGCCCGAGCGCGCCGCGGACTCGACCCGCCATTCCGACTCCTCCATGAGCCGTGTGTGCTTGTACGCCTGCACGTACATGGCACTTCCTCCCCACGCGCTGATTATTCTGGAAATCTGTACTGCCCGGCAGAGTCTTAGCCCGATGCGCCTCGGGCTGCAAGCTAGGCAGTAAGAGAAAGGTCCCGGCCGCCACTCCCTGGCGTCCGCACCCATCCCCGGGAGCGCGCGGGGGGCACCCGCGGACGGCGGCGCGACCCGGCGCACCCGAGGGGCGGACCGCCCATCGATTGTGATCGCGCGCACAGTTTCGGCCGCAGGGAGCGCCGACTGGGACACCGCCTCGCTATAAGGGGGAGGCGACAATATCCGCGGAAACCGCACTTTAGTTCACACGACCATGCACGATCCAAAGTCGCCAAAGCCCGGGTTGCGCCCGGCCGCGCCCGCCCCGGTGAAGGCGGCGCCGCTGCGGCCGGCCGTGCCCGGGATCACACCCGCCCCCCGCACCGGGCAGCCGGCGCGATCCCCGGCCACCCCGGCCAAGGAAGCGCGCCCGAGCGGCAAAGTGGTTCACGATGACCGGGGCAACGCCGTATGGGAGTTCATCGCGCAGACCAGCCGCATCTGCATCGAGGCGACCTCGAGGCTCCTGAAGAAGCTCGACACGCCGGAGCTCAAGATCGAGGATGCCCAGGACGAAGAGCTGCGCATCATGCCGGAGCCCACCAAGGGCGCCGGCTACGATCCGTACAACCAGGCGACCAAGCCGCCGCCAAAGTTCGGGCGCAAGTAGTTCCGTTCCTGCGGCAGTTGAGAATCACTCTCAACAGGCGCGTCTCCTGCTACGCATGAAAGTGCGTGCATCACCCCCGATGAGTCGGTAAGTGCTTATGGACGCGCGCGCGTGCCTTGATTGAGAATCATGCCCTCACCAACAACGAGGGGATTAGCGATGAGTCAATCGTTCTCACGTCGTGACGCACTGAAGGGCATCGCACTCGTTGTCGGCGCCGCGGGCGCGGTGCGCTCGATTCAGCCGGCGCATGCCGATGCGCCACCACATCTGAGCCCGTCGGATCCCACGGCGCAGGCGCTGGGTTACACGGACAATGCCAAGGGCGTCGACGCAAAGGCTTTCCCGACGTATCAGGCAGGACAGACGTGCGCCACCTGCATGCAGCTGCAGGGCAACGCGGGGGATGCGTGGCGCCCCTGCAATATCTTCGCCGGCAAGCTCGTGAACGCGAACGGCTGGTGCAAGGTCTGGGTGAAGAAGGCCTAGACGAAACGAGACAAGAGCCCACAAAGCCCCGCGGGGTCTCGCGATCCTGCGGGGCTTTTTTGTGTGCGCGGCGGCCTCACCCGCCAGGAACTGCCGCGCGCCACCTCAACGGTTGCTATCTGCCTCCAATACCGTTTAGATCCGGAACGCCTTCGCCGAAGGCCATCTGCTTCATTCAACAACTCCAACAACGGGGCTAATACTCATGTCAAGGAAACTCGCCGGGCTCGTGGCTGCGGCCGCCTGCGCGCTCGCGCTGACTGCTAACGCCTTTGCGGCGAACAGCGCGTGGCTGCGCGTGATCAACGTCAAGACCGACAACGTCGCCGCCTACACGGCGGAGCTGGATAAGGGGCGCGCGATGTTCAAGCGCCTGGGCGTCAACGTGCAGCTGCACATCTGGCGCGCGACCTATGCGGGCCCCAATACGGGCAGCATCGTGGTCAGTCAGGAGTACCCGAGCTGGCAGGCATTTGTCGATGCCCAGGCCAAGACGACTGCGGATCCGCAGTTCTCGGCCTGGCTCGCGGGTCTGGATAAGATCCGCACCATCACCTCCGACAGCATCTATCGAGAACTGTAAACCGATGAGCGCAACGGCCCCTGGAATCATCATCCAGGGGCCCCTTCTGACAAGCGGAGGCACCGATGACCCCGGAACTGACCCTGCTCACCTGGTCGATCTGCCTCGGGATCGTGTATGTCCTCGTCGCCGCATCGCTCATGACCTCGCAACGGGGCCTGGAATGGAACATCGGCAACCGCGACGGGCAAGCCACGTCTCTGTCGGGTGCCGCGGCACGCGCGCAGCGCGCCAGCCGCAATTTCCTCGAGACCTTCCCGTTCTTCGCCGCGGCCGTGCTGGCGGTGGTGCTCGCCCAGCGCAACTCCCCGCACACCGCGCTCGGCGCGCAGATCTACTTCTGGGGACGCGTGGCGTATCTGCCGATCTACATCATCGGAATTCCCTACGTGCGCTCGCTCGTCTGGGCGATTTCCTTCTGGGGTCTGCTGATGGTGCTGGCAGCGCTCTTCTGAGTCTGCATCGAGGGCCGGGGATCGTCCGCAGGTTCACTACCTGGATTTCCGTCCGTACCAGGCGCAGTTCAAGGAGCTCAGTTCGCGCACGGGCTCGGTCGGGTGGGCCCGCGAGCGAAGGCCCCACCGCGATGATGGGGCTCTGAAGCGTGGCGGCTTGCGCTGCGCGCCGCGCTGCCGCGGGATCAAAAAACCGTTCTGGTCCTACACGGCTGGGGCGGCAAGTTCCGTCGCGGCTGCTAATGTGCGCCCAAGTGCAGCCAGGAGCAGGCCCACCATGCCCATCAGCAACGCCCTCGCAAGCCTCGCCGTCCACGATCTGCGCAGCGCCGAACGCTGGTACGAGCGGCTCTTCGGCCGACCCGCGGACTCGACCCCGATGCCCGAAGTCTCCGAGTGGAAGTTCTCCGGCGGCGGCTGGCTGCAGGTCTACGAAAACCGCCAGCGCGCGGGTGCCGGCTCGGTGACACTCGCCGTCGACAGCGTGGACGAGCAGATCGCCGCCCTGGAGAAGCTGGGACTGGATCCGGGCCAGCCCATGATCACGAAAGTGGTCAAGGTGATCATGATCAAGGATCCGGACGGCAACAGCATCGCGTTTGCCGAGGCCACCGACCCCACGCATCGCGCACTGAGCGCAGCGCCGCCGCCAAAAGGAAAAAGCCCCTGAGATCCTTCGACCTCAGGGGCTTCCTGTTTGAAGCCTGGCGGTGACCTACTCTGGCATGCCTGAAAGGCACACTACCATCGGCGCAGAGCGTTTTCACTTCCGAGTTCGGAATGGGATCGGGTGGTACCCACTCGCTATGGCCGCCAGGCAAACTTTTTGAGGTTTATGAAGCCGCACCCTGCGGTGCGGCTTCACACGCCTCCAATCTGGTTAGTTTCTGCTTCGACGCTTGTCGCGTTCAACAAGATGGAATCACTCCATCTGCATCAATCCTCTTCGTGGATCGCAAACCACTTGAGGTTATATGGTCAAGCCTCACGGGCAATTAGTACTGGTTAGCTGAAGCCATTACTGGCCGTACACACCCAGCCTATCAACCACGTAGTCTTCGTGGGCCCTTTAGGGGAGTCGAGCTCCCAGGGAGATCTAATCTTGGGGGGGGCTTCCCGCTTAGATGCTTTCAGCGGTTATCCCGTCCGCACATAGCTACCCGGCAGTGCCACTGGCGTGACAACCGGAACACCAGAGGTGCGTCCATCCCGGTCCTCTCGTACTAAGGACAGCTCACCCTCAAATCTCCAACGGCTACGGAAGATAGGGACCAAACTGTCTCACGACGTTTTGAACCCAGCTCGCGTACCACTTTAATCGGCGAACAGCCGAACCCTTGGGACCTGCTACAGCCCCAGGATGTGATGAGCCGACATCGAGGTGCCAAACTCCTCCGTCGATGTGGACTCTTGGGAGGAATAAGCCTGTTATCCCCGGAGTACCTTTTATCCGTTGAGCGATGGCCCTTCCATACAGAACCACCGGATCACTATGACCTGCTTTCGCACCTGCTCGACTTGTCAGTCTCGCAGTCAAGCACCCTTATGCCATTGCACTCTAATGCGCGATGACCGACCGCGCTGAGGGTACCTTTGCACTCCTCCGTTACTCTTTAGGAGGAGACCGCCCCAGTCAAACTACCCACCATACAGTGTCCCCGATCCGGATTACGGATCAAGGTTAGAACTCCGACATTATCAGGGTGGTATTTCAACGTTGCCTCCACAAGAGCTAGCGCCCCTGCTTCAAAGGCTCCCACCTATCCTACACAGACAAGGTCAAAGTTCAGTGTAAAGCTGTAGTAAAGGTTCACGGGGTCTTTCCGTCTTTCCGCAGCTACGCCGCATCTTCACAGCGATTTCAACTTCACTGAGTCTCGGGTCGAGACAGTAGGGCCAGCGTTACGCCATTCGTGCAGGTCGGAACTTCATGTAATTCCACAGTTTCCTGTGGCACAGACTATACGTTCACCTGATCGGAGCGAGCCGAGTATCTCGCTACCAAAGTACTTTCGCTTACCCGATGGATTCATCTCCATCGCAACCCGAACGATCTGTTCAAAACCCTGTAGTTCCAGATGCTGTCTATTGCTCACCAGCTCGCAGATTCTCGCGAATCTTTCGAAGTCGGCTTGCTTGGACGACATCAGTGGAGACTTCTTGAAATGCGGCAGCACCTGAGCCACCAGACTTCCGACGTTTCTCACTTCGAACTTTAGCGTCTTGTCAGACCGATCCGGCCGAATGAATCCGCATCCCCATCTCTCCTGGATCATATAGAGCAGTTCAGCTCTTTCGGTGTTCTGGCTGACCGAGAAACTCGGCCGAACCTCCCATCCAAAACGATGACGATCGCTTGGTTGGAATGAAACGCAGAAACAGCCTTCGCCGTCTACGAAACCTGAGATGTAAGAATCCAAATCCATCGTAAGGATCAGGGCCGGCGTGTTATGAAATCTTTCGATCTCATCCAAGGGCTCTCAACCCTTGAGTCGTTACGGGGATTCGAATTGCTTCGAATCTTACCCTCGGTATTGCCCGTGATATCCCTGCAGACATCGTGTGGGTTCCACCGATTTGAGCCGGTTAATTGGAACGGTGTTGCCACCGCCCCGGGCAATGTTACTTACCCGACAAGGAATTTCGCTCTGGTCTATGTTATTGATTTTAAAGGACGTACCTCCTCTAAAAGCAACGATGAGTTGCACCACTCATCCTGCATGTCGCCATGCAGATCGGACTATATCTTCACCGACTGAGAGGTCGGCGTTTGGCATGTAGTCTCTGAGGATTCTGATCATCTGCAGATCAGCCTTTCCTGCTGATTTTCCGCATCCGACAGTTTGTCACTGCCCGTCTCAAACACGTGTTTGGTGTTTGCTCCGAACGAGTACTGCGGCATACACGGGGATTCCAGCATATAGCCAAATTTTACTAAGGCAGCAATTCCACCTTAGGACCGTTTAGGTCGTTACATCAACACGCAAATCTGCCGTGTTGATGAAGTAATGCATTGCGCACTACTTCTGCATGTCGCCATGCAGCTCGGACTATCTCATCTCTTCAATGATGAAGAGCCTGGCGTATAGTCTCTGAGGATTCCGATCGGGTTTGATCGGCCTTTCCTGCTGATTGTCCGCACCTCTCAGATTTTCACTGCCGTCTACAACGGCGAGTACTGGAGGATTCTCGGAGTTTCCAGCATATAGCCAGGTTTATTTACGTAACTACAACATTTGGTCCGGATACTCTGCGTCGCGAGGTTGCTTTCACTTCTATAGTTACGGCCGCCGTTTACCGGGGCTTCGATCAGGAGCTTCGCCTTGCGGCTGACCCCATCAATTAACCTTCCGGCACCGGGCAGGCGTCAGACCCTATACATCCACTTACGTGTTAGCAGAGTCCTGTGTTTTTGGTAAACAGTCGCAGCCCCCGATTACCTGTGACCTCCTATTGCTCATGGAGTAAATCCAATCACAACGAGAGGCATACCTTCTCCCGAAGTTACGGTATCAATTTGCAGAGTTCCTTAACCCGAGTTCTCTCAAGCGCCTTAGGAGATTATCTCCTCACCCACCAGTGTCGGTTTACGGTACGGTCAATCCCAACCTGAAGCTTAGAGGCTTTTCCCGGAAGCGTGGCGTCGATCACTTCGGAGACCGAAGTCTCCTAGTACTCAGTTCTCGGTGTTGAATGACCCTCCGGATTTTCCAGGAAGATCCACCTACGGCCTTGAACGGCACTGCTGCCGCTGATCTAGCCTTCTCCGTCACCCCATCGCAGTTGGAATCGGTGCAGGAATGTTAACCTGCTTTCCATCGACTACACCTTTCGGTCTCGCCTTAGGAACCGACTCACCCTCAGCCGATTAACGTAGCTCAGGAAACCTTGGGTTTTCGGCGAGCGGGTTTTTCACCCGCTTTAACGTTACTCATGTCAGCATTCGCACTTCTCATACCTCCAGCATGCCTCGCAGCACACCTTCGCAGGCTTAGAGAACGCTCCCCTACCGCGTGAACGACCCGAAGGTCACTCACACCCATAGCTTCGGTGCTCGGCTTAGCCCCGTTAAATCTTCCGCGCGAGCCGACTAGACCAGTGAGCTATTACGCTTTCTTTAAAGGATGGCTGCTTCTAAGCCAACCTCCTGGCTGTCTATGCCTTCTCACATCGTTTACCACTTAGCCGAAACTTTGGGACCTTAGCTGATGGTCTGGGTTGTTGCCCTTTTCACGACGGACGTTAGCACCCGCCGTGTGTCTCCCGAGTATCACTTCAGGGTATTCGGAGTTTGCATGGAGTTGGTAGGCCGAGATGGCCCCCTTCTCCAAACAGTGCTCTACCCCCCTGAGTGTTCACTCGAGGCACTACCTAAATAGCTTTCGGGGAGAACCAGCTATCGCCAGCCTTGATTAGCCTTTCACTCCTATCCACAACTCATCGACGCACTATTGCAACAGTGGTTCGTTCGGACCTCCAAACAGTGTTACCTGTTCTTCATCCTGGTCATGGATAGATCGACTGGCTTCGGGTCTATTCCCAGCGACTGTGGCGCCCATTTAAGACTCGGTTTCCCTACGGCTCCCCTATGCGGTTAGCCTTGCCACTGAAAATAACTCGCTGACCCATTATACAAAAGGTACGCCGTCACCC